>CAXXKE010000005.1:0-1239350 GCA_963674845.2 Candidatus Krumholzibacteriia bacterium | reverse complement strand
CTGGCGCCTGGTTCTTCTGGTTGTTTTCCCGGGGCAGGCGCAGGCGGGCCAGGCCCAGGGCGCCCAGCAGCAGGCCCAGACCCACCACGGCGACCCGCGCCGTCAGGATGCGCTGGGCCTTGGCGGCCACGGCCACCTGGAAGGCGGTGGCGGCGATGCCCATCTGGTCGGCGAAGGAGGGGCTGTTGGCGCTCAGGGTGGCCACGGCTTCCTGGCCGGCGGCGCTGTAGATGCTGAACTCACCGGCGGCCAGATCGGCCAGGGGCAGTCCGGTTTCCAGCCACAGGCGCGAACCCTCGGCCAGGGCGGCCTTGGCGGTGGCGTGTCCGGCCTTGCCGATGGTCCGCACCACGCCGTAGGGATCCTCGACCTCGCCCCCGTTGATCAGGGCCGTCAGGTTATGATCGATCTGCACGATGGTCTGGCCCAGTTCGCTGCGGGCCTGCTTGACGCTCAACATGTTCTCGGCGGCGGAAAGCTGGGCGACGTCCTGATTCAGATCCTGGATGAGTTTTTGCAAACGCAGAGCGGCATCGACCTGGGCGTTCTCGGCATTACGGGCATCCCCCGCCGTGACGACGATTCCCACCGAGGTCAGAAGCAAGGTCGCAATGATTCCCAGGGCAATGTTCAGTAGCAGCCGCGTGGACATGGAATTCCTCCGATAATGCCGTTCTCCCGCGGGAATGGTATTCCCGGTGCTCTAGGCAAGTGTTCGGCTATATCTGAGGCGGGTTTACCGATTTCTGTGAGTGATGACGGCGCCCGCGACGATGAGGATTCCCCCGGCCAGACTGGCGGCGTCGGGGCGCTCTCCCCAGAAGAGGAAGCCCAGGGCAAGGGCAAACAATACATGGAGATAAGTGAAAACCGAGATGCGGGAAGCGCGGGCGTGATGGTAGGCGAAGGTCAGGCCGTACTGGCCTCCCGAGGCGAAGACACCCGTTCCCAGCAGGGCCCACCACTGGCCGGCGGTGGGATGGACGGGATTCAGCAGCAGGAACGGGGCCGTCAGCAGGGTCGAGACGAAGCAGAAGGCGAACACGATGCGGTTGGCGCTGACCTTGCCGCCCAGGAAGCGCACCGTGGTGTAGGCCAGCCCTGCGAAGAACCCCGAACCCAGTCCGGCCAGGGCGGGCAGGGCTTCCATGGTGAAGGTGGGCTTGATGATGAGCAGGGCGCCGGCGAAGGCCAGCAACAGGGCCGGCACCACCGACCGGCCCAGCTTCTCCTTGAGAAACAGGGCGGCCAGCACGGTCACGAAGAAGGGCGAGGTCTTGTTCAGCAGGGAGGCGTCGGCCAGGTTCATGTTGCCGATGGCCAGGAAATACAGGAACACCCCGCCCAGACCGGCCAGGGAGCGCAACAGCAGCCCGCGCCAGTGCGGGGTGGGGGCCAGGGGATTCTCGCCCATGCGGACAGCCACCAGGGTGGAGATGCCCAGGGTCACCATGTTCCGGAAGAAGACCTTGGCCGTCAGGGGCACCGGCCCCGAGAATTTCACCATGGCCCCCATGAACGCGAAGCTGAGCCCCGAAAAGACCATCCACGCCATGGCCTTGACCATGCGGTCTTCGCGCTGGGGGTCCATGCTTTTTGCGGGCTGGGCCAAGAGAGAGTTCCTTTAAGAAGGGGATTTCCGTTTAGGTGGTCAGGGGCGTGGGCTACACTGACAGAAATAAGCGCTCCGCCTCACGGTTCGTAAAGGGACAACCAGCATGCCCGGATCAACACCCAGCCTGAGCCATGTCAGCAGCGGGGACCGCCATACCCTGCTGGAGATCTGTCGCCTGCTGGATCAGGCGGGCGGCCGGGCCTGGCTGGTGGGCGGGGGAGTGCGGGACGGCATCCTGGGGTTGCCCCAGCTGGATCTGGACCTGGAAGTGTTCAGCCTGCCGGCGGAAGAGGTGCGCCGGGCCCTGTCCGGCCGCTTCGAACTGGACCTGGTGGGGGAATCCTTCGGCATCCTCAAGGTGCGCGGCACGGCCATCGACGTGGGGTTGCCCCGGCGCGAATCCAAGGCAGGCCGGGGACACCGCGAGTTCGCCATCGCCACCGACCCCTATCTGCCCCTGCCCGAGGCGGCGGCCCGGCGGGATTTCACCATCAACGCCATCTACTACGATCCCCTGCGGGACGAGATCGCCGACCCCCATGGCGGGTTGCCCGACCTGCTGGCCGGCCGCCTGCGCCACACCGGCCCCGCCTTCGTCGAGGACCCGCTGCGGGTCCTGCGGGGCATGCAGTTCGTGGCCCGCTTCGACCTGCAGCCCGACCCGGCCACCGTGGCCCTGTGCCGAACCATCGGCATGGAGGATCTGGCCGCCGAGCGCATCTTCGCCGAGTGGAGCAAGCTGCTGCTGGCCGGGCGCACGCCCTCCCGGGGTCTGAAGTTCCTGCGCGACACCGGCTGGGTGCGCCACTTCCCCGAGCTGGAGGCCCTCATCGGCTGCGAGCAGGACCCGCGCTGGCACCCCGAGGGCGATGTCTGGACCCACACCCTGCACTGCCTGGACGCCTTCGCCGACGAACGCCTGCCCGACCAGGATCGCGAGAACCTGGTGGTGGGCCTGGCCGTGCTGTGCCACGACATGGGCAAGCCCGGCACCACCCGGCGCGAGCCCGACGGCCGGGTGCGGGCCCTGCAGCACGAGCGGGCCGGGGTGGCGGTGGCCCGCCGCTTCCTGGAGGGCCTGACCAACCAGCCCCGGCTGGTGCAGGAGGTGCTGCCCCTGGTGGCCGAGCACATGGCTCCGGCCCAGCTGCACAAGGCGCAGGCTTCGGATGCCGCCGTGCGCCGCCTGGCCAAGCGGGTGGGGCGTATCGACCGTTTGCTGCGGGTTGCCCGCGCCGACGCCCTGGGCCGGCCGCCGCTTCCCGCCTGGCCCTTCCCGGCCGGCCCCTGGCTGGACGAGAAAGCCCGCCTGCTGGAGGTGCATCGTCAGCCGCCGCCGGCCCTGGTGCAGGGACGGGATCTGGTGGAGATGGGCTGGCAGCCGGGGCCCCATTTCAAGAGCATCCTGGATCGCCTGTACCGGGCCCAGCTGGACGGCAAGTTCAACACGGAGCAGGGGGGCAGGGATTACGCCCGCCGTCTCCTGGGCGCTCCCGAGGGGGATGGGTTCGAAGGGCAGGATTGATTCCCGTCCGGCCGGGGTCCGTTTCAGCCGCGCAGCGCGGCCACGGCCTCCTGGCCGTAGCGGTTGATATGGTCGGACCAGATGGCGCAGGCCCGCGGCGCATCGCCCTGTCGGATGACCTCGTAGCAACCGGCCAGGCTCTGCTGCATCTGCCCGGCGTCCCAGCCGCGGCTGCCCACGGCGAACCAGTAGCGGGCCGCCAGTTCTTCCAGACGGGTGGCCTGGGCGGCCAGCATGGTGGCCGGGCACTGGCCCAGCAGGGCCTGGTGCCAGCTGAAGACGAACCCGGCCAGGGCCAGGCCCCGCCGCGCGCCTTCCGGGGCTCTTTGCAGCCCCATGCCGCCCCGGTTCAAGGCGTTGGTGATTTCCAGGAGGCGCTCGGGTTTCAGGGGCATGCTGCGGGCCAGGGCCGCGGGCTGCAGGGCGGCCAGCATCAGCTGGATCTGTTCGAACTCGCCGGGGTCCAGGGGGGGTACGGCGAAGCCCTTGCCCATGCGGCTTTGCAGGTGGCCCTGGGCGCCCAGGGTGAGCATGGCCTCCCGCAGGGGAGTGCGGCTGATTCCCAGATCTTCGGCCAGGTGGGTCTCGTTGATGCGCTGACCGGCGGTCAGACGGCCGTCCACGATACGGGTCAGAATCTCTTGCTGGATTTGCCGCCGCAGCGGCTGGCGCTGGAATTTCAAGCCGGGGACCATCCTGGTTGGCGGTGCGCCGGATCCTTCCGCCGCACGGGTCAAAGCTTCACCTTCAGGTCTAAAAGAAAACCCCCTCGGCGCCCGGCGCCAAGGGGGATTTCCCATTCCGGGGAGAACGGGGCTCAGAGCTCGATTTCGGCGTCTTCCTCGGTGAAGGGGATGACCTCGTCCACCGCCAGGGCCACCGGATCGGGGGCCGGTAAGGGGGTGGGCCCGCTCTTCCTGGACGCACCGAAGGACAGGGCCCGGGACCTGGGGGCAGCCTTTTTCATCATGGGGGCCGCAGCGGCATGGGCGATCCGGTGGCCGGCCTTGCCCGTGACCAGTTCCACCAGCACGCCCACCATGGTGTTCAGCTCGTTGGCCTGGGCGCTCAGCTCCTCGCCGGCCGAGGCGATTTCCTCGCTGCTGGCGGCATTGCCCTGGGTCACGCTGTCCATGGAGTCCACGGCCTTGGTGATCTCGCCGATGCCGCGCGATTGCTCGGCGCTGGCCCGGTTGACCTCACCCATCAGATCGGCGGCGCCGGTGATGGACTGCTTGATCCGCGACAGGATCTCGGCCACCTCGCGATTGACCACCACGCCCTCGTTGGCGTTGCGCTGGGCCTCCTCGATGAGGCCGGCGGTGCTCTTGGCCGCCTCGGCACTGCGGCCGGCCAGGTTGCGCACTTCCTCGGCCACCACGGCGAAGCCCTTGCCGGCGTCACCGGCCCGGGCCGCCTCCACCGCGGCGTTCAACGCCAGCAGGTTGGTCTGGAAGGCGATCTCGTCGATGGTCTTGAGGATGTTGGCCGTCTGATCGCTGGAGGACTTGATGCGGTCGATGCTCTGGTTCATGCGATCCATGGCACGGGTGCCCTCTTCGGTCTGCTGGCTGGCGCCCACGGCCAGGCTGTTGGCCTGCTCGGCCGTCTCGCTGTTCTTCTGGGTCATGCCGGACATCTCGGCCAGGGCCGCGCTGGTCTCTTCCAGGTTGGCCGCCGCGGTGCTGGAACTCTCGGCCAGCTGAGTGCTGCTGTCGGCCACCTGCTCGCTGGCGCCGGTGATCTGGGCGCCGCCGGCGGACAGATCCTGGATCAGCCGTTCCAGGGTGTTGTTGATGCGCCGCACGATCCAGAACATGAGGGCCCCGATGCCGAACATGGCGACCACCGTGGCCAGGCCCACGCCGAACATGGCGCTCTTCAGGGTCTTGTTTCCTTCGGCTTGGATGGTGGCCAGGGCGGCGTTCTCGGCGCTGATGTCACGGGTCATGAGCACCACGCCGATGGTGTTGCCGGTGAAGTCCCGGACCGGCCAGGCGGCCAGCTGGGTGTCCCCGGATTTCTGCATGGCCTTGCCCTGCAGACCCCTGGCCAGAAAATCGCTGCTGGCCACGGCCTGCAGGCGCTCGGGGTTGGTGGCGGCCACGAAAACGAACTTGCCGTCCAGCACGGGATTCTGGGTGGGATCCTGCAGCTTGGTGGTCACCGACAGCAACTGGCTGTCCATGTACACCGCGTAGTCTTCCTTTTCGCTGGTCTTGAGCTTGTCCAGCAGGGGAGTGAAGCCCGAGTACACCTCGACGGTGCCCAGGTGGCTGCCGTCGGTGTCGGCCACGGGCACCACCCCGCGCACCACGAAGCCGCCCCGGCCGCACTCGATACCTTTGACGCCCTGGTGGGTCTTGTTCACCTGGGCCACGGTGTGGCGGAAGCTGCTCAGGTCGTCGGACACATCCAGCTTCTGGCCGTTCCGCTTGGTCTGCCAGCCCTTGCGCCACAGCCGCATGAGGCTGCGGTTGCTGGTGGTGTGGAAGTGCAGCCGGTAGTCCTGGGCGCCGGTCTGGGCCTTGAAGCCTTCACAGTAGGGAGCCATGGACTGGCGCAGCATCATGCGGGCTTCCTGTCCCCTGGGGTCGGCCTCGTCGTGCAGATTGCCGCTGTTGCACACGTGGTAGGCTTCCTGCACTTCGGGCAGGCGCGAAAACAGGCTGGCCTGGTGATAGACCCGATCCCCGGTGGCTTCCAGGAAGGCGTCATACTGATGCAACTTGCCGTCCACCACCTCGGCCATGGATTCCTCGGTGGCCTCCTGCCGCTCGGCCACCTGCTCGCCGACCATGTTCTTGATGGTGTAGGAAACGCCGACGAAGGTGCCGATGCCCGCCACCAGCACCGAGATGAGCACCGGAAGAAGGATACGATTGCGCAGACTCATGAGGTTCTCCCCGTTCAAGACCAGACAATGGGTTTGCTCAGGGGGATATCGGTCGGGGGGAGAACAAATTGAGAAAAATATCAGGAGAATCCCTAGGCCTGAAGTTGGATTTTCCAGGCCGAGCGCGGGGAATCAGGGCGATTGGCCGCGCTCGGGCATGCCTCGAAACTGCGGGAACCCTTTACACCACGACCACGCTGTTTTCGGTGGCGGCGAAGTCGCAGGGCGCGTACTTGTCGGCTGACCAGTCGTTTTCCCAGACTTGACCCTCGATCAGGTAGCGAAACTGGTATTCCTGACCCGTTTCCAGATCCAGGGTGACCTTGAATTCCCCGGACTTGAGGCGCTCCATGGGGGTGGCCTGCCGGTCCCAGTGGTTGAAGGTGCCCACCAGGGTGACCTTGCGCGCCTCGGGAGCGGCTTCGCGAGGAAGCCGGAAAGTGACCTTGCTGACCGGCCGGGACTTCAGATAACGCTTGCTGAGACTCATCATAACCCTCCAGGAATCGTGATCAGGGGCGCTTCGCCCTTCAATTCGGCGCGAATGATAAGCCCATTATATCATTCCGCAAGTCCAGGCCCCGCAGAGGCGGAATGTTCGCGTCCAGCCAGGTTTTTTTCTCCCACCCCCCTTTCCGGGACCGAGCCATGCAATGTTTTTCGTAGCGGCCCACCGAGGGGCACGACGAGGAACGACAGGAACCAAGGGGAACGGGCAAAAAAGGATTCTGCAAGTGGGGGGTGGGATTTTTGCCCGAAAGGACTCGATCATGATTGGAATTAGCAGACTCAGCGCCGAGGAAAGTCGCTCCATTTGCAAGAAGAT
The DNA here is from genome assembly GCA_963674845.2 of Candidatus Krumholzibacteriia bacterium. Taxonomy (GTDB): domain Bacteria; phylum Krumholzibacteriota; class Krumholzibacteriia; order LZORAL124-64-63; family LZORAL124-64-63; genus LZORAL124-64-63. Next base: position 1,232,488 of record CAXXKE010000005.1, on the reverse strand, counting down.
GGACTCCAGCCCCTCCATTCGCATGGCTTATGGCCTGCTCTTCGAGGGCGACATCCCGTCGGCCAAGGTGCGCTTCCAGCGTATTCTGGACGAGAACAAGCACGACCCCGACGCCCTGGCGGGCATGGCCATCTGCGTGGTCGAGGACAGCGGCCGCTTCGTTTCGGCCACCAAGCTGGCCATGCTGTCGGTGAAGCTGGCCCCCAGGTCCCCCGCGGGCTACTACGCCCTGGCCTATATCCACCTGCTGGGCAGCAAGCTGGAACCGGCGTATCGCTATCTGATGAAGGCTCACGACCTGGCCCCGGCAGACCCCCGGGTGAACCTGGGCATGTCCCAGCTGGAAATCCAGCGCCCGCCGGTTATTTCCGATCTGCCGCGCGAGCACTTCCTGAACAAGGCCCTGGGCAAGTCGCGCAGCCTCTTGCGGACCAGCTTCAAGAAGATGGTCTCGGCCAGCAGTTGACGGAGGCCGGAGCCCGGATGATGGATCCGGGCTAGCGGCGGCGCAGGCGATGGCGGGCCATGGCCGCCCGGACCTGCTCCTCGAATTGAGCCGAGGCGAAATACTCCTTCATGCGCCGGCTGACGGGAATGATCACCTGGTTCGGCCGCCAGCGGAAAACTTCCCCTGACGCATCATCCCACACCCCACCGCTTTCCAGCACCTGGGTCGCTTCCCGCGGCCGCATTCCTTCCAGCAACGAGGCCACCGCCCGGTGCCGTCCTTCCCCCTCCGGATCGGGGCACCAGCCCAGGGGCCGCGCCATGGCCGCCAGGTGGTAATGGCTGGGGGTGAAGATCAACCCATCCAGATCCAGCCTTTCCGCCAGGACGATGAACACGGCCGTGGTTTCCCGCAGCAGCCCCAGCCCGGGGTGCTTTTGCCCGGGCAGCAGGGGGCGGTTCATCTCGAAGCTGGAGCGCGCGTCCTGGATCAGCAGCCACTCGATGGACAGGAACGACCGGTCCGGCAGGCTGGCCTTGTCGATGCGCAGGCGGGTTTCGAAGACCACCAGCGGTCTGGGGCCCCCGGTCTGGACGCGCAGGGTGTGGCCCAGGGGGTCTTCCAGGTCCAGGGCCACCCTCAGTTCCTTGAAGCCCAGCTCGTGCAGTCGGCCCATGAGACCGTATTCTTCCACCGCCAGCTCCACCCCGTAACGGGAAAAGGCGCCCAGGAAGTGGGTGTCGCCGCCGCCGGGCGGCGCCACGTCGTCCTGGGACAGGCCCCAGTCATCCCCGGTGGAGGGGGCCTCGCTTTCCTCTTCGGGCAGGAGGGCGGGGTGGGTTTTCATGTGTCGGGTCAGGCGCCGGTAGTGGCCCACGGGCAGCTCCAGCTCCAGGGGGATTTCCAGGCGGCTGTCCCCGGTCAGCAGCCAGGACAGAAAAGCCGCCCCGTGCCGCCAGGCGCGCGGCCCGTAGCCCCCCGCCGGCAGGATGACGCAGGGCAGACCCTGGATCAGTTCCATCACCCGGCGGTCGCGGCTCAGCAACCCGTCCAGGGTGATGCGCCAGTTGCCCAGCTTGTCGTCGATGGAGGGGTCGCTGCCGGCCAGATAGAAGACCATACCCGGCCGGAACTCTTCCACCACCGGGGGCAGGTGCTTTTCCAGGGCGGCCAGATAGGTGGTGTCGTCCACGTCGGCCCCCAGGGCCACGCTGGTCGAGGCCACGGCCTCGGTCTCGCCCAGGTGCCGGTTGTGGATGCTGAAGGTGTGCACCGTGGGGTCCTGGGCGAAGATGGAGCGGGTGCCGTCGCCGTCGTGCAGGTCCAGGTCGATGACCAGGATGGGGAAGTGGTGGCCCTTGGCCCGCAGGGCGTTGATGGCGATGGCCACGTCGTTGAAGACACAGAACCCGGCCCCGTGGCTGCGGCGGGCGTGATGGAAGCCGCCCCCCAGGTTCACGGCCACGTCCTGCCGGCGCTGGGCGATGCGGGCGGCGCGCAGGGTGCCCCCGCAGACCATCCGCTGGAAGCACAGGAACTTGTCCTGATCCTTGGGGCTCAGATCCACGGCCAGGATGGGGCGCAGGGCGCCGGGCAGTTCCATGGAGCGCAGGTATTCCCGGTCGTGGGCCAGCTCCAGCTGGGTGATGGTGGCCGGGCGGGGCCGGCGCAACATGCCCTTGCGCAGCAAGCCGCGCTTTTCCAGATAGGCCAGGATGCGGAAGGGGCGCCGCCCGTCGTACTGGGGAAAGGGGGTGTTCAGCTGGTAGCGCCTGTGCACCACGAAGCGCGGCCCGGGCTGTCCCGAGGTTCCGGCGAAGAGGGCCGACAGTGTATTTTTCAGGCGCTGGAACATCCGTGATCCTCCCGTTATTGCCCGGTGGGTATCATGGCGGTTGGGAAGGGAAAAAAGCAAGCCCGGGTTGGCGCGCAAGGGCCATCCGCAGCCAGCCATTCTTGTCCGCCGCGGACTCGGAAAATGAATCCGGGCTCAGATGCTGAAATAGTAGCTGAACTTGGCCAGGAAGGTGTTCCGGGGCTCGCTGTCCGTCAGGTCGGCGGCCCGGAAGTCGTTGGTCCAGCGGGCCGGGTCGCCGGCCATGCCCCGTTCCTCGTAGTGGGACTTGCTGTGGGTCCACACCAGGAACAGGGTGCTGCCCGGCCGGTATTCCCAGCGGTAGACCAGGTTCAGGTTCAGCGCCGCGAAGTTGAAGTCGTGGCTGGCTGCGTCCAGCTGGTAGGGCCGCAGGTCGTAGGAGTCGGGGGTGGCCAGCCAGCGCGGGTCGGAATAGTCGCCGTTGGTCAGATACGGCTGCAGGTAAAGCTGCAGCGAGCGGTTGCGGTCCAGCAGCAGGGACGAGCGCAGGGTCAGATCCCAGGTGGTCTGTTCCAGCCGCCCGAAGACATGATCCACACCGCCGATGCCCGTCACCCCGGCCTGGCTGTCGTCGTTGGCCAGGTTGGCCAGCCACTGGGCGTCGGTGGTGTGCCGGCCGAAGCCCAGGCCCAGGGTGTGGCTCAGATGCTGGCTCTGGTTCCAGCGCACCTGGCAGCTCAGGTTCTCGCCCTTGTAGTGCTCGCCCCGGTCCAGGTCCAGATCCAGGGACACGGATACGGGCCGGCGGTAATCGGAGGTGCCGCCGCAGGAGAAGTGGGTGTAGGCCGGAGTGGTCATGAGGGGGCCGGGCTGCCGGGGCGTGCCCCGGGTGGTGTACTTGCTGGTACCCTCCAGATTGCGCCCCACATAGATATAGCCCTGGTGGTAGCTGCGGTGCTGGGCCCAGGCGGAAAGGCTGACGCTGCTGCTCTGGTGGTGCCCCGCCCCGTAGGTCCAGCTGGGCTCTTCCATGTCCGCGGCGGCGGCCGAATTACCGGCGTACAGCCAGCTGCGGTCCACGGCCAGCTCGACGTTGCCGTTGTTGAAGGCGGCGTCCTGGCCGTCCGAATCGAAGTAATAGGCCAGGGCTCCGTGGGTGTACTTCTCGTCGGGGGCCTGCAGGTAGCCCAGGTCGTTGGGATCCAGCTGGTCGTGCTCCCAGCCGGCCATCAGCTCGCCTCGCCAGTGGCCGCCGATCTTCTCCAGTTCCATGATCCCGCCCGTGCCGTAGGTCTCGGGCTCCGGTTCGGCGCCGGGCAGGTCCTGGAAGGGCACCACGTGGGTGCCCACGAAGGAGCCGGACAGGCGGTAGGTGCGGTCCAGCCAGTTCATCTGGAAGTCCAGGCCGCCGGAATACCCGTCGCGCAACAGGCGCGCATCGGACACTTCACGGAAGCTGTCCTGGTCCCGGCGCACCGCCGTGCCCATGATATTGATGCGGTGATCGCCGCCGGAGAATTCCTTGCCCAGGCGCACCAGGCCGTAGGCTGTTCTCTGTTCGCCCGTGACCAGGGGGTTGTGGGTCTTGCCGGGCACGCCCACGTCGGTGGCGGCGGCCAGCACGGCCACGGAAACATCGCCCCTCATCTTGCCCGTCAACTTGGCGGCCCCCCGGATGCGGCTGTTGGGATCGCCGGTGCCGATGCGCCGCGAATAGAAAAGATCGAAGCTGGGCTGCTGGAAGAAGCGTGCCCCCTCGATGAAGAAGGGCCGCTTCTCGGCGAACCAGGTCTCGAAGGGGGACAGGTTCAGGTTGGCGGGGTCGGCCTCCACCTGGCCGAAGTCGGGCTGGATGGTGGCGTTCAGGGTCAGGTTGCTGGTCAGGCCGTACTTGAAGTCGGCTCCCAGGTTCTGCTGGTGGGACCAGGCGTCGCGGTCCTGGTCGGCCTCGGCCGGGTCGATGGCCTTGGCCGCCATGTAAGGCGTCACCTCCAGCTTGCGGGGGTTGGCCACCCCGCGCAGGCCGGTCAGGGAGCCCCAGCGACTGACGAAGCCGCTCAGGTTGCGGTCCCAGGTGGCCCAGCCCGTGTCCTCGCCCCGGCCGTGCAGCCAGCGATACACCTGCAGGCCCCAGGTCATGTCGTCGGCCGGCGTGAAGCGGATCACCGAGAAGGGGATGCGCATCTCCACGTACCAGCCCCGCTCGTCCGACGAGACGGCGGCCTCCCACACGCCGTTCCAGTCGGTGTCCCGGTTGCCGTCATCGAACAGGTAGCTGTCCTCCTGCACGCCGTCGGGGTTCACCCGGAAGTTGTAGCCGGTGGTGCGGTCGTGATAGGGGTCGATGTAGACGCTCACCAGGTCGGAAGCCTGGATCTGGTCCCGCCGGCCCAGATAGCTGGCCACATCGTCCAGGTCGTTCTCCCAGCAGGCCACCCCGAAGTAGATGGCGTCCCGGTCGTACACAACCTTGAAGGTGGTGGGCACCGAGGCCCGGCCGAAGCGGTCGGGCTCGTGCTGCAGGAAGCCGAAGCCGGTGTCGGCCATGGCCCAGACGGGATCGTCCAGGACACCGTCCATGGTGATGGCCTGGTCACCCAGGGCCTGGGCTTCGATGCTGGGGTCATGATTCACCCGGCCGTCGCTCAGGGCCGGATAGCGAGGGCCAGCGCCCCCGGGGGCGAAATCCTGCACCGAGGACCGGGCAGGCGGGCAGAACAAGAGCAGCAGAAGGACAAGGAGGTAGGACTTGCCCAATCGGGCCGCGCCGGGGATGCTGGAGGCCATGGATGCTCCTGTCGGGGGGTGAGCGGGTTTCGGGCCAATATACGGGGTGCTTCCCCCTGTGTTCCAGAACGATGCCGGGGGATGGAAAAATTTTTGCCGGAACACCGAACTTCCCGGCCGCAGGGTGCGTCTCTTGTGTGAAGGCCGCAGGAAGGCGGGCCGCAACGCTCAACCAGGGTGACACGTGAACACGCGATGAATCTCAAGGATCTGATCATCAGGTGCCAGGACGGCGACGAACTGGCCTGGGAGGTGCTCGTGAGACAGCATCAGGGACGAGTCTGCTCCATCGCTCTCGGCTACGTCGGCGAGCAGGACGAGGCCAACGACCTCGCCCAGGAGATCTTCGTCCGCGTCTACGAGAACCTGCACACCTGCGAGGATCCCGACCGCTTCATCTACTGGCTGACCCGCATCGCCCGCAACGCCTGCATCGACCACCTGCGGCGGCGCAAGGCGCGGCCGCCCCGGCAGGATATTCCCGCCGAGGAGATGACCGCCCTCAGCGACAGCCGGCCCACTCCCGAGGACGACTGGGTGCGTTCCCAGCGCAAGCGGCTGGTGTACCGGGCCCTGCAGGAGCTGAGCGAGATCAACCGCGAGATCATCCTGCTCAAGGATATCCAGGATCTGCCCCTGGATGAGATCGCCACTCTGCTGAGCCTGCCCCTGGGCACGGTCAAGAGCCGGTCCAGCCGGGCGCGGGTGGAACTGGCCCAGGCCATCAACGGCCTGGACACGGGACCCGGCGGCGGCGAACTGGGCGCGGAGGCGGTGTCATGAACGATTTCCTGAAGGGCATGCCGGGCGACCGGGACCGCCGGCGGGACGAGAAGTTCGTGCAGAACGTGCTGGCCCGGACCAGCGGCGGGGCCTGCGCGAAGGCCCTGGGCCTGCTGCCCGACCTGACGGATCACCGGCTGGAGGATCTGGACCGCCAGCTTGTGCAGGCCCACCTGGAGCACTGTGCGCCTTGCCGGCAGGTGGCCGTCACCATGGGCTGGCTGGGCCATCTGTTGCCCACCATGGCCGAGGTGGACCCGGGGCCGGTCTTCACGGCGGCCGTGGTGGCCCGCACCAGCGGCGCCCTGAGCCCGGCGGAAAAGGCCGTGCGGGCGGGGGGCAATTTCGGCCCGGCCGGCCTGCTGGACCGTCTGGGGCGCTGGTGGCAGCGCCAGCTGGAAAAACCCCAGTTCGCCCTGCAGTTCGCCTACGTGGCCACGGTGTTGATCCTGGCCCTGACGGCCACTCCCTGGTCCCCCCTCAAGCAGGCCCCGGGCAAGGCCCTGGGGCTGGTGCAGGCCGGGCCGCAGCACATTCCCCTGGTCAGCACGGTGCTGGACCGGGGCGAGTCGGGCTGGCAACTGGTCATGGGGCGGGTGGGTGGCCAGATGGCCGACGGGCGACGCTCTCTGGGGCGGGCCTGGACCATGCGCGAAGAGCGCAGCCGCCAGGCGCGGCAGGCCACCGCGGCGCACCTGCATTCCGGGTGGGATCACCTGGGCGCGGGCGACCTGAGCGAGGCGGGTTATGACGGATTGCAGGCGGCCCGCACCGGGGCCGCGGCCTGGAAACAGTGGTGGCGGGGAACGGACTCCCCTGATGACGCCGACGGGAACAGCCATACAGCGGGGAAACCCTCACCATAGAATGGAGCGAGCCATGTTTGGAGCATTCGGAAAAAATCAGCACACCCGCCTCGAGCAGGCGCCCGGGCATGAACATAATCCTGGAGGTCAGGACATGAATCAGACGCAGCACAATCAGCCGGGACCCCAGGCCGGGAACCCCGGCCAGCCGGGCTACAACCCCGCTTCGGGCCACCCCTACGTGGCGCCGCCCATGGTGGACAACTCGCGGCGCAAGTCCGGCGTGCTGGCCACCCTGCTCAGCCTTTTCCCCGGCCTGGGCCAGGTGTACGTGGGCTATTACCAGGTGGGGTTCAGCTTCGCCCTGACGGTGATCACCATCATCGCCATGCTGAACAGCGATTTCGGTCGGGGCAAGGAGCCCTTCCTGGGCACCTTCATGGCCTTCTTCTGGATCTTCAACATGCTGGACGCCAACCGCCGGGCCCAGCATTACAACCGGTGCATGGCCGGCCTGCAGGGCGACGAGGTGCCCGATGATTTCAAGACCGCGGGAGGCGTGGGATCCGTTCCGGTGGGGGCCATCCTGGTGCTGGTGGGCGTGCTCTTCATCCTGGATCTGAATTTCGGAGTTTCCCTGGACTGGCTGGAGAACTGGTGGCCCCTGGCCATCGTCGGGTTCGGCGGATGGTTGATTCACAAGGGCCGGAACAACGGCTGATTCAGCTGCCCACTTCCTCCAGCACACGGGCCGGGACCACCGTCAACAGGCGGTAGCCCCGGCCCCTGATCTCCACGTGGCGCAGGCGCAGGCGCCAGGTGGACAGGACCTCGCCGACCGATGGGCGATTCAGTTCGGCGCCGATCCATTCCTCGTCATGAGAAGCTCCCAGTTGCCAGCTCATCCGCTGATTGGCCAGGACCAGGCGCAACCCGTCGGGGGTCAGCAGGGCCGCGGGGTGCGGGATGCCGTTGAGGAATTTCATGAATCCACGGTTGACCAGGAGGTGCTCCCGTCCGGCGCGCAGGTCGCGGTCGGGCTTTTCCTGGGGCGGAAGGAACAATCCTTCCCGGGCGATCTCCGTCATGGCAAACCTCGGGCGAGATACTGTTTGGCACGGATGAACTGGTCAGGTTTTTTATCGGATGGTGCGCCGAGAAAGTTGACTAAAGAAAAACTCAAAAAACCCTCCGGTTTTTGACGTTTCCTTTGCTGGAGGGGGATTCCTGCCTCCGAAAATTCCGGCGCGTGCCCCGGGGTTGATGATCCTTGCTAAACCCTTCCTTGAAAAGACCGATACCTACCAGGAAGTCCCCACAAAGGCCCGAACGGAAAGGTCGTCACCTCAATGCCCCCCAGCCAGAACGGGGAGGGTCGCCTCGATACCTTGCTGAACCTGCAGTGGCGTGTGGCCAGGCAGGTCAACAGCGAGGCCGAGCCGCCGGCCATCCTTGACAACATTCTGGACCTTTTCATGGAACTCCCCGAGGTCTCGGGGTTGTGGGTGTGGTTTCTGGAAAAGGGCACGGTCCCGCCCCGCCTGAACTTCCATCGCGGCCTGAGCGGTGACCTGGTGGATTTCCTTTCCTCCTACCCCCTCGAGTCGCCCCTCCTGAATCAGATCCGCATGGGCAACGAGGTTCTGCAGAACTGGCTGCAGGCCTGGGACGAGCAAGGCCGCATCTTCAGGGCCGAAGGCTTCGATGATGTTCTGGTCTGGCCTTTCAGCGTGGACGGCAAGGTGGTGGGTAGCCTGGGAGTGCTGAGCCGGCAGGCCGGTGGGTTTCCCGAAGACCTGACCATGATCATGCGCACCTTCGCGGCACAGCTGGGGGGACTGATCAGCAGGGCCCGCAACGAGGCCGAGCTGCGCAATCACCGCTACAACATGGCCCAGATGTTCTACGCCGTGGAAGACCAGATCTTCGTCGTGTCCGAGAACGGGACCATCCTGCACAGCAACGAGGCCTGGGCGGGGTCCGCCCAGCTGGGGGTGACCAACCTGGTGGGCCGCAATGTCCAGGAGTTCCTGCCGGGGCTGGCTTCGCTGCACATGCAGTGCTCGCCGAACCAGGACCCGGCCGAGCGGATCCGCTCGCAGCAGGCGCGGATGCTGTTGACGGACGGCCACCTGGTGCCGGTGGAGATCCGCTCCTTCGCGGGGCGCTGGGACGAGGAACCCGTTTGCTATCTGATCTGCCGCAACCAGGCCGAGATCTACAACATGGAACGGGACCGGGAGCTGTTGACCACGGCCATCGAGCAGTCCGAAGACAGCATCATGATCACCAACAGCTCGGGGACCATCCAGTACACCAACTCGGCCTTCACCCATTGCTACGGCTACACCCCCGAGGAGATCCGCGGCGCCAATCCGCGTCTCCTCAAGAGCGGGGTCCACGGCCGGGAGTTCTACCAGGGAATGTGGTCCACCCTGAACCGGGGCGAGGTGTGGACGGGCCGCATGGTCAACCGCAAGAAGAGCGGCGAGCACCTGACGGAGTTCACCACCATCAGCCCGGTGCGGGACAAGAACGGGATCATCACCCACTTCGTGGCCCTGAAGCGCGACATGACCAAGGAAGTGGTCCTGGAGGAACGGTTGCGCCAGTCCCAGAAGATGGAGGCCATCGGCACCCTGGCCGGGGGCCTGGCCCACGACTTCAACAACATCCTGTACGCCCTGCTGGGGTATTGCCAGCTGGCCCTGGAGGACGCTCCCGAGCGCCACCCGGTCATCGATTACCTGCTGGAGATCCAGAAGGCCGGCAACCGGGCGTCCAGCCTGGTGGCCAAGATGCTGACCCTGGGCTGCCGCAACGAGTCGGAAAAGATGGTGGTGGATCTGCGCCCCATCATCCAGGAAGCCCTGGATCTGGTGCGGGCCTCGTTGCCCACCACCATCACCTTCGATGTGGATCTGCAGAAGAGCGACCACGGTGTGTGGGTGGACCCCACCCAGATCCACCAGGTGGTGATGAATCTGGCCACCAACGCCGAGTACGCCATGCGGGCCCGCGGCGGGATCCTGAAGGTGCGCCTGAAGGCGGTGGAGTTGACGACGGCCGAGGCCTCGCGCTGGTCTTCCCTGTCGCCGGGCAAGCACATGTGCCTGATCATGTCCGACACCGGAACGGGCATGGACCCCGCCACGGTGGAGCGCATCTTCGAGCCCTATTTCACCACCAAGAACACCGACGAGGGCCGGGGCCTGGGCATGGCCACGGTGCAGGGCATCATCCTCAACCACGAGGGCCGCATCTACGTGGAAAGCAAGGAAGGGGTGGGGTCGACCTTCACCATCTTCCTGCCGGTGTCTCAGGAGGCCGAGGTCCAGGACGAGGTGCGGAATCTGGACGAGGCCGAGAAGGCCCTGGACGGGACGGGCTGCATCTTCGTGGTGGATGACGAGAAGATGATCGTGGATGTCCAGACCAAGGCCCTGACCAAGCTGGGCTACACGGTCAAGGGCTTCACCGACGGTCTGAAGGCCCTGGCGGCCTTCGAAAAGGACCCCCTGGGGGCGGATCTGGTCATCACCGACCAGACCATGCCCAACCTGACGGGATTCGAGCTGGCCACCCACCTGTTAAGTATCCGGCCCGAAATACCGATAATCATGACGACGGGTTACAGCGAGCAACTCCAGGATGTGGACCTGGCCGAGGCGGGCATCTGCCAGCTTCTGCCCAAGCCCATCCGGATCTCGCAACTCGCCGAGGCTGTCAGCGCCGTGCTGACTCAAACCGTAACAACGTCAGAGGTGTAACAATGGCGAGCATTCTGCTGGTAGACGACGACGCTCAGGTCCGGAACATGCTGAAGATCACCCTGGAGCGGGCGGGCTACGAGGTGACCGAGGCCACGGACGGCAATCAGGCTGTCGCCGCCTACGATCCTGCGGCCGTCGATCTGGTGATCACGGACATCGTGATGCCCGAGAAAGAGGGCATCGAGACCATCATGGAATTGAAGACCAAGAATCCCGCGGTGAAGATCATCGCCATCAGCGGGGGCGGCCGCATCAATCCCGAGGACTACCTGAAATGGGCCCGCCGGTTCGGCGTGGCGGCCACCTTCACCAAGCCGGTGGATCGTGAGCAGCTGCTGAACACCCTGGCCGGCTTGCTGGACGGCGTGGAGGCTCGCTGAGCATGAGCCGGCGCGCGGGCATCCTCCTGGTGGGCGATTCGCCCCAGGAGCAACGCATCCATGCCAGGACCCTGCAGGGCATGGGCTTCAACGTGGTCACCGCCGGGGATCTGGTGGAGGCCATGGAGGTGCTGCGCCATTTCCACCCCGACCTCATCCTGCTGGAAGCGGACATGCAGAACAGCTGCGCCTTCAAGACCTGCCGCCGGCTGAAGGAGGAGGAGGCCCTGCTTCACACTCCCGTCATCTTCATCACCCGGGGGCGCAACAGCGAGCTGATCAACCGCATCTACGACGTGGGGGCGGTGGACTTCATCAGCAAGCCGTGCCCGCTGAGCGAGTTCATGGCCCGTATCGAGACCCAGATCCAGCTCTACCAGCTGGTGGTGGCCAACGAGAAGCTGAGGGCCATCGCCATCGACAGCAATCCCCTGACCCACCTGCCGGGGAACAACACCATCGTCCTGACCATCCAGGAGGCCATCGCCCAGGGCAGCGACATGGCCATCATCTACACCGACCTGGACAACTTCAAGAGCTACAACGACGCCTACGGTTTCAGCGCCGGGGACGATGTGCTGCTGTTCACGGCCAACACCCTGCAGGACGTGGTGCGCCTCATCTGCCCCGAGGAGGGCTTCCTGGGGCACATCGGCGGGGACGATTTCGTGATCATGGTGCCGTCGCGCTTCCTGGACCAGGTGGGCGAGGAAGTGGTGCGGGTGTTCGACGAGAGCATCCCCGAGTTCTACGACGAGGAAGACCGGCAGCGTGGCAAGATCGTGGCCGAGGATCGCACGGGCCAGGTGCGCGAGTATCCGCTGATTTCCATCAGCCTGGCGGGAACCCGGCTGGGGAATCACGATTTCCGCCGCTACGTGGAGGTGGCGGCGGCCTGCGCCGAGCTGAAGAAGAAGGCCAAGGAGCAGCCGGGCAGCAATCTGTTCGTGGATCGCCGCGTCAACCTCGAGAAGGAAAGCCCTCAGACGATCACCACCGGATCGCCTTCCTCCACCTGATCGAACAGTTCCACCATGTCGGCGCTGGTCATGCGGACGCAGCCGTGGGAAACGGGTGTGCCCACCTGCTGTTCGTGGTTGGTGCCGTGGATGTAGATGTACCGGGTCAGGCTGTCGACGCCCTCGCCGCGGTTCAGCCCCTCCTGGCAGCCCTCCAGGGTGAGGATGCGCGTCAGGATGAGGTCGTCGTCCACGGGGTCGTCGCCGGGGCGCCACACCTGGCCGGTGGGCCGGCGGCCCACGAAGACGGCGCCCAGGGGGGCCTGGTGGCCGATCTTGCCGTGGATGCGGTGCAGGCCGCAGGGGGTGCCGCCCGAATCCTGGCGGCAATCGATGCCGGCGCGGGCGGTGGACACGGGGCGCACCTCCAGGACGAAGGGACCGTGGGCCAGGATCAGGCGCTGGCCGGCCACGTCCACCAGCAACCAGCGGCGGGGAGTGGCGCTGGACAGGGCCTGGGCCAGTTCGGTCCAGTGGCGGGTCACCAGGTGCAGGGGCTGGTCGGGGTCCGGTGTGTTAGACTTTGGCATGGCAACGGGCCTTTCTTGCCTTTGGGCCGGCTGGACACCAATATTCCCGTTAAAGAATTATCGACCTTGCCGTCCATCCATGATGCGCCGGGGAATGGCCGGGTTCTCGCCGAAACCCTTCGGAGGCTCCAATGTACGATATCGCCGGGTCACTCGACAGCCAGATTCTCAAGTCCATGAAAAACAAGCCGGCGGTGGTTTTCACCGAGGCCACGGACCCGCGCATCATCGAGGCCGCCTGCTACCTGCCCCGCTTCGCCCGGCCCATCTTCCTGGCCGGCGAGGACGAGGTGAAGGAGGTCATCTTCCGGGATCTGCAGCACGTGGACGCCACCCGGGTCGAGTTCGCCCTGAGCGAGAGCGCCTTCGTGGACATCGGCCAGCGCGAGGATCTGATGGAGGAGTTCTGCCGGGCCTGCACCGAGCTGCCCCAGAACATCAGCCGCACCCAGAACGTGGACGAGGCCCGCCAGCTGCTGCAGGATCCGGCCCGTTTCGGCATCATGGCCGTGCGCCAGGGCCACGCCGACATCGTGGTGGGCGGCATCACCCACGAGCCCCGTGATTACTTCAGGCCCATGGCCCGCCTGCTGGCCAAGCAGGACATCCTGGCCGAGGCCGGCATCATCGTGCTGCCCGACAGCCACCCGGCCGACATCTTCCCCCACAACATCCTGGTGGTGGGCGACGTGGGGGCCAACGCCAACATGAACCCCGAGGTGCTGGCCAACGTGGCGGTGGGCACCTGCGCCGTGGCGCGCGACCTCTTCCCCGAGGACGTGTTGCCCACCATCAACGGCGTCATGGTGAGCTACTCCAACAAGGGCAGCGACGAGGGGCCCAGCCCCGAACTGGTGCGCAAGGCCAGCGAACTGGTGCCCGAGATCCTGGAAGACCGCATCCGCAAGGGCAAGCGCTACGCCAGCATCAACGTCCAGGGCGAGGTGAAGATCAGCGTGGCGTTGAGCCGGCGCTCGGCCCATCTGTACCGCAAGGGCCAGGAAACGGCCTTCGAGGGCGGGGCCAACGTCATCATCGCCCCCAACCTGGACACGGGCAACCTGCTGTTCCACCTGTACGCCACGCGCTATCCCGACGCCAAGAAGTTCAGCGTCATGTTCGGCATCCGTTTCCAGGGTGTGGATCTGCCCATGGACTGCACCGCCGAGGACGCCACCCTGGCCGTCAAGGCCTGCGTCCTGCGCCTGCACCGCTTCGGGCACTGGAGCCGCACCCCCAAGGACACCTTCTTCCGGCGGCACCGCATCCTGGCCGTGAATCCCGGCAGCACCAGCACCAAGATCGCCGTGTACGAGGGCGAGCAGGAACGCTTCGTCGAGGAGATCCAGCACTCGGCCGAGGAGCTGCTGCCCTTCGAGGGCAAGCGGGTGGTGGAGCAGTACGAGATGCGCAAGGACGTGGTGTTGAAGACCCTGGCCGACCACGGCCTGTCGGTGGACGACCTGGATGCCGTGTCCGGCCGCGGCGGCCTGCTGGAGCCCATTCCCCACGGCACCTACGCCGTCAACGACCGCATGCGCAGCGATCTGCTGGCCGGCACGGGAGCCGATCACGCCTCCAACCTGGGCGCCCTCATCGCCCGCGAGCTGGTGAGCGATTCGGAGAAGCCCTCCTTCATCGTGGACCCGGTGGTGGTGGACGAGGCGCCTACGCGGGTCAAGGTCACGGGCATGAAGGACATCCGGCGCCGGGTCATCAGCCACGCCCTGAACCAGATCAGCACGGCCCGCCGCTACGCCGAGGAGCACGAGACCTTCTACCGCTATCTGAACCTCATCGTCTGCCACATGGGCGGCGGCATCACCATCGGCGCCCACGCCCAGGGCAAGTACATCGACGTGAACAACGGCCTGGACGGCGAGGGCCCCTTCAGCCCGCAGCGCTCGGGCAGCGAACCCACGGGGCAGCTGATCCGTCTGTGCTTCAGCGGCAAATACACCCAGGACGAGCTGCTGAAGCTGAACAAGGGCCGCGGCGGCCTCATCGACCTGCTGGGCACGGCCGACTTCCGCGAGGTGGAGCGCCGCCTGGAAGAGGGCGACCCCGAGGCCACCGAGGTCTACGAGGCCATGATCTACCAGATCGCCAAGAACATCACCGCCCTGCTGCCGGCCTTCGACGGCGGCCACGTGGACCAGGTGCTGCTGACGGGCGGCCTGGCCCGCAGCGAACGCCTGGTGGCGGACATCACCCGCGCCGTGTCGGCCCTGGGCTGCGGCGTGACGGCCTATCCCGGCGAGAACGAGATGTACGCCCTGGTCAAGGGGGCGCTTCGTGTGCTGGTGGGCAAGGAGAAAGCCCGTGACTACAACCCCGGCCAGGACGCTTAGCCGGATCCCGAGAGAGGATTGCCCATGACTCCCATTCGCAGTCTCGATCAGCTGGTTCAGGATCTGAAGGACAAGCCCAGCCGCCGGCTGGCGGTGGCCGCCGGTCACGACCCCAACACCATCCAGGCCGCGGCCCGCGCCGCGGCCGAGGACATCGCGCAGGTCACCCTGGTGGGGGACGCCGACAAGATCAACGCGCTGTGCGGCGAGTTCGGCCTGGACTCCGGCATGTTCACCATCATCGACGAGAAGGACACGGTGGCCGCGGGGGCCCGGGCGGTGGCCCTGGTGCGCGGGGGCCAGGCCGATGTGCTGATGAAGGGGCTCATCGCCACCAGCGACTACATGAAGCAGATCCTGAACAAGGAGGGGGGGCTGCTGCCCGCCGGCAACGTGCTTTCCCACGTGACGGTGCTGGAGCTGCCGGCCTACCTGAAGACCAACAACAAGCTGCTGTTCGTGTCCGACGTGGCCATCATTCCCTGTCCCGACCTGGCCACCAAGGTGCAGATCCTGGGCTACTGCATCCAGGCCGCCCACAGCTTCGGCGTGGAGATGCCCAAGGCCGCCATCCTGGCCGCCACCGAGAAGGTGAGCGACAAGATGAAGGCCACCGTGGACGGGGCCGAGATCATGCGCATGAACCGCGAGGGGGAGATCACCGGTGCGGTGGTTCACGGTCCCCTGTCCCTGGATCTGGCCCTCAGCCGCGAGGCCTGCGCCATCAAGGGCGTGGAGTCCGAGGTGGCCGGGGATGCGGACATCCTGGTGTTCCCCAACATCGAGTCGGGCAACGTGTTCTACAAGAGCTCGACCGTGCTGTCGGGGGCGCGCCTGGCTGCGGCGGTGGTGGGAACGCAGGCTCCCTGCGTGCTGACCAGCCGGGCCGACGACGAGGAGTCCAAGTTCCTGAGCATCGCCATGGGGTGCCGGCTGGTGCAGGACTGATAATCCCGGGAACGGGTTTGAGGGTTCGACCGACTTCGTGCGGTTGTCCGCATGAAGTCGAACCATTCTTCAATTGAAATCGAAAGAGGGCGGGCACCACACCCGCCCTCTTCTATTTATTGTCCAGGAGCGCCCTGGGCTCCATCGCTTTCAGGGCTCCATCGCTCGCAGGGCCCTGGCTGTCTCAGCGCCTCATCGCTCTTCGGGCCCCGTCAATCCCTGTGTGCCGCCACTCTCAGGACCCCTTCACACCCAGCCGCTCTTGCAACCAGGCCGTGACCAGGTCCAGGAATTCCGGCGCCAGCGTTTCCTCGATGGTGCCGTACTCGGCAACGGCGCCCGTGGTGCAGTGCTGGAACAGATGATTCAGTCCCGGCAACTCCACGGTCTGGTAGTCCTCGTTGCCGGCGGCCTTCAGCGCGGCGGCGATGGCGGGCAGGTTCTGGTACGGGGGCACCTGCAGGTCCTTCTCGCCGTTGACCGCCAGCACGGGGCAGTGCACCCCCGCCAGGGCCCGAGCCGGGTCGTACTTGACCAGGAAGCGCATCCACTTCATGGGGCCCGGCAGCTGGCCCAGATCGGCCGGCCCGGAGATCTCGGTCTTCTCGGCAGGAGTCAGTTTGTCGTAGGCCTCCTGCAGGAAACCGTCCCAGGCGGCCTGGAATTCCGCCCCTTCCAGATTCCCGCCCAGCAGTTCCAGCACGGCGCGCTGGTGTTCCTGGGCCCGCGCGATGTCGGGGGCCGGCAGCTTCATGGCCTCCAGGATGAGCTTTTGCTGCTCCTGCAGCAGTTCCTTGCCGGGCACTCCGGGGCCGGCCATGACCACGATGGCCGCCACTTCCGGATGAGCGGTGGCCACCATGGGAGCCACCAGGCCGCCCTCGCTGTGCCCCAGCAGGGCCACCCGGTCGGAGGCGATGCGGCGGTGCTGCTGCAGAAACAACAAGGCCGCCCCGGCATCCACGGCGAAGTCGGCGCTGGTGGCCGCGGCGAAGTCCCCGGTGCTGCGGGCCGTTCCCCGGTCGTCCACCCGCAACACGGCCAGACCGTGGCGAGTCAGGTGGTCGGCCAGCACCAGGAAGGGGCGGTGGCCCATGAGGGACTCGTCCCGGTCCTGGGGACCGCTGCCCGTGATGAGCAGGACGGCGGGGTGGGGACCGTCCCCCTGGGGCAGGGTCAGGGTGCCAGCCAGGGTGATGCGCTGCGGGTCGGCGCTTTTCCCCGGCTCCAGGGTGTCGGCCACCCGGGCCGGGTCGTAGGAAAAGAGCACTTCTTCGCTGACGTAGGGGAAGGGAGGATGCGGGTCCTGGGGCCGGTCGAGGGTGGGCAGCGTATCGCCGCGGGTGAAGTTCAGGGGCAGGTTCATGCCCTGTTCCCACTGACCCTCCAGGCTGTCCTGGCCCGTCAGCATGCCGCGATAACCCGCCGGGATATCCCGCAGTTTGAAACTCAGGCTGTCTCCGCGTACCGTGATGTCGCGGGTGGACAGCCCCATGGCGCCCTGATCCACGCTGTCCATGGTGATGATCAGGCCCTCGGGGCCATCAATGATATGCAGCACCAGGCGCAGGCTCTGGCCGGCGTGCAGGGTGCCGACCCAGTTTCCGGATAAGTTGCTGGATATATCGCTGGATAAATCGCCGGACAGATCCGCGGAAGGATCAGCACCACCGTCCCCCGCTGCCCCGTTCGCCACAACCGGACCGGCCAGAAGGAACAGACAGAGCAGCAGGGAACCGAGAGCAGCTGGCGAGGAACGCATGAGTTTCTCTCCTCGAGAAAGGGCCCGGGCTTGTTGAACATCGTTCTCAAATATGAAGGTTCAACAGAGCCGGGTCACCTGTTAAATTGCCAGGGTTCTACTGTTCGAGATTTCCCCCCTCCAATCAAGGGAGCTGCCCATGGCCACCACCCTCGAAAACCTGAAAGAAGCCTTCGCCGGCGAAAGCCAGGCCTTCCAGAAGTACACCTCCTTCGCCGAGGCCGCCGAGAAAGAGGGCATGCCCAACATCGCGCGCCTGTTCCGCACCACCGCCCAGGCCGAGCGCCTGCACGCCGCCGGCCACCTGAAGGCCATGGAAGGCGTGGGCAACACCAAGGAGAACCTGAAGGAAGCCATCGGCGGCGAGACCTACGAGTACGAGAGCATGTATCCTCCCATGCTGAAGACCGCCATCGAGGAGGACCACAAGGCCAAGCGCATGTTCAAGTACGCCGTGGACGCCGAGGAAGTGCACGCCCAGCTGTACAAGCTGGCCCTGGAAGCGGCCGAGAAGGGCGAGGACCTCACCGAGACCGAGTTCTACCTGTGCCCCGTGTGCGGCCACATCGAGTTCGGCACTCCCCCCGAGAAGTGCCCCATCTGCGGCGTGCCGGCGGCCAAATACGTCACTGTCTAGTACGTCACCGTCGGGTGGCCTCTGCCCATGGGACGGGGCTCCCGTTCCCGGCGTGATCAAGAAAAGCAGCGCCCCCGCCTGATGAGGTGGGGGCGCTGTTGCTCTGTGGATGTTTCTTTGTGGATGTATCTTTGCGGCTGCTGACTTGCGGCCAGTTCATCTTCAGCAAAATACCGGCATGCCGCAGGTCCGGGCGCCGGAACTCACCGGTCGTCCACCGCGAAGATGCGTTGCTTCTCGCTGCTCCACCAGTTTCCCTCGAGGGAGTTCTCCTCGTACTCCTTGACCATGATGGGGCCCAGGGTGGGTGAGTACCAGGTGGTGTCCACGTTGGTCATGGCGGGAGTGCCGTCCAGCGCGATGTCCATGGTGCGGATCACCCGGTAGACATCGGTGAAGTAGATCTCCTCATCGCCCCGCACGTTGGCCTTGTCGGGCATGATCTGGCCCACAGCGGCAACGGTGCCGCTCAGGGTGGCGGTGTAGACGCCTTCACCGGGCACGGTCACGCTGGTGTCGTCGCTCCAGGTGCCGTTGGCCAGGGGCAGGGGCAGGTACCTCACCGGAGTGTCGAACAGCATCTCCTGGACGGCGCGCTCTTCCATATCCTCGGCGAAGCCCAGCCACATGATGGCGCTGGCCGTGGCCTGGTAGATCTCGTAGTCCCCGGAGGGAGTCACGAAGCCGTCCTCGTAGCGCACCAGATGGAACACGTTGTCCTGCTGCATCTCGATCTTCAGGAACTCCGTGTAGCCTTCGATCTTGCCCAGGTCACCCCCGTCCTCGCTGCCCGAGAAGACCATCTGCAGGCCGTCCTCCACCGGATAGTAGTCGGGAGTGCCGCTCACCGTGGCGTGCCAGTTCCAGGGAATGATGGAGGTCACCCCGTTGGCGTCGGTCAGGTAGCCGAAGGAGATCTCCATGGGCAGGCCGTCAGGCAAGGGCGAGGGCAGGGGCACGGTGACCTGGGTGAAGTCGTCGTTCCACGCGGGGTCGCTGTTGGAAGCAAAGATCAGCAGGACCAGTTCCGCGTTCCAGCTCGACGGTTCGAACGAGTTGGGATCCATGGGCTCGCTGAAGGTGACCTGGAAGTAGCCCACGTCCGGAGCACAGGTGGCGCCCACCTCGGGGTAGCTGGAGACAACATGGGGCGGGGTCTCGTCCACCTCCTCGCCGGTGGTGAAGCTGAACACGTACTCGCTGTCCAGGGTGGTGCCGCCCCAGGTGGCCACGCCGGCGCCAACGGTGACGGTGATCTCGGTGCTGGCGGCCAGGCGGTCCAGCAGGGTGATGGTGGCCACCTGGTCGCTGATCTGCGTGTTGTAAAGGTAGTTGGTGCGGGTGTTGGGATCGGTGACGGTGACGTTGTTGCTGAAGGACGAGGCCGTCACCTCCTGGGTGAACAGGATCTGGATGTTGCTGTCCCGGTTGATGCCGGTGGCCCCGTCGGCCGGGTTGGTTTCCAGAACCGTCAGTGCCGCGGTGTACACGTAGAAGTCGAAGGTGAAGGCCGCGGCCAGGGTGTTGCCCGCCACGTCGGCCAGGCCGGTGCCGATGGTCACGGTGATGTGCGCGCCCTCGGACCAGGCGGCGTGGTCGATGACCAGGTTGCGGCTATCGGCCCAGGTCA
This sequence comes from Candidatus Krumholzibacteriia bacterium, assembly GCA_963674845.2. GTDB lineage: Bacteria > Krumholzibacteriota > Krumholzibacteriia > LZORAL124-64-63 > LZORAL124-64-63 > LZORAL124-64-63. The sequence goes on along the minus strand of CAXXKE010000005.1, from coordinate 1,212,818 downwards.
GGCTGCTGATGGCCCCGGCCGAAAGACTCACCTGCCCGGCAGAAGTTGCCGTGTCCATGGGTTCGCTGAAGGTGATGACGATTTCCTCGTCCGCGTCCACGCCGGCCTCGCCGTTGCCGGGATACACGCCGGTCACCTGGGGCGCCGTGGTGTCGGGGTCGCCGCCGCCGCCGGGATCGACGGGGTCGTCGCTGTCGCTGCAGGCGGTGAATCCCAGCATCAAGAGGGCGGCAAGCAGGAATAGGGCAGGAATACGGAACCTGGACATGGAGAATACCTCCTGTTCGGTGAAAGGGCGCCGCAGGTGTCCGCTGAAGATGTGGTGGGCCGGGCGTCGGGTGTCTCGCGAAAAGTGATATTCATTATTCGCAAAACCTGTGCCATTTCGACGGTTCTCTTGCCGATGACGGAAAAATGTTAACGCCTTTCACCTGGACCTGGGAAGAGAAATATCACCGCCCCGGGAAAGCGGCGGGCCCAGGCCCCCTCGTTGTGCACGGCGCCGGGGTCCTCCACCACCATCAGGTCCTTGCCTTCCTGGAATCCCAGCTTCTTCAGGACGGCCTTCAACTCCCTCAGGCGATCCAGGCTGTCGTCGGTGCCGTTCCCGTCCTCGTCCTCGAAGTGGAAGGATTCCAGCCCCCCCATGTCGGTGTACAGCCGGCAAGCGGGGCGGGGGCCCTGGGCGATGGCCCTGGTCAAGTGTCCGTCGTCCCACCACAGGGAGGGGGAAAATGCGCCGATCCGGCCAAAAATTTCGCCATGCTGGAGGGCGGCGTACAGGGACATGATGCCCCCCAGGGACGAGCCCGCCAGGCCGGTGTGGTCCGGCCCGGGCAGGGTGCGGTAGTGAGCGTCCACGTAGGGCTTCAGGGTGCCGATGATGGCCGCCATGTGGGCGGCCGCCTGCCCGCCGCTGCCGCCGCGTTGCTGCCGGTCGGGCCAGGGGGTGTACTCGTCGATGCGGCTGTCGCCGCCGTTGTCCACGGCCACCACCAGCAAGGGGGCCACCTCGCCGGCGGGGATGAGCCGTTCCAGGGTCTCGTCCACGTGCCACTCGCCCACGAAGCTGGTGGCGTCGTCGAACACGTTCTGCCCGTCCAGCATGTACAGCACCGGGTAGCGGCGGTCGCCGGCGTCCTCGTACCCGGGAGGCAGGTATACCCACACGCGCCGGCCATCCAGGAAATCCGGCACGGTGATGGTCTGCACGTTGCCCGTCAGGGTGTGGGGCCGGCCGGGGGCGTCGCCGTCGCCGGCCTGGTCGGCCCAGGCGGCCACCCGCAAATCCAGTTCTTGCTCACCGGCCGCGGGGGTGAAGCGGCGGTTGCCGATTTCCTGGCCGCGGTTGCCTTTTTCCACCGTTTGCCAGCTGCCCCGGGTGAACTTGAACTCCAGGGGGCGCCCGGCGGGCACCGTCAGGGTGATTTCCCACCGGGTGTCATCTACACGGGTGAGGCCGTACTCCTGGCCGCCCGGTTGCCAGCCCTGGAAGTTGCCGGCCACGAAGACCTGGTCGCCTGCAGGCAGGGCCGTGGGGGTGGTGACCCGGAGGGTGAGGAGGGCGCCCTGATCGGACCCGGAAGGCCCCGAGGCGGCGGAGGCCAGGATGAGCAAGGAAAACAGCAAGAAGGGCATGGGCACCTGCAAGGGCTAGGGGGGCAAGGACCTGGGACTTCCCGGGAATCTTAGGACGGCGGAAGGGACATCTCAATCGGCAAAGGCCGGACAAAATAGTTTAATTTGTTAATCATAATGACGATAAGTATAAAAACACCTTCATCCCAGGAAAGGACCTCACCTTGATCAGTAATCACCAGTTGAAAATCCTCGTGGTTGATGACGAACCGGACATCAGGGAGTCCTTGACCTTGCGTCTGGAGTCGGAGGATTTCTCCGTCGTCACCGCCGAGGACGGCAAGCAGGCCTACGAATTGGCCCAGTCCGTCCAGCCCGATTGCATCATCCTGGACCTGGACATGCCGGTCCTGGATGGTCTGGACACGCTGAAACACTTGCGCGGTAACGAGTTGACCCAGGAGATCCCGGTCCTCGTGCTCACCGCGTCCACCAGCAGCGTGGACAAGCTGGTCACCCGCAACTACGGGGTGGAGGGTTTCGCCATCAAACCCTTCGACCATCAGAAGCTGGTGGAGCAGATCCGCAACACCAGCGTCGGGCTGGCAAGAGCTTGAAGCCAGGGGCCCGGAAAACCGGGCCTTTTTCTTAAATTAAAAGCAAATAGTGTTAAAATCGGAAAAATAATACAAAATTCTGAAATACATCTAAATTTATGTTTAAAGCGAACCGAAATAGTGTTATAATCTGTTTGCGTTGAAAATCGAAGTCATCACAACCGGACCGCGGTTTTTCCCCACAATCAAAGGCAGGCTGAATCATGGACATGAGCAAGGCTCCGCTGCGTGAATTTCTGGAAATCCCCTACGACCGCCTCGAGGAACTGAACCTGAAGTCCAAGGAATACCAGGAGCAGTGGGTGGCCATGGACAAGGTCGAGGCCGAGCGCCGCGAGTACCTGGAAAAGGAAAAGCGCATCAAGGCCGTGACGGTGGCCTTCACCGACCTCGAGGGTCGTCTGCACATGCTGGATTACGACAAGAAGTTCCTGCTCGGGGCCGACACCCTGACCTTCGACGGCTCTTCCATCCGCGGCTTCACCAAGATCGCCGAGAGCGACCTGCGCCTGGCCATCGACTGGCGCGCCTTCTATTGGATGCCCGCCGACATCTTCGGCCCGGGCAAGGTGCTGGTCTTCGGTCATGTGCTGGACCGCGAGGGTAACCCCTACGAGGCCGACTTCCGCGGCCGCTTGCTGGCCTACACCCGTGACCTGTACCGCAACGAGGGCACGGTGGTCAACGTGGCCAGCGAGATCGAGGGTTTCCTGTTCAACAAGCGTGACGCCGAGCGCCAGTACTACCAGACCGGCGAATTCGAACTCATCAGCACCGGCGGTTACTACCACAGCCTGCCCCAGGATCCCCTGCGCCAGTTCATCGACGCGGCGGCCGAGGTGCAGCGCGCCATGGGTTTCGAGAACGAGAAGGACCATCCCGAGGTGGGGCCCTCCCAGTTCGAGATGAACTTCAAGTACGCTCCGGCTCTCATCGCGGCCGACCGCATCCAGCTGTACAAGCTGCTGTGCCGCCAGGTGGCCCAGTCCATGGGCATGACGGCCAGCTTCCTGCCCAAGCCCATCACCGGCATCAACGGCAGCGGCATGCACACCAACATCTCGGTGGCCAAGGACGGGGAGAACCTGTTCTACGATGAAAACGGGCACAACAACATGTCCGCCTTCGGCGATGACTTCACCAACCGCATCCTGCACAGCGCCGAGGATCTGTGCCTGCTGCTGAACCCCAGCGTCAACGCCTACCGTCGCCTGGACCCCAACTACGAGGCGCCCAACGAAATCAACGCCAGCGCGGTGGACCGCAGTTCCATGATCCGCATTCCCTTCGCGGGCAAGGCGGGCCAGCGCATCGAGGTGCGCTCGGTGGGTCCGGACTGCAACCCCTACCTGCTGATCTACAGCTTGCTGCGCACCGGTCTGGAAGGTCCGCAGCCCGCCCCCGACGCCCCCAAGCCCAAACGCATCCGCAAGCGCCTGTTGCCCGGCAACATCTACGATGCGATGACCGCCTACCGCAGGAGCCACTGGGTGAAGGAGGCGCTGGGCGAGGATAGCCACGCCAAGTACCACGAGCTCAAGGAAATGGTGGCCCACCGCTGCCCCCGCGAGCTGGGTGATCGCATCAAGCGGGCCGAGATCATGTTCCACCACGAGGTGACCAACCAGATGCTGTGGAGCCGTTTCTGATTCTGTCCCGACTCGGTGGTCCCGAAATGTAGGGACAGGAACCCCGACGACTCACTGTCGCCGGGGTTTCCTTTATGCAAATGGGCTTTACTTCTTAACCTCCGGGCCGGGCGGTCGATTACAGCCATGTAAGCTATGGACTATTTTGCATGCCAAACCGGAGGGTTGAAAATGACCGTCAAGGTCAAACTGGTGACGGGTTTTCTGGCGGTGGCCCTGGTTTGCCTGGCCGTGGGGCCGGTGGCGCTGAAGGTATCCAACACGGGCACCATCAATGAAGAGATCGGCCACGCCACCCACTACATGGAGGTCATACTCGACCGCGAGATCGACCATCTGAACTGGCAGGCCAAGCTCACGGACCACGTGCTCACCAATGGAGACAAGCTCAAGCTGCAGACCGATCACCACGCCTGCAAGCTGGGCAAGATCCTGTACGGGGAGGAATTCGAGGCTATCAAGAAGAAGGATCCCAAGCTGGCCGGCTACCTGGACCGGATGAAGCCCGCCCATGAGGCCTTCCACAAAACGGCCATCACCATCGACAAGGGGTGGCGCCAGGTGCACCCGGGGCTCAGCGAGAAGCTTCAGCAGCTCTTGATCGACCAGGACAAGTGGGCTCTCGCCCTGGCCCAGGATGTCATGTACCAAGAAGAAATCACGGTGGAGCTGGATCCTACCAGGAGCGGCCTGGGGCAGTGGTTGAACAGCGAGGAAGCGTCCGCCCTTTCACGGAACTGGCCAGAGCTCGGGGATATACTGGTGGCCATCACCAGCACCAATGAGGGGCTATTCGCCCAGGCCGGTGAACTCCAGAATCTGCAAACTTATGAATGGATGAACCACTTCGTCGAGGAGGTGGAGCCCGCCTTGCTTGAACTCGAGAAGGAAATGGCAGTGTTGGTCGCGATGGAGCACGAGAACGAGGTCGCCCAGGCCGCAGCTCATAAAATCCTGCGAGAAGAGACAACGCCGGCCATCCTGGAAGTCCAGGCCATCATGCTTGAGGCCAACGAAAGCCTGGCCCAGCGCCGTGATGATCTGCATCACGATCTGGCCGCGGCCCGCACCCGTCAGAGGGTGTTCACCTGGGGCGGATCACTGGTGGCCCTGGTCCTGGCCGGGGTGCTGGCCCTGTTCGCCATCCGCTCCATCACCGGGCCCATCAATCGGACGGTGGCCTTCACCGAGGAATTCGGGCGAGGTGACCTGAGCCGGCGTCTGCACATCTCGTCGCGGGACGAGATCGGGGTCATGACCCGCGCCCTGGACGAGATGGCGGACAACCTGGAGGCCAAGGCCCAGCTTGCCCAGGCCATCGCCGACGGCGACCTGACCCGGGAAGTTCAGCCCACCTCGGACAAGGACACCCTGGGGCTGGCCTTGCGGGATATGAAGACCAGCCTGAGCAAGGTGGTGGGGCAGGCCAACAACGCCGTCCAGGAGATCAATCGTGGGGCCGAGCAGCTCTCGGCCACCAGCCAGACCTTGGCCCAGGGCGCCACCGAGCAGGCGGCCAGCATGCAGGAAACCCACGCCTCGGTCACCGAGATTAGGGACCAGGCGCGCTCCAGCGCCGAGATCGCCCGCAACTCGGCCAAGACGGCCACAGCGGCCTGTGATTCCGCTGACGAAAGCAACATTCACATGCAGGAGTTGACGGCGGCCATGGGCGCCATCACCGAGTCCAGCGCCGAGATCTCGAAGATCATCAAGGTCATCGACGACATCGCCTTCCAGACCAACCTGCTGGCCTTGAACGCGGCGGTGGAGGCAGCCAGGGCGGGTACCCACGGCAAGGGCTTTGCCGTGGTGGCCGAAGAGGTGCGCAACCTGGCCCAGCGCAGCGCCAAAGCGGCGCGGGAGACGGCGCAGCTCATCGAGGGTTCGGGCGACCGGGTGGAGCGCGGCAGCGAGATCGCTACCCAGACGGCCGAGGCCCTGGTCAAGGTGGTGGCCCACATCCAGGAGATCACCGGCGCGGTGGACGAGATCGCCCGGATGAACGAGCACCAGGCATCCTCGGTGGATCAGATCACCCTGGCCCTGGAGCAGATCGACTCGGCCACCCAGTCCAGCACGGCCAACGCCGAGGAGACGGCCTCGGTGTCCGAGGAACTCTCGGCCCAGACGCGGATGCTGGCTTCCCTCATGTCCCATTTCAAGGTGGAGGGGGCCACGACCGTTCCGGCGGTTTCGCAACAGGGGCCGGTGGGTTCCCTGCCCGACGACCAGTGGCTGGATCTGGAAAAGGAAAGCGAGCTGGAACTGGTCTAGATGGGCTCGATCCAGGGTGTTGGGCCCGGTGTCCGGAGGGGCGCGGGGCCCTTCTCTTGTCCACTAGTACCCCACGCCGGCACCCAGGATCAGCACCCGGCCGGGCTCGATCAGGCCCGTCTGGAAGTAGGCCGTCTCGTCCAGCAGGTTGTTCACGCGCACGAAGGCTTCCACCTGCCGGGGCGCATCCGACCCGGAGGCGCCGGTGGCGTCCGGCAGCCAACGCCAGCTCAGGCGCAGGTTCAGCAGGGTGTCCGCGCCCAGGCGCCGCAACCCGGTGGCGGCGTCGGTGGAGTCGGCGCTGTGGCGGGCCCCGGTGGTCTCCACTTCCAGCAGGGCGCCGGGCCCGGTTTCCCTCTGCCAGCTCAGGCCCAGGCGGGCCAGATAATCCGGGCGATCCTCGGCGGGGCGGTCGAAGCCGGTGGCCGTCTCCACCCGCGCCTCCAGCAAGGTGTACCGCAGAGACAGCTCCAGGGGGTGCAGAGGGCGCCAGTTCAGGCCCAGCTCGCAGCCGGGCACGCGAATGCGGGTGCGGTTGACGCGCATGAACTGCTCGGGTCGGTCGGCCAGGCGTTCCTTCTCGATGCCCCCGTGCAGCATCTGGTGGAACAGGGCGCCGAACAGGCTCCAGGCGGGGCGGTCCAGGGTCCAGCCCAGCTCGAAGATCTCCTGCTCCTCGGGTTGCAGGCCGGGGTTGGGCACGAATTCGTCCAGGGCCCCCGAGTACAGCTCGCGCAGGCTGGGAAAGCGGCTGCGCCGGGCGTAGGAGGCGTAGGCGGTGCCATGTCCGGACCGTTGCCCGTACCACTCCCGGGACAGGCGCACCTGCCGGGCGGCCGCGCTGAAGTCCGCCGCGCCGGGCTTGTCCCCCGACTCGGGAGTGGCGGCCGTGTCCCAGCCCAGGCCGCCGCGCAGGCGCCAGCCCTGGTGGGTCAGCACCTCGCCCTCCAGGACCACGCTGCCCAGCAGCTGGGCGAAGCTCTGCACGCCGCCGCCCACCCGGGTGCTCTCCCGGTGCTGGTTGTAGCGCCAGGTGGTCTGCAGGGACAGGCGGCCGCCGTGGCCAAGCCAGCGGGTCAGGCCGGCGGCGCCGCTGGCGGCGCGATCGAAATCCTTCTCGTACTTCTGGCCGTTCTCCAGGGGCCGGTCCCAGCCATCGGGTCCGCGGGCGTCGATCTCCTGGTTGAACAGATCCCCCGCCAGCATGGTGTTCAGATCCCAGCGGCCGTGGTCCAGGGGCAGGTGCAGCGAGCCACCCAGCAGCAGGCGGCGGCGCAGGGGGTAGCGCCAGAAGCGGGCGTCGTCACCCTCGTGGGCCTCGGGCTGCACGCCCTTTTCCCCGCCCCACACGCTGGCCAGCAGGTTCAGGCGCCCGGTGCCGGCCACGGGGCGGCCGGCCCGCAGCAGGCCCGAGATCTGCTTCATGTCGGTGTTGAAGACATCCCCGCCGTCGGGATGGGGCAGGGTGTTGCGGCTTTGCCAGCCGCCGCCGGACAGCAGGTCCCAGGCCCCGAGGCGGCGCTGATCCATGAGCGAGGCGCGCACCCGCGAGCGCGAGCCCAGGGACAGGTCCAGGCGGCTGTGGCGCCGGCCGTCCAGCCGGGGCGGCAGGATGCGCACGCTGCCGGCCAGGGCCCCGGGGCCGGCCAGCAACGAGGGAATGCCCCGGGTGCTTTCCAGGCGGCCCATGCCGGTGATGGGCACCGTTTCCAGGTCCACCCGCTCGTCCCAGGCCAGGTTCAGGGGAATGCCGTCCAGGTAGGTCTGCACGTGGCGCTCGGGGGCGCCGCGGATCATGAGGGTGCTTTCGCCCCGGCTGTTGACGGCCACGCTGACGGCCGGCAACAGGGCGCCCACCTCGGCCAGGCTGCCGGGGTTGCGCCAGCGCAGCTGCACCGCGGGCACCCGCACCGTGCCGGCGGGAGTGTCGGCCGGGGCCTGGCCGCTGACCACCATCTCCTCGGCGCCGTGCAGCAGGGAATCGGCCGGGGCCGGGGGCGGCTGCTTGGCCACCACCGGCCCGGTCATCAGGGCCCCGAACAGGATTACGGAAAGGAGTGTCGGGCAAGAGCTGCGCGGAAAAAACATCAGGCCTCCGGTCCGTATCCTTCCTTGTAGCGCAGGATCTTGGCGGGGCAACCGGCCACGATGGCGCCGTCGGGCACGTCCTTGGTGACGGTGGCGCCGGCGCCCACCACGGCGTCCTTGCCCACGCGCACCGGCAGGATGGTGCTGTTGCTGCCCAGGCTGGCCCCGTCACAGATGGTGGTGGGCAGCCACTTTTCCTTCTCGGGCTGGGGGGGCATGGTGTCGTTGATGAACATGACGCCGTGGCCCACGAACACGTCGCTGCCGATGGTGACCATGTCGCAGATGAAGGTGTGGCTCTGGATGCGGGTGCGGTCGCCGATGGTCACGCCCTCCTGGATCTCCACGAAGTGGCCCACCATGCAGTCCTTGCCGATCTTGCATTCGTACATGTTGACGAAGTTCCAGATCCTGGTGCCTTCACCGATCTCGCAGTCGCGAATCAGTTGCTTGTCGTTGACCGGGTAATCCATAATGGCTCCTTGATGTGAAGAGGCGAGCAGGGACCGTTTCGCCCGCAAAGATAGGACATGACAGGAGATTCGTCTTGAAAAATGATCCCGACACCGCGCCCAGCCTGGGCTGGAGCGATTTCGCCCGCGGCCGCCACCTGCCCGGCGGCAAGCACACCTGGTTCGAGGGCACCCACGACGAGCTGTTGCAGCGCGTGCGGGACGGCTGGGCACAGCGCCGCCCCGGGGCCGGACGCAGCGACCTGAGCCAGGTGGTCATCGTTCCGGTGGATGCGGCCGGGTTCGTCAGCAGCACCGTGCGCGTGGGCCCGGACACGCTCCTGCACGCCCGCTTCGAGCGGCGCCAGGCCCACGAGGAAGGCTACATCCGGGTCACGGCGCGGGGGGCCCGCGAGGAGGCGCGCCACGCCGCGGTGGTGCTGTACTCGGCGGCCACCCTGCTGGAGAACGACGGCACCCGCAGCGGCGACTGGGACTGGGAGGTGGTGTGCCTGCTGGCCGGCCCCGAGCCCGAGGAGCCCATGGACCCCCTGACCATGGCCCGCAACATGCTGGAAAAGCCCGGCGGCACCTACTGCGCCTACACGGCCGAGCAATTCGCCGAGGCGGTGTGGTACTGGGCGGCGCGGGCGGCGGCCCACGTGGAAGAGGAATGACGGGGGCGGGTTGAGCCCGGGGGCGGGTCCGGTGTCATGCCGGCGGCGCATGGCGTGTGTCCCGCTATCGCAGATCGATGCGCCGGATGTCGCCCCAGGCCACGTGCTCGGGGCGCCGGTCGCCGCTTTCAGCGGTGAACACCAGCACCCCGCCATGGCCGTCGCCGGTGTCCTGTTCGCCTTCCAGTTCCAGGCTCTGCCCGTTGCGCAGGGTGACGCGGCAGGACTGGTTGTCCCGGGGTTCGATGGCGGTGATCAGGGCGAAGGGAATGATGTACTCCATGTCCCGGCGCTGCCCGTTGAACAGATCCCAGGCCCAGCCCTCGTCCAGGTCATACACCAGCCGGCCCTGCAGCCGGCGGCCGTCCCGCAGGCTGACGGTGCCGCGCAGGGGTTTCTCACCCCCGGCGTAGGATTCCCGCCCGGGACCGTTGTCCGGCGCGTCGCTGAAGGTCACCTTCTGGAAGCGCTTCCAGGGGATGAGCACCTTGCCGAACCCGGGATTTTCCACGTACAGGCCGCGGTTGCCGCTGTTCAGATCGTTGCTGCCGCCCAGGGTGATGGTCTGGCCGTCCCGCGTCTCCACCACGGTGGCGTTCTCGCCCCGGGCCCGGGCCAGGGAGCGCACCTCGCCCAGGGCGAAGTCGCGGTTCTTGCCGTCCAGGCGGCCGTCCAGGATGTCGATGGACACGCACTCGCTCACGTCCCACTGCACGAAGCCCTCGAAGGGGCCCTCGCTGGTCTCGACCAGGCCGTAGGCGCGGCGGCCGTAGGGCACGGCGTCTGCCGGGGCGGGGCTGAACTCCAGGCCGGTCAGGTCGTTCCATTCCACCTCCAGGGGCTCGTCCTCGCCCGTGTAGATGAGCAGGTCGGCCCCGGCGTCGTTACCGTAACCGCCGATCTGGTGGCGTGAACCGTCGGCCGTCACCAGAAAATCGTCCTCGCCGTCGTGGATCTCGATGCTGCGGATATCCCCCACGCGGATCAGCAGCATGCGCCAGCCGATGGGGTCCTTGTCGTCCTCTTCCAGGGCGTAGGCCAGCCGGTCCACCAGGCCGTGGGTGGCGAAGTACTCCTTGCGGCGCTGGGCCCGCATCTTCTTCAAGTCCACGAATGGCGACCAGGGGTTCTCGCGATAGCCGGTGTGGAAGAGGTCGCCCCAGAAGGCCTCCTCGTTCTTCCAGCGGATGAAGCCCGTGACCTGGTGGCCGTCGGGCCAGGTGGCGGTGCCGTGGATGAAGCCGGCGGCGGGGCTGGCGGCGGGGCTGGCGGCGGGAGTGGTTGAAGGACCCGCGGGCTGGTCGGTCCGGGCCATGGCCGAGGCGGCAAAGGTGATCCAGAGGGCCAGCAGAAAGGCCGGGCGCCTGGGCGAGGAGGGGAGACGGCGTCGCATGGTACTCCTTGGGATATCATGATTCCGGGTTCGCTATCCAGACGCAGAAAGGGCGGCCCGGGTTGCATGGAGCGGGGGCCTCCCGGGACCGAACAACCCCCCAAGGACCGGACTACCCACGGGCGCGGTTGTCCTTTAAGATGTGCCAGTCCCAGTTTACCACGGCCCCCGGAGAACGCCACATGACCGACCCCCGAAATCCCGACACTCCTGGTAGCCACCAGACGTCCCGAAATCCCGACTTGTCCGGAAACCCTTTGGCCGACCTGCGCCGGCGCATCGACGCCATCGACGAGGGCCTGCTGGACCTGCTGGAAGGGCGGGGCCGGTTGGCCACCCGGGTGCTGGAGACCAAGCAGCGCGAGGGCCTGCCCATCTTCGTGCCCGCCCGGGAACAGGAGAAGGTGGATGCCTTCCGGGCCCAGGCCCAGCAGCGCGGCCTGGACCCCGAGTGGGCCGAGGATTTCCTGCGCATGATCATGGGCTCGTCCAGGGCGCGCCAGGCCGTGGGCAGCCAGCCCTGCGCCGCCCCCGGTCCGCGCACCATCCTGCTGGTGGGCGGCGCCGGCCGCATGGGCAGCCTGTACGGGCGCTTCTTCCAGGCCAGCGGCCACCAGGTGCGGGTGCTGGACGCCGGCGACTGGGACCGGGCCGCGCAGCTGGCCGCCGGGGCCCATCTGGCCCTGGTGGTGGTGCCCATCCGCCAGACCCGCGCCGTGATGGAGCGCCTGGCACCCCTGCTGGCGGCCGACACGGTGCTGGCCGACTTCACCAGCCACAAGGCCCAGCCCCTGCAGTGGATGCTGGACGCCCACCCCGGGCCGGTGGTGGGACTGCACCCCATGCACGGCCCCGACGTGCAGAACCTGTCCAAGCAGCTGCTGGTGGTGTGCGGGGGGCGCGGCACCGAGCAGGCCCAATGGTTGCTGGATCAACTGAGCCTGTACGGTCTGCGGGTGTGCACGGTGGAGGCCGAGCGTCACGACCGGGCCATGAACCTGGTGCAGGGGCTGCGCCACTTCGTGGCCCTGCTGCACGGATCGTTCCTGGCCGAGACGGGGGCCGATCCGGCGGCCATGCTGGACCTGAGCAGCCCCATCTACCGGGCCGAGCTGATGATGACCGGGCGCATCTTCGCCCAGAATCCCGAGCTTTACGCCGACATCGTCCTGAGCGACGAGACCCGCCGCGCCGAGCTGCTGCGCTTCCTGGATCATCACCAGGAGCTGGCGGCCATGGTGCGGGCCGGGGACAAGGAGGCGTTCATCGCCCGTTTCCACGAGGTGCAGGTCTTCTTCGGCGACTTCGCCGAGCAGGCCCTGCGCGAGAGCAGTTACCTGATCCACCGGCTGGCCGACCGCTTCGCCTGACCGGTTCGAGGCAAGTCCATGCGTGAAATCCATCTGAAACTCATTCCCGGCGACGGCATCGGTGTCGAGGTCATGGCCGTGGCCCGGCAACTGCTGAACCGGCTGGCCGCGCTGCACGGCGGGCTGCGCTTCCGTTACGACGAAGTGCCCTGGAGCTGCGCCTGGTGCCTGGAGCACGGGACCATGATGCCCGACGACGGCCTGGAGCGTCTGGCCGACGGCGACGCCATCCTGCTGGGGGCGGTGGGCTATCCCGGGGTGCCGGACCACGTGTCCCTGCGTGGGCTGCTGCTGCCCATCCGCATGGGGTTCGACCAGTTCGTGAACATGCGGCCGGTGAAGCTGCTGCCGGGGCTGCGCTCGCCCCTGCGGGACGGCACGCCCGAGACCATCGACTTCGTGGTCATGCGCGAGAACACCGAGGGCGAGTACTGCGGGGTGGGCCGCCTGGAGAGCAAGGGCACGCCCCAGGAGACGGCGGTGCAGGAGGCGCGCTTCACGCGACGCGGCACCGAGCGCATCATCCGCCACGCCTTCGAGTACGCCGTGGCCCACGGTTGCGACCGTGTCATGTCGGCCACCAAGAGCAACGCCCTGAACCACAGCATGGTGTTCTGGGACGGCATCTTTCGCGAGGTGGCGGCCGATTTTCCGCAATGCGAGGCGGCGGTCATGCACGTGGACGCCCTGGCAGGCAAGTTCATCCTGGCGCCCCAGGACCTGCAGGTGGTGGTGGCCAGCAACCTGTTCGGGGACATCCTGACCGACCTGGGCTCGGCCATGCTGGGTAGCATCGGCATCTCGCCGTCGGCCAACATCGATCCCACGGGCCGCCATCCCGGCATGTTCGAGCCGGTGCACGGGTCGGCGCCCGATATCGCCGGGAAGGGGCTGGCCAACCCCACGGGCATGATCTGGACCGTGGCCCAGATGCTGGAACACCTGGATCTGGGCGAGCAGGCCGGGCAGGTCATGGCGGCCCTGGGCGGTGTGCTGGCCGTGGGCCGGCGCACCACCCGGGATCTGGGGGGCAGCGCGACCACCGGGGAAATGGCCGACGCCGTGCTGGCGGAGCTGGGATCGTGAAAGGCGCCCTGGTAGCGCAATCTCTGGCAGACCGGGCGCGGGCCCTGGTGCCCCGCTCCCTGCAGGCGCAGATGATCCTGCTGCTGGGGTTGCTGGTGCTGGTGCAGATCGGCATCAGCGGCATCATCTTCGGCAGCCTGGTGGCCGAGATCCTGGAGGACCAAATCGGCCGGCGGGCCCTGGTGGTGGCCGAGGCCGTGGCCCGCAACCCGGTGGTGGTGCAGGGGCTGCGTGATCTGGAAAGCGGCCGCCCCCCGCAGCCCGACGGCCCGGTGCAGGCCCTGGCCGAGCAGGTGCGGCGCGCCGCCGACGGCGAGTACGTGGTGGTGTGCAACGCCGAGGGTATTCGCCTTTCCCATCCCGACAGCTGGAAGATCGGGCAGCACTTCGTGGGCGGCGACGAGGGCCCCGCCGTGGCCGAGGGGCGCAGCTACGTGTCCTCGGCGGTGGGCACCCTGGGGCCCAGCCTGCGCGGCTTCGCCCCGGTGCGCGATCCGGACGACCCGGACCACCCGGATCGGGTGCTGGGGTTCGTGTCGGTGGGCTACCTGCTGTCGGACGTGGACCGCATCATCGTGCGCCACCAGCTGCAGCCGCGGGTCTTCATCTTCATGATGGCCCTGGTGGGCCTGCTGGGGGCGGTGATCATTGCCGGCCGCTTCAAGAAGGCCATCCTGGGGCTGGAGCCGCGGGAGATCGCTTCGCTGTTCCAAGAGCGCGGGGCCATCCTGGAGACCATGCGCGAGGGCGTGCTGGCCGTGGACGCCGGAGGCAACCTGCGCCTGGCCAACGCGGCGGCGCGGCGCGACCTGGGGCTGGACCGGCTGGGGCCCGAGAGTGAGCTGGTGGGCCGCCCGGTGGCCGACCTGGTGGCGGTGCCGGTGCTGCAGCAGGTGCTGCGGGACGGGCAGCCGGTGTTGGACCGCGAGGTGGAGCGGGGCGGTGTGGCCTTCATCGTCAGCGTGAATCCGGTGCGGCACCAGGGCGAGGTGGTGGGGGCGGTGGCCAGCTTCCGCCGCAAGGACGAGCTGGACCGCCTGGCGCGGGAGCTGTCCCGGGTGCGCGATTACTCGGACCTGCTGCGGGCCCAGGCCCACGAGCACAGCAACCAGCTGCACACGGTGGCGGGGTTGATCCAGATCGGGGCCGCGGACGAGGCGCTGGATCTGATCCTGAACGAGACGGCGGACTACCAGGAGCTGGTCAGCCTGCTGAACAGCGCGGTGCCGCATACCCTGCTGTCGGGCCTGATCATCGGCAAGGCCAACCGGGCCAGCGAGCTGAAGGTGCAGCTGGAGGTGGACGAGGGCAGCTCGTTGCGGGACGTGCCGGCACATGTGGCGCCGGAGCGGCTGGTGACCATCCTGGGCAATCTGGTGGACAACGCCCTGGAGGCGGCGGTGGCGGGCGAGCGGCAGCCGCGCCGGGTGCGCCTGAGCATGACCGACCTGGGGCACGATCTGATCCTGGAAGTGGAGGACAGTGGCCCGGGGGTGCCGGCGGAAAGGGCGGCGGCCATCTTCGAGCGGGGGGTGAGTTCCAAGAGCAGCGCGGGCCACGGCGTGGGGCTGCACTTGGTGCGCGAGAACCTGAACGCCCTGGGGGGCGACATCACCGTGGGCGAGAGCGAGCTGGGCGGGGCGCTGTTCACGGCCATCATTCCCAAAGGCGATATGACCAGGGTTGAAGAGAACCTGCAGAAGCCGGAGGCCGACCATGGATGATCTGCGCGTCCTGATCGTGGAGGATGATCCCCGCATCGCAGACCTGCACCGACGCTTCACCGAGAAGGTGGCGGGCTACCAGGTGGTGGGGGTGGCGGCCGACTACGCCGAGGCCCGCGAGCAGGCGCCGGTGCTGGAGCCGGACCTGATCCTGCTGGACCTGTTCCTGCCCCGTGGCAACGGCCTGGACCTGTTGAAGGAGCTGCGGGGGGCGGGCCTGCCGGTGGATGTGATCCTGATCACGGCGGCGCGGGACGCGGGCACCCTGCAGGGGGCCCTGCACGGGGGCGTGTTCGACTACATCATCAAGCCGGTGGTGTTCTCGCGTTTCGAGGAGGCGCTGCAGAAGTTCGCCGGGTTCCGGCAGCGGCTGGCCACGGGCGATGAGGGGATGGAGCAGGCCGAGGTGGACCGGTTGTTGCACGGGGGCGGTGGCGGTGACGGGGCCGGCGGGGGCGCGACGGGAGACGTGGGCCGGGGCGACCTGCCCAAGGGCGTGGACCGCCTGACGCTGGAGAAGGTGCAGAAGGTGTTCTGTCCCGCCGGCGGGACGGACTGCGCCGAGGGTGAACGCATCGGCCCGGAGGGCATCAGCGCCGAGAGCCTGGGGGCGCGGCTGGGGGTCAGCCGCAGCACGGCGCGACGGTATCTGGAGTACCTGGTGTCGGCCGGGTTCCTGGAGGCGGATGTGAATTACGGCGGGGTGGGGAGGCCGGAGCGGAGGTATCGGAGGAGGTGAGGGGATTGGGTTGGGTTATTGTTGTAGCTCGCCCAGATTTTCTCGGTGTTTTTTTGCTGGACTTGAAGTGAGAGGTTCTGAAATGGCTTTTCGTGCCAAGAAGCTGGTGCTCGGCTAGGTTTAGGTGGGGGTGATTGAGAAAATTTGGAATGGATTAACCTTTGTAAGGTTAAAAAGATTGGTCATTTGGCAAGTAATTCTGAGCATTAATTGTTTTGGAAATGAAAATCCACTCGAGTGTTTCGCTGTCCCATAGAATTGACCATGCATGTATCAATTGCGGTACACTATTATACTTAAGGGTGGTGGAAATTTTTGGACAGTTAAGCCCCTTAAACCCTATTGGTTGTGATTGTGTGGGCGGTGGTCCACAACTTGCCAGGCTGGGAATTGAAGTTTGATTTTGGAATAGACGAAGAGTCAGGCATCTAGTAACTCAATCGGACCCATAGAGGTGGAGCTTGTTGTGAATTTCCAACCATTGAGTTCCAAATTAAAAGTGACACGGATAGTTGTCTTTCTCGCATTATTCCTTTCTGTTTGTCCAGTATTGGGCCCAATAAATAGACCCCGGGCCTGGGCGGGAAACCAACCTGATGAGGTGCTAAATCCTCCAGGGGAAACAATTTCTGTATCGGTGGATTCTGGAAAGTTAATTATGGGGGGGGGTGTTTTTAATCCGCCATTTACAATTGAGTCGGATGGGTATTTGGTTTCAATAGGGGGGAAGAAATTTTCAAGGTTTGTAAGTATTTCAAATCGTAGAATGAAAAGGCAATTGCGGTTGGCGGGAGATTCATGGGAACCTCAGGATTTATTTTGGGCGGCGGCGGATAGTATTGCAAAGTTGAGGTTCAGTGGTGTTGAGGATTTAGAAGCCAAAGGAATTGTGGGTGGATGGATTGAGGGCATGCTGGCGAAAAAAGAATATTCCGGCTTGAAATTCCATTTTCCAGATGATGAAGATGCAATAATTGTAGAGGGAATGTTTTCTGGGAGAGAAGTGGGATATTTGATTCCATCAAGGGGTGATTTTGCAAAAGACAAAGGCCCAAAGAATTTTGCGACAATATCGGAAATACAGCGGTTTTTAGAGGAGGATAAACTAGTTGCTTGGGGGAGCGAGTACTTGAAGGTTTATTCAGGTGAAAATGCACGCCTGCTACTGGAGTTGCTTTCGGAAGTGAACAGCGGCAAGAGGCGGTACGAAATTGACAAGCTGGCTCCAGGTTTTACGAAGTATTCTGGAATTAAGGTGCCTAACTTTTTCATTCGGGATATTTCCGTTCCTGAGACCTACCAAGAGGACAATAAATGAAACAGCTCGTTTTTTGGTCCGCCACAATCGGATTGATCTTGTTTTCCGTCTGCCAGGCTGCAGCTTCCAATGTAACCCCAGCAAATAGGCGAATTGGGTATGTTGTGGTTAATGGAACAGAATATCAAAGAAGAGATTATAGTGGCGCAATAGACAATTTAATTGCAGAAGGGTATTACCAAGAGGGTGATCCCGCATATTTAAATGGTAGTTACCGAACATTTGTATCTCCCGAGGAGATGTTTAATGAACTTAATTAAAGCTACGGGGTAATGATTTTTCAAGCCCATGGCATGTTGATTGGAAGTGAGAACTTCTGGATCTTGGTTTAGAGGTACCATGGCGATAAGCAAAAGGGATGATTCCAAAAACGAAAAACCCACTGGAAAGTTTTTCCAAAAAAGTGAAGGAAATGAGAGAGCAATGTTGGTAAATAGGATTAAAAATAATGTAAGGGTTTGGGTGTCGGCGTCTATTTTGCTGTTTCCCCATTTATTGGCATCGGTTGCCAGTGGAGAAGAAATCGGCAGTTCAGCTTTTTTGCACAAAGTTTTTGGAAACAAAGAAATTTATAGACAACTAAACAGCGCAGAGGTTGTCCATCTGGCAAAAAAACTTGCGAAAGAAAATGGTATTGGATTTGATGAGATTGAAATGAAAGTTAGTTCCAGGGAGGCGACAGGCAATAATTCGGGGAGTTATTTTGAATTTGACAAGATGATTGAAGTTAAGAAAATGGCCGAAGAGGACCTTTTACAACAAGTTTCAGAATCTTCAAAGGGTGGAAAACAATGTTCATATGAAATTGTCGTGAATGATGGATACTCTGTTTCAAAATTTATAAAACATGTTGAATGTGGAGTGCGATTCCTAAGTCCAAGAAATTTCGGAGGAAATGGATGGGCCTTTTTAGTTTGTGGAGACAATAAAAGTATGAGGCAACTGATAAACACTGGGGATATTTTTTGGATTAGGCCTTATCCCTCACAGTCGAAATTGGTCGATTTCCCAAAGGAAAAAGGCAAGAGGCGTTGGCGGATAAGGATTTTCAGGCCATATGATCCAAGTTTCAGTTCAGATCTAGAAAAATTAGGAGTCGAAATACGGAAATTAAGAAAAGAAATTGGATCTTTTCAGGTCATTGCAGATGAATCGCAAATATTAGAAATTGCAAATTGGTGGTGGGTGGCATCCATATTCGGAGGGTCGAATACAATTAATGAGCAGGATGCGACCTCAAGTGCCACGGCTGACGATTCCGGACCCTGATTCAAGTTGATCCAAGCAGTTTGTTCGTGGGCTGGACTGGAAAAATACCCAGATTAAGAAGGCGGGTTCAGAATGTTTCAACTGGGTGCACGTTATTCTATTCAAGCAAATTCAGGTTGTGGGGGTTGAAGGTGGGTACGGAGGAGTTCATTTTCAAGTGGGGGTAACAGTAATAAATGGTAGATTTCAAAGGAATCATACCGGGATTGCATGAAAGCTTTCAAAATGGGAGGGGAATGACGTGCTCTTTGGAATATACATCGACGACAAAAAAGACTCGCTTGTGAATCGATTTTGCATTGCTATCGCGATTTCTCTATTCGTCTGGGCGTGGTCCTTCGCGGATGTCACAGCTCAGTCCACAGTTGAAAATACCGTTCTCCTTGAAATCAACCTCACGCCCAGCTGGTCGACCGTTCTCCCCGAAATGGAATGCCTACTCGGCATGATCGCCGACGCCGCAATGGATGACGATGGCACGATTTACCTCGCCGATTGGAGCGTCGGCGACTTGAAGGTGTTCGACCCCACGGGGCGCTTCCAACGCACGCTCAGCCGGCGCGGCGAAGGGCCGGGAGAGCCGGTGCTGTTGGCATCATGCAACGAGTAGTTCCGCGGCTGGTCTGGGTCGATGCTGTGAGCGGCGATCCGCTGGGCGCCCTGGAGCCGAAGCGACCGGATGGCCGGCCACTCGAGTTCGCGGTCTACTTTGGTGCGGCAGCCAGGGGCGAACGCACGGCGGTCGGGTTCTGTCCGGTGGTGATTACTCCCGAAGCGAATCTCTCCGAGATACCTCAGGTGGTCGTATTCGGCGAGGACGGCCGGGAGATTGATACTTTCTACAAGTCACCACCGGAGCTGCAGACCAACGATCCGTGCACGACGTATCGCTGGTTGAATCGACGATGGACACTCGACGACTCGGACCATCTCTATCTTGCTCCAGAGCGGGATCGGTATGTCGTTGCCTGTTACGCTCTCGGCGGCAAGAAGATCTGGTCGACCGAACGGGAATATCGAGCACCGATTCGCGACGACCGGACACTCGAGCGGCTGAAGGCGCTGCGGCAACGGCACAACTTGAGCCAGCATCTGGAGTGCGACCGGCCGTCGGTGTTCCGTTCCTTGCACTGGGATGGGAATGGTCGGATCTGGGTGGAACTCAATCAGGCGGTGCTGCAAAATGGTGTGCTGGGGCGCTACGATCTGGGTAGTGTCCAGAATCTTTCGCACTTTTCTTGAGGGGTGCCCTCGACCTTCTCGGCCGACGGTTATTAGCCTGCCCTCTGTTCGTTCTCGACCTCCTGTTCCGCGATCAATCTGACATTGAGGTAGATCCTGTATCCCCACTTCGTCCCTGCGATGTGTCTGAGCCTGGCCGCCGTGAGCATCAGGGCTGACTCGCCATCTGGGAAAGCTCCGACCACCCTGGTTCGGCGCCTGATCTCCCGCATGATCCTCTCGAGCGGGTTGTTGGTCCTGATCCTGCGCCAGTGTTGCTCCGGGAATTGGTAGTACGACAGAGTCTCGATGACGCCTTCCTCGACGATATGGGCGGCTTTCTTCAACTTCATCACCTTCAGCTTGGCCACAACCTGCTTGGCCTTGGCTTCGGCCTCTGCACGGGCCTCCTGGGCATGAATGGCCTTCAGCATGGCGGCCACCTGGCGAACTTTGCCCTTGGGTACCGCCGTGAAAACGTTGCGGTAGAAATGGACTGTGCAGCGTTGCCAGGCCGTCTCAGGAAAAGTCTCACCCAGAGCTTCGACCAGGCCCAGGCACTTGTCCGAAATGAACATCCTGGTGCCCTGCAGGCCCCGCTGCTTCAAATGACGCAGGAATGATAGCCAGCTGGCCTTGTCTTCCTTGCCGCCCTCACAAACTCCGAGAACTTCCCGAAATCCGTCCTGGTTAACCCCGATGGCTACCAGGATGGCCACGTTCTTGACTTCGCCACCCCAGCTGCGCTTCAGGTAGATCCCGTCCAGATAGACGTATACATGCTGGCCGGTGATGGGGCGATTACGCCACTCTTCAATGCGCCCATAGATCTTCTTGTTTAGGGAACTGACGGTACTCGGGCTGACCCTGGAGCCCCAGAGCGCCTGGGTCACGTCTTCCACCCGGCGAACAGAAACACCGGCCAGGTACATCTCGACCAGGGCTTCTTCAACGGAGGTCTCTCGACGCTTGTAGCGTTCGATGATGGCGGTCTCGAATGTGGCCTGGCGGAGCTTGGGGACCTTCAAGGTGACTTCTCCGGCCTGGGTCCCCAGCTTCCGCTTGTAGCTGCCGGCCCTGGAGTCGGTTCTGTCGGGCGATCGCTCGTATCGGGTGGCATTGCATAGCCGGTCGGCCTCGGCGTCCAGGAGCCCGTTGAGGGTCTCCTCGACAGTGCTTCTGACGATCTCGCCCACGTGCCCCTTGAGGGAGTCCTGGTCAATACTGATGACATTAGCCAGCTTTTTGCTATCCTGATCCATGGGTGGTTCTCCTTCTCTGATCTGTTTGGTTGTCGCTAACCGCATTAGATCAGATCGAGGGCCACCCCTCATCTTCAAATGTGCGAAAGATATCCTACGTCATCCCTGAACAGATCCCAGCGTGCGCTGTCAACGCACTGGGCTCATACCTCGGATTGACGATACGTGGCACCGCTCAATCGGCCGGCGTATACGCCTTGATTGACATCGCCCCGCCGGCATCAGCATCGCTGTAGCCCAGGTAGATGACCCCGTCGTCCGTCACGGCCAACTGCGGGTAGTGTGACCCTGCGGTGCCGACCGTCGTCACTCCCGCCAGGTTGACCCAGGCCTCGTCGACATACGCCATAACCCGGAGACCACGAGCGCCGGCGGTCGTCTTGAAGGCGATCACGGGCACGTCGTCGATCAGGGCGATGTCCATGGTGTCGGGCCAGCTGGATGTGTCGACGATGTTTTCGAGAGCCTCGGTATCCACAACGATCCAGTCCGTACCGTCAAACCAGCGCACGTGCACGTCGCCGCCCTGGCGGTAGATCACCCAGGGCTGTCCCTGCGAATCGACCGCCATGGCATACGAATTGACCGAATTGCTCGGGTGCATGGGGCTGGCGCCGACGGCCTGCCAGCCGGTGCCGGTCACGTAACGAGTCACATGGCCGTACTGCATGGAATTGGCATACATCACGTAGGGCTCGTCATCGATCATCGCGATGGCGAGGTTGTTGTCGAAGCCGGTCTCCAGGCCCGGAAATGCGGTCCACTGTGTCCCGGCAAGGCGCATGACCGCCAGGGTCTGGACACCGGACGGCCGTGTTCGCAGGGCCAGCACCGGTGCGCCGGCCTGGTCGAGGGTGAACGCCGCCTGGAAGGTGTATCCGTCGTTCGTGGCTTGATAGGGCGTGGACCAGGCGTTGTTCTCGTAGCAGTAGATCCGGCCGTTGTCCGACCCGTCGGTGGTGGCGATCCAGATCCGGTCGTCGGCGTCGCAGGTCAGATCGAAGAAGCGACGCACGTTCTGCCCCAGGTCCGAGCTGCCGCCAAGCGCCGCAAAAGAGCTGCCGTTCCAGTGCACGGCCTGTTGCGTGGGTACCTCGAACCCGGGTGAGGCCAGCGTGTAGGCCGCCACCGGTTCGCCGGCGGTATCCAGCACGATGCGGCAGTAGTCCACGGCTTCGTCGCTGGAAGCCGCTCCCGCGGTACTCAAATAGGCCCAGGAGCCTAGCGTCGGATCCCAGCCGTCCGGTCCGGTCTGTTCGGCCTCCCACCTGGCGTACAGCGTGATGTCGGCGTTGCCCATCACCACGGTGCTGCCCGTGGCGTAGGCCGTGCCCGAGCCGTCGGCTGCGGTGTTCCAGCCGTCGAAGGTGTGGTCGGTGCGGGTCAAGGTGCCGGCCGTGGCCACGATCGCCGTCGCTCCGGTCTCGTAACCCGTGGTGTCGACCGGGGCGGTGCCGGCGTCGGCGCCGTTGCCCTGGTAATAGAGGCGATACGTGGTCGTTTCGTCGGATGGTTCGGGCGCCGTCGTCGAATCGTTCGAACAGGCACCGGCGAAGAGGAGGAGCAAGAGGGCGAGGAGGCAGGCAGCGGCTCTGGCGATACTGTGCATGATAGGCTCCATGAGTTTTGGGTCGTGGTCCAAGGTCTGTGGGGTGCGACGAACAGGCCCGCAGCACCGCGGTGATCGATGTCCGCCGGTTCAGCGGACGAGAGCGACGCGCCTGGTCGAGATTTCTCCGTCAGCCATCAGACGCACCAAGTCGAGGCCCGAGGAGAGACTGCGGGCGCGGGTTGCGGCTGTTGCCGTGTCGTCAATGGGAGGAACACCGATCGAGATGATCGGAAAGTTGCAGCTGATGTACTTGCCTGCCAATTTCAGGCACTTCGAAAAGGCTATTTTATGTGTAGCCTGGAGGCGCCCGTATGAGCGTATCCCGCCGCAACTACAGCCGTGAGTTCAAGATCGAAGCCGTCCGCAGGGTCCATGAGATGGGCCTGACCCAGGCCGAGGTCGCCGGGGAGCTGGGCGTCAGCGTCAACTCGGTGAACCGCTGGGTGAAGCAGTTCCGCCAGAACAAGGCCGAAGCCTTCCCTGGCAAGGGTCATCAGACCAGCCAGGCCGCCCTGATCAGCCGTCTGCGTCGTGAGAATGAGCGGCTTCGCTAGGAACGGGACTTTCTATAAAAAACTTCAGCCTACTTCGCTGCGATAAAAGGGTCCGATACCGAGTGATCGCGGACAACATCGGTCAGTACCCGGTGAACCTGATGTGCCGGGTGCTGGACGTGAGTTACGCCGGGTTCTGGTGTTGGCGCCGTGATCCAGTGGGCAAGCGGGGGCGGGCCAACAAGAAGCTGCTGGCCCAGATCTCTGAGATCTTTCTTGAGAGCGGCCGCACCTACGGGAGCCCGCGGGTCCACGCAGAGCTGAAGAGGCGCGGCGTTGCCTGCAGCCGGGAGCACGTGCCCTACCTGATGAACAAGCACGGTCTTCGCAGCCGGCACTACAAGCAGCCGTCCTTGAGCGGACGTCTGCGATTGAGAAGGCTGCTGCAGATGTGGTAAAGGCGGAAGCCACGGGGCACAGTTGGCTGCAGCGGAACTGGCGGCCGATTACGATGTTAACCTTCGTGGGTTTGATTGTGGCCCGGTGGCTGGGGTTTGCGGCACCGAATCTGTCTGAGGCAGAGGCGCTTAAGCTCTGGGGGATCATTGAAATCGGACTGGGAGGGTATGTGGTTGGGAGGTTGGCAGAAAAGATTATTCCGAGCCTATGGAGCGCGGTAAAGAAGGGATAAACCTGGCAAGATCTGCGGGTCAGGAAAACCAGATCAAGCTACTCTGTTTTGCAAAATTTATTCTAAAATCAATAAACAATATTGACGGGTCTAGGTTAGATGGCGCCCGCAATCCCTGTGCAGGGCGATGCGGGCCAGGCAGGCCAGCAACGCGGGCCCGACGCCGCGGCCGCGCAGCTCGGGCTGGACGAAAAGGTCTTCCAGGCACAGCCCCGGCCGGCCCAGGAAGATGGAGAAGTTGTGGAAGAACAGGGCTAAGCCGACGGGTTGCCCCTGGTATTCGGCCAGCACCACCTCGGCGGCGGGACGCGGGCCGAACAGGGTGCGGCGCAGGGTGGTAGGGTCGGCACCTCGTGGCTCATCTTCTCGTAGGCGGCCAGGCCCTGGATGAACTGGAGGACCAGGTCCACGTCCTGGACGGTGGCGAAGCGCAGCCGCAAGTCGGGAGAGGAGGTGTGGAGGAGGGCATTCATGGTGCTCCAATTTCTGTTTCGGTCGGGGCTCGCGGTGTCATGACTGTCCTGCCAGAGGCGGAGATGGTGTCAGTTGTTCGAGAAAACATGGTCATAGTAAAGGTCGAGTTGGACGATGCAATCCTCCGGCTGGTTGGCAGAGGCAACTTTCTCGAACCCGTTTTGACCCAAACGCCCTTTCAAGGCGGGATCGTCCAGCAAACGGCGGATGGCGTGCCTCAAGGCAACGGGGTCACCGGCAGGGCACAGCAGCCCCGTATGTTGATCCTGGACGATTTCGGGAATACCGCCCGTGTCGGATGCAACCACGGCACGCTTGGCGGCCATACATTCCAGGTTCACATATCCGAAGGGTTCATAAAGGGAAGGGCAGGCCATCAAGTCACAGCACTTGTACAAAATAGCAAGGCCCTTCCGGGACTCGGGAAAGACCGGCGGTAATAAGTTTTTGGCCACCTCGGGTTCCAGTTGAATAACCTGATTCCCGAAGGAGATGGTCGCCTTGCTCTGATTCACATGGAAACCGCTGCCGACAATCTGGAGCTGTAGTTCACGGTCGATTCCAGAAAGAGCCTCAAGCAACACCTGGAGTCCCTTCCTGTAGGACGGTCGGCCAACGAAAAGAACGGTTGGCCGGTCGGGTAGATGGGCCAGCTTGCGGGCCGCTCGGCAATCCAGGTCGAGGATGTCCTCATGAAGGAATTCGGAGTAATCCAGAATAGGCTTCATGACCTGGACATGCCCACCGCCAACATTCCGGATTTCCTCGGCATGGGCGTGGCACAAGGTGAGCAGCTTTTTTACTCCTCGGTACTGATCGCCCTCCTTTTCGGACCAGGATATGATTTCGTCCATCCTTCCCGGGGGAAGGACCCCGTCTTCCAGAAGCAGCTCCTGGGACATGAGACTATGGGAAGTGCAAATCACTTTGAGTCCCTGTTGGGCGGCCAGGAAGGCCGGTTGAATGAAATGCGAATGGATGATGTCGAATCCACCGATCTTTCCCACGGCAAGACTGATCTCATCGAGTAATTCATTGGCAAAGTCCCTGTCCGGCCTCTGGAAGGATCCATCCCTGAGGAATTGGTTCACGCGACCAAGCACGTGACTCATCTGGACATAGGTCCTGTTCGCCAGTTTGAGTTCGGCGATGGCGAGAGCGGCAGCTTGGTCGAAGGAACGTTCATTGTTCGGGTATCCGCCACGGCCGAAATCGAAGATGGATTTGACGCTATGAAAATGGCGGGAGTGCTGGGTAATTGCTTTGATATAGGTCTCAATCCCCCCGTAGCTTCTATCATGGACAAGGTGCAATACCCTGGCAGCGGAAGAAGGGGAAGGTTTGCGGGTGGCTGGAAGGGAGTGGGAAGCCCTCAGAACTTCCCTGTCGATGTCATAGATCTTGCACATGTCTTCGAAAACGCCCTCGAGGTCTGCCCCATAAGAAAGGACCTTGTCAATGAGCCGGGCGAATTCGAGGGGGACCCTGCTCGAGGGCCTGGCATGCAGAGGTGCTGGGATCATCGGCTGAACAAGTTCACCGGTCAGGAGACCAAAGATCACCGCACAGATGGAGTAGAGATCATCCATGCCTGTGGCCTTGGCGGGTCGTTGCCTCTGAAGTGGTGAAGAGTAGGGAAGGGTTCCCATGGTGTCATCGTCGAGGGTGATGGATTCGGTTCTCCCGAGAACCTTGGCTATGCCCAGGTCACCCAGCTTGATGTTGTTGGCGCAATCAAGGAGGATGTTGTTCGGCTGAATATCCCGGTGGAGAACTCCTTTGTTTTTCAGCTCCCGGAAACATTTCAGAAGCTGGCATATCCATTTGGTCAGCAGCAGATCATCATGGGAATTGGCAGCAATTCTTTCCTTCAGATTCCCGTTCCCGGCCCATTCCATCACCAGAAAGGGGGCCCCGTCATGATTCCCGAAGTCCAGGCCCTTGACGATGCTGGGACACTGGAGGCGTTCACACAGCAGACTTGCTTCAAGCATGAATCGCTCGTGGGCTCTGAGGTCCGAAACTTCCGAATGGGGGCGGAGGAATTTGATGGCACACCTAGTTCCTGAGGTGTCCTTGCCTGAAAAAACGACCCCGTCAGCCCCCTGGCCCACGGTGTAGGCCACCACATAGCGGTGCCCTGACCGTCCGGTAATGGTCAGCCCCCGCAGGGCAATGGAGCCCCGCCCGACAAGGCTGGCCTTGGCATCGCTGTCCAGGTAATGAAACTCTCTCCGTAATTCCTCGAATCCCCAGGTTTCCACCGAGACCGGACTTTGCTTGGCGCCAAGATCGAGGAGTTTGCGTGCGATGCCTGGACCGATTCCCTCCCGCGAATTGTGCACAAAAACCCAGCTGTCAAAGTGCTCATGCCAGTGTTCCAGGGCTCCCTGGAAATCGTGATCAATCTTGGCGAGAGTATCCCGCTCCCTCAGTTCATTGGGAGCGTAAACCTGGAATAGAATCCTTTGAGATTTCAGATACCCATCGTTTTTACGGTCGCCGGAAGTTCCCCATGGGCGCACACGGATGAAATCCCCCGGATACCGTTTCTCCATGATGTCGGCAAAAAAATCCTGGAAAGCCGCGCCTCTCAAGCGAAGGAATGCCTTGTGGAATTCGGAATCAAAGTAATCGTAGGTCGCATTCCACATGATTCCTCCTTTGGTTCCGGGGGGCCCGAGGGATATTTCTCGCCAGGGGGCAAGTGCTCACAGCCAGGAGAATACCACGGTTTTCATCATGTTCCCTCCAGATATCAGATGGTCGGGTAGCGCACACCGTGCGCGCCCAGGGTACCGGCGATTGTTTCAGATCCCTGGCAGCCTGAACGCTATACCCCTAAATCATCAACACAAGGGCCAGTTTGGGTGAAAGGATTTCCCGTATGATTGCCGAGCGGAATGGGTAACCCTCACTCCCCATTCTGGCCCCCTTTCTCTCTGAACCGCCCTCTCCCCCAAAAAACCGCCCCGACCTCCCACGAGGCCGGGGCGTTCCTTTCCCTCCGGCAAATCCCTTCCAACCCTAGATAAACACCTTCGCCAACCCAACCCCCACCAGACAAGCCGTCACGACCCCGATCAAACCGGGCACCATGAAGCTGTGATTGAAGTACCACTTGCCGATCTTGGTGGTGCCGGTGACGTCGAAGTTCACCGTGGCGATGTCGCTGGGGTAGTTGGGAATGAAGAAGTAGCCGTAGCAGCTGGGCATGATGCCGATGAGCAGCGCCGGGCTCAGGCCCAGACCCAATGCCACCGGCAGCATCATGCGGCAGGTCGCGGCCTGGCTGTTGATCACCACCGAGACCACGAACATGGCCAGGGCGAAGGTCCAGGGATAGTTGTTCACCATGTCGGTGATGCCGGCCTGGAAGCTGGGCAGGGCGAACTTGAAGTAGGTGTCGCTCATCCAGGCGATGCCGAAGATGGCGATGGCCGCCACCATGCCGCTCTTGAACACCACGCCCTCGGGCACCTTGGCGGTCTTGGTCTTGGTCACCAGCAGGATGACGCCGCCGAAGGCCAGCATCATCATCTGGATGATGACGGACATCTTGATGGGCTTGTCGGCGTCGCCGATGATGCGCAGATCCTTGGCCATGGCCACGATGACGATGGTCACCAGGGCCAGCAGGAACAGCAGCACGGCGTTGCGGGCCGAGGTGGGCAGCTTCTCGTCCAGGGTGGTGGCCGTCGTGTTCTGGATCTTGTCCTGCCACAGGGGATCCTGCAGGCGCTTCTGGTAGTCGGGATCGTCGGCCAGGTCCTTGCCGCGGCGCATGGACCACAGCGACTGCACCAGCACGCCGATGAGGGTGGCCGGCACCGTGACCGACAGGATGCTCAGCAGGGTGATGCTCTCGTTCAGGCCCGACAGCTGGGCCAGGTAATAGACCACGGCGGCCGAGATGGGGCTGGCCGTGATGCCCATCTGGCTGGCCACCGAGGCCGAGGCCATGGGCCGCTCGGGCCGGATGCCGTTTTTCAGGGCCACGTCGCCGATGATGGGCATGACCGAGTACACCGCATGGCCGGTGCCCAGCAGGAAGGTCATGAACCAGGTGACCAGCGGACCCAGGATGGTCACGCGAGTGGGGTGGGTGCGCAGAATGCGCTCGGCCACCTGCAACATGTACTTGAGTCCGCCGGCCGCTTCCAGCACCGAGGCGCAGGTGACCACGGCCATGATGATGAGCATGACGGTGATGGGCGGGCTGGTGGGGGGCATCTGGAAGATGAAGACCTCGACCACCAGGCCGATGCCGGAAACCACGCCCAGGCCGATGCCGCCGTAGCGGCTGCCGATGTACAGCATCAGCAACAGGAAGGCGAACTGCAGGTACAACATGGGAACATCCTCTTCGTCAGGGTTCGGGGCGCCGGAACCGGGTCCGGGCTGTTGATGAAGAGATTATCGGCAATCAGTTGAAGCCAGTAAAGTATATGGGAATAAACGAGTTATAGGGCATAAAGGTCATTTTGGGCATAGTGTTCACGAAGGTGGCTCTGGTGGGGCCTGGCAGGAGACCGGGTTGACGACCGGTCCTAATATGGTATCATATATGGACACCCCATCTGGAGGTATTCGGTGAGTATTCAGAAGGACATCCGGCCCATATCCTACCTCAAGGCCCGTGCGGCGGATCTGTTGAAGCAGGTGAATGAAACCCAGCGCCCCGTGGTCATCACGCAGAATGGGGAGCCCCGTGCCGTCCTGCAGGACCCCGCAAGCTATGAGGAAATGCGACAGGCCCTCGGCCTTCTCAAGCTGATTTCCCAGGGCGAGGAGGACGTCCGCAAGGGCAGGACCCGGACCCAGGAAGACGTATTTTCCCGGGTCGGGAAAGCGATCGAGAAACCTTGAAGAAGTCCTTCCAGGTCCACTGGGCCGCCTCGGCGGAAAGCGATCTCCTGGGAATCATCCGGCATATCGCGGACGACAGCCTCCCCACCGCGTCCGACATCCTGGCCAAGATTCAATCCCGGGCGGCCAGCCTGGGCCATTCCCCCATGCGCGGGCGGGTGGTCCCCGAGCTTTTGCGTCAGGGAATAGCCAGTTACCGTGAACTGATCCTCGATCCGTGGCGCATCACATACAAGGTGGAGGGGGAGAAGGTTTTCGTGCTATCGGTGGTGGACTCGCGGCGGAACGTGGAGGACCTGTTGCTTGCCCGGCTCTTGAGGTGATGCCGTCCCCCTGGCCCATTCCCGGACCAGGCCCCCCAATCAATCGGCCTCCGGCCCGTTCTGCGGGGCCTCTTCCACCCGGCTCCAGCCTTGTCCTTCCAGCCAGGACTCGGCCACGGCCTCCCGCTCGGCGTGCATCAACCACAGCACGGTGCGACCCTCGTCGAAGCGGGTGTTCTCATCCACCGGATCCAGGCGACCCTTCGTGTCCCGGGTGAACAGGGGCAGCAGCACCGGCAGCAGCTCGTTGGGCAGGGTGGGTTCGGTGCCCGTCTGGTCATCGCCGCGCCGCCACCCCGCCACCGCCGTCAAACCGCGCCGCGCCCGCACCGACCACAGCTCGATGTCCGTCTCGTTCCCGAACAGCAGGCGCGCCCCGGCGTCCTGGAAGTGGGCCATGCGGATCTCGGGCCCTGAACGCTCGCCGGCCGCGTACACCGCCGGCACGTGGGCGTCCTCCCGCGCCGTGCGGGCGAACAGCAGGTTCATGGCCTCGTTGTGGGTCAGGCTCAGGGCCGCCCGCCGGGTGTCCATCTGCGAGCGCAGCAGCACGCTCTCGTCCAGGGCATTGCCGTACACCACCTTGAACCCCTGCTGCTCGGCCTCCCGGCACAGGTTGGCGTCGGAATCGATGAGCACCGCCTCGTGGCCGTGATCCATGAGCTGCCGGGCCAGCAGGCGCGCCAGATGGTTGGCCCCCAGCATGACGAAACCCTTGTTGGACGGCCGGCGCACCTTCAGCAGCCGCGCCATGGTTCCCGCCGTGGCCCCCTGCACCACCACCGTGGCGGCGATGACCAGGAAGACCAGGGCCCGCAGCTGGGTGCCCACGTCCTGGCCGTGGTGGGCCAGGCGCTCGGCGAACAGCGAGGCCACCGCCGCCGCCACGATGCCCCGCGGCGCCACCCAGGACAGGAAGGCCTTCTCCCGCCAGTTCAACCCCGTGCCCGCCGTGCACGCCAGCACGTTCAACGGGCGCACCACGAAGATCAGCGCCAGCACTACCAGCAGCCCCGGCCGGCCCAGGGCGATCACATCGGTCACCCGCACATCGGCCGCCAGCAGCACGAACAGCATGCCGATGAGCATCACCGTCAGCTGCTCCTTGAACTCGCGGATCTCGCGGAAGCTGCGGGCGCCGGCGTTGCCCACCACCGCACCGGCCACGATGGCGGCCATGATGCCCGACTCTTCCATGAGGGCGTTGCTCAGCTGGTAGGTGGCCAGGGCCAGCGAGAGGGTGAAGATGGTCTCGAATCCCTCGGGAATGAGCCGGTGCACCCGCAGGGCCACCGCCAGCAGCAGCCCGCCGCCCAGGCCCACGGCAGCGCCGATGAGCAGCCGCGCCGGCCCGCCCAGGGCCTCCGCGGCCACCGAGTCGCCCACGGCGATTTCCAGGGCCACCACCGCCACCACCGCGCCCACGGCGTCGATGAGCACGCCCTCGGTCTCCAGGATGGTTTCCAGGTTCTTGCGCACCTTTATGCGCCGCAGCAGGGGCGTGACCACGGTGGGCCCGGTGACGATGACCAGGGTGCCGAACAGGATGCAGGGCAACCACGGCCAGCCCAGGCACAGGCGCGCAGCCAGGGCCCCGCCACCGGCGGTGACCACCACCCCCAGGGAAAGCAGCCGCTGAATGGCCGGCGCCTGGGAGCGCATGCGCTTGAAGTTCAGGTTCAGGCCGCCGTCGAACAGGATGACCGCCACCGAGAAGCCCACCAGCACCTCCAGGGCGGCCCCCAGGTCGGCGGGTTCCAGCACGCCCAGCACGTCGGGACCCAGCACCAGGCCGGCCCCCAGCAACAGGACGATGCCCGGCAGGCGCACGTGCCGGGCGATGGTCTGGGCGATGACGCCCACCGCCAGGGCGATGGCCACGATCAAGGCGGGGTTGTGTGTGAAGTGCGTCTCCAAGAGCTCCGTCCATCTTTTCGGTTGCATGTGGAGGAAATGCGCCGCCGGGTGCAGGAAGCTCCGAGCGGGTCCAAACGTTAGCATCAGGGGGGAATGTGGTCCAGTCCGCTCTCCATTGGCGTCACGACACAACATCCCGGTGGCGGAGGTGCCACGGTGAATGCGGCCCTGGAATCCGCCCCGCTTATCAGCGGCCTTGGACCGCATGGCGTTGTTTGTCGGCAATATTCTTACGGAGAGGATCTGGTCCCCTACCACTTCGAGCGTCGGGATCTGCGACCGAACGACGTGGCCATCGAGATCCTCTACTGTGGGGTGTGTCATTCCGACCTGCATACGGTGAACGGAGACTGGGGGCCCCCAGCCCTAGCCCCTGGTTCCGGGCCACGAGATCGTGGGCCGCGTGCTGGAGGTTGGGCCCGAGGTGAAGAACTACCAGGACGGCCCCGATCCTGTGCGCGGGTATCACCACCTTTTCCCCGCTGCGCCACTGGAAGGTGGGGCCCGGCAGCCGGGCCGGCGTCATCGGCCTCGGCGGGCTGGGGCACATGGCGGTCAAGCTGGCGGTGGCCATGGGTGCCGAGGTCACGGTGCTCAGCCGCTCCAATGCCAAGGAGAAGGAGGCCCAATCCATCGGGGCCAGGGGCTTGCTGGTGTCCTCCGACGAGCAAGCCATGCAGGGGGCCGCAGGCGCCATCGATCTGGTCCTCGACACGGTGCCGGTCAAGCACGACCTGAACATCTACACCCCGTTGCTGGATGTGGACGGGACCCTGGTCATCGTCGGGCAGATCGGCCCCATGGAGGAGCCCCTGACCATGCCCCTGGTATTCGGCCGGCGCAGGGTGGCGGGGTCGCTGATCGGAGGAATCCGGGAAACCCAGGAGGTGTTGGATTTCTGCGCCGAGCACGACATTCATCCTGTCTGCGAGATGATTCCGCTGGCAGGGATCAACGAAGCGTTCCGGCAACTGGCCAAGGGCGACATCGCCCACCGTTTCGTCATCGACATGGGTCGTCCGGAATAGTCATGTGACCGGCGCAACCGGCTGAAAAGGCGCCCCGACCTCCCGGCAGGTCGGGGCGTCGCCTGTTCCGGGGGAAATATCGGAATCAGGGCAAGATGAAGATCTGCGCCGGCAAATACCCCACCAGACACGCCCTGACCACCCCGATCTACCCAGGCTCCATTTACTGTGATTGAAGTACCACTTGCCGATCTTGGTGGTGCCGGTGACGTCGAAGTTCACCGTGGCCGCAACAGTTGCTTCATGTCCTCCAGAACCATCTCCAGATCGAAATCCTCTCCGTCCACCACGGGGCGGGCCACCGCTTGTTCCAGCAGGTCGATGGCGCGCACATCCCCCAGGGGGCGCCCATCATTCCAGGAGTAAGGGGTGTCGCCCAGGCTCCCGGCCAGGCGCACGTAGCCGGCAGCGTGATCGGGATGCTCCTGGATCACTCGGAGCAGGGCCTTTTCACCTTCTTTGGGCCGCCCTGCCAGGAAGTGGAACTCGCCCAGATGGGAGCCCACGTTCTGCTGGAAGTTGTCGCACTCGGCGGTGAACTGCTCCAGCAGGAAGCGGCAGAATTCGCACCCCTTGTCGGCATATCCCTCGGCATATCCCTCGGCTTCCCCGGCAAGGTTGCTCAGCAGGTCTATGCGGTCGTAAACCAGGTCTTCGATAAAGGTGGCAGGCGGAATCAGGGGCTGCAGGTCTTCCAGCGATGTCATGGCCGAATTCATGAGGGGTCCGAGCAGATCCCAGACCATCGCGAAGGAAACGGCAGCCTCGGCGGGGGCATGGTGCAGGAGGCGGTAGGCGTTTTCCAGGTGTTCCTTGAGACTTCCTCCGGGCTCCGGGACTCCCTTTTCCCTGCAGCATTTCTTGAACTTCTTGCCGCTGCCGCAGGGGCAGGGGGCGTTGCGGCCCACCTTGGGCCCGCTGGCCACTTTTGCCGGGGACTCCCGCCAGCGGTCGGGAACGGTGACCATGGGGTTGGGGCGCCGGTTGGCGGGAACGTGGAAACAGTGCCAGCCGGACATTTCTTCCACCGTGTTCTCGATCAGGGGAGATGGACGGTGGAGGATCTCGACCATCGTCCCCCGGGGCAGGGGCCGCTGGATGTAATCCCTGAACTCCTTGTGGCTGAGATAGTCTAGTTCGATGAGCCCGTCGCGGTAGGCGTCCTCCATCAGCGGGATCATTTCCCCGGCCCGGATATTCACGCAGGCGGCGGCCAGGGCGGACCAGATGTGGTGCGGTTTTCGTTCCAGGAGGCCGTCGGCCAGCCGGCGGAAGTAATCCAGGCACTGCTCACGGGTGATCTGGCCGGCGGCCAGCATGAAGGTGCAGGCTTCCAGGGCGGCTGAACGGACAAACTCGTTGCACTGGGTGCCTTCCACGAGCTTGCCTACCTCTTCAAGGCGTCCGTCAGCTACCGACGCCAGCACCGAGGACAGGTACTCCGGGACGAAGTCATCCATCAGTTCCATGACGGCCGGGCCAGGCTCTCCGAAAAAGTCGATGAAGACGGGCAGGGCCAGGGGCTCACGGTACTCGGCCAGCAAGAACAGGGCGTACTGATACAGGAAATAGTCGTCCTCGAACTGGAGAATGGCCCGTGGGCCGGGCAGCAGCGCTTCCAGGAAATGAGGGGCCAGCTCGCCGTGCATCTTGCGGGCGGCCTGGACGGCCTGGAGGGGGAAATTTCCCGTGAAGACGGTCAATTCGGTCAGGATGGCGCTGGATTGCATGTCCGGAACTCCTGTCAGGTGTCGCCGCGGGTTGTCACCGCCGTGGCAAAATGTCCTCGTCGAGGGTCAGATAGGCGTCATACAGGTCACATGTCAAACATGAATGCACGGGCCATACCAGAACCAGATCGCCGATGGACAGGTTGCCGAACACCTCCTCTCCGATGGCGGGCGGTACCGCCACCACCCCGTGTTCCTGGGACAGCTCCACCACCGGCAGGTCGTCCAGTACCTCGCCGAATGCCAGGCGCGTCGCGCCTTCCTCGTCCTCGCGCATGACCACAGTGCCCAGGCGGCCGTAGCTCTGCTGGGCGGTGCAGCCTTCCAGGCGCTCCTTGGCCAGGTGCACGGCCCCGCCGTGAACCACCAGGCGCCCCCGCTCGGGGTACAGGCCCACCACGGGGCAGGCCACGGCGCAGGCCAGCTGCTCGGCCCGGCACGAGCCGATGTTCAGCTGCATCAGGTCGTTGAACACGAAGTTGCCGGGGCGCAGCTCGTCCGCCCCGCTCAGATCCTCCACGGCCCCGCAGCAGGGCGTGTCGCCCAGGCTGATCTTCAGGTCGGGCGGGCCCAGCTGGGCGCGGGCGTGCTGCATGTGCTGCAGGCTGGTGTCCCAGATGGTCTGCAGCCCGTGGCGATCGTGCACCTGGTAGCTGTGGCCGCTGTGGGTCAGCAGGCCGGCCAGGGGCACCGGGCCCAGGGCCTGGCGCACCTGGTCCAGGCGGTAGCCGTCGTTCCAGGACACGCCGGTGCGGCCGTAGCCCGCATCCACCTTGATCCAGGCCTGCACCGGAATGACCGCCTCGGCCACGGCCCGGGCCGCCTCGGGCGAGTCCACCGTCAGCCCCAGCAGGTGGCCGCGCTCCATCTGGTAGCGGGCCAGCACGCCCAGGCGGGGCAGCTCCAGGGGGTTGACCAGGAAGGCCAGGGTCATGTCCCGCCAGCCGAACTCGGCGAAGTACTGGGCCATGGCCAGGCTGGACACGGTGATGGCGTTGACCCCCGTCTCGGCGAACCAGGTGCCCACGGCGCCGGACTGGTGGGTCTTGAAATGGGGGCGGAAACGGGCCCCGGCGGCCTGGACACGGTTGGCCATGTCCTCGATGTTGCGCCGGGCGCGCCTCTCGTCCACCAGCAGGGTGGGAGAGGTGATCTCCAGTTCGCGCAGGAACCGGCTGGTCTGGGCAAGGTGATCAGTCATGTTATTATTGTACCATCGATGGGGGTGTGATGTCATGCCCCTGTGTTCCGTTCGATGCGTTTGTGCTTGTCACTGAGCCACTTGTGGGCGACCATGACCCGGGAATACCCTTTCTGGGGATTGAGAAACGAGTGGGGGGAAGAGCTGTGAAATGTCCCGTTTGCCGGGTTCCCGGTTTCGTGGTGGAGTATGCCGATATCGAGCTGGACGTGTGTGCCGAGTGCAGCGGCATCTGGTTCGACGGCGGAGAGCTGGAGCTGGTGCTGGGGGGCAAGCCCGCCCTGTCTGCGGCGGCGGCCGACACCGATGAGGCCCTGCGTCCCTGCCCCATCTGCGACAAGAAGATGGACAAGGTGAATATCGGCCCCGGGCAGCGGGTACTCATCGACAGCTGCCCCGCCGGCTGTGGTCTGTGGTTCGACGCGGGGGAGCTGTCCCGGCTGACCCGTGATCTGACCGAGGAAGGCTGGGCCGTGGCCCGGCCCCTGCGCGAGTTCCTTTTCGAGATGTTCAGCCAGAAGGATCCGGAGGATTCCGGACTGTAAACCGCCGGCCGGGCGCGTGCCCCGCCGGATCAGGGAAAGGTGTCTTCGATGTTGTTCTTCTTCATTTTTCTGGGAATCATCGCCGTGCTGGTGATCTGGGTCATCGGCGTGTACAACTCGCTGGTGGGGTTGCGCAACCGGGTCAAGGAAAGCTGGGCCCAGGTGGACGTGCAGCTGAAGCGGCGCTTCGACCTGATTCCCAACCTCATGGAAACGGTCAAGGGCTACATGAACCACGAGCGCGAGACCCTGGAGGCCGTGACCCAGGCCCGCGCGGCCGTCAGCGGCGCCGGGGACATGGAAAGCCGCATGGCCGCCGAGGCGGGCTTGACCGGAGCCCTGGGCCGCCTGTTCGCCGTGTCCGAGGCCTACCCTGATCTGAAGGCCAGCACCAACTTCCTGGCCCTGCAGGAAGAGCTGACCAGCACCGAGAACAAGATCGGCTTCGCCCGCCAGTTCTACAACGAGACCGTCATGAACATGAACAACAAGGTGCAGATGTTCCCCGGCAATATCATCGCCGGCATGTTCAACTTCCAGACCGAGAAATTCTTCGAAGTGGCGGACGAGGCCCAGCGCGAGGCCCCCAAGGTCAGCTTCGACTAGCGAGCGAACCACATGTGGGAACAGATAGCAGCCAACCGGCGCAAATCCGCCTTCCTGGTCATTCTCATGGCCATGCTCCTGGCCGCCCTGGGTTACTTCCTGGGCGAGTACTTCGTGGGCAAGGGGGGCGGTCTGGGGGGCGTGGTCCTGGCCCTGGTGGTGTGGCTGGTCATGACCCTGGTGGCCTACTTCCAGGGTGACCGCATCTACCTGTCCATGAGCGGCGCCCAGAAGGTGGAGAAGGAAGACCTGCCGGTGCTGTTCAACGTGGTGGAGGAGATGACCCTGGCCGCGGGCCTGCCCCGCATGCCGGACGTGTACGTCATCGACGACCCGGCCCCCAACGCCTTCGCCACCGGGCGCAAGATGGAGACGGCCGCCGTGGCCGTGACCAGCGGCCTGCTGCGGCGCCTGAACCGGGACGAACTGCAGGGGGTCATCGCCCACGAGATCGCCCACGTGCGCAACCGCGACGTGCTGCTCATGCTGTACGCCGGGGTGCTGGCCGGGGCCATCGTCATCCTGGCCGAGGTCGGGCTGCGTAGCATGTGGTTCGGCGGCGGGCGCTCGCGCCGGCGCGACAGCGAGGGCGGCGGCAACGGCATCATCATGATCGTGGCCATCGTCCTGATGATCCTGGCGCCCATCCTGGCCCAGCTCATCTACTTCGCCGTGTCCCGCAAGCGCGAGTACCTGGCCGACGCCTCGGCCGCCGTGTTCACGCGCTATCCCGAGGGGCTGGCCTCGGCCCTGGAGAAGATCAGCCAGTCCCCGGCCAAGCTGGCCTCGGCCAACAAGGCCACCGCTCCCATGTTCATCATCAATCCCCTGGCGCGGGAGGGGCAGATGGCCGCCAACGGCACCAGCACCCATCCGCCCATCGACGAACGGGTGCGCATCCTGCGCAGCATGGCCGGTTCGGGTTTTGCCGACTACGAGGCCAGCTGCCGCCAGGTGCGGGGCAAGGGGGTGCTGCCGGGCTCGGCCCTGAAGGACGGGCAAGGCGGCCAGGCCCACGCGCCCAGGCGCAGCGCCATGGACGGCATCGGGGCCATGCCCGGGTCGCGGCGGCGTGAGGAACAGCAGGCCCAGGCCAAGGAAGCGCAGGCCCGCGCGGAGCAGTCATGGGACGGGGGCCGCAAGCAGGCCCGCGAGGTGGACGACTTCTTCTACAAGAAGCACCGCTACGACCGGGTCGAGTGCACCTGCGGGGCCACCCTGAAGGTGCCGCCCGGATTCCAGCTGGACCGCATCCGCTGCCCGCGGTGCGGCCGGGAGCACGCCTTGCCGGGGAAGTGAGAGTCTGATGTGGGGGTGGCCGTGACTGGTGGCCCCTTTTGACGGTGCCCCTGTCCCCTCGCCGAGCATCAACACCCGGCTTCCCTGATTTTCCGCCGACGAGAGCCCAGCGCCCCGAGGCGCCACTTTTTGTGACCGACCGGGACCCTTCCTGAATTTTTTTCCACAAATCTCTTCCAAGACGGTGGGCGCCGTCGTTCAGCCCATGTGAGCCCGGATTCCCGCAATTCTCGCCCGGGGAATCCGGCTCTTTCACCCTCAGCCCACGCAGGCTCCTCCCCCTGGGAGCCGCCCTCAGGAGGAATCATGAGAACGAAAATGGCGCACCTGATTTCATTGCTGTTGTTGATCTTGCTGGCGGGGACCGCCCTCGGCGGGGTCATCGCTCCCGATCTGGAGAAGGAACTGGCCATCCTGCGGCCGGACGACACGGCCGGCGCGGTGATCATCCTGGCCGAGAAGGCCGACATTCCCCGCCTGGACGCGGATCTGCGCGCGGCCAAGGCCTCCCTTGCCACCCGGCACAGCACGGTGGTGGGCGAACTGCAGAAGGTGGCCGCCCGCAGCCAAGCCGACCTGCTGCGCCACCTGGACGCCCGGAAGGCCGCGGGGGAAACCCTGGAGTACCAGTCCTACTGGATCATGAACGCGGTGACGGTGCGCGGCCCCGTCAAGCTGCTGCGGGAGCTGGCCGACCGTCCCGAGGTGGAGAAGCTGATCAAGGGCCCGGACATGCAGCTGATCGAGGCCGACGCCAGGCCCGTGATGAACAGCGGTAAGGCCAGCAGGGAAGGGGGCGTGACACCCGGCCTTAAGGCCATGAACGTGCCCCAGGTGTGGAGTGAGCTGGGCGTCGACGGCACCGGTGCGGTGGTGGGCATCATCGACACCGGCGTGGACGGCGATCACGTGGCCTACGGCACTCGCTGGCGGGGCAATTTCGCGCCTCCCGAGCATTGCTGGTACGACCACAGCGATCTGAACTCTCCCGTGCCTTACAACGACCCTGCCCAGTACCACGGCACCCACGTGCTGGGCACCATGGTGGGCCGGACCGCCACCGACCAGATCGGCGTGGCTCCCGGGGCCCTGTGGATCGCCACCAACCCCCTGGAGGCGGATTACGCCGAGGGCAAGTTCCTCAACTCGTTCCAGTTCATGGCGGATCCGGACGGTGACCCGCTGACCACCGATGATTTGCCCGCGGTGGTGGAGAACAGCTGGACCGACGGTGGCCAGTGCACCTGGGATTACGCCGAGGCCATGGACAACTGCGAGGCGGCGGGCGTGGCCCTGGTCTTCGCGGCCGGTAACAACGGCACGGGCGGGCCGGGGACCATCGTCAGTCCCGCCAGCCGGGCCACCACCTCCACCTCCTCCTTCGCAGTGGGAGCCACGGTGGTGGATTCTCCCAACACCATCGCCTGGTTCTCGTCCCTGGGGCCCTCGGACTGCGGGGGCGAATTCGCCATGAAGCCCGAGGTCACGGCCCCCGGCCAGGACATCTACAGCTCCTTGCCCGAGGATACCTTCGGTGATCTGAGCGGCACCTCCATGGCCGGGCCCCACGCCGCCGGCGTCATTGCCCTCATGCGGGCGGCCGATCCCAATCTGGGCGTGGTCGAGGCCAAGGAAATCCTGATGCAGACCGCCATGGACCGGGGCGCAGCGGGTGAGGACAACACCTACGGCCACGGTTTCATCGATGCCTACGCCGCCGTGGCCACGGTCATGGGCGTTTCGGGCGAGGTGCGGGGCATCGTGCAGAACTCCGGCACGGGCCGTCCCCTGGCCAATGCCACCGTCACCACCAGCGACACGGGCGTTTCGGCCATCACGGACGAGAACGGCCTGTTCACCATGGTCCTCATGCCGGGCAGCCGGACCTTCGACGTGAGCTGCTACGGCTACACGGGTGGCAGCTTCAGCGCCACGGTGCTGGATGGGATGCCCACCTTGACCCTTTGGTCCCTGACTCCCGAGACCACCCAGATCCTGTCCGGTGTCGTCACCGATTACCTGGGCCAGCCCGTGGCCGGGGCTTCGGTAAGCGTCATGGGCACCGGCCTGCAACGGACGACGGGCACCAACGGCTCCTACTCCTTCAACCTGCTGGCGGGCGTGGATGTCTCCTACACCCTCGAGGTGGATGGCGGCCTGGACGGCTTGACCCGGACCTCCTTCGACTTCCCGGGGACCATGTCGGTGGACGTCCGGCTGTTCCCCCGCGCCTACGAGGATTTCGAGACCGGGGACTTCAGCCGCTGGCCCTGGGGACCCTACGGGTACGAGCTGAGTCAGGTGGATCCCTACGAGGGCTCATACTGCCTGCGCTCGTGGCCGGTGGCGGTCGAAACCGGTGCCGGACTCAGTCTGAACCAGGTTGAGATCCTGGAAGCCGGCGATCTGGTGCTCCAGTATCAGTGGCCCCTGGATGATCCCAACTCCTGTTTCGTGGGGATCCTGGCGGCCTACGACGGGGGGATCGGTTACCGCGGGGGGGCGTTGCATCCCAGTACCGACTGGGCGGAGTTCCGCATGCCCCTGGAGCCGGGACTGCAATCCATCATCTTCTTCATCTACAACATCGACTCCGAAGATCCTGTCCAGGTGGCCTTTGACGATATCGTGTTGCCCGAGGCTGTGCGGCCCTACGCCAGCCCCGAGCTGCAACTGTCCCAGTCGGTGGTGAACATGGAGGTGGAGATCGGCCAGACCCTTTCCACTCCCCTGTATCTGACCAACATCGGTCTTCTGGATCTGCAGTGGTCGGCCATCACCAGCATCGATCCCGTCAAGGCCATGGCGCCGTGGCTGACCCAGGCCCTGGAGTATTTCGTCAACGAGAAGTCCGGTGCGGTTCCGGCCGAGAAGCTGCGCGCCGTGCTGGACCGGCAGGCCGAGAAGAAGCCCGTGGTGGGTCCGGTCCTGTCCCTCTCGCCGTACTCCGGCCTCATCGAGCCGGGGGTGCGCGCCACCCTGACCTGCACCGCCAACGCCCGCACCAGTCCCGAGGGGTTCTTCCAGCGGGCCATCATTCTCAGCACCAACGACCCGGCCCAGACCCAGGTCACGGTGCCCGTGAACATCACCGTGACCAGGCCGGACCTGCACAGCCTGGCCAGGACCACCGGCGGCCTGGCCGTGGTGCCCAATCCCTTCAACCCCATGACGAACCTGAGCTTTGCCCTGGCCCGGGATAGGCGGGTGTCCCTGGAGATCTTCGATCTCAAGGGGCACCGGGTGCGCACCCTGGAAAACTCCGACCTGCCCCCCGGCGAGTACACCTACACCTGGCGCGGCAAGGATGATGCGGGCAGTCCCATGGCTTCGGGCGTGTACCACGCGCGGCTGAAGATCGGGACGGAAACCCACGTGCAATCGCTCACCCTGGTGCGCTAGCGAACACGCCTGGCTGTTCGTGCCCGCGCCAATCGCCCCCGGGGAATTGCCCCTCCCCGGGGGCACCAAGATGAAAAAGGGAGGAATCATGAAAACCCGACGCCTACTCGCCGTGGCGGCCCTGTGGCTGCTCATGTTCGCCGGCTCGGCCCTGGCCGGAGTCGTTTCGCCCCAGCTGGAAGCCGAGCTGGCCTCGCTCAAGGCCGGGGACATGACCGACGCCTTCATCGTCCTGGACGACCAGGCGGACATCAAGAGTCTGGATGCCGACCTGAGGGCCGGCAAGGCCACCCTGGCCACCCGCCACCAGCTGGTGGTGGAAGCGCTGCAGAAGACGGCCGCCCGCTCCCAGGGCGCCCTGCTGCAGACCCTGGAAAACGAGAAAGGCAAGGGCAAGATCACCCACTACAAGTCCTACTGGATCATGAACGCCATCATCGTCCGGGGCGAGGTGGAGACCCTGCGCAGCCTGGCCGCGCGAGCCGACGTGGCCAGCCTGGAAATGTGCTACGACGTGGAACCGGTGCAGCCCGTGTCCGTGGGCACCGATCCCCTGAACACCACCGGGTCCAAGGACGCCGTGACCCCCCATCTGGAGGCCATCAACGTGCCCCAGGTGTGGAGCGAGTTCGGTCTGGATGGATCGGGCGTCGTGGTGGGCATCATCGATGACGGTGTGGACGGCGACCACGAGGCCTACGGCGACCGCTGGCGGGGGCATTTCGCGCCTCCCGAGGAATGCTGGCTGGACGTGGCCAACACCGGATCGCCGGTTCCCGTCAACCTGCCCTACGTCCACGGCACCCACGTCATGGGCACCATCACCGGCTCCGGTGACGGCACGGCCTTCGGCGTGGCGCCCGAGGCCCTCTGGATCGCCACGAACGCCATTCGCGTGGCGGGGGGCGACCCCTATCAAATGGTCTGGGATTCCTTCGAGTTCATGGCCGACCCGGATGGTGATCCTTCCACCAGTGCCGATTTGCCGGACGTGGTGAACAACAGCTGGCAGATCCACACCGGCTGCGAGCTTTACTTCCAGACCGTCATCGCCAACTGCGAAGCCGCCGGCGTGGCCCTGGTCTTCATCGCCGGCAACGACGGGCCAGGATCCATGACCATCGTGAGCCCGGCCTCGTACGCCTTCACTCCCACCAGCTCGTTCTCGGTGGGCGCGGTTCACGCCGAGGCTCCCTACCCCCTGGCCGACTTCTCCAGCCGCGGTCCCTCGGCCTGTGGCGGCCCCTACGAGATCAAGCCCGAGGTCACGGCCCCCGGCGTGGATGTGTACAGCGCCCAGCCGGGTGACACCTACGCCCTGATGAGCGGCACCTCCATGGCCGGCCCCCACGTGTCCGGCGTCATGGCCCTCATGCGGGACGCCGACCCCGACCTGGACGTGGTCACCATGAAGGAAGTGCTCATGAGCACGGCCGTGGATCTGGGCGAAGAGGGCGAGGACAACATGTACGGCCACGGGCTGATCGACGCCTACGCCGCCGTGGCCGCGGTCATGGACGGCACGGGCATGGTGGGCGGTACCGTGCGTGACGCCATTACCCTGCTGCCCATTCGTGGCGCCGTGGTCACCACTACCGACAGCGGCGTGGAAGCGGTGACCGACAAGTTCGGCAACTTCTCCATGACCCTGATGCCCGGGGCGCGCCAGTTCAGCGTGACGGCCTTCGGCCACGTGACCACCACCTTCAGCGCCACCGTGAACGCCGACGCCGTGACCACCGTGCAGTGGAGCGTGGCGTCCGCCGCCACCGCTGTTCTGGGCGGCACCGTGACCGATGTGTACGGCGCCCAGGTGGCCGGGGCCACCGTGGCCGTGGTGGGCACCAGCGTCAGCACCACCACCGGCGCCGGGGGCGACTACAGCCTGACCCTGCCCGCGGGGGGCGGCCAGGTGCACACCCTGGAAGTGGACGCCGGCGAGGCCGGCCAGGCCCGGCTGACGGTGGAGGTCCTGGGCAACATGACCCTGGACATTTCCCTTTCGCCGCGCCCCTTCGAGGATTTCGAGACCGGCGATCTGACGCGCTGGTCCTGGTTCGCCGGTGGCATGGAGATCAGCACCAGCGATCCGGCCGAGGGCAGCTATTGCGTGCGCTCGTTGCCCCTTCTCAACTCGGGCTACGGAGTTCTCATCCTGCCCTCCATCGAGGTGCTTTCCGCCGGTGATTTCACCTTCAGCTACCAGTGCCGGATTCCCGATCCGGCGGACCACGTGCTGGTCTATGCGGAAAAGGGTGGAGTCCTGTACCGGAATTACTTGCTCCCCGCCAGCGCCGGCTGGACCGACTTCACCATTCCCCTGGAGCCCGG
This sequence comes from Candidatus Krumholzibacteriia bacterium, assembly GCA_963674845.2. Taxonomy (GTDB): domain Bacteria; phylum Krumholzibacteriota; class Krumholzibacteriia; order LZORAL124-64-63; family LZORAL124-64-63; genus LZORAL124-64-63. The sequence goes on along the minus strand of CAXXKE010000005.1, from coordinate 1,169,576 downwards.
GGTGCAATCCCTGTGGTTCTGGGTGAAGAAGGTGGGTTCGCCCGACGAGGTGGAAGTCAGCCTGGCACTGGACGACATGGTTCTCCCCGAAAGCGTCCTGCCCTACGCCAACCCCGAGCTGCGGCTTTCGGCCACCCAGCTGAACATCGAGGTGGACATGGGCGAGACCCTCAACGTCCCCCTGCACATCAACAACGACGGGTTGCTGGACCTGCACTGGTCGGCCACCATCGGGATCTCGGCCGACAAGGCCCTGTCGCCCCGCTCGGCGGCGGCCATCCGGCAGATCATGGAGCGCGGCGAATGCCGCGTGCCCCGGGAAGTCCTGGAGCAGGCCCTGGGCCAGGATGCCGACGCCGACAAGCGGCCCGGTTCGGAGCCCAGCGTTTCCCTGAGCGCCGCCAGCGGGACGGTGGTTCCGGGCGGGCAGTTCACCCTGTATTGCCAGGTCAACGCCCTGAACGCCACGGCGGGCTTCTACACCCGGTACATCCACCTGAGCACGGACGACCCGGAGAACCTGGACGTGGTGGTGCCCGTGACCATCACCGTGGTCAAGCCCAACCTCTTCGAGCAGCCCACCCTCAAGGGCGGACTGGCCGTGGTTCCCAATCCCTTCAACCCCATGACCAATCTGAGCTTTGCCCTGGCCCAGGATAAGCGGGTGGCCCTGGAGATCTTCGATCTCAAGGGGCACCGGGTGCGCACCCTGGAAAACGCGGACCTGCCCCCCGGTGAGTACACCTACACCTGGCGCGGCAAGGACGATGCGGGCAGTCCCATGGCCTCGGGCGTGTATCACGCCCGGCTGCGCATCGGTGGCGAGAGCTTCGTACGGTCGTTGACCCTGGTGCGATAAAACGCCTGGCTTGTTGCAGAAAGTCCGGCCCCGCGGCCCCCCGGAAGGCACTCTCCGGGGGGCCGTTTTGCCGGGAACGGGAAAATCCGTAGAAAAATGCCCCGGACCATTCCCGGTCCGGGGCATTTGCCGTGGTAGCGTTCGCGTGGGGTGGGGACCGCTACTTCAGCAACACCATGCTGCGGGTCACCCGGCCCTCGGCGGTCTTCATGACGTAGAAGTACTGACCGCTGCCGGCGGGGCTGCCGCTGTTGCTCGTGCCGTTCCAGGTGACGTGATGGTCACCGGCGGCCATGTCCTGGCTGACCAGGGTGCGCACCAGGCGACCGGCCACGTCGAACACGGCCAGATCCACCATGCCCGGCTTCTCCAGGGAGAAGTCGATGCGGGTGGTGGGGTTGAAGGGGTTGGGGTAGTTCTGGCCCAGGCGGGCGCTGAGCTCGGCCTCGGGCACGGCCGAGATGTCGGACTCGCGCAGCACCAGGTTGTCGTAGATGATGCTGCTGCCGTCGTAGTTGGTGGCGGTGGCCATGAAGCCCACCTGGAAGAACTGGCCGATGAGGCCGGCGTCGATATCCAGGCTCAGGGAGCCGCCGGTCCACTCGGTGCCGATGCTGGTCATGTCCGCGGTGACGAAGTTGGACTGGGCCCAGCCGTTGGCCGGGTCGATGGTCTTGATGAAGGCCGCGGCGGTGGAGGGGGCTTCCAGCAGGCCCATCTTGGCCGAGAATTCGAAGACGTAGGTCTTGCCCACGTCGGCGGGATCCACCACGAATTCCTTGAAGAAGTTGGCCTCGACGGGGTTGCCGGCCTCCATGGCGCCGGCGTTCTCGTAGTCGGTGAAGATGGACAGCTGCACGTCGCCCTGGTCGTCGCCACCCTCGCCGGTGGTCAGGTTGCTGAAGGCGGGGGCGGCGGGGTTGTTGGGGGCGGGGTAGGTGCCGTAGCCGTAAAGCCAGCTGCCGTCGGCGGCGGAGAAGACGTTGCCGTAGACGACCCAGCCGTCGTTGGTCAGGGCGGCGCTGTCCACGGGATCCATGGACTCGAAGTCCTGGGTGAAGGGCGTGATCTGGGCAAAAGCGGCCACCGGGATCAGGCAGATCAGGGCGGTCATCATGACGAGAGCATTTGCTCGTTTCAACATTTCAGACACCTCTCTTGCCTGCATTGTTCTGCGCGCCGAATCCACGAGCAGAACAATGCAGGCTTTCCGTCACGGGCGGCGGGCCCGCTCCGGGTTCTGCGTCCGAGGCCTGGGCGACCGGCGGACCTCATTTCTGGGTGGCTCCGTGAGCACGTTCAGGATATTTCCCGAGGCCGTGAGCGCGGAAGCATCGATATCGGTTGGGCGTCGGTCTTCCTGCCGGGTGTCAAGTGAAGGTAGCGGGAAGCGGTTGTCGGTTTCGAGAGTCTCCGGCCAGGGAGCTCCTGTGAATCCGTCAGAGCCGATGCCTTTCCGAACACCATGGATTATACACTAAGTTCGGTGACCGAACAAAGAAGTTTTTATAATTTTTTCGGGATTTTTATCGGGACCGAAATTCTGGTTGCGTCCGACCCGCGAACCCTGCACAACGAGGCTTGACAGGGCCACCCCGATCATGCACTATGTTCGGGTGCCGAACAAAGATTGTTTGTCGCCGTCAAACCCCCGCGAAGGAGGGCCCCGTGTTTGCCAATCGTCACAGGAATCAGCGCCATGCCAGCTTGCTGGCCGGCAGCCTCGCCGTTTTTCTGCTCGCCCTGGTGGTGAGCGCCGCTTTGCCGGCCGCCGCGGTGGCCGCCTCGGGGCAGGTCGAGAAGGTCTCGGTCTACAAGGACGACCTGGGCCAGAAGCTGCAGGTGGCCGGCCGTGATTTCATGGTCTTCGGCATGAACTGGGGATACATGCCCATCGGCGAGAACTACGCCTACGACTTCTGGGGTCAGCCGGACGATTTCATCGAGACGGTGCTGGCCACCGAGATGCCCCTGCTGCAGAACATGGGTGTCAACACCATCCGCCAGTACGCGGGCATCCCGCCCCGCTGGGTGGAATACATCTGGAAGAACTACGGCATCTACACCGTGGTCAACCATCCCGTGGCGCGCTGGGGCTTCACCCTGGACGGCGTGTGGAACGCCACCACGGACTACAGCAATCCCCGCATCCGCGAGGCCATCAAGGAAGAGATCTTCGCCCTGGTGGATCAGTTCGAAGGGACTCCGGGCGTGCTCATGTGGCTGCTGGGCAACGAGAACAACTACGGACTGAGCTGGTCCAGCTTCGAGATCGAGGCCCTGCCCGAGGGCGAGCGCTACACGGCCAAGGCCCGTTATCTGTACTCCCTCATGGGCGAGATCGTCGACGGCATTCACCAGCGCGATTCGTTGCGTCCGGTGAGCATGGCCAACGGCGACCTGGGCTACATCGATCTCATCGCCGAGCTGTGCCCCAACCTGGACATCTTCGGCACCAACCAGTACCGGGGCATCTCGGTGCGGGACATGAACGACGTGGTCAAGGCCAAGATGGACATTCCCCTGGTCTACACCGAGTTCGGTTCGGACGCCTTCAACGCCAGGGACATGCGCGAGGACCAGTTCATGCAGGCCCGTTACCTCATCGGCCAGTGGGAGGAGATCTACGAGCGCTCCTACGGCAAGGGGGGCGTGGGCAACGCCATCGGCGGGATGATTTTTCAGTGGAGCGACGGCTGGTGGAAGTTCCGCCAGGAAGAGCGCCTGGACATTCACGACACCAACGCCTCATGGCCCAACCGCGCCTACATGGACGACTTCGTCGAGGGCGGCAACAACATGAACGAGGAGTGGTGGGGCATCTGTGCCAAGGGTCCCACCAACAGCGCCGGTTATTACGAGCTGTATCCGCGGGCGGCGTACTATGCCCTGGCCAAGGCCTTCAAGCTGGATCCCTACGCCCCCACCACCGACCTGGACAAGATCCGTTCGTATTTCGCCACCGTGAACCCGGGCGGAGCCATGCTCGAGGCCAAGGGTGATCGCGGGGCCCTGTTGGCCTCGGCCAGCGAGAAGGTGCGCGTCAGCGGCCTGCGCATGGAGCTTGAGACCTACAGCACCGGCGCCACCGTTACCACCACCGAGACCCCCGAGGGCGCGGACGGCTATCCCTCGTTCATGGGTTTCGACCAGATGCAGAGCTTCTACGTGGACGTGGAGGCCAAGCCCTCGCCCAACGTGCTGGCCAACGTGTCGCTGAACATCCTGGGCAACGTGCCCGAGAATCCCATCGACGAGATCTTCTACGAGAACCGCGGCCGCAAGCGGACGGTGGCCCTGAGCGACGGTACCGACTTCACCTACGAGGGCTTCGACCGTCTGAAGGTGTACCGGGCCAACGTCAGCTGGGACGACAAGTGGTTCGAGCTGAACGGCTTTTACCGCACCGGGCACCTGCACTGGGGCTTCGAGGGTGACTTCTTCGGTCTGTACCGCAACGCCTTCTACGGCGAGAACATCGACATCTACAACGGCATGGCCCCCATCGGCTTCGAGGTGGCGGGCAAGAAGGATCTGGCCGGCCTCAAGGCGGCCTTCGGTCCCCAGCTGTGGTGGGGCGCCAACCCCACGGTGTTCCTCAAGTACCAGCGCCAGGTGGGCCGCTTCGCCATGACGGGCGTCTACCAGGAAGACGTGGGGATGGGCAACTTCACCACCGCCACTTCCAGCGTGGTGCCCATGCCCGAGACCCGCAAGGCCTCGCTGCAGGCCGTCACCAGCTACGGGCCCTGGCAGATCGAGGGCGGCACCCTGTGGGCCGGCAGCGAGAAGGAAGGCGACACCTTCCAGCTGTACGACGACCGGGGCGAGACGCCGCAGATCCTCACGGACCAGATCAAGCCCGAGGACAGCTGGGGCTTCAAGGGCAAGATCAGCATCGAGAAGGGCGCTTTCCGCTGGTACGGCCAGGGCGCCTACATGGGCCTGGTGGCCGACGCCGGCCCCACCGAGACCATCACCTTCACCGGCTGGAAGCTCAAGGACTCGGGCATGGGCAACCAGAAGAACGTCATCTCGGGCTTCACCTACAACCACGGCAACTGGCAGATCGGCCCCAACTTCCTGTGGCAGAAGCCCATCGTGGGTCCCATTCCCGGCGACGCCCCCGATCCCGGTGCCCCGCGCAGCTACCTGTACAACCCGGCCGCCGTGGGGACGCCCATGTCCGACCCCTTCGCCGTGCTGGGCAACCGCGAGATGACGGCCTTCGAGGTGCTGTTCACCTACGACCCGCACCCGGCCACCTGGTTCTACGCGTGGGATAACGACAAGCGCGAGGGGGCCAGGCTGGCCTGGAACCTGGGCTTCGTCTACAAGGACATGCCCACCACCCGTGACGCCCTGGTCTTCTACGACACCGACGGTGTCACGCGCTACGCCTTCCCCGGTGCCGCGCCGGCCCACACCGAGTGGGAGATTCACAGCCGCCTGGCCGGCCGCCTGGGCCAGCAGACGCGGCTGGTGGCCAACATCTACGCCGGCCAGGCCGAGCCCAACGGCTGGATCTACGCCGACCCCACCACGGTGGGCGCCCGTCACACCACCGAGCAGCTGAACCGCATCATCCACCGTTACGGCGTGGACGCCCGCCTGGTGCACAAGCACATCTCGCTGACGGGCATGCTCAAGATCAACGACTGGGGCATTTACGACTACCACAAGGACTGGAACCTGACCTACCCCATGCAGATCATGGGCGACATCAGCTACAGCCTGGGCAAGCCGGGCTGGTTCGAGGAAAAGGACACTCGCATTGGGTTCCGCGTGCTGTACCGCACCCTGGACCTGAACTCCAACCGGTACTATCTGCCCCAGGACAACCTGGAAGAGGCGCTGACGGACGAGCTGTACCAGGAATTCCTGGACCAGATCGACCGCAACGGCGACGGCACCGAGTGGGAGTTCCGCACCTACCTGCACGTGGTGATGTAGGGAGGGGCGGACAGCAGTCCCCCTTCGCGGTTTTCGAGACGGCAGGCCGCGAAGACGAAGCCGGCCCGGAGCAATCCGGGCCGGTTTTATTGGTTGTGCCCTGAAGATTGTTTCTCGCCCCGTAATTGCGATTGCGGGGCATGTCTGTTTCCCTTAAAAAGTTCATCCCACCCCATTGCCCGAACCCCAAGTGCAGGTTCCATAAGCCCTTACAGGATGGGTGGCACTTCAAACGGGCAGGATACTACTGGCGACAAAACCGCACCATCCGTATCCAGCGGTTTACATGCCTTCATTGCAGCAAGAGCTTCAGCACCCAGACGTTTTCCAGCGACTACTGGCAAAAAAAACCGAACATGGCCCCCCAGCTCTTCTTCAAGGTGGTCGGCGGCATGGCTAACCGACAGATCGCCAGGGACTTGCGGGTTGACCCGGCCACCATCGACCATCACATCAATCGCATGGCCCGCCATTGCTTGCTCTTTCATTTGCGGATGATCCAGGACCAGCCCCCTCCCCAAGAGGTGGTCATCGACGGCTTCGAGTCCTTCGAGTGGAGCCAGTACTTCCCCATCTATCTGAACCTGGCCATCGAGAAAGACTCGGACTTCTTCTGGTATTTCACCGACAGTCCCATGCGGCGCAAGGGACGCATGACCGCCGAGCAGAAGAAACGCCGGGCGGAGCTGGAGAAGCTTCACGGCAGGCCTGACCCCAAGGCTATCGAAAAGGATACCAGGGAGTTACTGGAGTTTGTGCTGAAGGATCTGGCCCAGGCGGTGGTCTACAGCGATTGCCATCAGGCCTACCCCCGGGCCATCAAGCAGCTGGACTGTGACGTGACCCACCATTTGACACCGGGCAGCGATCACCGGGATCAGGAAAACAATCTGTGGCCGGTGAACCTGGCCGACCTGTTGATCCGCCATTGCAGTTCGAATCACAAGCGGGAGACCATCGCCTGGTCCAAGCGCAGGCAGGGGGCGGCGGACAGGCTGGCGATCTTCCTGGTCTGGCGGAATTACGTGAAACCGCGGCGCGAGAAGGAGCGTGGGAGCCCGACGCCGGCCATGATGAAGGGCATCACGGATCATCCGTTGACGCCTGAGGAGATATTTTCAGAGCGGATTTTCAGAAGTCACGGTGATTTGCCGCAGCGGTGGGCACAGTACTACGACCGGGCGGTGGAAACACGCCCGCTGCCCGTCAATCTCAAGCATGAATTGAAATATGCCTACTGATTGACCGCCCGGATAGCCCACATTGACCCACCATACACCTAGTTGAACAAGAAAACCGGGAGCCTGTGGTTGACACCAACCCTTGGCTCCCGACCGAGAAACAATCTTCAGGGCACAACTTACCGGTAGCAGGCCTTGACCAGATCCCAGGAACTGGTCTCCACCGGCACCGTCCCCACATCCGACGCATCCCCCGGCAGGGTGCAGTCCACCACGATCTCCTGGCCGTTGGTGATGCCGTCACCGTCCGAGTCCACGCCCTCGGCGTCCACGAAGGCGGCGGTGTTGGACATGCTCAGGTCGGCGATGCGGTGGCGGAGGGCCTCGCCGTAGGGATTGAAGTCGAAACCGTTCTGGTGGCAAGCGTTGCAACTGACGGTCACCAGGTCGGGGCAGGCGTTGTAGTAGTTCTGCCAGTCGCTCTGGATGCCCGAGAAGGCGAAAGCGCCGCCGGACGGAGCCAGGATGAAGCAGGCTGCAAGGACAGAAACGGCGATGGTCTTGCTGATCATGACGGGTGCCTCCTTGTAGGGGAGTGAAGGGCTTCAAGGCACAGCTTAGGTTCACCCTGTCGCAAAAACCAGACCAAAAAACTATGATTTTTGAGTATTGATTTCAACCCGTTCCCGGCGCCCGGCTTCCCGGCAAGAAAAATGGGGGCCGCAGCCCCCATTTTCCTTTTCAGCGATGGCCTTGCCGGATCGTGGCTAGCTGCCCCGGTACACCCGCACGTAATCCACCAGCATGGTCTGGGGGAACTGGGTGGTGGCGTCGGGCGAACCCACGTAGTTGCCGCCCACGGCCAGGTTCAGGATGATGAAGAAGGGATGGTCGAACACCCACTCGGTGTAGCTGGGCAGATCGCCGATTCGCCGGGTCATGTAGGTCTGCCCGTCCACCATCCAGGTCAGGCTGTTGGTGCGCCACTCAAGGGTGAACAGGTGGAAGCCGTCGTCGAACCCGTCGGCCCCGGGCAACTGGTAGGAACCGTGCCAGGGCGTGGCCCCCGAGTAGCCGGGCCCATGGGCCGCGCCGTTGACCACGCTGGGGTACTGGCCCCGGTACTCCATGATGTCGATCTCGCCGCAGGTGGGCCAGCCCAGGGTGCTGATGTCGTTGCCCAGCAGCCAGAAGGCCGGCCACATGCCCTGGCCCACGGGCAGCTGCAGGCGCGCCTCGAACTTGCCGTAGGTCTGGGTGAACTTGCCCTGGGTCTTGATGCGGGCCGAGGTGTAGTCGTTGCCCAGGTACTCTTCCTGGCGGGCCACGATGCGCAGATGCCCCTGGCCGTCCAGGCTGGCGTTGGCGCTGCGGTTGGTGTTGTACTCCAGCTGGTCGTTGCCCCAGCCGTGGCCGCCCACGTCGAAGGCCCAGTTGGCGTCCGAGGGCAGCTGTCCCTCGTCGCCGGTGAACTCGTCGGCCCACACCAGGGTGTAGGTGATGGGCGTGTCGTCCTGCTCCGAGTCGGGGACGAAGGGCTCGCTGGCGCAGCCGGCAAGCAACAGGGCCGGCACCATGGCCAGCCCTGTGATGAAGTGAGTCAATCGCGCGTTCATGTTTCCTTTTCCGCCCACCGTCTACCGGTGGAAGTAGATGTTATCCACCCAGATGTTGTTGATGTTCCCCGACTGCAGCACCAGCTGGGACACGTGGCCGAAGTTCATGCCCTCGAAGGTGGTCAGGGGAATGTCCAGACTGGACCACTGGCCGGGCAGATAGGCCGGATCCGAGACGCTGGACATGATCAGGTTCTTCTCGGTGTCGTCGCCGCCGCCGTAGGCGCCGTCGGGACCGAAGTCCACCAGCTTGAGGTACAGCACGCTGCCCTCGTCGGTGTAGACGTCCATGTGGAAGTGGGTCATGCCCGGGGTGGCCGCGTCGATCTGGTTGCTGGTGAACTCGATGCCCAGGTAGGTGCCGCGCAGACCCAGGTAGGCCTTGACGTTGTCGTCACCGATCTGCTGATCGTAGGCGGGACCGGGGTGGGTGGACCAGGTGGCACGCCAGGTGTCCACGGGCACGTTCTCGGTGTAGGCGTCGCTGAAGATGGAGATGACGTCGGCCGCGGCGGCGGTGGGCGTGGGCGCGGGCTGGGCCGGGGGACCGATCACCGTCACGGTGATCTCGCCGTCCACGGTGACGCCCCGCAGGGTGGCGGTGATGGTGGCGGTGCCCCCGCCCACGGCGGTGACGATGCCGCCCTGGGCCTTGGCCACGGTGGTGTCGCTGCTGGCGTAATCGAAGTGGGCGGCGGTGTGGGACACTTCCACATCGGCCCCGTTCACGCTGTAGGTGGTGGAGCAGCCGGAAATGGGCACCGTCTCACCCAGCAGGGCTTCCACGGCCATGGTGGGCATGGTGGGACGCGGGTCGGTGATGCCCTCCACCGCAGCGTACTGCACGTCGTCGAACCACACGGTCACGGCGGCCCCGGCCTCGGCCTCGCTCATCCAGAACATGCCCCGCTCGCTGGTCAGGCGATCGGGATTGGGCACGGGAATGACCACGTCGGTCCACACCTGGCTCAGGGGGACGCCGCCGATCTCGCACTGGTAGGCGGCGTCGGCGATGATGCCGATGCCCAGGCCGGCCGAGTTCAGCTCCAGCACCTGGCTGGCCTTGGCCTTGAAGGTCAGGGCGTTGAAGGTGCTCAGGTCCCGGGGACCGTGGGTGTAGAAGCTGCCGCCGGCCCAGTTGCCCAGGGGAATGTCGAAGCGCAGGGCGGTGCTGCCTTCCACGCCGCCCTCGTCGTCGATGACCAGAGCATCGTAGTAGCTTCCCTCGAAAGCGGCGTAGTCCAGGCCGGCGCCGAAGGCGTCGATGAAGACGATGGGGTCGGCCTCGGCGGTGGCCGTCACGAGATCGTCCAGATCCCTGTCGCTGCAGCCGGCGAAGGCCAGCATCAGCATGACTTGCAGGGCGCATACCATCGCCAGACCGATCCGATTCCTGTTCATGACATTCACGTCGCGCCTCCGGTTGGGAAGGGGGCAAAAAGTTCCGAAAAGGGCCGTCTGGAACTTTGTACGGGTTCCGATCAAAGTATGCAAGACATTTCTTGAACTGTCAAGCGGCGGGATTGGACATCCCGCCGCCGTTTCACCCCGTCATGGCGTCCCGTTCAGTGGTTCATGTGGCGTGAAAAGAGGGTCACGTCGCTCAGGGTGATGGCCCCGTCCATGTTCAGGTCGGCGCAGGGAGTATAGCCGTTGTAGAAGGCCCGGGCCAGCAAGGTCACGTCGCTCAGGTTGACGATGCCGTCTCCGTTGATGTCGGGCGAGTTGATGGTGTTGGCCTGGCCCAGGACCACCCCGGCGTTGTCGAAGAAGGTGACGAAGCCCCCCGGCGAGCAGCCGCCCATCATGGGCTGGAAGGTCACGGTGCCCGTGAGGTTGGTGGTGGCCGAGACCACGGGGAAGGGGTAGGCCGGGTGGACCCACAGGGTGCCCACGGCCGGCGGGTGGAACTGCATGTGCACCGTGGATCCGATGCAGGGGTTGCCGTTGACGTCCCGCACCTGGCCGGTGACCATGAAATCGCCGCTGGGACAGACGGTGATGTGACTGGGGAAATTGCAGTTGGGGGGATGGCCGCACTGGGCCAGGGCCGGGCCGGCGCTCAGGGCCAGCAGCATCAGCGTCAGCAGGGACAGCACCGCCAGGATCGAAGGGAAGGCACAATTCTTCATGGCTCGTCCTCCTGGGATTGGCTCCGTTCAACGGAGCAGGGGAAGTGCGTTGACACTTCCCCTGTTTCTGCCCTCCAGAGGATCTTACAATTTGATCAGGCCGATTCAGGTGAGACCTGGGGCTCGATGTACATGCCCAGCACCTCGGCGATGGTGTCGCTGTCGATGGGCTTGGAGACATGGTCATCCATGCCCGCCTCCAGGCTGCGGCGCCGGTCCTCCATCATGGCGTGGGCGGTCAGGGCGATGATGGGGATGGCCGGGTTGCGCACACCGGACTTGCCGGCGCGGATGCGCTGCGCGGCCTCCAGGCCGTCCATCTCGGGCATCTGCACGTCCAGCAGCACGGCCTCGTAGTCCTTTTCGGCCAGGGCGTCCAGCACTTCCAGTCCGTTGCTGGCCACATCCACCCGGTAGCCAAGCTTCGTGAGGAGCAGGCTGGCCACCCGCTGGTTGATGGGGTTGTCCTCGGCCAGCAGGATCAACGGTCCGGGGATGCTGTCCGGTTCGGCGCTGACGGAGCCGCCGGCAGCCTGTCCGGTGGGCTGTCCGCCCGCCGGGCTGGTCTTGCTGCCGGCCGGAGTTCCGGGCGCCAGCAGGTTCTTGCCCTCCAGGATCTGCAGCAGCTTGTTGAACTGGGACGGAATGGTCAGGAACCCGTGCAGACCCAGCTGGGACAGCTGCTCGTCGTTGACGGCCTGCCCCAGGCGGCACAGCAGAATGCCGCGCACCGGATCCTCGCCCTGCAGGTTCTTCAATTGCCCCGTCAGATCGGCCAGAGCCGAGCGATCCTCCTGATCGGGAATGAAGAGCAGGGTGAAGGGATCGCCCTCGGCGGCGGCCCGCCCGAAGGTGGCCGGGGCGTGGCGCAGGTCGGTGGTCTGGAAGGAGAAGCCCAGGTAGTTCAGCTGCGTGCCCAGGTTGGTGCAGATCTCGCACCCCGGATTCAGGACCACCAGGGCCTTGCCCGTCGGCAAGGCCGAAGCCTCTTCCTCGGCCACCTCGAAGGGGGCGGTGAAGTGGAAGGTGGCGCCTTCGCCCTCGACGCTCTCGGCCCACACCTTGCCACCCATGAGCATGGCCAGGCGGCGCACGATGGCCAGTCCCAGTCCGGTGCCGCCGAACTTGCGGGTCACCGAGGCGTCCACCTGGGTGAAGGAGTCGAAGATCTTTTCCAGCCGATCCTCGGGAATGCCCACGCCGGTGTCCTGCACCGAGATGTGGATGTTGGCGAAGCGGTCGGTGCGGTCCTGCAGGTCCACCATCACCTTCACCTGGCCCTCCGAGGTGAACTTGACGGCGTTGTTGGACAGATTGACCAGGATCTGGGTCAGGCGGCCCGGGTCGCCCCGCAGCAGACGGGGCACTCCCGGCGCGGCGTTGCAGGTGAAGACCAGGCCCTTTTCCTGGGCCTTGTAGGCCAGCATCTCGGTCAGGCGGTCCATGACGTCCAGCATGTCGAACTCGACGGTTTCCAGGCGCATCTTGCCGGCCTCGACCTTGGAGAAGTCCAGGATGTCGTTGATGATGATCAGCAGGTTGTGGGCGCTGCTGTAGACGGCCTCGGCGTATTCCCGCTGATCGCCCGAAAGCTGGGTGTCCAGCAGGATGGAGGTCATGCCCAGCACGCCGTTCATGGGCGTGCGGATCTCGTGGCTCATGTTGGCCAGGAACTCGCTCTTGGCCTGGGTGGCCGCCACGGCGTTGTTGCGGGCCTCGCGCAGCTCGTCCTCGATGCGCTGCCGCACGTCGATCTCCTGCTGCAGGGCGCTGTTGGCGTGGGTCAGATCCTCGGTGCGCTCCAGCACCCGCCGCTCAAGGGCCTTGTTCTTCACGTCCAGCAGGCGCATGCGGTAGCGGTGGGCGCCGTAGATGACGCCCACGCCGGTAACCAGCACCGTCAGCATGAACCACGCCCGTCGGTAGAAGGGCGGCGTGACGTGGATGCTCACGGCGGTGCCCACGTTGTTCCACAGACCGTCGTTGTTGGAACCCCTGACCCGGAAGGTGTAGTTGCCGGGGGGCAGATTGGTGTAGGTGGCGTGGTTGCGGTTGCCCACCTGGTTCCACTCGTTCTCGAACCCCTCCAGCATGTAGGAGAAGTTGTTCTTCAGGGGCGAGGCGTAATGCAGCGCCGAGAACTCGAAGCTGACCACGTAGTCGGAGTGGTTCAGTTCGATGTGATCGGTCTCGCTGATGGCCTTGTCCAGGATGACCCGGCCGTCTTCCAGCGAGCCCACGGGCACAGGCTTGTTGAAGATGCGGAAGTCGGTCAGGACGATCTCGGGAATGTAGGGGTTGCTGCGGATGCTGTCGGGGTAGAAGTAGTTCAACCCGTCGATGCCGCCGAAGTACATGAGGCCGCTGCGTCCCATGGTCGAGGCGCCCATGTTGAACTCGTTGTCCTGCAGGCCGTCCCTTTCCACGTACTTGCGAACCTCGCCCGTGTCGGGATGGAAGCGGGCCAGACCGAAGTTGGTGGCCAGCCACAGCCAGCCCGAGTTGTCTTCTTCCACACGGTAGATGGTGTTGTTGGGCAGGCCGTCCTCCGTGGTGAACCAGCGGCACTCCCGGGTCTCGGGGTTCAGCAGGTTCAGTCCGGTGGTGGAGCCCAGCCACACGCGGCCGCGGCTGTCACCGGTGATGGACAGGACCACGTTGCTGCTCAGCAGGGGCTCCTTGTCCTTCTCGTTGTGGTAGGTCTTCAGCTCGAAGGTTTCCAGGTCCATGCTGGCGGCGCCCTTGCCCCACAGGCTCATCCACAGACGGCCCTGGTGGTCGGTGGTCAGCTCGCGCACGCTGCCGGGAGGCAAACTGCCGGGATCCTCGGGGTCGTGTTTCCAGTGCTTGAAGGTGCCGGTGGCCAGGTCGAAGCGGTCCAGCCCGGTCATGGTGCCGATCCATACCGCGCCCCGGTCGTCGCTGCACAGGCTGAAGACCCGGTCGTCGGCCACGGCGTAGGCATCGTCGGGTCGGGGCCGCAGGCGTTGGTACAGGCCGGTGCGCGGATCGTAGCGGTTCAGGGCACCGTCACGGGCCCCCAGCCAGATGTAGCCCAGGCTGTCCTCGATGGCCTCGATGAAGCTGTTGTAGCTGGGTTTGTGGGGGTCCTGCGCATCCCCGAAGATCTGGTCGATCTTGCCCGTCAGGGGGTCCAGGACGTTGATCCCCTCCTCGGTGACGATCCAGACGGGCCCTTCCCGGGTCTCGCAAACGGACCACACGCAGGCGTTGGTCAGGTTACCCGTTTCCAGCCCCTGGTTGGTGATGTGGAAGAACTGCTTGGAGCGGGTGTCCAGTCGGTTGGCCCCGTTGCTGGTGCCGATCCACAGCACCCCGCTGCGGTCCAGCAGGAAGCTGTAGATCTCGTTGTCGCTGAGGCTGGAATGATCCGTGGGGTCGTTGCGGAACGAGCGGCAACGCCCGGTGCGCAGATCCAGGTGATAGATGCCGTTGTGCTCGGTACCTACCCACACCTGCTGGCCGGGGATTTCCTGCACGGCCCGCACGGCGGGTTCCAGCAGTTCGTTCTCGACCGTCGAGTTCAGCGTCCAGCGGTCGGCCCGGCCGGAGTCGGGATTCAGGGTGCACAGACCGCGGTCGGTGCCCACCCACAGGGTGCCCTGGGGCCCTTCGCAAAGAGAGAGGATCTGGAAGCCGGGCAGGGTGAAATCATCCAGGGCGTCGAAGCGGTAGTACCAGGACCGGCCGCTGTTGCGGTCCAGGCGGGCCAACCCGTTCTCGGTGCCGACCCACAACCAGCCGCGGGCATCCAGCAGCAGGCTGTGCACGTTGCGGTCCTCGGTGCTCTCGGATTCCAGGAAGGTGCCGGTGTAGGTGATGGTCTCGCCGGTGGTGGGGTCGTAGCGCAGCAGGCCGTCACCCATGGTTCCCACCCAGATGATGCCGTCCGGGTCGGCCACGATGGCCCGCACCTCGTAGAAGTCCAGCGAACCCGCCCGGTTGGCCTTGCGGGTGATGCACTCGAAGGTCTCGGTGGTGCGGTCGAAGCGGTTGAAGCCGCCCCCCTCGGTACCGATCCACAGGTCGCCGCTGGCGTCCTCGGCGATGCACCAGATGTTGGCGTCGCTCAGGCTGTGGGGGTCTTCGGGGTCGGGCTTGAAGGTGCGGATCTGGTGGCCGTCATAGCGGTTCAGGCCGTCCTGGGTGCCCATCCAGATGAAGCCCCGGCTGTCCTGGTGCAGGGCGACGATTGAGCTCTGGGTCAGGCCGTCGGCGAGCATCAGGCGCTGGAACTTGATGGTCAGATCCGTCATGGCGACAGACGGGTCCGTCATCAAGAGAGCAAGAATCGCGATGCAAGCCCAGACCAGTGGTCGGGAGGTCCTCGGCATGGGGTTTCTCCATACTCGGGAGGAATGGGGTCCTCCGCTGATGCCCTTAAGAATGGGGCGACATTCTATCTGTGCTCCAGAAGGTATCGGCGCGTCAGGCAATGGGTTTAGTGAGGATTGAAAGAGATTTTCCAGGGGCGCGAGAGGGGGGGCGGGCCGGGATGGAATGGGCTCCATCCCGGCCCCGCAGGGTCAGATATCCAGCTTGTGGGGATGGGGAACTTCCAGCAGGTCATTTTCCAGATCCCGCAGCTCGTCGTCGCTGAAGGTGTAGTCCATGCTGCTGGTGGCCTTGTTGCCGCCCAGCTTGTTGCCACCCGGCTTGCCGGCCTTGGCCGCAGGCCGGTGGCGCGGGGCCTGGGCCCGGGCGCCCTTGGACTCGCCCGTGACCAGGGCCAGCAACTGATTCACGATGCTCAGCAACTGGGTGGACTGGGCGTTCAGCTCCTCGGCCGCCGACGCCGACTCCTCGGCGGTGGCCGCGGTGCCCTGGGTGGTGTTCTCCAGGGAACTGACGGCCTTGTTGATCTGCTCGATGCCCAGGGTCTGCTCGTTGGCCGAGGTGGCGATCTGCTTCACCTGCTGGGCCACCTGGCTGGCGTTCTCCGCCGTCTGGGCAAAGGCTTCCCGGGTGCGGTCGGTGGTCTTAACCCCGGCCTCGGCCTGGGCCACCGAATCCTCGATGAGCTGGCCGGTTTCCCGGGCGGCGGTGGCGGCGCGGCCGGCCAGGCTGCGCACTTCCTCGGCCACCACGGCAAAGCCCTTGCCGGCGTCGCCGGCCCGGGCGGCCTCGACGGCGGCGTTCAGGGCCAGCAGGTTGGTCTGGAAGGCGATCTCGTCGATGGTCTTGACGATCTTGCTGGTCTGGTCGGCGCTGGCCTTGATGCCCTGGATGGCTTCCACCATCTGGTTCATGCTGGCCGTGCCGCTGACCACCACCTGTTCGGCCTTCTGCATCAGCTCGTCACAGTGCTGGGCCGCGTCCAGGGTCTGCCGCACGTTGGCGGTCATCTCCTCCAGACTGGCCGAGGTCTCCTGAACCGCTGCCGCCTGCTGGTTGGCCTGGTCGGCCAGACCGATGCTGGCGTTGGCGATCTGGTCGGCGGCGGCCGTGGTCTGGGTCGAGCCCTGGGTCAGGTCGTCGATCATCCGCTGCACGGGCCGGCTGACGCTCTGGGCCACGAAGAAGACGATCACGCCCACCACCAGCAGGGCCAGGGCGGTGATGATGATGCCCAGGTTGCGCAGGTGGTTGGAGGCCGCGTAGATCTCGCTGTTGTCGATGGTGATGGCCACCAGCCAGCCCAGGTGTTCCTCGGTGGCGAACACGGCCTGCTTCTCTCGCCCCTTGAAGAAATACTCCAGGTGGCCGTTGCCCATGGCCATGAGTTGCTGGCCGAAGTCCCACTGCTTGATGTTGGTGTCCAGGATCAGCTCGTCCTTGGGGTGGGCCAGGAAGCGCCCCTCGGAGTCGCAGATGTAGGCGTAGCCCGTTTCCCCGATCTGGATGGGAGCGACCACCTTCTTGGTGAAGGTGTGCAGGTCGACCACGCCCAGCACCATGGAGCCGCTGGGCTTGCCGTTCTTGTCCAGGACGGGATGGCAGATGACCACGATGGGCTGGTTGCTGACCAGGCTGCGCAGGGCCTGGCTGTAGCTGGGCTGGCCGGTGCGCAGGCACTCCTTGTAATAGTCACGCGAGGTCACGTCCAGCTTGCCGGCCATGCCCTCCACGCTGGAGGCGATGGCCACGCCCCCGGGACCGATGAGGTGGATGCCCTCGTAGTCGGCCACCTGGGGGCCCAGGGTTTTCAGGACTTCCTGGGCGGACGGATCGACCTGGCCCTTGGTGGCCGTGGCCGCCGCCTGGCGGATGGTGGGAAGCGAGGCCCAGGTGCGGGTGTCCAGATCCCGGTGAGCCACCCAGCTGCTGACCTCCTGGTGCAGCAACTGGTCCAGCTGGGTCATCTCGGACAGGGTGGATTCGTAAAGAGCGGACCCGGTTTTCTGGGTGGTGATGCCCAGATAAGCCCCGAAAGAAACCAGCAGGGCCAGCAGGGTGGGCAAAAGGAATCGGTTGCGCAGGTTCAGTTTCATGGTCATGCTCCTGAAAACGAATGGTCCATGCTCCCGGCCCTCCAACCAGTCACGGCCCCATTTTCGAACGGTCTAAGTGCCCACTTTAGAAAGAGTTGTTAAGGGGAAACCCTTGGTGATAAGGAGTTTCATTATAATCAATTGCAAAATGGACGTTTAACTGAAAAAAGAGGGTCAGAAAAAAGCCAACAATGTGGACGGGTTTTCGGGAGTGACGGGAGTTGCGGCAGCGGGGCGGATCTTGGCGTGGATTTCTGAGGGCAGGGATCCTAGTTTGTGCCCATGACGAATTCCGGCCCCGAATCCCTGATCCGCATCCGCCAGGCCCGGGCTCACAACCTGCAGGGCCTGGACCTGGACATTCCCCATGACCGCCTGGTGGTGGTGACGGGGGTGTCGGGGTCGGGCAAGTCGTCCCTGGCTTTCGATATCATCTGCCGCGAGGGCCAGCGGCGCTACCTGGAGTCCTTTTCCTCCCGGGCTCGACAGCTGCTGGGCAAGCTGGGCACCGCCCAGGCCGACCGGGTGGAGGGCATGCGGCCGGCCATCGCTCTGGACCAGAAGACCACCGTGCGCAACCCGCGCTCGACGGTGGGCACCCTCAGCGAACTGAACGCCCACCTGCGCCTGCTGCTGGCGCGCGCCGGCCAGACTCCGGATGGACAGACCCTCAGCCGGGGGCAGCTCAGCTTCAACGCCGCGGGGGCCTGCCCGGCCTGCCGGGGGCTTGGGGTGGTGGACGCCATCGACCCCGCGCTGCTCATCGCCGACCCGCAGCGCACCCTGCGCCAGGGGGCCCTGGTCATCACCACCGACAGCGGCTACATCATCTACTCGCAGGTGACCATGGAGGTGCTGGACCAGGTGTGCCGGGCCCACGGCTTCCACGTGGACATTCCCTGGCGCGATCTGACCGACGAGCAGCGCCGGGTGGTGCTGTACGGCAGCGACCGCATCGAGATCCCCTTCGGCAAGCACACCCTGGAAAGCCGCATGAAGTGGAGCGGCATCACCGCCCGCCCGCGGCAGACGGGTTATTACGGCGGCATCGTGCCCGTGATGGAGCAGATCCTGCGCCGGGACAGGAACAAGAACATCCTGCGCTTCGTGCGCACCCGGACCTGCGGGGATTGCCGGGGAACGCGTCTGAATCCGCGGGCCCTTGCGGTGACCTACGCGGGCCGGAATCTGGCGCATTTCGGGGCCATGAGCGTGGCCGAGCTGGGGGCCTTCTTCGCCGGGCCGGCCTCCCGGGTCGAGGTTCAGGCCCGGGACGAGGATCCGGTGGCGCGGGCGGTGGCCCGGCGCCTGGTGCAACTGGCGGGTTTGCTGCAGGAGCTGGGTCTGGGCTACCTGAAGCTGGACCGCAACGCGCCCACCCTGGCCGGGGGCGAGGCCCAGCGCCTGCGCCTGGCCACCCTGGTGGGGTCGGGCCTGCGGGGCATGGTCTACGTGCTGGACGAACCCAGCATGGGCTTGCACCCCCGGGACCACGGGCGCCTGCTGGGGGTGCTGCGCCGGCTGGTGGACCAGGGCAACACCGTCATCGTGGTGGAGCACGACCGGCAGACCATGCTGGCGGCCGACTGGCTGGTGGACCTGGGGCCCGGCGCGGGACAGGACGGGGGGCGGCTGCTCTTCGCGGGGCCGCCGGCGCAGTTGCTGGCCGCGGGGCCGGGGCGGGTGGAAGGCCCCACGGCCGCCCTGTTGCAGGGGCGTCTGGCGGCGCCGGTGCGGCCGGCCGGCCACACCGAGCCCGAGGTGCTGGTGCTGGAGGACATCCACCGCCACGATCTGCATCTGGATCGGGCCGAGGTGGCCCTGCGCGGCCTGACCGCCGTGACGGGGACGGCCGGCTCGGGCAAGTCGTCCCTGCTGGCCGAGCTGGCCGGCCGGGCGGCCTGTCCCGCCTCGCCTTTCAAGACGGTGGTGGAGGTGGACCAGAGCCCCATCGGCCGCACCCCCCGCAGCAACCCGGCCACCTACACCAAGCTGTTCGACACCGTGCGCACCCTGTTCGCGGCCGAGCCCGAGGCCCGCCGCCTGAAGCTGGGCAAGGGGCACTTCTCCTTCAACAACAAGGCGGGTCGCTGCCCCACCTGCGAGGGGGCGGGAGTGGTGCGCCTGGGCATGCAGTTCCTGGGCGATGTGGAGATGCCCTGCGAGGCGTGCGGCGGGCGGCGTTTCCTGCCCGAGATCCTGGCCGTCACCCACCGGGGGCTGAACATCCACCAGGTGCTGGAACTGTCGGTGGCCCAGGCGGCCGGGGTTTTCGCGGACGAACCCCGCCTGGCCGGGCCCCTGTGCCTGCTGGTGGAGCTGGGCCTGGGTTACCTGAAGCTGGGGCAGCCCTCGACCACCCTGTCCGGCGGCGAGGCCCAGCGCATCAAGCTGGCGGCCGAGCTGGGGCGCGCCCGGGTGGCCGACACCCTGTACATCCTGGACGAACCCACCACGGGCCTGCACGCGGCCGACGTTTCGGTGCTGCTGAAGGCCCTGGACGGTTTGACGGAGGCGGGGGCCACGGTGGTGGCCGCCGAGAATCACGAGTTCTTCCTGGACTACGCCCACCGGGTGGTGGAGCTGCCGGCTGTGCCTGAGCCCGCGCCGGCCCAGATCGCGCCGGCCCAGATCGCGCCGGATCAAACCGCCCCAGACCAAACCGCTCCGATCCAGCCCGCCTCGCCCGCCGATCCCATCCGCCTGCGGGGGGTGGGCACCCACAATCTGCGCCAGGTGGACGTGGACATTCCCCGGGGCAGGATTACCGTCATCACCGGGGTCTCGGGCAGCGGCAAGTCCTCCCTGGCCCTGGACACCCTGCACGCCGAGGGGCAGGCCCGCTACGCCGAGAACTACTCTTCATATATACGTCAGCAGCTGGTGGGACGATCGTCCGCCGACATGGCGGCCTGCACGGGCCTGACACCCACGGTGGCGGTGGGTCAGCGCACAGGCGGAGTGCATCCCCGCTCGACGGTGGCCACGGCGGCCCAGATCCACCCCCTGCTGCGGCTCCTGTATTCCCGGCTGGGTGAGGGCTGGAGCGGGGCCGAGCGGCCCACCGCCGGGTTCTTCTCCTTCAACAACCACGAAGGGGCCTGTCCCCGCTGCCGGGGGCTGGGGTGCGTCACCCAGGCCGACCCCGACAAGCTGGTGACCCATCCCCATCTTTCCCTGCTGGACGGCGCCCTTGACGGCCACAAGACGGGACGGTTCTACGGCGAGCCCGGCGGGCAGTACACCGCCACCCTGCGCCAGGTGGGCCGGGAACTGGGCCTGGATTTCCAGCAGCCCTGGGACAGGTTGCCGGATGGGGCCCGCCAGGTGGCCATGGCCGGCGCGGGGAAGCGCGAGTTCTCGGTGGTGTGGAACTTCCAGCGGGGCAAGAACAAGGGGCAGCACTCCTTCACCGGGCCCTGGCCGGGTTTTTGCGGCCTGGTGGAACAGGAATACGCCCGCAAGCACGCCGACCGCCGGGGGCAGGAGATGCTGCCGGTCATGAGCGAGGCCCGGTGCCCCGGTTGCCAGGGGCGCCGCCATGGGCCGGCCGCCCTGGCGGTGCGCTGTGCAGGGCTGGATCTGGCGGCCCTGTGCGCCCTGACCGTGGACGAGGTTCGTGCCCTGTGCCAGGCGGCCCCGCCGCCCCTGGACCGGGCGCCCCAGCTGGTGGGCGAGATCGCCCAGGTGCTGGGCACCATGCAGGACCTGGGGCTGGGCTATCTGACCCTGGACCGGGCCACGGCCACCCTGTCCACCGGCGAGTACCGGCGGTTGCAGCTGGTGCGGCAGATCGGAGTGCAGCTGCAGGGGCTGACCTGCGTGCTGGACGAGCCCACCCTGGGCCTGCACGACCGGGACACCGAGGCCTTGTGGCGGGTGCTGAAGCGGCTGCGGGACCAGGGCAACACCCTGGTGCTGGTGGAGCACGATCCGCGCATCATCGCCTGGGCCGATCACGTCATCGACCTGGGGCCCGGCGCGGGCCGGCAGGGGGGGCGCGTGGTGGCCCAGGGAACGCCGGCAGAAATCCGGGCCCATGCCGCATCGGTGACGGGGCAGTGGCTGGGCCGGCCTGCCCCCCGGCCCCGGGCGGCGGCCCCGGCCGTGAGGGCGGGGGATGATTCGGCGGATCGTCCGGCGGATCGTCCGGCGGTGACGGTCCAGGGCGCCCGCGCCCACAACCTGCAGGATGTGGACGTGGTTTTCCCCCACGGTTCCCTGACGGCGGTGGTGGGGGTGTCGGGCAGCGGCAAGTCCAGCCTGGTCTTCGCCACCCTGGCGGCCAGCGCCGCGGCTGGCCGGGCGGTGAATTGCCGGGAAGTGAGGGGACTGGAGGCGTTCACCGAGGTGGTGGAGCTGACGGGACCCGCCACCCCCGCCGGCAGCCTGCTGGGAGCGACGGGCCTGGGCCCCCTGCTGCGCAAGATCATGGCGGCCACCCCCGAGGCCCGGGCGGCCGGCCTGAAGGCGGGGCATTTCTCGCGGGAGCGCAAGGGCGGGCGCTGCGAGACCTGCGCCGGCACCGGGCGGCAGACGGTGGCCCTGGATTTCATGGCCGACGTGAGCAGCCCCTGTCCCGCCTGCGAGGCCACTGGCTGGCAGGCCGCCGTTCGGGGCTGTGCCCTGGCCGGCCACACCTGGCCCGAAATCCTGGCCCTGACGGTGAGCCAGGCCCGGCAAGCCCTGGCGGAGCACCCGGCCCCGGTGCGGCGGCTGGACATTCTGGAAGAGGCGGGGCTGGGGTATGTGGTTCTGGGGCAAGGAGCGGGCACCCTCTCGGGGGGAGAGCGCCGGCGCCTGGGCTTGGCCTGCCGCCTGATGCCGGGGGTCAAGGGCCGGACCCTGTTCCTGTGCGACGAGCCCTCGGCCGGGTTGCACATGGCGGATATCGACGGGTTGGCCCGGCTGCTGGGCCGCCTGCGCCAGGCCGGCCACACGGTGATCATGACCGAGCACAACGAGCAACTGGTGGCGGCGGCCGACCACGTGATCACCCTGGGTCCGGGGGCCGGGCGCGAGGGTGGCCGGGTGGTGGAGTGAGACCTTCGGGAAATGATGATCCCGTTTTGTGAATTATTTTCATGGTTTTGGGATGTCGGGCTATTCGGGCAACCGTTTGAAAAAAAGTCAATTATGGTCGAGATGATCAAATTCCCATTTTCAATATAGGATATTGCGGGTCAGTTTTTGATCCTTTAATCCCTTTCTTTTGTGATAAAGTGTCTCCGTGAGTTCGGGCGGCCACCTGAATTTGTTGGGTGGCTATTTTTGCAGTCAGATGATCTGTTTTCTCGCCACTCCTCCCCCCGAATCAAAGGAGTCAACATGACCCGCGTCAGGTTCTCGCTCATTTTCATGCTTCTGGTGCTGGCCACCACCGCCCTGGCGGCCGACGGTCTGGCCCCCAGGGTCTTCACCCCGGTGCAGGAGGGGTTCAATCCCCAGGCCGGCGCCGAACTGCCCTATCATCCCACCCGCCTGCTGGTCCAGTTGACTCCGACCGCCATGAAGGACGTGTCCATCGGCGTCGAGAAGGGCGCCATGATCGCCGACGCCCGCACCGGCCTGGCCGGTCTGGACAACATCCTGGCCGCCCGCGGGGCCAGCTCCATCGAGCGCCCCTACCGGCCCAGCGCCAACAAGGCCGTGGCCCAGGCCTTCGGCAAGGACCGCTGGCTGCTGGTGAACTTCGACAGGTCGGCGGATCTGCCGGCCCTGGCCCAGGTGCTGCGCGCCGACGCCAGCGTGGAAGCCGTGTCCCTGGACTGGCGCGCCTTCCCCATGGCCGTGCCCAACGACCCCTACTACGCCGATCAGTGGGGCCACAACAACACGGGCCAGATGCTGAGCTACGACTGGTCCACCTACAGCCACGAGAACGGTGACCCCGTGGGCACCCCCGGCTTCGACGCCCACGCCGAAGAGGCCTGGGACAAGAGCCAGGGTTACGGTTCGTCCAGTGTGGTCATCGCCATCCTGGACAGCGGTGTGGATATGGACCACCCCGACCTGAACATCGTGGCCGGCTACGATTTCGGTGACAACGACACCAATCCCGACGACAACAGCAGCCAGCCCGGCCACGGCACCTGCTGCGCCGGGGTGGCCGCCGCCATGGCCAACAACAACCTGGGCGTGGCCGGCGTGGCCGGCGGCAGCGGCATCATGGCCTGCAAGGTGGCCAACAGCGCCGGCAGCATGTACTTCAGCTACATCCAGGACGCTCTGTACTGGGCCGCCGACAACGGCGCCGACGTCATCAGCATGAGCCTGGGCGCCGCCCTCAGCAGCGACGCGGCCACCGACGCGGCCCTGTCCTACGCCTACAACGCGGGCTGCATCATCCTGGCGGCCACCGGTAACGAGAACGCCTCGACCATCAGCTACCCCGCCGTCCACGACCAGGTCATGGGCATCGGCGCGGCCTCGCCCTGCGGCGACCGCAAGCGTTCCGCGGCCAGCAGTCTGTACCTGAACCCGGGCGTCGACGCCGACCCCAACGACTACACCTGTGACGGCGAGCGCTGGTGGGGCTCCAACTACGGAACCACCAGCCAGGACGACCGCGGGGCCGTGGACATCATCGCCCCGACCATCCTGCCCACCACCGACATCGGCGGCAGCGGCGGCTACGTGTCCGGCGACTACGAGATGTGGTTCAACGGAACCAGCTGCGCCACACCGTACGCGGCCGGCGTGGCGGCCCTGGTCATCTCGGCCAATCCCACCTACACGCCCAGCCAGGTGTGGACGGCCCTGACCAGCACGGCCACCGACGTGGTGAACGTGGAGTCGGGCAGCGGCTGGGACCGCTACAGCGGTTACGGCATGGTCAACGCCGACGCGGCCATCGGCAACACGGGCCCCGTGGCCCCCACTGCCGACTTCGCCGGCACGCCCACCAGCGGCCAGTACCCCCTGAACGTGGTGTTCACCGACCTGAGCAGCGGCGGCCCCACCAGCTGGAGCTGGACCTTCGGCGACGGCGGCAGCAGCACCGCGCAGAACCCCAGCCACACCTACACCGCGGTCGGCACCTACAGCGTCAGCCTGACGGTGAGCAACAGCGAGGGCAGCGACAGCGTCACCATGACCGACTACATCACGGTCACGGCGCCGCCCGCTCCCACGGCGGCCTTCAGCGGCTCGCCCACCAGCGGCAGCTACCCCCTGACGGTGAGCTTCACCGACCAGTCCGCCGACAGCCCCACCAGCTGGAGCTGGATCTTCGGCGACGGCGGCAGCAGCACGGCCCAGAACCCCAGCCACGAGTACACCGCGGCCGGGACCTACGACGTCAGCCTGACCGTCAGCAACGCCAACGGCAGTGACAGCCTGACCAGGACGGGCTACATCACCGTCACCGAGCCCGGCGTGACCACCTTCGTCACCGCCAGCGGCGAGAACTCGGTGCTGGGCACCGTGAGCGGCAGCTACGCCAGCACCACCGTCAGCGACGGGGTGAACGAGACCATCACCGAGGTGCTGTACACCGGCCACCCGCGCAAGCAGTACAGCTACGCGCAGCACGAGTGGTTCTTCGACCTGCCCGCGGGCGGGGCGGCCACCTTCCTTCTGGAAGCGGCCCGCAGCAACAACACCGACAACGACAACTTCGCCTTCGAGTACAGCACCGACGGCGTGAACTGGGTGGCCCTGGCCACCATCAGCAGCGCTACCGAGCAGACCTTCGCCATCGATTGCGGCACCCTGAGCGGCGCCGTCACGGTGCGGGCCACCGACACGGACCGCAACTGGTACGCCACCTCCCTGGACATGCTGTACGTTGATTACATGGCCTTCGAGCTGGGCGATGTGCAGCCCGTGGCGCCCACGGCGGACTTTGCCGGCACCCCGGTCAGCGGCGAGTATCCCCTGGCGGTGCAGTTCACCGACACCAGCGCAGGCGATCCCACCAGCTGGAGCTGGACCTTCGGCGACGGCGGCAGCAGCACGGCCCAGAACCCGGCCCACACCTACACCGCGGCCGGGAGCTACACGGTCAGCCTGACGGCCACCAACGCCCAGGGCAGCGACACCGTCACCAGGACCGGTTACATCACCGTGACCGAGCCCGGCACCGGCGGCAGCACCATGCACGTGGATTCCATCTTGGTGTCCAGGGTCATCAGCGGCCGCAAGTACTACGGCCACGCCTCGGTGACCATCGTGGACGGCAGCGGGGCCCCGGTTTCCGGCGCCTCGGTGATGGGCCTGCTGACGGGTGACATCACCCAGACCCTGAGCGGCGTCACCGGCACCGACGGCACGGTCGAGCTGCAGGCCACCACCAAGGCCTACGGCAACACCGAGTTCTGCTTCGAGGTGACGGCCGTGACCCACAGCAGTTTCGACTACGACGCGGCGGCCAACAGCGTGACCAAGGCCTGCGAGAGCGGCGACGTGTACGGCGCCGACGGCCTGCGCGTGCTGCCCGCGCAGTTCGCCCTGTCGCAGAACAGCCCCAACCCCTTCAACCCCATGACCAGGATCAGCTTCGCCCTGCCCGCCGACAGCCACGTGCGCCTGACGGTGTACAACGTGCGCGGCCAGGCGGTGGAGGTGCTGGCTGATCGCACCTTCGGCGCCGGTCAGCACGACGTGACCTGGGACGCCCGCCGGCATCCCAGCGGCGTGTACTTCTACCGTCTGGAAGCCCCCGGCTTCAGCGAGACGAAGAAGATGATCATGCTGAAGTAGCCGGTTGTCACCAGCAAGGGGAAGGCCCCGGGGGATGGCTCCCGGGGCCTTTTCGCGGGCTGAGGAATGGTCTGATTACCTCACCACCACGAATTTTCCGATGTAGTCATCGAAGCGTGAATCGTCGGATTGCACGGTATACAGATACATGCCGCTGACGATTTCCTGCCCGTTGCGGCTCATGAGGTTCCAGCTGGTGTGACCCGCGCCGGAGGTTCCGTCCTGGCGCAGGGTCTGGACCAGATCGCCGCTGACGGTGAAAATGGAGATGGTGTTGTGCGCCCGGGGCAGGTTGGTGAACGTCACCCGCACCCCGGTGGGGTCGTCCCCGTTGGGGTACAGTTGCTGGTATTCCTCCAGGGCGTCACGGGTGGCCGGGTTGGGGAACACGTAGATGTTCACCCCTTCGCGCGCCCGCTGCTCTGCCGTCTGCGAGACCGTGCCGGGAGTGGTGGCCGCGAAGGATGAGCCGGGGTCCCCGCCCAGGCCTTGCCCCACAGGCAGGTCGATGTGGGCGTCGTTGTCCACGGGCAGGCGGGCGTGGTCAGTGGCCGTCACCGAGTAGAAGTAGATGAACCCGTTGTGCACGTCACGATCGATGTACTCGTAATATCGGGTGCCGCGCTTCTCCACCACGCCCAGTTCAGGATCGGCCGGCCGCGAGGCCATGGCGAAGAAGGTGTCCAGGGCGTCGGGATGGCTTTCCCAGGGTAATAAACCGATGAGACCGGGAGTGGGAGAGCCGTCCACCCGCCGCAGGCTGGGCCGCAGGCGGTACTGGTTGGTCACGTCGTTGTCGATCACCCGCTGCATGGCCTCGGCCAGCCCGTCGAAGGCGGGGTCATCCAGGATCACGGGGCGGTATCGCACCACCTCCAGGCCGGTGTTGGCCCCCAGGGGAATGGTGTCCAGGGCCGCGTGGCCGCCGCCGCCGGGCACCTCCACCACCTGGTGGTTCACCAGGTCGTACTCGGCGATCATCTGCCACAGGGTGCTTTCGGGACCGTTGATGATGGAGGTGCCGTAGGGCCGGTCCCAGTTGTCGGCCCGCCAGATGCGGTAGCTCTCGAAATCCACCTGCTGCAGGCGGATGTCCTTGCTGAACTCGCTGCTGTCGTCCCAGAAAACATGCACCCGGCTGTCCGAGGCCCACACCCGCAAACCGGGCGGCGGGGGCGCCATGCCCACCAGCCAGTGCACCTGGGTCTCCAGGCCGTCCACCCCGGTGCAGCCGGCGGTGCTGGTGGCGTTGGGGTCGTTGCAGTTCCAGACGCCGTTCTCGATGGCGGCCTCGGTGCAGGCGGTGCCCAGCTGGCGCACGCATTCGAAGCAGTTGTCCATGTTGAACATGGCGCAGGTCTTGCCGTGGAACATGAACTTGTCCTCGTCGGCCACCCGGGGCTGGCTGAGGACCCATTCCCGGTTCACGCACGAGGTGTCGCCGAAGTCGGGATATAAGTTGTCCCAGGGATTCTCGTCCCCGCTGGACTGGAAGTCCTCGCGGCAGAGCATTGTCTCGCGGCCCTGCACGCCGGTGTTCACGGTCTCGGTCTCGCTGCCGGCCACCATCTGTTCGGGGATGGTGTCCACGTACACGCCGTACCAGGTCAGGGCGGCCTCGGCGCAGTTGGTCAGCAGGCCGCGCCCGCCGTTGGCGTCGCCCAGGCCCGGGCCCATCACCATGCCCACCTGGAAGTTCAGGGTCTCGTCGGGCTCCAGGGCGGCGAAGGGACCGGCCGACACCAGGAAGCGGTAATCGTCTTCCTTGCCGGGCAGGGAGTTGGCGTCCCACTCGTCGGCGTCGGCGGACAGCAGCTGGTAGGATTCGTCGTCGTTGGTGGGGTCGCCCCCCTGTTCGAAGCTGGTGCGGCCGGCGAATTTCTGGAAGGTGCGCATGCCCACCCGGCGCGGGGCGTTGATGCCCGTGGGGTCGATGTCGTGCCCCAGGAAGATGATGCCGAAGTAGCCCTCGATACGGCCCACCTCGGCGGCGTCGTACATGTAGCCCACCTCCACGGGGACGAAGCTGCCGTCCGAGGCCCGCACCACCCCGCGGTAGGAGCCGGCCATGTCGTTCTCGGCCGCGTCGCCGTCCCCGCGCGGGCCGATATCACTGTCGGCGAAAAAGCCGATGTACACGCGATCCACATCGGTCACGCCGATGTTGGTGATCTGGTAGTCGAAGCCCACGAAGTCGTCCACCTGGTCGTTCTCCCACTGGAACGAGCTCTGGGTCACCTGCAGGTTCATGGGGGTGTGGTCGGGGTTCTGTTCCTGGGCCAGG
This sequence comes from Candidatus Krumholzibacteriia bacterium, assembly GCA_963674845.2. GTDB lineage: Bacteria > Krumholzibacteriota > Krumholzibacteriia > LZORAL124-64-63 > LZORAL124-64-63 > LZORAL124-64-63. The sequence continues at coordinate 1,141,396 of CAXXKE010000005.1, read as the reverse complement.
GCGGTGTTGTCCAGCATGGTCATCACCATCATCTGGTTGCCGATCTGGCCGAAGTCCTCGTCGATGAGACCGTCCCCGTCGTCGTCCAGACCGTTCAGCGTCTCCTCGTCGGTCTGCCCGTCGTCATCGTCGTCGGAACCGGGCATGGGCAGGCGCCGGCCGCTGGCCGCGTCGTTGCCCTCGGGCCGCAGCAGCTTGCTGCCCACGGCCTCGTAGATGGTGGCCTCCAGGCCGTCGGCGGGTCCGTACTCGGAAAAGCGTCCCCCCGTCGAAACCAGCCGCTCGCCCAGCACCACGCCGCCCACCCACAGGCCGGCCGACCACAGGTACTCGTCGCCGGTGCCCGAGGGCCACTGGCAGGAGGGCGCGGCGGAGTATGTGGAGGGCCAGCTGTAGGCCGAGCCGATGAGCCCCCAGTTGGTGATGTTGATCTGCACCTCGCCCACGTTCATGACGTAGCTTCCGTCCAGGACGAAGGCGCCGCTGGGGTTGCCGTTCATTTCCTGCCAGCCGGGAGGCGGGTCCATGACGGCCCCGGCGGGGGGGGCAGGCAGAAGATTCAGGAGGGCTGTCAGGACGAGGATGGACGGCGCCCACAGGACCCCGGGCACAGGCCGGGGCCGCGAGATGAAGATCCGAAACATGACCAACCTTTCAACGGGCAGCCGCCGGGCGGCCCCCCGTCAATATGCCCCTGTTTCATGCCCTCTCGATGAATGCATGCGCCGGTCCGGCCAGGGCCGGGCCGTGGTGGGTGTCGTGGTCATGCGGATCGTCCAGCGGATGGTCGCTTCAGCTTGGACGGCAGGAAAATACATGAGCCCACCCTCTGGTCGTGCAGATGTGGCTCAGAAGAATCCGATCCCCCTTGATCGGTGTCCGCGCGCGGCGGAGCATCCTGAAACTACGGAGTCGCCGGGGACGAGGCAAGCCGAGTTTTGCGCGTCGGGGACGGGCGCCTTTTCCCCCTGGTGAGGCCGCCGGCCATGTGACATCATTGACGGAGCATCTCCCGCCCGAAAGGAAGCCCATGGCCCGCAACGTTACTCTCCTCCTGGTGGCAGCCGTCCTGCTGGCCGGCTGCGCCTCCACCGGGGGCAAGACCTCCGGACCAACCCCCGAAGAGGCCACCCTGACCACGGTGGGTCAGCTGGCCCCGGATTTCAGCCTGCCCACGGTGACGGGGCAGAAGTTCACCCTGTCCGAGCAGCGCGGCAAGATCGTGCTCATCAACTGGTTCGCCACCTGGTGCCCGCCCTGCCAGGCCGAGATGCCCCACCTGCAGAAGCAGGTGTGGGATGTGTTCGGCCGCCGCGAGGGCTTCGCCATGGTCTCGGTGGCTCGCGAAGAGGAGGCCGACGTGGTGCTGCCCTTCATCCGGCAGCGCGGCCTGACCTGGAACTTCGCCCTGGATGCCTACCGCAAGGCCTTCGGCCAGTATGCCGAGGCCTTCATTCCCCGGAACACGGTGGTTGACCGGCAGGGGCGCATCATCTGGCAGTCCGAGGGTTTCGAGGAGCCCGAATTCGAGGAAATGGTCAGGGTCATCGCCGCGGCCCTGGACCAGGAATGACAACCCCCCGTCAGCCAAGGAGCCGGCATGCGTCTGTTCAAATCCACCCTCCTGTTGCTCGTGTTGCTCGGCCTGGCGGGGGTACCCGCCCTGGCCGGTGATCCGGCGGAATCCAGCGCCGGGGAAAAAGACCAGTTCCGGGCCGTCCCGGCGCGGTTGCTGGTGCTGGGCCCCCTGCCCACCGCCCCCGAGATGGTGGAGGCGCCCTTTCCCCGGGGCACGGCCCGGCCGGTCCTGGAAATCACTCCCGGCCGCTTCCTGCCCCGGGCGGGCGAGGGACTGAGCCTGGCCCCCGGCCGGGACGGGCAGTGGCAGACGCGCCACTGGGAGGCGCGGGACTGTGACGCCGAGGGCCGCCCCGGCGCCCATGCGGAGGGCATTCACTGGCTGGCCGCCACCCTGCGGGTGCCCCGGCGCCAGGAACTGACCCTGCACCTGGCGGCCGGGCTGGCCCTGTTCGTGGACGGCCGGGAAGTGACCGGCTCCCAGGAGGAAGGTTCCTACCAGGCCACCACCACCCTGACGGCCGGCTGGCACACGGTGTGGGCGCGCGCCCAGACCGACCCGGCCCTGTGGGCCGGCGGTCCGGCCGAAGGCCCGGCCCCGGTGTGGTCCCTGGACACGCGCCTGGCCCTGACGGACTTCGTCGATCTGGCCGGGCAGCCCCGGGCCGGGGGGCTGGCCATCAGCGACGACGGCCGCTTCATCGCCCGCAAGCTGACCCGCCGCGAGCCTTCCCTGGCCCGGCTGGATGTGCTGGATGCGAAGGGCCGCGTCCTGGCCGGCGACCTGGGCGGGGGCAAGGCCACGCCCCTGGGCTTCTTCCCCGGCGGGCACGAATTGCTGCTGCGCCGCTCCGGCAGCGAGGGCACCGATCTGCAGGTGTGGGACGGCGACACCGGCGCCATGCGCACCCTTCTCCGGGACGAACCGGGCCTGGGCCTGGTGAAGATGAGCCCTGACGGCCGCCACCTGCTGCTGGCCAGCACCGCTGGCCTGGACCCGGCCGCCGCCCCCACGGGCAACCGCCGCTACGTGCACCTGCGCGAGCGGGTGGACGATTTCACCCCCGAGCCCCATCTGCACCTGCTGGACGTGGCCTCGGGCGCGCGGCGCCAGCTGACGGCCCCGGCCGATCTGGTGCTGGACGACGCGGTGTTCTCGGCCGATGGGGCCGTCGTGTACTTCACCCGCACCCTGAGCCAGACCGAGCGCCCCTGGTTTCACAGCGAGATCGTGGCCCTGGACCTGGCCGCCGGCGGCGAGACCGTGCTGGCCCGCTTCACCGGCGGCTGGGAGGTGCGGCCCCACGGGCTGGCCGCCTCGCCCGACGGGCGGCACCTGGTTTTCCTGGGCCCCCCTGAGCAGGTGGGCGGCGGCCGGGACGAGCACAACGTCTACAACAAGCAGTTGTGGGTGCTGGATCTGGCCGGGGGAGAGTACCGCCGGGTGACGCCCGACGCCCCCGTGTCCTTCGATGGCGGGGGCGGCCTGCCGCGCTTCGACCTGAAGGGGCGCCTGCTGGTCATGGCCGGCCAGGGCTCGCGGTTGCGCCTGGCCCGCCTGGACCCCGCCCAGGGGTGGTCGCTCAGTTTCATGAACCAGCAGGGGGGCTCCCTGGGCGCCGTGAACGTCAGCCCCGACGGGGACCGGGTGGTCTATACCGCCTCGCCCCTGGGGGCGCCCCCCGCCCTGTACCAGGGCAAGGTCTCGGGCCAGGGCCGCTTGCTGGAAGATCCGGCCGCGGACTGGTCGGCCCACTGGGTCTGGAGCGATCCCGAGCCCGCCGGCTGCACCGCCGAGGACGGCACGCCCATCGAGGCCTGGTTCTACCCGCCGGTGCTGGCCGGGGGGCAGGACCAGGGCCAGGACCTGGGCCAGGACCTGGGCCATGACCCGGGCCGGCCCGTGGCCGGGGCTCCCGCCGCCGGCCGGTGCCCCCTGGTGGTTTACTACTACGGCGGGTCCACTCCCACCATGCAGGGCTTCAACGGCACCCACCAGTTCTTCGCGGCCAACGGCTACGGGGTGCTGGTGGTGAATCCCCGGGGCGCCCACGGCTACGGCGACGCCTTCGCCGACTTCCACGCCGGCGACTGGGGCCCGGCCGCGGCCGCCGACGTCATGGCCGCCACCCGCCACATCCTGGCGCGGCATCCCTGGCTGGACGACCAGGGCATCGGCATCTACGGCGGCTCGTACGGCGGCTTCCTCACCGAGTACCTGGTCACGGCCACGGACATGTTCGCGGCCGCCGTGTCCATGTACGGCATCAGCGACCTGGCCACCTACTGGGGACAGGGCACCTGGGGCTGGACCTACGGCGACATGGCCCTGGCCGGGGCCACCCCCTGGGCCGATCCCCGGTTCTTCGTGGAGCACTCGCCCCTGTTCCGCGCCGACAGGATCAACACGCCCCTGCTGTTGCTGCACGGCCAGGACGACGGCAACGTGACCCCCGGCGAGTCGCAGCAGCTGTTCACCGCCCTGTCGGTGCTGAACCGGCCGGTGGAGATGGTGCTGTTCCCCGGCGAGGATCACGGCATCAGCGGAACCTGGGAGAACCGGGTGGAGCACCGCACCATGATCCTGGAGTGGTTCGACCGCTATTGCCGGGGAGAGGGCGCGGCCTGGGAGGCGCGCTGGGAAGACTAGAGAAGAAGGCGGCCGGTCGTTCGTCCGGCCATCAGTCCGGCCATCAGTTCGACCATCAGACCGCCTGGTGCAGCCACCGCGCCACCAGGCGGTCTCCCTGTGTGGTGCCGATGCTCTCGGGGTGGAACTGCACCCCGGTCATGGGCCATTCCCGGTGGCGCACGGCCATGATCAGCCCCTCCTGGGTCCAGGCCGTGACCTCCAGGTCGGCGGGCAGACCCTCCCGCAACCCCACCAGCGAGTGATAGCGCATGACCTCCAGGGGGCTGGGCAGCCCCGCGAAGATGTCCTGTTGCCGGTGCAGCACCGGGCTGGTCTTGCCGTGACGCGGTTGCGGCGCCCGCTCCACGCGCCCGCCCAGGGCCTGGATCATGGCCAGGTGCCCCAGGCACACCCCCAGGATGGGCACCCGCGGCCCCAGCTCCCTGATCACCTCCAGGCCGATGCCCATGTACCGGGGCTGGGCGGGATGGCCCGGCCCGGGGGAGATGATGATGCGGCCGGGGGATAGCTTCCGCAGGGCAGGCAGATCCAGGGCGTCGTTGCGGTAGACCAGGGGCTCCTGTCCGTCTTGCAGCCGCGCCACCTGCTGGAACAGGTTGAAGGTGAAGGAGTCGTAGTTGTCCAGGATGAGGGTGGGGCCGCTCATGGTGCGCCTCCGTCCTGATCTCTATCCTGATCTCCGGACAGATCTCCGGACAGATCTTCGGAAAGTTCTCCGGGAAGCTCCGCTCCCAGGGCCCGCAGCAAGGCCCGGGCCTTGTGCAGGGTCTCGTGGTACTCGTCCAGGGGATCGCTGTCCGCCACCACGGCCCCGCCCACCCCCAGGGTGGCCCGGCCGTCCTGGCACACGATGGTGCGGATGACGATGCTCAGATCCAGGGTGCCCCGCCGATCCAGGTAACCGATGGCCCCCGAGTACACCCCGCGCTCCACCGGCTCCAGCCGGTCGATGATCTTCAGGGCCTCGATCTTGGGGGCGCCGGTCATGCTGCCCCCGGGGTAGCAGGAGCGCACCAGGTCCAGGGCGTCGCAGCCGGGCCGCAGCCGGGCCTGCACCGTGCTGACCAGCTGGAACACGGTGGCGTAATCCTCCACCGCCAGCAGCTCGGGCACCTCCACGGTGCCGATGCGCGCAACCCGGCCCAGGTCGTTGCGCACCAGATCCACGATCATCAGGTTCTCGGCCCGGTCCTTCTCGCTGGTGGCCAGCTGGCGGCGCAGGCGGCTGTCCTGTTCGGGGGTGGCGCCGCGGGGGCGGGTGCCCTTGATGGGGCGGCTTTGGGCCAGGCCGTCGGCGTCCAGGCGCAGGAAGCGCTCGGGCGAGGCGCTGACCACCTGGAACCCGGGAAACTGCAGCCACGAGGCGAAGGGCGCCGGGTTGATGGCGCGCAGCCGCCGGTACAGGTCCCAGGGCCGGTCCGGCAGCGGGGCCTGCAGCTGGTGAGTCAGGCACACCTCGAACACGTCGCCGGCCAGGATGTGCTCCCGGCAGCTTTGCACCGCGGCGCAGTAGCCGGCCGCATCGAAGTGGGCCGTGGCGCGGCAGGGCCGGGCCTCGGGCACCGCGTCGTGGGCCGGGCAGGATCCGCCCCCGCTCAGATGGCCCCGCCACCAGTCCGTCAGCTCTTGGGCATCCCGCCGGGCGGCCGTCTGGTCGGCTCCGCGGCCGGTGACGGTCAGGGTCACGGCGCCGGTCCGGTGATCCTCGCAGGCCACCACGTCGGCCACCATGAAGGCCAGGTCGGGCAGGTCCGCATCGACGGCGCCGGTGTCGGGCAGGGCCTCCACGGCGTGGGCCACCTCGAAGCCGAAATAACCCACCAGCCCGCCCCGGAACCCTTCCGGCGAGCCGTTATCATCCCCATCTTCATACCCATCGGCGCGGAAACGCTGCTGCACCCGGCGCAGGGCGGTGAAAGGATCGTCCACCCACTCGGTGTGCCGGGGCTGGGGATACACCGTCCCGTCGGGGCTCTTCCACACCGTCATGCGCAGCCGGAACAGCCGCCCCGGGTGGGTGGTGGCGTCCCGCCGGCGGGCGGGGGGTAGCTCGTCCGGTCCCAGCCGCTTGCCGGTGATCAGGGCCACCGGCCGCGCCCCCAGGAAGCTTTGCCGCCCCAGCCGGCGGGGATCCATGGCGCTGTCCAGCAGGAAGCAGCACCCGCCGCCCGGGCCCTCGGCATGCTCGGGAAAGAGATCGGCGTGGCGCCACAGAGGGCGGTCCAGGGTCAGGGGGGTGCTCTGCACGTGGATCAAGGCGTGTCCTCGCGGGCCCGGGCCCGGGCCCGGTCGATGATGGTCTGCAGGCGGCCGCGCAGCTTCTGCACGTGGGTGCCCTCCCAGTACAGCTGGCCGCAATCCCGGCAGCGGAAATAGGTGTCCAGCCAGGCCCGGGTGCGCGGGGGAATCAGGTGCGCCACCTGCTCCCGGTCCACATCGTCGATGATGCCCCCGCAGCGGCTGCAGCGCGAGAAGCAGCAAACCTGGTCGGCCAGGTGGAAATGGGCAAGGACCTGCACGGCCTGCTCGTCGGGCTGGTCGTTGGCCACCAGCAGGGCCGGCCCCAGGCTCTTGCGCTGCAACAGCTGCCGGTTGCGGGTCAGGGCCACGCGGTCCTCGTTGACGCAGCGGCGGGCCATCTCGGGTTCCAGCAGGCCGGCGTGCCACGCGGTGTCGAAACCCAGCTGGCGCAGCAGCCGGGCCAGGGCGCCCAGGTGCTGGTCGCAGATGAACCGCTGCCGCGGCCAGGGGGAGCCCCCGCCGCCGGGACTGTCCTCATTTGTCAACATACCGTAAATACTACCATCGAACTGGATCCTTCGTTGACAGAAACACCCCTCGGCGGCTAGTTTTGTCCGGTCAAGCCCCCGAGCCCGCCCGAGAGGTCCTGAAGGCCCTCCCCGGCGGGCTTGCATCGCCTTGGAGGCCGCTTTGCTGCGCAGTTGGAAAAACCCGGTTCATGTCCCCTCGCCCAAACTTCTGAGCCCCATGCTGGGGGTGTTGCTGCTCTTGTGGTGCGGCGCCGCCCTGGCCCAGTACGTGGCCGTGGGGGACGACGTCGGTCGCAAGGGAAACCCCGGCGACATCAGCAAGACCCGCTACACCAATATCAACGAGCTGGGTCTGACCATCACCAACCTGGGGTACGTGGGTAACGGCTTCGACGGCCTGACCCGCCTGCCCTCGGGGCGCTACCCCCTGAACAGCGCGGTGGAGCACCTCTTTCTGGGGGGCATCTGGGTGGGCGCCCGCACCGCCGACGGTTCCATCCACGTGTCCACCGGGGCCCAGGACGCCTCGACCCTGGTGGCCGGCGACGAGATCCGCGAGTTCCGCAACTACTACAACCCGGGCGATCCCCTGGACCCCAACGACGAGTGGCTGGACCCGGACAACTTCATCTATGTCCGCAGCAACAGCCAGAACGCCGACAACTACCACCCCGACGCCCTGTCCACCCAGGAATTCCGCATGGTCTTCGACGACTACGCGCGCATCGAGTCGGGCAGCCACACGCCCCTGGGCATCAAGGTGGTGCTGCGGGCCATGGCCTGGAGCTATCCCCACGCCAACGACTTCGTCATCCTGGACTACCACATCATCAACGTGTCGGGTGAAGAGTTGCGCGACGTCTTCGTGGGCTACTGGAACGACACCACCGTGGGCAACGTGGAAGAGGGCAGCCCCTACACCACGCCCTCCGGCTGGAACTACTACGACGACAAGAACGGCGGCTGGGGGCCGGCCGAGTGGGTTCCCTCGGAACAGTACACGCCCCGGGGCGATCCCGACATCTGGATGATGTACGAGCACGACGACGACGGTGACGACGGCCTGGCCACCAGCTGGATCGGCTGCCGCCTGCTGGGCACCCGCCCCGCGGTGGAGCCCGAGGCCGGCGACGCGCCCGTTTCCTACAACGCCTGGCAGTTCCGCCACGTGCCCGCCGAGGATGACGAGTATTACGAGGAAGACGAGCCCGACGTGCTGCTGCCCGGCAAGTACCAGATCATGGGCAACGGCGATTTCGACGTGGGCGAGACCCAGGAAGAGGACTTCACCACGGCCACCGACTGGATGGGCCTGCTGTCCACCGGCCCGTTCCCCAGCCTGGCCCCCGACGACACCCTGCACGTGACCTTCGCCATGTGCGCCGGGGTGGACTCCCTGAGCCTGCTGAACAACAGCCGGGTGGCCCAGCTGTCCTACGTGACCAACTTCGCCATCCCGGGCGGCCCGCCGTCGCCGCGGCTGGACTTCGCCTACGAGAACGACTCGGTCATCATCCGCTGGGCTCCGGGCGACAGCCTGGACAGCGAGGGCAACGTGCTGGTCTCCGACAGCGCCCTGCGCTCTCCCGAGCACCACATCAGCGACCTGACGGGCAAGGAAGACTTCCAGGGCTATATCATCTACCGCTACCGCGGCGAGACCCTGCCCGGCAAGGGCGAGGAGGTGTCGGACGTGGTGGCCATCCTGGACAAGGTGGACGGCCGGGGCTTCGACACGGGCCTGCCCCCCCTGAATGAGGACGGCCTGCGCGAGTTCGTCGACACCGACCTGGCCGATGGCTTCCCCTACTGGTACAGCGTGGTCAGCTTCTCGGCCCCGGACGAGGAGGCGGGTCTGCCCTCCTTCCCCAGCGGCTTCAACGAGAACTCCCAGCTGGTCTACCCCGGTCCCGGCGCGGTGTCCTCCGGCGCCGAGCGCAAGGTGGGCGTGTACCCCAACCCCTACCGGGCCGGGTCCATGTTCGACGGGCGCACCGGCGAGCTGGAATTCAAGCGCAAGATCTGGTTCACCGGGCTGCCGGCCCGTTGCCGCATCCAGGTCTTCAACCTCATGGGCGAGATCGTGGACACCATCGACCATGACGACCCCGGCAGCGGCCAGGAATCCTGGGACATCCTGTCCAGTCGCACCCGGGCCATCGCTTCGGGCCTTTACATCTACGCGGTGGAGAACCTCGACACGGGTGAAGTCCAGCGTGGAAAGCTGGTGATCATCAAATGAGAGTTCTTTCGCGCCTGGGCAGATCACCCCTGTTGCTGTCCGCCCTGCTGATCCTGGCGGCCGGCGGAGGGGCCGTGTGGCTGGCCGGCTGTGCCGCCAACGATCCCTTCGATCCCGCCAGCCTGGAAAACATCAAGCCGGTGGTGCGCCTGGCCATGACCCCCGTGGACACGGCCCAGGTCCTGAGCCCCACCAGCTACTTCAACCGCACCTTCAACTGGAGCGGCAGCGATCCCGACGGCTGGGTGGCCGAGTTCCACGTCTCGGTGCGCAACGATTCCCAGGTGCCCGCCCCCTGGGCCGTCACCTCGCGCACCGACACCACCATGACCTTCGAGACCGACGGCAACGGCGACGCCGAGGCCACCTTCCTGCTGGCCTGCCGGGACAACCGCGGGGCCATGAGCGACACCCTGGTCCAGTTCATTCCCCTGAAGAACTTCCCGCCGGCGGTGAACTTCCAGTCCGATTTCGACCCCCTGCGCAACATGCAGCGCGAGTACCGCACCGCCACCGGCGAGGTGACCGAGGTCCCCTCCGAGGCCGACACCACCCTGTACTGGAACTGGGGACCCAGCCAGTTCCGGCTGTTCGCCCTGGACCTGGACGGCCAGGAGACCATGGACGGCTTCTACCGCTACACCCTGATGGATGTGAGCGAGGGCGATCCCGAAACCACCTTCCTGGACACCGACCCGGCCGCCGACCCCTCCCTGGGCTGGGTGCAGGTGCCCTTCGACGGGCTTGACGAGGTCAAGACCTTCGAGATCCTCATCTACGACGCGCCGGTGGGTCCCAGCACCACCTTGACGGTCTCGGTGCGGGACGAGGCCCTGGCCGACACCCGCTTCCAGTACAGCTGGGAAGTGCGGGAACCGGCCGGTCCCATCCTGTACGTGGCCGACAGCGCCGGCCCCCTGACCAAGACTTTCTATCGGGACTTCCTGTCCGGCGAATACGGCGAGGGCAATTTCGCCGAGTACGAGTTCTGGTTCGGCTTCCCCGACGACGACTTCGTGCTGCTGCAGAGCATGCGCAAGTTCCAGGCCGTGATGTGGGCCGGCGGCGGCGCCGTGACGCCCAACCTCAAGGAAGCCGCCAACACCGGCGGTGTCATCACGCGCTACGTGAAGCCCGACGACGGGGCCACTCCGGGCCGGTTCCTGCTGGTGGCCAAGGACGTGGTGGGCGTCAACTCGAACCTGCCCTTCCCCTTCCTGCGCACGGTGCTGGGCGTTTCCCCCACGGCCTCGCCCGTGTCTGCCCTGACCATGCAGATGGGACGCCAGGCCCTGGGCCTGCAGCCCGGCCTGCCCGCCATGACGGCGGCCAACAGCGCCAGCGGGGGCATGGGCCTGCTGCCCAGCATCAACACCGGCGACCTGGATGGAGAAAGCCTTTATCAGATGGAATATTGCCAGCGTTGCTATTCGGTGCGCCCGCCCTACGATCCCCTGGTGGCCATGCGCTGGCCCGAGCGGGCCAGCCAGGCCGAGGCCTCCACGGTGACCATCGCCCTGCAGCTGGAGTACTTCGTGCAGGAAGAGGCCTGGGCTGTCCTGTCGGCCATCCTGAACGATGAGATGGGGGTGAGCGCCCCGTGACGAACTCCGTGAAGAACCCCGTGAAGCAATTCGTGAAGCTGGCCCTGCTGGGCCTGCTGGCCCTGACCCTGGCGGCCCCCGCCGCCCAGGCCCAGACCCGCGCCAACCAGACCAGGACCAACCAGGTCCAGCAACCCCTGGCGCCGGTGACCATCAAGGGCCGCATCTTCGACGGTGAGAGCGGCGAGAGCATGCCCTACACCAACGTCTTCATCGCCGGAACCAACATCGGCACCATGGCCCTGACCGACGGCTTCTACATCCTGCGCGGCATGCAGCCGGGCACCTACACCGTCAAGGCCAGCTACATCTCTTACGGTGTGGGCAGCCAGACGGTGACCCTGGGCCCGGGCGAGGTGGTGAACATGGACTTCCACCTGCAGGTGGAGGCCATCATGGTCGAGCCCTTCGAGGTGGCGGCCGAACGGGCCCTCATCGAGGTGGACAAGACCGGCAGCAGCCACTACATCACCGCCAAGCAGATGGAGAGCATGCCCCTGGACCAGATGGTGGACATGATCGCCCAGCAGCCCGGCGTGACGCTGCAGGACAACGAGATCCACATCCGCGGCGGGCGGGCCGACGACACCATGTTCGTGGTGGACGGCATGAACGTGAGCGATCCCCTGGCCGGCGGCGGCTACGGCTACTCCATCGACCCCAGCATCATTAACGAGGTGGAGGTGCTGACGGGCGGCTTCAACGCCGAGTACGGCCAGGCCGTCAGCGGCGTGGTCAACGTCACCACCAAGGAGGGCACCGATCGCCTGGAGGGTAAGGTCAGCTTCAAGCGCGACTACCTGAACCAGAAGGTCGTGAAGAACGACTACCAGGGCTGGCGCGATCTGGACACCTACGACGAGCCCCACAACATCGACATCGTCAAGGGCAGCATGAGCGGCCCCGATCCCTTCAGCGAGGGCCTGCGCAAGCTGGGGCTGGACCTGCCGGGCAAGCAGTACCTGCTGGTCAGCGGCAGCATGGACATCCGCGACGGCTACCTGCCCATCTACTCGCGCACCAACAGCCTGGAGTCGCCCATGTACAGCGACGACTTCTGGTCGCCGCGGCAGCAGAACGACTGGAACGGCCTGGCCAAGTGGACCTGGCACATCACCGGCAGCCACAAGTTCAGCGTCAACACCAGCCGCAACGTGGGCATCAGCCAGGGCTTCCGCCTGCCGGGCGAGGGCTACCCGCGCAACTTCATGGACAACCTGAACAACTACCTGGTGTTCACCACCGAGAACATCCTGACCCAGGCCTATTACCGGCAGGTGCTGAGCGAGTCGTCCTGGTTCGAGCTGACGGCGGGGCGCAACTTCAACCGCCTGCACGCCAACGTCAACGGCAGCGACGACTTCACCACCTACCCCCTGGCCGAGTACAACTCGCAGAACAACATCTCCAGCCAGACGGGCGGGTCGGCCGACCGCTGGCACGACCACTACAGCGAGTCCTACACCCTGAAGGGCGCCTACTCGTTCATGGGGGCGGGGAACAACAAGTTCAAGACGGGCTTCGAGTTCAGCGCCACCGAGATGCAACTCATCGACCTGAAGACCCAGCTCAGCAACCCGCCCTCGGGCAAGCTGGCCCTGGGGCAGGACATCTTCGTGGCCCATCCCGTCACCGGCGCCGGCTACTTCCAGGACACCATCGACTACCGCGGCATGGTCATCAACGCGGGTGTGCGCGTGGATGTCTGGGCCCCCGGCAAGGAGGTGGAGAAGGTCATGGAGAACAACGGCGACTACCTGTTCATCGATCAGGAGATGGCCGACGAGTTCAACGACAAGACCACCCGCCTGTTCGGCCGCAACTGGAAGACCCGCCTGTCGCCGCGCCTGGGCCTGAGCTTCCCCGTCACCGAGCGGGACAAGTTCTTCTTCAACTACGGGCACTTCAGCCAGTGGCCGCGCTTCGCCTACGTGTATCCCCAGCTGGAATCGACCACCGCCTCGGAGATCCAGCTGCTGGGCAACCCCAACCTGGATCCCAAGGTCACGGTGGAATACGAGACGGGCATCCAGCACGAGTTCGGCGGCCTGTGGAGCCTGGGCGTCACCTTCTACAACCGGGACATCTACGACTACGCCAAGAGCGTCAGCCTGGAGTCCATGGAGATCCAGGCCAACCAGACCCCCGACCCCTACGACGTGGATCCGGTGACCATCAACCCCGTGCGCTACTTCAACGGCGACTCGGCCCGTAGCCTGGGCGTCGAGCTGACGGTGATCAAGCGCACCACCCGCTGGCTGAGCGGGTCGGCCAGCCTGGAACTGCAGCGTACCACCGGCACCAACAGCAACGCCGACGAGGCCTACCTGGTGGCCCAGTTCGGCGGGGTGACCAACGACTTCGGCAACGACCAGGGCCTGAAGCGCAGCCCCCTGGTGTGGGACAAGCCCTGGACCGCCAGCATGAACCTGGACTTCTCGGTGTTCGAGAAGGACCGGCCCACCCTGTTCGGCTGGACCATGCCGCCCAACTGGAGCCTGAACCTGCTGGCGCGGGCCGAGGCCGGACAGCGCTACACCCCCGAGACCTACATCGAGCGGGGCGACATCCTGACCGGCGACTACTACTCGGAAACCGGGCCCTTCAAGAGCACGGTGAACCTGCGCTTCAGCAAGCACTGGAAGTTCGATAGGGGACGCAAGGTGACCATGAGTCTCGAGGTGCGCAACCTCTTCAACCACAAGAACTACCGCCGGGTGAACCCCTTCACCGGCGAGGGCTACGTCATCGGCGACTTCAATCAGGAGTGGGTCGACGGCGCCATCGAGTCGGTGGAGGACATCACCACCGACAGCGAGGCCTACGCCAAGAGCAAGGTGAACCCCAGCTACATAGAGAACCCGCGGGTTATCCTCTGGGGGGTGAGCTACTCATGGTAAGGAACCTGTTCCGCCTGGCGGCCGGGGGCCTGCTGGCCCTGCTGCTGGCCGTGGCTCTGCCCGCCCGGGGCGGCGAGCTGATCCGCCTGTTCGGCGAGGAGAACGTGGGCACCGCCGGCGCCCAGTTCCTGCGTATCCCCGTGGGGGCGCGGGCCATCGCCATGGGCAACAGCTACGTGTCGGTGTCCACCGACGGTGCTGCGCCGTTCTGGAACCCGGCCGGCCTCATGCGCACTCCGGGCCGCAAGAACTTCTTCGCCTCGCACACCGAGTACACCACGGACATCGACCTGGAGTACCTGGCCTTCCACATGCGCCGGCAGAACTTCGGGTTCGGCCTGAGCATGGGCATCCTGCGCTCGGGCGACATCGAGCGCACGGACGAGCTGCACCAGGAAGGCACCGGCGAGTACTTCAACGCCAACCAGTTCTTCCTGGGCGGCACCCTGGCCCGGGCCATGACCGACCGCTTCTCCATCGGCGGCACGGTGAAGTACTACCAGGAGAACCTGGACCAGTACCAGACCAAGGCCTTCCTGGCCGACCTGGGCATCCTGTACTTCGTGGGCCTGGGCGACACCCGGGTGGGTTTCTCGGTGCGCAACTTCGGCGCCGACCTGAAGCCCGGCGGCACGCCCCCGTCCATGCTGGACGGCTTCGTCCAGGCTACCGATTTCCAGAGCTTCGAGGCGCCCACAGTGGGCAGCTTCGGCGCGGCCCGCACCTGGGGGCTGAGCGAGAACCTGAAGCTCCTGACCACCGCCGACTTCAATCACCCCTCGGACTTCAAGGAGAGCTTCCGCCTGGGCAGCGAGCTGGCCATCAACGGGAATTTCTTCCTGCGCACGGGCTTCGAGACCAGCCGGGACGTGGGGGGCTTCGCCGCCGGTTTCGGCCTGCAGCTGAAGCAGCGCCGCTACCTGCTGCGCTTCGATTACGCCTACTCCGACATGGGCAACTTCGGCACCATCCATCACCTGTCCATGGATCTGTCGCCGCTGTTCAAGCGCAAGGACACGTCCGGCTGGCGAAGGAGGAGCGGCCGATGAACATCCGCCTGAACCGAACCCGATCCCTGCTGGGGCTGGTGCTGCTGCCCCTCCTGCCGGCGGCGGCCTGGCTGCTGGCCGGCTGCGGCGAGAAGATCGCCATTCCCGAGGCCACCGGCCTGTACAGCGGCAGCCCCTACCAGATCGCGGCCGATTATTCCGACACCACCATGCCCCGTCAGATCACCGTGGCCCACAACCTGCTGTTCGTCATCTCCAACGCCGGGCTGGTGAAGCGGGACCAGAGCTACAACCTGGACAGCTCGGTTCCCGGGCTGACCAGCGCCACCGCCCTGTGCGTGAACGAGGACGAGAGCCTGGTCTTCGTCTTCGAGGAGACGGACAGCCGGGTCAGCTGGTACAGCACCAGCGACCTGACCTACCTGGGCGAGACCGCGGTGCCCGAGGTGGGCACCTGCAACGCCATGGCCACCTGCGCCGTGGGCATCGAGCAGTATCCCGGCGCCGAGACCTACCTGTATCTGTCCAGCCCCGAGCAGGGGCGGGTCTACCGCTACGCCTACGACGCGGTGAGCGGCCTGAACCCCCACGGCATTCTGGCCCGCGCGGACGGCAGTGCGGCGCGCTTCGTGCACATGCCCACGGGCCTGGCGCGGGACAGCCAGGATAGCCTGCTGGTGGCCGACGCAGACCCCGGGCGCAACTGGGTCATCCGCTTCCACGCCGAGCCGGACACCCTGGACGTGACCGCCGACCCCGACGACATGGACGAGATGCGCGGCAAGGCGGCCCTGTGGGGCAACGCCACCAGCTGCGTGCCCCATCCGGCGGGCGATTACGTGCTGGGCAATGCTCCCGACCAGTGCGGCCAGACCGAGTGGGATCCCGATATCACGGACGAGCCGGGCTTCTTCGACCAGCCCCAGGGCATGGCCGTGGACGGCAGCGGGCGCATCTTCGTCACCGACCGGGACAACAGCCGCGTCCAGGTCTTCGACGCCAGCGGCGACTACGCCCTGCTGTTCGGCAACCCAACCAGCACGCCCGAACCCGTGTCGGTGTGCGTCATCGACAAGGTCAACGGCGCCGGCGCCAACCAGATCAACTACGGGGCCTACGTCTTCATCATCCTGAAGGACCAGTCCACGGTGATGAAGTACGTGTCCAACGAGCAGGCCAACGAGGACAACCTGCCGCCGCCCCCGGACGATTTCTGATGCCGGTCGTGCCGCGATGACCACTCCCGGGAGCGCACCTTCCCGCCGTGACCTGATCCGGATCACCGCTCTCATGCTGACGGCAGCAGGGGCGGTGATCCTGTCTTTGCTGCTGCTGCGCAGCGTGTGGGCCGTGTTCGCGGTGTACCACGTGGGGCTGTGCCTGGTGCTGCCCGTGGTGGCGCTGCGGCGCGGGGGCCGGCCCCTGGCCGCGACCCTGGGATTGGCCCGAAGGGTGAGGCCGGTCGGGCGCAGCGGCCCGGACGGCGCCCCACCCACCCCGGAAACCCCCGCCGGCCTGTGGCGCCACGACCGGCTGCTGGGCCTGGCCCTGGGCCTGGGGGGCGGCGGCCTGCTGCTGCTGGCCAACGCCTGGCTGGGGGGGCAATTCCTGAGCGCCCAGCAGGTGAACAGCACCCTGGCGGCCTGGGGCGTGGCCCCGGCCCAGGCCTCCCTGGTGGCGGTGTTCATGGTGGTGGTCAACGGCCCGGCCGAGGAGATCTTCTGGCGCGGCTTCATCTTCCAGCGCCTGGGCACCCTTTCCCGGCCCTGGCTGTGGCTGGCCGTGCCCTCCCTGTGCTACGCCTCCTACCACGCGGTGACGGTTTTCCTGTTCATGAACTCGGTGCCCATGGCCGCCGGGGTGATGGCGGGCATCTTCCTGGCCGGATGCGGCTGGGCCTGGCTGCGCTGGCGCACGGGCTCGCTGTGGCCGGCGCTGCTGATGCACCAGCTGCTGACGGTGGCCTACGTGATCATCTGGCTGGGGCTGGAATAGGCGGGAAAAATTCCGTCGGTTGTCGTAATCTGGGACCCGAGGGAGGAGGTTCCTTCCTCCCTGGATGATGACCTGCGCAGCCCTTCGGAGGGACGTCATGATCGGAGCCATCGCCGGCGATATCGTGGGGTCGACCCGCGAATTCCACAGCCTCAAGACCACTGTATTCCCGCTGATTCCCGCCGGATCCCGCTTCACCGACGACACGGTGCTCACCGTGGCCACCGCCTTCAGCCTCATGACCGACGGCGACTACGCGGCCAACTTCCGGCTGTTCGGCCGCCTGTATCCCCTGGCCGGCTACGGCGAGAGCTTCCGCGGCTGGCTGGCCGCGCCCCGCCCCGCTCCCTACAACAGCTGGGGCAACGGCTCGGCCATGCGCGTCAGCCCGGTGGGCTTCCTGCTGGACGACGAGGACGATGTTTTGGCCGAGGCCCGCAAATCCGCCGCCGTGACCCACGACCATCCCGAGGGTATCAAGGGGGCCCAGGCCGTGGCCCTGGGGGTGTACCTGGCGCGCCGCGGGGCCGACCGCGAGACCATCAAGGGCGAGCTGGCCGGCCGCTTCGGCTACGACCTGGAACGCACCTGCGACGAGATCCGCCCCGGCTACCGCTTCGACGTATCCTGCCAGGGCTCGGTGCCCGAGGCCATCATCTGCTTCCTGGAGGCCGGCGACTGGGAAGAGGCCGTGCGCCTGGCCGTTTCCCTGGGGGGCGACGCCGACACCCAGGGCTGCATCGCGGGCGCCCTGGCCCAGGCGGCGGGCGGCGGCCCGGACGCGCCGGTGGTCGACCAGGTGCGCGGGCTGTTGCCGGATCATCTGAATGACATCCTGGATGATTTCCATCAGGCCCTGGACGGGGATTGATCCTCACCCAGGGAATGCTGGCCAGAAGGGGCCCGGTGTTCTATTTTTGAGCGATTAACCCCTGGTGGTCGCCAGATATGTGAACGCCCGGGCGCGCGCCGCGCCGTCCGGCACCAGAAAGCAGGATTCCCTTGGATATCGCCCGTCTCAAGCAGGCCTTCCCGGCCAAGGAGCAGCCCAGCACCCCGTTCTTCGTTTCCATCGCCGGCAACATCGGCGTGGGCAAGAGCAGCATCACCACCATGATCGGCGAGACCCTGGGCTGGCGCATGTTCTACGAGCCGGTCATCAACAATCCGTATCTGGAAGATTACTACGCCGACATGAAGCGCTGGAGCTTCCACCTGCAGGTGTACTTCCTGAGCAAGCGCTTCGAGGTGCAGAAGGAGATCCTGGACACCAACCTGTCCGCCGTGCAGGACCGCACCATCTACGAGGACGTGGAGATCTTCGCGCCCACCCTGCACAAGCGCGGCTGCATGGACGATCGCGACTACGAGAACTACCGCGAGATCTTCCGCAACATGGCATCCTTCCTGCGCCCGCCCGATCTGATCATCTACCTCAAGTGCTCGCCCGAGACGGCCCTGCAGCGCATCAACCTGCGCGGCCGCAACTGCGAGTCCAACATCCCCCTGGATTTCCTGCAGGGCCTGAACGCCGCCTACAGCGACTGGATCGAGCGCGCCCCGGCCCTGTGCCCGGTGCGCACCATCGACACCGAGCGGGTCAGCCTGCTGGACAACTTCGAGGACCAGTGCGAGCTGCTGTCCATCATCAACCAGTTCCACCAGGAAAAGCACCAGCGGGCCACCGCCGGAGGTGAGGCGTCATGAAGAACCAGGGATACCGCCCCAGCGATCTGCTGCGCGGCGCCGCCATCTCCGACGAGTTGCTGCGCGCCCTGCCCAAGACCGATCTGCACGTGCACCTGGACGGCTCGCTGCGCCTGAGCACCTTCATGGAGCTGGGCCCCGCCGCCGGCCTGGACATGCCCGCCGGCGAAGCGGCCGTCATCGCCCGTTACTTTCCCCCCGAGGACGGCCCCGGCCTGGAGGAGTTCCTCAAGTACTTCCAGTACACCCTGGCCGTGCTGCAGACCGCCGAGAACCTGGAGCGCGTGGCCTACGAGCTGGCCGTCGACTTCCACGCCGAGGGCGTGTGGTACGTGGAGGTGCGCTTCTGCCCCCTGCTGCACACCGAGCAGGGCCTGACCCCGGACCAGGCCGTGGCCGCGGTGCACGCCGGCCTGAAGAAGGCCGAGGACGAGCTGGGCATCCGTTCGGGCATCATCCTGTCGGGGCTGCGCACCAACGCCCCCGAGGCCTCGTACCAGCTGTCCCAGCTGGCGGTGGACTGGAAGGGGCGCGGCGTGGTGGCCTTCGACCTGGCGGGCAAGGAAGAGGACTTCCCGGCCAAGGACCACCTGGAAGCCTTCTACAACACCATGAACAACAACCAGAACGTGACCATCCACGCCGGCGAGGGTTTCGGCCCGGCCAGCATCCACCAGGCCCTGCACCGCTGCGGCGCCAACCGCATCGGCCACGGCACCCGCCTGGAGGAGGACAGGGAGCTCATGGCCTACGTGGCGGACCACCGCGTGCCCCTGGAAGTGTGCCTGAGCAGCAACCTGCGCAGCGGCGTGGTGGACGACCTGGCCCGGCACCCCTTCCGCTACTACCTGCGCGAGGGGCTGCGCGTCACCCTGAACACGGACAACACCCTGTTCGCCCGCACCTCGCCCCTGCGCGAGCTGCGCCTGGCCGTGGACACCTTCGACCTGACCCTGCTGGAGACGGAGAACCTGCTCATCAACGGCTTCAAGAGCGCGTTCAACCCCGAGGATCAGAAGAAGAACCTGGTCAAGGACGCCCTGAAGACCATGGCCAGCCTGCGCGACAAGTTCGATCTGGACGGCCCGGCCGCGGGCGCGGAGGACTGAGGGCCCGATTCCCCGTCGCATGGCCCCAGGGGCGCCCCGGCCAGACCGGCGGCGCCCTTGTTTTTACTCGGATGCCCGCTAGGGAAAACCCTGAGAGCCTGCTAAAGAATTAACCCCGCCGGTCGATCTCTACTTGGTATTCGAACCCGCCCGTCGACTCCATGGCCCGTAAAGGCCTGTGGCGCATCCAGATACATCCGGGCGGTCTGGAACGGGGAAACACATATGGAGGAAAAGACCATGCGGACCATCCTGACCATCCTGATTCTGATGACTCTTTTGGCCGGCTTCGCCCAGGCCCAGGAAGTGGAAAAGGGCAAGATTCCGGCGGCCCAGCTGGAGCAGGGCCTGCAGGCCACCCCCTGGGGAGCCCGGATCTGGGATGTGGACGAGGCCGTGGCCGGGTTCAAGGACAAGGACATGAAGATCCTGTGGGTGGATACCCGCCCCAGCTCGTTCTTCAAGCAGGGCACCGTGCGCGACGCCGTCCTGCTGGTGTACGACCAGACCGGCGCCACCTACCCCGAGGGCGAGCCCGTGTGCACCCGGGAAAGCCTGGAGGCGGCCATGCAGGCGGCCGGGGCCGACCACGTGGTTTTCTTCTGCCAGGGTCCCAAATGCCATCGCAGCTACAACGCGGCCTTCAAGGCCATCACCGAATGGGGCTACGCCCCGGACAAGGTCATCTGGTTCCGGGCGGGATATCCCAACCTGTTCAAGGCCGTGGGCGAGGACGCCAAGCTGAAGCGCCGGGCCAAGAAATACCTGTGCGATGCCAGCCTGGCCAAGATGTGATCTAACGGCGGCCGCGTCGGCCGCGGTCCTGCTGGCGCTCCTGATCCTGCCCGCCAGGGCACAGGGGCAGGATGCGGGCCCCCGGGACTCGGTTCTGGTCTGTGAACCGGCGACTCTGGACCTGGGGGCCCTGCCGGCGGGGGGGCGCCATCCGCTGGAAGTGGTGCTGCGCAACCGGGGAAAAACCCCCATCCGCCTGCGCTATATCCACACCCAGTGCGATTGCACCCTGACGTCGCCCCACGAGGGCGTGGTTCCGGGTGGGGGAAGCCTGGTGCTGGTCCTGGAGTTGAATCTGGAAGATCGCGAGCCGGGCCCGCTGGAGGAACAGGTCACCATCCTGACCGATGTGGCCCGGCAGCCCGAACTGAACATACCGGTGCGGGTGACGGTGGTCGCCCGCCGGGATCAGGATGCACCATGATGAAGCTATATATCCGGCGGGGGGCCGGGGGAGAGGGAGAATGATGGGGTTCTGGAAACGACTGGATATCCGCAAGAAGATCCTGCTGCCCCTGTGCACGGGCATGGTCCTGGTCCTGGCGGTTCTGCTGGGGGTGGGGACCAACCTGCTGAAGAGCGAACAGGACGCCTCGGCCCGTCTGCGCAGCCAGTTCCTGGGCCGCCTGCAGCGCATCGCCGCCGACGATCGCCGACAGACCATGGAGAAGGCCGTCGACCTGCTCATCAACACCGACGAGGTCTACACCTTCCTGGAAGAGCGGGGGCAGGTGGACGACAACACCCGCATGGTGCTGGAGGGCATCCTGCTGTCCATGACCGAGAACATGGGCATCCGGCGCTACTGCCTGTACGACAAGGATCTGACGCGCCTGGCCCAGTTCGGCGAGAAGAGCGCCCCCAACCTGGCCGCGCCCCTGGCCGAGGCCAACCGGGACCCCTTCCGCCAGGCCGCCCGGGAATTCGATTTCCGTCTGTTCTACCGGGGCGTGGACAGGGACCGGACCCGGGAGCTGGAAGCCTGCATGGTCACGGTCCTGGTGGACGATGACGACGAGGTCCTGGGCTTCGTGGAGGTGGCCACCCGCCCCGCCGCCTTCGCCGCCGAGATCCAGGCCCGCACCGGCAGCCCCAACGCCTTCCTGGGCCAGGGGCAGCGCCGCTTCAGCGGCGCCACCGACGACACCTTCTTCGCCCAGGTGCAGGCCAATCTGCCCGAACACCTGAGCCTGGGCGGGCAGGCCACCGGCAAGACCGACAGCACCTTCTACCTGGCCGACAAGATCACCCTGGGCATGGCCGACGGCACCCCCCTGGGCGACGTGTGGATCCTGAACGACAACACGGCCAACGTGCGCCACCAGCGCCGGGCCATGTGGGTGGGCGGCGGCCTCATCCTGCTGACGGTGACCGGCATCATGGCGGCCATGATCCTGCTGCTGGGCAACGCCGTCATCAAGCCCCTGTGCCACATCATGGCCAGCCTGACGGGGGCCTCGGGCCAGGTCTCGTCGGCCAGCAGCCAGGTGGCCGACACCGGGGTGCAGCTGGCGGGGCGTTCCACCCAGCAGGCGGCCAGCCTGCAGCAGGTGGCCACCTCCCTGGACGAGCTGAGCACCCGCACCAGCACCAACACCGACAACGCCCGACAGGCCAGCGCCCTCATGGGCCAGGCCCTGGACAAGGTGGGGCAGGGCATGGAGGCCAACCGCTGCATGATCGAGCGCATCCAGGCCCTGAAGGAGTCGTCGGACGAGACGGCCCAGATCATCACCACCATCAACGAGATCGCCTTCCAGACCAACCTGCTGGCCCTGAACGCGGCCGTCGAGGCCGCGCGGGCCGGCGACGCCGGCAAGGGTTTCGCCGTGGTGGCCGAGGAGGTGCGCAACCTGGCGCGCCGCAGCGCCGAGGCGGCCCAGAGCACCGCCCTCACCCTGCAGGAGGCCCGCGATCAGGCCGACGCCGGGGTGCAGGTGGTCCAGACCATGACCGCCGAGCTGGGGGCCATCGAGGAGAGCACCCGCGACTGCAGCCGCCTGGTGGAGGACATCGTCCAGGCGGCCCTGGAGCAGGCCGGCGTCATCAAGGTGGTCAACGATTCGGTGCACGAGATCGACGGCGAGGTCCAGGCGGGAGCCGCCAGCGCCGAGGAGTCGGCCAGCACCGGCGAGGAGCTGGCGGGCCAGGCCCGTGAGCTGGGCGGTCTGGTGAACCGCATGCGCGTGGTCATCCGCGGCAGCTGAGCCGGTCCCGCCCGGGCGCCGGCCATCCCCATGGCATCCCTCCCTCCGGGTGGACATTTCCGCCCATCGGTGCCATATTCCGGCAAGAATTCACCTGTATTCACGTGATCGTGAGATTCGAGCGAACAGGAGCGGACCATGCGCCGATACCTCGTGGCCGGAAACTGGAAATTGAACATGGGACCTGCCGCCGGCCGGGAACTGGCGGCCGGTGTGGCGCGTTTGCTGGAAGGGCGCAGCCTCAAGGGCGACGTGCTGGTGTGTCCCCCCTTCGTCACCATCCCCGCCGTGGCCCAGGTGGCCGACGGCAACCCGGTGCTGCTGGGCGCCCAGAACTGCGCCGACCAGCAGCAGGGCGCCTACACGGGCGAGGTCAGCCCGGCCCTGCTCAAGGAGGCCGGCGCGCAGTACGTCATCATCGCCCACAGCGAGCGGCGCCAGTACCAGCGCGAGGACGATGACCTGTTCGTGCGCAAGATCAACCTCATCCACGAGACCGGGCTGAAGGCCATCTTCTGCTTCGGCGAGGTGCTGGACGAGCGGAAGAGCGGCCGCGAGCAGGAAGTGGTGCGGGCCCAGCTGCAGGGCGTGCTGCCCCGGCTGGACCACGTGGACGCCTACAACACGGTGCTGGCCTACGAGCCGGTTTGGGCCATCGGCACCGGCGAGACCGCCACGCCCGAGCAGGCCCAGCAGATGCACGCCTTCACCCGCGGGGTGGTGGCCGAGATCCTGGGTCAGGACGTGGCCGACTACATGCGTATCCTGTACGGGGGCAGCTGCAAACCCGGCAACGCGCGCGAGCTCATCGGCTGTCCCGACATCGACGGCGGGCTCATCGGTGGCGCGGCCCTGAAGGCCGAGGATTTCGTGGGCATCGTGGACGGGGCCGAGGCGGCTCTGGCCTGAGCGCACCCCGTTTCAATTGACAATAGAGAGAGGACCTGGACCGTTGCTGAAGAAGACCATGGCCTTGCTGGCCTTGCCGACCCTGATCCTGTCCCTGCTGGCGCTGTCGTCGGCCACCCCCGCCGGCGCCCAGGCTGCGCGCGGCGGTGGCGACCTGAACCTGGAACCGGTGTTCTACCCCCTGGCCGAGAACGTGGAGGTGCTGCACCTGGAGAACGGGCTGCAGGTGATCTTCATGCGCAACCCGGCCCAGCCCATGGTGGGGGTGTTCACCCAGGTGCTGGTGGGCTCGGCCCGCGAGGACTTCCGCACCAGCGGCATGAGCCACATGCTGGAGCACCTGCTGTTCAACGGCAGCCGGAAGTACACCCAGGAAGAGCAGTACGACATGGCCGACCGGGCCGGCGCCTACAACAACGCCAACACCACCGACTTCTTCACCAACTTCATGATGGTGGCCCCGGCGGGCGAGCTGGACACGGCCCTGGAACTGCAGTCCGAGATGCTGTTCCACAGCGTCATGCCCGAGGACAAGTTCGCCAAGGAGCAGGGCATCGTGCTGGGCGAGCTGGTCCAGGCTCGCGACTATCCCGGCCACGAGGCGGGCGAGGTCATGCGCCGGGCCCTGTACCAGGGGTCCAGCCTGGCCCTGCCCACCCTGGGCACCCGCTCCACCATCGCCCACATGACCCGTGACGAGGTGTACGCCTTCTACAAGAAGTGGTACGTGCCCAACAACATGGTGTTGACCATGGCCGGCAACTTCGATCGCGACCAGGCCCTGGAACTGCTGGAGAAGTACTACGGCGAGGTGGCCCCCGGCCCGGTGGACGACACGCCTCTGCGCCCTGCGCCCTTCATCGAGCGCACCAGCAGCGTGGTGCGCAAGGCCGGCGACCAGCGCATCCTGGCCCTCAGCTTCGAGGCGCCCAGCTACGGCATGGACGACTACTTCGCCTACGAGGTCATGACCCAGCTGCTGGGCCTGGACGGCTCGGGCATCATGACCCTGCTGCTGCGGGACATGGACCCCGAGGTGCGTCCCGAGTTCGGCTACGTGTGGCAGCGGGCCGAGGGCTTCGGCCGCCTGACCCTGGAGTTCACCCTGAAGCCCGACACCGACGCGGCCCTCATCTACCGCGCCCTGCAGAACCACCTGGTGGCCACCCTGGAACAGGGCATCAACAGCGAGGACATCCTGGGCATCGTGCGCATGAGCGAGACCAGCACCCTGCTGGAGCGCGAGCAGCTGCGCATGACGGGCATCTACATCGCCGAACCGGTGGCCCTGGGCGGGGCCGACTTCTTCCTGAGTTACCTGGACCGCCTGCGGCAGGTGCGGGCCGAGGACGTGAGCCGCACCATCGCCCGCTGGCTGGTGGACGCGCCCTGCCAGGCGGTGCTCATCGAGCCCGCCGAGGAGGCTTCCGTAGAGGATGACGGCGGCATGGGCGGCATGCAGATGCCCGAGGGCATGAAGATGCCCCCGGCCATGATGGAGGCCATGCGCAAGATGCAGGCCGGCGGCGGCGCCACCGAGGCCCCCGCCCACGGCGGCGGTGACCAGGCGGCGGGCGCGGCGGCCGAGGTGGCCGAGGCGGCTCCCGCTCCCCTGAAGGTGGACCGCAGCGAGCTGGAGAACGGCGCGGTGCTGGTGAGCCAGACCAACCCGGCCAGCCCCCTCATGGCCATCCACCTGACGGTGCGCGGCCGCAGCATCATCGACCGCGACAACGCCCGCGCCGGGGCCCTGGACCTGGTGCACCGCATGCTGGACGAGGGTTACGCCGGCTGCGACCGGGTGTGCCTGGCCCGGCAGCTGCGCAACCTGGGCGCGGTGGTCAAGGCCGTGGACGACGAGCGCATCCCCATGGACGATTACTACACCAACGGGCGCTTCAGCTTCGTGCGCGTGGAGTGCGCGGCGGCCAACGGCCCGGCCCTGCTGGAGCTGCTGACCAAGGAGATCCAGCACGCCTCCTTCGACGACGCCGACTTCGTGCAGGTGCGCGACGAGCGGATCTCGGCCCTGGAGCGCCGCCAGGCCAGCGCCCGGCGCACGGCCAACGCCATGCTGGACGCCGCCCTGTACGGTGACCATCCCCTGGTGCTGCCGGCCGAGGGCAGCGTCGAGAGCCTGGAAGAGCTGGACTTCAACCAGATCCGCACGGTGTACCGCAAGGCCTTCCTGCCCGAGAACCTGATCTTCAGCATCGTGGGCCCCATGAGCCACGACCAGCTGAAGGCCCAGATCGAGGCCGACCTGCCCGGCCGCGGCCAGCCCGCCAACGGCATGCCCGAGCTGCCGGTGACCACGGCTCCCGACAGCCTGGCGGCCAGCCTGCCCGCCGGGGACGGCGGCGAGCTGACGGCGGTGCGTCTGGGCAGCATCTTCGCCGTGAATCCGGCCGACCGCGCCGCCCTGGGGCTGACGGTGGCCATCCTGTCGGACCGCCTGGCCATGGACCTGCGCGAGACCCGCGGCCTGAGCTACAGCGCGGGCGCCAGCGTGGCGGTGCACGGCGACCGCGCCGAGTTCACGGCCTGGTTGAACCCGCCCACCGAGCGCAAGCAGGAGGGCCGCGACGCCCTGGTGCAGTTCGTGCGCGACTTCGACCCCGGCAGCATCACCCAGGAGGAGATGGACACCATCCGCAGCGCGCGCCGCGGGCGCAGCATGATGCGGCGGCTGTCCAGCATGGGGCAGGCCTACTACCTGGCCATGGCCGAGCTGGAGCACGACATCCCCGGGTACCTGACGGCCCTGACGGCCTACGACGATCTGCAGCTGGATGATCTGCAGCGGGTGGCCGGGCAGTACCTGAAGACCATGAACCTGGTGGAGGTGGTGGTGGACTAGAACGCCGAGCGCGCCATCGCCGTCCGGGAAAGAAAGAAGCCACCGGTGTGCAGCCGGTGGCTTCTTGTGAAAGGGCCGTGCGCTGGTGGGATCAGCGGCTTTCCACAGGGTCGGTTCCCGCCGCAACGGCGGGTTCGGTCGTCTCGTCTTCCTCGTCCAGCACCCGCCGGGCCCCGGTGAACCGGGCCAGCAGCGAATAGACCACCGGCACCAGCAGCAACGTCAGGAAGGTGGCGAACAGCACGCCGCCCACCACCACCACGCCCAGAGGCTGTCGCGACTCGGCGCCCGCCCCCGTGCCCAGGGCGATGGGCAGGATGCCGAACACCGTCGAGAACGAGGTCATCAGGATGGGGCGCAGACGGATCACCGCCGCGTGCACAACCGCGTCCACGATCTCCTCGCCGCGGGCCCGCAACTGGTTGGCGAACTCCACGATGAGGATGGCGTTCTTGGTCACCAGCCCGATCAGCATGATCAGCCCGATGCGCGAGAAGATGTTCAGCGACTGGTCGAATAGCCACAGCGAGAGCAGGGCGCCGAAGATGGCCAGGGGCACCGACAGCAGGATGGTCAGCGGATCCACGAAGCTCTCGAACTGGGCCGACAGCACCAGGAAGATGAAGATCAGCGCCAGCACGAACATGAAGTACAGCGTGCCCGCGCTTTCCCGGTACTCGCGGGACTGGCCGCCCAGATCCCGGGTGATCCCCGGAGGCAGCTCGTCGCGCCAGATGCGGTCCAGATCGTCCAGGGCCTGGCCGATGCCCACGCCGGGCGCCAGGTTGGCCGTGATGGTGGCCGACCGGATGCGGTTGAAGTGGTTCAGCTCCTTGGGCGAGACCGCCTCCTTGATCTGCACCACGTTGGCCAGCTGCACCAGCTCTCCGCCCTGGGCGCGGATGTACAGCTGGTCGATGATGTCCGGTGTCGAGCGCCCGCCCGCCTGCATCTGGGCGATGACGTCGTACTGCTTGGCGCCCCGCTTGAAATCGCCCACCACGCGCCCGCCCAGGTAGGTCTCCAGGGTCGAGCCGATGTCCGTCACCGACACGCCCAGGCCCGAGGCCCGCTCCCGGTCGATGTCGATCTGCAGTTCGGGCTTGTTCAGGCGCAGGTCCGTGTCCAGGTTCACCAGGTAGCCCAGCTCGCTGGCCCGGGTCATCATGATGCCCACGGCCTGGCCCAGCTCCTCGTAGGTGTCGGCCTGCAGGACGTACTCCACCTCCTGGGTGGCGAAACCCGCCAGGGACGAGGGGTTGATCAGGAAGGCCAGCACCCCGGGAATGCCCAGCAATCGGGGGAACATCTGCCCCACGATCTCCTGCTGCTTGCGCTCGCGCTGGTCCATGGGCTTGAGGTTCAGGAAGACGAAGCCGTTGGTCACCCGCCCCGGCCCCTGGAAGCCCAGGCCGGTGGCCGTGAACAGGCCGTCCCGTTCGGGCAGGGGCAGCAGGATGTCCTCCACCTGCCGCATGTAGCGGTCGGTGTAGTCCAGGGTGGCGCCCTCGGGGGCCAGCACGATGCCGAAGGCCGTGCCCCGGTCCTCCACCGGCACCAGCTCTTCGGGCAGCTGGGTGAACAGCCAGAAGGCCGCCCCCATGAGGCCCACGCCCCCCAGGATGACCAGGGGTTTCACGCGCATGGAGAAGCGCAGGGTGCCCTCGTAAACCCGGTTCAGCCCCTGGAAGAAGCTGTCGAAGCTGCGCTCTGCCCAGCTGCGTTTCTTGTCGGGGTTCACCCGGGTCAGGATGCGCGAACACAGCACCGGCGTCAGGGTGAGGGCCACGAAGGACGAGAGCATGACCGCCACCGCCAGGGTGATGCCGAACTCGCGGAACAGACGACCCACCGAACCGGTCAGGAAGGCCACGGGGATGAACACGGCCACCAGGGCCATGGTGGTGGCCAGCACGGCGAACCCGATCTCGCGGGTGCCGTCGAAGGCGGCCTTGCGCCGGGTCTTGCCCATCTCCACGTGCCGGACGATGTTCTCCAGCACCACGATGGCGTCGTCCACCACCAGTCCGATGGCCAGGACCATGGCCAGCAGGGTCAGGATGTTGATGGTGAAGCCCAGGGCGAAGGCCGCGGTGAAGGCGCCGATCATGGACACGGGAATGGCCACGATGGGAATGATGGTGGCGCGCAGGCTCTTCAGGAATACCAGCACCACCAGCACCACCAGGGCCAGCGCCACCAGGATGGTCTTCTTCACCTCGTCCACCGACGATTCGATGAACTCGGCGGAGTCGTAGGCGAAGTCGATGCGCATGCCCGCCGGCATGAAGCTCTGCAGCTCGGGCAGGGCGGTCCGCACCTCCTGCGCCACCTCTAGGGTCGAGGCCTGCTTCTGCTTCACCACGCCCAGTCCCACGCTGGGATGGCCGTTGAAGCGCGTGATGGTCCGGTCGTCCTCGGGACCGACCTCCACCTGGGCGATCTGGTCCAGGCGGACGATGCGGTCGTCCACGTGGGAGACGATGATGGCGCCGAACTCCTCGGGGGAGTCCAGTTCGCCCCGTGTGCGCACGGCGAACTCGCGCGAGCCGCCCTCGATCCGGCCGCCGGGAATCTCGGCATTCTCGGTGCGGACGGCCTGCTCGACGTCCTGCACCGTCAGGCCGTAGGCGGCCATGCGCAGGGGATCCAGCCAGACGCGCATGGCGTAGCGCCGTTCGCCGCCGATGAAGACGTTGCCCACCCCGGGCAGGCGTTGCAGGCGCTCCTTGAGAACCCGGTCCGCGTAATCGGACAGCTCCAGGGTGGTGTGGGCGTCGCTGGACACGGACAGCCAGATGATGGGCTGGGCGTTGACGTCCACCTTGGCCACCACCGGATCCTCGGCGTCGCGGGGCAGTTCTCCCCGCACCCGCGACACCCGGTCCCGCACATCGTTGGCGGCCTCGTCCACGTCCCGGTGCAGCTCGAACTCGATGGTGATGACCGAACCCTGCTCGCGGCTGCTGCTGGTGATGGTCTTGACCGACTCGATGGTGGTGAACTGCTCTTCCAGGACATCGGTGATCTCGGTTTCCACCACGCTGGGGCTGGCCCCGCGATAGAAGGTGGTCACCGAGACGATGGGCGGATCGGTCTCGGGATACTCGCGCACGGGCAGACGCGTGAACGAGATGTATCCAAGCAAAACGATGGCCAGGCTCATCACCGTGGCGAAAACAGGGCGCTTGATGGCGACTTCGCTCAGCTTCATCGCGCCTCTCCCTCGCCGTTGCCGCCGTTGCCGTTGCTGTCGCCGCCGCCGGACAGATCCAGGGGCATGACCCGCGCTCCTTCGAACAGCTTCTGGTGGCCGGCCCGCACGACCTGCTGGCCGTCGGCCAGACCCTCGACAACCTCGACCACATCGGCCAGGCGGGTGCCCAGGCCCACCGGGGTGCGGGTCACCACGCTATCGGGCTTGATCACGTACACGTAGGCCTGATCCCCCTCGACGAAGACCGCCGCTGCCGGCACCGTCAGGGCCTGGTCGCGTTCCTGGAGCACCACGCTCACGGTGGCGCTCATGCCGGGCTTCAGCAACTGGTCGGGGTTGGCCACCCGGGCCACCGCGCCCACGGTGCGGGTCTGGGGGTCCAGCTGGGGCTCGATGATGCTCAGGACACCTTTCATGGGGTGGTCGGGATAGGCGGTGGTGGTCACCGTGACCTCGCTACCCCGGGTGATGGAGGCCAGCAGCCGCTCGGGCACGGCGAAGGTGATGCGCAACTGGTCGATCTGCGCCAGGTCGGTCAGGGGGGCCCCCGCCCGCAGGTAGGCTCCGGGTGAGACCTGGCGCTTGCCCACCAGACCGGGGAAGGGGGCCGCGATGCGGGCCTTGCCCAGGCGGGTGCGGGCCAGTTCCAGGTCGGCCTCGGCCACCTTCAAGGCGGCCACGGCATCGTCCAGATCCTGGGGCGCGCCGGCCCCCTGGTCGACGATGGTCTTGACCCGCTGCCAGGTGGCCCGGCTCTGTTCCATCAGGGCCCGGGCCCGGTTCACCTCGGCCCGCAGCTGCTCGTCGTCCAGCTGGGCGATGAGGTCGCCTTTTTCCAGCCGGCCTCCCTCGGTGAAGGGGATGCTGGTCACGATGCCCGCGATCTCGCTGGTCACGACGATGGCCTCGCCGGCCTCGATGGTGCCCACGGTGGTGAAGCGGTCGATGACGGCGCCACTGGTGACCCGGGCGGCCTCGACCCGCGTCGGCGGTGGCTGGAATCCCCCGCCGCCGCCCGCGCCGGCCTGGCCAGAATCGTCGCCGCATCCGGCCAGCAGGACCGCGCCCGCGGCCGCGAGAAATGTGGTTTTCAGGAATCTCCGTATCACTGGTTGCTCCCCTCGTCGGTGGTCCGGGCAGGATTGCTGCCGTACCAGCCGCCGGTCAGTTGATGCAGGATGGCCGCGGCACGCGCCGTGCGCACCAGGGCGTCGGAATATCGTTGCTGGGCGGTGGCCAGGTCGGCCGTCAGCCGGACCACCTCGAAGGCGGTGGTGCTTCCATTGCGGAACTCGACCATGCCGATGTCCACCTGCTTGATGGAGGCCGCCACTCCGCGCGCGGCCATGGCCAGGCGACGCCGGCCCCGCTCCAGTTCCCGGTACTGGGCCCGCACCAGTTCCTCGGTGTCCCGGCGGGCTCCCAGCAGAACCTGCTGGGCCCGCACCACCTCGGCCCGCACCCGGCCTCTTTCACCGCTGCCGGCGCGGTTGCCCAGGGGCAGGGCGAAGACGAAGCCCACATTCCAGGTGGGGTGGTCCCGACTCACGGCCTGGCCCAGGGCCTCGCCGCGATCTCCGCTGATGCTGGTCCGCACCGGGGCGGGGTCGCCCGGGAAGTAAACGTCCTGGGGCTGCCCGCTCAGGCCGTTGCCGCCCAGGCCGCCCAGCAGATCCAGGGTGGGCCGGGCATCCCAGGTGGCGCCCCGTGCCAGGGCCTGCATGGCGTCGGCTTCCCGTCGGAGGGCCTGCAGCTCCGGGTTCCGGCGCAGGGCCACGGCCACCAGGGTGTCCTGGTCCACCAGGGTGAAATCCCGGGGCGGTTCGTCGGACGGTCGGAAGCGGCGCCCGCTGGGCCGCCGGCCGGTCAGGCTGGCCAGCCGGTCGCTCAGGCGGTCCAGATTCTCCTCGGTGTCCAGCACCGCCTGTTCGGCTTCGGCCAGGAAGAACTCGGCGTTGGCCACCTGGCTGGGACCGATGATCCCGGCCTTGGCCCGCAGCCTGGTGTCGGTGAGGAACGCGGCCGCCCGCCGGCGGGTGATCTCGGTCACCGCATGGTTGCGCTCGGCGGCGTAAAGCTCCCAGTACAGGGTCTCCACCTCGGTCCGCACCGCCAGCAGGGAGCCGTCGTAGCGGGCTCCCGCCGCCGCCTGGTTGCTCAGGGCGGCATCCAGGCCGGCCCGGGCCGACGGCCCGAAGCCCTTCAGCAGGGGCTGGCGCAGGCTCAGACCGGCGGCGGACTGGTATTCGGGGTCCAGGGCGGCAAAGGTGGAGTTGGAGGTGTTGCGCCAGGAATTCATGGTGGCCGTCAGTTCGGTGCCCAGGGGCAATTGCATGCGGGCGCCGGCCTCGTAGCGGGAAGACTGAGTCTCCAGGACATCGGCCCCGGCGAAGAGCGAGGCGGAGGGAGTGTCGGCCCCGGTCCACTCGGCGCTGCCGAACAGTTCGGGGTCGAAGGCTCCTTTTTCCCGGCGCACGGTTTCGCTGGAGGCCGCCAGGCGGGCGGCGGCAATGCGGGCCTCGGTGGCCTGGGCGGCAGCCGCGGCCACGGCATCTTCCAGGCTCAGCCGCTCTCCGGGAAGCCGGGCGATGGTTTCCGTCAGGGCGCTGTCCGGACTGGCAACCAGATCGGCCCGGTCGGGGGACTGGGCCCAGCCTGCACCGGCCACGACGATCAGAGCCCCGGCCAGCCAGGACGGCATGGATCGAGAGGACATGGGGGACCTTTCCAGGGTAGGGGGTCGATGGCGAAATTCAACGGGGTCAAGTTAGACCCGTCTTGGGCCTTCGTCACCTGGAAAGGTGGGACTTCAGGCTGGGCGCCCGGGTAGGGCGCTCAATCCATGTCCTCGGGGGGCACGGTGAGCACCGGGCACGGGGCGGACCGGTGCACCCTCTCGGCCACCGAACCGAAGATGAAGCGATGGAAGCGGCCGTGTCCGTGGGTGCCCATGACGATGAGGTCTGCCTGCTCGTCCGCGGCCACCTGGATGATTCGCCGCCCGGGCGACCCGTTGACCACGTGGTTCCGCAGGCGCAGATCGGGGGAGGTGTTCTCCTCCATCAGACGATTCATCAGGGTGGTGGCTTCCTCGTTCAGTTGCTTCTGGTAGGTGGCCACATCCAGGTTCTGGGCCACGGGCGCGCCCTCGATGGGAGGCGTGGTCACGGGCAGATCGTCCACCACCGTGACCAGGATGAGGTCGGCATCGAAGCGCAGGGCCAGGCTCCTGGCATAATCCACGGCCCGCAAGGAGTCCTCGCTGAAGTCCGTGGCGCATAGAATTCTGGAAAAGTTCTTCATCTCAGGTCCTTCCGTCCAGGCGAGGAGGAACTCCCCGCCTCTTCCCTACCCGTAGTCAAATCAGGAAGAACCCGCAAACCGGACCCGGCCCGGCGCGGGGCGTTTGCGGATCTCCGGGAAGGTGAGACATTGGGAAGGAGGATCCTGCAGGACGATCGCATCAACCCGAAGGAGCGACAATGGAATACCGCCAGGAAAAGGACTCCATGGGCGAGGTCGCCGTTCCCGCCGGAGCCTACTACGGCGCCCAGACGGCTCGCTGCGTGGCCAACTTTCCCATCGGCGATCAACGCTTTCCCAGCGACCTGATCCGCGCCCTGGGCCTGATCAAGGGTTGCGCCGCCAGGGCCAACATGGCCCTCGGCGCGCTGGATCGCGGGCTGGGGGCTGATATCGTCGCGGCCGCCGAGCTCATGGAAAAGGGAGAGCTGGTTGAGCACTTCCCGGTGCCGATCTGGCAGACGGGCAGCGGCACGGGCCTGAACATGAACGCCAACGAGGTCCTGGCCAACCTGGCCAGCGAGATGGCCGGCGCCCCGCGGGGCAAGCGTTTCCCGGTGCATCCCAACGACCACGTCAACCGCAGCCAGTCCAGCAACGATGTCATCCCCACGGCCATCCACGTGGCGGTGGCCCGGGCGGTCACGGACCACCTGGACCCGGCGCTCAGGTGCCTGGTGGAGGCTTTCGCCGAGCGGCGGGCCGATTTCGGCGATGTGGTCAAGACCGGCCGCACCCACCTCATGGATGCCGTCCCCCTGACCTTCGGCCAGGAAATCTCGGGCTGGGAGAGCCAGGTGGAGCAGAGCCGTCGGCGCATCCTGGGGGCCCTGGACGAGGTGTACGCCCTGCCCCTGGGCGGCAGCGCCGTGGGCACGGGACTCAACGTGCCGGAAGGTTTCGCCGGGCAGGCCATCGCCCTGCTGGCCGAGAGGACGGGGCTGCCCTTCCGGCCGGCCGAGAACCGCTTCGCCGCCCAGGGCGGTCATGACGCCCTGGTGGCCCTGAGCGGCGCCCTCAAGGGGTTGGCCGTGGCCTTGATCAAGATCGCCGGCGACATCCGCCTGCTGGCCTCGGGACCGCGCTGCGGCCTGGGGGAACTGCGGCTGCCGGCCAACGAGCCCGGCAGTTCCATCATGCCGGGCAAGGTGAATCCCACCCAGGCCGAGGCCCTGCACATGGTGTGCGCCCTGGTCATCGGCCACGACGCGGCCATAACCCTGGGCGGGCTGTCCGGGCACCTGCAGCTCAACACCAGCAAACCCCTGCTGGCCCACTGCCTGCTGCAGCAGGTGCACCTGCTGGCGGATGGGTGCCGGTCATTCACCGCCCGCTGCGTGGTCGGCATGCAGCCGGATCGGGAGGCGGTGGCCGGGCATCTGGACGCCTCGCTCATGCTGGTCACCGCCTTGGCGCCGCGCATCGGCTACGACCGGGCGGCGGCGGCGGCCCACCAGGCCCTGGCCCAGGGCCGCAAACTGCGGGAAGTGGTGCTGGAACTTCAGCTCCTGACCGAGCAGGAGTACGATCAGCTAGTGGATCCCGGGGCCATGACCTGATGGGCTAGTTTTATCCCTGGCGGCCTCGGGCCCGGGGGACGATATTTCCCTGCAACGGGCCCTTTTGCCCGGCTCGCCCCGGACCAATCGCCCGAGCAAACAAAAAACCTATTTTTTTCCTGTAAATCGCCTCTTCAGTTGATGTATAATTATATCAATTGAAGAAACGCACCCTGGCCTGCCCGGGGTCTTGACGCTGGAAAGAGGGTACCAATCATGAAATTGCGCCTGATCATGGCGGCCGTTCTGACCGCCCTGCTACTGCCCGTTTTGGCCGCCGCCGACCCCGTCCAGTGGGAGAACAACGGTCACTACTACGAGTACCTGCCCGACCTGGTCAGCTGGGAACAGGCCCAGGTCATCGCCGAGTCCCGCTCCTGGAAGGGCAATCCCGGCTACCTGGTCACCCTGACCACCCCCGAGGAGAACGACTGGGTGTACTACCAGGTGCTGGGCGGCGACGCCCCCGCCCCCGAGGGCGACCCCTGGATCGGCGGCTACCAGAACAGCTACGCCAGCGATCCCGAGGACAACTGGCACTGGGTCACCGAAGAGCCCTGGGAGTGGACCAACTGGGCCCCCGGCGAGCCCAACGACTACGACGAGCAGTGGGGGGAAATGTATCTGCAGTTCAGCCAGCTGGGCGCCGGCATGTGGAACGACCACCACAGCATCAACTGGAAGCCCATGATCGTGGAATATTCCGACGATGTGGTGGCCGAGGAAACCACCACCTGGGACCAGGTCAAGAGCATGTACCGGTAGCTCCCGACTCTCGCCCGAAAAAAAACCGCCGGCCTGCGTGGTCGGCGGTTTTTCTATGTTCCGGACGCGGCCTGGTCCCGGGCCGGCGGCTCCTCCACGGGAAACAGATTCCCCATGAGCCGCGTCAGGTGGGCCCGGTCCTCGTCGCCGTCCACATCCATGTCCAGCACCTTGTGCCCCGCCGACAGCACCGCCACGCGGTCGGCGATGCGCCCGGCCTGGGCCAGGCTGTGGGAAACCACCACCAGTACCCGACCCTGCTTCAGGCGGCCCATGAGCTTCTCGATGGCCGCGGTGGCCCGGAAGTCCAGGTTGGCCGTGGGCTCGTCCAGCAGCAGCACATCGGGCCGCATGGCCAGGGCGCGGGCCAGGCACAGGCGCTGTTGCTGCCCGCCCGACAGGCGATCGGCCGGCAGGTCCAGGCGATCGGCCACCTCCTTCCACAGTCCCACCTCCTGCAGGGCGTCGGTCATGCGCCGGCGGCACTGCTCGGCGTCCAGGCCCAGGGCCGACTCCAGGGGAATGTGGAAGTTCTGGGCCAAAGAGACGGGCAGGATGTTGGGGTTCTGGAACACCATGCCCACCCGGCGGCGCAGCTGCTCGCCGGTCAGCCGGGCGGCGTCGATGGGTGCGGGGTCGAGCCGGCCGGGGGCCGTCGCGGCATCCTCCTGCCGGCCTCTCGCATGGCCCCCTTCCGCGGGCACCCACACCCGCCCGGCCATGCGCAGCCCGGGAAAGAGTTCATTCAGCCGGTTGATGCTGCGCAGCAGGGTGGTCTTGCCCGACCCCGAGGGCCCCAGGATCACGTGGCAGCGTCCGGGGGCGAACTCCAGGTTGACGCCGTCCACCAGGGTCTTGTCCCCGGCGGTGATGGTCACGTTCTCCAGCCGCAATCCGTGGCTTCCGCTCATCGCCAACCTCTTTTCCGTTCCCAGCGCGCCTGCAGGGTGCGGGCGCCCAGGAACAGCAGCCCCGTCAGCACCAGCAGGATGATGGCCGTGGCGAAGGCCCGATGCAGATCGGCGGGCCCGCGATGCTCGGCGGCCAGAAAGTAGATGTCGAAGGGCAGGGCCTGGAACTTGCCCGTCAGGCTGCCGGCCCGCCCGCTGTTGGCCACCACTCCGGTCATGAGGATGACCGCCGTGTCCTCGGCCACCCGGCCCACCGCCAGCAGCACGCCGCCCAGGATGCCCGGCCCCGCCGCCGGCAGCAGGATGCGGCGCAGGGATTGTTCCTCGCTCATGCCCAGGCTGGGGCCCGCCAGGCGTAGCTGTTCGGGCAGGCCGTGCAGGGCCGTCTCGGTGGTGCGCACCAGGTAGGGCAGCACCAGCAGGGCCAGGCAGATCATGGCCGGCAACAGGCCGGTGTTGGCACCGGGCAACGGGCCGTGGCGCAGGAACAGGATCATGCCGAAGCCGAACAGCCCCATGATGATGCTGGGAATGCCCGCCAGCACGTCCACCGCCGTGCGCAGCACCGTGGCCGCGGGGGAATCGCCCTGCCGGGCCAGGTGAATGCCCGCCAGCACGCCCACGGGCATGGCCAGCACCGAGGCCCCCGCCACCAGTTGCAGGGTGCCCAGCAGGCTGGGCCAGATGCCGTCGAAGACCGGGTACCCGCGCAGCACCGCGTCCAGGGGAGCCACGCCGCCGAACAGGAAGCCGGGGCCCAGGCCCCGCGCCCCGCCCCGGACCAGGAAGGCCAGGAAGGCCACCACGCAGGTGGACACGGCCGTCACCGACAGCCACGACAGTCCGGTCAGAAGATGGTGGGCGCCGGGTTTGTTGCTGCCTGGCCTTCCGGCGCCCGGCCTCATGTCGCTGTTTCTCATCACGCCTCACCTCCTGCCGCCAGCCGCCGGATGAGCAGGGTGATGCCCCCCGTCAGCAGGAACAGGAACAGCCCCGCCGCCGCCACCGAGCGGTACTCGGGACTGAAGGTGTCGGTGGCCAGGACCAGGGCGATGTGGGCCGTCAGCGAGCGCACGCTGTCCAGCCAGCCCCCCGGCGCCTGCGCCGCGTTGCCGGCCACCATCAGGGCCACCAGGGTGTCGCCCAGGGCGCGGCTGATGCCCAGCACGGCGGCGGCCACCAGCCCGGCCCGCGCCCGCGGCAGAAGCACCCGCTCCAGGGCCTGGCTGTGGTTCATGCCCAGGCTGCGGCAGGCCACCACCCAGGCCTGGTCCTGGCGGCCCAGCCGTGCGTCGATGACCAGCACCATGGTGGGCAGGATGAGCAGGGAAAGGGTGAGGATGGCGGGCAGCAGGCCGAACCCGGTGGTGCCGGCGAAGCTGTGGCGCATGAACGGCACCAGCACCATCACCGCCACGAACCCGTACACCACCGTGGGAATGCCGGCCATGAGCCGCACCAGCCCCTGCACCGGCCGGCGCAGCGGGCGCGGCCCCACGCCGTGGGCGAAGGCGGCCAGGCCCAGGGCCAGGGGGAAGGCCACGGTCACGGCCCCGGCGGCCATCAGCACCGAGACCAGGATCATGGGACCCACCCCGTAGGAGGGGGGCTGGGCATAGGGATGCCAGCCCCCGGTCCAGGCCGTCAGGATGCGCCCCGACGCCAGCAGGGGCCAGGCCGAGGCCACCAGGAACAGCAGCACGGCCACCACGGCGGCCGCCGTCATCCAGGCGGCCGCCGCGGCCATGGTGTGCAGTCCGGGTCTCAGGCGCACCGGGACGTCACTTGCCCAGGGGAATGTAGCCCGACTCCTGCACGAACACCGCGCCCTCGGGCCCCGTGACGAAGTCGATGAAGGCCCTGGTCAGCCCCGTGGGCTGGCCCTTGGTGTTCATGAACAGCTTGCGCGTCACGGGGTAGACCCCCGAGGCGGCGTTGGCCTGGGTCACTTCCACGCCGTCCAGGCTCGGGGCCTTCAGCGAGGCGTCCAGGTGCCCCACGCTCACGTAGCCCAGGGCCTGGGGATCCTGGGAGACGGCCGTCTTCATGGCGCCGTTGCTGGCCACGATGTTGGCGCCCTCGGCGATGGCGCCCTTGTTCAGCCCCTTCTTCCAGAAGACCTTGCGGGTGCCGCTGGCCTCGTCACGCGAGAACAGGTGGATGGGGGCGTCGGCCCCGCCCAGGTCCTTCCAGCTGGTGATCTCGCCGGCGAAGGCCTTCTGCAACTGCTCGCTGCTGAGTTCGCCCACCGGGTTGTCGGGGTGCACCACCGCGCACACGCCGTCCACGGCGAAGGGAAAGCTCACCAGGCCGTAGTTGTCGATCTCTTCCTGGGACAGGGGTCGGCCGGTGTTGCCGATCTCCACCAGGCCCTCGCCCACCTTCTGGGCGCCCACGCCGCTGCCGCCGCCGGCCACGGTGATGGTGATGCCGGGATAGGCGGTCATGATGGCCCGGGCGGCCTTCTCCATGACGGGGATGTGGGCGGTGCCGCCGGCGATGTTCACCGTGCCGCTCAGGCCCTCGAAGGCGGCCAGGGCGCCCTGCTGCTGGTGGGTGGTCTCGGCGGTGTTGTCGTCCTTGCCGCCGCAGCCGGCAACCAGCATGAGAACGGCGCAGGCGCACAGGATCAAACGGAATCGTGCCATCACGAATCTCCTTCGCGTTTCGGTTTGGGAGTTGTTCAGGGAAGGGGACGAGGCAGACCCGTGCGACGGGCGGTGGACTGCTGTCCTAGAACCGCCGGAAAGTTCCGGTGAGGGCCGCCTGACGGACCGCCAGGCCATTGGAACCCATTCACCGACGCCTGGCATGATCGCGCATCCGCATGGTCGGTATGAACCTTGTCGGTCTGTTCCTCGTGGTTGAGAATGGTCGGTCGCGAATATCTCACCCGGTTCCGGGGCTGTCAACCAGCGGGTGGACAGCCCCGGTCCGGGAGATCATGGGCGGGATGAATCAGCGGGTGTGAATGACCGCGGGCAACTCCTGGCCGCGGGGCACGAAGTCCATGCTCACCGAGTTGACGCAGTGGCGGGTGTCCTTGGGCGTGAAACCCTCGCCCCGGAACACGTGGCCCAGGTGGCCGCCGCAGTTGGCGCACAGGATCTCGGTGCGGCGCCCGTCGGCATCCACCTCGCGGCGCACGGCGCCCTCGATCTCGTCGTCGAAGCTGGGCCAGCCGCAGCCGCTGTGGAACTTGCTGCTGCTGTCGTACAGGGGGGCGTTGCACTGGCGGCAGATGTAGGTGCCGTCGCGGAAGTTGTCCTCGTGCTCGCCGGTGAAGGGGCGCTCGGTGCCCTTGTGCAGCAGCACGCGCTGTTCCTCGGGGTTCAGCTTGTTGTACTGGCCGGGTTTGGTCTTGTCCACCGTTCCATCTCCTGCGCTTGCGCCGGCGGCAACCAGAACCAGCAGGCCCAGCGCCGACAACCACAAAATTCCATGTTTGCGAGCCATACGACTCCTCCTCGGGCTGATTGTCCGTTTCTGTACCGATATTATCCGAATTATCGCGGAAAGGCGCAATGGGGGTGGGGGAAGGGGAAGGGGGAAAAGGAAGAGGGAAAGGCAGGCCGAAAACGGAGGGATAGGGTTTGACGGGATTGGTTGGGGAATCTAGAATTGGGCGTAATTAAAAACCGGATATCCGAAATCATTTTCGCAAAGGGAGGGATTGCGATGTTTCGCATCAATGCGTGTGTCCGTTTGTGTGCTGTTCTGGTTTTTCCTGCGTTGGCCCTGTCGGCTCTGATTTTTGTTCCTCTTGCCCACGCGGATTTTGATTGGTGCGGCTTTCAACATGACCGCGAGGGGAATTTCCCTGGAGGTCATGTATACGGTGACACGATCCAGGCCAAATTCATTTTTGTGGGTTTTCCCGAAGACCCGTGTGACAGCACCCTGCACTATGAACTCCAGATGGCCACGGTGGATACCATTGCTGCCTGGATCAATGATCATTCCCAGGGAAACCTGGTCCTGAAGAAGGCCTCTCCAGGGTTCAGTCCCATTGTTTTGCCCCCGGGTGCTGTTTTTCAATCGGAAGGGGACACGGCTTCTGCCTGGATGGCCGACCTGCCTGCTTCCGCATACCCGGATGTGTCCTCGAACAGCGACTACATGAACAAGTGGTCCGGTGGCGAAGCTGATATTAGCAGCTGGTGGGGTTCAGGGTCCATTTCCAAGCTCTACGCGGAAATCTTGTACAAGGTTTACGATGAATACACGGCCACAGGATCGGGATCGCCCTTTGGATTCTATGTGCCCGATTCGCCCGAATCCGATCACATAGATGCCCTGTTCTTCGTTTTCCTTTCCAGGAATTCCCCATTCGGGGACTACGGGGGAACGACCTGGATCACCGTTGTCACCAGGGATGGGGATGACCCCGCCGGCATTTTCGCCTTTGAACCGGCCACCGGCGTGACGGGCCTGGAATTTTTCGGGATGATCAAGACCGGGGAATCGGGCTCGGGGTATTTCCAGGGCACAGGCCAGGCTCACAACTCCTCCGAGGAGGACACCAGCGACCCGACCTATTATATCGAAAACACAGCCATGGTGGTATTGCATGAATTCGTGCACACCCTGGGGTTCGGAGAAGGCCCGCCTGCCCTTCAGAACCTGAACGCCGGCTCCCTGGAACGGTACTACTGGGGCAATCTCAACGTGAGCAGCCAAAAATTCTATCCGGGACACGGGATTCCCATCATGAGTCTGCATAATCTGGCCAGAACGGGTTGGGTGACGGTGGATGATTTCACCGGGGAAAATCGATTGAGCCAAAAGGTGTATGATATCAGGTCGTATGATGGGGCGGGAAAACGGGGGGTCGTTTACAAGTACAGGATGGAGGGACACCCGGAACTCGAGGACCAGTATTTCCTTTTCGCCTATCATGCGGGAGTGGGGGTGGATGTTCAGGGATACCCGGCCGGCCAGGAGCCGGTCCGGTCACGAGGCCTGGAAGTCCAGCATTGTGTCGGGGACGATTCCAATGATCCCGATGTCGTGGACATGGAGTCTGCCTTCGGCCTTTTCAGCAATATCCAGGTTGATACCATACCGGATGTTGATCTGCCGCCGCCGGCGGTGGGTCTTGGGGATGCGGTGGCTCCCCCGGGTGTTTGGGGATTCGACAACTGGGATCTGTGGTGGCTTGGTGACGACCCTGCCAATGGTTTGAGGAAAATGACGGAAGGGGGCGGGTACCCCGTTCAGTGGGCCGGGTACACCAAATACCTCGGCAGCCCATTCGACTTCTTCTCCCCCTCCGAATACCAGCTTCCTGCCGGGGGCGGTTCCTGGAGTGCTCCTGAATTCTCCTTCCGGACGAGTCCTTCCACCTTCTGGTACAACACAGCCCAGGAGGGGGCCTTCTCGGGCGCTCGGATGCGTTTCAACGACCAGGATATTCCCTGCTCCCTGTTCGTCCGCGTGAGGGAACAGCATGATTCGGGGACCGTTGACGATCCATTGCCTCATGTGATCGTTGATTTTGTCTCGGCCCCCTTCGAGGAGGTCAATGTCGTCACCGGGGACACTTATCAATCGGGCGACACCTTGACCTTTTCCTACTCGTACACCCCGGGCTGGGGGGATGAGATCACCGGATTCGATGTCTACTTCTGTCCGACCGCCAACGAGGGGCTGGCCTACCACGTGGGGGGCGATGTCGTCCCCAAGGAAGTCCGGACTTTCGACGTTCCCATCACGGACCAGTACGGCACCCAGGGTTCAAGCGGTCACCTGCTGGTGAAATTCCACAATTCATCCGGTGGCGAGGACGGGCTGGTCCGCGTGGGTCCCGTTTTCGTGCAGGAGCCCCCCGCGTTCCGGGAAGAGGTCCTGGCCCCGGCCAAGACGGACCTCCTGGTTTCCGGCCAGATGGTGCGGGTGGAATGGACCAGTTATTTCGACTCCATGATCTATTCCAGTGTCGATGTGGAGTATGATTCGGGAAGCGGGTTCACTCTCATCGAGTCCCTGGGCGTCAC
Organism: Candidatus Krumholzibacteriia bacterium; assembly: GCA_963674845.2. GTDB lineage: Bacteria > Krumholzibacteriota > Krumholzibacteriia > LZORAL124-64-63 > LZORAL124-64-63 > LZORAL124-64-63. The sequence continues at coordinate 1,099,305 of CAXXKE010000005.1, read as the reverse complement.
AACCCCCTACCACTTCGACCCGGTGACAGGCAGGAACTACGGCGAGGTCAAGATTCCTGAGGGGATGGTGAGCCTCGACGCCTCCCTGAGGCTGGAGTTCTGCGAGGTCAAGAACGGCCAGAAAACCACCCTCTTCACCTCGGATCCGGTGGACGAACTGCGGGTCCTGCCGCCGGTCCAGAAGTACGACGACATCTCGGAATCGGCCATCCCCGACCAGGACGCATACGAGGGAGTGCCCAGGGATCTGGCGCCGCTCTCGGTGGAGGGTTCCGGAGGGCCGGGGGTGGTGATGGCCCTGGAAACCACGGTCGGGCAGTCCAATGGGGTGGTATATAAGCGGGGGGATGATCCCTCAGAGGGAATCGCATTTTTCCGCTTGAGTCCGTTCTCCGGGTATTCCGGAATCCCCTTCAGCACCGATTTCCAGTCCCTGGCCGTGGCCGATTATGACGGTGACGGGGATGACGATTTCTTCGCCTGCAATCCCTCGGCCGGCGCCTCGGTCCTGTTCAAGAACACGGGCGGCCATTTTCTGGGCGTGAACCTGAACTCCTCTCCCACCCCCGAGCAGGACACCAGCCATGCCCAGTGCGCCACCTGGATCGACGTGGACCACGACGGGGATCTGGATCTCTTCATCGGGCGGGGCGATCTGGAGAGCACCACCGGGGTCAGGAATTCCCTCTTTCGGAATGAATTCATTCCCGCGGGGGGCGATTCCTTCTCCCAGGCCATCGAGTCTTTTTCCCTGTTGCACCCCAGGAAGATCTGCCTGACCCGAGCGGTCAGCTGGTCGGATTTCGACGGGGACGGGTACTGGGATGTCCTGGTGGGGGATGCGAGCAAGGAGAGCCCGGAAACCCTGGTCTTCAGGCAAGGGAGCGATGGGGCCTTCACCCTGGACCAGACGGTTGATTCCCCCTTCAAGGACAAGGCCCCCATGACCATGGCCCTGGTGGATATGGACCGCGATAACGAGCTGGATTTCATGCTCAGGACCAAGGGCAGCCGTCTGATCCAGGTTTATCCCGGGGTTCAGGGTGGCTTTTTCGCCGAGCCCCGGGATACGGAGTTACCCTTCATTGCCGCTGATGTGATCGTCCATGATGGTGATCGGGATGGGTGGAGCGATTTCCTGGCCTTCTCGGGGGCCGAAAATCGGGGCTTTTCCCGGCTCTGGAACGGGGCCGGGGCGGCGGGATATGACCTGGATTTCCTGGATGTGGGCGCCATGTCCGGCTTCCCTGAAACCGGGGTTGTCACCGATGGTCTGGTGGCGGATTTCGATCTGGACGGGCGCCCGGACATCTTTTCCGGGTGCGAAGACCCCCATGCCGGGAAGGCGGTCTGGAAGGCCCAAACCGGTTCGGCCGAGGGGCACTGGCTCGGAATCACCCTGGACAGTGTGGCGGGCCCTCCCCCCGTCGGAGCCAGGGTCGCCATCCGGGATGCCACGGGGCCACTGGGGGCCTATTCCTACCAGACGGATAATGGCAGTGGGGCTCAATCAGGGGGACCCCTGCTGGTGGGGGTCGGGGATGCCATGGGGCCGTTCACCGTCACCGTCGACTGGCCCTCGCGGGAGGCCTCACAGCACCAGGTGTCGGCCCTGGACCAGTACATCACCCTCGCTGAACCCCTGGCCTGGGATTTCGTGCCCGGCAGCTTCCGGTTCGAACTTATTTTCCGGCCCGGGGTCACGGCCAGCTGGGTTTTTACCTGGGAAACCTTGCACTGGACCAAGGCCACCGAGGACTGGGTGGAGGTCTATCCCACGGGAAATTGCGGTGACATCACGGGGGGGCAGGTTTTTTCCGGTGCGAGCCCCGGAGTGAGCACGACCATCACGTACAAGGTTGATCCGAACACGGGGCAGGCCAAATATCAGCACCGCCTGGAAGCCCGGGACATGGAGTGCTCTCCCGGCTGCACCATCGAATACACGGTTCACAGCGGAGATGCCCAGATCACCATGAAATCGGCAGGGCCTGAAATCGGACGCCTGCCCAAGTATTGCCCGGTCATTTCCCAGTAGGAGGGATCATGAACACGCGGATATTTCTCAGTCTGACCCTCGCCCTGTTCTTTCTGCCGGGCTATGGCCCGGCGGCCGCCCAGGAGCCGCAACTCGAGGTTGGCGGCGTGTACGGCATCGACAACCAGGAAGGAAACGGTTTCCTGGCGGTGAGGATCCCCCTCCCGGAAAACACCGCATTGTCCGGTGTTTTGTGGTATAATAATGACATGGGGTCCCCCTTCCCTACCCTCAGGGTGGGAACGGGTTTTCCGGAGTGGCCGGGGGAAATCGGAGATTTCCTCCCGGTCCGGGATCAGGTGGGGGGTATCAGCTCCGGCTGGAGCGAGGTCCAGTTCGATCAACCGGTGGGAGCTAGCCTGGGCAGCCTGTATGTGGCCTTTGAATTGCCGGAAAACCATGGCCTAAGTGGGCGTGGAACCGGCGGGGGGGCCGGGGTCGGTTATTTCGAGAACCGGGACGGGCTTCCGGGGTGGATCAGCGGTGAGGGGATGGTCTGGGCCAAGCTTCACGAGGACTATTCCTTCGCGGTGATCCCGCTGCTTGTTCCCCTGGCCGAGGGCATGGCCGTCAAGAGTCTGGGCTCGGGAGCCGAATTGCCTCCCGTGCCCACCGAGAATTACCTGCTGGCGGCACCCAACCCCTTCAATCCGGAGACGACCTTGAGCTTCGGCCTGAAGCGGGCGGGAGAGGTGAAGATCCAGGTCTTCGATGTCCGCGGCCGACATGTCACGACCCTTTTTCAGGGATTCCTGGAGGCCGGCCGCCACGTTGAACGGTGGCGGGGGCGGGACGAGCAGGGAAAAACAGTGGCCAGTGGGGTGTATTTCTGCGTTCTGGAAGGTGGGGATCTCCGCCTGAGCCAGAAACTGCTGCTTTTGAAATAGGAGGGATCATGATGCGGCTCCGTTTTTCAGCCATTGCCGGCCTGGCCCTGTCCGGCCTTCTCGCCGTCATGCCCCTCTTCCTTTCCCGCCCCGGCCTGTCCGCCACCTGGCAGGTGTCCAAGGACGGCACGGGGGATTTCAGCATCATCCAGGAGGCTGCGGACGCTGCGGCCGACGGCGACACCATCCTCATCGGCCCGGGGCGATTCGATGATTCTCAGGCTTTGGAATCCTCTGGCGATCTCCGGGTGCTTCTGGACGGGAGCAAGAGCCTCTGTTTCATCGGGGCGGGCGTCGATGAGACCATCATCGGTCCCGAGACCTTTGTTGATGGGGCTGAACACTGGGGTATCTGGAACCAGGAGGGCTCGACCCAAATGGTCTTCGAGGGCATCACCTTCGAGAATCTGGATGAGGGCGGCGTTTATTCCCAGGGCGATGAGCTACTGGTGAGCCACTGCGTGTTTTCCCGTTGCGGCGGTCCTCTGACCTCTTTGAGCCCCAACCGGACGGTGATCCTGGACAGCCGCTTCGTCGACATCATGGGGGCGTGGGATGTGGCCATCCTTTGCCGTTCGAGTATTAGCGTCATCGGGAACGTGGTCTTCGAGCGCTGCAGGTCGGCCATTCAGCTGGATTATTACGGCAGCAGCAGTCAGCTGGTCCAGGAATGCGTGTTTGATGGCCAGGGGGTGGGCCTCGAAGGGATATTCTTCGATCGTTGTGGTGGCGAAGTGCGTAACAACGTTTTCAAGGACTGCGTTGCCGTTGGCGTGGGCATCGATGGGGGGTGGACGGTGAACATCGAGGGTAACACCTTCGAGAATATACTCGGTTCGGATGTTTTCACGGGCCGGGCTGTTATCCTCGCAGGTGTGCGCGATCTGACCATGACCGGCAACACCATCTCCAACTGTGAGGTCGGCATCGATCTGATTGGCCCGGGTGTCGAGTACTCCATCCAGGGCAACCACATCTTCCGTACCGAGGGCAGCAACCAGTTGTTCGTGCGGACTTCCATCTACTGGCACCTCTACGAATACACCTGGGATCTGTCCAACAACTACTGGGGGACCACGGATCCGGATGAGATCTCGCTTTGGATCAATGATGCCAGTGACGCGGACAACAACGGCATTCTTTACGTGAACTTCCTGCCGGTGGCCGATGGTCCGGTGCCGACGGAGCAGAAGAGCCTGGGGGGGCTGAGGTCCATGTTCCGATGAACAAGATACCTGGCATCCGGACAGGGCTCATGGTCCTGGTTGTGTTTTTCCTCGGTCAGTCCCTCTTCCTGTCCTGCCCCGGCCTGGCCGCCACCTGGCAGGTATCCAAGGACGGCACGGGGGATTTCAGCATCATCCAGGAGGCCGCGGACGCTGCGGCTGACGGCGACACCATCCTCATCGGCCCGGGGCGATTCGATGATTTCCAGACGTTGGGGGCAATCGAGCATTTCCGTGTTCTTCTGGACGGGAGCAAGAGCCTCAGTTTCATCGGGTCCCGCGCCGATGAGACCATCATCGGTCCCGAGACCTTTGTTGATGGGGCTGAACACTGGGGTATCTGGAACCAGGAGGGCTCGGCCCAAATGGTCTTCGAGGGCATCACCTTCGAGAACCTGGATGGGGGCGGGCTTATTTCCGAGGGCAATGAGCTACTGGTGAGCAACTGCGTGTTCTCCAAGTGCGGTGATCCCCTGGGCTCCTTCAGCCCCAACCGGACGGTGATCCTGGACAGCCGCTTCGTCGACATCATGGGAACGTTGGATGTGGCCATCCTTTGCCGTTCGAGTATTAGCGTCATCTGGAAGGTGGTCTTCGAGCGCTGCAGGTCGGCCATCCAGCTGGATTATTACGGCAGCAGCAGTCAGCTGGTCCAGGAATGCGTGTTTGATGGTCAGGGGGTGGGCCTCGGGGGGATATTCTTCGATCGCTGCGGTGGTGAAGTGCGCAACAACGTTTTCAAGGACTGCGTTGCCGCTGGCGTGGGCATCGATGGGGGGTGGACGGTGAACATCGAGGGCAACACTTTCGAGAATATCCTCGGTTCGGATGTTTTCACGGGCCGGGCTGTTATCCTCGCAGGTGTGCGCGATCTGACCATGACCGGCAACACCATCTCCAACTGTGAGGTCGGCATCGATCTGAATGGCCCGGGCGTCGAGTACTCCATCCAGGGCAACCACATCTTCCGCACGGCGGGCAGCGACCAGCTGTTCGTGCGGACTTCCATCTACTGGCACCTCTACGAATACACCTGGGATCTGTCCAACAACTACTGGGGGACCACGGATCCGGATGAGATCTCGCTTTGGATCAATGATGCCAGTGACGCGGACAACAACGGCATTCTTTACGTGAACTTCCTGCCGGTGGCCGATGGTCCGGTGCCGACGGAGCAGAAGAGCCTGGGGGGGCTGAGGTCCATGTTCCGATGAACGGAATTTCGGGCAGGCTGCTTTTGAAATAGGAGGGATCATGATGCGGCTCCGTTTTTCAGCCATTGCCGGCCTGGCCCTGTCGGGCCTTCTCGCCGTCATGCCCCTCTTCCTTTCCTGTCCCGGCCTGTCCGCCACCTGGCATGTGTCCAAGGACGGCACGGGGGATTTCAGCATCATCCAGGAGGCCGCGGACGCTGCGGCCGACGGCGACACCATCCTCATCGGCCCGGGGCGATTCGATGATTCTCAGGCTTTGGAATCCTCTGGCGATCTCCGGGTGCTTCTGGACGGGAGCAAGAGCCTCAGTTTCATCGGGTCCCGCGCCGATGAGACCATCATCGGTCCCGAGACATTTGTTGATGGGGCTGAACACTGGGGTATCTGGAACCAGGAGGGTTCGACCCAAATGGTCTTCGAGGGCATCACCTTCGAGAACCTGGATGAGGGCGGCGTTTATTCCCAGGTTGATGAGCTACTGGTGAGCCACTGCGTGTTTTCCCGTTGCGGCGGTCCTCTGACCTCTTTGAGCCCCAACCGGACGGTGATCCTGGACAGCCGCTTCGTCGACATCATGGGGACGTTGGATGTGGCCATCCTTTGCCGTTCGAGTATTAGCGTCATCGCGAACGTGGTCTTCGAGCGCTGCAGGTCGGCCATCCAGCTGGATTATTACGGCAGCAGCAGTCAGCTGGTCCAGGAATGCGTGTTTGATGGTCAGGGGGTGGGCCTCGGGGGGATATTCTTCGATCGCTGCGGTGGTGAAGTGCGCAACAACGTTTTCAAGGACTGCGTTGCCGTTGGCGTGGGCATCGATGGGGGGTGGACGGTGAACATCGAGGGCAACACTTTCGAGAATATCCTCGGTTCGGATGTTTTCATGGGCCGGGCTGTTATCCTCGCAGGTGTGCGCGATCTGACCATGACCGGCAACACCATCTCCAACTGTGAGGTCGGCATCGATCTGAATGGCCCGGGCGTCGAGTACTCCATCCAGGGCAACCACATCTTCCGCACGGCGGGCAGCGACCAGCTGTTCGTGCGGACTTCCATCTACTGGCACCTCTACGAATACACCTGGGATCTGTCCAACAACTACTGGGGGACCACGGATCCGGATGAGATCTCGCTCTGGATCAATGATGCCAGTGACGCGGACAACAACGGCATTCTTTACGTGAACTTCCTGCCGGTGGCCGATGGTCCGGTGCCGACGGAGCAGAAGAGCCTGGGGGGGCTGAGGTCCATGTTCCGATGAAGGCGAAGCTCCGCCCCATGGGGGTCTGAAGAATGAGGGGGGGCTGAAGAATGCGGCCGGCGAGACCTTTTCCTGGCGGCCGCCGAAAAAAGAGCTACCTTTTAACCCAGCACCGGACGCCAGTCCGGCCGCGGCGAACAACAGGGCCTCGCTTTCACACACCGAGATCTCGCCTTCTTTTTCCTTTTCCTCACCCCTTATTGTTGTACGGGTCGGATGAATCGACCGCTCGGCACGGGTCCATACCTGTGCGGGTGCGGCGGAGACGAATACCTATATGTCCAAGAATCAGAATCCCCGGAATTCCGGAAAGCAAACCACCCCCGGTTTTGAAAACTTCGGCCTGCAGGAAGCCCTCGTGCGCGGGGTCCAGGATGCCGGCTTCACCAATCCCCGGCCCATCCAGGCCGAGACCATTCCCGCCGGCCTGGACGGCCTGGATATCCTGGGCCTGGCCCAGACCGGCACGGGCAAGACCGCAGCTTTCGCCCTGACCCTGCTGGACTGGATCCTGCGGGACGGCAAGCGCGGAACCCAGGCCCTGGTGCTGGCCCCCACGCGGGAACTGGCCACCCAGATCGCCGACGAGATCAAGCTGCTGGCCCGCCACACCCGCATCAAGCTGGCCATCGTCTACGGCGGGGTGCCCCAGCACAAGCAGGTCAGCCGCCTGAAGCAGGGTCCCGAGATCGTGGTGGGCTGCCCCGGCCGCGTGCTGGATCTGGTCGAGCAGGGCTTGCTGGACCTGGGCGCCGTGGAGGGCGTGGTGCTGGACGAGGCCGACCAGATGTTCGACATGGGCTTCCTGCCCGTGGTGCGCAAGATCCTGGCCGTCATTCCCGAGGAGCGCCAGAACCTGCTCTTCTCGGCCACCATGCCCCGTGAGCTGCGCCGGCTGGCGGACGAGATGCTGCACGACCCTCACGTGGTGGAACTGGCCAGCACGGCGCCGGCCGCCACAATCGACCACGGGCTGGTCATGGTGGCCGAGCAGCGCAAGCGGGAACTCCTGTTCCACCTGATGGAGCAGGCCCCCCAGCAGCGCGCCATCGTCTTCACCCGCACCAAGCACCGGGCCCGGCGCCTGGCCACCCAGTTGACCAAGGCGGGGCACCGGGCGGTTGATCTGCAGGGCAACCTGTCCCAGTCCCAACGGGATCGGGCCATGAAGGGCTTCCGCACCCAGCGCTACGACATCCTGGTGGCCACCGACATCGCCGCTCGCGGCATCGACGTCAGCGGCGTGGACCAGGTCATCAACTTCGACGTGCCCAACACCCCGGAACAGTACACCCACCGCATCGGCCGCACGGGCCGCGCCGAGTTGGAGGGCCGCGCCTGGACCTTCGTCACCGGCGAGGACCAGGCCTGGGTGCGGGCCACCGAGCGCATGATCGGCCGGCCCATCCGGCGGGACCAGGTGCAGGGATTCGAGGGGGAGGCCTTCGCGGTCCAGGCGCCGCCGCGCCAGGCGGGGCATCGTCAGGGTGGCCATCGTCAGGGAGACCATGGTCGGGGCGGTAACCTTCAGGGCGGCAACGGCCAGGGCCCGCGCCAGGCGGGCGGGCCGCAGCACCGTCCCCGCCGCCGGCGTCGCCGCTGACAAAAGGCTGCCAAAGCTGCCCATGGGGGATCGCTTGGCCGTGGGGCCGGGCGATTCCCGGGGCAAAACCGGCCTCGGGGCCGTTTCTCACCCCTGTTCGCCGCTTACACCTTGACTCCGCCGCCGTGACATAAGAAAGTTCCTGCATATACTACTAACTGTGCAGGCGGTCGATTGGCGGTCGTCCTGTCCGTACGTCAACCCTCGAGGAAGTGCCATGGACAACGCAACAATCATCTGGACCAAGATCGACGAAGCCCCCGCACTGGCCACCTACTCCCTGCTGCCCATGGTGCAGGCTTTCACCAGGGGCACGGGCGTCGAGGTGGAAACCCGGGACATCTCCCTGGCCGGGCGCATCATCGCCAACTTCCCCGACAACCTCACCGACGAGCAGAAGATCGCCGACAACCTGGCCTACCTGGGCGAGCTGTGCCAGAAGCCCGAGGCCAACATCATCAAGCTGCCCAACATCTCGGCCTCCATTCCCCAGCTGCAGGCGGCCATCAAGGAACTGCGCGATCACGGCTACGACATTCCCGAGTATCCCGAAGAGCCGCAGAACGACGACGAGCGCGCCCTGCAGGCCCGCTTCGCCAAGGTGCTGGGCTCGGCCGTGAACCCGGTGCTGCGCGAGGGCAACGCCGACCGCCGCGCCGCCGCCTCGGTGAAGAAGTTCGCCCAGAAGAACCCCCACCGCATGATGAAGCCCTGGCCCGAATGCGGCAGCCAGGCCCGGGTGGCCCACATGACCGAGGGCGACTTCTACGGCACCGAAACCAGCCACACCATGGGCGAGGCCGGCACCGTCCGCATCGAGTTCAAGGGCGAGTCTGGCGAGACCACCGTGTTCAAGGAGGGGCTGAAGCTGGAGGCCGGCGAGGTCATCGACGCCTCGCACATGAACGTGCGCGCCCTGCGCCGCTTCTACGAGAACACCATGGACGAGGCCCAGCGCAAGGGTGTGCTGCTGTCGCTGCACCTGAAGGCCACCATGATGAAGATCTCGGACCCGGTGCTGTTCGGCCACTGCGTGAGCGTGTACTTCAAGGACGCCCTGGACAAGCACGCCGCCACCCTGAAGGAGATCGGCGCCAACGTGAACAACGGCCTGAACGGTGTGCTGGAGAAACTGGACAAGCTGCCCGCCGACAAGAAGGCCGAGATCGAGGCCGACATCGACGCCTGCTACGGCAAGCGCCCGGCCCTGGCCATGGTGGATTCGCGCCTGGGCAAGACCAACCTGCACGTGCCCAACGACGTCATCGTGGACGCCAGCATGCCCAACGTGGTGCGCGACGGCGGCAAGATGTGGAACCGGGACGACCAGCTGCAGGACACCATCGCCATGGTGCCCGATCGCTGCTACGCCACCATATACCAGGAGATCCTGGCCGACGCCCAGACCAAGGGGCAGTTCGATCCCGCCACCATGGGCACCGTGGGCAACGTGGGTCTGATGGCTCGCAAGGCCGAGGAGTACGGCAGCCACGACAAGACCTTCTTCGCCCCCGAGGACGGCGTGTTCCGCGTGGTGGACCAGAACGGCACCGTGCTGCTGGACCAGAAGGTGGAGACGGGGGACGTGTTCCGCGCCTGCCAGACCAAGGACGAGCCCATTCGCGACTGGGTGAAGCTGGCCGTGACCCGCGCCCGCGCCACCGGCACGCCGGCGGTGTTCTGGCTGGACGAGAACCGGGGCCACGACGCCCAGCTCATCAAGAAGGTCAAGAAGTACCTGCCCGAGCACGACACCGACGGCCTGGAGATTCTCATCAAGAAGCCCGTCGAGGCCATGCGCTTCACCCTGGAGCGCATCCGCCGCGGCGAGGACACCGTGGCCGTCACCGGTAACGTGCTGCGTGATTACCTGACCGATCTGTTCCCCATCCTGGAGCTGGGCACCAGCGCGCGCATGCTCAGCATCGTGCCCCTGCTCAACGGCGGCGGCCTGTTCGAGACGGGCGCCGGCGGATCGGCCCCCAAGCACGTGCAGCAGTTCCTGAAGGAGGGGCACCTGCGCTGGGACAGCCTGGGCGAATACTGCGCCCTGGTGCCCAGCCTGGAGCACGTGGCCGCGCGCACGGGTAACGCCAAGGCCCGGCTGCTGGCCGGCACCCTGGACGAGGCTGTGGGCAGCTACCTGGAGGCCGAGCGGGCCCCCTCGCGCAAGGTCAACGAGATCGACAACCGCGGTAGCAGCTTCTACCTGGCCCTGTACTGGGCCCAGGCCCTGGCCGCCCAGGACGAGGACGCCGAGCTGAAGGCGCGCTTCGAGCCGGTGGCCCGGCAGCTGGCGGCGGACGAGGAGAAGATCGCGGCCGAGTTGCTGGCCGCCCAGGGCGAGGCCCAGGATATTGGCGGGTACTACCATCCCGACGATGCCCGGGCCGAGGCGGCCATGCGGCCCAGCGCCACCCTGAACGCGGTGATCGACGGCTTGCTGGGGTAGGGCGAACTTGCGGGTTTGGGGCTCACGCAGCCAGCCTGGGCCCCGCGCGGTCCGTGCCACCCCGAGAGCTGATTGAACTGCGAAGAAAAACACGCCGCCGGCGGGGCTCACCTCGCCGGCGGTGTTTCTTGGGATCCTGTTTTGATGATCAGTTCGATTTTCCGGAGAAATCACCCGAAAGTCGAACCATTCCTACAAAAGCTTTCAGCGAAAGACCGCCGCCTTGCGACCAGACCGCCACCACCTTACCGCAACACCGTCACCTTCCGCGTGAGCGTCTGGTCCAACCCCGGCCCCCGCACCTTCAGGGTGGCCAGGTAGTTGCCGCTGGCCAGGGGGTGGCCGCGGCCATCGCGCCCGTTCCACTCCACCACGTGCCGGCCGGGAGTGCTCTCCTCGCGCTGCACCAGAGCCACCCGCCGCCCGCGCACGTCATACACGGCCAGCTCCACCACCGCCCGCACCGGCACCGCGAAGCGGAAGGTGGCCGGGCCGCTCATGGGGTTGGGGCTGGGCGCCGCGAAGCTCACCCGCGTGATGCCCCCTTCCGCCGCATCGTCCTGCACCGGCGAGACCAGATCCTCCGGACAATCCGAGCACCCGGTGTTGGCCGCGTCGTGGGCCGCCATGTTCCAGGTGCGGTAGGCCTCGGGGGCGGGGGCGTGGTTCACGTCCACCACCACCAGCTGGTCCAGGGTCAGGAAGACGATCTCGTTGCTGCTGTCCCGGTCCAGATCGCCCACCGCCGGCGTCAGCTGGCAGTGGTTGTCCAGGAAGCGGGGCCACCCGGGAATCAGATCGCCCCCGTTGGACCAGGCCCAGCCTTTGCTGCCCCGGGCGCCTACCACCACATCGCCCGACGAGCCCTCCACGTGGGCCATGACGGGCCCCCCGAAGATGAACCAGCTGTCGTTGTTCACCGGATACCCGGCCACGTCGGTGCCGTCCTCCCAAAGCAGGAAGGTGGTCCAGTTCCTGGAGCAGACGGCCAGCTCGGGCTCGAAGCCGCCGGCGCACTGGGCCAGGGCGATGCGGCTCATGGGCTCGCCGATGCCCGAGTCATAGGGCCATGCCCCGGGGAAGTCGGTTCCATCGTCGTTCAGCACGTAGACCTGCCCGTTCTGCAGGGGCACGGCCACCTCCTCGTCCCCGTCCAGATCGAAATCGCCAAGACTGGGCGGCGCCGAGGGATAGGCCGACAGCTGGCGGTACAGCAGGGTGGGCCCGCCGGTCATGGCCCGCGCCAGGGCCACGTTGTTGACGCAATATACCACCTCGTTCACGCCGTTGCCGTCGATATCGCCCACCGCCACCCCCTGGCCCATGGTGTAGGCCGAGTAATCCCAGGTGGTGGTGCCGGGCACCGGCCGCCCGGCGTAGTTCACGAACTGGATGGTCTCGCCGTCGTTGAGCACCGCCACCCGCGGATAGGGCCCGCCCAGGTTGGCGATGGTCACGCTCACGGGCTGCCCCGAACCGGTGATCACCGGCCAGCCCCGGGCCATATCGCCCGCGGGGGTGTAGCCGGCCACCCAGCCCAGGGCCGTGCCCACCAGGATCTCCAGCTCCCCGTCGCCGTTCATGTCGCCCACGGCCACGGGATTGGCCGCCGGCAGCTGGGGCAGGATGGCCGGCCAGCCCGGCAGCTCGGTGCCATCGTGCTGGAAGGCGTGCACATAGCCGCCTTCGTCGGCGAAGATGACCTCCAGCCGCCCGTCCCGGTCCAGATCGGCCAGGGTGGGATCGGTCACCGGCTGGTAGGCCAGGTCCACGGGGAAGCCGTCCTCCAGGTTGGGATAGCCCTCGCCGCCGCGCCAGGTGGCGTCCCAGCGGATCTCGTACTCCGTGTCGGGAATCTGGATCCAAACCATGCTGGGTTGGTAAGCGTGGCCGGCGTGCAGGACCATGGCGTTGTCGTAGTTCTGGCGCACGTCCCCGAGGGTGTGGTGTTCGCTCCAGGTGGCCAGGTCGGCGGCTGTGGCCTCGATGAAGCCCATCAGTCCGGACCAGGCCCCGCTCACGAGCCAGTTGTCGTTGGCCGGGTTCTGGACCACGCTGCCCAGACGATAAAGGGGAAGCTCCTGGGGATCGGCGAAGTTCAGTCCCTGTTCTTCCGACACGGCCATCTGGCTGGCCCGCATCACGGCGGTGCCGTCCTCGTAGCGATCGAAGCCCACCAGCACCTGGTTACCGGCCTGGGAGGCCCCGATGGCCAGGTGCTTGTCGTCCAGCCCGTCGGTGGCCGAGCTCAGACCATAGATGCCGCTCCAGGCCGCCTGGCCCCCCGACGCGAAGTTGGGCGCCCGCTGGTAGCGCACGGCGTCGTCGAATCCGTCCAGCTCGGTGTGGAAGATGTAGGCCACGTGCACGTACCCGCCGTAGCCGTAGGTGATGACGGGGGGCCAGTAGGCCCGGTCCGTGTAGTTCAGGCTGGCGATGATGTAGGGCGCTTGCCAGGTGGCGCCCTGGTCGGTGGTGCGAGCGAAGTAGATCTCCGAGGGCGCGCTGACGCTGCCCTGGAAGCTGAGGTACACGTAGTAGGAGGAGTAGCTGCCCGCGTCCGTGGCCAGGTCGGGGCCATTGCAGTAGCCGGGTTGGGTGAACACGTCGCTGATGGTCCAGCTGGCCGCGCCGCCCAGGGGTGAGACGGCCACCTGGATGGTGCTGGAATAGCTGGCCACGTCGTTGCGCACCCAGGCCAGGAAAATCCGGTCCACCACGCCCTCGGCCAGGATCAGGCTGGGTGCGGTGAAATCCACGTCCGGATCGGGATCGGCGAGGGTGGACCACAGGGACCAGGTGTGCCCGTCATCGGCGGACCGATAGACCCTCAACCCGTAGTTGTACTCGCCCGGATCAACCTGCACCGCGGCGTACAGGTCCCCGCTGGTGCTGACGGCGAGGTCCGAGTAGTAGGCCCACGGAAAGCTGTTGACCAGCACGTCGTCGCCGCCCACGGCGTCCCGGTCCCGGTCTTTCAGATTCCAGTCTTTCAGATTCCCGTCTTCCGGAATCCTGTCATCCCGTTTCAGCGCGTCCAGTTTCCGGGCGTCTTTCTGCCGCGAGAAATCAGGCCGCAAAAAATCAGGCCGTGCCGCCACGGCCTTCCCCGAAAACGGCGGGGCCAAATCCGGCGCGTAGGTGGCGGGTCCGGTCAGGCTGGCGGCTGCCGGCGGGGCCGGATCGCGCTCCAGGGCCAGGCCGGGGCCGGCGGCGCACAGGGCCAGAAACAGACAGAAAAGGGCGCCCAGCCGGGCTCCCGCGCTTGAGAAGATGGCATGCATGTTGGGTCCTCCGCGAAGACAGAAAGCGGCTTACCCGGCCGGCAACCCCGGCATGAGGCCAGGGGCTCCCCCGCCGGTGGGCAAGGTCAAGACAGCTTATCAAGGGGGGAAGGGGGTGTCAACGCCGCTGCGGGATTGTCCGGTTTTTTTACAAAATCCCCGAACTCTCACAGCCCCGGAATGGCCGCCCGCGTCAGCCCCGAAAAAACCACGCCCTTCAGCCCGCTGATCTGCAGGCTCATGCGCGAGATCTCGGCGGGCGACCCGCGCAGGATGATGGTCTCCAGGCAGTTGTCGTGATCAAGGTGGACGTGGGTGGTGCACAGGATGTGCACGAAGCGGTCGTGCTGGATCTTGTGCAGCCGGTCCTTCAGGTCGCGCTGGTGATGGTCGTAGCAGATGGTCAGCACCCCGTGCACCTCGCCGCCTTCCTCGTCCCAGGCCTCCTGCACAAGCTGGCCGCGGATGAGGTCGCGCACCAGCTCCGAGCGCGAGTCGTAACCGCGCTGGATGATGCGGCGGTCCAGCTCGTCCAGCAAGGGTTCGGGCAGGCTGACGGTGAAGCGGCGGGTGGGGTCGGTGCTCATGGCGAGGGCCTTTCTCAATCCCAGTCGTGACTGTGGTAGTGGCGGTGTTCCACCTGATCGTCCTGGTCGCCGCCCCGGTGGCGGTGGCGGTGGGTGTGGACCAGGTTGGCCCGGCGCAGCACATCGCCGTCCGCGCGCAGGGCCAGCACGTCGCCATCATACAGCAGGCGATGGTCCTCGCCCAGCACCAGGCAGCGCCGGCCCAGCTCGGTGGCCAGGCTCAGGTTGTGGGTGGCCACCACCAGGGTGGGCTGCAGATCCTGCAGGAAGTCCACCAACCAGCCGGTGCTGCGCGGGTCCAGGGCGCTGGTGGGCTCGTCCAGCAGGATCAGCCGCGGGTTCAGCACCAGCAGAGAAGCCAGGCACACCAGCTGCTTCTGCCCGGCGCTCAGGGTCCAGGGGGCCTTGTCCAGCAGGGCGGTCAGGCCCAGGGTCCGGGCCCAGTGGTCGGCGCGCTGGTCGGCGTCGTCCAGGCCGTGCTGGCGCGGGCCGAAGGCGATCTCGTCCCGCACCGTGGGATTGAACAGCATGCTGTCCGGGTTCTGGAACAGCAGGCCCACCTCGCGGCGGAAGCGCCGGCGCCAGGACGCCTTCTTCAGGGCGCGGGGGCTCACCTCCTGGCCGTCGTACAGCACCCGGCCCGCCTCCGGCGGCAGCAGGCCGGCCAGCAGCTTCAGCAGGGTGGACTTGCCGCAGCCGTTGCTGCCCAGCAGCACCACCTTCTGGCCGGCTTCCAGCTGGAAGCTCACCCGGTCCAGGGTGGGGTTGCCGTCGTAGCTGTGGCTCAGTTGTTCAACGGCGATCAAGGAAGTATCCCCTCGTTTCCAGGGCCTGGGTGATCTCGGTGGCGTCGTGCTCGGCGCGGGCCAGGAACCAGGCGCTGGTGGCGGCCCCGTGACGCAGGGCCGCCAGCAGGCCCACCCGCCGGGGCGACCGGGCTGTCAGGCTGTCCTGGAAGTCGCGGAACAGGCGGCGAAAGGTCAGCACCTGGCTGGTGGCCAGGATCAGCACGAAGCGCAGGGTGGGGCTGAAGCCCAGGGCCCGCTGCAGATCGATGGCCGGCAAGATACGAAAAGCCAGGGCCGTCAGCAGCAGCACCCGCAGGTTCAGGGGCAGCAGCACGGTGGCGGCCTGGTCCAGCTGGTGGCGCGCCATGAGCACGTAGCCCAGGCTGACGGCCAGGGCGAAGGGCAGGGCGGCCCGGGCCATGCGCCGTGCCAGGGTGCCCAGGCGGCGGCCGGCCGACAGCAGCGTCGCCGCCAGGGCGGCGCCCAGGATCAGGGGATGGTGCACCAGGGTGCCGCCCACCACCAGCAGCAGGTACAGCAGGAGCAGCAGGTCGTGGCGGTGGAAGGTCATGGGGTGTCCCCGGCTCGCCCATGGGTCTGCTGATCTGTCCGCTGATCTGTCCGGCCATCTGTCCGGCCATCGGCCCGCTTATCTGTCCTCGCCAGAGCCCGCCAGGCCAGCAGCACCAGCACCCCGTCGGCGATGCCCACCACCAGGTGGGGCACGATCACCGCGGGCAGGGTCACGTCCCAGCCGAAGGGGAAGAACAGGGGATTGCCGGCGCTGTCGTGGGCCAGATGCGGCTGCGCCCCCAGCACCAGGGCCACCACCACCGCGGGCATGACGGCCCCCACCCAGCCCGCCAGGAAAAGGGCCGTGGCGTGGTGCAGGCGGCGCACCGCGCGGTACACCCCCACCGCCGCCAGGCTGCCCACCAGTCCCATGGCCAGGGCGTTGATGGGCAGGGCGGTGATGCCTCCGTCGCCGAACATCAGGGCCTGCAGCAGGAACACCAGGCTGAGGGCCAGGAACCCGTGCCACACCCCGAACAGCACCGCCACCATGCCCACCGCCGTCACGTGGACGGTGGTGCCACCGGGGAGGGGAAAGGTGACCATCATCAGGGCGAAGGCCGCTGCCGTGGCCACGGCCAGGCGGGGAATGGCCGCCGGGTCCAGCAGGCGGGGCAGGCGGCGCAGCCCCACGGTCCACAGCACGCCGGCCACCCCGTAGGCGGGGCCGTAAACCTGGGGAGCGATGAATCCGTCGGGTATGTGCATGATCTCTCCCGGTGCTGGAATGGGTGCCCCCTAGCGGGCCTTCTTGCTGACCATGGCCAGGATGCCGAACAGGCCGAACAGCACGGCCACGCCGGTGATGATCTTGTTGAGCTGTCCGGCCCGGGCGCCACCCTCCTCCTGGACCAGCATGTCCCCGTTCACCTGCACGGTGGTGGTTCCGCCGTGGCCGTCCTCGGTCCACACCTTCACCTGCCAGGCGCCCTCGCTATCGGGGCTGAACACCACCCGGCCCAGGCGGTCGGTGCGGCCCACCTGGTGGGGGGCGCGGGCCCCGGGGGCCATCACCTCGTACTCCTCGAAGGCCAGGGGGCTGTGATCCTCGAACAGGAATTCCACCACCACGGCGCTGCCGTTCTGCTGGTGGATGTGCACCCCGTGGGCCAGGGCGGGGGCGGGGGCCAGGACGGCCGGCAGTGCCGTCAGCAGGCCGCACACGAGCAACGCGACAGGAGTTCCACGCATGGGTTGAACCTCGGTGTTACGGTTGAAAAATTTGTCACACCATTATGGATGGCGCCCCGGGTGGCGTCAAGTTTCGTTAAAGGATTAACAGGGTGCGACTGATAGGCGTGGACTTTCAATTATTTTCAGCCCGTGATACAGTGCCGGGCATCATCGGCAGACATTGTTTGCGCTATTTCGGCGACCAGAACGGGGATCTCACTCTTGACGAGGGTTTCGCTCTTGGCCCGGTATTTTACCGGGGGATGGACCAGCTTTCCTGCACCAGCGAAGACGCCCGGCCGCGGGCCCACCGCCGCCCTGCGCGTGGCTGCCTTGTTGTGTCTGGTGGTGGCCCTGCTCGTACCGGCACCCGGCGGCGCCGACAGCGAGCCCCGGCCGCGCCCCGACCTGCACGAACACACCCGCCAGGTGCTGAGCCCCCGCTACCAGACCGAGTTGCCCGAGATCAAGGTCATCGAGGTGCAGCCCGTGCAAATGGGCGTCCTGCCCGATTTCTTCACCCAGGCCATGCTGGTGCTGGCGGCCATCATCGTGGCCATGCTGGTGTTCAACATCGTCTACTCGTCCCGCGCCTTCGAAAACGATGACGACCCGGACGGTGACGGCCGTGACGGCCAGGGCGATCTTGCCCGCCTGCGCATTCCCGACCCCGACGATCTGGCGGCCGGGGGGCGCTACGCCGAGGCCATCCACGCCCTGCTGTTGCGGGCCCTGGTGGAGGTGGCCCGCCGCTGCGCCCAGCGCTGGCCGCGCAGCCTGACCAGCCGCGAGATCCTGCGCAACGCCCAACTCACCGACGCCGTGCGCCAGCCCCTGGCCCAGCTGGTTCAGCGGGTGGAGACCCATCACTTCGGGGGCATCGCCCCGGCCGAGGCCGACTTCACCCGGTGCCGCGAGATCTACAGCCGCCTGCAGGACGGCTTGCCGAAAGGAAAGGCGTGAACCGCGAGGTCTTTTCGGGCAAGGCTGTGGTGTTGCTGGCCGGGCTGTGCGGCCTGTCCCTGCTGGTGGGGCTGGCCCTGGCCATCTTCAATGACGGGCTGTCGGTGGTGCGCAGCACCGGGCCCGACACCTTCAGCTACTCGGCCCTGGGCCACCACGGTTTCAGGTCCCTGCTGGAAGAGCTGGGCGTGCCCGTCCTGGTCAGCCGCTCCGATTCGGGACGCAAGGTGGGCTTCGGCGACGTGCTGGTGGTGGCCGAACCAGATCTGGTGACCCTGGCCGGCCGGCGTCTGGACAAGTTCGCCGCCATGGGCGACGCCGCCGACGTGATGCTGGTGGTGCTGCCCAAGCGCACGGGCATGGCGGACATGGCCCGCCCCACCCATCTGGCCCAGGTGGGCCCCGTGGGCCAAAAGTATTCCACGGCGGTGCTGCAGGCTCTGGGCATGGAGGAAGTGGTCAAGACGGGGGGGCATTCGCGCCAGCGCACCTGGAATGTGGGCCCCTGGCAGGACCGCCCCTTCATCGCCGATCTCCAGCTGGTCCAGAGCCCGGCCCTCGAACCCATCCTGGCCTGCGAGGCGGGCACCCTGTTCGGCAAGGTGATTCCCGGGGACGATCCCTCCTTCGACTCCCTCATCATGGCCGACACCTATGTCCTGACCGACCCCGACCTGCTGGCCAACCACGGCCTGGGCCAGGGGCAGAACGACGTCCTGGCCGTGAAGATCATCGACTTCTTGCGGGGCCCGGACGGCATGGTGGTCTTCGACGAGACCCTGCACGGCCACGAGGTCTCGCCCTCGGTGTTCCAGTCCTTCTTCCGGGCGCCCCTGGTGTTCGTGCTTCTGCAGGTGCTGCTCACGGCGGGGGCCCTGCTGTGGCTGGCCAACGCCCGCTTCGGTTCGCCCGGCGACCACGACGGCGGCGAGGCGGCCGGCCCGGCCCGCGGCCTGGACTTCCTGCTGGACAACACCGCCGACCTGCTGGCCTTCGGCGGTCACGGACCCTTCCTGCTGGGACGCTACCACCGCGCGGCGGTGGCCGGTGTGTGTCGCCGCCTGCATCTGGACCTGCCCGGCAGCAGTCCCCAGGCCCGGCAGCGGCTGGAGAACATCAGCCGCCAGCGCAGCCCCCGTTACGACTTCGGCGCCATGGAAAAGACGGTGCCCGATCTGGCCGCCCGCCCGGCCGCTCGCAACCACGACATCCTGGCCACGGCCGGGAAGATCCATCACTGGCAACAGGAGATGACCCATGAACTTTGAAGCCCTCCAGGAATTCACGGACAAGGTGCGCGCCCAGATTCACCGCGTGGTGCTGGGCCAGGACGAGGTCATCGACCTCATGCTCACCGCCCTGCTGAGCGACGGGCACGTCCTGCTGGAGGGGGTGCCCGGCACGGCCAAGACCCTGCTGGCCCGCAGCTTCGCCGCCACCCTGTCCCTGGACTTCCGGCGCATCCAGTTCACGCCCGACCTCATGCCCGGCGACGTCATCGGCACCAACCTGTTCAACTTCCAGACCAGCACCTTCACCCTCACCAAGGGGCCGGTGTTCACGGACATCCTGCTGGCCGACGAGATCAACCGCACGCCGCCCAAGACCCAGGCCGCCCTGCTGGAGGCCATGCAGGAGCGCAAGGTGACCATCGACGGCAAGAGCTACGACCTGGGCGGCAACTTCATGGTCATCGCCACCCAGAACCCCATCGAGCAGCAGGGCACCTATCCCCTGCCCGAAGCCCAGCTGGACCGCTTCCTGTTCAAGATCCTGGTGGGTTATCCCAGCGAGGAGCAGGAGAAGGACATGGTTCTGCTGCACGGCAACACCACGGCCATGCCCGCCCTGGACACCTTCGACCTGCAGCCGGTGGCCGACGCCGCCCTGCTGGCCGAGGCCCGGGCCACCGTGGGCCAGATCCGCCTGAACGAGGACCTGGTGGACTACATCATCAAGGTGGTGCGCGCCACCCGCGAGACGCCGGCCCTGCTGTGCGGCGCCTCGCCCCGCTCGGCCAACATGCTGGCGGTGGCGGCGCGGGCCCGGGCCGCCCTTTCCGGCCGCCCCTTCGTCATTCCCGACGACGTGAAGGAGCTGACGGGGCCCATCCTGCGCCACCGCCTGCCCCTGGCCCCGGGGGCCGAGATCGAGGGCACCTCGGTGGAGAAGATCGTGGGCGACATCGTCGACCAGGTTCCGGTGCCCCGCTGATGAAGCCCACGTCGCGCAGCATCCTGCTCCTGCTGCTGGGCCTGCCCGTGGCCGCGGTGCCCGTGCTGGCCGGGGAACGCTTCTGGGTGTTCTGGTTCAGCTACGTGGCCCTGACGGTTTTCCTGCTGGGGTTGGACGGCGCCCTGGCCCGCAGCCGCCGCCGGCTGGACATGGACCTGCAGCTGCCCGACCAGCTGTTCATCGGCCGCCCCGGCCGGGCCACGCTGCGCCTGGATTTCCCGGGCCGGGGCCGCCCCGCGCGGGTGGATGTGCTGCTGGAAACGGGCGAACTGCTGGTTCCCCTGGCCCCCCGGGTGCTGAGCCCCGACCCCCAGGGCCGCTGCCTGGCCCCGCTGGACCTGGCGGCCACCCGCCGTGGCCGGGCCCAGGTGGGCGATGTGTGGCTGCGCTGGCGCGGGCCCCTGGGCCTGGTGCAGTGCATCCGCCGCCGGCGGCAGCGGCTGGAAATTCCCGTGGTGCCCGACATCCAGGCGGTGCGGGCGGCGGCCCTGAAGTTCTTCGGCAGCCGCGATTTCCAGGCCGGCCTGAAGCTGGAAGAGTACACCGGCGACGGGTCCGAGTTCGATCGCCTGCGGGAGTTCGTGCCGGGGCTGGACCACCGCTCCATGGACTGGAAGGCCTCGGCCCGCCACTGCAAGCTGCTGAGCCGCGAGTTCCGGGCCGAGCGCAACCACCAGATCATCTTCGCCGTGGACACGGGGCGCCTCATGAGCGAACCCGTGGGCGGGGTGCCCAAGCTGGATCACGCCATCAATGCCGGCCTGCTGCTGGCCTGGTACGGGCTGCGCGCGGGGGACCGGGTGGGCCTGTGCGGTTTCGACAAGGGGCTGAATCTTTATCGCGGGCCCCAGGGCGGGCTGGGCACCTTCCCGGCCCTGCACCTGGCCTCGTCCCAGCTGGACTACAGCACCGAGGAGACCAACTTCACCCTCAGCCTGGCCCAGCTCAGCACCCGGCTGCGGCAGCGCTCCCTCATCGTGGTCATGACCGACTTCGTGGACACCATCAGCGCGCGGCTCATGGAGGAGAACCTGCAGCGCCTGTCGCGCAAGCACCTGGTGCTGTTCGTCACCATGCGCAATCCCGACCTGGAGGCGGTGGCGGTGGAAAGTCCGGTCTCGGTGCGGCGCATGGCCCGCAGCGTGGTGGCCAGCGAGCTGCTGCAGGAGCGCGAGCGGGTGCTCAAGGGGTTGCGCCGCCACGGCATCCAGACCATCGACGCCCTGCCCGACGGGGTGTCCCCCGAGCTGCTGAACCGCTACCTGGAGATCAAGCGACGGGAGCTCATCGCATGAGCGGCTTCCGCATGAAAAGCGTCGAGTTCCGCCGGGAACGGGAAAAGGACTGGGCCGAGCTGGAGCGCCTCATCGCCGAGGCCGAGAAGAAGGGCCTGCAGAACATGAGCGCCCGGGACCTGGCCGCCCTGCCGGTGCATTACCGGGCGGCTCTTTCCTCGCTGAGCGTGGCCCGGGCCATCAGCCTGGACGCCAACCTGCTGCTGTACCTGGAAAACCTCAGCAACCGGGCCTTCATCAAGATCTACGGCGTGCGCCATCGCCTGGGCGAGGTCTTCCTGCTGTTCCTGAACCGGCGCTTTCCCGCCGAGATCCGCGCCTTCCGCTGGCTGGTGCTGCTGGCCACCCTCATCCTGGCCCTGGGCGCGGTGTCGGGCTACGTGCAGGTGATGCACGACCCCGACAACTACTACAACCTGGTGAGCGTGGACTACGCCCAGGGGCGCGACCCCTCGGCCAGCACAGAGGAACTGCGGGAGGTGCTGTACGACCAGGACGCCACCTTCTGGGGCGGGCTGGCCCACTTCACCAGCTTCCTGTTCACCCACAACAGCCAGGTGGGCATCCTGTGCTTCGCCCTGGGGTTCGCCCTGGGCCTGCCCACCTTCTATCTGCTGTTCATCACCGGGCAGATCCTGGGGGCCATGAGCGCTTTGCACCACCAGCACGGGTTGTTGCTGGAGTTCCTGGCCTGGGTTTTTCCCCACGGCGTGACCGAGCTGTCGGCCATCATCATCTGCGGGGCGGCGGGTCTGGCCCTGGCCCGGGCGCTGGTCTTCCCGGGTCGCCGCCGGCGGCTGGCCAGCCTGGCGGCCATGGGGCGCCGGGCGGGGTTGATGGTGCTGGGGGCGGTGGGCATGTTCGCGGTGGCGGCCCTCATCGAGGGGCTGTTCCGCCAGCTGGTCCACCCGGTGCCCATCCGCCTGGCCGTGGTGGCGGTGACGGCGGTGCTGTGGGCCTGGTACTTCACCCGCGTGGGCCGGGCCGGTCGCCTGGATCCGGCTGGTCCAGTGGTTCCGGAAGACCGCATCGTTTCAGAAGGCCGCCCCGGCCGGGAGGGGCCGCCATGAGCGCCGTGACCCGACCCGCAGGCGCGGCCGCCACCGAGCGCACCATCCACCGGCTGATCACCCCGGAGGGCGTGCCCCTGGACCTGGAGGTGGCCCTGGCCGGCGACCGCCTGGCGGCCTTTCTCATCGACGCCCTCATCATCCTGGGCGCCTGCCTGCTGGTGTTCTTCCTGACCAGCCTGACGGGCAAGGCCGAGTTCATGTCCCTGGGGCTCATCGCCTTCTTCCTGCTGCGCAACTTCTACTTCATGTTCTTCGAGCATCGCTGGCAGGGCACCACCCTGGGCAAGCGCAGCCGACGCCTGCGGGTCATCGACGCCCAGGGGGGGCAGCTCACGGTGGAGGCCATCATCGTGCGCAACCTGACCCGGGACATCGAGATCTTCCTGCCCCTGATCATGCTGCTGGCGCCCCAGGCCCTGTGGCCCGAGGCGCCCTTCTGGGCCCGCCCCCTGGCCGGGCTGTGGGGGCTGGTGCTGGGGCTCATGCCCCTGTTCAACAGGCAGCGGCGGCGGGTGGGGGATCTGGTGGCCGGCACCATGGTCATCGCCACGCCCCAGGTGGCCTTGCTGGGCGATCTGGCGGCCACGGCCACGGCCAGCGCCACCGCCAGCGCCACGAACACCGGTCCGTCGCCGGACGACGAGGCCGGGGCCGGGGCGGCGCGCCCCGTCCGGGGCCACGTCTTCAGCCGGGCCCAGCTGTCGGTGTACGGCATCTATGAATTGCAGGTGCTGGAGAAGGTGTTGCGGGCGCCCAGCTCGGACGAGATGGACCGGCAGCTGGCCGCCATCCGCGACAAGATATGCGCCAAGATCGGCTACTCCGAGCCCGTTCCCCACGACTACGAATTCCTGAAGGATTTCTATGCCGCCCAGCGCGCCCACCTGGAGTCGCGCCTCATGCTGGGCGAGCGCCGCGAGGACAAGTTCGCCGGAACCGACCCCGCGGCGCAGGAGGATGGCAGCAAGCCCGGCCGGAACAAGCCCGGCCAGGCCTGATCCCCTCTACTCGAAGACAGCCGCCAGGTCCTGGGGAGCCACCCCTTCCACCTCGTGGCGCAGGGTGTAATAGCCCACCGTCACCACCACGGAGCTGAGGGCCAGGATCGAACCCAGCAGGATCACCGAGATGGGGAAATTCACCAGGGCCATGGTCAGGGTGCCCGGCACCAGTCCCATGCCCGTCAGCATGGCCGTCATGCCGAACTGCACGCCCACCGCCAGGATCATGATGACGCCCAGCACCAGGTTCAGCATGAAGATGCGCAGGCGGAAGCCCGTCGTCAGGTCCTTGCTGCGCTGCAGGGCATGGCCCACCCCGCCCCGCTCGACGATAACCACGGGCACGGCCACCCACATCATCAGGGCGATGATGACGCCGGGGATGACCAGCAGTAAATAGCCCACCATGGTCAGGAGACCCACGGCGATGGAGGTCAGCAGCAGGGGGAAGAAGCAACGCATGGCCACGTTGACGCTGTCGGCGAAGACCATGCGCTGGCCTGTGAGGTGCTGGAACACGCCGTACACCACGATGCCCTGGAAGAACAGGGCCATCCAGTTGTTGATGATGTTGGAGGCCATGAGCAGCATGGGGTCCTGGGGCAGCAGTTCGATGATGAAGTCGGGAATGGTGGACAGGGCCGCCACCATGAGCATGAAGGGGAAGTTCCTGGCAAAGATGTTGAAGCTCTTGCCCAGGATCTGCCCGATGGTGAATTCGTTGTCCATGGTCCCCCCTCTGCCCCGGAACCATCCGGGGCCTTGCGGATTGAAGCCCGGTCGCGCGTCATCCCGTCGCGTGAAACCCGGTCGCGCGTTGGGCGCGGAATATGCTCGCATCGCCGATGGTGCCCCATGGCCGCGCGGCCGTCAACCACACCCTTCCCCCCGGCGGGGCGTCGGCTCAGCCGGCCCTTGCCATGGACGGGCATTCTTGACTATTGTCCGGGGAACGAATTCGTCCCTCTTCCCGCTTCAGGAGACCACGCCATGCGTCCGCTGTCCTTCAGGGCCTTCCTGCCCCTCGCTCTCGTTCTGACCGCCTCCCTGGTCATGGCCGCGTCCCCGGCCCGGACCGCCGACGATCTGCCGGTCATCGCCCACGAGGTGAACCTTGTGTTCGACGTGCCGGCCCACCAGGTGCTGGTGGCGGACAGCCTGGAGCTGCCCGCCGGGCTGGATCATCTGCGCCTGGGCCCGGCTCTGGAACTGGCCGATGCGGCCCTGGCCGCCGCCCTCAGCCAGGCCGAGGACGAGGACGGCCCCTACCAGCGCCTGGACCTGGCCGCCCTTGGCCTGCAGGACGGGGGGCACCTGGACCTGCGCTACGGCGCCACCTTCTACGAATCGGTGGAGAACACCGTGTTCAGCCGCGAGAACGTGGGCAACGAGATCACCGCCACCATCAGCGACGAGGGCATCTACCTGTCGGGCATGGCCCAGTGGCTGGCCTGGCATCCCGACGCCATGGCCACCCACACCGTCCACGCCGACACCCCCGCCGGCTGCGAGACCGTGACCCAGGGCCGGCGCACCCGCCACGAGGAAGCGGACGGTCGCCTGCTGACCACCTGGCAGGCGGTCCACCCGGCCGACGGCCTGAACTTCATCGCCAGCCGCTTCGTGGTGCACGAGGAGGCGGTGCGGGACGGGGTGGTCAGCTACACCTTCTTCCTGGAGGATGACGCCCGCCTGCGCGCCACCTACATGGAGAGGACCAGGGCCTACATCGCCATGTACGAGGAGATGATCGGACCCTATCCCTACGCCAAGTTCGCCACCGTCGAGAACTGGTTCCCCACCGGCTACGGCATGCCCAGCTACACCCTGCTGGGCGGCCAGGTGCTGCGCCTGCCCTTCATCCCCTACACCAGCTTCGGTCACGAGATCGCCCACAACTGGTGGGGCAACTCGGTGTTCGTGGACGCCGCCGAGGGCAACTGGTGCGAGGGCCTGACGGTGTACTGCGCCGACTACCACTACAAGGAACTGGAGGGCGAGGAACAGGCCCGCGAGTACCGCCGCAACAACCTGAAGGACTACGCCGCCTACGTCCACGACCCGGCCCAGGATTTCCCCCTCAGCGAGTTCAAGGCCCGCCACAGCGGGGCCTCCCGTGCCGTGGGCTACGGCAAGAGCATGATGGTCTTCCACATGGTGCGCGAGATGATCGGTCGCGAGGCCTTCCTGAGCGCCATCCAGGAGGTGGCCCGCCAGCACCTGTTCGCCAAGACCACCTGGAGCGACTTCTTCGCCGCCTTCGCCCGGGCGTCGGGCCGTG
Source organism: Candidatus Krumholzibacteriia bacterium (assembly GCA_963674845.2). Lineage (GTDB taxonomy): Bacteria > Krumholzibacteriota > Krumholzibacteriia > LZORAL124-64-63 > LZORAL124-64-63 > LZORAL124-64-63. Next base: position 1,073,374 of record CAXXKE010000005.1, on the reverse strand, counting down.
ACTTCACGGCCTTCCAGGAGCAGTGGCTGACCCGCAAGGGCGCGCCGGTGCTGTGGCTGGAGGATGTGGAATTCGGTGACGACCAGGTGCAGTTCAAGCTGAAGCAGGGGGCCCCGCCCTACGCCCTGGACGTACCCGTGCAGGTGGCCACCGCCGACGGCGTGGAGAACCGCCTGGTCCCGGTGGACAAGATGAGCAACGCCTGCACCCTGAAGGTGGCCGGGGCGCGCTCCCTGACCATCGACCCCGACTATCAGCTTTTCCGCCGCCTGCACCCCGGCGAGATCGAGCCCACCCTCAGCCAGGTGCTGGGCGTGGCGGTGCCGGCCTTCGTGCTGGACAACCCGGCACCGGACATGGCGGAGGCCGCCCGCGCCTTCGCCCGGGATTTCTGCGAGTTGCAGGAGGGGTTCGCCTTCCGCACCGGGGGGCAGCTGATCCAGGATCCCGACCCCGACCAGCCCTTCGCCCAGGTGGTCATCAACCCGGGCGCCGAGCTGCTGAAGAAACTGCAACCCGAAGGCCTGGTGGTGGCCGGCAAGACGGTGTACCTGGCGGGCAAGCGTTACGGCCTGGACACCCACGACCTGGTGTTCGCCGTGGCCGACCCCGTGCTGCCCGGCCGCACCGCCCTGGTCATCCTGTGCGACTCGCCCCAGCGCCTGGAGGCCATGTCCCGCCGGGTGACCCACTACGGCAAGTACAGCTGGCTGGCCTTGCCCAAGGGGCAGGGGCGCGTGGAGCGGGGCAACTGGCCCGTGGGGGATTCGCCCCTCATGGTGAAACGATAACAGCCCGACGGGGCACGGAATTCTTGGAATCTTGGGCGGGGTTTGTGTTACAATTCCCACTCGACTCGCCCCCCGTCCGGCCTGAATTGATCCGGGTCATTCACGAATGGCCCGGTTGAAAAATCGAGGAAGCTGATTTTCTGGCCATGGTTCTTCCCGGCAACGTGAAAACCCGTGTGTGGATGGCCCCGTCCCTGGGGTCGCTGCTGGCGTTACTGCTGGCGCTGCTCCTGGTGCTGGGCCTGGGCCTGCTGGGCGGTTGCTCGGACGACGACGATCCCGCCCAGCCCGGTGAGGACCCCAGCTGGGAAATCATCCTGGATCCGGCCTACACCCTGCGCGGCGTGTGGGGGCCCAACGCCTCCAACTTCTTCGCCGTGGGCGAGCGGGGCATCATCCGCCACTACAGGAACGGCGACTGGCGCAGCTGGCAGATCAACAGCACCGCCATCCTGCACGGGGTGTGGGGCACCGCCGCCGACCAGGTGGTGGCCGTGGGCTCGGACGGCACCTGCTACCACTTCGACGGCCAGGACTGGCAGGCCCGCTACGCCGGCACCACCAGCGATCTGAACGGCGTGTGGGGCTCGGCCTGGAACGACATCTACGCCTGCGGGGACGACGGCGCCCTGGTGCACTTCGACGGCGAGAACTGGACCGCCCTGGACGCGGGCACCCAGGCCCAGCTCATCCACGTGTGGGGCACCGCCGCCGACAATGTCTACATCACGGGCAGCGGCGGCACCATCCTGCACTACGACGGCAGCGCCTGGTCGGCCCAGGAGAGCGGCACCGTGCAGGCCCTGGACTGCGTCTGGGGACTGGCCGCCGACGACATCTACGCCGTGGGCACCCTGGGCACCATCGTCCACTGGGACGGCGCCTCCTGGACCCTGGAAAACAGCAACACCGGCCAGCGCCTGTGGGCCGTGCGCGGCCTGCCCGGCAAGCCGCCGGTGGCCGTGGGCAAGGACGGGACCTACCTGGTGCGCGGCGAGGGCGGCTGGACCGTGACCACCGTGGCCGAGGGCCGCTACCTGTACGACATGTTCGACGACGGCGACAGCGCCCTGGTGGTGGTGGGCTACAACGGCCTGATCATGAAGGTGACCGATCCGGCCTGGCAGACCCTCAGCGTGGGTCACACCCACTGGATCAGCGGGCTGTGGTCCTCGTCCTGCGACCGCATCTACGCCGTGGGCAAGCAGGGTGTGGTGCTGCAGTCCATGGGCAGCGGCTGGCAGGACATCGGCCCGCCCCTGGAGGGCGTGGACTTCACGGCCATCTGGGGACCCGGCGGCGAGGATTTCTTCGTCGTGGGCAGCGGCGGCACCATCGCCCGCTACCGCGACGGGCGGCCCTGGGAAACCTGGCAGCTGCAGTCGGCCGCCAACCTGGAGGACGTGTGGGGCACCAGCGACTCCAACGTGTTCGCGGTGGGGGCCCAGGGAACCATCGTCCACTTCGACGGGCACACCTGGGAAACCATGAACTCCGGCTCCGAGGTGTCCCTGCTGGGCGTGCACGGGTCGGGCCCCACGCGGGTCCTGGCCGTGGGCCTGGGCGGCGAGGTGCTGGAATACAACGGCGTGGTCTGGCGCCGGCGCAACAGCGGCACCGACATCCAGCTGAACTCGGTTTACGTGAACCAGGACAACAGCGCCTGGGCCGTGGGCAGCGGCGGGCTCATTCTCTACAACAGCTATCGCATCGGCGAGGACACCCCGTGGGTGGTCCAGGATGGCCACACGAATTTTTCATTGTATGATTTGACTGGCGACGGCGACGGAGGCGTCTATGTTTCGGGGTACAACGGCGTGGTTCTGCACGGCACCGCCGAGCAGTGGGATGTCCTGACCACCGGTTTCCACGACCGTCTCAATGCGATTCACCTGAACTCCTGTGACGAGGTCATCACCGGTGGCCTGTGGAGCCTCGTGATCCGTTACGGCTACTGATTCGCTGCAACTCCTCTCACCTCTCATCCGCACACAGGAGTGACCATGGGTAAACTCGACAAGCTTCAGCCCGCGGCCGTCTGGCGCATCTTCGAATCCATGACCCAGATTCCCCACGGTTCCGGCAACGAAACCGCCATCCAGAACATGTTCAAGGCCTGGGCCGACGAGCGGGGCCTGACCTGGAAGGAAGACAAGGTGGGCAACCTGCTGGTTCAGATCCCCGCCACCAAGGGTTACGAGAAGGCCGCGCCCGTGCTCATCCAGGGCCACGTTGACATGGTTTGCGAGAAGAACGCCGCCACCAAGCACGACTTCGAGAAAGACCCCCTGAAGCTGAAGGTGGAGGGGGACTGGGTCACCGCCGAGGGAACCACCCTGGGCGCGGACAACGGCATCGGCGTGGCCATGGGCCTGGCCCTGGCCGACGACAAGAGCGTGGCCCACGGCCCGGTCGAGGTGCTGCTGACGGTGGACGAGGAGCGCGGCCTGACGGGCGCCGCCGGTGTCGAGGCCGGCTTCTTCTCGGCCCGCAAGATGATCAACCTGGATTCGGAAGAGGACGACGCCATCTTCATCGGCTGCGCCGGCGGCCGGGACACGGTGTTCACCCTCAAGAACAAGGCCACCCGCGCGCCCAAGAACAGCGCCGGCCGCAAGGTCAGCATCGGCGGGCTGCTGGGCGGCCACAGCGGGCTGAACATCCACGAGCACCGCGGCAACGCCATCAAGATCCTGACCCGGGCCCTGCAGGCCGCCGCCGAGGTCATGGAAGTGCGCCTGGTGGAGATCAACGGCGGCAGCATGCGCAACGCCATTCCCCGCGAGGCCGAGGCCAAGGTGGTCATCGCCAAGGACGAGGGCCGCCGGTTCAAGAAGATCGTGGACACCTGCCTGCAGAAGATCATGGCCGAGGAACTGGCCGGGGTGGATGACGGCTTCCAGTGGAAGGTCAGCACCGTCCAGGCCCCGCGCTGCTTCAGCCTGACCAGCTCCATCAACACCATCCATCTGCTGTCGGCCATTCCCAACGGCGTGACCGCCATGAGCCTGGACATCGCCGGCCTGGTGGAAAGCAGCACCAACCTGGGCGTGGTCAAGACCGACGGCTCCCGGGTGCGCGTGGTGTGCTGCAGCCGTTCGTCGGTGATGGCCTCGCTGGAGGGCCTGGTGGCCCAGCACAAGGCCATCGGCGTGGGCATGGGCGCCGAGGTGGAGCAGCCCGAGGGCTATCCCGGCTGGAAGCCCAACCTCAAGTCCGAGCTGCTGGCCGTGACGCGCAACAAGTACAAGGCGGCCTTCAAGAAGGACGCCGAACTGCTGGCCATCCACGCCGGCCTGGAGTGCGGACTGCTCACCGAGAAGTACCCGGATCTGGACATCGTCAGCTTCGGCCCCAACATCCGAGGGGCCCACTCGCCCGACGAGAAGGTGCAGGTCAGCTCGGTGCAGAAGATCTGGAAGCTGTTCGCCGCCACCCTGGAGGCCGTGGCCAAGGGGTAATCTGGACGGGGATCAGGGGCCATGTTGCCACTGGTGCTCACGGGCAAGAAAGTGCGCGGTCGGGTCGCCAGCGCGAGGCGGCTCGGCCGTGCTTTTTTTCAGGGCGCGAGGAAGTCCCGCAGCGAACGCAACCGCGGTTCCCATTCTTGCCGCCCCTGGGCGAAAAGGGGGGCGTCCGGCAGGCGCCGTCGCAGAGCCCGGGCCGATTCCAGCGCATCAATCTATCCCGGGAGCACATGGGGAAAAAAAATCGTCGGTTTCCTGAACACGGGCTGACTTTGCCCCGGCTTTCGACAAATTGTCAAGACTCGTCCACAAGTTATTCACAGGTTTGGAGGGTTATCCCCAGGTGTTTCCGGAGGGATGTTAATGGAGTTAACTTGTTGAGAGATAATATTTTGTCAGAATGTAATGAAAGTGTAAAAAATAAAACCTGTTCGGCGAGGTCCACTTAATCCCCAGTTATCCCCATGCGGGAACGGGCTTGCTCAATGGGCCTATCTGTTCCATTTTTGACTGCACAATTGCCCCTCCGGGGGACAGCACGCGTCTATTCTTGAAAGGCGGAGACGAATGTCGGGATTCGGTGAAGCCGGCAAGCGCGGGCCCCAGGTCCGATCCGATTGCTGGATCAGCGTGGAGTTGAAGGAATCCGGGGGTTTGACCATCGATCTGCAGTCCAAGGTGGCCGGCATGTTCGGCGACCGCATCCGGACGCAGATGGAGGAGGGCTGCGCGGCCCTGGGCCTGACCCACGCCGCCGTCACCGTCCAGGACATGGGGGCCCTGCCCTTCACCCTGGCCGCCCGGCTGGAAACGGCCGCCCGCCGCGCCGGTCACCAGCCCACCGACGAGTACCTGTTGCCCATGTGCGACCACTGCCTGCGCGAGACCACCCGCGACCGCCTGCGCCGCAGCCGCCTGTACCTGCCCGGCAACGAACCCAAGTTCTACGTCAACGCCGGCCTGCACGATCCCGACGGCATCATCCTGGATCTGGAGGATTCGGTGGCCCCCGCCGAGAAGGACGCCGCCCGCGCCCTGGTGCGCAACGCCCTGCGCTCGGTGAATTTCTACGGCGCCGAACGCATGGTGCGCATCAACCAGGGCGAGGCCGGCCTGGAGGATCTGAAGTGGGTCATCCCCCACAACGTGCACCTGATCCTCATTCCCAAGGTCGAGACGCCCCAGCAGGTGCAGGACGTGGATCGCCGCATCGAGGCCCTGCTGGACGAGCACGACCTGGAGGGGCCCGTCTACCTCATGCCCATCATCGAGTCGGCCAAGGGCGCGTGGCAGGCCTTCGAGATCGGCGCCGCCAGCGAGAACGTGGTGGCCCTGGCCATCGGCCTGGAGGACTACACCGCCGACATCGGCGCCCAGCGCACCCTGGCGGGCACGGAAAGCTTCTGGGCCCGGGCCCAGGTCATCAACGGCGCCAAGGCCGCCGGCGTGCAGCCCATCGACACGGTCTTCAGCGACGTGGGCGACATGGAGAGCCTGCGGCAGTCGGTCCTGGAGGCCAAGAGCCTGGGCTTCGTGGGCAAGGGCTGCATCCACCCCCGGCAGATCGCCGTGGTGCATCAGGCCATGGCCCCCGACGCCGCCGAGATCGACAGGGCCAAGAAGATCGTCCTGGCCTTCGAGGAGGCCGAGGCCAAGGGCCTGGGCGTGGTCAGCCTGGGCAGCAAGATGATCGACGCGCCCGTGGTCAAGCGCGCCCTGACCACGGTGGAAACCGCCCTTCTGGTGGGCATCATTCCGGGCGACTGGCGCGACACCGACACCGGCGAGAAACCCGGCGCCCGCAAGAACGGCCGCACCGTGGAAAAGGGAGGCGAATAATGAGCAGCCAGAAGATCAACCTGGTCGAGAACGCCGCCGGCCGCCTGGTGCCCGCGCAGATCAACGGCGAGGAAGCCATCCCCTTCCAGGGCGTGGGCAAGTACCGCCCCACCGGGCGCAAGAACGGTCCGCCCATCCGCAGTTGCGCGGACTATCCGCCCGACGGCAACAAGCTGACCGAGAGCATCAAGCAGGCCCTGATCAACGCCGGCCTGCGCGACGGCATGACCATCAGCACGCACCATCACCTGCGCAACGGCGACTTCGTGGCCAACGCGGTGTTCGATGCCGCGGCCGAGCTGGGCGTCAAGGACCTGCGCTGGTTCCCCAGCGCCAGCTTCCCCTGCCAGGAACAGCAGATCCAGCACATGGAGAACGGTGTGATCCACCACATCGAGGGCTCCATGAACGGCCCCCTGGGGGATTACTGCACCCGCGGCAAGATGCGGGGCATGGCCGTGCTGCGCAGCCACGGCGGCCGCTACCAGGCCGTGCAGGACGGCGAGGTGAAGATCGACATCGCGGTCATCGCCGCGCCCACCGCCGACCCCTTCGGCAACGCCACGGGCGACCGCGGCCCCACCGCCTGCGGCCTGCTGGGCTTCGCCCTGGCCGACAGCGAATACGCCGAGCACAGCATCGTGGTGACGGACAACCTGGTTCCCTTCCCCTGCCACCCCTGGCAGATCCAGGGCAACAACATCGACCAGGTCGTGGTCATGGACAGCATCGGTGACGCCAGCAAGATCGTCAGCGGCACCACCCAGATCACCAAGTCCCCCGACCGCCTGCTCATCGCCGAGCTCACGGCGCGTTTCTGCGACGAGGCGGGCATCGTACAGGACGGTTTCAGCTTCCAGGCCGGCGCCGGCGGCACGGCCCTGAGCTTCGCCCTCTTCCTGCGCGACATGATGCGCGAGCGCAAGATCAAGGCCCGCTTCGTGCGCGGCGGCAGCACCCAGTACCTGGTGGACATGCTGGAAGAGGGGCTGACGGACTACATCCTGGACGGCCAGACCTTCGACCTGGAAGGGGTGCGCTCCATGCGCGAGAACCCCGGCCACGTGAACACCTCGCCCTTCACCAGCTACAACTGGCACGGCAAGGGCAACTTCGCCAGCATGCTGGACGCGGTGGTGCTGGGCGCCACCGAGGTGGACGTGAACTTCAACGCCAACGTGGTCACCCACAGCGACGGCCGCCTGCTGCACGGCATCGGCGGCTGGCAGAACTGCCTGGCCAGCAAGTGCACCATCCTGCCCATCCCCAGCTTCCGCGATCGCATCCCCGTGCTGGTGGACAGCGTGACTACCCTGTGCGGGCCCGGCGAGCTGATCGACGTCATCGTCACCGAGCGGGGCATCGCCATCAACCCCCAGCGGCGCGATCTGCTGGAGAAGCTGCGCGGCTCGTCCCTGCCCCTGCGCACCATCGAGGGGTTGAAGGAAGAGGTGGAGGAGATCTGCGGCGGGCCGGCGGCCAAGCCGGATCTGAAGGAAAAGGTGGTGGCGGCCATCAAGTGGGTGGACGGCACGGTCATCGATTGCGTCCGGCAGGTGGGGGAATAGGCTCTCATCCCGTTGATGTGACTCCGCGCTCAAAGCCCCGGCACCACCAGGTGCCGGGGCTTTTCGCTCAGGGCCCGATCTTCCAGATCGGGCCCTGAGTCGTCCCCTCAACGGGATGAGAGCCTGTTCCCCCACCTGCCTTGCACTGCCGAGGGTTCGTGGGGAAATGGAGAAGAAGGGGGGAGAGGGGCCTGTCAGGAGCAACCCCACTCCCAGACGTCCCCCGCAGGATCGAATGGCGGTTCCAGGTCACCGGTAAAGGGCCTTGATGCCGTCCAGGGACGACCTTTCCTCCCCGACCACGTAATTGATGGTCACCATGGGGGAGCCGAACAGGCCCTCGGAGGGTGTCAAGGCCATGGCGACGTCAGGATCAACAAAGTCCCTGAAGGCCATGAAGCCGGGAATCGTGGCCGGGACGGAGGGGTTCAAGGTCAGATATCCGGTCTGGAAGGGTCGCCCATTATTCACGAAAAAAACGGCGCCCAGGACTCCCTGGCCGTCCACCACTTGCACAGGTGCATGGAATCTGAGGATGTGGTTCCCGAGACCGACTCCATCCTCATAAAAAGGTTCCGGCCAGGTGGTGAGAAGGGGGAAACAGTTATAACCGGAAACCTTGAATTCCACTCCTCCGATATAGTTCACATCCGTACCCTGGGGCACCATACAACGGACCCCGCATCCGCTGGAATGACAACAAAGACCTGCCATGAATTGGGGCCTTGGGCCCGAGGGGCGGTGGCACCGGTCCTCACGCTCCTGGAAGGCGGACGGGTCCGGGGAGAGGGCGACTCAGGGGGCGCAGACCCCTGAGCGAGCCCCCTGGCGGGGGCGAGCGCGGAGCCCTCTCCCCGGACCCGTCCGCCTTCCAGGGAGGAAATGGCCTGGGTGGGAGGGGCTATTGGGCCTATACTGCCCGATGCCCGTCGCCCCGTCCCATCTTGCCGAAGGATGATGCCATGTATTCTGGTCGTGCCCTGGTGTTGCTTTGCCTGCTGGTGTTCTCCACGGCCGCTGTGGCCGCCTCCCCGGCCACCGAAAAAGGCACGCCCGTCCAGGCGGGCACGGCCTACACCCTCGCGTCCGAGGTGTACGGCGCCCCGCGCACGGTGTTGGTCCGCCTGCCCTGGGACTACGGGGAGAGCGGCCGCGACTATCCCGTCCTGTACGTGCTGGACGGCGGGGCGCGCCAGGACTTCCTGCCCATGGCCGGCATGGCCGCCCTGGCCGAGCTGTCGGCCCAGTACCGCGCCTTCATCGTGGTGGGAGTGCAAACCGAAAACCGCTACGGCGAACTGACGGCACGCTCGGAAGTGAAGGAGGAGCTGGAACTGATCCCCACCTGCGGGGGCGCTCCCGACTTTCGCCGCCACCTGCGCGAAGAGGTCAAGCCCTTCATCGGCGACCGCTTCCGCACCAGCGGGGAGGACGCCGTCATCGGCGAGAGCCTGGCCGGGCTGTTCATCACCGAGACCTTCCTGCGCGAACCGACCCTGTTCCGGCACTACATCGCCGTCAGCCCCAGCCTTTGGTGGCGGGAAGACGCTCTCAGCCGGGAAGCGGCCGAGTTGCTGCAGGCCCCCGGATTCCCGGCCGACAGGTCGTTCTTCCTGACGGTGGCCGACGAGGGCGGCAGGATGCAGGAAGCGGTGGAACGGGTGGCGGCCGCCCTGGAAGCTCACGCCCCGGCGGGCACCCGCTGGTGGTATGATCCCATGCCCGAAGAGCACCACAACACCATCTACAATCCGGCCACCTTGACGGCGCTGCGCCTGGTGTTCGCCGTGGAGGAATGAGCCCGCACCAGCCTGGTTGCCGAATTGGGTTGCAATGTCCCGTCCCCTCGGGCCATAATCGGGCCATGATGAACTCCACAAAAAATCCCAGGGGCGGTGGGTTATTCCTGCTGGCCATTCTCCTGCTGGCGGGCCCCTTGCCCGGCTGCGGGGGCTCCCGCGACAACACCCCGTCTTTTTCTTTATCTGCGGATGAAACCGCTTTCATTCAGGATTTGCAGGAAAAAACATTCCTGTACTTCTGGGAGACCTGCGATCCTCGCACCGGCCTGGCCCCCGACCGCTACCCCAGCCCGTCCTTCGCCAGCATGGCCGCCACAGGCTTCGCCCTGACCAGCTATCCCATCGGGGTGGAGCGGGGCCACGTGACCCGCGACCAGGCCGCCCGGCGCGTGCTGGCCACCTTGCGCTTCCTGCGGGACGCCCCCCAGGGGCCCGACCCGGTCCAGTCCACCGGCTACAAGGGTTTCTACTACCACTTCGTGGACATGGAAACGGGGCTGCGCTTCGGCCAGGTGGAGCTGTCCACCGTGGACACCGCCCTGCTGCTGGCCGGCGCCTTGTTCTGCCAGAGCTACTTCGACGCCGCCGACGCCGCCGAGGACAGCATCCGCGGCATCGCCGAGCACCTGTTCCGTCGGGCCGATTGGAACTGGGCCTCGCCGCGTGCGCCCCTCATCGGCCACGGCTGGACCCCCGAGCAGGGCCATTTGCCCTACGACTGGGGCGGCTACAACGAGGCCATGCTGGTCTACCTCATGGCTCTGGCCTCGCCCACCCACCCGGTGCAGCCCGAGGCCTGGCAGGCCTGGACCCGGGGCTACCGCTGGGAGGAATTCCAGGGCCGCCGGCAGATCGCCTTCGCTCCCCTGTTCGGCCACCAGTACACCCACCTGTGGGTGGACCTGCGGGGCATCCGCGACGACTTCTGTCGCCGCCACGACCTGGACTACTTCGAGAACTCCCGGCGCGCCCTGCTCTCACAGCGGGACCACGCCCTGGCCAACCCCCAGGGCTGGAAGGGCTACGGCCCCCGTCTGTGGGGCCTGACCGCCTGCGACGGGCCGGTGCACGGCACCTTCACCGTGGACGGCCGCGAGCGGACCTTCCAGACCTACTGGGCCCGCGGGGCCACCGCCGGCGTGATTCACGACGACGGCACGGTGTGCCCCTCGGCCGCCGCCGGCAGCCTGCCCTTCGCGCCCGAGGTGGTCGTTCCCGTCCTGCTGGCCATGCGCCAGGACCACGGCCCGCGCCTGTACGGCCGCTACGGCTTCCTGGACGCCCTGAACCCCACCTTCGACCTGGCGGTGCCCGTGCAGCACGGCCAGGTGTATCCCGGGCACGGCTGGTACGACACCGACTACCTGGGCATCGACCAGGGGCCCATCGTGGCCATGATCGAGAACTGGCGCAGCGGCCTGGTGTGGGAGGCCATGCGCGGCAATCCCCACGTGCGTGAGGGCCTGCTCCGCGCCGGTTTCCAGGGCGGCTGGCTGGACGAGGGGCAGGACGCGCCTTGATGATCCCGGGAGGCATGAGGACGATGCGGCGGAGGCCGGCCAGGCGCCTGCTCCTTCCGGTCCTCCTGTTCATGCTGTTCCTTCTGGTCATGACGGCCACGGCCTGGCTGGGCGGCTGCTCCCGCACGGGTGACCAGGGCATCACCCTGCGCTTCTGGGTCATGGGCCGCGAGGGGGAGGTGGTCAAGGAACTGGTCCGGGATTTCGAGGCCGAGAACCCCGGCGTCCGGGTCCTGGTCCAGCAGATTCCCTGGACCGCCGCCCACGAGAAACTGCTGACGGCCTACGTGGGGCGGGCCATGCCCGACCTGGCCCAGCTGGGCAACACCTGGGTGCCGGAGTTCTCGGCCCTGGGCGCCCTGTCGCCCCTGGATGATCTGGTGGCCGCGTCGACCACGGTGCAGCCGGCCCATCATTTTCCCGGCATCTGGGACACCAACGTCATGGACCGGCAGGTCAAGGGCATTCCCTGGTACGTGGACACCCGGGTGCTGTTCTACCGCCGGGACCTGCTGGCGGCGGCCGGCTACGACTCCATGCCCCGCCACTGGGCCGGCTGGCGTGAGGCCATGCGGGCCCTGGTGGACAGCCCGGGCGGACCGGCCGGCGCCATCCTGCTGCCCATCAACGAGTGGCCCCAGCCCGTGATCCTGGGCCTGCAGGCGGGCTCGTCCCTGCTGGAGGACCAGGACACCCGCGGCGCCTTTTCGGGCCCCGAGTTCCGGCGCGCCTTCCGGTTCTACGTGCAGCTCTTCCGGGACGGTCTGGCGCCCTCGGTGACCAACAACGACGTGGCCAACCTGTATCAGGAGTTCGCCCGGGGCAGCTTCGCCATGTACATCAGCGGGCCCTGGAACCTGGGTGAGTTCAAGCGGCGCTTGCCGGCCGAGCTGCAGGAGGCCTGGGCCACCGCTCCGTTGCCTGCCCCGGAGGCAGGTCCGGACGCTGCCCCGTCTCCCCACTGGCCGGGGCTGTCCCTGGCCGGGGGCTCCAGCCTGGTCATCTTCCAGGATTGCCCCCATCGCCAGGCCGCCTGGCGCCTGGTCGAGTTCCTGTCCCGGCCCGAACAGCAGGTGCGCTTCTACGAACTGACCGGCGATCTGCCCGCCCATCGCCGGGCCTGGACCGATCCCGTGCTGGCCGCTGACCCCCGGGCCGCGGCCTTCGCCCGGCAGCTGGAGCGCGTGGCGCCCACCCCCAAGATTCCCGAGTGGGAGCAGGTGGCCACCCGCATCTGGGAGGCCGCCGAGCAGGTGGTGCGCGGGGCGGCCACCATGGACCAGGCCCTGGCCGATCTGGACCGGGACGTGGATCGCATGCTGGCCAAGCGGCGCTGGCTGCTGCAACGACAGGCGGAGGTGAAGCAGCCGTGAGCGCCGGATTGCAACGCCGCAAGACGCGGGCCGCCTGGCTGTTCCTGGCGCCGGCCCTGCTGCTGCTGTTCCTCTTCTTTTTCGTGCCGGTGGTGGCCGGCCTGCTGCTCAGCCTCACCGACTTCGACATCTACGCCGTGGGCGATCCGGGCACCGCGCGCTTCGTGGGGCTGGACAACTACGCCCACCTGCTGCGCGACGGCACCTTCTGGCGCTCCCTGCTGAACACCCTGCAGTTCGTGCTGCTGGGGGGCGTGCTCTCCCTGGCCGTTTCCCTGGGGGCGGCCCTGTTGCTGAACCACCCCGCCCTGCGCCTGCGCGGCCTGCTGCGCACGGTGTACTTCGCCCCGGTGGTCACCACCCTGGTCTCGGTGGCCATCGTCTGGCGCTACCTGTACCACCCGCGCTACGGGCTGCTGAACTACCTGCTGGGGCTGGTGGGGGCCGGGCCCATCGACTGGCTGGGCGATCCGCACTGGGCCATGCCCAGCATCATCCTGCTGGCCGTGTGGAAGAACTTCGGCTACAACATGCTCATTCTGCTGGCGGGCCTGCAGGTCATTCCCCGCGATCTGTACGAGGCCGCCAGCCTGGACGGGGCCGGCCCCTGGCGCCGCTTCCTGCACATCACCCTGCCGGGCCTGGCGCCCACCTTCCTGTTCGTCAGCGTCACCACCATGATCGGCTACTTCCAGGTCTTCGCCGAGCCCTACGTCATGACCCAGGGCGGTCCCCTGGGGGCCACCCGCAGCCTGGTGCTGTTCATGTACGAGGAGGGTTTCCGCTGGTGGCGCATGGGCATGGCCTCGGCGGTGGCCGTGCTGTTGCTGCTCATCACCCTGCTGGGCACCCTGCTGCAGCTGCGCCTGGATCGGAGGGAGACATGAAGCGCTCCCGCCTGTCGCTGATCGCCCTGTACGCGGCCCTGGCCGTGGGGGCGGTGGTCACCCTGCTGCCCCTGGGCTGGATGTTCATGGCGGCCTTCATGCAGCCGGGCGAGGCCAACTCGCTGCCCCCGCGCCTGTGGCCCCACGACCCCACCCTGGAGAACTTCCGCATCCTCTTCTCGCGGCTGGATTTCCTGCGCAACCTGGCCAACAGCGCCCTGGTGACGGTGCTGGCCACGGTGCTGTCGGTGAGCGTCAACGCCCTGGCGGGATACTCCTTCGCCAAGCTGCCCTTCCCCGGGCGCGAGCGCCTGTTCCGCTCCCTGGCCGCCGCCCTGGTGGTGCCCGCCCAGGTGGGCATGTTGCCCCTGTTCCTGCTGCTGCGCGAGCTGGGGCTGGTCAACACCTACGCCGGGGTGCTGGTGCCGTACCTGGCCAGCATCTTCGGCATCTTCCTCATCCGGCAGTACGCCCTCAGCATCTCGGACGACCTGCTGGACGCCGCCCGCATCGACGGGGCCGGCGAGTTCACGGTCTTCCGCCTGGTGGCGGTGCCCATCATCAAACCCATCCTGGTGACCCTGGCGGCCTTCACCTTCCTGAGCGCGTGGAACGATTTCATGTGGCCGCTCATCGTGCTGTCCGACAGCGCCATGTACACCATGCCCGTGGCCCTGGCCAACCTGGTGGGCGAGCACGTGCAGGACACCGAGCTGATGATGGCCGGGTCGTTGATCACCATCCTGCCGGCCCTGGTGGTCTTCCTCGTTTTCCAGAGGGTTTACGTGCAGGGCATCATGGCGGGAGGAGTCAAGGAATGACGCGGGGGCTTTTCAGGAGAGCGCGGGAATTGATGGGATGGGCGGGCCTGCTGCTGCTGGCCGGCTGCGCGGGCACGGGGGGACAGGGGACGGAACGGGCGGTGAGCCTGCTGGACGATCCCGGCGCCTGGACGGCCCATCCGGCCGACGGGGTGCAACTGGAACTGGTCCCGGACGACGGCGCCCTGCGCCTGGATTTCGACTTCGAGGGCGGAGGCTACGCCATCGCCCGGCGCGAGGTGGATCTGGACCTGCCCGCCAACTACGCCTTCCGCTTCCGGCTGAGGGGCGAGGCCCCCATCAACCACCTGGAATTCAAGCTGGTGGACGCAGGCGACGAGAACGTGTGGTGGCACGTGCAGCGCGATGTGCAGTGGCCGGAAGCCTGGCAGACCATCACCATCAAGAAGCGCCACATCGGCTTCGCCTGGGGACCGCAGGGCGGCGGCGAGCCGGGACACGTGGCGGCCCTGGAATTCGCGGTCACCGCCGGGTCGGGGGGGCAGGGCCGGATCTGGATCGACGGTCTGGAACTGGTGCCCCTGCCGGTGCGGACCGGGCCGCCCCCGGCCATCCTGGCCCGGGCCAGCACTTCCACCCCGGGGCATGACGCGGCGGCCGCCGTGGACGGGGACCCGACCACCGGCTGGCGTCCGGCGCCGGGGGACACCGCGGCCTGGCTGAGGCTGGACCTGGGCCTGGACCGGGAATTCGGTGGGCTGGCCCTGAGCTGGGCGGATCCATCCGGAAATCTTTCCGAAGATCCGGACAAGGAGGTGGAGGTCAGCCCCGGCCCCGCCGCCTACCGCGTGGACTTCTCGGACGACGGCTCCACCTGGCGCACCCGGCGCCGGGTGTGCGCCGGCAACGGGGGGCAGGATCACCTCTTCCTTCCCGAGTCCGAGGCGCGCTTCCTGCGCGTGGTGCTTGAAGACGCCCCGGCGCAGCCGGTGGGGCTGCAGGAAATCCGCCTGTTGCCCCTGGACTGGTCCGACCGCCTGGAGACCTTCGTCTCCCACCTGGCGGCTGAAGCCCCGCGGGGGGTGTATCCGCGGGGCTTCCTGGACGAGCCCACCCTGTGGACGGTGGTGGGGGTGGACGGCGATCGGCGCGAGGGCCTGCTGGGCCAGTATGGCGCGGTGGAGGCCGGCCCGGGCGAGTTCAGCGTGGAGCCCTTTCTGCACTGGCGCGGCCGCCTGCTCACCTGGAATGATATGCAGCCCTCCTGGCGCCTGCCCCAGGGGCGCCTGCCCCTGCCCGAGGCCGTGCTGGACGCGGGACCCTGGCGGCTGACGGTGGGTGCGGCGGGGGTGGGCCGGCCAGGGGCCTCGGCCCAGCTGGTGAGCTACACCCTCCACAACCGCGGCGCCACGCCAGACTCCCTGACCCTGTACCTGGCCGTGCGGCCCTTCCAGGTCAACCCCCCGGTGCAGTTCCTGAACGTGCGGGGCGGGGTGGCCCCGGTGGAAAGCCTGGCCTTGCGCGATGGCCAGCTGCTGGTGGATGGCCGGCCGCGGGCCCTGTTGCTGGCTGCGCCCGACGCTTTCGGAGCCGTGCCCTCCGACGGGGGCGACGTGGTGGCCGACTACCTGGCGCGGGGCAGGCTGCCCCGTTCCCCGGTGGCGCGGGATCCCCAGGGGATGGCCTCGGGGGCCCTGTCCTATCCGCTGACTGTTCAGCCGGGAGATTCGGCCCGGGTGGATATCATCTTGCCCCTGCACGAGTGGTCTCTGGCCGACGGCCAGAACGGTGCGGCCTGGTCGCGCCAGCAGGCCGTCGATCTGCGCGAGCAGGCCCTGGAGCATTGGCGCCAGCGCCTGGACCGTGTGTCCATCAGCGCGTCGCCGGCCGCCCGCGAGGCCCTGGACACCGCCCTGGCCCAGCTGGGCTGGATCCTGGTGAATCGGGCCGGCGAGGGCTTCCAGCCCGGGGCCCGCTCCTACGCCCGTTCCTGGATCAGGGACGGCGCCTTGACCGGCGTGGCCCTGCTGCGCCTGGGTCAGAACCAGGTGGTTCGGGACTTCCTGCGCTGGTACGCGCCCCACCAGTATCCCAGCGGAAAAATTCCCTGCGTGGTGGACACCCGCGGGGCCGACCCCGTGCCCGAGCACGACTCCACCGGCCAGTTCATCTACCTGGTGGCCGAGTATCTGCGCTACAGCGGGGATCGCCGGCTGGCCGAGGAAATGTGGCCGCGGGTGCTGGCCGGGGCCGGCTACCTGGACAGCCTGCTTGCCACGCGGCGCACCCCGCCCTACCAGGACCCCGACCTGGCCGAGTTCCGGGGCATCCTGCCGCCCTCCATCAGCCACGAGGGGTACTCGGCCAAGCCCATGCACTCCTACTGGGACGACTTCTTCGCCCTGCGCGGCTTGAAGGACGCGGCCTGGCTGGCCGACACCCTGGGCCACGCCGAGCAGGCCCCGCGACTACGGGCCATGCGCGATGTTTTCGCCGCCGATCTGGGCGCCTCCCTGGTGGCGGCCATGGCGCGCCACGGCATCGACTACCTGCCCGGATGCGCCGACCTGGGCGACTTCGATCCCACTTCGACCACCGTGGCCCTGGACCCGGCCGCCGCCGCCGCCCTGTTGCCGGCGGGTTCCCTGGAGAGGACCTTCCAGCGCTACTGGGAGTTCTTCGACGCCCGCCGCGGGGGAGAACCCTGGCGCGCCTTCACTCCCTACGAGGTGCGCACCATCGGCGCCTTCGTCCGTCTGGGCTGGCGGGACCGCGCCCAGCAGTTGATGGAGTTCTTCCTGGACCATCGTATCCCTGCAGGTTGGCGCCAGTGGCCCGAGGTGGTGGCCAGCGACACCACCAGGGCCTGGTTCGTGGGAGACATGCCCCACACCTGGGTGGGGTCCGACTTCGTGCGCAGCTTCCTGGACATGCTGGTCTACGAGGAGCGTGGGGAGGATGACACCGGCAGCGCCCTGGTGCTGGCCGCGGGCGTTCCCGCCGCCTGGCTGCTGGACGGGGGCCTGGGCGTGGCCCGCCTGCCCACGCCCTGGGGTGAGGTGGAGTACCGGTTGTGGCAAGAGGACGACGGCGTCGTGCGCCTGAGCCTGCCCGCGGGTTCAGCCCAGCCGCCGGGCGGGCTGCGGGTGGATCCGCCCGTGTCCGGTTTGAGGGCGACCGTCGATGGCCTGCCCGCCACGGTCGATTCGCGCGGCCGGGTGCTGGTGAGCCGGTTGCCGGCCGAGCTGCGCTGGGCTCCCTGACCCGGCTAGGGAGCGGGCAGGGCGGCGTTCACCACCGCCGCCCACACGGCATACCCGTCCGCATTCAGGTGCAGGCGGTCGGCCAGGAAGAGCTCGTCCCGGGGCAGCCCGTCCTGGTCCAGCAGGGGCGAGGCCACGTCGATGAAATGCAACCGCGCATCGGCGGCGCAGCGCTCGGCCAGCAGACGGTTGGCCTCCTGCATGGCGGGCCAGCGGGCCCAGCGCAATCCGCTGGGCTTGATGGCCAGGACGTGCATCTCCACCTCGGGCATCTCGGCCCACACCAGATCCAGGAAGGCCGCGAAGGCGGCCATGTACTCGGCCGGTTCCACCCCGAAGTCGATGTCGTTGTCCCCTTCGTACAGCAGGATGGCCGCCGGCCGGTAGGGCAACACGATGCGCGGGGCGAAGTGCAGGGCGTCCAGCATGGTGCTGCCGCCGAAGCCCCGGGCGATGATCCGGCGGGGAGCCAGATCCCGCGCCAGGGTGGGATGCCACATGCGGATGCTGCTGCTGCCCAGGCACAGCAGGGCGCCGGGTTCAGGCATGGCCAGGGAATCGGCGGCGGTGAAGGCGCGCACCTCGCCGGCCAGGCGGGCCGGGTCCGGGTAGACGGCCGAGAAGGGGTTGTTCTGGGTGTGGTGGCCCTGCCCGGCCATGGCCGGGACGGTCATTCCCATCCCCACGATTATCAGCAATCCCAGGACAAGAGCATGGCCCATCCGCATCACGCTTCTCCTTCCTGCAGCAGGGCCTGGCCCCGGGAGGCGATGACGTCCCGGTAGAAGAACCCGCTGTCCTTGATGTGTCGCTCCAGGCTGCGATAATCCACCCTGATCAAACCCATGCGCATCTTGAAACCGCAGGCCCACTCCAGGTTGTCCAGCAGGGACCACACGAAGTAGCCCCCCAGCCGTACGCCCTGGTCCATGGCCCGGCGGGCCGCCAGCAGGTGCCCGCGCAGGTAGGCCACCCGCCGCGGGTCGCGCACCCGCCCCCGGTTGTCGGGGGCCGGGTCGGGCACGGCCGCACCGTTCTCGGTGATGAAGATCACCGGGTCCCCGTACCGCTCCTTCATCCAGACCAGGGCTTCCACCAGGCTGTCGGGCCGCACTTCCCAGCCCAGGTCGGTGTACTCGGCGCCGGGCTGGCGCACCTGGGCGGCGGGCACGGGATAACCCGCCGGGTCGTGGCGATTCACCGAGCGGGTGTAGTAATTCAGGCCCAGAAAGTCCACGGGCTGGCTCATGAGGGTCAGATCCTCGGGGGTGGGATCCTCCCAGCCGGGGCCGTAGATCTCGGCCATCTCCTCGGGGTACGAGCCCAGGACAAGCGGATCCAGATACTGGCGGTTCATGTAGGCGTGGGCCAGTTGCACCGCCCGCTGGTCCTCGGCCGAGGGTCCGGCCGGATCCTTGGGTTCCAGGTTCACCACGATGCCGATCTGCCCGTCACTCATCTGGCGGAAGCGCCGCACGGCCTCGCCGTGGGCCCGCAGCAGATTCCTGCTGGCCCGCCCGGCCAGGGTCAGGTCGCGCCGCCCGGGGGCGTGCACCCCGTGCACGTATCCGGCGTCCACGATGACCCAAGGTTCGTTCAGGGTGGTCCAGCGTGGCACCCGGTCGGCCAGCCGCCGCCAGACGATCTCCGCGTAGTCGCCGAACCAGCTTGCGCTGTCGGGATTGGTCCAGCCGCCGCGCTCGTCCAGGGCCGCCGGCAGATCCCAGTGGTGCAGGGTGGGCACCGGCTCGATGCCCGCCTCCAGCAGCCCGTCCACCAGGCGCTCATAGAAATCCAGGCCGGCCCCGTTGACCTGGCCCGTGCCCGCGGGCAGGATCCGGTTCCAGGCCAGGCTGAAGCGATAGGCGTTCAGGCCCAGGCGCTTCATCAGCTGGATATCCTCGGGCCACAGCCGGTAATGATCACACGCCATGTCCCCGTGGTCGCCCCCCTGGACGCGGCCCGGTTGATGCGCGAACAGGTGCCAGTTGCTGGGACCGGCCCCATCGGCCAGGGGCGAGCCCTCGATCTGGTAGGCCGAGGTGGCCGCTCCCCAGAGGAAGTCTTCAGGAAAGAGGCTGCTGCTCATGAATGGTCCTCCGGTCCCAGGGTGATCTTCACATGATGAATCTGTCCGTCGCGGGCCAGGGGCAGGCGCGCCTGGCCCTCCACGGGGGGCAGGGCCGCGCCGTCGCATTCCACCCCCACCACCCGGGCCGAGCAGCTCTCGGGATTGCTCACGACGATCTCGTACACCGTGTCCGGCCCGGCGTCCGCGGGCAGGGGGTGATCGGCCCGCGCCAGGGGGACCCGCCAGCGGATGGTGTACCCGGGCCAGTCATCGGGCACGCAGGGGGCCACCACCAGGGTGTTGCCTTTCCGGCGCAAGCCCAGCACCGACTCCAGGGCCACCCGCAACATCCAGCCCGACGAGCCGGTGTACCACGTCCAGCCGCCGCGCCCCACGTGGGGAGCGGCGCCATACACATCGGCGGCCACCACGTAGGGTTCCACCTGGTAGCGGGCCACGCCTTCCCGGTCGGCCCCGTGCAACACCGGGGTCAGCATGGTCAGCAACTGGGCGGCCTTGTTGCGCTGGCCCATCTCGGCCAGGGCGCGCACCACCCACAGGGCGGCGTGGGTGTACTGCCCGCCGTTCTCCCGCACGCCGGCCACGTAGCCCTTGATGTAGCCCGGGTCGTGGGGGGTGTCCACGAAGGGTGGTGTCAGCAACCGGATAAGCTTGTTGTCCCGGTCCACCAGGTGCTTCTCCACCGCGGCCATGGCCTGCTTGCCCCGCTGGGCGGGAGCCGCCCCCGAAAGGACTGACCAGGCCTGGGCCAGGGCGTCGATGGCGCACTCCCGGTTCTCCCAGGAGCCCAGGGGGTGGCCGCTGTCGTAGTAGCCGCGCCGGTACCAGCCGCCGTCCCAGCCGCCGTCGTTGAGGGCGTGGATCATCTCGTCCCGGTAGGCGCGATACCGGGTGGCCCGCTGGGTCTCGCCGCGGGCCTGGCACAGGGGAATGAACCCATCCAGGATCTTCACCAGGAAGAACCCCATCCACACGCTCTCGCCACGCCCCTCGCGACCCACGCGGTTCATGCCGTCGTTCCAGTCGCCGGTGCCGAACAGGGGCAGGCCGTGGCTGCCCCGGGTCAGGGAGCGGTCCAGGGCCCGGCAGCAGTGCTCGAACACGCTGCCCGTCTGCCCCGAGGGCGCAGCCTGCAGGAAGACCTCGTCCTGCCCATCCTGCAACAGGGGAGCCTTCAGGTAGGGAGCCTGCTCGGCCAGGATGGAGGTGTCGCCCGTGGCCTCCAGGTATTCCACCACGGCCAGGGGCAGCCACAGCAGATCGTCGGCGAAGCGGGTGCGAATTCCCTTGTCCAGGGGAGGGTGCCACCAGTGCAGCACGTCGCCCTCCACGAACTGATGCCCGGCGTTGAGCAGGATCTGCCCGCGCACCCGCCCCGGCAACATGGGCAGCAGGGACAGGGAGTCCTGCATCTGGTCCCGGAAGCCGTAGGCTCCGCCCGACTGGTAGAAGGCCGTGCGGCCCATGAGCCGGCAGGCAAGGGTCTGGTAACCCAGCCAGCCGTTCACCATGAGATCCAGCTCGCGCGCGGGAGTCTCGATCTGTACGCCGTCCAGCAGGCGACGCCAGGACCGGCGCGTGGCCTCCAGGGAGGCCGTGCAGGCGGCGGGGGCGGCGTAGCTCTGCAAGAGGCGGCGGGCGGTGGCTCGGTCGTGGGCCATGCCCAGGACCAGGATCAGCTCGGCGGTCTCGCCGGGAGCCAGGCTCACCCCGCGTTGCAGCCCGAAGCAGGGGGACAGGTTCAAGCCCGTTCGGCCGTCCAGGACTTGCCCGGCAGGAGGACACTGGGGTCCGGGGGCGTCGGCCCCGCGGAAGGCCCCGGCGTCACCGCTGCAACCCGGCTCGCTCCAGCCCTGGTCCCCGGCCAGGGTGGCCCAGGCCACGGCCCCGTGCAGGGGGCCGGCCCGGCGGCTGGAGGCCAGCATCCCGCCGGCTTCCCGATCCACCTCGGTGGCCACGAAGCGGCTGCTGTCGGCCGGTGTGCCGCCCAGCACCAGCTGGCTGAACGAGACCACCGTCAACTTCCGGACACTGTCGCCGCCGTTGACCAGGCGCACCCTGGTCAGGCGCACCGGGTCGCGGGCGTCCACCCACATGGTGCACCCCACGGACAGCCCATCCCGCTGTTCCCGCCGGGTGGTGGTGTAGCCCTGGCCGTGGGTCACGGTGTAGGCCGCGCCGCCGGGGGTGGGGCCGGGCAGACAGGAGAAGCAGGTGCCGGCGCCCTCGTCCCGCAACCACAGGGCCTCGCCGTGGGGATCCAGCACCGGGTCGTTGAACCAAGGGGTCAGCCGGTGTTCGCGGCTGTTGCCGAACCAGGCGGCGGTGGCGCCGGTCTCGCTGACCAGGCAGCCGAATTCCTCGTTGGCCAGCACGTTGGTCCAGGGGCGGGGGGGCAGGCGCAGGCCCTCGCCTTCGGGCGCCAGGACCATGGTGTATTCCCGGCCTTCGTCGCGGAATCCGCCCAGGCCGTTGAAAAGCTCCAGATCGTCGGCGCCTGGAGGGGCCGCGGGGGGCGGGGCGTCATCCGCCGCGGTCTTCAGGGGAAGGGGCGAGGCCGCCGGCACCCGGGGCCAGGGCAGACCGGCCGGGTCGAAACCGGGCCCGGCCACCACATCGGCCATGGTCAGCAAGAGAGCGCGGACCATCTCACCCGCGGGCGAGCCCAGTTCCTCCGGGCCCAGGTACACCGGTTCATGGGAGCCGGGGCCTTGCTGGGCTGGGGGTTGGTCCAGAATGGCCAGCTGGATGGGCAGGCCCAGGGAGGTCCACACGGCGTGCTGCCGGGCCAGGGAGGCGGCCAGCTCGGCCCCCCCCGACACCACCACCAGGGGGCGGCCGGGATCCAGGCCCAGATCGGTCAGAAGAGCCGGATCCAGAGGGGAAGCCGACGACGAGACGGGCGCCCCGCGCAGGCCGGCCTCACCGGAAAGGACGAAGGCGGCCATTTCTTCGGCCACAGCGTGTTCTTCGGGCGTCACTTGCAGCATGCGCAGGCGCTGGGCATCCGCCGCGGCGGCCCCCTGAAAGGCCTTTTCCACCGCACCTGGCGCGCGCAGGCCGGCCACCAGTTCCAGGGCCGGCGCCGGGCCATCCAGGGCCCCCATCACGAAGTGAAAAGCCGCCCTCTGGCCGGGCCCCAGAACGAAGGGCCGGCGCAGGGCCACCACGGGATCCAGCACATTGCCCACTGTGCCGGACAGCTCGGCGGCCTCTTCCAGGGCGGCCGGGCGGCCGGGGGCGCGTCCCCGGCCCAGGAAGCGGGCCCGGTCGGTCTCCCACTGCACAGGGCCATCCTCCAGCAGGGCATGGAACAGGAGGGGGTGTTTTTCCCCGGCCGAGCGGGGGCGCCGGCTCACCAGCAGGCAGCGGTGGGCCTCGTCCCAGGCCGTCTGGATGAAGAGCTTGCTGAACGAGGGATGGGCGCTGAAGGCGGCCGGGTGGTCCAGGACGATCTCCGCCACCGAGGTCACATCCAGCCGGCGCTCCTGGCGGCCCGTGTTGTGGATGATCACCCGCCGCAGTTCGGCGGGGGCGTGGGCCAGGACGCAGGTCTCCACGGTGGTGCGCACCCCGTCCACTTCCTGCTCCCGGCGGAAAAGACCCGGCTTCCGGGCGCTGCTCACGGGCCCGGCCAGGGGCCCGCCGGCCCGGCCGGGAGTCCACCACCGCCCGGCGGCCACATCCCGGACATGGAATTCCAGGCCCGTGGGGGTGGGGCCCTCCCAGGGAGTCAGGGCGATGTCACCCAGCTGGGAGCAGCCGGATCCCCAGCTGGAAGCGACCACTCGGTAATTTTTTGTCAAATCGTCACTTGTCAGGGCCAGGATGGCCGCCTGAGGCCGCTCAACAGCCTGTCCTTCGGGGAGCGATGCGTGGGGCTTGGCCATGAAAAAATCCTTCCAGCCGCTGCCGCCCGGGCATTTTCGGGGCTAAACAGTGGTGCCCGGTGGGGCTGTTTTTCCGGTTTGTCAAAGATGGGCTTGACAACTTTCTCGATTTATGAAACCGTTTACATGCCCTGCAGATCAAGGATAATCTGCGCCGAAGGAAAAAAAGTTCGGTTTATTGCCCGGCAAGGAAAGCCCGGCAGCAGCCAAATCCCACGGGAGCCACCACTTGGCCACCATCCGCGAGGTCGCCCGCGCCGCAGGTGTTTCCACAGCCACGGTTTCGCGCGTGTTCAGCAACAGCCCTCTGGTAAGTCCCGAAACCGCCCAGCGGGTTCTGGATCACGCCGCCCGCCTGGATTACTGGCCCAACAGCGCCGCCAGGAGCCTTTCCACCCAGTGCAACCACACCCTGGGCGTCATGCTGCCCGATCTGCACGGCGAATTCTATTCCGACCTCATGCGCGGCCTGGACCGCGAGGCGGGCCTGCACGGCTACAAGATCCTCCTGTCCAGCTCCCATTCCAACAGCGAGGACGTGCTGGCGGCCAGCCGGGTCATGCTGGGCCGTATCGACGGCCTCATCCTGCTGGCCCCCGACGAGGAATCCATCGACACCGTCGAACGGGTGCGCCGGCGCCTGCCCGTGGTTCTGCTGAACCCCCGGGAACCGGTGGCCCGCTGCCATTCGGTGGGCATCGCCAACTACGAGGGCGCCCGCCTGGCCGTGCAGCACCTGCTGGCCCTGGGGCACCGCCACCTGGCCTTCATCGCCGGCCCCGAGGGTAACGTCGACGCCGAGGAGCGCCTGCGCGGCTTCCACGACGCCCTGTCCGAGGGCGGTCTGGACCCGGACCGGGCCCTGGTTTTGCCCGGCGATTTCCGCGAGATGACGGGCATGGAAGCCTGCACCGGCATCCTGGAGCGCCGGCCGCGCCCCACGGCCGTCTTCGCGGCCAACGACAGCATGGCCATCGGCCTGCTGCGCGCCCTGCACGGGGCGGGCCTGCGGGTGCCCCGGGACATGGCCGTGGTCGGCTTCGACAACAACTCCATGGCCGGTTTCCTGAATCCCAGCCTCACTTCCATCAACGTCGATGCCTGCGGCCTGGGGCGTCGAGCGGTCCAGCTCATGCTGCAGGCCATCGAAGGCGATGATGACGCCGACTCGATCCAGGTGGTCATACCCACCGCCCTGAAAGTTCGTGAATCCTGTGGAGCCCAGCTCGAATCGTCCCCCGGAACCAAGGATCGCCCCGATCCGGGGACCACGTTCGAGGAAAGTACCAGCTAGGCCCCGGCCCAAGCTCGAGAGGTGACCGACATGCAACGCAAGCTCCTGATGACCACCCTGCTCCTGGTTCTCCTGGCGGCCCTGCCCCTGGCGGCCCAGGAAGTCCGCGAGGACGCCATCTGGGCCCGGACGGCCCTGTCCCCCATCACCCTGGACGGTGTCCTGGACGAACCGGGCTGGGCCGTGGCCGATTCCCAGATCATCGAGTACGCCGTGGACGCCGGCATGCCCGGCAGCGGCTGGAAGACCGAGGCGGGCTGGCAGCCCATCGATCCCACCCACGCCACCATCAAGTTCCTGGTGCAGGGCAACCAGCTGTACATGGCGGCCATCGTGCAGGACCAGTCCGTGGGCGGCAGCGCCGAGTTCAACCGCTTCGACGGCCTGCTCATGGGCATGAAGGACCACTCCATCGAGGGTTACCCCAAGCCCCAGGCCGAGTACCTGTACAGCTGGTGGCACGACGAGCTCAGCGACCCCCAGGCCGAGGGCACCATGCCCGGTTTCATCGGCGTCTGGGCCGAGCTGCCCCACGGCACGCCCCGCACCCCCGAGCAGATCGCCGCCTGGGACGCCGTCACCGTGGTCAACGGCACCACCAACAACGATGACACCCCGGACCAGGGCTACGTGGTGGAGATGCGCTTCGATCTGGAGGTCATGGGCTACGACGTGACCCGCCCCGAGGGCGACATCGTCGAGTGGAACATCTCCGTCTACGATTGCGACTGGTACTGGCCCATCAGCGTCACCAGCTTCAGCACCAACCGGGTGTGGTGGCAGGGCCCCTGGGGCAACACCTCCTGGTACAACGAGGTGCGCATCCACGCCCGGCCCGACGTGACCACAGCCAGCGGACCGGCGCCGCAGATCGAACCCGAGATCGTGGTGCCCTCCCTGGCCGAGCAGGCCACCATCGACGGCGAGCTGAGCGAGGATGTCTGGAGCTCCCCCGACATCTACAGCTTCGATATCCGCTGGGGCGATGACGAGCTGCGCGCCGGCTACGACGGCGTGGGTTCCTACCGCTCCGGCCAGTTCCAGGCCACCGTCAACGGCGGCGAGGCCTTCGTGCTGGATCCCGCCGACGCCACCGTCAAGGTCTACCACAGCGGCAACATGCTTTACTTCGGGTTCGAGGCGCGGGACCAGGTGGTGCAGTACCACCCCGACCTGAACCGCTGGGACGGCTTCATCGTCACCCTGGAGGATCTGGCCAGCCGGGGCACGGACAACACCGTGCTGACCAAGCGCCTGTCCTTCCAGGTCAACACCGACGGCACCGCCCTGGCCCAGGACGACCTGCTGAACCTGACGGCCACCGGCGACGCCCAGGTGGCCATCTCCCTGATGGCCGGCACCTCGGTGGACACCCTGGGGCAGCAGTCCGACCCCGGCTACACCGCCGAGATGGCCATCGACCTGACGGCCCTGGGCTACACCTTCTCCCGGGCCGAGGAAAGCCTGTTCTTCGGCGTGGTGCACCTGGATGGCGATTCGTTCATTCCCACCACCGACAGCTACGGCACCCGCGTCTGGTGGTATCGGGAATTCCCCGGCACCTGCTGTCCCGTGTGGGCCCACCTGGGCACCGACACCAGCGGCGTGGCGCCGGAAGATCCCTGGCAGAACGCCTACGCCCGCCTGCTGGGCACCGGTCCGGCCTCGGCCCGTCCCCAGGTGGCCTTCGCCATGCCAGAGGCCAACCTGGTGGCCCTGAAGGTCTACGACCTGCGCGGACACCTGGTCGAGGAAAGCAGCCTGGGCGAGATGGGCGCGGGCGAGAACCGGGTGCCCATGTTCTCGGGCCGGCTGCCGGCCTCGGGCATGTACCTGTACCGTCTGCGCCTGGTCAACCCGGTGACGGGCCAGGAGCGCGCCGTGCTCAACGGCAAGACCGTCCTGATCAAGTAACGAAGATACCGGCGGGGGGGGGCGGCAGGCCCTCCCCCCGAGGCGCAAACGAGGAATCTCATCCGACTCACCGGAGGCAGGGTCCTGGACGTGAAAACGAGAAATATTTGGTGGCTGACGGCTGCTCTATCCATCCTGGCCATGCTGATCGGTGGCGCCGGGGCCCTGGCGGGCACCACCGGCACCATCGTCGGCACGGTGGTGGATGCCCTGGGTGATCCCATCTCGGGCGTCACCGTGACCTTGAACGATCCCGGCTTCACGGCCAAGACCAACGCCGCGGGCGAGTACGTCATTCTCAACATTCCGTCGGGCACCTACAGCGTCAAGGCCTTCCACGTCCACTACCAGTCGGTGGTCATGAGCGACGTGGTGGTCTCGGCCGACCGCCGCTCGGTGGCCCACCTGCAGATGGGAGACCTGACCCAGGACGTGGAGGAGGTGCTGGTCGTGGCCGACTCTTCGCCCATCGATCTGAAGATCACCAGCAGCCAGGCCACTCTCACGGCCGAGGAGATCAGCGACCTGCCCGTGCAGAACCTGGCCGACGTGGTCAACCTGCAGGCCGGCGTGGTGGACGGGCACTTCCGCGGCGGGCGCCAGGGCGAGGTGCAGTACCAGGTGGACGGCGTCAGCGTGAACAACGCCTTCGACAACTCGTCCAGCATGAGCATCGACCGCTCCCTGCTGCAGGAAGTGCAGGTCATCAGCGGCACCTTCGACGCCGAGTACGGCCAGGCCATGAGCGGCGTGGTCAACGCGGTGCTGAAGCAGGGAACGGATGATTTCACCGCCGACGCCGAGGCCTACACCGGCGGCTTCTTCTTTCCCGGGCGGGAGGACGCCCGCCGCACCGACGACACCCCCCACCTGACGGGTACCCGTAACTACCAGGCCTCCATGAGCGGGCCCCTGCCCCTGAAATCCACCACCTACCTGGTCAGCGGCCGATATTACCACTGGGACGACTACGTCTACGCCCAGCGCACCATCAATCCCACCGACGCCTACGTGGACACCACCGGGGGCACCCCCACCATCGTGTTCGAGCCCAAGGGCGACGGCAAGGAAATGCCTCTGGGCTACACCCGGGAATGGTCCGGCGTGGTGAAGCTCTCCAACAAGGCCTTCGAGGGCACCAAGCTCAACTACCAGGCCATCTTCAACAGCCGCGAGAGCCGGCCCACCGACTACAAGTTCCGTTACATGCCCGACGGCCTGTCCATCCAGCGCTCCCATTCCATTTCCCACGGCCTGGACTGGAGCCAGACCCTGGGTTCGCAGACCTTCCTGGATTTCAGCTTCCGGCACAATTATTACAGCTACAAGGATCACCTGTACGAGGACGCCTACGATCCCCGCTACGACCAGCCCCTTCAGCTGCAGCGCACCTCCGACGGCGATTATTACTTCATGGGCGTGCAGACCAATCATTACCAGCAGACCACCAACACGGTGATCTTCAAGGGCTCGGTGGTCAGCCAGCTGAACCTGGAGAACCAGATGAAGACCGGCTTCGAGCTGAGCCTGCCCAGGGTCGAGTTCGGCAACGACGTCTACCTGAGCTACGACAACAACGTGCTGGAGCGCTACGTCGACGACCCCGACTACCCCCGCCTGCTCACCCGCTACCCCCTGATGGGGGCGGCCTACGTGCAGGACCAGTTCGAGAACGACGACCTGGTGGTGCGCTTCGGCGCGCGGCTGGACTACTTCGACGCCCGGTCCACCGTGCCGTCCGATCCCGCCAATCCGGCCAACGCCATCGAGGGCGCCCCCGAGTCGGCGCCCGTGGCCACCACCGCCAAGGCCTCGGTCTCGCCCCGGCTGGGCGTGGCCTATCCCATCAACGACGACGCGGCCATCCACGTGGCCTACGGCCATTTCCGGCAGTTCCCCAGCGTCAGCACCATGTTCACCAACTCGGACTACAGCATCCTGGACGAGCTGCAGGCCAGCACCCCCAGCTACGCCGTCATGGGCAATCCCGACGTCAAGCCCGAGACCACGGTGCAGTACGAGATCGGCTACAAGCAGGCCATCAATTCCAACCTGGGCTTCGACGCCACCGTGTTCTACAAGGACATCCGCGACCTGCTGGGCGTCGAGTTCATCGAGACCTACACCGGCGCCCTGTACACCCGCCTGACCAACGTGGACTTCGGCCACGTGACGGGCGTGACCCTGTCCCTGGATCACCGCGCCTTCGGCCCCTTCAGCCTGTCCCTGGACTACACCTGGCAGCAGGCCCTGGGCAACGCCAGCGATCCCAGCGAAACCGCCAACCGCGCCGCCGCCGGTGAGGACCCGCGGCCCCGCCTGGTGCCCTTCAACTGGGACCAGCGCCACACCGTGAACCTGTCCCTGTCCATGTACAAGCCGGGCAACTTCCGGGCCAGCGCCATCGGCCGCTTCGCCAGCGGGCAGCGCTACACCCCCGTTTCCGAGAACGCCTTCGGGTTCGGGGCGGCCACCAACTCGGGCCGCAAGCCCTCGGGCTTCCTGGTGGACCTGCGCGCCGAGAAGTTCCTGGACCAGGCGGGACGCAAGGGCATCTTCCTGCGCGTCTTCAACGCCCTGGACCAGCGGTACTTCAACGGTTCGGTTTTCGCCACCACGGGCAGCCCCTACTACGCGCGTTTCCCCAGCCAGGCCGAACTGGTCGAGCTGGCCAATCCCACCCTCCTTTACCCGCCGCGCCGCATCGAGATCGGCCTGCGCTGGGGCTTCGGAGGTGCCTATTGAGTGACCGGAAATACATCCAACACGGGAGCAGGGCAGGAGTGACCAGAAGCAACCGCCGCAACCCATGGAACCGGGCCTGGCTGGCCCTGGCCGCCCCCTGTCTGCTGGTGGCCTTCGCCGCCCTGGCCGAGGTGAGCACCCCCGTGCCCCGGGATCAGCGCGGCCGGGCCGACGCCGAGCGCGCCGGCCAGCACGACGCCAACAACATCCGGACCATCTTCTGGAACTACGGCATGGTGGGGGACTACCCCAGCGACCCGGGCAACGTCGACCTCAGCGTCTTCCACTCGGTGGAGGTGCCCAAGGGCAGCGGCATGAACTACAGCGACGGCATCACGCCCTTCGTGCTGGCCCACATCACCCAGGTGGACGGCTCGGACGCCTACATCATGGAGACGGGCTTCCGCGAGCGGCAGGGCACCAGCCCCTACTACAACCGCGTCATGCGCTTCGAGCCCCGGCCCGGCTACTTCCAGCCCGATCCGGCCCTGAACCCCGGCCGCTCGCCGGCCCTGAGCAACGACCCCCGCACCTGGCCCGACGTGTGGCCCGACCGGCTGGACGACCCCACCGACCCCGGCTGGAGCGGCTCCTGGAACGGCTACTTCGGCAAGCAGGTGGTGGCCGACCAGGAAAGCTACGTGGTGCTGGACGACGACTACTACGATGCCTGGAACTTCTACCCTGACAGCCGCGACTCCACCCGCCGCGGCCTGGGCCTGCGCA
This sequence comes from Candidatus Krumholzibacteriia bacterium, assembly GCA_963674845.2. Taxonomy (GTDB): domain Bacteria; phylum Krumholzibacteriota; class Krumholzibacteriia; order LZORAL124-64-63; family LZORAL124-64-63; genus LZORAL124-64-63. The sequence continues at coordinate 1,043,421 of CAXXKE010000005.1, read as the reverse complement.
TCGAGGTGCGGGGCTTCCAGTGGGCCAACCCCCAGGCGCGCAACGTGATCTTCTGGCATTACGACATCACCAACGAGGGCACCACCGACTTCGACGACAACATCATCTTCGGCCTGTACATGGATTCTGGGGTGGGGGGCTCGGCCTTCTCCTGCGACCAGATCTACGAGTCGGACGATGACAACGCCTTCTACTCGGACGAGTTCGAGGGCCAGCGCATCAACCTGGTCTACACCTGGGACAACCGCGGCCACGGGCGCGACCTGGCCGGTTCCTGCTCGCCCACGGGCTACCTGGGCTACGCCTACATGGAAACCCCGGGCAACCCCTTCGACGGGGTGGACAACGACGAGGACGGCATCATCGACGAGCGCCGCGACGCCGGCCCCGGGGTGCCCATCATGGGCGCCGACAACATCCGCCTGCACGTCGAGGCCCATTACAACATGGTGGACTTCGAGAACACCTACGGCCCCCTGGAGGACATGCCCGCCTACCGCGCCGAGCTGTGGTGGACCGGGGACGAGGACATGGACTGGACCGTGGACAACCACGATGTGGGCGCCGACGGCCTGGAGGACACGGGGGACGAGGGCGAGGGTGACGGCGTCCCCACCCCGGGCGAGCCCAACTTCGACGACACCGACCTGAACGAGTCGGACCAGATCGGCCTGACGGGCTTCAAGCTGAACCGCATCCTGCCCGGCTACGGCAACCCCGATCAGGAAACGGACAACATCGTCTTCTTCACCGGCAACGAGAACTGGCCCGAGCGCCTGTTCCAGCAGTTCAGCGACCCCAGCGAGGACGTCCGCTTCGACGAGCCCATCGCCAGCAACTACAACATCGGCTTCCTCTTCGCCTCGGGGCCCTTCCAGCTGGCGGCCGGCCAGACCGAGCGTTTCAGCCTGGCCCTGGCCTACGCGCCCAACCTGACCGAACTGCGCTCCACCACCCAGACGGTGCAGCAGATCTACAACGCCAACTACCGCTTCGCCATGCCGCCCAAGGTGCCCACCGTCACGGCCGAGGCCGGGGACGGCTTCGTGCGCCTGTCCTGGACCGACGTGTCCGAGCGCAGCGCCGACCCGGTGACGGGCGAGTTCGACTTCGAGGGCTACCGTATCTACCGCTCCACCGATCCCGACTTCCGGGACCCGCAGGTCGATTCCAACGACCTGGGTAACGGCACCCCCCTGGCCCAGTTCGATCTGGTCAACGGCGTATCCGGCTACTCGGACCGCAGCCAGGACGGCGTGGCCTACTGGCTGGGCACCGATTCCGGCCTGGTCCACACCTGGACCGACACCACCGCCGTCAACGGCCAGCAGTACTACTACGCGGTGACGGCCTACGACCGGGGTTCCGAGGAGTACGATTTCTACCCCTCCGAGAACGCCATCACCCCCTCGCGCACCCCGCGCGGCGGCCTGGTGCTTCCCGTCAACGTGGTGGAGACCCGCCCCAATCCCCGCGCCGTGGGCTTCGTGGGTGCCGAGGCGGACACGGCCCGCCACGTGGCCGGCCGCGGCGTGGGCACGGTGGCCGTGGATGTGGTCAACTCCAACCTGGTGCCGGATGACCACACCTTCCGGCTCAGCTTCACCACCCCCGGCCCCGACAGCCTGCGCGCCCGGTCCTACACCCTGACCGACGCCACCACCGGCGAGATCTTCTTCGAGTCGGGCACCGACTTCCTGGGCCTGGGCGTGGGGCCGGTGGGCTCGGGCCTGCTGCCCCTGGTGCAGACGGCCACCCAGGTCTCGGTGGACGCCGAGAACACGGGCTTCCTGTCCGGCAGCACCACCGACGCGGTGTTCAACGTCAGCTACGAGGCCAGCGTGCTGCCGGCCAACCGCCTGCGGCCGGGCTATCCCGAGGACATCGTCATCTTCTTCTCCGACGAGGTCGAGACCTACTCCCTGGCCTCGGGCCTGCAGTTCCCCGCGCCCATGCCGGCGCGCTTCGAGGTCATCGCCCAGACCAGCGAGGGCGAGGTGCCCCTGGACTTCCTGTTCCGGGACCGGGCCGACGCGGGCGAGGATCCCAGCGGCACCCTGGACCGCACCGACGAGCTCATCCGCATCGTGACCTACCTGCCGGATGACCCGTCCACGCCCATGGGCACCTGGACCATCACCCCGGCCGCCGTGCCCGAGAACCCGCCCGCCGCGGGGGACGCCTGGCGCCTCAGCCTGAAGCGCCCCTTCGGCGCCGACGATGTCTTCGAGTTCGCCACCATGGGCGAGTACATCGACCAGGACGCCGTCAGCCAGGGCTTCCACCCCTACGTGGTGCCCAATCCCTATCTGGCCTCGGCCAGCTTCGAGCCGGAACGCTACGCCGTGTCCGGCCGCGGCGAGCGCCGCCTGGAATTCCGGGGGCTGCCGGCCAGTTGCGAGATCCGCATCTACAACATCCTGGGCGAGCTGGTGCAGACCCTGCACCACGACGGCGGCAACGAGGGCATCCTGGCCTGGGACATGCGGACCAAGGACACCCTGGACGTCGCGCCGGGTCTTTACATCTTCCACGTCGACGGCGGCGCGGCCGGCAAGGCGACCGGCAAGTTCGCCATCGTGAAATGAGGAGCGCGGGAAGCAAGATGAACAGGACCTTATCGGCAGCTTTGATCGTCCTCGCCATGGCCGGAGCCATGACCAACGAGGCCGCGGCCCAGAGCAAGGTGGGCACCACCCTCGGCACCTTCCTGCGCATCGAGCCCAGCAGCCGGGGCGCCGCCCTGGGCAACGCGGGCTCGGCCCTCACCGGTTCCATCGAATCCTGCTACTACAACGCGGGCGCCGTGGGCCTGGTGCAGGGCACGGCCGTGCAGTATTCCCACAGCCTGTGGTTCGCGGACATCGACTACGACTACGCCGCGGTGGCCTTCCCCGCCGGCGAGACGGGCAACGTCTTCCTCAGCGTCACCGCCCTGGGATCGGGCGATATCCAGGTGCGCACGGTGGAGCAACCCCTGGGCACCGGCGTGAACTACAGCGTGAACGACGTCTCCCTGGGCCTGGCCTACGGGCGGCGCATCACCGAGCGCTTCAGTGCCGGCCTGCAGGCCAACTACGTCACCGAGAAGATCTGGAACACCTCCAGCAAGACCTTCACCTTCAATCTGGGTACGGTGTACCGCCTGACCGAGGGCGGCGTGATCTTCGGCTTCAGCCTGTCCAACCTGGGCACCCAGTCCCGCTTCTCGGGGTCGGACCTGGGCATCTACTTCGACGGCGACCCCGACGCCTTCGGCGACAACAGCGCCCTGCCCGCCGAGCAGACCACCGACGAATTCCCCCTGCCCGGCTTGTTCCGCATGGGCCTGAGCATCCCGCACCGTTTCAGCGAGAACAGCGAGATGCTCTTCCTGGTGGAGGGGCTGCATCCCAACGACAACAGCGAGAGCATGAACCTGGGGGCCGAATGGACCCTGCGCCGCATGTTCTCCCTGCGGGCCGGCTACCAGACCCTGTTCCAGGAGGACAGCGAACTGGGCCTGACCGCGGGCTTCGGCGTGGCCGGAGATCTGGGCAATAACCGGTACGAACTGAACTACGCCTGGGCCGGGCACGAGTCTCTCGAGTCCACCCATCGATTCACCATGATCATCGCTTTCTAGGAAGCGGGATCCGAGGAGCAGCAGCGTGATGAACATCGTCCAAAGAATCGCCAAGAGCGGCGCCACCCGGGCCTCCTTCTGGGTGCTTGGCGCCGTCCTGGTCCTGGCCCCGCTGGCTGTCCCCGGGACGGCCCGGGCCGACGAGCAGCAGGAACGTCCCCGCGATCTGGCCCTGGCCGCCCAGCGCGCCATCCCGGCCGAGGCCCTGCTGGACAGCCTCCAGCGCACAGCCTTCCTGTACTTCTGGGACGAGGCCAACCCGGTCAACGGGCTCATCCGCGACCGCAGCGCCGACTGGGCCCCCTGCAGCATCGCCGCCCAGGGTTTCGGCATCACGGCCATCTGCATCGCCATCGACCACGGCTGGGTGACGCGCAGCGAGGGGCGCGACCGCATCATGCTGGGCATGCAGACCCTGTGGGACGGCCCCCAGGGTGACACCGCCAACTCGGTGAACGGCTACAAGGGCCTGTTCTACCACTTCCTGGACATCAACTCGGGCCTGCGCACCTGGGATTGCGAGCTGTCCACCATCGACACGGCCCTGCTCATGGCCGGCGTTCTGGACGCCCGCCAGTACTTCGACACGGCGGACGCCGGCGACCAGGAACTGCGCGCCCTGGCCGACTCCCTGTACCATCGCGTGGACTGGGACTTCATGCGCAACGGCGGCAACGGCCTGCGCATGGGCTGGAAGCCCGTCACCGGCTTCGGCGGCTACGGCAACTGGATCGGCTACAACGAGGCCATGATCCTCTACATCCTGGCCCTGGGCAGCCCCACCCACCCCGTGCCCGACTACACCTGGATGTACTGGACCAGCGGCTACAACTGGGCCACCTACTACGGCCAAAGCTACCTGGTCTTCCCGCCGCTCTTCGGCCACCAGTATTCACATTGCTGGATCGATTTCCGCGACATCCAGGACGAGTACATGCGCCTGCGCGGCATCACCTACCACGAGAACAGCCGCCGGGCCACCATCGCCGCCCGCGAGTACTGCATCGACAATCCCTACGGCTGGACGGGGTACGGAGGGGACATGTGGGGCCTGACGGCCTCGGACGATCCCGACGGCTACGCCGCCCACGGCGCGCCCCCGGCCCAGAGCGACAACGGCACCATCACGCCCACGGCCGCGGCCAGTTCCATCGCCTTCGCGCCGGAAATCGTCATCCCCACCCTGCAGAACATGTACGACAACTTCGCGGGCCTGATCTGGGGCGAATACGGCTTCAAGGATGCCTTCAACCTGACCACCTTCTGGGTGGGCAGCGACTATCTGGGCATCGACCAGGGGCCCATCATCATCATGATCGAGAACTACCTGAACGGAAACATCTGGTCCCGGTTCATGGACAACCCCCATGTGCAGGACGGCCTGGCCGCCGCCCGCTTCCAGTCCGTTTCCGCGGTGCCCGGCCAGGAGATCAACGGCACCGGGCTGCTGGATCTGGGGCAGAATTCCCCCAATCCCTTCGGCCAGTCCACCCTCATCTCCTACCGGCTGCAGGAACCGGGACCGGTGGTCCTGCGCCTTTACGATCTGCGGGGCCGCCTGGTGCGCCAGGTGCAGGACCGGGCCGCCGACACCAACGTGCAGAACATCACCCTGGACGCCCGGGACCTGCCCAGCGGCGTCTACTACTACTCGCTGGAAGCTCGTGGCATGGTGGACTGGAAACGGTGCACCATCATCAAATGACCGGAGGATGGAAAGGAGGGCCGGTTGCTCAAAGAGAATGAAGGACCAACATGACCGGAAATGGAACGGATAAAGCAAGTTTCTGATCGCCGATTCGAGACGACCAACAGCCCAAACGGCCAACAACAAGAGGAGAAACAACCATGAAGATGAACAAGATGAGCATTCTCGCCCTGACGGTTTTCCTGCTGGCCCTCGCCGCCGGAAACGCCCTGGCCACCGTCGAGCCCACCGATGCCGTGGTCATCGAGCGGGTCTTCAACGACTCCTTCGCCAGTGTCCTGACCGTGGACAACAGCTATCCCACTCTCATCAGCATCGACGACGCCTGCTCCGGCCCCCTGGGCTGGGCCAACCTGCATGTCTGGCGCTTCGGCGACTCCACCGCCCAGGAATTCGCCAACGAGGACGGCTTCATGTTCTCGGTGGAACTGACCCTCAGCGGCGCGGGCGACGGCGAGGCCGGCCTGAACATCTCCCCCTGGTGGTCCCCCAACGTGGACGGCCGCTTCAACGTGCGCACTCCCGACGGCGAAGTGGCCTGCTTCGGCGGCCGGCTGCCCTTCTACAGCTTCACCAGCGAGCACGGCGTGACCTACACCAAGGGCTCCACCGTGCGCCTGACCATGATCTACACCACCAACCCCGAGATGAACGAGTCCGCTCCCGCCACCATCGAGTACATCTACGAGGACGGCGGCACCTACTCCAGCGGCCCCCTGCCCTTCGACGAGGGTAACCCCGCCGAGGCCGACCCCCACGGGACCTGGGGCATCCTGAGCCCCGCCTACGCCGGCGGCTTCATGCAGTACAACAACATGTCCAGCTTCGCCGAGGGCGACAACTTCCACGTGGAGTGGGGCAACATCACCTTCGAGGACCTGGGCACAGTGGTGGCCACCGAGACGTCCTCGTGGGACAACGTCAAGGCCATGTACCGGTAAATCCCACCGGCAAATACCACCGGCAATCCCGTCCGGCCAGGGGCCGCTTTCCTCCGGGAAGGCGGCCCATTTTTCATGCCCAGCGCGAGGATTAACCCGCCCCGCCCTCCCTGGCACAAACCTCGGCAAATAAACTTGACAATTTTGGTAAAGTATTTATCTAGTGCCATGAAAACACGGGACTAATCCCCTCTTATCCATACAAGGAGAGCGAACCATGCCCTACCCCGAGCAGCTCGTGGCCCCCATGCGGGCCGAACTGACCACCGCCGGCGTGCAGGAACTGCGCACCCCTGACGAGGTCGACCGGTTCTTCGCCCAGAACGAGGGCACCAGCCTGTTGCTGATCAACTCGGTTTGCGGCTGCGCCGCCGGCAGCGCCCGCCCCGGCCTCAAGCAGGCCATCCAGCACACGGCCCGCCCCGACCGGGTGGCCACCGTCTTCGCCGGCCAGGACCTGGAGGCCACCTCGCGCGCCCGCGAGCTCATGGGCGAGGTCCCTCCCAGCAGTCCCTCGGTGGCCTTGCTCAAGGACGGCCAGCTGGTGCACTTCGTGCCCCGCCACCGCATCGAGGGCCAGGATGCCGGCTCCATCGCCCGCGATCTGACCCTGGCCTTCGACGAGTTCTGCAACAAGGACAACTAGGAGAATCCGCCATGGGAACCTTTCACGACACCAGCGACCCCCTGCACGGCATCACCGTGGTGGCCCGGGTCAAGAACGCCGTCCACGTGGGGCTTTGCCACGAGCGTGACGACCGCATCACCCTGCTGGTGGGAGTGGACAGCCACGAGGAAAACGCCGACGGTGTGGGTGAGGACGGCCGAACCAATGCCCAGTTCCTGGACCGCGCCGCCAAGCTGGGCGTGTGGGGCAAGCAGGAACGGGTGGCCCTGGAAACATCCGCCATCGAGAGCCTGATTCCCCTGAACCAGTACTACTCAGGGCCGGGCGCGACTCCCGCGGAGCCCGCTCCGGAAGTTGCGCCCGCCCCCTCCAACAGCCGGCCCGGGAATGGGGGGCAGCCCACCGAACTTACCACCACCGCGCCGGCCGCCTCGGGCAACGGGGACAAGCCCGTCACCTTGACCGACAGCGCCTGCGCCGAGGTGCGCCGCCTGCTGGATTCCGACGAGAACCGCCACAAGGGTCTGCGCCTGGGCGTGGCCGGGGGCGGTTGCTCGGGGCTGGTCTACAAGGTGGAATTCGACAGCCAGACCGAGGGCGATCTGGTGGTTCCCTTCGAGGGCTTCGATGTCCTCCTGGACCGCAAGAGCACCATCTACCTGCGCGGCGTGACCCTGGATTTCCAGGCCGGCCTGAGCGGCCGGGGCTTCCAGTTCAAGAACCCCAACGCCAGCAACACCTGCGGTTGCGGGGAAAGCTTCGCGGTCTGATGTTCCGCCAGGCCAGGCAGATCTGCCGCGTGACCCGGGCCCGCGCCCTGCTGGCACGGTGGGACGGCGTGCCCGGCCTGGGGGCCATCCTGGTGTCGGGCCCCGACGCCGGGGCCTTCCTGCAGGCCCAGCTCACCAGCGATGTCGCCGCTCTCGAGGCGGGGGGCAGCCAGCTGTCCGCCCGCCTGGACCGCCGCGGCAACTTGATGGCCTGGTTCCATCTGTTGCGCATGCCCGAGCGCGGACAACCCTTTCCCTCGTACCTGCTGGTCCTGCCCGCGAGCCAGGTGGACGATCTGCTCACCGACCTGCGTGCCTATCTTTTCAGCGAGAAGGCCGAGCTCGAGAACGTCAGCGCCGACTTTTCCGGCCTGCTGGTGCAGGGTCCGGCCACCGCCCATCTGTCGGCCTCCCTGGAGGAGGTCCTGGGGGTGGCTGCTGCCAGCTGGGAGCTGTCCCTGACCGGCGACTCCGGCCGCCTTTATCTGGTCCCCGGCGCGCCCGATTCCGGTCTTGCCGAGGGTCTGAGCAGCCTGGCGGCAGCGCATGATCTGACCCTGCTTGCCAACGACCAGCCCTCTCACGCCGCCTGGCGCTGGATGACCCTGGAGGCCGGCTGGCCCTCCCTGGCCGCGGATTTCCCTTCCGGCCGGCGCCTGCTGCCCATGACGGGCCTGGAACAGCTGGCCGTCAGCTACACCAAGGGGTGCTACCTGGGCCAGGAGGTGGTGGCCCGCGTGCGCACCTACGGCTCGGTTCCCCAGGCCCTGCGCGCCCTGGTATTTCCCGGCTGCGGCCTCGAAGAGCTGACCGACGTTCCCGCCCCCGGCCAGCCTCTGCTGGACGAAGAGGGCAACAGGATCGGCGCCTGGGCCCGCACCGCCTGGTCCGACACCCAGGACGATCCCTTCGCCCTGGCCTTCCTGGACCGCACCCACCGCACCCCCGGCCAGGAGGTCGCGGTGCAGGTGGGGGCGGGTGAGACCCTGGCCGCCCGCATCGCCCTGCTGCCCCTGCATCGGGCCGGCAACGACCAGGACCGGGCCGAGCAGCTGCACCACCGGGCGGTGGAAGCCTTTGCCCACGGCCGGGATGACCACGCCCTGTCCCTGCTGGAAGAATGCCTGCGTCTGGACCCGTCCCACGCCGACGGCTACGAGGCCCTGGGGGTCATCCTGGGCCGCACCGAGCGCTACCACGAGGCCATCGACATCTTTCGACGCCTGGAAGAGGTGGCCCCGGACGAACCCATGGTCCACACCAACCTGTCCCTTTTCTACATGAAGGTTGGGGACAGGGACGAGGCCGAACGCCAGAAGGCCCTGGCCGCGGGCAAGCGTCCCGGGGGTTCCGAACTCTTCAGCCTGGACGGAGCCGCTCCCGACCCTCAGCAGGCCCGGCGCGACGAGGCCGCCCGCAAGCAGGCCATGTTTTCCGAGGTGCTGGAGATCGACCCCGAGGATCCCCTGGCTCTCATGGGCATGGGGTCGGCCCTCATGGATCTGGGCCGCCCCGCCGAGGCCGACGACTACCTTTCCCGCGCTCTGGCGGTGCAGCGGGAGAACAGCGCCCTGTACCTGACGCGGGGCAAGCTGCTGCAGCAGCTGGGGCGCCGCCAGGAGGCCGCCCAGGTCCTGCGGGCGGGCATCGAGGTGGCCAGCCGCAAGGGCGATTTCATGCCCCTGCGCGAGATGGAAAGCCGCCTGGCGCTGGTCCAGGCGGGAGCCTCCTGATCCCCGCGCCACCCGGCCGCGGCCCCTGACCGGAAATTCCCTTTTCTCCCCGTTTTCCCGGTACCTTTTCGTATATTGATGGTGGTATCTTTCACCCCGTCCGGAGGATCATTCCCTTTCCCCCGTGCCGGCAACGAGACGGAGCGCCACCCTTGAAATTCCTGCCCGACAGGCCCCGCACCAACAAGCTGGTCACCGGTCTGACCGCCTGGTTGGGCGTGCTGGCGGTCATCGCGGGTTGTCTGGCGCCGGCCTGGCGCCACTGGTCGGACACGGTGGTGGGACCCTTCGGCGGCATCGATGCGGTGTTGCAGGTGGGGTTGGTCCAGTGGTCGGCCCTCACCTGGTGGCAGCCGGGGGTGTGGCTCGACCTGCCCATCTTCTTCCCCCTGACCGGGGCCATCGGCTTCATGGACGGCCTGGCCGGCCAGGCCCTGCTGGTGTGGCCTCTGCATCTGCTGCTGGATCCCACCCCGGCCGCCCTCTACAACTGGGCCTTCCTGGGCAGCCTGCTCCTGGCCGCAGCGGGCATGGCCACCCTCTACCGCGCCTCCGGCGGTTCCCGCTGGGCCTCGGGAGTGGCGGCCCTGGCCCTGCTGGGCGCCCCGTACACCCTGGCCCAGATCGGTCATCTCAACCAGTTGCCGCCGCCCTTCGTCCTGTTCAGCATGGCGGCCCTGGTGGCGGCCCTGCGCCGGGACACGGCCAATCTCCCCTCGGCCCGCTACTACTGGCTGCTGGCCGGCTGCCTGATCCTGCAGGCGGCCTGGGGCTGGTACGGATTCAGCTACGCCGTCATCGCCATGGCCGTGCTCAAGACCAGCTGGCTCATCAACCGTGTGCGCCGCCGCCAGGCCCTGGCGCCCATCATGGGGCGCGTGATGCGCCGGGCCATCCTGCCCACCCTGCTGGTGGTGGTGGGGGTGGGGTTGCTGGCCCAGCCCCAGCTGAACCTGAGCCACCGCTACAAGGACTTCACCCGCACCGACCTGGAGGTGCGCCTGGGCAGCGCCGACCTGCAGCACTTCCTCAACCGCGGCGTGTACCGCAGCGGTCCCGCCGACTGGATCGGCCGCGGGGCCCAGGGCCTGCCCCGCTACGAGGGCAAGGACCGCCAGGTGCTCAACCCCGGCTGGGCCGTCCTGCTCCTGGCGGGGTTGGGCTGGTGGCGCCGGGGATATCTCAGTTTCCAGCGCCGTCGGGCCGGCCGGGCCCTGTTGCTGCTGGGCCTGGTGGGAGTGGTCCTGGCCTTCGGCGATTCCATGGGCCTGCCCTTCACCGACCGGCGCCTGCCCCTGCCCCTCGATCTCATCCGCGAACTGGTGCCGCCCTTCAAGGCCTTCCGCGGCGCCTGGCGCTTTTCCTGGCTCATGGTCATCGCCCTGTCCTGGTGGGCGGCCGTGGCCATCGAGATGTTCGTCGAGCGCAGGGGGCACCGCCAGGTGCCCGCCTTCGTGCCGGCGCTGCTGGTAGGCCTGGTGGCCATCACCTCCATCCCCGTGGCCGTGCCCGGCCTGAGCCTGCCCCTGGACGGCCGGCACCGGGCCGGCATCCTGCCCCTGTCCGGGCCCGTCCTGACCCTGCCCGCGCCGGAAAACGAATATGCCGAGGATGTGGAAGAAGCCGCCTGGCTGCTGCGCGCCCTGCAAACGGGCCAACCCGTGTCGGGAGGGGCCACGGGCTGGGTTCCGCCCGAGGTGCGTCACCTGCGCACCCGCCTGAAAAGCTGCGAGGAGGGAGATGGCTCGGCCCACGAGCTGCTGCGGGAAATGGCCCAGCAGGGCTTCGTGGCCGCCGAGCTGGTCCTGCGCCCCGGCGATGAGCGCCGTCTGGAATTCTGGCGGCGGGCCCTGCAAGAAAACGGGGCCGAGAGCTGTGAGCCCTGGCCCCATCCTCTGTACGAGATGTACCGTTTACCGCCCCTGGGTCACCCGCAATCCGTCAGTCACAGCGGGGGACAGTGACCACGCAGCAGTGGGCCCGGCGAATGACCCGCTGGGCCACCGAGCCGAACATGATGTGGGCCAGGCCCGTGCGCCCGTGGGTGGCGATGCAGATGGCGTCCACATCCTCTTCCTTGGCCACCGTCAGGATCTCCTCGGCGGGGCGCCCCATGCGCACGATCAGCTTGGGGGTCACGCTGTCGTCCAGGATGGAACCGCTCAGGTTGGCCAGTTGCTCCTCGGCGTCCTTGATGACCTCGTTCTCGTAGGCCGTGACGTCGAAGGCCACCTCGCTGGCCTCCACACGGGGGGTGGGCAGCTTGGGAATGGGCTTGTGCACATTGACGATGATGATCTCGGTCCCGTGCTGGTCCGCCATCTCGCTTCCCATCTTGATTCCACAGAGGGAGGCCTCGCTGAAATCGGTGGGGCAAAGGATCTTCTTGAACGGATACATCGGCAAACCTCCACTCTGACGGGACGGGTCGGATGGCTGGGTCCTTGTCGGGGGGACCTCATGCTGGCAATATAACACACTAACCCTTTGGTTGTCATACCGGTTGATGGATGAACCGGGACCACAACGGTCAGGGAGGACTTGTGAGCTTCTACAGCGCCATGGCCCAGTACTACGACACCATCTTCCCCTTCCGGGAGGCGGTGGGCCGCTTCCTGGAGCAGCGCCTGCCGCCCTCGGGACGCATCCTGGACCTGGGCTGCGGAACGGGCGAGTACTGCGCCCATCTCCAGACCCCGCAACGAAGCTGTCTGGGCGTGGATCTGGACCCGGCCATGATCGCCGAGGCCGGCCGCCGCCACCCCGCGGTGGAGTTCCGCCCCCTGGCCCTGGAACAGGTGGCAAGCCTCCCCGCCGGGGCCTTCGCCGGAGCCTTCTGCATCGGCAATGTCCTGGCCCACCTGCCGGGCGCCGGCCTGCCCGCGTTCCTGCAAGCTCTGCATGGCCGGCTGGGCCCCGGGGCCCCCTGGATCGTGCAGATCGTCAACTTCCACCCCCTGGACGGGTGCGGGCAGCATGACTTCCCGCCGAGGGAATTTCCGGACCAGGGCCTGACCTTCCAGCGCCGCTACACGCGAGGGGAAAACGGGGAATACCTGTTCAAGACCCGCCTGCTGCGGCGGGGGCAGACGGTTTTCACGGGGGTCACGCCCCTGCATTTCCATTTGACCGAACCCCTGGTCGAACTTCATCATCGGGCCGGATTCGTCCTGGTGGAACAGGCCGGTGATTTCGCCGGAGCGCCCTTTGACCCCGCCACCTCGCCGGGCAACATCCTGGTTTTTCAGCGTCGGGAGACTGTTTCGTGAAAAACACGCCATCCATTGCACCAGGGTTGACCGTGGTCCTGCTGGCCTTGCTGACTCTGGCTGTGGGGTCGGCCGCCTCCGCCGGCCCGGTGGACAGGGGCCGCACCCTCTTCGGCGGGGGCTTCTCCTTTTCCAGCGCGGGGGACGGCTACTACCAGAACGCCCAGGGAGATCGCACCCAGGAGTGGACCGTTCGCCCGGGCGGCGGCTACTTCGTGGCCGACGGCCTGGCCCTGAACTTCCACTTCGAGGGCCAGTGGTTCGCCCAGGGTGACAACCGCCGCACCAGCTACACCATGGGCCCGGTGGTGGAATACTACTGGGACACCACGGGGCGTCCCGACGCCCAGGGCGATCCGGTGCGCGGGCATGTCCTGCCCTACCTGGGGCTGGGTTATCTTTGGGGTCAGGATCGCCTCGGCTCCGCCGACATCCAGACCAAGCACAACTCGGGCCTGGTCCACCTGGCCCTGGGCATGTCCTGGATGGTCAGCGACCACGTGGCCACCGACATTTCCCTGGCCTACCGCTTCGGGCGCTTCACCCAGAAGGTGCCCGAGGACGGCCTGGCCCGCCAGGCCGACCGCTGGATCCTGTACGTGGGCATCAAGGCCTTCGTGCCCTGATCCAACGCCCTTCCATCGTCCGGGCGCATGAGGTATAATGACCCTCCACTCAACCCTGGAGGGAAAAAATGAGATATCTTGCTATCGTCGCCCTGTTCTGCCTGCTCGCCGTCCCCGCCACAGCCGTGGAGGACTGGGACAACTGGATGAGCATGGTTTGGGACCCCTATTCCACCGTTTACGACTTCAATTGCGAGTGGGTCGAGTACGGCAGCTTCGTGCCCGTGACCCTGTGGCTGGTGCGCCCGGTCAATCCCGACTTCGGCGGGGTGGAACGGGACGTCCAGCAGGTGGGCTACTTCGACGTCAAGATCACCATGACCGAGGGGCTGAACCCGGTGGGCTGGACCCTGGCCGCGCCGGGGATCCTGAACGTGGGGGCCGACGGCTCCATGCAGGGCCAGTTCGACGAGCCTCAGCTGGTGGTGGACGACCGGGTGGCCCTGGCCATCTGCGACGTCTTCGTGGGGGATGCCAGCTTCGAGATTCCCGAGGAGCCCTGGGCCCGCTGCGTCTACAACACCAACGCCTGGACCAGCCTGGCGCCGGCGTCCATCGGCATGTTGCCGGGCTCCATCTGCTACATCGATGCCGAGGACCAGGACGATGGCCGGGTGGTGCCCCACACCTTCGAGAACACGGACCTGCAGTTCTCCATGGTGATCTCCCTGGTGGGCAATGAAGCGACCACCTGGGACGCCATGAAGGCCCTGTACCGATAGCGCGGGGAGATCCTACCCAATCCGGACCAACCCGGACCGGATTGCCTGTTGATTTCGCCATCGCGTTGGGGTATACTCATGCTGCCGGTCGAAAGGCCGGCAGCTTTTTACTGATTGGTCCTGCAGATTGGTCCTGCAGATTGGTCCTGCAGATTGGTCCTGCAGATATATTCACGCAGAAGGTTGATTTCTTGCAGCAGATGACTGGCATCCTCGTTTCCCGTCGTTGGTGGTGGCGCAACCGCCGGACGGAGAGGTGCGCGCTGCAGTAGAGAATTGATAAGCGCAAACCCACCGCCGGCTTCCCCCAGGAGGCCGGTTTTTTGTTTTTCTGGACCCGTGCTGATCATCGATTCAAAGGAGACCGCCATGAGCAAGCCCGAGCAGAATTCCTACAACGTTCCCGATGCCGGGGGATTCTTCGGACCCTACGGAGGGCGTTTCGTGCCCGAGCCCCTGGAAGCCCCGCTGCAGGAACTGACCGAGGCCTTCTTCCGCTACAGCGACGACCAGGAGTTCCTGCGCGAGCTGGAGAACGAGTACGTCTCCTACAGCGGGCGGCCCACGCCCATCTACCTGGCCGAGCGCCTGAGCGCGCACCTGGGTTTTCAGGTCATCCTCAAGCGGGAAGATCTGAACCACCTGGGGGCCCACAAGCTCAACAACTGCCTGGGACAGGCCCTGCTGGCCAGGCGCATGGGCAAGACCAAGCTCATCGCCGAGACCGGGGCCGGACAGCACGGGGTGGCCACCGCGGCGGTGGCTGCCCGCCTGGGGCTGGAGTGCGACATCTACATGGGCGAGGAGGACATGCGCCGCCAGCAGCCCAACGTCACCCGCATCCGCCTCATGGGGGCCAACGTGGTGCCGGCCACCAGCGGTGACCGCACTCTCACCGCGGCGGTGGACGAGGCCATCGGCGCCTGGGTGGCCCAGGCCGATTCCGCCTTCTACCTGCTGGGATCGGTGGTGGGGCCCCATCCCTACCCGCTCATGGTGCGCCACTTCCAGTCGGTCATCGGGCGCGAGGCTCGTCAGCAGATGCTGGACCGCTTCGGGCGCCTGCCGGACATGCTGGCCGCCTGCGCCGGCGGGGGCAGCAACGCCATCGGCCTGTTCCACGCCTTCCTGGCCGACGAGGATGTGAAGATCGTGGGGGTCGAGGCCGCCGGCAGCGGCATCGATTCCGACCGCCACGCAGCCACCCTGACCACGGGCAAGCCGGCCGTCATCCACGGCATGAACACCTACTGCATCGAGGAGGGACAAGTCACCGCTGCAGGGAACCATTGCATCGCCGCGGGGTTGGATTATCCCGGAATCGGACCCGAGCACAGCTACCTCAAGGATCTGGGCCGGGTCCAGTACGAAGCGGTGACGGACGTGGAGGTCATGGAGGCCTTCGGACAGCTCTGCCGCTGCGAGGGAATTCTCCCCGCCCTAGAAAGTTCTCACGCCCTGGCCTACCTGGAGCGACTCAAGGGCCAGCTGGACGCCGACACCATGGTTCTGGTGAACCTGTCCGGGCGGGGCGACAAGGACATGGAAGAGTTCACGCGCCGGCGCCTGGAGGGAACCACCGGCGCGGCCGAGGCCGACAACGACGTGGCCCGGGTGACCAAGGGACTTTTCTGCTGATCATTGGATTTTCATGCGTTGAACGAGATGGTGGGTCGGACAAGGACCGGGGTGGCTCCCCGGTCCTTTCCTTGTCCGGGCCGCGGGATTATTATGGCGGGAACCCGCCACCACGGGTTATGTTTGATTTCCGTGGATGATGGAGCCCTTCGGAGACAACGAAACGAGGATGATAGATGCGGAAGACGGAGCTCCGCGGCTTGCAAGCGGCCCTGACCATGATCGCGTTGACCCTGGCCTGCCTTTACCTTCTCTTGCCCAGCCTGGTCCTGGCCGAGACCGAGGCGGCCGAGCAGACCGCCCATTCCCTGCCCCCCGAAACGGAGCCCGCCGCCCCGGCGCCCAAGGGCCCCGTGGCCCTCACCGGCGACTTCAAGGCCGCCATCGTCATCGACGCCGACACCGGCCTGACCCTGGTGGACACCAACGCCGATCAGCGCCGTCAGCCCGCCTCCATGCTCAAGATGATGACCGAGCTCATCGTGCTGGAGCGTGTGGCCGAGGGCGACGTCAAGATGGACGACATGGTCACCGTTTCGGCCAAGGCCAGCAAGATGGGCGGCTCCCAGGTCTACCTGAAGCACGGCACCCAGTTCACGGTTGAGGATCTGCTGCGCGCCCTGGCCATCCACTCGGCCAACGACGCGGCGGTGGCCCTGGCCGAGCACGTGGCCGGCAGCACCGAGGCCTTCGTCGACCTCATGAACATGAAGGCCAAGGATCTGGGCATGACCAGCACCGAATTCCACTCGGTTCACGGGCTGCCCGCCGGCTGGAAGCAGAAACCCGACCTGACCACCGCCCGTGATCTGGCCATCCTGGGCCGGACCCTCATCCAGTATCCCGAGGCCCTGCAGTGGTCCTCCCAGGCCACGGCCCCCTTCAAGAACGGCACCTTCACCACCCTTTACAATCCCAACAAGCTCATCGGCAAGTACCGGGGCCTGGACGGCATCAAGACCGGATACACCGGCCCGGCGGGATTCTGCGTCACCGCCTCGGCGGTGCAGAAGGGCAAGCGCCTCATCTCGGTGGTCATGGGCTGCAGCACCGACAAGGCCCGCGCCACCGAGACCACCCGCCTGCTCAGCTACGGTTTCAACGCCTACGTGCAGGTGCCGGTGGTGACCGAGGCCGGCACCCTCTTGCCCGAGACCATCAAGCTCAAGGGGGCCAAGAAAAAGGAAACCCCCGTGGCCTACGGCGAGAGCCTGACCCTGAGCGTTCCCCGGGGCCGAGAGGGTGACGTCCACGAGAAGCAACTGCTCCCGGAGAGGGTCGAAGCTCCCCAGGAGCAGGGCGCCAAGGTGGGCGAGGCTGTTTTTTCCCTGGACGGACTGGAGCTGGGACGGGTGCCCCTGGTCCTGGCCGAACAGGTAGAAAAGGGTAATTGGTGGAACCGATTGGTGAACTAGGTGTTTAAATGAAAACCGGGTTCAAAGATTTTTTAACAGAATCCGCCAAAACGGTTGATAAATCCGTGACAATCGGGTGACATGCCGGGTCCCATGGTATATATTCCGGGACAGGGTCATCAACCAATCATTGGATCGCGCAATCCATTGGATAATGGCGCGACGTGAGGAGGAATCATGAGTCGGAAAATTCTCGCTTTGGTGGCTGTGGTTGTGGTGGGCGGAATCGTCCTGGGTATGGCCGGCGCGGCCATGGCCAATCCCGAGATCATCGGTGCTCCCAAGTGCAAGATGTGCCATAAAGCCAAGACCGGTGACCAGTGGAAGATCTGGGAAGAATCCGCGCACGCCGGCGCTTTCGCCACTCTGGCTTCCGAGGAATCCAAGAAGATCGCCGCCGACAAGGGCCTGGGCGATCCCCAGAAGGAAGAGGCCTGCCTGAAGTGCCACGCCACCCACGCCTTCCTGGGCCGTGATGTCGTGGTCAACGCCAAGGGCAAGTACGAGGACGCCGAGGGCGTGGGCTGCGAGGCCTGCCACGGCGCCGGTAGCGATTACAAGTCCAAGAAGGTCATGGAAGACTCCGCCGCCGCCAAGGCCGCGGGCCTGATCATGAACAAGAGCGCCGAGTTCTGCCAGAAGTGCCACAACGAGGAGAGCCCCACCTTCAAGGGCTTCGACTTCGAGAAGCGCTGGGCCGAGATCGCTCATCCCGTTCCCGAGAAGTAAAACTTCTCACCTGGACTTGCCGGGCAGATCTCGAGAGGAGAGGAATCGGGTTTGCCGCTTTTCAACCTGATCGAGATGCGCAAGACCAAGAGCCCCGCCGCCGTGAGGCGGTGGGGCTTTTTGCTGTCTGCCGGAGGGCTGCTGTTGCTGCTCCTGGCCGCTCTGCTGTTCAATCTGGCGGGCTGCGCGCGCGGACCCGTCCGGACCACCTTCGTCCCCCTGGGCCCTGAATATTCCGCGCGCCAGGATTCCCTGGGATTGGAACAGTTCCTGGCCTTGCCCGCTGGGCAGCGCCAGGCCCGGCGGGAACAGTCCCGCCTGTGGGTCGAGCGGGCCGACCATGTGCCCCGTCTGGCCCAGACCCTGGGCTGTCTGGCCAACGCGGCGGGCCTGACCCCGGATGATGCCGCCACCTGGTGCCGTCTGGCCGAGATTCGCCGCTGGGCCGGTGACTACGTCCAGGCCAGCACCTATCTGAGCAATGCGGAGCAGGCTCTGGCCCGGATGGATCGCGCGGGGGACAACGAGAACTGGCTGGACTGTTTTCGCCGTCTGGTGCTGGACCGGGCCTGGTTGCACTACGACCGGGGCGAGTACGGCGATGCCCGGCGCTGGTTGCGTACCGGCCGGCAGATGAGCGAGGGGGATGCGGATTTCCGACGCATCGGCGGCCTGGTGGCGGCCAGCCTGAACCAGCGATCCCGGGCCCATGGAATGGCCGACGATATCCTGCGGGCCGATCCCGCCGATCCCGACGCCGGCTGGATCCTGGGTGTTCTGGACCGAAACCAGGGCAATCTCCGCGAAGCCTTCAACTTCGTGGGCGGCCTGCGGCCGGACAACCACCACGCAGCCGAATGCTACCGGGACATGGGTGAGATCGCCGAGCTGCTGGGCGAATGGACCTACGCCCGGCGCTGGTACGAGGAATCAGCCGCGGCCGTCCCCCTGGACGACTCGTCAGTCTTGCGGCGGACCGATCACCCGCGCCTGTCCGGGGGTGTAGACGGTCCTCTCATGCCCGTCTGGCTGGCCTACAGCCGGTATTATTCCACCGGTTCCCTTTCCGCCTACGCGGCCGCCGCGCTCGCGCGGTTCGAGGCGGCCTCCGAAGTGGGGGACAAGGATTTCTGGGCCGGGCAGGTGGTGGATGTCACCGGCACCCTGGTTCGGCGCATGGTGGACAGGCCCCAGGCCCTGCGGGCCCGGGGGCTGGTTTTTTCCTACAAGGGCATGGTGGACAGGGCGCGCAAGGATTTGCGGCGGGCCGATCGCATGCTGGAGGAGGAGGGCCTGCCCGACGCCAGGGTGAAGGCCGAGCTGGGCCATCTGTGGCTGCTGGAGGAGGACCACGAGAAGGCGCTGCCTCCCTTGCGAGCCGCTCTGGCCCTGGAACCCGACCTGGCCCGGGCCTGGTCCGATCTGGGCCTTTGCCATATCATGGCCAAGCAGGAAGACCAGGCGCGCCAGGCCCTGACGCGGGCCATCACCCTGCAGCCCGACCTGGCCGCGGCCTGGTACAACCGGGGGCTGATGAACGTCCACGCCGGCCGCTGGGCCGAGGCGCGGGACGATCTGAGCCAGGCCGCCCGCCTGACTCCCGACAATCCCGAGATCGGGCGGCTTCTGCAACAGGTGCAACTCAAGTTGCGCAACCCCTGACCTTTCCCGTGCCCCGAAGGAGCAGGTTCGGCCCATGAGCCTATTCGATATCATCGCCCTGCTGGTGACCCTGGCCGCGGTCTTCGGATATATCAATCACCGCTGGCTGAAGCTGGAACCCACGGTGGGGCTGCTCATGATCAGCCTGGCCAGCAGCCTGGCCATCATGGGGCTGCACTGGTTGTTTCCCCGCCTGGAGATCTTCACCCAGGTCCAGTCCACCCTGGGCTCCATCGATTTCAACCAGGCCCTGATGCACGGCATGCTGGGCTTCCTGCTCTTTGCCGGGGCCCTGCATGTCGATCTGGAATTCTTCATCCGGCGCAAGGCCACCATCGCCTCTCTGGCCACCATCGGGTTGCTCATCTCCACCTTCCTGGTGGGGGGACTCAGCTGGCTGGTCTTCGGCTGGCTGGGGCTGCACGCCAGCTTCCTGGCCTGCCTCATCTTCGGTTCCCTCATCTCGCCCACCGATCCCATCGCCGTCATGGGCACCCTGAAAACCCTGGACGCGCCCAAGGATCTGGAGGCCAACATCGCCGGGGAAAGCCTGTTCAACGACGGTGTGGCGGTGGTGGTCTTCACCGGCCTGGTGACCTTGCTGGGCGCCGCCGGCGGCCATGGCGGCGGGCACGGCGAGCACGGGGGGCACATGGGGCCGGCGCAGCTGGCGCTGTTCTTCCTGCGCGAGGCCGGGGGCGGCGCGCTGCTGGGCCTGGCCTGCGGCTATCTGGCCTACCGCCTGATGCTCAGCATCGACGACTACAAGGTCGAGGTGACCATCACCCTGGCCCTGGTCATGGGCAGTTACAGCCTGGCCTGGGCGTGGCACGTGAGCGGGCCCATCGCCGTGGTGGTGGCGGGTATCCTCATCGGCAACCGGGGCCGGGCCCTGGCCATGAGCGAGGAAGTGGCCGACTACCTGGAGAAGTTCTGGGAGCTCATCGACGAGATCCTGAACGCCCTGCTGTTCATGCTCATCGGTCTGGAAGTGGTGGTGGTGGCCTTCAGCGGGAAGGGATTGCTGGCGGGCCTGGTGACCATCGCCATCGTGCTGGCCGCCCGCTTCGTCAGCGTCGTCCTGCCCATCAAGATCATCGGCCTGCGCAAGGCCTTTCCCCCCGGCGTGGTGCAGATCCTGACCTGGGCCGGCCTGCGCGGGGGCATTTCGGTGGCCCTGGCCCTTTCCCTGCCGGCCATTCCCGAGAAGAACCTGATCCTGACCAGCACCTACCTGGTGGTGCTGTTCAGCATCGTGGTGCAGGGCATGACCATCAAGCGGGTTCTGCGGCGTTATCTCTGATCCGGCGACCCCAGCAGCAGGTCCAGGTACGCCCCCTGCACCAGATCCTCCGGCGCCACCCCCAGCCGGGCCATGAGATCGTGCGCCTCGGCCTCGCCCACCGCCGGATCCTCGCCTTCGGCAAGCACCACTTCCAGTTCCATGAACCAGCCTAGATCCTTGACCTGGTCCAGGTGGATGCGCGTCCGCCCGGCCAGCAGCAGGGTGCGGGTCTTTTCCACCACCCCCAGCAGCCCCAGGCTGCCGGCCAGGGTGCCGGCCAGGGCGCCCGGATCGCCGGTGCGGTAGATGGCGTAGTCGGAAACCTTGGGTCCGGTGGCATCGGGACGGCTGTAGCGGATCAATTCGCCCGTGCCGTCGCCGAACTCGCGCAGCTTCAGGCGGCCATGGGTGGCCCGGAAGAAGGTGTCCTTCTGCCGGATGATCTGTTCGGGGTGGTCGGCCGCTTCCCGGGCCCGGGTGTGGAATCCCTCGGGATCATGGACGCGGGCCTTGATCTCGACGTTGGCTGGCATGGACTTCTCCCCGCTGGCGGTTCCAAAAAAAACGCCGCCTCCGCTGAGCCGAGGCGGCGCCCGACGTTGCCGATGATAACCGAGATGCGGACCGCGGGCCAAATCTATCCAGATCTATCCAGATCTATCCAGGCCAGATCGAACTGTGGGTGTCCGGTCCGCCGGCAGGTCAGATCTTCTTCTTTTCGAAGAGGCGGAACAGGGCCAGATATCCCACGGTCAGCACCGGAATGACAACCCAGGGAGACACGCCCAGCACGCCGGGCAGGGTGATCTTGCCGAACTTGCCCCAGGACAGCACGCTGCCCTTGAGGGCGGGATAGGCCTCGGCGTACAGGGCCGCGCCCACCAGCATGCCGGCGATGGCGAAGAGGGCGTGCCAGCGGCCTTCACCCACGGCGCCCACGCTGGTGCCGGGGCAGTAGCCCATGACGGCCCAACCGGCTCCGAACAGCAATCCGCCCATGAGGTTGGCGCCCACGGCGGTGGCCTTCACACCCAGGGAAACCACACCCAGGCTGACCAGCAGGTTGATCCCCACCATGCCCACGATGATGGCCGAAAGCATGAACTTGAAGATGGTCATGTCCTGGAAGAGCATGGCTCCCACCTGTTTCTCGTAGCGCAGCACGCGTCCCTGCTGCAAGAGGGCTCCGAAGAGGATGCCCGTCACCAGTCCCAGAATCAGCTCAGTCATGGCTCACCTCCTTGAGCACGGTGTTCTTGTAGATCAGGCGGGCCACGATGATGCCGGCGCCGAAGAAGCCGGCCATGGCGATGAAGCCGCTGATGGACATCTGCATCAGACCGCTCAGGCCGTGCCCGCTGGGGCAGCCCCCGGCCATGCGGGCGCCGAACATGGCGACGATGCCGCCCAGGAAGGCTCCCACCGCCCGGGTGGAAACCTTGTTGCCGAAGCGGTGGCGCCACAGGGGCGGGGTGCTCTCGGCCTTGAAGCTGCCGTCCACGCGGGAGGCGGCGAAGGCGCCCACCAGGATGCCCAGCAGCACCATCATCTGCCAGTCAACCTTCACCTTCTTGCTCTGGTAGTAGGCGTTCTCGGCCACGTGCTCGGGGGCCACCGACTGCTCGATGAGCCCGGCGCTGCGCACGAAGGTGGTGGATGCGCCCAGGTACTTGGCCTTGCCCAGCATGGGGGTGCTGACGGCCACCGACAGGATGGCCAGCACGCCGACAAGGGCGCCGGCGATGTAAGGTCTCCAGGTTTGGATCATGGCGATCTCCTTGTTGTAATTGAGAATGATTGTCGCTTTGTTGGCGGGCAAAATAACAATAGTTTAGAAATTGCGCAACAAATAATATTGAGTCTTTGGTTTGGGTTGTTTTATTTTGAACATGGGGTTTTGACTTTTATTATTTCCTTGTCAAGGCATGAGTTAATGGCCCCCGTTCCTCTCTCCGGCAAGGTGATGGTCATGAACGTCCACAAGCTGTCCCGCCTCCTGAAACCCCGTCGCATCGCCCTGGTGGGCGTCACCATCAATCCCAACAGCGTGGGCGGCAAGGTCCTGGCCAACCTGGTGGGCGGCGGTTTCCAGGGAGTGGTCTACCCCGTGAATCCCACCGCCGAGGCCATCATGGGCGTGGTTTGCTATCCGGATCTGGACAGCCTGCCCCGCACCCCGGACCTGGCCATCATCTGCACGGGCGCCGCGGAAGTGCCGGATCTGGTGGACGCCTGCGGGAAGCGGGAAGTGGGCGGAGTCATCATCATGTCGGCAGGTTTCGGCGAGGCGGGCGAAGAAGGGCAGAACCACGAAAAGCGCCTGCGCGAGGTCATGGCCCGGTATCCCGGGATGAGGGTCCTGGGTCCCAACTGCCTGGGCCTGATCGTGCCCGGTCTGAAGCTGAACGCCAGCTTCGCCGAGGGAATGCCGGCCGCGGGCAAGGTGGCCTTCATCTCCCAGTCGGGCGCCCTGTGCACCTCGGTGCTGGACTGGGCCCTGGAGCAGAAGATCGGGTTCTCCACCTTCGTGTCCGTGGGCAACATGCTGGACGTGGACTTCGCCGATCTCATCGACTACCTGGGCGAGGACGAGCAGACGGAGTCCATCATCCTGTACATGGAATCCCTGTCCCGGGCCCGGCCCTTCCTCACGGCGGCGCGGGCCTTCGCGCGATCCAAGCCCATCCTGGTCTACAAGGCTGGTCGTTTCCCCGAGTCGGCGGCGGTGGCGGCCTCGCACACCGGAGCCCTGGCCGCCGAGGACGACATCTATGACGCGGTCTTCCGGCGGGCCGGTCTTTCGCGCGTGCTGAACATCGGTGAGATCTTCGATTGCTCGGAGTTGCTGGGGCGCAGCCGTCTGCCCCGGGGGCCTCGCCTGGGCATCGTGACCAACGCGGGAGGGCCCGGGGTCATGGCCACCGACACCCTGGTGGCCCAGGGGGGGCGGCTGGCCACTCTGAGCGAGGAATCCCTGGCCGCCCTGGACGAATTCCTGCCGCCCTTCTGGTCCCACGGCAACCCTGTGGATGTGCTGGGCGACGCCCCGGCCAAGCGCTTCGGCCGGGCCACCCAGGTGGTGGTGGAGGACAGGGGCACCGACGCGGTCCTGGTTATTCTGACACCCCAGGCCATGACCCGCCCCGACTCGGTGGCCAGGGCGGTGGCCCGCATCGCCGAGGGCAGCCGCAAGCCCATCCTGGCCGCCTGGCTGGGCGGCGCCCGTGTGCGCGAGGGAACGCGCTTGCTGGCCGAGGCGGGCATCCCCACCTTCAACACCCCGGAGCAGGGGGTGAGCGCCTTCATGACCATGGTCAATCACGCCCGCAACCTGGCCACCCTGTACGAAACTCCGCGGGACATTCCCGTGGATTTCACCTTGGATCGCCAGGCCCTGAGGGCCCGGGTCAGGGGATTGCTGGAGCAGGGCCAGACCCTGCTTTCCGAAACGGACACCAAGATGCTGCTGGAGCTGTACGGCATCCCCGTCACCCGGCCGGTGCCGGCCGACTCGGCCGAGGCTGCCGTGCTGGCCGCCCGGGATCTGGGGCATCCGGTGGTCATGAAGATCCGCTCGCCGGACATCACTCACAAGAGCGATGTGGGCGGTGTGATCCTGAACCTGGAAAACGATGAGGCGGTGCGGGAGGCTTTCACCACCATGCAGGCCACCGTGGGGGCACGGCTGCCCAAGGCGCGCCTGGAGGGAGTCACCATTCAGCCCATGCACCGGGCGGGCAGCGCCACCGAACTGATCCTGGGCCTCAAGATGGACCCGGTGTTCGGCAGCGTCCTGCTGGTGGGTTCGGGAGGAGTGGAGGCCGAGATCTGGCAGGACCGCTGCATCGGCCTGCCTCCCCTGAACGAGCGGCTGGCCCGGGGCATGCTGGAGTCCCTCAAGATCTGGCCCCTGCTGGAGGGGTATCGCGGCAAGCCGCCGGTGGATCTGGACGCCCTGGTGCAGGTGATCATGCGCCTGTCCTACCTGGCCTCGGACAACCCCGAGATCCAGGAACTGGACATCAACCCCCTGGTGGCCGGGCCCCGCGGGGTCATGGCGCTGGACGCCCGGGCCGTCATCCAGCCCGTGCCCGAGGACACGCCGCAGTATACCCACCTGGCCCTGCGGCCCTACCCGGAGGAATTCTGCAGCACCACCCAGCTGCCCGACGGGTCGTCCATCCGGTTGCGGCCCATCAGGCCCGAGGACGAGCCCCTGTGGTTCGATCTGCTGGGCAGCTGCTCCAAGGAATCCATCTACAGCCGGTTCCGATTCTTCTTCACCTGGTCAACCCACGAGGTGGCCACCCGCTACTGCTATCTGGACTACGAGCGGGAACTGGCCCTGGTGGCCGAGGTCCAGGAAGAGGGGCAGCGCAAGCTGGTGGGTGTGGGCCGCCTCATGGCCGACCCGGGCCGGGAGTCGGCGGAGTACGCCGTGCTCATCAGCGACGCCTGGCAGAACAGGGGCCTGGGGGGGCTGCTGACCGATCGCTGCCTGGAAATCGCCGGCCTCTGGGGTGTGGAACGGGTGTACGCCCAGACCACCACCGACAATCCGCGCATGGTGCATCTGTTCCAGGAGCGGGGCTTCGACGTGAACCACGCTCCCACCGGAGGCCTGGTGGAGGTGAGCAGGATCCTGGGCTGAGCTCAGAGCTTCAGCTTGCGGCAGATCTCGTCGTGAACCGTGCCCACTCCGGCGGTGCCGTCCACGTGCAGGACCAGTTCCTTCAGGGCGAAGCGTTCCAGCACCGGTTTGGTCTTGGAGTGGAACTCGGCCATGCGGGCCTTGGCCGCCTCCTCCGTGTCGTCCTCGCGACAGATCAGGCGCCCCTGGCAGACATCGCAGCGGTTCTCCACCGTGGGGCGGTGGTGGATGAGGTTGTAATCCAGTCCGCACTGCTCGCACAGCCGCCGGGACAAGACCCTCTGCATGACCACCTCGTCCGGCACCTCGATGTTGATGACCGCGTCGATGTCGTAGCTTTCCAGGAAGAAGCGGGTCTGGGCATCGTTGCGGGGGAAGCCATCCAGGATGAACCCGTGGTTCCAGTCGTGCTCCGCCAGCCGGCTGTGCACGATGTCGGCCACGATCTCGTCGGAGACCAGCTGGCCCCGGGCCACGATCCGCTTGATGCGCGCGGCCAGCTTGGTGTGGTTCTGGATGTTCCAGCGCAGGATGTCCCCCACGCTGATGTGGGTGAGATCCAGCTTCCGGGCCAGGAGCTTGGCCTGGGTGCCCTTGCCGCACCCCTGGATCCCCATGATCACGTACTTGTGCACGGTGCTTCCCTTCGCCGGGCGGCCTTTCCCCGATCAGCCGCCCCATTGCGTTGTCTTGCAGGATGATGACCCTTGAAAGTTATGCGCTGGCAGGCGGGATGAAAGCCGTTTTTCAGGG
The DNA here is from genome assembly GCA_963674845.2 of Candidatus Krumholzibacteriia bacterium. Lineage (GTDB taxonomy): Bacteria > Krumholzibacteriota > Krumholzibacteriia > LZORAL124-64-63 > LZORAL124-64-63 > LZORAL124-64-63. The sequence continues at coordinate 1,017,266 of CAXXKE010000005.1, read as the reverse complement.
CGTGGGGGAGAGAGCGACGGCTGAGCCCGCCCCGGCTGGGATCACCGGGGCAGGTAAAGGGCCGACCCCGGGCCCAGCGGCCATTCCAGCAGCAGCCAGACCACCAGCAGGACCATCCAGCCCAGGGAGAAGACCACCGAGTAGGGCAGCATGGTGGCGATGACCGTCCCCAGTCCGGCCCGGGGCTGGTAGCGCTGGACGAAGGCCACGATGAGGGCGAAGAAGGACATCATGGGGGAGATCATGTTGGTTGTGCTGTCCCCGATGCGATAGACGCCCTGCACCAGCTCGGGGCTGTAGCCCAGCAGCATGAACATGGGCACGAAGACCGGCGCCATGAAGGCCCACTTGGCCGACGCGCTGCCCATGGCCAGATTGATCAACCCCGACAGGGCGATGAAGGCCAGCATGAGGGGGATGGGACCCAGGCCGCTGGCCTGCAGGGCCTCGGCCCCGTTGATGGCCACGATCATGCCCAGGTTGGTGTACTTGAAGTAGTCCACGAACTGGGCGGCGAAGAAGACCAGGACCATGAACAGTCCCATGGTCTCCATGCTTTCCTTCATGCCCTTGATGACATCCTCGTCGTTGCGGAAGGTGCCGGCCGCCAGGCCGTAGGCGATGCCGGACAGCAGCCCGCCCACGAAGATCACCGTGACGATGCCGTGCATGAACGGGGAGTGCAGCACGCTGCCGTCTTCCACGCTGCGCAGGAATCCTCCGCCGGGCAGGAAGCCCAGGGCGGGCAACAAACCCCACAGGGCGATGCCCAGCAGAACCAGGTTGATGCCCAGGGTCCACCACAGCCCCTTGCGCTCGCCGCGGGTGAGGGGACGGATCTCGGGGTCGTCGGCCTGGCCGCCGGCCTCCCCGGTGTAGGGGCCCAGGCGGGGAATGACGATCTTCTCCGTCACCAGGGTGCCCAGCACGGCGATGACGAAGGTGCTGACGAACATGAAGTAGTAGTTGCAGGCGGGGGTGACGGTGTAGTCCGGTTCGATGATGCGCGCCGCCTCCTGGGTGATGCCCGCCAGCAGGGGGTCGATGGTGCCCAGCAGCAGGTTGGCGCTGAATCCACCCGACACGCCGGCGAAGGCGGCGGCCAGTCCGGCGATGGGATGCCGGCCCACGCTCATGAAGATGATGGCGCCCATGGGCACCAGCAGCACGTAGCCCACATCGCTGGCCATGTTGGACATGACGCCGGCCAGCACGATGACGAAGGTCAGCAGGCGCCTTGGCGCGGCTCCCACCAGCAGGCGCAGCAGACTGGCGATGAGCCCGCTCTTCTCGGCCACGCCGATGCCCAGCATGGCCACCAGCACCGTACCCAGGGGAGCGAAGCGAGTGAAGTTGCTCACGGTGCTCTCCAGGATCCAGTGCAGCCCTCCCACGCTGATGAGGTTCACCGGGGCGATGATGGAGCCGTCCTTGGGGTTGGTGGCTGTCAGGCCCAGCTCGCTGAGCAGCCAGGACAGCACCACCACCAGGGCGGCCAGGGAGGCGAAGATGGTGGCGGGGTGGGGCAGGGCGTTGCCCACCTTTTCGATGAGGTTCAGGAAGCGGTTCAGCATACCGCCGGGCCAGGCAGAGGTCATCGCGGTGCATCCGGGGTCAGGGGTCGGGCCTCGGACCGGGCTTTGACGGTCCGTAGGAGTGGCAGCGAATCCAAACAGGATAAAAATCATCTTGTTTGATCGCCACTGGCCGGGGGGGGGAAGGAAACAGCCGCCTCCCGAAAAGGGGAGACGGCTGCTGGGCGCACATCGCCGGGGGCGGGGCGATCAGGGAGCGGCCGGGCTCAGGCTGCGCAGCGAAACCGGATGCTCGGCCACGGCCCAGATCAGCCCGGCCATGGCCGCCAGGTTCCGTCGCAGGACCTCGGGGTCCACCTTCTCGAAGGTGTCGGCCTGGCTGTGGTGCACATCGAAGTAGTGGCTGGTGTCCACCCGATGGCCGGCCCCCGGCACGCCGGCCCGCACGATGGGCCCCACATCCACCCCCGAGCCGCCTTTCTGCACCTGCCACTCCCGGGGTGACAGGGGGCGCAAGGGCTCCAGCCTGTGGGCCAACACCGCCACCACCGTGCTGTCGGCATCGATGGAGAAGCCCCGCGGGGTGTAGGAGCCGCTGTCGCTTTCCAGGGCCAGGATGTGGCGGTCCAGCTCGTGGGCGTGGGCTTCCTTGTAGGCCTGGCCGCCGTGGCCGCCCATCTCCTCGCAGGTGTAGTGGACCACTCGCACCGTGCGCAGGGGGCGCAGGCCGTGCTGCACCAGCAGCTGCCCCACCCCCAGGGCCAGGGCACAGCCGGCGCCGTCGTCCATGGCGCAGGTGCCCACATCCCAGGAATCCAGGTGGCCGCTCACCAGGACGATCTCCTCGGGATTCAGCCGGCCCCGGATGTCGCCGATGACATTGTAGCTGGTGGTGGTGCCGTGGTTCTGGGCCTCCATGGACAGTTGCACCACCGGCCGCAGGCCACGGCGGCACATGCGGAACAGGCGCCCGGCATCCTCGACGGTGAGGGCGGCGATGGGAATGCGGGGCGCGTCCTCGGCGTAGTGCATCATGCCGGTGTGGGGCGCGCCCAGGCTGACGCCCGTCACCGAGCGGATCAGGGCGGCCACCGCGCCGTGCCGGGCGGCCCGGCTGGCCCCGTGCACCCGGTACTGCACCGTCTTGCCGTAGCCTTCCCAGTCGGGGTTGAAGAGGACGATCTTGCCGGGCACCTCGGCGGCGCGGGCTTCCAGCTCGTCGAAGTCCTTGACCGCCAGGATCTCGGCCTCCAGCACCTGGCCGCCGGTGCCGTCGCTCAGCCCCATGCCGCTCAGGTCCAGGTCGAATTCCACGGGGGCCACGCAGCGGGCCCATTCCCGGCCGCGGGTCCAGTGGGGCACCGTGACGGGTTCGGTCCAGACGCTGTCGAAGCCCGCCTCGCGCATGGAGCGCACCGACCACTCGATGGCACGCTTCATGCCGGGCGATCCCACCAGACGGTGGCCCACAACGTCGCTCAGCTCGCCCAGCTTGTCGTAGGTGTAGGTGTCGGCCAGGGCCGCGGCGGTTGTGGTGTCCAGGCCGGGAACCAGGGCCGGGGGCACGGGCGGGGGGGCGGCGATTGTGGGAGCGTGAGGCGCGGCGGCGCAGCCGGCCAGCAGCAGGAGCAGGGCCAGGCCCTGGGCGACAGGGAATACGCGGCGGTCGGTCATGGAGCCTCCTGGGATCGAGTCTCGGGAAGCCTCCAATCTACCACATGGCCTCGCCGCCCACCAGGAACGCCGCATCCGGCCGGTCCGGAATTTCGGTGACGAAAGGGGAAACTGGGCACGCGCCCCTTCAGGGCTTACCTTTCGGGGAACCACGGGAGGCCGAACCTTGCGGGACAAGAACACGCAATTCCCGAGCACCGGTGTTCCCCCGGACCTGCTGGAAGCTCTCTTCAACAGCGTATCCGAGGGCGTGTTCGCCATCGACCGGGATTTCCGCATCACCGCCATCAACGACGCGGCCCTGCGCACCCTCGGCCTGCCCCGCCACCGGGCCCTGGGACGGCCCTGCCGGGAGGTGTTCCGCTCCAACCTTTGCGGCGATGACTGTCCCCTCAGCCAGGCCTTCGAACGGGGAGTGCCCCAGTTCAACAACTGCGCCCTCATCAAGGACAGCTGGGGGCAGAACCTGCCCGTGACCCTTTCCACCGCCCTGGTGCGGGACGCGCGGGGCGAGGTTGTGGGCGGAGTGGAAACCTTCGTCAACCTGGAGGCCATCAAGGATCATTTCCGCCAGCTGGACGCGGGCCAGCCCCTGGAGAACATCGTCTCCAGCGATCCGGTCATGCGCCAGCTCCTGGAAATCCTGCCCACCATCGCCCGCAGCGCCACCACCATTCTCATCAACGGGGAAACGGGGACGGGCAAGAATCTCATCGCCAGGGCCATCCACAATCTGAGCGCCCGGGCCGACGGGCCCATGATCACCGTCAACTGCGCCGCCCTGCCGGAAACCCTCCTCGAGGCCGAGCTTTTCGGCCACAAGGCCGGGGCCTTCACCGGGGCCGTCAAGGATCGGGCCGGACGGCTGGCCGCCGCCGAGGGAGGCACCCTGTTCCTGGACGAGGTGGGGGATATCCCCCTGTCCATGCAGGTTAAGCTGCTGCGCGTCCTGCAGGAGCGATCCTACGAAAGGCTGGGCGATCAGACGGTGCGGCGCTGCGATGTGCGTTTCCTCACGGCCACCAATCGCGACCTGGAGGCCATGGTGCATGACGGCCTGTTCCGGCGCGATCTGTACTACCGCATCAATGTCCTGAACGTGGATGTGCCGCCCTTGCGGGCGCGCAAGGGAGACATTCCGCGCCTGATCCAGCGCTTCATTGACAGGATGTCATTGTCCCGGGGCAAGGAGATCCGGGGCATCTCGTCGGCGGCCCTGGAAATGCTCATGCGGCACGACTATCCGGGGAATGTGCGGGAGCTGGAAAACATCATCGAGCACGCCTGGGTCATGTGCCGGCGGGGGGTGCTGGATGTGGAGCATCTGCCCCGGAATCTGCGCTGGAACGCGCAACCCGTTGATACGGTGGAAGCCACGGGCCTGGCCCAGGCCGAGGCCCGATATCTGCTCCAGGTCCTGGAACGCCATCACGGGCACCGGGGCAAGGCGGCCCGGGAGCTGGGCATCCACCGGACGACTCTGCAGCGCAAGATCAAGAAGCTGGGACTGCACCTTCCGGAGCGGGATGGCCGCCACGGAGAATGATGCAGTTTTGCGTCAGACGGGAGTGAGTAATGATGCGGAAATGCATCGATAAGGCGATGCTCACCCTCTTCCATTCTGTCAGTGGAAGATATAACCTGTTGCATTACAATGTTTTGAAAAAATATCGACGAGAGTCGATCCTGGTCCGCCAATTGCCTTGAAAGGGGAGAGTGTGAACCCCACGAACGGCAGTCCCGGAACTCAGGAGGATCAGGAAATGAGCAGCAGCAAGGAATTCAACGCGTTTGCTTCCGCCCAGGCGGAGTTCGATCGGGTCGCGGACCTGATGGATCTGCAACAGGGCGAGCGCCAGTTGTTGCGCAATCCCCAGCGCGAGTACCACTTCTCCATTCCCGTCCACATGGATGACGGTTCGGTGCAGGTTTTCCAGGGCTACCGCATCCAGCACAACGACAGCCGGGGCCCCTGCAAGGGCGGCATCCGCTTCCATCCCCAGGAGACCGCCGACACCGTGCGGGCCCTGTCCATGTGGATGACCTGGAAGTGCGCCGTGGTGGATCTACCCCTGGGCGGCGGCAAGGGCGGCGTCATCTGCGATCCTCATCACCTTAGTCCCCGGGAACAGCAGGCCATCTGTCGGGGGTGGGTGCGGCAGGTCTTTGGCAACGTGGGACCTGTCCGCGACATACCCGCCCCCGACGTGATGACCAGCAGCCAGCACATGCTGTGGATGCTGGACGAGTTCGAAGCCCTGTCCGGGGGGCACTACCCCGGTACCATCACCGGCAAGCCCGTGGGCATGGGCGGGTCCAAGGGGCGAACCGAGGCCACGGGGTACGGGGTGGTCTACACCATCCGGGAAGCCCTGAAGGAACTGGGCCTGGATCCCCAGGACACCACCGCCAGCGTCCAGGGTTTCGGCAACGTGGCCCAGTACGCCATCGAGCTGTATCACCGCCTGGGCGGCAAGACCGTTTGCGTGTCCTGCTGGGACCAGGCCGCCGGGCAGGCCTTCAGCCTGGTCAAGGACGCGGGGGTGGACCTGGAGGAACTGCGGGGCATCACCGACCCCTTCGGTGGCATCGACCGCGACCGGGCCCGGGAACTGGGCTACGAGATCCTGCCCGGCGAAGCCTGGCTGCAGCAGGACGTGGATATCCTGGTGCCGGCGGCCCTGGAGAACCAGATCCGTGAGGACAACGTGGAGCTCATCGGGTCGCGGGTGAAGATCATCGCCGAGGGCGCCAACGGTCCCACCGCGCCCGGGGCCGACCGCATCCTGCAGGAGAAGGGGATCTTCGTCATCCCCGACATCCTGGCCAACGCCGGCGGGGTGACCTGCAGCTACTTCGAGCAGGTCCAGTGCAACATGAACTACTACTGGGAAAAGGGCGAGGTCCTGAGCAAGCTGGACACCAAGATGACGGCGGCTTATTACGACGTCAGCAACCTGGCCCGCAAGCGTGAGCTGGGCATGCGCGATGCGGCTTACATGCTGGCCATCAATCGCGTGGCCCAGGGTTGCCGGGACCGCGGCTGGGTCTGACCGGCCCCGCCCGGGGACGGGTGAAGTTCGACGATGCAGACCGGGCCAGACCCGAAACGGAGGAAATGATGGGTGCCCAAGACAAGTATCCCCTGCCACGCTTCACTCGCGGCACCTGGGAATCCGGTGAGATCATCTCCCGCATTGGATCGGGTGAGATCGGCGGCAAGGGGTCTGGCCTGGTCCTGCTGAAGAACGAGTTCCTGGCGCAGATCGCCGGGGATGAATTCCCCGACCTGGAAATCACCATCCCGCGCATGGTGGTGCTGTGCACGGACGTCTTCGAGTCCTTCATGCAGCTGAACGACCTGTGGGAGGTGGCCCGTCGGGCCGATTCGGACGAGCGCGTTGCCGACGCCTTCATGCGCGCCAGCCTGCCGCCCGAGGTGCTGGGCGATCTGCGGGATTTCATCTCCCAGGTGCATGCGCCCCTGGCGGTGCGCTCATCCAGCCTGCTGGAAGACAACCTGGATCACCCCTTCGCCGGGGTCTATTCCACCAAGATGATTCCCAACAACCAGCCCGACGCCGACACGCGCTTCCGGCACCTGGACGAGGCCATCCGCTTCGTCTACGCCACCACCTTCTTCGCCTCGGCCCGCAACTACTTCCGGGCCACGGGGCTGGACCACGGCGCCGAACGCATGGCCGTCATCCTGCAGGAGGTGGTGGGCAGCCGGCACGAGGATCGCTTCTATCCCGAGTTCTCGGGGGTGTGCCGATCGTTCAACTACTATCCCAACGGGCCGGCCGAGCCCACCGACGGGGTGGTGAACCTGGCCCTGGGACTGGGCCGCCAGATCGTGGACGGCGGGCTGTCCTGGGGCTATTGCCCTGCCTATCCCACCTCGCCGCCGCCCTTCAACGACATCGGCGACCGCATGTACAACACCCAGAATTCATTCTGGGCCGTGAACATGGGCAAGCCGCCTCTTCCCGACCCCATGGGCGAGACCGAGTTCCTGCAGACCTGGGAGCTGGCCCGGGCCGAGGCCGACGGCAAGCTGGAGCGTTCGGTGTCCACCTTCGATCCCCAGTCGGACCGCCTGCGCCAGGGGCTGGTGGGCCGGGGGCCCCGGGTGCTGGACTACAGTCCGGTGCTGGTGGGCGAGGTCCTGCCTCTGAACGACCTCATGCGGCGGGCCATTCCCCTGGCCGAGAGAACCCTGGGCTGCCCGGTGGAGATGGAGTTCGCCCTGGACAGCGGGCCGGACGGGCGGGATCGCTTCTGCCTGCTGCAGATGCGCCCCATGGCCATTCCCCGGGGCGAGTCCAAGGTCTCCCCGGTGGAGCTCAACCAGCCCGGAGTGGTCATCGCCACCGAACGGGCCCTGGGCCACGGGGCCAAGAACGACATCCGTGACATCGTGTACATCAAGCCTGAGGGCTTCGATTTTGCCCGCACGCCCCAGGTGGCCCTGGAGGTGGAGGCCCTGAATCGCGAACTGCTGAAGGCCGGCCGGTCCTATCTTCTGGTGGGCTTCGGTCGCTGGGGCAGCAGCGATCCCTGGCTGGGCGTGCCGGTGGACTGGGGGCAGATCAGCGGCGCCCGGGTCATGGTCGAGGCGGCCTTCGGCGAGGCCAACCCCGATCCCAGCCAGGGGGCCCACTTCTTCCACAACCTCATCGCCTTCGGGGTTTTCTACCTCACGGTACGAGGTCGCGGCGCCAACCGCGTCGATTGGCAGTGGCTGGACAGCCAGCCGGCCTGCAGCGAGGGCAGGAACCTCCGGCATGTGCGCCTGGACAGCCCCTTGCAGGTGCGGGTGGACGGCCTGGCGGGTCTGGGCCTGGTCAAGACGGGAGATGAAGCGTGAATCCCACCGAGAAGCTCATGGCCGATCTCAAGGAACGGGCCAAGGAACTGAATTGCCTGTACGAGGTGGAGAAGTTCCTGAACCTGACTGACCTGCCCCTGGACGAGGTCATGTCCCAGGTGGTGGAGGTCATCGGCCCGGGCTGGCAATTCCCCGAACGCTGCGTGGCGTCCATCACCATCGACGACGAGACCTGGGTCTCCGCCAACTACACCGAGGGCAGCTGTTGCCTGGATGCCGACATCCTGGTGCAGGGCGACCCCGTGGGGCATTTGCGGGTGTGCTACACCGATGACGAGACCCCCTTTCTGGTGGAGGAGGAGCGCCTGATCCGCAGCCTGGCGGACCGGCTGGGGCATTACATCCTGTTCAAGAAGATGCAGAAGATGGGCCGCAAGTGGCGCGAGATGGACCGCATGTCCGGCGAGCCCGGCCAGCAGGACTGGCGCGTGGTCATGGAGCTGCTGCGCGAAACGGACGATGCCCTGTTCCTGCGCCTGTCCCGCAAGATGCTGAACTTCCTGTGCGCGGTGGGCATGGACGAGGCCCAGCAGATGCTGCGCGAGATCGACCAGGACTTCGACCCCCTGCACACCGGAACCGGCGAGGCCAATTCGCCCGAGGCCCCGGCTCCCACCGACCGCGGCCTGCTCATGACCGGCAAGCCCTTCGAGCTGGCCGCGCGCCACATGTCGGGAGAGGAGATCAACTCCACGGTGCAGCGCTGGATCCAGGCCGACAAGGCGGCGGTCTTCCTGAACGTGGTGCAAAGCCCCCGTTCTTCCCTGGGCGAGGTGCAGGAAGCCCTGCGCCGTTTCCAGCTGTCGGATCCCGACTGCGCCAGCCTGCCCCTGTCCACCATGCGCAGCGTGCGGGTGACCCTGGCCCAGCGGGTCCTGGCCGATCAGCTGGACTACGTGCAGGCCGCCCGGGACCACATGAAGGTCAGCTACATGCAGGACGTCATGGAGCGCATCGTCATGACGGGGGACAGCCACGGCAAGCTGGGCGGCAAGGCGGCGGGCATGTTGCTGGCCCACTGCCTGGTCCAGAAGGTGGGCCGGGGGGACGTGGAATTGCTGGAGGGCCTGGACCTGAGAGACGAGCAGGTGGCGGCCCTGGGCCGGGTCAAGATTCCCCGGACCTGGCACGTGGCCTCGGACGCGGTGCTGGACTTCATCGCCTTCAACGACCTGGAGGATGTCCTGCACCAGAAGTTCAAACCCCTGGACGAGGTGCGCCGCGATTATCCCAACCTCATCCGGCTGTTCAAGAACAGCGCCTTCCCGCCCAGCCTGGTGCACGGGCTGTCCTCGGCCCTGGACGACTTCCAGGAGCGACCCCTCATCGTGCGCAGCAGCAGCCTGCTGGAGGATCGCATGGGGGCGGCCTTCTCCGGCAAGTACAAGAGCCTGTTCCTGCCCAACCAGGGCCCCAAGACCGAACGCCTGGGCGCGCTGCTGGACGCGGTGGCCGAGATCTACGCCTCCCTGTTCGGGCCCGACCCCATCGAGTACCGCAACGAACGGGGCATGGCCGAGTTCGACGAGCAGATGGGAGTCCTGATCCAGGAGGTGGTGGGGGTCCGGGTGGGGGACTACCACCTGCCGGCCTTCGCGGGGGTGGCTTTCTCCCGCAACGAGTTCCGCTGGTCGCCGCGCATCCGGCGCGAGGATGGTCTGGTGCGCCTGGTGCCGGGCCTGGGCACCCGGGCCGTGGACCGGACGGGCAACGACTACCCCGTGCTCATGGTGCCGGGCCAGCCCGAGTTGCGCGTCAACCAGGCGGTGGACGAGATCGTCCGTTACGCTCCGCGCTTCCTGGATCTCATCAATCTGCAGACCAACCGCTTCGAGTCGGTGCCGGTGAAGGACTTCATGACCGGGCTGGGGGCGGACTATCCCGGCCTGGGACGGGTGTTCTCGGTGCTGCAGGACGGTCGCTTCGTGCCGGCCCGCAGCATTCTGGGGGACCTGGATGGGGCCCACACCTATCCAACCTTCGAGGGTGTGCGCAGCAACTCCGAGTTCCTGCTGCAGATCCAGGGCATCATGTCCGTTCTGGAAACGGTCTTGAAAACTCCCGTGGATGTGGAGTTCGCGCACGACGGGCAGGACCTGTACCTGTTGCAGTGCCGGCCCCAGAGCCAGGCCAGCCACGCGGCCCCGGCGCCCATTCCCCAGGATCTGCCCTGGCGGGACATCATCTTCACGGCCAACCGCTTCGTCAGCAACGCCCACCTGGAGGACATCCGCTACATCGTCTACGTGAATCCTGAACGGTACGGCGCCCTGTCCAGCCAGGAAGATCTGAAGGCGGTTGGACGCCTGGTGGGACAGCTGAACCAGGTCCTGCCCCGGCGCCAGTTCATCCTGCTGGGCCCCGGGCGCTGGGGCAGCCGGGGTGATATAAGGCTGGGGGTGGACGTCACCTACGCGGACATCAACAACACGGCCATGCTGGTGGAGATCGCGCGGCAGAAGGGCAGTTATGTCCCGGATGTCAGCTTCGGCACCCACTTCTTCCAGGATCTGGTGGAGGCGGGGATCGCCTACCTGCCCCTGTATCCGGACGAGGAGGACAACGTCTTCGCCGAGGCCTTCCTGCTGCGGGGAGAGAACCTGCTGCGGGAGCTGGTGGTGGACGCCTCCCACCTGGAGGATGTTGTGCATGTGGTGGAGGTGCCCCGGGAAGCGGATGGGCGCATCCTGCGAGTGCTGCTCAACGCCGATCTGGACAGGGCTGTGGCCTGCCTGGATGAGCCCGGGCGGGTCACCGCATCGGCCTTGCCCGTGCCGTCCGATGAGATCCTGCCGGCCATCGAATACTGGCAATGGCGCAAGCAAATGGCCGAACGAATCGCCCGGGAGGTGGATCACGAGCGCTTCCAGGTGGCGGGGATGTACCTGTTCGGCAGCGTCCAGAACGGCATCTCGGGGCCGGCCAGCGACATCGATCTGCTGGTGCATTTCAGGGGCGATGCCCGAGAACGCGAGGAACTCCTGAACTGGCTCGATGGCTGGAGCAAGTGCCTGGACGAGATGAACTTCCTGAAGACTGGCTACCGGACGGGCGGCTTGCTGGATGTGCATCTGGTCACCGACGCGGACATCGAGAACCGCTCCAGCTACGCCATCAAGATCGGTTCGGTGACGGACCCCGCTCATCCATTGCCCCTGGGGCCGGCGCCGGGCAGGGAATGAGTTCCAGGGCGGCCGCCTCCGGGGCATCGGTGCTGAAGCGAACCAGGGCCAGTTCCGGTCCGTCATGGGCGGCGCCCAGGATGGTGGTGCCGCCCAGGGCACTCTTCCAGACTCCGGTCAGTCGCCGGCTTTCATGGACATGGCCGTGCAACCCCAGCAGGGGCTGGTGCTCTTCCAGGTAGCGCCGGATGGCGATGCTCCCGATGTGCACATCCAGGGGTGCGTGGTCGACCATCTTGCCGTCCAGGGCGGCCCGGTCCAGGGGTGTGTCATAGGGTGGGCAGTGGCTCAGCAGGATTGTCCGACCGAAGTCGCGGACCTGAGAGCTCAGTTCCTCCAGCTCGGTGGCGATGGTGGTGTGCAGGATCTCCCGCACTGCCATGCCGTCGCTGCGCCGGCCCTCTTCCGGCGGCACGGACCCCGGATCCACGAAGCGCGACACGTCGTAACGTTCCCAGTCCTTCAGCTGGAAGGGGGAGGGAGGGATGCACGAATACCCCACCACGTCCAGATCGCCCCAGGCCAGCACCCTCCCGTGGGCGTACCGCCACAGGCCCCGCTCTTCGGCTTCCAGCAATGTTTCTTCGTTGGCGCGGGAATCATCGTTACCAAGGATGAGGAACACCTCGGGGTAAGCCGTCCCCAGGGTTCTTCGTAAATCAGCGAAGAGAGGCACCAGGAAATCCGTGGCGAAGTCGCCCTGGCCTGGATGGCGGCGCCAGGAAAAATCGAGGGGGTGGGGAAGCAGATCGCCCCCCAGGAAAAGGGCGTCCGGGCGGGCTTGCAACACGGCCTCGGCCAGGGCCCGGTAGCGCCCCGGGCGGCCATGGATATCGGAGACGAAAAAGCAGCTGGGCATGGTGCCTGAACTCCTGTGGTTGCCTCAAATATCTAGGACGCGAGCGGGAATGACAAAAAAAAAGCCCGGAGCCGCAGGGCCCCGGGCCTGACAGGGAAAGGGTCGCTCAGCTGCCCACCATGCGAGTCAGATCCTCCGACACCTCGCGCAGGGCCTGGCTCATGTTGCTCAGGTGGACGCTGGCCTCTTCCGAGTGGTTGGCGATGCCGGCGTTCTTCTGACTCACCTGGTCGATCTGTCCCACGGCGTTCTTGACCTGGCCGATGTCGGTGGCCTGGCGGTTGCTGGCCGACGTGACCTCGGTCATGAGCTGCACCGTCTGGTCAATGCTGCCGGTGATCTCGTCGATGAGGCGGGCCACCTGCTCGCTGGCCAGCACGCCCTGGTCGGCGCTGACCTGGGAGGTCTCGATGAGGCGGGAAGTCTCCTGGGCGGCCGCAGCCGAGCGCTGGGCCAGGTTGCGCACCTCCTCGGCCACCACGGCGAAGCCCTTGCCGGCGTCCCCGGCCCGGGCGGCTTCCACCGCGGCGTTCAGGGCCAGCAGGTTGGTCTGGAAGGCGATCTCGTCGATGGTCTGCAGGATCTTGCCCGTCTGGTCGCTGGCATCCTTGATGGCGCCGATGGCCGAGGACATGGACTGCACCGCCTGCTGCCCGGCGGTGGTCTTCTCCAGCACGGCGCCGGCGCTGTGCTGGGCCTGGCTGGCGTGTTCGGCGTTGGTGCGGGTCTGGGCGCTCATGGTCTCCAGGGAGGCCGAGGTCTGCTGCAGGCTGGCCGCAGTGTTGTTGGTGCCGTCCACCATGGTGCGGCTGGTGCCCGCAAGTTCGGCGGCGGCATCGCTCAGGCCCGACACATGGGAAAGCAAGGCCTTTGTGGCCCGGGCCACGGGCTTGATGACCTTGGTGTTGATGACCAGGGCCAGGGCGATCCCCGAGATGATGATGGCCAGGATGGCCGAAAGAATGGTGGAGCGCACCACGCCGGCCAGGGAGGTGTCGGCCTTGCCGGTACCCATGGTCACGCTGGCCAGGCCCAGCACATCGCCGGCCTTGTTGATAGAGTGGCAATCCAGGCAGCTTTCAGAGGCCTTCACCGGCATGACGAACTGCAGGGTGTGGCCGGCGGCGTCGCGAATGGAGCGGGCCTCGCCCTGGGCCAGAACCTGGCTCTCCACCTCGCTGGCCGGTTCGGCCCCTTCCCGCACGCCGTATTCTTCGGCCACGGACGGGGCCCGCACGGCCCTCACCGCCTGGATTTCCGGAACCTCGGCCAGGTCGTCCACGAAGGTCTGCAACCCGTCCATGTCCCCGATCTCGCCGAAGGCGCTCATGGCAAAGGTGATACTCTCCACCGTCAACCGCGCCGCCTCTTCGCTCTGTTCGGCCGCCATGCGCCGGGTGGAGATGGTGTTGAAGGTCGCCGAGACGCCCAGGACCACCGTCAGGCAGCCGGCCACCAGCATGATGACTTTTGTTCGAAGACTCATGGAAACAATCCCCTGTATTCAGGTGGGACAAAGCATTTACTCCCGCTGGGAGTTTATTTCGGACGAAACGGCCCCGGCTTTAGCCCGGGTATAAAGATAGCCCGGAGCCTCGTGGCTCCGGGCCGGGTCGTGGCAAGGCTGGCGAGGGGACTAGCCGTCCAGCTTCTTGAACACCTTCTTGATGCGGCGCAGGGCCATGTTCAGCTCCTTCTTGGAGATGACCAGGGGCGGAGCGAAACGGATCACGTTCTCGTGGGTCTCCTTGCACAGCATGCCCTCGGCCATGAGAGCCTCGCAGTAGGGGCGGGCCTTGCGGTCCAGCACCAGGCCGATGAACAGGCCCTGGCCCCGCACCAGCTTGATGCTGGGCGACTTGATCTTGCGCAGCTCGTCCATGAACCAGGGGCCCAGCTTGGCGCTGTTCTGCACCAGCTTCTCCTCGGTCAGGACCTTCAGGGCCTCGCGGGCCACGGCCATGCCCAGGGGGTTGCCGCCGAAGGTGCTGCCGTGGTCGCCGGGGTTGAATACGCCCATGACCTCGTCGCTGGCCAGGAAGGCGGACACGGGGTAGAAGCCGCCGCTCAGGGCCTTGCCGATGATCACGGCGTCGGGGGTGACGTCCTCGTGCTGGAAGGCGAACAGCTTGCCGGTGCGGCCCAGGCCGCTCTGGATCTCGTCGGCGATGAACAGCACGTTGTTCTTCTTGCACAGGGTCGCGGCCTTCTTCAAGAAGCCCTTGGGGGGCACGTTGATGCCGGCCTCGCCCTGCACGGGCTCGACCATGAAGGCGCAGGTGTTCTTGGTGATGGCGGCTTCGAGGGCCTTGGCGTCACCGAAGGGAATGACCTTGAAGCCGGGAGTGAAGGGGCCGAAGCCGTCCTTGTACTGCTCCTCGGTGCTGAAGCCCACGATGGTGGTGGTGCGTCCGTGGAAGTTGTCGGCGCAGACGATGATCTCGGCCTTGTTCTTCTTGATGCCCTTGACCTTCTCGCCCCACTTGCGGGCGGCCTTGATGGCGGTCTCGACGGCCTCGGCGCCCGAGTTCATGGGCAGCACGCGGTCGTAGCCGGTCAGGGCGCACACTTCCTGGCAGAAGAAGGGCAGCTGGTCGTTGCGGAAGGCGCGGCTGGTCAGGGTGACCTTGGCGGCCTGCCGGCGCAGGGCCTTGAGCAGGCGGGGGTGGCAGTGGCCCTGGTTCACGGCGCTGTAGGCAGCGAGGAAGTCCATGAACTTGTTGCCTTCAACGTCCTCGACCCAGACGCCTTCGGCCTTCTTGATGACGATGTCGAGCGGATGGTAGTTGTTGGCGCCGAACTGGTCTTCCATCGCGATGAGCTTCTCGGTCTTCATGGCTAACCTCCTTCTGTCGTGCAGGGACCTGCCCGGGAAACCGTGGATCGGATCATGCTATCGGTCCGTCCAGGAAGGTCGGTAGGGCCGCGACCGGATGAACAAGCGAGACCGGCAGCAAACCGCGCCTAAGATAAGACGGGGCCGCGGGGGGCTCAAATGGAATCTCACAGCGCAGGGACGGTCATTGCCCGGTATCCGGCGCCGGAACCTCCTTGATCCTGGCGGTCACGGGAAAGTGGTCAGAGGGGAAGCGGCCGGCCCGGCCCAGGCGCACGATGGATCCCTGTCCCCGCAGGTCCTCGCCCCGGGTCAGGATCCAGTCGATGCGGGGCCCGCCGGTCTTGCCCCGGAAGGCGTTGAAGGTGCCCGAATCCTGGGCCGGCCCATGGTAGGTGTCCTGCCACCCGGCCCGGCGCAGCACCGCGAAGGGGCCGTCCAGGGCCGAGTCGGCGTCGGCGTTGAAATCCCCGCACAGGATGACGGGCAGCTTGCCGGCGATGCGGCGCAGCCGGCGGTCCAGGACCCCGGCCGACTGGCGACGGGCCTCCCGGCCCACGTGATCGAAGTGGGTGTTGCAGAAGATGAATTCCCGGGCTCCGGGACCGCGGGTGCGCAGCTTGGCCCAGCTGGCCATGCGGGTCAGGGCCGCGTCCCAGCCCAGGCTGCCTGGCTGGTCTGGGGTGGGGCTCAGCCAGAAATGTCCCGAGTCCAGCAGGTCGAAATAGGCCCGGCGGTAGAAGATGCCGCACATCTCGCCCTTCTGGTGGCCATCGTCCCGGCCCACGCCCACGAAGCCGTGGTCGGGCAGGGCCTCGCGCAGGAAGGTGGCCTGGAAGTCCAGGCATTCCTGCACCCCCAGCAGGTGGGGGCCGAAGCTCCGGATGGTCTCGGCCACCAGGGCGCGGCGCAGGGGCCAGGAGTCGTCCCCGTCATCGGCGGCGCCGTAACGGATGTTGAAGCTCATGACCTTCAGGTCGGGGGTGAGGGTCTGGGCAACTGGCGGGTTTCCGGCAGAGCCGCAACCCATCAGGAAGGTGGTGGCCAGGAAAAGCAAGGCGATGGTAAATTGTTTCAGCACAGCATGTTCTCCTTTTCTTGGTTCCATTCTAGCACGCCTGCAGATTTTTTTCATTTTTTACTTGAAAAAGAAAAGTACTTGAGATTATAAAGTATAGGCGGGGCTGGAGAACGCACCCAGCTTCTCCCGATTCGCCGGGATGACCAGAGCCTGGAAAGGATTCCGGGAACTGTCCTGGGGACCGAAGAAGCCGCATGGAGTTGGTTGATCGCGAAGGTCGAGCCGGGCCCTGACGGAACGCCGGGCCCCCGCGAGGGAGTCGGAGAAGGAACTCCGAGCGGCCACAGGGGGGCGGATACACTGGTCCTGGGTGCCAGCCGCCCCCTCCTCAACAAAAGGTTTTCTTGAAAGGATTCAGGAACCGGGTTGGGGAGTCGCAAGACCGCGGCCTCGATCAACCCCTTCAGGAACAGGCAGGGTGGCCTTTCCTGAAACCACAGGGACCGACGTTGCATCACACCATGGTCAACATCGTCGGTCCCTGATTTTTTTCAGCCAGTCCGTAAGGCAAGGAGGCCCGCGGCGTGGCGACCAAGAACGGTCCGGCAGCCGGCAACGGAGGTCGGAAACCCCTGCTGCCGCTCATTCACGGCCGGGTCAGGCTGCTGATCCTGTCCCTTCTGGTGCGCACCGGTCGCGCCGTTCCCTTCACCTCTCTGCGCAAGGAATTGAAACTCACCGACGGCACCCTGTCGGTGCATCTGAGCAAGCTGGAGGAGGGCAGGCTGGTCAAGATCCAGAAGACCTTCGAGGGCAAGCGTCCCCTGACCCTGGTGAGCGTCACCGCGGGAGGCAAACGACAGTTCCAGCAATACGTCAAGGATCTGCAGGCCATCGTCCCCGGCCTGGAGTGACTCTCCCCTGGTCGCCGGAAACTAGCGGAAAAGGGCTTTCACCGCGCCGAATGTGGAGGCTTCCACGGGGGTGCCCTCTCCCCAGATGAGGGTGTAGGTCACGTCGTGCTCCACCATGTATTCGTCCAGCCACAGGTTGATGATCACGCGATTCCCGCCGGGCACCATGAGACCCCATTCGAAATCCTCGGTCAGGGTGTGGGCTTCCGATTCCATGACCGTTTCGAGCCACTTGACTTCCATGTAGTAGGCCGACCCCGTGCTGGTGTCGGCGCTCAGGTACAGCGGAAAGGGCTGGGGGGCCGATTCCCAGGAGAGCTGAAAATCGGGGCCATAAACCAGGTAGCTGCCGGACATGGTGATGGTGGCGTGTCCGTCGCCCACATCCCAGGCGACGGCTCCTTCGTTCTGGCCCACCGACCCACTCAGTTCGCTGGAGGAATGGACCGCGAATTCATCATCGGACCAAAAGACGATGACCGAGTCGGGCACCTGGGCCAGGGCGTCGCAGGCACCGAGGCAGGACAGGGCCAGGATCAACCAGGACCATTGGCTGTGTTTCATGGATCAATCATCTCCCTTGCCCCACCAGCATTTCAAGACACATCAGGACAGATCACCGCCGCCAGGCCTCCGGGGCGTGGGGGCTGGCGGCGGTCATTGACTATCAATGTTCAATTGTCGGCAGATCGCTGTCTGACTGCAGCAAAAAGGGAGAGGCAGATCGGCTAGCGCCGCGCCTGCTGGGCCAGGGCCAGATCGGCCAGCACCAGGGCCGCCATCCCCTCGACGATGGGCACGGCCCGGGGCAGCACGCAGGGGTCGTGGCGGCCCTTGCCCTCCAGGGTGGCGGCCTTGCCCTCGAAGGTGGCGGTGGTCTGGGCCTTGCCGATGGTGGCGGGCGGCTTGAAGGCCACCCGGAACAGGATGGGCTGGCCGTTGCTGATGCCGCCCTGGATGCCCCCGCTGCTGTTGGTGGCCGTGGTCAGGGTGTGGCTGCCGGCCAGGAAGAGGTCGTTGTTCTGGCTGCCGCGCAGGCGCGAACCGGCAAACCCCGAGCCCGACTCGAAACCCTTCACCGCCGGAATGGAAAGCATGGCGTGGGCCAGGAGGGCTTCCAGCTTGTCGAAGACGGGCTCGCCCCAGCCGGCGGGAACGCCCCGGCACACGCAGCTGATGGTGCCACCAACGGAGTCCTTGTCGTGCATGGCCGCCTCGATGGCCATGGTCATCTCCTTGGCGGTGGGTGCGTGGGGACAGCGCACGGGGGATTCGTCCACCTGGCTGCGCTTCAGGGCCGAGCCGTCGATGGGGGGGGCCGTGTGGCCGCCGATGGAATCGACCCAGGCCACGATTTCCACCCCGAAGTGTTTTTCCAGCCAGATTTCGGCCACCGCGCCGGCCGCCACCCGGGCCAGGGTTTCCCGGGCGCTGGCCCGGCCGCCCCCGCTGGCGGCGCGGATGCCGTACTTCTCCTGGTAGGTGTAGTCGGCGTGGGAGGGGCGGGGAATGTGGTGCATCTCGCGGTAGTCGCCGGGGTGCTGGTCCTTGTTGCGCACCATCAGCGACAGGGGGGTGCCCAGGGTCACGCCGTCCTGGGTGCCGGACAGGATCTCCACCTGGTCCAGTTCGTTGCGCGGAGTCGTCAACCGGCTCTGGCCGGGGCGGCGGCGGTCCAGCTGGGCCTGGATGCGGCCGGGGTCCAGGGGCAGGCGGGCGGGGCAGCCGTCGATGACCACTCCCACGGCGTGGCCGTGGCTTTCACCGTAGGTTGTGACGCGGAAGCACTTGCCGAACGTGTTGGACATGGTGAGGGCCCCTCCGGGTGGTGGTCTGACGGCGGTGGAGTTGCCGGAAAATGAACCTGGCAACCGAGCCGGTCAACTGAACAGGCCCCATCACCATAACATCAACCGGCCTGTTCAACCACTGCCGGGACCGCTCAGGAAGTATCCAGCAGCCAGCCGCGCACCCGGCTCTCCACCTGGGTCCGCCATTCCCAAACAGCTCCAGAGCGTCGACCACGTGGGCGCCGGTGTGGGAGGGCTGCGCCAGCCCATCCCAGTTCAGCCGCGAGTTCAAGCGCTCCTGCAACGTGCCGCCGTCCGAGGCCGAGACCCTGCCCTACGCCGAGATCGGCTGAGGCGGTTTTTCCCGAGTGAGGGGGTTGCGTCAAAGGCGAGCGATGGTGTATACTTTATCACTCGTGAGGATAATCCGGATTTGATCTGTCCGGCGACTTTTCAAAAAAACCTTCGCCCACGGGGAGCGCATCCTCGTTCTTCATGAACCTCGTGACCTGCACCGCCAACCTGAACGCCCGCCCGGACAGCTGGTCCTGGCAGGGTTATTGGCGCGCCTGGCGTGAGCCGGCGACGGTGGCAGCGTCCGCGGACGGGAGGTTCTGAAGCTCATCTGACCTGAGATCCTGAACAAACCGATTTTCCCGAGGCAGCCTGTCACCAAGCGGTGGCGGGTTTTTTCGTATCCGCCCCCGGCCAGGCCCGACCAGAAGCCATCGAGGGCGCCGCCAGCAGCCGGCGCCAAGGAGGACAAGATGATCAGCCCGACCCGGTCCCAGTACCAGGACCAGACCCGAGACGGACAGCGGGTGCCCGTCCGCCTGAAGATCGCCGCCGACCTGGAAACCCCGGTTTCGGTCTTCCTGAAGCTCAAACCCCTGGGGGCGTCGTTCCTGCTGGAGAGCGTGGAGAAGGGGTTGCAGGTGGGGCGCTACTCGTTCATCGGCTTGCGGCCGGCCCGCACCATCCGGCTGCAGGACGGGACCGTGACCATCACCCCCAACGGCGCCGGCGAAACCGGGCAGGAGCAATTCCCGGTGGACGCTGCCGACCCCCTGGCCCCGGTCAAGCAGCACCTGGCCGCCGGGGGAGATATCGTCGATCCCGAGGCCGATCTGCCTGCGCCCTTCGGCGGGGCGGTGGGCTATCTGGGCTACGACCTGGTGCGTTACTTCGACTCCATTCCCTTGCCCCAAGAGGGGGGCGACGGTCTGCCTGACTATCACCTGATGTTCCCCGAGACCATGGTTGTTTTCGATCACGTGAAGAACGAGATCGAGCTGGTCACCCTGCCCCCCCTCGAGGGCGAGGGCGACGCCCATGCCGCGGCCAGCGCCGAGCTGGAGTGCATCCTGGCCGCTCTGCAGGGCGCCCTGCCCCACGAGGTCCTGAGGGGCCGGGGTGGCGAGGTCGAGGCCCCTGCGGTGGATGACCTGGAAGCCAACTTCACCCGCGACGACTTCATGGCCGCCGTGGACCGGGCCAAGGAGCACATCATGGCCGGGGACGCCTTCCAGATCGTGCTTTCCCAGCGCCTGAGCCGCCGCACCGCGGTGGACGCCTTTCAGGTGTTCCGCGCCCTGCGCATCCTGAACCCCAGCCCCTACCTGTTCTTCCTGGATTGCGGGGATTTCCAGCTGGTGGGCAGCTCGCCCGAGATGCTGGTGCGCCTGAGCGGGGACCGGTTGCAGGTGAACCCCATCGCCGGCACCCGCCCCCGGGGCGAGACGGTGGTGCGTGACGCGGCCCTGGCCGAGGAACTGCTGGCCGACGAGAAGGAGCGGGCCGAGCACGTCATGCTGGTGGATCTGGGCCGCAACGATCTGGGCCGGGTTTGCCGCTCGGGCAGCGTGGAGGTGGAGGAGTTCATGGCCGTGGAACGCTACAGCCACGTGATGCACCTGGTGTCCCGGGTTTCGGGCCGGCTGGAAGAGGGCCGCGACATGTTCGACGCCCTGCGCGCCACCTTCCCCGCGGGCACCGTCAGCGGGGCTCCCAAGATCCGGGCCATGCAGATCATCACCGACCTGGAACCCCAGCGCCGGGGCGTGTACGCCGGCGCGGTGGGCTACTTCGGGCGGCGGGGCGACATGGACATGTGCATCACCATCCGCACCCTCATCATGCGGGACGGCGGCTTCGAGGTGCAGGCGGGTGCCGGCATCGTGGCCGACAGCGACCCGGCCGCCGAGTACCAGGAGACCTTGAACAAGATCGGCGCCCTGACCCGGGCCGTGGCCAACGCCGAGAGGGGAGTCTGACATGCATCTGCTCATCGACAACTACGACTCGTTCACCTACAACGTGGCTCAGCTCATGGGCGAGCTGGGGGCCCGGGTGCAGGTGGTGCGCAACGACGCCATCACCCTGGAGCAGGCCATGGATCTGCAACCCAGCTCCCTGGTCATCTCGCCGGGGCCTGGCACACCGGCCGACGCCGGGGTGAGCGTCGAGTTTATCAGGCATTTTGCGGGGCGCATCCCGGTGCTGGGCATCTGTCTGGGGCACCAGAGCATCGTGGCGGCCTTCGGGGGCAGCATCGTGCGGGCCGACCGGGTCATGCACGGCAAGGTCAGCCGGGTGTACCACGACGGCGCCACCATCTATCACGGCCTGAGCAACCCCTTCGAGGCCACGCGCTACCACAGCCTGATGGCCGCCGAGGAGGATCTGCCCGCCGAGCTGCAGGTCAGCAGCTACACCAGCAGCGGCGAGATCATGGGCGTGCGCCTGAAGGGCGAAGACGTGGAGGGCGTGCAGTTCCACCCCGAATCCATCCTCAGCCCGGAGGGGCGCCGCCTCATGGCCAACTTCCTGGAACTGAGCACGGGAAAGGGGGATTGCCTTGAAGCCCATTCTCGAACAGCTTCTTGAGGGCCGGGATCTGGCCCGCGCCCAGGCCGAGGGCCTGATGACCGCCATCATGGGGGGCGAGGTGCCCGGGGCCAGCCTGGCGGCCCTGCTGACGGCTCTGCGCCTGAAGGGGGAGACCGTGGACGAGATCACGGGGTTCGCCACCGTCATGCGGCGTCACGTGGTGCCGGTGCCCACCAGCGCCGGGTTGCTGCTGGACACCTGCGGCACCGGCGGGGACGGGGCCGGCACGGTGAACATCTCCACCGCCACCGCCCTGGTGGCCGCGGCCATGGGCATTCCCGTGGCCAAGCACGGCAACCGCGCCGTGTCCTCGCGCAGCGGCAGCGCCGACGTTCTGGAGGCCCTGGGCGTGAACATCGCCCTGGAGGCCGGGCAGGTGGGCCACCTGGTGGACACCGTGGGCATCGGTTTCCTGTTCGCTCCCAACCTGCATCCGGCCATGAAGCACGCCGCCCCGGTGCGGCGCGAGCTGGGCGTGCGCACGGTGTTCAACGTGCTGGGGCCCCTGACCAATCCGGCGGGCGCCGACCGGCAGCTTTTTGGCGTGTACGACCCCGCCCTGTGCGAGCCCCTGTGCCGGGTGCTGGCCAATCTGGGCGCCCGGCGGGCCTGCGTTGTGCATGGTTCAGGGGGCCTGGACGAGGTGTCGCCCTGCGGTCCCACCCGCGTGGCCGAGCTGAAGGATGGCCGGGTGCGGGTCCATGAATTCTCGCCCTGGGACCTGGGGGTGGAAACGGTGGCTCCGGCCCAGCTGGCCGGGGGAACCCCCCAGGAGAACGCGGCCATCCTGCTGGATGTGTTCGCCGGCAATCCCGGTCCACACGCCACGGCCGTCTTGCTGAACGCCGCCTTCGCCGCCGTGCTGGGCGAGCGGGCCGCCGATCTGGCCGAGGGGCTGGATCTGGCGCGCCGTACCCTGCAGTCGGGCGCCGTTCTGGAAACCCTGGACGTCCTGAAAACGGCCAGCGGCCAGCTGGTCAAGGAGGCGTCATGAGCTTTCTGGAGAGGATCCTGCCCGGCAAGCAGGCCGAGGAACGACGTCTGGCGAGCCATTTCGCCGAGAATACGCCCCAGCGCCCGGCCCAGGCCACGGTGCGGGATTTCGCGGCCGCCATCAGCCGTCCCGGGGCGGTCATCGCCGAGGTGAAGCATTGCAGCCCCAGCAATCCCGAGTTCAGGCAGCACGCCGCCCCTGCCCGCCTGGCCGCAGCCTATGCCCGGGGCGGGGCCGCCGCCCTCTCGGTGGTGACGGACCAGGAGAATTTCGGCACCAGCCTGGACGACGTGGCGGCCATGCGGCAAGCCTGCGGGCTGCCGGTGCTGGTGAAGGATTTCGTGGTGGGGCCGGCCCAGGTTCAGGCCGCCTGGCAGGCCGGGGCCGACGCGCTGCTGCTCATCGCCCGCTTGCTGGATCAGGCCAATCTGACCTCACTGCTGAAGATGGTGCACGGCCTGGGCCTGCAGGCCCTGGTGGAGTGCCATGACGAGGAAGACATCACCCGCAGCCTGACGGCGGGGGCGCGCATCCTGGGCATCAACAACCGCGACCTGGCCCGCCTGACCACCGACCTGGCCAACACCCCCCGCCTGCTGCCTCTGGTGCCCGAGGACGTGTTGACGGTGAGCGAGAGCGGCATCAACCGGCGCTCCGAGATCCTGGACCTGCAGGCCGCCGGCGCGGGGGCCTTCCTTGTGGGCCACGCCCTGCTGATGAGCCCCGATCCCGGGCGCAAGGTGCGCGAGCTGACGGGCCTGGAGGAAGAGGGTGCCACCCGGGTCAAGATCTGCGGCCTGACCAGCGTGGAGGATGCGGCCGGTGCTCACGCGGCCGGTGCCCAGCTGCTGGGCATGGTGCTGGCCCCCGGACCGCGGCAGATCACCCTCGAGCGGGCCGCCGCCGTGCGCCAGGCCCTGCCCCAGGCGCGGCTTTGCGGCGTGTTCGTGGACCCGGACCTGGAGCAGGTGGTGGCGGCTGCCGACGCCGCCGATCTGGACCTGGTGCAGTTGCACGGCCGGGAGACCCCGGACTTCTGCGCCCGGGTCACCCGCGCCACCGGTCTGCCGGTGATCAAGGCCCTGACCCTGGACCAGGTGGAAACTGGCGTGGCCGATGGCTACGCCCAGGTGGCCTACCTGTTGCTGGACATGCCCAAGAACCACACCGTCACCGGCCTGTCCGAGGAGGATCTGCTGCACCAGCAGGAGAATCTGCGCCGGGCCGCCCAGCGCCTGGCCGCCCGGGGGCGACGGGTGTTGCTGGCCGGAGCCCTGGGCCCGGGCAACGTGGCCCTGGCCGCCGGGGTGCGGCCCTTCGCCGTGGACATGAGCCGCGGCGTGGAGGCTGCCGTGGGCCGCAAGGACAACGAGCTCATCAACACCGTCATGCAGGAGGTTCGCGCGTGCTGAGCGAAACCGGCGACAAGGCGGGCCGCTTCGGCCCTTACGGCGGGCGCTACGTGCCCGAGACATTGATGCCCGGCCTGGACGAGCTGGCCGCGGTGTACGCCGAGGCCCGGCAGGACCCGTCCTTCCAGGCAGAGCTGGCCGACCTGCTGGCCCACTACTCGGGCCGGCCCACGCCCCTGTACCGGGCGCGCAACCTGGAGCGGGCCCTGGACGGGCAGCTGACCATCTACCTCAAGCGCGAGGATCTGAACCACACCGGGGCCCACAAGATCAACAACTGCCTGGGCCAGGTGTTGCTGACCCAGCGCATGGGCAAGAGCCGCATCGTGGCCGAGACGGGTGCGGGCCAGCACGGGGTGGCCTCGGCCACCGTGGCCGCCCTGGCCGGCCTGGAGTGCACTGTGTACATGGGCGAGAAGGACATGGAACGCCAGCTGCCCAACGTGCAGCGCATGAAGATGCTGGGGGCCCAGGTGGTGCCCGTGCGCCACGGGTCCCGCACCCTGAAGGACGCCACCAGCGAGGCCATCCGTGACTGGGTGACCAACGTGGGCACCACCCATTACATCATCGGCTCCACGGTGGGGCCCCATCCCTACCCGGAAATGGTGCGCGACTTCCAGGCCGTCATCGGCACCGAGGCCCGCCGCCAGATCCTGGAACGCGAGGGGCGCCTGCCCGACGCGGTGGTGGCCTGCGTGGGGGGTGGCAGCAACGCCCTGGGCATCTTCCAGGCCTTCCTGGGCGATGATTCCGTGCAGCTGTTCGGGGTGGAGGCGGGCGGTTCCCAGGCCGGTCATTCGGCGGCCCTGACCCGGGGGCGCCCCGGAGTGCTGCACGGCTCATACAGTTACCTGTTGCAGGACGACGACGGGCAGGTCTCGCCCGCCCATTCCCTGGCGGCGGGGCTGGACTACCCGGGAGTGGGCCCCCAGCACAGCCAGCTGAAGGACAGTGGCCGGGCGCGCTACGAGACGGTGAATGACGGCGAGGCCCTGGCGGCCTTCGGCCTGTTGTGCCGGCGCGAGGGCATCATCCCCGCCCTGGAATCCAGCCACGCCCTGGCCCTGCTGCCCCGCCTTTACGGGTTGCTGGGCCAGCCGGTCGGGCGGCCCCTGGTGGTGCTGAACCTGTCGGGGCGGGGGGACAAGGATATGAGCAATGATCTGGACATGAGCAACCATCTGGGTCTGGGCAGCCAGCCCGCCGGCGATGAAGGGGGGGCGTCATGATGGTCCTGGAAGAACTGACCACCCAGCTGCGCGCCGCCGGCCGGAAGGCCCTGGTGCCCTTCCTGACGGCGGGCTACCCCGACCCCACCACCTTCGACCAGCTGGTGGGATCGGTGGCCCGCAGCGGTTGCCGGTTGCTGGAAATAGGGGTGCCTTTCAGCGATCCCACCGCCGACGGCCCGGTGATCCAGAGCTCGTCCCAGGTGGCGCTGAGCCAGGGCGTGACCCTGGGCGCCTCCCTGGCCATGGCCGGCCGGGCCCGCAGCGAGCACGGCCTGACGCCCGTTCTCATGGGGTATCTGAACCCCATCCTGAGCTACGGGTTCGCCGCCTTCGCGGATGATTGTGCCCGGCAAGGGGTGGCCGGGTGCATCGTCCCCGATCTGCCCCCCGAAGAGGCCGGCGAGCTGCGCGGCCTGCTGGCCGAGCGGGGCGTGGCCCTGGTGGATCTGGTGGCGCCCACCTCCCCCGACCAGCGCCTGCGGGCCATCGGGGCGCAGGCCCGGGGATTCCTCTATCTGGTGGCCGTGACCGGGGTGACCGGTCACGCCGCCGGCAACTCAGGGCAGGGTCAGGGTCTGGTGGACTACCTGGAACGGGTGCGCCAGGCCTGCCCCTTGCCCCGCTACGTGGGCTTCGGTGTCAGCACGCCGGAACAGGCGGCGGTCATCAGCCGGCACGCCGATGGCGTCATCATCGGCAGCCAGTTGATCCGCATCATCGCCGGGGCCCCCGACGCGCAGTCGGCCCCCGTCCTGGTGGAAAATTTCCTCAGCCAAGTGAACCGGGCCCTGGCGGCCGCGGGGAAGGAACAGTCATGATCATCCTGATGAAGCAGCAATCCAGCCTGGCCGACCTGGGCCGGGTCATCAGCGCCGTGGAGGAGATGGGATTCAGCCCCCGTCCCTACCACGGGGCCATGCGCACCGTCATCGGGGTCATGGACGGCAACGCCGAGGCCCTGGCCCCCGTCCAGGATCTGCCGGGGGTGGAGAGCGTGTCGCCCCTGTCCAGCAAGTTCAAGCTGGTCAGCCGCGACTTCCAGCCCGAGCCCACGGTGGTGCGTCTGGGCCGGGGGTTGCGCATCGGCGGCGGCGGTTTCGTGGTCATGGCCGGACCCTGCGCCGTGGAGAACCGGGACCAGCTGCTGGCCACCGCGCGGCGCGTCCATGAATGCGGCGGCCACATCCTGCGCGGCGGGGCCTTCAAGCCCCGCACCTCGCCCTACTCGTTCCAGGGGTTGGGCGAGGAAGGGCTGCAGATCCTGGCCGAGGCCCGGGGCCTGACCGGCCTGCCGGTCATCACCGAGGTGGTGTCTCCCGAGGCAGTGCCCCTGGTGGCCCGCTACGCCGACATCCTGCAGATCGGTTCGCGCAACATGCAGAACTACGCCCTGCTGGAGGCGGCGGGCAAGGCACGGGTTCCGGTCATGCTGAAGCGGGGGCTCATGTCCACCATCGAGGAGATGCTGCTGGCAGCCGAGTATCTCATGAGCAACGGCAACAGCCAGGTCATCCTTTGCGAGAGGGGTATCCGCACCTACGAGAAGGTCACCCGCAACACCCTGGACCTGTCGGCCGTGCCGGTGATCAAGCAGAAGAGCCATCTGCCGGTCATCGTCGATCCCAGCCACGCGGTGGGTGTGGTGGATTACGTGCCCAGCATGGCGCTGGCGGCGGCGGCCAGCGGGGCGGACGGCATCATGGTCGAGACCCACCCCGACCCGGCCCAGGCCCTGTCGGACGGGCCCCAGAGCCTGGACTTTCCGGCCTTCGGCGAGCTCATGAAAAAGCTGGCGCCCGTGGCGGCGGCCGTGGGCAAACCCCTGTCGCCGGGGGTCAGTCCCCCCGACACGGCGGAGGTGAAGAAGTAGCAAGCCTGGGTCAGAGAGGGGACAGGGTCAGTGAGGGGCCAGTCCCGTCAGGCCCAGCAGATCGCACTCCAACCAGGTGGTCAGGGCCACCAGGGTGTGCCCTCCCGCGGGATCGGGAACCACTTCCGGGTCCCGCCGGCTTTCGATGACGGCCACGGGGCGGAGCGGGCCGCCGTCGGTGGGGTGGAACTCCAGGGCATAGGTCCGGTCGTCGTGATGGGTGTGGCGGCAGATGAGCAGCCCCCCCGCTACCGGGGCCCAGTCCACCAGCAAATCCTCATCCAGATCCACCGCCACCAGCCGGTCCACTTCTCGATCCTCTTGCTGATCATTATTCGCCGGGTCCAGGCTCAGCAGGCGGTGGTTTTCCCAGCTACGCTCCTGGACGAACAGTCTCGTCCCGTCCAGGCTTTCCTCTGCCCGCCAGCCCTCGCTTCCGGTGACGGGCACCGCCGGCCCACCCTGCACCGGGCGCCTGAAGATGCGGGTGTGCCCCTGCTCGGACCGTCGGAAATACAGGAAGCGGCCATCCCGCGAGAAAGAGGGGGCGGCTTCGTGCTGGCCGGGTTCGGTGAGCACCCGCGGCGCTCCCCCGCCGGCCGGCATCACCGCCACCACGGCGTGCCCATCCCGCAACATGTCGAAGGCCAGCAGGGTGCCGTCGGGTGACCAGGCCGGGTGGTCGGGGCTGGCGTCGGCGTCGTTGAGCAGGGCTCGCGGCCGGCCGCCGTCGCGGTCCGCCGTCCACAGGGCGTAGCGTCCACGCCGGTTGGTGATGAAGGCCAGGTCGCGGCCCCCGGCGGCGGGCACGGGGGACAGGGCGGGGCGACCATCATAACGGGACGAATCAACCACCGGCGTCAATCGCCCGGTGTCCGGGTCCAGGGCATGGATGCCCCACTGCCCGCTGGCCTTGGTGAAGGCCGCCAGGCTGCCGTCCGTCGCCACCGAGACGCAGCTCAGCCCGCGGTCGGCCGAGACAAGCTGCCGCGATCCGTCCCGCGCATCCACCCGCCACATGCCGTCATCGGCCGAGACCAGCAGCTGGCGGCCATCGGGCATCCAGTCGAAATCCCGGATGCCCCGCTCGCCCGGATCCAGTGTGAGCACGCTCCCCCCGGCGGCTGGGATCAGCCCCAGCACCTGCCGCGCGCCCAGGGTGCGTATGAAGGCTACCGTGGCCCCGTCGGGCGAGTACCGCGGCCGGCGGTCCCACGTGCCGGTGGGCAGGTCCCGGGTCAGGGGCGCCGTCCGGCCCTCCTGCAGGTCCAGCGTTTCCAGGTGCCAGCCTTGTTGCGTGCCCATGGGGGCGGCGTAGACCAGGGTCTTGCCGTCTGGGGAAAAGTCCGGCGTGATGGAGGGACGGCCTTCCCGGACCGGCACCAGAAGTTTTTCGGTGCCGCCGCCGGCGGGAACCTGGAACAGGCCGGGGTCCTGGCCGGCCACCCGGCTGTAGGCCACGAACTTGCCGTCGGGAGACCAGGCGGGATAGGCGTAGTGGCCGTGGGGAGGGGTCAGGGCCAGGGGCGTGTCCTGGCCCAGGGGCAGCACGAAGATGCCGGTGGGGGTCTTCTCGTCCCCTTCCCAGGCAAAGGCCAGGCGAGTTCCTTCGGGGGAAAGGGTGGGGTATTCCTCCACGCCCTTCAGGCTGGTCAGCTGCAGCAGCGAAGGGGCCGGGCCAGGCTGATCGCTCCTGTGGATCCGGGCATCCAGGACGATCATCCAGAACGCCACACCGGCCACCACCGCGGCCGCCATGCCCAGCAGGGGAGCCACCCGCGGCCGCCAGCCTGTCCACAGGCGGGGCCCTGTCGGGGTCGTGACCGCCTGGGCGGGCAGAGGGGTCACCGGCACCAGCAGCCGGTAACCCCGCTTGGGAATGGTCTCGATGAAGTGGGACGCGCGCGGGTCATCGCCGAAGATCTTGCGCAGCTCGGACACGGCGCGGGTCAGGACCTCTTCCACCACCACCGTGTCGGGCCACACCGCTTGCAACAATTCTTCCCGGGTCACCACGGTGGGGTGATCGCACAGATGCACCAGCACGCGCATGTACTTGTCGGCGATGCGCCGGTCGGTGTGGGGACCAATCACCCGGTTCTCGGCGGGAAGCACCCGCCACCGGCCGTCCAGCAGATACCCGGAATGGCGGCTCAGGTCGGATTCGGAAGGAATTTGATTTTCGCCCAAGTTGTTTTCCGACAATGTTTTGATCCCGTGATAGGTCTTTGTTAGCCCGAAATCAGGCTCCCGGCACAACTTTTTCGCGCCGGCCCCCTATGGTGAGGCGACAACGCCAACGTCCAACCCGACCGGGAGGTCACCATGGAGGCCAGGATTATGATTTCATCCCTCACCGCCTGTCAACGCACGGCTGCTATTACGCTCATCGCCCTGCTGGGGTTCGCACTTTTCGCCATCCCGGCACCGGCCCAGGAACCGCCCCAGGTGGATGTGGAGCAGGCCCGTACCCTGCACGCCGAGGCACGCCAGGACCAGGACTGGGACGCCGCCCTGGAACAGGCCGAGTCCCTGGCCTTCGCCGCCTACACCGACTACGTGGAGACCCTGCAGGAGATCGTGCGCCTGCAATGCCTGAAGGGCGACAAGGAAGCCGCCTACGAGGCCCTGGACGAGCTGCTGGAGGCCCGCTACTGGAACTTCCGCGCCCTGCGCCAGGATCCGGAGCTGGCCCTCATCACCGGCGAGGATCGCTACCGCCAGGCGGTGCGGGCGGCCTGGTCCAAGCAGTACATCGACATGCTGGAGCGGGAAAGCCGCCAAGCCATGCAGCATCCCGACCGCATCCTGGCCGATCTGGCCTTCCGGCCCGGCGAGGTGGTGGCCGACGTGGGCGCCGGCTCGGGCTACTTCACCATTCCCATCGCCCGGGCCGTGGGGGAAGCGGGCAAGGTCCTGGCCCTGGACATCCGCCAGGAGATGCTGGACTTCATCGCCGGCCGCCTGGGGGCCGAGGGTCTGGACAACGTGCAGCTGGGCCTGGTCGAGGCCACAGATCCCGGCCTTCCCGCCCATGGCGTGGACACCATTTTCATGGTGGATGTCTTCCACTACATCAAGGATCGCCAGGCGTACGCCCAGAAGCTGAAGGACGGCCTGGCCCCCGGCGGCCGGCTGGTGGTCATCGACTTCCGCTACGACCCCGAGGCCGAGCGCGAGTTCGCCCCGCCGCCCCAGCAGCAGGTGGCCCGGGCCGATCTGGACGCCGACATGGCTGCGGCCGGGTTCCAGGTGAGGGAGAGCTTCGACTACCTGCCCGAGCAGTACTTCGTCGTGTACGAGGTGCGCTAGTATGAAGACCAGGGCCGGCAGCCCGGCGCGCCCCAGGCAGCTCAGCACCTTCGACGTGACCAGCCTGATGGTGGGCATCATCGTGGGGGTGGGAATTTTCCAGACCATGCCCGAGGTGGCGCGGGGCGCCGGCCACTGGTGGGGGACCTTGCTGCTCTGGCTGGCGGGGGGCGTCCTGTCCCTGTGCGGAGCCCTGGGCTACGCCGAGCTGGCCAGTGGCTTTCCCCGGCCGGGGGGCGACTACGCCTATCTGACCGAGGCCTACGGCCCCCGGGCGGGCTTCCTTTTCGGCTGGCTACAGACCACGGTGGTCCGGCCGGGAGACATAGCCGTCATGGCCTTCGCCTTTGCCACCTACGGCCTGGCGGCGGCGGGCCGCACCGACCTGGACCCACGCGGACCGGCCTGTGCGGCGGTGCTCCTGAGCACGGCCACCAACGTGCTGGGCACGCGCCAGGGCGCCCGCCTGCAGAATTTGCTCTCGGTGACCAAGGTGGTGGGCCTGCTGGTGCTGGCCGGAGTGGCCCTGGCCGCCTGGGGCCGGGGGCCGGTGCTACCGGTGGTGGAGACGGGGCCGGGCAAGCTGCCCCTTTCGGTGGCCCTGATCCTGGTGCTGTTTACCTACGGGGGCTGGAACGAGGCCGCCTACGTGGCGGCCGAGATGCGCGACCCCCGGCGCAACGTGGTGCGGGCCCTGTTGCTGGGCACCACCGGGGTGATGGTCCTGTACCTGCTGCTGAACGTGGCCTTTCTGGGTTCGCTGGGCTTTGCGGGGGTAGCCTCGTCCCGGGCCGTGGCGGTGGACGCGGTGCAGGCCACGGGGGCGGCCCAGCCCGCTCGCCTGGTGGCGGTGCTCATCGCCCTGTCGGCCCTGGGGGCCGTCAACGGGCTGGTCTTCGCCGGGGCCCGCATCACCGATGCGGTGGCCGCCGATCACGCGGTGTTCCGCCCCCTGGCCAGCAGGGGCGGGACCGGGCGGCCCCCCGCCCGGGCCCTCCTGTGGCAGGGGACCATGGCGGTGGTGGTGATCCTGGTGCTGGGATCCTTCGTGGACACCATCATGTACACGGCGGCCGCGGTGTACGGCTTCTACCTGGCCACCAGCGTGGCGGTGCTGGTCATGCGCCGGCGGGGTGGGGCTCGCAGCGGCGCTTTCCGCATGCCCCTGTATCCGTGGCCCACCCTGGTCTTTTGCGCGGTGTGTGTGTTCCTCATTCACGGGGCGGTGGTCTATCGCCCCATGATCGCCCTGGCGGCTGGTGGATTGATCTTGCTGGGATTGCCGGTCCAGGCGGTGTTTGCCCGGACCGGCAGAAGGGCGGGAGGGGATCAGCCTGCGTAGACGCCGGAGTCCGGGGAGTCCTTGCGTTCGCACTGACCGTTTTCATCGGATTCCCACCAGGTGATCAGGCCCGTCTCGAAGCGGTCCAGTGGGAAGCCGTCCTTGCGCGGCACCACCCGCACGGTGAATCCCCGCTGTCCGGCCCGGCGGCAAGGCACCCCACCGTCGTAGACCACGGTGCCGTCCTCCAGACGGTCACCCGCGAACAGGGTGGCCGTCTCGCCGTCGGCGATATTCCCGGCCGGATCCAGCAGGCCGTGATAAACCTCGACCAGCACTTCCTCGGGGGGAATGTCCCCCAGCTGCACCACCGCCCGGATGGGCAGGGTGGCCCCCATGGGCTGGGCCGCCGGGGGCGGGGCGTCCACGCAGGCCACGGACACCTTGTTCCAGCCGCTGAACACCCGCTGGCGCCACTCGGCCAGTTCCTTGGCCTTGGCGTACTCCTCGTTGCTCAGGCGCTCGTAGTTCTCCATGCAGGGCCGGTAGAAGCGCTGGGTGTATTCCTCCACCTGGCGGTGGGTGTTGAACTCGGCGTTCACCGTGCGCATGCTGTTCTTCATGATGCGCGTCCACTCGTAGGGCACGTCGTCGCTGCTGCGGTCGTAGAAGGTGGGCACGATCTCGTTTTCCAGCAGATCGTACAGAGCGGTGCTCTCCACCTCGTCCTGGTATTCCTGGTCGTCGTAATCCTCGCCGGCGCCGATGGCCCAGCCG
The DNA here is from genome assembly GCA_963674845.2 of Candidatus Krumholzibacteriia bacterium. GTDB lineage: Bacteria > Krumholzibacteriota > Krumholzibacteriia > LZORAL124-64-63 > LZORAL124-64-63 > LZORAL124-64-63. Next base: position 984,793 of record CAXXKE010000005.1, on the reverse strand, counting down.
TTGTCCCGGTGGTAACCCTCGCACCACCAGCCGTCCAGGATGGACAGGTTGATGCCGCCGTTGGGGGGCACCTTCATGCCGCTGGTGCCGCTGGCCTCCAGGGGCCGGCGCGGCGTGTTCAGCCACACGTCCACCCCCTGCACCATGTAGCGCGCCACCTCGATGTTGTAGTCCTCCATGAAGACGATGCGGTTGCGGAAGCCCTCGGTCTGGGCCAGGTGCACCAGCTGGCGGATCAGCTCCTTGCCCGGATGGTCCTTGGGGTGGGCCTTGCCGGCGAAGACCAGCTGCACGGGCCGCTCGGGATCGTTCAGGATCTTGCCCAGCCGTGCGGGGTCGCGCAAGATCAGCGAGGCCCGCTTGTAGGTGGCAAAGCGCCGGGCGAAGCCGATGGTCAGGGCTTCGGGGTCCAGGATCTGGCCGGCGGCCTTGATCCAGGCCCGGTTCACGCCGCGCCGCTGCAGCTGCTGGCGCAGGCGCCCACGCACGAAGCCCACCAGCCGCTCGCGCATGCGTTCGTGGGAGCGCCACAGCTCGGCGTCGGGGATGCGTTCCAGACGATCCCACAGGGTCTTGTTCGTGGGCTCCTCGAACCAGCGGGGGCCAAGGTAGCGGTCGTACAGGCGGGCGATCTCGCTGCACAGCCAGCTGCGGGTGTGGATGCCGTTGGTCACGTGGGAGATGGGAATCTCCTCGGAGGGCACCTGGGGCCACACGCCCTGCCACATGTTGCGGGACACGTGCCCGTGCAGTTCGCTCACGCCGTTGGTGAAGCGGCTCAGGCGCAGGGCCAGCACCGTCATGCAGAAGGTCTCGGACTTGTTCTCGGGATCCTGCTTGCCCAGGGCCAGCATGTCGTCGATGCCCATGCCCATCTCGTCGGCCTTGCGTCGCAGGTAGGTGCGCACCAGGTCGGGGTGGAAATGGTCGTTGCCGGCGGGCACCGGCGTGTGGGTGGTGAAGACGTTGCTGGCCCGCACCATCTCGAAAGCGGTCTCGTAGCTGAGGCCACGATTCTTCATGAGCAGGTTGATGCGCTCCAGACCCAGGAAGGCCGAGTGGCCCTCGTTCAGGTGGCACACCGTGGGCTCCATGCCCAGCTTGATGAGGGCGCGCAGGCCGCCGATGCCCAGCATGATCTCCTGGCGGATGCGCATGTCGTGGTCGCCGGAGTACAGCTTGCTGGTCAGCTCACGATCTTCCGGACGGTTCACGGGCAGGTTGGTGTCCAGCAGGAAAAGGGGGTTGCGCCCCACCTGCACCCGCCAGATACGCGCCACCACGGTGCGGCCGGGGTAGTGCACCTCGATGGTGATGTCGCGACCCTCGTCGTCCTGCTCCAGGCTCATGCTCATGTTGTGGAAGTCGTTGGGGGCGTACTCTTCCATCTGCCAGCCGTCGTGGTTCAGGTACTGGCGGAAGTAGCCGTACTGATAGGCCAGACCCATGCCCACCAGGGGCAGGCCCAGATCGCTGGCGCTCTTGAGGTGGTCGCCGGCCAGGATGCCCAGGCCGCCCGAGTACAGGGGCAGCGACTCGTGCAGCCCGAACTCCAGGCTGAAGTAGCCGATGAGGGTGCCGGTGTCGGTGTGCTCGCTCTGGTACCAGGACCCCATTTTCAGGTAGCGGTCCAGGTCGCCCTTCACCCTTTCCAGATGGGCCAGGAAGGCGGTGTCCTTCTCCAGGTCGGCCACACGTGATGCCGTCAGGCTGCCCAGCACCCCGATGGGATTGCCGTTGTGCTTGTCCCACAGCTCGGGGTCCACCCGGCGCATGAGGGAGATGGCCTCCACGTTCCAGCTCCACCACATGTTGCGGGCGATGGCCAGCAGGGGCTGCAAGGGCTCGGGCAGGTTGGGCGTGACCACGAATTTCTGGATCGATGGCATCTTTTGCTCTCCAGTTTGCGAAGGAACAGAAAAAGGGAGGACCGGCGGCCCTCTGAATTCGGTAACCGATTTGACATCGGCCTGGACTTCCCATTATAAAGCGGGTTTCTCAGCAAGCATGGGAAATTTGAGTGGGGCCACTTTAGACCCGGCGGCCCCCTGCTGGCAACCCTCTTCCGACGGCGATGGTTTTGTTTGGCTAATTTTAACCACATCAAAACGTTACTGACCGGCAATTCCGCCTGGGCGCGGGGCAATGTGCTGGATATCCGGCCCCGGGAGGTGTTCCAGGCCCGGCATCTGGCGGGGGCGGCCAGTCATCCCCTGCTGGACGGCCACTGGGCCGACACCGTGCCCTCCCTGGTGTTGCCGCCGCGTCACGAGCCCTTGCTGGTGCTGGGCCGGCCCGGACAACCGGTGACCGAACTGGCGGCCCATCTGCAGCAACGGGGGCGCGCCCCGGTGACGGGTCTGGCCCTGGACGAGGAGGCCTGGGCCCAGCTGCCCGCCGACTGGTGCGCCAGCGGTCCCAGCGGCAGGCATCTGTGGTCGGCCCCGCCCTGGTTGCTGGAGCACATGGACCTGCTGCCTCCGCCGGCGGCCGGGCCCGTGCTGGACCTGGGCTGCGGCAGCGGGCGCGCGGCGGTGTACCTGGCCGAGCGCGGCTACCGCCTGACGGGCCTGGACTGGCAGCCCGAGGCTCTGGCCATGGGGAACCGTCTGGCCGGCTGGCGTCAGGTGGAGGCCCGATTCCTGGAGGCCGACCTGCGCCGGGTGGAGAACGTGCCGCCTGGTCCGTGGTCCATCATCTGCAACTTCCGCTTCCTGCAAAGAGAGCTGCTGGAAAACCTGCACCGCTGGTTGCGGCCCGGCGGGCTGGCCCTGGTGCGCACTTTCCGCCACGCCCCCGGCTACCAGGGGCACCCCCATCGGCGCCACCGCCTGTCTCCCGGCGAGTTGCTGACTTTCTTCCCCCGCGGGCGCTACTGCATCCTCTCCCACGAGGAAGGTTTCGACCCCGATGGCCGTCCCGCTGCCGGCATCGTGGCGCGGCGGATCGATTGACACCCCTTGATCAACAAGGGGCCGCATCCGTATGATATAATAACTCGCTCGCTCGCCTTGCTTTATTAACCTGCCAGGCAGAATCGGGGGATGCCATGGTTCGCTACATCTTTTCCTTCCTGATTCTGGTGGCCGGCGCCGGAATCTCCGTCCAGGCCGCCCAGCCGGATCACCGCCCCGCCCTGGGCCAGGCTCAACCCACCCTGGTGGGCAGCGCCGGCCCGGACGCCAGGGCCACGGTGGACAGCGTCCTGCTCATCGGGCCCCTGGGTAGCGCAGCCGCCATCAACGGCCAGTTCCAGGACTGGAACACCATGGCTGCCTGGAACGACTGGACCCACCACGACCTGAGCGATCCGGCCGATCCCGTGGGGGATTTCAGCCAGATCTGGTACTTCCTGGACGAGGTCGATCCCTGCGGCAGCAACTACACCCCGCAGGTGGCCTTCATCGACGACGGCCTGGTGGTGCCGGGCGTGGGCCCCACCATCTGCCTGAACTGGTGCTACGGCCCGGCCGGTTACATCGTGAACACCAACGGCGGTCTGGCCGGGGGCATGAACCGCCTGCACAACCAGGTGCGTTCGCCGGTGGTGGCGTGGCCGCAAGAGGATCTCAACGGTGCCATCTTCGCCTTCAACGTCTTCCAGCACGAGGATTTGACCTTCGAATCGGCCGGCGTCTTCTACACCTGGCAGGTGCGCAGCGTCAATACGGGTGACCCCGCCGATCTGGACCTGGCCCCCTGGCGCAGCCGCGATGTCTACTACTACGGTCCGGCGCGTTACCTGCGCTTCCAGGAAGATGTCTCGGACCTGCTGGTGGCGGGGGCCACCCATGTCCAGGTGGGCCTTTCGGTGGAAGAGATGGGCCCGATCTGGGGCTGGCTGGGCGATGACGCCACCCCGGCTCCCTACTTCGACAACGTCCGCCTGACGGCCTACCGGCACAGCGGACCGGCCCTGTCGGCCCGCCCGCGGGATCTGGCCCAGGACGCTTTTCCGGCCTCTGGAGAGGTGGAACTGAACGATCTGGCCGGCCTTTCGGTGCGTTTCGACATGGCCGCCAACATCGCGCCGGCCACCCACGATCACCTGGACCCGGGGGATTCGGTGGTCATCACGGTTTCGCCCCTGCGCGTGGGCGCCGTGCTCAGCGAGCCGCCCAGCCTGCACTACCTGCTGGACGCCAACCCCGTGTTCAACGACTACCGCAGCAGCGGGCTGCCGCTGGCCGGGTCCGTGGCCGGCGTGCAGGTGGACAGCGATCGCTACGCCTTCGACCTGCCCGACACCGGCTTCTTCTTCCCCGGGGACCGGCTGCACTACTTCTTCAGTGTTTCCACCGAGGCCGGGGGCGAGGTGCAGACGGCCATCCTTCCCGCCGACACCACGGGCTTCTCCAATCCCCAGGCCCTGTGGCTCTATGACCGGGAGTTCACCGTGCGGGCTCTGCCCTCCGTGGGCAAGTATCATGACGGCGAGCTGTACAGGTCGGCCGAAAACCTGCTGTGGGTGGACGGCAACGACGAGGAAATCTGGACCGATGCCCTGGGCGGCGTGAGGGTGGACTACCAGCGGGGGTATGACCTGTTCGTGACCCGCGAGCCCGAGGCGGGCCTGGGCAACGGCCTGGGCGGCCGGGCCACCCTGGCCCAGCTGGACGGGTATGACGGCCTGCTGTACAGCGCCGGCGAACTGGCCAGCTTCACCCTGTGCAACGGCGACCTGAACCGCGACGGCAGCGACGATCTGGGCCTGCTGGACGCCTGGCTGCAGTCCGGCACGCGCACCCTGCTGGTCTCGGGGGATAACGTGGCCAGCGACCTGGCCTTCAACCAGGGTCCCCGGGGCCAGGCCTTCGTGGACAGCTGGCTGGGGCTGGACGTGGTGGCCAGCAACCTGCGGCCCCTCATCAACAACCAGGTGGTTCCCCTGGTCCTGACCCAGATCCCGCTGACGGGATTTCTGGAGGGCTGGGTGGCCTACGGCGGCTGCCTGGGGATCAACGCTTTCGACGCGGTGGTGCCCACCGGTGGCGGGGTGTCCCTGGCCGAGTTCACCGATCCTTCAGGACAGACCGGGGTCTACGATTTCTCCGCCCTGGTCTACAACGACACCGGCGCGGGCAAGGATGTCTGGCCTTCCCGGCAACCGGGGGTTTTCACCCTGCCCATGGGATTTGAGTACGTTTACGCTGATCCCAGCCTCACCTACGACGGAGCCTGCTCGGCCCGGGAAGCCTTGCTGGTGGGGCTGCTGGACAGCTTCGGGGTCCCCGCCGCTTGCTGGGGCGTCGGCCCGGTGGATCTGCCCTCCAGCCAGATGCTGACGGCCTCCAACTACCCCAACCCCTTCAACCCCAGCACGGTCATCGCCTTCGACATGCCCGGGGCCGGCCACCTGAAGGTGCAGGTGTTCGACGTGGCGGGGCGCCTGGTGAGCACCCTCAAGGACGAGCAGGTGCCGGCCGGACCCGGCCAGGTGACCTGGGCCGGTCGCGACGGCCGGGGGGCCGAGGTCTCGTCGGGTGTGTACTTCTACCGCGTGGAAGGCGCCGGCCAGACCCTGGTGCAGAAGATGGCCTTGATCAAGTAGTCCGGTCACCGGAAGCGAGAGAAAAGCCCCCCTCCGCCGGTAGGGGGGCTTTCTGTTAGCAAAAACCGGACTACTTGAGCAGGGTCACCTTCACCCGCTGACTCCCCTTCTCACCGGCCACGATGACCACGTATGAGCCCGAAGCCAGGACCCGCCCCTGATCATCCTGACCGTTCCATATCAGGCTGTGGGGACCGGTGGAGAAGTGTTCACGGCTCAGCAGACGCACCCTCTGCCCGGCGATGTTGAAGATCTCCACGGCCACCTCCTGGGGGGCGCCCAGCTCGAAGTGGATGGTGGTCTGGGGGTTGAAGGGGTTGGGCCAGGCTTCCACCTGGGCCAGGGGCCGGGCCGCGGGGGGGGCGTCCAGTTCCAGCTCGCCCAGCAGCACCTCCGAGCCCTCGGGCATCAGGAAGTAAAGGCGATAGCCGTACCGGGTGGTGGCATCGTAGACCAGCTCCGCATCCTGGGCCACCAGGGAGCCCTCGGTGCCCACGGTGACGGGAATCTGCTCTTCCAGACCGGGATGTCCCACCACGTAGCGCATCAGCCGGAAATCGTCGGCCTCCTGGCTCAGGTCCACCGTCCACACCAGCAGGGGCGAGCCCTGGTCCCAGGTGGCGGCGAAGCTCTGCAGGGCGGGCACCTCGGGGGCCAGGGGCGTGTCGCACCCCACGGGCCAGGCGCCCATGTCGCCGCAGGCTCCCCCGTCGGCGCTGCAGGGTGAGCCGTCCTCCAGCATGAAGTGATACTCGTCGTCCAGTTCGGTCTCGCAGAAAAGGGGATCGGCCTGCAGGTTGCCGGCCGTCCCGTCCAGGGAGGCCAGGGTGCCCACCCAGTCGCCGCCGGTGTTGCCGAAGATGTTGGTGCATTCCAGGACGGGGGTGGCCCGGCCCGCGCTTTCCAGGCCCATACCGTCCTGGAAGGCGATGATGCTGTTGCTGATGGTCAACTCGGCGTTGTTGCTGTAGATGCCGGCGCCGTAGGCCTCGGCCGAGTTGGCCACGATGGTGCTCTGGTTCACCGTGGTGGGCGATTCCTGATCGGCGAACAGGGCGCCGCCGGCGTAGGCCTGGTTGCGGCTGAAGGTGCAGCTCTCGAACACGGGGCTGCTGTCCAGGAAGGTGATGACGGCGCCGCCGATATCGTATGTGCCCTGGGTGCTGTTGCCGTCGAAGATGACGTTGGTCAGCTGGGGGCTGCTGCCCGTGCGGCAGGAAAGAGCCCCGCCGTAGGAGGCGGTGTTGCTCTTGAAGACGCAGTGGCGCAGGGAGGGGGAGGCCTCGAAGGAGCAATCCATGGCTCCGCCGCCCTTGACGGCCGAGTTGCCTTCGAACTGGCAGGACACCAGCAGCGCGGTGGTCTTCATGCTGCAGATGGCGCCGCCGCTGGCGTCGGCCCGGTTGTTCTCGAAGAGGCAGTCCTGCAACCACAGCTTGGCCCAGTTGATGTACAGGGCCCCGCCGTACTGTCCGTACCCTTCGGGGTCCTTGGCCCAGCCGTTGGCAAAGGTGAGATTGCGGACCTGGGAGTCGCGTTCCATGTAGGTGGCGCTCATGATGCGCCCCTTGCCCTGGGCGTCCAGGATGGTGGCGCCGGGGCCCGTGCCCGTCCCGTACAGACGGATGCCGGGTTTCATGACCAGGTCGAATTCCACGTAGCGCCCGGGGGCCAGCTCGATGGCGTCACCCGGCTGGGCGGCGTCCAGGGCTTCCGCCACGGTGGAATAATCCTGGGGAACCTGTATGGTGGCGGCCCGGGCGGACCCTCCACAGAAACTGGCCAGAATGCACACGGCAATGGCCAGAAGCCGGTCGATTCTCAAGGCGAATCCTTTCAACTCGTTCCTCGCAAAGCAACCCCCACAAGGGGTTGACTGACGGTGGAATCCTTTACCACCGTGCCCATGCAATATGCGGTCCTCCCTGAAATGGTGGCAATAACAAAACCGCCGATTAAACGGCGGCAAGGGGGGTTCTGCGAACGATTGTCTATTTCAGCGGAAGGGGGGGGTTGATCACTCCGGCTTTTGGGTGTATTTTTCCAGATGGATAGGGGATTAATGTGCGCCCATTTATCTCACTCAGTTAATGGAAAAGTGGAAATGCGGTTAATGAATCGACAGATCAGCCTGGCCCGCGGAGCGGCTTTGATATTTTTCGTCGCCCTGGTCGGATTTTTTGTCGTCGCCCTTCCCGGGCGGGGGCAGGTCGATGTTTCCTGGGCGCGATTCAGCTGGAATGCCCCCACCGTGGGCACCCCTGTGGACCACTACGTGGTGCAGGTCGAGTACAACACCGGAGCCCCCTACAACTTCATCCGCACCTTCGAGGATGTCACCGTCCTTTACCTGGATTTCGAGGTCGAGGGCGGCAAGGAATACCGGGCCCGGGTGGCCGGGGTCGACGCCCAGGGACGTCAGGGCCCCTGGAGTACCTGGACCACGCGTTTCGGCCCTCCTCCTTCCGATCCCTCCTTCGGGCCCTTCCATTAGGCCGATCGCCGTTTTATATTGCCTCTCCATCAGTGGATGAATCCGTCAATCTAGGAGGGCCTTCGTGCAAGTCGGCATCATCGGTGTGAAGTTCACCGGCAAGACCACCCTTTTCAACGTCATCACCGGAGCCGGCCTACCCACGGGGCAGGGCGGGGTCGATCCGCACCGCGCTGTGGGCAAGGTTCCCGATCCCCGGCTGGACCGCCTGACCGAGATGTTCAACCCCAAGCGCGAGATCTACGCCTCGGTGGAATGGGTGGACATCCCAGGGTTCCAGGCCGGCGTGGGAACCGACGGCGCACGCGAGGCCACCCGCTTCCTGGAACACGGCCGCAAGGTGGACGCCCTGGCTCAGGTCATCCGCTGCTTCGACGGGGGCTTCGGCACCCCCGATCCCACCGGCGAGCTGGAAACCCTGGCCCTGGAGCTGACCCTGGCCGATCTGCAGATCGTGGAAAACCGTCTGGAGAAGCTGGACAAGGAAAAGGCCCGCATGGGCAAGGTGGCCAATCCCCTGGAGCCGCCCATGATGCAGCGCTTCAAGGAGCAGCTGGAGAACGACCGCCCCCTGCGCGACCTGGAGCTGAATCCCGACGAGGTCAAGATGGCCTCGGGCTACACCTTCCTGACCCAGAAGCCCCTCATCGTGGTGTTCAACTGCGCCGAGGGCGAGGAAGCCCCCGCCGACGCGGTGGCCGCCGCCAGCGAGGCCGGTGCCCAGGTGGTTTCCCTGTGCGCTGTCATGGAAGAGGAACTGGCCGAACTGGAGCCTGCCGAGGCCCAGGAATTCCTGGCCGACCTGGGCATCGAGGAGCCCGCCAGCGGTCTGATGATCCGCGCCTCCTACAGCGCCCTGGACCTGCAGAGCTTCTTCACCGTGGGGCCCGACGAGTGCCGCGCCTGGCCGGTGCGCAAGGGGGCCACGGCTCCGGTGGCCGCCGGGGTGATCCACTCGGATCTGCAACGGGGTTTCATCCGGGCCGAGGTCACGGCCTATGACGACCTGATGGCCGCCGGGTCCATGTCCGCGGCCAAGGCGGCGGCCAAGGTGCGACTGGAGGGCAAGACCTACGTGGTGCAGGACGGCGACATCCTGGAAATCCGGTTCAGTGTCTGATGGCGGGGAGGACCTTTCAGTCCTCCCTGCGGGCCCGGCCGAACCTGGTGGTCCCGGCGGTGGTGCTGGTCCTGCTGGCCGGCTGCTGGGCCCTGGTGCTACCCCGGGCCGAGACCACCGTCTTCGCCCGGGTTCCCTCCCTTGACGAGGTTCACTACCTGGATCGGGCCCACGGGCCGGACCAGGACCTGACGCGGGGGTTCATGTCCCCGCTGTATCCCTGGCTCATCAGGCTGAGCGGCAGCGGCTGGGCCGGGGAAGGAGCCGAGATCCTGGAACCCGGCCAGGGGCGGGGTCTGCGCGTGGCGCAGATCGCCTGCTGGCTGGCTGTGGTCCTGCTGCTGCACCTGACGGCCCGGCGTCTTCTGTGTGCGCCGGGATGGGATCCCCCCCTGTGGCTGACCTGGCTGCCGGCGGCCCTGTTCGTCCTCTACCGGCCCGCCGCCATCTACACCCTTTCCTTCCTGCTGGAAATCCCCCTGCTGGCTCTGGTCTGTCTGTTCCTTTTTCTGCTGACCTGCCGCCGCCGGCCCCAGCTGCTGGCCGTGGCCCTTGGGCTGGTGCTGGGAATGGCTGGACTGCTGCGCGGCACCGTGCTGGTCCTGGCGCCCCTGGCGGCGTGGCGGCTGTGGGAGCTCTCGAGCCAGAGGGGCCTGCGGCGCGCCCTGGTTCTCGGGCTGCTGACGGTGGCCCTGCTGGCCCCCTTGCTGCCGGCCGTGGTGGAAAACAGCGCAAGGGCCGGGCGGCTGGCTGTGCCCACCTTCAACGGCGGTCTGAACCTGTACATCGGCAACAGCGCCGCGGCCAACGGCCTGTACGTGGAGCCGGTGGGGCGGGACAAGCGAACGGACCCGGCGGGCACGGCCTACCTGGCCCGGCGGCTGGGTCGCCCGGCGTTGACGGTGGCCCAGGCCGATTCCGTCTGGGCCGCCGCCGCGCGGCAGGCCATGGCCGATGAACCCGGGCGCGCCCTGGCGCTTTTTGCCCGCAAGCTGTGGCTGCATCTGCAGTCCTGGGAAATCGACCAGCTCCTGCCCCTTGGGGGAGGGACCAATGGCAACGGGACCGACAGTGGATGGACCAGGGGGGTGCCTATCCTGGGCCTTCTGGTGGTTCCCTATGGTTTGCTGGTGGTCCTGGGTCTGACGGGGCTTGTGGTGACCTGGCGTGACTGGCCGGCAGTCAGGCGTCTGGCCGTGGGGCTGGCCTCGCTGATGGCCATCCAGAGCGTCTTCTTCGTGGTGACCCGCTATCGCCTGGTGCTGGTGCCCATCCTGTGTCTGGGCGCGGCCGCCGGGGTGGCCGCCCTGGCGCGCCGATGGCCCGAACGCCGGTGGGGGGCTCTGATCGTCCCGGCCGCGGCGCTGGTGCTCACCACGTTGGTGGTGCAACCCTGGGGATTGGCGCGGGAGCAGACCCGCTGGCGCCATCTGGGCCTGGCCAGCGAGGCCCAGCGCTGGGCCTTGCTGGGGCGTTTGACGGATAATCCGGTCCAGCTTGAAGAAGCGCGGTTACTGTACGAGGCCGCTGCTCCCGGGCTGGGGGCCGATCCTGCCCCCTGGCTGGGCTGGGCCACGGCCTGTCGCGCCCTGGGCCGCAACCAGGAGGCCGAGGAGGTTCTGACCCGCGGTCTTTTGCGGGTCCAGGACGGCCGCCGTCTGCGTCACCTGCTCGTGGGGCTTTTCCTGGAGCAGGACCGTCCAGACGAGGCCCTGGTGCAGATCCAGGCCCTGGTGAAAGCTCATCCCGACGATGCCGAGGCCTGGCACAACGGCGCCGTGGTCCTGGCCCGCCTGGGACGCTCCGAACAGGCCCTGGACTGGGCTCGGCGTTTCCTGGCGGCCCATCCCGGGGATGCCCGGGCTTTCCTGGACCTGGGGGTCCTGCTGGCCCGGGCCGGGGAGCAGGAGGCGGCTCGCCGGGTTTTCGAGGAGGGGCTGGCGGCTCATCCGGGACACCAGGGTTTGCGGCACAATCTGCAGGCTCTGGAATGACCCGATGGTTGTGCCCGGAAGATTGTTTCTGGGGGTGGGAAGGGACCAGATGGGCCTTTCTGCAGGGATATACCGTCGTTTTGTTGCATTTTATCTGACTTTTTATCATGCCCGAGTGGCCAGAAACAATCTTCAGGGCACAACCATAAAATCCAAAATGGCGCGCTGGTTTTTCATAACTCGCCCGTTTTGCTGGATGAACGGGGCACTCCTAACCCACATCCCCCGCCGGGGGACCCTGGAAAACCAAAAGACGGAGGAAAGATCATGAAACGGATGAACAGCAAAACCATGCGCAAGATGACCGTGGCCGGCGTGCTGGCCCTGAGTCTGGCGGTGGCCGGCCTGGCCCTGGCCCAGGGTCCGGGAGCCGGCAAGGGAATGCGGGGGCAGCGCGGAGCCGGCCTCGGTGACGGCCCCGGCAACCGGATCGAGATGCTGGCCCAGCGCCTGGACCTTTCCGAGGAACAGGTGGCGGCCATCGAGGCCATTCACGAGAAGGCCCGCCAGGACGGGGTGGAACTGCGCAAGGACCTCATGCGCCTGCGCAACGAACTGAAGGGCGAGATGCTGCAGGACAACCCTGCCGAGAAGACGGTCCTGGACCTGAACAAGAAGATGGGGGCCGTGAGGACCGAGCTCAAGGCCATCCGCCTGAAGACCCGGCTGGCCGTGCGGAATGAATTGACACCCGAGCAGCGTGACAAGATGCTGATGATGGGTGACGGCTGGAAGAACGGCCGCAAGGGGCGTGGCCCCGGTCGGGCCGGCGGTCCCGGCTGCGTTGATGGTCGCGGCCCGGGTTCCGGTTTCGGCTCCCGCTACGGACGCTTCGGTGGCCCCGATGGTCTGGCGAATTAGAAAGAGGTTGGTCAGCGGTGTACCGCGACGCGGACGACGATACCCTCATGGCCGCGACGGCGAGGGGCGAGGAGGCGGCTTTCCGCCTCCTCGTCCTGCGCTGGGAAAACCAGGTGAAGGCCTTTCTGATTCACATGATGGGATCGGTGGAAGAGGCGGAAGACCTGACCCAGGACACCTTCGTCAAGGTCTACAACCAGGCCGACCGGTATCAGGGCGAGGGCAAGTTCAAGAGCTGGCTTTTCCGCATCGCCGGCAACTATGCCCGCAGCAAGCTGCGACGCCGCAAGATCCTGGGTTGGGTCAGTTTCAATCCCGGATTGCACGACCGGGATCATGGGGGCGACGACCCCCAGCAGGAACTGGCGGCCGCCGAGCGGGCGGCCTTGCTGAGGGAGGCCATGGCCGGCCTGCCCGAACGCCAGAGGCAAGCCCTGGCCCTGCACCGTTTTCAGGGCATGAAGTACAAGGAGGCGGCCGAGGTCATGGGCACCACCGTCCCGGGCATCGAGTCCCTCATTCAGCGGGCCATGGGCCAGCTGAAATCCCAGCTCATGGGAAAGGTTGATCTGTCATGAAGCACTACAGCCAACACATCCAGGCCTATATCTCGGACGAACTGGACAGCCGGTCACGCGCGGAGATGGAAGCGCATCTGGCCGGGTGTTCCACCTGCGCCCGCGAACTGGCCGAGCAGCGGGTCCTCTGGGAATCCCTGGACTCCCTGGCGGCGCCGGCGGCGGGAGCCAGTGTCTGGCCTTCTGTTCAGGCTCGCACCACGCGCAGCGCCAAGGGCTGGTTCTTCGGGTCCACCGGGTGGGCCCGGTCCGGCCTGGCCGCCGCGGCGGTGGCGGCGGGGCTCATGCTGGGCGTGTTGATTCCCGGTGGTGGGGGTGTGGGGGCCGGCGATGCCCTGGCCACCGACCTGGACGAGGCCGAGACCCTGTGGATTTCCGGCACCACCCTGGAGGATGGCCAGTCGGATCTGGAAGCCCTGTGGTTCCAGGGTGAAGAAACCGCCAGCGAGGAAGGACAGGACTCATGAGCAGGCTGGGATGGTTCGTGTTGCTGCTTTCCCTGGGGATCAACCTGGGGTTGGGGTATCGCCTGTTCTTGGCCGGGCTGGATCAGCCTCGCGGGGCGGAGGGGCCCTCCTGGCAGGAAGGCTGGGAGCGCGGGAGCGGCCCTGGGCGAGGTGGTCCGGATGGCGGTCCGGATGGCCCTGACGGCTCGAATGGTCCTGGAGGCCGGCGCGGGGGTGGCGGCCGCTGGGCGGGAAAGGACGGGCGCCCGGCTCTGGCCGATACGGCCCGCATGCGCCGTTTCATGGAGCGCCGCCTGGAGTCCCTGGTGCAGCGCCTGGACCTGAACGAGGATCAACGCCAGTCCTTTGCCGACCTCCACCGCCAGAACGGGCGCCGGATCATCGCCCAGCGCGGGATGGTCGAGGAGGCTCGTGAACAGCTCATGGGCATGCTGAAGGTCGACTCCCCCCAGCTCGAGGATGTGCGTCAGGCCGTGCACCGGGTGGGACGCCAGGAGGCCCTGCTGGATTCCCTGATCACCGAATCGCTGTTGCAGGAAATGGATTTCCTGACCCCCGAGCAACGCCAGCGCTACCTGCAGTTTTTGCCCGGCATGAACGAACACGGCCCGGGATCGAGGCGCGGGCCCGGCGGGCGCGATATGCGGCCCCCGGCCGAGGACTGAAGAACCCTGGCCCCGGCGCAAATCCTGGTTGACAGTGTGGTGGCCGATTTCTTATCTATTACAGGCGCAGAGGCGGCGAATTGCCGTGTTTTTGCTTGTCACCGGACGCCCGTGAAAGCGTCCCAGCAATTCCCCACCTTCAGGATTTCCATGCCGAGGACGTCCCGTTCTCTCATCGGGAATTCCAGGCCGCTGGTTTTGATCGATCCGGAAACCAGTCGGCGCCAGGTTCGGAATTGTCCAGATTTGTCCAGAGGGGTTCCTTCATGTCCAGCTTCTTGACCAACGCGCGTTTCATCCTGGTGGCCGGCCTTCTCATGCTGCTGGCCCTGGTCGGTCTGAACGGGTGTCGTTCGGCGCACACCACCAGCGCCATCCTGTACATCGACGAGCAGAACTACGACAAGGCCGTGCAGGTGATCCACGAGGGTTTCCAGTTCCAGGACGACGAGCCCGACGCCTACTATTACCTGGGCGAGGCCTACAGCCACCTGGCCGAGGAAGCCGTGGAAGAGGATGCCTTCGCCGAGGCCAAGAAGAACTACGAGCTGGCCTATGACGCCTACATGAAGGCCATCGAGATCGATCCCAAGCACTGGACCAAGGAAGTGACCAACTCCTTGAACTACAACTACCAGACCCGCCTGCGCCAGGCCGGCCGCGACTGGGATGAGAACTACTACGAGCAGGCCGAGGGCCATCTGCGCCTGGCCTACGCCGCCCTGCCGGACTCCCTGACCCCCATCAAGAACATCGCCCGCATGAAGAAGCAGATCGCCGGCGAGAGCGATGATCCCGAGGTTGCCCACAAGCTTCTGCAGGAGGCCCTGGATCTGGTGGAGCAGGCCCTCGAGAAGAACCCCGAGGCTTATCTGTTGCAGGTGGACAAGGCCAACATCTTGAACGATCTGGACCGCAACGACGAGGCCATGCAGCTGTTCGACACCCTGCTGGCCGAACACCCCGATGACACCGACCTGATGCTGGATATCGCCAACCTGGCCAGCGAGGAGGGCGACTACGCCCGCGCCGCCGATCTGTACGTCAGGGTCGTGGACATCTACTCCAACGATGAAGACGCCGGCAATGACGACCAGACCAAGGAAATGCTGCTCATCGCCGGTAGCTGGTACTCGCACAGCGCCATCGCCCGTTACGAGGACGCCCTGACCGTTCTGGACCGGGTGTCCGAGCGCGAGGCCACCCCCAGTTTCCGCACCATGATCCTGCGCCTGAAGGCCTACTACAACTGGGGCAAGCTGCTGAAGGAGCAGGCCGCCGCCGAGACCGATGCCGTGGCCAAGGCCGAACTGGAGGCCCTGTCCAAGGAGAAGTTCGCCCGCGCCGTTGAGGTGGGCAACGCCACCGTCAGCCTGCATGCCATCGAGTCCGATGGCTTCCTTTACCTGAGCATGGCTCAGATGGAAATGGGCGATTACAACGCTTCCGACGCCAACTTCAAGACGTATCAGGAACTGACGGGCGGGGCGCAATAGGCGCTCCGCTCTTGCGGATAATGAAGAATGTGTTCAACTTTTGGCGCATGATGTGCTAGAATTTGGACGTGCGCCGCTGGATCCCAGGTGGAACCCCCGGCGGCGCGAGACCCACGAGGGATAATTCAACCACACCAATCAGGACTTTTTCGGGCTTCTGGCCTGTGGCGCTGATGTTGCCACTCCCGGGCCCACGGTGAGCGGCACCCCTTCCGCACCGGACGCAGCTAAACCCACTTGATAGAACCCCAGTCAATACCGTGCAGAATTCTGTCACACCGACTGAAGCGAAATCCAACGGAACCCCAAATCAGGTCGAGGAAAAAATGGATATCAAGACCCTGCAGGAGATGAATGTTCACGAGCTGGTGGAAATGGCTCGGGACATGAACATCGAGGCGGTCAGCACCCTCCGCAAATCAGAACTCATCTTCAAGATCCTGGAGGGTCAGACGGAGAAGAACGGACTCATCTACGCCGAAGGTGTGTTGCAGGTCCTGGCCGAGGGTTACGGGTTCCTGCGGGCGGCCAAGTACAACTACCTGCCCGGTCCCGATGATATCTACCTCTCCCCTTCCCAGATAAAGAAGTTCGACCTGAAGACCGGCGACACCGTGGCCGGCCAGGTGCGTCCGCCCAAGGACAACGAGCGCTACTTCGCCCTGCTGAAGGTGGAAAGCGTCAACTACAAGGATCCGGATCAGGCCAAGAAGGTGACCCTCTTCGACAACCTGACCCCGCTGTATCCCGATCAGCTCCTGAATCTGGAACACAAGCCCAAGAACATGACCACCCGCCTGATCAACCTGCTCAGCCCCATCGGCAAGGGGCAGCGAGGGCTGATCGTTTCGCCACCACGCGCCGGTAAGACCATGATCCTGCAGCAGGTGGCCAACGCCATCACCGAGAACCACCCCGAGGTGCACCTGATCGTTCTGCTCATCGACGAGCGGCCCGAGGAAGTGACCGACATGGCCCGCAGCGTGGACGGCGAGGTGGTGAGCTCCACCTTCGACGAGCCCGCCGAGCGCCACGTGCAGGTGGCCAACATGGTGCTGGCCAAGTCCCGGCGCCTGGTGGAGAACGGCATGGACGTTGTGATCCTGCTGGACAGCATCACCCGCCTGGCCCGGGCCCACAACGCCGTGGTGCCCCATTCGGGCAAGATCCTGTCCGGTGGTGTGGACAGCAACGCCCTGCAGAAGCCCAAGCGCTTCTTCGGCGCCGCCCGCAACATCGAGGACGGGGGCTCGCTGACTATCCTGGCCACGGCCCTCATCGAGACCGGTAGCCGCATGGACGAGGTCATCTTCGAGGAGTTCAAGGGAACCGGCAACATGGAGCTGGTCCTGGACCGCAAGATCGCCGACCGCCGCGTTTACCCGGCCATCGACATCTTCAAGTCGGGCACGCGCAAGGAAGACCTGCTCATCCCCCAGAAGGATCTGGCCAAGATCTGGGTGCTGCGCAAGTACCTGAGCGACTACAACCCCATCGAGGCCATGGAATTCCTCATCGCCAAGCTGGGCAAGACCAAAGACAACGAGCAGTTCCTGGGGGCCATGAACGCCTGATCCGGGGTCGGGCAAACCGATCACGCTTGATAAATCGTTATCTCGGTTTATTTTTCAGGTTGTGGGGCGCAAAAAAAGGCTTGCTTTGCGGGAAATTCCTTATTTCTTTTTGCCCTCGGCCAATGATGTGTCCAGGAATAGATCCGGACCTCTCAGAGCGTAACGTCCAGCAGTTCTGTCCTGAATCTGGACCTGGTGTAAGGTAGCAAGGAAAAATGAAAGACAACATTCATCCCAAGTACGTGGATTGCGAGATCACCTGCCTGTGCGGCAACGTGATCCATACCCGGTCGACCAAGGACAAGCTCAACGTGGAAATCTGCTCCAACTGCCACCCCTTCTTCACGGGGCAGCAGAAGATCGTCGACACGGCCGGCCGTGTGGAGCGTTTCCGCAAGCGCTACGAGAACGCCAACTACGGCGGCAAGAAGTAGTCGTTATCTCGACTTCGCTGTCCTGGTCCCCTCCGCAACACTTTGCGCCGGGGACGGCCGAGGCCGCGACCAAAGAGCCTGCAGAAGGTGCCGGGTAATGAATCCGGCACCTTCTTTTGCACATTCAGGAGATTCCAATGGCTGACAACACCGTGGACAACAAGGTTTCCGGATCCCAGGGTGGCCAGCCCCTCCAGGGGGGCAGAGGCTTCGACACCTGCGAGGCCCGCAGCATGGATCTGGCCGTGGGCGGGCAGGCCCTCATCGAGGGCGTGATGATGCGCAGTCCCTCGTATCTGGCCATGGCGGTGCGCACCCCGGACGGGCGCATCGTCATCCGCAAGAAGATCTTCAGCAGCATCGTGCGGAAGCTGAAGTTCCTGAACATCCCGGTGTTGCGCGGCGGGGTGCACCTCATCGAGACCATGGGCCTGGGCATCGACGCCCTCATGTTCTCGGCCGACCAGGCCATCAGCGAGGACCGGGTCGAGGACAAGAAGAAGAGCTTCTGGGATCACGTGCTCATGTGGGGAACGGTGGCCTTCAGCTTCGTTCTGAGCCTGGGCCTGTTCTTCTACCTGCCCATCATCCTGACCGACCTGGTGGTGCCCGCCGGCGAGGGCAGCTTCACCTGGAACCTGGTGGACGGCATTTTCCGGGTGGCCATGTTCGTGGTGTATCTGTGGGCGGTGAGCAAGTTTCCGGATATGGCCCGGGTGTTCGAGTACCACGGGGCCGAGCACAAGAGCATTCACGCCTTCGAGAACGGGCGCACCCTGGACGCCGCCGGAGCCCGGGACTTCACCACCCTGCATCCCCGCTGCGGCACCAGCTTCCTGTTCTTCGTCATGCTCATCAGCATCGTGGTCTTCAGTTTCCTGGGGCGGCCCGAGGATATTCCCGATCGCTTGCAGCGCCTGGCCTTCGTTCCGGTTATCGGCGGCCTGGCCTACGAGGCCATTAAGCTGTCGGGCAAGTTCGCCAAGGCCTGGTTCCTGCAGCCGGTCATCTTTCCCGGCCTGATGATGCAGAAGATCACCACCAGCGAACCGGACGACGCCCAGTTGACGGTGGCCATGGCAGCCCTGCGGGCCGTCCTGACGCCGGAAGCCGATGACTTCAAGGAACGGGTGTATTACGATATGCCCGAGGATGTGGATTCCCTGGAAGGGGCCGGAGCTTCCGAAAATACCTCCGATAAAGATTCCGAACCAGCCGCCGCCGCCGCCGAGGCCGGCGAGGGAGAGAAGTCGTGAAGGATAACGTTCTGGCCTTGCGGGAGCGGTACCAGCAACTGAGTGACGAACTGTCCAGCCCCGACGCACTGGCCGACCAGGCCAACTACCTGAAGCTGACCCGCGAGCATTCCCGGGTGCGCAAGCAGCTGGCGGTGGGCGAGAAGTGGCTGGATCTGACCCAGCAGGTGGCCGACAACCGGGAAATGCTCAAGGGTGAGCATGACCCCGAGATGGTGGAGATGATCAAGGAGGAGCTGGCCACCCTGGAGCCGGCTCTGGAGCAGGCCACCGAAGATCTGGAAACAGCCCTGCTGCCTCACGATCCCAACGACGACCGTGATGCCATCCTGGAAATCCGGGCCGGCACGGGCGGCGACGAGGCGGCCCTGTTCGCCGAGGAGGTGGCGCGCATGTACCTGCGCTACGCCGAGCGGCAGGGCTGGAAGACCGAACTCATCGACATCACCGAGGGTACCGCCGGCGGTTTCAAGGAAGTATCCTACAGCGTCAAGGGCGACGGCGCCTTCGGCATCCTGCGCTGGGAGAGCGGCGTGCACCGCGTGCAGCGCGTGCCCGCCACCGAGAGCCAGGGCCGGGTGCACACCTCGGCCGTCACCGTGGCGGTGCTGCCCGAGGCCGAGGATGTGGACGTGGAGATCAAGGACGCCGATCTGAAGATCGACGTCTATCGCGCCCAGGGACCCGGGGGCCAGTCGGTGAACACCACGGATAGCGCCGTGCGGGTGACCCACCTGCCCACGGGCATCGTGGCCCAGTGCCAGGACGAGAAGAGCCAGCACAAGAACAAGGCCAAGGCCCTGTCCGTGCTGCGCTCGCGCATCCTGGAGGCGGCCATCGCCGAGCAGGAGGCCAAGATCGCCGCCGAGCGCAAGAGCCAGGTGGGTACCGGTGATCGCAGCGCCAAGATCCGCACCTACAACTTTCCCCAGAGCCGGGTGACGGACCACCGTATCGGGCTGACCATCCACAACCTGGACGCGGTCATGGCGGGTGACCTGGACGACGTGGTGGACGCCATCCTGGCTTATCGCCGGGAAGAGGCTCTGGCCGCCACCCGCAAGTGAGGCTCCGCGCGTGAGCACCGCCGGACCGGGCAACAAGACCGTCCGCGAACTGATCCTGGTGACCAGCGAGTACCTGGACGGCAAGGGCGTCGAGTCGGCCCGCCTGAATACCGAGCGTCTGCTGGCCCACGTCCTGGGACTGTCCCGGCTGGAGCTGTACTTCCAGCATGACCGCCCCGTGCTGGGGGCCGAACTGGACCGCTTCCGCGAGGTGGTGCGGCGCAGGGCCGGTGGCGAACCCCTGCAGCAGATCCTGGGCATGACCGAGTTCTACTCCCATCCCTTCCAGATGGCCCCCGGTGTTTTCATTCCCCGCCCCGAGACCGAGCGCCTGGTGGAAGAGGCGGTGAAGTTCATCGCCCCCGAGGACCATCGCCTGCTGGCCCCGGTGGCCCTGGAGGTGGGTTGCGGCACGGGCATCATCGGCATCTGCCTGGCCCTGGAGGTGCCGCGCCTGACGGTGCACGCCTCGGACATCAATCCGGCGGCCATCGAGCTGGCGGGGCGCAACGCCCACTGCCTGGGGGTCGATTCCCGCGTCAGCTTCCACCAGGGCAGCCGCTTCTCTCCTTTCCCGGCACACCTGCGCGGCCAGGTGGATCTGCTGGTCAGCAATCCGCCCTACGTGCGGCATGACGACATCGCGGGCCTGGATCCCGAGGTGGTGGGGCACGACCCCCACACGGCCCTGGACGGCGGCCCGGACGGGCTGGTGTTCTACCGGGCCCTGGCCTCGGAAATGGGGCAGTGGTTGCGGCCGGAAGGCCGGGTGGCCGTGGAGATCGGCCATGACCAGGGCGAGGACGTGCGGAACATTTTCGCGGCCTCGGGGTGTGAGGACATCCGGGTCATCAAGGATTACGCGGACAAGGACAGGGTGGTCACGGCGCGCCTGGGCGCCGCCGGCTGAGCCCGGCACAGGGAGGAAAGCCTTGGATAAATTCGTCATCAACGGCCCCACGCCCCTGGAGGGCGAAGTGAGGGTGGGCGGCGCCAAGAACGCTGTGCTGCCCCTCATGGCGGCCGCCCTGCTGGCCCGCGGCGAATCGGTCATCGCCGGAGTGCCCGACCTGGCCGATGTGCGCTTCTTCATGACCATCCTGGAAGAGCTGGGCGCGCGCTGCCGCCTGGAGAATCACACCCTGCGCATCGACACCAGCAATCAGCTGGGCACCGAGGCGCCCTACGATCTGGTGCGCAAGATGCGGGCGAGCATCTACGTCCTGGGCCCACTGCTGGCCAGCCACGGCCAGGCGCGGGTTTCCCTGCCCGGGGGCTGCGCCTGGGGGCCGCGCCCGGTGAACCTGCACCTGGAAGGCATGGAGGCCCTGGGGGCCGAGCTGGAACTGGAGCAGGGTTACATCGTGGGGCGCACCGAGGGCGGTCTGCGGGGCGGGCGTTACCGCTTCGAGCCCTCGTCCGTGGGGGCCACGGCCAACGTCCTGATGGCGGCGGTCAAGGCCCAGGGGCGGACGGTGCTGGAGAACTGCGCCGTGGAGCCCGAGGTGACGGGCCTGGCCCGGGCCCTGGCGGCCGCGGGGGCGCGCATCGAGGGCATCGGCACGGGGGAGATGATCATCGAGGGCGTGGACGAGCTGGCCCCTCTGGAGCACACCGTCATGGCCGACCGTATCGAGGCGGGCACCTTCCTGGCCGGGGTGGCCCTGGCCAGCGGCCGGGTGACTTTGCAAGGAGTGCAACCGGTGCACCTGCGGGCGGTGACGGGGGTGCTGCAGGACATGGGTTGCGAGATATGGGAAGAGGAGACCTCCCTGACGGTGGAGATGGATTGCCGTCCGGAGCCCGTGGAGGTGACCACGCGGCCCTTCCCGGGCTTTCCCACCGACATGCAGGCCCAGGTCATGGCGGCCTGTGCCGTGGCCCGGGGGACCAGCTTCCTGACCGAGACCATCTATCTGGATCGTTTCACCCACGTGGCCGAGCTGAACCGCCTGGGGGCGGACATCAAGGTCAAGGGCGCCCAGGCCACCGTGTTCGGGGTGAAGAACCTGCAGGGGGCGCCGGTCATGGCCACCGACCTGCGGGCAAGCGCCGCCCTGGTGCTGGCCGGGCTGGCCGCCCAGGGCGAGACCACCATCAACCGGGTGTACCACATCGATCGCGGCTACGAGCGCATCGAGGAGCGCCTGGGGCTGCTGGGGGCCAGGATCGCGCGGGTCAAGGGGTGAGCGGCGGAAAGATCTGAACGGGTGCCGGGAGGTGCGTCCCGGCGCTGGAAAATAGAATGGGCCGGGACTTCCGTCCCGGCCCTTGTTCATCCGCCCGAGAGTATTTACTGGGGCAGGCTGGTCGGAGTGATGGATTGGATGCTGTTCTCCAGCAGGGCCTTCACGTAGCCGGGGTTGTGCACACCCATGCTGCGGTCCTCTTCCAGGCCGACCCAGTTGAAGAAGGCACGGGCCTGGGCCATGCTGTGCTCGCCCACGATGGGCTCGTAAGCCTCGTCCTCGGCCACGTACTCGATGACACCCTGGGCCAGCAGCAGGTCACGCAGCTCTTCCAGCAGAGCGGCGGTCTCGGTCTGGACGTTGCCGATGTCGAAGCTGGTGGCGGTGCTGTGGCAGGTGGTGCAGTTGTCCAGGTTGGGCAGGAAGGTGTGTCCGCCCTCGCCGTCGGCGTAGGTGCCCATGTGGCAGTCCACGCAGTTGATGCCGGCGCTGGTGTGACCCAGGCTGCTGGGATAGGTGTAGGTGCCCTCCACCTCGGCGAAGCCTTCACCGGCCAGCACGTTGGCCTGGGCGCCGTGGTGGGGCCCGTAATGGGTGCTGGAGATGTTGAAGGTGGTGGCGCCGGGGGCGTCCAGGTTGGGCTCGGGAGTACGGCTCTGGTGGCACCAGGCGCAGACGTTGCTGTTGTCACCGAAGTCGTGCTCGGTGCCGTCGAAGTTCCAGATCACGGGATCGGCCATGCGCAGGGCGTAGTCCTCTTCCTCGAAGGTCGAGTGCACGGCGTGGCAGGTCTGGCAGTTGAAGGGCTCGGGGGTGGTGAAGTTGGCGTCAACATCACCGGTGGTGGCCCATTCCACGTAGCCGTTGCCGCTGTGGCACTTGGCGCAGGAGGCGCGGCCGCCGGCGTAATCCACGGCGATGTCGCCCAGCCCGTGCTGGGAGCGGTCGTACTGCAGGCTGATGCTGTTCTGCAGGGCGGTGTTGTGGCAGCTCAGGCACATGACGGTTCCGTCGACACCGTCGACACCGTCGACACCATCGACACCATCGACGCCGTCAGCGCCATCGTTACCGGCCGGTCCGGCGGGACCCTGGTCGCCTTCACAACCCCAAAGGGCGAAGAGGGGAATAACAAAGAGCAAGAGAATCAGTCCGTGGCGCTTCATCGCGGCCTCCTTTTTTGGTTAGATGGGGAACACCTTCCATCCCCAGGCGAGTACATGGTCGGCACTGTTAGCAGGAAAAGAAACCAAATGATTGTCGCCATTCATTTGAAAAAGTCCCTCATTTTCAATGGGAATTAAATTCCCGTTCTTTTGGTGGGGGATAATCTGTTAACCTGTTGACATGTTGATGGTTGTGGATTTGATAACGAATGGCTGTATTCGCTTGCAGGGCAACACTTTCCCCAAAAAAAATATAACAGGATGGGGTATTGTGGGGCTTTCAGCTTTCCCGGAGGGTTGAATGTGACAACTCCATGACCAGTCCGGGTGGTTGAATATCCACCGAGATCCCCGGAGCAGGCCAGTCAGAACTGGCTCCCCGCCCCGCCTCGTTTTATAGTGGAGCCACTGGAACAACCCACCCCAACCATGAGTGCGATCCATGACCCAGCAGGCTGAAAACACCCGCCACTTCATCCTGGGCGCCGCCGGTCATGTGGACCACGGCAAGACCGCCCTGATCACCGCCCTGACCGGCACCCATACCGACCGTCTGAAGGAAGAACAGGAGCGCGGCATCAGCATCGAGCTGGGCTTCGCCGAGTTCGACCTGGGCGACGGCGTGCAGCTGGGGGTGGTGGACATGCCGGGTCACGAGAAATTCGTGAAGCAGATGGTCTCGGGCGCGGGGGGCGTGGATCTGGCCTTCCTGGTGGTGGCCGCCGACGAGGGGGTCATGCCCCAGACGGTGGAGCACCTGGAAATCCTGGACAGTCTGGGAGTGCGTAGCGGAGTGCTGGTCATCACCAAGACGGACATGGTGGACGAGGACTTCGTGGCCGTGGCCACCGAGGAAGCCATGGAACTGGTGGAGGGCACCTTCCTGGACGGCAAGCCGGTGGTGGCGGTGTCGGCCCACGCCGGCACCGGTCTGGACGAGCTGAAGGAGGCCCTGAAGGCCGAATGCCTGGCCCTGCCCGTCCGGCGGGAAGAGGGGGCCTTCCGCATGCCCATCGACCGGGTGTTCACCATGCCCGGGGTGGGAGTGGTGACCACCGGCACCTGCTGGCAAGGCGCGGTGGCCGAGGGGGACCGGCTGGTATTGCAGCCCGGCGCGCTGCCCGTGCGGGTGCGGGAAGTCCAGGTTCACGGGCGCCGGTCGGCCCGGGGCGCCTCGGGACAGCGGCTGGCCCTGGCGCTGCACGGCGTGAAGAAAGAGGACCTGGAGCGCGGCTTCCAGGTGACGGCCGAGGCCGCCGCCCTGGTGAGCAACCGCCTGGACATCCGGGTCAACGTCATGAAGCACTACCAGGGGGTGGTCAAGAACCGGCAGCGGTTGCACGTGCACCACGCAGGCCGCGAGGTGCTGGGGCGCATCATCCTGCTGGACGAGCAGGAACTGGGGGGCGACGCCGGGCCACGCACCGGGCTGGCCCAGCTGCATCTGGAAGAGCCCCTGGTGGCCGCCCGCGAGGACCGCCTGGTGCTGCGCTTCTATTCGCCGGTGACCAGCATCGCCGGCGGGGTGGTGCTGGACGCGGCGCCGGTGAATCACAAGCGCTTCGACGAGAAGGCCGTGGCCGCCCTGCACATCATGGAAGAGGGCGATCCGGCCCAGTTGTTCCGGCAGAACCTGCGCGAGGCGGGGCTGGCGGGCCTGACCCTGGCCGAGGCCCTGGGCCAGCATGATGATCCGGCCTGCGTGCAGGCCGGCAAGCGGCTGTATGACAGGGAACTGCTGGAGAAGCTGGGGGGGGATATCGCCGAGCTGGTGGCGGCCTATTGCCTGCGCTGGCCCCTGCGGGTGGGCATTCCCAAGGAGGAGGCCCGCCGCCGTTGCAAGTTCCCGGGGGGAACGGCCGAGTGGAACGCCGTGTGCGCCCGGCTGGCCGAGACCGCCGACTGGGTGGTGGCCGGCGACCGCATTGCGGTGTCGGCCGGGGGCCCGCCCCTGAACGCGGCCATGACCGCGGCGGTGGAGGAGGCCGCCCGGGAGGTGGCCGCCTTCGGATTGCACTGGCCGGGGCTGGACAGCTGGGCAGAGGAGTCCCCGGTATTCCGCCGGGCCGCGGGTGAACAGGGGCTCAAGGACTTCAAGCCCGCCGAGGTGCTGAATCATCTGGTGACCCAGGGCCATGCCGTGTCCCTGGAAAGCGATTATTGTGTGGCGGGCGCCGCCCTGGAGGACCTGCTGTCCCGGCTGGCCGAGCACTTCCGGCAGGAAGAGGATCTGACCTTTGCGGCCTTCCGGGAACTGAGCGGGCTGACCCGGAAACTGGGCATCCCCATGCTGGAGTACCTGGACCAGACCGGCCTGACCGTGCGGGTGGGTGATATGCGCCGCGCGGGGCCGGTTTTGCGGGAGAAATTCCCCGCTTGAATTCGACTGGATCCGGCCCTGTCCGGATGAGTCTCATAGATGGAGGACGATCATGGCTGACAATTCCACGGGGGATTTTCCCATCCTGGATGGGGCGGGGGCGCCGGTGTGCCGGCCCCGCCGCGTGACCCGGCAGATCGATATCGGTGGCGTCAAGATGGGCGGCAACGCCCCCGTGCGCGTGCAGAGCATGACCTGCACCCGCACCGCCGACGCCGACGCCACCCTGGAGCAGATCCGGGAGCTGGCCACCGCCGGCGCCGAGTTCGTGCGGGTGACGGTGAACGACGAGGCCGCGGCCACGGCCATGCACCGCATCGTGGCCGAGAGCAACACTCCCCTGGTGGCCGACATCCACTTCGACCACAAGCTGGCCCTGGCCTCCCTGGAGGCGGGCATCGCCAAGCTGCGCATCAACCCGGGCAACATCGGGTCCCGGGACAAGGTGCGCGAGGTGGCCGCCGCCGCCGCCGACAAGGGCGTGCCCATTCGTATCGGCGTGAACCGGGGCAGCCTGCACAAGCGCTACCACGAGCTGGACGCCCGCGATCCCGCCGGGGCCATGGTGCAGTGCGCCCTGGACGAGATCGAGGTGCTGGCCGCGGTGGGCTTCCACGATGTGGCCGTCAGCCTGAAGAGCAGCGAACCCGAGCAGGTGGTGGACGCCTGCCGGCGCTTCGCCGCGGTGAGCGACGTGCCCCAGCACCTGGGCGTGACCGAGGCCGGCACCCTGCTGGCCGGCACCGCCCGCTCGGTGGCCGCCATGTCGGTGCTGCTGGCCGAGGGCGTCGGCGACACGGTGCGCATCAGCCTGGCCGCTGATCCGGTGGAAGAGGTGAAGGCGGCCTTCCACATGCTGCAGGCCCTGGGGCTGCGCCAGGGCTTTGCCCGGGTGGTGGCCTGCCCCACCTGCGGACGGGTCGAGGTGGACGTCATGGCCCTGGCGGCCAAGGTGGAGGAGCTGGCCAAGGAATTGCCCCCCGACCGGGTGGTGGCCGTCATGGGCTGCATCGTCAACGGGCCCGGGGAGGCCAAGGCCGCCGATCTGGGCATCGCGGCGGGCCAGACCAAGGTGGCCATCTACCGCCAGGGACAGCTGCACCGGACCATCGAGAAGGACGATCTGGAAGATGTCCTGCTGGCCGAGATCGAACGCCTCAAGTGACGCCGTGACTTGCCGAAACAATTGAGGAATGGAATTGAACGCCAGCGCTGTCTCGTCTGGGAGGGAAGCGGCGCCGGCCTTTCCCGTTCCTGGATTGGTCAATGGAGCAGCATCCCACAGCCGGTGAAATCATGGCCCGCGTCCATTCGGAGGCCGGTGTCAACGGTGGTCCCGATTCCGATCGCCTGGAAGCCCTGCAGGCCTTCAACACGCGCCTGGTGTGCATGACGGTTGACGATTCCTCGTACCACGAGGTGGTCAACGGCGTGTGGCGGGTCATCGGTTGCGATTTCTGCGGCCTGTTCCTGCATGATCCCGAGACGAACCAGCTGGTCCTGAAGGCCTCCACCGGCTATGCCGATGTGGCCCACGGCCACACCATCTCCTGCGATGATCCCGCCAGCATTCACGCCCAGGCCTTCCGGGAAGAGTACCTGGTCCATTTCCCCGATCTGAACGAGCGGGAGGGCGTGAAGGTCCTTTCCGCCGAGCTGGGCAGCAACCTGGTGCTGCCGGTCATCAGCAACCAGGGGCCCGTGGGCGTGTTCGATTTCGGCAACCGGGCTATGGGCACCTTCGATGCCCAGACCATGGGCATGTGCACCATGCTGGTGGATCAGATGGCCTACTCCCTGGAGAATATCCGCCTGGTGCGCGAGCTGCAGGACAGCCGCGACGCCGTCATCCGGGGCATGGCCCTGCTGTCCGAGATGAAGGACAGCCACATCGGCGGCCACCTGAACCGCATCTGCGCCATGTCCCGCTACCTGGCCGAGAAGCTCATGGGCCGGCCGGCCTACCCCGAGGTCACCAGCCACTTCGTCCAGCTCATCGAGCGGGCCAGCGCCCTGCACGATGTGGGCAAGGTGGGTGTGCCCGACTCCATCCTGCTGAAACCCGGCAAGCTGACCGACGAGGAATTCGACATCATGCGCTCGCACACGGTGCTGGGCGGGGAACTGCTGGAGGGCCTGATGCGGGACTTCGGCGAGTACGAGATGATCATCATGGGCGCCGAGGTGGCCCGCTCCCACCACGAGCACTGGAATGGCCGGGGCTATCCTGCCGGCCTGTCGGGCAAGGACATCCCCCTGTCGGCGCGCATCGTGGCCATCTGCGATGTGTACGACGCCCTGACCAGCAAGCGGGTTTACAAGGATGCCTGGACCCAGGAAGACGCCATGAACGTCCTGCGCGAGGGGGCGGGAAGCCAGTTCGATCCCGATCTGGTCAAGATCTTCCTGGCGCGGCCGCGCGATCTGGATGTCATCCGCGAGAAGTACAAGGGCTGAGGTTCAAGCCGGCTCCACCCCATCGGGAATTCCCGGTTCCACGAAGATGCTTTTTTCCTGGAGGCAGACCGCCGTGCCGGCGGGCGCCTTGCGGGGCTTGCGCACGTAGCGGCGTTCGGTGTGGATGACAGGCACCAGGGCCGAGTGGCGGGCCTTGCTGTGGGCGGCGGCCACCGACCCGGCCTTGGCGATGACCGCGGCGGGCACTTTCTCCGGTTTGCCGGCGGTGCGCAGGATGGCGTGGCTGCCCGACACGCCCTGGGCGTGCAGCCAGATGTCCCGGCTGTGGCTGGCCCGGTGGGTCAGCTCGTCGTTCTCCTTGTTGTTGCGCCCCACCCACAGCTCGAAGCGCCCGTCGATGAGGTAGCGCCGGAACGGCCGCACCGGTTCGTCCGGGCCGTGGGCCCGGGGGCGTGTGCTCTTGCCGGTGACCGAGGGCAGCAGGGGGGCCAGCTGCTCCTGGCGCTCCAGCAGGTCGGCCAGGCAATCCAGATCTTCACACTCCCCCTCGGACAGGTTGGCCAGGCGGGCCTGCTGCAGGTCGGCCAGGGCCCGGTCCAGGCGCCCGGCCTGGGCCCGCGCCTCGTCCAGCCGCTCGGCGATGATCTGGTGCCCCTTCTCGGCCTTGCGGGCCCGGCGGAAGCAGGCCTCCAGGTTGGCGGCCGGGGGCAGGGCCGGATCCAGGGCGATGCTCAGGGGCGTGCCGTCGCGCAGGTCGTGGGCCTCAAGGGTGGCCTGTCCCTGGCGCACGGCGTGCAGGTTGGCGGCCAGGGTCTCGGCGCAGCGGCGGAAGTGGTCGCCCTTCTCGGCCCGGTCCAGATCCACCTGCAGGTTTTCTTCCAGCCGCCTGGCCGTTTTGAGGGCCCGCTCCAGGTGGGTGTTCAACCGGGTCCAGATCTGCCGGCCCAGCTGGGCCACCAGGCGTTCCTCGGCCAGGGGGCTGAGGTGGTCGCGGTCCGGCACGGGAACGGGGGTTTTCCAGAGGGACGGATCGGGCAGATGATCCAGCAACGGGCCGGGGGGGCGGTGCCGCGCCCACAGCAGGCGCCCGTCGGCGCTCAGCAGCACGGTGTTGCCCCGCGAGCCGAAGAGCTGGTGCAGCAGGCACAGGCGCTGGCCGGCCGGGGTTTCCAGCTGCAGGGCGGCCACCTTGTCGGCGGGCAGCATGGCCAGGGCCAGCAGGCGGGCCTGCTGCAGATGGGCGTGCAGGGGGTGCTGGCGCGTGGCCGGCGAAAGGGCCTGGTCCAGGGCCCGGGGCCGCGGGCCCTCGGTGGCGAAGACCAGGCTGGTCCCGGCGGCCCAGGTCAACCACAGGGCGGGGCGCTCTTCCCCCTCCAGTTGCAGGCGGATCCAGTCGCTGCCGGCAGCCAGGCGGAACAGGGGACGCCCCGCCAGTTGCCGGTTGCGGAAGGCCAGCATGGCCTGCAGGGTCTGATGATCAGACCAGGGTCGCAGGGGGAGTTCCACGGCCCTAGAAGAAGGTGTAGCCCAGGGTGAGCTTCCAGTCGGGACTGTCCAGCAGGCTGAAGCGGGCTTCCAGCATCCACTCGTCGCCGCTGCTGGTGGCCCGGGTCACGCCGGCCAGGGCGCTCAGGCCCAGCTGCCAGTCGCTGCTGTCCACGCCCCAGGCCTCGGCCCCGTCGGGCAGGTCGAAGTTCACGTAGTTCAGGGAGAGGCTGCCGCCGCCGTAAAAGCCCCAGGGGTGGCTGGCCAGCTCGGTGAACTGGTAGGCCAGGTCGCCGTTCAGGGTCATGATGGTGACGTTGTCGCCGAAGCCCAGCTCGATGCCCGGGGTGAGGTCGACGTTGGGGAAGACCTCGCCCAGCTTCATGTGGGCCCCGAAGTGGATCTGGCTGACGCCGTCCCAGCTGGTGTGGCCCACGCGCAGGCCGGCGGGACCGGGCAGGAAGCTGCCGCCGGAGTCGGCCTGGGTTTGGGTCCCGGCCGTGGTCCGGGTGGTGGTCTGGGCCAGGGCCGGCACGCTCACCAGCAAGAGAAGACAGAGAATCAGGCACAAGCCGCGCATGTCGAGTCCTTTCGAGGGCGATGGTGAATCCATGGGGGCGCGGATCTTCCGGGCGCCGGGCCCCGCCACAGCAAAGCGTGGTACGATGGATTGCCCTTCTGGTTCCCCGCATTGTATGGCCACCCCGCAGCATAAACAACCTCGTCCTTGCCCGCCGCCGGGCCCTGACCTAAACTTCCGGAGCCACGAGCCGCAACGATCCAGGGAGGATAAAATGCTCAGCATGACAGGTTTTGGAACGGGTGAGGGTGTCAGTGGACCGGTCACGGTGACGGTGGAATTGCGTTCCGTGAACCACCGTTTCCTGGATGTGGGGCTGAAGATGCCCAGCGCCCTGGCCTCGTTCGAGATGGATTTACGCCAGTTCCTCAAGGAGAACGTGGCTCGCGGCCGGGTGTCGGTGGGCGTGCAGCTGGCCGTGGCCAAGGACGCCATCAAGGCCGAGATCGATCCGGCCCGCCTGGACGACGCCCTGGAGATGCTGCGCGACGCCGCGGCCAAGGTGCAGGCCGTCACCGGGCAGGAGCAGGCCATCACCCTGGACCACCTGCTGGCCGTGCCCGACGTGCTGCGGGTGGAGGAGCAGGAACTGGCCGCCGAGGACCTGAAGACCGCCCTGGACCAGGCCCTGCGGGGCGCCCACGCCGGGTTGATGACCATGAAGCAGCAGGAAGGCGCCGCCCTGGTGAAGGAGATGCGCCAGCGCCTGGACACTCTTTCGGCCCATCTGAAGACCGTGACCGGCCGGGCCCCCGAGGCCGCCCAGGAGATCCAGAAGAAGCTGCAGGAGCGGCTGGAAAAGCTGCTGGGCGACAACAACCTGGATCCGCAGCGGCTGGCCCAGGAGGTGGCCGTACTGGCGGACAAGGCCAACATCAACGAGGAAATCGAGCGCCTGGGCATCCACATCACCCACTTCCACGCCGCCCTGGACGAGGGCGGGCAGGTGGCCAAGCGGCTGAACTTCCTGCTGCAGGAGATGCACCGCGAGGTGAACACCATGGGCAGCAAGACCAGCGTCATGGATATCACCCAGGCCGTCATCGCCATGAAGGACGAGGTCGAGTCCATGCGTGAACAGATCATGAACCTGGAGTAGGCGGGTATGATCATCCTCATCACCGGACCCTCGGGAGCGGGCAAGGGCACCGTCATCAAGGAGCTGATGGCGGCCGACGAGCGCCTGGCCTTCTCGGTGAGCACCACCACGCGCCCCATGCGCACCGGCGAACGGGACGGGGTGGACTACGACTTCGTGGACGAGCCCGCCTTCGAGCGCCTGCAGCAGGACGGGGCCTTCGTGGAGTGGGCCCGGGTGCACGACAACCTTTACGGCACCCGGTACAGCCGCCTGACGGAGATGGAAAGCCAGGGCAAGATTCCCGTGCTGGACATCGACGTGCAGGGCGGGGTGCAGGTGCTGGACAGGTTCGGGCCCGAGCTGGTGAGCATCTTCCTTTTTCCCCCCAGCTGGGATGATCTGGAAAAGCGCCTGCGGGGGCGGGGAACCGACAGCGACGCCGTCATCGCCACCCGCCTGAAGAACGCCCGCACCGAGGTGGGGTACGCGCCGCGCTACACCTACTGGGTGGTGAACGACACGGTGGACGAGGCGGTGGCGCGGATCCAGGCCATTATCCTGGCGGCGGGGTGTCGGGGGGATGTGATGGGGGAGGCGCCGTTGGGGTGATGGGGTTTGGTTGTGCAATTTTTTCCTCCCCAAATAACAAGAAATTTCTGAAATCTTGACATTTGAATGGTGGAGCGTTGTTGAGCCGGGATAAGGCCATCAGTGGCATATTCTGTCAACGTGGCGCCCCATCCTGGAGGGTAGAGGATGAAAGCAATTTTCCTGGCTGTCCTCGGTTTTTGGATTCAGGGCTGGGCCGTAGAGGCCCTCGCCAACACCTGGTTTGTCGATCAGATTGGTGAATCAGGAGTTGTCACCATCCAGGAGGCCGTCGATCTGGCCGCCTCGGGTGATACCATAAGAGTGGGCCCGGGGTTCTATGAGGATTTTCATCAGGTCCCCGCTCCGCTGGAAAATGAAAATGTTGTGGTCCATGTGACTCAGGAGGAGTTGACCCTCATCGGTGCTGGACCCCATGAAACCACCATCGGGCAGCGCATTGATTGGGCCGGCTGGCAGGGACCTCTTCGAGGCATTTTGGCTGGTTCGGTTTGTTTTGATAATCAGCGACTGAATATTCGGGATCTGGGGTTCGAGGGAGTGTACAGCGGGGTCTTATTCGGAGAAGGAGGGGTTTTTACTGCAAATAATTGCAGGTTCCAGCGGAATCACACAGGCATTGCGGCTTATTCCTTTTCCTTTCAAGATGCTGATTCGGCATTGGTACAAAATTGCGTTTTTGAGCCCTGGGACGACATGCTTTCCACTCAGCATATCTGGACGAATGGATGGAATTATCTGTCGGTCAAGGATTCTTTCCTCCAAATGCAGGAGATTGGAATTACCTCTCAAATCCGTTTTGAGGGGAAATCTCTTTTGGTGGAAAATTGCGAGATGGTGGATGGTCGAGCCGGGATAGTGTTAGCTTGTGAAGATGCCACCACCCGAAATGTATATTTTAATAGTCAAGAATTTTACGGGGTAGTGACCATGGGCGGTGTCATGACCATTCAGAATTGCCAGGTCGATGACACCAGGTCCGCTCTTTATGAAAATGATTATGAGGGGCGTGTTCGGTGGGCCGTTTCAGGTCTCACGGTTTCAAACGTCTCGGAATCGACTCTCAAGTATATTTCGTTGGGGGATGGGTATATTCGCAACAGCATACTGGCGCGGGGCGAAGAGCTGGTGGTGAAATATGACTTATTCTCAAAAGGCAACAAGCGGCCTGATTTTCCCACCTTCGATATGACCGACAACTGGTGGGGGACCACAAACGCCGACAGCATCAAGGCCTGGATTTATGATGGAGTCGACGATGTCGATACGGGCGTTTTGATTGACTTCGAACCCTTCAAGACCGAGCCGTTGGTCGGGGTTGAAGAGACAAGTCTGTCCGGTTTCAAGGACCTGTTCCGCTGATTCTTGCTTTTTGTTCAATAATCCCTTGCACTTCCCGCGATTTGAACTATCGTTCATCGGTTGCTGAACGCGACGCATCGGTGTGCCCGGTGCGGGACTCAATCCCGGGGAAGTGAAGATGACCTATATTCCGCGTCAAAAAGTCACCAAGCTGATTCCCAACAAGTTCGAGGCCATCAGGGTCGCCGCCCTGGAGGCGCGTCGCCTGAACGATCGCGCCCGCATGTACGGCGTGTCCCTGCCCGGCAAGATCACCAGCCTGGCTGTGGACCGCCTCATCGACGGCAAGATCGAGTGGTTCGACCAGAAGGAGCGGGCTCGTCTGGCTCGCCTGGAGAAGGAGCAGGAAGGGGAATAGACCATGACCCCCACCCGCATCCTGCTTCTGGTCACCGGCGGCATCGCCGCCTACAAGGCCTGCTTACTGGCCCGCCTGCTCAAACAGGCGGGCTTTTCCGTCAAGGTGGCCATGACCGAGGCGGCCACCCGCTTCGTTACCCCCATGACCTTCCAGGTCCTCAGCGAGAACCCCGTGGCCACCGACCTGTGGGGCGAGGGCCAGAGCGACGCCCTGGACCACATCGAGTACGCGCGCTGGGCCGACCTGACGGTGGTGGCTCCGGCCACGGCCAACATCATGGCCAAGGCCGCGGCGGGCATCGGCGACGACATGGTCTCCACCTTGTTGCTGGCCTTCCCCGGCCCCTTGCTCATGGCCCCGGCCATGAACGACAACATGTGGGCCCACGCCGCCACCCAGGCCAACCGGGAAACCCTGGCCGGCCGGGGAGTGGCCTTCGTGGGCCCGGGCACCGGTTTCCTGGCCTGTCGCACCGAGAGCACGGGGCGTATGGCCGAGCCCGAGGAAATTTTGGCGGCGGTCAAGGAGATGGCGGCGGTCTTGCCCGCGCGCGCGGAAGAGGCGGATCAGCCGCCCGCCGCTCCGGGGTACTGGGCGGGGCAGGACGTGGTGGTCACCGCCGGGCCCACCCACGAACCCCTGGACCCCGTGCGCTACCTGGCCAACCGCAGCAGCGGGGCCATGGGCTATGCCCTGGCCACGGCCGCGGCCGCCCAGGGAGCCCGGGTGACCCTCATCAGCGGCCCCACCGATCTGCCCGCTCCCCGTGGCCTGGCCCGGGTGGTGGCGGTTCAGACGGCCCGGGAAATGGCCGACGCCGTGGCCACCTCCCTGGAGCAGGGGCCCCACTGGTTGATGATGGCCGCGGCGGTGGCCGATTTCGCCCTGGCCCAGCCCCTGGCGGGCAAGATGAAGAAAGAAGACGTGGGGGAACATTGGGAGCTTTCCCTGGTGCGGAATCCTGATATCCTTGGCGAGGTGGTGCCGCGTCACCGGCAGTCCGGCCTGAAGGTGCTGGGCTTTGCCCTGGAGACGGACGACCTGCGCAACCGGGCCCTGGCCAAGCGCCGGGCCAAGGGCATGGATTACATCGTGGCCAACGATCCCACCGCGCCCGGCGCCGGGTTCGGTCCCGGGCGGCATCAGGTGATGTTGCTGGGCGAAGCGGGGGATATCTGGGCCAGCGAGTCCCTGCCCAAGCCCGAGCTGGCGGCCCGTCTGCTGAACCAGCTGGCCCATGCTGAAGAAAGCTCTTGATCGAAGCACTAACGGGAAACGACTGCCATGACCTCGGATCACGACAGCTCCAGCCAGCTGCTGGGGGACTTCCTGCGCTGGCTGCAACAGAACGACTCCCGGGGCGATGCCTGGTTCTGGGACGAGGGCGCTCCGGCGCCCCTGGCGTCGGCTCCGCCGCCGGCTGCGGCTCCGGTGGAAGCGGCCGCTGAAGCCCCGCTCCCTGAACCCGCGCCGGCCACCCCGCCGTCTCCTGCCGTGCCCTCGCCGCCTGCCGCCGCTCCGGCCGCCAGGACTCCCGCCGCCTCTGCGCCCGCAGCTTCGGACGATCCCTTCCAGGCCGAGTGCTCCCGATTCGTGCAGGAGACCCTGGCCGCCATGGAACGCGAAGGCCTGCTGGATCGCGGGCCCGCCGTCTCAGGCGAGGACCCCGCCGCCACTCTGGCCATCCTGCGTGACCAGGTGAGTTCCTGCACCGCCTGCGGCCTGCACCAGGGCCGCACGCGCACGGTGTTCGGCGCCGGCAATCCCCGGGCCGACATCCTCTTCATCGGCGAAGCCCCCGGCCGGGACGAGGACCTGCAGGGCGAGCCCTTCGTGGGCAAGAGCGGCCAGCTGCTGACCAAGATCATCGGCGCCATCGGCTTCGAGCGGGACCAGGTCTACATCTGCAACATCCTCAAGTGCCGTCCCCCCAACAACCGCGACCCCCTGCCCGAAGAGGTGGCCTGCTGCGAGCCCTACCTCAAGCAGCAGCTGGCGGCCATGCGCCCGCGGGTCATCTGCTGTCTGGGGCGCATCGCCGCCCAGACCCTGCTGAAGACCGAGGCCTCGCTGCGCACCCTGCGGGCCACCGCCCACTTCTACGAGGGCATTCCCGTCATGGCCACCTACCATCCGGCGGCCCTGCTGCGCCACGCCGCCTGGAAGCGCGACACCTGGAACGACGTGCGCAAGCTGCGGGCCCTGCACGACGCCCTGCTGGAGCGCTGACGTGAAGAAGGATGAGATGACACCCGGACCGGAAAGCCTGCGGGACAGGGTTCTGATCATCGACGACGCCCAGGAGTTCTGCGCCGACCTGGCCCTGGTCCTGGGGGGCGATTACCAGGTCCATACCTGCCATGACGGGGCCGAAGCCTTGCGGGACATGGGCCGCCTGGACCCCGACCTGGTGCTGCTGGACGTGGATTTCCAGCCGGGCCAGATGCCGGGCCTGGAAATCCTGGAAAACCTGCGGCGCGCCGACGACCCGCCGCCGGTGATCATGCTGTCGGGTAGCAAGGACCTGAACGTGGTGGTGCAGGCCGTCAAGCTGGGAGCCTTCCACTACGTCAACAAGGGCAGCGACCTGCACGAGCTGCGCAACCTCATGGCGCGGGCCATGGCCAGCCGGCGCAGCCATCTGACCATCCGGGCCCAGCGCACCGAGGTGCGCCGCCTGACGGGCCGCTTCATCGCCGAGGACCCGGCCACCCTGCGGGTGCTGGAGAAGGTGGAGCAGGTGGCCGCCACGCCGGTCAACGTGCTCATCACCGGCGAGTCGGGCACCGGCAAGGAGATGGTGGCCCGCCGCCTGCATGACCTGAGCGGGGTGGAGGGACCCTTCGTGGGCATCAACTGCGCCACCCTGCAGGGGGATCTCATCAACAGCGAGATCTTCGGGCACGTGAAGGGGGCGTTCACGGGGGCCGAGCGGGACCACATGGGCAAGATCGAGCTGGCCGGCGGCGGCACCCTCTTCCTGGACGAGATCGGCGAGAGCTCCCTGGATTTCCAGGCCCGCCTGCTGCGCGCCCTGGGCGAGAAGACCTACAGCCGCGTGGGGGACAACAAGGAAAAGAAGGTGCGCACCCGCATCCTGGCCGCCACCAGCAAGAAGCTGAAGGACGCCATGGTGAACGGAGACTTCCGCGAGGATCTGTACTACCGGCTGAATCATTTTCGCATCCACGTGCCTCCCTTGCGGGAACGCCCCGGGGACATCCTGCCCCTGGCCCAGGCTTTCCTGGTGGATTGCGCCGCCGAATTCCACAAGGATGTGAACCAGTTCAGCGACGGGGTCATCAAGCGGTTGCGGGCCGAGACCTGGCCCGGCAACGTCCGTGAGCTGCATTCCCAGGTGGAGCGCGCGGTCATCGTGGCGCGCACGGCGCTGGTGGGCCTGGGGGACATGTTCCAGGTGGACGAGCCGGACCGGACCATTCGCCTGCCCTACGACCAGGCCAAGGATGTTGTGGTGGAGCGCTGGCAGCGGGAATACCTGGCCGAGAAACTGCGGGAAAGCAGCGGCAACGTGTCCGAGGCGGCCCAGAAGGCGGACCTGCCCCGCCAAAGTTTTCAGCGCCTTCTGCGCAAGCTGAACCTGGATCCGGACGAGTTCCGGTCCCGCTGAGGATCCCGCCTTGCCCTGTTGGTTTGCGGCGCCACATTCTGGTTTCATGGTCTAGTTTGTTTCACACCAAGGCGTTATGGGGTTTCTGCGGGTATCGGTGCAACCTGAATGTTGCACTCGGCTGGCCGGCCGGCTGGCCGGAGGCCTCTCTGTTTTTCTATAACCACTTTCATGACAATCAGTTGGCAAACCCCCGTAAAGATTACCTGAGACGGTATGGTCCTTGCCATTAATGGAGCGTGGGGCGCCGGCCAAGGGGCGTGGCGCGATTCAGCCCCACCAGTTTCCGGGTTTGCGGTGGGGGATTTTGCGGGAATTCGGATTTGCCGGGATGGCGTTGGGCGAGAGCTGTTTCTGGCGACCGGATTCCCGCATGTTTTTTCCTCCGCAGGAGGGATGGGAAATCTCCGGGGAGGCAAGGTGATGTTCGGCAGGACCAGGAATATAGCCGAGTCGGACCGGGTCATCCTCATGGCCGAGAAGGATTCCCTGGCCGGTGACCTGGCGGCCTGGCTGTCAGGTTCCTTCACCATCATCCGGGTGCGCCAGTACGCCGAGGTGGTCAGGGAATTGCGCCGGCGGCCCCGGGCCGTGGTCATGGCGCTTGAGGGGACCGGTGAGTCCATGCGCATGGTGCCGGCGATGGTCCGGCGCTGCCGTGAGCGCTGTTGCCGGCTGGTGATCCTGGGGGGAGATCCGGCCGAGTGCCCGCCGGACGTCCGGGAGCTTGTGGCCTTCCTGCCCAGCTACCCCGAACCGCGCATGATGCTGGCGGCGCTGGCGGCCGGAGGCGACGCCGCCCGCCAGGCCCGTTCCTGAAATTCCCTCAGCCGATCAACACCGGCATGCCCATCAGGGGCCACACCTTCCAGACGAACAGCGTCAACACCACCAGCAGCAGGATGCTGGGGGGAATGCCCACCAGGAAGAATTCGCGGGTGGTGAACTGATTGCTCTCGAAGGCGATGGCGTTGGGGGCGGCGCCGATGAGCAGCATGAAGGGCATACCCGCCGCAGCCAGGGCGGCGAACATGACGATCTCGGGCTCGACACCCAGGTGCGGCGCCATGACCAGGGCCACGGGCATGGTGATGGCGATGGCTGCCACGTTCATGATGAAGTTGGTCATGACCATGACGAACAAAGCGATGCCCATGATGAAGGCCAGGGCCGGGGCATCGTGCAGCAGGCCCAGCCAGCCGATGGCCAGCCACTCGGCGGCGCCTGTTTGCCACAGGCACAGTCCTATGCTCATGGCCCCGCCGAACAGCAGGACGATGTTCCAGGGCACCGCCTCCAGGTCGGACAGGTCCAGGATATTCCCCATGAAGAACAGGAAGCCGGCCCCCAGGATGATGGCGCTCTTGGGGAAGGGCTGCAGGACGGGCATCACGCTGCGCAGGGTGAGGATGAGCATGAGAGCCAGCACGATGGCCATGGTGGCTGTCTCCTTGCGCGTGACGGGGCCCAGGCTCTGGTAAAGACCGGCGGCCCGCCGGCGCAGGCCGGGCACCGTGTCCCGCTCGGGCCGGAACACCAGGCATATGTATCCCCAGAGCAGAAAGACCATGAGTGCGCCCAGGGGCAGCATGAACCAGGTCAGTTCGAAGAAGGTGATTTCCCGGCCTGTCAGTTCCCGGTAGAAGCCTATGGCCACGGCGCCGCGGGCGGCCCCCAGCAAGGTGATGATGCTGCCCGCGCCGGCGGTGTAGGCCATGCCGATGAACAGTCCCTTGCCGAACCGGGTGCGCCGCCCCGACGGTTCGTAAAGGGTCTGGATGACCACCAGCAAGGGGAAGACCGCGGCGGCCACCGCGGTGTGGGCCATGAAAAGCGTCAAGGCGGCGGTCATGACGAAGATCGACAGATAGAGATGGGTGGTGCGCTCGCCCGAATTCTTCAGCATGAAGAAGGCCAGCCGGCGGGTCAGCCCCGTCTTGGCGAAGGCGGCCCCGATGAGCAGGGACCCGAAGATGAACCACACCGCGGGATCCATGTAGTCGGTCATGGCGATGCGGTGGTCCCTGATGAAGAAGAGGGACTGGGCCACGCCCACCGCCAGGGCCGTCACTCCCAAGGGAAAGACCTCCAGCACCCACCAGATGCCCGCCATGAGGAACAGGCCCAGCGCGGCCTTGCCCTGGTGGCTGAGCGCCACGGCTCCGCCCTCGGGGTCCAGGACCTCGGGCATGGGCGGCAGCAGGTACAGCACCAGGAAGGCTGCCAGGCCCAGGACGAAGGCGATCAAGCGGCGGGGGTTGCGCATCAATCTCCCGGGCGAGGTGTTCTCGCTCGTGGGCAAGGTTGGCGGGCGAGAGGCCCGCTTCAGGACGTTCGCCGGGTGCTGAGCACCGGGAACTCGAATTCCCCGTCGGCCCCGGCCAGCGGGGGGTAGAAAACGGGATCACCCAGGCCGCAGCGATCCAGGGCTGTGATCAGATCCTGGTCGGACCAGGCCTGGTGGCATTGCACGTACCGCTGGAGCTTACCTGAATCCTGCTCCAGGATCCAGTGGACATGCGTCTCCAGGGCGCGGTCCTCGTCCCAGCCCCATTCCTGCAGCCAAAGATGGGGCGCAGGGCAGAAGACCGAGGATTGCTCCATGGACCAGGCGCTGGCGTCCTCCTGGACGAAGTGGTCCAGGGGCTGGTATTCCAGCACGAACACCCCGCCGGGCCGCAGGCATCGGGCCAGAACAGGCAAGAAGGATGCCACCTGCTGGGGCGAAAAGCTGTGGAAGTCGCCGAACCAGAAGGTCATGAGGTCCACGGGTTCCATCTGCCGGTGCAGGTCGGGGGGCAGGGCGGTGAGGTCCAGCTCGAGGAAGCGGCAGTCCAGGCCCTGCTGCTGGGCCTGTTCGCGGGCCCAGGCCAGGGGGGCGGGAGCGAAATCGAAGCCCGTGGTCCGAAAACCGCGCCCGGCCAGCCGGTGCAGGTACAGGCCGGGACCGCAGGCCACATCCAGCACGTGGGGTGGACGGCCGGCCCCGGGAAAGCGGTCGGCCAGGTGGGAGCACAGCCAGTCCACGTGGCGGTCGATGACGCCGGGCCGGCGGCTGGCCATGTGGGTTTCCTCGTCCAGGTGGACCGCCAGCATGCGGGCGCTGAAGTCGGGCCGGGACCAGGGGAACTGGTATTCGTCCTGCCGGGAGGACGCCAGGCCGCGAGGGGGGTGTTCCGCACCGGCCAGATGGGCCAGGGCTTGCCGGAATGCAGGGGTGGGGTTCATGGAGGTCCCCCTCGGCCGGCCGGAAAGGGGATCCGGGCGTCCCAGGTTATCAACAACTGGTGGATAACTGACTTCATGTCTGGCAAGGGCTTAGCCAGATCTGGGGCCCAGTATGGCCCGGTGATGGCGAGTTTTCCACAGTTTTTCCCCCATCCCGGGCACGGTATTCCCACGTCATCCCAACTGGTGGCCAAGTTATCCCCAATTTATCCCCGGGAATGTCCGGCGCCCGCGCGGGGAGGCTGGGATTCACTGCTCCGGAGTGATACATTGGCGGGAAACCCTCCGGCTGCGGCCGGTCACGAGAAGGAGCTTCGAGCTTGGACCAGACGCCCCCCGAATTCCCCGGCGACATGCCCCCCGATCTGCCCCCCGACCTGCCCCCGGAGGGCCCGCCGCCCTTCGATCCCGACGAGGCCCCGGACAGGCCCATGGGTCGCTCCGGCCGCTCCGGCCGCGGCCGGTCCAGCTTCGGCTACGACCGTCTGCCGCGCGACCGCCAGCCTCCTTTCAGCGAGGAGGCCGAGCAGGCCGTGCTGGGCGCGGGTTTCATGGACAAGGAGGCCATTGGCCTGGCCCGTGAGCGCATCGATTTCGGCGATTTCTACCGCCTGGAGCACCAGCTCATCTTCCGGGCCATGTGCCGCCTTTACGAGGGCGACCAGGCGGTGGATCCCATCACCGTCAGCGACATGTTGCAGAAGGGCAGCAACGATTTCCTGGGCCGGGAGAAGGAAAAGGCCCTGAAGGACCGCGACCTGCTGGAAGCGGCCGGGGGCATGGATTTCCTCATCGACCTGTCGGGCATGATGGGCACGGCGGCCAACGTCCTGCATCACGCGGGCATCGTGCGCGAGAAGGCCGTGCTGCGCAACCTGATCCACGTGTCCAACTCCATCGCCGGCGAGGCCTACGAGGGCGCCGACGACGCGGCCAACATCCTGGACCGGGCCCAGGGCAAGATCTACGAGATCAGCGAGGACGACCGCAGCGGTGGTTTCGACGGCGTGGACGTCATCGTGCCCGAGACCTTCCAGACCATCCAGGACGCCTTCTCCCAGGACAGCGACGTCACCGGTCTGCGCACGGGTTTCAAGCTCATGGACGACAAGACGGGCGGGTTGCAGAAGAGCGACCTGATCATCGTGGCGGCGCGCCCCTCCATGGGCAAGACCAGTTTCGCCCTGAACCTGGCCTACAACGTGGCTGTGCACGCCAAGGCGCCGGTGGGCATCTTCAGCCTGGAAATGAGCAAGTCGCAGCTGGTCATGCGCATGCTGGGCAGCAGCGGCAGCTTCAACCTGCACGACCTGCGCCGGGGTAAGCTGCGCAGCGAGGACTGGACCCGCCTGACGGCCACCTGCCAGCTGCTGAGCGAGGCGCCCATCTACATCGACGACACCAGCGGCATCAACGTGCTGGAGATGAAGGCCAAGGCCCGGCGCCTGAAGCAGCAGCACGGGCTGGGTCTCATCATCATCGATTATCTGCAGCTCATGAGCGGATCGGGCCGGGTGGAGAATCGTCAGCAGGAGATCAGCATCATCAGCCGGAACCTGAAGGGCATGGCCAAGGATCTGGACGTGCCGGTCATCGCCCTGAGCCAGCTGAGCCGCGGGGTCGAATCGCGGGGCGACCACAAGCCCATGCTCAGCGATCTGCGCGAGTCGGGCGCCATCGAGCAGGACGCCGACGTGGTGCTGTTCATCTACCGGGGCGAGGTCTACAACCCCGAGGATCCCGAGCTGCACAACATGGCCACCATCATCATCGGCAAGCAGCGCAACGGGCCCATCGGCGACTTCGATCTCCACTTCCACAAGGAGTTCACGCGCTTCGGGGATCTGCACCGATGACGCAGGCCAGGTTGGACCTCATCGATCTGGACCAGGAGCTGCCCGGGCAGCGCCGCTTCATCAGCTGCTGGGTGGGGCGCACGGGTGGTCCTGAGGTCCGGGACGGCGCGCTGAGTTTCATCGTCGACCCGGGGCCGCCGGCCACCGCCGACCGCCTCATCGCGGCCCTGGAGGAGCGGGATGTGCAGCGCCTGGACCTGGTGCTGCTGACCCACATCCACCTGGACCACGGCGGGGCCACCGCACGCATCCTGGAACGCTGGCCAGGGGCCCGGGTGGTGTGCCACCCGGCCGGACGAAAGCACCTGGTGGACCCGTCCCGCCTGTGGGAGGGCTCGCGGCAGGTGCTGGGGCACAAGGCCGAGGTGTACGGTGAGCCCGGGCCGGTGCCGGCGGCGGCCCTGCTGGCCGAGGGCGCGCCCCTGCCCGGGGGGCTGCGGAGCATCCCCACCCCGGGGCACGCTCCCCACCACCTGGCCTTCGCCCTGGACGGGAACCTTTTCCTGGGTGAGGCGGCGGGCACCTACTCCAGTCTGGGCGCCGGGCTGGATCACACGGGGGACGAGTACTACCTGCGGCCGGCCACGCCGCCGCGCTTCAAGCTGCCGGTGGCGGTGGCCAGCCTGGATCGCCTGCTGGCCCTGGATCCCCTGCCGGGACGGCTGTGCTTCGCCCACCACGGGTCCTTTGCCGGGAATGGGCGGCAGTTGCTGGCCGAGGCCCGCGGGCAGCTGGAGCTGTGGGTGGACACCATCGCCCGGGTGGTGCAGGCCGAGGTCGGGGGCGCCCTGCCTCCGGCAAGCCGGGAACTGGACGCTCTGCTGGGGCGTTTGACCCATGTTTTGCAGGAGGTCGATCCCCGTTTCGCCCGCGGGGAACGGCTTCCTGCGGACATCCAGGAGCGGGAGCGGGACTTCACCCGCCAGACCCTGCGGGGGATGCTGGGTTTTCTGGTCGCCGAAGGCCGCCTCCGCGGGTAGACTTCGCCGGGGAGTGCACTTATATTCGCAGGATCATGACCCACCTTATCGCCGGCATCGGAAACTCAGTCATCAGGGCCCTGACCAGCGCCGGTCGGGGCACCGAATTGCTTCGCGCCATCCTCATGCAGCTGCCGGGCTCCTGGCGCCGCCGCGACGAGATCTTCGAGCAGATGCACATCGTCTCGGTGGGTTCGTTGCCCCTGGTCATGGTGACCTCGGTCTTCGTGGGCGCCGTCACCGCCGTGCAAGCCGTCTACCAGATGCAGGCCTACGTGCCGATGAAGTTCCTGGGCGTGGTCATTTCCAAGTCCGTGTTCATCGAGCTGGGGCCCGTGCTCATCGCCCTGGTGGTGGGCAGCCGGCTGTGCGCCAACTACGCCGCCGAGCTGGGCACCATGAAGGTGACCGAGCAGCTGGATGCCATGAACATCATGGCCATCGACCCCGTGGCCTACCTGGCCCTGCCGCGC
The DNA here is from genome assembly GCA_963674845.2 of Candidatus Krumholzibacteriia bacterium. Taxonomy (GTDB): domain Bacteria; phylum Krumholzibacteriota; class Krumholzibacteriia; order LZORAL124-64-63; family LZORAL124-64-63; genus LZORAL124-64-63. The sequence goes on along the minus strand of CAXXKE010000005.1, from coordinate 941,437 downwards.
TTCCTGGCCGGCGTGCTCATGTTCCCGCTCATCACCATCTTTGCCGACACGGTGGCCATCGTGGGCGGGTACCTGGTCTCGGTGGCCACCCTGGACGTGACCAGCAGCACCTTCATCGAGGGGCTGCGCATGTTCTACAAGAGCAGCGACCTCATCGGCGGGCTCATCAAGTCCCTCATCTTCGGGGGCATCATCAGCCTGAGCGGCATCTACTTCGGGTTCAACACCCAGGGTGGGGCCGAGGGCGTGGGCCGGGCCACCATGACCGCGGTGGTGGCCAGCTGCCTGAGCGTGCTGGTGGGCGATTACCTGCTGGCCATCATCCTGTTCCAGATCATCTTCAACAAGTAGAGAACCATGCTGCCCGGAGCCCACAACCTGCCTCCCCTGCCCGACCAGAGCGTCGCCGATCCGTCGGCGTTCGACGGCATCGTCATCCAGGGCGTGAGCAAGGCTTTCGGGCCCAAGAAGGTTCTGGACGGCACCGATCTGCTCATCCCCAAGGGCGAGACCCTGGTCATCATCGGGCGCAGCGGCGAGGGCAAGAGCGTGTTGCTCAAGCACATCGTGCGCTTGCTGGAACCCGACCAGGGGCGCATCTGGTGCGAGGGCACGGAAATCCATGAGCTGGAACAGCGGGAGCTGATGGAGCTGCGCAAGCGATTCGGCTTCCTGTTTCAGGGCGCCGCTCTTTTCGACAGCATGACGGTTTGCAAGAATGTGGGCCTCATGCTGGAGGAGCACACCGACCTGAAGCCCCATGAGATCCGGGCCCGGGCCTGCGAATGCCTGGCCATGGTGGGTTTGCAGAACGCCGAGGAGAAGCTGCCCAGCGAGCTTTCCGGCGGCATGAAGAAACGGGCGGGACTGGCCCGGGCCATCGTCATGAAACCGCAGTACATTCTGTACGATGAGCCCACGACCGGGCTGGATCCCATCACCAGCGACGCCATCAACGACCTGATTATCAAGTTGCAGTCGGAGCTGGGCGTGACCAGTATTGTGGTGACCCACGACATGCCCAGCGCCTTCAAGATCGCCGACCGCATGGCCATGCTCAGCAAGGGGAAAATCGTCTTCACCGGCACGGTGGACGAGGTCCGCAACACGGACCATCCCATGGTGAGGCAATTCATCGAGGGAAGCAGTCAGGGCCCCCTGGGGGCCTTCTAGCGCCTCGGCAATGACGGGAATGAGACGACGGCTATGAAGAAGAGATTGACGGAATTGCAGGTGGGTTTGCTGACCATCGCGGCGCTGGTCATCCTCATCGCCGGGATGATGTGGTTCAAGAACATCGACCTGTCCAAGGGCTCGGTGGTGTACCAGGCCGATTTCGACCGGGTCGAGGGCATGCAGGTGGGTGACCGCGTCCAGGTGCGGGGTATCCGCATGGGCGAGGTCTCGGACATGCAGATCATGCCCGGCTCGGTGCGGGTGGAGATGACCCTGGAAGAGGGCGCCGATCTGCGCGAGGACGCCATCATCACCCTGGGCGAGAAGGGCATCGTGGGCGAGATCGTCCTGGAGGTGGATCCGGGCACCGGCGCGGCCGTCGTCGAGGGACATATTTTCCAGGGACGCACCGCCGGCACCATCGCCGCCATGACCGACGCGGCGGGGGCCGCCTTGCAGGAGATGCGCGAACTGACGGCCAAGGTGACCCAGCTGGTGGACGTGGTGCAGCGTGAGGGCAAGGTGGTGGAGACCCTTGAGCAGGCCAACGAGACCCTGGCCAAGGTGGACGGCATGATCGAGGAAAACCACCGGGAGGTGGGAGTGATCCTGGACAACCTGGTGGCCACCACCGACGCCTTGCGGGATGTGCTGGTCTCGGGGCGCATCGACCGCACCCTGGACGACGCCTCGGCCGCCATGGTCAAGGCCGACAGCCTGATGACGGATCTGGGCGCCTCGGCGCGGCAGCTCAACATCCTGCTGACCGAACTGAACGAGGGCGACGGCACGGCGGCCAAGCTGCTGAACGACCCCCTGCTTTACGACCGGGCCGACTCGACCATGGCCTCGGTCAAGCGGCTGGTGGACGCCATCCGGCGGAACCCGAAGCGCTACGTGAATCTGAATGTTCTGGATTTCTGATCAGCTGGATTTCTGAGCGAATAGATCTGGAAGCGGAAACGAGCAACCTCAACAACCCAACCGGAGGAAACCCATGAGCGACGTCAAGAAGGAAGCGATGATCAAGGCCGTGAAGGACGCCATCATGGTCGAGATCAAGGGGCAGCAGCTTTATCATCACGCCGCCGGGGAAACCAAGGATCCGGCGGCCAAGGCCATGTTCGAGATGCTGGCCCGGGACGAGGACGACCACGTGCGCATCCTGCAGACCCAGTACAAGAGCCTGATGGAAGAGGGCAAGATCAACCTGGACGACGTGCACCCGGCCGAGGTGGATCACGGCAGCCACGAGGTCATCAACGACGACTTCAAGAAGTCCATCAAGCGCGGCCAGTTCGAGATGGCCGTCATCAGCATCGGCTGCGACCTGGAGAACAAGGCCATCGCCTACTACAAGGAGCACGCCGCCAAGGCCGAGGACGAGGACCTGAAGAAGCTGTTCACCTGGCTGGTGGAGTGGGAAGACGGCCACCTGGAGCAGCTGCTGGAACTGGAGAAGATCTACCAGGACGCCTACTGGGCGGACCAGGGTTTCTCGCCCATGTAGACGGTCACCGTCAACGGGATGAACAGGGACGGCTCCTCATGGGGGGTCGTCCTTTTTTATTAAAAATAAAAATTAAAACGCAAAAATAACCGCAAATATGATATAATGATTTCAACAATTCCCCTCAGGCGACTCATCAGGCCTGGAGTTGCACGCAACCCACAGGAGGATCATTCACGAGGAGGCTCATCTTGGTTATTGCCGTCATGCTCGTGGCCGTTGCCGCCCAGGCCGGCGGCTGCATCAACTACAGCTACAGCGCCTTCTAGCTGGCTCCGTTCGTGGACGGTATCACCGTCGTGGATTGTGCGGTGCCCACGGAGACGACCTCGCTGTCCACGGTCAAGACTCTGTTCAAATAGTCGTGCCCCGAAGTCAGCCGGTCCGTTTCTGGAAGCGCGCCACCGCCACGGTGAATGTCGCCAGTCCGATGGCCAGCAGCCGCAGCAGATCGGGTCCGATGTCGGCCAGCCCCGCCCCCTTCAACAGGATTCCCCGCACGATGGCCATGATGTAGCGCATGGGATTCAGCAACGTCAGCAGCTGGGCCCAGTGCGGCATGTTGGCGATGGGGTAGAAGAATCCGCTCATGAGGATGCCGAAGATCAGGAAGAACCAGGCCGTGAACATGGCCTGCTGCTGGGTGGCCGACACGGTGGATGCCAGCAGTCCCCCACCCAGGGTCACCAGCAGGTAGGCGGCCATGGCCACGGCCAGCAGGCCCAGGGACCCGGCGATGGGAACGTGGAACACCAGCACCGCTTCCATCGTGGCCAGGGCCAGGGTGGCATAGGAGAGGATGGCGAAGGGAATGATCTTGCCGGCGATGAGGTGCCCGGTGCGCAGCGGGGTGACCAGCAGCTGCTCCAGGGTGCCGATCTCCTTCTCCCGCACCACGGCCATGCTGGTCAGCAGGGCGCTGATCACCGTCACCAGGATGACCAGGATGCCCGGCACCATGAAGTAGCGGCTGACCAGTTCGGGGTTGTAGAGGAAACGCGTGTGCGCGCGCAGAGGCGGCGCGGTGGCGGCCGCGGGAGCCCCGGCCGCCTCGGCCTGGAGCCGGCCCTGCTCCTGGATGATGCGCGCCAGGTAACTGCCGGCCTTGCCCCCAGAAGCGCTGTTGGTGCCGTTGATGGACAGGCCCACGGGGGAGGGAAGCCCCGCCGCCAGATCCCTGGCGTAGCCCCGGGGAATCCAGAGGGTGGCCTCGGCCCGGCCCATGACCAGGGCTTGCTGCAATTCCTGGCGGTTGGCCACGGTGGGGCCGGGTACGAAGGGCTGGGATTGCAGAACCGCCTCGGAGAGCTGGCGGCTCTGGGCCGTCCGGTCCTGGTCCAGGATGGCCACCGTCACATTTTCCAGATCCAGGTTGGCCGCAAAGCCCAGCACCAGCAACTGCGCCAGGGGCACGGCGAAGATGATGCGCAGCATGGCGCGATCGCGGCGGATCTGGAGGAACTCCTTGCGAATCATGAAGAGCAGCTTGCCCACGATTACTCCTTACCAGCGGGCGGCTAGTCCAGCCGTCCGCGGAACTTCCGGATGGCGACGGCCAGCAGGAACACCGCCATACCCGCCAGCACGGCGGTTTCCATGGGGTACCAGTTGCGCCCGGCCAGCATCAACCCGCGAATGATGCGCAGGAAATAGGTGGCGGGAATGAGATGGGCCACCCCCTGCAAGGGCAGGGGCATGCTGCTGACCGGAAAGATGAATCCCGACAGGATCATGGCCGGCAGCATGGTCATGATCAGGGCCAGCATCATGGCCACCCGCTGGGTGCCGACCAGGGCCGAGATCAGCAGCCCCAGGGCCAGGGCCACCAGCACGTACAACCCCGTGTACAGGATCAGGGCGGGCAGGGAGCCCAGCATGGGCACCCCGAAAAGGAAGCGTCCCGCCAGCAGGACCAGGGCGGCGTCCAGGCTGCCCAGGGCCAGGTAGGGCAGCACCTTGCCCAGGATCACCTGCCCGGCCAGAACCGGGGTGGTCAGCACCTGCTCCAGGGTGCCCGTCTCCTTCTCGCGGGTGATGGCGATGCTGGTCAGCAGGGCGCAGATCATGATGAGCACGATGGCCACCAATCCGGGCACGATGAAGTGGCTGCTGATGAGCTCCGGGTTGAAGAGGATGCGGGGCACCGGTTGTGGCCCCGGGGCTGTCCCCGGCCCTCCGGACTGGACGCGCAATCGCTGTCCGGTCAGCCCCAGCACCGCCTGCAGGTAGTTGTCCACCGTGGCGGCGGTGGAGGCGTCGGCGCCGTCCACCAGCAGCTGCACGTCGGCCCCGCCCCGTGAGGCCAGGTCCTCCTCGTAGCCGCGGGGAATGACCAGCACCGCCTGGAAGCGCCCCTGGCGGAATGCCGGCTCGATCTCCTCGCGCGCGGCGGGCCGCCCCGCATCCACGATGAATCCGCTGGAGATGGTGGTGCGCACCAGCTGGCGGCTGGCCGGGGAGTGGTCCTGGTCCATGATGCCCAGCTGCAGATCCTTCAGCTCCATGTCCAGGGCGTAGCCGTACATGACCACCAGCAGCAGGGGCATGGCGATGGCCACCGTCAGGCTGCGCGAGTCGCGCAGGATGTGCAGCAGTTCCTTGCGGGAGATGGCGACGATCCTCTTCATGCGCCCACCGCCTTCAGGAAGACCTCCTGCATGGAGCGGGTGCCGTAGGTCCGCTTCAGGCCGGCCGGCGTGTCCAGGGCCTCGATGCGGCCGTCCACCATGATGGAGACGCGGCCGCAGTACTCGGCCTCGTCCATGTAATGGGTGGTGACGAACACCGTGGTGCCGGCGGCGGCCAGGTCGTAGATCAGATCCCAGAACGCCCGCCGGGCGATGGGGTCCACCCCGCCCGTGGGTTCATCCAGGAAGACGATGGAGGGTTGGTGCAGGATGGCGCTGGCCAGGGCCAGGCGTTGCTTCCAGCCCAGGGGCAGATCCGCCGTCAGGCGGCCTTCCTGGCCCGTCAGGTCCACCCGCTCCAGCAGCTCGGCGCGCCGCCGGGCGATGCGGCCCCGGCTCAGGCCGTAGGCTCCGCCGAAGAAGTCCAGGTTCTCGGCCACCGTCAGGTCGTCATACAGGCTGAACTTCTGGCTCATGTAGCCCACCCGGGGCTTGACCCTCTCGGGCTTGTCGTGGACGGGAACTCCCGCCACCCAGGCCTGGCCCGCGCTGGGGGCCAGCAGCCCGGTGAGCATGCGGATGGCGGTGGTCTTGCCGGCCCCGTTGGCCCCCAGGAAGCCGAAGATCTCGCCCGGGGGCACCTCCAGGTCGATGCCCGCAACCGCGGTGAACGAACCGAAGGCGCGGGTCAGTCCGACGGTGCGGACGGCTGGCTCGCTCATGGGGTTTCTCCTGTCTGGGTGGCGCCCACCAGGGCGACGAAGACATCCTCGATTGTGGGGTCGATGGGTTCGGCGGCGAGGCCCAGCCCGGCCAGGACGGAGTCCAGTTCAGTGGCCTGCTCCGCCGGATGCGCGATGTGCAGGGTGTCGCCGAAGCGCACTGCCTCCATGCCCGGCAGGTCCTGGGCGGCCAGGGCGCGGGCGGCGGCGGTGGGGTCGGCGGTGGTCACGACCACCAGCCGGTGGGCGAAGGCGGCGGTCAGCTCCTGGGGGCGTCCCTCGGCCAGGGCGCGGCCCTGGTGCATGAGCAGGACACGGTCGCACAGCTCGGCCTCGTCCATGTAGGGAGTGCTGACCAGGATGCCCAGGCCCTCGGCGGCGAAGCGGCGCAACGATTCCCAGAACTCCTGGCGGCTGACGGGGTCGACCCCGGTGGTGGGTTCGTCCAGGATCAGCAGTTCGGGGCGGTGGATCAGGTTGCAACTCAGGGCCAGCTTCTGCTTCATGCCCCCGGAAAGGTCGCCGGCCCGGCGATGGCGGAAAGGTCCCAGGCGACTGAATTCCAGCAGCTCGGCCTCGCGCTGCTTGCGCTCGTCAGCGGGCATGAGGAACAGATCGGCGAAGAAGCGCAGGTTCTCGGCCACCGTCAGGTCGGGATACAGGCTGAAGCGCTGGGGCATGTAGCCCAGCCGCTCCTTCAGTCGTCGCGAGGGCGAGCTGGTCTTCTCTCCCAGCAGCTCGATCTCGCCCTGGCCGGGGCGCAGCAGGCCCAGCACCACCCTCATGGTGGTGGTCTTGCCCGCCCCATCCGGCCCGATGAGCCCGACGATCTCGCCTCGGGCCACTGCCAGGTCCAGTCCGTCCACGGCCCGGGTATTCCCGTAATCCTTGTTGAGGCCGCGCAGGCGAAGCAGTTGTTCAGTCTTGGCGCCGGCGCTCATCTCAGTCCTCCAGCTCGGCCTCGGCGGGCATGCCGATGTGCAGCAGGCCGTCGGGGTTGGGCACGGTCAGCTTCACGGCGTACACCAGCTGGGCCCGGGCGTCGCGGGTCTGGGCGTTCTTGGGGGTGAACTCGGCCTCTTCGCTGATCCAGGTCACGCGGCCGGGGAACGATTGGCCGGGAAAGGCGTCCACGCGCACCGACACCTGGCGACCCAGGGCCACCTGTCCCAGCTCGGTCTCCTGCAGATAAACGCGCAGCTCCAGGCTGGTCAGATCGGCCAGGCGCAGGGCCAGGGCCCCGGGGGCGCCCATCTCGCCGGGCTGGGCGGTGCGCAGCAGGATGGTGCCGGCGGTGGGACTGAGCAGCACACCGTCGGCGATCTGCCGGCGCAGCACGGCCTCCCTGGCCTGAAGCTGGGCTGTCTGGGCGGCGATGGCGGTGATGGAGTTGCCGGCGGCCGAGACCTCCACCTGGGCCACGTCCCGGGCGGTGCGGGCCTCGTCCACCTGCTGGGTGGTGGCGTTGCCGGAGGCGTGCAGCTTCTCCAGGCGTTCCAGGGTTGTCCCGGCCAGGGTCAGGCGCTGGCGGGCCTGCTGGCGGCGGTCCACGGCGGCCAGGCGCTGGGCTGCGGTGGCCTCCAGGGCGGCCGCGGTCTCGCCCAGCTGCAGGCGCAGCAGCTCCGTGTCCTGGACCAGCAAGGTGTCGCCAGTGGCGACCCGGTCGCCCTCGTCGGCTCCCACCCGCAGGATCTGCCCGGCCACGCGGGGCGACAGGTCCACTTCCACGGCCTCGAAAGTGCCCGACGGCAGCACGGCGGCCTGGTCGGAGCAGCCCGACAGCAGGGGAACGCTCAGGGCCGCGAGGATCAGGTAGGTGAGGGGCTGGTTCATCGCCAGCTGCGGGATTGTCGGGTGTTTCATGGTGCGGTTTCCTTTCGTCGCCACGGGGCGGTTCAATGGCCCAGGGCGGCCAGTAATTCTGCCTCGGCGCCGCGCAGGTTGGCGCGGGCCACGGCCAGGTCCATCTCGGCCAGCGTCAGGTCGTCCTGGGCATCCAGGTACTCGCGCTGGGTGGCGAAACCCTCGCGCAGGCGCGAGGAGACCAGTTCCAGATACTTCTGCTGCAGTTCCACGCGCTGGACGGACTGTTCCACGGTCCGGCCGGCGGCCTCACGCTGCACCCGGGCCGTTTGCAACCGGGTGCGCAGGCCGCGCAGGGTGTCTTCGCGCCGATGCTCGAGGGCCCGGTTGCCCGCGCGCAGACTGCCCAGGCGGCCGTCGCGGCGGCCGAAATCGAACAGCGTCCAGCGCACGCCCACGGCCACCGAGCCGTAGTCCATCCAGTCGTTGGCGATGGTGTCGATGCCGGGCTTGCCGTAGTGCCAGCCCCCTTGCAGATCCACGCTGGGCCGCAGGGATCCCGCGGCGGCGCGCACGTCACTGGCGCCGGCGTCCAGCCGGGAATCCAGGGCTTGCAGGGTGGGCCTGTTGTCCCAGGGCACGGTGGCCGGGTCGTCGGTGATCACCGATTCCTGGAGCGGGGCGGCCGGGCTTATCTCTTGCCCGGCCCGGCCCACCAGGCGTCCCAGGGCCAGCCGCAGGCGGGTGGCCTCGGCGGCGGCCAGGATGGTGGCCTGCTGCTGCCTGACCAGGCGAACCCGGCTCAGGACGACGGCTTCTTCGCTGGCCATGCCGGCTTGCTGGTTGCGCTCCGTGTCCTGCAGGTGCCTTTGCAGGCGTTCTTCGCCACGGCGGGCCGCCTGCATGGCGGCCTCGGCGCCCAGGGCTGAGAAGAAGGTGCGCCGCACCTGTAGACCCAGGTCCAGGCTGTCGGCCTGGACGGTGAAGCGCTCGGCCTGCAACCGGGCCCGGGCGGCCTGGCGGCGCGCGGGCAGGGCGCCTCCCTGGTACAGGGGCACTTGCAGGCCCAGCATCAGGTCGGTGGTGTTGCCGTTGCCGAATTCCAGGGTGCGCGGGGGCATGAGGGGCAGGGTCATCTTCATGGTCTCGGTGACGTGGCGGTAGTCACCGCTCAGGTTCAGAACCGGGTAGCGCTCGGCGCGGGCGGCCGTCAGGCCGGCGGCGGCCGCCTCCACCTGGGCCCGGTCTGCGGCCAGACCGGGGGAGGCCAGACGGGCCTCGGCCAGACAGCGATCCAGATCCCAGGCCGCCGGTTCCTCCTGCGCGCCGGCCAGGCCGGCCAGGAAGAGAGCGGCCACGGGCAGCAGGCGAAGCAGGAAATAGCTTGTTTTCTTCATTTTACCCCTCCTTGACCGGCGCCAGGGCGCGCCGGAGGATGACTTCCAGGGTGTCAAGGACGCCCTGGCGGGTTTCAGCCTGTTCCATGTCCAGCCCCAGGACCTCTTTTAGCATGGGAGCGAAGGCGGCCAGGCCGTTGCCCAGGCAGAACAGCAGGGCCACCACGTGGGCGGGGTCCAGTCCCTCGGCCAGGCCCAGGCGCTGGCCTTGCTCCACCAGCCCCCGCAGCAGCTGTTGCAGACCGTGGGGACCGTGGCTGCCCAGTTCCCGGAGGATCTCGCCGAGGTTGGGGCCGCCATCGGCCAGTTCGCGCAGCATGACCTGCAACAGGTGGGGGTGCTCGCGGTGCAGGCGCACGGTCACGCGGGGAATGTTGGGCAGGATCTCGGCCGGGGCGACCTCACCCGGGAAGAACTCCGCCAGCAGGCGGTGCAGATCCACGATTTCCATTTCCACCACCCGGCGGTACAGGCCTTCCTTGTTGCCGAAGTGGTAGTGGATGAGAGCCAGGTTGACGCCCGAACGGTGGGCGATGGCCCGGGTCGAGGTGGCGGCCAGGCCTCGCTCGGCGAACAGGGTGCGGGCGGTGGCCAGGATCTTGCCGGGGGCGCTCTCCGGGTCCGGGGGTTGCAGATGCTCGGGGATGTCGAGAGGGTCCGGCAATCCGCCACGGGGCGTCATGGGATTCATGTTGTTTTGGTCGTTCAACTTGTGACTCCTGTGACCGGGGGTCCTGTGACTAGGCCTTGGGGCTTGGACTTGGTGCTTGGGCCGGTGGTTGGACGGGTAATTGATTGGTCGATTGATTTAATCAAATGATTAACTCCTGTGGGCAAGATTGTCAAGACGAGGGCGAGAGCTTTTCCCGGGAACACGGGGAATTTCCCCAGAAAGTCTTCTATCATTGGCTGTAGACGGGAATCCCGATCTGGACAATAGTGTGCGAGGCAAGGAATGGTTGGAGGCCCAGCAGCGACGAAAGGCCCGGGAATGGATCTGCGCACTATCCTACATGACGCCATGGGGCTGGACCCCCGGGGGTTGGCCGGCAAGCGGGCCGTGGTCACGGGCTCGGCCATGGGCATCGGCAAGCAGGTGGCCCTGGGATTGGCCCACCTGGGGGCCCGGGTGGCCCTGGTGGACAGGGAAGCCCAGCAGGCCGAGGAAGTGGCCGGAATAATTCGTGACGCGGGTGGCGAGGCGCTGGTCGTGGTGGCGGACATCGCCTGTGAAGGCGAGTTTCTGGGGGCCCTGGACCAGGTGCTCGGTGCCTGGCAGGGGATCGACATCCTGGTCAACAACGCGGCCAAGGCCTTCATCGGTTCCTATCAGGAGGAGACGCAGACCGTCTGGGACGAGGTCTTCGACACCAACCTGCGGCGTCCCGCGGCCGCCATCAAGCACGTGTTGCCGGGCATGCTGGCAGCCGGGGATGGCGTCATCGTCAACGTCATCTCCCTGGAGGGGCTGGCTTTTTCCACGGCGTACAGTGCCACCAAGGTGGGCATGCGTTCCCTGACGGTTTCTCTGGCCACGGAGATCGGCCCCGACGCGGGGGTGCACCTGCTGGCCTTTGCTCCCGGCATCGTCGATACTCCCCTGGTGCAAAACTACTTCTACTCCACGCTGGCCTCGCGCTTTGGCTTGACCATGGACGACATCATCCAGGGCATCGGCGGGAATCCCGGTTATCCCGCCCTGATGCCGGCCGAACACTGCGCCGCCGGCCTGCTCAGCTACGTGGTCAACGCCCGGCAATATCACGGGCTGGTGGTGAACCCCTTCCTGCCCCTGTCCCGTGCCGGCGTGATCAACCTGGAGGAGGGCCTGCAGGATGATGAGCCGGGGGAGGGCGAGGCCGGGAATGACAGCTACACCACGGCGGTGCGCAGCATGCAGGGCTATCTGAAGTCGGTGACCCGGATCAACCGCGAGCTGGAGGAAAGGGTGGAGGCCCGCACCCGGGAGCTGACCGAGGTGAACCGGGAACTGACCCGGGCCCTGGAAGAGGTCAAGACCCTGTCGGGGCTGTTGCCCATCTGCTCGTTCTGCAAGAAGATCAGGGACGACCAGGGCTACTGGAAGCAGATTGAAGCGTACCTGCAGGATCATTCGGAGGCCACTTTCAGCCACGGCGTGTGCGAGGATTGCCTGCAGGAGCATTACCCGGATCTGGACAAGGACTGATCCCTGGGAACCACCCCCTAGATCACCCAAAAAACAAACCGACCGCCGCGCCGCCCGGGAAAATCCAGGGCAACCGGCGGTCGTTTGCATGGGTGGGCCAGTGTGGGCCGGCGCGGTCGGCTATTTCAGAAGCATGGCCTTCCTGCCGTCTACCCGTCCGTCCGCCTGCAGGCGCATGAAGTACATGCCGCTGGCCGCACCGGTGCCGTCGTCCCGGCGGCCGTCCCAGGTGACGCTGTGTTCCCCCTGGGCGTACTCGCCGCTGGCCAGCGTTCGCACCAGGCGGCCGGACATGTCGTACACCTGGATGGTGGCGTGGCCGGCGGTGGCCAGCCGGAAGCTGACGCTGGTGGAGGGGTTGAAGGGATTGGGCGCCACGGCGGTCAGCCCGGAAACGGTGGGCAGGGGTAGGTCCACACCGCTCATGCCCGAGGGCGCGAGCAGGGCGAAGGCGCTCACGTTCCCGTGGACATCCACCGCGGCCACCTTGTAGCTGGCGTTCCCGTCGGCGGCGGGGTCGCTGAACCCGGGTTCGGTGACGGTGGCCATCAGGCTGCTGGCGTCGGCAACGAAGTCCTCACCCACACCGCGGAACACGCGGTACTCCAGCAGGTCGGACTCGGTGTTGGGCTGCCAGGTCAGGATGGCGGCGCCGGCGTTCCAGTCCATGTCCGCGGCCAGGGCGGCGGGCATGGCGGGGGCCAGGTTATCCACCGAGTGGCCCACCATCTCGTTGGAGGCCCAGGTGGTGGTCCCGTTCACATGGTGGGCCAGGACCCGGAAGTGCTCGTCGGCGGCGTACACCGCGGTGGAGTCGCTCAGGCTGGCCACCACGGCGGCGTAGGCCGGCCGCTGCAGGGGCTCGGCGGTGGCCACCAGTTCCCAGTAGATGGTCTTGTCGGTGATTTGCTCGGCCCACACCACGGCGCCAGCGGCGGGATCGGCCGCAGCCGCGGCCGGATCGGTAATCACATCCCGGGGAAGGGCCTTGCCCGCGGCGAACTCCAGCAGCCGCCACACGGTGTAGCGTTCCAGATCCGCCGGGGCCACGTTCTCCAGGTAGCTGGGCCGCCAGGCCACGATCAGCTGGCCGCCCTGGTCGCCGGGCACGTCGTGGACGCCGTCCAGGGTGAAGGGAGTGGCGCCGAAGTAGCCCACGGGGTCGACGGATTGCAAGAACCAGTCACTATCGTACTGGTCGTTGTACATGGCGAAGCAGCCGCCGTCTGCTCCGAGGGACAGCTGCAGGCCCTTCAGATACCCGCCGTTTTCGTCGCTGAGCAGGAGCCCCTCCACAGGCCAGACTGCTTCGGCGGCATCGTCGAGCAAGGTCATGTAGAGGCCGTAGGATGCGCTACGGATGTCTTGCCAGGCCAGGTACACGCCGCCGGTCGATTCGGGGAGCAGAGCCAGGCCGCCAACCACGGAGCCGGTCCCATAGAGGTCCGTCAGGCCCGGGATGGTGGTCTTGTTCGCCCAGGTGAGATAGTTGCCGGACAGGTGCTGCACCGAGGCTGCCCCTGTGGAATAGGTGAACATGGCCATCCAGAAGCCGCCCGAGCCATCCGGGGCCATGGTGACCTCGTCGAAGATAGTTTCGTTCTGCTCGTTCTTGACCAGCTGGGAACCGGTGTACCACATGGTCCCATTCTGGAGGATCAACTGCATGTAGGTGTAGGGGTCCGTGGGGGTGTTAAGCTGGGCTGCCACGAAGGCGCCTCCGGCCCCGTTGGTGATTAGCCCCTTGATATCGGCGTGATAGCCCTCGTCGATGACAACGATGCCGCCTGCGGTCCAGACGGCGGTCCCCGCCGCATCGATGCGCTGCATTCGCAACGCCGTGTCCACGGTGGTGGTCCAGGCGATGATGACCCCGCCGCTGCCGTCGCCGATCATGGCGTAATCGGCGACCTCGGAAGCGGAGCCCAGGCCGAAGCCATACTGGCCCCACATATCCATGACGCCGTTCTTCTTCTGGACGTAGACCATGTCGTCCTCGAGGTCCTCGTACAGGACGACCGCGGTGGGCAGTCCGTATTCGTCGGGCATGGCCACGACCCGCGGGTCGTTCACGATGGCGGAGGTGAAACCGGTAATGTTGGTTTCTTCCCGCTGCATCCCGTCGGGGCCGATCCAGAAAAGCAACCCCTGAGTGTCGTCGCCTGTCGCCACGGCGCAGACCACGCCATCCGCGTTGGCATCGGTGGAGAATTTGTTGATGTTGGCCGGCCCATGGATCACGTTGAAGACCGTCTCACCATACGGATCGACACGGTGGACGCGCATCTCGACCCCGGCGTTGCCGGTGCGGGTGACGTAGTACACACCGCCCTGGCCATCGGAGACGACCCTGCTGAAGTAGTGGTTTTCGAGATAACTCAGTTGCAAGGGCTCGGCCCCGAACTGGGCCTGAGCCTCACCGATCAGCAACATTCCGAACAACAAAATCACCGCGCCGCACCAGATTTTCTTCATTCGGTTAACTCCTTTTAATCATATAGGCTTATTGGGGTCTGCTCGCTTTGTCAATTAATCTCGAAGATTATACAATATTAAAAAAACAGGCTCAAGCGTAAAAATCTGACACACAAACCGGCAGGCCCGGGGGACGAGACCGGCAGGACCGATGGTCCGGGGTTCAGGTCGAGGGGATTGCCGTGCGGGAATCAGGCCACCGGTTGTATTTTCCCCCGTTTTGCATCATATTGCCCCTTCTCGCATAGTCCGACCGGCCCGCGCCGGCCGGCGGCCACGCACCGCCAAACAGACCGAGGAAAGACCATGGCCTACGATCCGCAAGCCATCGAGCCGCGCTGGCAGCAGTACTGGGATGAAAACAAGACCTTCAAGGCGCCCGACCCCGGCCAGCCCGGCGGCGACAAGCCCAAGTACTACGTGCTGGACATGTTCCCCTATCCCAGCGGCAACGGCTTGCACGTGGGGCATCCCGAGGGCTACACGGCCACCGACATCATCAGCCGCTACAAGCGCATGACCGGCTGCAACGTGCTGCACCCCATGGGATGGGACAGCTTCGGCCTGCCGGCGGAGAACCACGCCATCAAGACGGGCACCCACCCGGCGGTGACCACCCGCAACAACATCGCCAATTTCAAACGGCAATTGAAAATGCTGGGCTTCAGCTTCGACTGGGACCGCGAGGTGGCCACCAGCCACCCCGACTATTACCGCTGGACCCAGTGGATCTTCACCCTGCTGTACAACAAGGGCCTGGCCTACGAGGGCGAGATGGCCGTGAACTGGTGCCCGGCCCTGGGCACGGTGCTGGCCAACGAGGAAGTGAAGGACGGCCTGAGCGAGGTGGGCGGCCACCCCGTCGAGCGCCGCCCCATGAAGCAGTGGATGCTGAAGATCACCGCCTACGCCCAGCGGCTGCTGGACGACCTGGACGGACTGGACTGGCCCGAGTACATCAAGGATCTGCAGCGTAACTGGATCGGCCGCAGCGAGGGCGCCGAGGTGGACTTCGCCATCAAGGACCATGAGGAAAAACTGCGCATCTTCACCACCCGCCCCGACACCCTGTTCGGCGCCACCTACATGGTGCTGAGCCCAGAGCACCCCTGGGTGGACATGCTGACCACCGCCGAGCAGGCCGAAGCGGTGAAGGCCTACCAGGCCGAGGCCGCCGGCAAGAGCGACCGCGACCGCCAGATCGCCAAGGAGAAGACCGGCGTCTTCTCGGGCAGCTACGCCATCAATCCGGCCAACGGCCAGGAGATCCCCATCTGGATCGCCGACTACGTCATGATGGGTTACGGCACCGGGGCGATCATGGCCGTGCCCGGCCAGGACGAGCGCGACTGGGAGTTCGCCGAGAAGTTCGACCTGCCCATCATCCGCACCGTGCAGGTGCCCGAGGGCTGGCAGGGCAAGGCCTACACCGAGGACGGCCCGGCCATGAACAGCGACTTCCTGGACGGCATGGAGGTGGCCGAGGCCAAGGCCCGCATGACCGATTGGCTGGTGGAGCGCGGCCTGGGCGAGGCCGTGGTCAATTACAAGCTGCGTGACTGGCTGTTCAGCCGACAGCGCTACTGGGGCGAGCCCTTCCCCCTGCTGAAGCTGGCCGACGGCACAGTGCGCGTCATGGAACCGGACGAGCTGCCCCTGACCCTGCCCGAGGTGGAGAAGTACGAACCCAGCGGTACCGGCGAGGGACCCCTGGCCACCATCGACGAGTGGATCAACATCACCGACCCGAAGACCGGCCAGCAGGCCCAGCGCGAGAGCAACACCATGCCCCAGTGGGCCGGCAGCTGCTGGTACTACCTGCGCTACATGGACCCGCGCAACACCGAGCAGGCCTGGGATCCCGAGCTGGAGAAGTACTGGGGCCCGGTGGACCTGTACCTGGGCGGTACCGAGCACGCCGTGCTGCACCTGCTGTACGCCCGCTTCTGGCACAAGGTGCTGTTCGATCTGGGCCTGGTCAGCACCACCGAGCCGTTCCAGAAGCTGCGCAACCAGGGCATGATCCTGGGCGAGAACGGCGAGAAGATGAGCAAGAGCCGCGGCAACGTGGTGAACCCCGACGACGTCATCGCCGAGCAGGGCGCCGACGCCCTGCGCCTGTATCTGATGTTCCTGGGCCCCCTGGAGCGGGACAAGCCCTGGAACACCCACGGCATCGAGGGCGTGCGCCGTTTCCTGGACCGCACCTGGCGCATGTTCGTGGACGACGAGGACAACATGCAGCCCCAGGTGCAGGACGTTCAGCCGGACGAGGACTGCCTGCGCCTGCTGCACAAGACCGTGCACGCGGTAACCACCATGACCGAGGACCTGCGCTTCAACACCGCCATCAGCCAGATGATGGTCTTCGTCAACGAGATGACCAACCTGGATGTGCGGCCCCGCGCGGTGCTGGAGCCCTTCGTGCTGCTGCTGGCGCCCTACGCGCCGCACCTGGCCGAGGAGCTGTGGTCCCGCCTGGGCCACGAACAGACCCTGGCCTACGCGGCCTGGCCTGCGTACGACGAGAAGTACCTGGTGGAGGACACCATCACCGTGGTGGTGCAGGTTAACGGCAAGGTGCGCGACCAGCTGGACGTGCCCGCCGACATCGCCAAGGACGACATCATCGCCCTGGCCACCGGCAGCGAGAAGGTGCAGGGCTGGCTGGAGGGCAAGAACCTGGTGAAGGCCATCTACGTGCCGGGCAAGCTGGTGAGTCTGGTGGTGAAGTAGGCGTGGCCCCGGTCCCCTGATCAAGGCCCATAAAAATCAAGGCCCCGTGATGAGGCGATCTCGTCACGGGGCCTTGGTTCTTGTGCGGCGAATTTTCCGGGGAAGGTCACCGCTCAGTCTGCGGATGCTTCGGCCAACCCCAGCTCCCGCAGGGCCTCGATCAAGGCCCTGGCTTTCAGGGGCTTGCTCAGGTAACCGTCGGCCCCGGCTTTCAGGTATTTTTCGCGATCGCCCACCAGGGCATTGGCCGTGAGGGCGATGATGGGAATGTCCGTGCGCCGCACGCCTTCTTGACCGGCCCGGATGTGCTGCATGGCCTGGGTGCCGTCCATGACCGGCATCTGGATGTCCATGAGCACCAGGTCGAAATCCTCCCGGGCCAGGGCTTCCAGGGCCAGCTTCCCGTTCTCCACCATGGCCTGCTGCGTGATGCCCATCTTCTTGAGGAAGCTGCGCGCCACCTTCTGGTTGACCAGGTTATCCTCGGCGATGAGCACCCGCAGGTGGCCCAGCTCCGGCACCTCGTCCAGGGGCGTCTTGCGCGCCCCGGCGCTGGCGGCCGGCGGCGCCTGGTGTTGCGCCACGCCTTGCAGCAACTCACCCAGGACGTTGCGCTTCAAGGGACGGCTGGTGCGGCCGGCCAGGCGCGCCTCCAGTTCCTCGGGGAGGTCGGGCTGCTCACCCAGGCGCTCCAGAAGGACCAGGCGGAAGGCGCCGGGGCGTTCCCTGTCCAGGCGGACCACCTGGGCGGCCGCGGATTCGTCGAACAGGACAAGGGGGGGAGGCGGCGGGGCTGGTTCCTGCGCGGATCCGGCAACGGGTCCCTGTTCCAAAGAGCCCAGGACGGGCTTTCCCTGCCAGCGACTCACCAGGTCGCCAAGGTGCCGGCCCAGGTTGGGGTTGCCCACCAGGATGTGGACCGGGCGCTGCTGCAGGTCCACGACCCGGCTCTCGCCTTGGCTCTCATCAGGCAGGTTCAGGATACAGGTGAACCAGAAGGTTGACCCCCGCCCCTCGTCGCTTTCCACGCCCACCTCGCCGTCCATCAACTCGGCCAGCTTGCGGCAGATGGACAGGCCCAGTCCCGTGCCGCCGAACTGGCGTGTGGTGCTGCCCTGGGCCTGGGTGAAGGGCTGGAACAGCTTCTCCTGCGCCCGGGCGGGAATGCCGATGCCGGTGTCCCGCACCTGGACGCGGAACATCCCCGCCGTGGCGTCGCCGCCCTCGCGGCGCACGCTCACCTCGATCTCGCCCTCGCTGGTGAACTTGATGGCATTGCCGGCCAGGTTGGTCACGGCCTGGCGAATGCGGGTGGGGTCGCCCAGCACCTGGACTGGTAGATCGGGATCCACGTTGACCAGGAACTCCAGGTTCTTCTCGTGGGCCTTGAAGGCCAGCATGTCGCCCGCCTCTTCCAGGGTGAGACCCAGGTCGAAGGGGATCTCTTCCAGTTCCAGCTTGCCGGCCTCGATCTTCGAGAAATCCAGGATGTCGTTGATGATGCCCAGCAGGGATTCGGCGCTGTTGTAGCTGGTCTCCAGGTAGTCGCGCTGCTCGCCTGTCAGCTCGGTGCCCAGCAGGATCTCGGTCATCCCCAGCACGCCGTTCATGGGCGTGCGAATCTCGTGACTCATGTTGGCCAGGAAGTGGGCCATGCTCTCGTGGGCGGCCTCGGTTTCCATGGTCATGCTCTGGGCTTGGGCCACCGCGTGCAGCAGTTGCTCGTTTTCCTCGCCGGCCTGGCGCAGCCGGGTTTCCAGCTCTTCCACGCTGCCCGAGGCCTCTTGTCGGGGACGCATGATGATCAGCACCGAATTCACCGCGCCGTCTTTGTCGGGCAGAGGCCGATGATCCAGGCGCCAGGTCCGGCCCGTTTGCGGATCGGTGTGATCCTGCCGGCCGGCCTGTCCCGTCTCCAGGGTGCGGCGGGCTCCACAGTCGGAGCAACGCGGCGCGCCGGCCGGGTCGCAATCCAGGCAGGGGGGGATGTCCTCATCATTCCGGGGGGTGCGCTGCCACCGAATCCGCAATTCCCGGTCCAGCACAAGCAGGGGGTCCGGGAGCTGATCCAGGATTTGCGTGGCCAGTTCGCCGGGCACGGCAAGAGGTGGCTGAACGGCGATTTCAGCCTCGGGTGAAGGAGATATTGTCTTATCCCAGGACATCCGACCAACCAGGATGGGGGGAACGGAGGCCATGGCATGCCCTGGGCACGCCATGGTGTCTTCTCCTGGTTTATTCGGTAGAAAAAACTAATTATTGAGTTTCAATGCCCTTCTGGGAGATGTTACTGTGGAAACCTTTATTCATCAGGCTGGTCCCTGAGGACCGTGGACGGGATCGAAGAGGACACCTTGGTCAAACCCATTCAATACACCGATCGTGGCGCCCACATCACCCTGGCGGGCCGCATCACCGCCGATGAATACCTGGCTGCCAATCGCCAGCTCATGAATCACCCCGACTATGCCCGGCAGGAGTATTCCCTGTGGGAGTACGAAGACGGGGCCACCCTGGAATGCAACGGGCAGGATGTGCGTAACCTGGCCCTGGCCGACCGTGATGCTTCCCTGGCTTTTCCCGGCCGCAAGGTGGCGGTGGTGGCTCCCGAGCCCCTGATTTTCGGTCTGAGCCGCATGTACGCGGGTTTTTTCCACGGAGGCGCCTGGCAGGTTTCCACCTTCACGAAAATCGAGGATGCCCGGCACTGGCTGGGCCTGACCGGCTGAGGGGGCCTGACCCATGCGGTGCTCCGGGAGGCCTACGCCGCCCTGGATCAAATCCGGGACTCCCGGCGCGAACAGCTGGAAGACTACCTGCAGCGCATGCAGGCCCTGGCCGCCCGGGCGGCCAGGGACACCACCCTCCAGGAATTCTTCCTCATCAAGCAGAAATTCCACCAGTTGCAGGCCCAGGTGCCCGCGCCGGACCATGTGCTCCAGAGCATCGAAAGCCTCAAGCTGGCCATGCGGGATCACTACCTGCAACACTACCTGGCGTTCTTCGACATGCTGTTCGTGGATGGCAGCGGCTACGTCCTGTCCTCCATCCGGCACCAGAAGAACTACCACGAAAATCTCTTCGCCGGGCGCCTGGCCCGGAGCGGGCTATCCCTGCATCTGCAGCGGGCCCCGGACCGGGCCTTCGTGGACTACGAGTTCTACTGGGCCTCCGATGAGCCCTCGGCCTTTTACGTGGAACCCATGAACCTGGACGGTCAGCGCGCGGGCTGGTTGGTGTGCCAGTGTGCCTTGAACCGCATCAACGGCATCTTCGCCCGTGAGGATGATCTGGGCACCACCGGAGAGGCCTTCCTGGCCAACCGCCGCCACGAGATGATCACCGCCAGCCGCCTGCAGCCGGACCAGGGCGCCTTGCTGCGCCACCTGGCCGGGGAGAACCTGGAACCCAGGTTCTCCCAGGGGGAGGGGCATCGCCGGGTCATCGACTACCCCTGAGCCGTCAATCCAGTTTCAACAGGTGGGCGGCCCTGGTCCGGAAGCGCCCGATCAGCCCCGAGCGTCGCTTCAGTTCCCGCTTCAAGGCCGGCAAGGCGTCGCGGGCGGCGGCATATCCCCGGGCTCGGCAAGCCTCGCCCTGTCCGAAGTCGGCCCAGTGGAATTCCGTGACGGCAGGGCAGATGATGAAATCGGCCGTCTTGCAGACGAAGTCGTTCAGGCGCTGGCGGGCGATGGTGTTGCTGCGCAGGATCATGTCCAGGCCCGTGTGGAAGCTGGTGTCCTCGAAGGCGGGAATGTCCACGGCGATGACGAAGTCGGCCCCCAGATCCCGGCAGGCCTCCACGGGCACGCGATAGGGCCCCCCGCCATCCACCAGAACCTTTCCGTCGCGGCGCACGGGGGGGAAGACCCCGGGAATGGCGCTGCTGGCGTAGATGCCGTCCACCAGGGGCCCCTCGCTGAACACCACGCCTTCACCGGACATGAGGTCCAGGGCCATGGTGGCCAGGGGGATCTTCAGCTGTTCGAAGTTCACCGGGCCGAACAGTTCGTTCAGGGGGCCGCGCAGACGGATGTCCTCCTGCAGGTAGGGGCGGGTCACGGTCTTGACGGCGATGAGCTTGCGCTGCATGAAGTCGAAGACCTCGGTCAGGCGGCTCTGGGGGTCCCTGGCCTCGTTCTCGTCCTTGGGCACGAATGGGGCCCAGTAGGAGGCGAAGTCCTCGTTGTTGACGTAGTTGTCCAGGCGTTCCCACACCCGAGCAGGGTCAGGATCCTGGGCGTACAACCCGCCCACGATGCTGCCCATGCTGGTGCCCGCCACCACATCGGGCCGGATGCCGGCCTCTTCCAGGGCTTCCAGAACCCCGGCGTGGGCCAGACCCCTGGCGCCACCGCTTCCCAGTGCAAGTCCCGTTTTCAATTTCGCACCCTTGCAGTTATTATTGTCGGCATGGATAATGCAAATCCCGGTTACCGTGAGGCATGATACAGGCCTCGGGCTTCCGGGCAAAGCAGCTTTCTGTTCACCCCCGAATAGAAGTCAGGATTGTCATGAGCGGCCAGAAGAAAATGCCCGAATCCCCTTTTCTCATCGAGCGCCTCATGCGGGAGACCCGCCGCAGCCTGGAGGCCGAGGAGTTCACCAGCGAGGATGAATTCCGCGAGAAGATGCGCGAGATGATCGCCGCCGGCCTGTACGAGCAACGGCTGGCGTCTCTGCAGGACGACCCCGAGGAAATGGCCCAGGAGCTGGCCTTCGAGGCCTACGAGGCCGAAAACGGGGAAGATGCCCTGGAACTGGCCGAGAAGGCCCTGGCCACCGACCCCGATTGCGTGGACGCCCTGACCATCAAGGCCTTCCTGGTGAGCGAGGACGCGGGCGACCTCATCGACGCCCTGGAGCACGCCGCCACCTGCGGCGAGAACCGCCTTGGCGAGGAGTTCTTCTCCGAGTTCATGGGCGACTTCTGGCCCATGGTCGAGGCCCGGCCCTACATGCGCACCATCAAGCAGCTGGCCGAGGTGCTGTGGGGCGTGGGCCGCCGTTTCGACGCGGTGGACAACTACATCAACCTGCTGGACCTGGACCCCGAGGACCACATGGGCAACAGCAGCCTGCTGCTGAGCTGCTACCTGGCCATGGGCGAGGTGCAGCGCGCCTGGGACCTGCTGGAGGAGTACGACGACGAGAGCGCCGTCTTCCAGTACGGCTGGCTGCTGGTCTACCTCATGACCGGGGACGAGGACGCCGCCGACGACGCCCTGGAAGTGGCCATGAACGTGAACCCCCACGTGGTGCCCTATCTGCTGGGCATGGGCGAGGAGCTGGACGGGAACCCGCCCACCGTCCGTGTGGGCAGCCCCGAAGAAGCCCAGGTGGTGGGCCAGATCCTGGGCGAGGCCTGGGAGGGCCTGCCCCACGCCATGCTGTGGTTGCACGACAAGATGGTGAACATGGGCTACCTGCGTTCCACCGAGGATCAGGACGACGGGTCCGACGATCTGGCCGGCGAGGAACCCGATGGCCCCCTGCACTGATCTGTCCTTCCTGGGAACGGCCCTGCTGAGCGCCGACCGCGCCTGGGCCATCTGGGCGGTGCTGCTGGGGGCCGCGGCCTTCGGTTATCACCTGGAGAGCACCCGGGTGGGCAGCAAGCTGTCCGGCGCCATCCTGACCATGGGCTTCACCTTCGTCCTGTCGAACTTCGGCGTCATTCCCGCCGAGAATGTCCCCGCCTATGATCTGACCTGGTCCTACCTGGTGCCCCTGGCCATTCCCCTGCTGCTGTTGCGGGCCGACCTGCGCCGCATCCTGCGCGAGGCCGGGCCCACCCTGGGGGCCTTCGCCATCGGGGCGGTGGGCACGGTGCTGGGCACCATCATCGCCTTCAAGATCGTGCCTCTGGGGGCCGAGGGCTGGCAGCTGGCCGGTGTCTTTTCGGCCACCTACATCGGCGGCAGCATGAACTACGCGGGGGCCGCCGAGGCTCTGGGTTTCCGCTCGGGCGACCTGCTCACCGCCGGGGTGGCAGCCGACAACCTGGTCATGGCCCTGTACTTCCTGGTGCTGTTCACCCTGCCCTCGGTGGCCTGGCTGAGCCGGCATTTCGTGCGGCGCGGCGAGCAGGCCGCGGTCGGGGACGACGCGGCCCTGCTGGCCAGCCGCGAACAGGCCGTCACCTTCCCCTCGGCCGGCAACGCCGCCCTGGCCCTGGCCCTGAGCTTCGCCATCTGCGCGGTGGGTTTCACCCTGGGTGATGTGCTGGCCGCGCAACTGGGCTGGCAGAAGAGCGGGGTGCTCATCCTCACCGCCCTGACGGTGGTGCTGGCCACGGCCCTGCCCCGTCAGCTGGAGCGGTTGCGGGGGGCCGAGGTCATTGGCGCCTTCCTCATGCAGATCTTCTTCGCCGTCATCGGGGCCAGCGCCAACATCGCCACCGTGATGAAGGTGGGGCCCAAGCTGTTCTTCTTCGCGGCCCTGATCCTGCTTGTGCACCTGGTTTTCCTGCTGACGGCGGGCAAGTTCCTGCGCCTGAGCCTGAGCGAGCTGGTCATCGCCAGCAACGCCAACATGGGCGGACCCACCACCGCGGCGGCCATGGCCGTGGCGCGCCGCTGGAACAGCCTGGTGCTGCCGGCGGTGCTGTGCGGCACCCTGGGCTACGCCGTGGCCAACTTCATCGGGGTGGCCCTGGGCAACTGGCTGAAAGGCTGGTAGCGGGGGTCACCTGACGACGACGAACCGGCCTTGGAAATCCTCGAAGGCCGCCTGATCCGATTCCACCACGTACAGGTAAATGCCGCTGGTCACCTCCTGGCCGTTGCGGCTCACCAGATTCCACGAGGCCGAGCCGCCCTGTTCGTAACCGTCGTGGTGGACAGTGTCCACCAGGTCGCCGGCGGCGGTGAAGATCCGGATGGTGTTGTGGGCCAGGGGCAGGTTGTTCCACACCACCCGCACCCCGGTGGGATCGTCCAGGTCCGGGGGGTAGGGCTGGTTCTGGGCCAGGGACTCCCGGGTGGCGGGGTTGGGGTACACGTAGATGTTGCGGCCGTTGCGGCGCAGGTGCTCGGCGGTCTGGGCCTCGGGGCGGGGAACCACCAGCAGGAAGTCGTTGCCGGGGTCGTTCTCCAGGCCCGGGCCCGTGGGCACGTATTCATCATCCACCAGGACCAATGTGTGGTCCATGGCCGAGATGGAGTAGTAATAGCGGAAGCCGTTGTGCACCTCGGTGTCCAGGTGATGGTAATACTGAACGCCGCGCTTGGGCACGCCGCTGGTGCGCCGGGCCACGGCGAAGAAGGTGTCCAGCACATCGGGGTAGGTTTCCCAGGGCGCCAGCGCTTCCATGCCCGGGGCCACCACCCCGCTGGCCCGGCGCACGGGGGGGCGCTCCAGCCACACGCCCAGGGTGTCGCTGTCCACCAGGGCCTGCATGGCCGCGGCCAGGCCCTCGAAGCGGGCATCGCCCAGGCAAGCCGGAGTGTAGCGGGCCGGCTCCAGGCCGGTGTTGGACCCCAGGGGCATGGTGGGCACATCCGGGAAAAAGGGGTCGAGGGGATTCACCATCTGGTTGATCAGATCGTACTCCTGGAACATGCCCCAGGAAACCGCGGGCGGGTCTCCCCCTTCGTCCGAGCGCGCGGGCGGCACCCAGTCCGACACCCGCCACAGGCGGTAGGATTCAAAATCCAGGACGCCGGTGTTGGGGTCCACCGCGTGCTCGCTGACGTCATCCCAGAACAGCTCCACCTGGTGATCGCCGGCCGTCACCCGCAGCCGGGGGCGGGGCGGGGGCTGCAGGCGGGCCCAAACCCAGGGCCGGTTGTAGTAGCCCGAGTATCCCCGCTGCATGCTGTTGTTGCGGTACTCCGACGGGGTGCAGTCGTGGCCCAGCACGCGGAAGCACTCCTCGCAATTGTCCATGTTCACCCACGTGCACATGCGCCCGTCATCGGTGGCGGTGAAATCGGACTCAGTCAGGACGGTCACGAACATGATGGGATCGCTGCCGGCGCAGCTCTCGTTCATCATCATGGCCCGGCGCCCCAGCAGCGGGTCGGGGCCGTGGGCGTCCAGGGGGCGGATATCGCCCAGGCAGATCTGGGTGTCATAGGGCCCGTTTCCGGAACTCCCGTAGTAGGGGTAGCTGCCGGCTCCCAGCTGGGCGGCGACGGCGGCCGTTTCCAGCATGCCCTGCACGCCGTTGCCGGCCACCATGGCCACCCGGTAGTTCACGGTGGTGCCCGGGCTGAAGTGTCCGAAGGGGCCGCTGCTCATGAGGTATTTCATGTCGGCCGCGTCCTCGGGCCGGGTGTTGGGGTCGTAGCGGCCGTTCAGGGACATGGCGTGGTAGCGGTCCAGGTCGTTGGCGGGTTCGCCCTCCTGGTTGTAGGCGGCGTTGGTGGAGAAGATCTGGAACGAGCCCACGTCGTAATGGAAGGGAGCGTCCCGGCCCAGGAAGTCGATGGTGTGGTCGATGAGCATGAAGCCCAGGCAGCCGGGCAGGGGGTTTTCCCGGGCGCCGTCCATCATGTAGCCGATGTTGGCCCGGTAGAACAGGCCGTCATCGCCCCGCACCGCGCCCCGGAAGAAGCCGGCCAGGTCGTCGGGGGCGTCGTAGCCCTCCTCGCGCGAGCGGATGTCGCAGTCCACGAACATGCCCAGGTACACATCCTCCAGGGTGTGGATGCCCACGTTGGTGACCTCGAAGTCCAGGGCCACGATGTCGTCCAGCTCGTTGTCCGCCCAGGCCGCCGCCCTCTGGATGACCCGGATGCCCAGGGGGCGATGATCGGGATACACCTCCTGGGCCAGGGGCGTGTCGTCCCGCATGGTGCAGGTGAACATCTGGTCCCCCAGTTGCCCCCAGTCCTCGTCCACCAGGCCGTCGCCGTCGTCGTCCCGGCCGTTGAGGGGATCCTCGTCCGTCCGGCCGTCCTGGTCGTCATCCCCGTCACCGTCCAGGGGGAACCGGCGGCCCGTCACGTAAGGGTCGGGGCTGGGGCGCACCACCTGTTTGTCCCGGGCCTCGTAGATGGTGTCCATGAGATCGTTGCCCGGGCGCAGCTCGCGCTGGTACTGGCCGGTGGTCACCGAGACCTCGCCGCCGATGCGGGCGCCTACCCACAGGCCGGCCCCCCACAGATACTCGTTGCCCGACCCCGAGGGCCACTGGGCCGAAGGGGCGTGGTTGTAGGGAACTTCCGCCGAGTACTGGGAGCCGATGAGACCGTGGTTGGTGATGTTCACCTGCAGCTCGCCCACGTTCAGGACATAAGAGCCGTCCAGCACGTGGATGCCGTCGGGGCGCAGGCCTTCGGTGGGCTGGTCCTGGTCCCGGGGCTCGGCCCGCACCGGGAGCGGAGCAAGGCCCAGGCCCAGGAGCAGGCAGGCGGCCAGGGCGCACAACAGAACGCGCCGACCCGTGCTGGGAAGGACGAAGAAGGTTCTGGATCGGGGTGCGGGGTGAGCGGGCCCGCACGCCTGGGGTGGTCTGGACATGGTCAGCACCTGATCCCCCCTGCGGTGCTGCGAATGGAAGTGGGCGACTAAGAGTATTCTAGGGAATGAATTATCCCCGGGCAATACGTCCCTTGGTCTATTTTGGGCCAAGGACTCCCCGGACGGGGGGAGGCGTGGAAAAAAATCACGAATTGTGGCGAAGGCGCACAGTTCCGGCCGGGCGGATGGGCGGCTTCCGGACTTGCAACCACTTGTCCGGCCGTTAGTTGGGCCAGCCGTGGCCGGCAACCAGGACCATCCCCCGGCCCTTCCCGACGCCCAGCAACTGCAATTCGATTTCACCTTCTTTGATCAGGGCGAGAGCCTGGGCGCGGGTTGGCCCAGATCTTCAGCCGGAGCGCTATCAGGTTCCGAGAAGGCGGCCGGCCATCACGATCACTTCTTCAACGCCTACCTGCGGGCGGTGGTGCTGGACGCCATGGCCCACATGGTGCTGGCCGCCCCGGTGACGGCCTTCGCCGCGGCGGTGCACACCGTCCCCGAGGCCCAGGCCGACGGGGCCTGGCTGTGGACCTACACCTGGCAGTCCGGTTCCGGCCCGGTGGACATCCTCCTGCGGGGACTGCCCACGGGCCAGGTCGTGCGTTGGGAACTGAGCCTGGTCCACGGCGCAGCCGACCAGGCCGTGCTCTGGTTCTCGGGCTGGTCCCGCGGAGCGGGAGACCAGGGGCACTTCGACTTCCAGGATCTGGATGATCCGCAGCACCCCCTCTGCGGGGAGATCAACTGGGGCCTGGTGGATGGCGGCACCTATCTGGAATTCATCTCCCACCAGCCGGACGAGGATGGCGACACCCTGCGCTTCACCGACGCCAACCCCGAGTTCAGCATAGATTTCACACCGGGCGACGGCAGCGACCCCAGCGGATCCGCTGGCTGGCCGCCGGCAGCGGCAGCCTGCGGGTGCCCGACTACAACGATGGCCAGCAGGCCTGCTGGGGGCATCGATCTGCGCAACGCCGATTGCCCCTGATATTCCTGAGCCACCGGATCGGCCCGGAAATGGCTCCGGGCCGATCCTTCATTCCTCCCCACCTCGGAATACCCTCAGCCTTGTTCTTCGATCTGCACCAGGGTGTCCCGGGCCCAGCCGTTATTGGGGTCCAGGGCCAGGCATTGCCGGTAGGCGGTGGCCGCCGCCTCCAGATCCTCAAGGCCCACCAGGGCGTTGCCCAGCCACTGGAAACCCCGGGCGAAGGTGGGGAAGTCCTCGGTCATGAGGCGGAACACCGTGGCCGCCTCGGCATGCTGACCGTTGCCCTGCAGCTGGAAGCCCAGGCTGGCCAGCTCGTTCAGGATCTCCGAATGGTTCATGCTGGTGGCGTGGTACTGGTCCACCGCGGCCGCCAGTCCCCTGGCCAGTTCCAGCACCACGGGGTTCTCGAAATCATGGAACCGATACAGGGTCATGCGGCCCAGGGCCGGCTGGCAGATGTGCGAGTACTGGGTCTGGGTGCGGTGCTCCTGCCGCACCGCCGACAGCAGGCGCCGGGCGTCATCCACCGTGGGGGCGGCCTCTTCCAGCAACTCCCGGCCGATGGTGAACCGCGGGCAGGGATGGCGGCCCAGCTCGGGGGCGCTCAGGTAGAAATTGGTCACCAGTTGCCGGCCGCCTTCGCCCAGGGTGATGTGGTTGCAGTCCAGGACCACCGACCGGCCCTGGGCATCGGCGAACATGACCTGCACCCCCTTGAATCCCTTCAGGTTGTGGGCGGCAAACAGGGCGACAACCTGTTCCACGGTGGCGCAGTCGGCCATGGCCCGCAGGGTGAGATTCCCCGCCGGGTCGCTGCGGTCCGGGCTGGTTTCCAGGGCCATCCGGGGGCAGGCGGTGATGTCGAAGCACAGGCCGGCGTCATTCATGCCCGCCTGGCGGAAGCCGTCCTGGAAGCCCAGGAAGATGGCTCCGTGCCCGGTTTCCGTGGCGGGTTCGAACCAGATCCGGGCCTCGGGATCGGTGCCGTCCTCGTTGCCGGCGAAGATGATGCCCTGTTCGGAGGCCCGGCTGAAAACGGTGCAGGCCCCGGTGGCGGAGGGGTGGGCCAGGGCGGCCAGCAGGGTCAGCAACAGCAGCAGGCAGGGGCGGAATCCGCCGTCGTCCCCGGGGATCAGACGGCGGGGTCGGGCAGGTGGCGGCTGAGGGCCTGGAACAGGACATCCCGATTGATGGGCTTGGCCACATAGTCGTCCATCCCGGCGGCGTAGCACTTTTCCCGATCCCCGATCATGGCGTTGGCGGTCATGGCGATGATGGGCAGATGGGCATGGCCCCCGGCCTCATCCTGCCTGATGCGCCGGGTGGCCTCGTAGCCATCCATCACCGGCATCTGGCAATCCATGAGGACGGCGTCGAAATCCTGCCGGGCAAGAATCTCCAGACATTCCTGGCCATCGGCGGCCACTTCCACCCGGCATCCCCATTTTTCCAGGGTCTTCCGGGCCACCAGTTGGTTGAAGGGCGTGTCTTCCACCAGCAGGATGTTCATTTCCAGGGGCTTGTTCTTCACCGTGGGGACCTCACTGACCGGAGCCTCCACCGGACGGCCCTGGGCCAGATTGATCTCGAAGGAGAACGTGGACCCCTGTCCGGGTTGGCTGTCCACCACCAGACGGCCCCCCATCAGGTCCACCAGCTGGCGGGAAATGGCCAGGCCCAGACCGGTGCCGCCGAACCTGCGGGTGGTGCTGCTGTCCGCCTGGGAAAAGGAATCGAAAAGCTTTTCCTGCAGCTCGGTGGGAATGCCGATGCCCGTGTCCGTCACCGCGAAGCGCACCTGCTGTCCAGGGCCTTGGTCGCCGGTCTTGCTCACCGACAGGACCACGTGACCCTCGCTGGTGAACTTGCAGGCGTTGTTGACCAGGTTGACCAGGATCTGGCGCAGGCGGTACGGATCGCCCAGGCAGTGGGGCGTCAGGGAGGGGTCCTGCTCCAGGATCAGGGGCAGATTCTTCTCGGCGAAACGAGGGGCCATGAGGTTTTCCATGTCACTCAGCAGGTCGCCCAGGTGGAAGCTGGTGTATTCCACGTCGATCTTGCCCGCCTCGATCTTGGAGAAATCCAGGATGTCGTTGATGATGGCCAGCAGGGCCTCTGCCGAGCGGACCACGATGTTCACGTACTGGCGCTGTTCGGAATCAAGGCTGGTGTCCTGCAGCAGGGCGGCCGTCCCCACGATGCCGTTCATGGGGGTCCGGATCTCGTGGCTCATGTTGGCCAGGAATTCGCTCTTGGCCCGGGTGGAGGCCTCGGCCTGCTCCTTGGCGATCTCCAGATCATGGGTCTTCTGCTCAACCGCCGTGCGCAGGAGAATGTTGCTCTCGAAAAGGGAATAGGCCGACCCGGCGGACTGGACGCTCCGCTTCACCCTGTCCTTCAGGGCCTTGTTGATCTTCTCGGCCTTGGCCAGACGCCTTTCCAGCTCGGCGATTCGTTCCTGGTCTGTGCGTTTTTCGCTCATGGCAGGCCGAGGGCGATTCCGGTGAGGGTCTGATTCACGTGAATCGAGCCGAATTGCTCACCGAAAGTGCTGAAACCCAGAAAATTGATGCGCTGCAGGGCTTCCTCGACCTCCTCGGTCCGGCCCGTCTCCTGGATCTCCAGCCGGCGCAGGATGCAGTCGCAACCAAGGGTGCACTGGATGGGGCCCAGGTCCGCCAGAAGGGAATCCACCTTGGCGTTCAGGGTCTTCACCAGGCCTTCGCCCCGGGCGATGGTCAGGGGCAGGCCCTCCTCGATGGCGCAGAAGAAGTCCAGGCTGCCGTCGGGGTTCACCTTCTGGATGGAACGCACGTACCAGTCATCGCCGATCTGCAGCATCAGCGGAAAGCGGGAGAAAACCTGGGGGCTCAGGGCATCGATCTCCAGGCCCAGGATTTCGGCGTACTCCTGGGCGGCCGGCCCGCCGTCGATCTCGGTGACCCGCCGGCGTGAGGGGTCGGCCTCGGTGATGACCAGATCCTTTTCCGAGGGCGCGAAGTGTTGCAGCTGGAAGGGGCGAAAGGGCAGACTGGTCTCGATGAGGGCCAGGACGCCCGCCCCGGTGTGGAACCGGCCCTCGGCGAACACACGGGTCTCCCGGAAATGCAGATTATCCCCGGCGGAACCGCCGATGAGAGGGACGCCCTGCAGGGCCGTGCCCAGGTGGGCTACCGCATTCTCCTCCTTGATGGACAGCCCGTCCAGCAAGCTGAGGGCGAACATTTTCCCACTGTTCAGGGAGGTGGAAAAGGCCAGATCGGCCCGGAAGCGGTCCACCATGGCCGCCGCGTCCTGGTGCTGGAAAGCCCCCAGATCGGGCAGCAGGGCGGTGTGCAGATGGAAGTGGGAGCGGGCCAGGCCCACGCCCACCAGCGAGTCGGTGACGTACCGGTTTCCGATCTCTCCGGCGGTGGTGCACCCCAGCATGGGCACGCTGAACCTGCGATTCAGGGCGGCCGCCAGCGCCTCGGGATCATAACGATCCGAACAGAAGAAAAGGACTCCGGCCAGATCATCCTGCTCGATCTGCTCGGCCAGCTGGGCCACGGCCAGATCCGGATCGGTGGCCCGGCTTTCGCCCCTCCAAACGCTTCGGTCCCCTGGCATCAGGCGGAATCCTCCCTCACCCCGGAAATGACACGGTCAAGATGTTGCAGATATCATCATCGGTCGCCCTGGAGAATCCTTGAGGAAGATGGCGTTGCCGGTGGTTTTCCGTCTGAGCCCATTTCCTGTATACTCATGGTGGCAGGTTCAGGAATGGCCGCGCCCGGCCGCACTGCGTCACCGGCCTCTCAGCCCCTGCTCCAATCGGTCTTTTCATGGAGGTTCTTCATGCGTCGCCCAGGCCTGTTCGCCGCCGCCATCCTTTCGCTGACCCTGCTGATGGCACCCGGGTCGGCACGCGCGGGATCCCTGACCCCGCGATTGCAGGCGGCCCTGGCGGCGGGCGATGAATCGACCCACACCGTGTGGGTGTTCTTCCGGGACAAGGGCCTGCGGGGACCCGAATTGTCTGCCGCCGTGGATCGCCGGCAGGCGGCCCTGGCCCCCCGGGTGGCCAGCCGGCGCGCCAAGATGCGCCAACCGGGCCAGGCCCTGAGCGGGGAATTCGATCTGCCCCTGCACGGGCCCTACCTGGATCGGGCCCGGGCCGTGGGGGCCACCTTGCGCCGGCAAAGCCGCTGGCTGGACGCCGCCAGTTTCGTGGCCACGGCCCGGCAGGTGCGGCGCCTGGCGGCCCTGGATTGCGTCAGCCGCGTGGACATGGTGGGGCGTTCCCACCGCACTCCCGTGCCCGCGACCGGAGCGTCCCCCCTTCCGGACAAGAGCGCCGGCGACCGCTGGACCCTGGATTACGGGGCCAATCTGCAGGCCATGGAACAGTTAAACGTGCCGGCGGTGCACGAGCTGGGCATCGACGGCCGGGGTGTGATCATCGCCATCATGGACAGCGGTTTCCACACCGGGCACGAGTGTCTGCAGGGGGTGCCCGTGCTGGCCAGTTATGACTTCATCAACGACGACTCCCAGGTGGACAACGAGGAAGGCGATCCCGAGAACTCCCGGGATCACGGCACCATGACCATGAGCGTGGCCGTGGGCTCCATGCCCGGCGAGTTCGTGGCCCCGGCCTTCGGCGCCTCGGTCATCCTGTGCAAGACCGAGGACGTGAGCCAGGAAGTGCCCGCCGAGGAGGACAACTGGGTGGCGGCCCTGGAATATGCCGAAATGCGCGGGGCGGATATCATCAGCTCCAGTCTGAGCTACAAGAACTGGTACACCTACGAGGACATGGACGGCGCCACGGCCCTGACCACGGTGGCCGCCGATCTGGCCGTGTCCATGGGGATGGTGGTCATCACCTCGGCCGGCAACGAGGGTGACAACGAGTGGGGCTACATCACCGCCCCGGCGGACGGCGACGGCGTTATCTCCGTGGGAGCGGTGAACGGGGCCGGCGCGGCCACCTATTTCACTTCCCATGGGCCCACCGCCGACGGCCGCATCAAGCCGGATGTCACCGCCCTGGGCTGGGACACGCCCGTGGCCGATCCGGACGACGACGGTATCTACACCACGGCCAGCGGCACCAGCTTCAGTTGCCCCCTGGTCAGCGGAGTGGCCGCCCTCATGCTCAGCCGGGCGCCCCAGCTGACGCCCCTGCAGGTGCGCGAGGCCCTGCGCCAGACCGCCAGCCGGGCCACCGCCCCGGACAACATCTACGGCTGGGGCCTGGTGGACGCCCAGGCGGCGGTGAACTACTTCACCGCCCTGTTCACCCACACCCCCCTGCCCGACACCGAGGATGTGGCCGGACCCTATGTGCCGGCCGCCGGCATCACCTCGCGCATGGGCCTGGATGCCCTTTCCACCCGGGTCTGGTACCGGCTGGACGAGGGGGCGTGGCAAGAGGTGCCCCTGCTGCCCTCCGGTGCAGGGCCGGCAGCCTACCAGGCCCAGATCCCCGGACAGCCGGCGGGCACCCGGGTGGACTATTACCTGGAGACTTCCACACCGCAGGGAACCTGGACGCGCGAACCCTTCCAGGCCCCGGTGGAATACTTCACCTTCCAGGTGGGCCAGGACGTGACGCCCCCGGTGCTGGACCATGATCTGCTGGGCGACCAGGCCCGCATCTGGTGGCCGCCCACCCTGCGTTGCGGGGCGGCGGACAACATGGCCATCGACCGGGTGGAACTGCGTTTCAGCCTGAACGGCGGACCCGAGCAGGGCCCCTTCCCCCTGACGCCCCTGGCCGGGGGCGCCTACGAGCTGAGCTTCCCCTTGCCCGTGGAGCAGGTGGCCGTGGGGGACAGCATCCGCTACACCCTGTCCGCCTTCGACACCGCGGCCCAGCCCAATCGCACCGACGCCGGCCCGGCCGGATTCGCCGTCATCGACGCCAGGGCGGCCGTGCTGGTGCTGGAGCGGGCTCCGCTGCTGCCGGCCCAGATCCCGGAACTGCTGGCCGCCCAGGTCCAGGACGATGCCCGGTCCGGCCTCAAGAGTCGGCTGGCCCGGCAGGATGTGGCCATGGATCTGACCGGGGGCCGAAGCTCCGCCTCGACGGTTTCGACATGGCTGGCCGAGGACGGTTACCTGGTGCGAGTGGCTGCCGCCGAGACGGTGACGGTGGACCACTTCCAGAGGTACGACCTGGTGGTCTACGCCGGGGGGGATCACCTGGATCCCCTGGGGGTGGATTCCCTGCGCCAGGCTCTGCGCGACTGGGTGGCCCAGGGTGGCAAGTTGCTGGTGGAGAGCGGTGAGATCGGCTACGACGCCACCCGCACCCCGGGCCATCCCCTGTTCCTGGCCGAGGTGCTGCACTGCACCGCCTGGGACACCGACAACGGGGGCGAACTGGTCCAGTCCGCCGGGGTGACGGTCCACCCTTTGCTGAGCGAGCCCGAGACGGTGCCCCTGCCGGTGGCCGTCAACTACGATTCCTACGGTGATCAGGACACCATGGTGCCTGCCCAGGCGGCCTACACCGTGCTGTCGCCGGCCTTCCGCCAGGGCGACGGCGGCATCATCGTGCACGACGACAACCTGGCTCCCCAGTCGGCCCAGATCGTCTACATGGCCTTCAACATCGAGGCGGTGGCGGCCGACGCGGGTCGGGCCCTCATCCGCAACAGCGTGGCGTTCCTGCTGGCCGAGGAGGCGCCGCCCACCGCGGGCATCGCGGGCCGGGTGCGCCTGGCGGGCCAGGTGGACAATTCCGGGGTGCTGGTGGAACTGCACGACGGGCGCAGCGTGGTCACCGGCGCCGACGGATCCTTCAGCTTCGACCAGGTCTACGAGGGCCAGGCCAGCGTGCTGGCCACGAAATCCGGCTGGTCCGTGGCACGGCAGGACCTGGTTCTGGCCCAGGGGGAGCAGGTCAGCGGTCTGGATCTGCTGGTGCAGCCCATGATCCACACCGAGTACCGGGTATACCCCGATGTGACCATCCCCGACAACAGCTCCACCGGGGTGGTGGGCCTCCTCACGGTGCCCGAGTCCCAGGCTGGAAGCATTGCCGACGTGCAGGTGGACATCTACATCCAGCACTACTACATCGGCGACCTGACGGTGATGCTCATCAGTCCCGAGGGCACCACGGTGGTGTTGCACAACCGCTCGGGGGCCGAGGGGTTGAACATCGTGGGCAACTGGCCCTACAGCAACGAGGTGGACGGGCCCGGCTCCCTGGAGGATCTGCGCGGTGAGAACAACGCGGGCGTGTGGACCCTGTTCGTCAGCGACGCCGAGAGTCCGGACGAGGGGTCGCTTGTCATGTGGGGGCTGCAATTCGATCTGCCCGACCGGGTGACCGGGGTGCCGGATCAGGATGGTCTGCCGGCGGTGACGCGCTTGCACGCGGCGGTGCCCAACCCCTTCAACCCCCTGACCACCCTCAGCTTCGATCTGGCCGGCCCGGGTCCCGTGCGCCTGGATGTCTTCGACCTGCGCGGCCGCCTGGTGCGGCGCCTGCTGGACCAGCCCCTGCCCGCCGGCGTTCACCGGGTGGCGTGGGATGGTCGCGACAGCAAGGGCCGGGCCGCCGCCAGCGGCACTTACCTGTATCGCCTGCGGGCGGGCGATGTGGTGCAGGACCGTAAGATGCAGCTGCTGCGCTGAAATGGTCCGGGCCCGCTGATAATCCCCGGTCAGGATTGCAACCCCCGGCCGGGGATTCCGTTATATTGGGTGGCAGTGTCGGCAGGGCGATGCTATGCTCTGCAGCCCCGACAGTATGATCTGGAATCCGGCAATTTATTTTTTTGCCCATCTCCTGGAGAATCTCATGAAATCACGCCTGAGCGCGCCGTTCTTCGCCCTGTCCCTGGCGCTGGTCCTGCTGCTGGCCGGCAGCGTCCTCGCCTCCGAAGTCTTCATGCCCCGGCGTCCGGCCGTCAGCCCCGACGGCAGCCTGGTGGTCTTCTCGTTCCAGGGCGACCTGTGGAGCGTGCCCGCCGGCGGCGGCCAGGCCACCCGCCTGACGGCACACGAGGCCTACGACACCGCGCCGGTGTTCAGCCCCAAGGGCGATGTGCTGGCATTTTCCAGCAACCGCTACGGGGACTACGACGTGTTCACCATGCCGGTGGAGGGCGGCGTGCCCACGCGGCTGACCTTCTCGGCGGTGAGCGAGGCGCCCGGCGCCTTCTCTCCCGACGGCAAGACCCTGTACTTCGCCACCCGGCGCCTCTTCCAGTACCCCATGGGGGCCCAGATCCACGCCATTCCCGTCGGCGGCGGCACGCCCCGGCGCCTGGTGGATATCTTCGGTGACGAGGTGGCCACCGCCGACGGCAAGACCTTCATCATCGCCGAGGGGCGCCTGAAGGAAGCCCGCCTGCACTACCGGGGCACCTACCAGCGCGAGCTGTACAGCTGGACCGAGGGCTCGGATCCGGTGCGTCTGACGGACAACCGCGGCTACGACACCCAGCCCATGGTGGCCCCCGACGGGCGCATCTTCTGGGTGGGCGATCAGAACGACGCCAAGTGCTTCAACATCTTCACCATGAACGCCGATGGTTCGGACAAGCGCCAGCTGACCGGCTACAAGGATGACGGCATCCGCGCGGCCAGCCTGTCGGCCGACGGCAAGACCCTGGTCTTCGAGCGGGCCACGTCCATCTACGCCATGGAAATCAAGCCCGAGGGCAAGGCCGGCAAGCCCCGTGAACTGAAGATCGAGGTGGCGGCGGATCTCCTGGAGAACCCGGTCATCATCGAGAACAAGACGGCCGACGCCGACGAGCTGGCCGTCAGCAGTGACGGCGAGGAATTCGCCATGGCCATCGAGGGCGACCTGGTGCTGGTGAGCAAGGAACTGGGCGGCCGCGCCACCGTGGCCGTGCCCGGTCCCCACCGGGAGCGCATGATCAGCTTCAAGCCCGGCACCGCCGACACCCTCCTGTTCGTCACCGACCGCTTCGGCGAGGACCAGGTGTGCCTGCTGGTGTCGGCCAGCGAGGACGATCCCACCCTGCGCACGGCGCGCGAGTTCAAGATCATCCAGCTGACGGACGACAAGCGGCCGGCCACCGAGCCGGTGTGGTCCCCCGAGGGCGACCGCATCCTCTACACCCGGGGCAACGGCGACCTGCGGGTGATGGACGCCGACGGCGGCAACGACAAGGCCCTGCACGAGTCCTGGAACGTGGGCCATTACAGCTGGTCCCCCGACGGCCGCTGGGTGGCCTTCAGCCACAGCGATCCCGACTTCAACAGCGACATCCTGATCATGCCCAGCGAGGGCGGCGACCCGGTGAACATCACCATGCACCCCGACTACGACGAGGGTCCCGTTTGGAGCGCCGACGGCAGCATGCTGGCCTGGACCACCCAGCGCCACAGCACCAACCCCAGCAGCCCCACCACCGACGTGTACTTCGTCTACCTGCAGCGCGAACTTGACGAGCGCAGCAAGGAAGAGTGGGAGATCTGGGAGAAGACCCGCGACAAGGACGGCGGCAATAAGGGCAAGAAGGGGAAGAAGGACGACGAGAAGAAGGACGACGACACGAAGGATGATGACAAGAAGGATGAGGACGGCGACAAGGACGATGCCGAGGCCGAGGAAGACGAGTTCGAGGTGGTCATCGACTTCCAGGACATTCACCTGCGCGGCCGCCATCTGACCAGCAAGATGGGCAGCGAGGCCGCCGTGGCCATCGACCCCAAGGGCGACCGCATCTACTTCGTGGGCGGCGAGGGCCGCGAACGCGACCTGTACAGCGTCGACCGCTTCGGCGAGGACGAGGAAGAGATCACCTCGGGCGGCACCAACCCCCGCAGCATCGCCCTGGACGAGAAGGGCAAGAAGTTCACCTTCCTGAAGCGCGGCAAGCCCAGCTGGACCAAGTCCGACGGCGGCAAGGTCGAGAGCACCGACTTCACCGCCCGCATGACCATCGACCGCCCCGCCGTGCGCCTGCAGGTGCTGGACGAGGGCTGGCGCATGCTGCGCGACAACTTCTACGACCCCAGGATGCACGGCGTGGACTGGAAGAAGATGCGGGCCAAGTACGGCGAGTGGGCGCAGAAGGTGTCCCACGACGTGGACTTCGGCGACGTGGTGAACTTCATGCTGGGCGAGCTCAACGCCAGCCACATGGGTTACTATCCGCGCTGGGACCGCATCGGCGATTACGGCCCCGACGGCTACCTGGGCCTGGAATTCAGCGAGGGCTCGGACGACGACGGCCTGGTGGTGGAGTGGGTGCTGCCCTACGGCCCCTGCGACAAGGTCAAGAGCCGCCTGCTGCCCGGCGACAAGCTGGTGGAGGTGGATGGCAAGGCCGTCGGCACCCGCGAGAACCTGTACCGCGCCCTGGAGACCCGGGCCGGCCTGCCCACCTGGATCATGGTTGAGCGCGAGGGCGAGAAGATGGAGTTCCAGGTGAGCCCCGTGGGCTACGGCGCCATCTACGACCTGGCCTACCAGAAGATGGAGGACGAGAAGCGGTCCCGCACCGAGGAGGCCAGCGACGGGCGCGTGGGTTACGTGCACATCCAGGGCATGGGCTGGAGCGAGGTCGAGCGCTTCGAGCAGAACCTGTACGCGGCGGCCCACGGCAAGGAAGCCCTGGTCATCGACGTGCGCAACAACGGCGGCGGCTGGACCACCGACCTGCTGCTGACCATCCTGACCCAGCCGGTGCATGCCTACACCATTCCCCGGGACGGGGAGATCGGTTACCCCCAGCCCGAGCGGCAACCCTTCGTGCGCTGGAGCAAGCCCATCGCCGTCATCTGCAACGAGGGCAGCTACTCCAACGCCGAGATCTTCAGCCACGCCATCAAGACCATCGGCCGCGGGCCGGTTGTGGGCTGGGAGACGGGCGGAAACGTCATCAGCACCGGCGGCTTCGGCAACCGGTACAACGGCTACATCCGCCTGCCCTACCGCGGCTGGTACGTCTGGGGCGACCAGAAGGACCCCAAGCGCAACAACAAGAACCAGGAGGGCGTGCACGATCTGACGGGCTTCATTCCCGACTACCCCGTGTATCTGAGCCCGTCCGACCGCCTGCACGGTCGCGACCCGCAGCTGGACAAGGCCGTGGAACTGATGCTGCAGGCGGCCGACGCCGAGAAGAAGAAGCCCCAGCGGGGCGAGGACTGATCGGCGGTTCTGACTCACCGCAGACCGAGCGAGGCGGCGTTTCCCGGGGAAGCGCCGCCTCGGTATTTCCCCCACCGGCCCGGCGTGTTAGATTGGAACGGGCCTTGCCAGTGAGCTGAAACTCGTCATCTGCCACCCCAACACCAGAGAAGTCCATGGCCAAGAACAAGACCGTCTTCTACTGCAAGAGCTGCGGCCACGAGGAGCTGCGCTGGCTGGGCCAGTGTCCCGGCTGCCGCGAATGGAACACCTTCGCCGAGGCCAAGACCCAGGGCGACAGCAAGTCGCGCGGGGCCAGGGGGTTCAAGAGCGGCGACCAGGATCGCAGCCCCGTGGGCTTTGCCGGGCGCCGCGGCGGATCGGCCGGTACCGGTCCCCTGGAGCCGGTGCCCCTGTC
Organism: Candidatus Krumholzibacteriia bacterium; assembly: GCA_963674845.2. Classification (GTDB taxonomy): domain Bacteria; phylum Krumholzibacteriota; class Krumholzibacteriia; order LZORAL124-64-63; family LZORAL124-64-63; genus LZORAL124-64-63. Next base: position 902,810 of record CAXXKE010000005.1, on the reverse strand, counting down.
GCAGGTCAGCTCGGCCGAGAAGGGGCGTCTGCAGGTGGAGCCGGCAGAGGTGGCCAGGGTCCTGGGGGGCGGCCTGGTGGAAGGCTCGGTGGTGCTGCTGGGGGGCGAGCCGGGAGTGGGCAAGTCCACCCTGCTGACGGGCCTGGCCCTGTGGTGGGTGCGCCAGGGGGTGCGGGTGCTGTACGTGGCCGGGGAGGAATCGCCGGCCCAGATCCGCATGCGGGCCGAGCGCCTGGGCTTCCAGCCCGACCAGGAGGACGGCTTCCTCATCCTGCCCGAGGTGCATCTGGAAACCCTGGTGGACACCCTGCAGACGGACCGCCGGCAGCAGCTGGAGCAATGGTCGGCAGACGGTTCCGGGGGCGAGGCGCCCCCCTGCGTCATCATCGCCGACAGCATCCAGACCCTGCACAGCGAGAACATCGATTCCTTTCCGGGCAGCCCCACCCAGATCAAGTACTGCGGCGGCGTGCTGGCCGACCTGGCCCGCAGCAGCGGTTGTCCGGTGTTCCTGGTGGGACACGTCACCAAGAGCGGCGACCTGGCCGGCCCCAAGCTGCTGGAACACATGGTGGACACGGTGCTGTACTTCGAGGGCAGCGGCGGCGGGCCCATCCGCATGGTGCGCGCGGTGAAGAACCGCTTCGGCACCACCGGCGAGCTGGCGGTGATGGAGATGCGCGGCGACGGCCTGCGCCCCGTGGACCAGGCCGGGGTGCTGTTCCTGAGCGGCCGCCGCGGCGACGAACCGGGCAGCGCCGTCACCGCCGTGAAGAACGGTTCGCGCACCTTCCTGGTGGAGGTGCAGGCTCTGGTGTCGCCCACTCGCTACGGCACCCCCCAGCGAGTGGTGCAGGGAGTGGACAGCAAGCGGGTGGCCCTGCTGGCGGCCATCCTGGAAAAGCAGGCCGGACTGGACCTGGCCGGGTGCGATATATTCGTCAAGGTGGCCGGCGGCGGACGCATCGACGATCCCGGGGCCGATCTGGCCATCCTGGCCGCCCTGGCCAGCAGCCTGCGCGAGCGGCCCGTGCCCCTGGATCTGCTGGTGCTGGGCGAGGTCGGTCTGACGGGCGAGGTGCGCCGGGTCGAGGATCTGGCCGCGCGGGTGCGCGAGGCGGGCCGGCACGGCTTCCGGCGGGTGGTGCTGGCCCGGGGCGTGGAGGACGAGGACAAGAACGTGCGCCGCTATCAGGGCATGCAGCTGATCAGCGTGGCCAGCGTGGGCGAGGCGGTGGCCCTGGCGGTGCAGCCTCCCGGTCGCCGGGAAGGCGAGGGATCATGAGCGATCTGAACGCCAGGGTGCACCTGGTGGTGCTGGCCGGTGGGCAAGGCGTGCGGGTGGGGGGCGAGGTGCCCAAGCAGTTCCGCTCCACCGGCCGCGGTCCCCTTTTCAGCGTGGCCATCCATTCCTTTCTGCAATTGTCGCCCAGGGTGGGCCAGGTGGCCTCGCTGGTGGTGACGGTGGGCCAGAGCTGGCGCGACCTGGCGGGGCGCACCCTCAGCGGCCTGAGCGTGCCCCTGTCCTTTGCCGATCCGGGCCAGACCCGCACAGCCTCCACCTGGAGCGCCCTGCAGGTGCTGGCCCGCCTGCAACCCGAACCCGGCGATCTGGTGGCGGTGCACGACGCGGCGCGCCCCTTCGCCACGCCTGATCTGCTGGAGCGCCTGGTACGAGCCGCGGCCGGGGCGGGTGGGGCTGTCCCCGCGGTGCCGGTGGCCGACACGGTGGTGCAGCGAGACGGGCAAGGCCGGGCCGTCTACCTGGAGCGGGAGCGGCTGGCGGGGGTGCAGACGCCCCAGGTTTTTCGCTGGGATCTTCTGCGGGAGGCCCACGCCTGGGCGGCTGGGGAAGGCCGGGACTTCACGGACGACGGGGGGCTGCTGGCGGCCAGGGGACACATCCCCAGCCTGGTGGAGGGCGAGGCGGACAACTGGAAGGTGACCACCGCGTCGGACTGGGAACGGGCCAGGGATCTGCTGGGCTAGTGCGGTGACGGGTGCGTCTTGATTTGGTGGCTCCTGTTGTGGCCCTTGGGCGGCCCTGTTGCGGACCGGGGGCGGTTCAACGTATACTTGAAACAAGGAACACCGGCTGCTTTTCACCATATTCCCCGAAGGTCCAGCATGCGACCCACGCAACGCCCCGTTTCCCGGGCCAGAGCCCGTCTTCTCACCCGGGATTTGAAAATAAATATCATGATCATTGCCTCCCTGAGCGCGATACTGGCTGTTTCCCTGCTGCTGGCGTCCCCGGCCAGGGCGCAGCTCACCTTTCCTCGCCTGGGACTGAGCGCCTCGCCCACCGCCTACGTGGACACCATGTCCGTGCCCATCAACGAGCCCTTCACGGTGTACATCTGCGCCTTCGGCTTCGCCCCGGGCGATCCCCTGGAGCAGGACGTGTCGGTGCTGCAATGGGCCGTGCACCAGGTGTGCTGCGGGGCCCTGTTCGAGACCCTGGCGGTGGAGTTCAACCCCGCCTGGTCCCATGAAGGCACCCCGGACACGGGAGTCACCAGTACCAGCCCTCAGTGCGTGGCCGACGACGCCATCTGGCTGGCCACCATCACCGCTCGCCTGGACGCCCCCGAGCCGGGGGATTATCTGGTGGCCGCCGGGCCGTTCAACGCCGCCTCGGATTGCGAGGGGAACCATCCCCTGTTCATGGACATGCCCATGATGCTGACGGCGGGGGGGGGGATCACTCCGGTGGAATCCACCAGCTGGGATGCGGTCAAGGCGGTCTATCGCTAGATCTTCAGCGCATGCCCTTCTGAAAACAGCCCCTCCCCCCATCAGGAGGGGCTGTTCTGTTTTCCGCCAGGGTCGTCCTACTTCAAAAGAGTCATCTTGATTTCCTGGACCTGCTCGCCCACCTGCAGGCGACACAGGTATACGGCCGATGCGGCGCCGGGTCCCCGGCTTGTGCCCGGTGTCCAGGGGAAGGTCTGGCGGCCTTCGGCAAACAGGCCCCGGTGCAGCACCGCCAGGCGATGGCCCTGCAGGTCGAACACGGACAGGGTGCCCTCGCCGGCCTGCTGCACGTCCACCACCACCTGGGTGCCGGGGTTGAAGGGATTGGGATAGTTCTGTTGCAGGGTCATGCTCAACCGGGGCAACGGGTCCTGGGCCCGAGCCATGGGCAATCCGGCCAGCCGGTACAGCAGCCACCAGGTGGCTTTCCCCTTCTGATAGCAATTGAAGCAGTGGCTGTGGGCGCATCCCCCGCAGGCGTGGCAATCATTGACCGCGCACCAGGTGTAGCACCACTGGCAGGCATCGCTCTCGTCCGGGTAGTACGTCCCGGCGGGATCCCAGCTCTCGATGTCGGCGAAATCGTACAATACCTTGCCGTTGGCCGCGCAGTAGTCGCGAATGCGGTTGTTGTTGTGGTACAGCAGACCGTCGGGACCGGTGCCGTCCAGGTGCCCGGTCATGTAGACGAACAGGGTGCCGGGGTAGTCCATTTCCAGCTGGTTCATGGCCGCCAGATAAGCGTCGATGCCGGCGTCGGTGTTGTCCGAGCAGCCCCCGCACCAGGACCACATGACCACGTCGGTCCCGGGGTGCTGGTCCAGCCAGGCACGGGTGGTCACGGCCCAGCTCACGTCGCCGGTGTGGCCCAGATCGTCGCTCACTTCCACGAGGCCTGGCAGGGCATGGACGGTAGGGTCCTGGTCCCGCAGCATCTGCATCCCCGTCACCAGCTGGCTGCCGTGAGAGGTGTGGCCGTAGTAGATGTCCAGGTTCTGGCGGATGCTGTCGAAGTGGGTGGCCGAGATCTCGTCGAATCGGGCCACGCTGGTGTGATTGATGAGGATGGGATCCTGGGCGGCGGCGGCCGGCACCAGGGCGATCTGGCAGAAAAGGCTCGGCAGGCCGACGGTGAAGAGCAGAACGAGCAGGCGCCGGGCGATGGCGGTGGTTCTCATGGGTATCCCTCCTGACCCCTGATGAGCGCATTGCACGGGAATGGACGGGGGCAAGTCGCAAGAGCCATGCCCACCGCCTCTCCCAGGAGACAGGATGGAGGGTTGGGTATCAGGCGGGTTCGGGTTGCCCTGTCACTCCCGGGTGACGGGATTCCGTACCCTGGGATTGTCGCATACCTGTGGCTTTTTGCAATTGCGTGTTCAGAATGTTGCGCCCCGAAGATTGTTGCTGGGATCCAGAGAGTGGGTGTAAATGATTATATGTCTGCAATTTTCACGTATCATGGTTGGATTTGGGGGAGTTCAGCCCTGAATTGCCGCCTTGAGACCCCAGAAACAATCTTCGGGGCACAACAGAATGCCCTCGCTTTTTCCGTTTTCGGTGATATATTCCCGCGGCTGCTCACCTTTCGCGCAGCGGAAAGGCAGGATGTATTTGAACGATTTCTGGGTCGCGGTTCCCGCCGAGGGACCGCTGCTGGCCACGGCGATCCACGCCGGCCATGATCTGCACCCCCTGGCCACGGCCGGAATGGTGCTGCCCGAGGCTGACCGCTTGCGCGAGGAAGACCCCTTCACCGACGAGCTGGCCGCCCTGGTTCCTTGCCACGTCCATGTCTCCCTTTCCCGATTCTGTGTCGATCTGAACCGCCCCCCCGAGACGGCCGTCTACGAGACGCCCGAGCAGGCCTGGGGCCTTCAGGTGTGGCGTGACCGCCCTTCGCCGGATCATGTGACGGCCATGGGGCGCGTGCACGCTGATTTCTACCGGGAGCTGGACACCTTGATCCAGGACACGATCGACCGTCACGGCCACTGCCTGGTTCTGGATCTGCACAGCTACAACCACCGGCGCGGCGGGCCGGACGCCCAGCCCGATCCGGAGGCCCTGAACCCCGAGATCAACGTGGGCACGGGCTATGTCGAACAGGGCACCTGGGGCTGACTGAGCAAGCATTGCGTCGAACTGCTGGCCAGCCCTCCTGGCTGTGGACGGGTGTACGACGCGCGAGAGAACGTGAAATTCCGGGGCGGCTATCTGTCCCGCCACGTGAACTCCCGGTGGCCAACGCAGGCCTGCTGCCTGGCCCTGGAGTTCCGCAAATCGTTCATGGACGAGTGGAGCGGCCGCCTGGACCGCGAACGCTTTGACGAACTGAAGGACTCCTTCGCCAGGGTGGTTGCCGCCCTGGAGGACAGGATCGACGGGTGAAACGAGAACTGGAAGGCATCGGCCACCTGCAGGTGGATCGGCCCCAGCCTTTCCTGCTGGTGTGGCGCCGTCCCACCCGGGGAGAGGCTCCGGGGGACGAGCAGCTGCTGACCAGCGAGGCTTCCTACCTGCTGGGCACGGCACGCCGCACCGCGGCCGGGGTGCAGGACGAGGTGGTGCGATCGGTGGTGACCGATCGCTGCACCCGCTTCAACACCTGCCTTTTGCTGGAGGTGTGGACCAGCGGGGTGGCCGCCGTGGGGGGCGCCGAGTGCGTGCCCGAGTTCCGGCTGTTCACCGGGCCCGAGTTCCACGACGCCTCGTTCCTGCGCTTCTGCTCCCACACCCTGGAAGGGGTGGGCACGCGCCGGGCTCCGGCCAGGGTAGTCCTGCAGCGACGCACCAAGGTGGCCCCGCCGCGCCTGCCCGAGCTGGGGGTGCCCCGAACGGGCCCCGGCCGCAAGGTGGTGCGCCTGGGGCTGGAGGTGGCGGCCATCTGGCGCTCGCCGGACGGAAAGGAATTCTTTCCCCTGAACCTGCGCCGCTTCCGGCGGCGCTTCTCCCTGGCCCTGCGGCGCATCCTGCATGAATTCGCCTGCGAGTTCACTCCCACCTGTCCGGTGCATTTCAACGCTCTGGGCAAGCGCGTGGTCAACCGGGCCGTGTGGGATGTGGATCGCCGCCTGGCCGCCCTGGCCGAGTCCTTCGATCCCCTCCTGCTGGTGACCCCCGTGGACGGGGCCGCGGCCTGGCGGGATTTCCGTCGCCGCCAGGGGCAGCAGGTGCCGGTGTTCCATTACCGCCCCTTGCCCATGGATCCCGGCGAGATCAAGCGGGCCGTCTACAGCGTGCCCCTGAAGAAGGTGGAGGACCCGGCCCTGTTCAGCCTGTTCGCCCAGAAGCAGGCCGAGATCGACCGCCAGGTGACCATGCTGGCCGACCGCAACACCGGGCGCTTCCTGTACGGCAGCATGCAGCTGCACGGGCGCCCCTCGGCCGGGCTCATCCGGACGGCACGGGCCATCCTGGACGCCGTACCGCCAGGGGCGCGCGAGCGCGGTTCGGGGCCCCGGGTGAACACCGCGGCCTTCGCCGACCTGGCCCGGGCCGAGATGGCCCGCTACCGCAAGCAATGGCCGGGCATGGGGGCCCAGGTGCGGGTGCGACCCGATCTGATGGGGGGCATGCTGGTCTCTGCAGGCCACCTTCACCTGGCCGAGGACCTGTCCCTGCCCATGGTGCGGGCCCGGGCCCTGGTTCAGCACGAGGTGGGCACCCACGTGCTGACCTGGTGGAACGGCGCGGCCCAGCCCTTGCAGTTGTTGCGCAGCGGCCTGCCCGGTTACGAGGACCTGCAGGAGGGGCTGGCCGTGCTGGCCGAGCATCTGAGCGGCGGCCTCAGCCCCTTGCGCCTGCGCCTGCTGGCCCTGCGGGTGCTGGCGGTGGCGGCCCTGGTGGATGGGGCCGATTTTGTGGAAACCTGGCGCATGCTCACCGGGGAGATGGGCCTCAAGGCCAAGGATGCCTTCACCATGACCATGCGCGTGTACCGCAGCGGAGGCTACACCAAGGACGCCGTGTACCTGCGCGGGCTGGAGCAGGTGCTGGGATACGTGCAGGAGGGTGGCCGCCTGGAACTGCTGTGGACGGGCAAGTTCGCCGTGCGCCATGCCCCCCTGGTGGAAGAATTGTTGTTGCGCTCCATCCTGGCAACCGCGCCATTGCGGCCCGGCTATGCCGACGATCCTGATGTTCCCGCGCGGCTGGAAAAGGTGCGCGCGGGGTTGCAAGTGGTTGATCTTCTCAAGCGAGGTACCAAGTGAAGCTGGGTTTGGTTGTCAACGATATCATGACCGAGCAGGCCGGATACACCACCACCCGTATCGGCCAGACGGCCATCAACATGGGGCACGAGGTGTGGGTCATGGGTGTGGGAGACATGGCCTACGATCCCCACGAGAAGGTGGCGGCCCGGGCCCGCCGGGCCACCGGCAAGAAGTACCAGACCCCGGGCTCCTATCTGAAGGCCCTGCAAAGCCCCAAGGCGGCGGTGGAGCGGGTGACGGTGGACGACCTGGACGTGCTCATGCTGCGCAACGATCCGGCCCAGGACGTGACCACGCGGCCCTGGGCGGCCACGGCGGGCATCGAGCTGGGCCGCCTGGCCATGCGCAGCGGGGTCATCGTCCTGAACGATCCCAACGCCCTGGCCAAGGCCACCTCCAAGATGTACTTCCAGACCTTCCCCGAAGAGGTGCGCCCCCTGACGCTCATCACCCGGGACCGGGGCGAGATCAAGGCCTTCGCCAAGGAACTGGGCACCGACATCGTGCTCAAGCCGGTGCAGGGCTCGGGGGGGCAAAGCGTTTTCCTGGCCCGCCAGGACGACCTGTCCAACCTGAACCAGATGATCGACGCCGTCAGCCGCGACGGGTACGTCATCGCCCAGGAATATCTTAAGGCCGCCGAGAAGGGGGACATCCGCATGTTCCTCATGAACGGACGGCCCCTGCGGTCGGGCAGCAAGTACGCGGCCTACCAGCGCCTGCGCACCGGCGGCGATCTGCGCAGCAACGTGCACGCCGGCGGGCAGATCGCCGCGGCCGAGATCACCGAGGTGGAGTTGCGCGTGGCCGAGATCGTGCGGCCCAAGCTGGTGCAGGACGGAATGTTCCTGGTGGGGCTGGACATCGTGGGCGACAAGCTCATGGAGATCAACGTGTTCTCGCCCGGCGGGCTGGGCAGCGCGCAGAAATTCGCCGGGGTGAACTTCTCCCGGCAGGTGGTGCGCAGCCTGGAACGCAAGGTGCAGTACAACCAGTTCTACAAGCGGAACTTCGACAACGTCGAGCTGGCCATGCTGTAGGCGCCTCCAACGGCGGACCGGCGACCCATCCCCATGAGCCGCCGGTCCCTTGTTCCCTGAAGTCGCGCTGCCGCTCCTCCATCATTTCTTTTCGTTCACATCGATTCAGATATCTTCCGATCACTTCACCAGGGTCAACAACCGTCCCCGGGATTCCACGCCGTTCACCACCAGGCGGCTCATGTAGGTGCCGCTGGCCATGCGCACCCCGGCGTCACTGGTGCCGTCCCAGCTCACCTCGTGGCGTTGTCCGGCGGCCTGGCGCTGGTTCACCAGGGTGCGCACCAGGTGTCCGCGCAGGTCCAGGATCTCCAGCTTCACGGCCACGTCCGCTCCCCCGCTGTGCCCCAGTTCATAGGGAATGCGGGTCAGGGGGTTGAAGGGGTTGGGATAGGCGCCGCCCAGGATATTGGCCGCGCCCGGCGTGTCGTCCACGCCGCTGGTGGTCATGGCGTCCAGGGCCTCCTGCACCTTGGCGGCCATGGTGGGGTGGGTGCTGCCCTCGGGCCCGCCGCGCCAGGTCACGTAGCCCTCGTGGTCGATGACGAAGAAATAATCATAGCTGCAATTGTACTGGTGGGGCAGGCCGGCGGCGTTGCCGTTCATGAGGATGGGCAGGCTCCAGCCCGAGTTGTTGCGAAAGGCCTGGACCTGGGACTCGGTCCCGTCCCAGACGTCCACGGCGATCATGCTGAAGGGGTCGTCGGCGTGCATGGTGGCGATGGCCTCCGCACCGGGGGCCGCGTTGATGCAGAAGGGTCAGCCATAGCCGATGACGAACAGCACCCAGACCTGGCCCAGGTAGTCGGCGCTGTCGATGGTGCCGCCTCCGTGGGCCGTCAGGGAAAAGGAGGGGGCCAGGGTGCCCACGGCGGCTCCCTGGCTCAGGGCCGTCAGGGGCACCATCAGCAGCATGACGATGGTCACGGCGGCCAGGCGCAATCGTGTCTTGTTCATGATCATCCTCTCTGGATCCTCCGATCCCCGCGGGCGGAGGCGTGATGGAATTCAACCGGGCGAAAGAGGATCAAATAAATCCTATTAAAATTGTATGAAATACCCTGGCAACCGCAATAGGGGCAGACGGAGCTCGGGACAGGGGCTATGATGTCCACGAAATAATCGACCAGCGCCATCACCGGGGGGTCTTCCACGTGATCAACGATCAGAGCAACGGCCAGGTCCGCTTCCTGCAGATGCACCTGGGCGGCGACCGCAACTTCTGCTACCTGCTGGGGGACGCCGCTTCGGGACAGGCCGCCGCCGTGGATCCGGGCTTCGACGCCCCCGGGTTCAAGGCCGCCGCCGACCGCAACGGCCTGACCATCACCCACATTCTCATCACCCACGGGCATAACGATCACATGGGCGCGGCAGCGGCCCTGCAGGAGGCCACCGGGGCCACCCTGCACGCCGGCGCGGCGGACAAGGTGCCCGGCGCCACGCCCCTGCAGGACAACCAGGAATTCCGGCTGGGCCGGCTGGTGGTCACCGCCCTGCACACCCCCGGGCACTCGCCGGGGCACCATTGCTTCCTGGCCGACGGCCGCCTCATCACCGGCGACCTCCTGTTCTGCGGCAAGGTGGGGGGCACGGGAGATTTCTTTCCCGGCAGCTCGGCCGAGCAGGAATACGCCTCCCTGCAACGTCTGCTGAAACTGCCGCCCGAGACCGCCGTATTCCCTGGACACGATTACTACGGCGGCAAGGGGACCATGCCCCATTCCACCATCGGCTTCGAGCGGGACAACAACCCCTTCCTGACGGTTCCCGACTTCGTCGCCTTCTGCCACCTGAAGGAAAACTGGGCCGCCTACAAGAAGGAGCACGGAATCCGGTGAAGAACGCCCCTCCTCCCGCCGAACGCCGCCTGTGGCGGCTGATCTGGATCAACTTCCTGGCCGTCCTGCTGGCGGCCCTGGTGACGACCCTGCACCTGGGCACCGGCTTCCTGACTCCCGGCGCGGCCCAGACCGTGACCTGCCTGGCCCTGGTGGTGGGCTGGGGGGCGGCCATGGTCTTCACCCTCAGCGAGACCTGGGCGCGGTGGCTGTGGATCGTCTGGCAGGGAGGGGGGGTGCTGGCCCTGCTGCTCAAACCCCAGCTGGGCCTGGCCCTGGGGCTGCCCCTGTCCGGTTTCTTCCTCACCTTCCGGCAATACGCGGCGTACCGGCGCATCAGCGACCGGCGGCGGGCGGCGGCCTTCGGCCTGGGCCTGCTGGCGGTGGGGCTGCTGGTGCTGGCCTGGCGCTACTGGGATCTGACCGGGCCCCGCGAGGGCGCCCTGGGCGGATTGCGCTACTGGGGGGCCTGGTCCCTGTGGTCCCTGCTGGGCTTCTGGCTGTGGTCGCTGTTCCATCTGGCCGTGCGCATGCGGCTGCATTTCCTGCGCCTGCGGCCCAAGCTGGCCGTCAGCGCGGTGCTTATCGGGGTGGTGCCCCTGGTGCTGGTGGTTTCCCTGGGGCTGGTCATCTTCTACACCGGCCTGGGCGGGGCCCGGGCCCAGCGGGCGGGCAACATCCTGGAGGGCTGGCGGCAGGTGGCCGCCGCCGGGGCCGAGCTCAACGCGGCTCCCTTCGACACCACCTTCGCCTGGCCGGCGCCGGGGGCCGACGCGTCAATCCTGGAGAAATCGGCCGAGGATCTCGGGGTGACCCGGGTGGAGCCGCCGGCAGGCCTGGACGAGCTGGCCGCCAGCCTGGCGGGGGCCGTGCGGGTCGACCGCGCGGTGGGGGAACTGGACACGGTCGCCCCCGCCGCCCGCGCGGCCGCCAGGGCCGACACCACCGACTACTTCGTCCTGGACGGCAACATCTGGCTGATCCGCTGGCAGGACATGGACGACGAGACCGCCCGGGCCCGGGGCTGGCTGCTGGGGCAAACACCCCTGGAGCACCTGTCCTCCCTGCTGAAGGCGGGGGTCTACCTGCCCGCCATGGGCTCGGCCTACAACGACGACGGCAGCGTGGACGAGAAGGCCGAGGCCCGGGAGCTGCGCCACGGCTTCGCCGCCCGCAAGGTGGTGTACCGGGATGTCAGCGACGACCCGGCCTACTGGGACAAGCTGCGCTACTTCGGCGTCACCATCTTCCCGGTGGTGCGCCTGAAGGGGGCGGTCATCGAGAAATCCACGGTGTTCCTGAACCTGCGGGTGCGCTGGTACGACCTGCGCAAGGAGTTCCTGGAAAGCGAGGGCCGCGAAAACATCAACCAGGCCGTGGTGGCGGTGGTGGCGGTGCTGGCCGGGCTCTTCCTCATCCTGGAGGTCTTCGCCCTGTTCTTCGGCATCCGCATCAGCGAGGGCATCGTCACCGCCGTGCACAAGCTGGACCGCGGCACCAAGGAACTGACGGCCGGCAACCTGGACACCACCATCACCCTGCCCAACGGGGACGAGCTGGGCGATCTTGCCGAAAGCTTCAACACCATGACCGCCGCCATCCGCCAGGGGCGCGAGGACGCCCTGGCCAACGAGCGCCTGACCCGCGAACTGGAAACGGCCCGGGAAATCCAGGAGCGCCTGCTGCCCAGCCGCGAGCCCGAGGTGGCCGGATTCGAGATCACCGGCGCCAGCATTCCCACCCGCCAGATCGGCGGCGACTACTTCGACTTCCTCATCCAGGAGGACGGAGTGGTGGGCGTGGCCATCGGCGATGTTTCGGGCAAGGGCATGCCCGCGGCCCTGCTCATGAGCAACCTGCAGGCCAGCCTGCACGGCCAGGTCATCCACCCCAGCCCGGTGAACCAGGTGGTGCAGCGGGTGAACAACCTCATCGTGGGCAGCACGGACCCCCACATGTTCGCCACCTTCTTCTACGGGCGGCTGGACATCCGCAGCGCCACCTTCACCAGCACCAACGCAGGCCACAACCCGCCCCTGGTGCTGCGCGAAAGCGGCGAGTTCGAGGAGCTGAAGATGGGCGGCCTGCTGCTGGGCATGGTGGGCGGCGTGGACTACAAGGAGCAGGCCATCACCCTGGCCCCGGGCGAGGTGGTGGTCATGTACACCGACGGCATCACCGAGGCGGTGGGCCCCTCCGCCGAGGAGGACGACCCCGAGGCCATGTTCGGCGAGGAGGCCCTGCAGGAGGTGATCCTGCGCAGCCGCCATCTGCCGGCGGTGGGCATCAAGGAGGCCATTCTGGACGCGGTGGCCCAACACACCAGCGGGGTGGACCAGAGCGACGACATCACCCTGGTGGTGATCCGGCGGCAGGGATAAGGCGCCCCCGGCGTCTGCGGATTCGTGAATATTGTGTGTTTTTGTGGATCGCTCCCCGCGGATGGGCTACTTTTCATGTCCCGAAACGTGAAGTGACACCTCCGCCCGGAGGGGCGGTTTCATCCCGGGAGAAGCCTCATGCCTCAGTGGATCGTGGAATTCTATCCTGTGCTCTTCCTGCTCATCGTGGTGGGCTTCGTCTTCTACCGTCTGCCCGCGGTGGACGTGGGCCACGACAAGACCTACCTGCGCCGGCGCATCATGAACTGGCTGCCCCTGGGCCTGACCTACGCCTTCCTCTACATGGGCCGCTACAACCTGAAGGTCAGCAAGTTCGCCTTCGAGGAGATGGCGGGCGCCGACGGCACGCCCCTCATGGGCAACGAGGACTTCGGCATCATCTTCATGGTGGGCACCATCGTCTACGGCTTCTCCTTCCTCATCAACGGCCCCCTGACCGATCGCCTGGGCGGACGCTTCAGCATCCTGACCGGCGCCTCGGGGGCCCTGGTCATGAACGCCCTCATGGGCCTGGCCAGCCTGTCCCTGCTCAAGCAGGGGCCCATGTACGGCCTGCTGGCCGAGCATTTCGTCATCGTCTTCTCCATCCTGTACGCCGTGAACATGTACTTCCAGAGTTTCGGGGCCGTGGCCATCGTCAAGGTCAACGCGCCCTGGTTCCACGTGCGCGAGCGCGGGGTCTTCGGGGCCATCTTCGGCATCCTCATCTCCCTGGGCATCTACTTCGCCTACGATCTGGGCTACATGATCCTGGAGGGCCTGGGTCTGGCGTGGGTGTTCTTCATGCCGGCCATCCTGCTGGGCATCTTCTGGGTGCTGGACTTCTTCATCGTGCGCAACACCCCGGGCGAGGCGGGCCAGGAAGATTTCGACACCGCCGACGCCAGCAGCGGCGACGACGGGCCGCGCCTGGGGGCGGGCAAGGTCTTCGCCATGATGCTGACCAGTCCCATCATCATGACCATCGCCGGCATCGAGTTCTGCAGCGGGTTCCTGCGCCAGGCCATCATGCAGTGGTTCCGGACCTTCGCCAAGCAGACCGACGTCATGCTGGGGCTCAAATCCAGCTTCGTGTACGACAACTGGGGGCTGTTGCTGTGCATCGCCGGCATCACCGGCGGCGTGGTGGCCGGCACCATCAGCGACCACCTGTTCCAGTCCAGGCGTGGGCCGGTGGCGGGCTTCCTGTACGGCATCATGCTGCTGGGGGCCATCCTGTTGACTTTCACCTACACCACGCCCATCGTTGGCTGGCTGGTGGTGGTCATGTCCATGGCGGTGATCGGCGTTCACGGCATGCTTTCCGGCACGGCCAGCATGGACTTCGGCGGGGCGAAGAACGTGGGCATCGCCGTGGGCATCATCGATGGATTCGTCTATCTTGGCACCGGAGTCATGTCCCTGACCTACTCCTTCCTGCTGCCCAAGGAAGAGCTGGACGCGGCGGGCCATATCATCGGCGCCGCCACCGATCCGGCCAACTGGAAATGGTGGCCCATCGCCATGATCCCCGTGGCCGTGGTTGGTCTGCTGCTGACTTCGCGCGTGTGGAACGCCAAGCCCAAGCCAAAAACAGCATGATATTGGCGGCTTGATGATGGCGGCATGATCAAGACCGCCTGAGAATTTCAGGCTTTCGAGGACTGATATGCGTCTGGAAAACTGGATCGCGAGGGGGGCGGCCGTGCTGGCCGCCCTCGTGTTTGTGGCCGGCCCCCTGTTCGTGGCTGACCCGGGCCGGGCCCAGATGCCCGCCCCCGAGTCAGAGCCGGTGGCCGATGCCGATTTCGTCGTGGTGGACGGCGACACCCTGTGGCTGGTGGAAGTGGTGGACGTGCTGGGCACCAAGGTCACGGCCGCCCTGCCCGGGGTGGTGCGCAGCGTGGCCATGGTCAGCGGTGACGAGCTGCAGCAGGCCCCTGGCCGCTCGGCCGCCGAGGTGCTGCAAACGGTGCCCGGGGTGGTGGCGGGCCAGCGCCAGCAGTTCGGCGTGCAGAGCGACCTGAGCATCCGCGGTTCCTCCTTCGAGCAGGTCCAGGTGCTGCTGGACGGTTTCGATCTGGCCGATCCGCAGACGGGCCACCACCTCATGGACCTGCCCGTGGGGCGCCAGGATATCCGGCGCCTGGAGGTGCTGCCCGGTCATGGCTCCACCCTGTACGGCTCGGGAGCATTCGGCGGCACGGTGAACGTGGTGACCCGGCGTCCGGCCTTGCCCGACACGGCGGGCCACCCCCTGTGGACCGGGGGCGAAGCCGCCCTGTATGGCGGACAGAACGGCACCTGGGGCGGTTGGGGCAGTGCCCAGGCGGCCCTGGGACGGCGCACGGGGGTGCGCCTGTCCGGCGAGGGCTTCCGCACCGACGGCTATCTGGTTCCCGCCGGGGGCGGCGGTTACGAGCAGGGCCTGAACGACGCCGACACCTGGACCGGCACCGCCCGCCTGACCCACCGCTTCGACCAGGGCGAGGCCGAGGTGTTCTCCGGCTACGCTCATCGCAACTACGGGGCCCAGGGCTTCTACGCTCCCTACGACAGCTACGAGATGACGCGCACCTTCTTCACCGCCGCCCGTTACAACCGCAACCTGGGCGACCGGTTGACCGTGGAACCCCGCGCCTTCTTTCGCCGCCATACCGACCAGTTCATCCTCATCCGCAACAACCCCGACGCCTACACCAACGACCATGTCACCCGCAAGGCGGGCGGCGAGCTGCGGGCCCTGGTCGGCCTGGATGACCGCCACGCCCTGGCCCTGAGCGTTGAGGGCGTGTACGAGGATATCGACAGCAGGGGCCTGCGCGGCGGCACCTGGGGCGAGGCCCTGGGCAATCACCTGCGCCGCCGCCTTTCGCTGGCCGCGGAACTGGACGGCAAGTTCTTCGCGGCGGACCGGGTGCGCTGGCAGCTGGGCAGCCGCCTGGACCGGCGCTCGGGCTTCGCCGGGCGCATGTCCGGCTCGGGGGCCCTGTCCTGGACCCTGCACGAAAAATGGACGGCCCGGGCCAGCGCCGGTTCGGTCTACCGGGTGCCCACCTTCACCGAGCTTTTCTACAGCAGCCCCACCGACCTGGGCGACTCCCGCCTGGACGCCGAGCGGGGCTGGACCTGGGACGCGGGGGTGGAACACCTGAGCGGCCCCTGGCAGGCGCGCCTGACCTACTTCGAGCGCTACGAGAACGGGCTCATCGAGTGGGCGCGGCCGGCGGGGGCCGAAGGCGACCCGGCCCAGCCCTGGCGGGCCATGAATCTGGGCAAGGGCAGCGTGCGGGGGGTGGAGACGGGACTGGGCTGGCGCCACGGCCAGGGCCACGCCCTGGCGGCTTCCTACACCGTGATGGACAAGGACACCACCCTGCCGGCGGGCATGGAGGGCAAGTACGCCCTGGTCACCCCCCAGCGGCAACTGGTGCTGCAGGGCACCCTGGTCCTGCAGCCGGGCCTGAGTCTCACCGCCGTGGGGCGCTATCTGGAGCACAGCGACGGCCCCGAGGACTTCTGCCACGTCTTCGTGCTGGACAACAAGCTGCAGTGGAGGGGCCGCGGCGGCTGGTTCGTCTCCCTGGCGGGGACCAACCTGCTGGACCGCCGCTACCAGGAGGTGCCCGGTGTGCCCATGCCCGGGACGCTGTACACCACCACGGTGGGTTGGGGGTTCTGAGGCTGCTGAAAATCCAAGGACAGGGATGGAGCGGGCTCAGGCCCGCACGTCCTTTTCCCCGGGCCAAACCTCCATTTCAGGTGCAGCGAACTCCAGAAACTCCACCGGCGCCCCGTTGTGTTCGATGAAAGCCACCGTCACCCCCGGCGAGGGGCTGTTGGGCGCGATGATCACCTTCTCCCCTGCCAGGGCGGCCGCCAGATCGTCCACCACGAAGGCCACGTGAGCCACCGTCTTCACCAGTTCCGGCAGCTCGTTGTCGGCGTCGAAGCGCACCCACTCCACGCCGAAGCGGCCCTCCTCGAATCCGAAGGCGTGCATCTTCAGATGGGGGATGTAGGTCTCGCCCGGCACCGGCCGGTCGGTGGGAATGCCCACATGGTGGTACCGGTAGCCTTTCAACTTCATCGGAAAATCTCCGTTCGCTTCCAGTGGCCGCTCTCGAAGCGCCGCCACAAACCCGCACCCATGATGAAGTAGCACACGCTGGCGCCCAGCCAGGCGGTGTGAACATCGCCGCCCCGCTGCACCACCAGGTACCAGGTCAGGGGAATGAAGGCGCCCCACATGATCACCAGGGTGAACACCATGGGATACACGGTGGCCCCCGCCCCCTGCAGGATGCCGCTGCCCAGCATGCGCAGCCCGTCGAAGTACTGGAAGACCGCGGCCGTCACCGCCAGCCCGGCGCCCAGGGCCAGCACCTCGGGGTCGTTGCTGAAGATCCGGAACACGTGCTGCCGGGCCAGGATGATGATCACCGCCAGGCCCAGGCTGTAGTAGGTGCCCAGCTTGTAGGTCTGCCGTCCGTAGTGCGCGGCCCGGTCCGGGTCGCCCTTGCCCATCCAGTTGCCCGTCAGCACGCTGGCCGCCGTGGTCAGGCCCCACATGGGCATGAAGCTGAAGCTCAGGATCTGGATGGTGATCTGGCTGGCCGCCAGCTGCACGGCTCCGGCCATGCCCACGAAGATGGTGAACATCATGAAGCCGCTCATGTCCAGGAAGCCCTCCACGGCCGCCGGCAGGCCTACCCGTACCATGTTGGCCAGGGCGCGGAACCGGGGCCGCCGCGGGTGGTGCAGGGCGTACCTGGCGCGCAGGCGAGGGGCCACGGCCCAGCCCATCAGGGCCAGGGTGCTGGCGTAGGTGCCGATGCTGGTGGCCATGGCGGCCCCCTTGACCCCCAGGGCGGGCATGGCCAGCCAGGTGTGGCCCGCCACGGTGAAACCGCTCCAGCCGAAGATCATCCACACATCCAGCACGATGTTCAGGCCGTTGCCGATGATGCCGGCGTACATGGGAATGCTCATGTCGCGCCGGCCCTGGAAGAAACCCATGAGGGCGAACATGAGCTGGGTTCCCACCGCGCTCAGGCTGCGCCACTTGATGTACACGTAGGTCAGGTCCTGCACGTCCTGGGGGTTGCGGGTCCAGGGCAGCATCAGGTGGCTGTACCAGCCGATGAGGGTCAGGATGCCCCCCGTCAGCAGGGCGATGTACACCCCCTGCCAGGTGTAGTGGCCCACGGCCTCGTGGTCATCCCGCCCGTGGGCCTGGCTGACGAAGGTGCCGGTGATGCGGCTCAGGTTGTTGAACAGGCTGTAGGTGGCCCAGGTGAGCATGCCGCCCAGTCCGGCCGCGGCCAGGGCCACGCTGTCCACCCGGCCCAGCAGGGCGGTGTCCACCGTCCACATGAGCGTGGTGCTCAGCATGGTCAGGATGGTGGGGGTGGCCAGGCCCGCGATTTCCTCGAAATGGTCCACCCTGAAGAGGGAGCGGAAATCGGGCCGGCGGCTGGGGGAAGGTGTCGACATGGGGAACCGCATCCAGGGTTGGCACGAACCGGGTTGTGCGTTGGCCGCGAGAAGGGAATAGAGTAACTTAGGTTTCGAAGCGCGAGAACACGAATATGGTTTTGGCCAGCTGGTTCTGTCCCCGGAGGAGGATGAGCCTTGTCATCCCTGCCCCAGACTCCCCGCGCATTGCAGCGGGCATACGAACCCCTGCGGGGGGAAGTTTCCCTGCCCGGCGACAAAAGCATCACTCACCGGGCTTTTCTCTTTTCCCTGCTGGACTCTCGACCCTGGCGCGTGGCCGGCTGGCTGGACAGCGCCGACACCCGCAGCAGCCTGGGGGCCTTCCGGGCCCTGGGGGGGCGGGTGGCCACCAAGGGAGACGATCTGCTGCTGACCCCGCCCGACGGCCCTCCCCGCCAGGCCGGGCAGGTGGATATCGATTGCGGCAACAGCGGCACCACCGCCCGCCTGCTGACGGGGTTGTTGAGTGGCTGGCTCGACCCGGAAGGATCCACCGTCCGCCTGCACGGCGACGCTTCCCTCTCGTCCCGGCCCATGGCCCGCGTGGTGGATCCCCTGCGGGCCCTGGGGGCGGACATCAACTACGAGGCTGCCGCGGGCCGACTGCCCCTGGTCATCCGGGGCGCCGACCTGAGCGGCGGACGCCACCATTTGCCCGTTCCCTCGGCCCAGGTCAAGTCGGCCCTGCAGCTGGCCGGTCGCTTCGCCGGCGGTCAGGTGGTGATCACCGGTGCGGACAACGTGCGGGACCACACCGAGCGCCTGCTGCCCCTGCTGGACGGCGGGCACGACCAGACCTTCCTGAGGGTGCCGGCCGACCCCTCGGCCGCGGCCTTCTTCCTGGTGGCGGCGGCCCTGGTGCCGGGCTCCAGCCTGACGATGCGGAACATTTCCCTCAACCCGGGGCGCACCGGCTTTCTGGATGTTCTGCGACGCGCCGGGGCCCGGGTCACCATCAGCGAGGCGGACGAGACCGGCGCCGAACCCCTGGGCACCGTGACGGTGGAACAGGCGCCGTTGCGCGCCTTCAGCATCGGCGCGGACGAGGTGCCCACCCTCATCGATGAATTGCCAGTGCTGGCCCTGCTGGCCGCCCGGGCCGAGGGGCGCAGCGCCATCAGCGGGGCGGCCGATCTGCGCGCCAAGGAATGCGACCGCATCGCCGCCACCGCCGACCTGCTGGAATGCGTGGGCGTGCCGGTGGAGCGACGGCCCGACGGCTGGATCATCGGCGGTCCTCACACCCTGCGGGGAGGGACCGAGCACACGCCCCACGTGGTGCGCACCCTGGGCGATCACCGCATCGCCATGACCGCCGCGGTGGCCGGCTTGCTGGCCGAGGGCGTGGTGCGCATCGACGACGAATCGTGCGTTGCGGTTTCTTTTCCTGATTTTTTTCTTACCCTGGAATCCCTCTTGGGATAAATTCCGGAAGGAACAGGGCTCTCGAAGCCGCTCGTCCTCATGATGGAAGACCGCACCGGGTAAGTTCTTGGACCGGTGCATCCATGGTCTTGTCAGGACCATCGGACCGGCGGGTGGCCTCGAGGGCCTTGTTCTTTGGTACAGGCGACTGAACCCCGGGCAGCTGGGATCAGTCCGGGAAAACGTTCAATGCGGGAAGCGGGAATACCAATGAGCGGCGACAACAAGCAGACCGGTTTCGCGACCTTCATCGACGAGATGAAGTGGCGCGGTTTCTTCGAGCAGTGCACCGACGAGGAGGGCCTGGCCAGGCTCCTGGCCGAGGAGACGGTCACCGCGTATATCGGTTTCGATCCCACCGCCGACAGCCTGCACGTGGGCAGCCTCTTGCCCATCATGGGGCTCATGCATCTGCAACGCCACGGCCACCGGCCCATCGCCATCGTGGGCGGGGCCACCGCCATGGTGGGCGACCCCAGCGGCAAGACCGAGCTGCGCAAGATGCTCACCCTCGAGGATATCGAGAAGAACCTGCAGGGCATCAGGCGGCAGCTTTCCTCGTTCATCAGCTTCGACGAGGCCGACGGCCCTTCCCAGGCCGGCCTCATGCTCAACAATGCCGACTGGCTGAAGGACTACGGCTACATCGAGTTCCTGCGGGACGTGGGCCGCTACTTCTCCGTCAACCAGATGCTCACCCGCGACTCGGTCAAGAGCCGCATGGAGTCGGGCCTGTCCTTCATCGAGTTCAACTACATGATCCTGCAGGCCTACGATTTCATGGTGCTGAACCGGGACCACGGTTGCCGGCTGCAGATGGGCGGCAACGACCAGTGGGGCAACATCTGTTCTGGCATCGACCTGTGCCGGCGTTTCAACCAGAGCGAGGTCTTCGGCCTGACCTTCCCTCTGCTGACCACCGCCACCGGTGCCAAGATGGGCAAGACCGCCGAGGGCGCCGTCTGGCTGGACGCGGTCCGCACCTCGCCCTATGACTTCTACCAGTACTGGGTCAACGTGGACGATCGCGACGTCTCCCGTTTCCTGCGCCTGTACACCTTGCTGGACCAGGTTCGTATCGAGGAGCTGGAAAAGCTGGAAGGGGCGGACATCCGCCAGGCCAAGCAGGTGCTGGCCCTGGAGGTCACCGGACTGGTGCATGGCACCGCCGCGGCCCAGGACGCGCGCAAGGCCGCCGAGGCCCTCTTCGCCGGCGGCACCGACGAGAGCTCGGTGCCCAGCAGCGAACGCCCCGCGGCCGATTTCGAGGGTGAGGGATTGTGGGTGGCCGAGGCCCTGGTGGATGCCGGCCTGTGCAAGAGCAACGGTGAAGCCCGCCGCATGATCAAGCAGAAGGCCGTCCGGCTGGCGGGCGAGGTGGTGGAGGACGAGTTCCTCAAGATCACCCCGGACCACGTCGAGGGCGGCCGGGTGGTCCTGCAGGTGGGCAAGAAACGCCACCATCATATCCTGGTCGTCTGACCATCCCGGGGAACCCATCCCGGAAAGGCCAACCCCTGCGCCAGGCTCCCCTCCTGGGCAGGGGTTTTTGTGACAATTCTGTCCGGAAAGATCACGAAGGCGGGGCGAAAAGGCTCTCTTGCCCCTGATTTGGTCGTAAAAACAGACCTTTGCTAAAAATAAAGGTTTCCCTGTCTCAAATTATGAATGGGAGCGGTCGATATCAGAATCGGTCCGAGGGGGATACTCGGCAGGGAGATTCCATGGCATTCACAATACAGCACTGACGGCCGCATGAAGGAGCCTCGCCCATGACTTCATTGCACGACCTGATCGCCGCGGCGCCGGGTTTCACAGCCCGACCCGACTCGGTGGTTTCCCTCATGGATATCATCGAAGACCCGGTGGTCGAGGCCGAAAAGATCATCCCCATCATCGAGAGGGATCCCGGTCTGACGGCCGGCCTGCTGAAGCTGTGCAACTCGCCCATCTACAGCTTCCGCCGGCGCATCGGCAGCCCGCGGGAGGCCCTGGTGCTGGTGGGCAATCTGACCTTCGCCCGCCTGTGTTTCGCCCTCAGCCTGGAGCCCGTCCTGCACCGCGACCTGCCCGGCTACCAGCTGGACCTGGACACCCTGTGGCAGCACAGCCTGGCCACGGCCTACGGTTCGGCCTACCTGGTCAAGAGCATCGGCCAGGCCAAGCTCAAGGACCGGGCCTTCACCGCCGGTTTGCTGCACGACATCGGCAAGCTGGTGCTGGACGCCGGTCTGGCCGAAGACCGGGCCGCGGCCCCTGGGCAGGAGGCGGCCCCGCAGCCCGGCAAGCGGCCCACCCTGGCGGTGGAACGGGAGAAGCTGGGATTCGACCACGCCGAGGCGGGCGCCGCCTTGATGGATAACTGGGGTTTGCCGGAAGAGCTGGTGAGCGCCGTGCGCTGGCATCATTCCCCCTTCGGGGCCGGCGAGAACAAGCGCCTGGCCCTGGCGGTTTGCGTGGCCGACCAGGTCTCCCACTTCGCCACCAACCTGAAGACCGGCAGCCGGGCCATCGAAACCTGGGTCGAGAAGAACTTCGATTCGTCCGCTTTCCCCCTGGATTGCATCCACACCCTGGCCGATACCATCAACAGCACCCACCAGAATATCCTGAGCCTTGCCCTGGGGCCCAAATTGTAGTCTGATCCCACGCGACCCCTGATCACGGGTGGACAAGGGGAACCCCCGGGTGTTTCTTGTGTACCACAAGATCGACAGTTTCGAATTCTCTCAACAAAGGATCCGATATGCGACCGAACCTCCAGACCGGGGTCTGCCTGGCCCTGTGCCTGTTCGCTGCCAGTCTTGCTCTCGCCGCCGAGAACCCCCAGTTCGACCAGGCCAGGTCCCGTTCCCGCGCCATGGCCGAGACCCTGCAGAGCTACGAGATTCACGCCGCCCTGGTCATGGACCAGAAGCCGCGCGGCGCCGCCCAGGGCATGAAGCTGGAGGCCGATCAGACCGCGGCCGCCCGCATGCCCAACCGCCTGCTGGTCAAGGTCGAGAGCCCCATGTTCTCCCAGACCTGGGGTGTGGGAGCGGAGAACTCCTGGTTCTTCCTGCCCCAGGCCAAGGCCGTATATCTGGGCAAGCCCCTGACCCTGGGACGGGATCTGGACAGCGAAGCCGAGGGCGGGCTGGATGAGAAGTTCCTCTACAACTTCTACGCAGGCATCAGCGAGTTTCTGCTGACCAGCGACGTCGACGTGGCCGAGGGCGTGGAAAGCAAATCCCTGACGGTCAACGGGAAGGATGTTGACTGCCAGGTCTTCGCCTTCACCATCACCGGCGAGGACGGCGTTTCCGAGGCGGGCAACGGGGAGTACTGGTTCGACCCGGCCAGCGGCCTGGTGCTGCGCAGCCTCATGACCACCTTCAGCAGCCAGAACGGCATGGAGATGGAACGCACCATGGATCTGACCATCCAGTCCTTCACCCTGGATCAGGATGTGCGCGACGATCTGTTCAGCTACACGGCCCCCCAGGGACTGAAGGTGGTCGACTCCTTCGAGCGGTTGCTCAATCCCGACTCCATGGTGGGCCAGACGGCCCAGAACATCACCTTCACCACCTTCGCCGGTGAGACACTGAACCTGCAGGACCTGCGGGGCAAGGTCGTGTTCCTGGATTTCTGGGCTACCTGGTGCGGCCCCTGCCGCATGGAAATGCCCCACATCCAGAAGCTGTATGACGAGATGAAGGATCGCGACGACGTGGTGTTCATCGGGGCCAGCAACGAGGATCAGAAGACCATCCAGAACTGGCTGGAGAAGAACCCCTACACCTTCAAGGTGGTGATGGTCAAACCCGAGGACGCCCAGGGCAAGTTCAACGTGTCCAGCATTCCCGCCGGTTTCGTCATCGACAAGGACGGGCTCATCAAGGCCCACATGATCGGGGCCCAGAGCGAGGGGCAGCTGCGGGCCGCCCTGGCCAAGGCGGGCATCGAGTAAAGCCGCTCTGGAGAAGGAGGGCCTGTGCCTGAGCGGTGAGCTCCGTGGGATGATTTCCGTCTCCTGCACAAAAAAGGAACCCCATGGTTGGCGGCAACCATGGGGTTCTTTTCATTCGGCGGCCGGGGACCAGCCCGGGCCCCTGCTCTTACTTGAGGTTGTGAACCTCGACCCGGCGGTTCTTTGCCCGTCCGGCCCGTGTTCCGTTGTCCGCGATGGGGAAATCCTGGCCATAGCCCACCGCGGTCAGGCGGTCGGGAGCCACACCCATGTCGATCAGGGCGTCACGGACAGCCTGGGCCCGCCGCAGGCTCAAGTCCAGGTTGGCCGCGGGGTTGCCCGTGGCGTCGGTGTGTCCCCGCACCTCGATGCGCAGTTCCGGGTTCTCCTTCAGGGTGAAGGCCAGCTCCAGCAAGGTGTCGATGCTCTCGGGCAACAGCTCGTCGCTGCCGCTGGCGAACTGCACCCCTTCCAGCACCCTTCCGGGCTTCTTCGGGGCCGGCTTCTGGGCCGGGGGCGGGGGCGGCGCCACCGCGCAACCATGCTCGTCGACCGGGGTGCCGGGGGCGGTTCCGGGGCAATCGTCCCGGGCATCCAGCACGCCGTCACCATCGTTATCGGGATCGGGGCAGCCGTCCTCGTCCTGGAAGCCGTCATGATCCTCGGCCTCATCGGGGCACTGGTCCCGGGCGTCCACGACCCCGTCCTCGTCATTGTCCGGGTCGGGGCAGCCGTCGGTGTCCCGGTAGCCGTCCTTGTCCTCGGCCATGTCGGGGCAACGGTCGTCCACGTCCAGGATGCCGTCCTTGTCGTTGTCGATATCAGGGCAGCCGTCCAGGTCGTTGAATCCGTCCATGTCCTCGGGCTGGTCGGGGCACTTGTCCCGGCTGTTGGGAATGCCGTCGTGGTCCTTGTCGGTTCCGCCGAACCACCAGGTCAGACCCACCATGCCCTCGGCCATGGCGGTGTTGGCGTCCACGTGATCGGGTCCCCAGTAGTGGCTCATGCCGGCGTTGTCCAGGTCGTTGCCCGGGGTCAGGTGGTAGCGTCCGCCCAGGTTCAGGGCCACATGCTCGGAAAGGAAGACATCCAGACCCAGCTCCAGGCTGATGGTCAGGTCGTTGCCCTTCAGCTCGGCGCTGTTGCGGTCCTTGTCGTAACCCATGACGACGTCGCCGCCGGGGAAAAAGCCCACGCTGCCTTCGCCGGTCTTGTCCACGATCTTCCAGCTGGTCAGGCCCACCCCGGCCCCGAACCAGGGGCTGACCCGGGTCAGGGGGGAGAACCGGTACTGGAGGATGGCCGAGGGCTGGAAGAGGATGTTGTACAGGCCTGCTCCGGTCTGGGTGGACCAGCCCACATCTTCACCCTGGTACTCGGCTCCGGGCCGGATGTGGCCGTATTTCAGGCGGGCGCGCAGGTTCCAGTGGGTGGACAGGCCGCGGTTCAGGGTCAGGGCGGCGAACTGGTCCATGTTGCTGTAATCCCAGTAGCCCTCGGTCAGCTTGTGGAATCCCGTTTCCACTCCCAGGCCGAAACGACCCGTCAGGTCGTCGGCGGTGGCGGATCCGGCCAGGGCCAGGCAGACCAGGAAAAAGACCAGGCCGGGATGTTTCAGGGCAGCTTTGGGTCCGGACATATGTTCCCTCCGGGGACGGGCCAAAATTCCCACCGGTCGGGAACCATGGCGTTCGTTTGAGCGTAACAGGGCCGGGGCGGATGATCGCCCGGCCATCGAGGCCGTTTCGTTCCCGAGATCGTAGAACCGGTTCTTTCTTTATGCAAGCCCTCTTGAGGAAGCTCTGGGAATCCAGGCCGCAAAGAAACCGAAACCGGGCAAAACAAGATGGCTTGCCACGGGCATGCATATCTGGTACCACTGAGCTGTCCCTGCGGAATGGCCTTGGTCTTTCCGGTTCCGCCGGAAAGGGGAAAGGCGGGGGCCGCCAGGGAATGGGGACATCGCAGCATGGAATCCGCATCAGCCACTTATCGCCGGAAAGTGACCGAGAGTTTGAGTCACTGGGGATCGCTGGTCGACGCCATCAATGAAGAGGATCGCCTGCTGCGGGCCCGGCTGGCCACCTGCCCCCGCCCACTGCGGGAAAAAAGGGGCCCCGGAGGAGCTCTCAGCTTCAAGGAAACCCTGGGTCACATCGCCTTCTGGGACAGTTTCACCGTCGACTTCTTCGCCGCCCGCCTGGATGTGGGGTCGTGCGAACCTTCTCCGCCAGTGAATTTCGAAGAGCGCAGCCGCGCCGCCCTGCGGGCCGTGGCCGATCTTCCCTTCGGTGAGGTCCTGGCGCGCTATCTCGAGGCCACCGGGGCCCTCATCGATTTCATCCGCAAGAACTGGGATCAGCTCTCACCCAGGGAGAAGCATGACTTCTGGGTCCCCCTCAAGCATCGGCGGCACCACCGCATCGCCCTGTTCAGCGAGCTGGATGAAAACAGTCGGCAGGACTCCGAGGGTGGGGGCAAGGAAATGGCGGCCGGGGCCTGAGGGGCGATTCCGCCCTCCGGCCTGGGGATGCCACCGCGGGGCCCGGCAGGAGTCAGGCAAAAAAACAGACCCCCGCCAGGGCGGGGGTCTGTCATAATCCCGGAAAAATCTGTCGTTATTCGATGAAGTAGTTGTAGGGCGTTTCCTGCTTGGCAGGCCGGGGATCATCCCCATCGGGGACGTAGTTCCCGTAGTTGCCGAACACGCCCAGCTTGACCGCGTGGGTCTTCAGGGCGGGCTTGGCGTATTTCTTCTTGTTATCCATCACTGATCCTCCAGTTCAGGCCCCATGCCTTGTTTACCACTTAACAGCCCCTGGACATTCTTTCCAGGATTATTTTGCACCTGAGAACAATTCTACCATAAGGCGTACCATTCGTCAACTGTCAATAATTTCCCTGAATATTTTCGGGATCAATTTTTCACGGCCCGCCTGTCCCCTGCTGTAGCTGATACAAGGTACGGTACAGACCGTCCTCCGCAAGGAGGTTTTCGTGTTTTCCTTGCTGAAGGATCTTTCCATCGTTCAGCACGATGATCCAGTCCAGGTCCTTCACCAGGCTGAAGCGGTGGGCGATGACCACCGCGGTGCGGCCCTCCATCAGGCCGTGCATGGCCTGGGTGATGGCATTTTCGCTGGCCGCGTCCAGGGCGCTGGTGGGTTCGTCCAGCACCAGCAGACCGGGATTCCGCAGGAAAGCCCGGGCCAGGGAAACCCGCTGGCGCTGCCCTCCCGAAAGCCGGCTGCCCCGCTCGCCACACCAGGTGTCCAGGCCCTCGGGCATGTGCCGGGCGAATTCCAGCACGTGGGCCTGGCGGGCCGCGCGCTCCACCGCCTCGTCGTCGGCCTCCGCCGCAGAGAGCCCGAAACGGATGTTGTCCCGCAGGCTCATGTCGTACAGCACGGGATCCTGGGAGACCCAGGCCATGCGGCTGCGCAGCACCGAAAGGTCGTAACCGGCATAGGGGCGATCATCCAGTTCCATGCTGCCTTCGCTGGGAGGAAAAAGACCCAGCAGGATGGCGGCCAGGGTGGTCTTGCCCCCGCCGGAGGGGCCCACGATGCCCACCTTCTGCCCGCGGCCGATGGTCAGGTTCAGGCCGCGCAGCACGGGCTCGGCTCCTTCCTCGTAGCGGAAGGACAGATCCTTCAGGCTCAGCTGCGGCGCCTCGCTGCTGGCGGCGGGGGCAGGGGCCCCGGGGGTGCGTTCGGGGGGCAGGGCCAGGATCTCGTTCAGGCGCTCGGCCGCCGCCACCGCTCCCTGGGCCGAGGCGAACAGATTGCTCAGGCTGGCCAGGGGCATGGCCACCCGGAAGGCCAGCAGCAGGAAGGCCACCAGGTCGCCGCTGCTGCTCTGGCCCCGGTTCATGAGGACGAAGCCGTACACCACGATGGCCAGCAGGCAGATCCACAGGCTGATCTGGATGGCCGACTCGAAGGCCGCCGACAGCCAGGCCCGCTTCAGGCCGGCCGCGCGGTAGTCCTGGATCATTCCGTCGAAGCGCGCGCTCTCGTGGGTCTGGGCATTGTAGACCTTGAGGCTGCGGATACCGCCCACCGTCTCCTGCACGTGGCTGGTGATCTTGCCCAGCTCCTTGTACATGGTGCGGGAGAGCTTGCGCAACCGGGAGGCGAAGATGCGCACCAGCAGGACCGTGGCGGGGATGAGCAACAGCACGAAGAGGCTGAGCTGGGCGTTGAGGCGCAGCATGAGGATGACGGCACCCAGCAGGGTCAGGACGGCGCGGATCAGGCTGACCAGGCCGTCGGTGACCATGTAGCGGATGCTGCCCACATCGCTGGTGACGCGGCTGCTGATGTCCCCGGCCTTCTGGCGCGAGAAGAACAGGGCGGGCAGTTCCAGCAGGTGGGCGTAAACCAGGGCCCGCAAGCGGGTGACGGTGGTCAGTCCCAGGTGGTTTGACAGAACGGTGAAAAGGAACGAGCTGCCCAGCTGCACCACCAGCAGCACGCCGATGATCCAGCCGCGCCGGGCGGGGAAACTTTCCAGCAGACCGGCGGCGCCGGTTCCGTCCCGGAAGGCATCCACCAGCTTGCCGGCGGCCAGGGGAATGGTCAGGGCCACGCCGGTGGACAGCAGCATCAGGCTGATGGCCCCCAGCAGCGCCGGGTATTGCCCGCGCAGCAGGGAGGTGAACGGGAGCAGGGCGCGCAGGCCGGCGTGGTCCTTGGTCAAGTTTTCCTGTGTCTGATCCAATGGGGTTCCTCGGTTGGGGGTGATGGGCCAATTCTAGCAGCACCCCGCGGGGGCTGGCAAGAAAACCCCGGAAGGGGGTGGCCAGATGTCGGTCAAGAGAATATGCTGGCAGCCGAACATGGGGGGTAGTCTGTTCTCTGGCCTTTCCACGGGAAAATCGAAACCATGACCACCCAGACCCAGCCGACCCGGGTGCTGCACCTCATCGCCACCAATTTCGTGGGCGGCCCCGAAAAGCAAATCCTGAACCACCTGGCCTGCCATGACCGGCAAGGGTACCGGGTCCACGCCGGCTCCTTCCTGGAGCGGGGCGCCCCCAACGATTTCCTGGCCAGGGCCGGGGAACTGGATGTGCCGGTCTGTGCCATTCCCGAACGTTTCGCCTTCGATCCGGCGGCGCTGATCTTTCTGCGCCGCTATCTGAAGGAGAACCGCATCCAGGTGCTGGTGACCCACGGCTACAAGCCCAACATCCTGGGACGGCTGGCCGTGCTGGGAACGCCCGTGGCCCAGGCCATGTACGTGCGGGGGTGGACCGCCGAGAACCGCAAGATCAAGGTTTACAACTGGCTGGACCGGAAATTCCTGTTCCAGGCCGATCGAGTGGTGACGGTAGCCCGGCGCAAGATTCCCGAGTTGCTGGAGCTGGGGTTGCCCGAGGAGCGTATCCGCTGCATCCGCAACGCGGCCTACGCCCCGGAACTGGAGACGCCCGACAGGCCCCTGGCCTCGTTCTTTCCCGGTTTTCCCGACTTCCCAGCCGGAAGGCCCGATCCTCTGTTCGTGGCGGCGGGGCGCATCTCTTCCGAGAAAGGGCAGATCTTCCTGGTCCGGGCCATGAAGCTGTTGGTGGACCGGGGTTTGAATCCGGGCTGTGTGGTCTTCGGCGAGGGGCCTGATGAGGAGATGATCAGGCAGGAAATCGCCGACCTCGGTCTGGAACGAAATCTCATCCTGGCGGGTTTCAACGCCCACTGGAAGAACTGGATTCCCGAGGCCGACTTCGTCATCAACCCCTCCCTGAGCGAGGTCATGCCCAACGTGGTCCTGGAGAGCATGATCACGGGATGCCCGGTCATCGCCACCGATGTGGGCGGCGTGCGGGAACTCATCGAAAGCCCGGACACGGGATGGTGCGTGCCGCCGGGGTCGGCCCAGGCCCTGGCCGACGCCATCCAGGATCATGTGGCCAGGCGGCACGAGAGGGAGGCCATGGTGGCCAGGGCACGGGAGCATGTCCTGACCCATTTCACCTTCAGCAGCCAGGCCCGGCAACTGCATGCCCTGTACGATGAACTGGGGTGAGCGGGGACTGTGCAACCTGCATGACCGGAGGGGGGGAGCGGCCATTTTGGCCTGCCCGGGCCTAGGATATTGCAAGACGCCGCCGGGCGGCGGAGGGGGGATGGGCTGAAGATTTTTTTAACTAATTGTGAATTGGCCAGTTATCCGGCCGATGGTAACGCTGTGGGGACGGATGCTCGCCCGTCTGGTTTCTGGAATGTTTATTGCGAGTGACCGGGTCCAAAGCTATTCATGGGGAATCAGAACTGAGTTCTGGGTATGGATCTTCAAGGAGCAGGTGTTGCGATGAATAACCTCAGGCAAGGAATCGGGATCCTGACGCTGATTCTGGTTCTTTTTCCGGGTGCTCTTCTGGCTCAGTCGGATGCCGAGTACCAGGCCTATAATACCTTTTGCCTGGACAATTTCGGCGCCGAGAATGAAGCGCTGATCTACGAAGTCCAGGGCTCGTCCCTTTCGTTCGTCGCGGCTGCCGACTGGGTCCACGAATCGGAGAATTCGGCCGCCGTGGGCTTCCAGACCAACCTGCCGGCCATGACCCGGGTCGAGTACGGCACCAGCACCGCCTACGGCAACCTGACCGAGGCCACGGAACGCTACTTCTTCAACCACCTGCACTACGTCAAGGGCCTGGCCGCCAACACCACCTACCATTACCGGCTGGTGGCCACCGACGAGCGCGGCAACGTGACCCGTTCCGGGGACCGCACCTTCCAGACCGGTGACATCGCCGGGGCCATCCACATTCCCGGCGATATCGCGGGCCCGCCCTACAACCTGAACCAGGCCGGCGCCACCTACGTGCTGACCCAGGACGTGGTGGCCCAGCAGCGCGCCTTCACCATCACGCGCGAGGGGATCACCCTGGATCTCAACGGCCACACCGTGACCTATGACGAGGGCGCTCCCGCCATCTCCGGCGTGACCTGGGACGCCTACCTGAGCAGCGACGTCTCGTCCTTCGGCATCATCGGGCGCTGGAGCGTTTCGGGCACCATCGTCAACGGCACCATCCGCCAGGGGCAGGCCAACAGCCAGGGCAACATCGGCCTGGGCTTCAATCCCATCCTGCTGGAACCCACCGGCGGCAATTTCTTCGAGATCGCCGGTATGACCCTGGAATACGGCGGCCACAGCGTGGGCGGCGTCCAGTTGCGGGGCGGGGACAACTCCGTGCATCACAACGTGGTGCTGGACCGGGGCACGGGCATCGACAACCGGCACCAGGGCATCCCGGCCATCATCAGCACGCGGGCCGGCGGCAGGATCCGCAACAACCTGGTCAAGCGGACGCGCCACCAGGGCATCGTCATGCCCACCGTATGCAGCGACAACGAGGTGTACGTGGACAGCTGGGCCACCAACTCCTACGGCATCAAGCCCCTGCCCAACACCACCGTCGAGGGCAACTTCGTCATGGGCACCGGCTATCACAACGTGGGCATCGGCTGGGGCGTCAACGAGGATTCCGACTATCTGATCATCCGGGACAACCTGGTTTTCCTGCAGGGTGATGCCCCCACCAGCCGGTCCGACGAGTACGACAGCCACGCCTCGGTCAACGGCATGCGCCTGACCCAGTACGGCGGGGCCACCTACAACTACAGGGGCTACGTGTACGAGGACAACCTCATCGTGGTCAAGGGACAGAACGGCACGGGCACCATGCGCGGCGTGCAGTTCTTCTCCGACCCCTACATCGAGGGCCTGGTCTTCCGCAACAACATCATCAAGACCGAGCTGAAGGACAGCCAGACCACCGAGCCCGCCCCCTGCGTGGTGACCCAGGGTCTGGCCAGCCAGACGGGTAACATGCTGCCGGTCTTCTACCGCAACAACCGTTTCATCAGCAACAGCATGCTCATCCGCTTCGGCGATTCCTACGGCAGCGGCGACAACCACTACTTCCAGGGCTGCACCCTGGAACGCTTCGGCACCCGGTCCGACTTCCAGACCCTGGAGATGGGGTACTGGAACATCCAGTGCTCGGGCCACCACCTGACCGACACCACCCTGCTGGGCGGGGCCGACCTGGAGGACATCAAGGTGTCCGGCCTGCCCGGCGGCCAGCGTGACTACAGCGTGGGCTACTCGGTCTACATCACCGCGCGGGATACCGACGGCGCCACCATGCCCGGCCTGGCCCTCCAGGTGGAGGACAGCCAGGGTGTGGCCCACTCCGTGGTCACCGACGACCAGGGACAGGCCCGCCTGGACATCCTGGAGTGGACCATGAGCGCGCCGCCCAACACCTCCTCGGCCACCAAGATCGATCGCACCGGTCCCGTGGTGACGGCCGAGGGCTACCAGGACGTGGTGGTGGGCGCCGATTTCCAGGGCAACAGCGACAACTACGGCAGCCCCGTGGATGTGGTGTTCGCGCCCCTGGACTTCGACAGCATGCCTGGACCGCCCACCGGCGGCTCCATCGAGGCGCGTCAATGATCCGGGTTCCCGATGCCCTGGTGGGCGGCCTGTTCGAGCCTCTGTGGGACCTTTACGAGGGCAGCAAGCGCCTGAAGATCAAGCGGGAACTGGACGCCAGCCAGTGGTGGCCGGCCGAGCGCATCATGGCACACCAGAACCGGCGCCTGGCCCAACTGGTGGCCGTGGCCGCCGAGCGCAGCCCCCACTACCGGGAGAAGTTCCAGGCCGCGGGAATCGATCCCCGTCAGGTCCGCAGCATCGCGGACCTGGCGGGGTTGCCCACCCTGCAAAAGGACGATCTGCGCAACCAGCCCGAGCGTATCCTCAACACCGATTTCTCCTTCGAAGACCTGGACAGCGGCAAGACCGGCGGCAGCACCGGCGTCTCCCTGAAGTATTACTGTCACCCGGAAACCGTGCAGCAGCGCCTGGGCGGCGCCCTGCGCACCGACGAATGGTCGGGCTGGAAGCTGGGCGGTCCGGTGGCCGCGGTGTGGGGTAATCCCCCCGAGGTGCAGGGCCTGAAGATGAAGCTGCGCACCACCCTGAAGGAGCGCTGGATCTACCTTGACACCATGAAGGTCAACGACCAGGCCATCGACCGGTTCGTCCAGGAGTGGGAACAGATGCGTCCCACGCTGCTGTACGGGCACGCCCACAGCATCTTCCTGCTGGCCGACAACCTGCTGCGCCGGGGTATTTCCTTGCGCCCCCAGGGCATCGTTTCCACCAGCATGATGCTCATCGATTCCGAGCGCAGCATCATCGAGGAGGCCTTCGCCATCCCGGTGACCAACCGCTACGGCTGCGAGGAAGTCAGCCTCATCGCCAGCGAGTGCGAGGAGCACCGCGGCATGCACCTGAACGCCGAGCAGAAGATCGTCGAGTTCCTGGACGAGGAGGGCCGGCCCTGCGCCCCCGGGCAGAACGGCCGCATCGTGGTGACCGACCTCACCAACTTCGCCTGGCCCCTGATCCGCTACGAGGTGGGGGACATGGGCATTCCCACGGACAGGTTGTGCTCCTGCGGCCGGGGTTTGCCCCTCATGGAATCCCTGACCGGACGCACCGCCGATTTCCTGGTGGCCCAGGACGGGTCGCGGGTGGCGGGGATCTCGCTCATCGAGAACACCCTGACCAAGTTCCAGGGTATCCGGCAGCTTCAGATCGTCCAGGACCAGGCCCGGCACCTGACGGTGAATCTGGTGGAGGGGGCAGGTTATGGTAGTGAAACGGCGCAGCAACTCGTAAGCTCGTTCGTGGAGTATCTGGGCCCCGACTTCACCGTGGATATCCAGCTGGTGGAGCGCATTCCCCAGGAGAGTTCCGGCAAGTACCGTTTTGCCAAATGCATGATCTGACGGCCTGATTGATGGGCGGAGCAAGTTCCGGTGAAAAAATTCCTACCCCTTGATCCGTCCCATTTTCGCAAGGTGGGGACCCACTACCCCCACCTGCTGTTCTGGGTCTTCATCTTCTACACCGTCAGCCTGTACACGGCCCTGGGCACGCGGCTGTCGGTGCTGGCGGCCATCAGGCACGAGCTGCTGGTGGGGTTGTTCCTCATCGGGGCCAGCGCCTGGATCCTGAGCAACAAGCCCATCAACCTGCGCTACGCCAGCCCCCTGCTGGGGTCGGTGGTTTTCTTCTTCTTCGTTCTCCTGATGGCGGTGCCCTTCGCCTACGATCCCAACCTGGCCTGGGAGACCTTCTTCGAACATGTCGTCAAGACCAGCATGTTCGCCCTGTTCATAGCCACCATGGTGCGCACGCCGCGGCACGTCATGCTGTTCACCGGGTTCTTCCTGTTCTCCCTGTTCTGGCTGTACCAGGAATCGGTGCGCGGTCTGATCACCGGCGACCTGTACTGGTACAACCAGGGCATCCAGCGCCTGCACGGATCGGTGAACCTTTACCGCAATCCCAACAGCCTGAGCGCCATCAGCGTGGCCAGCCTGCCCTTCCTGCAGCATCTGTGGCCCGTGGCCAGGACCCGCAAGCACAAGATTCTCATCCTGGTTACCGGGGTGCTGGCCATCATTTGCATCATCTTCAGCGGGTCGCGCGCCGGTTATCTGAGCACCATCATCCTGGCGGGGGGGTGGTGGCTGACGTCCAAGAACAAGCTGCAGATCCTGGCCCTGGGCGTGGTGGCCCTCGTCGCGGTCCTGGCCTTCTTCCCCGACCAGTACGTGGGGCGGTTCAACACCATCGGGGAACAGCAGGAAGGGGATGCTTCCCGGGCCGAGCGGGTGCAACTCATGAAGGACGCCTACGAGGTGTTCAAGGAGCACCCCATGGGCGTGGGCCTGGATTGCTTCATCCTGGTCAACGGGCCCAAGACGGGGCGCTACCTGAGGGCCCACAACCTGTGGCTGCAGGTGGCGTCGGACCTGGGGATCCTGGGCGTGGTGGGCTTCCTGGCCCTGGTGCTGTCCCTGTTCTATGTCATGCGCCGCCTCCTGAAGGAGGCTGACAAGCTCAAGCTCAGGCTGCGCGCCATCTACAAGGCCTCGGATCAGGGGCCTCCCATGCGCAAGCGGGCGCGGGAAATCTGGGAGGATCTGGCCCTCATGCAGGGGGTGACCAAGGCCTTTCAGCTTTACCTGGTGTTTCTGCTTTTCAACGGAATGTTCGCCCATATAATGTACAAGCCGGCCTGGTGGCTCCTGGTGGGGGCCATGCTCGGCCTGAACAATGCCATGCAGTATTCCGGCCAGCAGATCCAGGCCCTGGGTCGCCTCGTCAGCGCCGCTGAACCAACCGAAACCGAAACCGCGACCGCGGGAAAGTCCTGAGCAGTCCCCTGATGTTCCTGTCCATCGTCATCCTCACCTATCAGCGCCAGGATTCCATCAAGGCTTTGCTGGAAGATCTGCAGGCCCACGTGCGAGACCCGGAAGTGGAGGTCATCGTGGTGGACAACGGGAGCACCGACGGCACGGCGGAGATGCTGGCCCGGGATTATCCCGCGATCCAGCTGGTAGCCCTGCAGGAGAACACCGGGGTGGGGGGGCGCAACGAGGGGCTCAGGCGGGTCCGGGGCGAGGTGGCCATCACCCTGGACGATGACATGCTGGGCCTGCGGGACGAGGACCTGCAGTTCATCCGCCGGAAGTTCGGGAACGACGCCGATCTGGCCGGCCTGTGCTTCAAGGTGGTCTGGCCGGATTCGGATCGGGTGCGGGACTGGGTGCACCGGCGCCCCACCGAGTATTGCGACAGCAGTTTCCCCACCTACGAGATCACCGAAGGGGCGGTGGCCTACCGTGTGGACATGCTGCGCCAGGTGGGCTTCTACCGGCAGGATTTCTTCATCAGCCACGAGGGTGTGGAGCTGGCCTACCGCCTGCTCAAGGCCGGCGGCAAGATCGAGTACGACGGCGGCGTGGCCCTGGAACACCATCACGCTTCGGGCGGGCGCACCAGCTGGCGCCGCTATTATTTCGACACCCGGAACATGTTCTGGGTGGCCATGCTGCACCATCCCGCCGGCAGCGCGGCCCGCTACCTGTTCGTGGGTATGGGGTCGCTGCTGGTCTACTCGGTGCGGGATTTCCACCTGCTGGCCTACCTGCGCGGCGTGTGGGACGGCTGGCGTGGGGCTTGGCGCCTGCGCGGCGAGCGGCAAACGTGGTCTGACGAGGTGGGGCGCTATCTGGCCGAGGTGGATTCCTGGCGGCCGAATTTCTTCGTCATGGCCTACAAGCGCCTGACCGAGAAGAACTTTTCCATGGAGTGAGACCGCGTGAGTACGGGGAAGAAGATCCGGATCTGCTATGTCATCGACGACCTGACCCCGGGGGCCGGCACCGAGAACCAGCTGCGCCTGCTGTTGCGGCACCTGGACAGGGAGCGCTTCGAGCCCCACCTGGTGCTGCTGCGTCCCACCATCAGCGAGGACGATCTGGCCCGTTTCGATTGCCCGGTGGTCAAGCTGAGCGGGGGCAGCATCTTCTCCACGGGCACCTGGGGCAACGGCCGCACCCTGGCCCGCTACATCCGGGAACACGACATCGACATCCTGCAGCTCTTCTTCGTGGACAGCCGCCTGCTGGGCACCCTGGTGGGCCGCCTGGTGGGGGTGCCGCGCCTGGTCTTCTGCCGCCGCGAGATGGGCCACTGGGTCAACTGGAAATACCGGATCATGCTGCGGGTGCTGGCCGGCATGTCTCATCACTGCCTGGTCAACGCGGCCGCCATCAAGGAACGGGTGGTGGGCGAGGAACGCTTCCCCGCCGACCGCATCCGGGTCATCTACAACGGCGCCGACATCGGTCCCGAGCAGCCGCGGGGGCTGCTGAAGAAGGCCGACCTGGGGCTGCCCGACGACGCGCCGGTGGTGGGTATCGTGGCCAACATCCGCCCGGTGAAGCGGCACGACCTGTTCCTGGAAATGGCCGAGAAGATGACCGACCGGAGCTGCCGCTTCCTGGTGGTGGGCGCCGGGGCGGGGCTGGCCGATCTGCAGGCCAGGGTGGCCGCCTCGACGGTGGCCGGCCGCTTCCATTTCCACCACACCACACGGGACCTCATGGAGGTCATGAACCTGTTCGACGTGGCGGCCCTGACCTCCGAGTCGGAGGGACTGTCCAACGCCCTGGTGGAGTACGCCTTCGCGGGAGTTCCCACGGTGGCCTTCACGGTGGGGGGTAACGCCGAGGTGGTGGTGGAGGGCGAGACGGGTTACCTGGCCCCGCTGGGCGACACCGATCTGCTGGCCCGCCGGGTGGACGCCTTGCTGGCCGACCCGGCCCTGGCCGGGGAAATGGGCGCCCGGGCCCGCCGTCGGGCCTTCGAGAAATTCAGCGTGAAGCGCATGGTGGATGAAACCGAGGCGTTTTATCTTTCAATCGCCGATCCGCGATGACGATGTTAACAAGTCACTTCTGATCACCGCCCGGGAGCCCGCGGGGCCCGGATCGAACCGGCAGGGGAGCCGCAGCTGGAGCACTGGCCAAAGATCACCGTCGTGGTGCCCATCCTCAACGAGGCGAAGTTCATCGCCCGCACCTTGTCGTACCTGCAGGAGCAGGATTATCCGGCGGACAGGCTGGAGATCCTGGTGGTCATCGGGCCCAGCAGCGACGGGACGGAGCAGATCGTCGAGGAGATGGCCGCCCGGGACGCGCGCATCCGCTGGTTGCCCAATCCGCGACGCCTGTCCTCGGCCGCCCGCAACATCGGCGCCCGCCAGGCCACCGGCGACATCGTCACCTTCGTGGACGGCCACGTTTACATCGACAACGACCAGCTGCTGCGCAGCACGGCCCAGCTCATGCAAGAGAAGGACGTGGCGGTGCTGAGCCGGCCCCAGTTGCTGGACACCCCCGAGAACACCCTTTTCCAGCAGGCCGTCTCCCTGGCCCGCAAGTCGCCTCTGGGGCACGGTACCGATTCCACCATCTATTCCCTGGAGGACGGGTACGTCAACCCGGCCAGCTCGGGAGCCACCTACCGCCGCGAGGTTTTCGAGCGGGCGGGCTACTTCGACGAGCACTTCGACGCGGCCGAGGATTACGAGTTCAACTACCGGGTGGCCCAGGCCGGGTTCCGGGCCTTCACCTCGGCCCGCCTGGTGGTCTACTACTACCCGCGGGAAAGCTTCGGGCCTCTCTTTCGCCAGATGGAGCGTTACGGCCGCGGCCGCACGCGCTTGTTCCGCAAGCACCCGCGCACCCTGGGTCCGGGCACCCTGGTGCCCCCGGCCCTGCTGCTGGCCTTTCCCCTGGCTGTGGTCCTGGGCGTGATCATGCCCTGGGCCGGAGCCCTGGTCTCCCTGGGCCTTTCCCTCTACGGCCTGGGAACCTGTGCCCAGGGTGTGCTCAGCGGTCTCAAGGCTCCCGGGGGAGACCGGCTGGCCAAGATGATCCTGGTGCCCCCCATCCTGTGGACGGTTCACCTGGGGCTGGGCTACGGTTTCCTGGCCGAGCTGATCAACGGGCGGCGCCGGCCGGCCGCGCCCGAGGCCGGGAACGACGGAGGCAGGCCATGACCTCCGGACAGGAACCCAGGGTGAATCCCGAGACCGCTCCGGCCCTCGAGGAACCCGGCAAGAAGAGTTCCTTCCTGTCCGACGTGGCCATCTACGGTTTTGCCGGGGTGCTGGCCCAGGCCCTGTCCTTCTTCCTGGTCCCCCTGTTCACCCACTACCTGGAGCCCGCCGATTACGGCATCCTCGAGCTGATCAACCAGATCGGCCGGGTGGTGAACCTGGTGTTCATGCTCAACGGCATTCGCCTGGCCACCATGACCTTCTTCCTGCAGGCCAAGGACACGGACGAGCAGAACCGGGTGGTGTCCAGCCTGCTGGTCCTGACGGTGGGGGCGGTGCTGGCCGGAACCATGTTGGTGTTCCCCCTGGCTCCCCTGCTGACCCGGGTCTTCAGCCTGGATTACTCGCCCTGGATCATCCGCATGGGCTGTGTCACCATCCTGTCGGAAATCCTGCCCACGGTGCCCTACACCCTCATGCAGGCGCGGGTCGAGTCCCGGCGCTTCCTGTTCTGGAACGTCGGGTCCACCTTCCTGCGCCTCATGGCCACCCTGGTGGTGGTGGTGCTGCTGGACGGGGGCGTTTACGGCATCCTGATCGTGCGGGCCATGACGGGGCTGGTGGCCGGGTTCATCCTGCTGTACAAGGAGCAGCACAAGTACTGGAGTCGTCCGCGGCGCGCCGGCATGAAGCGCATCCTTCGCTACTCCATGCCCATGGTGCCCGTGGGAGTGTTCAACCTGGTGCGTGACGGATCGCAGCGGTTCTTCCTGCTGGCGGTGAGCGGTCCGGCCGAACTGGGCCTGTACAGCCTGGGGGCCACCATCACCTCGGCCATCGGGCTGGTGGTGGTGGGGCCCATCCACAAGGTGTGGACGGCCAAGATGTACGAGGTCCACGAACTGGCCGACGCCCCGCGTCGGCTGGGGGCCGTGGCCACCCAGTACATGCTGGTCTACATGCTGGCCGGAGTGCCGCTCATCCTGTTCGGGCAGGAATTCCTGGCCCTGATCAGCGCACAGGACTACGCCGGGGCCTGGGTGGTCATCATCCCCCTGCTCATGGCCGGCATGACCGACGTCTTCACCAACATTCCCGACCAGGTGTTCCTGGTGCGGCACAAGACCCACTACAAGGCCTACATCGACGGCGTGGTGGCCGCGGTGGCCATCGGCCTCTACTACGTCCTGGTCCATCGCTACGGAATCCGCGGGGCGGCCTTCGGCATGGTCTTCGCGTCCCTGCTGCGCTCCACCCTGACCATGATCCTGTCGCGCCGCGTCGCCCGCATCGACTACGAGGTGGGCAACATCATCCGCCTGCTGGTGCTGTCCTTCTCGGTGTGCGCCCTGGGGCTGCAGGGCTGGGGGGGGCTGTGGGTCGGCCTGCTCATCAAGGCCCTGCTCTTCGCGGCCTGGATCGTCCTGGTGCTGGTGCTGAACATCGTGCCCCGGCAGGATCTGCTGGACATGCTGCAGCCCGCCCTGGCCATGGTCCGCAAGAGGCGCAGCCGGGCTTGAGCCCGGGCGCGAGCGAGGGGCCCTTCTTCAGGATTCCAGGAATTCTCTTCAGTTGAGATCAGATGGTGTCGCGGTTGGCGGGTTCCCGCACCGACACCGAGTACCGCGTCTTTCCGGTCCGGCAATCGTGCCAGGAGTTGAAGCGCAGGAAGAGGAACTTGGTGTAGGTCACCTCGGCCATGCACTTGAAGCGCAGCCGCTGGTGGAACAGCTTGGCCGGCTTGTTGAAGAACTCCACCAGACACCAGAAGCAGCGGGCCTGCTTCTCTTCCAGATGGTCCAGCATGGTCTGGAAGGCCGTGTTGAAGATGCCGGTGAGGCGGACCCGGGGATGGGAGAATGCGCCGTACAGGTAGGCCGCGTCAGGATCCAGATCCAGGTACAGGTTGAAGCCGCGGATGAAGGTGGACCCCAGGTGGGACCACTGGACGGTGACGATCTCGTCGCCCGGATCGGTGATGGTGACGAAGCAGGGGTCGCCGGATTGCTGGCGCCGCCGCAGGAAATCCAGGCTGGAGCCGGTGAGCTTGGCGATGGCCGGGATGTCGTCGGCGGTGCCGGGGCGGATCCGGAAGTTCTTGGGATTCCGGCAGGTCAGCTTGATGTCCTCGGAATAGAAGATGGTCCCCGCGTTGAACTTGAACAGCCACGAGGGCACACGCTGGGATACGGCGTACAGGAAATGATGAAAACGATCCTTGTTGATCATGCAAGTACCGAACCTGTCAGGTTAGTGTCCGGGCCCAGGGACCCGATAATATCATTCGAGCCCGATCAATCGTTCCAGAAAACGGCCAGACTTTGCTTCAGGGCGGCGGACTTTTCGGCCGGCAGCCGGTCGATCCGGGACACCTTGAAGGAATCAGGTATGGTGAAACGGGGTTCCATGGCCAGCCCCGTGTGCTGGGCATAAAAGGCCTTGAAATTCCGGACCACCGCGCCGGGGTCCTGGCAGAAATCCTCGTACTGGACCGAGAAGACCGGGACCTGGGGAGCTTGCTCCAGGTCTCCGTCTATTCCCTGTTCCAGGTAATAGATCTGGCCGGCAATCTGTTCGAGCACGGGCTTGTCCTCCAGCTCGTGCACGTTTCTGGGCTTCACCGAGAACCACTGCTTCTCGTCACCGAAAAATGACTTACGTCCGGCCAGGATGGACTGGGCCGTAAAATATGGATCCCGGTGGACCCGGACAAGGATCATGTCCGGGAAGGCCCGGGCCAGGTTCAGCACCCGGGTGCAATGGGCCTGGGCCTTGTTGACGAAGGGTCCGCCCATGGTCTGCTCGATCCGGGCCACCGTTCCCTGCATCTGCCGGGTGAATTCCTCGGGCAGGGGGGGCAGGGTATCGCCGGGATTGCCGGGTGGAGCGTCCACGGGGAACCAGCGAATCCAGATGTGGCGGCCCTGGCTGGGATTGGTCATGCCGCTGGTTTCGCCGAACTTGCTGGTGAAGTTGTCGGAGGGGACGATCTCCCGGAAGCTCGAGGCCAGGCGTGTCATCTGCACGGGCCAGCGGGGAAAGCGATCGGCCAGGTTACAGAAGTACGAGGTGCGCAGTGCCCTCAGCAACAGCAGGTAGACCAGGGTGGTCCCGGCCCGGGGTGGGCCCACGATGAAGATGGGCGGAGAGGGCCTGGGGCCCGGGTCTGCGATGAGGCGGGACTCACGTCCGTCCAGCATGGAGTTCATGCTGTTGAGAACGGGCGCGGCCAGGCTTTTAAGCAGGCTCTTGGGCGTGTGGCTCATGTGGTGGCACCAGGCTTGTGGGATGGGGTGGTTTTCCTGCCATGACAATGCCTTTTGGGCGGGATGTCAATAGCAAGCAATCATTATTGAACAAGGGGTGGCGCGGGCCTGGGCCCGCCGGCCACGGGTTGTTCTTGCCGTCGCAGCGCCGGACGCCGGGCCGGGCGCTAATCCCGCGCGGGAAATTCAGGAACCCCGCGGCCGCTGCCGGTCACGGGGTTCCTGGTCAGGCGAGGTCTCGGGCGAGAACTCCAGCGAGGTCTTAACGGTACAGAGCCTTCAGGCCATCGAAGCTCAGGCCTTCCTCGGCGGCGCTGCCGGCCTTGTCCATGTCGTCCTCATCGGATCCCAGCCCGTCACAACCCATCTCGTTGTAGTCGGCCAGGATGTCCTTCAGCATCAAGGGATATTCCTTGTCGCGGGGGCGGCTGCCAATCTCCACGTCCTGGAAGTAGGCCAGGGCCTCGTCGATGGTGCCGCTGATGGAGGGGTCGGTGCCCACGGCCACGTTCAGCTGGGCGGCGATGAGGTGGTAGCCCAGGATGATGGTGGCGTCACCGCGCACGGGGGTGTTCAGGATGGTCATGAGGCCACGGTAGCCCAGGGTTTCGTCGCCGAAGGTCATGGTGAAGCCCTCGGGCCAGGCCTGGGGGTGGTTCTTCCAGTAACCCGGAGTGTGGTGGCACACGTCGGACTGGGTGATGCAGTCGAACTCTTCCGACATGTCGGACATGGTGCTCACGGTGCCGTCGTTGCCGGTGAAGGTCATGGTGCCGTTGACCCGGTAGGTGCCGTTGACGTCGGCATTCCAGGCGGACCCGAATTCGAAGACCTGCTCCCAGGCGAAGGGATCCAGGGGGGTGATGGCCATCCCGGTGGCGGAGATGGTCTGCACCACGACCCAGTCGCTGCCGGACATTTCCTCGAGGGACACGTCGTAATCCATGGTGCCGAAGGCGTACTGGTTGGCCCAGTGAATGCTGGCGGTGGCGGACCAGGTGGAGCAATCGCCTTCGATGTCCAGGGTGACCAGGTGGTTGGCAAAGGCCATCAAGGGCATGGCAATCATGGCGAAGACCACCAACATGAGCTTGAGTTTCATTGTCGTTTCCCTCTCGTTATGGTGAAAATTCCGGGTAAATTTCGACTCAGGTGATTTATTGTACTGCATTATCATGTGTTTTTCATCAAAAAAAGGAAAAACTGTCTCTTGTTTGTGACAATTGTGGCCGGGCCGGGGCGCAAAAGGTCGGTCCCGGGAAATTTGGGGCAGATATTTTGCTTCCCACCCGTTAATTTGCAGGCATGATGGCCGGCGTGCCGGGCCGGGGCTCCATGCGGCCCCCGCATCGGGCGGCCCAGGCTATCCAACAATCAAGCCTTGAGCCCAGCAAGGAGCCCGATCAGTGTCCAAGCGCACCGGAATCATCCTGGCGGGAGGGACGGGGTCGCGACTGCACCCCCTGACCCTGACGGTGAGCAAGCAGCTCATGCCCGTGTACGACAAGCCCATGATCTACTACCCCCTGAGCACCCTCATGCTGGCGGGTATCCGGGACATTCTGATCATCACCACTCCCCAGGACCAGGCCCAGTTCCGGGCCCTGCTGCAGGACGGATCCCAGTGGGGGCTGAACATCTCCTACACCGTGCAGCCCTCCCCCGACGGTCTGGCCCAGGCCTTCATCCTGGGTGCAGACCACATCGGTTCCGAGCCCACCTGCCTTATCCTGGGTGACAACATCTTCTATGCCGAGGGGCTGTCGAGAAAGTTGCAGGCCGTGTGCGCCCGTCCCGGCGGCGCCACGGTTTTCGCCTACTACGTCAATGACCCCGAGCGCTACGGGGTGGTGGAGTTCGACGAGAACCGCAAGGCCGTCAGCATCGAGGAAAAGCCGACCAGGCCCCGCTCGTCCTACGCGGTGACGGGCCTGTATTTCTTCGATGCCGGTGTGGTGGACATCGCCCGGCAGATCAAGCCCTCGGCCCGGGGAGAGCTGGAAATCGCCTCGGTCATCGACGCCTATCTGCAGCGCGGGGACCTGGAGGTGGAGGTGCTGGGGCGGGGTTCCGCCTGGCTGGACACGGGCACCCACACCTCCCTGCTGGACGCGGGGCAGTTCATCCGCGTCATCGAGGAACGGCAGAGCCTGAAGATCGCCAGCCCCGAGGAGATCGCCTGGCGCATGGGCTTCATCGATGACGATCAGCTGACCAGGCTGGCCGGTCCCTTGCGGAACAGCGGTTACGGCACCTACCTGCTTTCCCTGCTGGAGGCCGGAAAATGAAGGTCCTGACCACCGCCATCCCCGATGTGCTGATCTTCGAGCCGGTGGTGCACGGGGACGAGCGTGGGTATTTTTTCGAATCCTGGCGCGCCGATGTCTTTGCCGAGGCCGGGGTGGACGCCGCCTTCGTGCAGGAGAACCAGAGCAGCAGCGGCACCGGGGTGCTGCGGGGGCTGCACTACCAGATCCAGCAGGCCCAGGGCAAGCTGGTGCGGGTGCTGAACGGCGAGGTCTTCGACGTGGCGGTGGATCTGCGGCGTTCGTCGCCCACCTTCGGCCACTGGACCGGAACCACCCTGTCCGGCGAGAACCGCCGTCAGTTCTGGGTGCCGCCTGGCTTCGGGCACGGGTTTTACGTGTTGCGGGGACCGGCCGAGTTCGTTTACAAATGCACCGATTTCTACGCGCCCCAGCACGAACGGGTGATCCGTTTCGATGACCCGGAACTGGGCATCGA
This sequence comes from Candidatus Krumholzibacteriia bacterium, assembly GCA_963674845.2. Classification (GTDB taxonomy): domain Bacteria; phylum Krumholzibacteriota; class Krumholzibacteriia; order LZORAL124-64-63; family LZORAL124-64-63; genus LZORAL124-64-63. The sequence continues at coordinate 859,238 of CAXXKE010000005.1, read as the reverse complement.
ATGGCCCCTGCGGGACGGGGCGACCACCGTGCTTTCGGCCAAGGACCAGGCGGGGGTGCCTCTGGCCGGGGCCGAGCTATTCCCCTGATCCGGCCTGTCCGGGAGGAACCATGAAGCACCGCATCGGCATGGGCTGGGACCGCCACGCCCTGGTGGTCGGCCGGCCCTGTATCCTGGGTGGCATCCATTTCAGCGACAGCCCCGTGGGGCCCGTGGGGCATTCCGATGGAGACGCCGTTCTCCATGCCGTCACCGACGCGTTCCTGGGTGCCTGCGGCCTGGGCGATATCGGCACCCACTTTCCCGACACCGACCCCGCGTATGAGGGCGCCGACAGCCGGACTCTTCTGGCCGAGGCCTGGAACCTGGTGCGCGGGGAGGGGTTCGTCCTGGGCAATCTGGACCTGACCATCATCGCCGAGGCCCCGCGCATGGCACCGTATGTTCCCGCCATGCGGCAGGCCCTGGCCGAAATGCTGCAAGCTCAGGTGGACCAGGTTTCAGTCAAGGCCACCCGTGGCGAGGGGCTGGGCCCCGAAGGCCGCGGTGAATGTCTCACCGTGCAGGCCGTGATCCTGCTGGAGAAATCATGAAGGTTCTGGTGCTCATGGGGGGCGATTCCTCCGAACGGGAAGTTTCTCTGGACAGCGGCCGGGCCGTGGCCGAGGGCTTGCGGCGGGCGGGCCACGAGGCCGAGGCGGTGGACATTCCCCGGGTGGCGGCCGTCCTGGACATGCCCCGGTTGAAGGAAGTGGATGTGGTCTTTCCCACCCTGCACGGCGGGCAGGGCGAGGATGGCCATCTGCAGGCCGCCCTGGATCTGCTGGGTGTGCCCTACGCCCTTTCGGGCCATGCGGCCAGCGCCCTGGCCATGAACAAATCGGCCACCAAGCGGGTCATGCGGGCGGCGGGCATTCCCACCCCCGCCTGGTTGCAGATCACCTGGGTGCCCCATCAGCAGGGTGGGGGGCAGGTCGAAGGCCAGGGCCGGGGGCCGTCCATCGGCAAGGGGCTGACCCTGGAGCATATCCGCCAGCGCTGTCAGGACGAGCTGGGTTTTCCCCTGGTCCTGAAGCTCAACGGGGCGGGCAGTTCGGTGGGGGTGTCCATCGTTGCCGATGCCGGGGAGTTTGCCGAAGCCTTTGCCAGGGTTGTGGCCTCCGGAGGCCCCGGACCCCAGGAAATCCTGGCCGAAACCTATATTCCGGGTCGTGAACTCACCGCCACCATTCTGCTGGGGCGGCGTCTGCCCTTGCTGGAGATCCGTCCCCGCCAGGGCTTTTACGACTACACCAACAAGTACACCGGAGGGGCTTCGGAGTACCTGGTTCCCGCGCCGCTGCATTCTCCGCTTTACGAGGAAATCAGCGCCGATGCCCTGCGCCTTTTCGAGCTGGTCGATTGCCGGGGCGTGGCCCGGGCCGATTTCCGCCTGGACGGAGAAAGCTATCACTGCCTGGAAATCAACACCATTCCCGGCATGACCGAAAACAGCCTGGTGCCCAAGGCGGCCGCCGCGGTGGGCATCGAGTTCTCCGCGCTGGTGGAAGATCTGTGCCGGGCGGCCCTGGGCCAGGGCTAGGCCGGAGGCCGAAATGGGGACTTTGGGGTCCGGGTCATGGTCACGCAAAAAACCTTTCGCATCCTCTTGACAAACAGGGCTCACCACTTATTATTCCATTTCCCAAATCGGCCCCGGTGCCGTGCCAGGAATGGCGAACGCGCACCTCGGGGCCGACTTGCGGATGAAATGGCCTCTTTGGGGCTTTTTCAGCGGGAAATTGCCGGTGAGGGCCGGCCTGGCTTGTCCGCGCCGGATACGATGCAGACGAAGACCAGGGGCTGGCGTAGCTCAATTGGTAGAGCTCCTCACTTGTAATGAGGTGGTTGGGGGTTCAAGTCCTCTCGCCAGCTCCAGAATAAATTGGCCGGTTGCGCTTTCGGGCGAGGATCTGGCCGACCAGGTTGATTGCGCTGGAATTCCAGCAGTGTGATCGGCGTGGGGGGGTTCCCGAGCGGTCAAAGGGAACAGACTGTAAATCTGTCGGCTAAGCCTTCGGTGGTTCGAATCCACCCCCCCCCACCATCAATAACCGATCGCTTTTCGGAGCGGGAATAGCTCAGTTGGCAGAGCATCAGCCTTCCAAGCTGAGGGTCGCGGGTTCGAACCCCGTTTCCCGCTCCAGCAGCTTGGCCCGACATCGCGGGGATTTCCCTTGGCGGGCGGGACAAAAAACGCAATATTGTGATTGGTTTCGGCCGGGTTCGTCCCGGTCGGGGCCCCTCTGGAGCCCACGTAGCTCAGCAGGTAGAGCACTTGCATGGTAAGCAAGCGGTCAGCAGTTCGAGTCTGCTCGTGGGCTCCACTTCCTATTGTTTGTAGGTTGGGGCAAGATCAAGATGAACGGGAAGCGCCGGTTCCCCGGGGAGCGGCGCCAGTAGGACGATCACCTTCCACGGGAGGATGCCGCTGATGGCGCGCGAAAAGTTTGAACGGACAAAAGATCACGTTAACGTCGGAACCATCGGTCACGTTGACCACGGTAAGACGACCCTGACTGCGGCGATCACCGAGGTTCTCTCCAAGAAGGGTCTTGCCGACTACACTCCCTTCGATGCCATCGACAAGGCTCCCGAAGAGCGCGAGCGCGGCATCACCATCGCCACTGCTCACGTGGAGTACCAGAGCGAGACCCGGCACTACGCCCACGTGGATTGCCCCGGTCACGCCGACTATGTGAAGAACATGATCACCGGTGCCGCCCAGATGGACGGCGCGGTGCTGGTGGTTTCGGCCGCCGACGGCCCCATGCCCCAGACCCGGGAGCACATCCTTCTGGCCCGTCAGGTGGGCGTTCCCTACATCATCGTGTTCCTGAACAAGGTTGACATGGTTGATGACGAGGAGCTGCTGGACCTGGTGGACATGGAAGTTCGTGAGCTGCTGGACCAGTACGAGTTCCCCGGTGACGACACTCCCATCATTCGCGGCAGCGCCCTGAAGGCCCTGGAGAGCGGCGATCCGGACAGCGACGACGCCAAGTGCATCTTCGAGCTGCTGGATGCCCTGGACAGCTACATTCCGCTGCCCGAGCGCGATCTGGACAAGACCTTCCTGATGCCGGTGGAGGACGTGTTCTCCATCAGTGGTCGCGGCACGGTGGCCACCGGTCGTATCGAGCGCGGCATCGTTCACACGGGCGACAAGGTTGAGCTGGTTGGTATCCGTGACACCCAGAACACGGTTTGCACCGGTGTCGAGATGTTCCGGAAGATCCTGGACGAGGGCCAGGCCGGCGACAACGTGGGTCTGCTTCTGCGCGGCATGAAGAAGGAAGACGTCGAGCGGGGCATGGTGATCTGCAAGCCCGGCAGCGTGACTCCTCACACGAAGTTCGACTGCGAGGTCTACATCCTGACGAAGGAGGAGGGTGGCCGTCACACTCCGTTCTTCACGGGTTACCGTCCCCAGTTCTACTTCCGCACCACGGACGTGACCGGCAATGCCGCTCTGCCCGAGGGTGTGGAGATGGTGATGCCCGGCGACAACATCAAGATGGTCGTCGAGCTGATCACTCCCATCGCCATGGAAGAGGGTCTGCGCTTCGCCATCCGCGAGGGCGGCCGTACCGTGGGCGCCGGCGTGGTGGCCAAGATTCACGAGTAGGTCCTAGAGGCCGAACAAAGCGTTTCTGTCGCGGCGGTTCCGCGGCCGAGTTTAGGAGCAGGGTCTCATGAGGGACATCATCATCCTCGCTTGCAGCGAATGCAAGATGAGGAACTACACGACCAAGAAGAACAAGCGCCTCCATCCTGATCGCGTGCAGTTCAAGAAGTACTGCCCCCGGTGCAACAAGCACACCGATCACAAGGAGACCCGTTAGTTGAAAATCCCGGGTCGTCTGCCTGGCGGGCGACCCGGTCATTCTTTGGTGGTTTTGCAGGGGTATAGCTCAGTTGGTAGAGCATCGGTCTCCAAAACCGAGGGTCGCGGGTTCGAGCCCTGCTGCCCCTGCCACCATAATTGTTCAGGGTAAAGATCGTCGGAAGGTCTCGGAACATGGTTGCTCGCTTCACCCAGTTTATGCGTGAAACCGGCCTCGAAATGAAGAGGGTCTCCTGGCCCAGCATGAATGAGCTCAAGGAGAGCACCGTCGTTGTTCTGGTGACCGTCCTGGTGATCGCCATCATGCTTTACGTCGTGGACAAGGTCCTCGAGCGGGGCGTCGGCCTGCTGGTCAACCTGCTCTAGGTTGGTGTGACCCGCGCCCATAGCGCGGGCGAAAACTGGAAAACTCCTGCAAGCCCTGGAGATGGGACGGGTGTCCCATTTTCGGGGTGCGTCTGTGTCCTTGCGCTTTTTGCGTCAGGATGCTGCAAGCCCTCGTTGGGCTGTGCAGGTAAGTTGTTGGGAAATAAAATAGTTGTGGCCCTCAGGAATGGAGCCGGCTGTGTCTGAAAACGGAAAGAACAACGACAGCGAACTGAACCCCGAGGATCTCTTCGACGAAGGGTTGCTGAAGGCTGAAGAGAACGCTGCCCCCCAGGAGGCCGCGCCGGCCGATGCTGACGAGTCCCTGGATGATCTGGGCGCCGACGACCTCTTCCTGGATCTGCCTGCCGGTGGGGCCGGGGATGAGTCGGTCGATGAGGCGGAGGCCGCGGTCGAGGCCGCTCCGGAAGCCGAGAGCGGGGAACTTTCCGAGGAAGACGAACTGCTCGGCGCGGTGGAAATCGAGCTGAGCGCCGAGGAACAGGCCGAGATCGAGCGTCGCGGCCGCATGCGCTGGTTTGTCATTCATGCCAACACCGGCCACGAGAACAAGGTCAAGCGCAACATCGAGATGGCCATTCGTTCCAACCACATGGAAGACAATTTCGGTGAAATCCTGGTCGCCACCCAGGAGGTGACGGAGATGAAGAACGGCAAGCGCGTCACCAGCAAGCGCAAGTTCTTCCCCAGTTACATTCTGGTCGAGATGATCATGAACAAGGAGACCCAGCATTTCATCAACAGCATTCCGGGCGTGACCCGCTTCATCGGCGGCACCGCTCTGAAGCCCGAGCCCATCAGCCGCGAGGAAGTGGACCGCATTCTGGGCCGCATCTCCGCTCCCGATGAGGAACGGGACGTTCTCGAGATCCCCTACCAGGTTGGAGACAGCGTCCAGGTCATGGACGGTCCCTTCACCGAATGGGTGGGCGTGATCAACGAGATCAATCATGACAAGGGCAAGCTCAAGGTCATGATCAGTATTTTCGGTTCGGAGACTCCGGTGGAGCTGGACTTCCTTCAGGTGAAGGCGCTCTAGCGACACCGTTTCTCGGGTGGTCAAGGGGTTTTGTCTGGATCCCGCGGCCGCTACCGACGGCGCCCCTCTCAGCGTTCAGTCGGGTATTCCAATAGATGAGGGCCGAGCAGCGCTCGGAAATCGCGTGACGGGTGGTGGACTCCCCTTGCGCGGTGGACGAAGGCCGCAAGGCCGACACTCAATTGAAGGAGAAAAGTCGACATGGCAAAGAAAGTCATGACGCAGATCAAGTTGCAGATCAAGGCCGGGCAGGCCAATCCCGCCCCTCCGGTGGGTCCTGCTCTGGGTCAGCATGGTCTGAACATCATGGAATTCTGCAACGCCTTCAATGAGCGGACCAAGGAGCAGATGGGTCTGGTGATTCCTGTGGTGATCACGGTCTACCAGGATCGTAGTTTCCAGTTCATCACCAAGACTCCCCCTGCTTCCGTTCTGATCAAGAAGGCCGTTGGCCTGACCTCCGGTTCCACTGAACCCGGCAGGACTTCCGCCGGCACCATCACGCGCAAGCAGCTGATGGAGATCGCCGAGACCAAGAAGGAAGACCTCAATGCCGGTTCGTCCGAGGCCGCGATGAAGATCATCGCCGGCACCGCGCGGAGCATGGGAATCGACGTCGTCTAGGTCGACGTGACTGCGAAGCACGGCGCTGGATCATGGATTCCAGCACCGGAGAAATTCCCGGCGGTGAAATTGCCGTGGCAGGGATGATCGAAAACCCAGTCGTTCGGAGTACACGAATGAAACACGGAAAGAATTACAGGAATTCCAAGGAGAAGGTGAACAGCCGCGAGGACTACCCCATCGGGGAAGCCCTGGACGTGCTGGAGACCTTCAGCAAGGCGAAATTCGACGAAACGGTGGACCTTGCCGTGCGGTTGAATGTCAATCCCCGTCATGCGGATCAGATGGTGCGCGGCACCGTCGTTCTGCCCAACGGGACCGGCAAGTCGGTGCGCGTTCTGGTCATCGCCCGTGGGCCCAAGGAGCAGGAAGCGGCCGATGCCGGCGCCGACATGGTCGGAGCGGACGAGTACCTGCCCAAGATCCAGGGTGGCTGGACCGATGTCGACGTGATCATCGCCACCCCCGACATGATGGGTGAGCTGGGCAAGCTGGGCCGTATTCTCGGTCCCCGCGGCCTCATGCCCAACCCCAAGGTCGGCACGGTGACCATGGACATTTCCAAGGCCGTCAAGGAAGCCAAGGCGGGCCGTATCGAGTACCGCGTCGACAAGGCCGGTATCGTGCACGCCCCCGTGGGCAAGCGTTCCTTTGCCAAGGAGGCGCTGGAGGAGAACATCAAGACCCTCTTCAAGGAGTTGGTCCGGGTGCGCCCCACCGCCGTCAAGGGAACCTACGTCAAGTCGGTGGACCTGTCCGCCACCATGACGCCCGCCATCCGAGTCGAAGCCGGCAGCCTGGGCTAACCGGGCGGAATTCCCCGCCGCCTCCGCGGAGGCAGCGGAATAGAAACCAAGGAGAGTAGCCTGATGGCAACCCAAGAAAAAATTGCCGAGGTTCAGGCCATTACCGAACGGATGCAAGCCGCCCAGAGCATGATTCTGGCCGACTTCTCCGGGCTCACGGTCGAGCAGATGACCAAGTTCCGCAGCGAGTGCCGCGAGAAGGCCATCGACTGCCGCGTGGTGAAGAACCGCCTGGCCAAGATTGCCTGCGACAACGCTGAAGTGGCTGTGATGAAGGACCACCTCAAGGGTCCCACCGCCATCCTTTTCGGAATGGAAAGTCAGGTCGATCCGGCCAAGGTCGTTGTTGACTTCGCCAAGGATAACGAGGCGATGAAGGTCAAGGGCGGCGTGGTGGATGGACAGTTCCTCGACTCCGATCAGGTCGTGGCCCTTTCCAAGGTCCCGAGCAAGGAAGAGCTCTACGCCAAGATGATGGGCAGCATCAACTCGCCCCTCACCGGCGTGGTGTTCGGCATCAACGGTGTCATGGGCGCCCTGGCGCGCACCATCGACGCGGTGGCCAAGCAGAAGGCGGACGACGCCGCCTAGTTCGGACCTGGACAAGTTGAACTGGACCGGCGCCCGCCGAGTGGCAGCCGGCCGCGAAACCAGACAATTCCCGGGCATAGCCCGAGACTCAAGGAGAATAGAACAATGAGCGACATCAACCTGAGCGAAAACGCCGCCAAGGCCCTGGAACTGATCGAAGGTCTGACCGTGCTGGAGGCCGCCGACCTGGTGAAGGCCATGGAAGAGAAGTTCGGTGTCAGCGCCGCCGCCCCCGTGGCCGTGGCCGCCGTTGCCGGCGATGCCGGTCCCGCCGCCGAGGAAGCCAAGGACGAGTTCGACGTCATGCTGACCGGTGCCGGCGACAAGAAGATCCAGGTCATCAAGGAAGTCCGGGCCATCACCGGTCTGGGCCTGAAGGAAGCCAAGGCTCTGGTCGAGTCCGCTCCCACCGCCATCAAGGAAGGCGTGAGCAAGGACGAGGCCGAGCAGATCAAGGCCAAGCTGGAAGAAGTCGGCGCCATGATCGACCTGAAGTAATTTCGCCTCACGCGGCGTCACGACGCCGCGGCGATTGCTTCGGATGTCCTGTCATCGCCCCGCCCGTCATGGTGCGGAGCGGGGCGATGACCACCTTCCCCGGGTTCATGTGCTCCGGGAAGGAATTTGAAATAGAGAACCGCCCCGGGCGGTTGACCCGCTAATCTCCCTTTCCTCCGAGGAAGTGGTCCTGTGAAAAATATCCCGATCGACAAGTTCACCGGACGCGTTAACTACTCTAAACTCCTCCACGACGAACAGATGCCCAACCTGCTGGCTGTGCAGCTGGATTCGTTCCACGAGTTCCTTCAGTCCGACAACAAGGCGGACGAGAGGGAAATGAGGGGTATCGAGGCGGTTTTCCAGACGATTTTCCCCATCGAGTCCACCCGCGGCAACCTGATCATGGAGTACATGAGCTACAAGACGGGTGAGCCCAAGTACGGGATCGAGGAATGCCAGGAACGGGGGCTCACGTTCAGCGTGCCCCTGAAGGTCCGCCTGCGCCTTGTGGTCAAGGAAGAGGCCGAGGGCTCCGACGAGGAAATGATGATCCGGGATATCCAGGAACAGGAAGTGTACCTGGGTGAACTGCCCATGATCACGGACAAGGGCACCTTCCTGATCAACGGCGCCGAGCGGGTCATCGTCTCGCAGCTGCACCGTTCGCCCGGCGTGTTCTTCAGTGACGAGACCCACCCCAACGGCCGGCGCCTGTTCCGGTCCCGCATCATCCCCTACCGGGGTTCGTGGGTCGAGTTCACCACCGATATCAACAACCTGCTGTACGTGCACATCGACCGGAAGCGCAAGCAGCCGGCCACCATGTTGCTGAGGGCCCTGGGCTTCCAGTCCAACCAGGAGATCATCGAGCTCTTCCACACCATCGAAGAGGTCAAGATCCCCAAGTCCGGCACCAAGAAGTTCTCGGCGCTGGAAGAGAGCCTGGAGGGCCGCATCCTGGCCGCCGACGTGAGCCGTCCCGACGAGGACGAGCCCTTCGCCAGGGCCGGCGACATCATCGACGCCATCCTGCGCGAGCAGCTGCTGACCTGCGGCGTCAAGGAATTGCGCCTGGTCACCGAGGGTGAAGTCACCCTGAACGAACCCAGCCTCATCCTGAACACCCTGCGCAAGGATCCCACCAGCAACCAGGACGAGGGCCTGCGCCGCTTCTACAGCCTGCTGCGCCCCGGCGATCCCCCCAACGAGGAAGTCGCCCGCGCCCTGTTCGAGCGCCTGTTCTTCAACGAGAAGCGCTACGACCTGGCCGAGGTGGGCCGTTACAAGATGAACCGTCGCCTGGGTCTGGACGTGGATCCCAAGACCACGACCCTGACGCCCGCGGATTTCCTGGCCATCATCAACGAGATGATCAGCATGTTCCTGGGCCGCAGCGACATCGACGACATCGACCATTTCGGCAACCGCCGCATCCGCTCGGTGGGCGAGCTGCTGGCCAACCAGTTCAGCGTCGGCCTGAGCCGCATGGCCCGCATCATCAAGGAACGCATGAACCTGGCGGACAAGGAAAAGCCCATGAGCCCGGCCGACCTGGTCAACGCGCGCACCGTTAGCGCCGTGATCCAGAGCTTCTTCGGCAGCAGCCAGCTCAGCCAGTTCATGGACCAGACCAACCCCCTGAGCGAACTGACCCACAAGCGGCGCCTGTCCGCCCTGGGTCCCGGTGGTCTGCATCGCGACCGGGCCGGCTTCGAGGTGCGTGACGTTCACTACACCCACTACGGGCGCATGTGTCCCATCGAGACCCCTGAGGGTCCCAACATCGGTCTGATCGCCAGCCTGGCGACCCATGCCCGCATCAACCACTTCGGCTTCATCGAATCGCCCTACCGGCGGGTCGAGGACGGCAAGGTCACCAAGAACACGGACTACCTGACCGCCGACCAGGAAGACACCGTCACCATCGCCCAGGCAAACGCGCCGCTGAAGGACGACGGGGCTTTCAAGGGCAGCACCGTGCTCACCCGTTTCAAGGGCGAGTACCCCATGGCCAAGCCCAAGGACATCGACTACATGGACGTGTCGCCCAAGCAGATCGTGTCGGCGGCCGCCAGTCTGATTCCCTTCCTGGAGCACGACGATGCCAACCGTGCCCTCATGGGCTGCAACATGCAGCGCCAGGCCGTTCCCCTGCTGCGGGCCGACAGCCCCGTGGTGGGGACGGGCATGGAGAAGAAGGTGGCCATCGACTCGGGCGCCGTGGTGGTGGCCGAGGCCGCCGGCGAGGTGATCGCCGCCACCGCCGATGCCATCGTCATCCGCTACGACGATCCGGACAAGGTGTCCAGCGACAGCTTCTTCGAGCAGGGGGGCATCAAGGAATACCGCCTGCGCAAGTTCAAGCGCAGCAACCAGGACACCTGCTACAACCAGAAGCCTCTGGTGGTGCCCGGTGAGAAGGTGAAAAAGGGGCAACCCATCGCCGACGGTCCTTGCACCGAGAGCGGCGAGCTGGCCCTGGGCCGCAACCTGACGGTGGCCTTCATGCCCTGGGGCGGCTACAACTTCGAGGACGCCATCCTGGTCAGCGAGAAGGCCGTCAAGGAAGACACCTTCACCAGCCTGCACATCGAGGAATTCGACCTGCAGGTGCGCGACACCAAGCGCGGCGTGGAGGAAGTGACCCGCGAGATTCCCAACGTGGGTGAAGAGGCCCTGGCCAACCTGGACGAGGACGGGATCATCTACCCCGGCGCCCGCGTCCGGGCCGGCGACATCATGGTGGGTAAGGTCACGCCCAAGGGCGAGACCGAGCTCAGTCCCGAGGAGAAGCTGCTGCGCGCCATCTTCGGCGAGAAGGCCGGCGACGTGAAGGATGCCTCCCTGAAGGCGCCTCCGGGCATGGACGGCATCGTGGTGAGCGTGCGCGTGTTCAGCCGCCAGGACCGGACCACCCGCAGCAAGAAGGAAGAGAAGCGCCAGCTGGACGCCCTGGCCCGCCGCCGGGACCGCGATCTGAAGAAGATCAACCTGCTGGCCGACGAGCGCCTGCACGAGCTGTTCTTCGGGCAGCAGGCTCATCACATCATCGACGCCAACACGGGTGAGGTGCTGGTCAAGAGCGGACGCAAGCTGACCAAGCCCGTCCTGGACGAGCTGGACTTCGCCGCCATCCACTGGGGTCTGCCCCTGGTCAAGGACGAGCAGCAGGACGGCCGCATCCGTTCCGTCTTCGAGGCGGCTGCCCGCGAGCGCGACCGCATCGAGGTGGAGTTCGAAAAGAACCAGGAACGGGCTCTGCGCGGCGACGAGCTGCCCCCCGGCGTGGTCAAGCTGGTCAAGGTCTACGTGGCCCGGCGGCGCAAGCTGTCCGTGGGCGACAAGATGGCCGGCCGCCACGGTAACAAGGGTGTGGTGTCGAAGATCATGGCCGAGGAGGACATGCCCTACCTGGCCGACGGTACCCCCGTGGACATCGTCCTGAACCCCCTGGGCGTGCCCAGCCGTATGAACCTGGGCCAGATCCTGGAGACCCACCTGGGCTACGCCGCCCAGGCGGCCGGGGTCAAGATCCAGACCCCGGTGTTCGACGGTGCCCGCATCTCGGAGATCAAGGAGGCCCTGGAGGGTCAGGGCTTCGATCAGAGCGGCAAGAGCGTTCTGTACGATGGCCGCACCGGCGAGCGCTTCGACAAGGAAGTGACCGTGGGCGTCATCTACGTCCTCAAGCTGCACCACCTGGTTGAGGAGAAGATCCACGCCAGGAGCATCGGCCCCTACAGTCTGGTGACGCAGCAGCCCCTGGGTGGTAAGGCCCAGTTCGGTGGCCAGCGTTTCGGTGAGATGGAAGTCTGGGCCCTGGAAGCCTACGGCGCGGCGAACTGCCTGCAGGAGATGCTGACCGTCAAGTCGGATGACGTGACCGGTCGTTCCCGCATCTACGAGGCCATCGTCAAGGGCGAGAACCCGCCCGAGCCGGGAATTCCCGAGTCGTTCAACGTGCTGATGCGCGAGCTGCAAAGCCTGTGTCTGGACGTGAACCTGGAAAGCGCCGTTTAAGTAGGTACCTGAAGCCTGACGATTCGTCCGGCAACTTGATCCGGCGGTGGCCCCCGGGCCCCGCGAGGAGGAGAATAAATGCTCGGCCAGACAATGCGCGACGATGCCAAGGGCGCCCGTGACTGCAACGCCATCATGATCCAGCTGGCCAGTCCGGACAAGATCCGTGAGTGGAGCTACGGCGAGGTCACCAAGCCCGAGACCATCAACTACCGCACCTTCAAGCCGGAAAAGGATGGCCTCTTCTGCGAGCGCATCTTCGGACCGGTGAAGGACTGGGAGTGCAACTGCGGCAAGTACAAGCGGATTCGTTTCCGCGGCATGGTGTGTGACAAGTGCGGTGTGGAAGTGACCCAGAGCAAGGTGCGCCGCGAGCGCCTGGGCCACATCGAACTGGCCGTGCCCATCGCCCACATCTGGTTCTTCAAGGGGCTGCCCAGCCGCATGGGCCAGCTGCTGGCCATGAAGGTCAAGGACCTGGAGCGCATCCTGTACTACGAGTCCAGCGTGGTCGTCGACCCCGGCAACACCATGTTGCAGGTGGGCGACGTCATCAGCGACGAGGAGTGGTGGGAGCTCAAGGAAGAGCATCCCGACTGGGAATGCGAGATGGACATGGGCGCCGAGGCCGTGCGCAAGCTGCTGGCCGGCCTGGACATGGAGACCCTGAACCAGGAACTGCGGGCCGAGGTCAAGACCGAGACCAGCGTCCAGCGCAAGAAGACCATCCTGAAGCGCCTGAAGATCATCGACGCGTTCCTGAGCAGCAACAACCTGCCCGAGTACATGATCCTGGACTGTCTGCCGGTGCTGCCGCCGGATCTGCGTCCCCTGGTGCCCCTGGACGGCGGCCGCTTCGCCACCAGTGACCTGAACGATCTGTACCGGCGCGTCATCAACCGCAACAACCGGTTGAAGAAATTGATCGAGATCAAGGCCCCCGGCGTCATTCTGCGCAACGAGAAGCGCATGCTGCAGGAGGCCGTGGACGCCCTGTTCGACAACGGCCGCCGCTCGCGCGCCGTCAAGGGCCAGGGCAACCGTCCCCTCAAGTCCCTGAGCGACATGATCAAGGGCAAGAAGGGTCGTTTCCGCCAGAACCTGCTGGGTAAGCGCGTGGACTACTCGGGCCGTTCGGTCATCGTGGTGGGTCCCGAGCTGAAGCTGTACCAGTGCGGTCTGCCCAAGAGCATGGCCCTGGAGCTGTTCAAGCCGTTCATCATCCGCAAGCTGGAAGAGAAGGGCTACGTCCAGACCGTCAAGAGCGCCAAGAAGCTGGTGGAGCAGGAGCGCCCCGAGGTGTGGGATATCCTCGAGGAGATCATCAAGGATCACCCGGTGCTGCTGAACCGTGCCCCGACCCTGCACCGCCTGGGTATCCAGGCCTTCGAGCCGGTGCTCATCGAGGGCAAGGCCATCCGCATCCATCCCCTGGCCTGTACCGCCTTCAACGCCGACTTCGACGGTGACCAGATGGCCGTGCACGTGCCCCTGGGGTACGAGGCCCAGCTGGAGGCCCGGTTGCTCATGCTGTCCCCGCTGAACATCCTGTCTCCGGCCAGCGGCGAGCCCGTGGCGTCGCCCAGCCAGGACATGGTGCTGGGGTGCTACTACCTGACCCTGGGCCGGCCCGGGGCCAAGGGCGAGGGCAAGTTCTTCTCGGACCCCGAGGACGCCCTGGCCGCCTACCACGCGGACATCATCGACAAGCACGCCCTGGTCAAGATCCGTTTCGGCGGCGACCGCGGCACCGTGGAGACCACCATCGGCCGCGTGCTGTTCAACGAGATCCTGCCCGAGGAGATGGGCTTCTTCAACGAGCCCACCAACAAGAAGGCCCTGGCCCGCCTCGTCGGCCAGGTCCACGCCAAGCTGGGCATGACCGCCTGCATGGGCTTCCTGGACCGGTTGAAGAACCTGGGCTTCCATCACGCCACCGAGGGCGGCATCTCCATCGGCATCGATGACATCATCATTCCGCCGGAGAAGAAGGACATCATCACCCAGGCCCAGAAGATCGTGGACAGCTTCATCAAGGATCACCGCGATGGCCTGATCACCAACCGCGAGCGTTACAACCGCGTGATCAACAAGTGGACCGAGGTGACCAACGAGGTCAAGGACCGCATGTTCGACCACCTGCGGCAGGACGATCAGGGCTTCAACTCGGTGTACATGATGAACGCTTCGGGCGCCCGAGGCAGCTCCGACCAGATCAAGCAGCTGGCCGGTATGCGTGGCCTGATGGCCAAGCCCCAGAAGAAGATCACCGGTGGTTTCGGTGAGATCATCGAGCAGCCCATCATCGCGAACTTCCGCGAGGGGCTGACCATGCTGGAGTACTTCATCTCCACCCACGGTGCCCGCAAGGGTCTGGCCGATACGGCCTTGAAGACCGCCGACGCCGGTTATCTGACTCGTCGTCTGGTGGATGTGGCCCAGGACATCGTGGTCAACGAGCACGATTGCGGGACCCTGCGGGGCATCGAGATAGAGGCTCTGCGCGAAGGTGAAAAGACCATCGAGCCCCTGTCCGAGCGCATCGTCGGACGGACCACCGCCGAGGACATCATCGACGGCAACGGCGATATCATCGCCGAGGCCGGCACCCTGGTGGACCGCGAGATGGCCGCCCGCGTCGAGGACAGCGGTATCCAGTCGGTGCTCATGCGTTCGGTTCTCTCCTGCGAGAGCCGCCACGGCGTGTGCGCCCTCTGCTACGGCTACAACCTGAGCGAGCACAAGCTGGTGGACATCGGCGAGCCCATCGGGGTCATCGCCGCCCAGTCCATCGGCGAGCCGGGCACCCAGCTGACCCTGCGGACCTTCCACATCGGTGGTACGGCCAGCCGTATCGTCGAGCAGACGGTGAAGCAGGCCGCCGCCGCCGGCAAGATCGTCTTCAACAAGGACGTGCAGCTGGTCAAGGACAGCGACGGCCAGGATGTGTCCATCGGCCGCAAGGGAGAGATCAGCCTGGTTCTGGATTCGGGCATCACCCGCAGCCAGATGAACGTGCCCTACGGCTCCACCGTGTTCGTCAAGGACGGGCAGAAGGTGAGCGCGGGTGATCCCATCTTCGAGTGGGATCCGTTCAGTAACTTCGTGCTGGCCGAGAACGCCGGTATCGTGGCCTTCAGCGGAATCATCGAGGGTCTGACATTGAAGGAGGACCTGGACGAGAAGACCCGCATGAAGCAGCCCGTGATCGTGGAGAGCGCCGACAAGTCGGTGACCCCCACCATCCAGCTGGTGGACAAGAAGACCGGCAAGAAGCTGGCCGACACCATCCTGCCCACCGGCGCCTTCCTGCTGGTGGAGGACGGTCAGGAAGTGCCCGTGGGCACCAAGCTGGCCAAGATTCCCAAGGAAGTGTCCCAGTCCGGCGATATCACCGGTGGTCTGCCCCGGGTGGCCGAGCTGTTCGAGGCCCGGCGTCCCCGCGAGTCGGCCATCGTCACCGAGCTGGACGGCGTGGTCGAGTTCCGCGGCACCACCCGCGGCCAGCAGAAGGTGGCCGTGGTGGGCGAGGACGGCACCGAGAAGGAATACACCATCCCCCACGGCAAGCACATCCGCACCTACGAGGGCGAGCATGTGCTGGCCGGTGACCGCCTGACCGAGGGGCCCATCAACCCCATGGACATCCTGTCCATCAAGGGTGTGAACGAGGTGCAGAAGTACCTGACCAACGCGGTGCAGGAGGTTTACCGCCTGCAGGGTGTGAAGATCAACGACAAGCACATCGAGGTCATCGTGTCCCGCATGCTGCGCAAGGTCCTGATCCTCACCCCCGGCGACACGCCCTTCCTGGAGGACGAGCAGGTCACCAAGCAGGAGGTCGAGGAGTACAACCGCCGCATCCAGCGGAAGAACATGGAGCTCATGGCCGCCGGCGAACCCGAGCTGGAACCGGCCACCTTCGAGCCCCTGCTGCTGGGTATCACCAAGGCCAGCTTGACCACGGACAGCTTCATCAGCGCCGCCAGTTTCCAGGAAACCACGCGTGTGCTGACGGACGCGGCCACCCGCAGCAAGCGGGACGAGCTGCGCAGCCTCAAGGAGAACGTGATCATGGGTCACCTCATCTCCGCGGGCACGGGCCTGTCCGAGTACAAGTACCTGGCGGTGGAGGATCCTGCCGAGGAAGACCAGCGCATCATCGACGGCATCCACCAGCACGAGCTGGCTCAGGCTGCCGCCGCCGAGATGGCCGCCATGGAGGCCGAGGAGGCTGCCGAAGCCGCTGATTGATCGGCGTCAGGTTCCTGGCCAAGATGAAGGCCGGAAGGTCCGGGTAAACCCGGGAAACCTTCCGGCCTTTTCGCGTCTGCGGGGAAGCCATGAACCACCACGGGGACGGGAGGGCCCTTTCTTGCGAAAAGCCCCCGAGGAGGGGGTGATCTTGCAAAAAGCCCTGGACTAGGAGGGGTTGTGTGGGCCAGAAAGTGTTTGTTGACAGCAGCTTATGGTGATTGGGCGTTGGTCCCGACTTTGCTTGTGGCCTGGTGTCGAGGATCAGGGGAGTTTCCCCGGCCGGCAGGCAGCCCGGGAAACAAGCAGAGGAAATGGGAAATCATGAAGAAGAATCTGGCCACAAGCTCACTGTTGATCCTGCTGCTGGCCCTGGCCGGCGGACAGGCCATGGCCCAGACCGAAGCCAACGCCGTGGCGAACTGGGGGCCCCCCACCTACGGAACCCCCGTTGACCATTACATCCTGGAACTTTCCACCGACGAGGGCGACTGGGTTCAGGTGGCCAGCACCTCCAGCACCCAGCAGGATCTGACCCTGGCCGAGGGGCACACCTACCGTATCAGGGTGGCCGGGGTGGATGCCGCCGGGCATCAGGGGCCTTACGGACTGCCCAGTCCCAGCTACGCCCCCGAGGACCTGACCAGCGGGCCGGGAAAGCCGGGAACCCCCTATCTGACAGGCAAGTAGGGAAATAGAAGGGTCCAGCACCCCGCGGAACATATTTGATGGTTTATGTGAGAATCCGGGGAAGCCCCCGGATTCTCGCACTTTATGACAAAAGTTGGTCCGGGCCGGGCAAAGGGTAGGCAAAAGAACAAGGCTCCTCCCGTGTCGGCCCAGACGGCCCCTGCCCCCCAAATATCCTGAAAAAAATCCACGAAACCTTGACAAAGGCTGTTCTCCCTCTTAATGTTCCCGATCCACGACTGCAGCCAGCACAGGCTGCCGTTGTGTCTGATTGCGTCTAAATTGTTAAAGTAAGACGCTTTACTGAGTGCCACGGGTGTTCCGAAGCCTATTGGGAAGGCCGGGGAGCCCAGCATAGATCGCAGGAGTTTCAAGTTGCCTACTCTGAATCAGCTGGTCCGCAAGGGGCGCAAGCCTCAGATCAAGAAAAGCAATTGCCCTGCTCTGCAGGCCTGTCCGCAGCGCAAGGGTGTGTGCACCCGCGTCTACACCCAGACGCCCAAGAAGCCTAACTCGGCTCTGCGCAAGATTGCTCGTGTCCGGCTGACCAACGGCATCGAGGTGACCGCCTACATTCCCGGCGAGGGTCACAACCTGCAGGAGCACAGCATCGTTCTGGTTCGCGGCGGCCGTGTGAAGGATCTTCCCGGTGTCCGCTATCACATCATTCGTGGTACCCAGGATGCCAGCGGCGTGGATGATCGCCGCCAGGGACGCTCCAAGTATGGCGCCAAGCGGCCCAAGAAGGCCTAGGCTCCGCCAGAATTAGGTGGTCGCGCGCCATGCCCGGCCAGTTTGAATCGAGTTTGTCGGCCGGCGGCTTAGCCGATGTTCCGGCCCAGAATAGCGGAAAGACCGCAGGAGAAAGAAATGTCGCGACGCAGGTCCCCCGAAAAGCGTGAACTCCCCGCCGATCCTCGTTTTGGTGATGTGGTGGTGACCAAGTTCATCAATTACTGCATGAAGGATGGCAAGCGTAGCGTCTCCGAGAGGTCTTTCTACTCGGCTCTCGACATGATCAAGGAGAAGAGCGGGCAGGACGGCATCGACGTCTTCCGCACAGCCTTGAACAACGTGAAGCCGACTGTCGAGGTCAAGTCCCGGCGTATCGGTGGTGCCACCTACCAGGTGCCCGTCGAGGTCCGGGCTGAACGGCGAACCCAGCTGGCTATGCGCTGGCTCATCGGGTTTGCCCGCAGCCGTCCGGAAAATACCTTTGCTGAAAGGTTGGCGGCCGAGCTGTTGATGGCGAGCAAAAACGACGGACCGTCTATCAAAAAGCGCGAAGATACTCACCGCATGGCTGAAGCGAACCGCGCGTTCGCCCACTGCCGCTGGTAAAGGTCCCTCTCGTTCGCCAGCAAGCGCACTGAAAAGCGAACGGATCGCACATAACGAATAGCCTGGTGATGTCCCGCGAATGGAATCGATGGGGCCTGAGGCAATGGAGACGTACTGCCCAAGAGGGTAATGTGCGCGTAGTTTGCCTGGGCCTGTGTCCGATTGCCGGACCGGGTGTTACACGAAGCCTGGGGAGACGGTGGTGGCTCGCGAATCTGATGGTCGAGTCGCTCTAGAGCTGGTCCGGAATATCGGGATCATGGCTCACATCGACGCCGGTAAGACGACGACGACTGAGCGCATCCTGTATTACACCGGCCGGGTTCACCGTCCTGGCGACGTCGATGACGGCGCCACCCAGATGGACTACATGGAGCAAGAGCGGGAACGTGGGATCACCATCACGTCCGCCGCGACGACCTGCTCCTGGCGTGATCACCGGATCAACATCATCGACACTCCGGGTCATGTGGACTTCACCGCCGAGGTGGAGCGCAGCCTGAGGGTGCTGGATGGCGCGGTGGCTGTCTTCTGCGGGGTGGGCGGGGTCGAGCCCCAGTCCGAAACCGTCTGGAAGCAGGCCGACCGATACGGGGTTCCCCGCATCGCGTTCATCAACAAGATGGACCGGCTGGGGGCGGACTTCGAGCGCTCCGTCCAGAGCATGGTTGACCGGCTGGGCGCGCGACCGCTGCCGCTGAATCTGCCCATCGGGGTGGAGGATGGTTTTCGCGGGGTGGTCGACCTGCTGGCCATGAAGGCCCGGTTCATGAATGAAGAGGACCTGGGTCTGACCTGCACGGTGGAAGAAATTCCCGCCGATCTGGTCGAGGCGGCGGAACTGGCTCGCGGCGAGCTGGTGGAGAATCTGGCCGAGGCCGACGAGGAGATCATGGATCTCTTTCTGGCCGAGGAAGAGATTTCCCCGGCGATGCTGCAGGCGGCCGTCCGGCGTGTGACCCTGGCCAGCGAGCTGGTTCCCGTCTTCTGCGGGTCCTCGTTGAAGAACAAGGGCGTGCAGGAGTTGATGGACGGCATCGTCGACTACCTGCCTTCTCCGCTGGATCGTCCAGCGGTGGAGGGCACCGGGAAGGACGGCGAGGGGGTCGAGGTTCGGGAGCCCTCGGACGACGAGCCCTTCAGCGCCCTGGCCTTCAAGATCCTGGCCGACCCCTTCGCGGGCAGGCTGGCATTCCTGAGGGTGTACAGCGGCAAGCTGGAAGCCGGCAAGACGGTGCTCAACGTGAACACCGGCAAGCGGGAGCGGATCCAGCGGCTGCTGCTGATGCACGCGGACAAGCGCGAGGATCTGAAAGTGGCCCGGACGGGGGAGATCGTGGCTGCGGTGGGTTTCAAGGAGATCCGCACCGGCGATACCCTGGCTGCCCAGGAGGCGCCTCTTCTGCTGGAGGAGATGACCTTCGCCGAGCCGGTGATCTACATGGCCATCGAGCCGCGCACCAAGGCCGACCAGGACAAGCTGGGTGAGGCCTTGAAGGCTCTGGCTGACGAGGATCCCTCCTTCCACGTGAGGAAGGACCCGGACAGCGGTCAAACGGTGATCTGGGGCATGGGCGAGCTGCATCTGGAGATCCTGGTGGATCGATTGCAGCGGGAGCACAAGGTGGATTGCAACGTGGGGCGCCCCCAGGTTGCTTACCGGGAAACCGTGACCACCAGGGCCGTCATGAGTTCCGAATACACGCGGGACGCCGGCGGCAGGACGAATTACGCCCGGGTCGAGTTGACCATCGAACCGGGGGAGAAGGGCAGCGGGGTGAGCTTCGTCAACGAGGCGAGTCCCGAGCAGATTCCGCCGGAATTCGTGCCCTTCGTCGAGGAATCGGCCAGGCAGGCCTGCGATACGGGCATCCTGGCGGGCTACCCTCTGGTCGATGTGGCCATTCGCCTGACGGGCGGGCGCCACGAAGAGGGTGAGTCCACGGAAATGGGTTTCAGGAATGCTGCGGTGAATGCCCTCTGGGATGGCGCCAAGCAGGCAGGGCCTGTCCTCCTGGAGCCGGTCATGGCCGTGGAAGTGGTGGCTCCGGCCGACTTCCTGGGTGACGTGACAGGTCATCTCAACGCCCGGCGAGGTCGCGTCACCGGGATGGAGCAGAGAAAGGGCGACCAGGTCGTCCACGCCGAAGTTCCGCTCATCGAGATGTTTGGTTACGCGACACAATTGCGCTCGTTGACCCAGGGTCGGGGCGTTTACAGCATGCAGTTGGCTCGGTACGAAGCAGTGCCGGAAAAAATCGCCGCGGATCTGACGCGGTTGTACGCAGGTGACTGATTGGTCCGGAAGATTTCCGGGAACACCGAAGGTCCGGGGAAGTTCTGGATCGGCCGGCGGAAAAAAACCGGGGTCAGTCACAACTCAGGAGGTAGCCAGCAATGGCGCGCGAAAAGTTTGAACGGACAAAAGATCACGTTAACGTCGGAACCATCGGTCACGTTGACCACGGTAAGACGACCCTGACTGCGGCGATCACCGAGGTTCTCTCCAAGAAGGGTCTTGCCGACTACACTCCCTTCGATGCCATCGACAAGGCTCCCGAAGAGCGCGAGCGCGGCATCACCATCGCCACTGCTCACGTGGAGTACCAGAGCGAGACCCGGCACTACGCCCACGTGGATTGCCCCGGTCACGCCGACTATGTGAAGAACATGATCACCGGTGCCGCCCAGATGGACGGCGCGGTGCTGGTGGTTTCGGCCGCCGACGGCCCCATGCCCCAGACCCGGGAGCACATCCTTCTGGCCCGTCAGGTGGGCGTTCCCTACATCATCGTGTTCCTGAACAAGGTTGACATGGTTGATGACGAGGAGCTGCTGGACCTGGTGGACATGGAAGTTCGTGAGCTGCTGGACCAGTACGAGTTCCCCGGTGACGACACTCCCATCATTCGCGGCAGCGCCCTGAAGGCCCTGGAGAGCGGCGATCCGGACAGCGACGACGCCAAGTGCATCTTCGAGCTGCTGGATGCCCTGGACAGCTACATTCCGCTGCCCGAGCGCGATCTGGACAAGACCTTCCTGATGCCGGTGGAGGACGTGTTCTCCATCAGTGGTCGCGGCACGGTGGCCACCGGTCGTATCGAGCGCGGCATCGTTCACACGGGCGACAAGGTTGAGCTGGTTGGTATCCGTGACACCCAGAACACGGTTTGCACCGGTGTCGAGATGTTCCGGAAGATCCTGGACGAGGGCCAGGCCGGCGACAACGTGGGTCTGCTTCTGCGCGGCATGAAGAAGGAAGACGTCGAGCGGGGCATGGTGATCTGCAAGCCCGGCAGCGTGACTCCTCACACGAAGTTCGACTGCGAGGTCTACATCCTGACGAAGGAGGAGGGTGGCCGTCACACTCCGTTCTTCACGGGTTACCGTCCCCAGTTCTACTTCCGCACCACGGACGTGACCGGCAATGCCGCTTTGCCCGAGGGTGTGGAGATGGTGATGCCCGGCGACAACATCAAGATGGTCGTCGAGCTGATCACTCCCATCGCCATGGAAGAGGGTCTGCGCTTCGCCATCCGCGAGGGCGGCCGTACCGTGGGCGCCGGCGTGGTGGCCAAGATTCACGAGTAGATTCGATCCGGGAGGAGGCCACTGGCCTCCTCCCTTCTGACCGTTGGTAGATAGACAAAAGCAAGAACGCGACAGGTGAGCAGGCGCCGGGATCCTGGAGAGGCTTCAAGCCCCGGGAAAAGGTGACGCTGGAGTAGCCATCGCCGAGGAGAAAACGTGGCTCGACAGAAAATCAAGATCAGGTTGAGGGCTTACGAGCCCGCCGTCCTGGACCGGTCGGCCGAGGTCATCGTCTCGACCGCCCTGAAGACCGGAGCCCTGGTGCGGGGACCCATCCCCCTGCCGACCAAGAGAAGCGTCTACACCGTCCTGCGCTCGACCTTCGTGGACAAGAAGTCCCGCGAGCAGTTCGAGACGCGCATCCACAAGCGTCTGATCGAGATCGAGAATTCGACTCCCCAGACGACCGAGTTCCTGAAGAAGCTGAGCCTGCCGGCCAGCGTGGACGTGGAGATCAAGGTCTGAGCCGCTGATTCAAGCGTCTCACCCAAGGACCGTGTAAGGATAAGGGAGCAAACGAAATGATCGGACTGATCGGCAAGAAACTCGGCATGACCCGGAAGTTCAATGAGGACGGCCGGAGCATTCCCGTGACCGTCATTCAGGCGGGACCGTGCGTCGTGACCCAGGTCAAGACCGAGGACACCGACGGCTATGGCGCCATCCAGATCGGCTATGGCGCCAAGAAAGCCAAGAATACCCCCATGCCCATGCAGGGGCATTTCCGCAAGGCCGGCACAGACCCTCTGCGGACCGTCGTCGAGTACCGGGTGGACAACCCCGGTGATTACAATCTCGGCGACACCGTGGACCTGTCGGTCCTTGCCGAGGTCGAGGCGGTCGATGTGACCGGAACCACCAAGGGTCGTGGTTTTGCCGGAAGCATCAAGCGTCACGGCCATCACCGCGGCCCCGATGGCCACGGTTCCAAGAACGTGCGGGCCAGCGGCTCCATCGGTATGCACACCTTCCCCGGACGCGTCGTGCCCGGCAAGGCCATGCCCGGTCACTACGGCGCCAAGAAGGAAACCAAGAAGAACCTGACGGTCGTCGCCGTTGACCAGGAGAAGAACCTGATCCTGGTCAAGGGAAGCGTCCCGGGACACAAGAACGGTATCGTTTTCATTCGGGCCAGCCGGTAGAACCTGATTGGTTTGATCGGGTCAGGCCGACCCTGAAAGGAACGAGGTAGGGAAATGGCAACGGCAAAACTTTACAGCGAGACCGGACAGGAAAAGGGCACAGTGGAACTGCCCGCTTCCCTGTTCGAGCAGCCGGTCCGCAAGCAGGCTCTGTACGATTCTGTGCGGAACTACCTGGCCAACAAGCGCCAGGGGACTCACGACACCCAGACCAGGGCCGAAGTGGCTTACTCCACCGCCAAGCTGTACCGGCAGAAGGGCACCGGGCGTGCCCGTGCCGGTTCCGCCGGCAGTCCCACGCGTGTGGGCGGCGGCGTGGCCTTCGGGCCGCACCCCCGGGATTACACCTACAAGCTGCCCCAGAAAATCAAGCGCGCTGCCCTCAAGAGCGCCCTGAGCGACCGGGCCAGCAACGAGCGCGTCACCGTGGTGGAGGACTTCGCCATGGACGCCCCCAAGACCAGCAAGATGGCCGCCCTGCTCAAGGGGCTGCCCCTCGAGGGTCGGCACACCCTGGTGGTCCTGGATCGGGACGACGACATCATCTACAAGTCCGCCCGAAATTTGCAGGGTGTGCGGGTGCTGCGCTCTCATGAGCTCAACGCTTACACCATTCTCTGGGCCGACAACCTGGTCTTCACCCAGAAGGCCCTCTCCGGTGCCGAGGAGGTGTTCGGTTCATGAAGGATCTGAGCAAAGTCATCAAGCGACCCATGATCACCGAGCAGGGTGCCATCATGCGCGAGCTGAACAACCAGTACATCTTCGAGGTTGATCCCGCGGCCAACAAGCACGAGATCCGCCAGGCCGTCGAGCACTTCTTCGGCGTCAAGGTGACCGGTGTTCGCACCATGAACTATCGCGGCAAGGTCAAGCGCATGGGGCGTTACGCCGGCAAGCGCGCCGACTGGAAAAAAGCTGTTGTCACCCTGGCCAAAGACGATTCGATCGATCTGTTCGAGATCGTTTA
Organism: Candidatus Krumholzibacteriia bacterium; assembly: GCA_963674845.2. GTDB lineage: Bacteria > Krumholzibacteriota > Krumholzibacteriia > LZORAL124-64-63 > LZORAL124-64-63 > LZORAL124-64-63. The sequence continues at coordinate 835,396 of CAXXKE010000005.1, read as the reverse complement.
GCAAATAGGGAGCTGGATAGAATGGCTATCAGGAAACTCAAGCCCGTAACGCCGACTCAGCGGTTCCGGACCGTTGCGGACTTCGCTGAAATCACCCGGACCGAGCCGGAGAAGAGCCTGCTCGAGCCCCTGACCAAGTCGGGCGGCCGCAACAACCGGGGTCGGGTCACCGTGCGTCATCGCGGCGGTGGTCACAAGCGCCGTTATCGCAAGATCGATTTCAAGCGGACCAAGCACGGCGTGCCCGCCAAGGTCTTCAGCGTGGAATACGATCCCAACCGCAGTGCCCGCATCTGCCTGCTGCATTACGTGGACGGCGAGAAGCGTTACATCATCTGGCCCAAGGGTCTGGAGGTCGGCGCCCAGGTGCTGGCCGGCCCGGAGGCGTCCTTCAACACGGGCAACGCCCTGCCCCTGGAGCGCATTCCCCTGGGTACGCTGGTGCACAACATCGAGCTGACCATCGGCAAGGGCGGCCAGCTGGCCCGCAGTGCCGGCAGCTTCGCCCAGGTCATGGCCAAGGAGGGCGAGTACGTCACCCTGCGCCTGCCCAGCGGCGAGGTCCGCATGGTCCACAAGAAGTGCTATGCCACCATCGGTGAAGTCGGCAACTCCGAGCACGAGAACGTCGTGAGCGGCAAGGCCGGTCGCAGCCGCTGGCTGGGCCGCCGCCCCAAGGTGCGCGGTGTGGCCATGAACCCGGTGGATCACCCCCACGGTGGTGGTGAGGGTCGCACCAGTGGCGGTCGCCACCCGGTGAGCCCCACGGGTATTCCCGCCAAGGGTTTCAAGACGCGCAAGAAGCAGCCTTCGGATGCCTTCATCGTGCGCCGCCGCAAGGTGAAGAAGTAGTTCGTACCAAGTTTACCGGCAACGCCGGCCCGCTTTGACGCCGGCCGGCCGCTACGGAGGAAGTGGAAAAGATGGCTAGATCAATCAAGAAGGGACCCTTCGTGGAGGCTTCCCTCCTGGCCAAGGTCGAGGAGCTGAACAGCAAGAGCGAGAAGCGGGTCGTCAAGACCTGGTCCCGTCGCTCCACCGTTGTTCCCGAGTTCCTGGGCCACACGATCGCCGTTCACAATGGCCGTCAGTTCGTGCCCGTGTACGTTCAGGAAAACATGGTGGGCCACAAGCTCGGTGAGTTCGCTCCTACGCGCACCTACCGCGGCCACACCAGCAAGAAGTAATCGGAGGTAAGTACGATGGAGGCACGTTCCGTCTCCCGGTTCATCCGGCTGTCCCCCCGCAAGGCCCGCATCGTCGCGGACCTCATCCGGGGCAAGAGTGTGGATGAGGCCATGGGGATCCTGGCCCTGACGCCCAAGAAGGCTTCGCCCATTCTGCGCAAAGCCGTTCTGTCCGCCACGGCCAACGCCAAGTCCAACAGCGAGAATGAACGGACGATGAAAAACTCCGACATCTTCATCAAGGAGATCCGGATCGATGAGGGCCCCACGCTGAAGCGAATCCGCCCGCGCGCCCAGGGCCGGGCTTACCGCATCAACAAGCGGACCAGCCATATCTCGGTGACTGTCGAGGCCAACGTCTAGTCGGCCTGAGTTGATAATCGATTGGCCTGCATCCGAGGCTTGCCGCAAAACGGCGCCGGATGAGGCAAAGGAAGGAAGACCATGGGTCAGAAGACACATCCTATCGGATTCCGGCTCGGAGTCGTCAAGGACTGGAACTCCACCTGGTTCACCGACAAGCACATCGCCGACTGGCTGAACGAGGACCTGCTGCTGCGCAAGTACGTCATGGCCCGTGTCGGTAACGCCGGCGTGGAATCCGTGAAGATCAAGCGGTTCCGTGACAAGGTCACCATCGTCGTGGCCACCAGCCGCCCCGGCGTTGTCATCGGCAAGAAGGGCACGACGGCTGACCAGCTGCGCGCCGAATTGCAGAAGATGGTCGGCAAGAACGTCAAGCTGGACGTGGAAGAGGTCAAGAAGCCCGAGCTGAGCGCTCCGCTGGTCGCCGACCACATCGCCGCCCAGCTGGTTGGCCGGGTCTCCTTCCGTCGCGCCATGAAGAAGAGCATCGCCACGGCCATGCGCATGGGCGCCAAGGGGATCAAGGTGCGTTGCGCCGGTCGCCTGGGTGGCGCCGAGATGGCCCGCATCGAGTCCTACGCCGAGGGTAGCGTGCCCCTGCACACCCTGCGTGCCGACATCGATTACGGCGTGGCCACCGCTCGCACCCAGTACGGTGCCATCGGCGTGAAGGTCTGGATCTGCAAGGGTGAGATCTTCCCGGCCGACTTCAAGGAAGAACTGCGCAAGCAGGTTGTCGAGCAGCGGGCCTAGGGCCGCGGCTGGACCACCGGATTCGAGAATAGAAGGCTTGATATAGATAGGCCAGGGTCGGCCCCCCGGGGGGACGGCCTGAACGAAGAGGACGACGAATCATGTTGATGCCGAAGCGCACCAAACACAGGAAGACGTTCAAGGGCAAGCGGCGCGGTCTCGCGCATCGCGGCTCCACGATCGCCTTCGGTGACTACGGTCTGCAGGCTCTGGATTGCGGCTGGATCACCAGCCGGCAGATCGAGGCCACCCGTGTTGCCATCACCCGTAAGATGAAGCGTGTGGGACAGGTCTGGATCCGGGTCTTCCCGGACAAGCCCATCACCATGAAGCCCGCCGAGACCCGCATGGGTAAGGGTAAGGGTGCCCCCGAGTACTGGGTCGCCGTGGTCAAGCCCGGCCGCATCCTGTTCGAGATCAACGGTGTTGATCTGGAAGTGGCCAAGCAGGCCCTGGCTCTCGGTGCCGCCAAGCTGCCGTTCAAGACGCGCGTCGTCAGCCGGGTAGGAGAGTAACGATGAAGAAAGCCCACGAGTTGCGGGACATGTCCGTGGAAGAGCTGGAAAGCCTGGAGCGGGAGAAGTCCGAAGAGCTGATGAACCTGAAGATTCAGCTCAGCATGCATCAGCTGGATAACCCCCTGCGTGTGCGCGAGGCGCGTCGCGAGGTGGCCGTTATCAAGACTGTTATCACGGAGAAGCGAGCCGCCCAGTAGGGTCCGGCCTAGAGGTTCCGCCGGCCGCAGGCCGCGGGGCCGAGGAGAAGAACGATGGCTAACACCGAAAGAAACCTGAGGGCGGTCCGGATCGGCCAGGTCGTATCCGACAAGATGGACCAGACCGTTGTGGTCAAGGTCAGCCGCCGGTTCCCGCATCCTCTGTACAAGCGGATCATCACCCGGACCGCCAAGCTGGTGGCCCACGATGGTGAGAACGAGTGCAAGGTCGGCGATGTCGTGAAGGTCATGGCCACCCGTCCCATGTCCAAGACCAAGCGGTGGCGGGTCTCGGAAATCATGGAACGGGCCAAGTAGGGAACCCGGAGGATAGATGCAATGATTCAGGAATCAACAAGATTGACTGTCGCGGATAACTCCGGCGCGAAAACGTGCGAGTGCATCCGCGTCCTCGGGGGTACCCGGCGGCGTTACGCCCGTGTGGGCGACATCATCGTCGCCGCGGTGAAGTCGGCCATCCCCAACGGCAACGTGAAGAAGGGCCAGGTCGTCAAGTGCGTGGTCGTCCGGACCAAGAAGGAAGTGGGCCGCAAGGACGGTTCCTACATCCGGTTCAGCGACAACGCCGCGGTGATCCTGCAGGAGAACGGCGAGGATCCCGTGGGGACCCGCATCTTCGGCCCGGTGGCTCGCGAACTGCGGAACAAGAAGTTCATGAAGATCGTCAGCCTGGCTCCGGAGGTCCTGTAATGCGGATCAAGAAGAACGACAAGGTCCAGGTCATGTCCGGCAACGACAAGGGCAAGGTGGGGAAGGTCCTCAAGGTCTTTCCCGACAGCGGCCGCATCATTGTCGAGAAGGTGAACATGGTCAAGCGTCACACCCGGGCCAGCAAGGATGTTCCCCAGGGCGGGATCATCGAGAAGGAAGGCCCCATCGACGCGTCCAACGTCATGCTGGTCTGCCCCAACACGGGCAAGCCCACGCGCATTGGTAAAGATATTCTGTCGGACGGCAGCCGCGCTCGCGTAAGCAAGAAGAGCGGCGAAATGCTGAACGACTAGTGGCCCGCTGGGAGGAATAGTCATGGCTGCTGTGAAACCCCGCATGCGGGAAAAATTCGAAAGCGAAATCGCCGGCGCTCTGCAGGAGAAGTTCCAGTATACGAGCTCCATGCAGGTGCCCAAGCCGGTGAAAATCGTCGTCAACATGGGACTGGGCAAGGCCCCTTCCAACCCCAAGATGCTGGAATCTGCGGTGGAGGAACTGGGCATGATCACCGGCCAGAAGGCCGTGAAGACCAAGGCCCGCAAGTCCATCTCGAACTTCAAGCTTCGTGAGGGCATGGAGATCGGCGCCAGGGTCACCCTGCGGGACACCCGCATGTGGGAATTCCTGGACCGCTTCATCAACGTGGCCCTGCCCCGTATCAGGGATTTCCGTGGTGTGCCGACCCGCATGAGCGGCAGCGGCGACTACACCCTGGGGCTGAAGGACCAACTGATCTTCCCCGAGATCGACTACGACAAGGTGGACGAGCCCCGGGGTATGAATGTCACCATCGTCACCACGGCGAAGAACGATGAAGAAGGACGCGAACTGCTGCGTCTGATGGGAATGCCGTTCCGGCGTTAAGAAGGAGATAAGAAGTGGCCAGGAAAGCATTGATTGCCAAGGCCTCGCGCAAGCCCAAGTTCAAGGTGCGGGCTTACAACCGGTGCCGCCGTTGCGGCCGGCCCCGGGGTTTCATCCGGAAGTTCGGCATTTGCCGTATCTGTTTTCGTGAACTCGCCTTGAACGGGGACATCCCCGGCGTCACCAAGGCCAGCTGGTAGAGCGAACCAGGAGATTGTGCAATGAGCATGACTGATCCCATTGCGGATATGCTGACGCGGATCCGGAACGCCCATCAGGCGGGCCACCGGAAAGTGTCGGTTCCCGCTTCCAACATGAAGCGGAACGTGGCCGAGCTGCTGAAGCAGCAGGGTTACATCGAGAAGTACGAAGAAGTGGACTCGAACGCCCAGGGCGAGCTGCGCCTGACCCTGAAATACTACCTCAGGGACGGCAAGCGGACCGGCGTCATCGAGGGCATCCGTCGCGTGAGCCGCCCGGGTCGCCGCATTTTCGCCGGCAAGGAAAACATTCCCAAGGTGTGTGGCGGTTACGGCATCAGCATCCTGTCCACCAACCAGGGAATTCTGACGGGGCACCAGTGCCGGATGCGTGGCATCGGCGGCGAAGTGCTCTGCGAAGTCTGGTAAATTCCGCTGACCGTTCCCGCCGTCGCGCGGGCGCAGCCAGTCGGTTACCTAGAGAAATTGCGGAGGAATGAGCAATGTCGCGCATTGGTAACAACCCGATTCCCTTGCCCGCCGGGGTGACCGTCAAGATCGACGGGACCACCTCCGTGGTGAAGGGGCCCAAGGGTGAGCACACGCAGCATATTCCCGAGGGCCTGTCCTTCGAGGAAAAAGACGGCGTGCTGACCATCACCCGCCCCGATGACAGCAAAACCAACAAGGCCAAGCACGGCCTGGTGCGGGCCCTGATCGCCAACCAGGTGCTGGGCGTCACTGAGGGCTTCGTCAAGAAGCTCGAGATCGAGGGTGTGGGTTACCGCGCCGCGGTCAAGGGCCAGGTGCTGGATCTGCAGCTGCAGTTCAGTCATCCCGTGGAGTATCCCATTCCGGATGACATCACCATCAACTGCCCCGACGCCACCCACATCGAGGTGGCCGGTATCGACAAGCAGCGTGTGGGACAGATCGCGGCGGAAATCCGCGCCTACCGCAAGCCCGAACCCTACAAGGGCAAGGGTATCCGTTACATGGGCGAGCAGATCGTCCGTAAGGCCGGTAAGGCGGCCGGCAAGTAGTTGACCGCCAAGCCGGGAGGTGACGAGCAATGAGCAGTATCAGCAAGAAACGGCGTCAGAGCCGGATCAAGCGCAAGATCAGCGGGCGCAAGAAGCTGTTCGGGACCGCCCTGCGGCCTCGGGTGTGCGTCTTCCGTTCCCACAAGAACATCTACGCCCAGGTCGTCAATGACGATGAAGGGGCCACTCTGTTGGCCAGCGATGCCGTCAAGGCCGCCGGTGTGGACGCCCCCGAGGGCGTGACCGGCAAGTGCGCCCTGGCCTACAACGTGGGACGGGCCATCGCCGAGCAGGCCAAGGAAAAAGGGATCAACACCATGGTCTTCGACCGTAGCGGTTATCTCTATCACGGACGCATCGCCGCCCTGGCCCGTGGGCTGCGGGACGGTGGGATCCAGGTCTAAATAGAAGCAGGATCATGTTTTCCGGCCTGGGCCGGCAAGCAAGACAGGAGCAGGATTCAGATGGCGGATTTTTCCAACAATCAGAGGCCCGGCGGACCTGACGGCCGCGGGCGTGGACCTGGCGGCCCTGGCGGGCGTGGACCTGGTGGCCCCGGTGGTCGGGGACGTGGCCCCGGCGGCCCTGGTGGCCCCGGCGGTCGCGGGCGTGGACCCGGTGGACGGGATGGTCGTGACAATCGCGATCCCCAGGCCACCGACATGCGTGAAAACGTGATCAACATCAACCGTGTGGCCAAGGTGGTCAAGGGTGGCCGGCGCTTCAGCTTCAGCGCCATCGTCACCGTCGGTGACGGCAAGGGCAAGGTGGGCGTTGCCATGGGCAAGGCCAACGAGATCGCCGACGCCATCCGCAAGGGTAGCGAGGCGGCCCGTGCCAACCAGCTGACCATTCCCATGCTGGGCGATACCATCCCCTTCCAGGTGATCGGCCGCTTCGGCGCCAGCCGCGTCCTGTTGAAGCCCGCCTCCCCCGGTACCGGCGTCATCGCCGCCGGTGGTGTGCGCGCCATCCTGGAGGCCGGCGGGGTCAAGAACATCCTGACCAAGCAGCTGGGGTCCCGTAACCCCAACAACGTGGTCAAGGCCACCATCGATGGTTTGCGTCAGCTGCGCACGGTGGAGGAAATCGCCGCCAAGCGTGGGCTGACCGTGCCCGAGGTGCTGGGCCTGGAGAAGAAGAAGGCCGCCCCCGAGGCTGCCGCCGCTCCGGCCGAGGACAGCGCTCCGGTGCAGGAGCAGGAGGAGACCCAGGACAATGGCTGACCAGAAGATCAAGATCACGCAGGTGCGTAGCCAGATCGGCCGCCCTGAGAAGCATCGCCGCGTCCTGGAGGCCCTGGGCCTCCGGCGCAACCAGACCTCGGTCATTCAAAACGATACTCCCGCGATCCGCGGCATGGTGTTCAAGGTTCGCCATCTCGTGAACGTGGAAGAGGTGAAGTAGTCATGCTCAAGCTGAACAATATCGGGATGCCCAAGGGGGCTAACCGGGACAAGAAGCGTCGTGGCCGGGGTCCGGCTTCGGGTACCGGCAAGACCGGTGGCCGCGGACACAAGGGTCAGAAGGCCCGTTCCGGCGGCGGAATTCCGCCCTGGTTCGAAGGTGGCCAGATGCCCCTGAACCGCCGGCTGCCCAAGCGCGGTTTCACCAACATTTTCAAGAAGACCTTCCAGCTGGTCAATGTGGACGAACTGGAGTCCCGCTTCGAGGCCGGAGCCGAGATCAACGGCGCCAGCCTGCAGGAAGCCGGTCTCGTGAAGTACGCCGACCGCCCCGTCAAGTTGCTGGGCCGGGGCAAGGTTGAGAAGTCGTTCACCATCGAGGTCGCCAAGGCCAGCCAATCGGCCATCGCTGCGGTGGAAGCCGCCGGCGGCAAGGTGACTGTGACCGGCTGATACCCCTCGCCGGGTTTCGGCCTTCAGCCAAAGGATGCTCTGCTGTGAATATTGCCGGCAGTTACCAAAGCATGTTCAGGATCCCCGAGCTCAAGCGGCGGCTCCTGTTCACCGGTTTGATTCTGTTGATCTACCGCCTGGGTGGCCACGTGCCCGTGCCGGGAATCAACCAGGAAGCCCTGAAGATGTTCTTCAACGAACAGAAGGACGGTCTGCTGGGGCTGTACGACATGTTCTCGGGTGGTAACCTGAGCGGTGCCACCATCTTCGCCCTGGGCATCATGCCGTACATCAGCGCCTCCATCATCTTCCAGCTTCTGCAGGCCGTGGTGCCGTATTTCGAGAAGCTGGCCAAGGAAGGTGAAGAGGGACGCAAGAAGATCACCCAGTACACCAGGTACTCCACCGTGGCCCTGGCTCTGATCCAGAGCTTCAGCATGGCCGCCGGCCTGGAGAACGCCCAGGGTATGCAGCTGGTTCTGCACCCTGGCATCTGGTTCAAGATCATGACCGCCATCACCCTGACGGCGGGTTGTGTCTTCGTCATGTGGCTGGGAGAGCAGATCACCGAGCGGGGTATCGGCAACGGCATCTCCCTGATCATCTTCATCGGCATCGTGGCCCGGTATCCGACCGATATGATGCTCACGGGCCAGCAGTTGATCGACGGCCAGATGCACATCCTGAAGGCCATCGTCATCGGGATCTTCATGCTCTTCGTCATCGGCGGGATCATCGCCATCACGCAGGGGCAGCGGAAGATTCCGGTCCAGTACGCCAAGAAGATCGTGGGACGCCGGGTTTTCGGCGGCGCCGCCACCCACATCCCGCTGAAGGTCAACACCTCCGGCGTGATTCCCATCATCTTCGCCCAGGCCATCATCATGTTCCCGGCCACCCTGGGGGGCATCTTCCCCACCAACGAGTTCCTCATCGGCATGAGCCGGTGGTTCATGCCGCCTCATCCGGTGTACATCGTCGTCTACTCGGCGCTGATCATCCTGTTCGCCTACTTCTACACCGCGGTCATCCTGAACCCGGTGGACCTGGCGGACAACATGAAGAAGAACAGCGGCTTCATTCCCGGCGTGCGTCCGGGCAAGAAGACCGCCGAGTACATCGACCGTGTCCTGACCCGCGTGACCCTGCCGGGCGCCATCTTCCTGGCTCTGATCGCCCTGCTGCCCGACCTGATGATCAGCTTCCTGAACGTGCCCTTCCGCTTCGGCGGCACGGGCCTGCTGATTGTCGTGGGTGTGGCCCTGGATACCCTGCAGCAGATCGAGTCGCACCTGGTCATGCGCCATTATGACGGATTCATGAGCAAGGGGCGCCTGCGGGCGCGGAGGTAGGACCGCATGAATATCTGCATCATGGGCCCTCCGGGTGTCGGCAAGGGTACCCAGTCCCACTGGATCGTGGATCGCCAGAAGGTGGTTCACATCAGCACCGGTGACCTGCTGCGCATGGCCATTCGCAGCGGCACCGATATGGGTCTCAAGGTGGAAAGCGTCATGAAGGCCGGTGACCTGGTCAGTGACGAGCTCATGATGGAAATCGTGCGGGATCGCCTCTCCCAGGATGATGCCCAGGGCGGCTGGTTGCTGGACGGTTTTCCCCGCACTTTCTACCAGGCCGACCATTTCGTGGAGATGCTCCAGGGAATCGGCCAGAAGGTGGACGCGGTGCTGGTCATAGACGCCCCCGCCGACGAGATCGTGCGGCGTCTGGCCGGTCGAATCACCTGCCGGGCCTGCAACGAGGTCATGAACCTCACGGGTTTCGGCTCGGTGAACCCCCGTTACTGCCCCTTCTGCGGCCGGGACAAGGATCCCAAGCGGGAGGGCAAGTCGGCCCTGTACCAGCGCGCCGATGATACGGAAGAGACTGTGCGGCATAGGCTTGAGGTTTTCCGCAAGAAGACTCTGCCCGCCGCCTGGAGGCTGGAGGAAGAGTACCCCCTGTTCGAAATCGACGGCCTGGGCGAGCCCGAAGAGGTCGCCGCGAGGATTCAGGGTGTCCTTCAGTAAACAGAAGATTAAACTGAAGTCGGCCGATCAGGTTGACAAAATGCAGGTCAGCGCCGAGATTTTGGCTTCTGCCTTCCTGAAGATCCGCCCGCTGGTGCGTCCTGGTGTGACCACCATCGAGCTGGACGAAGCAATTGAAGCCATCATCCGGGAAGCTGGTTGTATCCCTTCTTTCAAGGGGTACCATGGTTTCCCGGCGTCTGCCTGCATCTCGGTCAACGAGGAAGTGGTCCACGGTATTCCCGGCAAGCGGGTGCTGGAGGACGGCGACATCGTCGGCATCGACATGGGCCTGATCAAGGATGGCTGGCATGCCGATTCGGCCGAGACCATCCCGGTGGGAAGCATCAGCGACGACACGCTGAAGCTGCTCAAGACCACCGAGGAATGCTTGCGTCTGGGTATCGAGGCGGTGGCGCCGGGTGAACGCATCTCCGCCATCGGCACGGCGGTGGAGAATCACGCCCGGGAGAACGGATTCTCGGTGGTCGAGTCCCTGGTGGGGCACGGCATCGGCACGGATCTGCACGAGGATCCGCAGGTGCCCAACTTCCGCTGTTTCACCATGCCCGATCCGGTCATGGAGGTGGGCCTGGTGCTGGCCATCGAGCCCATGATCAACGTGGGCACCAAACGGGTCATCACCGCCCGGGACGACTGGACGATTCTGACTGCCGACCGCAAGCTGTCGGCGCATTTCGAGCACACGGTGGCCGTCACGGCGGATGGTCCCCGGGTCCTCACTCGACGCGAGTCTTGCCTGGCCGGGCTGTGACGGCCCGTGGGCAGGACCGAAAGGCGTGACGGATGGCTAAAGAAGAAGGAATCAGCGTAGAAGGGACAGTGGTCGAGGCCCTGCCCAACGCCATGTTCCGTGTTGAACTGGAGAACAAGCACGTCGTGCTGGCACATGTCTCGGGCAAGATGCGCATGCATTTCATTCGCATCCTTCCGGGCGACAAGGTGACGGTGGAACTGTCCCCCTACGATCTGACGCGGGGCCGCATCACCTACCGTTACAAGTAGAGTAGGCAGCACTGCTGCCAGGAGGCATCATGAAAGTTCGCAGCTCGGTCAAGAAGATCTGCCCGAAATGCAAGGTCATCCGGCGCAAGGGCGTCGTGCGTGTGATTTGCGTCACCCGCCGGCACAACCAGCGCCAGGGTTAGGCTGAAATGTCCGGAGGGGCGGCCTCGCTACGCGGCACCGCTGAACCGGGAAGAACCAGTCTGAGAACGTGGGAAGGGTTTTCCCCATGGCGGCGGCGCCCGGATGAACCGGAAAGCAGCCAGGGCGAAACCGAAACAGGACGAGAGGAGCCATAGTGGCACGTATTGCCGGTGTGGATATTCCTAACAACAAGAGGATCGGCACGTCCCTGACGTACATCTTCGGCATCGGTGATTTCCGGGCCGAGGAGATCTGCGTCAAGGCCAAGATCGACCCCGAGACCAAGACCCGTGATCTGACGGAAGAGCAGACCAGGTCCATCATCGGGATCCTCGACAAGGAATATCAGGTCGAAGGTACCCTGCGTACCGAGATCTCCATGAACCTGCAGCGATTGATGGAAATCGGCTGCTACCGCGGTCTGCGGCACAAGCGCAAGCTTCCCTGCCGGGGCCAGAACACCAAGAACAACGCGCGGACCCGCAAGGGCCCGAAGAACCGCCCCGGCGGCAAGAAGAAGTAGGAAGACCTGAGTTTTCAGGATCTCTTCCAGGAGGTTGAACGTGGCGACTGCCAAGGACAAGCGGGGAAAGGCTCGCAAGTCTAAGAAGAAGCTCGATAGCGTGGGCGTGGCCCATGTCAAGTCCAGCTTCAACAACACCATCATCACCATGACCGACCTGCAGGGCAACGTCATCACCTGGTCGTCCGGCGGACACCAGGGACGTTACAAGGGCAGCCGCAAGAGCACTGCCTTTGCCGCCCAGCTGGCCGCACGGTTCTGCGCTCAGGAAGTGCTGGCCGGTGGTATGCGCAAGGTCGAGGTGTGGGTGAAGGGTCCCGGCTCGGGCCGTGAAGCTGCCGTGCGCAGCCTCAAGGCCGAGGGCCTCGAGGTGACCCGTATCAAGGACTGCACCGCCATTCCGCACAACGGCTGCCGGCCCACCAAGCGGCGCCGTCTGTAATCCGGGTTCAGAAAGGACCCGGGGTATTCATTTTTCCGAGCGATCGGCATGAGAACCGAATTCGCTCAGGAGGTTCGAATTCATGGCCAGGTACACTGAGGCGAAGTGCAAGCTTTGCCGCCGTGAGGGGATGAAGCTCTTTCTCAAAGGCGAGCGCTGCTACAGCAGCAGCTGCGCCATGGAACGCCGGCCGTACGCGCCCGGCGAACATGGCCGCCGGCGCGGGCGTAAACCCTCGGACTACAAGCTTCAGCTTCGTGAGAAGCAGAAGGTCCGCTCGATTTATGGCGTTCTGGAAAAGCAGTTCCGTCTGTATTACGCGGAAGCGAACCGACGGAAAGGCCCGACCGGTGAGAACCTTTTCAACCTTCTGGAAAAGCGTCTCGACAACCTTATCTACCGTATGGGCTTCGCCCCCAGCCGCTCCGCTGCCCGTCAGCTGATCCGGCACAAGCACGTCCTGGTCGAGGGAGATGTCTGCGACATTCCCAGCCGCCAGCTGCGCGTGGGCCAGGCCGTCACCATCCGGACCAAGAGCCACAACATTCCCCAGGTCGTACAGTCGGTCAAGGACAACGCCAAGCGTGACCGTCTGCCCTTCGTCGAAGTGGACGACAAGAAGCTGGCCGGCAAGCTCCTGAGCGAGCCCCAGCTGAGTGATCTGCCCATCCCGATCCAGGAGAACCTGATCGTGGAGCTCTACTCGAAGTAAGGGACAACCTGAACGGAACGGATGGAGGAGAGTATATGAAGTGGATCAATATGATGATGCCCGAGGGCGTCAAGGTGAACCGCGACAACCAGTCGGCCACCTTCGCCGAACTGGAAATCGCCCCGCTGGAGCGCGGCTTCGGTCACACGCTGGGCAACGCCCTGCGTCGGACCCTGCTGAGCAGCATCCACGGGCACGGCATCACCGCCGTCCAGATCGAGGGTGTCAAGCATGAGCTGAGTACCGTTCCCGGCGTCCTGGAGGATGTGACCGATATCGTCCTCAATCTCAAGCAGGTGGTCTTCACCCTGTCCGACGCGCCGTCCGGATGGGCGACCATCGAAGCCCAGGGTCCCGGTCCTGTGACCGCTGGGATGATCGAGGGGCTTCCCGAGCTGGAGGTGGCCAATGCCGATCACCTGATCTGCACGCTGACCGAGGAAGAGAAGTTCAGCGCGCGGGTGTTCGTGGACATGGGCCGCGGGTACGTGGATCGTGAGTTCCACCACATTCCCGACGAGATGATCGGCGTGATTCGCATGGACACCAACTACTCGCCGGTGCGCAAGGTCAGTTTCCGGGTGGAGGACACCCGTGTGGGCCAGCGGACCGATTACGACAAGTTGATCCTGGGAATCACCACCAACGGCGCCGTCAAGCCCGAGGACGCCATCGGCTTCTCCGCCAAGATCCTGAAGGATCAGCTCCAGATGTTCATCAACTTCGATGAAGCTCCCATCGACGAGATGGAAGTGGAAGTGAACCAGGAGCAGGAGCGGATCGTCGAGTTGCTGTCGCGGAACGTGGAAGAACTGGAGCTGTCCGTTCGCTCGGCCAACTGTCTGAAGTCGGGTCACATCAAGACCCTCTTCGACCTGGTGACCAAGAGCGAGCAGGAGATGCTCAAGTTCCGGAACTTCGGCCGCAAGAGCCTGAATGAGATCAGCGAGATCCTCGAGGGCATGGAGCTGAGCTTCGGCATGTCCTTCGACAACGAGATCGCGGACAAGGTTCGTGAAATTACCGGATCCTGACCGGATCCGACGCTTAGATAAGGATGGAATGAGTCATGCGACACAATGTTCGCGGTCGTAAACTGAACCGCACTCCGGCCCACCGGAAGATGCTTTACCGTAATCTGGTGACCTCGCTGTTCAAGCACGAGCGCATCACCACCACGGTGCCCAAGGCCAAGGAAGCCCGGATCGTCGCCGAGAAGATGATCACCTTCGCCAAGCGTGGCGACCTGCACGCCCGCCGCATGGCGGCCCGCAAGCTCAACGAGCCCGCCGTTCTCCAGAAGCTTTTCGAGGAGATCGGGCCCCGTTACAGCGAGCGTCCCGGTGGTTACACGCGCATCATGCGCCTGGGCCCCCGCAAGGGTGACAACGCCGAACTGGCCATTCTGGAGCTGGTCGACAACACCGTGCGGCCCAAGCACAGCGACAGCAAGAAGCGCACTCGCGCCCGCCGCATCCTCAAGGCCGAGGAAAAGGCTGAAGCCGCCGCCGCCCTGGCGGAGACGGCCGAGGCCCCCGAGGCTGTCGAGGAAGAGGTGACCGCGGAAGTGGTCGAGGAGAGCACCGACGCTCCCGAGGCCGCTACCGACGAAGCAGAGGACGAGGAGAAGAAGGAGGACTAGTTGCCCTCCTCCTGGGCCGCCGGATGCCTCCGGGGCCGTGGGAAACACCTTCTCGCGACCCGTCCGAAACCATCCGTGGCGCTCGTCCCGGTTCAAGCACCCCCCGCCTGCTGGCGGGGGGTGTTTTGGGTTGCCCCCCGGCCTTATATCGCCTAACTTCACCGATACTGCGGAATGCCGCTTCCCGGCTGTTCCCGCCTGTATTTTCCATGTTTTACTCGAGTGTGCAGGAATGGGGCGTGAAGTTCGCAAAAGCCCCTGCCTGAACACACCGGGTTTAGAGGAGGATGGCCCCATGGCCGCAAGGACGCTTTACACCGCCGGCATCACCGGCGTCGGCATGAGCTTTCCCGAGCGCCGACTGACCAACGCCGACCTGGAGAAGATGGTCGAGACCAACGACGAGTGGATCGTCGATCGCACCGGTATCAGGGAGCGCCGCATCGCCGACAAGGGCATCGGCGCCAGCCACCACGGCACCCTGGCCGCCCAGCAGGCCATGGAGCACGCCGGCATCACCGGCGAGGACGTGGATCTCATCATCGTGCCCACCGTGACTCCCGACATGGTCTTTCCCGCCACCGCCTGCATCATCCAGGAGAAGATCGGCGCCAGGAACGCCTGGGGCTTCGACCTGGAGGGGGCCTGCAGCGGCTTCCTGTTCGCCCTGCAGAACGCCCGGGCCCAGGTGGAGGCCGGCCACGTCAAGCGGGCCCTGGTCATCGGCAGCGAGGTCATGTCCGCCCTCATCGACTACACCGACCGAAACACCTGCATCCTGTTCGGTGACGGCGCCGGCGCCGTGGTGGTGGAGCGGGTGGACGAGGCCCGGGGCGGCATCATCGACGCCATCAACCACGTGGACGGCGTGGGCGTCAAGCACCTGCACCAGAAGGCGGGCGGCAGCGTCATGCCTCCCACGGCCGAGACGGTGGCCGAGAAGCTGCACCACGTGTACCAGGAAGGCCGCGAGGTCTACAAGTACGCCGTCAAGGGCATGGCCGGGGCCACCGCCGAGATCGTCGAGCGCAACGGCTTCACCGGCCAGGACGTGGATCTGTTCGTGCCCCACCAGGCCAACATCCGCATCATCGACGCGGCCCAGCGGCGGGTGGGCCTGGAAGACCGTCAGGTGGCCAAGACCATCGATCGCTTCGGCAACACCACCTCGGCCAGCATTCCCTCGGCCCTGCGGGTGTCCTACGAGGAAGGCCGTCTGAAGGAAGGCAGTTTGGTGGTGCTTTGCGCCTTCGGCGCCGGCTTCACCTGGGGGAGCACCCTGTTGCGCTGGACCGCTCCCTAGACGATGATCCAGGTCAAGCAACTGACCCGCCGCTACGGCAAGCATCTGGCCCTGGCCGGCCTCGATTTCGAGGTAGGCCAGGGCGAGGTCGTTGGTTTCCTGGGGCCCAACGGAGCCGGGAAATCCACCACCATGAAGATCCTGACCTGCAGCCTGGCGCCCACTTCCGGGGCGGCCACGGTGGCGGGACACGACATCCTGGACGAGCCCCTGGCCGTGCGGCGCAAGGTGGGCTTCATGCCCGAGCACGTCTCCCTTTATCCGGACGTGACGGTCATGGGCTTCCTGAACTTCGTGGCCGCCCTGAAAGAGGTGGATCCCCGCAACCAGGAAGCGCATCTGGCGGGCCTCATCCAGCAGACGGGACTGGAGGGCGTCACCCACAAACTGGTGGGGGCCCTCAGCCACGGTTACCGCAAGCGTCTGGGCCTGGCCCAGGCCCTGGTGGGCGATCCCGAGGTGCTCATCCTGGACGAGCCCACCAGCGGACTGGATCCCCACCAGATCGTGGGCATCCGGGATCTCATCAAGAGCTTCCAGGGCCGGCGCACGGTCCTGCTCAGCAGCCACATCCTGAGCGAGGTCAGCGCCACCTGCGAGCGCGTGCTCATCCTGGACCGCGGCCGCCTGGTCGGGCGCGAAACCGCCGCCGCCTTGCAGGAGGTGGGCGAGCCCAGCGGACCGCGGGTGGTCCTTTCCTGGGACGGCGACCGCGAGGGCGTGGCCCGGGCCCTGGCCCAGGTGGCCGGGGTGGACGACGTCATCATCAACGACGAGGGGGCCGAGGTGATCATCGCCGGCAGCCCCGTGGAGATCAGGCCGCGGCTGGTGGAATCGGTGCTGGCCGCCGGGGGACGCCTGCAGAACATCCAGGACAAGGGGGCCGCCGGCCCCACCCTGGAAGATCTGTTCCTCAGGCTGACCGGCGCCGTGCCCGGCCCCGCCGCTCCCCCGGCATCGCTCTCGCCCGCTGAACCGGAGGACGAAAAGTCGTGAGGCAACTCAAGGCCATCACCCTGCGGGAAACCGGCTCCTTCTTCCACAGCATCACCGCCACGGTGGTGGTCACGGCCTTCCTGGTCATCGTGGGCTTCATGTTCGCCAAGGGGTTCGTGGGCTACAGCGACCTTTCCGAGACCGCGGCCCAGAGCGCCCGCAGCGGCAGCTACCTGAACCTGGCCGAGGGATTGTTTCGCCCCCTGGTTTCCACCATGACCATCTTCATGGTGCTGCTCATGCCCGCGGTGACCATGCGCCTTTTCGCCACCGAGTACAGCAGCGGCCGTTTCGACCTCATGGCCAGCTGGCCCGTGCCCGACCAGGTGTGGGTGCTGGGCAAGTGGCTGTCCACGGTGGTGGTGAGCGTCTTCCTGCTGCTGACCACCCTGGTCTTCTTCCTGGTGGTGTGGTCCTTCGGCAACCCCGAACCCGGCCCCATGCTGAGCGGCCTGCTGGGCCTGCTGCTGCTGGCGGCTGGCCTGGGCGCCTGGGGCACCCTCTGGTCGGTGCTGGTGCGCCACCAGATCGTGGCCTATCTGGGGGCCCTGGTGCTGAGCTTCCTGTTCTTCCTGGTGGGCCTGCTGGAGCGCTTCCTTCCCGGCGTGCTGGGAGATGTGGCCCGCGAACTGAGCCTGCTGAATCATTTCGCCCGTTTCAGCCGCGGCGTGATCGATTCCCGGGACGTCATCTACTTCCTGCTGCTGGCCGCCCTGCCCCTGTCCCTGGCCACCACCGTGCTGACGGGGCGACGCCTGCCCGTTAAGCGCAAGCTGCCCCAGGGGTTGCCGGCCCTGCTGGCCGTGGTGCTGGTGGTGGTGGTTTACGCCATCGGCCTGGAGTTCAAGGGCTCGGTGGATCTGACGGGGAACCGGCGCTACAGCCTGGCCCCCCAGACCCAGCAGGTGCTGGACTCGCTGCCGTCCGATGAGCCCGTGGAGGCCCTGGCCTTTTACCAGCGCCACGACCCGGCCTACGACCTGACCGAGGCCCAATTGCTGGCCTTCCATGAGTACAACAAGAACTTCACCTTCCGCATGCTGGATCCCGAGGAGCACCTGGACCTGGTGCGCCAGTACGGCGTGACCCTGGCCCGCACCATCGCCGTGCGCCAGGGCGAGCAGTTCAGCCTGGTGCTGCAGCCCAAGGAGAGCGGCCTGATCAACGCCATCTACCGGCTGGTCAGCGGCAAGCGCCCCCTGGTGGGCTATGTCCTGGGCCACGGCGAGCACCTGCTGGACAGCGACGAGATGCCCGGCTACTCGTCGGCCGACCTGGCCCTGGGCGAACAGGGATACGCCTTGCGCCCCCTGTATCTGTCCCAGGTGGAGCGCATTCCCAGCGAGTGCGATGTGCTGGTCATCGCCGGTCCCCGCACCGAGCCCGGCCCAGGCGAACTGCAGGCCGTCAGCGATTACCTGGCCCAGGGTGGGTCGGTGCTGGCCATGTTCGACCCGGGCACCCCCGCAGGCTGGCAGGATTGGCTCGTGCAGTACCGCCTGTGGCTTTCAGGCGGGGTGCTGGTCGCGGCCGATGGGGCTGGCGCACAGTTCGGCGCCGGTCCCCGCACCGTGGTGGTGACGGAAGGGTATGGTGACCATGCCATCGCCGCCCCTCTGCGCGGCGTGGCCACCCTGTTCCCCATGAGCCAGGCCATCGGCGTGGTGGGCGACCCGGAAGGGCTCATCATGGGCGACTACCTGCTGACCACCAACGAGCTGACGTGGATCGAGAAGGACCCCAACACCATGTACACCGGACAGGCCGAGTACGACCGCGGCGTGGACGTGGTGGGTCCCCATGCCCTGGCGGTGATCCTGGAGATCCACCAGGCCAAACCGGACCCGGAAGTGGATGTCGCCGACGCGAACCAGCCCGATGAGACCCCGGCCCGGGTGCCCGGCCGCATGGTGGTGGTGGGCAACAGCGAGTGGCTGAACAACAGCAACCTGAACCTGGGGGGCAACCGCGACCTGCTGCTCAACATGCTGGGCTGGCTGGCGCGGGACGAGACCCTCATCGAGATCCGCGGCAAGGACCCTCTCAGCGAGCCGGTCATCCTGACCCTCAACCAGAAGAAGGCCCTGCTGTGGGGCGGCCCCGTCATCTGGCCCCTGTTCGTGGGTTGCCTGTTGCTGGGCTACATGCTGTGGCGCCGCCAGGGCAGCGAAAGGCCCGCGTGATGAAGGCGCGCGCCATTCCTCGCTCGGCCTTGTGGCTGGTGGTTATTCTGGCGGTGGCCCTGGCCGTGCTGGTCTATCTGCGCCGGCGCCCCGAGCCTGCCGACTTCACCCTGGGCGGTCCCCTGTTTCACACCCCTGCCGACCAGATCGACGGCCTGCTGCTGACCCGGGACGGCGCCCAGTACCGACTGGACCGGCAGCCCTCGGGGCGGTGGGCCCTGTCCGGGGCCGTGCGGGATTATCTGGATCAGGAAGCGGTGGGTCGCCTGCTGCGGCGGCTGACCCAGGCCACCGGTGGCCGCCTGCTGGCGGGCAGTGAACCCGAGGACAGGCGCTACGATTTCAACGGCCCCGGGGCCATGCGCCTGACCCTCTTCGCCACCGATGGCAGCACCGAGAAGCTGGTGGTGGGGGCCCGCAATCCCGTCACCGGGGGCTGGTACGGTTCGGGAGCCGGCCGGCCCGCGTGCTTCCCGGTGTCCGACGGTCTACACGAGGTACTCAAGGCCATTCCCCTGAGTCAGCGCCTGGACAAGCTGTTACCCCTGACCGATCCGGCGGCGGTGGACACGGTCATGATCCAGCGGGGAGAGATCACCGACCTGCTGGCCCGCCGCCACGGGCGCTGGTTCCTGCGCCAGCCGGCCGAGGGCGACCCCGCCCTGGGCGCGCCCTATCTGGCCTATCGCCGCCTGTACCAGGACCGCGAACGGGAAGAGGACGGCGTGCGCTGGACCCTGGCCAACGACGTCCTGGTGGGTCAGCTGGTGTACGAGTGCAGCGGCCTGTCCGCCCAGCGCATCCTGCCCCCCGGCGACGCGGCACGCCTGCTGGTGGGCCTGGGAGAGGGTGACATCTGGCGCCGGGTGCGCCTGCTGGGCCAGGGCATCAACCCGGACCCGGGTGAGGGCTCGGCGGACCTGCTGGAGATCAGCTTCCTGCCCGCGGGCAACGCCCAGAGCCAGCCCGTGCGGCGGCTGAACACCGTCCTGCTGGCCGAGGTCGAGGCGGCCAACACCCTGGCCGAACCCCTTTCCCACCTGGTGGACATGCGGGCCCTGGGCTTCCGCCCCGGGCTGGCCGATTCCCTGCACGTGTTCCGCGAGGGGCGCCTGTTGCTGCGGGCCCACCGGGATGTGGCGGCCAGCGCCCTGCCCGGCCGCATCCAGCGCCGGGAGGTGGATTACTGGCTGCTGGACCAGCCCTCCATCCTGGACACGGGCAAGGACCCCCTGAAGCACCACGTCCAGGCCACCCACTTCCTGGTGGACCTGGACCGCACGCCCATCCTGAAGGCCTTGCCCGCCGCCCGGAACGGGCAGGCGTTGAAGGAAAAGGAACAGGTGACCCTGGTGTTCTTCTTCCCCGAGGGGCCCCAGGGGCCGGGTCTGGCCAGCGGGCGCGTCGAGCTGCGGGTGGGCTTCCTGGACCGGGAACACCTGCCGGCGGGCTCGGGTGATCTGGCTCTGCCTCCGGACGGCCTGGAGCCCGCGGGAATGTGGCGGGTGGACACGGGGCAGCTGTTGCAGATTCCGGCTCATCCCATCACCACGGCCCGGGCCTGGGCCCTGGATTGAGGGGTGAAGCATGGCGGATTTTCCGCCGGGCCTGCAGGAGCTGACGCCAAAGGAAATGACGACACGAGGCCCGGGGGTGACCCGGGCCTCTTTCTCTCTTCTTGTCATGCAGGGGGCGCCCGGTGGGCCGGCCGTCAGTTCACCAGGGCGGCGATGCCGGGGGGCAGCTTGCGCTGAGTGACCACGGGGCCTTCCAGGGGGGCCTCGACGGGCTGCATGGGGGGCAGCAGGGCGGGCTGGCTGTCCAGGGCCACCTCGGCCAGGATGTCGCTGAAGCGGGTGGTCATGGCGGCGAAACGGCTCTTCATCTCTTCGCCCACGGGGGCGGCGGCGGGCAGCTTCAGGCTGCGGGGGTTGACGAACTTGCCGTTGCGCTTGACCCGGAAATCCAGGTGGGGACCCGTGGCGTAACCCGTGGCGCCCACGTAGCCGATGACCTGCCCCTGGTTCACCCGCGTCCCCTTTTTCACGCCTTTGGCGAAACGCGAAAGGTGCAGGTAGTAGGTCTCGTATTCGCTGTTGGTGTGGCGGATCTGGATGTAGCGCCCGTTGCCCTTCTTGCTGCCGGCCATGACGATGGTGCCGTCACCGGCAGCCCGCACGGGGGTGCCCAGGGGAGCGGCATAGTCCACGCCCAGGTGGGGCATCCAGCGCTTCAGCACGGGATGGAAGCGCCGGTAGGAGAAGGTGCTGCTGATGCGGGAGTACTCCAGGGGGGCCCGCATCAGGGTCTTGGCCAGGTTGTTGCCTTCCTGATCGTAGTAGCCGGGGCGGTCGTCGGCGCTGGTGAACAGGTAGGCCGATCGGGCCTTGCCCCGGTTGACCAGTTCGGTGGCCAGCACGCGGCCCACGCGTACCAGCTGGCCCTCTTTCCACACCTCTTCGTACACGATGCGAAAGGTGTCGCCCTGGCGCAGATCGCGGGTGAAGTCCACGTCCCAGCCCAGGATGTCGCTCATCTTGGGGGCCAGATCCAGGGGGGCCTTGATGGCCTGCAGGCTGGCGTACAGGCTGACGTTGATGGTGCCGCCCACGGCCATGAGGCGGTGCTCCACCGGGTAGGTGTGATCCTCGCGCACGTAGGTGTCGCCGTCGCGCACGAACAGCACGTGGCTTTCCTCGTCCAGATCGAAGCCCAGACTGCGCAGGCCGCCGTCACTGGTGATGTGCACCCGGAACAGCTCACCCGAACGGACCTTGCGCAGGTTGCGGAAGTCCTGGACGGCCTTGACCAGGGCCATGATGTCCTCGTGGGCCACGTCGCGGCCGGCCAGGGCCTCGTAGAAGGTCTGCCCGGGGGCGATGCGCATCTCCACCGGTCCCTGGTCCCGGCGGAACAGGGGGCCAAGCTCGTTGCTGGCGATGGGCACGTGGCGCGGGTTGCGCACCAGGAAGCCGGGGTCGCCGGCCAAATCCAGATCGTGTCCCAGGACCTGGGCCAGGGGCTTCTCCACGGGACCGCCCACACCCCTCAGGTTGGCGTTCATGTCCTCTTCGGCCGGAGTGCTCAGGCCGATGACCACCATGAGCACGATACCGCCCAGCCCCACCAGGGAAAGGACGATGGCCAGGGGGTGGGTCTTGAGCCACGAGGCTGAAGGGAGATTCAATCTTGCCATGTCTATTTCGCCATTTTTCTGGTTTTTGGCTTTCATGCGCGTGGCCGAATTTTTTCAGGCCGCGGAATTGCTTTGACTGGTACTTCGGCCGAAAACAGGGGCCGGATAGTTCAAATTGCACCGGCACAAGCCCCCGGGGCAAGGCTTTTTTGCACGTGATGGCTGTTGCCGTCCGCCTTCTTCATGCTATGATGACGTCCATCTAACCCAGGGATTGCGCAATTTGGCCTCAAATCACCACTCGGCCCGGCCAGAACAGCCGTTTTTCCCCATCCGGAGGTCCTTCCTTGCAGTTTTTCCGATGCAACCCGCGTGCCGCCGCCTTCCTGATGGTTTCCTTTCTGGGCCTGTCCCTGCCGGGGCTTCCCCTGAAGGCCGCCGTGCATCTGACGGATGAGGCCACCGGCGTGGGAGGACAGCGCTTCGCCGCCGCCCTGTCCGAGCTGGCTGATCAGAACAGCGACGGGCGCCACGAGTTCCTCCTGGGAGCGCCGCAGGACGACATCAACGGCCTCAACGCGGGGGCGGTCTTCTACTACCGCAGCCGGGAGATCAACAGCCACGGCCTGCAGAAGGTGTGGCGCGGGGCGCCGGGCGAGCAGTTCGGGTACGCGGTGGCCCGCATCGGCGACGTGAATGACGACGGGCGCGAGGATTTCGCCGTGGGCGCGCCCTACTCGGACGCCGGCGGGGCCGACGCCGGGCGGGTGTACATCTTTTTCGGGGCCACCACCATCAGCAACAGTGCCGACCTGACCATCACCGGTTCGGCCTCTGGCGATCTTTTCGGGTCCGCCATCAGCGCCGCGGGGGATTTCAACGGGGACGGCAAGGATGATTTCATCGTGGGCGCTCCCTACAAGAACGCCCCCGGCATCGACTCGGGGGCGGCCTTCGTCATCTACGGCGGCAACAGCGGCCCCAGCAACAACCTGGCCAACGCCCTCATGCTGAGCGGCGAGATCGCGGGCGACCTGTTCGGGTATTCCGTCACCGACGCGGGCAACTTCCTGGGCTCGGCCCAGGACTGCGTTGCGGTGGGGGCCCCCGGCAACACCGTGGACGGCCTGGACGCGGGCGCGGCCTACGTATTCGAAGGAGCCCAGGCTCCCACCAGCCCCGATGCCGTGTTCGACCTGAAGATCCGCAACAGCGCCTCGGCCAGGCCCGGCAGCCAGTACGGTTTTGCGGTGCGGGGCATCGGCCGCTGGGATTCCGACAGCTACGACGACCTGGCCATCGGTGCGCCCTACTGCAACGAGTCCGCCAGCGCCGCGGGCCGGGTGGAAATCGTCTTTGGCGACCCCTCGCCCTCGGCCACGGGCGACCGCTACGTCAACGGTGAGGCCTCCAGCGACCACCTGGGCTACAGCCTGGCCCGGGTGGGCGATGTGGAGGGGTCCAGCCTGGACGACCTGCTCATCGGGGCCCCCGGTCATGACAGCACCGCCAGCAACGCCGGGCGGGCCTACATCTACACCGGCGGCAGCGGCAACACCGCGGATGCGGGCGACCTCATGGTGCTGGACGTGGCGCCCCTCATGGCCGGCACCAGCGCCGGGGATGAATTCGGCTGGGCCGTGGCCTCGGCCGGCCTGTTCGACGACGACGACATTCCCGACTACGCCGTGGGCGCCCCCGGCGGCAACATCGGCAGCACCGCGGCGGCGGGCTACTGCTGGGTGGCCGACAGCGGCGGCCAGGTGGTGGCCACCATGCTGCGCAGCTGGCAGGCCGACTGGCTGACCGACGGCGGCGTGCGCCTGGTCTTCGCCTTCTCGTCCGAGGCGGCCGCCACCATGACGCACCTGGAACTGGTGCGCCGGGTGGACGGCGCCGCGGCCCAGACCCTGTGGGCCGGCCCGCCGCCCCGGGACACCGCGGGCTCGGGAGTGCTCTTGCTGGGAGATGGTTTCACCTTCGTGGACCGGACGGCCCCGGCCGGAGCGTCGCTGGATTACAGCCTGGTCCTGACCCGCTCCGACGGTTCCACCACCACCCTGGCGGCCCTGGCGGGGCCCGATCCCTCGGCGGTGCCCGGAGCCCTGGCCGCCATCGAGGCACCCTGGCCCAACCCCTTCAACCCCGCGGTGACGGTGCGTTTCCTGGTGCCCGCCGGGCAGCAGGGGCAGTTGCGGGTGATGGATGTGCGTGGGCGCCAGGTGGCCCGTCTGTTCAGCGGCCCGGGTCAGGGCGGGTGGCGTTCGGTCACCTGGTCGGGTCTGACGGAGGCCGGCCGTCCTGTCCCCTCGGGTGTCTATGTTTTCCGGCTGGAAACCGGGGACGGGGTGCTGACGCGGCGCGCCGTGCTGGCCAAGTAGGCCCCGGCGGATCCACGAGGCATGAAACGCGTCGAACTTCACACTCATCTGGAAGGCTCGGTCACGCCGGCCCGCCTGGTGCAGCTGGCCGGCAAGTACGGCCAGCCGGGCGTGCCCTTGCAATGCCTGGACGAGCAGGGCCGGCAGTACCGCTTCCACGGGTTTCACGGTTTCCTGGATCTGTTCAAGAACGTGACCCAGCTGCTGCGCCGGCCCGAGGATTACCACCTCATCACCCTGGATCTGGGTCGTCAGCTGGCTGACGACGACGTGGAATACGCCGAGGTCATCGTCTCCTTCGGGGTCATGCAGGTGCGCCAGCAGGATCCCCTGGCCAACCAGCGCGCCATCTGGGACGCCGCCCTGCAGGTGGCCGAGTCCCACGGGGTGACCCTGCGCTTCGTGCCCGACGCGGTGCGCCAGTTCGGTCGCGACGCCGCCATGCGGGCCTGGGAGGCGGCGGCCACCTGTGGACGCGAACTGGGCGTGGTGGGCTTCGGCCTGGGCGGGGACGAGACGGCGGGCCCGGCCGAGGATTTCGCTGATCTATGCGCCGAGGTGCGCGGCGAGGGCCTGGGTCTGTCCCTGCATGCGGGCGAGGTGACGGCCATGGGCCCGGCCGGGGCGCGGTCGGTGCGCCAGGCGGTGGAGGTTTGCGGGGCCACCCGCATCGGCCATGGCCTGTGCGCCGCCGCCGATCCCCTGGTCATGGGCCTGCTGGCGGCCCGGGGTGTCTTCGTCGAGCTGTGCCCCAGTTCCAACGTGGCCACCGGCAACCTGGACGATCTAGCCCGGCATCCCCTGCGCGCCTTCCTCGAGGCGGGCATTCCTTGCTGCCTGAACACCGACGACCGCACCCTGTTCGGGCTGGATCTGCGCCGGGAATATCAAGAGGCGGCGGCGGTGCTGGGGTTGACGGACAGCGAGGCCCAGCTCATGCAGAAACAGGCCCGGCAGGCGGCCTTTCACCAGGATTGACCAGGACTTCAGCTCTGATCGGCGCGGACCACGATGGTGACGGATTCCGAACGCCCCGCGTCGTCCACCACGGTGATGGTGTTGGTGCCCGGCTGCGGCTCCAGGAAAACCGTGCGTCCGGGATCGCCCTGGTCCACCAGTTCCCCGTTGACGAACCAGTAGATGGTGCCCACCCCCGCTCCCACGGTGGCCGTCAGGGCCAGGGCCTGGTCCCGCGCCGGCACCCCGGCCCTCAGGATGTACTGGCGCCCGTCGCGGGGGCTGGTGATGCGGGGCGCGTCGCCGCGGCCCGCCGCGGGGCAGGTGGGGTCGTGGGCGGGAATCACCTCCTGCTGCAGGTGCCCCGTGGCCAGGTAGGTGGCCACCCGGGGGGGCCACCATTCCACCACCAGGGTGTCGGTGGAACGCTGTCCGCGGCAACGGTTGCAGACGGCCAGGCCCGTGGCCTGATCCACCAGGATGGTCCGGTGAATGCGGCAGGGGGCCGCCGGGCTGATGCCCGGCAGATACGGAGCCTCGATGTGGGTGGGACAGCCGTCGTTGGCGGGGGCCCCGCTCAGGGCGCACACCCGCCGGCTATGCACTTCCTCGGGCCGGCGTAGCCAGGATGCGGCGGCGGCAGCACCGTCGCTCCCGTCTGGACTTGTGCTTTCCAGGGCCGCCACCAGGTCGAAGAACAGTGGGGCGGCGGCCGCGGCCCCGCTCAGGTGGGGTGATCCCCGCCCATCGAAGTTGCCCACCCATACCGCCAGCACGTAGGGGCCCAGCAGGCCCACGCTCCAGGCGTCGCGATGGCCGTAGGATGTTCCCGTCTTCCAGGCCACTGCGGCCCCGTCCCGCCGGTTCTGCCACACCCGCTCGGGCTCGGGCCGCTGCAAGCCCTGCAGCTCCTGCAAGGTCAGCCAGCAGGCGCCGGCTCCCAGCAGGCGGCGCCCCGGGGGTGGGGCCTGGCCCGTGGGCAGGCGCAGGTCACGCAGGGGCAAATACTGCCCATGCCGGCCCAGCAGGCCATTAAGCCCCGCCAGTTCCAGCAGGGTGACCTCGCCTCCGCCCAGCACCAGGCTCAGGCCGTAGTGATCGGCATCCTGGTCCAGGGTGCTGACCCCGGCCCGGCGCAGGAAGTGATGCAGTCCACCGCCGGCCGACCGCTCCAGCTGCGAGGCCAGCACCACTGCCGGAACGTTCAGTGAGCGCTGCAAGGCGGTGCCGCAGCGCACGGCGCCGGCGAAGCGGCCATCGAAATTCTTGGGGCTGTAGTCGCCGAAGTGGCTGGGCACATCCTCGATGAGGGCGTCGGGAGTGGTCAGCCCCCGGCCGAAGGCCAGGGCGTAGACCAGGGGCTTGAGCGTGGATCCCGGTGAGCGGGGTGCCACCGCTCCGTTGACCTGTCCCTGGCTCTGGTCATCCCGGAAGTCCACGGCCCCCACCATGGCCCGGATCTCGCCGCTGGCCGCGTCCAGCACCACGGCGGCGGCCTGCTCGATACCCCGGGGGGCCAGTCGCCGGGCGTGGGCCCCGACAACCTGGTGGACCCTGGTCTGCAGGTTCAGATCCAGGGTGGTGGGCAGGTTGGTCAGTTCGGGGTGGCGCCCCCGGGTCCAGCGGCTGAAGTGCGGGGCGGCGAAGGGCATGGCCCGGCGGCGGGCGGGCAGGGGCCGGGCCAGGATGCGGTTCAGCTCGGCCTCATCGATTTGCCCAGCGGCCAGCAGGCGCCGGGCCAGGGCGTCACGAGCCTGGCCGGCCACCCCGGGCCGGCGCAAGGGGTCGTGCCGGTTGGGGGACTGGGGCAGGATGGCCAGCAGGCAGGACTCGGCCCAGCTCAGCTCGGCCGCGGGCTTGCCGAAGTAGGCGCGCGCGGCGGGTCCCACCCCCTCCACGTTGCCGCCGTAGGGAGCCAGGTTCAGGTACATCTCCAGGATCTGGTCCTTGGAATACAGGCTCTCGTATTGCAGGGCGCGCAGGGCCTGGTGCAGCTTGGCGCCCCAGGTGCGGGGGCGGGGCTCCACCAGCCGGGCCAGCTGCATGGTGATGGTGGAGGCCCCGCTCCTGACCCGGCCGGCGCGCAGGTTGCTCCAGGCTGCGCGGACCACCGCCACGGGGTTCACCCCGGGGTGGCGATGGAAGTCCCGGTCCTCGTGGTGCAGCACCGCCTGCACCAGGGTGGGACTCATGTCCTTCAGTTCCAGCTGCCAGCGCCACTTCTGGTCGGGGCTCAGGAATCCCCTCACCAGGCGTCCTTCCCGGTCCAGCACCCGCACCCCCGCCGGCCGCGCGGCGTAGGGATGGGGGGGTGGGGCCACCTTCAGCCCCACCCACCACAGCAGGCTCAGCAGCCCGGCCGCCAGGGCCAGGCCCAGCGCCGCCCGCCACAACCGCCGCCGGGGGCGCCACAGATCACGGACGGAGAACACGGATCTCTCCGGCGCCCCGGCTGCTCATGACCTCGGGGTCGTACATGGCCTCGGCGCGCACCGGGGGCAGGGTGAATTGCCCGGCCGTCACGGCGCGCAAAGTGTAGTGGAAGGCCTGGGCCCGGGGGTTGGCCCGGGTGAACAGCAGCAACCGATCGTCCCGGATCTCCAGATGATCCCGGCGCAGGTGTCCGTACCGGTTGCTGCCCTGCTTCTGGATCCAGTCGTACCCGCCGTCGGGACCCAGCCGGGGGTTCTCGATTTCCAGGCCGGCGGGCACCAGGTCACTGATCACCACGTCCTCCACCGCGCCCTTGTCGCTTTGCAGCACCAGCCGGCAGACGATGGTCTGTCCCTGGACCAGATTGTTCAGGTCCACGGGGTTGCCTTCCTCGTCCAGGTAGTGACGCTGCACCACCAGGCCGCTGTCCGTATCCTCGTTACCGGCCTGCAGGGGCACGCCCTCGTCCAGGACCGAGTACCACACCGTTCCCGGTCCGTCAGCGCGGATGGTCAGGGTCTTGCCCGCCCATTGGCTGCCCGTCAGCGTGAGATCCTCCTGGTCGAAGCGGCCCACCACCTGGTCGTCCACCAGCACCTGGCCGCTGCCCGGCTGCAGCCGGCCGGCCGCCGACAGCTTGCCCAGGGCCAGCAGGGCGAAGGCGTTCTCCTGGGTGTTGTACCAGCGCCCGTTCTCGGCCCGGTCGGCCAGGCGCTGCATCAGGCGGGGCACCTGCAGGTGGCCGGGATCCACGGTGGCCAGCACTTCCAGGCGCATGGCCTCGTCGCGGGCGGGGCTGTACCAGGTGAAGCCGCTGCTGCGGCCCGCTTCCACCGGCGCCGTGGCCGCGGGCAGCAATTGCTCGAAGCGCGCCCGGTTGCCGGCCAGGGCGTAGGCCCCCGCCAGGTGGGTGCGCGCCGCGGCATTCAGCTGCTCCCAGGCGTCCTGGGCCAGCTGGTCCATGGCTCCGCGCTCGGGCTGACCGGCCAGCGCCAGCACGTAGCAGGCGTAGGCCCGGACGGCCTGGCGATTCTTCTCGACCCACGAGCCCGGCCAGCCGTCACGGGCGGTGCGGGCCAGCCGTGTGATAACCTGCAGGGCATCGTCCAGGATGCCCGCGGGCACCACGTAGCCGGCCTTCTGGGCCTCCACCAGGAAGTGGGTGGCGTAGACGGTGGCGAAGGGGTTGTGGGAGTCGTATCCCGCCCCGGGCCACATGACGAAGCCCAGCCCCGGCCGGTGCAGGGTGGCCAGATAATCCAGGCCGCTGTTGACGAAGTAGTCGCCGTCATGCTCACCGAACTGGCCGGGAGCCAGGGTGGCGGCCAGGCTGCCGAAGTGAATGAGAGGGAAGCAGCGGCTGGTCTTCTGCTCCAGGCACCCATAGGGATAGCGCAGCAGGTAGGGCAGGGCGGCGCCGAAGGCGGCCGCCGGGTTGGCGGCCACCGTTACCGAGGTGTTTGTGGTGCCGGGCAGCCAGTCCTCGCTCAGGGCGATGCGCGCCTCTTCCCCGTGCAGAGAACCGCTGTGCACCTGGCTGTGCAGGGGCTGGGCCGGGCGCACCGGCAGCACCGTCTCCACGGCCACCTCTTCGCCCGAGGCATGGGCCAGGGCGCGCACCCGGGCCACGCCCACGGTGTCCAGGGCGGCCAGCTGGAACCAGGCCACCTCTTCGTGGCCCCGGGGCACCGCCAGGCTCTGGGCAGGGGAGGGCGCCCCGGCCTGCAAGGGGCCCTCGGCTTCCAGGGTCACCTGAACCTGATCGGTCCGGGTCTGGTCGGACCGGGACTGTTCGGGCTGGGACTGTTCGTCGGAGGCGGCCAGCCCGTTGTACACCGGCACCGGCACGCTGAAGCGGTCGCCCGGCGCCACGAAGCGCGGCAGGCTGGGGCTCAGCACCAGGGGATCGGCCACCCGCACCTGGGCGCTGGCCGAGCCGAAGCGATCGTCGGCGGTGGCCACGGCCATCAGGCGCAGGGTGCCGTTGAACTGGGGCACGTCGAAGGTCACCTCCTGCCAGCCCGGACGGCCCTCCAGCAATCCCGACCACAGGGCCACGGGCTTGACCCGGTCGGCGGCCAGGGGGTTCAGACGCCGGGCCATTTTGGCGCGGGCCGCGTCCATGAGAGGGGTGCCACCGCCGGTGGCGCTGCTGCGCTTGACCCGCTCGTACTCGGGCAGCAGCAAGGCCCAGATGTCGTGGCTGTCCACGGCCAGGCGCCGCCTTTGCAGGAAGTGGTCCAGGGCCGAGGGCGTGGCGAAATCCGTCAGCTGCAGCACGCCCTCGTCCACGGCGGCCACCGTCAGGCGCTGGGGCGTCGCGGGATCGGCGCCATCACCGGGCAGCTTGACGCGCACAGTCAAAGGGCGGCGGGGGCGCATCTCGCCGGGAGCTTCCAGCTCCACCGCCAGGGTGCGCGGCCCGCGGTCGATGAACACGGGTTGGGCGCCGAAGGCCCGCGCCGGCGCGCGGGGATCCAGCTGGTCCAGCGGCCGCAGCAGGGTTGCCGTCAGGTACACGTTGGGGGCGGCCTCCCGGGGCAGGCGCACCCGCACCGTGCCGGTGTTCTCCTGCAGGCGCACCCACTGGCGGCTGTACACTTTCTCCCTTTCCACCGTCACCAGCATGAGGCCGGGGAAGGGCGCCTCCACCGAGGCGGTGACCGTCCCGCCGGCGTCGTAGGTCTCCCGATCCAGCTTGATGTTCACCTGTTCGGGGTTGTTCATGGCCCAGGGCGAGTACCCGAAGCCGTACACGTAGAAGGGCAGCGAACCGCGCACCTCGCCGTCGCCGCTGATGATGACCAGGCGATAGCTGCCATGGGAGGTGGGGGTGATGGTCAGGGGCGAGGGTCCGACGGCCAGGGGGGCCGCCATGTCCTGCACCTTCTCCTCGCCGTACTCGCTGACGTAGCGGTACCGGCCGCCCTGGTCCTGCCGGAGCACGGTGCGCCAGCGGCGCCGCAGCAACTCCACCCGGGCATCGGCGTCTGCCAGGGGCCGGCCGTCCAGGTCCAGCAGCACCGCCTCGAAACGCACGGGTTGGCCGGGCTCGCGGTAGTCGCTGCCGGCGGGGTCGGTGTTGCGCAGGCCCAGCACCCGGCTGCGCGGGGCGTAGCGTGTCTCCACGGACGAGCTCACGGCCCGCCCGCCGCCCGCCTCGGTCACCTTC
The DNA here is from genome assembly GCA_963674845.2 of Candidatus Krumholzibacteriia bacterium. Lineage (GTDB taxonomy): Bacteria > Krumholzibacteriota > Krumholzibacteriia > LZORAL124-64-63 > LZORAL124-64-63 > LZORAL124-64-63. Next base: position 804,597 of record CAXXKE010000005.1, on the reverse strand, counting down.
ACCTGGGCGTTCAGCTTCAACCAGCCCTGAAAACCCGGGGCCTCGGGCAGGGGCACGTCCCAGCTGGCCTGGCCCTGGTCGTCGGTGCGCACGCTGCCCAGCATCCGGCGCGGGGGCAGTTCGTCCCCCTGCTCCTCGCCGAAGGTGAACTGCTCGTAGCCGGGCACGGTCACGGGGGTGCGCAGGAACCAGACCTCGGCCTCGGCGTTGCGCTGGGCCGCGGGCGGACCGAACAGGCTGACGGCCTCGGCGCTCAGGCTCAGGGGGGTGTCCGGGCCCACCACCGTGGGCTCTGCGCCATCGCTGGACAGGCGCGTGGTCACCTTCATGCGGTCGGGCATGAACTCTTCCACCGAGAAGCGGGCCTCGCCCAGCAGCTGGTCCTCGCCCAGGAAGAGCAGGGCCGTGTAGGGGCCGGTGCTCATCCAGCGCGGCAGTTCGGCCGAGTACTCGCCGCAGCCGGCCTGGTCGCAGCGGGTGCGCACCTCGGCGTGCAGTTCGCCGCCGGGGCCCAGGATCTTCAGGTTCAGGGGCAGGCTGGGAGCCGCCTTCAGCCGGCTGTCCCGCACCATCCACACCAGGTGCAGGGTCTCGCCGGGACGGTAGATGTCCCGGTCGCCGTACAGGAAGGCCCGGTAGCCCTTCTCGGCCAGATGCACCCCGCCCACGTCCAGGTCGGCGGTGGGAATCCGAGTCTCGTCGAAGGCCAGGAAGCTCAGGTCGTCGCCCCGGGTGGCCACCACCACGAAGGGCTGCCGGCCGGGAGTGCCGGGTTCCAGGCCGCTGAAGGACACCAGACCCTGGGCGTCGGTGGTGCCGGCGGCCAGTTCCTGGTTGTTGCGGCTCAGCACCTTCACCCGCACGCCGGCCACGGGGGCCAGGGCGCTGATGCTGGCCACCGCCACCTCCACCCGGTCCTGGGAGCTCTTGGCCACCAGGCCCAGGTCGGTGGCCACCAGCCAGCGGCTGTCGTGGCGCCGCCCGGTCTCGGGGTCGCTCAGTTGCACGCGGAAAATGCCCCGGCTGTCGGCGGCCAGGGATTCCCGCAGGTCCACGGCCGTCAACCGGGTCTGGTTGGTGGTGGCGGGGGGCACCCGGTATTCCTTTTCCAGCACGGGGTCGCCCAGGTTCTCCAGGCTCCAGCCGTAGCCGCGGCCGATGTAACCGTTGCCTCCTTGGCTCAGGCTGACTTTCTGCAGAAAGGGCACCAGGTTGTTGGGATACACCTGCTGCACCGTCAGCTGGAAGGCCTCCAGGTTGACGCACTCCACGGCCAGCTGCCCATCGCCCCGCAGGCTCAGGTAGTTTCCGGGCCCGGCCAGAAGCGCCGAGGGTTCCCGGTCCGGGATGGTCACCGTGCGGTGGAAGTCCACCTCCAGGGCCACGCCGGTGTCGGCCTGCAGGGCGCCATCGATGCTGATCTTGTAGGACTGCCTGGGCTGGAAATCGCCCTTCAGGGTGACGGTGGACCAGTTGCCGGTCATGGTCAGGCCCTCCACCTCGGGCTCCAGCTTCAGGTGTTTGCGCAGGTCCTCGGGTTGCACCCGCTCGTCGAAGTTGATGTCCACGCTGGCCTCGGGCCCGTCGCAGCGGGCGTTGACCTGGTTGATCTGCAGGCGTTCCAGGGCGGGGATGGTGAGGCTCTGGTCCACGTCCTTGCCCAGCCCGCGGCCGCCCAGGGCGGGCTGCAGATCGCCGTTCACGGTGATGGTCAGCCTGCGGTCCTGGCGCTCGCTGCCGAAATCCTCGGTGCGGAACTGGATGCGCTGGTCGGTGGCGCTGCTCTCCACCACCACCCGCACGGCCCCCTTGCCCTCCAGCTGGGCTTTCAGGTGCTCGGCCACCTCGGCGGGGTTGACGGGATAGTTGAACAGCAGCGTACCCTGCACCTGATGAAGCATGGGGCGGTACCCCACGCGCCGCCGGTCCAGGTCCAGGGATTCACAGCGGAAGGGAGCGGCCACGAAGTCGAACTGGCGGCTGCCCCGCAGGGTCAGGCCCCGGGCGGCCAGGGCTTCCGGCTGCAGGCTCACCCGGTAGGTGGTGTTGGGGGTGAAGGGCTGGTCGGGGTGGAACACCAGGACGCCGTTCTCGCCCCAGGCCCAGCGGCCGGGCAGGTCACCCGAGATGGCGGCCACCGTTTCGGGGGCCAGATCTTCGGTGAAGGACCAGTCGCCGCCGGGGCGCACGAAGCGCACACCCAGGCTGCGGCCCAGGCTCAGTTCCGCGGAGCCGGGCAGGGTGGCCGCCACCATCAACTCCTGGGGTCCCAGATCATCCGGACTCAGATCGGGAGCCTCCTGCAGGCAGCCGGCCAGGGTGCCAACCAGAGCGAAGGCCAGGGCGCAAATGCTCACCAGGGTCAGCAGCGGGGAGGCGCCGGGGCGGAAATGGAAACGGGAACGGGAGTGGCGGGCGGTCATGGCTGCCTCCTTGGCGGGCTTGAACGATGGACAGACGGATACGCCCCGCAGGGGGCAGGGCAGGTCACGCGTGGTGGAGCCTGCCGGCCGACCTCCCGGCCAATGGCAGAATGGTAAGTGGGAACCGCTGATATGGACAGGTCAAGGCCGCCGGCCGGCGTAAGTTCCCGCTTCCCGTCAAGAAATGGTCAGCCCCCGGAATTCCCTGGGCTTGCGCGGAATGGCGGCGAGGGCCAAATTGCGGCCACACCCGGCCGGCGCGACCGGCCTGTCGGATAACGCGAATTTCATCGGGAAAGGACCCTCATGGAGATCAAGGGCATGCTGGTGGGTGGCGTGCTGCCCGCCCTGGCTTTCGGCCTGGCGGGCCTGCTGCAGAAATCGGCCTCGCGCACCTCGCCCGGCATGGGGCCTTACCTGTTGTGGATCGGCGGGGGTGTGCTGCTGGCCGGGATCACCTACACCCTGTTTTCCCCCAACCGGACCATCACCACCGGGGCGGGGCTGCAGGCCATGGGCATCGGGCTGTCCTGGGGGCTGGGTATGGCGGCGGTGGGGCTGGGCATCGGCCACTACATGGTGCCCGTGTCCAAGTTGGCGCCCCTGTACAACATGAACACCCTGGTGGTGGTGCTGCTGGCCCTGGTCATCTTCGCCGAGGCCCGGGATGTGGTGGTGCCACGGCTGTTGCTGGGCACGGTGCTGATCATGGCGGGGGGGCTGGTGGTGTCGCGGGCCTGAGGGGCCGCGCTTGAAGGGCCCGCCCCTCTCACCGATTCCTGATCACAGGACCTGAGCCAGCAAATCCAGAGCCGCCTGTCCGGGGTCGTCCCCCTGGTGGGTCCCCACCACCTGGCCCTCGGCATCGGCCACCAGCACCACGGCGGTCTTGGTGCTGCCCGCGGCGCCCAGGGTGTCGGTGGCCTCGCCCTTCCAGTCGGGTAGCAGCACCACGAACCGGGCGGCGTCGGCCCCTTCGGGCAGCCGTTCGGCGGCGTTGCGGTAGGTCTTCTCCAGTTCGGGCTTCACCATGCCGTGGAACATGCTGGGAAACTGGCGCAGGTCGATGACGCTGGCGATGCACACCTGCTCGGCCGAGGGGTAGCGGCCGCGCACGGTGGTGTTGACCTCGATGGCGGCCTTGGCCGTGTCCTGGCCGTGGCAGATCAGCACCGTGGGCAGGCCCACCTGGCTCAGGTTGATGCTGCGGCCGCTGCCGGCGGCGTCCAGGGTCAAGGGGGGCAGGTGCGTGGTCATGGTCAGTCCTCCAGCAATTTCTGCAAGCGTTCCACCTCGGCCTGGATCTGCTCTTCCTCGATGCGCGGGAACAGGATCTCCGGCGTGCCCAGGGGCCGCCCGCCGGGGATATCCCGCAGGCCTTCCTCCCACCCGCCGGACCACAGCTCGCCCTCCATGCCCAGCCAGCCCCAGACCTTCTCCATGGCGAAGGGCGTCACCGGCGCCAGCATCAGGCACAGCATGCGCAGGATCTGGAAAACCACGCCCAGACTCTGGGCGCAACGCTCCAGGTCGGTCTTGCGGGTCTTGAAGGGGGCCGACTCGTCGAAGTAGCGGTTGCCCACCTGTCCGGCGTGGAAGGCCGCCTCCATGGCCGCCTTGATCTCGAATTTCTCCAGATGCCCGGCCCACTTCTCCAGATCGTCCCGCACCTCGGCCAGGGCCGCGCGGTCCAGGTCGGTCAGGGCCTCCTCGCTCCACTGCGGCACCTGCTGCTCGAAGTGCTTGTTGGTGAAGCTGAACACCCGGTGCATGAGGTTGCCGAAGTTGTTGCCCAGCTCGTTGTTGTTCCGCGCCAGGAAACCCTCCCAGGTGAAGTTCATGTCCCGGGTCTCGGGCAGGTTGCGCGCCAGGGTGTAGCGCAGGGGATCGGGGCTGAACTTCTCCAGGTATTCGGGCAGCCACACGGCGAAACCCCGGCTGGTGCTCAGCTTCTGCCCTTCCAGGTTCAGGAACTCGTTGGCCGGCACGTTCTCGGGCAGCACGTAGTCCTCGCTGTGGGCCATGAGCATGGCCGGGAACATGACGGCGTGGAAGAATACGTTGTCCTTGCCGATGAAGTGCACCAGCTTGGTGTCCGCCTGCTGCCACCAGTCCCGCCAGGCCTCGGGCCGGCCCTGCGCCGCCGCCCACTCGCGGGTGGCCGAGATGTAGCCGATGGGCGCCTCGAACCACACGTAGAAGACCTTGCCCTCGTGGTCGGGCAAGGGCACCGGCACGCCCCAGCCCAGGTCGCGGGTCACGGCCCGGTCCTGCAGCCCGTCCTTGAACCAGCCCCGGCAGTACTGTTTGACGTTGTCCTTCCACTCGGGATGGGCGTCGATCATCTCTTCCAGCTTGCCCTGCCAGTCACCCAGGGGCAGGAACCAGTGGGTGGTCTCGCGCAACTCCAGCGGGCTGTTGTCCTGCACGTTGCGCGGGTCGATGAGCTCGGTGGGGTCCAGGCTGCTGCCGCATTTCTCGCACTGGTCGCCGCGGGCGCCCTCGCTGCCGCACTTGGGGCAGGTGCCCTCGATGTAGCGATCGGCCAGGAAGCGGTCCTGGCTGGGGCTGTAGAACTGCTCGGTGGTCTTCTGTTTGAACACCCCCTGCTGGTGCAGGTCGGTGAAGAAGGCCTGGGCCGTCTGGGCGTGGATGTCGCGGCTGGTCTGGCTGAAGTTGTCGAAGCTCATGCCGAAGCCCGCGAAGCTCTTCTTGATGGAGGCGTGGTTGCGGTCCACCAGCTCCTTGGGCGTGATGCCCAGCTTCTCGGCGGTCAGGGTGATGGGCACGCCGTACTCGTCGCTGCCGCAGATGTACAGCACCTCCTCGCCGCGCAGGCGCAGGTAGCGCACGTAGATGTCGGCGGGCAGGTAGGCGCCGGCCAGGTGGCCCAGGTGGATCTCGCCGTTGGCGTAGGGCAGGGCGCTGGTCACCAGGGTGCGCCGGAAAGACTTGGCGGATGTGGAGCTCACGGAAAGGCCTCCGATACTGGCCGGCCCGGGCAAACCGGGCCGCAGGGCAGGAAAAACGGGACGCGTTGGTGCGTCCCGAATCTAAACCACAAAGGCCGGATTATCAACGTGAGGCTACGGGGTCCATCTCCGGGGGCAGCAGCTGCACCGCGGGGGCCAAGGCGTCGGTGCCGTACACGAACAGGTCCAGCCACTGGCGGCAGTCCACGCCGGTCACGGCCAGCACCGCCTCCTCGATCTTGCGCCGGGTCAGCCCGCTGCGGTCCCGGGTGCGGTACAGGTGGCGCAGGACCTCGTCCAGGGGAGCGTCCATGCCCGTGCGCTGGGACAGATACTGGTCCAGGGCCATGCAGGCCGCCGTGCCGCCGGCGTAGGCGAAGGACACCACGTCCCGTTCGGCCATGATCTGGGCGGCCGCCTCGGCCACGGGAACCTTGCCCAGCAGGCTGCTGCCGGCGTAGTCCCGCTCCAGGCGGGTGCCCAGCATGTGGCGGGTGTGATCGGGCTCCCACACCCCTGCCGAGGTCAGCAGGCGGGCGGCGTACCAGGTGGTGGCGCCCTCGGTGAACCACAGGGTCTCGTCCTCGGTCTGGCGGATGGCCTCGCCCAGCCAGCCGTGGAACATCTCGTGGGCCATGACGCTGGCGGCCTGCTCTTTCAGGGTGTCGAAGTTGGTCTCGGGATCCACCATGACCAGCACCGAACTGCCCGTGTGCACGCCGTACACGTCGAAGCCCTGGTCGCTGCGCACCTCGTTGGCGGCCAGCAGCACAAGGATCTGGTCGGTGGGCGCCTCGCCGAAGAAACCGATTTCGGCCCGGGCGATGGTGCGCACCAGGTTCAGCACGCGCTCGTCGTCGAAGTGCCAGGCCCGGTCGGTGGCGAAACGGATGGCCGTGTCGCGGGCCTGGGTGTCCAGGGTGCGGATGTTGCCGCAGATGAGCAGGCTGTTGTTCAGGTCGGCCAGGTTGCGCGGATGGTAGAACAGGTTGGTGGGCACGGGGCTGACGGGATCGGCAGTCGGGCCGGCCGGCCGCGGAGTCGGCTCCAGATCCGCCGCAGGCTGGAAACCCTCGCCGAAGCCCAGGTGGGCCTGCCCGACGGGCAGCGGCACCGGATCCTCGCCCTGTCCGGGAGAGTCGGCGGCCTGGTCGGCATGGCGCCCCCGCACCAGGGCGGGCCAGGGCACCAGCAGGGCCAGTTGCTCGGGGTTGTGGACGGTGACGGTGATGTCTTTCACTTCCACGCCCACGGGTTCCAGGAAAACCTCGAAACCGGCGGCGCGCACCCCGCCGTTCACCGGGGTGGAGATGAACTGGCGGATATCCGTTTCCAGGCTGCGGGCCCGGGCCAGATCCACCCGGTAGATGAAGCCCACCCGCTCGGCCCCCTCGGTGTGCAGCCGCCAGCCGTCCAGGGTGCGCTCGGTCAGCAGCGAGGCGCCCTGGCTGCCGTCCGGGCGCAGGGTGTGGGCCACGGGGGTGCCGGTGCTCACGCCGTTATCGTCGTTGCCGAACACCCCGGGGGGAAACTCCAGGTCCAGCTTGCCGGGCAGGTTGCCCTGGGCCACCAGGGTCACCGTCAGGCTGCCCTGGGGTGCCTTCTGCAGGTCGATTTCGTAGGTCAGGGCCGCCTGATGCCCGGGGCGGGGCAGCAAGGGGTAGGCGGCACCCACCAGCAGCAGCATGAGCACGGCGATGCGCAGGTATTTCCACTGATCGACTGGGCGGGTTCCGGCGGCCGGGTCACCGGGGGCCGGGGCGCCGGCGGGTTTCAGGTAGGCCAGGCGCTTCTTGGCCCGGGACGATGAGGCGCCGCCTCCCCGTCGTATCTTGTATCTATCCAGTGCGGTTTGCCGTGTCTTGAACAATCGAGATCTTCCTCTGCACGGTCTCCGGATGGGGGAGACTCCCTGTTGTTCCTCGTTGTTCCCTGTTGTTTCTTCGGGTGTCCAGGGCCCCGGGTTTACCCGCGAGTGATGCAACAGCCGTGCCTTTCTGCTATTTTCTGGCCGGATAAAGGACACCGGACTCATCCTTCCCGTGAAAGGCCCTGAATCATGGATTTGAAGATCAAAGGCAAGACCGCCCTGGTCACCGCCGGCAGCCGGGGTTTCGGCAAGGCCGTGGCCCTGGACCTGGCCCGGGAGGGGGCTCACATCGCCCTGTGCGCCCGCAACGCCCAGGACCTGCAGGCCGCCGAGGCCGAGGTGCGGGAGGTTGCCCGGCAGGCCCACGGTGACGCCGCCGGGCGGGTCATCAGCGGGCAACTGGATGTCACGGACCACGATGCCGTGGTGGCCTTCCTGGCCCGGACCGAAAGCGAGTTGGCCCCCGTGGATCTGCTGCTCATCAACGCCGGCGGCCCGCCGGCGGGCAACCTGGCCGACCTGGACCTGGACCACTGGCGCCAGGCCTACACCCTGACGGTGGAAAGCGCGGTGCAGCTGTGCCGCCTGGTGCTGCCGGGCATGATGGAGCGGGGCTTCGGGCGCATCGTCAGCATCACCTCGGTGAGCGTGCTGCAGCCGGTGGAGAACCTGCTGCTCAGCAGCGTGCTGCGGCCGGCGGTGCAGGCCCTGACCAAGAGCCTGGCCCTGGAGGCCGCTCCTCACGGGGTGACCATCAACGCCGTGGCCCCCGGCTTCCACAACACCAGCGCGGTGCAGCGGCTCATCCAGAAGAAGGTCCAGGACATGGGCTGTTCTCCCGAGGACGTGGTGGCCGGTTGGACCGGCGAGATCGCCGCCGGGCGCCTGGGCGAGCCCGAGGAACTGGCCGCCCTCATCGTCTTCCTCATGTCCGAGCGGGCGAGCTACATCACCGGGCAGGGCATCGTTTCGGATGGGGGCTGGGTGAAGGGGACGTTCTGACGGCGGGGCCGGGGGCACTCTCCAAATTCCAGGGCTCATGAAAAGGCGCCCGTGTCGCTTGAGCAACCCGGGCGCCTGGAACAATTCTCCCCGCCGGCAGATGAGCGGGACCGGAAGCTGGTGCGCGTTACCGGTACAGTGCTTTCACCGCACTGAAGCTGACCGACTGGGCGGCCACGGGGCCGGTGACGATGACTTCCTTCTCGGTGACGATATCCGGGTAATCGGGGAGGGCGGGATGCTGGTGGTGCTGGACCAGGCGGATGGTCCAGGTGCCGGGGTAATTGAAAACGAACTCGGGATAGTCTTCCCACTGGGTCGAGGGGCCCAGGCACATGCCGCCTGTGGGGTTGTCATAGAACACGACAAGGTCCCCGGTGATCAGGAACGCTTCTTCCGTGTATACCAGAGAGGAGATATACCAGCAGCTGCTGGGCAGCTCTCCAAAGATCCAGGGCGTGTAGGTTTCCCCGGTGCCGAAGGTGTCAGGGCCGACAATTGTGGCAGCCTGGGCGGGGACCATGGTGAGACCAAGGCCGAGGCAAAGCATCAGGGCGAGCAAGGACTTCATGAAAAATCTCCCTTTCATCGTGAAACACCCTTTTCATGAGAGCGGATTGCGCGGCAATAATACCACCGCGGTTCCAACCTCCACAATGAGGGCAAACTTTACCGCTGGGAATGGGCTACACTTTTGCCACCAGCCAAGATGGAGCAGCCTCGAGAGGCCCCATGTTCGACGCCCCCTTGTTTGACGCCCCCTTGCTCCACGCCCCCCTTGACACCCCGGCCACAGGATTTACATTGTCCGTCAATTGATTTCGAAGATTCGCCGAGATCCCCGAAGGGCTCCTCATGCTGGAATTTGTGGTATTTTTGGTTTTCTGGTTCGTCCTGGTAAATGTCATATTTCCCAGGCTGGGGCTCAAGCCCGGTTGAGGCCCCGACGCCTGCTCGATCGGGGATCGAGACGTGAAAACCCAGGATCTGCAGAAGAAGCCCGACGAGGAGCCCGGATCCCGTTCGTCCTAGGGAGGTGACACCATGCCCCTTTTTGAATTCACCTGCAAGAAGTGCGGCCACCAGTTCGAGGAACTGCTGACCGTCAGCGAGATGGAGAGCGGCAAGCTCAAGTGCCCCGCCTGCCAGTCCAAGCGCGTGGAGCGCGGCTTTTCCTCCTTCGCCACCGGCGGCGACGCGGGAAGCGGCGGACTCGGCGGTGGATTCGGCGGCGGCGGATGCGGAAGCGGCGGCTTCACCTGAGGCTAGCCCCACCCGGCCGTGAGCCGACCGTCCCTCCGAGAGAAATGAAAAGCTCCGGTCCCGTTCAGGGTCGGAGCTTTTTCGTGTCCATCCTGTGCCGGCGGATCAGCGCGTGCCCCTCTTCAACCACTGCCGCCCGGCCAGCCGGCCCCGCGCCTTGTCGCCCAGGAAGTGGCCCAGCAGCAGCACGGTGCCGCCCAGCAACAGCCCGGCGAAGACATCCACCACGTAGTGGTACCGGCAGTACACGGTGGACATGCACAGCAGCACGAAGATCACCGTCATGGGCCAGCGCCAGCGGGGAAAGCGCGTCCAGGTGTAGAACCAGGGCACCATGCTGCCGGCCACGTGGCTGCTGGGGAAGGCCGCCCCCAGCAGGGCCCCGTTGTTGTGGATGTAGTGCATGATGTGGGTGAACACCCAGCCGTCCACCTCCACGAAGCCCGCCCGGAAGTACTTGGGTCCCCAGGCCGGCCACAGGGTGTACAGGGTGTAGCACAGCAGCATGACCAGGCTCAGGTCGCGCACGAAATCCCGCAACGTGTCCCAGCGCTTCTCCTTGCTCAGCCCCCGGCTGCGGAAGATCATCACCACCACCGAGGCCGACAGGAAGTAGTAGCTGAAGTAGGCGAACTCCATGAGTTCGTGGAACCAGGGCCAGTTCCAGGCGCGCGACCACTCCAGGCTGGGTTGCAGGCCGAAGATCCACTCTTCCATGGCGATGAGATGGGGGTCCAGGCTGTCTTCGAAGGCGAAGAAGATCAGCCCCAGGTATTCCATCTCGGCGTAGAACATGCTGAACAGCAGGGGCAGGTAGATCTCGCCCACCAGGCGCGGTACGAAGTGGCGGCTGCGACGCAGCAGGGGCGGCACGAACCAGATGACCACCGCCAGCGCCCCGTGGATGACGGCGTTCTTCCAGGGCGCGGGAAAGACGGCCGGGTTCAGCACGGGATAGAAGGCGCTGACCAGCAGGTACACCACGGCCAGGCGGTCGATGTTCAGGCGGTTCAGGGCCAGCTTGGCCAGGGGACGATTCCAGTTCATTTCTGACGTTGATCCTTGAGGTGGGCGACGGTGTCTGCGAATCCCGTCGCCAGATCGAATTCCGCCCGGAAACCCGTTTCCAGGGCCAGCTTGCTGCCGTCGCACACCCAGCCGGGGGTGTCCAGGTCGCGCAGCCGGTCGGCATTGAGGATGGGCGAGCGGTCGGCCACTCCCGGGAAGGTCAGGGCGGCGGCGAATTTCAGCAGCCCCAGGGGAATGTACAGCTGCTGCACCTTGCGCCCCACCACCTGCTCCAGGGCCGCGGCCATCTCGTTCCAGTCATAGCCCCGGTGGCCGTCGTCCACGAAGAAAACTCCGGCGCTGCTTCCCGATTCCAGCAATTCCACCGCGGCCCGCGCCGCGTCCCGGCCGTGCACCATGGACAGCCCGCTCATGCTGTCCCCGATACGCGCCGTGATGCCCCGGGCGGCGGCCTGGAACAGGGGCACGAATTCCGCGTCGCGGGGGCCGTAAAGGCTGGGGGGGCGCAGGATGGCCGTGCGGAAGGGCCAGTTGCCCTCCAGGGCGGCGGCCTCGGCGGCGGCCTTGCTGCGGCCGTAGGCGGTGATGGGGCGGTTGGGCTCGTCCTCCCGGGCCGGGCTGTCCAGCCCCGCCGGGCCGTGGGCGGCCAGGCTGCTCACCAGCACGAACACGCCGCTGCCGGCGGGCCACACCTGGTCGGCGGCGGCCAGCAAGGCCTCGGTGGTGGCCACGTTGCCCCGCTGGTAGGCCGCCTCGTCGGGGGCCGAGACCACGCCGGCGCAGTGCACCAGCCCCGCCGTCCCTTCCAGGAAATTCCGGCAGTCGGCCCCGTCGGCCAGATCCACCTCGCGCAGGTCCAGTTCCTTGCCGGCGATCCAGCGCCGGTTGCTGCCGGCCCGCACCGAGGCGCGCACCCGGTAGCCCGCCGCCAGCAACCGGTCGGCGATGTGGCTGCCCAGGAAACCGGTGGCCCCGGTCAGGGCGATGAGGCTGCCGGCCGCGGGTCTCATCCTGCCGAAGGTTCCAGGGTCTTCTCGTAAACCCGGTAGGTCTTGTAGCAGTCGGCCCCGTAGCCCTGCATGATGCGGTTCATGGGCTCGTTGTCGGCCAGCACCCACGAGCACTCGCCCTTGGTGATGCCGTCCTTGAAGGCCGAGGTCATGGTGCGGTAGACCAGGGCCATGTCCAGGCCCAGCTTGCGGTACTCGGGCAGCACGCCCATGAGCAGAGTGCGGGCCGCGTCGATCTTGCGCTTGCCCAGCAGGAACTTCAGCCAGCCCAGGGGCAGCAGCTTGCCCTTGATGGGCTGCAGGGCCTGGTTGAAATCGGGCACGGTCAGGGCGAAGCCCACGGGCTTGCCTTCCAGCTCGGCGATGAGCAGCAGCTCGGGGTTCACCAGGCTCTTCATGTCCTTGGCCATGTGCTGGAAGTCCTCGTCATCCAGGGGGATGAAGCCCCAGTTCTGGCTCCAGCAGGCGTTGTACAGCTCGCGGATGATGGCGGCGTCGGCCAGGAAGTTCTTCATGTTCATGGGGCGCAGCACCAGCCCGGGCTTGTCCAGGATGCGCTCGATGAGTCGCGTCATCTTCTCGGGGAACCGGCCGCCCGTCTCGATCCACCAGGCGAACAGATCCTTGGCCCCCGTCAGGCCGAAGTCCGCGAAGTGCTGCTCGTAGTAGCGCTTGTTGTAGGGCATGCCCAGCACGGGACGGTCGAAGCGGCCGTCAACCTGCAGGCCGTACCAGTCGTGGTTGCTGGTGAAGCAGCCCGGGCCGCGCATGGTGTCCATGCCTTGGGCGGCGATCCAGTCGGCGGCCGTCTGCAGCAGCAGGCGTGCGGCCTGGGGGTCGTCCTCCACCTCGTAGAAACCGAAGAAGCCCACCTTCTCGTCGTGATGCTCGTTGTTGTAGCGGTCCACGCAGGCGCCGATGCGGCCCACCACCCTCCCGTCCTTTTCGGCCAGCCACAGCTGGGCGGTGGCGTGGCGGTAGAAGGGGTTCTTCTGCTTGTCCAGAAAGTCGCGCATCTCGCCCAGCAGGGGGAACACGTAGTGGGGGTCGTCCCCGTACAGCTGGTAGGGCAACTGCAGGAAGGCGTCGATTTGCTGCTTGCTGTCGGCCTGTTTGATCTGGATGGGCATGATGGCTCCCTCAATGATAGAAACAGCCCGGGCAGGTTCCCGCCCGGGCTGTGTTGATGACCGTCGCTGGTCAAGACCCTCAGGCGGGAATGATCTGCAGTTCCTTGCCGACCTTCACCATGATGTCCATGGCCTTGTGGATCTCGTCCTCGGTGTGGGTGGCCATGAGGCTCAGGCGAATCAGGGCGTTGCCCTGGTCCACGGCCGGGCTGACCACCGGGTTGACGAAGACGCCCTCCTCGGCCAGGCGGGTGCACATGACGAAGGCCGTCATGTCCTCGCCCACCACGGCGGGAATGATGGGGGTCTCGCTGGGGCCGGTGTTGAAGCCGGCGTCGTTCAGGCGCTCGCGCATGATGTCGTTGTTGCGCCACAGGGCCTCGTGCCGCCAGCTCTCTTCCAGCATCATGTCCACCGCCGCCGACACCGAGGCCACGCTGGCCGGGGGCATGCTGGCCGAGAACATGAGGGCCCGGGCCGTGTGCTGGATGTAGTGCATGACGTCGGCGTCACCGGCCACGAAGCCGCCCACCGAGGCCAGGCTCTTGCTGAAGGTGCCCATGATCAGGCCGGCCCGGTCGGTCAGCCCGAAGTGGTTGCAGGTGCCCCGGCCGTGATCGCCCAGCACGCCCACGCCGTGGGCGTCGTCCACCATGACGAAGGCGTCGTACTTCTCGGCCAGGTCCATGATCTCGGGCAGCTTGGCGATGTCGCCTTCCATGCTGAACACGCCGTCGACGATGATGAGCTTGCTGGTTTCCTTCTCGTTGTTCAGGACCAGCTCCAGGTTCTCCATGTCGTTGTGGCGGAACTTGCGCACGTCGGCGAAGCTGAGGCGGGCACCGTCGATGATGGAGGCGTGGTCGGTGCGGTCGACGATGATGACCTCGTTACGCCCCACCAGGCTGCTCAGCACGCCCTGGTTCACCATGAAGCCCGTGCTGAACACCAGGGCCTTTTCCTTGCCCACCAGCTTGGCCAGTTTCTCCTCCAGCTCCAGGTGGATGTCCAGGGTGCCGTTGAGGAAGCGGGAGCCTGCGCAGCCCGTGCCGTACTTGGCGATGGCCTGCTGCGCGGCTTCCTTCACCTTGGGATGGTTGGTCAGGCCCAGGTAGTTGTTGCTGCCGAGCATGATGGTTTCCTGGCCCTTGAAGCGCACGGTGTTGGTCTGCGCCGATTCGATGACCCGGAAATAATTGTAGTAGCCCGAGGCCATGACTTCTCTGGCCGTGGTGAAATTGTGGACTTTGTCCAGAAGACCCATTATGCCATCTCTTCCGTGAAGGCGCGATGATCACGCGTTTCTCCGCTGATATACAAGACACCCGAAAATAACCTCTCGGGGCGGCATAGACAACAAAATCCTAACCAGTATTGCCCCGAAAAAGACCCCCGGATTACGTGGTAATGAAGTCCTTGTTGCAGGGGATTTCCCGGCGATGAGGGAGAGGCCCGGATCCCGGGGAAGGGGAGAGTTTGGCAGAAAATGTAATTTGTAGTTGACAAAATGTACGCAGTAGCGTACATTGCCCTCATGAAGCTCATCAACCACATCAAGCAACACCGGGCCCGGCTGGATCTCACCCAGGAAGATCTGGCCCGGCGCGTGGGCGTCCGGCGGCAAGCCATCCTGGCCATCGAGAAGGGCAAGTACGTGCCCTCGGCCCTGCTGGCCTTCCAACTGGCCCGGGCCCTGGAAATGCCGGTGGGGGAACTGTTCCAGCTGGAGGAGTCGCCGGGAGACGGCCCCTCCCAACCGACGGGGGAGTGATGATGAACACCATGACCATGCGACGCCTGCCTTCTGCCGACTGGATGGCCTTCGGGGTGGCCCTGGCGGCGGTTTTCCTCAAGTACCTGGAGCCCACCCTCATGACCTTCATCGCCCTGGTGGTCTTCCTGCCCAGCATTCTGCGCGAGGTGGGGGTGCTCGGGGATGGCGACGAGTGGTCCCGGGGCATCATGCACCGCGCGGGCTTCCACGCCGTGCTGGCCGCGGTGGCCGTGGTCACCCTGGACTACCTGACGGTGAACTTCGGGGGGTTCGACCAGAAGGGCCAGGGCATCTGGCCCCTGGGTTCCAGCATGATGCGGCTGACGGTGACCTGGGTCTTCCTGGTGAGCTACGTCATCCAGTACTGGGGCGCTCGCGAAGGGGTTTTCCGGATCCTGCTGGTGGAAGCCCTGCTGTTCATGTCGCCCATCCTGACCGTCTTCCGGAACGAATATCCCGGCCAGACGGCCCTGGTGGCCCTGAGCGCCGTCGTGGGCGCTGGGATCTTCGTGGGCCTGGCCTTCCTGGCCCGCCGCTGGCCCCGCCCCGGGGCCCTGTTGCTGGTGCTCCTGCTGCTGGCGCAGATGGGGGGGCTGGTGCGGGCCACCACCCTGGGCGGCTGGAGCTGGGGATTCGCCAGCTCGGTGTTGCAGGCCTTCCTGGTGTTCGGCATCTCGGCGGTGGTGCTGTGGCGGGAACGGGCACAGGCCTTGTCTCCCCGCTGAGCCTGGTATATGGTCCCCCTTGAATCACGGCCATCAAGGGGGATTGTCATGCGCCGCACTCTGTCATTGTTTCTTCTTTCCATTCTGATTCCTCTGGGTTTCGTGGCCCGGCCGGTCATGGAAACCCAGGCCGCCGGCGCTCCGGAAACCGGCATGAGCATCGCCGTCGACCCGCGCATCGAACTGACCAGCATCATCTTCCGCCTGGCCGGCCACAGGGAGTACAACCAGTGCCGCGTGCCCTCCTACGCGGCGGACATGGACACCCATTTCGCCGGCCTGGAACAGCACGAGGCCGTGCAGCTGGCCCGCCTGCTGAGCCGCACGCGGGGCCTGGGGTACGACGCGGTGCCGGCCCTGGCCGTGCATCTGGCAGATGTCCAGGACTGTGCCGGTCGCGTGCCTTGGGATCCCCTGCCCCGGGGCCTGGACCAGCGCTGGACACCCGAGCTGGCCCGCCGGTTCGCCGCGGCCGCCTGCCGCTTCGCGGCCGACTCCGATTTCCCTTCCTTCTGGAACGCCCACCAGGACATCTACGCCGTGGCCCGGGATCGCATGCGGGTGCTGGTCCAGGATCAGGGCATCCCCGCCTGGTACGGCCGGTTCTTCGGGGCCCGGGAAGGGCTGCCCTTCTTCATGGAGCTGGGGCTGGCCAACGGCCCGGCCAACTACGGGGCCCGGGTGTTTCTGCCGGAGGGCGAAGAACTGCACTCCATCATGGGTGTGTGGCAGTCTGACAAGAACGGCCAGCCCATGTTTCCCAACCAGGCGCTGCCCACGGTGGTGCACGAATTCTCCCACTCGGCGGTCAATCCCTGCATCGACGCCCATGCTGCGCAGCTGGCGGCCTCGGGAGAAGTCCTGTTCCCCCTGGTCCGTGAGGCCATGAGCAGGCAGGCCTACAGCTCCTGGAACACGGTGATGCGGGAATCCCTGGTGCGGGCCTGCACCCTGCGCTGGGTGGCCGAAGCCTGGGGCCGGCCGGTGGCCGACACCATGGCGGAAAAAGAGCAGCACAACTCTTTCTACTGGGTGCCCGAACTGGCCCGGCTGCTGGAGAGCTACGAAGCGGAACGCCACACCTATCCCGACCTGGCCGCCTTCATGCCCCGGGTGGTGGAGTTCATGGATGAGTGGGCCGCAGACGGCCCCCGGCGCGTGGCCGCCATCACCGAGCCCTGGGAGGCCGAGAAGCGGGCCCTGGCCGCCAAGGCGCCCCGGATCGTGTCCATCACCCCCGCCGACGGCGCCACCGGGGTGGATCCGGGGCTGAAGGAAATCGTGGTGGTCTTCGACCGGCCCATGAAGGACCGCTCCTGGTCGGTGGTCCGGGCCGACGGCATGATGCCCGACTTCACGGGAGCGGCTTACGACGAGGGACGCACCGTCCTGCGCCTGCAGGTGCAGTTGAAGCCCGGGCAAACCTACCGCTTCGGCCTGAACGACAACCATTACCGGAGCTTCATGGACGAGCAGGGCAACCGGCTGCTGCCAACGGTGGTGGAATTCTCTACCCGCTGAGAACTCGATCCGGGCATCTGGATGGGCGGGAACAGGTTGGAAGCCCCGCTGGACATGTGGTATCATTATTCCTCACCCGTTCGACCCATTCATCCTCGGGGGAATGAATGCTGCGACTCATCAGCACCGTCCTGCTTTGCATCGGTCTTCTCACCACCACCACCGCCAGGAGCCAGGACGCCATCCCGCCCGAGCCCTTCGCCCAGCTGGAGTCCCTGCTGGCGGCCAGCGACTACGAGGGCATCCTGGAACAGGGCCGCGTCCTGGTGGACGAATTCCGCACCCTCGCCCCCGAGGGCAGCGTCGAAGAGGCCAAGGCGCTGGATTTTCTGGTCCAGGCCGCCTACCGCAGCCGCCAGGTCATGAACCCCGAAGCCGTGGTCTGGGCTGAGCGCGCCGTCCAGATCAAGGAAACCCTGCTGGGAGCGGACCATCCCGAACTGGCCAACAGCCTGCTGCACGCGGGAAACCTGAGAACCCAGCGCTACGAATTCACCCTGGCCATTCCGCTTTTTCGCCGGGCCGAGGCCATCCTCCTGGCGGCCGGTCACGCCCACGACGAGCACCGGGGCACCACCCTGTCCAGCCTGTCGGTGGCCTACCGCCGCTCGGGGGATTACACCAGGGCGTACGAGTGCTCCCGGCAGGCCGAGGCGGTGCTGGAAAAGGTTCACGGTCCCGAGCACCTGAGCCTGGCCTCCCCCCTGAACAACCAGGCCGTGGTCCTCACCATGTGGGGGGATTATTCCGGCTCGGCCCGGGTGCATCGCCGGGCCCTGGCCATCCGCGAGAAGAACCTGGGTCCGGACCACGAGTGGGTGGGCGAATCGGCCAACAACCTGGGCAACCAGCTGGCCTATCTGGGGCTGTACAGGGAATCCCTGGTGATGCAGGAACGCGCCGTGGGCATCTTCGTGGAAAAGCTGGGCGAGAAGCACCCCCGCACCCTTTTGACTCGCATGAATCTGGCCATCACCTACCTGGACATGGGGGACGCGGTGGATGCGGCCACCATCCTGGAGGAAGTCCTGCAGGGAATGGAAGCGGTGTACGGACCCGAACATCCGCAGGTCTGCAATGGCCTGGAAACCCTCGCTTCATGCCACCTGGCCCAGGGGCATTACCAGGAGGCCCTGGATCTGTACCGGCGTTCCCTGGGCCTCCGGGAAAAAAGCCAGGGGCCCGACAGTTATGACTGCTGGGACGACCACAGCCAGATCGGCAAGTGCCAGATCGCCCTGGGCGACCTGGATGGCGCGGTGATCAGCCTGGAGCACAGCCTGGCCATCCTGCGCGCCGATCTGGAAGAGGACAATGTCCTGCTCTGCGAGATGCTCAACCGTCTGGCCGAGCTTCACATCACCCGGGAAGAATTCCCGGCGGCCGCCGAACTGGCTCGGCATTCCCGCGAGCTGTGCCTCAGGGATCTGGACGAGGGACACCCCTTGCTGGCTGCGGCCACCGCGGTTCATGGCCAGGCCCTGGCCGGCCTGGGCCGCCGGGACGAGGCCCTGGCGGCGGCCCTCGAGGCCGAGCAGATCAGCCGCAACCACCTGGCTGCCACCATGCCCGTCCTGTCCGAACACCGGGCCCTGCAATACGCCGGCAGCCGGGTGGAGGGATTGGGCCTGGCCCTTTCCCTGCTGTCCGACGGCGAACAGGGGGGACGGGTGGAACGGGTCTGGGATGCCCTCATCCGCTCCCGGGGCCAGGTCCTGGATCATTTCGCCGCCCGGAATCGGAATCTGGGAGGGAACGACAGTCCGCAGGTGGCGGCCTTGCGGGATTCATCCCTGGCCCTGCGGGAAATGCTGGCCAACCTGACCCTGCGCGGCCCCGGCTGGGAGGAGATCGAGGCCTACCGCGAGCTGATCCGCAACACCCGGCGCCGGCTCATCGCGGCCGAAAGGCAGCTGTCCGTGATCAGTGCCGATGCAGGAGAGGGGCCGGAGGCCGGGCTGCCGGACCTGGCCCAGGTCCGTCGCGGGCTGCCTGCGGGCGCGGCCTTGCTGGCCTTCGCCCGCCAGGAAGGCGGCCGCGGGGCCCCGGAATACCTGGCCTTCGTTCTTCCCGGCGGACAAGGCGAGGCCCAGGTTTTCAGGCTGGGGGATGCTACGGCCATCGATCGGGCGGTGGCCGGCTGGCGATCCCAGGTGTCGGTGGGGCTGCAATTCGGGCCCGCGGGCGAGTCGGCCAGCCGCCGCCTGGCCATGAACCGGGGCTTCGTCAAGGTGGCCCGGGACCCGGGACAGCGTGGCCGGGAGTACCGGCAGATCGGGCGGCAGGTGCGCCATCTGGTCTGGGATCCCGTGGCGGCCGCCCTGGGCCGGGCGGATCAGGTCTTCATCGTCGCGGCCGGCAGTCTTCATCTTCTGAGTTTCCCTTCGCTGCCCCTGGACGGGGACCGCTTCCTGGTGGAGGAGCCGGCGGTCCTGCATCTGCTGACCGCGGAAAAGACCCTGCTGGAAGCGGATCACCACGACCGGGCTCCCGGTCGCCTGCTGGCCCTGGGTGGGGTGGATTACGGAGAGGCCGAGGGCTCCGCCCAGCGAGGCGGTTGGCCGGAAATGGAATTTCCCGCCCTGCCCGAGGCCGGCCGGGAAGCCCGCCTCATTGCCGATATGTGGCGGCAGGCCGGATGGCCGGCTGAATTGCTGACCCTGGCCCAGCCTTCCGAGTGCGCCGTGAAGGGCGCCATGGCCGGGGCACAGGTCCTGCACCTGGCCACCCATGGTTTCTTCCTGCCGGGGTCGTCTTCCGGGGAGGGGGACCAGGCCTGGGACAATCCCCTGGCGCGCACCGGTCTGGCCCTGGCCGGGGCCAACCAGTGGCGCGAATCCCCGGGATCCGGTGACGGCATTCTCACCGCCCAGGAAGTGGCGGCCATGGATCTGGGCACGGTCCAGTGGGCGGTTCTCTCGGCCTGCGACACGGGGCTGGGCGAGGTGGCCGGTCGCGGCGAGGGTGTGTTCGGTCTGCGCCGGGCCTTCGCCCTGGCCGGGGCCCGCACCGTCATCATGAGCCTGTGGGCCGTGGAGGACGAGCAGACCTGCCTGTGGATGGACCACCTGTACCGGGCACGCTGGGGCGAGGGCATGAACACGGCCCAGGCCGTGCGCACGGCCTCCCTGGCGATTCTGGCCCAGCGCCGGGCTGCGGGGCTCAGCGACCACCCTTATTACTGGGCCGCTTTCCTGGCCGCGGGGGATTGGCGCTGACATGGGCGACATGGTGAACATGCCCCGCCAGGACGGGGGACCGGAAAACCGGGACCTGGCCGAGGAAGCCCTGGTGGCGGGGCTGCTCCAGGGATCTCCGGCGGGTATCCAGGAGTTCATGCAGCGATCCCACCGCCCGGTCTACGCCATGACCGCCCGCCTGACCCGCGATCCCGACCTGCGCCATGACTGGTGCCAGGACGTGCTGTTGAAGGTGGTGGCCGAAATGGGCAAGGGCCGTTTCGTCTACCAGCGTCCGGGCTGTTTCTGGGCCTGGTTCCGTTCCCGGGCCAACTTCCTGCTCATCAACCTGTATCACCAGCACCGCAAGCAGCAGGGGCGGTTGACCACCGGCGAGGTGGCCACCGAACTGGTGGAACGGTTTCCCCTGGCCGAGGGGGCCGACCCCCATCGCCTGCTGGAGGCGGTGGAAACCCGGCGCATCCTGGAAGAATGCCTGGAGGAACTGGACAGCGACGATCACCGGCGGGCCCTGTTTCTGGCCCTGTTCCAGGATCAGGCCTACCAGGAGGTGGCCCAGGCCATGGGGGTGGCCCTGAACACCGTTCGTTCGTGGATCCGGCGGGCCCGGATCGGCATGCGGCGCTGCGTGGCCCGGAAGTTCGGGTTCAGCGAGGAAGAAGAGTCATGATAAATTTCGCCTCGGGTGCAACTCCCGGGTCCGGAAGCTGGTCTTCCTGGGCAGTGAATGAACGACACGGATGGAAAAGCGCACAGGGATGATATGACACCGGCAGATTGGAATCCTGAACTCATGGAAGAGCTGCTCCTCGGTTTCGAGGACCTGGAGGCCGCAGAACAGGCCCGGGTCCTGCGCTTTCTTGAGGAGCATCCCCGGCAGGCCGCCAGGCTGGAGAACTTCCGCGCGCTCGAGGGGTTGGCGCTCGGCGAGTTACCGGTGGCCGAGTCTGCCTGGGAGGACGGGAACCTGACCGCCGAGGAATCCCGCCAGCAGCAGGAAAGCCTGAACCGGATCCTGGCCGCCCTGGCGGATCAGGGCCTGGCTGAGACGGCCCGGCACCAGGGCCCCATGGATGAAAACCAACGCCATCGCCGGATCTCCCATTCGAAGCTTTCCTCCCGCCTGACCTGGGCCTTGCCCCTGGCGGCGGTCCTGGCCATGGCCATCATCCTGCCCCGGTGGCCGGGAGGGGGCGACTCCCCCAACTCTCCCCGGGTTGTAGTCCTGGTGGGCGAGGAAGGAACCCGGGGCGCCGGTTCCCACGCGGACACCCGCGGCATCCTGCACACGGGCCAGGCCTTCGCCCTGGATTTCTTCCTGGACCGCGATTCCCATGTCCTGGTCTATCACCTGGATCCGGCGGGCCGGCTGGCCCTGGTCTGGCCGGCGCAACCGGGTCCGGGGCCGTCCTACCTGGGGGGCGACCAGCAGCACCGGGTGCCCCGCGCCGAGAGCGACGAGGTGTGGGTGCTGGGTCCCGAGACCGGGATCGAGTCCTTCCTGGTGGCATCCTTCGGCCAGTGGACCGATGCTTGCCTGTCTCTCGAGGCGACCTCGGGATTGACCCAGCGCGCCGAGATCCTGGCCGACCTCACCCTCAGGCTGGAAAAGATCCGCGCCAGGGTCGAGATCATCGAATTCGAACACCGCGACTGATCCCGCCGCCTTTTCCTCCGGCCGACAAGGGGGCTGTCACGCAGCCCCGGGACTCATCGGCTTCAGGTTGGCCCCTTGCAGGCGGCATTCTGCTGGGTCAGGAAGTGGCCGCGATCGGACTCCTGGTGGCACTGCTTGTATTTCTTGCCCGAGCCGCACCAGCACGGGGCGTTGCGGCTCATGGTGCGGGCCGATTCGGGCGGAGTCCGGGGTCCGCTGAATAATTTCTTCCAGAAACTCATGGATTCTCCTGGGCTGATATCCGGTCATCTGGCTTTAATTAAGCTATTGCGAAGATTATTTCAAGGCGTGACCCGGTTTCGGGGGGGCTGGGCAGGAAAACACCCGGAGACCCGCCCAGCCGGGAAGTCTCCGGGTGCCCTCGGTCCGCCCGTGTGGGGACGGCGGACTAGCCATCCAGCCGGTAGCAGATCACCTCGTAGGGCCTGGCTTCCTCATCTTCTTCATCCTCTGAGCTGGCGCCGCCCCCCACCATCATGACCATGGTGGTTCCGCCGCCACCGCCCATGGTCTGGGTGCGGTCGGGGGCGTTCTGGGACTCCTTGAACACGAACAGGCGGTCGCCCACCAGGGTGTAGCTGTCCCGGTCACGGTCGTAATCGGCCTTGATGAGGACCCGCTCCTGGTACTTGCCGTCCCGGTCGAACACGTCGAAGTAGCCGATGCTGCCGGGGCCCCCGTCGCGGTTGCCCTGGCTATTGGCCACCCACAGCATGCCGTCGGGCCGGGCGATGATGCCGGCGATGTCGTCGGCCACCTCGGGCACATCGATCTGGACGCTGCCGTTGAAGCGGGCCTGCATCTCCTCGGCCTGCTTGCGGGCTGCTTCCAGCTCTTTCTCGGGCCGGCGCACGGACTTGTACTGGCGGCGCACCATCTGTTGCTTCTGCCCGTCCCGGCCGTAGATCCGGAATTCGTACTTGCGTGGGTCGGGGAAGGTGACCACCCGGCCGTCGGGGCAAAGGGTGAAGTTCTGGGTGAACTCGTCGCCGTCCCGGCCACCCAGCTGGATGTTGCCGCCGGACTGGGTCTCCTTGTCCTCACGAATGAGGGCCGTCTGCTGCCCGTCAGCCCCGTGCAGGGCCAGGGTGCGGCTGATGGTGGCGCCCTCTTCGGCAAAGGTGGTGTTGACGCGCCCGATGAGCACGGCATCCTTGCTGGCGGCGATGTGCTGCAGGTGGTTCATCATGCCGCCGCCGTCGGTGGAATCCAGGGCGAAGGAGGGTCGGGGCGTGCCGTCGGTGGTCACCGAGACGATCTTGCCCGGCATCATCTCCATGATGCCCAGGGCCCCGTCAGGCAGGAAGACCAGTTCGCGGGCGAAGCGGAACTCGCCGGGTCCGTCACCCTGGCCGCTGAGGTTGCGCACGATCTCACCTTGCTGGTCCACCACCAGCACGCTGCACAGCACCGTGTCCAGCAGGTAGGAGTAACCCTGGTCGTCCACCACGGCGTCCTCCACCAGGCCGAACAGCACCTCCTCGTCCTCGCCGCCCAGGCGCCACAGGGGCTGGGGCCGCAGGACCTTCTCTCCGCCCAGGGGGCGGGCCGGGTTGTTGACCACCTGCCAGCCGTCTTCCTGGGTAATGCTGCCGTCCCAGGCGGGGGCGGCCTGGGCGGCCAGTCCGCTCAGGGCCGCCCACATGTACAGCAGCAGTCCGGGCAGCAGCAGAGAGGGGTGGATGCCTTGTTTCAACCTGTTCATTGTGATCTCCCATCAGGGGTTTCGGGTTTCTTCGGGGCGACCTTCGAATGCCTGAAGGGACAATACGGGCCGGGGGCGAAACCATCCAGTTAAGGGGTGTCAAGAGGTGTTAAATCGTGTTAAATCGCGCTCTGACACTGGTTTTTAGGACCTCCGGGGAGTTATCCTGTAGGCATGATGAAAGCGCGCAACACAACCGACGGCTCCCGGCGCCGGTCCGCGGGACGGGGACAGCGCAACGGCTGGCTCATCGGCGCCATCACCGTGGCGGTGACGGGCCTGCTGGCGGTTCAGCTGGCCCTGCTGAACATGGCCTGGGGCCTGAAGGACCAGGCCTTCCGCCGCAACGCCACCACCGCCCTGACGGAGACGGTGCGCGACCTGGAAGCGGGGGAGATCGCCAGCGACGCTCTGCAGGTCATCTACAGCTTCGGGGACCAGGACCGCACCGCCCATCCCGCCCGGCATTTCCAGTTCAAGACCCCGTCCCTGCGCCGCCCCTTCCGCGAGAAGGTCTTCCTGGATTCCACCCGCGTGGACGCCACGGTTGTTCTGCGCAAGGAGTTCACCGACGAGTCCCACCTGTGGCACAACGTCACCGTCGATTCCCTGGTCACCCTGCAGAGCTGGTTCTCCGACCAGGAAAGCGAGGACGGGAATTTCCCCGGCGAGCAACGGGTGGAGCTGATCCGCCACATCGTGGGGGATCTGGTGGTGGCCGCCCCGCGGCCCATTCGCGAGCGCCTGCAACCCGCCCACATCGACTCGGTGTTGCGCGGGAACCTGCAGGAGGTGGGCATCGACATTGCGCCCCAGTTCGGTGTGCTTTCTCCGGAAAACAAGCTGGTGCTGCACAGCGAACATCTGGACGCGGACGCCGACCAGCGCCAGCTGCTGGCCTCGCCCCTGCGCGCCGAGCTCTTTCCCCTGGACCTGCGTCCCGAGGCTCACAGCATCCTGCTGCGCTTTCCCGGCCACCACGGCTTCATCATGCGCCAGATCGGCCCGCTGCTGGCGGCCTCGGCCCTGTTCCTGCTGGTCATCATCGCCACCTTCGTGCTCACCCTGCGCAAGATCGATCAGCAGAACCGCTTCTTCACGCGCATCATCGACTTCATCAACAACATGACCCACGAGTTCAAGACGCCCATCAGCACCGTGAGCCTGGCCAGCGAGGCCCTGGCCCGGCCCGGGGCGCTGGAGCGGCCGGGAGCCCTGGAACGCTACAACGGCATGATCCGGGACGAGAACCTGCGCATGCGGCGGCAGGTGGAGAAGATCCTGCAGATCGCCCACCTGGAGGCCGGCGACTTCACCCTGCACCGGGCGCGGGTGGACATGCACGAACTGGCCCGCGCCACGGCCGAGGCTTTCGCCCTGCAGGTGGAAGACCGGGGCGGCGCGCTGGAACTGGAACTGCAGGCCGGCTATCCCATGGTGGACGGCGACCCCGTGCACCTGGAAAACGTGCTGGCCAACCTGGTGGACAACGCCATCAAGTACTCGGGAGACCAGCCCCACGTGACCCTGCGCAGCCGCCTGCGCGAGGGGCGCCTGGTGCTGGAGGTGGCGGACCGGGGGCCGGGCATCAGCCGGGCCGAGCAGGGCCTGGTCTTCGAGAAGTATTACCGCAGCCACACCGGCAACCGGCACGACGTCAAGGGCTACGGGCTGGGGCTGAGCTTCGTTCGCCTGCTGGTGGAGGCCCACGCCGGGCAGGTGGAACTGGATTCGGCCCCGGGCAAGGGCACGCGGGTCATCATCAACCTGCCCCTGGCGGCCGATCCGGAAACTCCGGGAAGGACGGAATCATGAGCACCACGCCTGCCCGTATTCTCCTGCTTGAGGACGACCCCAACCTGGGACTGATCGTGGAGGATTCGCTGGTGCAGGCCGGCCACCCCGTGACCCTGTGCCGCGACGGCAAGCAGGGGCTGGCCGCCTTCGAGTCCGGGGACTTCGACCTGTGCCTGGTGGATGTGATGATGCCCCGCATGGACGGCTTCGAGTTCGCCCGCCATCTGCGGGAACGCGGCGAGACCGTGCCCCTGATCTTCCTGACCGCCCGGGCCATGACCGAGGACAAGATCGAGGGCTTCCGCGCCGGCTGCGACGACTACGTGACCAAGCCCTTCAGCATGGAGGAACTGCTGCTGCGCATGCAGGCGGTGCTGCGGCGGGGCGGGGCGGCCGGCGAGCCGGCACCAGCCCCCGAACGGGTGGAACTGGCCAGCTACACCTTCTGCCGCACCGAGCAGACCCTGACCCGCGACGGGCAGGTGCGCCAGTTGACCACCCGGGAAAGCGACCTGCTGGATCTGCTGTGCGTCCATGGCGACAAGGTGCTGGAGCGCTCCTTCGCCCTGCGCCGCATCTGGGGCGACGACAGCTACCATGCCGGACGCAGCATGGATGTGTTCATCTCCAAGCTGCGCAAGTATCTGCAGGATGATGACCGGGTGGAGATCCGCACGGTCCACGGCCAGGGCTTCCGCTTGCTGATCCGCCAGGGTTGAGCCGGGAACGAAGGGGGCCCATCCCGGAGGCGATCCGGGCCAGGGTCCTGGTCTAGCCCTCCGCAAATTTCACTGCCAGAGCCTTCCGCGCAGCCTCCGCCGGATCCACTGGGTGGCCATGGTGAAGGGCATGGCGCCCACCATGGACAGCCCCGTCACGAACAGGATCTTGGCCACCGCCAGCAGGGGGTTGCCCATGACGTCCACCCAGCCCAGCTGCTCTTCCGCGAACAGGATGAAGAACGAGTGCAGCAGGTAGATGCCGTAGGAATGCTTGCCGGCGAAGTCGCAGATGGCAGCCACGGGGGGCGCCACCCGGAACAGCCCCTCCAGCTGCGGCGCCAGGACCATCACCAGCAGGATGCCGATGGTTCCCAGGGAGAAGTAGAACAGGTCGGGGATGAAGGAATGGTCGCCCAGGTCCAGGCTGCCGTTGGAGAACCGGTAACCCACCAGCCCGGCCAGCAGCAGCAGCCCCATGGCGGCCAGGATCCGGCGCCGCATGGTCCGCCAGTCCAGGGCGAAGAAGTAGCTGCCCAGGAAATAGAACGCTCCGTAGGTGATGCACTGCAGAATATTATAGCCCACCAGCGTCACGTGGACCCGGCCAGACCCACTCCGCGCAGGACGGCCACCACGGCCCCTGCCAGGACGGGAACCAGCAGGAAGAGGCTGCGGCGTTCCGAGAGCTTGAAGAAGAAGGGACTGAACAGGGTGCAGAAGACCACCACGCGCAGGAACCAGATCTGGCCCAGGGGGTAGGGCATCTGCGCCGTCTCGGGGGCGATGATCAGGGCCTGCAAGACCCCTGCCAGGGAACCGAATCCGTTACCCTGGCCCAGGGCCAGCGACACAAGGGAGGCCACGGCATAGATCAGATAGAAGGGAATGAAGATGCCCGTCAAACGCCTGATCATGAAGTCCCGGTCGCTGGTGCGGTTGCGGTACAGGAACAGGGACAGGTATCCGGAGCAGAAGAACAGGATGGGCAGGAACATGCCCACGTAGGTGCTGTACGGGGGGAAGAACCAGCTGAGCCCCAGGTGGACCAGCACCACGCGCATGATGGACAGGCCCCGGTAGCGGTTGATCAGCAGGCTGTCCCGGGGGGTGAGAACCGTGTTCATTGCCATGAGTCTCTGTTCTTGCCTTCATGGTTTGATCATGAACGGGGATCGGGACCGGGCCGACAATACCGCGCCCGGCAAATTCTCACAATCCTATCGTGGCGGGGGGCGGGGCATTAAGACTAAAATGTGGCGCCGGGGATCCGATCACATCTACTGCCCTGGTTGCCGGACCTCTTCGTGCCGGGGCAAGCCACCGTTTTTCAAGGGTTTTCGAGCAAACAGGAAGGTTTGTGGGCACATCCATGGAATTCAATTTCCGGATCATTGAATCGCAGGAGCTGGACCCGGATTTCAGCCAGGCCTGGGAGGGGCTGCTTTCCGGGAGCACCAACCTTTTCAAGATGTACCAGGCCCCTGCCTGGTGGGGACACCTGCAGGCGAGCGGGGATGGCCAGGAGCGGATCCTGGCCGCCGTCGAGGACGAGGACGGCACCCTGGTGGGGGTCCTGGCCCTGCAGGTGAGGGACATCAAGACCAGCTTCTCCTTCAAGCGCCGTGATTTCCCCATCTCTTCCTTCCATTGCCTGGAAGTCCTGGGCAGCCAGTTCCTGCTGCCCCAGGAAGACGCCGCCTACACCGCATTCCTGGACTGGGTGTGGACTCAGTTCCCCCACATCCAGGGGGTGTACTGCAAGTCCATTCCCGAGGACAGCTTCGCCTGGCGCTTCCTGGAGAGCCGGTCCTGGCAGGTGGGTGGCGCGCCGGTTTACCGCTTCTCCGCCGCTCGCGATTTCTTCGTGTGCAAGGGAGCCCCGACTTTCGAGGAATACCTGTCCACCCAGTTCAAGAAGAAGAAACGTTACAACCTGAAGCGGCAGGTGCGGCTCATGGAGGAGGCGGCCGAGCAGGAACTGGAGTTCACCTGCATCACCGAACCCGGCCAGGTGGCGGCCTTCAACGAGCACGTCCGGACCATCTGCCGGAAATCCTGGAAGGCCAGCAAGCTGGAGGTCTTCATTCCCGACTACGTTCAGGACGACGCGGTGCTGACCGATGTGGCCGCCCGGGGAATGCTGCGGGCCTACCTGCTTTTCCTGGATGGGACACCCGTGACCTACGTGCTGGGCTTCCAGTACAGGGATGTATACCACTACTCCGATATCGGCTTCGACGAGGAGTATGCCCGCTTCTCGCCGGGCAGCGTGCTGCTGTTCAAGCTGGTGGAGGATCTCATCGAGAACACCGGACTGGAGTGGGTGAACTTCGGCATCGGCGACAGCGAGTACAAGCGGCAGTTCGCCAACGACCAGGTGCCCGACGACAGCCTGATCATCCTGCGCGGCACCTTGCGCAACCGCTGGCACCGCGGGCTGAACGAGGCGGTGAAGCAGGCCAAGGAGAAGCTGAAGGCCGCCGTCCGCTGACGTCGGCGCCCGCCCGTTGGCCCGTCCTAGAAGACCTCTGCCTCGAAGACCTTGAACCGCGCCCCCTCCTGCCAGCCGTTGGGGGGCAACCCGGCCTTGAGGGCCAGATGCCCCAGGGTGGTTGCCAGATCCCAGCCCTGCTCGGGGGCCACCTGGGGCAGGAACACGGCCTTGCGCCCCGCCTTTTCCAGCACCACCCCATGCCGGCCGATGACGATGTCCTGGGGTCCCGCCACGGCCTCCAGGGGGGTCAGCGCCGACACCTCGATATCCAGCAAGGGCAATTCCTTTTCCGTCACCGGAGCGAAGCGGGGATCCCCCACCGCCGCGCTGCGCCCGTTGTCGGCCACCGCCTGGGCCAGGGGCCGGTGCCCCTCGATATAGCCGATGCAGCCGCGCAGGTTGTGGTCCAGGTGCAGGGTCACGAAGGCGCCACGCTTCACGGACAGGCGGGGCTCCAGATCGATTCCCGCCTCCTCGGCCAGGGTGGCCACGTCCGGGGCGGCCTGGCCCTTCACCGCGGCGGCCACCGCCAGCCGGGCCACCCGCCGCAGGAATTCCTTCTCGTCGGGGGTCAGTTTCATGGCGATTCTCCTTGGTCCCGGCCGGTGGTGAACAGGATGGAGGCATAGCTGACGCTGTGCCCGTAATCGCCGTTCTGGTCCCCGCTGCGGCAGTAGTCCACCAGGCCGGCCTCGTACCCCGCCGGCAACCCTGCGGCCAGGGCCACGGCGGCGGCGGGCAGGCCGCACATGGTGATGCCCGTTTCCCGTCCGTATTCCAGCAAGCCCCGGGGGTCCCCCGCCAGGATGCGCAGGATGGCCCCCGAATCCAGGGTCTCCAGGGCCTGGGGCAAGTCGGTGGCAGGCAGGTGAGCGAAGGGAGTGTAGCCGAAACCGCTGCCGTGGTGGGTGAAGTCGCTGCTCACCAGGATCAGGACCGGGCCGGGGCCCGCGTCCCGCACCCTGCCCAGGGCCTGGCCCGCGGCCAGCAGGCGCGGGGCGTCCAGATGGGGCACCAGCATGGGCACCAGGCGCCAGGGCGGGGTCTGGGCGTCGCCCTCTCCCCACGCTCTTTGCAGCAGGGGCAGCACGATCTCCACCGCGTGCTCCTGGCGGTGCGCGGCTCCGTCCACCCTGAAATCGGGGCACCCGGCCAGCTCATCCACCAGGCGTCTGTCCACGGCCACCCGGCCCAGGGGGGTGGCGAAGGCGTCGGCGGCGGACAGGGTGATGTGGTCCAGGGGGAGGCGATGGTTGGGGGCCAGCAGGAAAACGGTGGCCGGCCGGTCCTGCCGCAACAGGCCCAGCAGGCGGCCGGCGGTGGGGCCGCTGTAGGCATAGCCGGCGTGGGGCAGCACCCCCAGCACGGGACGGCCCCGGGTGCGCCGGGCCGGATCGGCCAGGTCCAGATAGCCGTCCACCTGGCCGGCCAGGTCATCGGGCGGGGCTGGATACCAGGATCCCGCCAGCACGGACTGTCGCACATCCACCGGATCACCTCCGTCGCGCAGGGAAATATCCACAAACGGGTTGGAAACCCGCCTACGGATATTTATCATATATCGAGAAAGTGACAATTCCCACTGCCAAGGAGGACGGCAAGTGAATTTCAAGCAGAACCCGGTCGGTGATGTCATGGTCCTGGAGCTTTCGGGCAAGATCATGGGTGGTCCTGATCACGAGAAGTTCCAGAACGAGATCAAGACCCTCATCGCCGCGGGGCACGTGGACGTGCTGCTGAACCTGGCCAAGGTCAGCTGGGTCAACTCCACCGGCCTGGGTATCCTGGTGTCGGCCTTCCACACCTTGAAGAAGAACGGCGGCCAGCTGAAGATCTGCAACGTCAGCGACCGCATCGACAACATCCTGAACGTGACCCAGCTGAAGCTGGTCTTCGAGACCTTCGGCGACCTGGACAGCGCCCTGGCCTCGTTCAACCAGGAATGACGGGCCATGCCTGAGCAATCCCGCCCCTCTTCCGGTGAAGCCGAGCCCGAGCAAACCTACCGGAATCCCGCCCTGACCGTGGACGGGGTGGTGCTGAACCACCAGGTCCACGGTTTGATGGGCAGCACCTACTCGGTGTTGCTGGTGGAGCGGGGCCGGCCCCCCTTCCAGGGGAAGTACGCCCTGCCCGGAGGGTTCGTGGAGTACGGCGAGGACATAGCCGACGCCATTCATCGGGAAATCGAGGAAGAGACGGGACTCTCTGGCCTGCCCTTCCGCCAGTTCCGCACCTTCGGCAAGCCGGGGCGAGACCCGCGCGGCCACACCGTCTCGGTGGTGTACGTGGCGGTGGTCCTGGGCGAACAGCCCGAGGTCGTGGGGGGCGACGACGCGGCCAGCGCCCGCTGGTTCCCCGTGAACCAGTTGCCCGAACTGGCTTTCGACCATGCCCACATCCTGGGCAAGGTCCTGGAAACCTTCAAACACGATTGAACGTGAAACCCGGCGCGTGCCGGTCAGGATAAATCCTGTCTGTCTGGAAGGAGTTGAACATGAGTGCCAATATCAACGCTGACCTGGTGGTCGAGGCTCTCAAGGAAGTCATGGTGCCCGGCACCAAGGTCGACGTGGTGAAGATCAACCTCATCGGCGAGATCAAGGTCAACGGGGGCGCCGTGGAGGTGTCCGTGGTGCGCACCACCGAGCGGGAAGAAACCATCGATGCCGTGCGCCAGGCCGTGGCCGACAAGGTGGGCTCCCTGCCCGGTGTCATGTCCGTGAACGTCTCGGTGGACGACCGCTCGCAGCCCGCCCGCAAGGGGCCCCACGGGCACAGCGACGACCCCTTCGCCGACCGCAGCAAGCTGCCCGGCGTCAAGAAGATCATCGCCGTGGCCAGCGCCAAGGGCGGCGTGGGCAAGTCCTCGGTGGCGGTGAACCTGGCCCTGGCCCTGAAGGACAGCGGCCTGCGCGTGGGCCTGATGGACGCCGACGTCTACGGCCCCAGCGTGCCCACCATGCTGAAGGTGGGGGGCCAGCCCGAGGTCACCGGGGACAAGAAGATCAAGCCCTTCCAGAGCCACGGCCTGCAGGTCATGAGCATGGGCCTGCTCATGCCCCCCGACCAGCCGGTGATCTGGCGTGGTCCCCTGGTCATGAGCGCGGTGAAGCAATTCCTGCAGGATGTGATCTGGGACGACCAGGGCGAGCTGGATTACCTGGTCATCGACATGCCCCCCGGCACCGGCGACGCCCAGCTGACCCTGGTGCAGACCGTGCCCCTGTCCGGGGTGGTCATGGTGACCACGCCCCAGGAAGTGGCCCTGGCCGACGTGCGCCGCGGCATCCAGATGTTCGCCAAGATCGAGGTGCCGGTGCTGGGCGTGGTGGAGAACATGAGCTACTTCGTCTGTCCGGACAACGGCAAGCAGTACGACATCTTCGGCCAGGGTGGGGGAGCCGCCGTGGCGGCCCAGTACAACCTGCCCCTGCTGGGAGAGATTCCCATCGATCCGGCCATTCGCCAGGGCGGCGACACCGGCAGCCCGGCGGTGGAGATCGAGGGCTCGGCCACCCGCGAGGCCTTCCTGAAGCTGGCCGCCAAGGTGAACGAGCTGGCGGTGGATCCGGCGTAGCGGGAGGAAGTCGGTCAACCCGATCCGAATGGATGTGAAGAAAGCGGTCGCCGTGAGGCGGCCGCTTTTCTGTGCCTCCGTGGGGGCAGCCGGGCGCCTGAAAGACATGTTAAAGGTTTGACAGGTGTGGTATGATAAAAATTCGTCATCAATCCGGACTCTCTGAACTCAAGGGAGAGGCCCCATGCGTATGACCTTCATTTATCTCATCGCCTTGATTCTTCTGCTTCCCCTGTCGGCCCTGGCCGAGATCCAATCCGCCACCCCCTCGCCCCTGGAGGGGGAGGGCTCGGACGATTACTACGATCCCCCCATCGTGGGAGCGCTGGGCTGGCCCGTGGACGCCACCGGCAGCACCTGCGGCCATTCCCGGTACTACAGCACAGGCGTCTGCCAGGGCTTCGGATCCAAGGAGGATGCCATTTATGGCTTCTATTCTCCCCTGGGTCGGGGCACCGGCTCCGCCATCTCCTTCGGGGGCAGCGGCTACAAGCCCATGCTCTTCTCTCCGGTGCCCGGCCTGGGATTCGACAGCAGCCCCTGCCCCACCAGCCACTCCTATTCCGGCTACACCCTTGAGTTTCCGGTGCGGGGGCCCCATTTGCTGAATCTCATGATCGTGGATGGAAACTTCTACGAGGATGTGTCCTGCGGGCCTTACGAGGTGATCATCCACTACACCCCGGAACAGCTGGGCTGGGACGGAGCGCAGGGCGCTGGTGGGACGGGTGGACCGGGCGGTCCAGGCGGCACCGGCGGCGTGGCCTGCACCCAGCAGGTGGGCAACGAGGGCTATCCCGGAGTGGCCGGCCAGCCCGGCGGCACCGGGGGAATGGGCGGCTCCGCCCTCTTGACCATTGCCTCAGGGGGACGGCTCGAGCTGAAGAGCCGATTCTACCTGGGCGGCCCGGACGGCAGCGCCGGACCCCAGGGCGCCACCGGCAGCACCGGGGGTGCCGGCGGCTCCGGGGGGGGCGTCTTCACCAGCGGTGGTGTTGGTGGTGAACCCACCCCCGATTTCGACCCCTCATCCACCAACGGTGGCGCGGGAGGCACCTGGGCTGCGGGCACCGGTGGTGCCGGCGTGCGTGGCGGCGGCGGAGGCGGGGGCGGCGGCAGTGCGCCCTTCGTGGGCGGAGGCGACGGTGGACCCGGCGGAGATGGGGCGCGGGGCGCCACCGGATCCGGCAGCAACGGCAGTAACGGCAGCAGCGTCAGCCAGACCATCTCCGATTATTTCATCATCAACGATCCCTTCATCGTGGGCGGTTCGGGCGGCCGGGGTGGCCAGGGCGGTCAGGGCGGCTGCGGCGGCGGCGGCGGCGGTGGCGCTGGCGAGTGCTGGGGCAACACCCAGGGCGCCGGTGGACCCGGTGGGCCGGGTGGCGCCGGTGGCGCCGGTGGTCCCGGCGGACCCGGGGGCTCGGGAACGCTGGTGGTGGCCGACGGAGCCACCCTGCGCAACATGAGCTACCTGGAGGTGGGACGGGGCCTGGACGGTGGGGCGGGCAGCCTGATCCTCCAGGGAGGCGCTTCCCTCAGTCAGAGCTTCGGCGACACCATCAGGGTGGGGGCCAACGGGGAATTCCGCATCGAGTCCGATGCCCAGTTCCAAAACTACGGGGCCATCCTGAACGAGACCCCCGTCTTGAACCAGGGGATCCTGGTGGGCCGCGGGACCATGTCGGGCACCCTGGAAAACGAGGGAATGGTGCAGCTCAATTCCAGCAGCTATCCTCCGGTGATGGGCACCTTCGTTCACCGGGGAGTCCTCGAGGTTCCCACTGGTGGAGACGTGGTGCCCTTTGGCCCATACCTGAGTTGCGACACCGCCATCCTGGAGGCCGGGTGCCAGTTGCATCTGCTCCTGGACGGGGAATTCGATGAAGAGGGAATGGTGTTCGGTGTGGGGTTCAAGGTCCTGGAGTACGCCGATACGCCCGGCAGCCTGCAGGGGACCTTCGACACCGTGGTTTGCGATCCGCCCCTGCAGGACGGGGCCTGGTGGTTCGATTACGACGTTCCGCTGGGGAATGGCCGGCGGGCCGTCTACGCCGTCTACGACCAGGACCTCAGCCCGGTGCCGGAAGAGGCCCTGCCCCGGGCCTTCGCCCTGACGGAGATCTTCCCCAACCCCTTCAACCCGCGGGCGGTCATCCGCTACGAATTGCCACGGTCGGCGGCGGTGGCCTTCACGGCCTATGACGTGCGAGGGCGGCTGGTCTGGCAGTGGGCCGGCACCCGGGAAGCCGGCCGGCACGAACTGGTCTTCGAGGGGGTGGACCGGCAGGACCGGGCCCTGGCCTCGGGGACGTACCTGTTGCGGATGGAGGCGGGGGATTTCCGGGCCACGCGGCGCCTGACCCTGATTCGCTAGGTTGTGGATTTGATGATGGGGGTGAACTTGTTACCAGGAACCTGTCTGCTTTTTTTTATCCTTCACCATTGGCCGCCAAATAGGACAGGAAATTTACATCAGGTTTATGAAATGTGGGGCTCGTCCCACATGTCTTTCCACAACAAGTACGGGAGGTAGAAAGTTGGATTATACGAGGAGAAGTCCGAATTTTAGTGAGACTTTCGAAAAAAATGGGTCAAAACCATTTAATTACAAAGGTAGAAATATTCACCAAATTTTGTGGTATTCCAATTCTGGCCGCCAGAAGTATTCCGTGATTTTTGAATCTACCCACGGTCCAAGACGGCATGGTGTGGCTATCAGATTTAATGGAAATATTGAAGTTGCCGGGAAGAAGATATCGCGGATTTGGTGGATGTTTTGTGATGAAGGTGACACTGAATTTACTTGTTTGCCGAATTGCACTGCATTTATTATTTACAATTGTTTCCAATGGCCCGACAACGTGGCGATTGCGTCAAAGATTTATGGTTGTGCCTTTTGGTTGGAGGACGTTCCTAACGGCAAGCGATTTCATTGTAATGACGGATTCCGTGGCGACGATTTTGACGACCTGGTTTTCCGGCTCGAGGTTCTGAGCGATGAATAAATTCTTTTTGTCAAAAGCTGGTTTTTTCATCCCTGTTGGGGAGGTCTGGTTGTGACCTCAAGAACCACGGCTGACGATTCCTGATCCTGATTCTAGCCTATCCACGATCTCCGTGTACTGAAGCCATCTCCAGCAGCTTCTGCACCGTGCCCCAGTTGCGGGCCGTGCAGGCCACTCCCATGGCGTCTTCCACCCGGCCGGCCAGGCGGGAGCGCCCGATGCCGTAGGGGGCGTACAGGTAGAACACGTGGCCCAGCAGGGTGAACTCCTCGGTGGGGTTCTGCAGCTTCTTCAGGTTCTGCAGGCGAGGGGCAGACGGCCGGTCGGCCAGGAAATACAGGTGCAGGGTCTTGGGGTCGCCCGCCCCCTGGGGATAGGGGTTGGCGGCGGCGGCTTCTTCCAGCCGGTCCCTTTCCATGACCAGAACCCGGGGGCGGAAGCCCTGGCTCTGTGCGATGGCGTCTTCAAATTTCCACCTCCCCCCCCCACACATACACTATAAAGATATATATTTGCACCTTCACCATTGGCCGCCATATAAGACTGGGAATTTAAACCAAGTTCATGAAATGTGGGGCTCGTCCCACATGGCTTTCCACGACAAGTTCGGGAGGTAGAAAGTTGGATTATACGAGGAGAGGTCCGAATTTTAGTGAGACTTTCAGAGAAAATGGGTCAAAACCATTTAATTACAAAGGTAGAAATATTCACCAAATTTTGCGGTATTCCAATTCTGGCCGCCAGAAGTATTCCGTGATTTTTGAATCTACCCACGGTCCAAGACGGCATGGTGTGGCTGTCAGATTTAATGGAAATATTGAAGTTGCCGGGAAGAAGATATCGCGGATTTGGTGGATGTTTTGTGATGAAGGTGACACTGAATTTACTTGTTTGCCGAATTGCACTGTATTTGTTATTTACAATTGTTTCCAATGGCCCGGCAACTTGGCGATTGCGTCAAAGATTCATGGTTGTGCCTTTTGGTTGGAGGACGTTCCTAACGGCAAGCGATTTCATTGTAATGACGGATTCCGTGGCGACGATTTTGACGACCTGGTTTTCCGGCTTGAGGTTTTGAGTGATGAATAAATTCTATATTTCAAAAGAATTTTCCTTTTATGCCCAATGGGGAGGGTTGGTTTTGAAAATGTTTTCAGTCTTTTTGGTCTGTGTTTGTCTGGGGTCCCAGGGTAGGGCAGAAGAGGCTCCCTTTGACGCCATTCGTGCGACCTTGGATCAATATTGTGAAAACCTTTTAGTGCGGGACGGACTTGGTGCCTCCAAATATGTTAGTGAGAATACTTTTTCATATTTTGAATATGTTTTGGAGTTGGCTTTGGAGTGCCCATCACCGGATCTACAGGGGCGTCCTTTTGAGGATCAATTGTTTGCATTGATAATTCGGCAACATTTTGGTGATTTTGGGAGTGATCGGTTGAGGGGGCTTTCCGGCAAGGAATTGTTTATTTTGTTTGTTGATGAGGGGATGGTGAATGATAGAAATCTAAGGGGATGTCATTTGGAGTCCTTAATTGCAGAGAATGATAGTGCGAGTGGAGTACTTGTTCCCGCCAATAAGGGCTATGGTTTGCCCTGTGGGTTCTTAAGGGAAGGCGGCGACTGGAAATTTGATGGGGTTTCCTTGATGCGGGTGGCGGGTGAAGTTTATAATGAGTTGGTCGTTCAAAGTGGCATGCCCAAAAGCCGGTTTATTATGCAATTGGTCTCAAAATCTACGGGTGAATTGGTCGGTGATTCTATTTGGAGTCCTTTGAATAGCCATAGGGAGTGACTGTGTGTGACCTCAAGAACCACGGCTGAGGATTCCTGATCCAGATTCTAGCCTATCCACGATCTCCATGTCCTGACGCCATCTCCAGCAGCTTCTGCACCGTGCCCCAGTTGCGGGCCGTGCAGGCCACTCCCATGGCGTCTTCCACCCGGCCGGCCAGGCGGGAGCGCCCGATGCCGTAGGGGGCGTACAGGTAGAACACATGGCCCAGCAGGGTGAATTCCTCGGTGGGGTTCTGCAGCTTCTTCAGGTTCTCCAGGCGAGGGGCCGGGGGCCGGTCGGCCAGGAAATACAGGTGCAGGGTCTTGGGGTCGCCCGCCCCCTGGGGATAGGGGTTGGCGGCGGCGGCTTCATCCAGCCGGTCCCTTTCCATGACCAGAACCCGGGGGCGGAAGCCCTGGCTCTGTGCGATGGCGTCTTCCAGGCGGCGGGCCAGTTCGGCCGGCGAACCGGGGTCATGGTTGAACACCACGTTCCCGCTCTGGATGTAGGTCCGGACCTCCCGGGCCCCCAGGCCGGCCAGCAATTCCTTCAACACCACCATGGGCAACCGGCCGTGCCCACCCACGTTGATGCCGCGCACCAGGGCGATGTAGGTGGTCATTCCGAGTACCCCAGATCCTTGAGGCGTTGCCGCACCGTGTCCTCCATGTCGTCCCAGTTGCCGCCCTCGGCCTCGCCCGCGGCGCCCTGGCCGCTGTCGCGCCAGGTTTTCAGATCGTCCAGCAGGCGCTGCACCACCTCGGGATTGGCCCCGGCCAGGTCGATCATCTCCTCGGGGCTGCCCAGCAGATCGAACAGGGCCAGCACCTGGCCCTGGCGGTGGGCCACCAGCTTCCAGCGTCCCCGGCGCAGGGCCACCAGATCGGGGCCGTAGGCCAGGGCCTCGCTCAGCAGCAGGCGGTCGGCCGGCTCGAGGGAACTGCCCTGGCGCCCCTGGCTGCGCCCCACCAGGGCCGGGCCCACCGGGGCGGGGACAGCGGGTGCGGGCAGGGGCAGGGGAGCCACCCCCAGCCAGTCGCAAACGGTGGGAGCGAAGTCGCACAGGCTGACGGCCTCGCGGGAGCGCACCCCCGCCGGCACGTTGGGGCCCCAGGCCAGCCAGGGCACGCGCAGCAACTCCTGGAACATGCTGTGGCCGTGGCCGATGCCGTGAATGCCCCGGGGATCGTGGTCCCAGCGGCGCGAGAAGGCCTCGTGGTCCAGGAATTCCTCGCCATGGTCCGAGAAAACCGTGACCACGGTGTTGCGGGCCAGATCCCAGCTTTCCAGCTGTTCCTGCACCCGGCCGATCTGCCGGTCCACGAAAGCGATGGCGGCATCGTACAGGGCCACCTTGGTGGCGCGGGCCCGGGCCACGGCGGGATCCCGCAGGTCGGTGTGCTGTACCAGGCTGGTGTGGGGCTCCTCGCCCCAGCGGGCGTAGGAGCGCAGGGCCGCGGCGCTGCAGTCGGCCTGGACCGCCTGCAGGCCGGGCAGGAAGGGGCGCAGATCCTCCATGGGCGGCGTGGTGGGTTCGTGGGGGTCGTTCATCAGCACGAAGCAGAAGAAGGGGCGGTCCCCGTGGCGCCGCATCCAGCCCCGGGCCAGATCCAGGAGGCGGTCGGCGGGCAGGTTGTGGTAGCTGTGCTCGTCGAAGCTCTCGGCCAGGCCGAAGGCGAAGAACTGATTCGAGTAGAAGGCGGCCGTCCTGTACCCCTGGCTGCGCAGGTGGGCGGCCAGGGTCAGGGTGTCCTGGTTCAGTCGGCGCGGGGGCTGGGTGTCCATGTTGCGGGTGGCTCCGGCCAGATAGGCGCCGTGCAACCCGGGCATGCGGCCCGTCAGGGCGCTGCTGAACGAGGGCAGGGTCCAGGGGGCCGGGGCCGTCACGTCCTCGAACACCGTGCCCCGGGCGGCCATGCGGTCCAGGTTGGGACTGGTGGGCTGTGGGTATCCGGCCAGGCCCAGGTGGTCGGCGCGCAGGGTGTCCACGGCCAGAACCAGCAGGTTGGGCGGCCCTGGGCGGTCCGGATCCAGACGGGCGGGCAGCATAGTTTTCCGGAGGCAGTTCTGCCACAGTTGCAGGCGGCTACGCGAGGCCGATCGCCGGTTCAGGTCGGCGAAAGGGTCCTTGCGGGGGAGATCACACATACGGGCTCTTCTTCTTGCGGGGGATGTTCCGCCGGGGTTCAATCCAGGGCCGGGCTGGACACCATCCGGCCTGACCGTTACCTTCCGAACCATGAATCTCGTGGATTATACAATGGAAACGGGTTTCCTGCCCCATATCAAGTGCGACAGCGTCCGGGAGGCGGTGGCGGCCCTGGTGGAGCCCCTGGCGCAGGAATGTGGCCTGTCGGACAGGGAGCAGCTGGTGGATGAGATCATCCGCCGCGAACAGGAAGGCAGCACCGCCATCGGGGGCGGGCTGGTCATTCCCCATGCCCGTTTTGCCGAGATTACCGAGGTGAAGATCGCCCTGGCCACCCTGCAGCAGCCCCTGGAGGTGGCCACGGCCGATGGCCGCCCGGTGGATGTGGTGATCCTGCTGGTGGGACCGGAAGGGGACCCGCGCAGCATGCTGCGGGTGCTGGCCCGCCTGGCCCGGCTGGTCAAGCTGGACGGATTTCTGGACACCCTGCGCATGGCCAGGGAGCCCGCACAGCTGCGCCTAAGTTTTGCTCGGGGCGATCTTTCCTGATCCTGCCCCTTCCCCACAGAGCCCGAATTCGGACCTCTCCTCTCCTAAAATTTACAAACCCGTTCTTGAAGCCGTCCGGCTATCCGGTTATTTTCAGCGGCCAACGATTTTTCCCAGAAATACCTCCGGAAGGGAGTGTTATTGATGTCCAGCTTGCGTCATTCGCCGTTCGTGTCCCCCCGGGCCCGGGTGTTCCTGCCCGTGCTGGCCCTGGTGCTGGGACTGGCGCTCTGGGGCCCCGTTGCCCCGGTGGCCCAGGCCGATCCGGCCGATCACCTCGTTCTCGCCGAGTTCCTGGTCAAGACCAGGGCTCCCCTTTCCTCCTTCGGCAGTCCTTTCATCGAGGTGATGAATCCCACCGCCGGCGATGTCGACATGAGCCATGTCTATCTCACCGACGCCACCTACTCCACCTCTTCGGTGTACTACAACATCACCCTGGGTGACGTGGAAGCCGGCAACCCCGGCGGCGGCAACGGCGGCGATTTCCACGCCCGTTTCCCCGACGGGTTCGTCCTGCCGGCCGGAGCCAGCGTGGTCATCAGCCTGAACGGCAGCGCCGAGTACTTCGAGGCCTACGGCGTGCAGCCCGATTTCGAGCTGTACGAGGACGCGGCCGCGCCCGACGCCATTCCCGAACTGGTGGAAGCCTTCCCCGGTTCAATCGGCGCCGGCCCACTGGGCGGCAGCAACGTGCCGGCCCTGTCCGACGTGGCCGAGAGCCTGGTGCTGTACACCTGGGACGGCAGCAGCGACGATGTCCAGGATCTGGACTACGTGACCTGGGGCAGCAACACCGCGGTGCGCGTTGACAAGACCGGCGTCACCATCGGCACCCACACCTACCTGGATGACACCGCCGTGGCCGGCCAGGATCCGGTGGCGGCCGCCGGCCCCACCTTCATGCACGCCTTCCAGCGCGTTTCCAGCGACGAGGGCAGCGAGACCCTCAGCGGCGGCAACGGCGTGGGCGGTCACGACGAGACCAGCGAGAACCTGTCCGTCACCTGGGCCGACGTGACGCCCAGCGACCCGACCCAGAGCTCGGGCGTGACCCTTCCCGCCGCGGCTCCCATCGTCACCGCCCTGGCCAAGGGCACGGCCGTGGAGGGCGCCGCCATCGGGCTGAGCGCCAGCGTGGTCAGCCCCGGCTCGGTCACGGGCATGGACTTCTATTTCAGCATCGCCGGTGGTGACTTCAGCAGCGTGGCCGGCGCCAGCGACGACGGCGCCACCTGGACCGCCAGCCTGCCCGCCCAGAACCAGGGCACCGAGGTGGCCGTGTACTGCGTGGCCACCAACGACGGCGGCGCCAGCACGGTCTATCCCAGCGGCGCCCCGGTCTTCCCGGGCCTGGAGTTCACGGTACAGTCCCCCAACGCCGGGGCGCAGAAGCTGCTCATCACCGAGGTGTGCGTGGGGCCCAACATCTACCCCTTCACCAGCATGGCTCAGATCGCTCCCGAGTTCGTCGAGATCCACAATCCCAACGACTTCGAGATGGATCTGACCTACTACCACCTGACCGATGCCATCCGCTACGAGCAGGAGAACTACTGGCTCATCGCCGACGGGTTGCTGACCCAGGGCGACATCGGCGGCGGCCATTACAACGATTTCGTGGCCCGCTTCCCCGCCGGCTACATCCTGCCCGCCCACGGCACCATCACCATCTCGGTGGCGGGTAGCTCGTGGTTCGAGCAGGCCTACGGCCGCCTGCCCGACCTGGAACTGTACGAGGACGACGCCGAGGCCGACGACGTGCCCGACATGGAGCCCGTGTTCCAGAACCCCTCGGGTGATCTGCCCGGCGACAGCATCTACACCGCCGACCGGCCCACCACCAGCAGCGACAACCTGCCCAAGGGTATTCCCGAGCTGGAAGAGCACTACGGCGAGCCCCTGGTCCTGTACTACTACAAGCCCGGGGACGACCTGGTGGTGGACGTGGATATGTTCATCTGGGGCACCGACAAGGACAGCAGCTACGGCTACGGTTTCCAGAAGGGTCCCGCCGCCAACAACGGCAGCGGCGACTACGCCAACGACACCGCCCTGAGCGCCCAGGACTGGCACACCGCCCTGGACGAGTCGGGCACCGTGTCCTTCACCCGCGTGGATGCCGAGGAAGGCACCCAGGCCACGACCGGTGGCAACGGCGTGGGCGGCCGTGACGAGACCAGCGAGAACATGAGCGTGACCTTCGAGATCCTGGATCCCACCCCGGGCGTGTTCCTGGCCGGCGGCGGCGACCCCTCGGCCCGGGCCACCCTGACGGTGCCCGCCCGCACCTTCAATCCCAACATGGGTGAGAGCTTCCCCATCCAGATGATCGCTCCCGACGACAGCGAGGTCCGCCTGCGCGTCTTCGATCGGGAGGGCCGCCTGGTCAAGACCCTGTGGGACAGCCGTTTCCAGGGCTCGGTCTCCTCCATCATCGAGTTCCCCAGCGAGGTGAACTGGAACGGTCGGGACGACACCTACGAGTACGTGCCCGCGGGCCTGTACATCCTGCACCTGTCGGTGGTGGACCGCACCAGCGGCGAAGAGGAAACCCAAACCGCGCCGGTGGTCGTGGCCACCCGGCTGAGCAATTAAGGAGGTTGAGCGATGTTCCGGACTGAATTCATGCGGCATTTGATTCCGACTCTGCTGGTTCTGGCGGTGCTTGGCCTCTGGTCGGGCACGGCCGCGGCCTTTTTCGAGAACACCACCGTCAATCCCGGCGCCCGGGGAATGGGCGAGGCCGGGGTGGCGGTGGTCGACGCGGCCTACGCTCCCATGGTGAACCCCGCCCAGCTGGCCCGGACCACCCAGGGCGTGGGGGCTCTCAGTTACATGCGCCCCTTCGGTTACGACTTCAGTGACTTCATGTTCGCCGGCGCCGCCCTGCCCGTGAACCAGAAGTACGGCAGCTTCGGCCTGGCCATCAGCCACTTCAAGGTCAGCTACGAGGACACCGATCTGCTGTCCGAGACCCAGGTCTCCCTGGGCCACGGCCTGAACCTGTTCAGCGACATGCACAGCACCGTCGACTTCGGCTACTCCCTGAACATGTACAACGTGGATCTGGGGGAGACCGTCGACGAGGTGGATCCCGGCAGCGACAGCGTGGTCGGCGTGGACGTGGGCCTGCTGGTGACGGTGCACAAGCGCACCCACCTGGCCTTCCGGGTCCACAACATCAACAACCCCGACATCGGGCTGGACAACGAGGAACTGGGACGCCGTCTCACGGCGGGCGTGGCCTACGAGCCCTATGACGGCGTGGTCACCACCTTCGAGTTCGACAACGAGCTGGGCCAGGAGCTGCAGTACCACGGCGGCGTGGCTTTCCGCGTGGTGGAGGGCTTCATGCTGCGGGCCGGCATGTCCACCAACCCCAGCAAGCTGGCCGGCGGCTTCTCCTACGCCCTGAACGATCTGAGCTTCGACTATGCCTTTTCCACCGGTGGCGGGACCCTGGACAGCACCCACCAGTTCGGTCTGAAGTTCGCCTGGGGCGGTGAGGCCCAGTGAGAATGACCTTCAACAGAGCAGGTCGGATGGCCGCCAGGGTTCTGGTCGTCGTCGCCGTGCTGGGCATGCCGGTCATCGCCGGCATGGCCGGGCAGGGGACGGTGGCCCGGGCCGCTGCGCCGGACACCCATCTTGACCTCAACAGCGCCA
Source organism: Candidatus Krumholzibacteriia bacterium (assembly GCA_963674845.2). Taxonomy (GTDB): domain Bacteria; phylum Krumholzibacteriota; class Krumholzibacteriia; order LZORAL124-64-63; family LZORAL124-64-63; genus LZORAL124-64-63. Next base: position 761,553 of record CAXXKE010000005.1, on the reverse strand, counting down.
GCCTCGCGGAGGTGATGGAACTGCCCATCCCCGAGGAACTGGCGCGGCGCATCGTGGACCATCGCGACTACGTGCGTTTCTTCGAGAACGTATACCAGCTCATGGAGCTGGAAGGCATGACCCCCGAGATCTTCGCCAGGCTCAAGCCCCTGGTCTCGACCATGCCCCCGCCCCCTGCGGACGCCTCCATCGCCCGGCTATCGGCCAGCTACCAGCAGGTGCAGCGCTATCTGGGCCAGGAAGGTTCCAACGAGGGCCTGGTGGACGAGTATCTGGACAAGATGCGTTTCCCCGAGAACATCAACGAGATGGATCTGTACGATCTCATGTCGTACCAGATGGTCTCGCCGGTGGACGCCACCAACATCCTGAAGGCCCGGGAAAGGCTGGGGCGCTTCGAGAGCACCCGGCAGCTGCGGCGCAGCGAGGGTCTGCGCTACTACAGCTACCGCAACCTGCGGGACTTCGTGGTCTACAGCCAGGATGAGGTGGAGAACGAGCGTGGCCTGACGGGCTACGTGCAGACCCGCTACTGGGAAACGCCCTATTCCAACGACGACGACGAGCTGGGCTCCCTGGCCCTGGAACTTTCGTCGGGCCGGAACTACCAGCCGGGCTGGCTGAACAAGGTGCGCATCAACGGCGATTCCGGTTTCACCGCCGGCCTGATGACCGTGCGCGAGTACGGTGAGCGTGACTGGGACGCCACCCGGAAGGGCTATGTCGGATTCAAGGACATGGTCACGGACGGGTACGGCCTGAAGGGGTTGTACTTCGGCAACTACCGGGCGGCCTTCGGCCTGGGCCTGGTCATGGACAACACCGACTTCATCCATTACCGCAAGACCGGCTTCGGCTTCAACAAGCGCATCCTGGGTATCCACGGCGACCTGGGCCGCAGCCACGAGTACAGCCTGACGGGCGCCGCGGGCGAGTTCAGCCTGGGCCGGGTCAATGCCTCGTTCTTCCTCTCCAGCGAGGAGAAGGACGGCATCCTCAACGCCGACGGCACCATCAACAGCTACGTGACCATGCAGCCCCGGCCCTCCGAGGAGGACCTGGAGGACCGTGCCAGCGGCCTGAAGCGCAACGCCTTCAAGGAGGACCTGCTGGGCGGCAACGTCAAGGTCATGCTGGCCCCGGGCACCTTCGTGGGGCTGACGGGCTACCAGGCCAACTACGACCGGGGCTGGCGCGCCGATGTCAGCACCCTGGTGGCCGCCGACGACATGAGCCGCCTGCAGGCGCGGGACTCGGAGATCTACTCCGGCTACACCAGCGTCTTCACCTACGGCGACACCACCGAGACCTTCAAGTGGCGCCGGGTCATGGGTGCCGAGGCGCAGGCCGTGCTGGGCAACACCTCGGTGCAGGCCGAGTACGCCTTCCAGCAGGATCCGCGCAACGACTTCCTGGACAGCAAGAACCCGGACGCCACCATCGTCAACGTGTTCAGCCAGTGGTCGAATCTGCACCTGCTGGCCATCTACCGCGACTACGATCTGGGTTTCGACAACCCCTACAACCGGGCCTTCAGCAACGACAACCGCAACGAGCAGACGCTGCTGGATGCCCCGTATTACCTGAACGACGACCTGTACACCTGGATGGAAGCCAACGCGCCCCAGCCCAAGCCCGAGAAGGGGCTGTTCCTGGAGTCGCGTTACCGCATCAGCCGCACCCTCATCCTGAGCGGCCTGCAGTACGACCGCTGGCAGCGCAAGGCCGACGGCGCGGACATGATGCGCTACACCATCAAGGGCGAGTACCAGCCCATCTTCAACCTGCGCTTCCGGGTGCGGCATCGCTACAGCAGCCGCAGCGAGGACAATCCCGACGACGTGCGGGTGTATCGCAACTGGGAGACGCGCTGGCAGCTCATCGCCCTGCTCAGCAACTACAACCGTCTGGGCTTCACCTACGTGACCAGCAACGTGTTCTTCCCCTCGCGGCCGCGCCTGAGCGGCCCGGTGGAGGCCCCCGGCCATGTGGGGGTGGGCACGGCCGCCAGTCCGGCCCACGCCTTCGAGGCCCGCTACGAACACCACGTGACGCCCGGTCTCAAGCTGACCTTCGCTTCGTCGCTGTACGACGGGTTCTTCTGGAACTTCGAGGGTAACGAGTTCGTGCTGCTGGACGGCAACGGCTTCCGCAACTGGTTCAAGGTTGAAAGCCGCGTGTCCGAGCGTTTGCTGTTCCAGCTCAAGGTGACCCGTGACCACAACATGCCCAGCACCTATATCGATGTGCGGGAGTGGGACAACGATCCGTACGGGGACACCCCGGACGCCACCTACAAGCCCAAGGATCAGACCTTCGTCCGTCTGCAGATGGATTACACTTTTTAGCCTGTCCGGGGAAGCTGGCCTTCCCGCCGACAGATGCGAGGAGTCTTGAAAGATGAAGAACAGAATGACCAATGAAGCGAAGGTTCGCGGCGGGCTGCTCCTGCTGGGACTGCTGCTGCTGGTCGGCGCCGGAACGGCGCAGGCCACTCCCACCTTCATGACCGAGTACGGCGACCAGATGCCCTGGTACAGCGCCGAGATCAACGCCATGGGCGGCACCGGCACGGCCCTGTACCGCGGCGGCTTTTCGGCCCTGTACAACCCCGCCTTCCTGGCCAAGGAGGCGGGCAAGCGCCTGGACGCCGGCCTGGCCCTGGACCAGTCGGCCGAGGACCGTTTCCAGCCCCTGTACGACACCTTCGAGAGCTACGTGACCGACGTGGCCATCGCCGCCAACCGGAACCACTACTGGAACACCGGTTTCGCCTTCGCGGCGCGGGTGCTGGACGGCGAGATGCCCGCCACCGTGGGCGTTTCCCTCACCGACCGCTACCCCTTCTCCTACAAGTTCACCGAAGCCCTGCGCAGCCCCTTCATCCACAATGACGCGGCCGAGCGGGATCACATCCTGGAAGACCGGCTGTACGAGATCACCGGCACCCTGCGCATGCTGTCGCTGGGCGTGGGGGTGGACATCAACGAGCGCGTGAGCGCCGGTGTGGCCGTGAACTACGCCTTCGGTACCCGCACCACCACGGCCTCGGTGTCCGACGAGCACATCCTGCTGGGCGAGGACGACGAGAGCTACCGCAACGAGGAGGAGTTCGAGCTGACCGGTGTGAACACCACCGTGGGCCTGCGCCTGCAGCTGAACGAGCGCGTCGAGGTGGGTCTGGCCTGGGAAAGCCAGCTCAAGGTGGACGGGGACATCACGGCCACCAGCTACACCGCGGCCACCGACTTCGACACCACCGCCACCACCCAGGGCGACTACCGTTACCCCAACGCCTACCGGGCCGGCCTGACCTTCATGCCGCGCACCGATCCGCGCACCACCTTCAGCGTGGAAGTGGAGTACAAGCCCTTCGAGGAAATGGCCGACAGCCGCTATCCTGGTTATGATAATCCCAGGAACCTGGCCGATGTGACGGACGTGCGCGTGGGGCTGGAACACCTGTTCCACAACGGCATGCCCATCCGCTTCGGCTTCCGGTACATCGACACCTACCTGGACCGCGAGGTTTCCACCAGCGCCTTCAGCGCCGGTGTGGGCATGCCCGTGGCCGGGGGCATGGTGTCCGCCTCGGTGGAGCTGAGCAAGCTGACCGGCTACGAGGCCCACATCTTCGGGTATCCCGGGGATTATCACGGCGAAGCCTACATCACCGAGCCCTACGCCACGGTGGAGGACACCCGCTTCCGCGTGGGCGCCGGCTACAGCCTGCAGTTCTGACGGCTTTTCGACGAAACCTGACCGCCTCTGTGCGGAGAAGCGAGATAGTTGATCATGCGTAAGCAATGGACTTTTCTACTGGCCGGTCTGGTGCTGGCTCTGGCCCTGGGGGCCGGAGCCGCCCAGCAGGACGACGGCGTCCTGCGGGTGCATCTGATCTGGACCAACGACCTGCACGGGCACATCGCTCCCGAGCCCGCGCGCTTCATGAACCCCGAGTTCCCGCCGCCCCTGGGTGGCGGGGCGTCGGCCGCCCGTTACATCAAGGAAGTGCGCGCCCGGGCCGAGGCCAACGGGGAAGAGGTGCTCCTGGTGGACGTGGGCGACATGTTCCAGGGCACGCCCATCGGCAGCAAGACCCAGGGCACGGCGGTGGTGGATTACTTCAACGCCATCGGCTACCAGTTCTCGGTGCCCGGCAACCACGATTTCGACATGGGCCGGGATAACCTGGAGCGTCTGGTGGGCCTGTCCGATTTCCCCTGGATCAGCGCCAACATCGACGAGGAGAGCACCGGCGAACTGGTGGAGTGGGTGCAGCCCACCCTCATGCTGGAGTACCAGGGCGTGAAGATCGGCGTGGTGGGTATCACCACCCCCAGCACCGAGACCATGTCCTTCCCCCAGAACGTGGCGGGGCTGAAGTTCCAGCCCATGCCCGAGCGCCTGGCCCACTACCGGGACGAGCTGAAGAAGCAGGGGGCCGACCTCATCTTCCTGGCCATCCACGAGGGGCTGCCCTACGACCCCGAGCAGGGCTGGAAGCAGATCACCGGCGCCACCGAGACCGAGACGTCCGGCGAGCAGCAGGGCACCTATGGCAGCAATCACAGCTATGGCGGAATGAACCTCATGGAACTGGTGCACGAGGTGCCCGGGGTGGATTTCGCCGTGGGGGGCCACACCCACCGCGGCTACCACGAGCCCTGGATCGATCCCAAGAACCATACCCTGTGCTTCGAGAGCTTCGGTAACGGCAGCAGCATCGGGCACGCGGTGCTGCTCATCGACCGCAAGACCAAGACCTTGCTGGGCTACGAGGGCTCCCACGACCGGGGCACCCTGATCACCCTCTTCGAGGACGAGATCTGGCCCGATGATGAGATCGCCGAGGTCATCCGACCCCACCGGGAAGCCACCGAGGCCGCCATGCAGACCATCGTAGGCTCGTCCGCCATTGCCCTGGGGCGGGGCGGGCCGGGGGCCAACCTGGTGGGTAACCTGGTCACCGACGCCATGGTTGAGTACTTCGATGCCGACTTCAGCTTCCAGAACCTGGGTGGCCTGCGCGCCGATCTGCCCGCGGGCGATCTGAAGGCCCAGGACATCTTCAGCGTGCTGCCCTTCGGCAACGAGCTGGTGGTGGTGGAAATGGACGGCGCCATGGTGCGCCAGATCGTCGAGCGCAAGCTGGCCGGCCGCAGCGGGGGCATCTGCACCGCCGGGGCCAAGATCAGCTTCGACAAGACCAGGCCCGATTACGACCGCCTGGTGGAGTTCGAGATCAACGGCCAGCCCTGGGATCCCAACCGCACCTACAAGGTGGTCTGCACCAGCTTCCTCATGGAAGGCAACAGCGGATTGCAGTTCCTGACCGGGGTGGGGGCGGACAAGATCATGCCCTCGCGCATCACCACGGCCGAGTGTGTGGAGCATTACCTGAAGCTGCACAGCCCGGTGAGGCCGCGGGTGGACGATCGCTGGGTGGAAAAGCCCGGCACTCCCCAGGCTTCATATTTGGCCAAGGATTACCTGCCATAGCAGGTTGAACTTGGCAAATTTTTTCAAGGATGGAGCCCCATGGTTTTGACCGACCGTGGGGCTTTTTTGTCTAAGTCATTTTCCAATAATCTGTTCTGCGGGCCCTGGAATAACTAAACGATGGGCTTGGAACTACGGTTGGCCTTTGCCGGTCTGCCCGCTCTATCCCCCGGGGCACCCCTCTTTCCGGTGAAATGGTGGATCATCAGAATCGTCCCTCAAGCCCGCCTCGGACACTCCGAACTCCTCGTCAGGTGAAGACTCGAAGGCGCGAGTCCCAGAGCGTTCAGGAGGAGCATTCCCACGGCCAGGGAGGGCCGTCACCGCCGGGGAGAGGCGTCATGGACGAATTATTCTGGAAAACTTTGATGGCCTTGGTCGAAGCGCTGCGAGCTGTCCTGGATTTCTACCGGAATTCAACCTGGTACCAGGCGGCCATGTTCACCGGGCTAATCTGGATGGTTCTTCATTATCTTGCGTCCAGGTAACAACCGTGGAGAGCTCAAAAACACGATACAGGACCGACGTTTTTTACATCACGGTTGAATATTTGCAATCTGGTGCAAGATAATCACTTAGGCCATTTCTGTAGAGAATTTTTGCAGGAAATCATGCTCAAGCCCGCCACGGACCGGTCGAAATCTGGTTCATGGCGGGCTTGATTCGTCCAAGCCCACAGCCGACGCCAGGGAAGGCGTCCAAAAAAGGCGGACACGGACGTGAAGATTCTCAAGAAAGAAAAACGTAACGACCAGCTGGTGCGCTTTGCCACCCACATGAACAAGATGGTGGTGGGGCAGCCCAAGGCCATCGACAAGCTCACCGACAGTTTCAGCCGCCTCATCGCGGGCGTGCATGACCCCGAATCTCCCCTGCTGACCATGATGTTCATGGGGCCCACGGGCGTGGGCAAGACCGAGACGGTGCGCGCCCTGGCCGAGACCATCTTCGGCAACAAGCGGGCCTATACCCGGGTCAACTGCCAGGAGTACTCGGCGCACTACAACATCAGCAAGCTGCTGGGATCGCCTCCGGGCTACGTGGGCGGCGAGATCCGTCCCCTGCTGGCTCAGGAGAACATCGATCGCCACCACAAGAAGGCCCTGGAGAAGCAGACCGGCATGGTCAGCGAGGTGGACAGCAAGCTGTCGGCCATGTATCCCCCCGAGTCCGAGAAGAACCTGTCCATCATTCTCTTCGACGAGGTGGAAAAGGCCCATCCCAAGCTGTGGAATCTGCTGCTGGGCATCCTGGAAGACGGCACCGTGGTGCTGGGCAACAACGAGGAAGTGGACTTCCGCCAGTCCATCATCATCCTGACCACCAACGTGGGCAGCGACGCCATGGGGGCCCACCTGGCCCAGAACAACATCGGCTTCAGCACGGGCACCAGCGACACCAAGATGGACAAGGACATCGAGGAAGCGGCCATGCGGGAAGCCAAGAAGGTCTTCCCCTACGAGTTCCTCAACCGCTTCGACGACATCATCACCTACCACACCCTCAGGGAAAGCCACCTGTACAGCATCCTGGACATCCTCATCGCCCAGGTGCACCACCGCAGCCTCATGTGCAACGAGCCCTTCCTGCTGGAGATCACCCAGGAAGCCAAGAAGCAGCTGGTGGAGGCGGGCACGGACATCCAGTACGGGGCGCGGCCGCTGAAGCGGGTGGTGGAGAAGGAAATCGTCACGCCCATCAGCCACTACATCTGCAGCGAGCAGATCCAGAAGGGCGATCTGATCACCGTGGACGTGCAAGACCGCGAGTTCGTCTTCCGCAAGGAAACGGGCGTCACCAGCTGGGAAGAGCTGGAAAGCCTGGGCCCCTTCCCCGAGGATCGCTGGGCCAAGGAGGATCTGGGCGTCAAGGACGACGGCGGCGAGAAGAAGGAGATCGTGGAGGAGATCACCCAGGTGGTGGCCAACGCGGGAGCCTTCAGCGGCAGCGAGGATTAGTCGCGGCCGGTGCCGGTCCGGGAAAAAAACGCCCCTGCCATCATGGCGGGGGCGTTTCGTATTCATGGCCGGGGATGAGCCGGGGCCTCAGTGGCCGCACGCATCCAGAAACCAGTCCACCAGTTCGTTGGTGTCGGTCTTTCCCTCGGTGTCACCGCGCCGGGAAAAGGCGCTGGCCTGCCCGCGGAAGTCCTCGGCCCCGGCAGGGAAGGGACCGGCCACGCCCACATGCCACACCTGGTCGCCGGACCAGTGCCCGGCCGGCATGCGGAAGCGCAGGATCCGGAACTCGACAGTTTGGCCGTCCATTTTCCGGGTCATCTCTCCCACGCACTCGATGGAGGCCGGCGGATCCTGGAATTCGTTGGGATGCATGAGCCAGTAGGCCAGGAGGGCCCGGGCCTGTTCATCGGTCGAGCACCACGAATCCGGGAAAAGGTCCAGGCGCCCGTGCTGCTCCAGCAGGGAATACAGAAGAGGCCGGTGCTGGGGCTTGTGGGTGAAGGCGTCGGCGATGGCCTCGGGCGCGACCGGCTCCCCCTGGGCCAGGCTTTCCTGGACAAAGGTCAGGTCCGCCAGCAGGCGGGCGTCCCTCTGCTGCATGCCCCGGCCAACCGAGGTGATCCGCCATCCCAGGAAGCCCACCACCAGCACCGCGATTCCCCCGATGACATACCACATGAAATGCTCCCTCTGTCCAGGGTCCCCGGCCCTCCAATCATGGCGAGCCGATCCCCCCAGCAATGTGAACCCGCATCCAAAATTTCGGTGAGCCGAGCCCCCAAAAATGTGAGCCCGCATCCCGCGTTCCCCAAGAACCTGGCCGTGAACCGGGCGGGAACAGCGTCACGAGGACGAAAAAAAGCCTCCCGGGGGAATCGCTCGGAAGGATTTGCGAATGAGGCGTACCCTCGGCGGTACGCCGCAGTGAGCAGATCCGAGAACGATTTTCCTGGGAGGCTATTGACCATCCGCAGTAGCTGTTTCGGCCAGGTTTACGGCCAGTACAATATTCGTCCGCAGCTCTCGCACTTCTGCACCCGGTTGGCGTTCACCTTGCTGACGAAGATGGACGGGATGTTGGCGAAGCAGCCGGTGCACAGGTTCTTGCGCACGGGGACCACCGCCTGGTCGTGCTTGGTCTTGAGGCGGTTGTAAAGGCTCAGGAAGCGGGGGTCGATCTTGTCCTGCAGCTCTTCCCGGTCGGCGCGCAGCTTGTCGATGCCTTCGTGCTTGAAGCCCAGGCTCTGCAGCTCTTCGCCGTGGGTTTCCACCTCGCGGATCATCTCATCCATGTTTTGCAGGATCACGAGCATCTGCAACTGGGGATTCATGGACTAGGCCTCCTTCATGGCTTCGCAGAAGGCGTCGTAGTCCTCGGCAGCCATCAGCTGTTCACGCAGACCCTCGTCCTGCACCTTGTCGATGAGAGCGGCCAGGGACTTGATGTACTGGTGGCCGGAGTCATGGGGGGGCGCGATGAGAACGAAGAACAGATGGGTGGGCTTGCCGTCCTCGCTGTCGAAATCCACGCCGGCCGCGGACTTGGCGATGAGGATGGTCAGGCGCATGACCGAGAGGGTCCGCCCGTGGGGAAACGCCACACCCGGCCCGACGGCGGTGCTGCCCAGCTCTTCCCGGTTCTGGAGCATCTGCAGGATTGTCTCGGAGTTCTGGATGTCGGTTCCAGCGATGAGGCCTTCGACCATTTCGGCCATGGCCCCTTCCTTGTCGGTCGCTTTCAGTTCGGGCAGGAAGAGGGCGGGTGAGGTGTGCTTCAAAACCTCGGCAATATCCATCTGGCGCACCACCTTGAGAATGCAGGAGAAATGTGTTAACACTGTCGCTCCAGCAAAAAGCTAACTTATGATGCCTTTTTTAACAAGCCGCAATGTGCGGGCTTGAAGGCAGCGCCGGGCTCCGGGAGGACCACCATAGGCCAGAACAAGAAAAATCAGCAGGACCAGGGCGCGGGCTCGTCTCCGCGCCAGGGCATCGTGATCCGTTCCACCAGCGGTCACAGCACCGTGGTCAGCCAGGGTCAGCAATGGCGCTGCAGTGTGCGCGGTCGCCTCAAGAAAGGGCCGCGCCAGGAGCAGACGGTGGCCGTGGTGGGGGACAACGTGCTGTTCACACCCACGGACGAGGCCGCCCAGCCCCCCCTGGGCGTCATCGAGGAGGTCCTGCCCCGCCGCAACAAGATCAGCCGCCTGGCCGCCCGCCGCAGCGGTGGGCAGACCGAGCAGGTGCTCATGGCCAACCTGGATCAGGTGGTGGCGGTGCAAAGCCTGCAGGAACCGGCGCCCCAGACCGGTTTCGTGGATCGGCTGCTGGTGGCGGCCGAGCGCTTCGGCGTGGACGGGGTGCTGGTGCTGAACAAGTGCGACCTGCAGGAGGACGGCCGGGACCAGGAACGCTGGAAGTATTTCACCGGGCTGGGCTACCGGGTGCTGTTCACCTCGGCCGAGGCCGGGCAGGGACTTGAAGAGCTGCAGGACACCCTGGCCGGCAAGATCAGCCTGCTCATCGGCGCCTCGGGGGTGGGCAAGAGCACCCTGCTCAACGCCATCCAGCCCGGGCTGCGCCTGCGGGTGGGCGAGATCACCGAGAAGACGGGCCTGGGACGCCACACCACCACCCGCACCGAGCTGTTCCCCCTGGAGGGGGGCGGCTTCATCGCCGATTCGCCGGGGATCCGGGGTTTCGACCCCTGGGACATTGATCCCCAGGACGTGCGGGATTATTTTCCCGACTTCGGCGAGGCGTCAGGGAATTGCCGCTACCGCACCTGCCTGCACCGGGACGAACCGGGCTGCGGGGTCAAGGACCTGGTGGCCCTGGGGCGCATCCCGGAGTGGCGGCACACCGCCTATCTGGATCTGCTGCGGGATCTGGAGGAACGCAAGGCGCGGCTGGGTTACCGGCGGTAGCGGGGGGCTCCCATCAGCCCGTAGAAGCGGGCGGCTTCCTCCCCTTCGTGCAGGACCTTGTCCACCACCATGATGCCCGTGGGCTGCTCCCAGGTGGTGACCTTCTCGATGCGGTCGGTTTTTTGCCAGCCAGGCAGGGGATGACCCAGCAGGCTGGGCGATTTGGCCGTCAATTCATAGAAACCCAGGGCGGCGACCAGGGTAGAAGTGGCGGTTAATAGCAGTCCTATCAGGCGCTTCATGAGCCTTCCTTGTTCGGGGGTTCGGGCCCCTGACGCAAGGTGTGTGCCCGCCGGGCCGGCTGTTTGTCGGACGGGGCCAACGCGCGGAGAATTCCTTGTCCCAAAGCTCGATCACGCGACGGCTGAAGCGCCGGGCCACGGCCCTGGCCGCCCGTCTTTTCCGCCGGCCCGCCCTGTCGCCCGAGGAATTGCCCCGTCTGCAGCCCGCGGCCATCCTGGTGGTGCGGCAGCACAACCAGATGGGGGACATGGTCTGCGCCACTCCGGTTTTCCGGGCCCTTCGCGAGACCTACCCCGGCGCCCGTATCGGGCTGGTCACCGCCCCGGTCAACCGGGGTGTGGTGGAGAACAATCCCCACCTGGACGCCCTGTTCACCTTCGACCAGAAGATGTGGCGGAACCCCGCGCGTCTGTTTTCCTTCCTGGGGGAGATCCGTCGCTTCCGGCCGGATCTGGCCTTCGTCCTGAGCAGCGTATCCTTCTCGGTGACCAGCGCGGCCATCGCTCTGGCCAGCGGATCCCGGTGGGTGGTGGGGGCCGACAGCGAACCCTTCGGCATCGATCTTAGCCGCCACGCTTTTTCCCTGGAGCTGCCCTCCATCCCCCGGCTGGACCGCCATTCGGTGCAGCACAGTCTGGCACCCCTGCAGGCCGTGGGCATCACCACCGGCGACCTGAGCACCGTCGTGGTCCCCGGCAGCGAACAGGTGGCCAGGGCCGAGGCCATCCTGGCCGAACTGGGACTGCGTCCGGGGTACTGGGCCCTGCACCCGGGCGCCGGCAAGCGCCAGAACGTGTGGCCGGGAGAGCGCTTCGCCGACCTGGCCCGCCGCGCGGCCGCCGCCGGCCACCAGGTCCTGCTCATGCACGGGCCAGCCGACGCACCCTATCTGGCGGCGGTGACCTCCTGCCTGACGGCCGAGGACCGGGACGGCATCCTCACGGCGCCCGCCTGCTCGGTGGGCACGGCGGCGGCCCTGCTGCAACGGGCCGACCGCTTCCTGTGCAACGACACCGGGGTCATGCACATGGCCGGGGCCCTGGACGTGCCCACGGTGGCCCTGTTCGGGCCCACCGACCCGGCCCTGTGGAAACCTCCCAGTCCCCTGGTGCGGGTGGTCAAGAGCCCCCGGCAATCCCCCGACGACCGGGGCCGGGAATTCGGCTGGATGGAAAATATCGAAAGTGAAGACGTCTGGTCGGCCTGGGAGGGCCTGGCCGGGCGCGATATCCGGCGGGAGATGTGATGGAAAGAATCGTCGTGCAGCTGCTGGTCCTGGTCTTCTCGGTGGTGTTCCACGAGTTCGCCCACGGCATGGCGGCCTATCGCCTGGGCGACGACACGGCCCTCAGGCACGGCCGGTTGACCCTGAACCCCCTGAACCACGTGGATCCGGTGGGCAGCATCGTGGTGCCTCTGGTGCTGGCTTTCACGGGGGGCATGATGTTCGGCTGGGCCAAGCCGGTTCCGGTGAGGGTGGGGCAGCTGAACAACCCGCGCAACGATCATCCCAAGGTGGCGGCGGCGGGTCCCCTGGCCAATCTCTTGCTGGCCCTGGTCTCGGCCATCGGCCTCGGCCTGGTGGTGGGGTTGGGGTCCCACCACCAGGGGACCTTGCAGGCCATGATGAGCGAACCGCGATCGTTGCCTGCTTTTCTCGTGCTGCTGTTTCAGACGGGCATCATGCTGAACATCATGCTGGCGCTTTTCAATCTCATGCCCGTCCCGCCCCTGGATGGAAGCTGGATCCTCAGTCGCTTCCTGCCCCTGGGGCCCCGCCTTCAGTATGAGAACCTGCGGCGGTTCGGCTTCCTGCCGGTCATCGTCTTCATCGTCCTGCTTCAGGTCAGCCCGGTCGGCACCTTCTTCAGTGCCCTCATTCACGGCGCTTTCTCGTCCTTCGTGGGAGTCACCGAAAGCATCGTCTCCCTGCTGAGCTGAGACCGGATTACCTGGGGTCGACCACGGTCTCTTCGATCTCAGGGCGGTCGATGACCATGTCCAGGTAGAACTGGGCCAGGGCGCTCTCGTTGCCGGCGCCGTCCACGGCCGACACGCTGTACAGGCAGGCCCGGGGCAGGGGCTCGGTGTCCACGAAGCGGTTGTCCAGGATGGGGGCATCGGTCAGGGCCCAGGTCATGCCGTCGAAGCTGCGGTAGACCAGGTAGCCTTCCAGGTCGGCGTCCAGGGTGTTGGCTTCCCACATCAGCTTGACAACGCTGCCGCCGCTGGTGGCCATCAGGCCGGTGACCGGAGCGGGAGCGGAGGTGTCGCGGGTGCCTTCATCGTCGCCGGGCAGGATGCTGCTGGTGGGCGAGGTGGAGCTGTCGCTGCAACCGGTCAGCATGGCGATCAGCATGCCGGCGGTCAGGGTCAGGATGAGTTTGGTGCTCAGGTTCTTCATGGTTTTCCCCTGTAACTTGAAGGTTCACGTTTCGGTCAAGCGGCTTTTCCGTCTTTTTTCGGGCCGGTAAGGCCTCCCACATTTCTGTGGAAGGCCTTGCAGAGCACCCAGCGAATGGGAACCAATCCGGCTGACTAGTAGCTCATTTCGATGTCGCGGTGGTCGTCGTGCGCGGCCTGGATGACCAGTTCGGCGCTGGCAACGGCACTCTGGTTGCCCGACTCGTCCACGGCGTACACGCTGTAGTGGCTGATACCGATGACGGGATTCGCGTCGGAATAGCTGTTGATCATGGCGGGGGCGCTCACCAGGGCGGTGACGTTACCCATGTTCTCGCGTTCCACGATGTAGCCGGCCAGGTCGCTGTCGGTGGTGTTGGGGGCCCACTGCAGGACGGCGGCGCCATCGGCCAGGTTCAGTTCCAGGTCGGCGGGCACGGCCGGAGGGGCGGTGTCCACGGGAGTGGAGGTGCTGACGGGGCTGCTGTCGTCGCTGCAGCCGACGGCGATGAGGGACACGAGAGAGATGCAAATCAACGCGATGAACTTCTTGCTGGTGGTCATTGGGGTTCCTCCTTTTTAACTTCGCTAAGTTGCCCTAAGGCTTGGATTTGGTCGGCCGGATGAGATCGGTTGCAGTGGCACAGTTGCTTTTGGCTGCCCATCCGGCCGTTTCCATACGCCCCAACTGCAAAGGGGGTGCCATTTGTTGTTTTGTTTTTTTAAATGACTTAAAATGTTGAAAAAACCAGGGATAATGGATCATCTTGAGGAATCACGAGGAACTCTGGGCCCCCTTGACCCCCTGGCGATCATGGTATCTTGCGAGGGAAAAGGGCCCTCGGGATTGCATCTTGCCCGCCGGTGTGGGAAGAGGCTCCGTCTCGAGGCAACCCCGGGATGCATTAAAGCCCTTGACAATCCACAATTTATGCCGGATGATGTGCACTAATTATGACCGCGGGATGTTCATTTGACGGCGGATGAACCAGGAGGATTAAAATGACCAAGGCCGATATTGTTGAGGACATCGCTCAAAAGACGGGCCTCACGAAGAAGGAAGTGGCCGAGACTGTCGACCTTTTTCTGGAGAAGATCGGTAACCTGCTGATCGAAGGACGGCATCTGGAAATCCGCGGCTTCGGGACGTTCAAGGTCAAGGAGCGCAAGGAACGCATGGCACGCAATCCCCGCACGGGTGAAGCGGTGCCTGTTCCCTCACGGAAGGTTCCTGTCTTCAAGGTCTCCAAGATGTTGAAGGACAAGGTGGCCGGCACCCCCGAGGCCTGATCCCGGGTTCCTCATGGCGCGGTCACACCGTGAAGAGTTTCGCAAGAACCGGTGAGTTCGGGTCGTGGCCCGCCTGCCGGTTCTTGTCTTGTGTCCAGCCTCGCCTGCCGAGGTCCGGCGAACCCGGATTTTCCCCCCGCTCTCCCCGCGCGGGGCTGCCTGCATGGAGGTGCACCAGCATGAATGAATCTTTCCCCACCCTCGATCTCCGCAGCGACACCATCACCCGCCCCTCGGCGGGCATGCTGCAGGCCATGACCACCGCGCCCGTGGGCGACGATGTGTGGGGGGACGATCCCACCGTCAACCGCCTGCAGGACGAAATGGCCCGGCTGCTGGGGAAGGAGGCCGCCCTTTTCGTGCCCAGCGGCACCATGGGCAACCAGCTGGCTCTGGCCGCCCAGACCCGACCCGGGGATCAGATCATCGTGGAGGACGGGGCCCACATCTATCGTTACGAGGCCGGGGCGCCCGCCTGCCTCAGCGGCTTGCTGGTGACCATCGTCAAGGGCGACGGCGGCCAGCTGGACTGGTCCCTGGTGGAGCCGGCCATCAATCCCGACGACGTGCACTCGGCCCCCTGCCGGGTGCTTTGCCTGGAGAACACCCACAACCGGGCCGGGGGACGCATCCTGCCCCAGGAACTGGTGGAAGACATGGCCGAGCGGGCCCACGGTCGGGGCCTGCGGGTTCACATGGACGGGGCCCGGCTGTGGCATGTGCACGTGGCCACGGGACTTGCCATGGCCCAGCTGTGCGCCCCGGTGGACACGGTGAGCGTGTGCTTCTCCAAGGCCCTGGGCGCGCCCGTGGGATCGGTGGTGGCCGGAGACAGGGCCACCATGGAGCGGGCCTACCGTTTCCGCAAGATGTGGGGCGGCGGCATGCGCCAGTCTGGACTGCTGGCTGCGGCCTGCCTGTACGCCCTGGAAAACAACCTGGAACGGCTGGCCGACGATCACACCATGGCCCGGGCCATCGCCCAGGGACTTGACCATCCGGCCCTGAAGGTGAATCATCCCGTGGATACCAATATCGTCATCGTGGATGTGCAGGGTGCCGGCGGCGACGGCGCCTTGGTGAACCACCTGGCCGGGCAGGGAATCCTGGGCGTGAGCTTCGGGCCCGGGAGGGTGCGCCTCATTCCGCATCTGGATATTCCGGCGGCCGCCACCGAGCGCGTCCTGAGCGCCTTGAACTCCTTTCCGGGGGCTGTTTCGTGAAAATCGTCATCATCGGGGCCGGCGCGGTGGGATTCGAGCTGGCACGGACCATCAGCCGTCGTGAACACGACGTCATCCTGGTGGAAAAGACCCAGAACAAGATCGACCGCGCCGCCGAGCACGTGGACTGCCGTTTCGTCCTGGGCAGCGGCGTCAGCCCCGACGTGCTGCGCGACATCGGCATGGCCGATTGCGACCTCTTTGCGGCGGTCACCGACCGGGACGAGGTCAACATCATCGCCTGTCAGACCGCCCACGCCCTGGGAGCCAAGGTGAAGGTGGCCCGGGTGCGGGCCGAGGAGTACTACCAGGACCACCGCCTGATCCTGGACGGCATCGATCTGGCCATCAATCCCGATCACGAGGCCGTGCACGCCATCCGTATGGTCCTGTTCCAGACCGGCGCCAACGAGGTGCACGAGTTCGCCGGCGGCAAGGTGCGCATCATCGGGTCGCGGGTGGAGGCCGGCTCGTTCGTGGACGGCCGCACCCTGGCCGAGATCAACCAGAAGCTGGGCACCCGCATCGCCCTGGTGACCACCATCATCCGCGGCGAGGAGACCCTCATTCCGCGGGGCGATACCCGCATCCAGGCCGAGGACCAGGTCTTCCTGGCCGGCCGCCGCAGCACCGTGGACCGCAGCCTCATCTACTTCCGGGCCCAGATGCGCAAGCTGGCCAAGGTCATGATCGTGGGGGCCAACGCCATGGGACGCGAACTGGCCCGCGACCTGAACGAGTACGGGGTCAAGGTCAAGCTCATCGACCGCAACGAGGAAAAATGCCGCCTGGCCTCGGAAAGCCTGCGTGGGGTGCTGGTGTTGCACGGCAACGGCACCGACGGCTCCTTGCTGGAAAGCGAGGGGGTGGCGGACATGGACGGCTTCGTCTCGGTCAGCCGGGACGAGGAGACCAACATCATGGCCTGCCTGCTGGCTCGCCATCTGGGCGCGGCCAAGACCCTGTGCCTGGTCAACCGGCCCGACTACGTGCCCATGCTGCCCATGCTGGGGGTGGATTCGGCGGTGTCGCCCCGTTTGAGCACCTCGGCCTGGATCGCCCGCTTCGTCAAGCGGGGGGCCGTCATCAGCGCCGAGAGCCTGGGTCACAGCGGTTCGGAGATCCTGCAGTTGCGGGTGAGCGGGTCGTGCTCGTGGCTGGGCAAGAAGATCGCCGAGCTGGAATTCCCCGCCGACGCCGTCATCGGAGCCGTCATCAAGCGGGGCCGGGTCCAGACGCCGCGGGGCGGAACCGTGCTGGATGCCGGGGATGAGGTGGTGGTCTTCGCCCTCGCGGGCAGCGCCGCCTCGGTGGAAGACTTCTTCGCGGGTGGAAGCGCTTGAATATCCAGTCGGTCATCAAGGTCCTGGGTTTCCTGCTGCTGGTGACGGCCGGCTGCCTGCTGCTGCCCGCCCTGGTGTCGGTCATCTACGGCGAATGGGACTGGCCCTACTACCTGGCATCGGCCGGGGTGGGGGTGTTGCTGGGAGGCGGCGCCCTGCTGGTTTTGCGCGACGCCCCGGACCTGCGGGTGCGTGAGGGTTTTGCCGTGGTGGCCTTCGGCTGGTTGTTCGTGGGGCTGCTGGGGGCCTTGCCCTTCTATCTGAGCGGGCAGATCCCCTCCTACACCGACGCGGCCTTCGAGTCCATCAGCGGCTTCACCACCACCGGGGCCTCCATCCTGACCGACATCGAGAGCCGCACCCACGCCACCCTGTTCTGGCGGGCCCTGACCCACTGGCTGGGGGGCATGGGTATCGTGCTGCTGGCCCTGGCCATCCTGCCCCTGCTGGGGGTGGGGGGCATGCAGCTATTCCGGGCCGAGGTGCCCGGACCCGTGGCCGAGCGCCTGACCCCGCGCATCCGCGAGACGGCCAAGCTGCTGTGGATCGTGTACGGGGTGCTGACCCTGGCCGAGGTCCTGGCCCTGATGGTGGCGGGCATGGGGGTGTTCGACGCCATCTGCCACGCCTTCGGCACCATGGCCACCGGTGGCTTCAGCAACCACAACAGCAGCGTGGGGGGCTACGCCAACCCCGCGGTGGAGTGGGTCATCATCGTCTTCATGTTCCTGGCCGGGGCCAACTTCTCCCTGCACTATCTGGCCCTGACAGGGAAGGTGCGGGTCTACTTCGAGGACGAGGAGTTCAAGTTCTACGGCACCATCATTCTGGTTGGCACCCTGCTCATCGGGGGGGTGCTGCTGAGCATCCACTTCTATCCCGACGTGCACCAGACCCTGCGTCACACCCTGTTCCAGGTGGTGTCCATCCTGACCACCACCGGCTTCGGCACCGCCGACTACCTGCTGTGGCCCCCGGTGGCCCACGCGGTGTTGCTGGTCTTCATGTCGGTGGGGGGCTGTGCCGGCTCCACCGGCGGCGGCATCAAGGTCATGCGTTTGCTCATCCTGCTGAAGCACGCCAAGCTGGAGCTGAAGAAGATGCTCCACCCGCGCGCCGTCTATACCTTGTGGTTCAACAACCGCTCCATCACGCCCGGCCTGCAGACCAATGTCCTGGGGTTCTTCCTGCTGTTCATGACGGTCTACCTGCTGGGGGTTCTGGCCCTGACCCTGGGCGGGCGGGACATCGTCACCAGCGTGGGGGCCACCGCCGCCACCCTGGGCAATATCGGGCCGGGCCTGGGCCTGGTGGGCCCGGCCAGCAACTACTCGGCCCTGGTCCCCTGGGAAAAATGGCTGCTCGTGCTTTTCATGTTGATCGGTCGCCTGGAGATTTTCACTGTCCTGGTGCTGTTCTTGCCCGAAGCCTGGCGCAAGAGCTGACCGGACCCCGCAAAGGAAGAAGTAGAGGACAATGGCATACCCCACCCTGGAAAAACCCGCCTGGGCCCTGGACCCCGCCCATACCAGCGCCACCTGCGAAGCGTTCATCCGTGACACCCTGTCCGCCGCGGGCTTCGAGCGGTTGGTCATCGGTCTTTCCGGCGGCATCGACAGCGCCGTTGCGGCCGGTCTGGCCGTGCGGGCCATCGGAGCCGACAGGGTCCATGGCGTCATGATGCCCTACGCCACCAGCAGCGCCGCCAGCCTGGTGGATGCCGCCGCCGTGGCCGAGAACCTGGGGGTCAAGACCGAGAAGGTGGAGATCACGCCCATGGCCGACGCCTTCCTGAAGGACGCCCCGGCGGACGCCCGTTTGCGCCGCGGTAACGTCATGGCGCGCTGCCGCATGATCGTGCTGTACGACCGTTCGGCCCGGGACGCCGCCCTGGTCCTGGGCACCGGCAACCGCACCGAGGATCTGCTGGGTTACACCACCATGTACGGGGACAACGCCTGCGCCCTGAATCCCCTGGCCAAGCTGTACAAGACCGAGGTGCGCCTGCTGGCCGCCCACCTGGGCCTGCCCGAGGCCGTGCTGACCAAGGCCCCCAGCGCCGACCTGTGGGAAGGCCAGTCCGACGAGGACGAGCTGGGCTTCACCTATGCCGAGGTGGATAACCTGCTTCACCACATGTTCGACGAGGGGCTGGGCCACAAGCAGCTGGCCAGCATGGGCTTCGACGTCACCCTGGTGCAGAAAGTGACCGACCGGGTGCGGGCCATGGCCTTCAAGCGCAACCCGGCGCCGGTGGCTCTTTTCGAAGGGCGTCCTTCTCCCGATCAGCCGGCGGCAGCCGACTCCTCCGTTCCCGTAGACTACAAGGACGGAGGCTTCCATTGAGCGAGGCCGGCCCGCAGAGCTTCACCTTGCCCCCGGTGGACATGCCCGCCGGGGTGTGCCACTTCGTGGCCACGCCCATCGGCAACCTGGCCGACGTGAGCTTGCGGGCCCTGGGGGTGCTGGCGGCCGCCGACAGCGTTTTTGCCGAGGATACGCGCCACACCCGCCGCTTGCTGGACCGCTACGGCCTGTCCTGCCGCCTGGTGGCCTATCACGACCACAACAAGGCGCAGGCCGTGCCGCGCATCGTGCAGCAGCTCAAGGACGGTGGGCGCGTGGCGGTGGTCAGCGACGCCGGCATGCCCTGCATCTCGGACCCGGGCTACTCCCTGGTCAAGGCCCTGCTGGCCGAGGATCTGCCCTGGACGGTGGTGCCCGGCCCCTCCAGCACCCTGAGCGCCCTGGTGCTGTCGGGCTTTTCCCCTGACCGATTCCTTTTCATGGGGTATCTTCCCCGCAAGAAGGGTCAGCGGGCCCGGGTGCTGACCGAGGCCCTGGACGAGCCGGGCACGGTGCTGTTTCTGGAGTCGTGCCACCGCATCGCATCGACCCTGGAGATCCTTCAGGAAGTGGCTCCCGAGCGGTCCCTGGCCGTGGCCCGGGAGATCACCAAACTGCACGAGGAAACGTTGCGGGGCACCCCCGCCGAGCTGGCTGCCCTCATGACCGGCAAGCGCCTCAAGGGCGAACTGGTGCTGGTCATGGCGGGCAAGGCATCCCTGTGAGCGGGCCCGGGAAGCGGGCCATGCTGGAGAGGAAAGATGGATACCACCGCCTTCAAGAGAAACTTCCGTGACGGCCTGCGGCCGCTGATCCTGTTCCTGGACCGGCTGGGCCTGACGCCCCTGGCCATCTCCATCCTGGGTCTGGCCATCACCGCCGTCTCGGGCTGGATCATCGCCAAGGGTAGCCTGTTCCTGGGTGGAGTGGTCTTCCTGGTCGGGTCGGGCTTCGACATGCTGGACGGGGATCTGGCCCGCCTGCAGGGCACCGTTTCCCGCCGCGGCGCCTTCCTTGATTCCTGTTTCGACCGGCTGGGGGAGGCCTTCCTGTTCGCCGGTCTGACCTGGTATTTCGCCGGGCTGGAAACCGGCGCCGGCCCGGCCAAGGTGCCCCTGGTGCTCATCGTGGCCGTGGTGGTGGGCAGCCTGACCACCAGCTACGTGCGGGCCCGGGCCGAGGGCGTGGGCGAGACCTGCTTCGTGGGCTTTCTGCAACGCACCGAGCGGGTCATCCTGCTGACGGTGGGCATCCTCCTGGGCCGCTGGATCCTGGTGCCCATCCTCTGGTTCCTGGCGGTGGCCACCCTGGCCACCACCGTGCAGCGCATGGTTCACGTGGCGGCCAAGCTGCCCGGGCCCGGCGACGACCAGGGGGAGTAGCCCATGACTCCCCGCTCCGGCGCCTCCGCCCAGCGCGGCCTGCTCATCACCTTCGAGGGGCCCGAGGGCAGCGGCAAATCCACTCTCATCGCCGCCCTGGCCGAGCGCCTGGCCGATCACGGCGACCCTCCCCTGCTGCTGCGCGAACCCGGCGGCACCGAGATCGGCGAGCGCATTCGCAACATCCTGCTGGATCCTGCGTCCCAGGAGATGTGCCCCGAGACGGAACTGCTGCTCATGGAGGCCAGCCGGGCCCAGCTGGTGCGGGAGAAGGTCGTGCCGGCCCTGGAAGCGGGCATGGTCATCCTGTGTGACCGTTTCGCCGACGCCTCGGTGGCCTACCAGGGGTATGGCCGCGGACTGGGCGAGAAGATCGTGCATCAGTTCAACGACTTCGCCCTGGGTGGCCGTCAGCCCGATTTGACCTTTCTGTGTCTGCTACCCCCCGAGGAAGGGCAGAAGCGGCTGGTCCAGCGCCACACCGACCGCCTGGACCGCGAGGCCGAGGCCTTCCACCGCAAGGTTTACGAGGGTTATCAGGCCATGGCCGCCTCGGGAGGGTCACGTTTCAAGGTCATCGACGCCATGGCCAGCCGCGAGGCCATGCTGGCACAGACCCTGGATTATTTGCGAAAGCTGGAACACGGCTTGCTCAAATATCTTTAAGGAAACCTGTGACGGCCGAATCAATGAGAGAATGACCGCCGATAGATGACGGAGCCCCTTCCGCCGCTGCCTGCAAAGGAATTGAAATGATCCAGAACCGACTTCGTGTCTCCCTGCTCGCCGCCCTGATCCTGCTGATGACCCTGCCCCTGGCGACCCGGGCCCAGTCGCCCCTGCCCGCCGACGTGGTGGACCACGAGGCCCAGGTCAAGGACATGGCCGCCAAGCGCCGCGAGTTCTACGACAACCTCAAGCTGCTGGGCGAGGTGTACGAGCGCATCCTCAACAACTACGTGGACGAGAAGGATGCCCACGAGATCATGAAGGCCGGGGTCGAGGGCATGCTGGACGCCCTGGACGAGCACAGCAACTACCTGCCCCCCATCAACTACGAGGACCTCATGACCAGCACCGAGGGCGAGTTCGGCGGCCTGGGCATCAGCATCCAGCCGCGGGACCATTATCCCACGGTGGTCAGTCCCATCGAGGGCACGCCGGCCTTCTACATGGGCATCCAGGGTGGTGACCAGATCATCGAGATCGAGGGGGAATCGTCCTTCGACTACAGCAGCCGCGACGCGGTGAAGAAGCTGAGGGGCACCCCGGGCACCCAGGTGAACATCACCATCCAGCGGCCCGGCGTGGAGGATCCCATCCCCTACACCATCACCCGCGACATCATCAAGATCGAGAGCGTGCCCTACGGGTTCATGATCGACGATATCGGCTACATCCGGGTGCAGAACTTCGCCCGGACCACCAGCGCCGAGCTGAAGGAGAAGCTGGACGCCTTGACCGCCCAGGGCATGCGGGGCCTGATCCTGGACCTGCGCTTCAACCCCGGCGGCCTGCTCATGGCGGCCCAGGAGGTGAGCGAGCTCTTCCTGGAGCGGGACAAGCTCATCGTCTTCACAAAGGGGCGCCTGAGCGAGCAGAACAACAACTACTACAGCGAGGCCCGGGGCGATGTGTACAACAAGGTGCCCATCATCGTCATGATCAACGGCAGCTCGGCCTCGGCCAGCGAGATCGTGTCCGCCGCCATCCAGGACCATGACGCGGGCCTGGTGGTGGGCAAGACCAGCTTCGGCAAGGGCTCGGTGCAGACGGTGTTCCGGCTGGACGAGGACGAGGCCCTCAAGCTGACCACCGCCCGCTACTACACGCCCAGCGGGCGCTCCATCCACAAGGAACGGCCGCGCCATCCCGACATGGAGGAAATGGCCGCGGCCATGGGCGAGGGAGACGAGGCGCCCGCGCTGGATCCCGATCCGGCCGAGAAGGAGGTGGAGCGCTTCAACAAGGAGAAGTTCTTCACCGACAGCGGTCGTGTGGTTTATGGCGGGGGCGGCATCACCCCCGATATCGAGATCGAGCAGGACTTCCTGACCGACTTCGAGGTGGCCGTGGAACGGGACGGGGCGCTGTTCAGCTTCGCCGTGGATTATGCCAACAGCCACGAGGGCATGCAGGAGTTCAACCAGGTAAGCGACGACACCTACCGCCAGTTCAAGGACTTCCTGGCCGGCCGCGAGAAGATCGAGGAATACCTGGGCGTATTCGAGCTCAGCTTCAGCGATTCCCTGGTGGACGCCAACGCCGACTTCGTCAAGCGGGGCATTCGCCGCGAGGTGGCCCGGCGCCTGCACGGTCCCGAGGCAGCCTATCGCATCGCCATCGAGGCCGACACCCAGCTGCACGAGGCCCTGGAACTGTTCCGCCAGGCCCACACCCTGCCCGAGCTGCTGGCTCTGGCCGAGGAGTGGAACAGCCGGCAGCTGGAGCAGCTGGCCGCCGACGACGCGGCCAAGGATGAGCAGCCGGTGGAGAACTGAGCCTCCTCGTTCAGGGGCTTTCCTGCGCGACAATGACAACGGCCTGCCTCTTCCGGAGGCAGGCCGTTTCCCTTGTGGGAATCCTGTTCAGATGGCGACGGTCTCTCTTGCGACCGCCGGTTGTGGCGGCAGGCGGCGTATTGCCGATCCTCCACCTGGATGTGGTTCACCAGCCAGTCCCGCAGGAATATCATCAGGTCGATCCCGATGCTGGCCCGCCCGGCCTCGAACTCGGCCATGATGTCCTGGGCCTGCCCTTCCTTCAGGGCCTGAAAAAGCTTGTTCACCAGCTCGACCAGGGAGCGGTGCTGGTGGTCCATGGGGGGCACGTCCAGGGTGAGCTGGGGGTCCCAGGTCATGAACTGGCCGTCTTGTTGATGCTTTCGCGGATGCCCTCGAAAACGGTGTCGGCCTGGCGCGTGCGTTCCAGCCCCTCCCGGATCTGGTTGCTGCAAACCGTCAGGCTGGAACTGATTTCCCTGGCTGCCGCGTTGCTGCGGTTGGCCAGCTCCTTGACCTCGTTGGCCACCACCGCGAAGCCCTTGCCCTGGTCGCCGGCACGGGCCGCTTCCACGGAGGCGTTGAGGGCCAGCAGGTTGGTCTGCATGGCGATGTCGGTGATGATGCCCAGGGCCCGGGTGATCTCCTGGAAGCTTTTCTCGATGGATTCCATGCTCTCGATGGACTGGGTCATGGCCTGGCGGCCGTCCTCGGTGTGGCTGGCGGCTTGCCGGGCCAGTTGCCCCGCCTCCTGGGAGCAGGCCTGCACGGTCTGGGCCTGGCTGGTGACCTGGGACAGGGACCGGGCCTGGGTTTCCAGATCGGCCGCCATGCGCCGGGCCTGGCTAATGACCTGCCCCGAGGAGGAAGCGAAGCGCACGCAGGCGGTCTTGACCTGTTCGACGATGGTGGGTGTGCGGGCGGAGGGTGCGGTCCGGGCGCTAATTCGGCGGCGCCAGGGCAGAGATGGCTTGGCTACCTTGAACACCGGGGCTCCTTTCGATCCTCTGGGCGACCTCCTCTCCGTATCGCCTGTAAAAACGACATATTTTGTGGGAAATGAAGGGCCCGCCTGGCAGGCGGGCCTTTTCGCGGGGGATGACGGGCTGTCAGGCCTTCTTGATGAGCCGGGTGGCGGCGGCCACCATGCCGCCGATGTCGCTCATGTCGCTGGGAATGATCAGGGTGTTGCCTTCCTTGGCCAGGTTGCCGAATTCCTTCACGTACTGCTCGGCCACGCGCAGGTTCACGGCCTCGGCGCCGCCGGGGGCGTCGATGGCCAGGGCGATCTTGCGGATTCCCTCGGCCGTGGCGACGGCCACCAGCTCGATCTCCTTGGCCCGGCCCTCGGCCTCGTTGATGCGCTTCATCTTCTCACCCTCGGACTGCAGGATGGCCTCCTGGCGCATACCCTCGGCCACGTTGATCTTGGCCTGGCGGTCGCCCTCGCTGGTGGCGATGGCGGCGCGCTTCTCGCGCTCGGCCCGCATCTGCTTCTCCAGGGCGTCGCGCACGGTCTGGGGCGGGTGGATGTTCTTGATCTCGTAGCGGGTGATCTTCACGCCCCAGGGATCGCTGGCCTTGTCAACGGCGGTGATGATGGCGTGGTTGATGGCGTCCCTCTCCTCGAAGGTCTTGTCCAGCTCCAGCTTGCCGATCTCGGAGCGCATGGTGGTCTGGGAAAGCTGGGTCGAGGCGAACAAAAAGTTCTCGATGCCGTAGCTGGCCTTCACGGGATCGATGACCTGCAGGTACAGCACGCCGTCCACCTCGACGGCGATGTTGTCACGGGTGATGCACATCTGGGGCGGCACATCCACGGCCACTTCCTTCAGGCTGTGCTTGTACGAGACCCGGTCCAGGAAGGGAGTCAGGATATGGAAGCCGGCGTTCAAGGTGCGCGAGTACTTGCCCAGGCGCTCGACGATGTAGGCGCTTTTCTGGGGCACGATGCGTGCGGTGTTCAGCAGGGTGACGATGACCAGCAGGGCGAAACCGCCGAAAATGATGGGTCCGATGGCGTTCATATCAATCCTCCAGTTATTGGTTTTCCAGGTCGGAGACCAGCAAGGTGATGCCATCCGCCCTGTCCACGCGCACCCACTGACCGGCGGCATGGGCGGTTTCGGACCGGGCTTTCCAGCGAGCTCCCTTGAACTCGACCAGGCCCTCGGCTCCGTCACCCGGCAGATCCTCCAGCACCCTCACCCGCTGTCCCCGGAACTCGTCGATGTTGTCCTGGGGGTCGTGATCGTCACCCACGTAGCCGATGAAGCGGGCCTTGAACCAGCGCCGCAGCAGGACCAGCAACACCACCGAGGACACGGCGAACACGGCCAACTGTCCCGTCAGGCCGGGGGTGATGCCCAGCCAGGCGGTGGCGGCGGCCACCCAGGCTCCGGCTCCGAAGAAGACCAGGATGATTCCGGGCAGCATGAACTCGGCGAGAATCAAGGCCAGTCCGATGAGGAACCAGATCAATTCGGGGCTGATATTCATGGCGACTCCTTGTGAGATTGAACAGCGCTGATCGGAAACATCTAACCAGCAGGGAGGGGGTTTATTCAAGGCGAAAGGGTAAAAAAAGCCGCCACGGTTACCCGTGGCGGCCGGTCGCGATCAGGATCGGGCCTGGTCACGCCTGGTCGGGCCTGGCCCCCAGACAGTGGGTGTCCAGCAGTTCCACCAGACGGATGAACTGGGGCTTGCTGATGTAGTCGTCGGCGCCCACGTCCACGCATTTTCGGGCTATCTGTTCGTTGATCAGCGAGCTGAACATGATGACAGGCAGATCCTTCAGACCCAGGTTCTCCTTGATGTTCCGGCACAGGGCCAGGCCATCCATCATGGGCATCTCGATGTCGCTGATCAGGGCGCCCAGGAAGTCGCTCACCGGACGGCCCTCGGCCTCGGCCTTGTTGGTCAGGCGCACGATCTCGTCGAAACAGGCCTTGCCGTTGGGGAAGGAGCGGACGTCACCGTAGTTGCCCCTGGTCAGCTCGGCCTTGACCTTGGCGGCGATGACGCTGCTGTCCTCGGCCAGGAAAATGGGCACTCGGGACCGGGCCTCGGCCAGGGGATGGCCGTGGGCCTCGGGGACGCGGTGGGCGTCCATGCCGCCGGGCAGGATCTCGGTGACGACCTTCTCCATGTCCACCAGCAGGACTTCGCGGCCCTCGATCTGCAGGCTGCCGGTGAACTTGCTGTCCTCGGAGGACAGGAAGGCGCTCAAGGGGCTGATGGATTCCCAGCTGACACGGTGAATGCGATTCACGCCGTCCACCAGGAAGGCGGTCTTCAGGTCGTTGAATTCCATGACCAGGACCAGGTCGGCCTGGGCCTTTTCCTTGCCGTCGGCCGCCAGCCCGAAACCCACATCCTCGCGGTTCACGGGATCGGGAGTGCCCTGCAGCAGTTCATCGGTGGTCACGCTCTGGACGGCGTGGTCGATGCCGCCGGTCGGGGCAGGGGGCAGGTCCTCCTCCTGGCTCATGACCGTGCCCAGGTCCACCAGGGTGATGCAGTTTTCGCGGAAGAGGAGAGTGCCGGCCACGGCCGGATGGGCCAGCTGGATCTGGGTGACCCGGGCTGGATCGAATTGCTCGATGGCCTGGATCTTCAGGACGTTGACCCCGAATGACTGCCCGCCCAGGACGAACTCCAGGATTTCCACTTCGTTGGTGCCCGATTCGAGCAGGATTCCTTCTTTGGCCATTGTGGTCGCCTTTCCGACTGGGTCGCGCTCAGCCCACCAGATTCAATTTGTGCATGATATCTTCCAGCAGGAAACCATCTTCGCCCGGCATGTTGAGGAAGCGGAATCCGGCATTGAAGAAACTGGGGTTGGGATCCTGGGTGCAGTAGACCACCTCGGCCTCGACCACGACGAAATGCCTGTCATTCATCATGACCGGCAGAATGATGCGCAAGAAGAACTTGCGCCCCACGGGCAGCTTGCCCTTGCAGATCAGGCGCATGCCGTCGGCGGTGATGTCCACCACCCGGCCCAGCACTTTTCCACTTTCATGGTCCATGACCTTGACATGATGAGGCGTGTTTTTGCGTGGCCTGCGTCGGTGTTCCCTCATGAGTATCCTTTCCAGAGTGAGCGAGACTTCGCCAGTATTTTCGGCCGCGCGGATTCAAGCTTGAGCCGCATCTGGGGGGAAATGAGAATTTGCTGCGCGGTGTGGCCGGTTGTATCATGCCGCCTGAACCATCCCGCCCCCCATCCCGCCTGGAGAGGACCATGGACGTGAAATTCGATATCAACGTGGAGTCCGAGATCGGCCGCCTGGAGGGTGTGCTGCTGCACAGCCCCGGTCCCGAGGTGGCCAACATGACGCCGGAAACGGCCGAAAGGGCCCTGTACAGTGATATCTTGAATTTGAACGTGGCCGGCAAGGAGTACGAACAGCTGCAGGGGGTGCTTTCCCGGCGCTGCCGCGTGTTCCAGGTGCTGGAGCTGCTGACCGATATCCTGGCCAACAGCCGGGTGCGCAGCGGCCTGGTGCGCCGCATCTGCGAGGCCGAGGGCGTGGGAGAGGTGGTGGACACCCTGCTGGACCTGCCGGCGCAGGAACTGGCCCGCGTGCTGGTGGAGGGCGTTCCCCTGGTGAAGGACAACCTGAGCCGCTTCCTCAGCAAGGACCGCTACTGCCTGCCCCCCTTGCACAACTTCTTCTTCACGCGGGATTCGGCGGTGGTGGTGCGCGACCGGGTGCTCATCAGCTGCATGGCCAACCGGGTGCGCGGGCGGGAGACGCGCATCGTCGAGGCCATCTTCGACTACCATCCCCAGTTCAACGCCAGCACCGTCAATCCCAGCCGCCTGGGGGCATCAGGTGGGACGGTGACCGTCGAGGGGGGCGATATCCTGGTGGCCGCGCCGGACATCCTGGTCATCGGCATCGGCCAGCGCACCTCGTGCTCGGCGGTGGATTTCCTCATCGAGCGCATCAAGAACCTGGGGATCCGCCAGCACATCGTGGTGCAGAAGTTGCCTTCCACACCCGAATCCTTCATCCACCTGGACATGGTTTTCACCCTGCTGGACCGTGACGCCTGCATGGTCTACGAGCCGGTGGTCATGCAGACCCACCGCTTCGACACCGTGCACATCCACATCGAGGGGGGCAAGGTGGTGAGCATCCGCGAGGAGGACACCATCCTGTCGGCCCTGGCCAGGCTGGGCATGGATCTGGAACCGGTGTTCTGTGGCGGGCGGGGCGACAGCTGGAATCAGGAGCGCGAGCAGTGGCACAGCGGGGCCAACTTCTTCGCCCTGGGGCCGGGCCAGGTCATCGGTTATGGGCGCAACACCCACACCATCGAAGAGCTGGACAAGGCGGGTTTCGCCGTGGTGCCGGCGCCGGAAGTCATCCAGGGCAAGGTCGATCTGGACCAGATGGAACGCTGCGTGGTGACCATCGACGGGTCGGAGCTGGCCCGGGGGGGCGGCGGCTGCCGCTGCATGACCATGCCCCTGGGGCGTGCCGCTCTGAAGTAGGATAGGCAGGGGTCAGAGAGAGCTGAGCAGATTCTGCCGCTCCATGGCCTGCTCCAGCATCGACCGCTTGATGGGCTTGGCCACGTAGTCGTCCATGCCCGCATCCAGACAACGCTCCCGGTCCCCTTCCATGGCGTTGGCGGTCATGGCGATGATGGGGATGTGCCGGGGAGCGCCCGGATTTTTCTTCTCCAGCTCTCGGATGTGGCGGGTGGCCGTGTAGCCGTCCATCTCGGGCATCATGCAATCCATGAGGATCACGTCGAAGTCGCCATCCTGCCAGGCTACCAGCGCCTCATGGCCGCTGGTGGCCGTGGTGGCCGTCAGCCCCATCTTCTTGAGCAGGCCCAGGGCCACCTTCCGGTTGACCAGGTTGTCGTCCACCAGCAGGATCTTCAGGGGTTCGTCCCTTGAGGAGAGCGCCTGGGCGGGGCCCTGGTTCGGGGCTCCCGGGGCGGTCTGGACCGGGCCCATGTTGGGGCAATGGGCGCCGATCAACAGGGAACGGAACCGCACCGGCACCGCCAGCTGGGGCAGGGCCTGTTCCGGAGGCTGCAGGGATCTGTCGGCCGGGGATGTTTTCACGGCCAGGCTGCCGAGGGCGACACGGTGGGTGCCCGGCCCGATCACGGTGGGTGTCAGGGCGGCCACCATCTCCTCGATGGTGGCGGCCGGATGCCTGGCGTCCAGGAATACGGCATCCACGGGGCCGTTCCGATTTTCCGCGGCGGCCAGGTCCAGGGCCTCCTCTTCGCCCGCGGCGCTGAAGGCGGCCATTCCCAGTTTTTGCAGATGGCAGCACAGGGCCTCGCCGGTTGCCGGAGTGTGGTGCAGCACCAGGGCCCGCCGGCCTGAAGTCCGGGGCAGCATCTGCTCCAGCTGGGTGCGCAGAGGGTGCCCGGGCCAGGCCGCCTGATCCAGGGCCGGCAACCGGCAGTGGAAGGAGAAGGTGCTGCCCTTGCCCGGGGCGCTTTGCACCTGGATGTCGCCGCCCATCATCTCCACCAGCTTGCTGCTGATGGTCAGGCCCAGGCCGGTGCCACCGTACTTGCGGGTCGTGGTGCTGTCGGACTGGGAGAAGGGCTGGAATAATTTTTTCTGGTCCCGGCTCCGGATGCCGATGCCGGTGTCCCGGATGCTGAAATGCAGGTGGTCCGGGCGGCTGTCATGGGGCAGCACGCGGATGGTCACCGCTCCCCTCTCCGTGAACTTGAGGGCGTTGCCCACCAGGTTCATCAGCACCTGGCGCACGCGGGTGGGGTCGCCCTGGGACATCCAGGGGACAAGGGGATCCACCACGGCGTTCAGGGCCAGGTCCTTCTGGGCCGCCTGCACCGCCACAAGGTCCAGGACCTCGTCGACGATCTCCCGCACGGGGAAGGCGATGGCTTCCATCTCCAGGCGGCCGGCCTCGATCTTGGAATAGTCCAGGATGTCGTTGAGAAGGCTGAGCAGGGATTCGGCCGAGCTGCTGATGGTGCCGGCCAGTTCCCGTTGATCGGCGCCCAGGCCCGTGTCCAGCAACAGGTCGGTCATGCCGATGATGCCGTTCATGGGGGTGCGGATCTCGTGGCTCATGGTGGCCAGGAACTGGCTCTTGGCGGCGTTGGCGGCCTCGGCGGCCTGGGCCATCTCGTTGGCCTTGGCGGCAGCCCTTTCCAGCTGAATCGCGGCGGCCTCGGCATCGTTCTTGGCCATCAGCAGTTCATCCCGGGCTCGCACCCGCTGGGTGATGTCCTTGTTGATGCCCCGGAAGCCCGACACGGCACCCTTCTCATCGAAGTGGGGCACCCCCTGGGTCAGGACGCTCACCTCCAGGCCGGCCTTGTTGAAAACCCAGTGTTCCAGGTCCACCATCTGGTCCCTTTCCCGCAAGGCCCGCAGGCCGGCGCGGATCAGGCGGCGGGTCTCGTCGGGTGGCAGGAATTCCAGGAAGGCGCGGCCCATCAACTCGTCGGCCGTGTAGCCCAGGGCACCTCGCACGTCGCCGGCCAGGTAAGTGAAACAGCCGTCGCGGTCCGTCTCCCATACCCAGTCCCCGGAGGCCATGGCAATGTCCACGAAACGTCGGCGCGAGTGGTCCAGGTCCCGGGCGGCTTGCTTTTCACTGCGGCGGATGGCGGCGATGCTGTTGCCGATGCGCCGGGCCAGCAGCAGGAAGGTGCCGCTCAGGATCAGCCCGAGCAGGGAGGTGGCCAGGAGATGGCGCCGGGATTTGCCGGCCATCTCGGCCTGGCGCCTGGCAGCATATTGCCGGGAGCCGGCCTCCAGGGAGTCCAGGCGCTTCAGGACCTGCTGGGAGGCATGCTCCAGGCTTGGGATGAGGGTGTCCAGCTTTTCCAGGTGCCGGATCTCGGCCAGCACCCGGTTTCCAAGTCCGGGCTGGACCTGGTCTTCCCCGGTGCCCAGCAAGGCTTCGGCCAGGTTGTCCCGCTGATCGGACATGCGGGAAAGCAGCACGACAGGGTACACCTCTTCCGGGTTCAGGCTGCGCAGGTCAGCCAGTGTCCGGTCCAGCAAATTCAGGGAAAGGGGCAACTGCTGACCGGCCAGGTTCTCGGCGGTGGTCCGGTCATGGGTCTGGCCCAGTTCCCAGGTGGTTTCGCGGATCTCCCGCAGGGAGACCAGAAGTTCCCGGAGAACGAGGTCCATGGTGTTGCTGCGGCCGTTCAGAAGGTTGGTGGTGACGGCACGCAGTTGCTGGGGGCTGGCATCCTCCTCCAGGAGGCGATGGACCTCCCGGCGCCAGTTGGTCTCGGCGTCCAGGAGCAGGGTCTCGTACTCATGGCAGGTTTCTGCCAGGCAGTCCAGGAGGTAGTCCGCCTGGGCCCGGCGTTCCCGGTTGCGGTAATGCAAGCCCAGGTACTCGGCGCGTACGCCCAGCACCTGGCCGGTGACCAGGTCCCAGACCGACATGGCCTGGGTCAGTTCATCCAGGTCCTCGGATTCGCCGTCCAGGTTCCCCATCTCCAACATGAGGGCCAGGTTTCGCTTCAGGGTCTGTTCCTGTTCCAGGTAGCTGGCCATGTCCTGCCGGGCCAGGTCGTCATCCTGCTTGTTCTTGGCCAGGGAAAGCACGGCGAAGGAACGATCCACCAGATTGCGGGCGAAGTCGGCCCGGACCTCCCGGGAGGAGGACAGTCTTTCTTGGATACGGGCCCGTTGGCGGTCCAGGATGCGGCCCTGAAGGATGAAGCTGCCCCCCAGGATGGCTCCCGTGGCCAGGCCCACCAGGACCAGAGCCCGGACCCTGGTTTCGATGCGGTTTCCTTTGCCGGTCGTGAACAAACCCGTTCCCTGCTTCATGTTGACAATGGCTTTTCGCCGCCCCGGGAGGGCGGATGCAACTCCCTGGGAATATCGGCCTTGGCGGAATCGGGTTTAGCTTCATATGGATGTCAGGGTTGCGGACTATTGACAGCGGGGGGAAATAAAACTAATTCTGTCGTGATTAAACAATTTCAACAGGAGGATCAAGACCATGTCTCAGGCCCTGAGCCGTATTCATCATGTGGAGCTGGTGGTAGGCAACGCCAAGCAGGCTGCTTTCTACTACCGCCAGGCCTTCGGATTCGACCAGGTGGCCTACCGCGGACCGGAAACCGGTTGCGCGGAAAGGGCTTCCTACGTTTTGCGTCAGGGTGATATCTGGATGATCCTGACCACTCCCCTGCGCCATGACGATCCCATGAGCACCTGGCACATGCTGCACGGCGACGGTGTGCGGGACATCGCCTTCGAGTGCGCCGACGCCGACGCCATCCACGCCCACGCGGTGGGGGCGGGGGCCCGCAGCTTCCGGGAGCCCCACGACCTGGGCGACGAGCGGGGCTCGGTGCGCACCGCGTCCATCCACACCTACGGGGAAACCCTGCACACCTTCGTCCAGCGCAACGGATATACCGGTTTCCTGCCCGGCTTCGAGATTCGCGAGGTCAAGGGCCATGGGGTGGGCCTGACCTGCATCGACCACATCGTGGGCAACGTGGAGGACCAGCAGATGAACCGCTGGGTCCGCTGGTATCATGACACCCTGGGCATGGAGCGCTTCGTCAGCTATGACGACAAGGACATCTCCACCGAGTACACCGCCCTGCGCAGCACCGTGGTGGCCTCGGAGGACCGGGCCATCAAGTTCCCCCTCAACGAACCGGCCGAGGGTCTGAAGCGCAGCCAGATCCAGGAATACATCGACGCCAATCTCACCGCCGGCGTGCAGCACATCGCCATGAAGACCGACGACATCATCGCCACCATCGGGGCCCTGCGCGCCAACGGGGTGGAGTTCCTGCCCGTGCCCGAGGGTTATTACGACCACATCTGGGACCGCATGCAGGAGGTCACCGAGGACCGCGAAGCCGTCAAGGACCTGCGCATCCTGGTGGACAAGGACGACACCGGTTACCTGCTGCAGCTCTTCACCCGGCCCCTGCAGGACCGACCCACCCTGTTCATCGAGATCATCCAGCGCCGCGGCAGCGAGAGCTTCGGCAAGGGTAATTTCAAGGCTCTCTTCGAGACCATCGAGCAGGAACAGGCCAAAAGAGGTAACCTGTAGCCTGTCATCGGAAACCTGTATTGTGGATCGGCCCGGATAGGGAACCAGGAAGGATCTTCCATGCCGTTTTATGTGCAAAGAGGCCGCATTCCGGCCAAGAGGCACACCGTGTTCCGCTCGGAAACGGGGCAGCTGCACCAGGAGCACCTCATGGGCAACCTGGGCTTCGGCGGCCTGCAGAGCCTGCTGTACACCCTGCGCCCGCCCACGGGGGTGCTGGCCGTGGAGGAGGCCTGGCGCCAGCCGCGGCAGGCGGATGATGAGGCCCGCTGGGGCATGCGCCACCTGCGCAGCCACCGCCTGGAGATGCCCGGGGGCAGCGCGGTCAAGGACCGCCGGCTACTGCTTTTCAACAACGACGTGTCCATGAGTCTGGCGCGACCCACCGGGGCCGACGATTACCACTACCGCAACGCGCGGGCCGACGAGGTGGTGTACATCACCCGCGGCGGGGGCGTGCTGGAAAGCCAGTTCGGCAACCTGGAATACCGGGCGGGCGATTACGTGGTCATTCCCCGGGGCATCATCCACCGGCTGGTGCCGGATTCCGGCGAACAGGTGTACCTGGTCATCGAAAGCCGGGGTTACGTGCGCACGCCCAAGCGCTACCGCAGCGGCCACGGCCAGTTGCTGGAGCACAGCCCCTTCTGCGAGCGGGACATCAGGCCCCCCGCCCAGCTGGAGACCCACGACCAGGTGGGCGAATTTCCCGTCATCACCAGGCTGGGGGATGTGTGTCAGCGGGTGATCATGGACCACCACCCCCTGGACACGGTGGGCTGGGACGGCTGCTACTATCCCTGGGCCCTGAGCATCCATGACTTCGAACCCATCGTGGGCCGCCTGCACCAGCCGCCTCCGGTGCACCAGACCTTCGAGGGCGACGGATTCGTCATCTGCAGCTTCGTGCCCCGGCTGTACGACTTCCATCCGGAGGCCGTCCCGGCGCCCTACAACCACAGCAACGTCATGACCGATGAGGTGCTGTACTATTGCAACGACGAATTCATGAGCCGCAAGGGCATCGAGCAGGGGTCGCTGACCCTGCACCCCGACGGTCTGCCCCACGGCCCCCAGCCCGGCAAGATGGAGGAGAGCATCGGGGCCACGAGCACCGACGAGCTGGCCGTCATGCTGGACACCTTCGCCCCCTTGCAGGTGGCTCGCGAGGCCGTGCCCTGCGAGGATGCCGACTACTGGCGGTCCTGGAGCGGGAGCGGGGAATGATGGGCGAAGCGTTTCACCACTTCATGAACGGCCTGGTGGACTACGCCGGGTTGTTTCCCCCCGCCCGGCTGGACATGGAGCCGGCGGTGGCGGCCTACCGGGCCCACAGGGGCCAGGCCGAGTCCTGGATGCTGGGGCGTTTCATCGTGCCGGCCGCCCGGCTGGACGAGTTGCGCCAGGCCCTGAAGCAGGGCGCGGCGGCGGACAGGCCATGGGAACTTTCGGTCCTGGTGGGCGGGAGCGAGACACCCGATCAGATCCTGGCCGCCTTGCCGGGACAGCTGGCGACCATCGCCCGCCTGGAGACCGAGACCTCCGGCGCCCTGCAGGCCCCGTCCCTGGAAATGCCCCTGCCCGTCCTGGGCGGCCGGGACATGGCGCCCTTCCTGGCCGATGTGAAGGCCGTGCTGGTGGCGGCGGATCCGGGCTCGCGGCGCGAGATCTTCCTGGAGGTGCCCGCCAAGGGTGACCCCGCCGAGGACCAGGGCATCCTGGCCGCCCTGGCCGAGGCCGGTCTGCGGGCCAAGTTCCGCTGCGGGGGCGTCACCGCCGAGGCCTTCCCTGCACTGGAACGCCTGGCCGGCATCATCGACGCCTGTGCCCGCCTGGGACTGCCCGTCAAGTTCACCGCGGGGCTGCACCACCCCGTGCGGCATCTGGCCCGGGAGCCCCGGGTCATGATGCACGGTTTCCTGAACGTGTTCGGGGCCGGCCTGCTGGCCGCCGCCGGTTGCGAAGACCGGGCCGTGTTGACGGCCTGCCTGGCCGAGACCGAGGCCATCGCCTTCTCCTTCACCGCCGGCGAGTTCCGCTGGCGGGATCATGCCGTGACCGCCGCCGAGGTCCAGCGCCTGCGCGCCACCCGGCTGGCCGGCTTCGGCAGCTGCTCTTTCACCGAACCCTGCGCTGATCTGCGGGATCTCGGCCTGCCCGTGGCCGGGAAAGGAAACGACCTGTGATGTCTGCTGCCCATTTCGCCGCCCCCGATCCCACCACCGACCCCGGCGCGCGCAGCTTCGTGCCCGTGGATGCCGAATCCCATTTTCCCATCCAGAACCTTCCATACGGAGTGTTCTCGCCCTCGCCCCATGAGGATCCGCGGGTGGGCGTGCGCATCGGGGACCAGGTGCTGGACCTGTCAGTGATCCAGGATTACGGACTGCTGGAGGGGGCCAACCTGCCGCCGGCCATCTTCAGCGCCCCCTTCCTGAACCCCTTCATGAAGATCGACTATCCCCGCCGCCGGGCGGTGCGGGTCCTGCTGCACGGCCTGTTGCGCGAGGACGAGCCCACCCTGCGGGACAACGAGCTGCTGCGGCGTCGGGCCCTGCTGCCGGCCGACCAGGTGACCATGCACCTGCCGGTGATGGTGCGCGACTACACCGACTTCTACAGTTCCCGGGAGCACGCCACCAACGTGGGCATCATGTTCCGGGGCAAGGACAACGCCCTGATGCCCAACTGGTTGCACCTGCCGGTGGGTTACCACGGCCGGGCCAGCTCCATCGTGGTGTCGGGCACCGACGTGGTGCGGCCCCGCGGGCAGGTGCTGCCCCCCGAGGCCGAGGCGCCCGTGTTCTCGCCTTGCCGCCTCATGGATTTCGAGCTGGAGATGGGCTTCTTCGTGGGCCAGGACAACGACCAGGGCGCGCCGGTGCCGGTGGACCAGGCGGCCGAGCGCATCTTCGGCCTGGTGCTGGTCAACGACTGGTCGGCGCGGGACATCCAGAAATGGGAGTACCAGCCCCTGGGGCCCTTCAACGCCAAGAACTTCGCCACCAGCATCTCGCCCTGGGTGGTGACGCTGGACGCCCTGGCTCCCTTCCGCTGCGCGGCCCCCGAACAGGAGCCCACCCCGCTGGCCTACCTGCGGGAGCAGGACCGCCACACCTTCGACATCAACCTGGAGGTGGAGGTGGCCGCCGCCGGCCAGGAACAGGGGCTGAAGGTCTGCGCCAGCAACTTCAAGCACCTGTACTGGACCATGGCCCAGCAGCTGGCCCACCACACCGTGACGGGCTGCAACATGGACACCGGCGATCTGCTGGCCAGCGGCACCATCAGCGGGCCGGACAAGGGCAGCTTCGGGTCCATGCTGGAAATCACCTGGCGCGGCACCGAGCCCGTGACCCTGCCCGGGGGCGGCGAGCGCAAGTTCCTGCTGGACGGGGACCGCGTGACCATGCGCGGCTGGTGCCAGGGCGACGGTTATCGCGTGGGCTTCGGCGAGGTGACGGGCTGCGTGCGGCCGGCGAGGGAGGACTGATGTCCGGCGCCGATCCCGTGCTCTGGTCGCCCGATGAGGACAGGGTGGACCGGGCCCGGATCACGGGCTTCCGGCGGTTCATCAACGAGCGTCACGGGGCCGGGCTGGCCGGCCAGGATGAACTGCACCGCTGGTCGGTGGCCAACCCGGAAGATTTCTGGTCCGCGGTGTGGGACCATTGTGGGGTGGTGGGTGACAAGGGGCAGGCCCCGTTTCTGGTGAATGGACAGGAAATGCCCGGGGCCCGCTGGTTCCCGGGGGCACGGCTGAACTTCGCCGAGAACCTGCTGCACGGTCCCGACCTGCCCGCGGCCCTGATCCATGCCGACGAGACCGGCCGGCGGCGTGAACTTTCCCTGGGACAGCTGCGGGATCAATCCGCCCGTCTGGCCGCGGCCCTGGCCGCCGATGGCGTGGGGCCCGGTGTGCGGGTGGTGGGTTTTCTGCCCAACATTCCCGAGGCTGTGGTGGCCATGCTGGCGGTGGCGCGGCTGGGAGGGGTGTGGTCCTCCTGCTCGCCCGACTTCGGAGAACAGGGGGTGCTGGACCGCTTCGGCCAGATCGAACCCCGGGTGCTGGTGGCCGCCGACGGCTACCACTACGGGGGCAAGGAGCACCGCAGCCTGGATCTGGTGGAGCGCCTGATCGGCAGCCTGCCCGGCCTGCAGCGCACGGTGGTGGTGGGGAATCTGGAGGGTGGGGAAGAGGGGCCCGCCCTGCCCGCCGGCGCCGTTTCCTGGAACGACTACCTGGCCGCACCCGGCACCCCGGCGCCACCTTTCCAGCGTTTGCCTTTCGACCATCCCCTGTACATCATGTTCTCGTCAGGCACCACCGGCTTGCCCAAGTGCATGGTGCACTCGGCCGGGGGCACTCTGCTCCAGCATCTGAAGGAGCACCAGCTTCATTGCGATGTGGGGGAGGGCGACCGGCTGTTCTACTTCACCACCTGTGGCTGGATGATGTGGAACTGGCTGGTTTCGGGACTGGCTTCCGGCGCCGCGGTGGTCCTGTACGACGGTCACCCCCTGTTACCGGAAAGCGCCCTGTGGGATCTGGCCCAGCGGGAGGGCGTCACGGTCATGGGCACCAGCGCCCGCCACATCGCCGCCTGCGCCAAGGCGGGTTTGCAGCCCGCCCGGACCCATGATCTCACGGCGCTGCGCAGCGTGCTTTCCACCGGGTCGCCCCTCTTGCCCGAGTCTTTCGACTACGTTTACGAGCACGTGAAGTCCGATCTCCAGCTCAGCAGCATCTCGGGGGGCACGGACATCATTTCCTGCTTTGCCCTGGGCAGCCCGGTGCTGCCCGTGCGGCGGGGTGAGCTGCAATGCCGGGGACTGGGCATGGCCGTGGCCGTGTACGACGACCAGGGCCGGCCCGTGACCGGGCGCAAGGGCGAGCTGGTGTGCACCGCGCCCTTCCCCTCCATGCCCACGGGGTTCTGGAACGATCCCGGCGGCCGGCGCTATCACGCGGCCTATTTCGACCGCTTCGATGGTGTCTGGTGCCACGGGGACTTCGCCGAGTTGACCGGCAGCGGCGGCATGATCATCCACGGTCGCAGCGACACGGTCCTGAACCCGGGCGGGGTGCGCATCGGCACGGCGGAGATCTACCGGGTGGTGGAAAAGTTCCCCGAGGTGCGGGAGTGCCTGGCCGTGGGCCAGCCCTGGCAGGGGGATGTGCGCATCGTGCTCTTCGTGTTGCTGCAGGAGGGCGTGGCCTGGTCCCCGGATCTGGAAGGGGCCATCAAGGTGCGGTTGCGCCGGGAGAAGTCGCCCCGCCACGTGCCGGCGGCGGTGGTGCCGGCGCCCGACCTGCCGCGCACCCTGAGCGGCAAGCTGGTGGAAAAGGCCGTCACGCGGATCCTGGCCGGACAGGCCGTGGATAACGCCGACGCCCTGGCCAATCCGGTGGCGCTGGATTTCTTCAGGAAATGGGTGGAGGGTTCGTCCGGAGATCAATCCGGCGACCTGTCGGCAGGGGAGGAGTCGAGCGGCTAGCCGAGCAACTCCTTGATGCTGTCCAGCATCTCCTGGTTGGTGAAGGGCTTCTTCATTGTGCGGTTGGCCCCCAGCAGGCGGGCGCTGTGCAGATAGTTCTCGGGCTCGGCGCGGCCGCCCCCCGAGATGGCGATGACCTTGAGGTCGGTATTGCTGCGGCGCAGGTCCATGATGGTCTCGATGCCGTCCTTCTCGGGCATGATGATGTCGGTGATCACCAGGTCGGCCGCGGGCCCCTGCTGGAACAGATCGACTCCCTCCTTGCCGTTGCTCGCCGAGATGACCTCGTACCCGGCCCGGGAGAGGACGCTTTCCAGGTATTCGCGGACCTCGTTATCGTCTTCAATGATGAGAATCCTGGCCATTGGCGGTCGTCCCTTCAATCGGCGGAAAGCAGTTCTTCGACGGCTTCCAGCAGTTCGGTGTTCTTGAACGGCTTGTGAAAGATGCGCGAGGCTCCGCACAGCTCGGCCGCCCGCAGATAATTGCCCATGCCTTCCCTGTTGCCCCCGGAAATGGCGATGATCCTGAGGTTGGGGAATTCCCGGCGCAGGTCCACGATGGTTTCCAGGCCCTCTTTGACCGGCATGAACAGGTCGGTGATGATCAGGTCGACGGGATGGTTCCGGTAGCTGTGAATGCCCGCCTGGCCGTCGGCGGCCTGGGTCACCTCGTGCCCCTGCCTGGCCAGCAGCGTGCAGATCATTTCACGCACTTCGTTGTCGTCATCGATGACCAGGATGCGGGCCATGGGGCCATTCCTCTTTCACGGCGATTTCAGTGTTCTCCATACAGCACGGTGTTGACCATGGTTCGCAGCTGGTCTCCACCGAAGGGCTTGTGAACAAGCCCCTTGATGTTGGGATGCGCCAGGGCGTCCTCGCCCTTCTTGCCGCTCATGCCCGTGATCAGCATCAGGGGCAGGCGCGGGTTCAAGGTGGCCAGACGATCGGCCAGTTGCAGCCCCGTGATCTGGGGCATGGTCAGGTCACTGATGACCAGGTCGCAGAAATCGGGGTTGGCCTCAACCTGCTCCAGCAGATCGCGGCCGTTGTTCAAGGCCGTCACCCGGTGGCCCATGCGTTCCAGCAGGGCCTTGCCGATGTCGGTGA
This sequence comes from Candidatus Krumholzibacteriia bacterium, assembly GCA_963674845.2. Classification (GTDB taxonomy): domain Bacteria; phylum Krumholzibacteriota; class Krumholzibacteriia; order LZORAL124-64-63; family LZORAL124-64-63; genus LZORAL124-64-63. The sequence continues at coordinate 721,754 of CAXXKE010000005.1, read as the reverse complement.
TGTCCTGCTCGTCATCAACGATGACGATGTGCCGCGCGCTGCCCATGGGCACCGTCGTCTCCAGGCCGGCGACCTCTTCCCCATCCGCGGCGGATTCCCTCAGCTCCGGGAAGAATACCGTCACCGTCGTGCCCATTTCAAGTTCGCTCTGGACCTCGATCTCCCCGCCATGGGCCTTGACGATTCCGTGCACCACGGACATGCCCAGCCCGGTGCCCTGACCCACTTCCTTGGTGGTAAAGAAAGGATCAAAAAGGCGAGAGCGCACCTGCGCGCTCATGCCCACGCCCGTGTCGGAAATGGTCAGGACCAGCAGGTCCATGTTTTCCATGTCCAGGGGCACGGCCATGCGGGGCTGCCGGGGGTCCACCTTTTCCAGGGAGATGCCCAGGATTCCCCCTTCTTCCTCCATGGCGTGGTAGGCGTTGGTGGCCAGGTTCAGGACGATCTGGCTGACCTGGCTGGGATCTCCCAGGATGAGGGCGTCCCCGGCGGCCAGATCGGCTTTGATCTCGATGGTGGCGGGAATGGAGGGGTTCAGGAGATTGACGGCCTCGTTGACCACCTTCTGGATTTCCATGGCCACGTGCTTCTGCTCCTCGCGGCGGCTGAACAGCAGGATGCGCTGGACCAGGTCCTGCCCGCGCCGCGTGGCCCTGATGACCCGCTCCAGGTCGCCGGGGATGGTGCCCTCGGGGTCGGCGTCCTCCAGGGCCAGGGTGGTGAAACCCATGATGGCCTGCAGGATGTTGTTGAAGTCGTGGGCGATGCCGCCGGCCAGGGCGCCCAGGGCCTCCATCTTCTGGGCCTGCCGCAGCTGGGCCTCCTGGGCCTCGCTGTGCAGGTGGGAGGACAGGATGGGGGCGATGTAGCCGGCCAGGGATTCCAGGAAGGCCCGGTCGGCCGGGGTGTAGCCGGCGGTCTTGTTGCCCACGAAGATGGCGCCCAGCACCTTGTCCCTGCTGCTGATGGGCACACCCAGCACGGCTTCCAGGGGGAAGATGTGGTTGTCCATTTCCAGGGGCTCGTTCTGGATGATGTAGCGGTTCCTGTTGATGACCTGCTCGAAGATCTCGGGCATGGTTCCCTTCTCGAAGGTGAGGATCCCGTCCATGGTCTCGCCCCCGGCCTGGGCGTGCACGGGACGGGTGGCCATGACCCGCAGGTTGCGCGTCTCGTCGATGGTGGCGAAAAGACCAAGGGGGGACTCCAGGGCCGAACCCACGATGTCCATGATCTGCTGGTAGAGCTCTTCCTTCTCCTCGCTCAGGAACACCTCGGCCACGCTGTTGCGGATCTCCAGGGCCAGCTCGGCTTCCTTGCGGGCGGTGATGTTGCGGTGGGTGCCGGTCATGCGCAGGGGGTCGCCGTTCTCGTCCCTTTCCACCACGCGGCCACGGTCCAGGATCCAGATGTAGTGCCCCCGCCGGTGCCGCATGCGCACCTCGATCTCGTAGTTGGGCACGAATCCCTGCAGGTGGTTGTCCACCAGGGTCTGGGCGCGCAGGTAGTCGTCGGGGTGGATCAGCCGGCGCCACGTGTCCAGGGTGTTGCCCACCTCGGCCAGTTCCAGGCCCAGCATCTTGGCCCACGATTCGCTGTAGATCATGCGCCCGGTGGGAATGTTCCAGTCCCAGACCCCGTCCTGGGCCGCGTCCAGGGCCAGCTGCAGCCGCTCCCGCCCGGCCACCAGGTCGCGCTTGTTGCGCACCTCCTCGGTGATGTCCCGCATGAAGGTGAGCACGGCGGGCTCGCCTCCCCAGTTCATCCCGGTGGAGGACACGGCCACGTTGCGCACCTCGCCGTCCAGCTTGCGCACCTTGATTTCCAGCAGCGGGGTGGTTTCCCCCTGCAAGGCGCGCTCGGCCCTCAGGCCCACGGCCGACTGGTACTGGGGCAGGATGTAGTTGAAGATGAAGGCTTCCTTGAAGGCCCCGATGGACTCCAGGCCGAAGAACTCCAGGGCGCGCTTGTTGGTGTAGATGACCCGGAACTCGCGGTGTACCAGCACGCAGTCGGGGCTGGCGTCCACCACGGTGCGGTACAGGTCCATCTGGGCGGCCAGTTTTTCCCCGGCGATGCGCTTGGCGCGGCGGGTATGGTCCACCAGGACCACCAGGGCGCCCAGAAGCAGGGCACCCAGGGTTTTCACCACCATCTGGACGGGGCCCAGATGGAGGGTGTGTTTCAGGAAGGAATGGTTGGGACTCAAAAGGGTGTGGATGAGGCTGTCCCCGATCCAGGCGATCACCCCAGTGAGGGCAAAGAGCAGCAGGATCCGGATTCTTGGCGGCAAGGGCATTCCTCGGTTTATGGGGACAGGGCAATAAGGGAGACTTTAACAGGATCGGTCCATTACGGTCAACCCGCCGCATGGGGTGTCTCCCCACCGGGAAATAAGGGTGGCGGGACGGGGTGAATGGGCCCATACTGCTGGCCATCATGTTCACTCTTCCCAGCGATAACGCCCTCTTCGTCCTGGCTGTTCTCCTTGCTTTCGGCACCCTGGGAGGCTTGCTGGCCAGGAGGTTGCATCTGCCCTCGGTCACCGGCCAGATCCTGGCCGGCATCGCTCTGGGCCCCTCTGTTCTGCATCTTTTCGACCACCACGCGGTGGAGGGGCTGAGCCCCATCATCCACTTCGCCCTGGGGCTCATCGCCGTGGATGTGGGGACCCACCTGCACCTGCGGCGGTTGCGCAACGCCTTCCGGCGGCTGGGCCTGCTGTTGCTGCTGGAAATCACCATCACGCCCTTCCTGGTCTATCTGGCCCTGGTCTTTGCCGGGCGCCAGGACTGGACCTTCGGCATGCTGTTCGGCGCCCTGGCCATCAGCACGGCGCCGGCCACGGTGCTGGCCATCATCAAGGAGAGCCGCGCCAAGGGTGTTTACGTGCGCACCCTCATCGCCGCCGTGGCCTTGAACAACATGGCCTGCATCGCCCTGTTCGAGATGGCGGCCGCCGCGGTGCGGGTCACCCTGGACCCTTCGGGCACCACCACCACCGACGTGCTGCTGGCCCCCCTGGTGCAGCTGGGCGGGGCGGCGGTGCTGGGCGGGGCGGTGGGGCTGGCCCTGGTTCTGGGGACCAGGCACGTCATCCAGACCGAGCAGGTGACCACCGTCTCCATCATCTCCATCTTCCTGACCACGGGCATCGCCGACTTCTTCGGCGTGTCCAACCTGTTGGCCTGCCTTTTCCTGGGCATGACCATCGTCAACCTGGCTCCCGAGAAGGAAGAGATCGGGCACCGGGTATTCGTGAACTTCGAGCCGGCAGTGCTGGCGGTGTTCTTCACCCTGGCGGGTTTCGAGCTGGATTTCGAGAAGCTGGCCCAGGGCTGGATCCTGGTGACCCTGTTCGTGGTGGCCCGGGCGGGGGGCAAGATCTGGGCGGGCATCCTGGCCATGCGCATGGCCGGCGCCACCGAGAAGGTGCGGCGCTACCTGGGCATGGGGCTCATTCCCCAGGCGGGGGTGGCCGTGGGTCTGCTGTTGCAGCTCAAGGAGAATCCGGTCTTCGCCGAGATCAGTGGATCCATCCTGGCCATCGGCGTGGCGTCGGTGGCGGTGAACGAGATCATCGGCCCCATCACCACCCGCATCGGCCTGGCGCGCTCGGGGGACATCGGCAAGGACCGCCCCCGGCTCATCGATTTCATCCATGAAGAGAACATCGTCACCGACTTCAAGGCCGACACCAAGGCCGACGCCGTGAGCAAGCTTGTGGATCTGATGATCAGTACCCACGGCCTGCAGGTGGATCGCGAGGAATTCATCAAGGACATCATGGGGCGCGAGGCCCTCATGTCCAGCTGCATCGGCCGGGGGCTGGCCGTGCCTCACGGCACCCTGCCCGAGGGGGGCAAGCTGGTGGGGGTCATGGGCATCAGCCGGCAGGGCCTGCCCTTCGGCACCCCCGACGGGTTGCCCCTGCGCTGCCTGGTTTTGCTGGCCGCCCCGCCCGACGAGCGCGATCGGCACCTGGAGGTGCAGGGGGTGCTGGCGCGCAATATCGGCAGCAACTGGTCGTTGCAGCTGCAGCTGTACAACGCCAAGAGCGCCGCCCACGTGTACGAGATCCTGCACGCCGAGGAGGCCGAGGATTTCAACTACTTCCTCGAGGCGGACGGCGAGGAGACCGCCTGACGCCACCTGATCCGGCTTGACCCGGCCGGTCCGCCGCCCTAGACCTTATCTGTGGATTCATCCCATGGATCGAATGGGGGTAGCGAATGCGGAGGGCCGGCGACCATTTCTCGACGATAGTTTTCTTTTTCCTTTTTCTCAGTTCCCTGGTGCTCGTTTCCTCGTGCGGGGGACCGCCTCCGGCGCCGAGGGAAGGCGGGGGCGCTTCGTCCCTGACACACTCCTTTCAGGACTGGGACGAGGTGGACTGGAAGTTCTGGCGCCACTCCCTGGCCAAGGCCTCTTTCAAGCGCTTGCGTCCCCACGAGGCCTTCCACAAGTACAGGGAGCAGACGAACTTCCTGATCGGCAGACCCCCGGTCAGTCTGGCCGAGTTCCAGCGGCTGGATCCCGCCGAGCAGGAGGCACGGCGCCGGGAAGCGGCCCAGCGTATGGAACAGGCCGGAAAGCTGGAGGCTGTCCTGAATCGGGGCTGGGAACTGTGGACCCTGACCTATGAAAACGGCGAGCAGAAGGCCGTGCCCGACGAGGTCATCCTGGACGAGATGGGGCCCATCACCCGGACCCTGAAGCACCTGCGGGCGGCGGTGGCTCTGGACCCCTCCGACCCCGTGGCCTGTTACGACCTGGCCTACTTCAGCGGCCTGGTGGGGGATGAGGATTTGCGCGACAAAGCCCTGATCGCCGGCCTGGAAGCCCTTTCAGAGCTTTCCCCCGGCGGGGGGGCGCCCCGGTGGCGTTCTGATGGAGAACTGGGCCTGTTGCGCCTGCGGTTGCTCCTGGATCAGGCCTGGGCCCTGCGCCGTGACGGGTATTTTGACAGGGCCGGTACGGTGGTGCAGCAAATCCAGGACCAGATGAAGAACGACGGTCGCGGCACCTATGACGAGGCGGTGGAGACCAACATCCTGCTGGCCCTGTTGGCGGCCGACAGGGGGGATGTGCATTTCGCCCGGAAGATCGCGCGCGAATTGCCGGAAATACCCCTGTTCCTGCAGCCCTCGGCCCACATGGGCTTTGGCGGCAAGCCTCCCCTGGTGAAGAGCAACATGCGCCAGGTGGAAAGCCGCTTCGCCCGCGACTGGATCTGGATCATGACCCTGCTGCAGGAGGGGGAGAAGGAGCAGATCCTGCAGCGCCTGACGGAGATGAATTACCGGCTGGAGCTGCCCGTCCACCTGAACCACCGCTACTGGCACGACATGGGCGAGGTGCTGGAGCAGCTGGGTGAGCGCGGCCGGTCCCGCCTGGCCTACGGTTTTTCCATCCTGTACCGGCCCTACCTGGCCTACTACCCCCTGCAGGGCTCCCGGGGCAACGCCCGGGTCACCGATCAGATCGGCTGCGGTCGTGCCTACTACCAGAGCTACCGGCACTTCTACGTGGGGGGCAGCCTGTTCTCCTACGCCGCCAACCGGCTGGTGGCCATGGACATGGCCCAGGACAAGAAGGAACGCGAGGCCATCGGCCGGGAGGGAGTGGCCGCCCTGTCGGCTTGTATCCGCAAGGGGCTGCGCCCCGCCGCCGCCCTGGCCCTGCGTGGCCAGGTGAACTACCGCCTGTACCGGGACCAGGAGGCCCTGGCCGATCTGGCCGAGGCCGACAGGCTGCTGGTCCAGATGGGGAGGCCCAGCTCGGACGTCATCAAGCTGGCGGCCCTGATCCATTTCCAGCACGAGGAATTCGAGGCCAGCCTGTCCCTCCTGGATCGCTACACCCGGCTGAATCCCGAGGATGGTTTCGGCTGGCGCACGGCCGGGGTGGCCCTGACCAATCTGGGCCGCTACGACGAGGCCAGGAGCACCATGGAAAGGGCGCTGCGCGTGGACCCCTCGTCCCTGGAGGGACGCTTCAATCTGGGCCTGCTGTACCTGAAGACCGGCGACCGGGAGGGGGCGCGTCTGGTGCAGGCCGAACTGGAGAGCCGCTTCCCGGACCACCCGCAGACGGCCAGGTTCCGGGAGCTGGTGGCCGCCGATCCGGGCCGGCCCCTGGAAATGGCCGTGACCCCGGTGGAGATCAAGACCTCGGTGGACGAGGACCGCTGGTTCCTGGCCGGGGAGGACGACGGGGGGGTGAACCTGCTGGGCCAGCTGAGCGAACCCGATCTGCGGGGGTTGGCCGCCACCTGTCGCCACATCCTGGAACAGCAACCCTCGGCCGGCAACCGGCTGCGCCTGGCCCGGGTGCTGGCCCAGCTGGAAGACTGGAAAGAGGTGACCGATCTGCTGGCTCCCCTGTGGCCGGATGGCCTGACGCGGGCCGAGGCCATGGAACTGCTGCGGGCCGACCTGGTGGCGGGGAGGGCCGGCCGGGCCATGGAAATGGTCCAGCGTCTGAACGGGGGGCGTCGACCGGTGCCCGATGTGGAGTTCTGGGCCCTGGTGGGGGCCATCTGCGAGAAAAGCGGGGCCACGGAGGAGGCGCGGCAGGCCGCGGCGGTGGTGCGCTCTTTCGAGCCCGGGGACTGAGGGGCGCCTGGACGGAATGGCCCCCGGGTGGTCCCGGGGGCACCGTCGCGGTCCCAATCTTCGGCGGGCGCTCCTTGCCGTGCCACCCGGCCGCGGAAAAGGGTTGCAATCCGGAGCCTTCCTGAAACAATCAGCATGGCGGGGAACTTTCCCGGCCGCGCATCCGTCCTGTTTTTCCACACGGCCCTGAAACAAAAGCCCCGACCATGCGTCCATTGCCGTCATGATCGCTCGTTCAACCCGGTCCCCATCAGGAAGGCCCCATCATCAAACCCCAACGCACTGATACCGGTATCAGGGTGTCTGACCTGACCTTCGCGTACCTGCGCGACCCTGTGCTCAAGGGTGTGGATTTCACCCTGGAAAAGACCGCCGTGGGTCTGCTGGGCCCCAACGGCTCGGGCAAGACCACCCTGCTGCGCTGCCTGCTGGGCCAGGTGCCCCTGCCCCGGGGCCAGGTTTCGGTTCTGGGTCACGACATGGCCACCCACGCCCGCCTGGCCCGCGCCGGCCTGGGCTGGATGCCCGAACGCGGCGGCATCATTCCCGGCATGAGCGGGGTGGGCCTGGTGGCCTACCTGGGCGAGCTGTCGGGCATGCCCGGCCGCGACGCCATGCAGCGGGCCCACGAGGTGCTGCACTACGTGGGACTGGCCGACGAGCGCTACCGCAAGTGCGAGGACTACAGCCAGGGCATGAAGCAGCGCCTGAAACTGGCCCAGGCCCTGGTCCACGATCCCCACTGGATCTTCCTGGACGAGCCCACCAGCGGGCTGGACCCGCGGGGGCGCGTGAGCATCCTGGAACTGGTGCGCGACCTGGCCTGGAAGAAGGACATGGGGGTCATCCTGTCCACCCACCTGCTGGCCGACGTGGAGGCCGTGTGCAAGGAGATCCTGGTCCTCAAGAAGGGGGAACTGCTGGCCCGCGAGACCGTCAACCCCGGCGGCATGGACCCGCGCCAGGTCTTCGAGGTGGAGGGCTTCGGCAACGAGGAGAAGTTCCTGGCCGGCCTGAAGGCCATCAGCGAGAACGTGGAGCAGGACGGTCGCATCATGCTGGTGACGTTGAACCTGGCCGGCATGGACGGCGCTCCCGATCCCGCGGCCACTCCTGAAGACGGCGAACTGTACACGGCCAAGCTGGGGGTGGACGCCATCCTGAAGGTGGCCGTGGCTTCCGATTTCGCCCTGCGCCGGGTGCGGCGGCGCCCCATCTCCCTTGCTGACGAATTCTACAAAATGGTGGAGGCCTGACACATGCCGGTCTATGAACGCGGATATACGCACTGGGAACCCTCGAACCGTCGGGCCTGGCCGGCCTGGCTGGTCATCGCCAAGCGCGGAATCGCCCAGCCCTTCAAGAGCCGCTGGATGATCCTGCTCATGCTGGCCACCTGGGTGCCCACCATCGTCAAGGCCGTCATCATCTACGTGAAGTTGAAGGCCGGCAACCTGGTGGACATGTTCTCGGGCGGCTGGGGCAGCATCGATCCCCAGGGATTCCTGGCCTTCCTGGAGCAGCAGCGCTGGTCGGTGTTCGTGGTGCTGGCCATCGTGGGGGCGGGGCTCATCGCCGCCGACCGCCGGGACAACGGCCTTTCGCTGTACTTCTCGCGGCCCCTGGGGTTGCGCAGCTACGTGGCGGGCAAGGGGCTCATCGTCCTGTTCTTCTACTTCATGGTCACCCTGTTCCCGGTCCTGGCCCTGTGCATCTTCTCCTACCTCATCGCCCCCGAGGCCACGGGGCTGGAGATGCTGCTGCTGACGCCCTTGCGGGCCACCCTGTACTGCGGCCTCAGCGGCATCAGCCTCAGCCTGCTGCTGCTGGCCTTCAGCAGCATGGGCACGCGCAGCATCTTCGTCATGGTGTGGTGGGCCATCGTGGTCATGGGCACCGAGGCCTTCGGCAACATCGCCAAGGGCTTCGGCAGCACCTCGTTGCAGGCGGTGAACCTGCTGGGCAACTACCACAACGCGGGAGCGGCCCTGTTCTCCACGGGGGATCGCATGGACGTGCCCGGCTGGGCCAGCCTGCTCATCGTCCTGGCCCTGACGGCCGGGGCCGTATACATGCTGCGGCGCAAGATCCGCCCGGTGGAGGTGGTGTCATGAGCACTGGCATGAGCAATAGCATGAGCGATGGCATGAGCAGCGGCGCCGGAGTGCAATCCGACCAGGCCCGCATCACCGCCCACAAGGTGGGCAAGTGGTTCGGGGAGGTCATCGCCGTCAACAATTGCAGCGTCAGCGTGGGATCCGGCGTGGTGGGCCTGCTGGGAGCCAACGGGGCCGGCAAGAGCACCCTGTTCAAGATGCTGGCGGGGCTTATCGAACCCAGCCAGGGCGAGGTGCACGTGTTCGGGCGGCGCCTGCGGGACGAGGTGGGCTGGTTTCGCAAGGTGGGCTTCTGCCCCGAGAGCGAGGCCCTGCCCGAGTGGATGACCGGTCGCGAATTCCTGAGCCTGTCCCTGCGCCTCATGGGCTTCGACAAGGGCGAGGTGAACCGCCGGGTCGATTACTGGCTGGCCCGCTTCGAGCTGACCGACGCCCAGCACCGCCGCCTGGGAGGCTACAGCAAGGGAATGCGCCAGAAGCTGAAGCTGGCCCAGGCCCTGGGCCACGATCCCGAGGTCATCTTCCTGGACGAGCCCCTCAACGGCATGGACCCGGTATCACGCAAGCAGAGCATCGACCTGGTGCGCGAGCTGGGCGAGGCCGGCCGCACCGTGCTGGTCAGCAGCCACATCCTGCCCGAGGTGGAGAGCATGACCAGCCAGATCATTCTCATCGACAGGGGACGGGTGCTGGCCGAGGGCAGCGTCACCGAGATCCGCGACAAGATTCCCGAGCATCCCACCACCGTGGCCCTGGCCTCTCCCGATCCGCGCCGGCTGGCGGGGTTCCTCATCGGCCAGGACAACGTGCTGAGCGTGGGGCTGGATCCGGAGCAGAAGGTGGTGGTCAAGACCGACCACGCCATCGGCTTCTACCGTGCCCTGCCCGGCTGGATCCTGGCCAACGACCTGCAGGTGGAAGAGATCCTGACCCTGGACGACAGTCTCGAGGCCGTGTTCGATTACCTGACCCAGAACTAGTCCCGGCCGCCCGCGCGCCGACTGGAGTGGATACATGAGTGAGACGACCGTGGAAAAAGTGAACCCGGCGGGACAGGCCCAGACCCTGGTCACCCCCCTGCCCAACCTGACGGCCATGCTGTGGATCGCCTGGTTCAGCCTGCGCGAGATGTCGCGGCGCAAGCGTATCATCTCCCTGGGGGCCATCAACCTGCTGCCGGTCATCGTGGTGGTGATCATCCGGGTGTGGTTCCCCGACCAGGGAGTCACGGCCCACATGCAGCTTTCGGCCCTGACCCACGAGGTGTTCATCGGCTTCCTCATTCCGGTGGTGGCCATCGCCGTGGGCGTGTCGGCCATCGGCGAGCAGGTGGAGGAAGGCACCATCGTCTACCTGTGGACCCGCCCGGTGCGACGGCGGGCCATCTACATGGGGCGCCTGGTGGCGGCCCAGACCGTGGCCACGCTGTTGCTGTCGGCCTCGCTCATCCTGTGCTTCCTGGTCATGCTGAGCAACGGCCTGGGCGTCATCAGCTGGGACTTCCTGGTGCTGTACTTCCGCACCTTCCTGATCATCGCCCTGGGGGCCTTCAGCTACGCGGCCCTGTTCGCGGCCATGGGCACCTTCCTGAAGAAGCCCGTGGTGCCGGCCATCCTGTTCACCTTCGTGTGGGAAAGCCTGGTCAGCGAGGTGCCCGCCCGTGTGCAGGAGCTTTCCCTGCGCTTCCACCTGCAGAACCTGGTGGCCCGGCCCGAGGCGCCGGTGGAGGATCTGCCCAGCGTGCTGGGCGCCCTGCTGGCCACGGCCCTGCAACGCGATCCCGTGCCCAAGCTGCAGTCGGTGGCCGTGCTGCTGGTGGTCATGGTGGCGGCCATGGGTGTGGGCATCTGGCGCCTGCGCCTCAAGGAAATCGAGAAATGATCCTGGCCCGCGACTTCTTTGCCAGGCCGACTCTGGATGTGGCCCCCGCCCTGGTGGGGGCCACCTTGCATGTGGAAACGGCACAGGGAAGGTGCGTGGGTCGCATCGTGGAGGTGGAGGCCTACCTGGGGCCCGACGACCCGGCCAGCCACGCCGCAGGCGGGCCCACCCCGCGCAGCGCCATCATGTTCGGCCCGCCCGCCGTTGCCTACGTCTACCTGATCTACGGCATGCACCATTGCCTGAACTTCGTCACCGAACAGGTCGGGACCGCGGGGGCGGTGTTGCTGCGGGCGGTGGAGCCGGTGGCGGGGCTGGAGCTCATGCGGGAGCGCCGCCCCGGGGTGGTCGACGCCCGGCTGTGCGATGGGCCGGGCAAGCTGTGCCGGGCCCTGGGCATCGACCGGGACTGGAACGGCATTCCCCTGGATGGCAGTGGCCGGCGGCGGATCTGGCTGGAGGAGGGGGAGGGGGTCGGGGTGCAGGCGACGCCTCGCATCGGCATCCGCAAGGCCGTGGAACGGCCCTATCGCTTTTGTTGTGCCCGGAAGATTGTTTCTCGGCCGGGAACTGAGGGTTAGTGTCAACCTTGGCCCTCGGCCTTATTGCTCAGCTGGGTATGTAGTGGATCGATGTGAGAGATTTGTGTGACCGTTTAATAGGCATACTTCAGTTCATGCTTCCGATTGACCCGTAGCGGGCGTGTTTCCACCGCCCGGTCGTAGTATTCGGCCCATCGCGGCGGCAAATCAGCATGGGTTCGGAAGATCCGCTCTGAAAATATCTCCTCAGGCGTCAACGGACGATCCGTGATGCCCTTCATCATGGCCGGCGTCGGGCTCCCACGCTCCTTTTCCCGCCTGGGCTTCACGTAATTCCGCCAGACCAGGAATATCGCCAGCCTGTCCGCGGCCCCTTGCCGACGCTTGGACCAGGCGATGGTCTCCCGCTTGTGGTTCGAGCTGCAATGCCGGATCAACAGATCGGCCAGGTTCAGATAGATGGGGAAGTACTGGCTCCACTCGAAGGACTCGAAGCCGTCGATGACCACCTCACCGGGAGAAGGCCGGCCCCCACTGGGGACCGGCCCTTGGGTCTCCCGAGGCAAGGCTACTCGCCCAGCTCGGTGGGATAGGCCGGAGCCTGTGTCGGAATGGGATTCTTGAATCCCTTCAGCTCGGCCAGCATCTCGGCGATGGCCGCCTCCAGCTGCGAGTCCACGCCCTTGTTGGCGGCGATGGGATCCAGCTGGACTTCCAGGTCGGGGGCCACACCCTGGTTCTCCACGGTCCACTGGTGGTCCGCGTTGTAGAAACGGAAGAAGGGCACCGTCACCACGCCGCCGTCCATGGTCAGCGGGTTGGCGAAGATGCCGATCAGACCGCCCCAGGTGCGGGTTCCCATGAGCTTGCCGATACCCAGCTCGCGGAACGCGTAGGGCAGGTAGTCGCCGCCCGAGCCGGCGTCCTGGTCAATGAGCATGGTCTTGGGCCCGAAGTGCGCCCCGGCCGGGGTGTTGTACACCATGCCGTCGCGGTCCTTCCAGCCGGACAGGTGCTTGCGGCTGAGCACCTCGACGATGTAGTTGGCCGCCTGGCCGCCGGCGTTGCTGCGCTCGTCGATGATGAGGGCTTCCCTGTCCACCTGGGGGAAGAACATGCGGTTGAAGAAGGTGTAACCGGCGCCCGCGGTGTTGGGCAGGTAGATGTAGCCCACGCGGCCGTCGGTGGCCTCGTCCACCCGGCGGCGGTTCTCCTCGATCCAGCCCCACAGGCGCAGGCCGTACTCGCCCCGGATGGGCTCGACCACGATGTCGCGGGCGTCCTTGCCGCCGGCGTCGGGGCCCACCCGCAGGGTCACCTGCTGGCCCACGGTGCCCTGCAGCATGGCCCAGATGTTGTCCTTCTCGGTGAGTTCCATGCCGTTGACGGCCAGGATGTACTCGCCCTCGTGGGCCTCGTTGCCCGGCACGGCCAGGGGGGCGTTCAGGAAGGTGTTCCACATCTCGCCGTCGTAGATGCGGTCGATGCGGTAGTGGCCGTCATGGATGCTCACGTTGGCGCCCAGCAGGCCGCCGCTCACGCCCTTCTCACGATGCACGTCACCTCCGGCCACGCGGTTGTGGCCGGCCTGCATCTCGGCGATCATCTCCACCAGCAGGGTGTTCAGATCCTCGCGCCGCCCCACGTGCTTCAGCAGGGGGTGGTACTGCTTGTACATGGCGTCCCAGTCCAGCCCGTGCATGGCGGGATCGTAGAAGTACTCCTTCTCCATGCGCCAGACCTCGTCGAAGATCACGGCCCACTCTTCCCGCGGGTCCACGTGCACGCGCAGGCCGGCGGTGCTCACGCTCTCGGGGTCCAGCTTGGCGCCGGCCTTGGCCACCGCCAGGCCGCCCATGACCTTGCGCAGCAGCAGGTGCTTGCCGTCGGCGCTGAAGGTGAAGCTGTTGACGCCGCCCATGACGGACTGGGCTTCCTGCTCTTCCATGTCGAAGCGCCACAGGGCGTTCTCCTGCTGGGGGAACTGCCCGGGGGGCTCGTTGCTGATGCCGGGCTGCACGGCCTGGATGTAGTACAGGTTGCCGTCGTGGCCGGCCATGAGGTTGCGGTAGTTGCGCTCGGCCACGGGCAGGGCCACCAGGCGCTGGGACAGGCCCTCCAGGTCGATGCGGGTGCCCTCGTCCTCCTTGTCCTCGTCCTTCTTCTCGTCCTTCTCGTCCTTCTTGTCCTTCTTTTCCTCGTCCTCATCCTCGGCCACTTCCTCGTCGCCCTGCTTCAGCTTCAGGGGCGAGGTGCCGTCGGCCTGCAGCACCACGGCGAACAGGCCCGCCCGGTAGGGGCGCTCCTGGCTGGACATGTTCAGGCCGATCTGCAGGGGGCCCGAGTTGGTCGAGGCCGCGAAGTACAGGTATTTGCCGTCGGGGCTGAAGGCGGGGGAGGCCACGTCGGCCAGGCCGTCGCTAACCTTCACCTGGGCGTCGCCCTGCAGGTCGCGCAGCATGAGATCGCGGTGGTAGTTGGGCTGCTCCTGGGTGTAGGCCAGCCAGCGGCCGTCGGGGGAGAAGGCGGCGTCGATCTCCTCGCGCCGCACGCCGGTGGCGATCTTCTCCACCTTGCCGCCGTCCACCTTCATGGTGAACAGGGACAGGTGGTTGTCCACGAACAGCAGGCGCTGGTCATCGCCGCCGCTCCAGTCCATGAGCTGGGCGAAGTGGGGGGTCAGCTTGTGCTCGTCCTGCTTGACGCCCCACTGGTCGGTGATGATCACCTTCTGGCCCTTCAGGCTGTCCTCGATGTAGGCGATGCGGTCCCCGTCGGGGGACCAGATGGCGCTGTACTCGCGCCGGTCGCCGCTGCGGGAGATGTTGCGCGTCGGCCCCTCGTCCACGGGCACGGTGAACACCTCGCCCCGGGCGGTGATGATGGCGCGCTTGCCGGTGGGCGAGATGTCGGTGTGATCGATGGCGCCGGCGGCGTTCTTCCACCCGGGGCGCAGCTGGGGCAGGTCGGGGTTGATGTCGATGACGATCTCGCTGACCTTGCCCGAGGCCAGGTCCAGCTGCTTCAGCCGGCCGCCGGCCTCGTAGACCACGGTCCCCTTGTGCCCCCCGGCGGCGCGCACTTCCCACACCTTCTCGTCGGTGAGGCGGGTCAGGGTGCCGTCCTGGTCGTAGCGGAAGACGTTGAACAGCTCGTTGTCGCGGTCGGACAGGAAGTACAGCACGCCGTCCACGTACATGGGGTTGAAGTTGGTGCTGCCGGCCCCGGGCACCTGCACCAGGGACTGCTTCTTCAGGTCCATGATCCACACGGCGGGGGTGGTGCCGCCGCGGTAGCCCTTCCAGCCGGCCGAGCCGCCGAAGATGCCGTTATAACCCGAACCGAAGGGAATGTAGGCCAGGTGGGAGGCGTCGGCGTCATAGGCGCCCTGCACCACGCGGGCTTCCATCTGCCGCGTGGGCAGGCCGCCGTCCAGGGAGACGTGATACAGCTGGCCCGAGCGGCCGTGATCGGTCTCGCGGGCCGAAACCATGACCACCTGCTTGCTGTCGGGGGTCCAGCCGGTGGGGGTGTCCCAGTCCGAGTGCCAGGTCAGGCGCCGGGGCTGGCCGCCATCCACGCTGATGACGTAGACGTCGGGGTTGTTCTCGAAGCTGGCGGTGTAGGCGATCCAGCGGCCGTCGGGCGAGAAGATGGGATTGGTTTCGCTGACGGGGCTGGTGGTCAGGCGCCGGGGCTGGCTGCCGTCGCGGCCGGCCAGCCACAGGTCGCCGGCGTAGACGAACACCAGGTGGTCGTCCGAGATATCCGGCTGGTGCAGCAGCAGGGTCTGCTCGGCATGGGCGGAGCCGCTCAGGCCGGCGCCGGCCAGCACGGTGGCCAGGGCAAGACAAACGAGAAGGACTCTGGGCATCTTTCGTCTCCTTTGGGGGTGGAACCCGGTGCCGTGAAAGGGCCCGGCATGGCGTCAGCCGGGCGATGGCGGGGGTCGACTACGCATGGAAATACGGTAACGCAGCCATGATGTTGCCGCTACATATGGCCGGAGAGCCGGGGAGTGTCGGAGCGGCAAAAAGCCCCCGGAGTGCACGTCGCGCTCCGGGGGCCATACTCGATGGTCGGTCATGTCCGGCCGCTAGCAGAGCCCCGCCTTCTTGACGGCCCGCTCCACCTGGGCGATGCGGTCCTCCAGGGCCCCGGTGTAGCCGATGGCGATGCGCAGCAACCCGGGCGACAGGCCCATCTTGCGCTGCTCGTCATCGCTGATCTCGCTGCTGGTCGAACTGCCCGAGCAGCTGATCAGGGTGTCGAAGTAACCCAGCGAGACGGCGATGTAACCGAAGTCCTCGTCGTTCTGCAGGCTCTCCATGACCTCTTCAGCCTTCTGCTTGGTGCCGCAATCCAGTCCCAGCATCCCGCCGAAGCCGTAGCCCTCGTTGATCAGCGAGGCGTACAGGTCATGCTGCGGGTGCGAGGGCAGGCCGGGGTAGATGACGTCCACGCCCAGCTCGTCCAGGCGCGTGGCGATGGCCGCGGCCCGGCGGCTGTGCTCCTTCATGCGCAGGGGCAGGTGGGGCAGGCGCTGGTGAATGTCGAAGGCCGTGCGCGGGTCCATGGTGGGACCCAGCAGCATGACCCGCCCCGTGTGCAGATCCATGAGCTGGAAGATGAAATCCTTCTTGCCGATGATGGCGCCGGCCACCACGTCGCTGGCGCCGTTGATGTACTTGGTCATGGAGTACACCGTCACATCGGCCCCCAGCTGCGAGGGGGTGATCATCACCGGGGTGAAGGTGTTGTCCACCACCAGCTGCGCCCCGTGCTTGTGGGCCAGCTCGGCCAGGGCGGGCACGTCGGCCACCTTCAGGGTGGGATTGCCCACGGTCTCCACGTAGATGACCTTGGTGTTGTCCTGGATGGCGGCCGCGAAGGCCGCGGTGTCGGTGGGATCCACGAAGGTGGTGGTCACGCCGAAGTCGGGGAAGGTTTCCTTCAGCAGGGCGTGCGAGCCGCCGTAGATGGTGTCGCTGGCCACGATGTGGTCGCCGCTACGGCAAAGCTGCAGCAGGGCGCAGGCGATGGCCGAGATGCCGCTGGCCGTGCACACGGCGAATTCCATGTCTTCCATGGCGGCCAGGTCGCAGGCCAGCACGTGCACGGTGGGGTTGAAGTGGCGGCTGTACAGGTAGCAGCCCTCCTGCTCGTGCCCCAGCTTGCCGGCGAAGATCTCGGGCATGGTGCCCGGATGCATGACGGTGAAGGTGGATGAGCGCTCGATCGAGGGAGCGACGCCGCCGTGTTCCCCGAATTCACGGCGGTGGTTGACCATGGCTTTCTCGGGATCGAATTGACGCATTTTGAAACCTCCTGAGCGTCGTGAGTTCTGCTTACAAGGTGGGGGACGAGAGGGGCGATCGCCAAGAGAAAAGACGAGGATGTGAGGAGATTAACAGGACGTTTTCATTCCCGATTCGGCCCGATTCCCTCCCTGTCCACAGTCCCGTGGGAGAGGGCCAGGCAACCCTGCGGCGAGGTTGCCGGGAAACGCCGCCCGGACCGGGTGCTGTCCTCACTCCGGCGGGAAATCTTCACACTGGCGTGAGGAGTTCAACAATGGCGCAATGTCTCTTGATAGATGGGTTTTCCTGCTAGTGCTGGCCCCCCGAGACTGAATTTCATTCCTCAAAAACCGGGCCGAAGACCGGCGCCGAAATCCTCCACCCCCGCTGAAAATCCTCTGAAACCCACCCTCACCCCCTGCGTACAAGGGGGGCGCGTTGACATGGTCAAGGGGGAATGATAGCTTGCCATGATCGAAACCCGCCTCTCTGCCCACCCCGCCATGCGGGAGGGGCTAGCATCTTTTTTCAGGAATCCGGTGACTTCCCGTTCAGCCGGGTTCGCTCTGTCTGGAATGGCTCCCGCGTGGAGCCCAACATCGGAGGCCTTCATGCCTGCTACCAAACGTCTATTGCTGATCTGCGTCCTGGCCGTGACCAGCCTGGCCGCCGCCGGCGCCCTGGCCGGCACCTACCTGGACCTGGAAGACCAGATCCAGGAGTTCACCCTGGACAACGGCGTCCACTTCATCGTGCTGGAGAAGCACGATGTGCCCGTGTTCTCTTTCCGCACCTACGTGAACGTGGGCAGCGCCAACGAGATTCGCGGCATCACGGGCCTGGCCCACATCCTGGAGCACATGGCCTTCAAGGGCACCTCCGAGATCGGCGGCAGCGACCTGAAGAACGAGCTGAAGGCCATGGCGGCCGAGGACCTGGCCTTCGAGGACTTCAAGAAGGCCCGTCTCGAGCTCATTCCCCGCATCGAGAAGCTGCAGTCCAAGTATGACCGCCTGGTGGGCGGCATTCCCGCCGATCGCCGGGATAGCTACGGCGAGGTCGAGGCCAAGATCCACGATCTGGGTTCGGACATCGCCGTCGACCCCTCGGGCAAGCTGACCATCACCCACGCCCCGGGCATGGAGAACGAAGAGGTGGAGAACTTCGACCTGAGCGGCGAGGAGATCGCCGCCGTGGATTTCTACGTGGACGAGATCCGTCCCCTGGAGCAGGAATTCGCCGAGAAGGAGCAGGAATTCGAGGACGCCAAGGACGCCGCCCGCGAGTTCGTGGTGACCAACGAGTTCGGCCAGATCATCGAGGAGAACGGCGGCCACGGCCTGAACGCCTCCACCAGCAGCGACGTGACCCGCTACCACTACGACTTCCCCAGCAACCGGCTGGAGCTGTGGGCCTACCTCGAGGGTAGCCGCATGGCCGACCCCGTGCTGCGCGAGTTCTACACCGAGAAGGACGGCCCGGTGACCGAGGAGCGCCGCATGCGCACCGACAACAACCCCATCGGCCGCCTCATCGAGATCTTCCAGAACCAGATGTTCATGGCCAACGGTTACCACCACTCGACCATCGGCTACATGAGCGACATCAACAACATCAGCCGGGCCGACTGCGCCGAGTTCTTCAAGAACCACTACCACGGCGGCAACATGACCGTGGCCGTGGTGGGCGATGTGAAGCTGAACGACGTCAAGAAGTACGCCCAGAAATACTTCAGCGCCATTCCCGCCGGCAAGCCCAGCGTGGTGGAGACCTTCGAGCCCGAGCAGCTGGTCGAGAAGCGCATGGTCATGAAGGACCCCTCGCAGCCCCTGTACATCGCCGGGTATCACATCAAGAACGTGAACCACCCCGACTGGCCGGTCTACCAGGTCATCAGCGACGTGCTGGGCCAGGGCCGCACCAGCCGCCTGCACAAGCGCCTGGTCAAGGAGGACAAGCTGGCCGTGACGGCCGCCTGCTTCTCCGGCTATCCCGGCATCAAGTACCAGAGCGGCATGCTGGTGTTCGCCGTGCCCGTCAAGGGCAAGACCGGCTACGACCTGGAAGGCGTGGTCAACGAGGAGATCCAGAAGATCGTGGACGAGGGCATCACCGCGGCCGAGCTGGAAGCCGTCAAGCAGCGCACCCGGGCCGACTTCATCCGCGGCCTGCGGGGTAATGGCGGCATGGCCGAGCAGCTGGCCTTCTACCAGACCTACACCAAGGACTGGCGCAACCTCTTCGGCGAGGTCGAGGAAATCGAAGCCGTGACCCTGGACGACGTCAAGCGTGTGGCGGCCGAGATCTTCGTGCCCGGAAACCGCACCACGGCCATCATCGAAACCGAAGAAGACGCGTCCTAGCCGGGCCCTCTCCTTGTCTCTGACTGCGGGGCCGGCGTGTGCCGCCCCGCGGTCGAAAGGAAAATTACAATGCGTAAATTGAACCGGATCCAGGCCGTGGGCCTGCTGGTGCTGCTGCTGGTCACCTTCGCCCTGAGCACGACCGCCCTGGCCAAGAAGCCCTGGGAAAAGATCAAGGTTCCCGAGCTGAACGAGATCAAGATGCCCAGCTACGAGCGCGTCGAGCTGGACAACGGCATGATCATCTACCTGGCCGAGGATCACGAGTTTCCCGTGGTGGACCTGAGCGCCACCATCGACGTGGGTTCCATCTACGAGCCCGCCGACAAGGTGGGTCTGGCCGCCATGACCGGCGAGGTCATGCGCAGCGGCGGCACCGAGAAGAACGGCGGCGACGCCCTGGACGAACTGCTGGAAAGCCGCGGCATGCGCCTGGAGACCTTCATCGGCCAGACCGACGGCGGCGCCTTCCTGTCCTGCATGAAGGAAGACACCCGCATGGGCATGGAGCTGCTGGCTGACATCCTGCGCAACCCGGTCTTCCCCGAGGACAAGATCAAGCTGGCCAAGGAGCAGCAGAAGGCCGCCATCAGCCGTCGCAACGACGACCCCATGACCATCGCCCAGCGCGAGGGCATGAAGGCCGTGTTCGGCCCCGAGCACCCCATGGCCCGCCACACCGAGTACGCCACCATCGCCGCGGTGACACAGCAGGACATGCTGGACTTCCACAAGCAGTGGTTCGGTCCCGACCGCATGTACCTGGTGGTCATCGGCGACTTCGACAGCAAGGAGATGGTGCAGCTCATCGAGGAGACCTTCGCCGGCTGGGCCCCCGCCGCCGCCGAGCTGCCTGCCGATCCCGAGATCCTGGACCTGCCCCGCACCGTCAACATCGTGGACAAGGACGACCTGACCCAGTCCACCGTGCTGATGGGTCACAAGGGCATCCGTGCCGACAGCCCCTACTACGCCGGCGTGCTGGTGGCCAACCGCATCCTGGGCGGCGGTTTCAGCACCCGCCTGTTCAACGAGATCCGCAGCCGCCAGGGCCTGGCCTACAGCGTGGGCAGCGCTCCGGGCACGGGCTTCCGCTTCCCCGGCCTGTTCATGGCCTTCACCATGACCAAGAGCGGCAGCACCGAGAAGGCCACCGACGCCATCCTGGTGGAGATCCAGAAGATGCTGGACGAGGACGTGACCGACGAGGAGCTGGAGCGCGCCAAGGACGGCATCCTGAACTCAGAGGTCTTCAACTTCGATTCCAAGCGTGAGATCCTGAACCGCATGGTCATGTTCGAGCGCTACGGCTATCCCGTGGACTTCCTGAACAAGTACCAGGAAAGCGTCAAGAACATGACCAAGGCGCAGGTCCGCGAGGCCGTCAACGCCGTGTGGAAGCCCGAGCAGATGACCATCTTCGCCGTGGGCAACTACGGCGAGTGGGACGGCGATTTCTCCAAGTTCGGCCCCGTGACCATGGTGGACATCACCATTCCCGAGCCGGCCCTGGAAATTCCCGACGCCACTCCCGCCAGCCTGGAGGCCGGCAAGAACCTGATGGTGGCCTGCCGCGAGGCCGCCGGTGGAGCCAAGAAGTTCGCCGGTCTGAAGACCCTGTTCGAGAAGTCCGAACTGGCCGCCACCATCCAGGGCATGGACCTGACCTTCACCACCGAGAAGTCGGTGGTCTATCCCGACAAGGTGCACACCCTGGTCAAGACCCCCTTCGGCAACCAGAGCATGGTGCTGGTGGGTGACAAGGGCTGGGCCGTCTCGCCCATGGGCAACAAGGACCTGGAAGGCGAGGCCCTGTCGGCCGCCCAGGACGAGCTGAAGACCGACACCGTGGGCGTGTTCCGCAACCTGGACGACTTCCAGTGCCAGGCCCTGGAACCCACCAAGGTGGACGGCGTGCTTTGCAACCCGGTCCACGTGTCCGGCGTGGGGGACGATTACCAGATCTTCTTCCTGGACGCGGCCACCAACAACGTGCACATGATCCAGTCGCCGGGCCAGTCGCCCATGACGGGGGCTCCCGTGACCCAGAAGGTGTTCGTGGACGAGTACCAGGATGTGGACGGCTTCCATATGCCCAAGGTGATCCGCCTGCTGTACGACGACGAGCTGTTCGGCACCGGCACCATCGTGGAATTCAAGGCCAACCCCAAGGTGGACCAGGCCCTGTTCCAGAAGTAGCAGCCTCTGAAGAGGCCAAGAGAACCGGGCGCTCCTGACGGGGCGCCCGGTTTTTTGCGGCTTGCTTTCCGGCCTCATGCCGGGGGCGTATTCGCTCCTCTCCTCCCATCTATTGCTCCATTCCCCCACCATCATTTCAGAAGGCTCAGCTTGTGGGTGGTCGAGCCGTCTCTCGTTTCCAGTCGCGCGATGTACAGGCCCGAGGCCAGGCGCCGCCCGTCGTCGTCGTCGCCCCGCCACACCACCACACGCTCACCGGCGGGTAGTTCTTCGTTCACCAGGGAGCGCACCAGCAGGCCGCGGGCGTCGTAGATGCGCAGGCTGACGGGGCCGGCCGTGTCCACCACGAAGCGCACCACCGTTTGCGGATTGAAGGGATTGGGATAGTTGCCCAGCCGGACCACCGCGGTGGGAGGCGCGTCCTGACCACCCACCGTCGAGACCCCGCCCGCCGTGCTCAGGTCCAGCAGGGTGGCGCCGTTGAAGCTGTGATACAGCCAGGGAGTGGACGGGAAGTATGGGTTGCTGGCCCGCACCCGCAGGCGCCAGCGGTAGCCGGTATTGGCGCTCAGGCCGGCTACTTCCGCGGACAGGTCCACGGTGCTGCCGCCGTTTTCCAGCGGAGCGCCGGTGTCGGTCCAGCCGGCCCCCGTCACGATGCCGCCGCCGTCGAAGGCCGTGCCCATGGGCTTGACCTCGTACTCCAGGCGCACCTCGTCCCGGCCGGCGGCGGTGCGTCCGCGGGCCGACAGGGCGAAGCCGGTCCGGGAATCAGAGCGCCCCAGGGGGCCGATGCGCTGGGCCAGGTCGCTCTGCCACTGGCGGGGGCTGCGGGGCAGGCCGCGGCTGTCGTTGCCGTAGAAGATGTGGGCGCGGCCCTCGTTGGTCTGGCCCGAGCTGTAGGTGTCCGAGCTGATCAACAGGTCCCCGAAACCGTCCCCGTTGACGTCCCCGGCGGCGGCCACGCCACTGCCGAAGTGGCTGTAACTCTGGTCCCCGCCCACCAGCCAGTCGAAGGTGCCTTCCAGGCCGTCGGCGCTGCCCAGGTAGACGATGGCGAAGCCGTCCTGCACCAGGGGGCCGGTGTTCCAGGGGCAGCCCGCCACCATGTCCCCGAAGCCGTCGCCGTTCAGGTCGCCCGCGCCGGCCACGCTGTGCCCGAACAGGGCGCCGCCCACCAGCCAGAACAGGCCGCGGTCGGCGTTGTCGGGATTGCCCGTGGGGGGCGGCGTTGAACCGCCGTACCACACCAGGACTCCGCCCACGTCGTCGGCGATGCCGTCCCAGTAGGGCATGCCGCAGATGATGTCGGCGTAGCCGTCACCGTTGAGGTCGCCCGCGCCGTCCACCGAATAACCCAGGTTGGCTTCCACCTGGTTGGCCTCGGCATACCACCAGGGCGCACTTGTCAGGACACCGTCGGCCGAGCCTCGGTACAGGAAGACCAGGCCCTCGTCCATGGCCGGGTGGTTGTAGAAGGGAGAGCCCACCAGCACGTCGCCGTAGCCGTCGCCGTCCACGTCGCCGGCCCCGGCCACCGAGAAACCGTAGCCCGATGAGCCGTGGTTGGTGTCGTGGAACCAGTCGGCGGTGGGGCTCAGGCCGTCGGCCGACCCGTGGAAGACCCAAACGCCGCCTTCGTCCTCGGTGCCGTTGTCGTACAGATAGGCGCCCACGATGACGTCAGCGTAGCCGTCCCCGTTCACGTCACCGGCGCCGTCCACCGAGAAGCCCAGCAGGCTGTGGTCCTGGTCGCCGATGAAGGACCAGCTGGCGTTGCCCGGGTTGCCGTAGGGGATGCCCCCCTCGGCGCTTTGCCACACGAAGGCCGCGCCCACGTCGTCAGCGCCCACCAGGTAGCCGGATGCCCCGGCGATGATGTCGCACAGGCCGTCCCCGTTGACGTCGCCTGCCGCGGCCACCGAGCGGCCCAGGAAGGCATAGGCCTGGTTGCCCTCGGCCCACCACAGGGGCAGCCAGCCCAGACCCTGATTGGAACCGAAGTACAGGAAGACGGCGCCCTCGTCGATCTGGCCGTTGTCGTAGAAGGGGGCGCCCACCAGCACGTCGTCGAAGCCGTCTCCGTTGACGTCTCCGGCCGAGGCCACCGAGTAGCCGAAGCGGCTGCCCGCCTGGTTGGACTCCACCACCCAGCCCGCGTCGTTCCGGGGACCCTGGCCTCCGCCGGGGTAGATGTCGATGCGGCCGCGTTCCACGTTGTGGTGGATGTCGCCGATGGCGATGTCGCCGAAGCCGTCGCCGTTGATGTCGCCCACCGCGTTGACGCCGTGAAAGGACTCGTCCGTGTCCGACTCGATGGTCCAGGCGGGATCGTCGCCCAGCCCGGCGAAGCCGCCCAGGTGCAGGTTCACCCGGGTGGTGTAGTTGCCGTCCCCGTCATCGATGAGCATGCGGGCCAGGACGTCGGCATAGCCGTCGCCGTTGACGTCGCCACCGCACAGGGCGCGTCGGCCCAGGCTGCTCATGTCGGCGTCTTCCTCGATGACCCAGGTGGCGTCGCTTTCCAGGCCCGCGGCGCTGCCGCGGTGGATGCACAGCTTCCCTTGCCCCGCCACATCATTGGGACAGCCCACGATCACGTCGGCGTAGCCGTCGCCGTCGATGTCGCCGGCCGCTGCCAGGCTCCACCCGGCAAGGGCCGAGGTGTCGGCCGGTTCCACGTAGTCGCTGGGCAGTGTGCCCAGGCCGCCGGCGCCGCCCAGGAAAACGTACACCCCGTACTGGCCGGGATCGTGATAGGGATTGCCCACGATCAGATCGTCGTAGCCGTCGCCGTTGATGTCCCCGGCGCCGCAGGCGCTGTAGGCGAATCGGCTGCCGGTGAAGCCCGGCGAGTAGCCCCAGTCCGTGACATAGGGGCCCACCCCGCCGGCCGAGCCGTAGGCCACCTCGATACGGTCGATGCCCCAGTTGCAGATGAACAGATCGTCGTAGCCGTCCCCGTTCAGATCGCCGGCCGAGCCCACGCACTCGCCGAAGTCGGCGCCCAGATCCTCGCGGAAGTACTCGTCGGCGTTGTCGGGATCCAGGCCGGCGGCCGAGCCGTACCAGAACCAGACGCGGCCACCGTCGAAGATCATGTCGTCGTCCCAGTCGGGTTCGCCCACCAGGATGTCGTCGTAGCCGTCGCCGTTGACATCGCCGGCACAGGCCACGCTGACGCCGAAGTCACCGTCGTCGATATCACCCCTGAATTCCCAGGCCGGGGTGGCCTCGGGGCCGTCGGCCCCGCCGTAGTAAAGGAAGGCGTGCCCGTAGTAGTTGATGCCGTTGGTGGTGTAGTCGGGCGAGCCGACGATGATGTCGCCGAAGCCGTCGCCGTTGACATCCCCCGCCGGGGCGATGACATCACCCAGATAGCCGCGATACTGGGTGCCTTCGATGGTCCAGGGAGATCCGGAGATCAACGGGTCGACGGTGACGGGATAGCGCGCGCTGCGGTCGTCCACGGTCAAGGTGAGTTCGGTGCCCGCCAGGCTGATCTGGCCGGGCAATT
This sequence comes from Candidatus Krumholzibacteriia bacterium, assembly GCA_963674845.2. Classification (GTDB taxonomy): domain Bacteria; phylum Krumholzibacteriota; class Krumholzibacteriia; order LZORAL124-64-63; family LZORAL124-64-63; genus LZORAL124-64-63. The sequence goes on along the minus strand of CAXXKE010000005.1, from coordinate 697,215 downwards.
CACGCCCGTCGGCATCCCAGGCCACCAGCTTGTCGTACCTGAGGACCCGGCCGCCGCCCGGGGCGACGAACTCCAGGCTCTCACCGGTGACGCGCCCTTCCAGGTCGCCACCCACCCGTCCCACGATGCGCAGGGGGCCCTCACCGGCCGGCCGCTCGGTCAGGGTGAAACTCTGCTCCAGCCCTTCCTCGCGGTTCTCGTACCATTCCCGCCAGCCGTCCCGCTGGTAGTCGACCCGCGCCACCAGGGACCGGGGACGCACCGCTTCGGCCGCCCGCAACCGATCCCGGCCATGACCCACGGTGGTCCAGGACCAGCTCCAGCCCTGGTCGCCGGTGCGGGGCTCGATGCGGATGCCATCGGCCTGGAAGTGGGAACGGTATCCCTGCCGGCGATTGGGGGCCTGCAGGGATCCGTCCACCAGCGTTGCCCGGTATTCCCGGCGATTGAGCTCGGCCAGGGCGCCGGCTCGCCAGCGGTCCGGCACCTGGGGCGCCGCGGTCGGGCCCGCCTCCGGCGCCAGGGTATCCAGCTGGCCGATGGCCGCCGGACCGGCAGGCCGGGTCACCGGCAGGGCCGCCACGGCCAGGACGCAGACGACTCCCAGCAGGATCACCGCGCTGCGGCGAATCGCTGGGGTGTGGACGGGAATATCAAACCGAGCCATGGGCTTACCTCCTGATGGCGCATCCCCTTCCTCCGGGCGGCTCGCAGCAGAAATGACGCCGAGCCGGGAAGGCGGTATCAAGAGGTTGGACAGGCATGAGGGACGTTTGACACACGAAAAAAACACCCCGGAGGGTCCGGGGGCGGTGGGTTTCGCAGAGAAGGTGTTGATTCCTGACGGGGGGGATGCTATCCTGTTGCCCGGATAGAAATAATAGCTGCTTCAAGGTCTACCCGAGAAAGAAATGAAGTGCGCGAGCTTCGACTTGACCCGGGAGGTGTCGCCTTTGAAGCAGCTATTAATCATATTATAGCATTTTTGATAATCTTATGTCTAGAAATTTCTCTTTTGGTTATTCTATTCGTCTTTGTGGCTTCCCGGCCCCTGAACAGACGAGGATAATCTTCCATGGGCTTGCCTTTTTGGGACGTGAATAATCCGAACCTGGGATGGGTAATCATGATGTGCTCCTGTCGTGCGTTGCCAGAAGGGCGAAACCCTGACGGTCCCCGCCCGTATGAAGCAGTCAGGCAATCACCAGTCCCAACAGTCCGGAGGGGAGACCATGTTCATCCTGGAAGCGATCGTCGGTTTGACCATTCTCATGGTTGTGCTCAGCGTGGGCCTGCTGCTGCTCAAGTTCGCCTTCGCCATGATCATGATTCCCGTGAAGATCGTCTTCTTCCTGACCAAGGGTCTGCTGAGCCTGTTGCTGGTCATTCCCCTGCTTTTCATCCTGGGGGCGGTGATCACGGCTGTGGTGCCCATCGGACTGGTGCTGTTGCTGTTGCCCTTCCTGGTACTGGGCGGGGTGACCTACGGAATCTTCTGCGCCGTCTAGAGGTGCCCGCATTTCTCATCCTGGTGGGTGTGTTGTTGACCCTCGGTCTGCCTGGCGGACCGGGGGTCTTCGCGTCCGAGGCCCCGGCCCCGGACGGGAGCCTTGGCGCCGTGGAGGCCGACGCCCATCTGCTGCCCTGGCCCACCCTGAACCGACTGGCCTTGCTGGCCGGGAACTTTCCGCCCCATACCCGCTCCCTGACCCGGGCCGAACTGTCCGCCATGCTGGGTGATGATGGCGCGGCCCCGCGGGAGGCCCGCGCCTGGGCGCGCCTTTTGACGGAAGCTTCACCTTCTGCGCCAGCGAACACTTCCTGGCGCCTGGACTTCCGCCTGCGGTCCGGGTTCACTGACCGGGGATCCATCTGGTCCCAGCAGGCGGGTCTGGCCTGGGCGCCGGGCTGGAATACCACCCTGGAGCCCTCCCTGGAATGGGCGCGCGGCCGGTTCTGGGCGGCGGTGACGGGACGTCTCGGTGGCCGTGTCAGCGAGGCGGGCACCACCCTGTCCGGAGACGAGCCCCTGTCCTGGCCGGGCTGGACAAACCCCTCGGGCCTGGCCCAGGTGCGTCGGGCCCGCCTGCTGGGCGGCGCCTGGACGGGTGACCTGCCGCGCCTGCTGGTGGGTGCCCAGCTGGGGCGCTGGAGCCTGAGCGCCGGCTGGGCCGCCCGCCGCACCGGGCCGGGGCAGTGGGGCGGGTTGCAGCTGGATCAGAACGGTCCCGCCTTTCCGGCGGTGACGGCGCGGCGCACCGCGCCCTTCGTCTGGTCGGGGATCATGACCCACGCGGCGCCGGATCATCTGCTGCTGCGGGCCGGGCGGCTGAGCGAACAGACCCTGCGCTACCAGGACGAATGGGGCCACGTCTCCCGGGACGACGAGCCCTGGTTCATGCAGTGGCTGGTGGGCTGGGATGTGACCGGCTGGTTCCGAGCCTCGTTCTGCCAGTCCACCATGGCCAACGCCCGTTCGGGCACCCTGTGGCCGGATCTGTTGCAGGTGAACTTCCCCGTCATCGGCACCACCTGGCGAGAGATGGAAAGCGGGCCGGTCACCGACCGCCTGTTCGGGGTCATCCTGGAATTCCGCTGGAGCAAGGCGCCCCTGCTGTTCCTGCCGTCCCGGGCCGGACGGGCCTACTGGGATTACGGCGGCACGGATTTCCTGCCCAGCGGGCCGGGGGGAATCATTCCCCAGATCAGCATTCCCGCCTCGGTGGCCGGGTGCGAAATGGTGGGGGACAGATGGGACCTGGCCTTCGAGTACGCCGAGACCTTCCACGACAAGGGGCAGTGGTACTTCAACGGCGGCTTCCCGGAGGGCTACGAGCACGACCAGTGGTTGCTGGGGCACATCATGGGTGGGGGCTCCGAGTCCTTCCACGCCCAGGTGCGGGTGCGGCCGGTCTTCCTGCCCGTGGAACTGCGCCTGGGCGCCGGGCGCACCAGCTGGAACCACGATCGTTTCTTCCCCACCCGGGCCCGGCAGGAGAGCTGGCGCCTGGAGGTGCTGAGCCGGCAAGAGGATCATGCAGGCAACGGCCTGCCCTGGCAGGTGGTGGTGGAACGCATCCGGGAAAGGGTGTGGGAACCGGCAGGCACCGAGGCGGACTGGTGGCGGGGCGCCCTGATCCTGGATTTCTGATCAACGGGACTTCTGGTCAGCCGGTTTGCTTGCGGCTCTTCATGCTGATGGTCAGCCTGAACACGGCCACCGGCTCGTCGCCCAGCTTGTCCGGCACCGTGGCGGTCACGGTGACCGTGCCCTCCTCGCGCTCGCCGCTTTCCTCGGCCTTCAGCAGCAGCTGCCCCAGCATCTCGCCGTCGTGGCAGGTGAAGACCACCGGGCCCTCGGCGCGCTTCAGGAAGTCGGCGTGAAAATCCTTGAACAGGAAGGCCACCGGCGAGCGCCGCGCCCGGATCATGTTCATGATGATCAGGCCGCCGGCCAGGTCGGCGCCGATGCACAGGGCGCCGAAGTACATGGTGCGCAGGTGGTTCTTGACCAGCCAGTTCAACGGGACGCGCACCACGCAGGTCTTGCTGTTGACCTGCAGGATTGTGGGCCGGATGAGCGCGATCAGGGGAATGCGCGTCCAGGCGAAGGCGCGGATGGCCCAGGTGGCCTTGAGAACTTTCATGTCGGGCATGGGCACATCCTTTGACTCGTCATCACGCTTCTACTCGTTATCCCGCTTGATGGTGTTGATCATCTGGTCCAGCTGCTGCAGGAACAGGGAACGGTCCTTCTTGCTGAAGGGGGGCGGCCCGCCTGCCATGATACCCTGTTCGCGCAGCTGTTTCAGCAACTGGCGCGAGGCCAGGGCGCTGCCCACGTTCTCGTCGGTGAAGGGCTGGCCCTTGTGCCCCAGCACCCGGGCGCCCCTGTCCAGGCAACGCGCGGCCAGGGGAATGTCGCCTGTGATGACGATGTCGTCCTTCTCCACCTGCTCGACGATCCAGTCGTCGGCCTCGTCCAGCCCCTTGTCCACCACCACCAGCCGGCACCATTGCCCGCCGGGGGTGCGCATGTCGCAGTTGGCCACCAGGGTCACGGGCAGCTTGTAGCGTTGGGCCACCTTGTAGATCTCGTCCTTCACCGGACAGGCGTCGGCGTCCACGTAGATGTGCAGCATATCAGAAGTCGGCTCCCACGGTCAGGTCCCACACCTGATAGCTGTCTTCCAGGGGGGCGAAATCCATGGCCGACCAGCTGGCGGACAGGCGGAAATCACCCAGCCAGTGGCCTGGCGTGTGCAGACCCAGTCCCCAGGTGGTGCTGTTGTCCAGGGGCAGAAAATGGTCCGAGTCGCCCACCCGGAAATCGATCAATTCGAAGCAGGATATTTCCAGACCCCAGCGGCTGCACTGGGGGACCTGGTAACCCCGGCTGTCCAGGGGGCCCACCCGACTGAAGGCCAGCAGCAGGCGCAAGCTGGGGCTGGGCTCATGGGCAGGTTGCAGGGCCCAGGTGAGGGCGAGACCGGTCTGGAAGTAGCTGGGCAACAGGCTGTCCCGGTCATCGAAGAGAATGGATCCCTCCAGCGCGTTTTGCACCATGACGGCCCCGCTGATCTCCACCCAGCCGCCGTCCAGGGTGCGATGGTGGCTCAAGGTCAGGCCTAGGTTCAGATCACGGGCATGATTCGAGGTTGTGCTGGTCGACTCGATACGGGAGCGGTAGTGGCGCCACGAGGCGCCCAGGATCATGGACCAGGGGCGGTCGCCCGGCTGGCCCGGCAGCACATCCACGGCCGCACCCAGGCTGTAGGCCTGGTCGACGATCTTGAAGATTTCGCCGGTGCCTTCGGGGTTGTAGGCCGTGCGAATCAGGCCTTCGAGCTTCATCTCGTGGCGGACCAGGCTGAAGCGGAACCGGCTGGTCTGATAGGACGCTCCCCAGTTGTTCACCCTGAAGTCCGAGATGTAGTCGGAATATTCGTAACCAACCTGGTAGGTGGGGCCGGTCAGGGGGGCGGCGGGGTTTAGCAGAATGCCGAAGGGGCCAGAGGCCGCAGCCATGTCAGCATAGCCCAGGGCGCTGGAGCGGGCTCCGGTGAACAGCTTTTCGGTGACGAAGCCGAAAGCGCCCACCCTGGCGAAACCGGCGGCGCCGGAGATCTGGGGCAGCAAGAGGAAAGCAAGAAGAATGGTGAAGAAGATACGGGCTTTCATGGTCCCTCCACGGATGTTTGATTGTTGGACACAAGCTTAACGAGCCAGGGACTGTGCCGTCAAACACCATCTACCGGGCATTGCCCCTCCGGGCCGCCCTGTGCTAACTTATCTGCGCAATTTCAATACCACCCAACTCCAACCTGAAGGTTGCTCATGTCTTCGTCTGCCCAGCATGTGAATCCCGATCCCTACCGCCCGCAGAACCACATCCGCATCGTGACGGCCGCCAGCCTCTTCGACGGCCACGACGCCGCCATCAACATCATGCGGCGCATCCTGCAGGCCAGCGGGGCCGAGGTCATCCACCTGGGGCACAATCGCTCGGTACAGGAGATCGTGGACTGCGCCATCCAGGAGGACGCCCAGGGCATTGCCATCACCAGCTACCAGGGCGGCCACGTGGAATTCCTGAAGTACATGTTCGACCTGCTCAAGGAAGCCGGGGCCGACATCAGGATCTTCGCCGGGGGCGGCGGCACCATCCTGCCGGAGGAGATCACCGAACTGCATGACTACGGGATCGACCGTATCTTCTCGCCCGACGACGGGCGCGAGATGGGCCTGCAGGGCATGATCAACGAGGTGCTGCGGCAATGCGACTTCGCCGTGGGCCAGAAGCCGGGCACGGGTGATGAAATGCAGCAGAAGCTGGCGGGACTGGGCGCGCGCGACCCCCGGGCCCTGGGCCGGCTGATCAGCGTGGCCGAGAACCATCCCAACGCCGAGGACACCCTCATGCAGGCGGTGGCGGCGGCGGGCAAGGACATCGCCGGCGGCAAGACCATTCCCGTGCTGGGCATCACCGGCACCGGCGGGGCGGGCAAGAGCTCGCTGGTGGACGAGCTTGTGCGGCGCTTCCTGGGCGACTTCGCCGACAAGACCATGGCCATCATCTCGGTGGACCCCTCGCGCCGGCGCAGCGGTGGGGCGTTGCTGGGCGATCGGATCCGCATGAACGCCATCGACCACCCGCGCATCTACATGCGCAGCCTGGCCACGCGGCAAAGCAACCTGGCCCTGAGCAAGTACGTGCGCGAGAGCATCGACATCTGCAAGGCGGCGGGCTTCGACCTGGTCATCGTAGAGACCAGCGGCATCGGCCAGAGCGACACCGAGATCACCGAGCACAGCGACGTCTCGCTGTACGTCATGACGGCCGAGTACGGCGCGGCCACCCAGCTCGAGAAGATCGACATGCTGGACTTCGCCGACCTGATCGCCATCAACAAGTTCGACCATCGCGGCAGCTTGGATGCCCTGCGGGATGTGCGCAAGCAGTACCGGCGCAACCGCAACCTCTTCGACGGGGCGGACGAGGATCTGCCCGTGTACGGCACCATCGCCAGCCAGTTCAACGACCCGGGCATGAATCGCCTGTACCGCGCCCTCATGGACCGCCTGGCCGCGACCACCGGCGCCGATCTGCACAGCTCGTTCGAACTGAGCGATGGGATGACCCAGCGCAATTTCGTCATTCCGCCGGGCCGGGTGCGTTACCTGGCCGAGATCGTCGAGGACAGCCGCAAGTACGACGCCTTCGTGGCCGACCAGTGCGCGGTGGCGCGACAGATGTACCAGCTGCAGGGCACCATCGAGCTGCTGCGGGCCAACATCGGGACGAAGACGGTGGAGGTGGTGGAACCAGAGAACCAGGGGGGCATCGTCAAGGCCATTGCCCACGTGCAGGGCGAACCCGAATACCTGAAGGATCTGATCGACCTGTACAACCAGCGGGAACAGACTCTGGACGCCGGCTGCCGCACCGCCCTGCAGGAGTGGCCGGCCATGGTGGCCCGTTACAAGGCTGACAAGTACGTGTTCCAGGTGCGGGACAAGGTCATCGAGCAGGATCTGTACCGCGAGACCCTCAGCCACACGCGCATCCCGCGGGTGTGTCTGCCCGCCTACCAGGACTGGGGCGACATCCTGCGCTGGATCCTGACCGAAAACGTGCCGGGCTTCTTCCCCTTTGCCGCCGGGGTGTTCCCCCTGAAGCGCCAGGGCGAGGATCCCACCCGCATGTTCGCCGGCGAGGGCGGGCCCGAGCGCACCAACCGCCGATTTCACTACGTGAGCCAGGGCATGCCGGCTGCGCGGCTGAGCACGGCTTTCGATTCGGTGACCCTGTACGGCGAGAATCCCGACCCGCGCCCGGACATCTACGGCAAGATCGGCAACAGCGGCGTGAGCATCGCCACCGTGGACGACGCCAAGAAGCTGTACAGCGGGTTCGACCTGGCCTGTCCGACGACCAGCGTGAGCATGACCATCAACGGGCCGGCGCCCATGATGTTGGGCTTCTTCATGAACGCGGCGGTGGACCAGGGCTGCGAGAAGTACATCAAGGAGAACGGCCTGGAGGCGGCGGTATCGAAGAAGATCGACGCCATCTACCGGGAAAAGGGCATGCCGAGGCCGCAGTACCAGGGAGATTTGCCGTCGGGCAACGACGGGCTGGGGCTGATGCTGCTGGGCGTCAGCGGTGACCAGGTGCTGGATGCCGGGGTGTACGAGAAGATCAAGGCCGACACCCTGAAGGCGGTGCGCGGCACGGTTCAGGCCGACATCCTGAAGGAGGATCAGGCCCAGAACACCTGCATCTTCAGCACCGAATTCGCCCTGCGCATGATGGGTGACATCCAGCAGTACTTCATCGACAAGAAGGTGCGCAACTTCTACAGCGTGAGCATCAGCGGATATCATATCGCCGAGGCGGGGGCCAATCCCATCAGCCAGCTGGCGTTCACCCTGGCCAACGGGTTCACCTTCGTGGAATATTACCTTTCACGCGGCATGCCCATCGACGACTTCGCGCCCAACCTCAGCTTCTTCTTCAGCAACGGCATGGACCCCGAGTACTCGGTCATGGGCCGGGTGGCCCGGCGCATCTGGGCCAAGGCCATGAAGAACACGTACGGGGGCAACGAGCGCAGCCAGAAGCTCAAGTACCACATCCAGACCTCGGGGCGCAGCCTGCACGCGCAAGAGATCGCCTTCAACGACATCCGCACCACCCTGCAGGCCCTGTACGCCATTTACGACAACTGCAACAGTCTGCACACCAACGCCTACGACGAGGCCATCACCACGCCCACCGAGGAGAGCGTGCGCCGGGCCATGGCCATCCAGCTCATCATCAACAAGGAGCTGGGGCTGGCGAAGAACGAGAACCCCCTGCAGGGGGCCTTCGTCATCGAGGAACTGACCGACCTGGTGGAAGAGGCGGTGCTGGGCGAGTTCCAGAGCATCAGCGAGCGGGGCGGCGTGCTGGGGGCCATGGAACGCATGTACCAGCGCACCAAGATCCAGGAAGAGAGCATGTATTACGAGCAGATGAAGCACACCGGCGAGTTGCCCATCATCGGGGTGAACACCTACCTGGACCCGGCGGGGTCGCCCACGGTCATTCCGGGGGAGGTGATCCGCTCGACGGAAGAGGAGAAGGAGTTCGCCATCTCCAGTTTGAACGCCTTCCACGCGCGCAACGAACAGGCGGCTGCGGCGGCCCTGGCGGAGCTGCAGAAGGTGGCCGTGGAGCACGGCAACATCTTCGAGGCCCTGATGGAGGCGGCCAAGGTGTGCTCGCTGGGGCAGATCTCGGAGGCGCTGTACCAGGTGGGCGGGCAGTACCGGCGGAACATGTAGGGCCGAGGCCGGCCCGCTGACTGGTCATCGAAGCTGACAGGCCCCGGCCGGGCACCATTCATGCAGCGGCCCTCCTGAACCGGGCCGTCCGCGAAAATCTCGAGACCTTCCTGTCGGGCCCATTTCAAACAGAAGATTGCCATGCCCCTGTTCCCTACCATGTGGAAAAAGCGTTCCGTGAGTATCTGAAGTGCGGCATCCTGGCCCATGGGTTTTGCCGGGCCTATCGCTCCGGCTGCGGTCACGACTTCCTGGTTGCGTTCAGTTGCAAGGGCCGGGACATCTGCCCCAGTTGCGCGACCCGGCGCATGGTGGAGACCTCGGCCCATCTGGTGTTCCTACACCTATCTGATCAGGGTCAGCCGCTGGGTTTGCATGACCTGCCCACAACTGAACCGGGCCAGGTACACCCCGCTGCCGACGGCGCGGCCATTTTCATCCTTTCCCGTCCAGACCGCCTCGTGCCTGCCCGCCGGCAAGCGCTCCTCGCACAGCACCCTCACCAGGGTTCCGCGCAGGTCGTGGATCGCCAGCCGCACATGGTCGGGAGCGCTCAGATAGAAGGCCAGGGTGGTCCGGGGATTGAATGGGTTCGGCGCTACGGACACCAGGCCGGTATCCGCTACGGGCAGCTCCGCCGTGTCCGAAAGTTGCGGGTACAGGCGCAACTGGTAGCTGATCTCGGTGTCGAGGTCGGCGGCTTCCTTTTTCCAGACGGCGATGGCGTAGTAGCCATCCACGATGGTCATGGGGTTCATCCAGACATCCCCACCCGGAGTCTTGGCGGTGCGCTGAGAGACGAAGCTGTCCGGAGTGGTGCGCGAGACGAAATCCACCCCGGCCCGGATGAAGGTCACACCCAGCGTCCCCTCTCCCGACACGTTGTCCAGCTTGATGGCCACCGAGCCGCCTTCCAGGTAGACCTCGTGCACGTGGAGCAGATCTTCCGACAGCATGGTCCAGGGGCCATAGGATCCACGGGGGATGTGGCCCAGGAAGCTGCTGGACACGGCCTGGGCGGTGAACCCGTCCGCGCCCGCCTCAAGGGTGAACCCGGCCTCGAAGGGAACGGCCGGATCGGGCTGTTCCCGCATGTTCACCAGGACGAAGTCCAGATCGTCATCGGACTCTTCGCTGCTGACCAGAGGATCATCGAAGCTCGTGGTGCTGGTCGTGTAGGCATGGTGCAGGTGCGCGTCCACATCGTTGCCTGCCACCGGCATGGCCGCCATGCCGCGCCACCAGTTGCTTTCCCCTCCGGTCGGATCGAAGACGGCCAGACGCAGGGCCGAACAGTTGTCGCGCAACTCGGTCCCCGGCAGGGCGTAGCTGTGGCCTCCGGTCTTGGCCGGCGGGGCCGGCATGGTCTGCACGTTGCCGTAGGGCAGCGGCGAGGGGAGCCAGCAATACTGTTTTGCGTAGGCGTTGTCGCGTTCGTCGATCTCGCTGACGGAGCTGCCTGTATCGGTCTTCAGGCTCAGAGTGTGTCGCCCACCGGTGACGGTGATGGGGGTGGAACGGTTGTAAGCGTAGATCGAGGGCCCGTCCATGCCGCCGAAGTGCAGGATAAGAGGAAAAGACACGCCGTCCAGGGCCAGCCTGTCCAGGAAGTTCGGGGTGTCGGTGTTGGTGTCGTTGCGGACCAGGTAATTGAGGTAGGTCGTGGTGGAATCCCCATGGAGGACCGTGCCCAGGTGGGCCGTTCCGTTCTGGGCGGTGTTGCTGGGTGTCACCGGGTAGTCCCAGTAGAGCCAGTTGACCGAGGGGTAGAGATTGGCTCGCGGCGCTGACACTTCGACGGTGAAGGTGAACGGATCAACGATCTCGGAAGTGTCGAGGTAGGCGGTCAACACCCGTTCCTGGGTGTCGCTGAAGGTGCGACACAGGTAGGCCACCCCCCACTGGTTGGTGCCCAGACCCGCGACGGGTTGGTGCTGGATGTCCCCGTAGGTGAAATCCTGTTCCAGACAGCCCAGGCGCAGGGGATGACCGGAATCCGTCCGCAGGATCAGATCCCAATCACCGAACTGGTCGGCGGGAACCTGGAAGGTCCACAGGGCGAAATCCTGATCAGGGCCGAACTCCTGGGTGAAAGGGGTGCCGGGAATCAAGGTCTGGGGTTGGTGCGCGCTGATGCGGTAATCCGCTCCACCCTGGACGTTCTCCACGCCCAGGTTGTAGGTTTGCGGGTGCAGAGGGTTGCTCTCGTGCACGACGAGGCCGACCAGGTCTCCGGGCAAGCCCCCGGAAGCATCCAGTGCGTCACTGTATCCATCCTGGGAATCATCATCGTTGTATTCATAAAGCCGCAGGGTGTATTGACTGGCGGTCCCCAGGGGCCGAACCGTGACCCCCGTCCAGCCCGACCCTCCGCAGCTGAAGGTGTACCCGTCGCAATTGTTCTTCAGCACGGATGTATCGGGGCAGTGCTCCCAGCCGGCCTCGCGGGGCGGAGGTGCGGGATAGACTGTTGGGATGCTGAACAGGGTTCGGCCGGGCCAGAGGAACTGGCCGCCCCAGGTGTTGTCGTCCTCGTCCGTCTCATTGATGGCGTGGAAGGCATCCACGTAGGCCGAGAGGGTGTGGCGTCCGGAGAGTCCCAGGTCCTGGGGGCCCAGATCCAGCACGGTGAATTCTCCCGAGGTGGGCGGTGCGTAGCCCATGGCCTGAAAATCGCCGTCGACGTAGAAGGTCACGTCGAATCCACCGGGCGTGGCCTCGTTTCCGGTGTTCTCGCCGTGGGCGTTCAGCCAGATGGGATTTCCCAGCCAGTTGTTGAGCCAGCAACTGGTCGGAGTGGATCCGATGCACGGTGCTGGTACAACCGGGTGACTCCAGCCGGACCGGACGGACAGGTGCAGGTTGACGCTCCTGTCCTGGGCCGAAACGGGTCCGGAATGGAGGACAAACAGAATACCCAGCAGAAATACGATAATCCAGGATTTCATGGGACATCTCCAGGTTTGGGTAGAAGCGCTCATAATCAGGATAACGCACCTGGAACCCTGAAATCACAAAAAACGGGGGGCCCGTGCGGGACCCCGTAACCCGCCTTCCAGCAACCATTAGCGGGGGGTGGACCCCTGGGATTGAGGAATCAATCGACGGATAACCTGGAAGAATGTCACGCGCCCGGCTGGGGCAGACGGTCGGATGGTGAGGTGTGCCTGTTTTCGCGGTAATGGCGGGCAAATGAGCCGGCAAGGCGGGCAACTGCGTGGGGGAAGGGGGGCCATAGCCCCCCTCAGAACCCCTGGGACCCTTACCGGCTGTGTGCTATACTCCTGTGACGAGGGAAAAAGGGCGGTTGGAATTCCTATCCGCCCCTATCCGCCAAAAGTGAGGCACCGGATCGACCGGGCCCGACCGCGATCCATGGTCCTACGCAGGATTCGTGCGGTCCCGGTCTTCCATCACGTCGTGGATCGCCTGTTCCAGATCAGCGATCATGACGGGCTTCGAGATTTCCATGGAGATCCCGGCGCGGCTCCGTTCGTAGTCGCCGATCCCCTCCAGCAGCCCCGACAGCAGGATGAACGGAGTGCCGGGCCGAATCGCCTCGACCCGTTCAGCTAGTTCGCTGCCGCGAATGTCCGGCATCACCTGGTCGGCAATCACCAGATCGATCGAATCGGGCGCCCGCTCGAAGACGGAAAGAGCCTCTGTGCTGGAGACGCACGTGACGACCTCGAAGCCCCTGCGGGTCAGGTGCTTTCCGAGCAGGTCGGTCACGTCGGGTTCGTCGTCCACGAACAGGATGCGCGGTTTCCGGTCGCCGCCCCGCTTCGCGGGCACCCGGTCCGGCGCGAACTGCCCGGCGTCCCGATGGATCGGCAGATAGAGCCGAACCGTCGTGCCGGCGCCCTCGACGCTGTTGATCTCGATGGCGCCGCCGTGACTGGAGATGATGCCGTGGGACGTCGAGAGTCCGAGGCCGGTGCCGGCGAAAGGCTCCTTGGTGCTGTAGAAGGGTTCAAAGGCACGCTGGAGGGTTTCTTCGGACATGCCCGCACCCTCGTCGATCACGGCAATTTTCGCATAGCGCCCGGCGACCAGATCGTCCGTCCCGCTCTCCTGCGACGAGGGCAGGTCGACCTCGCTCAGCAGGATCCGTATGGTTCCACCGGCTTCGGGAAGGGCCTGCTTGGCGTTGGTGCAGAGATTCACCAGCACCTGCTGCAGTTCGTTGGCGTCGGCGCGGATGACACCGCAGGGCGATTCGGCTTCTACCCGGATCTCCACGCCCGGCGGGAAGACGCCTTGCAGCAGCTGGACGGTCTCCTGCATCAACACCTGCGGATAAACCGTGGCCAGACAGGGGGAATCCGCCCGGCTGAACGCAAGTAGTTGCCGGATCAGCTTGGCCCCGCTCTGCGCGCTCGTCAGGACACGCTGCAGATTCTGGCGATGGTCGGGGTCCGCGGCGAGCGCATCCAGGGAAAGCTGCGTAAAGCCCACCACGACCTGAAGCATGTTGTTCAGGTGATGAGCCAGCCCGCCGGCCATGGTGCCCAGCGCCTCGAGCCGTTGCGATTGATGGAGCGTGGCCTCCACGTCCCGCAGTTCGCTGATGTCGCTGATCGCGATCCGGCACTGGATCTCGTTCTTTGCGGGGTTCGGAGTCGCCTTCATGTAGACTTCCGCCCAGAACCACGAGTCGTCCGCGCGGCGGATGCACAGGCGGCACACCCGGGGTGCGCCGTCGGCGAAAGCCCCCCGGCGCTGGTGGTAGAAATTATCCTGATCGGACTCGCAGATGCAGGAATTCAGGTGCCGGCCGATCAGGCTGCTCCGTTCGACGGCCAGCATGTCGGCGAGCCTGAGATTGGCCTCGGTGATCATCCCCTTTTCGCAGATCGTCAAATAGCCGATCGGCGCGAAATCGTAGAGATCGCGGAAGCGGTCGCGGGATCGGGCCAGGTCGAGCTGGGCGAGCCGCAGCTCTTCGTTCTGCAGTTCCAGTTCGATCTCATGGGTTCGCAACTCGTGGACCAGGCCCTGGATCTCTTCCTGGGACATGTTCTCCAGGACGCCCAATTCCTGGCCGAGCCGGGCTTCGGCGCGCGAGCGCAGGTCGTCACCGGACAGCTTGGCATCGTATTCTTCCGCCATGCGCAACTCCTCCGTCTGGCAAGGCGCTTTCGCCCGACCCGCTGTGGTGGGCTCGTCAGATCCCCATCATCGTCCGCTCCGTCGTTTCGGTTTCGTGGCAGCCCGTTCCGTCATGGCCAGGAAAGCCGGCTCGCCGTCCTGCGGAGGTATCAGGGTGGCCTTGAGGCGCACCTGCAGGACAGTGCCGTTCTTGTGCAGACGCCGGTGGTCGAAGCCCTGAACCGGTTTGCCGGCGAACGCCCGCTTCAGGATCTCCGCGGGCTTGGGATCCTGATCCCCTCCCTGCGGGACGAGATCAGCGAAAGTCATGGTCAGCGCCTCGGTTTCGCTGTAGCCGTAGAGATCGTTGGCTCCCTGGTTCCAGGCGAGGAACCGTCCCGCCGAATCGACGAGCGTGATCGCATCGCTGGAGTCGCGCACGACGACTGCCAGCCTGCTGAGGGATTCCAGTTTCATCAGTTCCGAGATGTCGTCGAAGGTCAGGACCACACCGTCGATCACGTTGTCCACCGTCCGGTAGGGCCGGATCCGAAGCGCGAAGAAGCGGCCGGACCGGCCCGCAACGTCGAGCCGGCGGACCACGAGGTCCTTCAACACCTCGGCGCCCAGTTCGGCCAGGTCGACGTCGCACAGCTCCGTGGCGAAGTGGCGGATCGGGCGGCCCGTGTCGGCCGCGGTCAAGGGGATGATCTCGGTGAGCCGGGGCGTGAACCGCCGCACGCACAGTTCGGCGTCCAGGAATACTGTCGCGATCTCGGTGCTGTCCAGGAGATTCACCAGGTCATCATTGACCTTCGCCAATTCGTCGACGCGGGCCTGCAACTCCTGGTTCACGGTGACCGATTCCTCGTTCATCGACTGGAGCTCCTCCTTCGACGTCTCCAGCTCCTCGTTGGTGCTCTGCAATTCCTCGTTCGTGCTCTGCAGTTCCTCGTTGGCCGATTTGAGCTCTTCGTTCGATGTCTCCAGTTCCTCGATCGTCGTCTGGAGGTCTTCCCTGGTGAAACGCAGCTCTTCTTCCAGCTGGGCGATCGTCTTCTTCATGGCAGTCCGTTTCTTTGCCGGGGTTCTCGGCCTGGCCGGTTCGCTCGCCTTCGCGTCCTGAGGCTTCTCCTCGAAGACCACCATCATCAGGTCCTGCAGGGCGCCGTATCCGGGCAGCGGGCGGAGGGTCAGGTCCAGCAGCAGATTGTTTCCCTCGTCCTCGATCAGAACGTCGCGGGCAACGATTTCCCGCCGCGCGCCGCTCGCCTCGTGGAATCCGGCCGCCAACTCCGTCCGCAGCCCTGGTTTCGCCATTTCGACGACATCCAGGGTGGCCCGGCCCTCGGCCGGCTCCAGGAACCGGCCGGTTCGGCCGTGGATGTAGAGGACCTCCCGCTTCCGGTTGACGATGACGCAGGGTGCGGCTTCGATCTGTTCGAGGATCGCCTCGGCGATCTGCAGCGCGATCGAGGGTTCGACCCGCCGGACAGCTCCGGTGCGGAACCGGTCCGGCGGCGCGTCGATGATCGGCGGAGAAAACAGGTTCGGCAGGCGGCGCTCCGCGTTCCGGGAAGAACGCCGCTCGAAGATCTTGTACTTCTTGTTGAGCGGTCCGAAGTGATCGGCATCCGATCCGATCGATTCCGAGGTGCCGAGGAACAGGATCCCGCCCGGCTCCAGGCAATAGTGGAAGGTGGAAAGCAGCTTGTGTTGCAGCTCGGCGTCGAGGTAGATCAGCAGGTTGCGGCAGGAGATCATCGCCAGCTTCGTGAACGGCGGGTCCTTGATCACGTTCTGGGGCGCGAAAACGAGCTTTTCCCTGACCAGTTTCCCGATCCTGTAGTGGCCGTCCGATTCCCGCGTGAAAAACCGTTGCAGACGTTCGGGCGCCATTCCCGCCAGGGCGGTTTCGGGGTAGATACCGGCTCTCGCCACCGCGATGGCGGCCTCGTCGATATCCGTCGCGAAGATCTGCAAGTGGATCCGGCGCCGCATCCGCTCGATCGCCTCGTGGAAGAGGATCGCCAAGGAGTAGGCTTCCTCTCCGCTCGCGCAACCGGGCACCCAGATCCGGGCGTGGTAGCCGTCCGGACGGTTGGCCAGGAACTTCGGAAGAATATCGGTTTCCAGGGCCCGGTAGGCCGGCGGATCACGGAAAAAGTCCGTCACGCCGATCAGGATCTCCTTGAAGAGGATCCCGCTCTCGCGGTCGCTCTCGTCCAGGTAGCGCACGTAGTCGGTGATGCGCTCGATCTGGTGGATCGTCATGCGCCGATCGATGCGACGCAGGATCGTGTTGGTCTTGTAGTGGGAAAAATCGTGCCCGGTTCGCGAGCGGAGAATCGCGCATACATGCTGCAGGGCGGGCAGGAACTGCTCGTCATCGGGTGGCGCGTGATCCTCTCCGGGGCGAGATCCGGAAAACAGGCACTGCAGCAATTGCGCCGGCATGTCCTGCGGCGCCAACACGAAGTCAACCAGTCCGGTCGCCGCGGCGCTGCGAGGCATCCCGTCATACTTGGCGGAACCTTCGTCCTGCGACAGGACCAGTCCCGAGGCGTTCTTGATCGCCCGCAGACCCGCGGCTCCATCCGACCCGGTGCCCGACAGGATGATGCACGCCGCATTGCGCCCCTGGTCCTTCGCCAGAGACTGCAGGCAGCTGTCGATCGGAAGTGCGGCGCCGCGGGCGGATGGCATTTCCAGCAGATGCAGCCTGCCATTGCGGATCGACAGGTTCCGGTTGGGAGGGATCACGTACACGTGATTCGGCTCGACGAGCTCTCCCTCCGCAGCCTGCAGGACGGACATCCGGGTCTGCTTCTGCAGAAGATCGGGCAGGATGCTGACGTGCTGCGGGTCCAGGTGGACCACGATCACAAAGGCGATTCCGGATTCCGCTGGCATGGCCTGGAAGAACTTCGTCAGGGCCTCGAGGCCTCCGGCCGAGGCGCCGATTCCGACGATGGGGCACATCGGCGGGCCCGAGCTAGCCGATGCCGAACTGGTGTGGAGCGACTTCTTGCCCGTTTTTGGAACTGTCGCCCCCCTCCTTGCCATCATCCACTTCCGTCAGCGCTTTTGACCCCGGGACGCATTGTGTGCCGACTGCACCCTACACCACGACAGCGAACCGCGGCTAGGAAATTCTTGCGCCGTTCCGAACGAAGGTTCGGTTGGTTGCCCATTGCCGTGGCCGCCTTGCGGCCCCGACGATCGGAATTCCTCGCCGCCGGCCCCGAATCACAGGTAGATCGATTCCCCGAGAAGGCGCCACCGCGGCCTGCGCTGGCTGCTGCGCCACGGGCACCTCGACGACGGCGCTGTCCATGTTCTGGATACCCCGGACCACGCCGGCGGCTGGTCGGTCGACGCCTTGGTCACGGTGCCGGGCTGGGACCGGCAGGGGCTCGAACGCCTGGTCCGTTACTGCGCACGGCCGCCGCTGAGCCAGGAACGGCTGGGTCGGCTGAACCAGGACACGCTGGTCTATCGTGTCCCTCCTTTTTATTCATCCGCCCATCATGCATGGCGGTTCGAGCTAGTCGAACCTGTGGATCTCGACTCTGAGTAGCTCAAATCGAGTGCGTGGAAATGTCGTCTTGGAGGAATGCGGCAGGTAGATGGAGCGAGGCAGACCAACCCAACAAGATGGCTCCGAAAATCCCGAGGCTATTCGACTACGCCGCCCTCCTCATGTACCGATGGTGCAGGCCACCGAGAACGGGCTCGGAGTGGATCGGTCCCAGGCTCGGCGACTCAACCGACCTTGTCTCCGGGCAGTCCTTCTCCAGGCCCAGGTGAGTTCGGTTCCGATGGTAGTAGTCCAGGTAGTCGCGAAGCACCCGCCGCAGATGCCGTTCGTTCAGGATGATCACGTGATCCAGGCACTCCCGCCGAATCGACCCGATCACCCTCTCGACATATGGGTTTTGCCAAGGTGACCGTCGTGCGGTTCGGATCTGCTCAATGCCCAGCGCAGCTACCCGGCGTGTGAAGTCTGAGCCATAAATCCTGTCTCGGTCACTGAGGAGATATCTCGGTGCAGTATCCCAGGGAAATGCCTCAGTGACCTGTTGGCCTGTCCAAGCCGCAGTCGGGTTCGTAGTCACGTTGAAGTGGATGAATTTCCGTCTGGCGTTGTCGAGCACAAGGAAGACGTAGAGCACTCGGAAGGTCACCGTCGGCACGGTGAAGAAGTCGATCGAGACCATGCCCTGGGCGTGATTGGCCAGGAAGGTCTGCCATGACTGGGGCGGTCGATGCTCCGGCTTGACCATGTACTTGGACACCGTCGCTTGGCTGACGTCGATCCCGAGTTTCTGGAGCTCACCATGGATACGAGGAGCTCCCCATAAAGGGTTAGCCCTCGACATCTGACGGATCAGCTCACGAACTTCTCGGGGCACTTTCGGCCTACCTGGCCATCGGTACCGGCACTTCCATCTCCAGTAGTAGCGGAAGCCTTGCCGGTGCCAGCGGACGACCGTATCAGGCTGAACAATGCGGATGGCTTTGCGCCAGTTGGGCCATATGCAGCTCAGGACGTCCCAGAACGCCCGATCTCGCCATTTGAGCGTAGGTCTGCTACAATTGCGCTGCAGAATTTCGATTTGATGGCGTAAGGCCGCGTTCTCGAGGATCAGGGATTCGCGGGATTTAAACGCTGAGATCAGCGTCTTCAAGATGAGATTGAGCATAATAAGCTGATTCGGCCCGTCGGCGTAACTCCTTAAGTTTCAGGGCCGATGAATAAACAGAAGGCACAGAGCCAACTTAGCATACTGTCCGAAATTCGGGGACCACTTCACCTGACCTGTGGGCCACCCGGGCAGGATCGCATGATTGCAGTTATCTTGTCGGAGACCTGATGGCCCTGTTGGTCATGATGGGAGCTGCCATGAAAGTCCTGCTGATTGAACCCCGAACCCCGGACACCTTCTGGAGCATGCGGCACGCCCTGCGATTTGTGGGGAAACGTGCAGCCAATCCCCCGCTGGGGCTGATAACCCTGGCCGGGCTGTTGCCCCGGGACTGGCACCTGAAGCTCAAGGATCTCAATACCGACAACCTGACGGATCCCGAGATTCTCTGGGCGGACCATGTCATGGTCAGCGGCATGGTCATCCATCGCGAGGCGGTCAGGGCCCTGGCCCAGCGGTGCCGGGTTCTGGGCCGGCCTCTGATCGGTGGGGGGCCTCTGTTCAGCGATGAAACCCAGAAGGATCTGGGCGTGGAGCATGTCCTCGTGGGCGAAGCCGAAGAAATCGCCGAGGAGATGGTGGCGGACATGGTGGCCGGCCGCGTCCGGAAACTCTATCGGGCCCCCCGATTTCCCGACCTCGCCCGGACACCCCTTCCCCGCTGGGACCTCCTGGACTTGCGGAAATACGCCACGATTTCCGTCCAATCCTGCCGCGGTTGCCCTTTCGACTGCGAGTTTTGCGACGTCGTGGCCCTCAACGGCCGCACCCCACGTTACAAAACACCCGAACGATTCATCGGGGAACTTGAGGACCTGCGCCGCAGAGGCTGGCGCGGCCCCGTTTTCGTGGTGGACGACAACTTCATCGGGAATCGCCGCCGGTGCCTGGAATTGCTGGAGGCGATGGTCCTCTGGCGTCGCCGGACACGCGCCCCCATGGTCTTCCTGACCGAGGCGTCGGTGAACATGGCCCAGGATCCCGAATTGCTCGATTTGATGGTGGCAGCAGGTTTCAAGAAGGTCTTCCTGGGGATCGAGACTCCCAGCGCCCAGAGCCTGCACGAATGCCACAAACTGCAGAACCTGAAATGTGACCTTGGCCAAGCGGTCCAGGCCATCCAGAAGGCAGGGCTGGAGGTGATGGGCGGGTTCATCGTCGGATTCGACAGCGATGAGCCCGATATCTTCCAGAGGCAATTCGAATTCATCCAGAAGTCCGGTGTGGTCACGGCCATGGTCGGCTTGTTGCAGGCCCTGCCCAGCAGCCGGTTATACCGGCGGTTGGCCGACGAGGGGCGCCTGCGCGGCGCCAGCCTTGGTGACAACACCGAAGCCGCTTTCAATTTCGAACCGCGCCTGGACCCGGAGTTCCTGGTGAACAACTACCGCCAACTCATGCGGCGTCTCTACGAACCCCACAATTATTACCGGCGCGCCCGCATCTTCCTCAAGGCTCACCGCATGAGGGGGCCGCGAACGCCCCTGACCCGGGCGGATCTATCCGCAGTCATCAAGTCGATATGGATGATGGGGGTCGTCCACCGCGGCCGGGTCGCCTACTGGCGCTTTCTGGCCTCAACCCTGGTGCGGCACCCGAGCCAGATCGGGATCGCCATCACCATGACCATCACCGGGCACCATTTCCGCACCGTGGCCGCGGGCCTTTAGCCGCCTGACGGGGCGGGCATACGGCCGGAGGGCAGGGTGTGCCCGTTTTCGGGGTCATTGCGGCCCGAGGAGCCGGCAAGGATGGCTGCGGCGGATAGCTGCCTGGTTGGAGGGCGCCAGAACTCCCTGGGGTCCCTTACCGGCGGGGTGGCATACTCCGGTGAAGTGGGAAAAGGGCGGCTGGAATTCCTGATTCTCCATCGAGGAGCAGGGCTTCACGGAGGCGCAGATCGCCGAGTCGCCTCATCAACCCCGGTCCGTCGTCGCCCCCCCCAACCCTCCGGTTCCCAGGCCAAGCCGTCCTTGCGAGGATCCAGCTCCAGTCAATCCGCCAGCTCTGCGAAGACACCCCGATGAGCCCCGGAGCGGCTTGAGCCGGGCGGTGTCGCGGTGCTGGGCCTTGCTGCTGGCCCGCATCTACGAATGCCTGCTGTTGCTGTTTCCGAGGTGCGGCACACCCATGCGGATCATCGCCTTGGTGCTTGACCCTCTTGTGATCGAACGCATCTTGCGCCACATCGATGAACCGGTCGAGCCTCCGAAAGCCCTGCCGGCCCGATCGCCGCCGTAGCCCGAGTTTGAGTTCAACCAGGATCCCGGCCAGGAGGACTGGCCTGGTCTGGATCAGACGGCTGGCCAGGCAGACGGCACCTGGGAGTGACTCCACCCGGAGGATCAGGAAACCAGAGCGGGGCCGAGCAGAGGGGCCGGTGGATGGGTGCGGCTGTCGCGGGGCGGGATTGGGGGTGGATGAGGCGAGAATGCTGCGAGGCAGGGGATCCAGGGGGTGGATAGTGGTTTTGGGTCGGTCAGTGGGGTAGGATCGAGAAGAGAAGGCGCGGCAACTTGGGCCTTGGGGGGCGGACTATGCGGTTGGAATGCCTATCCCCCTGTTCCCCTGTATGGGGCATGCCTCATGAAAGTCCGCTTGACGAGGGCGCTTATGTCCGTCCCTGGTCCGTTGATGCCCCACTTAATCGCTGAAGGCAGCTAAACCGGAGAACTCGATGTTTGCAAAAACCGGTTCTCCCTCCATCCATCCGCGATCTCCCACAGGGTAGAGCTCAACAAGGATCTGCCCACTGGCCAGTTGGTCATCTCCAATGCTCAGCTTGGTCCCGGGCAAAATGGTGCCCTTGGCTTCCACTTTCCGGAATTCCGCGCCTGTCTTGTTGAGAAATACAAAGGTCTTTCCGGCTGCTCTATCTTCAATGGAACAGATCTGAACAATCTTTTGCTCAAAATCCTCGTAGCCTATCCAGATGGCCACGTCATCGCCCTCAAGCACCACATCATAGTTGCCATTTGTTGCATCAATCAAATAGAAACTCCTGTTGAAATCCTCGGGGGCTGTGAAGAAATAGTCATATGAAACGGACCCGGTGAGTGCATCATCGGTTCTATCCGCAGCCGAAGAAAAACCAGGAAGAGCTTTGGCTCCCGCATCCAGGGGAGTGTTGGCAATTGTCATGGTCCCGGCCCACCCGAACAGGACAATCATGGCAGAAAAATGAAGCAATTTTTTTTTCATGACATTTCCCGCTGCACAAACAGCATGCTGCATGGTTTTCCCCGATTCCTTAAAAGGGGCTCTAGCGGCTTGGAAATTGTTCCGGCCTGGCCCCTTTGTCAAATGGCATTTGAGTGATGGGCCCCCATGGTGCCGCAAAAAAGTGTCTGGCCAGGATCTTGGCCATGTCAGACCAGGGCACGGCAATTTCAAGTTGACGGGACCCAAGGCGCAACCATGGGTCCATGCATCATGATGAGATTCCAGCCTACCTGCATCATCGCCCACCGGTTGTGGAGTTTACCGCCGGCGCAGGCCCTCAGCGACGCTCCGGCACCGGGCCGTCTGCGAAAATCTCGAGACCTTCCTCGGGCCCATTTCAAACTGAAGATTGCCATGCCCCGGTTCCCTGCCATGTGGAAAAAGCGTTCCGGGATTATCTGAAGTGCGGCATCCTGGCCCATGGGTTTTGCCGGGCCTATTGCTCCGGCTGAGGTCCCGACTTCCTGGTTGCGTTCAGCTGCAAGGGCCGGGATATCTGCCCCTGCTGCTCGACCCGGCGCATGGTGGAGACCTCGGCCCACCTGGTGGACAGCGTTCTGCCGCGGGTGCCGTGCCGGCAGTGGGTGCTGTCATGCCCAGGCGGGTGCGCTGGCACCTGCGGCACAAGCCGGAAGTGGTCAGCGGTCTGCTGGGTGTGTTCCTGCGGGGGGCTGGTCGGTGGATAGCTCGGTGACCATCGCCGAGTGGGAGCGGCAGGGTCTGGAGCGGCTGGTGCGGTACTGGGCCCGTCTGTGCTGAGCCAGGAGCGGCTGGACCGTGTGAAGGACGGGCTGCTCGTATACCACCTGTGCAAGTCGAACCTCGATGGCCGTACCAGACCATTCATGGGTCCACGCGCCCAGACTGTTTCGTGTCCGTTGCATCAGATGTGACCCACTTTGGCCCTAATCGAGGGAACAGCCATTCTCACCTGTTGAAAAGCAGTCCCATGTCCATTAAGATTCGCATGGAGTTGAGATTGCAGATTCTTTTTCGGTCAAATTATTTACCGGCGTGGATAGTTGCCCGGATTCTGGTCCATGGAGGGCATGGTCCTGCCAGGGCAACCATCCTGGCCTTGCCAACGGGCCCTGATATGAAAAGCTGTGCCTCCGTATTGCAGAGTGGTCTGCACGCTCTTGCTGCCCTGATCATTCTGAGTTCCGGTGGCCTCGCGTCACCTGGCTCTCCGGGGGCCCCCTTCCTTATTGAAGACTGCGGACCGTGTGTCGGCGACATCGTCGTCCTGGGCTGGGATCCCGTTCCCGGGGCGCAGTACTATGTGGTCCTGGCAGACGATCTTCCCGTGAGTTCGCCGATCAATCGATTCTACTGGGCCCAGCCCAGGGGAGAGGTAGCGCAGACCATCACCGTCATCGCCGGTGACTCCTCCGGCCAGAGTGCCCCCGGCCCTGGGTTTGTCATTCCAAGTTCTCCGGCGCCCCCTGCAGTTCCGGATGGGGTCGTCATTGCGCCCAACCCATACCCGCCCGGGACAGGCTCCCTGACCGTCAGCGCCAACCCCGTTCCGGAGGCCGATGAACACCACATCTGGCTGAACGGGGAGCGACGGTCCATCGTCGGCCCCCTGGAAGCGACCTTCTCACCCAGTCCCGGTGTGATTCGTGTGGCATCGGTGGGATCATGTGCCGAGACCCATTCTCCGGCCTTCATTGTGTCGAACAAGAATTGCCAGGATTACGGATCGCTTTCCCAGGGCGAGCACATCATCGATTCGGTGGACACGCCGGGTCAAGCGTTCGCGCTGACCACCCTGGACAACCATGTCTTCATCGCAGATGGCACCGCCGGGTTCTCTGTCATCGATTATTCAGAACCTTCTGCTCTTTTGGATCTCGGGAGCACAGGTGTTCCCGGAGAAGTCACCGGAATTGCGGCCGCCCCAGGATTGCTCGCGGTCGCTGCCAGCGAGTCCGGGCTTCATCTCTATGATGTGTCCGACCCGCTCAACCCGGTGTGGACAGGAACTGCCGACACGGACGGCAGCGCCTTTGCCGTGACGATCGTGGGCTCGCTGGCCTATGTTTCCGACATCGATGGTGGACTGGCCATCGTGGATATCAGCCAACCGACGGCTCCCCTGGTTGTTGGGACTGCGCCCACGCCGGGTGATGTCTGGGGCCTGACCCTTGACGGGGGCATCGCGTATCTCGCGGCAGGCTACTCCGGCCTGCAGGTCGCCGATGTCAGCAACCCGGCCGCCCCTCAGTTGATCGGTTCCTTCGACACTCCTGGGGATGCAAGTGGAGCGCAGAAGCTCGGGAATTGGCTTTACCTGGCCGATGGCCAGGACGTGCTCGTATTCGACGTTTCCGTTCCGGCCAGCCCTGTCCTGATCAACACCATCGCCACCGGGAATCAAAGCTACGCTTTGCTGATCCATGACGACTTCTTGTATGTGGCCGATCGGGACGGGTACACGCGGGTTCTGGATCTCTTGAGCGACCCGTCTGAGCCGGGCGTTGTCGGCGACCTGGTTTCCCCGGGTGAACCGTTCGGATTGGTTCAGGACTCCGATCTGCTCTTCCTGGCTGACTTTTCGGAAGGCCTCCATGTTTGCTACCTGCAGTGCAGGGAACGGGAACCCATCCTTCTCGCTCATCCCTGGGACGACGGAACCCGGCCTTGCGGGGGTGAAGGTCGATTCGACTTCCTATTCCAGGATGGTTTCCCTAGCCGCCCGGTCTTCGAATACACGGTGCGTGTCGTTGGTGATTCCGTGGCCACTTTCACCGCCGCCGACTTCGAGGTCTTCAACCTTCCCGGTGAAGGCGCTGCCGAGATTTCCATCTCGGAAAATTCCAGCGCTGATTGTACCCTGAGCTTCAAGGTCCAGGACCCCCTCAGCAGCGGCATTTCCGGAGATTGGCTGCTCTTTTCCCTGGCCGTCCAAGGTCAATCGGGCGGCAGGGCCGAGATCACCGTTTCGGAAGCGCAGTTTTTTGATGGTCTCGAGCAGGAGATTATCCTGGGCCCGAATTCCGGGGTAGCCATGGACTTTGATTGCGTCTCGCCAGATTCGGTGGCCAACCTCGGCCAAGAGTTGGTTGGTGGACAGCTTTCACTGTCGTGGAACGATCCGCCAGACGCCGATCTGGGGGAAATTCACATCTTTCGCGGGAAGTACCATGACCAGGCTCTGGGCTCGGCCTACCCTGCCTACGGTTCCGATGCGCACAACAGTATTCCTGCGGACCACGCAACCTACGCCGACTACCTGCTGGATCCGGCCTGGGAGTTTCTGACTTCCGTGCCTGCCGGAACTGGCCACTATCAGTACTCCGCTCCGGATCGTGGTTGCTACTTCCATCAAATCCTGGCGCTGGACGTGGTAGGTCAGCCGGGCCCACCCCTGGCCAACAGTCCGGCCCTTCTCAGCTATGTTCTGGGCGATATCATGCTCCCGAGCGATGGCCAGGTCTCGGTCGGCGATTTGAATTTGCTGGGGGACACGTACCGCCTTGCCAGCGGCCACCCGCAATTCAATCCCGAGGCGGACATCGGCCCCACGAGCACCGGAAACAACCTCGGCTGTCCGCTGCCGGATGGGGTCGTCCAGTTCGAGGACCTCATGATATTCGCCCTGGGCTTCCAGAGTGTCTCAACAACCAAGCTCGCCCCACACTCGTCTGAAGGACCCGTGGCTCTCCATTGGAAACGTCTTGACCCTGGAAGCTGGGCCTGCACGCTCGCGTCTCCCTGTCCGAGCTTGAAGGGCCTGCAGGTCCGGTTGCTCGGCGATGGCCCGGTGATGGGGGAGTTCATCCGGGGTGAGCTCTTGAACCGCCAGGCCAGCCCGGTGGTCATTCAGAAAGTCGCTGGTGCCCAACCTGGCGTGGACCTTGCTGTTCTCGGGGCCGGTGCGGGGATCGAGGGGACTGGTGAACTCTTTCGGTTCAATCTCGGCTCAACACAGCACCGCCTGGGCCTGCAGATTCACGTGGAGGGCCGGGACCTCGCCAACCGAGTCCTGCCTGTAGACCTGAATCAAGCCTTGGAAACAAGCCTGCCGCAGGCCGATGCTCTCGGCGGAAATTTCCCCAACCCGTTCAATCCCAGCACCTCGATCCCCTTCACCCTGGCGCGCCAGGGGATGGTTCGCCTGGAGATCTATGGTGTGGATGGGCGCTTGACCAGAACACTGGTGGAGGGGCGCAGACCGGCCGGGCGGCACAGCATCGAATGGGACGGAAAGAATAGCGAGGGGCAGAACGCCCCCTCGGGTTTGTTCTTCTACCGACTGGAGACCGGTGAATTCAAACGAACCCGGAAGATGGTTCTACTGAGATAATGAAGACAAATGATCGAACTCTTTGCCAAGGTTGAGGATGCCATGAAGACAAAATTAATCTTCCCCACGATCAGCCTTCTCATTCTCGTTTGCTGCGTGTCAGCCCATGCCCAGACCAACCGCTATGTCGGTGTCGGGGGAGACGACGCCAACCCCGGCACCATCGCCCAACCGCTGGCCACCATCGCTCAGGCCCTGGCCCTGTCCGCTGATACGGGGGACACGGTCTCGATTCTGCCGGGAACGTATTCAGGTACGGGGAATCAGGATCTGGAGGTCTCACACACCCAGATCGTCATCCGGGGGGCGGATGGAGACAGGCCGCCGTTGATCCAGTCCGATCC
The DNA here is from genome assembly GCA_963674845.2 of Candidatus Krumholzibacteriia bacterium. GTDB lineage: Bacteria > Krumholzibacteriota > Krumholzibacteriia > LZORAL124-64-63 > LZORAL124-64-63 > LZORAL124-64-63. The sequence continues at coordinate 670,708 of CAXXKE010000005.1, read as the reverse complement.
TGGCCACGTTGGATTCTTTTTTAACCACTATTTTTCTGATTCAACCTCGACATTGGAAGGAGTCCATTTCAGAGGGTTGGGGTATGGGGCCAGTGTTGGGGGCGCGACTAGAATAGTCAGTTGTGTTTTCGACTCGTGTGGCTGCGGTATTGATTTTTGGGGCCCTTATTTTGATTCGGAGATCAGGGATTGTGATTTTAACAACTGTCAAATGGGCATTAATTTCACGGCTAGCGTTTCCGGGCCCACTATTTCCAACTGTTGTTTCACCGGGGGTGAATCTGGAATCTGCCACGAAAGTGTCAAGGGCAAGATTGCTGACAAAGCATACCGCAATTTTTTTGCCGCGAACTGTTCTTTTTCTGGACTTAGCACGGCAGTTGAAAATCGTGACGGCAACTCTTATTCCCATTTATCTTTTTGCAAGGTTGAGAATTGCACAATAGCCTTTCTTGGGTGTGTGAAGGTTTACAACAGTTCTATTTCCAACTGTGAGATAGCTTCTGGTTCGGTGAGGACAGTTAATGATACCGCTGTCTTCGCGGACTGCACCATTTCGGGGATCACAGGGACCGTTTTTGATGCTGCATCTGGATACTGGCCAAGCGCTGTTTCTGTAGAGCGGTGCCTCATGGAATACTGTAACGAAATTGCCTGGATTGGCGCCACCGATGAATCCGCTTACTTGGGGCTCAGGGATTGCATAATCCGGAATAACACGGGTGGGATTTCTGTTAATTACCGCTTGTCCAACCTTGGCCTGACTGATTGCGTATACACAAACAATGGGGCAGGGATTTCATACAGTTCCCATTCGGGCGGAGGCCTGGGTATTTCAGGTTGCACCTTTGCCAACATCACCGGCGACATCCTCCACATTCCCTATGCAATTGACGAGCCCTGGGGCCCCAAATCCTCCATCACCCTGATGAACAGCATCCTGGCCCACGCAACCGGCGTCGCCTTCCATGTGACCGGCGAGGTCGACGTCCCCGTCACCATCACGGATTGCGACTTCTTCAACAACTCTGGTGGCGACTTCGTTGGCTGGGACCCTCCTCCGGTCTCCGACGGCAATTTCTATCTCGATCCGAAATTTGAGATGCTGCCCAGCGGGGACATCCTGCTTGCCCAGACTTCGCCTTGCCGTCCGATCAACCACCCCGAAAGCCTGCTCGTGGGGGCCTCCTGGTCGGCCAGCGTGGGGGACAGCCTGGCGACCTGCTCCTTCAGCCCTCCGAACCTGGACTTTTCACCTGCACAGGGTCATCAGGACCCGCTAACGAACCGCGTCGTCCTGACCAACACCTCCGGCAACACGCTCTACCAGCGCCTCGATCTTGTCAGCGGCACGGTACCCTTCGACCCGGAGCAATACTCCGTCGTGCCGGACGCGGTCATTCTCGACCCGGACGCATCTGTCGAGCTGGCCCTGACCTACAAACCCAGCGGCAATCGCGAGGCCGCCCTGGTCACCGACCATCTCCAGGTCGGAATCACCACAGGTTCTCTGGACCTGGAGGTCACCGACGACTGGTTCTACCTCGTGAGTTTTCCCGCCGACACCATCCACTTCCATTCCGGTGATCTGGCGATCCCGAACGAGCAGACACTTTCCCTGCTCAACGAGGCCGGTGGCGACCCTGTTTTTTCAATCCCGGCGCTACCTGCAGGAAATGGCGAATTCACCATCCCCATGGGACCGTTTCCCCTCCAACCGGGGCTCAACTCGATCCTCCTGAGCTATGTTCCGGCCGACGCCGGCAACGACACCCTGGTTCTCTCTCCGGACTTCTTCTCGTCGACAAGCGGAGGGAGCCTTACCGGCCAGCCGACCGTTTTGATAGGCCATGGTCCCCAGCATAGTTGCGTGTTGTTGGCGGCTCAACCCCCTGGACAGGCGCTCGTGTCCTGCGACACCTCGCTGGCCGTCGACTTCATCTTCGACCACCAGGAAGGGACGGTCGGTCTGAAGGGCTACAGTATCCGGTTCAGTGCGGACCCGAACCTCGGCATTGAACCAGGCGACGTGACGGTCCACTCGGTGCCGGAAGGAGAAATGAACTTCTTCCAGGTGACGTCAATGGGCGACAACGATCTGGTCGTGGATTACGCGATCATGGGGGCCGGCGCCCCGAGCATTGAAAGCCGCACCACTCTCTTCACCGTTCAGGTCGCTGGAGTTTCTGAAGGAGTCGGCCAGTTGCGAGTTGTCGGGGCACAGTTGCGCGACGCAGCCAACCAGGACTTCCTCTTCAACGTCAACGAGCCCCTGGATATCAGCATAGACTGCACAGGACCGGAGGCCGTTTCCGAGATGACGGCCGGTTTTGGGAATTCGAACATTGCGCTCACCTGGTCTCCTCCTGGGGACAGCGATCTCGCGGAGTTTTTGGTTTTCCGGGGCCAGTGGCTTGATGGCATGCTGCAATCCGCTTATCCCCTTTACAATCAGGGCCCGACGGGTTCGCAACCGCCCCAGCTCATTGACCTGGAGCAGCATCTGGCAAGCGACCGCTGGCACCTGCTGGCCTCCTTGCCGGCCGACGCCACATCCTTCGTCGACACGACCAGCGACCGCGGGGTCTATTTCTACCAGGTCTTCTCCCGAGATGCGGTTCTGAACGGGAGCGCTGCGCCTGATACCCTCCTCGTCGGTCCCAATTACCTGCTTGGAGATGTTGCCTTGCCCTGGGACGGCAGTGTTGACATCGCCGATCTCTCGGCCCTCGGAGACAGCTACCGCACCGGCAGTGCCGATCCCTACTTCAATGCCGAGTGTGACGTGGGGCCCACGGGCTCGGGATCCTACCTCGCCACCCCTATTCCCGACGGCCAGGTGGAGTTCGAGGATCTGATGATATTCGGCTTGAATTATGGCCGGGACAAGGCCACCGCTCCGGCATCCCGCCCCACCGGTTTTCAAGCCTTGCTGGCCTGGCGCTCAGTCGGCGGCAACCAGTTCGGTCTTTACTTGCTGGAGCCATGCCCGGGCCTGCAGGGGCTGAACCTCGTGGGGGAGGGTCCTGGTTGGGGTGCCTCTCATGGGCAAGCCGGCGACCTGCTGGACGGGTGTGGGGATTTCTGGTTGGCCACTGGCCGGGAAGAGGGGCTCTTGGACCTTGGCCTGGTCCTCCTGGACCAACCCCTCGGGTCAGAGGATGCCGGTCAACTGCTCCTTGTTTCGGCAGATCAATCACTGAGCGGGGATCGGCTCAGGCTTGAACTCCGCGACTCGGCCAACAAGCCCATCGACTGGGCCTTCAGCGCGACCAGTGATGCCCCGCCGGCGCCTGACAGGTTCAGCCTTTCCGACAATTTCCCCAATCCTTTCAACCCGGAAACTTCCATTCACTTCAGCTTGCCGCACGCAACCCTGGTGCAACTGAAGGTCTTTGGGGTGGACGGACGCATGGTCCGGACCCTGGTCGAGGGGCGGATGCCTGCCGGCCATCATGAAACCACGTGGGACGGCAGGGACCGACAAGGCGCAGCGGTTTCTTCGGGAATGTACTTTTTCCGGCTCGAGGCTGGCGGTTTTGTCCAAACAAAGAAAATGCTGTTAATGAAGTAGGGACAGGCAAATATGGGATCGCTCCTGAGCACCAAAATCTGTCGCGGATTGCTGACGGAACTGTTTGTTCTCGTCCTGGGCCTTGCTTGTCCGGCCAGGGCCGAAGTGCAACTCCTTTTCTCCCCCGACCCCCTTGTCACCGATCCGGGGAAAACAGAACTGGTCATTTTTTCCACTCCGGACACGCTGGACTTGCGCTCTTTCGAGGTCATCCTGGACTATGACCCACTTCTGTTCGAGTTTGACGCCAGCTATGGTGAAGGCCTGTTCGGGGGGGCATGCATGGAGTCATTCGGGGGCGTGGTTGAGGAATCCGCGAGCCAGATCCGGGTCTACTGTGTCCTGCTGGGGGCTGATTGCTGGGCGACAGGGCCGGGAGAGATCTGCCGTTTCGAAGTGACGGCCCTGGCCCCCGGCATATCGCAGGTTTCCATTGCATCAATCGACCTGTTCGCACCACAAACGGGTCGCATTGAAGATCTCGCTTTTGCGGATTTTTTTATCATTGTCCGAGATCCGAGTCTTTCTGATAACCCGCAGACCACGCTGACCCACGGCACACTTTTGCATCCTTGCTACCCCAATCCTTTTAACCCGAGCACACACCTCTCCTACAGCCTCGAGATCTCAACCGTGATTACTCTTCAGATTTTCGACTTGAGGGGGAGAAAGGTCGTCACGCTTGTTGACGGGCAGAGACAAGAGCCTGGTACCCACCATATCGCCTGGCAAGGAACCGATCAGGAAGGACGTCTTGTTCCTGGCGGAACGTATTTATATCACCTCATGGATGGGGAGACCCACCAGACACGAACCATGTCCCTGATCAGATGAGTGCACCCTCGGCAATTCGCCCTGCGAATGATGGGTGATATCCAGCAATATTTCATCGACCGGAAGGTGTGCAACTTCTACAGCGTGAGCATCAGCGGCAACCCCATCAGCCAGCTGGCCTTCACCCTGGTCAACGGGTTCACCTTCGTGGAATATTTTCTGTCGCGGGGCATGCATATCAGCGAGGCCCTGTACCAGGTGGGCGGGCAATACCGGCGGAACATGTAGGCCGTTTCCCGCCCCGGGCTTGTGAGATCCTGGTACCCGGACTTGCCAGAAGGCTGGTGGGCTGAATAAAATCTCTCCGGAACGGTTATGCCTGCGAGCCCCATGATGAACTCTTCCGGGAGAGGGAACCCTTGAAACGCCTTATCCACACCATGACTCCTGAGAATCCGCAGCGGCGGCCGGCCGCCCTGGCCGGGCTCTTGTCCGTTCTGGCCCTGCTGGCGGCGCTGCTGGGCAGCCACCAGGCCCTTGCCGACAAATCCTACCGGATGCAGAACGTGGCCATCACGGCCGACCTGGCCACGGACGGCGCCATGACCGTCAGCGAGGCCCGGACCTACCGGTTTCGCGGCAAGTTCAAGTACGCCTGCCGGACCTTCGCCCTGGACGATCGCATCAGCTACGCCGATTTCCGGGTCTCGGAAGACGGGCAGCCCTTCGTGCTGTCCGACAGCGGAGAGCCGGGCACCTACACCGTCACCCGGAACAGCGACGAGATCGAGGTGCGCTGGTATTACCGCGCCCGCAACGAGACCCGCACCTTCGTCATCGATTACCAGGTCCAGGATGCCGTCAAGAGCTACTACGACACGGCGGTGCTGTACTACAAGTTCATCGGCGAGGGGTTTGCCAAGTCCACGGGTAATGTGGAGATCGTGGTGAACCCGCCCGCCCCGCTGGACGCGTGGCAGGTCAGGCAGTGGGCCCACGGCCCGTTGTGGGCCAGCAGCAGCACCTCGGACCAGGGTGTGGTGACGGCCGTTTGCGAGAAGTTGCCCGGGAAACGCTTCTTCGAGCTGCGCGTGCTGTACCCGGTGGAGAGCTTTCCCTTGGTTCCGGCCATCAACGAGTATGCGGTGACGGGCATCGTCGAGGAGGAAGCGCGGTGGGCCGAGGCCGCCAACGAGCGGCGCGCCCGGAAGCAGGCCGCCGCCGAGGCCCTGGCCGGGCGGCAGAAGGTTGCCGTGTGGTTGCTGCCCCTGCTGGTGCTGGGGGTGGGGGCCTGGTTCGCGCGGATCTACCGCCGCTACGGCACGCGGCCCCAGGTGCCGTCGGTGCCTTCCCGGTCGGGAGATATTCCGGACGATCTGCCGCCGGCCCTGGTCAGCTACCTGGTCAACAGCAGGACCGTGGCCCCATCGGCGCTCATGGCCACACTGATGGATCTGGCGCGCCGGGGATTCCTGGAGTTCCGGGAGGAGCAGGAGCTGGGCAAGGACTTCCTGGGCCGCGAGAAGTGGAAAGCCCGGCACTACTGGGTGCTGAAGAGGGACTTTCTGCAGGAGAACAGCCACGACCTGAGCTCATATGAAGAGATGCTCATCACCTTCGTTTTCGAGCAGCTGGCCGGAGAGTTCTCCGGGGACTCGAACACCGTGAAGCTGGAACTGGAAGCCTTCAAGAATAACAAATCCAAGGTGCAGTCCTTCTTCAAGACCTGGTCGGAGGCGGTCACGGCCGCCGGCGAGGAGCGGGGCTTCTACGACACGTCCAGCATCAAGGGGCGCAACCAGGGCCTCATGCTGGGGAGTGGGTTGCTGGTTCTTTCCCTGATTTTCATACCCCTCTTCCACGAGGTGGCCCTGATTCCCGCAGTGGCGGCGGTCACGATGATCATCGGCTCCCTGGGCATGGTGCACCACACCGCCGAGGGCCGCTTGCGGGAGAAGAAGTGGAAAAGCCTGCGGTCCTATCTCAAGGGGCAGCACTTTCGCGCCAGTGAACCGGAAAAGGTGCTGGACTTCATCGGGCCGTATTTCATTTACGGCGTGGTGCTGGGCATGGACAGGAACCAGCTGAACGGCCTGGGGAGCATGATTCCCGCCGATAAAGGCCGTGATATCATGCCATGGTACTATTACCACGGAGCCATGGGGCGCCCGGCCGGGTATTCCTTCGGGGAGTCCTTTTCCACCGCCGTGACCAGCGTGAACACCGCCATGTCCAGTACCACGGGTGCCGGCGGCGGGGCCAGCGGCGGTGGTGGCGGGGGCGCCGGGGGTGGAGGTGGTGGGGCCGGTTGACCGGGCCCACCCGGAACCGGCGGCCGGTTCCGGGCGGGGAGTTCCTGCCCAGTGGCAGAACGGGTCTCTCAAAAAGCGGCGCCCATACCTGCGCTGAGGGATCTTTCCCCCAGTCCATTCCACTCGGCAAAGCCGGTTACTGGGCCCAGGCGGGCCGATCCGCCCACGCCCAGTTGGTAATGATGGCTGTCCATGCCGGTGATGTCCCGGCCGTCCAGTTCCCAGTTCACCGGCCCGCCGAAAACCCGTCCTGTCAGATAGGCGAAGGTACCTGCTGAAGGGGCCCAACCCAGACTGGCACCCACCCTCAGGTCGGCCGCGAAATAGGAGCTTTCTTCGCCGAGGCCTTCACTCTCGGTGGTGGTGCGCAAAACGCCCAGGGAGGCCGACATGTCCAGGGCCGGGCTCTTTCCCCGGGGCTGACGCAGGCGCCAGTCCAGCCCTGCGGCCAGCAGCCAGCCCGGGTTGAGGTTGTGTGGAGTGCGGGGCCCGCGCTGAAGCTCACCATCGAGGATGGCGCCGGCCATCAGGCGGGCGCTGCGCCGCGGGCCGAGGGAGCGGGACACGCTGCCCACCAGGCTGGTCATGGCGGTGGTGAAGTTTCCGTCGTCTCCGAAATCCAGGGTGGTCTCCATGGTTCCCGCGCTCAGGCTCGTTTGCCAAACCACCGGCCAGCCGCCGTCAGGCTCGCCTGGCGTAGAGGATCGGGAACCCGGTCGGGAATCGTCAATGCAAAACGCGGGCGCACCGCCCGCGGGGGGTAGACCTCAGCAATAGGCGTTGGTGTTGATGATCAAGGTGACGAGCAAGAGGGGCAGCCCGCAGGCGAGGGATGAGCGAAAATTATTGAGCACGGAAAACCTCGGGATCAGCAGATGGGAGAACTTGCCGCAGGCCGGTCGGCCCATGACCTGCCCACACAGTACCCGTATTTTGGCGAACACCAAGAAAAGTCTTGCTGACGGGATAACCGGATCTGGTGTTACCTTGTGCGGGAATGCCCTGGATCTCTTCAGAGCCGCGTCAGTTTCCGTCTGTTGACCAGCCCCATATTCGCCTCCGGGCGAGTACCCCCACGGTGAGGATGGCCTGCCATGCCCGATAGCAAAGACCGCTCCATCTCCGGAATCCTGGAAGTATTGCCCAAGGGTGGTGGTTATTTGCGCGATCCGGAGCGCTCCTTCGCCCCCGGGCCTGGCGACATATTCGTTTCCAGCACGCACATCCAGAAATGGAACCTGGCCAACGGCGCCGTGGTGGCGGGTACGTCCTGCATGGGGCCCAAGGGGCCGGTGTTGGACGAGGTCGCAACCATCTGCGGCGTGCCGCCTCATGAATTCGCCCGGCGCGCGCCCCTGAAGTACCAGACTGCACTGAACCCGGAAAGGCGATTCAATCTGGGGGCCGGGGGACAGGTGTCCATGCGGATCGTCGATCTCGTGGCTCCCATCGCGCGGGGCACCCGGGGGCTCATCGTCTCGCCCCCCAGGTCCGGCAAGACGACCTTGCTGGAAAACCTGGCTCAGGGCATCAGCGAGGACGCCCCCGACACCCGCATCGTGGTTCTGCTCATCGATGAACGCCCGGAAGAGGTGACCCATTTCCGTAGGGTGACCCCGGCCGAGGTTCTGGCCAGCAGTAGCGACCAGAGCGTGGCTGATCACTTGCGTCTGGCGCAGATGGCCATGTCACAATCTGTACGCGAGGTGGAGTGCGGCCACGATGTGGTGGTCCTGGTGGACAGCATCACCCGCCTGGGCCGGGCCTACAACCAGAGCGGCCCCGGTTCGGGGCGCACCATGAGCGGCGGGCTGGATTCCCGCGCCCTGGAGATTCCCCGCAAGTTCTTCGGCATGGCCCGCAACATCGAGAACGGTGGGTCGCTCACCGTCATCGCCACCGCCCTGGTGGACACGGGCAGCCGCATGGACGACATGATCTTCGAGGAGTTCAAGGGCACCGGAAACTGCGAGATCGTTCTGGACCGCGGCCTGGCCGAAAACCGCATCTACCCCGCCATGGACCTGCGGGCCAGCGGCACCCGCCGCGACGACCTCTTCTACTCGGAGGAGGAATACGAGGCCTTGACCATCCTGCGTCGTCGGGCCGCGGCCGCCCCCCCCCGATCGGCCATGGAAGGCATGCTCAAGCTCATGGAGAAGTGGGAATCCAACGAGGCGCTGCTGGCCGGGTTGAAGGGCGATTGACCGGGCTGAGCACCCGTTTCAGCCCCGGCCCGGCTCTTCCTGCTGAGACTCGGCAGTGACCTCGTCTCAGGGACCTGCCTCTACCCGTTCTTCAATTTGGCCTTATCCTGGGAGCAAGGGGAGCGGCCCTGCGGGGCCTCCAGGAATATCCAGTCCAGAAGCGAGGAGTTCATCATGTCCGACGCCGTCTACAAGCATATCCAGCTGACCGGGACTTCCAGTACCAGCATTGAAGAGGCCGTGAACAACGCCCTGGCCCGGGCCGCGAAGACCGTCCACAACATGCGCTGGTTCGAGGTCGTGGAAACCCGGGGCCAGATCCAGGATGGCAAGACCAGCCAGTGGCAGACGACCATCCGGGTGGGCTTCACGCTGGAGGATTGAATCCCTCCTTGCCCCTGGCTCCTCTCCAATTTTCCGCAGCCCAGATCCTGATGCGGGTCAGAAAGTGCTGGTGTCCGCGGCCTGGCGTCGGTCCTCGCAGCCGAGCGTGATGGAGCTATTTCACGGCGGGTGCGGGGGCCTCCAGGGGTGAATTCTCTTTCTCGGCCGACCCGTTTTTGTTACGCTTGTATTGACCAATCACGCCATCCGTCGCCGCCGTATGTCCGCGAAAGGACTCGTTCTGCCATGCCTCGTCCGTTTTCGCTTCCGGGCCGCCTTCTCGTGCCGGCGGTCCTCGTGGCGGCTCTTTTCCTTTCCCTTTTCTACACCCGCGCCATGACGCCCCCGTTCGACTCCGTCCGTTACGCCAACGTGGCCCGCTGGATAGCCCGGGGGGAGGGCATTTCAACCTCCCTGACGGTGATTCCCGTCCAGGGCGACCTGCCCGCCGCCGACCCCAAGCTGAGCCCCTTCACCATTCAGCCCCCGGGGCTGCCCCTGTTCTACGCCCTGACGGGGGTGGACAACCGGGGAGGCGCCCATCGCGTCCTGCACGTCCTGTCCTTCCTGGCGCTGGCCTGGCTGGTGTTGATCCTGGGCCGCCAGCTGACGGGCCGGGATGAGGTGGGGGCCGTGGCGGCCCTGCTGACCCTGCTGAGCCCGGCCCTTCTGCAGACGCTGCAAACGGCCCTGGCCGACCTGCCCACCCTGGCCTTCCTGCTGGGGGGCATGGTGTGCCTCATCCGCTCGCGGGAAGAGGGGCGGCGGCCCGTGCCCTGGTTGCTGGCGGCCTCGGTGCTGGGGGCGTTGGCGGTGACCTTCCGGCTGACGGCCCTGGCCTTCGGGGCGGTGTTGCTGGCCGATTTGATCCTGAGTCGCCGCCTGCCCGGACGGAGGTTGCTCCCACGGTTCGCCGCGGGTTCGGGTGTTTTCGGGACCGTGACCCTGGCCATTCTCCTGCGCAACCAGCTGCTGGTGGGCTCCCTGTTCGGCACCGCGGCCCGGGACTGGCCCATGGCCCCGGCCTACAGCCTGGGACGGGCCTGGTCGTACCTGGGTTCGCGGCTGATGGAGGCCTTGGTTCCCGGCTGGGCCTTCGCTCCCGTTCAGGAAAAGCTGTCGGCGGCCAACGCCGGTCCGGGCGCCTGGGCCGTGCCCGCCCTGTTGCTGGGGACCGTGCTGGTACTGACGATGGCCGTGGTTGGGCTGCGTCGCGCAGGGCGGCTGCCCTCCTGGCCCGCGTCGGTCCCTGGGGCGGTGGACGGGGCCCGCAGCCTGGTGCTGGTCCTGTTCGTGACCTCCCTGGTCCTGCTGGTGGTGCCCGCCGGGCGCCACGCCCAATTCCACGTGGTGGAGTTCCGCTACGTCATCACCCTGCTGCCGGTGGTGTGGATCGCCGTGGCCGCCCTGCTGACGGGAGCGGGACCGCGCTGGCTGGGGCCCGGGGTGGGGGCCGCCCTGGTGATCCTGTTCGCCCTGGGCGTGCCGGCCATGGACCAGCCCTACACCTTCAGCCGCGACTTCCTTAGGCCTGGTCTGGACTGGCTGGGCCGGACGGTCCCCACCGAGACGGCGGTGCTGACCAACAAGGGCAAGATCCTGCTGGACGAGGATCTGGAACGCCGGGTTTATCACATCTCGGCCTGGAACTTCCGCCACGCCCTGGAACCCGGGCTGCAAACCCAGCAGGGTCTGCTGGATTATCTGCGACGCCAGGACATCCGTTACGTGGTGCTGTTCGGCACCCCCGGCATGCACGAGGCCCGTTACTGGGGGCGGCCCCTGGTGGGTCTTTTCCTGGAGCAGTGGTGGCAGCCGTGGCTGGCCTATCGGGACCAGAACATGAAGGTGTACCGCATTCCCCCGACCGGGCCCATACCGGCTCAGTGACGAGGTTGTCGCCCTGAAGCACAGCATACCCTTCAACAAACCCTTCATGGCCGGCAAGGAGATGCAATACGTCGCCCAGTCGGTGTTGGACGGGCACACCAGCGGCGGCGGCCCCTTCATGCGGCGCTGCGAGGAACTTCTGCAAGAGCAGACCGGCGCCAGCCGGGTGCTGCTGACCACATCCTGCACGGCGGCCCTGGAGATGGCCTGCCTGCTAGCAGATCTGCAACCGGGTGACGAGGTCATCATGCCCTCGTTCACCTTCGTCTCCACGGCCAACGCGGTGATGCTGCGGGGCGCCCGCCCGGTGTTCGTGGACATCCGGCCGGACACCAAGAACCTGGACGAGACGCTCATCGAGGCGGCCATCACCCCGCGCACCCGGGCCATCCTGCCGGTGCATTACGCCGGGGTGGCCTGCCAGATGGACGCCATCATGGAACTGGCCCGGCGGCACGACCTGACGGTCATCGAGGACGCGGCCCAGGCCCTGGGCGCGCGCTATCGTGGCCGCGCCCTGGGCACCATCGGCCACCTGGGGGCCTTCAGTTTCCACGAAACCAAGAACATCAGCTGCGGCGAGGGCGGGGCCCTGGTCCTGGGCGGGGACGAGCACCTGGAGCGGGCCGAGATCCTGCGGGAAAAGGGCACCAACCGCGCCCAGTTCTTCCGGGGGCAGGTGGACAAGTACACCTGGGTGGATGTGGGCTCGTCCTACATCAGCAGCGACCTGCTGGCGGCCTATCTGTACGGCCAGTTGCAGGAAGCCGAGGGCATCACCGCCAAGCGCAAGCTCATCTACGAGGGGTACGCCGCCGGTCTGGCCGGACTGGCCGCCGCCGGTCGGCTGGAACTGCCGGTCATTCCCGAGCAATGCACGCCCAACTACCACATGTTTCCCATCCTGCTGGCCGACGAGCCCACCCGTGCGGACTTGATTCGCCATCTTCAGGCGCGGTCCATCCTGGCGGTGTTCCATTACGTGCCTCTGCACACCTCGCCCATGGGGCGGAAGCTGGGGTACCAGGCGGGTCAGCTGCCCGTCACCGAGAGCGTCAGCGAGCGCCTGCTGCGCTTGCCCTTCTACTTCGAACTGTCCGAGGCGGACCAGCACAAGGTCGTGACGGCCATCCGGGATTTTTTCGGGGACGGGAAATGATGGTTTCCGGGGGTCGCCATGGCTGAGCGTATCCTGATCCTGGGCGCGGGCGTTTACCAGGTGCCCCTCATCGCCGCCGCCCGGCAGCGCGGTCTGAAGACCGTGGTGGCCAGCCGGCCGGGCCCCTATCCCGGCCTCGAGCTGGCCCATCGTTTTCTGCCCGTGGATATCGCCGACCAGGAGGAGATCCTGATGGCCGCGCGGCAGCTGGGGGTGGTGGCGGTGGCCACCGCCGGGGCCGACGCCGGCCTGCCGGCCCTGGGACGAGTGGTGGACGAGCTGGGTTTACCGGGACCGGGGTCCGAGGCGGCCCGGCGCAGCGCCAGCAAGGCCGCCATGAAGACAGCGTTTCGCGAGGCCGGGGTTCCCACGGCCCGATTCGGGGTCTTCGCCGACGAGGGGCAAGCCCGGCAGTTCGTCGCCCAGCTGGGCTTCCCCCTGATGATCAAGCCCACCGATTCGTCCGGCAGCCGGGGCGTGCTGCGGGTGGATGACGAGACGGCCTTCGGGCCTGCCTGGCGAGAGGCCGCGGCCCATTCGCGTTGCGGGGAATTGATCTTGGAGCAGCACCTGACGGGCCTGGAGTACGGGGCCCAGGCCGTGGTACGCGGCGAGGTGGTGGAGGCAGTGTTCATCCACGCGGACACGGTGACGGAGGGCTCGCCCAGCACGCCCGTGGGCCACGCCATGCCCGCCGATCTGCCCACCGGTCAGGCCGGGCGCACCGAGGACGTGGTTCGGGCCGCGGTGGCGGCCCTGGGCCTGCGCGACTGCGTGGCCAACGTGGATCTGATGCTGGCAGAGGGCGGCCCGCAGGTCATCGAGATCGGCGGCCGCATGGGGGCGACCGGCATTCCGGAAATGATCAGCCTGTACACGGGCTGGAATATCTATGACCATGTGCTGGATCTGGCCCTGGGGCAGGCCGGCCCCCTGCCGGCCGCTGTGGGCCGCCCCAACGCCGTGACCCTGCTGCGCAGCGATGTCACGGGCACCGTCGCCGCCCTGGAGGTTCCGGCCTGGGTGTCCGGGCATGAACGCCTGGTGAAGTTGAGCTGGGATGTGCAGCCCGGAGACCAGGTGCGTGCCTTCCGCGTGGGCCCGGACCGGGTGGGGCAGCTGCAGGCCAGCGGCTCGACCGCGCTGAAGGCCGTCCGGCTGGCCGAGGAAATGCGCGCCGCCATCAGGATCGTTGTTCAGGAGAGACCATGACACCGAAATACAGCATCGTCATTCCCGTGTACGGCAGCGGCGCCTGGCTGGAAGAGCTGGCCGAGAGGATCCTGGCCGTCATGGACCAGGGCGGCCACGACGACTGCGAGCTGATCCTGGTCAACGACCGCTCCCCCGATGCCGACACCTGGCCGGCCATCGAGCGGATCGCGGCGCGCCGGCCCCGGGTGCGGGGCATCGACCTGGTCTACAACGTGGGCCAGTTCCGGGCCCTGCTGTGCGGCATGGCCCACGCCCGGGCCGACCTGGTGCTGACAATGGACGACGACTTCCAGCATCCGCCCGAGGAATTGCCCAAGCTCATCGAGGCCCTGGCTGCCCGGCCCGACCTGCTGTGCGTCATGGGCGATTACAAGGTGCGCGGCCAGGGGCCGCTGCGCCGTCTGGGCAGCGCCCTGTTCAGCCGCATCCTGGACCGGGCCTACGGCAAGCCGGCCGGGGTGCGCACCACCAGTTTCCGTATCATGCGGCGCCCGCTGGTGGATTCGATCCTGGCCTTCCGCACGGCGCGGCCCCAGCTGGGCCCCCTCATCGTGTCGTTGACCCGGCAGGTGGCCAACGTGCCTGTGGAGCACCAGCAGCGCCCCGCCGGCCGCAGCAACTACAACCTGTTCTCCCTGCTGAGCAACACCCTGGACAGCGTGGTCTACGCCAGCACCGTGCCGCTGCGCTTCCTGTCCACCTTCGGTGTGCTGTGCGCGGGGGCGGCCCTGCTGGCGGGGCTGGGCTACTTCATCCGCTGGGCCACCGGCGGAATCGGCGTTGCCGGCTGGATCACCCAGATCCTGCTCATCATCTTCTTCGGCGGGGTGACCCTGCTGGGGCTGGGAGTGCTGGGCGAGTACGTGGCGCGCATCATCGGCGAGGTCACGGGGCCCGAACGCTACCGCATAGCCCGCACCTGCGGCGAGGACGGCCGCCATGAATAAAGCTCTTTATGCCTTCCTGAACAGCTGCCTGGACGTGCTTCCGCCCCACGGGTCGGCCCTGGACGCGCGGGGGCGGCTGGCGGGCTGGTTCCTGCGCGGGGCGGGCGAGCGCCTGCGCATCAGCTCGCGGGTGAACATCTACGAACCCGGGAACGTGACGGTGGGCGGCCACGTCTACATCGGTTACGGGACCTACCTGGGGGCGGGGCGCATCACCCTGGAGGACGAGGTGACCATCGGGCCCTACTGCGTCATCGCCTCGGGGAACCACACGCGCAAGGATCGCTCGTTCCGCTACGGCCCCTACGAGCATGGCGAGATCGTCATCGGCCGGGGCACCTGGCTGGGGGCCCACGTCACCGTGACCAGTGGGGTGACCATCGGCCGGGGCTGTCTCATCGCCGCCGGTTCGGTGGTGACGAAGAACGTGCCCGACGATGCGGTGGTGGGCGGCGTGCCCGGCCGCATTCTGCGCACCCTGGGCCCGGAAGAATGAGCCTGAAGCTGGCGGCAGCCATCGTCCTCATGCTGGCGCTGAATCTGGCCGGCGCTTTCCTCATCAAGACCATGAGCGGGCTGGGTAGCGAGAACCTGTCGTGGGTGGTGCTGCTGGGGCTGGGGGTGGTGGTGGTGTCGGCCGCCCGTGTCGGCACCTGGCTGGCCCTGGGCAAGCGCTTCCAGCTGTCCTTCATTCATCCCTTTCTCAGCCTGAACTACGTGCTGGCCGTGTTCCTGGGCATGGCGGCCTTCGACGAACCCTTCCGCGCCGGGCGCCTGGTGGGTGGCGTGATCATCGCAGCCAGCGTGGTGCTGCTGTCCCGGTCGTCTCACGCGCGGGACCAGGACGCGGGAGGGATGCCGTGAACTGGCCATGGATCGGCCTGCTGCTGGTGGTGTCCGCGTTGACGGCCACGGGGCACGTGCTGTTCAAGATGGCCGCCGTGGGGGAGCGCCGCTTGCGGGACCGGTTGCTGGATGCGCGCTTCCTGGCCGGTTGCGCGGCTTTCGGGCTAGGGCCGGTGCTGACCTACCTGGCGGCCCGGCACGTGGATTTCTCCATCATCTACGCCATCACCGCCTTGAACTTCCCCCTGGTACTGATCCTGGCCCGCCTGGTCCTGGGGGAGGGGGTGGACCGCACCAAGCTGCTGGGTGTGGTGGGGATCATGGTGGGGCTGGCGGTTTTTCTCTTCTTCTGATGGGGGGACTGGCTGGGAAGGGGCCATCCCCCGGGAATCCGTATGGTGCCAGACCTTGACTTGACAAGACACTCTCAACCGTCAAAATGGACGGAACAACATCCCCTGCATGGACATGATTTTTCCAGAAAGGCCCGATACGATGCAAGCCAATCGTCTCCATCTTCGTCCCTTCGCCCTGGCTCTCCTGGTGATTTGTTTGCTGAGCGCCCTGCCGGTGCTGGCCTTCAGCGACCTGTTCCAAGTTCCGCCCGGGGATGGGGCCTCCGTGGGGGTGCGCTTCATCAGGCCCAGCCGGAACACCTACCCTGACTTGGAGTTCCTGTCGGGGATCTTTGATTTTTCCGCCTCGGTTCCTCTTTCGGATCGCATGAGCCTGCTGGTGGAAATGCCCTATATGAGCACCAGCGTGAAGGGATTCGACCGGCACTCGGCCTACGGCAATCCCTCCGTGGCCCTGCGCAAGGTGGAGACCCTGAGCAACGGCACCAACGTGGCGATCTTCGGAGTGGCCCTGCCTCTGGCCGAAGGGGATGGGTTTTGGCCCCAGTCCCAGGAGGCCTGGCTCCGCTACAGCGCGGGCGCGGCCAACTATCACCAGATCTACAAGTATGCCGAGGACCGCTTGACCCCGTATTTCACCCTGTCCATGGATCGCCAGCACGAAGGGGGCCTCTTCCACGCCATCGAGGTCGGTGCCATGGCCCTGATCTACACCGGAACCGGGAATTCAGACACCGATTCCTACTTGCGCTACGCCTGCAGCGCCGGTGTTCGCACCGCTGCTTACGAGTTGCGTGGCGGCGTACTGGGGGTGCTGCCCCTGAACGTTGGGTCCGAGGATTTCCTGAGCGAGTTCTGGCATGATGTGATGTTCAAGGGGACCATCCTTAGCCGCGGCTTCCGGCCCTCGGTGTTTTTCCGGTTGCCCCTGTCCCAGCCCGTCAAGAATTCGGTGGACAGCAGTCTGGGCGTGCAACTGGAGCTGGAATTCTGACCTCAGGATGCTCCGGGGGCGGCGGCTGGCTATCCCCGGAGCAAAAGCCTATTTTTCCCGGGAAATGCCTTGTCGCGGCAACCCCGCCCGCCGCTCTCCCCGATCCTGGAGGATGTCATGATCCGCGTGAAGAACGTTGCCCTTTTCCTGGTGGTGGCCCTGCTCTCCCTGGCCACCGTGACCGCCGTGGCCCAGGCGTCGAAGACCTGGAACTACATGCCCTCTGCCGAGACGGGCACCCAGGCCTTCATCGCCGCCCATCCCACCTGGGACGGCCGGGGCGTGGCCGTGGCCATCCTGGACACCGGGGTGGACGCCTTCGCCCCCGGACTGCAGCAGACCAGCACGGGGCTGACCAAGCTCATCGACGTGCGCGACTTCAGCACCGAGGGTGACTGGGAAACGGCCCTGGCCGAGCGCCACGAGTCGGGCGGCGAGACGGCGCCCGTCTTCGCCACTGCCGACGGAGTGCTGCTTCGCGGCGCCCAGGCCTTGCCCGTGCCCCCGGCGGGCGGAGCGGACGTCTACATGGGCGTCATCGCCGAGAAGCAGTTCCTCAACAGCCCCGACGTGTACGACCTGAACGACGATGGGGACAACGACGACGTCTTCGGCTTCATCGTGTACGCCGCCGAGCGCGCGGCGGTGGAACAGGCCCTGGGCGTGGGGCGCGGCTACGAGATGCTCATGGACCTGAATGAGACGGCCCGCAAGACGGTGGCCGACGAGCGCCTGAGCAAGCGCGTCTGGGTGGTGGCCGTGGACACCGACGGCAACGGCGATCTGGCCGACGAGACCCTGCTGCGGGATTACCGGGTCAACCACGACGCCTTCGCCCTGGCCAGCGACAACGCCCCGGACAGCCGCAGCAAGATGGCCTGGGAGCTGAACGTCATCAGCAACGAGGATCACCTGGGCGCGCCCCTGGCCCCCACGGTGGAGTTCCACTTCGACGACGGTGCCCACGGTTCGCACTGTGCGGGCATCGCCGCGGGCCACGGCGTGAGCGGCCAGGAGGGCATGGACGGCGGCGCGCCGGGAGCCTTCCTGGTGAGCCTGAAGCTGGGGGACAACCGCCTGGCCGGCGGAGCCACCCGCACCAGCAGCATGAAGAAGTGCTACGAGTATGCCGCCCGGTTCGAGGAGAAGTGGGGCATTCCCGTGGTCATCAACATGAGCTTCGGCATCGCCTCGGTGGAAGAGGGCGAGGACAGCATGGGCCGCTGGCTGGACGAGATGCTGGTGGACAACCCCACCCTTTTCGTATGCACCAGCGCGGGCAACGAGGGCCCGGGGCTCAGCACCATCGGCATTCCCGCCACCAGTCGCAGCATCATCAGCAGCGGCGCCTACCTGAGCGTGGAATCGGGGGCCGACCTGTACAGCGGCCGCCTGGCCCGCAACACCCTGTTCAACTTCAGCAGCCGCGGCGGCGAGACGGCCAAGCCCGACGTGGTGGCCCCCGGCACGGCCCTGAGCACGGTGCCCGGCTACATCGACGGCATGGCCCGCTTCAACGGCACCAGCATGGCCTCGCCCCAGACCGCCGGCGCGGTGGCCTGCCTGGTGAGCGCCGCCCTGCAGGAGGGACTGGACATCCACTGGGGCATGATGAAGCGCGCCCTCATCGCCGGCGGCACGCGGGTGCCCGGCCAGAGCCTGAACGACCAGGGCGGCGGCCTGGTGACCACCGGCGCCAGCTGGGACGTGCTGAAGAAGCTGGCCGCCAGCAAGACGGCCCGGCAGGTGCTGCGCTACGACGTGGAGACGCCCTGCGTGTTCCAGGCAGACGGCCTGAGCGACGCCGCCTACTGGCGCACCCCCGGTGGAGTGCCCGTGGCCCCCGAGAAGGTGACCTTCACCGTGCGGCCCGTGTTCCACCCCGACCTGACGCCTGACCAGAAGGACACCTTCTTCCGCAGCTTCAGCTTCAAGAGCGAGGTCGACTGGATCAAGCTGTTGTCCGGCGACCGCTACATCCGCGGCGACATGGGCATGACCGTCACCGTCCAGTACGACGGCAATAAGTTGCAGCAGCCCGGCCTGTACAGCGGGCGCATCATCGCCAGCCTGGACGGCGGCGACCTGAGCGGCCTGGCCGGTCGCGAGTTCTACCTGTGGAACACCGTGGTGGTGGGCGACCCGGTGGGACCCGAAAACGGCTACGTCAAGGTTTACCGGGGCAAGGATCTGGCCCAGAGCTCGGTGCAGCGCCACTACGTGAACGTGCCCGCCGGGGCCACGGCCATGCGGGCGCGCCTGGAAGTGAGCAGGGACGTGGGCTCCAGCGCCGGGGCCGAGGCCCTGCTGGAGATCTGCGATCCCCAGGGCACGGTGCGCGGCGGCTACCACGGCTACGCCTCCACCCGGGAGGACAACATCAAGGACAGCACCGTCCTGCAGCCCGAGCTGTATCCGGGCACCTGGGAACTGAACGTGTGCGGCAGCATCACCGGCACCGACCTGACGGACTACCGTCTGACGGTGAGCTTCGACGGTTACGACGTGTGCCCGTCCACCGTCGAGGGCTTCGCCACCGGCGGCACCGGCCAGCAGGCCAGCGCCGAGGTCACGGTGACGCGCAGCTTCGCCGGCACCTTCAAGGGCCAGGCCACCGCGGCCCTGCAGGGCTTTGCCGGCAGCCGGACCGTCGAGATCGAGGACACCGACGAGTGGTCCTTGGACTTCACCCTGGACAGCACCACGCCCCGCGCGGCCTTCCACCTGGTCATGGAGGAGGCCGTGGGCAACCTGTTCACCGATTGCGCGGTGAACATCCTGGACGAGAACGGAGAGGCCGTGGAGGCCACCGGCTTCAACGGCACCGAGGTGGATCTGGGCGTGGCCCTGCCGGCGGGCCAGGACCAGGCCCGCTTCACCCTGCAGGTGGTGGGGGCCTTCGCCCTGGCCGAGGAGATGGCCGCCTGGGGCTTCGACCTGGAGGAGAAGTACTATTTCGCCCAGCCCCTCACCGGCCAGGTCAAGCGCGCCGGCGGCGGCCGCCTGACCCTGCCCTGCGGGGTGCCCACCCATCTGAGCATCAGCTTCGGTGACACGTGGCCTGCCGCTCCCGGCGAGTTGCAGGTGTTCGGCGCCCTGAGCCTGCGCGACACCGACACCGCCGATCGCCGGCCCGGCGAAAAGGGCGGCCGTCTGGTGCTGGAGGTGCCCCTGCGGGTGGCGGACTAGTTTTCACGGCCAGAGCCAAAAGCCAAGCCTCCCCCGGCATCGGTGCCCGGGGGAGGCTTTTTTCTTTTTTCTGCGGTCCCGCCTGGCGGCCCTCAGAAGGGATTGGTGGCGAACACCGAGAACTCGGGGATGAAGCCGCGATCGTCGATCTCCAGGGCGCCCACGATGGCGGTGGCGATTTCCTCGGGCCTCAGCTTGCGTTCGGACAGCTCCTGGGTGCGGCCCAGCTTGGCGAAGAAACCCGTCTGCACCTCGCTGGGGTTGACCAGCATGACACGCACGTTGTGGGGACGCAGCTCGGCCCGCCAGCATTCGGTCATGCCGCGCAGGGCGAACTTGCTGCCGCTGTAGGCGGTGGAGCCCTTGCCGCCGTTCAATCCGCTGGTGCTGCTGATGTTGATGAGGTGGCCGCCGTTCTGCTTGACGAAGTGGCGGGCCGCTTCGCGCCCCATGAGCATGGCTCCGGTGACGTTGGTGCGGAAGACGTTCTCGAAGGTTTCCAGGTCCAGATCCACCAGCGGGGCACCGCCCCCGATGCCTGCGTTGTTCACCAGGATGTCCATGCCGCCCATGGCCTCCACGAACTGGGCTGTCACCCGCACGGCGTCGGCCTCGTTGCCCACGTCGCCGTTGAAGGCGGCCACGCCCAGCTCGCCGGCTGCCTGTTCCAGGGTGCGCGGGTTGCGCCCGGTGATGCCCACCCGGGCGCCTTTTTCCTTGAGGGCCGCGGCGATGGCGCGGCCGATGCCTTCGCTGCCTCCGGTGATGAGGGCCCGACTTCCGGCGATCTGCATGATGGCTCCTTGGCTTGGGTTTCCCAATGGGGGCCGCCACCGTGACGGCCTGGGGCCAAGATAAGGGCAGTGGGTCGAGGCGGCGAACGTGTCGTCCGGGCAAATCAAAAAGAGGCGTAAAATTATCCCGAATATATCATGTCAGCCGGGGAAGGAACGCGAATGGCGAGGTGACATGGTCATGAACAGCAGCACGAGGTCAACTTCGCCACCCTTTTTCCTGGTGGGTGTGGTTCTGCTGGGGCTGGTGGCCGGCTGTGCCGAGCAGGACCAGCCGGTGGCGGCCGCACCCGGCGAGGAACCGCTGGCGGTTCCCTTGACCGTTCTGGCGCTGGGCGATTCCTACACCAAGGGCGAGTCCCTGCCCGCCTTCTTCAGCTGGCCCCGTCAACTGGCCGACACCCTGGCGGTGGCCGGAGACACCCTGCAATCGTTGAAGGTGCTGGCCGAGACCGGCTGGACCACCCGCGATCTGCTGGGGGCCATGCGCGCCCAGGCCGATCAGCTGGACAGCAACGGCTACGGGCTGGTGACCCTGATGATCGGGGTGAACAACCAGTTCCAGCATCTGGACCGGGGCGATTTCGCCGCGGACATGGACACGCTGGTGGCCGAGGCCCTGCGTCTGGCCGCGGGGGACCCCGGCCGTGTCCTGGGTTTCTCCATCCCCGATTACGGAGCCACGCCGGTGGGCCAGCTCTTCGGGGGAGAGGCCATTGCCGCCGATCTGGCCGGCTTCAACGCCATCCTGGCCCGGAAGTTCGCCGCGGCGGGCATCGCCATGCTGGACGTGACCACCCCGTCCTTGCTGGTGGCCGAGGACCCGGCCCTGCTCAGCCGGGATGGCCTGCACTACTCGTCCCGCATGTACGCCCTGTGGGTGGAACTCATGTTGCCCGCCGTGCGCGCGGCGCTGGACCTTGGTTGATGGCTCCGATGACTTGCTTGAACGGAAAGGAAAGGCTGTGAGGAAAATGATTGAATCCCGGTTCGGAATGACGGTGGCGGTCCTTCTCTGGCCCCTGTTGCTGGGGGCTGCCCTGATGCCATCCCCGGCGGCGGCCTTCACGGTGGAATTCATCGGGGCCGATCAGTGGGGGGTACCGGATGATCAACTGGGCCTGGCCGGTGGCCTGGTGGAGGATTTCGAGGATTACGCCCTGGCTCCCGGCCTGACGGTGGAAATCGCCGACAGTCAGGGGCAGTTCTCGGGGCAGGGCAGCGGCGTCTTGCCCGCCCTGTTCAACCCCGTGTCGGGCGACCCCTTCGGCACCGCCTTTGCCGCCGGCGTCTGGGACGGGTCCCGGGTCCTGCTGAACACGCCCACCAATCAGTCCCAGAATTACGGTTCCCAGGACTGGCGCCCGGTGGCCATCTACGTCCCCGAGGGAGCCGCCTGGATCGCTCTGGCCTCCCAGCAGGTCACCGTCAGCCATGCCCTGGTGGTCAACGGCCAGAACCTGGGGCGCATGGACTCCTACGGCTTCATCACCGGGCCAGGCCCCAACGGGGTGCTCATCGTGCGGGCCGACAGCCCGGACGAGCTGGTGACCAGCATCAGTTTCGGGGGACGGGGCGACGCCTTCACCATCGATCATGTGGTGTTCTCGCCCGGGTCCGGCGAGGTGGCGGTGCAGGCGGCCAGCTGGGACGCGGTGCGGGCCATCTATCGCTGATTTTCCCGGTGGCCGGGCCGCAAATCCGGTATATTGTCCCTGACAAGCCAACGAAGGGCCCGTGATGAATCGAGCCGCTTCTTCCGCCTGGGACGACCACCTGTATCGCAAGCTCTTGCGACAGGCCTTGCTGCGCCTCTTCTTCCTGTACTTCACGCCCCTGTTGCTGCTGGCCCTCTTCTTCCATGTCCAGTACCGGGTATTTCTGGATGACGTGGAAGAGAGGCACCGCCAATCCCTGGCGGAACACCAGGCCGGCATGCTGGACGCCTTCCTGGGCGACCGCTTGCTGAACTTGACGGGGCAGGCCTCCCTGTTGCTGGACCCCGTACCCACCCGGCTGCAGGCGGGTCTGGATGAACTGCGGCGCACCAGCGAGGCCTTCGTGGATCTGGCCGTGTTCAACGGGGAGGGCCGGATGCTGGGCTATGCCGGGCCCTTGCCCGAGCTCAGCCGCCGCAACTATCGCCAGGAAAAGTGGTTCAGTCGCCTGCTGGCAGGCGAAAGCTCCCACGTCATCACCGACGTTTACGAGGGGTTTCGGGCCAGCCCCCATTTCACCATGGCGGTGAAGATGGTCCCGGACGGCGAGGTGCGCATCCTGCGGGCGGTCCTGTCCCCGGAAGCGGCCCTGGCCCAGCTGGAAGAATGGCCCGGTCATTCCACCCGGGAGCCGGGCCTGTCCCGCTGGATGGTGGGAAGCATCTGGCTGGTGGCGGGAGGATTCTTCCTGGTGGGCAGTCTGTTGATCTGGGGGCAGGCCCGCTGGGTGGCCAGGAACCAGTTCCAGGCCCTGCAAACCGAGCTGGAGCTTTCCCGCCAGCTGGCCCAGGCCGCCAAGCTGGCCACGGTGGGCGAGCTGGCCTCGGGCATCGCCCACGAGATCAACAATCCCCTGGCCGTCATCGCCGAGAAGGCCGGTCTGGTGCGGGACAAGCTGGATCCCGAGCTGGGTGGGTGCCTCACACCGGAAGAGCTGAACGAGGAACTGGGCGCCATCGAGGCGGCCGTTTTCCGTTGCACCCACATCACCCGGCAGCTGCTGGGGTTCGTGCGGCAGGCCGAGGTGCAGTGGCTGCCGTGCGATCCGGCCCGTCTCATGGATGGGTTGGTGGATCGATTGCTGGGTCCTGAACTGGCGGTGGCCGATATCACCGTCCAGCGGCGTTACTCGGTGGGCGCCTGGGAACTTCTCACCGACCCGGGCCAGCTGGAGCAGGTCTTTCTCAACATCCTGAAGAACGCCATGGATGCCATGGAGGGGCCGGGCACCATCACCATCACCATGGCCGCGGCCGAGGTTGCGGGACGGGTGCGCCTGGAGATCGCCGACACCGGCTGCGGCATGACCCCACAGCAGCTGGAGCAGGTGTTCATGCCCTTCTTCACCAGCAAGGAACCCGGCAAGGGCACGGGCCTGGGCCTGAGCGTGAGCTACGGCATCGTGGCCGGGCTGGGGGGGACCCTGAGCGCCCGCAGCGAGCCAGGCCGGGGCAGCACCTTCATCATCGAATTGCCCGTGGGGCAGGGTGGCTCGCCCACCCCGCCCAAGGCCGGGACGCCACCCCGGACACAGGAGGTTGACCATGAACGATCAGGCGCATGACCGGATCAAGTTGTTGCTGGTGGACGACGAGACCCAGTTCCTGGAAACCCTGGGCCAGCGCCTGACCCTGCGCGACTTCCAGGTGCGCACGGCGGGCAACGGCCAGGAGGCCCTGGAACTGTGCCGACGGGAAAAATTCGATCTGGCCCTGGTGGATCTGAAGATGCCGGGCCTGGATGGGCGCGAACTGCTGGCCCGCCTGAAGGACGAGCATCGCTTCCTGGAGGTCATCATCCTCACCGGGCATGGGTCCATCGGCAGCGCGGTGGATTGCACCAAGCTGGGTGCTTTCCGTTATCTGCCCAAGCCCTACCAGCTGGATGAATTGCTGGAGGTGCTGCGGGACGCCTACGCGTGCAGACTTCAGAAAAAGGCGGAGGCCCGCCGGGAAAGGCTGGAGGAGATCCTGAAGATGGCCCAGAGCCAGAGCCCTCTGGCCATGCTGCGGCGCATGAAGGAACTGGACGACGAGGAACGCTAGTCCGGCTTGCAGACGAAGATCATGTACTCGGGCCGGCGCCCGCCGCCCACCGGAGGTTGCACATCCGGCGAGGTGTTCTGCCAGGGTTTGCACAGGGTCTTGTAGACCTTGCGCACCAGCTTGAGGCCGGGAATGAATTGCCAGCGCTGGCCCAGGAATTCCTCGATACGCCAGCCGGCTTTTTCCAGCATGGCGGTGAATTGCTCCTGGGTCCACTCGTCCACGTGGAAGGGATTGTTGACCACCCCGTCGGGGGCGGTCACCTGGCGGTTGGGGGTGGAGATGAGCAGGGTCCCGCCGGGCACCAGCCAGCCGCGCATGCGTTGCAGCAGATCCTGGGCGTCCTCGATGTGCTCGATGAGCTCGAAGCAGGTGATGAGTTCGAACTTCTCCTGAGGCAGGAATTCCCGGAGGTCGCATACCACGGCGTTGGGATGGCTCTGGTCGAACTTGTCCACTCCCACCGCCGAGCGGGCGTTTTCCATGAGCATGCTCAGGCCGTAACCGGTGCCGCAACCCACGTCCAGCACGGCGCGTCCTTCACTGAACCGGCAGGCCCAGCGGTAGCGGGCCAGGTGATCGGCCTCGATGTGAGAAGCGGAAACGCCCCTGGTCATCCGTTCTTCGCCCATGGATTCTTTCCTTCTGGGTTCATCTCTACCAGGTGATCCGGCCATGCCCCGGCCAGACAGGGCGCAATCATAGCCTTTTTTGGCGGTTTTTCAAACACCGGGCCTTGAAGGTTCGGGGGCGCGTGGCATAATCCCGGGAGTCAGGCCTCTCGCCCTCGCCGGGCCTTCTGCGTTGAATCCCGGACAGGGTGGGCCCTCTTCACCTTCACCCGGGGAACCGCCATGAGCGTCCGCACCGTCCTTAAATCCCGTCCCGTTCGCCTGGTGTCCCGGATCCTGGGAATCCTGCTGGTCCTGTTGCTGGTTCTCGGCGCAGCGGGGCTTCTGACCCTGCGCGGCAGCCTGGCCCGGCTGGAGGGGCAGCGCCCCCTGGCCC
Organism: Candidatus Krumholzibacteriia bacterium; assembly: GCA_963674845.2. Taxonomy (GTDB): domain Bacteria; phylum Krumholzibacteriota; class Krumholzibacteriia; order LZORAL124-64-63; family LZORAL124-64-63; genus LZORAL124-64-63. The sequence goes on along the minus strand of CAXXKE010000005.1, from coordinate 645,296 downwards.
ACCTGGACGGGCCGGTATCCGTTTCCCGGGACGAGCTGGGCGTGCCCGACATCGTGGCCGCCAGCCGCCGGGACGCCGCCCGCGCCCTGGGCTACGTCCATGCCCAGGATCGCTTCTTCCAGATGGATCTCATGCGCCGCGCCGCGGCGGGCGAACTGGCGGCCCTGCTGGGACCCGCCCTGCTGGACACCGACCGGGATGCGCGCCGGCACGGTTTCCGCCGCCGGGCCGGCCGGGCCCTGGCCGCCCTTCCCGAGGCCGACCGGGAGTTGTTGCATTCCTATGCCGAGGGTGTGAACGCGGGCCTGGCCCATCTGCGCAGCCGGCCCTGGGAATACTGGGTGCTGCAACAACAACCCCAGCCGTGGTCCCCCGACGACACCTTCCTGGTCCTGGCCGCCATGTTCCTGGATCTGAGCTATTCCACCGTGAACTTCGAAGCCCACCTGGCCCAGGCCGTCCACGCCCTGAAACCCGAGCTGGTGCCCCTGCTTCTGCCCGAGGGCAGCGACTGGGACGCGCCCCTGCAGCAGGGCCACACCGCCACCGTGGTCATCCCGGACAGCACCAACCTGGACGTGCGGAACTGGAACTATGGCGGTCGCACCTACCAGCAGTTCCGGGCCTACCAGGACAGCCTGCTGCACCAGGACCAGGACCTGCGGCAGGATAGAACCGGCAGCAACAACTGGGCGGTGGCCGGCCGGCTGAGCGCCCACGGCGGGGCCCTGCTGGCCAACGACATGCACCTGTCCCTGAGCCTGCCCAACACCTGGTACCGGGCGCGTCTGGACTGGCAGCAGGATGGTCGCCGGCACATGGTCGTGGGCGTGACCCTGCCCGGCGCGCCGCTGATGGTGGTGGGGAGCAACGGCCACCTGGCCTGGGGCTTCACCAACAGCTACGGAGACTGGTCCGACCTGGTGATCCTGGATACGGATCCGGCCGATTCCACGCGCTACCGCACCCCCGGCGGCTGGGAAAGAATCCAGCAAAGGCAGGAGATCATCGCCATCAAGGGCCAGCAACCCGACACCCTGGTGGTCCGTGAAACCATCTGGGGCCCCGTCTGGGGCCACCATCCTGACGGCCGGCTGTGGGCCTTGCGTTACACGGCCCATGACCCAGAAGGGCTGAACATGAATCTGCGCCTGCTGGAAACGGCCGGCAGCGTGGACGAGGCGGTGGCGGTGGCCGGGACCATCGGTATTCCGCCCCAGAACCTGGTGTGCGCCGACGCGGCCGGCCGGATAGCCTGGAGCCTGGCCGGACGGGTGCCCCGCCGTGTGGGCTGGGACGGGCGCCTGCCCGTGTCCTGGGCCGATGGCGCCTGCCGCTGGGATGGCTACCTGGATGCCGCGGAACAGCCGCGCATCGTCGATCCGACCGAGGGCCGCCTGTGGACGGCCAACGCCCGGGTGGTGGCGGGGAATGATCTGGCCCTCATCGGCGACGGGGGTTACGGCGTTGGGGTGCGGGCCGGCCGCATCCGGGACGACCTGCGCGCCCTGGACCATCCCGACGAGGCCGACATGCTGGCCGTGCAACTGGACGACCGGGCCCTCTTCCTGGGCCAATGGCGGGAGCTGCTCCTGCCCGTCCTGGAACGGCACGCGGCCCGGCAGGAGCCCGAGCCCCTCCTGGCCGCGTTCATCACCCAGGTGCGGGACCACTGGGAAGGGCGGGCCGATCCCCGGTCCGTGTCTTACCAGCTGGTGCGGCGCTTCATGTACGAGACCATCGAGCGCCTGTACCGCTTCCTGGCCACCCAGGTGATGACGGCCTATCCCGACTACCGCGACTACTACCTGCCCTACCGGCACGCGGTGACCTGGGAGGTGCTGAACCGGCGGCCGGCCCATCTGCTCAGCCCTCAGTATGACGACTGGGATCAGTTCATGATGGAATCGGTGTGGACGGTGCTGTGGCGCTACGAGCAGGGCGAGCTGAAACTGGAGGAGGACACCTGGGGGCGGCGCAACACCCTGCGCATGGGGCACCCCTTCACCCGTCTGGCCCCCTGGTTGTCCCGCTGGTTGGCCGCCCCGGCGGTGCAGCTGTCGGGCGATGGTTTCATGCCGCGCGTGCAAGGCCCAGGGCACGGAGCCAGCCAGAGGATGGTGGTCTCTCCCGGCCGCGAGGAGCAGGGCCTGTTCCACATGCCCGGGGGACAGAGCGGGCACCCCCTGTCGCCCTTCTTCCTGGCCGGCCATCAGGACTGGGTGGACGGAAAAGCGGCGCCCCTGTTGCCGGGAGCGCCGCGATACCAGTTGAAGCTGTTGCCGGGTGGCGGGAACTGAAATCTAGACCAGGACCGACTCCATGCTCTTCAGGAAGGCCCGCCGCTCCTTCTGGAGGATGCCCTTGCGCACCAGCCCCATGTTGTACAGAACCTCGCACAGGCCGGGTCGCTCGTTCTTCTGGGTGGCCAGCAAATCGTCCAGCTGGTCGTTGTCCAGGTAGCCCAGGGTGATGGCCAGCTCGCCGAAGCGCATCTGGCTGTCCACCTGCTCCTTCAGGACGATGAAGACCTGCTTCATGGTCAGGTAACCCTTGGCCAGGGCCAGCCGGCCGATGGGCTGGGTCAGCTGCCGCTGCTGATCCAGGGCCTCCAGGGCTTCGCTCTCGGTGATGACACCCTCGTCGATGAGGTGCATGGCGAACGATTCGTTCAGTTTCACTTGCTCGATCATTTCTGCAACTCCCGTGAACCCCTCTGTGCATGGCTAAAGATGTCCCTATGTTCGACCCGGGGCCGCGGAACTTGAGGGCAGGATTGGGAACCGGGGTGCGGTATTGGCCACCCGCTGTTTTCTTGGGGAAAGGAAATGAGCCCCGGAAACCTTCTCGAGGGATGGACCATAGATCATGAAGACAGGATTGATGCTGGCCGCGCTGGCCCTGCTGGTAATGGCCGCCGTGGGCGTTTTCTGGAGCCGCAAGACCTTCTCGGCCGAGATGACCAGGCCGGCCGGCGATGAGGGGGCCTCCCTGTACGCCTTGCGGGTCAACACCCTGGCCGGCGAGACCCGGGACCTGAAGGAATACCAGGGGCAGGTGGCCCTTGTGGTGAACACGGCCAGCAAGTGCGGCCTGACTCCCCAGTACGAGGGGCTGGAAGCCCTGTACAAGGAGCTGGCCGGGCGGGGATTCGTCATCCTGGGCTTTCCCAGCAATGATTTCATGAACCAGGAGCCCGGCACATCTGCCGAGATCGCCGAATTCTGCCGGGCCAATTTCGGCGTGACATTTCCGTTGTTCGCGAAGGATCACGTCAAGGGGGATGGCAAGAGCCCGGTGTATGAGCTGTTGACGGCCCAGCTGGAAGAACCCACCTGGAACTTCACCAAGTACCTGGTGGACAAGCAGGGCCACGTGGTGGCCCGCTTCGGCCCGCGTACCACTCCCGACGACGCCCAGCTGCGGGCGGCCATAGAGGAACAGCTGGCCCGGTGAGGAACGTTCAGCACCGCCCGCCTGAACCGACTCCCTGTATGGCGGCGAATCGCCCGGCGGCCTGGCCCTGCCGTCGGTAGCTGGGATAGCGCCGGACGGGGTGCCCCTCGCCGCAGATGGTGCATTCCCCGCTCACCCAGATGCGATGGGCGGCCATCCCCGCGGCCTCCAGCTGCTGCTGGTTGGCCGACCACAGATCCAGGATGAACCTGTCGCCCCGGGAGCGGAAATGGCGGGCCGCGGCGGGGCCCAGGCGCTCGCAGGCTTCGCGGTGGACCTCGGCGCCAACCTCATAGCAACAGGGGCCTGCCGAGGGGCACACCACGGCCCGGGCGGTGGCGACGTCCAGTCCCCCGATTTTCATCTCGTCCAGCAGCCGGGTGGTGATGCTGCGCACCGTGCTGCGCCAGGAGGCGTGGGCGAAACCGGCCAGTGGCATCCCGTCAGGCCCCTTTCCTGCAACCAGGATCAACGGACAGTCGGCGCTGCGGCCCACCACGCCCAGGCCACCGGTGGTGGTCCAGAGGGCATCGGCAGCTCCGGCCGGACCCGGGCTGTCCACCCGCAGGACCGTGCCGCCGTGCACTTGCTCGGCCCAGGCTCCGCCCTCGAGGCCGGCCCCTCGCGCCAGGGTGTCCACCACCGTTTCCATGGCGGGGGAGTCCACCGGATGCTTGAAGTCGGGGCCCCCGTGGCTGGTCCAGCCGTGAGGGGTGGCCGCCTCCAGGTAGGGGGTGTGCCGGTGCAGCCAGGAGGGCGCGCCGGCGGCTTCGGGCGGTAACGCGCCGGCGGCTTCCGCCCGGGAATCGTTTCTCTCGGTTGACATTCATCCTCCCCAGCAAGGAACATGGCCCCATCATGCAAAGCAGCAGCGGCCAGAAAGATCTCTTTTCCCACGGGGACAGTGTAAGCGGAGTTGTGGAAAGAATCACCTTCCAGAGCTCCGAGTCGGGTTTCTGTGTCCTGCGGGTCAAGGCCGAGGGACACGCCGGGCTTGTCACGGTGGTGGGCACCGCCCCCGAGATCAACCCGGGCGAATGGGTGCGGGCGCGGGGGATCTGGGTGCAGGACCCCCGCTGGGGGTTGCAACTCAAGGCCGAGCAGCTGGAAACCGCCACCCCCGGCACCCTGGAGGGCATGCGCCGCTACCTGGGGTCGGGTCTGGTGCCCGGCATCGGGCCCCATTTCGCCGACCGTCTGGTGGACGCCTTCGGAGAAGAGGTATTCCAGGTCATCGAGTTCCAGCCCGAGCGCCTGCGCGAGGTGCCGGGCATCGGCGCGGGGCGTGCCGCCCGGATCACCGCGGCCTGGGGCGAGCAGCAGCACGTGCGCCGCATCATGGTCTTCCTGCACAGCCACGGGGTGGGCACCAACCGGGCCTTCCGCATCTACAAGCAGTACGGCCAGGAGGCCATCGCCCGCCTGCAGGAAGATCCCTACTGCCTGGTGCGGGACATTCACGGCGTGGGCTTCAAGGCCGCCGACCAGATCGCCGCTCACCTGGGCATCAGCGGCGACGCGCCCCGGCGCCTGCAGGCCGGGGTGGAGCACGTGCTGCAGGAGCTGACCGGGCAGGGGCACTGCGCCTTCCCGCGTCCCGAGCTGGCATCGCGCACGGCGGAACTGCTGGAAGTGCCCGTGGACAAGGTGGAGCAGGCCCTGGCCGCGGCGCTGGCCGGCGGGCGCCTGGTGCCGGCGGGGCCGGTTGCGGGCGCCACCGGTCTGGTGGCCCTGGCGCGCCTGCACAGGGCCGAGGCCGAGCTGGCCCGCATTCTCATGGGCCTGGCCCAGGGATCCCCCCCCGAACCGGATCTGGATGTGGACAGGGCCCTGGACTGGGTGGAGAAAAAGACGGGGCTGGAGCTGGCCCCGGGCCAGCGCCGGGCCGCCGAGAAGGCCCTGCGCCACCGCGTGCTGGTCATCACCGGCGGGCCGGGAGTGGGCAAGACCACCCTGTTGAATTCCATTCTGCAGATTCATCTGGCCCGCAAGCGCAAGGTCGTCACCTGCGCGCCCACGGGCCGGGCCGCCCGCCGCCTCACCGAGAGCACCGGCGTTCCCGCCCGCACCATTCACCGTCTGCTGGAGTTCCAGCCCGCCGACGGCACCTTCAAGCACGACCACCAGTGCCCCCTGGATGGCGACGTGTTCGTTGTGGACGAGTTCTCCATGGTGGACGCCGTCCTGGCCTGGCAACTCTTGCAGGCCCTGCCGCCGGGGGCGCGGCTGCTGCTGGTGGGCGACCGGGATCAGCTGCCCTCGGTGGGTCCGGGCCGGGTGCTGGGGGATGTGCTGGAGTCGGGCCGGGTGCCGGTGGCGGTGCTGGATGAGGTGTTCCGACAGGCGGCGGGCAGCGCCATCGTCACCAACGCCCACCGCATCAACCGGGGGGAGATGCCCCTGGCCGGCGAGCGGGGCGAGGACGCCGGCCTCCAGGATTTCTACTACATCGAGCGGGCGGACGCCGGCCAGATCGAGGAACTCATCGTGGATCTGGTGGCCCGGCGCCTGCCCCGGCGGCTGGACGTGGACCCCATCGCCGACATCCAGGTCCTGGCCCCCATGCGCCGCGGCACCCTGGGCACCATCCACCTCAACGCGCGCCTGCAGGAAGCCTTGAATCCCGAGGGCCCGTCCGTGCAGCGCCTGGGTGTCACCTGGCGGGTGGGCGACCGTGTCATGCAGACGGTCAACAACTACGACAAGGAGGTGTTCAACGGGGACGCGGGGCGCATCGTCTCCCTGGACCCCTCCACCGCCGAGATGCAGGTGCGCTTCGAGGACAAGCAGTGCACTTACGCCCCGGCCGAGCTGGATGAACTGCTGCATTCCTATGCGGCCACCGTCCACAAGAGCCAGGGCAGCGAATACCCGGTGGTGGTCATTCCCTTGCACGGACAGCACCATCTGTTGCTGCAGCGCAACCTGCTGTACACGGGGGTGACCCGTGGCAAGCGCCTGGTGGTGTTGCTGGGGGCCGCCTCGGCCGTGCGCCGCGCCGTCAGCACCCTGGATAGCCGGCGCCGGGTGACCACCCTGGGCGCCTGGTTGAAAACAGCATGAAAAATTGACCCTCTCCGGGCCATCTCCCGCACTAAAGGAACCCCGAGTGCGGCCGAAAATATATTTTCCTGAAAGAACCCGAGCAGAGGAACAGGTGACATTGTCTCAGGCAATGGCAAAAACCTCATATCCCGTGGGGCGCGCGGCGCGGCGCCGCCGGCTGGTCCGGTCGGTGGTGCTCTGTGCCTTTCTGCTGGGGGGAGTGCTGGTCCTGACCGGCGCCGACGACCAGGCCCTGGCCGCCGGTGAAACCCTGCACGCCAGCGGGGGACAGGGGTATTCGCCCTACCATTTCGTGCGTGAGGGCGAATCCATGGGGTTCGACGTGGACCTGCTGCGGGCCGTGGCCCGGGCGGCCGGTCTGGATGTGGAGATCGAACTTCTGCCCTGGCAGGAAGCGCGGGTGGGCATGGCCGGCGGCACCATCCAGGTGCACGTGGGTATGACCATCTCGGCCGAGCGCCGCAATCTCTTCAATTTCACCACCCCCCATCTGAGCCAGCAGTACCGCATTTTCGTGCGGGACGGTAACCGGAGTATCCGCTCCGAGGGCGACCTGCAAGGCCGCCTGCTGGTGGTGCAGCGGGACGGGGTGATGGCCAATTACGTGGTGGACAAGGGCTTCACCGTGGAGCCCCTGGAAGTGGACAGCGCCCTGGAAGCCCTGCGCCTGGTGTCCGAGGGCAAGGCCGAGGCCTGCCTGATGTCCGAACTCCGGGGCTTGCATGTGGCCCGCGAGGGGGGACTGAAGAATCTGCATCGGGTGGGTGAACCCGTCTACCAGACCTCCTACAGTTTCGCCGTGACCGCGGATCGGCCCGACCTGGTTCCCCGCCTGAATCAGGGGCTGGCCATCGTCAAGGCCAGCGGCGAGTACGACCGCATCTATGACCAGTGGTTCGGGGTTCTGGAAGATCGCCGGCCCGCCTTCCGCGAGGTGTTGCGCTACGCGGCCTGGGTCATCCTGCCGCTGCTGGCTCTGGCCCTGCTGTCCCTGCTCTGGACCTGGTCCCTGCGCCGGCAGGTCTTGCGACAGACGGTGGACCTGGCCGAGGCACGCGACGCGGCCGAGGCGGCCTCCCAGGCCAAGTCCCGCTTCCTGACCACCATGAGCCACGAGGTTCGCACGCCCCTGAACGCGGTCCTGGGCATGGCCCAGGTCCTGGAGTCCTCCGATCTGACCCCCGACCAGCGGGACGGAGTGGAGACCATCATCAGTTCGGGGGTCGCTCTGGAGGGCGTCCTTTCCGGAATCCTGGAGTTCTCCAGCATCGAGGCCGGCAAGCGCCGTCTCAAGGAAGATGAATTCTCCCCGGCCCAGCTTTTCCACGACACGGTGAACATGGTCCGCTGGGCCGCCGGGGAAAAGGGGCTCGAGGTGCGGCTGGAGGGGCTGGAAAACCTGCCTGGCCGGTTGATCGGTGACGCCGAGGCCCTGCGCCAGGTGATGTTGAATCTCCTGGGCAACGCCGTCAAGTTCACCGAAAAAGGCTGGGTGTGCCTGGGCCTGAAGGCCGAGCAGGCCGATGATCACTCTACCCTGCTGACGGTGACTGTCCAGGACACGGGAATCGGCATCTCTCCCCAGGACGCGGAAAGATTGTTCGAGGCCTTCACCCAGTCCGATTCGTCGGATACCCGACGCTTCGGTGGCATGGGGTTGGGCCTGGCCATCTGCACCAGCCTGGTTCGTCTCATGGGGGGGCGCCTTTCGGTTCAGCCCGGGCCCGAGGGCGGCTCCGAGTTCCGGCTTCAGGTGCGCCTGAGGAGGGCTGCGGGTAGTCATGAACCCGCCCCCGTGGAAGGTTCCGGTTCCATCCGGGATGCCGCTTCCTCACAGGAGATCGCGTCGGTCCAGGAGTCCCCCGCCGGCCGGAAGCCCGCCAAGGCTTCGGTGCCCCGTCCGGCCCCCCGCAAGCAGCAGCTTGAAATGGCCGGCGGCGAACAATGGTCTCCTGACGGCCTGCGTGTCCTTCTGGTCGAGGACAACCCCTTGAACCAGCGGATGATGTGCCTGTTGCTGGAACAGGAAGGGGTGACCATCGAACTGGCCGCCAACGGACAGGAGGCCCTGGATGTGTGGTCCCCCGGCGCCTTCGACGCCATCATCATGGATTGCCAAATGCCCGTCATGGATGGTTTCCAGGCCACGGTCGAACTGCGGCAGCGGGAAGAGGGCCACCAGCGGGTTCCCATCATCGCCCTGACGGCGGGGGCCCTCGAGAGCGACAGGGACCGCTGCCTGGCGGTGGGCATGGATGATTTCCTGACCAAGCCGGTGGACGGTTCCCTGCTCTTCACCACCTTGCATCGCTGGTGCAGCGGGGCTGCCACCCAGCCGACGGGGTCCTGAAGTCCAACGGTTGAGCGTGGACCGGCGGCGTCAGGCCGGGGCATGGCGCCAGGGGATCAGGCCCAGGGCCGTCCCGTCGAATGGAATACATTGACATGAGAGGGTCTGGCCCTCCGACGTTTCACACCAGGAGTCATGCATGGCCGTCAACCAGCCCAGAGACAAAGCGGAAGAGATCGTCGCGCGGGTCAAGTACCTGCCCTCGTTGCCGGCGGTGGTGGACAAGCTGCTCATGATGCTGGACGACATGGACACCTCGGCGGTGGAGATCGAACGCCTGGTGAGCACGGACTCGGCCCTTGCTTCCCGAATTCTCAAGCTGGCCAACAGCCCCCTGTACAAGGGCGTGCACTCGGTGGCCACCATTTCCCAGGCCGTCACCCGGCTGGGCATGTGGAAGCTGCGCGATGTGGCGGTCACCGTTTCCACCACGGGAACCCTGGCCGAGATGGCCGACCAGCAGATCCAGAACGCCTACTGGCATCACGCCCTGTTCACGGCCACCTGCGCCAGCGTGCTGGCCCAGGAAACGGGCGTCCCCGTGCCCGAGATCCCCTTCACCCTGGGGCTGTTGCACGATGTGGGCAGCCTGGTCCTGGCCGCCGTGGCGCCGGAGGAATACCGGGGTTTCCAGAAGTTGAGCTCCGCGCGGCAGACCGAACAGGAAATGCAGGTCTTCGGCACCACTCACCCACGCATCGGCAGCCTGCTGCTGCGCCAGTGGAACCTGCCCAAGAGCCTGTGGGAGGGGGTGCGCCTGCACCATAACGAGCAGGTCATCACTTCCAACCGCGAGCCGGTCATTTCCCTGGTGGCTCTGGCCGACATGCTCTGGCGGGTCAACCATGCCCATGCCGAGCCCCCGGTCACGGCCCGCACCCTGCAGACCGTGGCGCGGCGGGTGGACCTGCCCCTGGAGCGGGTGGCGCACGTGCTGCGCCGCGTGGACGCCGAGGTGGACACGGCCCGCCAGGATCTGGAAATCGCCGGCGATGTCTCCTTCCTGACCAGCGCGCCGGCCTCGCGGGCCCTGCGCATCGCCGTGGCCTCGGGCCACGAAGCCACCGCCGCCTGGTTGCAGCAGTGCCTGGAATACCTGGGTCACCAGGTCCTGACCCTGGCCGATTTCGTGGACGACCCCTTCGCCGCCGAGATGGTGGTGACCGATCCCCGGACCCTGCAAACACGGGACGAGAGCGTTCAGGATGCCCTGGTGGCTCGCGAGGGCGATCTGGTCCTGCTGGACTCGGGCGAGGAAGTCCCCGAGGTGGATCTGGAGGTGGAGGACGCTCCGCGCCTGGATCTTTTCCCGGGCCAGGAGCAGCTGACGGCCATCCTCGGTTCCCGGCAAACCACCTAGCCGGCCCCCTTCCCGGCTTTGACCAACGGCCCGGTGTGTTCTAAGCTCGCCTTTCACGGCGGACGTGCGCCTGGCGCTCCGTTACCTCACTCCCGGCAGGCAAGGTTCCCATGTTCGAGGATTCCACCAGACAATGGATCCGCTGGGCCCGGCACGACCCCTATTACGCCGTCCTGTCCGAGGAGCGGTTCCGGGATGGGGGCGAGGCTCAGGCTTTCGATCGGTCGGGGGAGGCCCTGGTGGCCGGTTATCTGCAAACCCTGGACGATTTGAATGCCGCTCCCGGCCCCTCCGCCCGGGTGCTGGACTTCGGCTGCGGCGTGGGCCGCCTGACGGCCCCCCTGGCCCGGCGTCATGCCGCGGCGCTGGGTCTGGATGTGTCGCCGGATATGATCGACCTGGCGCGCCGGCGCTGCCGGGAAACCCGCGCCGATTTCCGCCTGACCAGCCAGGACCGGCCGGTCCCCCTGCGGCCGGGAGAACGCTTCGACCTGCTGGTCACCAGCATCGTGCTGCAGCACATTCCCGTGGGCCGGGGAAGTCTCATTCTGCGAACACTGCTGGACGCCCTGGCGCCCGGCGGCGTGGCCGTGGTGCAGGCCCCATACCACACGGTTCACCGCTGGCGCTATCGCCTGAATTCCTGGCGTGCCCGCCACCAGTGGCTTTTCGATGCGAGCCGGCTGCTCATGGGGCGCTTCGCCGAACTGGGCCATCCGGTCATGCAGATGAATATTTACCCGCCGCCCCTGGTGCAGGAGGTGGTCAAGGGGGCGGGATGTGAACTGCTGTGGGTGGGGCTGGAGCGCGACCCCTACGGCTACCTGGATCTGGCCACCTGGTACATCCGCAAATCGCCCCCGGGGCCGGCTAGCGCAACAGGGTGATCTTGCGCGTCAGGTCCTGATCTCCCACGCGCACGTGGATCAGATAAACACCCGCCGCCACCTGCCCGCCCCCGCTGCGGGTCCCGTCCCAGGACATGTCCAGCCAGCCGCCCTCGTGGGAATAAAAGAACCTTTGCCACAACCGCCGGCCCTGCAGGTCGTACACCCTCAGGCGGGGATGGGCGGCGTGGGGCAGGTACAGTTGCAAGCTTGACTGGCGGTGCGCGGGGTTGCCCAGGACCTTCAAGGTCACGGGGGTGCTGGGCAGGGTCAGGTTCCCGGTCTCGAACAGGGGCCAGGTTCCCTCTCTCACCACCAGATCAACCTGGTAGGCCACCCTGTCGCCGGCGGGCAGCCCCTGGTCCTTGAACTGGTAGGCATGGTCCTCGAGTTCGTCGATGCCGGGGCTCAAGGGCAGGAACTCGCCCTGGTCGCCCAGACGTCGGCGCACCTGGAATTCGGGCACGAAGGCCGGCTGTCCCGGCTGGTTGGCCACGGACCAGCGAAGGGTGGTCTGTTCGTTGCCCTGGGTGCTGAACTCCAGCAGTTGGAACAGGGGCGAAGGGGGCGAGGGGCAGGTGGCCAGGGGGGATATCCCGCTCTGCCACCCGGCCGTGTCCCGCGCCGCCACCCCGAGGTACAGGGTCGCCCCCGGTGTGATTCCTGGATTAACGGTGGTGTCGTCTGTGGTCAGGGCGAAGGGGGTCAGGGGGGCCTCGAAGGGTCCCAGGCTCAGGTGGATCTCGAAGTGGTGAACATCCGGGCTGGGGGAGGGCTGGATCTGCAGGTCGATGCCGCCGAAGCGGGAGACAGCCTGCAGGCCCAGCGGCGCCGCCGGGGGTGTGTTGTCCCTGGAGTAGCCGGCCAGAGGCGCGCTGGTGGCCGCCGCCGGGCCGGGAAGGGCCACCACCCGGAAGGCGCTGCGCCCGCCCGGTCTGCCGGTCAGGGTGTCCCACCTTGTGGGCGCGGTGCAGGTTTCCAGCATGCGGCCCTGCATGGCCATGGTGAGGACCGTGTTCCACTGGTCGTGGTCCTGCCGCTGCACCTCGTAGACTTGGCCCGATGCGGCCAGGGTGTCTCCGGGGGTGGTCCGGAAGCGCAGGTCGACGGCTTTCCCCTCGTCGTCCTGGTGGTCGCTGATCTCCAGGATCAGGGGGCGCTGGTCTCCGCTGACATCGGTGGCGGGCCAGGCGCCCATGATCTCCTGGCAGCCCGCCTCCAGGAAGCCGTTACGGGGCAGGCAGGGCGAGCGCGAACTCAGCCGGAAGTCCCCCGCGTCGGGATCACAAAAGTAGGGAGGCAAGGCCAGGTTGCCTTCCTCCCCCAGCAGGTCCAGGGTGTCGGCGTCCCAGTGGTCCATCCGAAAGTCGAACACATCGCAGCAGGACATGTCCACCCGGGCGGTGGGTCCGATGCCCACGGGCGTTCGCTGTCCGTTGTAGGCCAGGATGCAGTGGCGCAACTCGACCCAGGCGTCGCTGGTGGTGGCCAGCACGCTGGATTCGCCCGCGTCGTTGTCCACGAAGGTGCAGAATTCCAGCAGGCCGGGCACCGAGGTGCTGATGCCCACGCCATCGGCGTAGATGGCCCCGCCGCGGGAGGCCCTGTTGCCCCGGAAGGTGCACCGGCGGAACACGGCTCCACCGTCCAGATAGCCACCCACGGCGCCCCCCAGATGGCAATAGTTGTCCTGGAAAAGGCAATCCTCGAAGTGGGGGGCGCTCAACCAGGCGCTCCGGATCCACACGGCGCCGCCCACCCCCGTATCCTGGAAGCAGTCCTTTAACACGCAGTTCCGGACCGTGGGGGAGGCGTGCAGGATGTAGACCGCGGTCCGGCAGTCCTCGATGGTGACCCCCTCCAGCACGGCGGCCGGGCCCTCCTCCTGGAAAAGACCGATGGCGCTGTTGAACCCCCGGATGATGCAGGAATCGGGGTTGCCCGACCGGGACCTGACCACCAGATCCTTGCCCAGATAGTCGAGGAAGCGGAACTCGTTGATGGCGGCGGTGAAGACCCCGTTGCCCAGCAGCAGGGTGTCGCCGCCGGCGGCCGCTTCGGCGGCCATCTGGGCGGTGGGGTAGTCTCCAGAACCGTCAGGCAGGATGAGGATGGCTCCTCCGGCCGGGGAGGCCAGGGCCAGCAGGAGCATCGGGACCAGGACGAGCACAGGGCGCGAGCGCATGAAACCCCTCCGCAAAAGGACAAGACCCAAAACTGGTCGGGAGACGGGACCGGGCGAGAGGTCAGTTCCCAGGCGCGGATCGGTGGGCCGCATGGCCACCGAGGCGGTTCCTGATGGTGGCCTGGACGGAAGGGGATCCGGGGCGCCACACCGCCGCTCGATCAGCGTACCATGGAACGGCCGGCCCATCCACGAAAAGGCTTTCGGCCGGGGCAGCGGCAAAGGCGGCCCCCCGCTGCGCCCGGCTTTCGGCCTCATGCAGAGCATGCCGGCGGGCGAATTCCCAGCCGGGGGTGGCCCGGTGAGACGCCAGCACCAGCGCCAGGGTCAGGGCCGCGGCCAGGACCGGTCCCGCGGCCGCCGGTTGCAGGAAACGCTGGCCCATTGGCCGGCGTTTCAGGGCGGCCAGCCCCTGGCTGCCCGGCAGGGCCGAAGCTTCCCAGGTGAAGACGGGGACAAGGGGCAGCAGGTGGCGCAGGCTGTGATCGAAGAAGCTGTATTCCAGGGCCATCAGCGCCAGGCTGACCGTGGCGGCGGCCAGGGGGCCCAGGCTGAAATCCGCGGGCAGGATGCTGGGCGGGTGAAGACTCTGCCGCCAGGGACAGGGCGTTCCCGTCACCTGCCCCCGCACCAGGCCGAACACCAGCAGCATCCCCAGCACCAGGAGGGGCAGGGGCAGCACCTTGCTGGCTTCCCGGGTGAAGAACCTGGCTCCCCGGGCCACCTTGCCCAGCACGGGCACCGGGTCGCCGGCCAGCACCTTGCCCACGGGCTGGGGCTCCAGCTGCTTGTAGACGCTATAACCGGGCCAGGCGCGGGTGTCCTTTACCAGTTCGGCCTGGGCTTGCAGGGAAAAGAAGGGCGAGCCCGTCAGCTGCATGTTGCGCACGGCCCAGGGCAATTGCAGGGCCACCAGCACGCCCACCGCCAGAAGCAGGCGACGCCAGGGAAGGGGCGGCGGATCCTGTTCCCGCCGCCGGGCCAGGTTGCGCGTCTCCATCGCCCACCAGACCCACCACAGCAGGGGCAGCCACACCAGCTCGGGACGCAGGGTGGTCAGGATGCCGGCCAGCAGGCCGTCCGCCCAGTCCGGCGGTTGGCCCTCGCGCCCCCGCAACCACAGGCCCAGCAGCAGCAGCCCGGCGGCCAGCTCGGTGAAGCCCCAGTCCACGGCGTAGGCCAGCAGCGGGTTGGCCCCCAGCAGGATCAACCAGGGCAGCATGTCTGTGGTGCGCCGTCGGCGCCACAGGGCGGCCGAACCCAGCCACACCAGCCCCCCCAGCAGGACCAGCTGGCTCACCCGGACCATCGCCACCGTCCGTGCCGCATCCCGGCCGGCCGCCAGGTAGGGCAGGACCATGGCCAGGGCGAATCCCGGTCCCCGGTGGACCAGGGGTTGGGGAAGATGACAGGCAAAGGGATAGGCAAAGGAAAGGGGGAAGGACAGATCGGTGAGGAAGCCTTCGCCCCGCACCAGGTGGCGGGCCACCGACAGGTGTTCGTACAGGTCGGCGGTGTCCAGGGGTGGGGTGGACGGATGCAGCGGCAGCCACACCACCAGAAAAAGCAGGGCGGCCAGCAGGCCGCCCGGAATGCTCTTTCCCCACGGGCGTCCTCCCCGGGACTCCATGGGGTCTAGTTGCCCCGGCTGCCCGGCTTGACCAGCTTCTGCCCGTCCTGGCACAGGGGGCACTGGTCGGCCGACCACGTCTGCACCTGGACCCGGGCCAGGCTCTTCAGGGGGTGGGGCAGTTCCACATCCCCGCCGGTGCGGTCGATGATGCTGGTCAGGCCCACGACCACGCCGCCGGCCTCTTCCACCACCTTCACCACCTCCAGCAGGCTGGTGCCGCGGGTGACCACGTCCTCGGCGATGATCACCTTCTCGCCCTGCTCCAGCTCGAAGCCCCGGCGGATCATCATCTGGCCGTCCTTGCGCTCGCTGAAGACGAAGCGCCGGCCCAGGGCCCGGGCCACCTCGTGCCCCACCAGGATGCCGCCCAGGGCCGGGCTGACCACCACGTCGCAGGGGGTGTCCTCGAACAGGGCCGCGATGGCGGCGCCCAGTTCGCGGGCCAGTTCGGGGAATTGCAGGATGCGGGCGCACTGGAAGTAGCGGTCGCTGTGCAGGCCGCTGCTCAGCAGGAAATGCCCGCTGTGAAGGGCGCCCAGCTCTTCCATCAGGTTCAGGACCTTCTGCTCGTTCATGACTGATCTCCTTGCTCGCGGGCCGCGTCCATCTCGGCGGCGATGTTCTGCAGGGCGACGGCGGGATCGTCGGCCTGGGTGATGGGGCGCCCGATGACCAGGAAGTCGGCGCCGGCCTGGACGGCCATACCGGGGGTGGTCACGCGGGCCTGGTCGTCGGTGGAACTGCCCGCCGGGCGGATGCCGGGGGTCACGCAAAGGGGCTCTGGGCCGATGCGCCGGCGCAGGTTGGGCAGGTCGGCGGCCGAGCAGACCAGCCCGTCGCAGCCGCAATCCCAGGCCAGGGCGGCCAGGCGTTCCACGCTGTCTTGCACCGAATCGCCCGAGGGCCGCATTTCCTGCATCTGCTCCTGGTCCAGGCTGGTCAGAACGGTCACGGCCAGCAGGGCGGGACGCCGGCCGTCGGGCCCGGGGGCCTCGTCGGCCAGGGCCCGGGCGGCCGCGGTCATGGCGGCCCGGCCGCAACCCGCGTGCATGGTGCACAGGGAGGCGCCCATGCGGGCGGCGATACGGGCGGCCGAGGCCACGGTGTTGGGAATGTCGTTGAACTTCAGATCCAGGAACACGTCGCGGCCCTGGGCCTGCAGATCGCTCACCACCTGGGGGCCGGCGGCGCTGAAAAGCTCCAGCCCCACCTTGACGAAGCCGCCACCCTCGCCCAGCCGGGACGCCAGATCCAGGGCCTGGTCCGAGCCGGGCACGTCCAGGGCGGTGATGACGCGGCGCCGGGCGGGCAGAGCGCGCAGCCGGGCCAGGAGTTCTTTACGGTCCATTGTCTTGTCGAATCCTTGTCATGAAGGCCTGGGTGGGCTAAGGGCTCCGTTCAGGGCCGGGGATGCCGCATTCGACGTGGAATTGCCTTGCCGCAACCCGCCATTTCCTACTACCCTTCTAACAGCCGCGCCATCGGATTGCAAACCCATTTGATCAGGGCCAGTCATCCGGTTGTGCGGGTCTGTCCATACTTCCTCGCTGACAAAGAAAGGGTAGTCCCTTGCTGGATCGCAAATTTCTCCGGGAAAACCAGGAACTGGTGACCCGGGCCGTGGCTCTCAAGAACGAGTCCGTCGACATCGCCGCCTACTACGCCAAGGACGCCGAGCGCCGCGCCGCCCTGCAGGAAACCGAGACCCTGCAGGCCCAGGCCAACCAGGCCAACAAAGCCATCAGCGAGAAGAAGAAGGCCGGCGAGGATCCCGCCGAGGCCATCGCCGCCATGAAGGAAGTCAGCGCCCGCATCAAGGACCTCAAGGGCCGCGCCGGCGAGCTGGAAGCCGAGGTCGAGCAGCTGTACCTGCGCATCCCCAACGTTCCCCACGAGTCGGCCCCGGAGGGCGGCGAGGAGAACAACGAGGTGGTGCGCACCTGGGGCGAGCCCCTGCAGCCCGACTTCCGGATCATGCCCCACTGGGACATGGGCGCCGAGCTGGGCATCTTCCATCCCGAACGCGCCGCCCGCATGAGCGGCAGCGGCTTCACGGTGCTGACCGGCGATGGTGCGCGCCTGGAGCGGGCCCTCATCAACTGGTTCCTGGATGTCCATGCCCAGCAGGGTTACACCGAGTGCAACGTGCCCTACCTGGCCCTGCCCCAGACCATGCAGGGCACCGGGCAGCTGCCCAAGCTGGCCGACGACATGTACCACTGCCAGGTGGACAACCTGTACCTCATTCCCACGGCCGAGGTCACGGTGACCAACATCCACGCCCAGGAGACCCTGGACCTGGAGGAGCTGCCCCTGAACTACACCGCCTTCTCGCCCTGTTTCCGGCGCGAGGCGGGGGCCGCCGGCAAGGACACCCGCGGGCTGCTGCGGGTCCACCAGTTCCACAAGGTGGAGATGGTGAAGTTCGTGGACCCGGACACCAGCTGGGACGAGCTGGAAACCCTCACCGGCCACGCCGAGGAACTGCTGCAGAAGCTGGAACTGCCCTACCGGGTGCTCAGCCTGGCCACGGGCGACCTCAGCTTCGCCGCCAGCAAGTGCTACGACCTGGAGGTGTGGTCGGCGGGCGTCGAGCGCTGGCTCGAGGTGTCCAGTTGCAGCAACTTCGTGGACTTCCAGGCCCGCCGGGCCGGCATCCGTTTCAAGGGCGAGGGCCGCAAGGGCTTCGTGCACACCCTCAACGGTTCGGGCCTGGCCCTGCCGCGCATCCTGGTGGCCATCATGGAGAACTACCAGACCGGCGACGGACGGATCCGCGTGCCCGCGGTGCTGGTGCCCTACCTGGGCGGTCAGGAGTACATTGGCTAGATGGTGAAATCCGCTGACGTCAAACCCCGCTGGATGGGGGGCCTGGGCTGGCTGCGCAAGCGCTACGTGTTCAACATGTACCTGCTGCTGGGCGGCCTCAGCATCGTGGTGGGCACCACCATCTTCACCATCCGCGTCAGCAAGAGCGTCGAGCGCCAGAGTTACCTGACCACCCGCCTGTTCAGCGATCTGGCCAGCCGCCTCCTGCTGGCCCAGAACGTGGACCAGGTGCAGCCGGTCATCGAGATCATCAACGAGATCGAGGTGCCCTTCGTCATCACCGACAACAGCGGGCGGCCCATCCTCTGGAACGAGCCGGTCATCGGCATCCCCATGCCGGACTACGCCCAGCTGCTGAGCGTGGACCCGTCCAAGGTATCGAACCCGGCCATCGCCGAGATCCTGTCCATGGCCGAGCGCTTCGACCAGACAAACGACCCCTTCGGCATTTTCGCCGCCAGCGGCCAGCGCCTGGGCACCTTGCACTACGGCAACAGCGCCCTGAGCATCCGCATACGCTACATGCCGTACCTGGAACTGATGATCATGGTGCTGTTCTTCCTGATCATCGTCTGGGCCCTGCAGAACAAGAAACAGGCCGAACAGAAGGCCCTGTTCGCCGGTATGGCCAAGGAGACGGCCCACCAGCTCGGCACGCCGCTTACCAGTATCATGGGATGGATGGCCCTGCTCGAGGACAAGGTGGGCAAGAACGAGGAGGTCATGGTCGAGCTGAACCGCGACGTGGATCGCCTGAGCATGATCAGCGCCCGTTTCAGCCAGATCGGCAGCATGCCCCAGCTGGAGGACACCGACCTGAACGGCATGGTGGATCAGGTCATCGAGTACTTCCAGCGGCGCCTGCCCCACCTGGGCGGCCGGGTGCAACTGCGGCGGGAGGGAACCGTTCAGGGCCGGGTGCGTTTCAATCGCGATCTGCTGGGCTGGGTGTTCGAGAACCTCATCAAGAACGGCATAGACGCCCTGAAGGACGGCAAGGGCACCATCACCGTGACCATCGGCGACCGCGAGGGCGGCGGGGTGAACATCCGGGTGGCCGACACGGGCAAGGGTATTCCCGGCGGCGCGGGCAACAAGGTCTTCGAGCCCGGCTTCACCACCAAGAAACGCGGCTGGGGCATGGGCCTGGCCCTGGTCCAGCGCATCGTCAGCCAGTACCACGGCGGGCGCATCGTCATCGAGTCCACCAGCGGCCACGGCACCACCTTCCTGGTGACCCTGCCCCCGGACAAGGATCAGCCCGCCAGCAGGGGCAGCACCAGAATTTTTCCCGAGAAGGAGCCGGACAGTGAGTCCCGATAGCACGTTCAAGATTCTCTGGGTCGACGACAACATCGAAGAACTGCGTTCCCACGTCATGTACCTGGAGGGCAAGGGCTACGCCATCGAGGGCGTGACCAACGGCCAGGACGCCCTGGCGGTGCTCAAGGAGCGCAACTTCGACGCCATCCTGCTGGACGAGATGATGCCGGGCATGGGGGGGCTGGAAACCCTCGAGGGCATCCGCCGCATCGATCCCAACATTCCCGTGATCATGATCACCAAGAGCGAGGCCGAGGATCTCATGACCCGGGCCATCGGCAAGCGCATCGACGACTACCTGGTCAAGCCCGTCTCGCCCATCCAGGTGCTCAGCGCCCTGAAGAGGCAGCTCGAGGCCCGCCGCCTGGCCAGCGAAGAGGTGACCCGGGACTACATGAGCAACTTCATGGCCGTCAGCGACCGCATCGCCGCCGCGGCCGAACCCTCGGACTGGATGGAGATCTACAGCGACCTGACCACCTGGGGCATGAACCTGTTCGAGTACAGCGACCACGGTCTGCTGGACACCATGAACGAGCAGCAGGCCGCCGCCAACAAGGCCTTCGGCAAGTACGTGCGCGAGCACTACTTCGACTGGATCCACCAGCGGGCCGAGGGCGAGACGCCCCTGTTCAGCCCCCAGGTCTTCGAGAAGTGGGTGGCTCCGGAAATCGAGAACAACAAGCAGGTCTTCTTCATCGTCATCGACTGCATGCGCCTGGACCAGGTGCGCATGATCGAACCGCTGCTGGAGTCCTACTATCACCTGGACCGCCGCTTCTACTGGTCCATCCTGCCCACCGCCACGCCCTACGCCCGCAACGCCCTGTTCGCCGGGCTCTATCCCGAGGACATCGCCGAGGGTTATCCCGGCTGGTGGGAGGCCGACCCCAACTTCGAGGGTAGCCGCAACGCCCACGAGGGCGACCTCATGGCCGAGCTGTGCAAGCGCCTGGGCAGCCCCGCCGCCGGCAGCAACAAGTACTTCAAGATCTCCGACGCGCGGGACGCCGACCCCCTGCACCGCAACCTGGGCAGCCTGGGCAGCACCCGCCTGGTGGCCGGGGTATACAACTTCCTGGACATCATGGCCCACGGCCGTAGCCAGAACCGCATCCTCAAGGAACTGGCCCCGGACGAGGCGGCCTTCCGCACCCTCATGCGCTCGTGGTTCGAGCACAGCAGCCTGTTCGAGGTGATGAAGAGCCTGTCCCGCCGCGATTGCACCGTCATCCTGACCACCGACCACGGCAGCATGCTGTGCCGCCGCAGCATGAAGATCCGCGGCAACAAGGACACCAGCAGCAACGTGCGCTACAAGTTCGGCGACAACCTGGGTGTGGACGACGACAGCATCATGCTGGTGAAGAATCCGCGGGATCTGCGGGTACCGGCCAACTCGACCATCGAGAACTACGCCATGACCAGCGAGAACTACTACCTGGTCTACCCCACCAACTTCCACGAGTACGAACGGTTGTACCGGGACAGCTTCCAGCACGGCGGCATCAGCCTGGAAGAGATGGTCTGCCCGTTCATTGTCATGAAGCCCAGGTAGGGAGCCAGCGTGGAGACCCATCACATTCCCACCCCGGAGGGATTCACCCACACCGCGGCCAGCGCCTCGCCCGAGCAGACGGGCGAGCTGGGGGCCCGGGTGGCACGGCTGCTGGGCGGGGGTGAGATCATCCTGCTGCACGGGCCCCTGGGGGCGGGCAAGACCTGCTTCATCCAGGGCCTGTGCGGTGAGTTGCTGGTGCGCCAGGAGGTGGTGTCGCCCACCTTCACCCTGGTCAACACCTACGACGGCCGGCTGCGGGTGCATCACCTGGATTTCTACCGGGTCGAGGCGGACGACGATCTGAACGACATCGGCGTGCCCGATTTCCTGGACGAGGTGTGGGACGGACGGGCCGTGCTGCTGGTGGAGTGGCCGGCCCCCCTGGTGCCCCAGCTGGGCGAGGGCTGCTCACTGTTCGAGCTGCTGGTCCAGCCCGGCGACGCCCAGGATTCCCGGCAGTGGCATTTGCGGGCCATCCCCGGGGTGCCCGGCCCATGGGCCGAGATCTTTCCCTCCGCCGGTCAGAGGAGGGGTTGAAATGCTGACCCTGGCCTTCGACACCTCCACCCTGTGGGGACGTTTCGCCCTGGCCGAGGACGGGAAGGTGCTGACCTACCGCCCCCTGAACGTCTCGGGCAGCTATGCCGACGCCCTGCTGGTGGTCATGCAGGAAATGCTGGACGAGTGCGGCCGCACCCGGCAGCAACTGCGAGCGGTGGCCGTGACGGTGGGGCCGGGCAGTTTCACCGGAGTGCGCATCGGCGTGGCCACGGCCAAGGGTCTGGCCTGGGCGCTGAACCAGCAGACCGGCCGCTGTTCCCTTTACGCCGTCACCAGCCTGGAGGCCATGGCCGGCGCCCTGCTGGTGGAACACCCGGATGCCCCGCTGGCCGTGCCCGTGCTGGACGCCCGCCGGGGCGAGGTCTACTCGGCCCTGTACGGCCGGGCCGACGGCTGGGTCAAGCCCGTGCTGGGCGATCGTGCCCGGCGGCCCGACGCCATGTGGGCCGAACTGGTGGCGGCCATGGGCGATCCCGACCAGCCCGCCTACGGCGGCGACGGGACCGAGTTGCTGCTGGGACAGGGGGCCGACCTGCGCCCCGAGTTGCTCAGCCAGGGCCAGCCTCGCCTGCGCCGCTGGACCGCCGGCCATCCGGCCACGGCCCCGGCCCTGGCCTGCGCGGTGTCGGCCGGTGTGCCAGCCCTGCAGCCGGTTCATCCTTTCACCCTGGTGCCCGAGTACCTGCGGGGCAGCGACGCCGAGATCAAGCGTAACCTGAACCTGACGCCCAGCGCCCCCAGCGAGGACATCAGCGCCTTCCGCTCGGAGATTCCCGGCAACGCCGACGGGTCACGGGAATGAGCGAGCAAGCCGTGCCCGTCCTGGTGCGCCCTGCGCGTCCCGACGACCTGGGTGCGGTGGTGCTCATCGAGCGCGCGGCCTTCGCCGACCCCTGGTCCTCCGATGCCCTGTACAGCGAACTGCACACCGATTACCTGCGCCTGCCCCTGGTGGCCGAGCGCCAGGGGCAGGTTGTGGGCTACGTCATGTCCTGGCTGGTGGCCGACCAGTTGCACATCCTGAACATCGCCACCGACCCGCGCCACCTGCGCCAGGGGGTGGCCACGGCCTTGCTGGAGGCTTCCCGCAGCGAGGCGAAACAGCGCGGGCTGGAGGAGATAACCCTGGAGGTGCGCCGCAGCAACCACGGGGCCCGGGCTTTTTACCAGCGCCACGGTTTCGCGGAGGCCGGGGTGCGTCCCGGTTATTACCAGGACAACGGCGAGGACGCCATCATCATGACCGCGGCCATCGGCTGAGGCGGGCGGGTTGCTTGCCGGTTCGCCAGCAAGTAGTATTGAGGTTCGCCCTGACAACAGGCCAGGAACCTTTCTATAGCCTCTTCAGCCCCATCAGGGCACGGAAGTAGACCAAAGCCGGTGCCACGCATTTTTCAGCAGCTGACCCGCCTCTTCGCCTCCCCCGTGGGGGTGTGGATCCTGGTGGGGCTGGTGCTGGCCGGGGCCCTGGGGTTGCGTGTCTGGATGGCAGCCGACAACGGCTTCCCCACCGTGGACGGCGTGTTCTACCTGGAGCAATCACGCGAGCTGGTCCACCAGCACCACCTGTCTTACAGTTGCTTCCCCCCTGGCTGGCCCCTGCTGACGGCCCTTCCCCTGGCCCTGCAGGACCAGAACGATCCCATGGCCATGCTGCGGGCGGCCCAGATGGCCAATGTGGTCTTCGGCTCCCTGTTCTGCCTGCTGACCTTCCTGGCCCTGCGCCCTCTCCTGGGATGCTGGCTGGCTCTGCTGGCCATGGCCTTGCTGGCCATCCTGCCCGGCAGCGCCGTGCTGGCCCGGGGCGATCTGTCCGAGATGAGTTACGCCTGCGGCCTGCTGGCCGGCTGGTTGATGCTGCAGAAGGACCGCCGTTTCCTGGCCGGGCTGCTTTTCGGCTACACCTATCTCATCCGCCCCGAGGCCCTTCTGGCCGCCGCCGGCCTGGGACTGTGGCTGCTGTGGCGGCACCGCCGCCTGCCCTGGACCTACGCCCTGGGCGTGCTCATTCCCGTGCTGCCCTACCTGGCGTTCATCCGGGTGACCACCGGCACCTGGGATCTGAGCAGCAAGAGCGTGGCGGTGCAGCTCAGCCTGGAGGCCTACCCGGGCTGGCGGTACCCGGGTCTGGTGTGGAAGAATCTGACCCTGCTGGTGCCCCTGCTGTGGCGGATGATCGGGTTGCCCCTTGTGCTGCTGGGGTTGTGGGGCCTGGTGCGCAGGCCAGGCCGGTGGTTGTGGATGCTGGCCCCCCTGCTGCCCGTGCCCTTCATCATCAACCCCATGGCCGAGCGCTTCTGGGTGCCCTACCTGCCGTTCATCCTGCTGGCCGCCGGCCTGGGCGGGCGGGCGCTGTGGGAACTGGGTTCGGCGTCCCGGCGGCGGCTCCTGGCGGTGGGGCTGCTGTTGGTGGCCCTGGCCGGGCAGGGGCTGGCCATGCGTGACGACGTGAGCTGGTACCGGGCCAAGAGCGAGTCTTTCCACGGACTCAAGCAGGCCGGCGTCTGGCTACGCGAGCGGGTGGAACCGGACACGGTGATCGCCGCTTACAAGCCCTACACCAGCTACTGGGCCGGGTGCCGCTTCATCAAGTACCCGGATCTGCTCGACGCCATGTCCCTGGTGACCTGGGCCCAGAACAACGGGGCCGAGTACATGGTGGTCAACGTGCATGTGGTGCACTACCTGCGCCATGGCCTGGACCACCTGCTCATCTTCCCCACCCCAACTTATCTGCAGGACAAGGTGGAGCTGGTTCAGCTCTTCAAGTTCGACGACACCCAGCACACCACGGCCATTTACCGCCTCAAGAACTGATTCCCTCACCAGTTCCGCCGGCGTTGGTCTTGCCCAGGCTGCGCCACAACATCACCAGGAAAATTCCCAGGGTCAGGCCCAGGCCCGTGTGAATGACCCCGTACAGGGCGTAGCGCAGGATGTGGGACCCGCCCAGGAAGGCGTGGTCGATGACGGCGAAATCCCGCTCGCCGGCCCGGGCCATGAGCAGGAAGTGATAGCCCTTGATCAGCTGCAGGACCAGGGCGGCCGCAGCGAAGGGCAGGGTGCCCCGTGTGAGCACCCGCTGGGCCCAGGCGGGAACCTCGCGCCCGCCGGCCTTGGGGCCCAGCACCAGGGCGCCGGCCAGGGCCAGGGGCAGCAACATGCCCAGGGTGAAGGCGTGGCCGTGAACCAGGCTAAGGTGGATGACGGCCTCCAGGTGGGGCCCGGCGGGCAGGGCGCCGTAGGGCAGCTTTTTGGCCGATTCCTGGTAGGAAATGCCCACCAGCAGGCCGAAGATGGCCATGGCCACCGCGAAACGGATGAGGGTGCGGACGGTGGAGCGGGCGGTGCTGGTCATGATTTCTCCCGGAAACGAGGACAACGGAGGGGCGAATTGTCCGGACACGATAGTGCGGCCCGGCAGGGAACGCACGGGCGAATAATTGTTGTCTCCATCCCCTGGAAGGAGCTACTTTAACCACCTGCTAACGCATGGAATCCCTCCGGTCCGGCTGATCCGAGTCGAACCGGCTTTATCCGTTTGTCCGCAAGGGGCTGGCGGAAGTTGTGAAGGAGGACGCATGTCCTGGTTGACGCAGGCCGCCAAGGGCATCAAGGCCCTGGCCAGTCAGAAGAAAGACATCCCCGACAACCTCTGGCGCAAGTGCCCCCGGTGCTCGGAAATCCTCTACCACCGGGAGCTGGACCGCAACCTGTGGGTGTGCGGCAGCTGTGGCCACCACCTGCCCTTTACCACCGAGCAGTACATCGACCTGCTCTTCGACGAGGGCACCTGGCAAGAGACCCACACCGGCCTGACCAGCAAGGACGCCCTGGGCTTCAAGGACAGCAAGCGCTACAAGGACCGCATCAAGACCACCATGGCCAAGACCGGCAAGGAAGACGCCGTGGTCACCGGGCGCGGCACCATCGGCCTGGTGCCCGTGTCCGCCTCCATCATGGACTTCAGCTTCATGGGCGGCAGCATGGGCTCGGTGGTGGGCGAGAAGATCGCCCGCGCCCTTCTGGATTCGCTGAAGCACCGTGAAGCCGCCATCATCCTCAGCCGCAGCGGCGGGGCCCGCATGCAGGAATCCCTGCTGTCCCTCATGCAGATGGCCAAGACCAGCGCCGTGCTGTCCCGGCTGCGCCGCGAGGGCGTCCCTTTCATCAGCGTCCTGACCAATCCCACCACCGGGGGCGTCACCGCCAGCTACGCCACCCTGGGGGACATCAACGTGGCCGAACCCGGCGCCCTCATCGGCTTCGCCGGGCCCCGCGTCATCAAGCAGACCATCGGCGGTGATCTGCCCGAGGGTTTCCAGATGTCCGAGTTCCTGCTGGAAAAGGGCATGGTGGACCTCATCAGCGAGCGCAAGGACCTGAAGAAGACCCTGGAAACCACCCTGCACTGGTTCGTGGACGGGCGAGACGTTTCGGTGCGTCGCCCGCCCCGGGGCTGATCGTCCATGGGCCTGGGCCGTTCCAATCCCGACAACCCCGGCTCCCACCCCGGTGAACCCGGGGTGGGGGTCGATCTCGCGCCGCCCTTCACCGCCCCCGACGAGGCCATCCGCTGGCTTTTCGGCCTGAACCGTTTCGGCATCCGGCCGGGTCTGCAGCGCATCAACGGTTTGCTGGAGGACCTGGGCCATCCCGAGCAGGTGCTGCGCACCCTGGTGGTGGCCGGCACCAACGGCAAGGGCAGCACCACCCGGGTCCTGGCCTTGCTGCTGCAGGCCGCCGGCTACAAGGTGGTCACCTACACCAGTCCCCATCTGCTGAACGTCCACGAGCGCATCCTCATCGACGACCAGCCGGTGCCGGCGGAGGATTTCGCCCGCCGGGTCCGGGCCATCCGCCCCCTCACCGAGAAGCACGAGGCCAGCTGGTTCGAGACCCTGACCGCTTTGGCGGTGCAGATCGCCGTGGACGAGCAGGCCGATTTCTTCTGCTGCGAGACGGGTCTGGGTGGCCGACTGGACGCCAGCAACGCCCTCCCTTCCGTGGCGACTCTCCTGACCACCGTGGGGCTGGACCACCAGCGCATCCTGGGCGAGACCCTGCCCGAGATCGCCACCGAGAAGCTGGGCCTGCTCAAGTCCGGCGTGCCCCTTTTTTGTGGAGTGGACGAGGAACTGCGCGGCCAGGTCTTCGAGGCCGCGGTGCGGACCGGCAGCCCCTGCCATTTCCTGGACGAACTGGCCCGCTGGCAGGAAGCCAATCCCTGGCAGGGCTCGTCCCGCGCCTGGGATCTGACCCTGCGGGACCGCCTGTTGCTGGGCCTGCCCGATCCCGGCACCGAGGCCCTGCGGCGCAACGTGGCCCTGGCCCTGCTGGCCTTGACCGAGCTGGAACCCAGGCTGGGGATGAACCTGCTGCCCGATGATTTAGCCCACACCCTCGGGAATCTTTTTCTGCCGGGGCGGTACCAGCAGGTCCTGCGGGGACCGGACTGGATCTTCGACACCGGACACAACACCCAGGCCCTGGGCAGCACCCTGCCCGCCTTTCTGGATGAGCCCGGGACTGGGCGCAAGATCCTGCTCTTCGGGGCCATGTACGACAAGGGGGTGGTGGGGGATCTGACCCGTCATTTCCGCCGCTTCGACGCCGTGGTGGGCGCCCCGGTGGCCCTGCCCCGGTCGCGCACGGTGGAGGAGCTGGAACTGCTTTTCAGGGAATGGGGTTTGCAGCCCCGGCCATGGCCGGTGGCCGGTGACCTGCCGGCGGCCGTGGTGGCCCCGGACATGTGCCGGGCCCTGGCCCTGCTGGCGGAAAAAATTCGCCCCGAGGACCGGGTCCTGGTCACCGGCAGTTGCTTCACGGTGGCCGAGGCCCTGTACACGCTGGGATTCCCCAGCCTGGACATGACCCGCGAGATCAAACCCGCCCGGCCGGTGCTGGATGCCCTGGTGGCGGGGGGAAACGAGGAGTGAAGGTGACGGGCGATCTTTTCCTGGGTGCAGACACGGGGGGCACGGGCATCAAGTTCGTGATCACCGACGAGGCGGGGGCCCTGATCAAGCAAGGCGAGGTTCCCACCGATCCCCACAGCGTGCCCCTCTCCCTGGAACGGGTGGCCGACGCGGTGGCAGCCGAGCGTCCCCGATTACGGGGCGTGGGCATGGCCTGTGCGGGCATCATCGACCCGGTGGCCGGCACCCTCGGGCGCTCGCCCAATCTGCCCGGTTGGCAGAACAGTCCGCTGTCCGCCATGCTGGGCCAGGCCTTCGACAACCTGCCGGTGGTCCTGGCCAACGACGTGAACGGCGCCCTGTACGGCGAGTTCAAGCACGGGGCCGGGCGCGGCTTCCGGGACGTGATCATGATCGCCCTGGGCACCGGCGTGGGCGGCGGCGTGGTTTTGGACGGAGAGCTGCACGTGGGGCGCCACCATGGCGCCGGCGAGATCGGCCACACCATCCTGGATCCTGACGGTCCCCTCTGTGCCTGCGGCAACAAGGGCTGCCTGGAGGCCTTCGCGGGCAGCGTCGGCCTGCTGGCCCGGGCCCGGGCCGTGGCCGCCGAGCTGGATGCGGGCACCCCCTTTGCCCGGCAGGTGGCCGACAAGGGCCGCGGCCTGACCACCCTGGACCTGGCTTGCCTGGCCGAGGGCGGCGACGCCACTGCTCGCGAGGTTTTCGCCTGGGCGGGCCGCCACCTGGGCCAGGCCGTGGGCAATCTCATCAACATCCTGGATCCCGACTGCGTCATCATCGGCGGGGGCGTGGCCCGGGCCGGCGAACTCATCCTGGGACCCTGCCGAGAAATGGTGCCCCGGGTGGTGCTGGGGGCCGAGGCGGCCACCACCCCGGTGGTGCCGGCGGAACTGGGCAACCTGGCGGCCAGCTTCGGGGCGGCCACCCTGGTGCGCGAGAGCGTGCAGGCCGGAGGCGCCGGTTGAGATGAGGGATGAACGCGGCACCATGACGGACCTTTGCCGACCGTGGTTGCGCCGCGCCTCCCTGGCTTTCCTGATCCTCATGGTCCCCGTGGCCGGGCTGCTGTCGGTGGAGGTTCCCCGGGCCGCCCCCGGGACCGATGCAACCGGGACCGATGGCCCTGACCAGGGCACCAGCTTCGTAGCCGACCGCTACCTCGAGCGCACCATCGACGGGGAGCGGGTTCAATACCTCCTGGGCAACGTCTTCATCGATCGGGACAGCCTGACGGCCACCAGCGACTCGGCCCGCTACTACACCGACCGCGACTTCTACGAGTTCCAGGGCCGGGTGGTGTTCACCCGCCACGGTGCCGTGCTGTACTGCGACTTCGGCACCTACAGCCGGCCCCTGGCCGCCGGCGACTTTCACGGGGCCGTGCGCCTGGTCGAGGGAGACATCATCGGCACCGGCCAGCGGGGGGAGACCCGAACGGACGGCCGCTACGTGCGGCTGATGGACGACGCCCTGCTGGTGACGCCGGATTACAGCGTGCGCGCCGACACCATCTTCCGGGACCGTCTGCTGGGCGAGGGCCAGGCCTTCGGCCACGTGAAGATCATGGAGCCGGGGGCCAAGAACCTGGTCACCGGCGACCACGCCTTCTTCGACGCGGCCGGGGAGATGGCCGAGGTGGACCGCAACCCGGTGCTGACCAGCCGCGAGCAGGAAGGCGGGCCCCTGGTGAGCACGGCCCGGCTCATGCGCTTCTACCGGGCCGAGGACCGGGTGGTCATGGTGGACTCGGTGCGCATCAAGCAGGGGGCCACCCTGGCCCTGGCCGACACGGCCATCGCCTACGGTCGCGACCGCATGGTCCTGCGCGGTTCGCCCCAGGTGAGCATGCACGAGGGCAGCACCATGTACGGCGACGAGATCGAGTTCCGCTACCAGGGAGGGCAGCTGCGCCGGGTCATCCTCACGGGGACGGCCCGCATGGAGGACCAGGCCCCGGACAGCCTGGCCCACGAGTACCAGGGCCTGCCGGTGATGGACACCCTGGAGGGCGATTCCATCTCGGTGGAGTTCGAGAACGAGGTGCTGGACCGGTCGGTGGTGGTGGGCAACGCCCGCAGCATCTACACGCCCCTGGACGTGCAGGACGAGGTGGCCACCAACGATGTCACCGGCGACACCATCGTCATCCATTTCCGCCAGCAGAAGGTGCACCGGGTCAAGGTCATGGGCAACATGACGGGCACCTACAAGTTCGCCCGGGTGGCCGCCATGCGCGACATGCTGGACCGGGGGCGCAACCTGGCCGGGCTCATGGCCGAGGGGGCCATCGACAGCTCGGCGGTGGTGGATTCCCTGCTGGCCGCGGGGGTTGATTCGGTGGTGGCCACCCTGCCCACGGCCATGGTGGACAGCCTGCTTAGCGCGGCCCTGGACAGCCTGGCGGCGGTGGGGCTGGACACCTCCGAGACCACCATGAACTTCCTGGCCAGCGCCGAGGACGTGAAGTACAGCGGCGGCCAGGTGGACTTCGCCATGGACAAGAAGGCCATCGACATCCGCGACGACGGCATGGTGCACTACGGCACCATGAAGCTGACGGCCCAGCACATCAAGCTGGACACCACCGACCGGGAGATCTATGCCGAGGGCAACCCCCTGGTGGAGGACAGCGACAACATCGCCGGCGAGAACCTGGGTTACAACTTCCGCCACAAGACCGGCGCGGTGCAGGACGGCGTCACCAGCTTCGACAACTACTACTACGTGGGCGACGAGATCCGGCGCTTCCCCGACACCACCATCAAGATCTGCGGCGGGCGCATGACCTCGTGCGACCTGGCCGAGCCCCACTACCACTTCTGGTCCGACAAGATGAAGATGCGCATGGGGGACAAGGTGGTGGCCGCCCCCATCGTCCTGCGCATCGGCCACGTGCCTGTCTTCGCCCTGCCGTTCTATTTCAAGAGCCTGAAGGAGGGGCGCCAGTCGGGCATCCTCTTCCCGAGCTTCGATTTCGGCTGGTCCAGCCGCGAGGGGCGCTACATCCGCGACTTCGGCTACTACTGGGCCACCAACGAGTACACGGACCTGCTCTTCGAGGGCGATTACAACGAGCGCCGGGACTTCAGCTTCCGCGTCAGCAACCGCTACGTGAAGCGTTACGCCTTCAACGGGGGCATCGACTACTCGCGCAAGATGAGCCTGGGTTCGTCCACCAAGCGGCGCGAGTGGCAGCTGCGCTGGAACCACAACCAGCCGACCCTGTGGGACGACTACAAGTTCCGGGCCGACGCGCGCCTGGCCAGCACCACCCTCAGCAGCAACGACCTGACGGGCAGCGCCAACCAGGACGTGGTCAGCGGGCAGTTGCCGGTGAACGTCTACCTGAGCCGCAACTTCGGCTGGATGAACGCCAACCTCAGTCTCAGCCGCAACCAGTACGTCAACGCCGAGGATGCCGGCGATCCGGCCAGCAACAACCTGCTGAGCACCCTGACCCTGCCCTCCCTGGCCCTCAGCTTCAAGCAGATCACCCTGGCCCCGTCCCTGCGCACCGGTCAGAAGGGCAGCTTCCTGGGCAACCTGGGACGCAACGCCTACTTCTCCCAGAGCTACAACCTGAAGTCCTCCAGCAAGGATTACGAGCTGAAGGATCTGAAGAACTACGACGCCAGCGGCAGCTGGGGCCTGAGCCTGCGGCCGCCGCGGGTTGGCATCTTCAACCTGAGCTTCAGCACCAACGCCCGGCACAGCTGGTCCCGTAGCGAGGACAGCGGCCAGGAATACGTGGCCGACTCGGACACCACCTACCACTTCGAGAGCTACGAGAACATCACCGAGAACACCAGCACCGGGCTGTCCTTCAGCACGGGCGTGGGGACCACCCTGTACGGGATCTTCCCCGTGAAGGTCGGGCGCCTGCAGGCCATCCGGCACACCCTGCAGATGAACAGCGGGTGGAGCCTGAGTCCCGGTCTCCGGTCGGGACAGGTCCACAGCACCAGCGTCAGCCTGTCCCTGACCAACCGCCTGGATGTGAAGTACCTGGCGGCGGAAAACGACACCGCCATGGCCGAGAAGAAGCTGGACGGCGTGCTGGACTGGTCGCTGCGCACCAGCTACAGCCCCAAGAACGAGCCGGGTGAGCGCTGGGGAACCATCAGCAGCGGTCTTACCATCAAGCCGGGCCAGAGCCAGGCCCTGCGCCTGAAGGTGAGCAACAATATCGACCCCAAGACCCTGTCCCTGCAGTCGACGCGCTTTTCCTATGGCCTGAACTTCGGGGGGCGGCTGGACGTGGGCAAGGTGCCCGAGCAGCCCCGGGCCCGGCGCAACGCGGCCATCGACCGCCTGGGGGTTGAATTGCAGGATGGGACGGCGGACAGCACCGCCACCGGTCAGGAGGATGATTATTTCGGGGAGGAGTACGGGAGCGACGAATTCTTCGATGGCGAGGAGAGCGCTTTCCAGGACTTCTACGACCGGCCCGAAAGCATGGGCGGGCAGCAGACCAAGGACCCCACCGAGGGCGGGCGCTACATCCCCTTCACCACCAACGCCTCCCTGTCCTACAACTACAACAACACCAACCACAGCAAGACGGCCAGCGCCAACTTCTCACTCACGGCCGACCTGACCCGCAGCTGGAAGTTCCGCTATCAAGGCTCGTTCGATCTGGTGAAGAGCTCGGCGGTGAGGCAGCAGTTCAGCCTCAAGCGGGACCTGCATTGCTGGGCTCTGGAGTTCAACCGCACCATCAGCACCGTGGATTCCCAGTTCGGTTTCCGCATCTATCTGAAGGCCATTCCCGCCCTTAAATTCAATCGCGGGGTTGAATCGGGAATGGGTAATCTGAGCGGCTCGCTGTATTGAGGATGACCGGCCGGCGCCCTTTTCTCGCCCATACCCCCTGAAAAGCCGCAATATCCCTGGAAAAGCACGCTTTTTCCGTTGACAACCCGTCGGCAGTGGGGGACAAATGGTGGAAAGGAAAGGGGGTGAGACGTAATGAACAAAACCGAACTCACCGAACAGCTGGCCAAGAAAACCAAGATGAGCAAGGCCGCCGCCAAGCGGGCCGTCGAGGCGATTTTCTCCACCGCTCCGCGGGAGGGCATCATCGCCAACGCCGTGGCCAAGGGTGACCGGGTCCAGATCACCGGCTTCGGAACTTTCGAGCGCCGTAAGAGGAAGAAAAGGACCGGACGTAACCCCCAGACCGGCGAGGCCATCACCATCTCCGCGGCCAAGTACCCCGCCTTCGTGGCGGGCAAGAGCCTGAAGGAACGCGTCCAGAAGTAGGATCTGGATGCCGATGGTTGCAGGGGAGGGCCCGGACGGGCTCTCCCTTTCTTTTGCCCCCGACACGGTGGGACGCTTGCGTCCGGCGGGGGACGCTTGTTATAATTTTGGGCGGGAACTTCCAGCCGATCCGGCTGTTCGCTTTTTCGGATACAGATTCATTCTTCCCGAAGGGAATCAGCATGCCGTTGAAGAAAAGCTGGCTGGGGCTCAGCGCCTTGGCCCTGGCTCTTGCCGCTCTCCTGCCCTGGAATGTCTGGGATGTGGGCACGGCCCACGCCGAGAACAAGGGAGGTGACTGGAAGCAGATCAGTGTCCTCTACGCCTCGGACACCAAGGGAAAGATCGAGCCCTGTGGCTGAAAATCCAAGCAGCGTGGCGGGGTGGCCCGGAGGGCTACCTATTTCGATTCTGTTTTCAACGAGGGTGTCAACACCCTGATCCTGGACGGCGGCGACCTCTTCGGTCAGCGCAACCGCAATGCCCAGTACGAGACCGAGTTCCTGCTGGAGTGCATGGCTGATTTCGGTTACGACGCCATCGGTCTGGGTGAAAAGGACCTCAACTACGGTCTGGATTTCCTGAACAAGGTCGTCCAGGAGATGGGGTTGCCTTTCACCAATGCCAACGTGCGCCGGATCGCCACGGGTGAGCTCATCTTGCCCGAGTACCTGATCATCGAGAAGAACGGCATTCGTTTCGGTGTGATCAGCGTGCTGGATCCTGCCCAGCGCATGATCAGCATGATGGACAAGGATCTGGGCCTGGAAGTGCAGGACCCCGTGCCCGTGCTGCGGGCTCTCCTGCCCCGTGTCCGCGAGGAGGCCGACACCATCGTGCTGCTGGGCCACCTGGGTGACCGGCTCACCGACACGGTGGTCAAGGAAATACAGGGTGTGGACATCTGCGTGGTGGGGCATACGCACACCAATCTCAAGTCCGAGCGCATCCTGAACGACACGGTCATGCTGTCGGCCGCCTTCGAGGGGCGGTACATGGGCCGGGCCGACCTGTTCATCGAGAAGAGCGACGGCAAGGTCATGGCGGTGGACGTGGAGATCACCAGCCTGGACGACGCCATTGCCGATGATCCGGGCATGCTGGCCCGGGTGGAGGAGCACAAGGTCAAGCTGCAGGAATTCAAGGAGGCCAAGCGGGCCGCCTATCCCCGCAGTTTCGGTTCGGAGAAGGAAAGCTACCTGGGCGAGCGGTCCTGCAAGGGCTGCCACGAGGATGCCTGGGATGTCTACGCCAGCAGCGCCCACCGCCGGGCCTTCAATACCCTGCGCAGCGAGGGGCAGAACTTCGAACCCGAGTGCATCGTCTGTCACACCACGGGGTACCAGTACAAGAACGGCTACTCCGATGAGAGCCCCTACAACAAGATGGCCAACGTCCAGTGCGAAGCTTGCCACGGCTACGGGACCGAACACTCCCGGGACGGCAAGTGGCTGGCCCAGGCCAAGGATTCCTGCGTGGCTTGCCATGACAAGGAGAACAGCCCTGATTTCGACTACGCGACCTACTGGGAAAAGATCAAGCACTAGCCGATCCTCGCGGAACGGCCGGCCCTCAGGGTCGGCCGTTTTCGTAGGTGGCTGGCGCGGGAGAGGTCTGCCCGCCGTGTGGCTGCTGGTCCTGGCGGCCGGTTTGCTGGCGGGCGCTCCGGCCCGGGCCCTGGACATCTTCACCCTCTGGAGCCAGCCCCAGATTCCCCTGCAGATGCACGAGGGCGCCTGGGCCGACTACCGCACCCAGGTCATGGCCGGGGGCAAGCGCAGCGAGGGCATCACCCGCATCGCCTGCCTGAGCCGGGCCGACGGCACCACCGATCAGGCCTGGCTTCTGGAGTTGCTGCCCTTGCAGGAACTGGAAGACGGGACCCTGGTGCCCTTGCCGGGCCAGGGGCTGCGACTGCAGCTGGACCGATCGGTCTTGCGGCGGGAGGGCCAGTTGCTGGACGCGGTGGGCAAGATCGTGCGCTACGAGGACGGGGTGGCCCAGGAGGTGACGGTCCGGGAATTGCGTGAGGATCCCCTGCTGTCCGCGTCCCTGGAGGCCGATTTCAGGCCCGATCACACCGAGATCAAGGATCCCACCACCCGGGTGATCCAGAAACAGCAATATCTTTGCGACCAGTTCGTTTTCAGCGCCGCGGACACCCAGCGGGCCCAGCTGCCCGCGGGGACCATGATCCAGGTGTCCACCCACGAGGTCACCGCGGCCGTGAACAGCAAGATTCCCTTCCTGGGACTGGCCTACGTGGCGGAGCGGGTGCGGGCCGAATCGACCCTGGACCCGCCCAGCCGGCGTTTTTCGCCCCCTCCGCCCCGGATCAGGGTGGAGATCATGGAACTGGTGGGCTTCGGGGGCGGGGCAAAACCTGTGCTTGTTGCTCCGGATTGACTACGGGCGAAAATTAATGGTATAATTACACCATGTTGACCAGCGACCTGCAGCAATACCGGGCCGACGCACATCAATTCCTGCTCGGTCAAGAGAAGCCTTTACCCACTCCGGTCATTGCCCGGCATCTTTTTGGTGCCCGCCGGCACGAGATGCCCGAGACCCAGGTGGTGGTGAGGGCTTTGCTTGGCGCCGATCCCCGCTTCATCGAAACCCATGATCATTGCTGGAGTGTGCTGG
This sequence comes from Candidatus Krumholzibacteriia bacterium, assembly GCA_963674845.2. Lineage (GTDB taxonomy): Bacteria > Krumholzibacteriota > Krumholzibacteriia > LZORAL124-64-63 > LZORAL124-64-63 > LZORAL124-64-63. The sequence goes on along the minus strand of CAXXKE010000005.1, from coordinate 610,235 downwards.
GGGCGCCTTGCCTGCGCCAGACCCTGGACGAGGCCACCTTCGCGGTGGTCGATCTCGAAACCACGGGCAGCGTCATCGGAGTCGACGAGATCATCGAGATCGGCCTGGTCATCTACCGCCGGGGCAAGATCGAGGACCGCTTCGAGACCCTGGTCTGGAGTGACCGGGATATTCCGCCCTGGGTGGCTCGCCTGACGGGAATCCGCAACCGCGACCTGGAGGGCGCGCCGACATTTTCGGATGTGGCGGAGACGGTGGCCGGAATGCTGGACGGCAATGTGTTCGTGGCCCACGATATTCGCTTCGACCTTCCTTTCCTGCGCTGGGAATTCGCCCGTCGCGGTGTGGTGCGTCCCGCCGTCACCGGTCTTTGCACCTTGCAACTCTCTCGCCAGATCTGGCCTCATCTGGAAAGCCGCAGCCTCAACGACCTGGCCCGCCACTTCGGTGTCCTGCACGACAACCCCCACCGGGCCAGCGCGGACGCCACCGCCACCGCCGGTATCCTGGACCGGGCGCTGGTGGATGCCAGGAGCTATGGTCTGAATGACCTGGGTGATCTTTTCAGGATCGAGCAGCTGGCTGGTGAGAGGATTGCGGCGGCGGTGGGGGATGAAGGGCTTTCTGCTGATTCGGCTGTAACCTAGGGGTTGTGCCTGGGAGATTGTTTCTCCGTTGGAGCCCTGTGGTCGATGTCAACCACGGGGCTCCTCTTTAAGTTCCTCGTTGGGCTAATCCTGCCGTCCCACTCTCCATTATTCTAGAAACCATAGGCCAGTTCATGGCGCCGCTTGGACCATGCGATGGTCTCCCTCTTGTGGTTCGAACTGCAATGTCTGATAAAAAGGTCAGTCAGATTCACTTCCCAGAGGCTGTTGTTCTGGTCCCGATGCTCCGACCCCGGAGTCAAGTCGTGCTCGATGTGACACTTCAGGCCTGTCATGGCCCGGGCATAAGCCGGGTGACAGTCGCAATAAACGACGGCGTGGCTCAGGCCACTGAGGACAACCTGGAGTAGTTCACGGGTGTCCTTCTCGATAGCTTTCGGGTCTGGACGGCCGAGCAGTTTATCCAGGGCGGCCCGTCGCCGACGCTGTCCGCTGGTCATACGGCCCTTGCGACGAAGGGGGCTGTCGGTGAAGTACCAGAAGAAGTCGTTTCCTTTTTCAACGGCCAGGTGTAGATGGATGGGATGAAACTGGCTCCACTCAAAGGATTCAAAACCGTCGATGACCAGCTGGTCGGGTGATCGCTGGCCTGCGATCGTGCGCTGGTGAAATAGAAGACAGTGGCGAGCCATGCGGCTGATGTGGTGGTCCACTGTGCTGGGTGAGACACGCAGGTCCCTGGCGATCTGTCTGTTGGCCATCCCTCCCACCACTTTGAAAAAGAGCCTGACGGCCATGTTTTGCCAGTAGTCCATGGAGAAGGTTTGGGTGCTGAAGGAGCGATTGCAGAACTTGCACGTAAACCGCTGGATACACATGGGGGCGTGCTGTCGCCGGAAGTAGCCGGCACGCTTGAAAGCACGCGGGTTGGTGAACCCGTTGCGGTGGAGGCACTTGGGATTGGGGCAGTGGGGTGGAGCGAATTTCTTTTGGAATGTGGCCATGCCCAGTCTTGGCAAAAAATGGGCGAGAAACAATTTCCCGGGCACAAGCTAAGTGGTTGACTGGGTTGAACAAATGTCGTAGTATGCCAGCCATTATTACATGCCTTTGCCTACCTACGGAGATTCCCAACCAGAGAGACACGGCAAAGGATGGCGCGGACTAGGAGCCAAGGAGGACCCAATGACCAGCGTCAAAGACGATGAGATTCTCATTCGGGATGAAAGTTTCGTAAAATATCAGCGTCTTCTTCTCAAGGCCGAAAATGAGGGCCGGATCGATGGTCCCAATCGCTGCCTGGTGTGTGGGATGCGCTACATGACGAAGGACGAGGCCGAGAACTGTTGCAAGACAGCTCCTTGATCTCTCCCACGGTTCGGTCGGTCCTTTCGTTCGGTTAAAAACAGAGCTACCATGACGGGTGCAGTTTCGTCACCCTCGTTTCGTCCAACGTGCCACCAACAGAGTGCCTGGAGTTGCGGTGAACGCCAAAGCTAAGTCCAGACAGTTTTGTTCTGTCTGCAAGGAATGGCTTGAAATGGAAATCGTTCCCACCAGCGATGGGGACGAGGACGATGGTGTGATCTGGTACCGCTGTCCCCAGTGCCAGGGCTTCCTGCCCAAGTTACGCGGCCGGGATGAGGCGGAGGAGGATAGATCAACGGAGGCCGCAAGCCTCGAAGCGAAGGATGAGCCGCAGGAGTCTGGGGACGGAGTTTCCGCAGACCCTGAGAGCCTTGTGGACGATACCATGCCCTGGGACAGCCCTGCAGCCATGATGGAGGCGCTGAAGGATAAAGAAGGCGCCGACCCTGCGTCTCTCCTTGAAGAGGACGACGACGATCCGTTGCTCGGAGTGGCCCAGGTGGAAGAGGCTGGTCAAGGCCCCACCCCCTCGGTTGTTGGGGCTTCCACGCGGGGATCCGATCTCGCCCTCGATGAGGACCTCCCCTCTGATTTACCCGACCTGGAAGGGCCGGACGATATCTCCGACGACGACGACGAGGAATCCTCCGAGGACGGTGATGACGGTGGGGACGAGGTGGAGCCCCTGCACGAGTATGCTGCCCAGCTGGCGGCCATCGACCCCGAGGATGCCCTGTCCTACCGTCCCTGGGGAACTTACGAGGTGGGCCAGTGTATTCATCATCTGGCCTGGGATGATTGCGGTGTGGTTGTCGCCAAGGAAACTCTGCCCGGCAAGCGCCAGGTCATCAAGGTGTACTTCGAAGAAGCCGGCGTGGTCCGCCTGATCGAGCAGGCGTCGCGGTGATACCTGGGAACCGGCTCCTCCTGAATCCTTGCGGGTGAGTACCGATGCTGGCTCGTCTCCTGTTCCTGGTTCTCCTTCTGATTCTTGTGCCTGGTGTGTCCCAGGCCCAGCTTCTCCATGTGGACGAGTTTCCCTGGTTCGCTCCCGCTGATTCCACTTCCCGTCTGGCCCTCATTGCCGAGTACAATCGCTTCGAGGATGCCAAGTACGATTGGTCCGTGGATCGGCTCCAGCTCTGTGCCGTTCTGCCCGCGGGCGAGCGGGCCATCTTCTTCCTGCGCATGTCCCATCTTCTTTTCGATACGGGAAACACAAGCCCGGTTGATCGCTGGCCCTGGATCAGGGGGCTGGAAGAAGATTTCCAGTGGGAGCCGGAGAAAACCATCACCAGTTTCGGCCAGCCCGAGATCGGCGCTGTCGGTCCCCTGGCCCTGCCCGGCCTCAAAGGTTTCCAGTACGCCCTGGGCATGGGGCTGCCCGTGGGCACGGACCGACTCTATCCCTTCGCGTCGGTGAGCCTTCCCGTCCACCTGGCTATGCGCCGCCAGCTGGATCTGTGGCACAACACGCGACTGAACCTGGAAGTGGGATACCTCAAGAACATGGGGTCTGGCCAGGATCTGCTGAACGAGGAGGCCTTTCCCGGGGGTAGCGAGCTGGGAGCCCGACTGGACTGGTACCGCGGTCGTGGAACCCGCTCCTCCCTCATGCTGGATTTCTGTGATCGTGAAGGACGCCGCTCCCTGCTGGTGGGTGTCGAGAACTGGCTGCCATGGACGCCGGATGGATCCGTGGGGGTTCGGATTTCGAGAGAGCTGGCGGGAACCCTGAACGGGCCGGCGGCCTGGTACTTCACCCTGGCCTGGCGCTTTGACAGTCCCGGCCAGCGCCCTGGGCAGGGTGCGGAATCGGATAATCCCATCTCTCCCTGAGATATAGGTTGTGCCCGGAAGATTGTTGCTGGCCTCTCGGGAATGACTAAAAAGCCTCTTTTTTGTTTTTTAGATCTGAATTATTGCCCCATTTGGCTACATCAGGCCCCCTCTTCAGCCCAGCAACAATCTTCCGGGCACAACCAATGCATTCTGCCCGACAAGGGGGCAGGATGTGCCGTTTTGGCCCGGTTTACCTCTTCCTGCCCCGCTCTTCCTCGTTGTTCCTTCTGATTCCCTCCCGTGGGTGACCATGCCCTGTGCTGCTCCTTCTGATTGCCTTTAAATCACTTGAACACAACCAAATACCTCGTGGCATGGGCCTTGCGGTCAGGGGGGTAAACCGGTCAAACACGGTGCGATCCGCAAAAAGGAGGACGGCATGGCTCATGTGATGTTAGGAGGTGATCCCCGTGGGATGGTTCCCGTGCGAACCTGGCTTCTGGGCTGGGGTTTGACGGTGGGCCAGTGGTCCTGCGCCGATGGGATCCCCTCCTTTCATGAGTGCGATGCCGCAATTCTGGTGGGGCCCTGCCCTCACCTGGCGGAAAACCCAGATGTGCTTTCGACAAGGATGCCGGCAGCGGCACCGCCGGCGCCCTTGCTCCTGCTGGGCGAACTTCCCGGGTCCCTCCTCCTTACCCGGGAAGCTCAGCGGGTTCTGGTCCAGGCCGGACCAGAGGGTTCTCATCTGAAACTGGCCCTGGAAAGTTGTTTGAACCAGGCCCGTCAGCACCGCAACCAGGCCCAGGAGGACATGGGATCTGGCAATGACCGGGGATACCTGGAATTCCTGGGCCACGAACTGCGCAGCCCTCTGACCGCGGCCAAGACGGCGCTGGAAGTGCTGCAAGGAGATCTGGGCGGCCTGCTGGCAAACGAGGATTCCGCCCAGGACGGGCGCTTGAAAATGCTGGACATCGCTCTGCGCAATATCCAGCGACTGCACCGCACGGTGGACTGGAGCCAGGATCTCCTGGAACTGGAGCGGTCCCTGCCGCCCGGACAGTGGCACGGCCTTTCCCTGCACGAGGCTCTGGCCATGGTTCCTGACGCCAGGGGCAACGTGTTGCCTTCCGAACTGGTGCACGCTTCTCTCTTCACCGACCCCAACCTTCTGCAGGTGCTGGTGGGGCAGGCCATGCGGGTGCTGGAATTCGCCCTGCCCGGAGCCCCGCTTCAGGGCCGGTGGCGCCCGGCCGAGAACGACGACACCCGGGTGCAGTTGTGGCTCGTGCCCGAGCCCGACGATGGTGATTGCCGGGAGCCCCGCGTGGCCCGCACCGGACTGAACAGCGCTGCGGATTGCAGCCAGTCCGGCCTTTGCGAGGAGCTGGAACGTCTGGCCCGCTACGTCATCTCGCGTCCGTTGCTGGCCAGCCTGCAGGTCCAGGTGTCGGTGCGGCCCGATGCTTCGGACCGCCCCGCTCTGGTGCTGGAAATGCCCCTGGACCAGCCCGCCACCTCCTCCGACACCGGCGAACCTTCCCTTTCCTGCGCCGTGTGAGGTCTTGCGCCTGCGCACCTGAAGTGTATTATCAAGCCACCTGACCACGATCTCTCGTACCCTGTTATTCTTTTTCGGGTGGTGCCTTGTCTTCCGCCGATGACCGCAACGAACTCATGGACCGGGTGCATGCCGCGGCCCACGACATCCGCCAGATGCTGGGCGTTGTGCGGGGGCATGCCGCCTTGCTGCTCATGCAGGATGGCTCGGGCCGGACGTCCATGGGCCAGACGTCCCTGGACCAGGCGCCTTTGGACCAGGCGCCCTCGGAGCAGGTGCCCTCGGAACAGGAGAAACGGCTGCGGGCCATCGATCTGGCCGCGGCCGACGCAGCCCGCATCCTGGACCGCCTGGAGGGACGGCAGCAGCCGACCGATCAGGCAGCTTCTATTCCCCTGGCGGCCATCGTCCGCCAGGCCCTGGACTTGATCCAGCCGGGAGATGGTCAGGGCTGGTTCAGTGATGAAGGCCATTGGCGGGCACAGTTGGATGAATCCGAAAGCGTGGGGACTTCGGTGCCGGCCCAGGTGGTGCGCGAGGTGCTGGCCAACCTGCTGACCAACGCGCTGCAGGCCATGGGGGAGGGGGGCCAGATCCGCCTCGAGGTTCAGCGCCACCAGGATCGGGTCCGGCTGACCTGCGAGGACGACGGGCCCGGCGTGCCCGCTCACCTGGCCGGCAGAATCTTCCAGCGGGGGCTCAGCACCAGCGGCGAGGCGGGCCGCGGGCTTGGCCTGGCCGGGTGCCGGGATCTGCTGGCCTGTCATGGCGCCGGACTGGCCCTGGAGGACTCATCGGCGCTGGGGGGCGCCCTGTTCGCCCTGGATCTGCCCTGGGCCCCGCCCGCGGCGGAACCATCCCCGGACGCCATGGGTCAGGCCGCCACGACTCCGGCCGCCACGACTCCGGCCGCTCAGCCCCCGGCCATGAAGATCCTGCTGGTGGAGGACGAGCCGGCGGTGCAGGACATGATGCATGACCTCCTGAGCACACTGGGCCATGACCTGCATCTGGCGGGCCACGGCCAGCAGGCCCTGGAGGCTTTCACGCCGGGACGTTTCCCGGTGGTGATCCTGGATCAGTCCCTGCCGGGGAAAACCGGCCTGGAAATTGCGATGGAATTACGGGCGCGCGACCCTCGGGTCGTGCTGGTGCTTGTTTCCGGCTGGGGAAACGAGGATATTCTGGATTCGGCCGTGGACCAGGGTGTGGACCTGACGGCCAGGAAACCCCTCACGGTGGACAGGATCCGCCAGCTGCTGGCCGAGGCCGGTCTGTTGCTGGATCGACGCAAAGGATAGAGGCGACACCATGGCGATGAACATGCACACGGGAAACGTTTCGGGCTGGCGGCCCCTTCTGGCCAAGATGGTCCTGGTCGTCATGACCGCGGCCTTGCTCATGCTGGCCGCCTCCCTGCTTCTGGCTCCCGAGGTGGCTCACGGCCAGGCCAAGGATCCCGCTTCCCGGGAACTCAGCTTCAGCGTCATCGACACCATTCCCCTGCCCGGCCCCGGCTATGTCTCGGGCATGACCTGGATGGGCCCCGACACCCTGGTGGTGCTCATGGACACTCCTGACAGCCTCAGTGAGTCCGGCGACCGCGAGGTCCACCTGGTTTTCCAGGACTCCCTGGGCGTCGTCTTCCTGCGTGAGGATTTCACCGGTGTGCTGGACCGCACCCTGGCCTATGACGGGGAAAGCCTGTGGTCCTGTGGGGACGTGCAGGACGGCACGTCCATCCTGTACCGCATCGAACCCGACACCCTGAGGGTGGAGGATGCCTACAACACTCCCGGCCACCGCCCGGTGGGCATGTGCTGGGACGGCCGCTTCCTGTGGATCACCGATCGGGACAGCGGACGGGTGGACCGTTTCGACCCCGAGGTCAAGGAGATCACCCGCTCGGTGGTGACGCCCGGCTTTTCACCCTTCGGTCTGGCCTGGGACGAGCACTACATGTGGGTGACCGACAGCGGCACCGGCCGCATGTACCGGCTGGCCGGGTCGCGGCGCTCCTGGAACGCCACCGTGGACGCCGCCTCGTTCATGCACAGGGGGCGGGATGTGCACCTGCTGCACGGCCCTCGCGGCTTCTGGATCATTCCCCATGGCGACACCCTGGCCTACCAGATCCGGTTCCATTGACCCCTTGCGCAGGGTCTGGTTTTCCCGCCATCAACCGGCTTGACACCGGAGCGTTTCGCTCTTATTAATTTGAATCACGAAAACAGTTTTCAAAATCGAAAAGGAACCATCAGTGGGTCCGAGGGATTTCGCCCTTCGCCACTTTATCGAGAGGGTAGATATGGCCATGGAAACCAAGGACAAGAACGTGGACGAGAAGCTGGTCCAGGAAAAGGAAGCCTCTTTCGCCAGGTTCATCCAGGAGCAAGGGCTTAAAACCACCCGTCAACGCAACACCATCGTCTCGGTGTTTTTCCGCATGCGCGGACATATTTCCGTTGAAGAGCTGCTGGCCGAGGTCAAGAAGGTCAATCCCCGCATCGGCTACGCCACCGTGTACCGCACCCTGCACCTGCTGGTGGAGAGCGGCCTGGTGGAGGAGCGCCGTTTCGGTGACGGCCTGGCCCGGTATGAAGGCCACTCGGACGTGGAGCACCACGACCACATGATCTGTCTTGAATGCGGCCAGATCATGGAGTTCTTCAACCCCAAGTTGGAGGCTCTGCAGGAGCAGCTGGCCGAGGAGAACAACTTCCAGATTTACCGTCACCGCCTGGAACTGTACGGCGCCTGCAAGGACAAGGATGCCTGTGCCGCCCGGGCCAAGAAGAAGGGCGCCCAGGGCTAGGATGCCACTACCCGAGGTTCCGGCCGCCCCCCAGGGTTGGCTCACCATCGAGGTCGACCAGCAGCGGCTGACGGAGAACATGCGCGTTTTCCGGGGGCTGGTGGGTGACGCTTGCCGTCTGATGGCCGTGGTCAAGGCTGATGCCTATGGCCACGGCCTTCTTCTTGCCGCCGAGGCCTTCCTGGCCGGCGGGGCCGACGTGCTGGGCGTCCACAGCCTGGCCGAGGCTCAGGCCCTGCGCCGCGGAGGGTTCGAGAATCCGGTGCTCATCCTGGGCCCCGTGCTGGGGCACGAGGCACTGGACGCCGCCCGGCTGGGAGCCGAGATCACCGTGGCCTCCATGGACGCCGCCAGGCAGCTGGGCCCGCTGGCCGGACGCCTGGAGCGCGACCTGCCCGTTCACCTGAAGGTGGAGACGGGGGTGAACCGCCAGGGAGTGACGGAGGACGAAATGGGTGAGGTGCTGGAGCTGCTGGGGCAGGTGCCCGAGGTGCGCCTTGTGGGTCTGTCCAGCCACTTCGCCGACATCGAGGACACCACCGATCACGGCTTCGCCCACCAGCAGATGAAGCGCTTCACCGCTTACCAGGAGGCCCTGGCGGCCCGGGGCGTGGGCGCCCTGTGCCGGCACATGACCTGCAGCGCGGCCACCTTGTTATGGGAGCGCTCCCACTGGGAAATGGCGCGGGTGGGTATCAGCGCCTACGGCCTGTGGCCCAGCCGGGAAACCCTGGTTTCCGTGCGCCAGAAGAACCGGCCCGAGGTTGATCTGCGGCCGGCCCTGACCTGGAAGGTCAGGGTGTCCCAGGTGCGCCGCGTGACGGCGGGGCAGACCGTGGGTTACGGCCGCACCTGGAAGGCCATGACCGACAGCCGCATCGCCGTGTTGCCCGTGGGCTACAGCGACGGCTGGCCCCGGGCTCTTTCCGGCCGCGGACACGTGCTGTTGCAGGGCAAGCGGGCTCCTCTGGTTGGCCGCATCTGCATGAACCTGTGCATGGTGGACGTGACCCACGTTCCCGGCGTGCAGGCCGGTGACCAGGCCGTGCTGCTGGGCCGGCAAGGAGAAGAAGTCATCACCGCCGAGCAACTGGCGGATCACCTGGGAACCATCCCCTACGAGGTGCTGACCCTGCCCGGCCCGACCTGGCGGCGTGTCTCCGTCCCCTGAAAGAGGCCCATGTTCGACGCCATCAACAAGTTCTTCCTGGACCGCCTGGGCCCTGACCAGCCCGACACCGACGCCAACCGCCTGCAGGTGGCCACCTGCGTCCTGCTGCTGGAAGTGGCCCACGCCGACGACGATTTCAGCGCCGAAGAGCTCGCCACCATCCACCGCCTCATGGCCCGGCGTTTCGACCTGAGCGAGGACGAGGCGGCCCGGCTGGTGACCCTGGCCGGGCAGGAGCGTCTGGCCCAGGATGACCTGTACTCCTTCTGCCGCCTGGTGAACGAGAGCTATCCCCGCGCCCGCAAGCTGGCGGTGCTGGAGCTGCTGTGGGAGGTGGTGTACAGCGATGGCGTCCTGGAGAACCACGAGGATGCCCTGATGCACAAGATGGGCACCCTTCTGGGGGTGCGACACGAGGAACTGATGGCCCTGAAGGTGCGGGTCAAGCAGCGCCTGGGCTTGTGATCGCGGCCTGTACCTGAACCCGGTTGCACTGTACCCTGAGGGACATATTCTGGCCCGCCTGTCCGGCGGGCTTTTGCATGCGATCTCTTAACTGGTTGCCCGGTATACGTTTGTATTGTTGTTTGAACGCTGGCACCGAGTCTGCAATGGAGAAGCCGAGATGCCGACCAGGGCACATTTCCCGGGCCGCGCCCGGGGCAACCCCGACAGGAGATACCATGCAGATGCCAAGCCTCAACTTCCCCCTTGTTCGACGCCTCACCGCGCTGGTGGGCGTGCTCTCCCTGGCCATGCTGCTGTGGCTGGCGGCCGGCTGCAGCGACGAGAGCCAGTCCCCTCTGGAATCCGATCTGACCGCCGCCGATGATTACGAGAACCTGGACATGACCCAGGAATACGGGGGCCTCACGGTTTCCGACGAGGACGAGGCCTTTGCCGACGAGGGCTTGAAGGCCATGATGTACGCCGAGGAGGGCGAGGACTCGGACGATCCGCTGCTGGTGGATCCCGAGGTCCTGGCCTGGGAAGAGGCCGGCAGCGACCCCGGCGACCCCGGCGACCCCACCCGTCCCCGCTTCACCTTTCTGCGCCTGCGCTGGGGCATGATCCGCGGCCCCGAGGACACCCTGGCCGTGGACCCCGACCAGCTGGATCCCGCCAATTGCCCCGCCCTGGACTGGACCGGCGAGATCCACACCGACCGCGGTCTGCTGGTGGTCCGGCGACTGCTGCGCTTCGAGCCCTTCCAGGGCGATCATCTGGTGCGTCCCCGCCTGAATCCCCAGACAGTGGCCTTCGTGTCCCATACGGCTTGCCATTTCGACGGACTGGTCCTGGAGATCATCGAGCGGCCCGAGGATGAGAGCCTGGAGGGCGTTGCGCCCAACATGCTGCACATCAACACCGGCCCCATCCAGGGCTCGTACGCGGTGAGCGACCTGGCCGAGATGGATGAACTGGTGAGCGTGGATTCGGCGGGCAACAGCGTCCAGCTGACGGGCTTCACCCTCAGCGACATCGCCTACTGCCCCAAGGGCTTCCTGTCGGGCCGCTATGCGGTTCTGCCGCCCCTGGATGGGGATGAAGAGGTGTCCGAGGACGATCCCTGCCCCGAGTGCGTCCAGCTGGGAACCTTCGCCGGGGCCTACGTGGACCTGAGCGGGCGGATCCAGGGCTTCCTGCGCGGGGGCTACGGCCTGGACGAGAGCGGTGATCGCGTGTTCATGGGCAAGTACATCACCCGCCGCGGCCACTTCGTGGGCTTGATTCGCGGAACCTGGGAACCGGGCGTCGAGGAAACGGCCATGGCCGGATTCCGGGGCCAGTGGGTGGGCCCGGCGGGTCAGGTGCAGGGCTATCTGGATGGTCTGTGCCACCCCGTGGAGGGGACCGATGGGGGCTTCTTCGAGGGGCGCTGGACCACCGCCTGCGACACCGAAGCCGAGGAGCAAGTTCGCTAACCCCATTATTTATTACAATTTCGTGAGCTTTGTGGGAAAGCGCCTCTCCGGATGGGGAGGCGCTTTTTTTGCGATTCGGAGAGCGCGCGCGTGTTGACGGCGGTGAAGGTTTATTATTTGTAAGTTGTTTTCATGTCGAGTGTTAATGACGCTCCAGGCGCTCGGGGAGGTCGGGAGACCTCGCTCTGGTCCGGGGATGGGAGGGCGGCCGGGACAGGCCCCTCCTCTCAGGGGCCTCATCGGTGGTACAATAAGACCCACTCGCTTTTTGTGGGGAATCCCTGGGAATTAAATGGAGGAAGACGATGGTTAAGAGGTTTATCGCTCTGCTGACGATGTTCGTGGTATTGACCACCGCCGTGGCCGCCCAGGCCGAGTGGGTCAGCCTGTCGGGCAAGACCCAGGCGCGTCCCGAGGTCACCGCCACGCAGGTCAGCCCCGGCACCACCGTGCTGGACATCACCGTGCCCGGATTCGACATGACCACCGTCCAGGTGGAGGGCCGGGATTATGCCCAGCTGCGCCTGCCCGGTCACTGGTTCACCCTCGAAGAGGGCCGGCCCGAGGTGCCTTTCATCACCTCCAGCCTGATCATTCCCGACGCCGGCACGCCGGTGGTGCGACTGGTGGACGCCGTCTGGCGGGAAGTGGATTCCCCGGCGGTCCTGCCCTCCAAGGGCAACCTGCTGCGCACCCAGGATCCCGACCAGATTCCCTACGTCTTCGGCCAAGCCTACCAGGCGGGAGTTTTCCCCGGCCAGGTGAGCCAGCTGAGTGATCCGTACATCCTGCGTGACCACCGGGCTGTGAACCTGCGCCTGTATCCCCTGCGCTGGGATGCGGACCGGGGCGTGCTCATGGCCCTGGAATCGGCCCGCGTGGAGGTGCAGACCTCCGGCAGCGGCGGCGTGAACGTCAAGCCGTCCCGGTTGACCACCAGCCTGGACGCCCGCTACCAGGAAATCTACAGCCGCAGCTTCGCCAACTTCGAGGCTGTCGCCGGCGGGGCGGACAAGTACAACATGCTGTCCACCGAGGGCAACATGCTCATCGTCTGCAACGACGCCTTCATGGGCACCATCGGCGACTTCGTCCAGTGGAAGCGCGAAAAGGGCCTGAACGTGGAGGTCATCTCCACCGGCAGCGTGGGGGCCACCACCACCGGCATCAAGGACGCCATCCAGACCCGCTACGATTCGCCCGAGGGCCTGACCTACGTCATCCTGGTGGGTGATATCGTGCAGGTGCCCACCTTCAGCGGCACCTACGAGGGCGCCGACGACGACACCCGTTACGCCAACTGCGCGGGCAGCGACCTCTATCCCGACCTCTTCGTGTCCCGCATCAGCGCGTCCACGCCCGAGGACGTGCTCATCCAGACCCAGAAGTTCATCACCTACGAGCGGGATCCCCAGGCCGGGGCTGCCTGGTACAGCAAGGCCGCCGGCCTGGCCAGCAGCGAGGGCTCTCCCTACGCCGATCACGAGCGCGCCGAATGGATTCGCGACGATCTGCTGGCCTACGGTTTCGACGAGGTGGACCAGATCTACCAGTTGAACGGAGACGGGGCCACCGAGATCTCCGCGGCCGTCAACGCGGGCCGCAGCCTGCTCTTCTACATCGGCCACGGTTCGGGCAGCAGCTGGTCCAACCCCTACTTCAGCACCACCGACGCCAACAACCTGAGCAACGGCTACATGACCCCCTGGGTGCTGGACGTCAGCTGCAGCAACGGCGACTTCTCCATGTCCGAGTGCTTCGCCGAGGCCTGGATGCGGTCGGGAACCACCAGCCAGCCCAACGGCGCCGTGTCCATGTACAGCGCCAGCACCAGCACGCCCTGGGTGCCTCCCTGCGTCATGCAGGCCGAGGCCGTGGATCTGCTGATCGCCGACCAGGCCAACGTCATCGGGTCGCTGTACTACCACGGCATCATGAAGGTGCTGGACGAGTACGGCACCGGCATCAGCAGCGAGGGCACGCAGCTGGTTGAGCAGTACAACATCTTCGGTGATTGCTCCCTGCAGGTGCGCACCGCGGCGCCCGTGGCGCCCACCGTCAGCCATGCCGGCTCGGTGATCATCGGTTCGGACCAGTTCACCATCGACACCGGCGTGGCCGGGGCCACCGTCAGTCTGTACAGCGATGGCGTGATCCACGGCACCGGCGTGACCGACGCGTCGGGATACTGCCTGGTGACCCTGGACCAGCCCGTGCTGACGGGCGGGGACGTGCAGCTGACCATCACGGGTTACAACCTGCAGACCTACCGCGAACTGCTGCCGGCCATCGTGCCCGTGGTGGTGGACGTGCAGCCGGCCAGCGTGCCGGTGGGCGTGACCACCGAGGTCACCGTGACCCTGGCCGATCCGCCCAGCAAGAGCGTGGAGAACGTGAGCGTCTTCATCGAGGGCTTCGGCGTGAGCGGTCTGCAGCAGGTGACTGGCGCCGAGGGCGTGGCCGTGTTCCAGGTGACTCCCCTGTACGGTGAGACCCTGAAGGTGCGGGGCGTGGAAGACGGCACCTCCTACAACATGTTCAGCGTGGATCTGCCCGTGACGGGTGCGGCCGACCTGACCAACCCCGCCATCAGCGCCGGGGTGGCGTCCATCGGGCTGGACGGCTCGCTGGCCGTGAACCTGAGCGGTGAGATCACCGGTTCGGCCGACGAGTACGGCCTGACCCTGGCCTTCGCCGGGGGCGGGACCTCCGGCCAGGCCAGCGATGTGGGCAACAGCGTGGCCCTGTCCGTGCTGCCGACGGTTGCAGGCAGCGGCACCGCCACCCTCATGGCCGAGGGGTACAATCTGTTCAGCGGCAACGTGGACATCATGGTGGCCTACGGCACCGTGGCCGGCCACGTGCTGGATGGTGACAACGGTGACGCCGCCGTGATGCTGGCCCAGGTCAGCTGCTACGCCGCCCCCTACACCGGGGTGGAGGCGCCGGTGTTCCAGGTGGTCAGCGGTCTTGACGGCAGCTGGTCCTACGCCGAGGAATTGCCGGTTGGCGACTATGTCCTGACCGTCGAGAAATTCGGTTATCTGCCCACCGAGGAAAGCTTCTTCCTCATGTACGGCGCCAACGACCTGGGCACCCAGCTGAGCCTGGCTCCCGCCGGCGCCCTGAGCGGCACCGTGACCAGCAGCGATGGCGGCGGATCCGTGGCGGCCCTGGTCCAGGTGCTGCGCTCGGACAACGACCAGCAGGTGGCCCAGACCTACGCCGACAGCGAGACCGGTGCCTACAACCTCGAGGGCCTGACCTACTTCGGCTACAAGGTGAAGGTTTCCCTCCAGGGCTTCGTGCCCCAGACCGTGAACGTCATGGTGGACCAGGCGGCCGTGGTTCAGGACTTCGTCCTGGAGCCCACCGCCGGCAATATCCTGGTGCTGGACGACGACCCGGCCAAGACCGGGATGAGCAACCACCCCGCCAAGCTGAACAAGCTGGGCGAGCCCATCGCCGAGGCCTACACCAGTGAAGTCTCGCGTTCCGCCACCGATCTGGGTGGGACCCTGATCCTCCTGGGTTACAACGTGACCTTCACCAGCAGCGACACCTATGACGCCGCCCTGTGGAGCGATTATGATCTGCTGATCGTGGCCTGCGGCAACAACACCAGCAACCTGAGCACGACCCTGAAGGCCGACCTCGAGGATTACGTGGCGGCCGGCGGCAAGCTGCTGCTCGAGGGTGGCGAGGTGGCTTACGCCCATCGCAGCGACACCAGCTTCGCCCAGCAGGTGATGCACATCACCTCGTGGGGTTCGGACTCGGTGGGTGACCTGACCGTCAGCGACGCCTCCCATCCGGTCATGAGCTATCCCACCACCGTGACGGGACCCATCGACCTGGCCTACGTGGGTTACGGGGATTCCGATTCCGTGAACCCCGCTTCGGACGCCGATGAGCCCGGCAGCTGGAGCGGCGCCTCCAGCGAAGCCAGCGTGGTTTGCTTCAACCCCGACCCCGGGCCGCTGGGTGGGCAGATCGTGTTCTTCTGCTTCAACTACTCGGCCCTGGCCACGGGCGAACGCGAGAATCTGCTGCAGAACGCCGTCTACTACCTGTTGCTGGAAGAGGTGGGCGACGCGTCCATCGCCGGCACGGTGAACGTGGCGGGAGCCGAGAACTCGGGCGTGACCGTGACCCTGAACCCGGGTAATCAGGTTGTCGTCACCGGCGCGGACGGGACCTACCTGTTCGACGGCCTGTACGAGGGCAGCTACCACCTGACGGCTGTCAAGGAGGGCTGGTCCAGCGCGGCCATGGATGTGGAGCTGGCCGGCGGCGAGGCCGTGACCGGGCTGACCTGCGTCCTGAATCCCATCCTCATCACCGACTTCTGTGATGATCCCGATGTGGATGTGCCGGACAACGACCAGAACGGCGGGGTGTACTGCCCCATGGACGTGGCGGTGGACGCCAACGTGTCCTCGGTGTCGGTGTTCCTGGATATCAGCCACACCTACCTGGCGGACATGGCCGTGCAGCTCATCAGCCCCAGCGGCACCGTGGTGATCCTGCACCAGAACCAGGGTGGCGACGGGGACGACCTGTACGCCTGGTATCCGGATGAGGCCACGCCGTACGAGTCGCTGGATGCCTTCATCGGCGAGCCCATGCAGGGCGAGTGGACCTTGCGGGCCATGGACTTCGGTCCCATGGACTTCGGCCACGTGAACAGCTGGTGCCTTCGCTTCACCTACGAGTCGAATGTTTCGGCGGCCGGGGATGAGAGCGAACTGCCGCGCGAACTGGCGGCTGTGGGCAACTTCCCCAACCCCTTCAACCCCATGACCACCATCAAGTTCGCCCTGCCCGGCGAGGGTCGGGTGGACGTGGCGGTCTACGACGTGGCCGGCCGCCGGGTGGCCACGGTCCTGGACGAGGTGCTGAGCGCCGGATTCCAGGAAGTGACGTGGCAGGGCAAGGACGACCTGGGTCGCACCGTGTCCAGCGGCACCTACTTCTACCGGGTGACCTCGGGTGGTCAGACCGTGACGGGCAAGATGTTGCTCATGAAGTAGATCGGTTCTTGATTCTCAAACAGGACGCCCCGGATCCGCCGTATGGATCCGGGGCGTTTTTCATGCCTGTTGATGGCCCGGTGGGATGGGCGCCAGTTGACGGATGAAGGGGGGATATCATGAATCCCTTGCCCAAGCGGATGCCGGGGTGGCAGTCGCCGCCCTGTGGCAGGGTGTGGCCACAATCCTTCAGGCCACCATTCCCGGCATGACCCTGCCGGGGGGCGAATTCGTGCCCACGCCGTATTCGCCGTATGCCCAGATCAACGGGGAGTGCGGTGTGGAAACCGAGGCCCGCACCTGGGATGGGGTGCGGAACGGTCCAGACAGAAGAATTCCCCGCCTCCACAGCCGAGATTCGAAGAATCGAAGGCGAGGACAGCGGGGAATTCTTCTGTCTGGACCGTTCCTGCCGCCCTAAGCCAGGGTCAGCACCACATCCTTGCTCTGGATCAAGGGATAATCCGCGAACTGCTTCTTCATGTCGATGACCTGGTCGACCCGTCCGCTGATCACACCCTTGCCCTCGGCCTCGAAGTGGTGGGTGGCGGTGTAGGCTTCCACCTTGCGGGCGGAGGGATCCACCTTCACGTCGTGGCTGAAATCGTCGAGCTTCAGGCCCGAGGGTCGCTTCTTCAGCAAGGCCATGATCTCGTCGTCGTACTTGGGAGCGTAAGCGTGGAAGTCGAATTCCACGCTGGCCGACTTGATGCGCTTCTGGTAGACGATCTCCAGGCCGGTCTCACCGGCGATCCGCTTGGCCAGCTTTTTCAGCAGAGCATTGGTTTCGGCATCCACGATGACGTGGCAGTCAGCATGGCGGATGTGCATCATCTCGGCCAGCTTCTCGGCCTTGCCCTCGTGGAAGACACCGTCGAGGAAGCTGTAGTAAACGGTGGCCTTCTGGCCGGCACCCAGGATCAGCCCCGAGAGAAAAGCGCGCACGTACTTGGCTTCACCCTTGAAGACGACCTCGTAGAAATTGGGCCGGGCGGCAGTGTTGTTCTGGGCCATGTCTATATCTCCTCTACAGGAAGAAAACCAGGGTCACGATGACGAACACGGGCATCAGCACGGGGACCGACCACTTCAGCATGTAACCGAAGAAGCTGGGCATGGGAATGCCTGTTTCCTCGGCGATGGCCTTGACCATGAAGTTGGGCGCGTTGCCGATGTAGGTCACCGCTCCCATGAACACGGCGCCGGCGCTGATGGCGGCCAGGTCCTTGATGAACTCGGGGTTGCGGGCCGATTCATCGGCAAAGCCCAGCATGGGCGCCACCATGGATTCGGGCTGCCCCATGGCTCCCAGGGCCGAGTTGAAGAACGTCAGATAGGTGGGTGCGTTGTCCAGGAAGCTGGACAGGACGCCCGTGGCCCAGAAGAAACGCACCGGGCCGTGGACGGCGTTGGTCAGGCCGGCCAGGGCTCCGTCGCCACCGGCCTTCAGGATGGCCAGGGCGGGGATGATGGTCATGAAGATGCCCGCGAACAGGTAAGCCACTTCCTGGATGGGGAACCAGGAGAAGCCGTTCTTCTCGCGCAGCACCTTGGAGGTGGTCTTCAGGGAGAGCACGCCCATGAGGATGATGATGACGTCCTTGACCCAGTTCTGCAGGGGCACGGTCACGGGGTGGGATCCGGCGCTGTAGATGGTCACGCCCGGCATCTTCACCGAGCCGGACATGATCACGGCGCCCATGATGCCCAGCAG
Source organism: Candidatus Krumholzibacteriia bacterium (assembly GCA_963674845.2). GTDB lineage: Bacteria > Krumholzibacteriota > Krumholzibacteriia > LZORAL124-64-63 > LZORAL124-64-63 > LZORAL124-64-63. The sequence goes on along the minus strand of CAXXKE010000005.1, from coordinate 592,255 downwards.
GAACAGCAGGTTGTGCAGACCTTCGATCTTGATGCCGCCCTCACCGGGCTGCGCCACCGGCATATCGGCCGGGTCCTCCTTGCGGAAGAAGAAACTGTCCACCGCGAAGAAGATGCACAGGACGATGCCCGAGGTCAGCAGCATGTGGGGCAGGATGCCGGTGGTCACCCAGAAGAAGGGCACGCCGTGCAGGAAGCCCAGGAACAGGGGCGGATCGCCCAGGGGAGTCAGGCTACCGCCGATGTTGGCCACCAGGAATATGAAGAAGATGACCAGGTGCACCTTGTTCTTGCGCCACTCGTTGGCCCGCAGCAGGGGCCGGATGAGAACCATGGCCGCACCGGTGGTGCCGATGAGGGAGGCCAGGAAGGTGCCGATGAGCAGCAGCACCAGGTTCACCTGGGGCTTGCCGCGCAGGGCGCCACCCACGTAGATGCCACCGGACACGGTGAACAGGCCCCACAGCAGGATGATGAAGGGGAAGTAATCCAGGAAGTAGATGTGCAGGATTTCCCCGAAGCCTTCCTTGAAGTTCCAGATCAGGAAGGGCACCGCGAAGATCAGGGCCCACATGGCCGAGATCTTGGGGAAATGGTGGTGCCAGAAATGGGGGGCGATCAGGGGGCCCAGGGCGATGGAAAGCAGGATCCCGGCAAAGGGAATGGCCGTCCACAGGGGCAGCAGGCCCGTGGGGCTGGGGCCGTGATGGCCGCCGCCGTGGGCCTCGCCGTGAGCGTCGCCGTGGGCATCGCCGTGGGCATCGGCCGGAGCCTCGCCGTGCCCGGCGGCTTGATGCTCGGCGGGGGTGTCATGGCCGGCGGGTTGGGCCTCGTGCCCGGAAGAGTCGGCCTGGGTGGTGTCGTGATGGTCCTGAGCCAGGGCGGGCCAGGGTCCGGCCAGGGTCAGGCAGCCCAGCACCCCGGCCAGGACCAGGACAAAGGCCACGGGTCGGGGACAGGAAAACAGGAATTGGGCCATGGTGGCGCCTCCGTGCATGGGTTAATATGCATTCGGTTTCGTCAGGGACGGTAGGGTAAGTGTCGAGGAGTGTCAATGGCGTGCTCTCCCCACCGGACACTCCAGTATCGGCCGCGGTAAAGAAATATTTAGCTCAACCGGTAGCGGCAAACTGTTTTTGGACTGTGAGTTGCATGCGCATCACCTTTTTCAGCACCATGCAGGGGTTCTTCGGGGGCGAGGTGCACCTGCTGGCCCTGGCGTCCGGAATGCGTCGGCGAGGGCACCGCGTGGACTGCGTGGTGCGTCCCGGCAGCGCCTTGCAGGAGCGCCTGCTGACCGCAGGGGTGGTGACCCATTGCTTGCCCTTGACCCACTGGTTCGACATGGCGACGGTGGGGCGGCTGGCGGCCTTGCTGAGGCGCACCGATGCGGAGATCCTGCACAGCCATCTGCCGCGGGACTACTACACGGCCGCCACCGCGGGCCTGGCGTGCCCGGTGGTGAACGTGGGCACGCGCCACCAGTTGCATCCCATTCGCGTGCCCTGGCTGAAGCAACCTTTCCTGGGACGTTTCCAGACCATGATCGCGGTGAGCGAGGCGGTGCGGCGGGGCTTGCTGGACGCCGGGGCCCTGCCGGCGCACCGGGTGGTGACGGTGCCCAACGGCACGGTGCTGCCCCCGGCGGACAGCCTGTCGGCCGGGCGGGACGGCCCCTTGCGGGCGGCCTGCGGCGCCGGGCCCGAAGATCCGCTGCTGGGCTTCGTGGGGCGCATCGCCCCCGAGAAAGGGCTGGCCACGGCCATCCGCGCGGTGGCGGCACTGAGCGGAAACCACCCCCGGCTGCGGCTGTGTGTGGTGGGTGAGGAAAGCGGAGCGCCCGGGCATCTGGCCCGGCTGCGCGGCCTGGCCGCCGAGCTGGGGGTGGCCGAGCGGGTGCATTTCCTTGGTTACCGCGCCGATGCGGCGCGGGCGCCCCGGGAATTCACGGTGCAGGTGGTGCCTTCACGGGCCGAGCCCTTCGGACTGGTGACCATCGAGGCCATGGCCTGGGCCCGGCCGGTGGTGGCCACCCTGGCCGGGGGCAGCCCAGAGATCGTGCGGGACGGGGTGGAGGGATTCCTGGTGCCGCCCGGCGACTGGCGGCGGCTGGCGGCCCGCCTGGACGCGCTGCTGGAAAGCCCGGGCCTGGCCCGGGAAATGGGGCGGAAAGGCCGTTTGCGGGTGGGGCGCCACTTCAGCGAGGAAGCCATGCTGGATCGTACCGAGCGGGTTTATCAGGCGGCCCTCGCGGCCCGGCAAGACCAGGGCCGCGAGGCCGCGGCCGGCTAGTTGATGATGCCCTTAATGACGGGGGTGGCTCCGTCGATGACCAGCTGGACGGCGATGACGGTGACCACCAGACCCATGAGCTTCTCGATGATCTTCAACCCCGTGTGCCCCAGGCGCTGCAAGACGGCGTCGGCGGCGGCCAGGATGAATCCCGTCAGGATGAGGATGCCCAGCACCGAGGCCAGGATCAGGGGGATGGAGAGATTGCCGGGGCCCTTGGGCGCCAGCACCATCACGGTGGTGATGCTGCCCGGCCCGGCCAGCATGGGAATGGCCAGCGGCGTGATGCTGGGGTCGTCCTCCTCACCTTCCTCGGCTTCTTCAAGATCCTCGTAAAAGGCCTTGCGAACGCCGGTGCGCCAGCGCACGGGCCGGCTTTGCAGCATGTCCAGGCCGATGCCGAAGAAGATGACGCCGCCCGCGATGCGGAAGGCCTCGACGGTTATGCCGAACAGATCCAGCAGCTTGTCCCCGAAGACCGTGAAAACGGTGAGCACGGCCATGGCCGTGATCAGGGATTTGATGAGGACCTTGCGTTTGCGCACCGCGTCCATGTGGCTGGTCAGCCCGCTGTAGAAGGGGATACAGCCCAGCGGGTCGATGACCGCGAACAGGGACGAGAAGGTCATGATGAGGAATGCCGTGGGACCCATGAGAATCACCTCCGCCGGGTCTTGATTGATGGATTCATTTCAGCCTGTTTCGGGCGATCGCGCAATATGGTCTTTTAAATATTTTTCTCAACCTTTTTCGAGCCCGGGGCGTCATCTGTGGTGAAGGCCGGATATGGAGAACCGATCGCCCGGCCCCCATGGAGGATGCGCTAACCCCCCGATGGCGACCCTCGCTGACCCCTTGCCTCCCGAGAAGGTCGCCATGACTGCTTGCCGTTTTTCCCTGTTCACGTCCCTGCGCCCTTTCCGCCATTCCCTGGTCTTGCTGGTCCTGCTGATGGTGGGGATCTGCGGGCCTGCCCAGGCCGGCGATGCTCCGGCCTGGGATTGCGACCCCGCCGAGGTGCCCCTGGCGCGGGCCATTCGGGCCCACCGGCTGGCCGGGCCGGTGAACCTGGACGGGGTGCTGGACGAGGGCGACTGGCGCAGGCCGGGAGAGGATCGCCTGATCCAGAACAACCCGGACAACGGCTGCCGGCCCCGCCACCGCACCGAGTTCTGGGTGGCCTTCGACGACGACGCCCTGTACGTGGCTGCGCGCATGTTCGATTCGGCGCCCGACAGCATCGCCGCCCGGTTGGGGCGGCGAGATACCTGGCCCTCATCGGACTGGGTTTACCTGAACCTGGACACCTTCAACGATGATCGCAACGCCTTCTCGTTCTCCATCAACCCCGCCGGGGTGGTGGGAGATGCCGCCCTGTACAACGACGGCTGGGACGATTCCAGCTGGGACGGAGTGTGGGACGTGGCCACGCGCATCGACGATCAGGGGTGGACCATGGAGCTACGCATTCCCTTCTCGCAGTTGAAGTTCCCGGACACCGAGGAGCAGGTCTGGGGCATCAACTTTTCCCGTCGGACCTTGCGCTACAACGAGCGCAGCGAGCTCTTCCACAGCCCCCGGGGCGAGGGTGGCTACGGGTGCCGCTTTCCCGATCTGGTGGGTATTCGCGGGGTCAAGCCGCAAAACCGGGCCGAGGTGCGGCCCTACCTGCTGGGCAAGCTGGACGCCCGCAGCGTCAAGGAGGGTGACCCCTTCCGGGACGATCCGGACTATTCGGGCAACGCCGGGCTGGACATCAAGGCACCCCTGAGCAGCAACCTGACCATGAACGCCACCGTGAATCCCGATTTCGGACAGGTGGAGGTGGATCCGGCGGTGGTGAACCTGTCGGCCTACGAAACCTATTACGAGGAGCGGCGCCCCTTCTTCGTGGAGGACGCCAACATCTTCCGCTTCGGCAGCGAGGGCACCAACAGCAACTGGAACTTCAACTGGATGGATCCGCTGCTGTTCTACAGCCGCCGGGTGGGGCGCGCTCCCCAGCTGGGCCTGGATGGGGATCACGACTTCGCCGACCGTCCCGACGTGACCACCATTCTGGGGGCCGCCAAGGTGAGCGGCAAGGTGGGCAACACCTCGGTGGGCGCCCTGACGGCTTTCACGGCGCGGGAGAAGGCGCGGTTGCAGACCGGGGGCGAGCAGACGGACCAGGTGGTGGAGCCCTTCAGCAACTACTCGGTTGTACGGGCCAAGACCACCCGGGACGAGGGTCGCAAGGGGCTGGGCATGATGCTGACCCACACCACCCGCGACCTGGATGATCCGGTGAGCCAGGCCCGGCTGGATAGACGCGCCTTCACCGGGGGCATCGACGGGTGGACCAATCTCGACGCGGACGGGGTCTGGGCCCTGAAAGGGTATCTCAGCGGTAGCCACTTGACGGGAAGCAAGGAGGCCATCGAATCGCTGCAGACCTCGTCCGCGCATTACTTCCAGCGGCCGGACGCCGGGCACCTGGAGTACGACCCCGCGGCCACCAGCATGGACGGCTGGCAGGGGCGCCTGACGGTGAACAAGCAGTCGGGGGTGTGGAAGCTGAACTCGGCCCTGGGCTACTCGTCGCAGGGATACGACATCAACGACCTGGGTTTCATGAACCGCACCGACGTGATCAACTGGTCGGCGGTGGGGGGCAAGCGGTGGCTCGAACCCAACGGCGTTTTCCGCAGCAGCACCCTGTACCTGGCCAACTACTGGGTGTGGGACACGGGGGGACGGCCCAGCGGGGGCGGCTTCGGCTCGTGGTTCTTCTGCGAGTTCGCCAACTTCTGGAACCTGACCACCCACGTGTTCTACAACCCCGAGACCAACGATGTGCGCAGCACCCGGGGCGGCCCCCTGATGCGCACCAGCAACAGCCGCGAGATCGACTTCGACCTGAGCACCGACAGCCGCAAGCCCTGGACCGCTTACCTGGGCTTCTACGCCAACGGCAACGAGGCCGGCGAGCGCTACGTCAGCACCAGCCTGTCGGTGGAGTTCAAGCCCGCCGCCAACCTGCGGGTGGAACTGGGGCCCTATTACCACTGGGAACAGACCGACGCCCAGTTTCACGACATCATCGACGACCCGACGGCCACCCACACCTACGGTAAGCGTTACGTGTTCAGCGACCTGGATTACCGGCAGGTCAGCCTGGACACGCGCATCGACTGGACCTTCACGCCCAAGCTTACCCTGCAGGCCTACGTGCAGCCCCTGGTGGCGGTGGGGGATTACTCGCGGCCCAAGGAACTGGCCCGCTCGGCCAGCCGTGAGTTCACGGTGTACGGCCAGGACGCCGGTTCGCTGGTCCAGTACCGGACCGAGGCGGATGCGGACGAGCGCTGGCTCATCACCCCCGATGGGAGCGATCCGGAGAACACCTTCACCCTGGCTGACCGGGATTTCAGCTTCAAGTCCCTGAAGGTGAACATGGTGCTGCGCTGGGAGTACGGCCCCGGCAGCACCTTCTACTTCGTGTGGACCCAGGACCGGATGAACTTCGACAATCCGGGCAGCTTCGATCTGGGGAGGGACACGCGCTCGTTGCTGGACGCCCCGGGCGAGGACATCTTCATGGTGAAGGTGAGCCAGTACTTCAGTATCTGACAGGATTCATCGTTGCTTGCTCATCCGCCGGACCGGCGGTAGGTTCAGGCCCTTGTGAGGGCCTGGACCTTTTTCTGAACCTGTCCTGAAACTGTCTGCATCAGCCGGAGGCAATCCCATTCCTGTCAGCTCTCTTCTTCCCAGCCTGGTGGTGGTGGCCACGGTCATTCCGGTGGCCTGGTTTTTGCTGTTCTATCGTCCCCTGGTGGGGTCCTCGTCCTGGCGGGCCACCATCACGCCCCTGTCCTCCATCATGGGCAGCGGTTTCCTGGTGTGTGCGCCCCTGCTGTATGTGAACATCGGCAATTACGCGGTGCTGGGCATGGCGGTGCTGCTGATCCTGGCCTACGGGGTGGGGTCGGTCATTCGTTTCAATATCCGCCACGGTGAGCCCCTGCTGGAGGGGCGGGGCGCTGCCGAGGATTGCCAGCGTTCCGAGCATCGGCTGCACACCGGGCACCACCGGGCCGGGCATCGCATCGGCGTGGCCAGCGCGGCCGAGCTGGTGGAGAAGGTATCCCATCTGGCCCTGACGGCGGCCTACTGCATCTCCGTCTCCTACTATCTGCAGCTGCTGGCGGGCTTCGCTCTGCAGCCCCTGAACCTGGAGGCGGCCTGGCTGGCCAAGAGCCTGACCACGGGCATCCTGGTGTCCATCGCCGCCCTGGGGGCCGTGCGGGGGCTGGAAGGCATCGAGCGCATGGAGCGAGTGGTGGTGGGGGTGAATCTGGCCCTGGTGGCGGCTCTGATCACCAGCCTGCTTTATCACAACGCGGCGGCGGCGGTGCAGGGAGGGTGGCACCTGCGTGCGTTGCCCCTGCCCGACGACCGCTGGCACATGGTTCGCCTGCTCATGGGCATGCTCATCGTGGTGCAGGGGTTCGAGACCAGCCGCTTCCTGGGGCACGAGCACCCGGCCGAGCAACGCATCCGCACCATGCGCCAGGCGCAGATCATCTCGTCCGTCATCTACCTGGTCTTTCTGGCCCTGATGGCCCTGGTTGTCAACGAGTCGGGGTCGCTGGCCGGGGACGCGGGTATCACCGCCATCGTGCATCTGGCCGGGGTGGTGGCGCCCATCCTGCCCCTGCTCATCACCGTGACCGCCCTGGGCAGCCAGCTGGCCGCGGCCACGGCCGATGACGCCGGCTGTGCCGGTCTGCTGGAGTCGTTCATCAAGCGGAGCCTGTCGTCACGCTGGAATTACGTCATGGTCTCGGGGGCGGCGGTGGCCCTGACCTGGCTGACCGATGTCTACGAGATCATCAGCTTCGCCTCGCGGGCCTTCGCCCTGTTCTATGCCCTGCAGTGCCTGGTGGCGGTGCTGGTGGCCCTCAAGACCCGGGGGCTGTCCCGGCGGCCGGCGCGCCTGCTGCTGTTCGGCGCCCTGGGAGTGTTCTGCCTGGGCATCACTGTGCTGGGCATTCCGGCGGGCTAGGTCCGGTAGGTTCCGCCGGGGGGTGAAGACCTTGATGGTGGCGTCCCCCGTGTCCAGGACGTAGTGGTTGCCGGCGGGCCCTTCCTCGACCTGGCGCGGCTCGAGCAGGATGTAGTCGGGCGTGTCGTCGCCGCCCAGGACGAGGTGGGTACCGGGATCCCGGGCACAGGGTCAAGGGGTGGGGCGGCTGGCACGGTGATGGCCTGCCCGCCCATAGGCCGGGGGAATCTCCCGCACGAGTTCCGCCGGCGACCACTTCTTCTCGTGGGCCAGCTGATGGCAAGCGGCGCAAAGGGTGATGAGGTTCCCGGGTTCGTTGCCGCCGCCGCGGGCGCGGGGGGTGAGGTGGTGCACCTCCAGGAAGCGGGTGTTGGTGCAGCCTGGACGGCGGCAGCGGTGGCGGTCGCGGCTCAGAACTTCGCGGCGGGTGCGCGGAGGGATGGTTCTCGTGTTGCGCTTGCCGGGCTGCGCCACCTGGGAGTCGCATAGGGCTCGCTGGGTGGTGGCGTTGTTGACGGGCAACTCACCCCGGCCGGTCTGGATGGTGGTGCGCTCGCAGTCGGGGCAGCGATGCAGGTGAACCTGGAAGGGAGGAGATTCCCGCCGGCGGGAATTTGTGGATGTTTCTGTCTTGTTTGTGTGAGTGGTCTTTTCGGGGAGGATTGCTTTGGACTGATTAGCTTTGGACTGATTTGCCTCGGACCGATTAGCCTCGGACTGATTTGCCTCGGACCGATTTGCCTTGGACCGATTTGCCTTGGATTGATTCGCCTCGGACTCTGCCCTCTCGGATTGCAGCGTCCCCGCATATGCCGCCAGCAGTTCGATCCAGGCCTCGGCCCGATCGGCCGGCAGGGGGTGGCCGCTCCCGCTGATCTTCCTGATTCTCTCGAGCAGGGCCTCGTACCGTGCGAACTGTTCGGGAGTGAACTCGATGGTCAGGCGGACGGGGACGACGGCAGCCGGCTGCCGCTGGGGCTGATCCGGTATCAACAACTCGGGCTGGCCTTTCTGGGCAGCGGCGGCCTTTCCCTTGGCTCTCTTGATTTTCTTTTCCAGTTCCCGTCGGCTATTTGTCCGGGCCGCGTTCAGCCATTGTCCCTCGTTCTGCTTGTTGCTGACCCGCGCCACCTGGCTGGCCTTGGTGTAGCCGATCTCGCCGTCCTCCAGGGCTGCGCGAAGCTGCGGCAACTGGTCCAGCTTGTCGGCCAGTCGGGTGAACTCGCTGGCCCGGCTGGATGAGAAGCCCAGGGCCGTGGTGGCGTACATGTTCATGCTGGGATAGCCCAGTTCACGGTAGAGCCGGCGGCGCTGGATGTCGGCGTACCACAGCACGGCGTGCTGCTTGGCATTGTCCATGGTTCTGATGCTGGCGAGGATGGCTTGATGGGCGGCGCGCGCCGATTTTCCGGGTGTGAATTCCTGCATGATGGTCCCCCTTCCCAATGGATATATATTATAGCGAAAAAAAGACGAAATTACAATGTAAAACAAAGAAAAAAATAAAGTTAATTTTTTGCCTGCCCTTCCTGGTAGCGGGATAAATGGTCGGATAAAAAGCTGTATACCGCTCAGCCGTGAGCGCCGCTCAGCCGTGGGCACCGCTCAGCCGTGGGCGCCGCGCGCCGGCGCCGCGCGCCGGAGCCGCTCAACATTGGGCATGGTCCGGCCCCGGGCACCGCTCAACCCCGGCCCTGGCTCAGCCCAAGGGCTTTTTCACCTCGGAGCTCGCCCCCCCTCAGATCACCTCCAGCGCCTCTGCCGTCACGGTGATCGAACCATGATCATCCTCCACCAGTCCCGTCACCAGGTAGGGGCCGCGGCTCAACAGGCGCGCCCCGTAGCGCGCGTACACCTCGGGAAAGAGGGTGACCTCGAACAGGTCGGTCTCGTCTTCCAGGCTGAGGAATTTCATGGCCGCCCCGTGGGAGGGAGAGCCGGGCTTCTTCACGCTGGCGCTCTTGGCCGCGATGAACTTGCCCGCCACCTTGACCCGCTTGCCGGCCCAGCCCGGCAGCTCGATGGCCGGCACCACGCCGCGCTCGTCCAGCCAGGGGCGCAGCGCCGCCATGGGGTGGCCGCTGGCCGTCAGGTGCAGCACTTCCATCTCCTGCTGCAGCTTCTCGCTGGTGGTGTAGTCGGGAATGGCCGGCACCAGGGAAACGGCCGAGCCGCCTCCCGGTGCCGTGCCGCCGGTGGGGAACAGGGTGGCCGTGTGCACGGTGACGCGTTGATCGGGAAAGACACTGTCGTCACGCCGGCTCGCATGTTCCCCGGCACCGCCGCCATGCAAGGACCGCGCCGTCAGTTGCTTCTGGTGGGATTTCCGGGAGAACTTGTGTCTGTCGGCCAGTTCGGTGCGGATGAGCGCGTGGCGCCACAGCAGCTCGGGCCGGGTCAGCTCGAAGCCGTCGCAGGCGCCGCAGCGGATGAGGTTCTCCACCTCGTTCTCGGCCAGCTGGGGCACCCGTTCCAGCAGGTTCCCCAGGGAGATGAAGTAGCCCCGGGCCGCGCGCTCGTCCAGCAGGGCGTCCAGGGAGCGGCGGCTCATGCCGTGGATCTGTTGCAGCCCGATGCGCACCTGCCGCTCGTGCCCGGTGAACACGTCCCGGCTGTGGTTCACGTCGGGCAGCAGGATGTCCAGGCCCAGGCGCCGCGCCTCTTCCAGGTAGGCCGACACGCTGTAGTAGCCGCCGCCGTTGCTCAGCACGGCGGCCATGAACTCGGCGGGGTGGTGGGCTTTCAGCCAGGCCGCCTGGAAGGAGAGCACCGCGTAGCTGGCCGAGTGGGCCTTGCAGAAGGCGTAGCCGGCGAAGCTGGACAGCTGGCGCCACAGCTCCTGCAGCGTTTCCTCCTTCACGACGGGCGTCAAACCTTCGGCCATGACCTGCCGCGCCCCCTCCAGGAAGCGCTCCTTCATGGCCAGGAACTTGCCGGGATCGCCTTTGAAGCTCATGCCCCGGCGCATGACGTCGGCCTCGCCCAGGCTGAGGCCCGCCACCACGCTGAGGGTGCGCATGACATCCTCCTGGTAGATCATGACGCCGTAGGTCTCGCCCAGGAAACCCAGGGCGGGGTGGGGCAGGGCGGGGCGTTCCTTGCCCAGGTGCCGCAAGACAAAACTGCGCCCCATGCCGCTGTCCGACGGCCCGGGGCGGATGACGCTGCTGGCGGCCACCACCACCGGGAAGGTGTCGGCCTTGAGCTTGGTCAGCAGGGAGCGCATGCCCGGCGACTCGATGTAGAAGCAGCCCATGGTGCGCCCCTCCCGCATGAGGCGCCGCGTGCCCGGGTCGTCGTCCGGCACCTTGCTGAGGTCCACGGTCGCGCCGGTGTTCTCCTGCACGGCCCGCGCCGCGTCGGCCACCACGGCGATGCCGCGCTGGGCCAGCAGGTCGATCTTCACCAGCCCCAGATCCTCCACCGAGTACATGTCCAGCTGGCTGATGAGCAGACCCTTGCGCGCCCACTGCAGCGGGAACAGCTCGGTCAGCGGCGTCCCGGTGATGACCACCCCACCGGCGTGGATGCCCAGGTGGCGCGGCCGCCGGTCCAGATCCTGGGCCGCCAGCAGCAGGGAGCGGTAGGGCTCGCGGTCCAGGGGCAGCCCCGCCGACTCGGGGCGGTGGGCCAGGGCGTTCTCGATGCCGTCTTCCTTTTGACTGCTGAACAGCCGCCAGGGCAGCCGCCGCGTCACCTTGCTCAGCTGCCGGTCGCTGTAGCCGCGGCACTTGGCTGCCTCGCGGAAACCCGAGCGCAGGCTGAAGCGGTTGATGTTGCAGATCATGGCCGTGTGCTCGCGGCCGTAGCGGTCGTACACGTACTCGAGCACCCGGTCGCGGTCCTTCCAGCCGAAATCCAGGTCGATGTCCGGCGGGGACAGGCGCTCGGGGTTCAGGAAGCGCTGGAAGTAGAGGTCGTGCTTCAGCGGGTCCACGTGGGTGATGCCCAGCAGATAGGAGATGAGCGAGTTGGCCGCCGAGCCGCGTCCCAGGGTGGGCATGCCCCGCTCGCCGGCCCAGCGCACGATGTCCCACACGATGAGGAAGTAACCGGCGAAGCCCAGTTTCTCCACCACGGAGATCTCTTCCTGCAGGCGCGCCATGGCCCGGCTGCTGACCCGGCGGTAACGCCGCTGCAAGCCGTCGAAACACAGCTTCCACAGGTAGGACTCGGTGGTCTCGCCGGCGGGCAGGGGAAATTCCGGGTAGCGCCACCGGCCCAGTTCATGGCGAAAGCGGCACTGGTCGGCCAGGGCCTGGGTCTCACGGCAGGCCGTGGGAAACTCGTCCAGCAGGCGGCGCATGGTGTGGGCCGGTTTGAGCCAGGCCTGCCGGGGGGCGCAGTGGCTGGCGGGCACCGTCTTCAGGTTGGTGAGGGTGCGCATGCTGCTGAGCAGGCGCTGGCGATCGGCGTCGCCGGGGGCGGCCATGTACACATCACCCGAGGCGGCCACCGGCACCTGGCGGGCGGCGGCCCAGGCGGCCAGCTCGCGCAGCCGGCGGTACACCGGGCCCAGCTCGCCGCCCACGGCCGGCAGCATGACGCGCAGGCTGCCGCCGGTGAAGGCCGTGAGGTCGCCTTCGCCCTCCTGCTCGGCCCGCCGGGTCACGGCCTCCAGCACCAGCGGCGAGTCGCTGAGGCAGAACACCGTGCCCCCCTCGGCCCGCAGGAAGCCGGGCAACTCGCGCAGCAGGCTGAAGTCGGCACGCACCTGGCGCAACGTCACCAGCCGGCAGATGGCCGCGTAGCCCGCCTGGTCCCGGGCCAGCAGCACCGCGCGGGGGCGGCCGGGCTCCAGGGAGCCGGGCAGCAACCGCACCGGTTCGCGGTCCACCGGACGGTCGTCGGTGATCTCGACCCCGTGAATGGGACGGATTCCCGCCTCGTCGCAGGCCTTCTGGAATTCCACGCAGCCGTGCAGGTTGTTCAGGTCGGTCTGGGCCAGGGCCGGGTACTCGAAATGCGCTGCCCGGGCCACCAGCTCTTCCGGTGACGAGGCCCCGCACAGCAGGGAATAGTGGCTGTGGACGTGCAGGGGAATCACGCGCGCCTCCCGCGGCAAACAGTTCCGGATCCGGTCCAGATCAAAAGCGAATATAAGGCGAATATTATGTGCGAAAAAAAGGCGAAAGTCAACGTTGATGTAAAATTCCTATCAAGCAACCGTGATATTTTCCGATGCAGGGAGAAGGCGCGGTCATCTCTGGAGGGGGATCAACCACGGTAGACCAAAGGGGTGCCGTTCATGTGGTCTCAACTTTCCCTGCGCAACAAACTCCTCATCACCGGAATTTCCTTCGCCCTGCTGCCCATGTTGGTGGTGGTGGGCCTGGTGGTGTAGAACCAGCGGGCCTCGGCCGAGGCCGCATCCCGGGCCTGCAGTGATCTGGCCTACGCCGACCTGGATCACATCGCCCTGAGCGTGGCCGCCCTGGCGGCCAGTCACGCCGACCTGAGCGCCCAGGAGGGTTACGAGAAACTGCGCCAGACCATCATGGACATCCAGGTGGGCAAGACGGGATATGTCTATGTGCTGAACTCGGCGGGGCGCTACATCATTTCCAAGGACGGCAAGGGTGACGGGGCCGACATCCACGGCGCCAAGGACGCCGACGGGGTATTCTTCATCCAGGAGATCTGCCGCAAGGCCAGAGTCCTGAAGCCCGGCGAGGTGGCCACCCAGTTCTATCCCTGGCAGAACAAGGGCGAGGACCAGGCCCGCCTGAAGCTGGCCCGCATCGTCTACTTCGAGCCCTGGGACTGGGTCATCGGGGCCTCGTCCTACGGGGATGAATTCACCGAGGCCGAGACAGCCATCGCCGGTCTGGGGCGGCAGAACCTGTTCAGGATCCTGTGGGTGGCCCTGGCCTCCATGCTGCTGGCCGGCGGGGCCTGACCGGGGCCATCGACGACATCAAGCGCTCCAGCGAGGAAACGGCGCGCATCCTGAAGACCATCGACGAGATCGCTTTCCAGACCAACCTGCTGGCCCTGAATGCCGCCGTCGAGGCGGCCCGGGCCGGCGACGCGGGGAAGGGCTTCGCAGTGGTGGCCGAGGAAGTGCGCAATCTGGCCCAGCGCAGCGCCGAAGCGGCCCGCAACACGGCTGGCCTCATCCAGGAATCCCAGGCCAACGCCGCCACCGCCGAGGAATCCGCCGCCGCCAGCGCCGAATTGACGGATCAGGCCCAGCGCGTGCAGCAGGCGGTGGCATGCCTGAACAGCATGCTGGAACACGGGCCAAGCCGCTGCGGGCAGGAATCGGCTCAGCGGCCGGCTCCTTCGGGCCGGGGCCGGGCTTTCGCTGCCAGCCAGCCGGGGCCGGGTCTGACAGACCGACAGCTACAGTCCATGGATCAACGGGAAGCGGATCTGCTGGAAATTTGACCGTACGGGCCGGAGGGCTCGACGGATCCAGAAAAGAGGGCGCCCATGGTGGCACCCTCTTTGACTTTGTATTTTTCTATATGATACAATGTAAACCCCTTGAACCGGGTCCAGGGCTTGCGCGTATGCTCCCACCCTCGCCGGCCCTCGTCGCTCATTTTGTCGCCCATGTTCGCCCAACCTTCCGGAGTTTTGCTATGCGCCGCCTGATCTCTCTCTTCGCCCTGCTGGCCCTGGTCGCCCTGGGGGGCTTCGCCCTGACCGGTAATTCCGTCAGAACTCCCGATGATCCCGGGCGGCTGCCTGCACAGGCCAGTGCGCCCGGAGCCCTGGACCGGGATCTGGCCAACCTGGAGAGGGCGCGTCTGCACGCGACGCCCGGCAGTGCCCTGCGGTTCAAGGCCGAGCACAAGATCGACCGCATCCAGCGCTACCGGGAGGGGTTGCCCGCCGCCGAGGCCCCCGAGGAATTCGCGCGCATCCTGAACGAGATGCGGGTGCCTGCCGACCGCAAGGCGCCCGAGTACGACGCGGGCTACCTGGTGCGCGAGCTGGCGGCGGCCAAGGCCCGCAAGAGTGCCGTGGGCCAGAAGCTGGCCTGGAGCATGCGCGGTCCCGGCAACGTGGGCGGGCGCGCCCGGGCCAACGTGGTCGATCCCGATGACCCCACCAACAGCACCTGGTACATCGGCACCGCCGGCGGCGGCGTGTGGAAGACTCCCGACGCGGGGGCCACCTGGCAGCCCTTGACCGACGATTTCCCCGTGCTCAGCTGTCAGTCCCTGGCCATGGCGGCCAGCGATCCCGACGTCATGTACGCCGGCACGGGGGAGAGCTTCTACAACATCGACACCATCAACGGCAACGGCATCCTGAAGACCACCGACCGCGGCCAGACCTGGACCCACCTGGCCTCGACCCTGGACAACCCCGCCTTCAACAACGTGGCCCGTCTGGTGGTGGACCCCACCGACCCCGACGTGGTGCTGGCCGCCACCACCGTGGGGCGCTACAAGGACGCGGTGTTGCAACGCAGCAGCATCTTCAAGTCGGTGGACGGCGGGGCCACCTGGTACGAGGTGTATGGCATGACCGACCTGGGCAGCTACAGCCGGGTCAAGAAGGTGCAGCAGATCGTGGCCGACCCCACCGATTTCAGCCGCCTGTATGCCACCGTGGACGAGGGCGGCATCCTGCGCTCGGACGACGCGGGGGAGACCTGGGCCTTCGCCAACAGCGGCATCACCGACTTCAGCGGCCGCTTCGAGCTGGCCGTGTCCCCCGTGGACACGGACCGCCTGTATGCCTCGGCCGAGGGTGCCTCCCATTCCGAGCTGTGGATGTCCACCGACGGCGGCGACACCTGGAGCGAGACCTTCGAATCCGGGGACGAGCCGGCCTGGCTGGGCGCCCAGGGCTGGTACGACAACACCATCGTCTGCCATCCCACCAATGTCGACGTGGTGTACGTCGGTGGTGTGCGCCTGTGGCGGATCCAGCTCAGCGGCGTGTATCGCGTTTCCCAGCTGCTGGAAGTGGGGCCGGTGCACGTGGACCACCATGGCCTGATGGTCCTGGAGGACGGCGGCGGCAACTGGCGCCTCCTCAACACCAACGACGGCGCCGTGGGCCTGTCCGGTTCCGGCGACCAGAACTGGAGCGCCCCCCGCGACGGCATGATCACCACCCAGTTCTACGGAGTGGACAAGCGCCCCGGGGCCAGCGCCTACTTCGGCGGCATGCAGGACAACGGCACCTGGTTCTCGGACGCGGACCCGGCCGCCCTGGATCCCTGGAACTCGGCCTTCGGCGGCGACGGTTACGAGACGTCCTGGCATTTCGACGACCCGGATAAGATGATCGGCGGCTACCAGTACAACGGCCTGTTGCGCAGCCTGGACGGCGGCGACAGCTGGCAGAGCGCCGTCAACGGCCTGACCGATACCGGGGCGGGCAACGCCCCCTTCCTGACCAAGATCGCCAAGAGCAACGCCACGCCCGATCTGCTGTTCGCCGTGGGCGTCAGCGGCGTGTGGCGTTCCACCGATTTCGGCGGCAACTGGACCCAGATCGCCATTCCCAGCGAGACCTGGGGCGGCCTCAGCAGCTTCCACGACATCAAGATCAGCCGGGCCGACCCGGACGTGGTCTGGGCCGGCGCCCGCATGGACGGCACCGCCCAGATGCAGCTTTCCACCGACGGCGGCCTGACCTTCAACCCGGTGGCCAACTTCACCGACGTGACCATGGGCGGCATTTCCGGCCTGGCCACCCACCCCACCGACCCGGCCACGGCCTATGTGCTGTTCAGCTTCGCGGGGCGTCCCAAGGTGCTGCGCACCAACGATTTCGGCGCCAGCTGGCAGGATATTTCCGGCTTCACCGCCGGCAGCCCCAGCAGCAACGGTTTCCCCGACGTGGCGGTGTACGATCTGCTGGTCTTCAGCGACGACCCCGACCAGATCTGGGCCGCCACCGAGATCGGCCTGGTGGAAAGCCTGGACGGCGGCGCCACCTGGAACCTGGCGGACAATGGCCTGCCCGCGGTGGGCGTGTGGTTCATGACCGAGGTTGAGGACGAGGTGATCCTGGGCACCCACGGCCGGGGCGTCTGGAGCTTCAAGCGTCCCTCCCTGGTGGACGGCAAGCTGTACCGTCCCCTCATCGACAACCTGGCCCAGGGACCGGACGGGCTGCTGACGGTGGATCTGAACCTGCGGTCGGAATACGACTCGACCCAGGTCTTCATCGACGCCCTGCACTACCTGACCATCCCGGCCAACACCTTCCAGCAGGACGAGGTGCTCGCGGTGCCCGTGGCCGGGGCCGGCACCCGCACGGTCATGGCCCGCGGCTTCCTGGACGGGCAGTCCCTGGACAGCCTGACCAAGAGCACCCAGGTCGTGGCCCTGCAGGAACCCCGGGTTACCTACACCAACGACTTCAACGACGAGAGCGATGCCGATTTCCTGGGCGACACCTTCAGCGTGGGCACCTATTCCGGCTTCAGTGACGGGGCCATCCATTCGGCGCACTACTATGCCAACAACACCGGCGCCTCCTACATGCTGACCGTGCCCATCAAGGTGGCGGTGTCGGGGGCCATCGTGAGCTTCGACGAGGTGGTGCTGGTCGAGCCCGGTGACACCGGTTCCCAGTACGGTGACAGCAGCTTCTGGGATTACGTCATCGTGGAGGGTTCACGGGACGGAGTGAACTGGCTGCCCCTGGTGCCGGGTTACGATTCCGGCTCGGATCCGGACTGGCTGAACGCCTACTACAGTGGAACCAGCGGCACCAGCAGCCTGCTGCGCAACCGGCAGATCGACCTGCGCGAGACCTTCGACGCCTACGAGACGGTGCTGCTGCGCTTCCGCATGTACAGCGACGGCTACATCACGGCCTGGGGCTGGGCCATCGACAACCTGAGCATCCAGAGCGGGGCCTCGGCCGCCGACGACCTGACGCCTGCCGCCGGATTGACCCTGGCCCAGAACTACCCCAACCCCTTCAATCCCACCACCACCATCGCCTTCAACCTGCCGACCGCCGGCCGGGTGAAGCTGCAGGTTTTCGACGTGCGGGGGCGCCTGGTGCGCACCCTGCTGGACGAGCAGCGGGACGCGGGCAACCACAGCGTCATGTGGAACGGCCGTGACGACCGCGGGGCCGCCGCGGCCAGCGGCATGTACCTGTACCGGCTGCAGGCGGGGGGGCAGACCCAGCAGCGGCCCATGATGCTGGTGAAGTAGGCGGGAAACAGAAGAGAGGACGTAGATGCGCATCGTCAGCCTGGTCCCCTCTCTGACCGAGACCCTCGTGGTGTGCGGGGCCGATCTGGTGGGTCGGTCCCGCTTCTGTATTCATCCGGCCCCCCTGGTGGCAGGCATCCCCGCCGTGGGGGGCACCAAGGACGCGGACTGGGCGATGGTGCGGAGCCTGCGTCCCGATCTGGTGATCCTGGACCGGGAGGAGAACACCCGGGAGATGGCCGAGGCCTGCCCCGTGCCCTTCCTGGACCTGCATATCACAGCCGTGGAGCAGGTGGCGCCCCAGTTGCGCCACCTGGCCCGGGCCACCGGCCTGACGCCCCTGACTGCGGTGGCTCGGCGGTGGGAACGGGTGGCCGAGCGGCCCGGTTCGCCCCGGCCCCTGGACGCATTGCCCGGCGTGATCCAGTGGTGGCGTCGGCCCTCCGGTCAGTCCCGTCTGGAGTACCTCATCTGGCGCAAGCCGTGGATGGCGGTGGGCGCCGGCACTTTTATACATTCCGTGCTCACGCACCTGGGCCTGGGGGAGTTTTTGTCTGGTCCCCGGCAAAATTCTCCCGAAAAATATCCCGAAATCGACCTGGCTCACTGCGCCCCGCAAACCACCTGCCTGCTGTTTTCCAGTGAACCCTACCCTTTTGCGCGGTACCGGAAGGAGTTGCTGGAGTCGGGCCACGCCTGCGCCCTGGTGGACGGCGAATCCTTCTCCTGGTACGGCGTGCGCAGTCTGGGATTCCTGGAAAACCGGATCTGAGCGGGAACGCCCCGGCGCCCCTCGGACGCGTTTTGCGCAAGTGATTTTTTTAACAGGCCTTTCGGGCCCCAAAAAGGCCATTTCGCCCTCGCATTTGCTGGCGTGGGCACATTTCCCGCTATACATTTCCAAGTTCCTGATGGATGATGCGGGCGGTTTGCTTCTCCGCATGCCGCCGCGTTCTTCGCCGGGGAATCTTCATTCTCCGGACGGCCCTTTCTCTTACTCCCTCCCTGCGACTGCCGCCGCGGGACCCCGAGGTTGAGGAGGCGACAAATCAGATATGTCTTCTGAAAACGATCTGATCAGGCAAGACGATGTGACCATCCGTTTTGTCGGCGATTCCGGCGACGGAATGCAGTTGACCGGCTCCCAGTTCACCGACACCACCGCCAAGGTGGGTAACGACCTGGCCACCTTCCCCGATTTCCCCTCGGAAATCCGCGCCCCGGCCGGCACCCGCGCCGGCGTTTCCGGTTTCCAGATCCACTTCAGCTCCCACGACATCTACACTCCCGGCGACGCCCCCAGCGTCCTGGTGGCCATGAACCCCGCCGCGCTGATCACCAACTACAAGGATCTGCGTCCCGGGGGCATCATCGTGGTCAACACGGGTGCCTTCACCGAGCGGGATCTGCAGAAAGCCGAGCTGGAGAGCAACCCCCTGGAAGACGGCACCCTGGCCGGTTACCGGGTCATCCAGGAAGACATCAACCAGCGCACCATCGAGGCCCTGGAGGGCACGACCCTGGGCAAGAAGGACGTTCTGCGCTGCAAGAACTTCTACACCCTGGGCATGATGTACTGGCTGTTCAGCCGCCCCTACGAGCCCACCGTCGAGTGGCTGGAGAAGAAGTTCGCCAAGAAGCCCGAGCTGGTGGAGGCCAACTCCAAGGCCCTGAAGGCCGGCTACAACCACGGTCAGCTGCTGCGCCTGTTCCAGGGCCGCTACACCGTGCCCAAGGTGGAGGACGCCCCCAGCGGCACCTACCGCAACATCATGGGTAACGAGGCCGTGGCCATCGGTCTGACCACCGGCGCCCACCTGGCGGGGCTGAAGCCCTTCCTGGGCAGCTACCCCATCACCCCGGCCACCGACATCCTGCAGTACATGTCCTTGATGAAGAATTACGACGTGGTGACCTGCCAGATGGAGGATGAGATCGCCGGTATCTGCACCGCCATCGGCGCCTCCTTCGCCGGCCGCCTGGGCATCACCACCACCAGCGGTCCCGGTCTGGCTCTGAAGACCGAGGCCCTGGGACTGGCCGTCATCACCGAACTGCCCCTGGTCGTGGTCAACGTCCAGCGGGCGGGCCCGTCCACGGGACTGCCCACCAAGGTGGAGCAGGCCGATCTTCTGCAGTCCATGTTCGGTCGCAACGGCGAAGCCCCCATTCCGGTGGTGGCCTGCTCGTGCCCGGCCGACGCCTTCGACTGCGCGGTCGAGGCCTGCCGCATCGCCACGCAGTACATGACTCCGGTCATCCTGCTGAGCGATAACTACATCGCCAACGGCGCCGAGCCCTGGAAGCTGCCCGAGATGGACAAGCTGCCCCGCTTCCCGGTGAACTTCGTCACCGATCCCGAAGGGTTCACCCCCTACAACCGGGACGAGAAACTGGTGCGCGGCTGGGCCAAGCCCGGCACCCCGGGTCTGCAGCACCGCATCGGCGGCCTGGAGAAGGACAGCAAGACCGGCGCCGTCAGCCACGACCCGGACAACCACCAGGTCATGGTCGAGCTGCGCCAGCAGAAGATCCAGAACATCCGCGAGACCATTCCCACCCCGGAGGTCAACGGACCCGACTCCGGCGACCTGCTGGTGGTGGCCTGGGGCTCCACCTACGGCGCCACCCGTGCCGCGGTGGAACGCATGCAGAAGGAGGGCAAGAAGGTTGCCCACGTGCACATGCGCCACCTGTGCCCCTTCCCCGACGGTCTGGATGAGATCTTCAAGAGCTTCAAGCGCATAGTGGTGCCCGAGCTGAACATGGGACAGCTGGCTCGCATCCTGCAGAGCGAGTACCCCGATTACCGTTTCGAGACGCACTACAAGGTCAAGGGCAAGCCGTTCCAGGCCTTCCGGCTGAAGGAACACTTCGATTCGATTCTGGAGGAAATGTCATGAGCGATATCCAGCAACTGAAAGCCAAGGACTACAAGTCCGACCAGGAAGTGCGCTGGTGCCCCGGTTGTGGCGATTACTCCATCATCAGTGGAGTGCAGAACACCCTGGCGGATATCGGCGTGCCCCGTGAGAACGTGGTCATGGTCTCGGGCATCGGCTGCAGCAGCCGTTTCCCCTACTACATGGAGACCTACGGTTTCCATGGCATCCACGGCCGGGCCAACGCCATCGCCACGGGTGTGAAGGTGGCCAACCCCGAACTGGACGTCTGGGTCATCACCGGTGACGGCGACGGCCTGTCCATCGGCGGCAACCACATGATCCATTCGCTGCGCCGCAACATCAACCTGAAGATCATCCTGTTCAACAACGAGATCTACGGGTTGACCAAGGGCCAGTACTCGCCCACCAGTCCGCAGGGCCTGAAGACCAAGACTTCGCCCTTCGGTTCGGTGGACGCTCCTTTCAACCCCGTGCAGCTGGCCCTGGGTGCCGGCGCCTCCTTCGTGGCCCGCACCATGGACGTGCGGCCCAAGCACATGAAGGAAGTGCTGCGGGCGGCGGCCGAGCACAAGGGTTCGGCCTTCGTCGAGGTGTGGCAGAACTGCGTCATCTTCAACGACGGGGCCTACAAGGACTGGACCGAGAAGGCCGTACGCGACGAGATGACCGTGGACATCAACAGCGGTGAGCCCATGGTCTTCGGCAAGGACAAGGACAAGGGCCTGAAGGTCGAGGGCTGCTCCATCACCGTGACGGATGCCGCCAACGCCTCCAAGTGGGATGCCCATGTGGACAACCCCGGCCCCGCCTTCCAGATGTGCCAGCTGGACCGGGACCCCGAGATGCCCCGGCCTTTCGGCGTGTTCCGCGCGGTGGAGCAGCCCACCCTGGATGAGCTGATCCACGAGCAGATCAAGGAAGTCACCGACAAGAAGGGCGTGGGAGATCTGAAGGATCTCATCTACACGCCCGACGCGTGGGTGGTGGAGTAGGCAGGCCTCACGGTCCCCTGAAAAAAAAGACGCCCTGAACGTCCTCGGCCGTTTCTGAAGAAACGATCGGCGGATCGTTCAGGGCGTCTTTTTTCAGGGGACCGTGAGGCCTTCGCGCCTGGTCTGTTTTCACCACTGGGGCGCGGGGGCAGGGGACCTTGCCAGGAAGGGGGGCGTTCGGTAGGATCATGGGTGACAGGGGGATCGGCTCATGGGGGATCGGCTCATGGGGGAATTCATCCCGTTTCTTCATTTTACCAAAGGTCTGTTTCATGAAGCGGCTTGTCTGGCTGGTCTTGTTGCTGCCCGGGTCCTTGCTGGCGCTGGATACCGTCGACTACTCGACGACGCCTCACTGGGCGGGGGGCGTGTACGTGGCAGAGGGCCTGGGGGATATGTACCTCCGCGACGGGGTGGCCAATCTGCTGGGGCCCGGGGGGATGTTACACCGGGTGGACATCAGCGATCCCTTCCACCCCACGGTGATGAGCGCCGTCTCCCTGGGTGATTCCACCACCAGGGTATTCGGCCCCTTCGCGGGAATCCTCTACGCGGTCAGCGACGGCCAGGTCACGCCTTTCGACGCGGTGACCTTTGCAAGCGCCGGGAGCCCCGCCGCCTATCCCGAGGTGACCTGCATCGCGGCGCGGGATTCCCTGGGCGTGATGTTGACCCATGGCGGATCGGAGCTGGTGCTTTTCGATCCCCGCGAATCGCCTGCGCAGGTTCTGGGCAGCGTGTCCCTGGGCACGAACAGAGAATACAGCGCGGCCTGTTTCTTCCAGGATTTCGTGGTGCTCAGCAGGAGCTGGGGCAAGAGCCTGGTGGTGGATGTGGCGAACCCGGCGTTTCCTGTCGTCCGGTCCGACATCGGCTATGTGTATTACGATTGGATGGGCGGGGGAGATCGATCCACCTCCATCAGCGGTTCCACCTATGGTGCCGTGGCCCACGATTTCGTTTACACCCTGGAGTATCAGAGCACCTATGACTCGGGCACCGGCCATAGCACTTACCGCAAGTATGTCCACCGCTGGAGTCTGGCCGATCCTGACAACCCGGTAGTCCTGGAATCGGGGTATCCCGCAACCTATAACCTGACCTCGGGTGGGAGGGCTTTTCATCGGCAGGACCACGAACTGGTGGTCACGGTGGGTTCCCGCCTGGTCTACACCAACCTGCTGGATCCCGAACTGGATGACACCTTCGTCCTATCCGGCCTGGCCGGCGACATCGGCGTCTCCTGTCTGGATCGGGCTGAGGAAAAGCTGGTGGCCTACGGGGTGGACGGCACCCTCAACGTGGTCTTGATGTCGCAACCCACCTCGGAGTATTCCACCAATTTTCTGGGGCGGATTCCCGGGCCGGCGGCCATCGGCCCCGGCTTCTTCGCGGCGGGCCGGTACGTCGAAAACACCGATGAACGGTACTTCGCTTTCACGGCCAGGAATATCACCGATCCCGACGCCCCCGCCACCCTGTACGACATGGTGTTTCCGGGGGACAAGGAGCCGCGCTGGGCCTTTTCCCCCGGGGGGCACGCCGTGGTCGCGGACCCTGGGGGGAACCTGATATCGATCCCCGAACCCCTCCTTGAGGGCACCTCCAGCACCCAGGGCCAGGCCAGTGACTTCGCCTTCCTGGATGACCGGCACGGGGTTTCCGGCGGATCGGCCGGTCTTCAGGTCTTCGACACCGCGGACCCGGGCGCCTTTGTCCTGCTGGCCACCCCCTCGGATTCCGTCACCCGGGAAGTGACGGCGCTGCCGCCCGGCTCTGCCGGCAGTACTCTTTGCGCCGGTCTGACCCAGGCGGGAACCGTTTCCCTGTGGAACCTGGACGCCCCCGGCGCCCCCTCCCTGGTGGGAGAGCTGCAACCCGGCTGGGAGGGGTTCGTGGACACGGGGGGACGGGGCGCGCCCCTCCTGTTCGGCTATCTCCGGGGATCGGGATCCTGGCCGGGCTACTCCCTGCAGGTGGTGGACGCCGGAGCTGCCGGCCCCGCGGCCGTGGCCGGCAGCCTGGCCCTGCCGGATCGCCCTCACCAGGGTTGGCTGCGCGGAAGCATGCTCTACCTGGCCTGCGGCAACGCCGGCCTGCTGGTGGTGGATATGACCTCTCCGCAATACCCGGCCATCCATGGCGGGTTCGGCATCGACCCGGTTACGGCTATCTTCATGGAGAACGAGCGCCTGATTCTGGGGGGCGCGGACGTGGTGGCCCTGTGGCCCGATGCCGCCGATCCCCTGCCCACCGCCCTGGTGCAGATGCAGCTGCGCCAGGAGAGCGCGGACGTCGTTCTGGAGTGGTGCGTGGACCCCTCCCTGGCCCAGGCCCGGCTGCGCCTGCTGGCCATCGCCGACGAGGGGACCCGCCTTGTCCCCATCCATTTCGACGGCCTGTGCGCCACGGCCCGGGACGCGGCGGCCGGCCCTGGCATGACCACCTACCAGCTGGAAATCCGGCGTCCCGGCCAGGAGGTCTGGACGGTCCTCGGCACCCGGACACGCTCGGCGGCGGCCCCGGCGGCCCGCTTGCTGGCCCCCGTCCCCAACCCCTTCAACGCCCGGGTCACCATCTCCTGCCAGACCGGGATGACGGTGGGAGAGGTCCTCATCTACGATCTGGCCGGGCGCCTGGTCCGCACCCTCCGCCTGGATTCCGGCGCCGCCGGCTCGGTGGAGGTGAACTGGGACGGCAAGGACGGCGCCGGCCAGGCCTGTCCATCTGGGACCTATCTGGTCCGGCTGGTCACCGACGCAGGTATGGACCAGAGGAAGATGATGCTCGTCAGGTAGAGGCGCGGCCATGGGGTTGGTCAGGGTGGAAACCGAGGGTGGTTGCTCACCCCGTGTCCTGCAATCCGTGAGACCTCATATCTCCCGGCGCTCCCACCTAGGCCCTGCCCACCCCCGTTGGGGTGCCGGACTCGCAGGCGGGAAATGAATGATGCCCCGCTGAACAATCCGCAGGTCGTTCCTTCAGAAACGGCCGAGGACGTTCAGCGGGGCATCATCGATTTCCCGCCTGCGAAACGCTACACGCTACTTCAGCAACATCACCTTCCGGCTATCCACCCCATCCGGGGTCACCAGCCGCACATAGTAGGCGCCGCTGGGCACCGGCCGGCCGGCGTCGTCGCGTCCCAGCCATACCCGCTCGTGTTGCCCCATCTCCAGGTTGCTGGACTCCAGCTGCCTGATCAGGCGACCCGACACGTCGTAGATGGCCACCCGGCAGGGACCGTCCTGGGCCAGGGCGAAGATGATGCGGGTCTGGGGATTGAAGGGATTGGGCACGTTGGGCAGCAGCCGCGTGGCCTGGACCACCGGCGGCTGGAAGGTGTATTCCACTTCCCGGCTGCGCGGCCCCTCCAGTCCGTTCTTCACCAGGGAGTAGCTGTAGTACAGCACCTCGCCCGTGGCGAATCCTTCGGGGGTGTCGGTGAACCGCACCTGCCCGCCGTTCAGGGGCTGGGGAGTCATGGTCAGCCGGGTGTCCTGTCCCGTGCCCTCGCGACGGAACACGTGGAAGCTCTGGTAGTCCTCCCCGGGCACATCCCAGGTCAGGCGCACCTGGTTGCCGCTGGCCGTCAGGGCGGGGGCGGCCGGAGGAGTGGCGTCCACCATTGACACGTTCATGTAGGCCACCACGTTGGATCCGGTGACCGAGTTCATGGGCAACAGCAGTTCGGGATTGCTGCCGGCGGCGAAGGCCATGCTGCCGGGCAGGGACGAATCGGGCATGGGATACAGTAGCAACCGGGCCTCGGAGTAAGGTTCCGCCACCAGGTAGCTAAGAGTGGCCAGCAGCACATCCGGGCCCGCGGGCAAGGGCTCGTACAGGCCCACCATGAAATCGGGGGCTTGGGCCACGTTGATGGCGGTGCCGTTGAGAATGGCCTGGAGGAAAAAGATCCCGGTGCTGTCCAGCACGTGGCGGCATTCCCAGCCGTACACGCCCAGGGGATCGCTCACGTTCTTCAGGACCAGATAGGCTTCCTGCACCCCCACCTGGGGTGTGTAGACGTCGTTCTGGCCGTAGTAGCTGTCGAAGAAGATGCCCACCGCGTTCTCTCCCACGGGGGGCGGAGAGTAGGTGGACGTGCCCTCGCAGTGGACCGGCTGGCAGTTGCTGCCACCCAGGCTGACGTCGCAGCTCCAGGTTCCGGTGGCCAGGGGGGCGAACACCACCAGCACGTCCCGGGTCTGGCCGGGCTGCAGGAGGAAGCTGCTGGTGGAAACCCAGAAATGATCGCTGGTCTCGCTGGGAGACACGGTCAGTCCCACGTTGCCGATGTTCTCCACCCTGAAGTAACGGTGGATGCCACTGCCCGTCTGGGTGGTGCCGAAGTTGATGGACAGGGGATCCACCAGGCAGGCGGGGTTGGGCTCCACGCCGGTTCCGATCACGGGAATGTTGGGCAGGGGGCCGCCCAGCTGGATTTCGCCGGAGAAATACCCCTCGGCCGGGGGCGAGAAGGCCACCGTCACGTGCAGGGTTTGCCCGGGGGGCAGATCCCGCACACCGCTCACCTCGGGCAGGGTGAAGGCGATGTCGTCACCAACAGCAACCAGGTTCAGGCTCAGGGTTGTTTCCCCGGTGTTGGAGATGTTGATCAGGCGGGAGGAGAGGCTGCCCACGGCCAGATCGCCGAAGTCCAGGGACAGGGGATCGACGGTCCAGGAGGTGACGGCCTCGTGGCACGTCCCCGTCATGGTCACGTCCTGCACGATCTCACCCAAATGCATCACGCAGGTGAACTCGCCCACCGACTGGGGCTGAAAGCGCACCGGCAGCGAGGCGATGTGACCGGCAGGCAGGACCATGGGACCGGGAAGGAGAATGGTGAAGTTCTCGCACAGGGGGTCCAGGCTGGGTTCAACCAGGATATCCGCCTCGCCGATGTTGTGGATGTTGAGGCTGCGCACCTCCTGCTCGCCCAGCCTGAGATCATGGAAGTCCATGCTGCCGTACAGGGTGTAGGCGGTGTTGGGTTCCCGGCAATAACCGCTCAGGGGAACCCCGGGAATCTCCGGGCTAAGGATCAGGGTGCCGGCGGTGTTGCCAAGCTGGGTGGGCTCGAAGACCACGGGAATGGTCAGGGACTGGCCCTCCAGCAGGTAGTGCGACCCGCTGACGGTGGTCAGGGCGAAGTCGCTGGGGTCCTCGGGAATGTTGATGTCCAGGTTCAGGATGCCTCCGCCCACGTTGCGCACCGTCAGGGACCTTTGCAGGCTGGCGCCCAGGACCACGGTTTCGAAATCCAGCTCGTTGGGAGTGATTTCCGGCCAGGGCATGTCCTGGTTGATGAAGGCCACCTGGGCCATGCCGGTGGGCGTCTCCATGGGCAGCACCTGACCCTCGCCGGGGCCGCAGATGTAGGCCATGGAACCGGGCAGGGTGGCGTCGTAGACGGGCTCCAGGCTCAGGACCACGGCGGTGGCCAGGGTCACGCGCATCTGGAAGGTGGCCAGCAGGACCTCGTTGCCCAGGGGCAGGCCGTCTCCGCCCAGGCCAACGTAGAAGCAGGGGGGCTGCTCCACGTTGATGGGCTGGCCCTCCAGGGCCCAGCCCAGGAATTCCCCGGGACCGTTGACCCTCACGCAGCACTCCCAGCCCCGGACGGCCAGGCCGGGTTCGGGATTCTTGAGCACCAGATATCCGGTGACCACGGTGGGCAGGTCGGGCGCCGCCAGGCTGGTCTGGGTGTAGGCCTGGTCGAAGTAGATGCCCAGCTGTGCCTGCGCCTGGGCCAGGCCGGGCAGCAGGGTCAGGAAAGACAAAGACAGCAGAAGGAGGGCCGCGCGGGCCAGGTGCCCGGGGCCGGATGAATAATGCAGATTTTTCATGATATCCCCCGAAGTTGGGCGGCAGGGGGTCAGAGGTGGTGGGGCCGACCCGGGACCGCCAGGCGAACACTTTCCCTGGAGCATTGTATCATGAGCCTGGGATTTTTGATTGTATATTTTCTGTGGGTTGTGCCCCGAAGATTGTTTCTGGCCTGGTCTGTCGTGGAAACCTGGCCCGCCGGGGACAGATTTCACAAAAAAACGGCAAGAATTCGCCCGTTTGGTCATTCTGGAATGGGGAAGATGAGCCAGAAACAATCTTCGAGGCACAACCTATCAGCCGACCTCAGGTGGGCTGCAGTGGACGGGCACCGCTTCCCGTATGGCAATCCCCGTGGGACTGACGACGCAGCCGGCGCCCAGGACCCGCACCCCGGCGTCCATGACTTCCCTCAGAAGATGTCCGTATTCCGGATCGATGGACCAGGCGGGGCCCACGGTCCAGGCGTCCTGGCGCTGGATGCAGAAGATCAGCACCGCCTCGTCGCCCTGTTCCACCTGCTCCCTGAGTTCTTGCAGGTGCTTGCGCCCTCGCGCCGTGGGGGCGTCGGGAAAGGCGGCGTGGCCGTCCTGCGCCAGGGTGACGTTCTTGACCTCCAGCCAGCAGCGGCGGCCCGGCTCCTGGTGGTGCCCCGTCAGCAGAAAATCGGCCCGCGAGCCCTGCTGGCCGTAGGGCACTTCCGCCCTGATCTCGGAATATTCCCCCAGACCGGCCAGCAGGCCACCGGCCCAGGCCTCGGCTACCAGCTTGTTGGCCAGGCCGGTGTTGACCCCCACCAGGGTGCCGGCGGGCAGGGTTTCCACCAGCTCCAGGGTGAAGGGCAGCTTGCGGGCGGGGTTGGCGGCCGGGCTCAACCAGATGGTGGCCCCGGGAGCCAGGCAGCCGCTCATGCGCCCGGTGTTGTTGGTGTGGGCCAGCAGGGGGGTGCCGTCCTCGCCCAGGGCGTGGATGGTGAAGCGTTTTTCCCGGCGGACGAACCGGGCCCGCACCAGGGGGCGGGGAAATTCCATGGTCGACTCCTGCGTTGTGTTGAACCGGGCCTGGGGTTAGATTAGGGAAGAATTCGCTCAATCCTCATGAATTATAGCATTTCGAGGTGAACATGAAACTGGGTGACTGGAATTTCCGGGCCCTGCACGACGGCCGCTTCAAGCTGGATGGCGGCGCCATGTTCGGCGTGGTGCCCAAGGTCATGTGGGAAAAGCAGCATCCCGCCGACGAGCACAACCGCATCGGTCTGGATCTGCGCTGCCTGCTCGTGGACCACGGCGAGCGCCGCATCCTGGTGGACACGGGCATGGGGGATCGCTGGGATCCCAAGAAGACCGGCGTGTTCGGCCTGGAGCGCCGGCCCAACCAGCTGGTGGCCGAGCTGGCCGAGGCCGGCATCACCGCCGACTCGGTCACCGACGTGATCCTGACCCACCTGCATTTCGACCACGCCGGGGGCACCCTGCGCCAGGAGGGCGACGAACTGGTGCCGGTCTTCGGTCAGGCCCGCCACTGGGTGCAGAAGCGCCACTGGGAATGGGCCTGCAACCCCAGCGAACGGGATCGGGCCAGTTTCCGGGCCGACGATTTCCGACCCCTGGAGGAAAGCGGCCGCCTGGAACTGGTGGACGGCAACAAGGAGATCATGCCCGGCGTGCGGGTGAGCACCATCAACGGCCACACCCCCGGCCAGCAGATGGTGGAGTTCCACACGGGAGAGGGGGTGGTGGTCTTCTGCGGCGACCTGCTGCCCTTCCGCAGCCAGCTGCATGTGCCGTGGATCATGGGCTTCGACCTGAACCCCTTGCTGACCGTCACCGAGAAGAAGCAATTCCTGACCCGCGCCGCCGAGGACGACTACGTCCTTGTCTTCGAGCACGACCTGGAGAACGAGGCCTGCACCGTGGTCTTCGAGGACGGCAAGTTCCGCCCCGGCGAGACCTTCACCCTGGCCGCTGGCCCCGGCGCCTGACGAACTCACCGGAGAGTAGACACGAGCATGAGCAACGATCCCCTCATCACCGATCTGAAGGCGGCCACGCCTCCGCCGCGCAAGCCCTCCTGGCTGCGCATGAAGCGCCAGGGCGGCGCCGACTACAACGACGTCAAGCGCCTGCTGCGCACCAGCTCGCTGAACACCGTCTGCGAGAGCGCCAACTGTCCCAACCGGGGCGAGTGCTTCAACAGCCGCACGGCCACCTTCATGCTGCTGGGCGAGATCTGCACCCGCCACTGCACCTTCTGCAACATTCCCGGCGGCCGGGTGGCGCCCATCGACCCCGACGAGCCCCGGCGCGTGGCCGAGGCCGTGCGGGAGCTGGCCCTGAAGTTCGCCGTGGTCACCTCGGTGAACAGGGACGATCTGCCCGACGGCGGGGCGGCCCACTTCGCCTCGACAATTCGCCAGATCCGGCGCCTGAATCCGGGGTGTGGGGTTGAGGTCCTGATCCCCGATTTCTGCGGTGACCCCCTGGCTCTGGACACGGTGCTGCGCGCCGCCCCCGAGGTACTGAACCACAACCTGGAGACGGTGCCCCGGCTGTACAAGGCCATGCGGCCCCAGGCCGACTACCAGCGCAGCCTGCTGGTGTTGCGCCGCGCCCGCCAGTTCGCCGACAGCTCGGGTCTGCCCATCAAGGTGAAGACCGGCATCATGGTGGGGGTGGGCGAGACCCTGGACGAGGTGGTGGATCTCATGAGGGACGCCCACGAGGCCGGCACCCAGATCCTGACCGTGGGCCAGTATCTGCAGCCCACGGCGCGGCATCACCAGGTGGTGCGTTACGTCGAGCCGACTGAGTTCGACGAGATCGCCCGCCTGGGTCGGGAGCTGGGCCTGGAGTGGGTGGAATCCGGGCCCATGGTCCGCTCCAGCTATCACGCCCGGGAACAATCCGAGAGTTCGGCCGGAGGCAGCCGGGTGGCCGAAGGGTGACGCAGCGGAGGCGGTGGTACCTGGGGGCCGCCCTGGCCTACATGGTGATCATGGCCGTGGTGGTCTGGGGACTGCTGGGCCTGTACCACGCCTCCCGCCAGCGCCTGGACGAGGCCCTGGGGGCCCGCCTGCTGGCCGCCGCCACCACCGCCGCCGTGCTGGTGGACGCCCGCCAGGTCTTCAGCTACTCCCTGGGTGACAGCAGCGCCCTGCCCTACATGGAACTGCTGGAGGCCGACCTGCTCCAGCTGGCCCGCCAGACCCAGCTGGCCGAGATCACCCTGTGCGACCCCGAGGGCGTGGTGCTGGCCGGAACCACCGCCGGGCTGGCCAAGGGCGCCCGCAACAGCTTCTGGGACCTGGACCGCCCCGCCGTGGAAACGGCCCTGGGCGGGGTGCCCGCCGCCACCTCCCTGTACCGCCTGCAAACCACCTTCCAGAAATCGGCTCACGTGCCCGTGGTGCTGGAGGACGCCAACCTGGACGGGGGGCTGGTGGTGGCCGTGCTCACCGTCAGCGGCAACCCCGACTTCTTCGACGCCCTGGATCGCCTGCGCCGCGGCGCCCTCATCACCGGCGCGGTGGTGCTGGTCCTGCTGGCGGCCATGGCCGTGGTGCTGCACCGCATCACCCTGTCCCTGGAGCGCTCCCGGGCCAGCCTGCTGCAGCAGGAGAACCTGGCCGCCATGGGGCGCATGACGGCGGGCATTGCCCACGAGATCCGCAATCCCCTGGGCATCATCCGCGGGGCGGGGCAGCATCTGCAGCGGGTGCTGGAGCAGGCCGGCATCCAGGACGAGGTGGCGGATTATATTCCCGAGGAAGTGGACCGCCTGGACGCCATCCTGGCCGGATATCTGGCCTTCGGCACCCACGGCGCCGCCGTGGATGAGGTCTTCGAGGCTGAACTGGTGGTTCGCCGCGGCGCGGGTCTGCTGGCCGGGGAGATGGAACGGGACGGGGTGCGCCTGGAGGTGGAGGCCCGCGGGGAGGGCGCGCGGGTGACGGGAGATCCGCGGCGCCTGCAACAGGTGCTGCTGAACCTGCTGCTCAACGCCCGCGATGCCTGTCTGGAACGGGGCGCCCCTGCCAGCGGCCTGGTGCAGCTGACCCTGGCCGTGGCCGGCGGCGAGGTGGTCATCGCGGTGGCCGATGACGGCTGCGGCCTGCCGGGCCAGCCAGTGGAAAAGCTCTTCCAGCCCTTCAACACCACCAAGGAAAAAGGAAGTGGACTGGGGCTGGCTCTCAGCCGCAAGATCATCCGGTCCATGGGCGGCAGCCTGGATCTGGCCCCACGTCCCGACAGCCCGGGGGCTCGGGCCGAGATTCGCCTGCCCCTGGTGTCCCCAACTTCATCCGACGAAAGGTGAGACGCCGTGGCCCGTGTGCTGGTGGTCGATGACGAGAAGAAGATGGTGACCCTGCTGGTGTCGGCCCTCAAGGCTCGCGGCCACGAGGTGACGGGGGTGCATGGCGGCCAGGAGGCCCTGGCCTTGCTGGAGGCCTCGGACTGGGATGTGGTCCTGACCGACCTGAAGATGGAACCGGTGGGTGGCCTGCAGGTGGTCGAGCAGGTGCAGGCCCGGCACCCCGGCACCCAGGCCATCATGCTGACGGCCTATGGGCAGGTGGAGACGGCGGTGGCGGCCATGCAGGCCGGCGCCTTCCACTATCTGACCAAGCCCATCAACTTCCAGGAAGTGGCCGAGGTGGTGGACCGCGCCGCCGAGACGGGGCGCCTGCAACGGGAGAACCGCCATCTGAAGCAGGCCGTGGCCCTGATGAACGCCGGCAGCAATCTGGTGGGCCAGGCGCCCGCCACCGAGGAGCTGCGGGCCATGATCGCCAAGGTGGCCCCCGCCGACGCCACCGTCCTGATCCGGGGCGAGAGCGGATCGGGCAAGGAGGTGGCCGCCCGCGCCGTGCACGAGGCCAGCGGTCGGGCCCACGGCCCCTTCGTGGCCGTCAACTGTGCGGCCATCAGCGAGACCCTGCTGGAAAGCGAGCTGTTCGGCTACCGCAAGGGCGCCTTCACCGGGGCCGACAGCGATCGCCAGGGCGTGTTCGAGGCCGCGGACGGCGGCACCCTTTTCCTGGACGAGATCGGCGAGGCCGGGCCCGGGGTGCAGGCCAAGCTGCTGCGCGTTCTGGAAGAGAAGAAGATCAACCGGGTGGGCGATCCGGTGGAACGGGCGGTGAACGTGCGGGTCCTGGCCGCCACCAACCGGCCCCTGGAGCAGGAGGTGGCCCGGGGTCGCTTCCGCCAGGATCTGTACTACCGCCTGCTGGTCTTTCCCCTGGACGTGCCACCTCTGCGCGAACGCGCCGACGACATCCCCCTGCTGGCCGGTCATTTCTTGCAGCGCCTGGGCCGGCGCCAGGCCGGCCTGCCCCACGGGGTGGTTCAGCAACTGCGCCGCCATGCCTGGCCGGGCAACGTGCGCGAGCTGCGCAACATCATGGAGCGGGCCCACATCCTGGCCGGAGACGCGCCCATCGGGCCCGAGCACGTCCGGCTGGACGGCGCACTGGTGACCGGCGGCGGCGCCGGGGCGGGGGCCAACCTGAATCTGGACGACAACGCCCGTCTGCTCATCGAGGCGGCCCTGCAGCGCGCAGGGGGCAACAAGAGCCTGGCCGCCGAGATGCTGGGCATCACCCGGCGCACCCTCTACTCACGCCTGAAATTGCTGGACATGGAGACGGGTGAGAAGACGGGCCAAGAGGATCCGGGCGCCGACTGAGCCGGCGGCGCAAGACCTGCCCCTGAAGGACCTCGGGTGTCCCCTGACGTACACTTGATGAGGGGCGAGGCGCCCCTGGGATCCCCTAGGATGAGGGGGCGGTTTTGTAACTTGTTGTGAAAAAACAAAAAGCCAGGACGCCGCTTCCTCGGGGGCAAGCTGGCACGGCCCGTGCTCTTTTCCTTGCATGATCACGCAGATCCAGGGCTGCCGACCCCTGATCCAGGAAGGTTCAAACCATGTCCGCAGTGTCCAGAGCCCTCAGACTTCAAGGCCCTCGTGGCATGTCAGGTTCGCCGCAGTTCCTTGCGCTTGTTGCCCTGTGCGCAGGGATGCTGCTGGCGACCCTGGGCAGCCCGGCCGCAGCCCAGGACGGCGACTCCCGGGTGCCGGAATACCTGGACCGCAACGACGATCTGCTGGACTGGGCCCTGGATCTGGTGCGGGAGACCGGGAGCGCACCGGCCCGCCGCGTGCTGGAGGAGGCCCACCGCATCCAGCAAAGAGCCCGGGAGCTGTACGAACAGGGACACCCCCTGCGCGCCCTGGACCTGGCCCGCCGTAGCCGGGCCGCCGTGTGGCATGCCGTTCGCCTGGGACGCGAGGCCCTCAGTTTCACCGAGCGCCTGCACCTGCGGGCGGAACGTTTCTGGGATCAGCACGACCACCTGCTGGACCTGGCCCGGGACAGCAACGACGCCCGGGCCCTGGATTTCATCCACCGGGCCGAAGCCAACGCCCACCGGGCTCACGAGCAGGAATTGCAGGGAGACGCCAAGCAGGCCTTCCAGATGCTGGAGCAGGCCGAGAACCTGCTACACCGGGCCTCGCGCCTGCTGGCCGACGGCTCGGGCCCTGATCGGGTGGACCGCAGCATCGAGCGGGCCGCGGCCATGCTGGACCGGGCACGGGAAGTCGTGGGCGCCCAGGCGCCGCCGGAGGCCCTCGATCTCTTGACCCGGTCCGAGGAAGCCCTGGTTCGGGCCCGGGAACACAGGGATCAGGGCCAACCCGGTCGCGCCCTGCAGATGGCTGGGCTGGCGGGCACCCTGGCGGGACGGGCCCAGGTCATGGCCTCCGGCGGTCCCGATGCCGAGGGCCTGATGCGGGAGATCGAGGACCTCATCGGGCGCTGGGACGACCGCCTGGGTCCCGTGGCCGAGCGGGTGGAGGAGACGGACAACGAGGCGGCCCGGCATCAGCTGGCCGTGGCCCGGGACCACCGCGACCGGGCGGCGCGCGATCTGGCCGAGAGGCGCCTGGAACAGGCCTTGCGACAGATCAGGGCGGCCCACGATAGGCTGGGCCAGGCGGAAGGGTTGACGAGATAAAGACCCTGCCGCCAGGACCCCTGGGCGTCGCCCTCAGTTTTCTGGCCATCGCCGGTTTCATGTTTCCTGCCCTGGCGGAAACCGGCGGTGGCTCTTTCTCGTCCCGGCGGGCCGGCGCCTGGCGCTGGCAGACCAGCCTGGCCACCGGGCTGGACGCCTACTCCCACACCTATTCCCTGGCCACCGAGGACACCACCGAATCCCTGGTGGAGTACCTGGTGTCGGCTGCCGTGACCGGGCGTTCGTCGGGCCGGGGACGCCACGGGGGCCAGGTGACGGCCGAGGGCAGCCTGGGCAGCGAGCTCTTTCGCCAGCGCCTGGAGGGGGAGTACCGCCTGCGCGACGACCAGCGCCGCCAGCGCCTGCGGGTGGGGGGACGTCTGCGTGGGCGGCAGTACCGCGCCGGTTCACGCTACGACAACACCAGCGACAATACCGAAGGGCGCCTGTTCCTGCGGGGCACCCCCGTGGCCACCGCCACCCGGGCCCTGGAAATGAAGGGCAGCCTGGCTTGCCTGGATTACGCCACTCCTTCCGCCCTGGAGGTCAGCCACCGCACGGGCAGCGCCGGGCTGAGCTACGGCAGCCGGGGCTGGCGGGGACCCACCTGGCGCCTGGGGGCCACCCTGGACGCCCGCAGTTACCCCGATTCCACCCGCATCGACAGGCGCCGCCTCATCCTGGATGGTCAGTTCGAGGCCCAGTCCGGCGCGGACAACCAGGTGCTGGTCATGCATCGCAGCGAGCGGCGTCACATCCGCGATGCCACCGCCAAGCCCTCGGGCTGGCTGCACTGGACCGACGTGTCCGGCCAGGTGGACGGCGGCCCCGGCCGCATTTTCCTGGAGCTGCAGTCCGAGCGCTGGGATTATGACCGGGAGGAATCGGCCTACCAGGACTCCTGGCGCCTGAAAAGCGTGGCGGGCTACACCTGGGGCGAGGTGCTGGCCACCACCTGGAAGGTGGGGGTGGGCTGGGAACGGCTGTGGTCCGCCGACGATCCCGAGGCCTTCAACGCCGTGGGCCTGGTGACTGGCGTGGAGGCTTTCGGGGGGCCCCTCAGCGGTTCGCTCAGCCTGGAGTGGGGCCGGCGGCATTACACGGCCTCGTCGGTGGAGTGGAACGCGCCCTCCTCCGGGGACAGCCTGGGGGACGAGTACCTCTATGCGGACAGCAACCAGCTGTACTCGGACTTCACCTACTGGGCCCTGTGGCTCATGGGCAGCTGGCAGCTGGATCCGCGCCTGGCCCTGGAGGTGCAGGCCAGCTACGACCCCGAGAATCATACCGAGGACGAGGACGACTCGACCCTGGGCTTCGCCACCTTGCGGCTGGTGTACCGTCCCTGAACCCGGATCAACCAGAGCTTTGCAGGATGTGGCCCCGCTGGTATCTTGTGGGGCTGTTGAACTTGTTGTCTGTTGACCAGCATTACCGACAATCTGCGGAGGACACCTTGCCAGCTCTGGATTTTGCCCGGGAAACGTTCTTCGACCCCCGCTCGCCGGCCTGCATCTACCGGCACCCCTGGCAGGCCCTGCGCGTGGGGGGCGGCGCAGTCCGAAACCTGGCTCTCCCCCTGGTCGAGGCCATCCTGCGGCGCAAGGATCGCGAGTGCCCGGTTTGCGGCTGGCAAGGGGCCGACTTCCGCACCTTCCTCTCGGCTGACGAGGTCATTCCCGCCTGCATCTGCCCCGGCTGCGGATCCTTCGATCGCCACCGCCAGCTGGTGCTGGGGGTGCGGGACGAGCTGGCCCGGCGCCCGGGCTGGAATCCGGACATCATGCTGGGCTTCAGCCTGAGCTCCGCCCTGCGCTTCCTGCTGGAGCACGAGGGCCTGGCCCGTTGCTTCCGCAGCGATGTGGACGCCGACGACCGGCGCTTCTCTCCCGACCTGGTGGCCGACCTGCGCAGCTGTCCCGTGGCCGATGCCTCGGTGGACTGGGTCTTCTGCAGCCACGTCCTGGAGCACATCGCCGAGCTGGATATCTGCATCGACGAGCTGGTGCGGGTCCTCAAGCCGGGGGGCGCCGCCTGGTTGCAGGTGCCCTTCGAGCCCGGCCTGGCCCACAGCAAGCGCATCCCCATCGACCCCCACCGGGCCCATGCCCACGCCTGGCAATTCGCCCCCGACTTCGGCACTCTCATCAAGCGGCCCGAGTGGGAGGTCCAGGAGGTGCAGGCCAGCGACGCGGTGTCCCCCGGG
The DNA here is from genome assembly GCA_963674845.2 of Candidatus Krumholzibacteriia bacterium. Taxonomy (GTDB): domain Bacteria; phylum Krumholzibacteriota; class Krumholzibacteriia; order LZORAL124-64-63; family LZORAL124-64-63; genus LZORAL124-64-63. The sequence continues at coordinate 555,814 of CAXXKE010000005.1, read as the reverse complement.
GAGCGCCGCCGCTTCGGCATCGATCCGGAAGAGCGTTTCTGGCTGGCCCGCAAGCACGACTGAGAAACCGGCTTTTTATCAAGTTGTTTCCCCTCGCGCCGATAGGCCGGGTGAGGTGATTACTGCCCATCAGCCGGGAGCGGTCCATGAATTCCAGTGATGTCTTCGAGCAGATCGAGAAGATGGGCGACCTGCCCAGCCTGCCCCAGACCCTCCTGAACATCCAGAAGGTGGCCAACGACCGCGGCTCCAGCGCCGACGATCTGGCCGCCTGCATTCTCCAGGACCAGGCCCTGACCATGCGGGTGCTCAAGGTTGTCAACAGCGCCATGTACCAGCGGCGCAACCAGGAACAGGTGAAGACCGTGCGGCGGGCCGTCATCGTCATGGGCTTCGAGGCGGTGCGCCATCTGGCCCTGGGACTGTCGGTTTTCGACATGATGAGCAAGCTGTCGCGATCGCCCCATCTGGCCGAGATCGCCCGGCACAGCCTGGTTGCCGGGGGCTTCGCCCAACTGCTGGCCGAGACCTCGGGGCGGGTGGCCCCCGAGGAGGCCTTCGTCACCGGCCTGGTACACGACATCGGCAAGACCGTGCTCATCGAGTGTTCGCCGGGGGACATGGACCGGGTGCTGGCCGATGTGCAGGCCGGGGACGATCCCCACGACGCCGAGCGCCGCTACTTCGGCATCAGCCATGAACGGGCCGGGCGCCGCCTGGCCGGGCGCTGGGGCCTGCCCGTGGAGTTGCAGAACGTCATCGGCGAGCATCACGACGTGGATCCCCTGGACCCGCCCCGCAAGCTGGACGCTCTGCTGGCCACCATCGTCTACGCCAACGCCATGGCGCATTTCACCTGCCACCCCGACGACCGTGTGCGCGAGAACAAGATCCTGCGCCGGGCGGGGCGGGCCCTGGGGGTGCCTGCGGCCCACCTGGAGGATCTTTCCACCCGGGTCACCGACATCCTGCAGGAACTGGCCGGTTGCCTGGGCTTCGAGCTGGGCGACCTGGCCGACTACGGGGCCATCGTCAACGCTCCCGGTTCGGCCACCGTGGCTCCGCCCCGCATGAGTTCCGAGGAGATCGCGCGCCGCACCGCCGCCCAGCTGGAACTGTACCAGCAGGTGGGGCAGGGCATGGCCCTGGGCGAGGACCCCGAGGCTCTGGTGGCCCGCATCCTGGAAGGGGCCGTGGCGGTGCTGGGTTTCGAAAGGGTGATCTATCTGCAGGCCCACCGGGGCGAGGGCGTGTTGCGGGCGGAACGCTGGGCGGGCCACGGCGCCGCCCAGCTGGCGGCGGGGCTTTCCCTGCCCCTGAAACGCGAGTCGGGTGTTCTGGTCAGGGCGGTTCTGGAGCGACGCGCATTCCACGTACCCCAGGCTCACAGCGAGGCCTACGGGGACTTCCTGGGCGAGGGGCTGCTGGAGCAGCTCTGCTGTGCGGGCTTCGTGGTGGCTCCGGTGATCACCGGGGCGGGCATCGCGGGGGTGCTGTATGCCGATGGCGGCCCGGGGGGGGCCAATGGGCTGGATGTGGTGGCCGAGCAGGGACAGGAGCTCCAGGGTCTGGCCATGCAGCTGGGCATGGTCCTGGCCGGCCACGCCCGGGTTGGCTAGAAAGGCCAGGGCCCGAATCTCTGTTTATTCTTAATAAAAATTATCCTGTATGGTCAAAAGCTGTCCCGAAATTATGACATTGGTTTTATTTTTTTGTCTTCGGTGAGAAAATGTTCTGGTTTCCCTTCTCATTTGTGGTAGACTCCTAGGGAGTTCGGGAAAGGGAATAGTGGAGGGAAGTCAGCCCATATCCTTGGTAAGAGGAGGATGCACTAAGGATTTTGATAAGGCACCACGACCTCGGTCCAGCCGCCGGAACACAGGTGATGGCACTCGAGGTTGCTCCCCCCCAAGACCTCCCCCTGAATGGTTAAAGTGAGAACTTTGTTCGATTTCCGGAGGTTCAACATGCGCATCAAGTCAATGCCTATCGCCCTGGCCATTGTCGCTCTCGTCGCCATTATCGCGATGCCGGCCCTGGCCCAGGAAAAGCCCGCCAAGAAGATGGATATCCAGACCTTCCTGGCCACCAACCAGCTGCACGGCCCCTCCCTGACCCGCGACTACTTCGAGGGTTTCGAGAGCGGCGCCCTGCCTCTGACCTGGGCCCAGACCATCACCAACATCGAACGCACCTGGGATGTCTCCGACGGCACCAGCACCGGTTCCCTCGAGGGCGACTACTGCGCCTTCGTCGGTTATGACCTGACGGTGTACCAGGACGAGACCATCAGCTTCGACCAGTACGTGGACGTGGCCGGTGGCGAGTACGTCCTGAGCTTCTTCATGGCCGGCGCCAAGGATACCGACTGGGACTTCAACGTGGCCGAGACCGTCGAGATCAACGGCACCCAGGTGTGGGATTTCGACAGCAACGTCACCGCCCACATGACCTACGAGAAGTACTTCATCGATCTGAGCGCCTACGACGGCCAGACCATCACCATCACCTTCCGTTATGCGGGCGTTGATGGCGACCTGCACGTCCTGGACGCGGTCATGGTCGATGACGGTACCGGTTACGAGTACATTCCCCCCCCGCCGCCCGAGGTGCCCGACAACGACACCTGTGAGATGGCCTTCGACAACGGCTTCGAGATCATGCCTGGCGCCTTCAGCTTCAGCGCTGACAACACCCTGGCCAACAACGACTACAACATGGCCTATCCCAGCTGCACCGGCTACAGCTTCAGCGGCCTGGACCTGGTCTGGTACGTGTGCCTGGACCAGGGTGACATTCTCGACGTCACCATGACCTGCGGCTTCGACAACGCTATCTTCATTCTCAGCGACTGTGCTGATCCCGAGAGCAGCTGCGTGGTCGGCGCCGACGCCACCACCAGCGGTGTGGAAGAGATCCTGGGCTTCGTGGCGCCTGCCGACGGCATGTACTACGTGGTCGCCGGCGGCTACAGCTCCTCCGGTGTGGGCACCTTCACTCTGAGCGGCACCAACTACGGTGACGGCTGCATCGTGGCCACCGAGTCGACCAGCTTCGACAGCCTGAAGAGCATGTACCGCTAATTTCGATCAGGCGGGGGTCCGTCAGGGTCCCCGCCGCATCCTCACTGAAACGTCCCTCCGCTGCTGTCGGAGGGGCGTTTCCTTTTCACCGCCCCCCCCAGGTGTTATTATATTCATCGCCCGATTCCCGAAATCTCCCGTTTCCAGGAAGGAAAGCCGATGGCCGACATCACCAAACGATCCGACGATTACAGCCGCTGGTACCAGGACGTCATCCAGGCCGCCGAGTTGGCCGAGAACAGTCCCGTGCGCGGCTGCATGGTGATCCGCCCCAACGGCTACGCCATCTGGGAAAACATCCAGCGCACCCTGGACGACAAGTTCAAGGAACTGGGCCACGTCAACGCCTACTTTCCCCTGCTCATCCCCAAGAGCTTCCTGGCCAAGGAAGCCGAGCACGTGGAGGGCTTCGCCAAGGAATGCGCCATCGTCACCCATCATCGCCTGAAGCAGGTGACCCGTGACGGCAAGACCGATGTCATTCCCGATCCCGACAGCAAGCTGGAGGAGGAGTACATCATCCGCCCCACCAGCGAGACCGTCATCTGGGACCAGTACCGCAAGTGGATCCAGAGCTACCGGGACCTGCCCATCCTCATCAACCAGTGGGCCAACGTCATGCGCTGGGAAATGCGCACCCGCATGTTCCTGCGCACCACCGAATTCCTGTGGCAGGAGGGACACACGGCCCACGCCACCGCCGAGGAGAGCCGCCAGGAGACCCTGCAGATGCTGGAGGTGTACCGCTGGTTCGCCGAGGAGGTGCTGGCCATGCCCGTCATCTGCGGCGCCAAGACGGCCAACGAGCGCTTCGCCGGGGCGGTGGAGACCTACTCCATCGAGGCCATGATGCAGGACCGCAAGGCTCTGCAGGCCGCCACCAGCCACGATCTGGGCCAGAACTTCGCCCGGGCCTTCGACGTCAAGTACCAGGACGCCGAGGGCAAGGTGGAGCACGTCTGGGCCACCAGCTGGGGCATGTCCACCCGCATCATGGGCGCCCTGATCATGACCCACAGCGATGACGACGGGTTGGTGCTGCCGCCCCGCATCGCCGGCACCAAGGCCGTCATCGTGCCCATCTGGCGCAACGACGAGGAGATGGCCGCCGTGGTGGAAGCGGCCGAGAAGATCGCTTCCGAACTGCGCCCCCTGGTGGGACCCGTGCACGTGGACAAGCGGGACAACATGCGCCCCGGCTGGAAGTACGCCGAGTGGGAGCGCAAGGGCATGCCCCTGCGCATGGAGATCGGGCCCCGGGATCTGAACGACCAGCAGGTCATGATGGCCAGCCGCCCCGACCGCAAGAAGCAGCCGGTGAAGTTCGCCGACCTGGCGGCCGCGGTGCCGGCCGAGCTGGAGCGCATCCAGCAGCTGCTGTTCGACGCGGCCCGGGCCCGCCTGGACGAGGCCCTGATCACGCTGGAGACCTGGGACGAGTTCACCGCCCTGTACCAGGGCGAGGGCGGGTTCTCCCTGTGCCACTGGTGCGGGGACGGCGACTGCGAGCGGGCCATCCAGGACAAGACCAAGGTCACCATCCGCAACATTCCCTTCGAGCGGGACCAGTCCGAGGGAACGTGCATTCATTGCGGGAACAAGAGCATCGGCCGGGTGTTGTTCGCCCAGTCCTATTGATTTGAGGCCGGGCCGGGAGGGACCCGGCCTCGGCGGTTCGTATTCCGGGAAGGCTGCAAGCAGGTACACCATGAATTTCCTCATGCGGGTCGGGTCAGGGACGGGGCGGCAATCTCCGGACAGGGCGTCCATTCATAGCCAATTACACCATGCCATCCTGGCCCTGGCGGTTCTGGCCCTGGCGCTGGGCGGCCAGTTCTGGGCGTCTGCGGGGGCCTGGGCCGGTGACGCGTTCCGGGACCCGGTGCACCCCGACCTGGGGCGCGCCCGCTTCGAGAGCACCAAGCTGAGCAACCCCGACAAGGGCGGAGCCGATGGCGACGCGGCCGTCACCAGCGACCGCTACGACGTGCTGCGCTACTTCCTGGACCTGCGCATCGATCCCGAGGCCGACAGCCTGGCCGGCCGGGTGCAGATGGTCTTCAGCAGCCGGGTGGACCAGCTGGGCAGCATGGTGTTCGACCTGGCCGATGAGCTGCCGGTGGAGGTCATCGAGCACAGCTCCGGCCTGCTGAGCTTCACCCAGGCCGGGGACTCGGTGGTGGTGCAGCTGAATTCCGTCCTGAGCGCGGACGCCGTGGACAGCTTCACCGTGGTCTACGGCGGCTTTCCCGTGCAGCCCGATCCCCAGCGCGGGCTCATGTACCTTTCCTACGAGATGGACGGCCACGCCGGGCCCTCGGTGGCCAGCATGAGTGAACCCGCCTACGCCAAGCACTGGTGGCCGTGCAAGGACCGCCCTGACGACAAGGCTCTTTCCCGGGTCAACCTGACGGTGCCTGAGGGGTTGGTGGGCGTTTCCAACGGCACCCTGGTGGGCACCTGGGAGCCCGAGGCCGGCTGGATCACCTACGACTGGCGCGAGGACTACCCCATCGCCACCTATCTGATCAGCGTGGCCATCAGCGATTACGCCCTGCTGGAGGATCCCTGCAGCACCACCGCCGGCAGCACCATTCCCCTCATGAACTGGGTCTTCCCCCCCGAGGTGGAAGAGGCCCTGGTGGATTTCGCCCCCCTGTGCGAGATGATGGACGTTTGTGAGGAAATGTACGGTCCCTACCCCTTCCAGGGGGAGAAATACGGCCACGCGGAATTCCTCTGGAACGGCGGCATGGAACACCAGACCGTCACCAGCATCGGGGCCACCTCCCTGCGCGGTGACGGCAGCCGGGACTGGCTCATCGTCCACGAACTGGGGCACCAGTGGTTCGGGGACAGCCTGACCCCGGCCAGCTGGGCCGACATCTGGCTGAACGAGGGCTTCGCCACCTACACCGAGGCCCTGTGGCGAGAGCACCTGGGAGGCCGTAGCGCCTATCTGGACTACATGCAGAATCTGCGCACACCCTGGGCCTGGCCGCCCCAGGGACCGGTGTACGATCCCGTGCCGGTGTTCCCGGGCCGGGTCATCTACGACAAGGCGGCCTGGATCCTGCACATGCTTCGGGGCCGGCTGGGCGACCAGGTGTTCTTCGACATGGTCCGGGCCTGGGCCCAGGATCCGGCCAACCGGCTGGGGAATGTTTCCACCGAGGATTTCATCGCCCACGTGGAGGGCTACGCCGGGGAATCCCTGGCCGACTTCTTCTGGCCCTACCTGGAAAGCACCGAATTGCCGCTGATCGAGTTCAACGACACCCTGATGGAAGGACCCAACGGGTCCGAAACCCAGGTGAGCATCGAACTGCGGCAGCACCAGGCACCTCTTTTCGACAATATTTTTCCGCTGGTGGTGACCACCACCGCCGGCAGTCAGACTCACCTGATCCAGCTTTCGGGCCAGACCGCCGAACTGGTGGTCCAGACCAGCGAACCCATCGTCCAGGTGGAGCTGGACCCGGAGGGCTGGGTCCTCTGGGAAATGCTGGGTTCGGGTGCCGTGCGCAGTGGACTGCTGGCTGCCTATCCCAACCCGGCCCAGGACGGGTATATCCAGTTCCTTTACCGGCTGGGGGACCTGGCCACCGTCAAGTGGAGCATCCACGACGCCCGGGGCCGCCTGGTCTACCAGACAGACCAGGGCTGGACCGTGGTCGAAAGCGGCGGGAACCTGGCGGCGTGGAATCTCAGGGACCAGGACGGGCGGCGTGTTCCCAGTGGAGTCTACTGGGCACGTTTCGAGATCAACGGTCAATTTTCCGTAAAAAAGTTCACCGTGGCCCACTGATACATTTCAGTCACCAGCATCCTGGATAAGGCCCGGAGCCCTGCCTTCGGGCCTTTTCTTGGCCCTGTCGCTCGTTCTCGTCCTGCGTGAAAAACCTAAGGGTTTCCCCAAATTTTCCTTCAAGATCATCAATCCATGACCGAACAAAACCAGGAAGGAGATTGAGCCGGGGCGGCCCATGCCCCGGGCCCCTAGCTGGGACCCTTTTAGAGGAGTGACCGCAGTGTTTAGCGAAGCCGACCTCGAAATCTGTGCCGCATTCGTGGAAGAAGGAATGGAAATGATCGACGATGTCGAGCCTCAACTGGTGGAGCTCGAAGCCAGCCAGGACGAGGCGGGCAATGTCGATCTGGAAACGGTGAACAGTATTTTTCGCCTGTTCCACTCCATGAAGGGAAGCGCCGGTTTTCTTGAACTGAAGAACATCGTCGAGCTGACCCACAAGGCCGAGAATCTGCTGGACCTCTTCCGCAAGGAGCAGGCCGTCCTGGAAGGCCCGGACATCGCCCTGTTGCTGCAGACGCTGGATTTGCTGCGCAAGGTCATGGAGGACCTGAGCACCTCCGGGCGGGACGACACCTACGTGGACGAGGTGGAGGTCCAGGTCAAGCTGTTGCTGGAATCCATCCGCCACAAGACCGAGCCCAAGATCGCCCTGGAACAGCCCGCGCCGGCCCGGCCCGCCGCTGCTCCCTCGGCCAAGGCCACAGGCGACAGCAAGGATGCGGAGGCCGGTACCCAGCCCGTGTTCCCGTCCATCAAGGTCACCCCCGAGATGCATGCCCGCTACATGGAAGAGGCCGAGGAGTTGCTGGATTCGGCCGAGCAGAACCTGCTGGCGGCCATGGACTCCAACTCCGAGGACATGGATCTGGCCGAGGCCCTGCGCTGCCTGCACAGCTTCAAGGGCAACTCGGGGTTCATGGGCTACGCAGACCTGGAAAAACTGACCCACCGCACCGAGACCCGCCTGGAAAACGTGGTGGCCGGCGAGATCCACGCCGACGAGACCGCCCTGGGCGTGTTCCTGGAAGTGGTGGACACCACCCGTTCCACCGTGGCCAAACTGGCCGATGATGCCGGGGCCGAAGTGGATGGCCTGGAAGAGTTGCTGGTGAAGCTGGACGCCCTGAGTCCGGATGGGGGCGCGACGGCCGGGACGAAAGCTCCCGAGCTTCAGGCGGCCGCAGACGAGCCGGCGCAGGATAAGGTCGTTGTCGGGGAAGACGCCGCTGCGGAGGAAAAAGCCCCGAGCAAATCCGGCTTCATCCCCCTGGCCAACATGACAAGGAAGAAAACCGCCGCGGCCCCGGTGCCCGAGCCCGCCGCCGAGGCTGGGGTCCAGGCTCCGGTCGAGACTCCCCCCGAGGCTGTGGCCCAGGCATCGGCCGTCGAGGTGGCCAGGCCCGCGGCCAGGAAGCCGGCTGTTGCCGCCGCCAAGTCCTCGCCTCCATCGGTCCAGTCCAGCGGTAGCATCCGGGTGGATCTGGCCAAGCTGGACAGCTTGATGAACCTGGTGGGTGAGCTTGTCATCGCCGAGGCCATGGTGACGCGGAACCCCGACCTCCTCGGCTACGAGTTCGAGAACTTCGAGAAGAGCAGCCACCACCTGCGCCGTATCACGTCGGACCTGCAGGACGTGGCCATGTCGGTGCGCATGGTGCCCCTTTCCGGCACCTTCAAGAAGATGGTCCGCCTGGTCCACGACACCGGCCTGAAGGCCAACAAGAAGGTGGAACTGGAGCTCTTCGGCGAGGAGACCGAAGTGGACAAGACCGTGATCGAGCAGATCAGCGATCCCCTGGTCCACATCGTGCGCAACGCCATCGATCACGGCCTGGAGACGGCCGAGCAGCGCACCGAGACCACCAAGTCCCCGGTTGGCAAGGTGACCATCAGCGCCCGACACGAGAGCGGCGAGGTATGGATCACCGTGGCCGATGACGGCAAGGGCATGGACCGCGACGTGATCTTCAACAAGGCCCTGGAAAAGGGGCTGGTGGAAGGCGACGGCAGCGAGATGCGGGACGAGGATGTGTTCAAGCTCATCTTCGAGCCGGGCTTCAGCACCGCCGCCCAGGTCACCGAGATCTCGGGCCGCGGCGTGGGCATGGACGTGGTGCGCAAGAATATCGAAAAGATCAACGGCAAGGTGGACATCAAGAGCGTCAAGGGGCTGGGCTCGCAGTTCATCATGCGCATCCCCCTGACCATGGCCATCATCGAGGGCATGCTGGTGCGGGTGGGGCGTTCCACCTACAACATTCCCCTGCTGTCCATCCGTGAGGCCATCCGCCCCGAGGCCGAACAGGTCACCACCACCCCCGATGGGATCGAGGTGGTCAAGCTGCGCGAGGACATGATCCCCGTCATCCGCATGCACGAACTGTACGGCATCGAGCCCAGCTTCACCGAGCTGGCGGACGGCACGCTGGTCATCGTGGAGAACGACGGCGTGGCCGGGGCCCTGTTCGTGGACGAGATCCTGGGGCAGCAGCAGACCGTGGTCAAGGCGCTGTCCAACTACGTGGGGCATCCCCACGGGGTCAGCGGCTGCACCATCCTGGGTGACGGCCGCATCAGCCTGATTCTCGACGTTGCCACCATTCTAAACCAGGCCGCCACCACCTCGGTGGCCATGGCTTGAGTGCCGGAGGAGCAAAAGTGAGGACTTTCGAAAACAAGTTGAGCGAAGAACTGGCCGCGGCCTTCAAGGAAGAGGATGACGAATCCCTGGACGAGATGGACGACGGTTCCTTCGACGACGCGCAGAAAGACCGGTACATGACCTTCGGTATCGCCGGCCAGAACTACGGCGTGGAGATCCTCAACGTCACCGAGATCGTGGGCCTTCAGACCATCGCCGAGGTGCCGGACGTGCCCCATTACGTCAAGGGCATGATCAACCTGCGCGGCAACGTGGTGCCGGTGGTCGATGTGCGCCTGCGCTTCGGCATGGAGGAACGCGAATACGACGACCGCACCTGCGTCATCGTGGTGTCCTGCTCGGGCAGCACCGTGGGCATGATCGTGGATTTCGTCAACGAGGTGGCCGTTTTCCCGGAGGAGAATATCTCGCCCGCCCCCAAGCGCGGTGAGCACGGTCTGAACAGCGAGTACATTTCCGGCATGGGCAAGCAGGGCGAAAAGGTGACCATCCTGCTGGACATCAATTGCCTTTTGCACGGCGAAAAGGCGGCCGTATGACCCCGGTGGGAAGCAACCCCTCAACCAGAGTCAGGCCTGTCCGGGTCCTGGTGGTCGATGATTCGGCCCTGGTTCGCGAGGTGTTGCGCGCCGGGCTGAGTGCCGACCCCGGTATCGAGGTGGTGGGTACCGCCACCGATCCCTTCAACGCCCGGGACAAGATCGTCAAGCTGCGGCCGGACGTCCTGACCCTGGACGTGGAAATGCCCAAGATGGACGGCGTGGAATTCCTGCGGCAGCTGATGCCCCAGTTCCCGGTGCCCGTGGTCATGGTCAGCGCCCTGACCGAACGCGGCAAGAAGATCACCCTGGAGGCCCTGGACAGCGGGGCGGTGGACTTCGTGACCAAGCCCTCGAGCAATCTCGCCGCCGGACTGGAGGGTATGATGACCCAGTTGCGCACCAAGGTGAAGGTGGCATCCACGGCCAACGTGGCCCACTGGAAAGGCCGCAAGCCTGGCCCCCGGGTGGCTCCGTCGACCCAGCGGGCCCTGACGGCCAGCACCAACCACGCCATCATCATCGGGGCTTCCACGGGGGGCACCGAGGCCATCCGCGAGGTCATCACCCGTTTCCCCGTCAACACCCCGGGAGTGGTCATCGTCCAGCACATGCCCGCCGGATTCACGCGGATGTTCGCCGAGCGCCTGAACGAACTGAGCGCCATGACCGTGATCGAGGCCAAGGACGGCGATTCCATCATTCCCGGCCGGGTGCTCATCGCGCCGGGAGAAAAACAACTGGAAATCAAGAGGTCGGGTGGCAGCTACAAGGTGCGCTGCTTCGAGGGGCCCAAGGTCAACGGCCACTGCCCCTCGGTGGAGGTCATGATGAAATCGGCCGCCATCGCCTTCGGCAAGCACGCCGTGGGCGTCATGCTCACGGGCATGGGCGGGGACGGCGCCGTGGGCCTGAAGGCCATGCGGGATGCCGGCGCCCGGACGGTGGCCCAGGATCAGAAAACCAGCGTGGTGTTCGGAATGCCCAAGGTAGCCTGGGAAATGGGCGCCGCCGAGAAACTGGTGGCCCTCAACCGCATCTCCGACACTGTTCTCAATTGGCTCAGCAAAAAAGAGGAACTGGTTTGAGTGTAGTCACGCTAGGCATTGGAGAGTACGGGGCCGTCAACCAGAAGGGTGACATCATCAAGACCCACGCGCTGGGTTCCTGTGTTGCCATCATCATTCTGGACCCGGCCACCCGTACCGTCGGCATGGCCCACGTGGCCTTGCCGGAATCGAAGGTTCACCCGGCCCGGGCCGAGAAGCTGCCCGGGTATTTCGCCGATACGGCGGTTCCCGTCCTGGTCGAGAAGATGAAGGAACTGGGAGCCACGGGCAGCCTGCAGAAGATGATCGTCAAGTTGACCGGTGGGGCCAACGTGATGGACAAGAACAACACCTTCAACATCGGCAAGCGCAACGTGCTGGCCCTCAAGAAGGAGTTGTGGCGGCATCGCATGGGAGCCAGGGCGGAGGATGTGGGGGGAACGCTCAGCCGGACAGTCACGGTCAACACGGAGGACGGCAAGGTCGTCGTCACGTCACCGGGTCGCGAACCCGTCAACGTCTAGGAGGTGGGGAAATGGCTGAAATCATCGTGAGCGCAGAAGAAATCCTGGAGTCGGTGAAGACCGTTCCCGCCTTGTCGCCCGGCGCCAGCCACTTGCTGGACGTCATCGGCAGCGGCGTGTACGAGGTTCCCGACATCGTGAGGGTCATCGAGACCGACTCGGCCCTGACGGCCAACGTGCTGAAGGTGGTGAACTCGGCCGCCATGGGGCTGCGCCGGGAAATCACCTCGGTGCACCAGGCGGTGGCCTTCCTGGGCGACACCAAGATCATCGGCATCGCCCTGACCAGTTCGGGTGGTGAGACCTTCAACTCCGAGCTGAAGGGTTACGCGGGCAACCGCGGCGACCTGGGCCGGCACTGCCTGTGGGTGGCCATCGCCGCCCGCGAACTGGCCCGCCACACCCATGGCCGGGTGGACAAGGGCGTGGCCTTCACCGCCGGCCTGCTGCACGACATCGGCAAGGCCGTCATCTCGGACTTCATGGTGGACCTTGCCCCGCGCATCGTGGCCCGGGCCTCGGATGACGCCTTCGGCGACCACCTGGAGGCCGAGCGGCAGATCATGGGCACCGACCATTGCGAGGTGGGCTGCCGCCTGGCCCGGCACTGGAAGATGCCCGAGGCCCTCATCGGCGGGATCGAGTACCACCACCGCCCCAGCGAGGCGCCGGAGGAGTACAAGTCCATGGCCTACGTCATCCATCTGGCGGACACCCTGGCCATGATGCAGGGGACGGGCACGGGCCTGGATGATCTGCAATACGACATGGACAGCGATTACACGGAATATGTGCAGCTGGATTCCCCGGGGCTGGAAGGACTGGCCCTGGACGTTCAGTTCGATTTCATGGCGACAGCCGAGGCTCTCTTCGGAGAAGAGCAGGAGACGGAAGAATGAATATCCTGATTGCCGACGATTCGGGAACTGCCCGCATGTTCATCAAGCAATGTCTTGAGATCAGTCTGGAAGAGGACGTGGCATTCCTGGAGGCGTCCAACGGCCAGGAGGCCCTGCAGCTTCTCAAGAACGCCGGTGCCGATCTGGTCGTCACCGACCTGAACATGCCCGTCCTGGACGGCCGAGAATTGATCCGACGCATCGGGGCCAGCCCCAAGCTGCACGGTCTGCCCATCATGGTCATCACCAGCTCGGGCAACGAGGCGCGCAAGCAGGAGCTGCTGGAACTGGGTGCCTGGGTGGTGCTGCGTAAGCCGGTCAATCCCATGGTCATCGCCGAGGGACTGGAAACCATCACCGCGAAGAAGGGAGACTAGCCATGGATCTGGCCAGTATCAACGTGCAGGAAGGAATGTCCGAGGCCATCGGCGAGGTCCTGGAGAACATGGCTTTCATGGAGGCCCTGCCCGGGGGCGAGGAGAACGCCCTGGACCCGGACGAGCCCGTGTTCTACACCCGTCTGCCCATCTACAAGCCCACGCCCTCGACGGTGGGGCTGGTGGTTCCGCAAGGGCTGGCCCTGAGCCTGGCCGGTGCCCTGATGATGAAGGAATGCACCATGGATGAGGACGAGTTCGAGGTGCTGGACGTGCTCAGCGAGCTGACCAACACCCTGGCCGGCAGCCTGCTGACCCACCTGCTGCCCGAGCTGGACAGCTTCGAGCTGGGCCTGCCCGAGTGCCGGGTCATCGGCAACTGGGATACCAAGCGGGAATGGTCCGACTGCCAGGAATTCCTCTACCAGGTCGACGAGCAGGGGTTCTACTGCCTGTGGCGTAGTCACTGACGGCCTGAAATCCCCCGGCGAAAACGACCGGGCCCTGCGCCAGTGCGGCGGCAGGGCCCGGTCGTTTTGTCCATCAGGGGAGGCCGGCCGGTCCGTCACTTCCAGTGGCTGGAAATGAACTCGTCCACCTCGGGAATTCCGCCCTGGAACAGCAGGTAGCCGTTGTGGGGCTCGCGCTCGGTGGTCTCGCCGTTGACGGGGCTGAGCATGATGCGCTTCACCTCGTCCCGGTCGTGGGTCTGGCCCAGGGCCCAGCCCAGCTTCACGTAGGCCACCTCGGGCAGCATGTTGGCCGCCGGCACCACACCCAGTCCCATGATCTCCCTGCCCGTCTCGTACACGTACATCTGCACGTAGCCCCACATGGTCTGCACGGTCATGTAGATGTGCACCCCGGCTTCGCGGGCCCGGTCCAGGGCGGGATACAGGGGCTTGTTCACGTGCCCCAGTCCCGTGCCGGCAATGACGATACCCTTGTAGCCGTTGTCCACCAGGCTGTCGATGATGTCGGGCTTCATGTTGGGGTAGTAGTAGACCAGTGACACGCGGTCGTCGAAAACCGCGTTCAGTTTGATCTGATTGTCCTGGCGGCGCCGCTTGTAGTCGCTGCGGAAGGGCGTGACGCCGGTCTCGTCGATCTTGCCCAGGGGGATGTCGCTCAGGGTGCGGAAGGTGCTGCGGTAGCTGCTGTGCATCTTGCGCACGCGGGTGCCCCGGTGCAGCAGGCCGTACTTGTCGCTGGTGGGGCCGAACATGCACACCATGACCTCGGCGATGTCGCTGGTGGCCGCCGTGCGGGTGGAGTTGATCAGGTTGATGGCCGCGTCGCTGCTGGGCCTGTCGCTGCTGCGCTGGCTGCCCACCATGACGATGGGCACGGGAGAGTCCTGCAGCATGAAGCTGAGGGCGGCGGCCGTGTGGTGCATGGTGTCGGTGCCGTGGCCCACCACGATGCCGGCCACGCCCTTCTCGATCTCGGCCGCAATGGCCCGGGCCGTGCCCATCCACTGCTCGGGGCCCATGTTCTCGCTGAACACGCCGTACAGCTTCTCGGTCTCCATGTTGCAGATGTCGGCCAGTTCGGGCACCGAACCGTACAGCTCGCCCGGGCTGAAGGCGGGAATCACCGCGCCCGTGCGGTAGTCCAGGCGGCTGGCGATGGTGCCGCCGGTGCCGAACAGCTTGACCCGGGGCTTCACCGGATCGAAGGGGAATTCCTTCTCGGGAATCTGGTAGTTGGCCACCTTGCGGCCCTGCACGTCGATGCTGGACACGGTGTCGTGGCGCACGCCGATGTTGTAGCCCGTTTCCAGCTTCAGCACGATGTGGTCGGCGTCGGCGGTCTCGCTGCGGGGCAGGATCAATCCCGAGAAATCGCCGCGGCTGGTGTGCAGCGTCACCTGGCTCCAGACCGGGGCCTTTTCCCGTTGCAGCAGTTCCAGGGTGGGGGACCGGTATCCCTTGAAGTCTTCGTTGTTCATGCTCATGAGCGGTCCTCCTGTCCCTGGTGGCGAACGGAATCCGCGACCCAGGCACGCACCTCGGCGCCGGGATAGCGCCCCTTCAAGCGGTTCATGACAATTCCCGTGACCACGTGTTCCCGCCGGGCCGGGTCGCCGGGCAGGTCCTGGGGCAGATCCTTCAGCACCTCGCGGCACACCAGGCGGGCTTCGTCGTCCTCCAGACGGGGCAGGGGCTCGTCCTCGCCGTACCACACGCCGGGCGGGATGATCTCGCCGGCCACGATGCGGTCCACCACCTGCTCCCACCAGGGGCCGGCGGCCACCAGGCTGGCCGGGCGGGGCGCCTCGCGGTCCAGCAGCAGGCTGGCCAGGCCGTTGGGGGTCAGGGCGCTCAGCCCCTCGGGCAGGCGCTGCACCAGATGCTCGAACAGGGGCCAGGCCCGGTGGCGTCCCAGGCGCAGGGCCAGGTCCTGGCCCACGCCCAGATCCCGAGCGCGGGCGGCGCGTTCCCAGGGGGCGGGCAGCAGGGAGACCCGGATGCCGTCCACCCGCTGGTCGTCCAGGCGGATGGGGGGCAGGTCCGTGTCCGGGTACATGCGGTCGGCCCCGGGCAGGATACGCTCGAAACCGTTGGTGCCGTCGTCCAGGGCCTGGCGGGTTTCCTGGGGCACGCCGGCGCAGGCCTCGCGGGCGCGGATGGCCACCTCGCTGACGGCGGTCTGCACGTCGCGCTTGCGGCCCCAGACCAGGATGACGGGCACGTCGGCGGCCACGCCGCAGGCCTTGGCCACCCGGTCCCATTCGCCGCTGCTGAGGGTGGGCACATCCTCGGTGCTGAGGGCCAGGTTGGGCAGCTGGTCGATGCAGGCGATGACGCGGATGCGGTCGCTGAATTCCTTGAGGAAGCTGGTGCGGGGCTGGGTCTGCACCTGCAGCAGGCCCTGGAAGCCCGGCAGGGGAATGGCCATGACGGTGGCTCCCTTGGCCACGGCCTTCTGGATGAAACGGCAATCGGTGCCGCGCACGAAGGCCGTCACATCGTAGCCCTGGTCGCTGATGCTGTCCGCGGTGACGCCGCGCCGCTCCAGCTCGCCCTTGATGCCCACCAGGGTGCGCTGGCGCAGGGCCTCGTTGTGCACCAGGCGAGGCACGGCGCGCAGGTTGTTCACGCCCTTGATCTCGATGCGCGTGCCGCCGGTGACGCTCACGTTCACGTCCTGCCGGCCGGCGCCGCTGCCGGTGCGCACCAGGCCGCTGCTGCGGGCCAGATGGCGGATGATCTGCCCCACTTCCATGGCCTCGCGAGGGGTCTTCATGTCGGGGTCGGTGACGGTCTCGATGAGGGGCATGCCCAGGCGGTCGGTGAGGTAGGTGCGCACGTGGCCCTGATCGCTCACCTCGCGGCAGGAATCCTCTTCGATGCTGATCTGCCGGATGTGGATGGTGCGCTGGCCGTAGGGGATGTCGCCGTCGGTGCCCACGATGGCGGTGCGCTGGAAACCCGTGGGGATGCTGCCGTCCAGGTACTGCTTGCGGGTGATGTGCACCTCGCTGACGATGTTGCAGCCCAGCAGCATGGCCACGGCCAGGCTGCGGTCCAGGGCCACGTCGTCGATCTCGAAGGGCGGGGCGTCGTCCATCTCATAGGTGCAGACGGTGTCGTTGTTCAGCAGATAGATGATTTCCTTGCGGGTCTTGAACTCCATGAGGGCGGTGCCGTCGTACTCGCCCATCTCGGACAGGGTGGGGCGCATGTGGCGCAGCACCTCGGCCTGGTGGCTGTTCTTGTCGTAACATCCGGCCGGGCAGCGGCAGAACAGCTTGCGCCGGGTCAGCAGTTGCTGGTGCACTTCCAGGCCGCACATGAAGCCCAGTTCGGCGTAGTCCTGGTCGGAGAGCTCCCCGAACAGGGGCAGAGGTTGGCGCAGCCAGGGATCGGAGATGAGAAAACGATTATCCATGTGTCTGGTGCCCGTCGTGTTGGCCGGCCCACATGCTGGCGGCCGGCGATCACCGGATTTCGGCAGGCCCCGCCGGAGTGGCGGCGCCCGGGATGGAACCGCAAAAACATATGCTGCGGGGCCCCATTCCTCCAGAAATTTGGGGGCACAGCCGCCTTTTTGGCCTTAGTATGGCAGTGGCCCCCGGACCCATCATTTCAGCAAAGCGAGGAATTCCGTGAATTCGTCTGCCGACCGCAAGATCGACGCCGTCATCTTCGATCTGGACAACACCTTGACCGATTTCATGAAGGCCAAGGAGAGCGCGGTGACCGCCGCCGCCGACGCCATGATCGACGCCGGACTGCGCATGGAAACCCAGGAAGCGGTGGACGCCATCTTCGCCATCTACAAGGATGTGGGCATCGAACATCAGCGCATCTTCAATCTCTTCCTGGAAAAACACCTGGGCCAGGTGGACGAGCGCATGCTGGCCGCCGCGGTGGTGGCTTACCGCCGGGCCCGCGGGGCCTCGCTGGTGCCCTATCCCCACGCCAAGTACGTGCTGAACCGCCTGCTCAAGGAAGGCTACCGCCTGGCGGTGGTCAGCGACGCGCGGGGCTTCGAGGCCTGGCTGCGCCTGAACTACATCGGCCTGCAGCACACCTTCGACGTGGTGCTGACCTTCGAAGAGACGGGCATCCATAAACCCGACCCACGCCCCTTCCAGATGGCCCTGGACCGCCTGGAGGTGGTGGCCGAGCGGGCGGTGGTCATCGGCGACTGGGTGGAGCGGGATATCCTGGGTGGCCAGAACGCCGGGCTGCACACGGTGCACGCCCGTTACGGGGACAAGTACAGCCAGTACGCCGACAAGGTGGAGACCCCCTCGGCCAAGCCCGATTTCGTGGTGGACGATCTGCTGGGCCTGCTGGAGGTCCTGGACGAATTGAACAGCGGCAAGGAGGCCTGAGATGCGAGTTTGCACCGCGGCGGAAATGGCCGCCATCGACAGCGCGACCATTGCCGGGGGCGTGGCGGGCAGCGAGCTCATGGAGCGTGCCGGCCAGGCCATGACCGAGGTCCTGTGGGATTTCCTGGACGAGCTGGAGGTTCCCTCGACCCCCGCCGTGCTGGTGGTTTGCGGCAAGGGCAACAACGGGGGCGACGGCCTGGTCATGGCCCGCCTGTTACAGCAGGGCGGGGCCGAGGTGACGGTGATGCTGCTGGCTGCCCTGGAGGACATCTCTCCCGATGCGAGTCTGAACTTCAACCGCCTGCCTCCCCAGGTGGCGGTGGATATCCCCGCCCGCGACCAGTGGCCCGACCGCCTGACGGACCTGGCGGCCGGGGCCGACGTGCTGGTGGACGCCGTCTTCGGCACCGGCATCACGCCGCCCCTGCGCGAGCCCTACATCGCCCTGTTCCGGGCCATGAACCAGACGGGGCTGCCCTGCCTGGCGGTGGACATTCCCTCGGGAGTGGACGGGACCACGGGCAAGGTGGAGCCGGTGGCCGTCTCGGCGGACATCACCGTGACGGTGGGCCTGCCCAAGCGCGGCCTCCTGATGCAGCCGGGCCGGGACTTCTGCGGCGAGCTGGACATCGTGGATATCGGCTTTCCCGCCGAGATCTGCCGGGCCAACACCCGTGACCACCACTGCCTGGGTTTTCGGGATTACGTGCAGCTGTTGCCGCCCCGGCCCTCGGACACCCACAAGTACCGCTGCGGTTCCATCCTGCTGCTGGCCGGTTCCCGGGCCTACGGCGGAGCGGCCCACCTGACCGCCCTGGGGGCCCTGCGTTCGGGAGCGGGCATGGTGACGGCGGCCTTTCCCCGCTGCCTGGAAATTCCCCTGCGCACGGCCTTGCCCGAGGTGCTCATGGCGCCCCTGGCCGAGACGGCCGAGGGCACGGTGGCTCCCCTGGCCGACGCCGCCTGGCACAAGCTGCTGGAAGGGCAGCAGGCCGTGGCGGTGGGTCCGGGCCTGGCCGCCAACCCGGACACCGATGCCTGGGTGCGGGGCGTGCTGGACGAGCTGGCCTGCCCCGTGGTGGTGGATGCCGACGGTCTGGGCGCGTTTGCGCGGGGGGGGCACGAGCCCCATTTTGGGCACAGCCAGGTGGTGCTCACGCCTCACGCCGGCGAGCTGGCCCGCCTGACGGGCCTGACCAGCGCCCAGGTGGAGGAACAGAAGCTGGAGCTGGTGCCCGAGCTGGCCCGGCGCTGGCAGGTGGTGCTTCTGCTCAAGGGCAGCACCACCCTGGTGGCCACTCCCGCGGGCCGTCTGTACTTCAACCCCAGCGGCTGCGACGCCCTGGCACGCGGTGGGTCGGGGGATGTGCTGACGGGGCTGGTGGGAGGGCTGCTGGCCCAGGGCCTGCCCGCCGACAAGGCCGCCCTGCTGGGGGCCTTCGTGCACGGCCAGGCCGGCACCCTGGCGGTGAACGGCAGCAACCGGCGCTCGGTGCGGGTGACGGAGATCGCGGCCACGGTGGGCCAGGTCTTCGCCCAGATGGAGAACACCGCCGGCACCTGGTCCACCTTGCGAGAAAAGATTCACCCCGTGCGCGGCGACGGCGCCCCCGGTGGAGAGGATTCATGAAAGTTCTGGGAATCGAAACATCCTGTGATGACACCAGCGTGGCCCTTTTCGACAGCGAGAAGGGCGTGGCCGAGAACCTGGTTTCCTCCCAGGTCGACCTGCACAACCACTTTGGCGGCGTGGTGCCCGAGCTGGCCTCACGGGCCCATCTGGTGAACCTGCTGCCCCTGGTGGAGGTGCTTCTGGAGCGCCAGGAAATGGGCCTGGACGATCTGGACGGGGTGGCCGTGACGGCGGGCCCGGGCCTCATCGGCGCCCTGCTGGTGGGGCTTTCCACGGGCAAGGCCGTGGCCCTGGCCGCGGACAAACCCCTGGTGGGGGTGCATCACATCGAGGGCCACATCCTGGCCAACGCCTTGACTGCGGAGATGATCCTGCCGGCGGTGGTGCTGGTGGTCTCGGGAGGCCATACCGAGGTCATCTTCATGCCCGAGGTGGGGCGTTACGAGCGCCTGGGCGGCACTCTGGACGACGCCGCGGGGGAGGCCTTCGACAAGACGGCCAAGATCCTGGGGCTGCCCTATCCGGGCGGTCCACACATCGACCGTCTGGCCCGCAAGGGCACGCCGGGCCGTTTCGACTTTCCCCGCCCCCTGGCCAGGGACGCGCGCATCGCCTTCTCCTTCAGCGGCCTGAAGACGGCCGCCCGCCTGGCGGTGGAGGGCCTGCCCCGGCCCCTGGATGATCAGGACGTGGCCGACGTGTGCTACGAGGTGCAGGAGGCCATCTGCGACTCACTGTGCGGCAAGTTGTTCAAGGCGGCGGGCCAGAAGAAAGTGAAGGCTGTTTACCTGGCCGGAGGCGTGGCCGCCAACGGGCGCCTGCGGGAGCGCGTGGCCCAGGAGGCCGGCCGCCGGGGCTTGCATTTCAGTCCCCCCGAGAGGGTGTATTGCACCGACAACGCCGCCATGATCGCCTACGCCGGCTGGCAGCACCTGCAGCACGGGCGCCGGGACGGCCTGGATCTGGACAGTTTTCCTCGGGGAGGGCTGACCAGCTGGCGCTGATTTGACGGTCTTTTGGGCTTCATCTACCCCTCCTTTCTGCCGAACAATCTGGCATGAGCTTTGCGTTCAAGGATTGACCCGGTCTCTCGAGCTCGAGACCGGGATGCTGGTTCGTGCCTACGAAAAGGAAAATAATGGCAGAAAACGCACGAATTCTGGTCGCGGATGACGAGCCTCATATCCGTCGTATCCTGCAATTCTTGCTGGAAAACGAGGGTTTCGAGGTTTTCCTCGCCGAGGATGGGGTCCAGGCCTGGGAAGCGGTGAAGAGCTTCCAGCCTGACCTGGCCCTGCTGGATGTAATGATGCCGGGCATGGATGGTTTTGCCGTCCTGGACGAGATCCGTGCCAGCTTCGAAACGGCCTCCTTGCCGGTGATCATGCTCACCGCCAAGGGAGAATCGCAGGACAAGGTGCGCGGCCTGAAGGGTGGCGCCAACGATTACGTGGTCAAGCCCTTCAACCACGACGAGTTGTTGCTGCGGGTGGGGAATCTGCTGGATGTGACCCGGCGGGAGCGCGAGGCCAATCCCCTGACGGGCCTGCCCGGCAACCGGGCCATCGAGCGGGAAACTGTGCAGCGCATCGCGGACCAGAGCTCCTTCGGCTTCATGTACATCGACATCGATCGGTTCAAGAGCTTCAACGACTACTACGGCTATTCCCGCGGCGACCACGCCATCAGCTACCTGGCCGGGGTGCTGGTCAGCTGCTCGCGGCGCTTCGGCGCGCCCGACGATTTCATCGGCCATGTGGGGGGCGACGACTTCGTGCTCATCACCGACACCGATCACGCCGTGACCCTGGCCAGCAAGATCATCGAGGAATTCGACGAGGGCATCGGCGGCCTGCACGATGCCGAGGATTTCCAGCGCGGCTACCTGGAAGTGGAAAGCCGCTCGGGCAAGGTCAAGAAGTTTCCCCTGATCACCCTGACCGTGGCTCTGGTGGAGAACGCCCAGGGGCGCTTCACTCACGCCGCCGAGATCAGCGACACCATGGCCGAACTCAAGAAGTACGGCAAGACCATGACCAGCAGCGTGCTGGTGCGGGAGCGTCGCACCGCCGACCGGAGCCCCGAGCTCCTGGTGGGCGGACCCGACGAAACCGGGGAGAACCAGCGATGACGGTGGATACCCTGGGCAGGGGCCATTCCTCCCTGAGCACGGCCGATCACGGGAACGGGGAAATCGGTCTGGGTTCCCGCTGTCTGTCCGCCTTGCTGGACGACATGCAGAAAGGCGGGGACCTGCCCGGCCTGCGCCCCCTGGTGGAGCGTCTGGCCCACAACTGCCTGTCCCGGACGGGAATCAGCGGCGTGGGGGTTGGCCTGCCGGTACCGGGGGCCGGACTACTGGAAAGCGGCTGGGAAAAGGGCGACGGCAATTGCTACCTGACCTGCGGGGCCCTGGGTCCGGGGCACGGCCTCTGGTCCGAGCTGCCCGGGTCCTGGGACATGGTGGCCCGCTCCCTGGGAGTCATGGGCGGCTCGGGCTCGGGACCCTGGCCCGCCAGCCGGCCCTTACCCCTGAACGAATCCGACTACAACTGGCGCCAGGTGGTCATGGATCTGCAGGGGCAACCGGTGCTGCTGCTGCTCATGGTTTACCGGCCCTCCGAGCAGACCGACGAACTCATCGAGAAAACCCTGGGCCAGATGAAGGACGGCCTGACGCCCCTGCTGCAGATGTGGGCCACCGCCCGCCGGCTGGAGGCCGAACTGCGCCAGGCCCGCACCGAGAACCAAGCCCTGGCCCGCCTGAACAGCCTGCAGGAGCGGGTGGTGGCCATGGCCAGCCACGAGTTCAAGACGCCCCTGACCTCCATCACCGCCTACACCGACGCCCTGCGCGGGCAGATCACCGACGAGAGTTTTCCCCACGCCACCGAGTTCCTGGGCGTCATCCGCACCGAAGCCGGGCGCCTGCTGCGCATGGCCAACCGCATCCTGGACTTCTCGGGCACTGGCCTGGGTCTGGATCTGCTGGAGGTCCAGGACCTGGAGCTGGCCCCCCTGGTGCAGGAGACGGTGCTGGCCCTGCGTCCGGCCCTGGCGGCCAAAGGCCTGAACTTTTCCACCGATCTGCAGCCCGGCGTGTCCCGGGCCCGCATCGACGGCGATCTGGTGCGCCAGGTCATCATCAACCTGCTGAGCAACGCAATCAAGTTCACCCCCACCGGCGGCCAGATCACCGTGTCGGTGACCGAGGCGGCGGCGGGCGTGCGGCTGGGCGTGGCCGACACCGGACTGGGCATTCCCAGCGAGGATCTGCAGCGGGTCTTCCGGGAATTCTACCGCACCAGCGGGCCCGCCAGCAAGGAAGAGGGCACCGGCCTGGGTCTGACCATCGTCCGCAACATCGTCAACCTGCACGGTGGGCACGTGAACGTGGAACGCCTGCCCGTGGGCGGGACCCTCTTCAGCTGCGATCTGCCCAAGGAGGTGCGCAGCCTGGCGCCCCTGCCCCTGGAGTTCGGCAAGCGCACCGACCGGAACAAGGCCTGGTCCCTGATCCGCTCCCTGGTCTACATGGTGGGGGAACTGACGCGCAGCCCCGCCGTGGCCATCGAGCTGCGGGACGGCCGCGGCGGAATGGCCCCGGTGGCCGCCATGGGGGCGCCCATTTCCACCGAACAGGGACAGCGCTGGATCACGGCCGACATGGTGCGCGACGGACAGCGATACGGGCGCCTGGTCATGGCCCGTGGGTCCGGGGAGCGGGATTATTCCCCCGCGCAGGTCCTGCAGCTGGGCATCATCGCCGACATGGCCGGCCTGGCCCTGAGCTACCTGACGCCCGACAGTCCCGGCGCGGGAGAGCACAGCACCAACCAGCAGGTGAGCAAGGTCATCGAGGCGGTGCGGGCCATCCTGCAGATCCGCCGCACGGGCATTCCCACCAGCACTCCCGAGGCCATGGACCTGGTGGACAAGCTGGGCCGCAAGCTGGGCGTGAACGCCGAGAATATCCGCCGCCTGCAACACGCCTCGCTCCTGCACGACGCGGGCATGGCCCGGGTCGAGGTGGAGATCGTCATGGGCGAATCGGCCCTGAGCTGGGACCAGCGGGACGAGGTTGAACGGCACGTGGAACAAGGGGTGGATCTCATGTCTCCCCTGCTGCTGGATCCGGACCTGGTGACGGTGATCCGCCATCACCATGAAAGGGTGGACGGCGACGGTTACCCCCTGGGGCTGGCCGGGGAAGCCATCCCCCTGGGAGCGCGCCTGCTGGCGGTCATCGACGCCTGGTTCGCCCTGACCCGGCCGCGCACCTTCCGGCCCAGCCTGGATGCGGCCGAGGCCCTGGCCGAGATTCGCCACCACTCGGGAACACAGTTCGACGCGCAGGTCGTCGCGGCCTTCGCCAACGTCTTGCAGGAAGAGGGGACCGTCCCCGGAACCACCGGGGCGGATGATCCCGCCCGGGAAACCCCGAAATCGGGAGAATGAAGGGAACAGCATGATCGATTCGGCCCGCATCCTCATCGTCGATGACGAGAAACCCATCGCCACCCTGCTGGCCCAGACCTTCGAGCAGGAGGGGCACAAGGTGGCCAGCGCCGAGGACGGTATCGATTGCATGAACAAGATGAGCAGCTTCCGTCCGGACGTGGTCATCATGGACATCATGATGCCCAAGCTGGACGGGGTGGACACCACCAAGCTCATCCGGCGCAACAAGAACTATTCCTCCACCATCATCGTGGCGCTGTCGGCCAAGGCGGACGAGCAGACCCGGCAACAGATGAAGGAAGCCGGGGCCAATCTGTTCATGCGCAAGCCCTTCGCCATCGCCAAGCTGGTGGGCCGGGTGGCTCACATGCTGGAATCCCGTTCGGGTTCGCGGTAGGTAGGTGACAGGTGCTTCCTGTGGTGTACACGGCAACCTTGATCTCCGGCGCCAGGCCCTTGCTGGCCAGCCTTTCCTTCACCCTGCCCCAGGCCCTGTTGCTCATGGCCGCGGCGGGGGTGGGGGTGTGGTGCTGGACCGTGTGGCGCCGGCGCCAGCTGGCCGGGGCCACCGACCTGGTGCACCAGAAGGAAGTGTCACGCCAGCTGCGCCACCGCAACCGCGTGCTGGAGCGCATCCTGGCCGTCTCCACCCGGTTGAACACCACGCGCAACATGGGCGAGTTGCGCCTGCGCATCGTCGAGGCGGCCCGGGACATCGGCGGCTTCCGTCACTGCGTCATGTACCTGTGGTCGGCCGAGACCAAGGCCTTCGAGGCCCGGGCCTTCGCCGGCTACGACGAGCTGGCCAAGAACCGTCTGGCCGAGGATCTGGTGGGCATGGCCCGTTACCGGGAAATCTGCTCGGCCCGCTACCGGTATTCCAACTGCTTCCTGGTGACCCCCGAGCTGGAATGGAACGATCCGGAGGATAATGACGAGCACAGGGCCCGCGTGTGGCAGGAGGGGCAGATCCTGGCCGCTCCCCTCATCAACAGCAGCGGCGAGGAGCTGGGCTTCCTGAGCCTGGAGGGCCCCGGCGACGGCCAGGTGCCCGACGTGGTGGACATCCGCCAGCTGGAATTCCTGGTCAGCCAGGCTGCCACGGCCATGGAATCGGCCGAGGTCTACGAGCGCCTGGCCCGGAACAACGCCGACCTGCAGGTGGCCTCGGAAAAACTGAACAGCCTGAACGACATGAAGAACAACTTCGTGGCCAACGTGAGCCACGAGCTGCGCACCCCCCTGACCAGCATCTCGGCCTATTCCGAGTTGCTGCAGCAGAACCCCGGCTCCATGAGCGACGCCGTGCGCGACGAGTTCCTCAACGTCATCCACACCGAGAGCCAGAAACTGACCGGGGTGATCAATGACATCCTGGAACTGAGCAGCATGGAGAACGGGCGCCCCCAGGGCAACCAGAGCGAGGTGGACCTGGTCCAGCTGGCCCAGCGCCTGGCCGATTCCTGGAAAAGCCGGGCCCAGGAGCGGAACATCGAGCTGGAGCTGGTGGCGGATCTGGACAGCATCCAGGTGTACGCCGACGGCATCCTGCTGCAGCAATTGCTGGGGCACCTGCTGGGCAACGCCTTCAAGTTCACCGAGACCGGGGGCCGGGTGACCCTGACCGTCCAGGAGACGGGCACCGCGGTCAAGCTGGTGGTGGAGGACACGGGCATCGGCATTCCCGAGGACCAGCTGGTGGATGTCTTCGACCGCTTCTACCAGGTGGATGGGTCGGCCACCCGCAAGCACAACGGGCAGGGCGTGGGACTGGCCATCTGCCAGGACATCGTCAAGCACCATGACGGCCGCATCTGGGCCGAGAACGTGAAACCCCACGGGGCCCGCTTCACCGTCTTGCTGCCCTGCCGCACCCAGGTGCTGCAGCCGGTGGATCCCACGGTGGTCAGCGGTTCGCCCTTCCAGCCCGGCGAGTTCATGCAGCGCATCATGCACTGGATCGGCGGCAGCGTGGCCGTGCAGACGGCCACCCTGATGGTGCCGGATGCCGACCAGGAGCACCTGGTCATCCGGGCGGCCATCGGCCTGCCCGAGACGGTGGTGCAGAGCGCCCGCGTGCGCCGGGGCCACGGCATCGTGGGCCGGGTGTGGGAAAGCGGCGAGACCCTGCTGGTGGATGACATCACGGCCGACGACTGCATCGGGCGCGACCAGAACGAACCCCGCTATACCACCCGCAGCCTGCTGAGCGTGCCCCTGCTGCGGGACGGCGTCTGCCACGGGGTGCTGTCGGTGAACAACCGGCTGGACGGCAAGCCCCTGGACGATGACGATCGCCTGCTGCTGGAGAGCATGGCTCCCATGCTGACCGAGATGCTGCTGCGTTACCGGGGCTGGCAGGAGGACTCCCGCCATTTCGCCGAGATCCGGGAAACCCTGCGGGCCATCACCACCGTGGGCCACTACCGGCAGGAGAACATCATCGAGACGTGCCAGGAGATCTGCCTGGCCGCCGGGCGCAGCATCCTGTTGCCCGAGGAGGACCTGGAACGCCTGGCCTTCGCCCTGCAGTTCTACGATGTGGGGCTGGGCTTCGTGCCCCACCGGCTGCTCAACAAGCCGGGCCCCCTGGACCCGGAAGAGCGGCACATCGTCAGCGGCCACGTGCGCAAGTGCCTGGAGGTCCTGGAACCCCTGCATCCCGATTCCAAGGTGCGCCAGCTGATCCTGCATCACCACGAGAACGTGGACGGCAGCGGCTATCCCGTGGGTCTGGCCGGCGAGGCCATCCCCCTGGGATCGCGGCTGCTGCGCCTGACCGACACCCTGGCGGCCCTGCTGTGCCCACGCCCCTGGCGGGCGGCCTACACCTTCGACGAGGCCCTGAACGAGATCCGCGAGGGAGTGGGCAGCCAGTTCTGCCCGCGCATGACCCAGGTGTTCCTGGAGGAGGCCGGGCTGCGCCGGGGACGCATCGAGGAGCAGCAGCGGCAGGGAATGGACCACCGCCTGTTCAAGCGTCCGGTGCTGGATCCCCTGCAGATGTGAGGCCGGTCCTTTTCGGGCTCAATACTTTCAGCTCGGGGCCGATCCAGGAAGAACCAGGGACCCCCAACCGAACCCAGCGGAGGAACTCTCTTGTTCAAGATTCTGGTAGCCGATGACGAGCACAACATCCGTCACATCCTCGATTTCAGCCTGCACGCCGAGGGCTTCGCGGCCATTTCCGTGCAAAGCGGCGAGGATGCCTTCACCACTGCCCTCAACGAGATGCCCGATCTGATCCTCATGGATGTGATGATGCCCGGGCAGGGGGGCGTGGAAACGTGCCGCAAGCTGAAACAGGACGAGCGCACGGCTCACATCCCGGTGGTGCTGCTGACCGCCCGGGCCGGCCGCGAGGATCGGGAAGAGGGTCTGGCCAGCGGGGCCGACCGCTACATCACCAAGCCTTTCAGCCCCCAGAAGGTCATCGAGACCATCCAGGACATCCTGGGGGTGGCCACCGACGGGGCCTGACCCCGCGGCGGCTGTTGATCGAGCCTCCGGCCACTCCGGCCGGGGGCTTTTTTCATGCCCTGGCCTGAGATGCCCACGCCGGGGTGGACAGGGATGGGATTTCATCCCATTCTGTGAAGCTCGCAGAAATTTCCCGGGTCCCCCTCGCGTCGGAACTCCAAGCGCCGGAGCGCATCGGCCGGAAAGGGCGTATTTCTTGTCCAGCTCAGCCCAGCACGCCGCGGCCGGTCCCGCCGAGTATCTGGTGGAGGTCGCCCTGCCCGTCCCCCTGGAACGCACCTTCTCCTACCGCTTCGTCATGGCCGATCTGGAGCCGGACCGGGTGCCGGCGGCCGGCGACCTGGTGAGCGTCCCCTTCGGCCGGCGGCGCAAGGTGCTGGGGCTGGTCCTGGGGGCTCGGGAATGGGAGGCGGGGCAGGCCAAGCTGGATGGTTTCGACCTGCGCCGGGTGACGTCCCTTTTGCCGACGGAATACCGCATCACGGGAGAACGGCTGGCCCTGGCCCGCTGGCTGGCCGAGTACTACATGTTGCCCCTGGGCGAGGTGGTGCCCCTGTTCCACCCGCCCTCGCCGGGCACCCGGGCCAGGGGCAAGGAAGCGCAGGAGGCCTTTCCCACCGGTGACACTCCCGACATCACCCTGACCCGGCATCAGGAGGCCGCGGTGGCCGCCGCCGGCCGCCATCTGCAGGAAGGCAGCTTCGGGGCCCTGTTGCTGCACGGCGTCACGGGCAGCGGCAAGACCGAGGTCTACCTGGCGGTCATCGAGCAGGCTCTGGCCGCCGGCAAGGGGGCCATCTTCCTGCTGCCGGAAATCGCCCTGACGCCCCAGATGCTGGCCCGCATCACCGGCCGGTTCGGCGACAAGGCCGCCGCCATCCACAGCGGGCTTTCGGCCGGCCAGCGCTGCCGGGTGCACGAGGCGGCGGCCCGGGGCGAGGTCCAGGTGGTGGTGGGGCCGCGTTCGGCCCTTTTCGCGCCGGTGCGCGACCTGGGAGTCATCGTGGTGGACGAGGAGCACGAGAGCTCTTACAAGCAGGACGAGAAGCCCCGCTACCACGCCCGTCACGCCGCCCTGGTCCGGGGGCGCGAGAACCGGGCGGTGGTCATTCTGGGCTCGGCCACGCCCGATCTGGAGAGCATGGACAATGCCCGGCAGGGGCGTTACCAGTTGCTGATCCTGCCCGAGCGCATGGGGGGCGGGCTGCCCGTGGTGGAGATCGTGGACATGCGCGGCAGCCGTGCCCTGGAGGGGTTCAGTCCGGCCCTGGCCCAGGCGGTGGAGGAAACCCTGGCCCAGCAGCGTCAGGTGATCCTGTTCTACAACCGCCGGGGCTTTGCCCGCATGCTGCAATGCCGTCAGTGCGGCGAGGTGGTTGAGTGCCCCGCCTGCGACATCGGCCTGACCTATCACCTGCGCCCGCGGCGTCTGCTGTGCCATTATTGCGACCATCAGGCCGAGGTGCCCGAGACCTGCCCCGCCTGCGGCGCCGGGGATTTTCTGCCCCAGGGCGGCGGCACGGAGAAGGTGGAGGTGAACTTGCAGGCCCACTTCCCCGAGGCCCGCATCCAGCGCCTGGACAGGGACACAACCTCGGGCCGGGGCAGCCACCGGCGCATCCTGGCCGCCTTCGCTCGGCGCGAGGCCGATATCCTGGTGGGCACCCAGATGGTGGCCAAGGGGCATCACTTCCCCGGCGTGGGCCTGGTGGGGGTACTGGCCGCCGACCACGGGCTGGGGCTGCCCGACTTCCGAGCCGCCGAGCGCACCTTCCAGCTGCTGACCCAGGTGGCCGGCCGCTCGGGGCGCACGGGCCACGGCCGGGTCATCTTCCAGACCTTCCGGCCCGACGATCCGGTTATCGTGGCCGCCAGCATGCACGACTACCAGGGCTTCATGGATCAGGAATTGCCCCTGCGCCGCGCCCTGGGCTACCCCCCCAGCCGCCGCCTGCTGCGGGTGGGGCTGAGCGGTCGGCGCAAGGGCACTGTGGAGCAGGCAGCCCTGGCCCTGGCCGGGGCCTTTCAGCAGAACCTGGACCCGGAGCAGGTGCAGGTGCTGGGACCGGCCCCGGCGGTCTTTCCCCGCCTGAACGATCGTTTCCGATACCAGATCCTGCTGAAGGGCGCCCTGGGTGCGCCGGCCCGCCGCTGGCTGGTCCAGGTCCTGGCCCAGCTCAAGGAGGAGTACCGTGGGGTGGATGTGATCCATGACGTGGATCCGGTGGGGGTGTATTGAGGGTGTCCGCCGCGGCCCGGCCAGACTCTTTTTTGTCCAGAAGCGCGGAATCTGGTATTATTCTCACTTGGTCTCCTCTGATCTCTCCGGATGGACCGCCGTCCGGCCATCGCTCCGTCCGAAAGGCCCCTCATGCGCCAGCCCGTCCTGCTGTCCCTCGTCACTGCTTTTCTGCTTTCCCTGGCCCTTCCTGTCCTGGCCGCTCCCGACCTCCAGGAGCTGCAGCGACGCATCGATCGCAACGGCTGGTCCTTCGAGGTGAAGGACACCTTCACCGCATCCCTGACCGACGAGGAACGCCAGAACCTGCGGGGCTATTCGCCCCCGCCGGGATACGAGCAGGTCTTGCGGGATCATCTGAAGATCTTCCCCGTGGACCGTGACCTGCCGGGCAACTTCAGCTGGTACGACAACGAGGGCGTGACCCCGGTGAAGGACCAGGGCGAGTGCGGCAGCTGCTGGGCCTTCGCGGCCACCGCCGAGCTGGAATCCCGCATCAAGATCCAGTACGGCCAGACCCTGGACCTTTCCGAGCAGCAAGTCATCCAGTGCAACCCCTACGGGGCGGACTGCGATGGCGGCTGGTCCAACGCGGCCTACTTCGTCTTCAACACCAACGGCGCCGTGCTGGAAAACTGCTATCCCTATCTGGACCCGTCCTTCGCCTCGTGCGCCGAGGAGGAATTCAAGCCCTACGGGTTCATCAGCGGCTGGCACTCCATCGCCAACGATGAGCTGCAGATCAAGACTGCCCTCATGGACGGCCCCATCTGCACCGCCGTGTTCGCCGGCGCCGAGTTCGAGGCCTACGCCGGTGGTTGCTTCGACGTGCCCGGCGGCATGACCAATCACCTGGTCCTCATCGTCGGCTACGACGACCGGGCCTGTGACGGCAACGGCGCCTGGCTCATCAAGAACAGCTGGGGGACGGATTTCGGCGTGGGCGGCTACATCTGGGTCCAGTACGGGGCCGCTTCGGTGGGCACCGCCATGACCCAGCTGGAATACACCGAGCCCGCCACCACCTTCCTGCTCAACGGCAGCATCGCCGCCAGTCCGGTGTACGCCGATTCCACCTACACCCTGACCTGGAACACCCTGGGTGATGCCGTGCCCGAGGTGGACATCTGGTTCGGTGACGGCGGACACTGCCACGATTATCCGGTGGTGGAGAACCTGCCCAACACCGGCAGCTACGAGTGGATCGTGCCCAACCAGGGCACCAACCGCGGCAGCCTGGTCATCCATCCCAGCTCGGGCACCCGCCATGGCTTCGACATCACCGAGGAGTACATCCAGGTCATCGGCCACAGGACGCGCTACGTGTCCAGCACGGGCGGGAACACGGCGCCCTACCTGACGCCGGCCACCGCGGCGCGGGACATCAACGATGCCGTGGCGGCCTGCACGGGTACGGACACGGTGCTGGTGGCCGGAGGCACCTACATCGGCACCGTGGCGGTGGGCACCACGGTCAAGCTGGTGGCGGGATTCGACGACGACTTTTCCGTGTGCGATCCCGTGGCCTTTCCCACCGTCATCACCAGCGGCAGTTCGGGCATGCGTTTCTACCCGGATTCGGGGACATTCGGCGGCGCCGACGGCTTCATCTTCCGCAACTGCACGGGCGGGAACACCCCCGACCCGGTGACGGGCCAGCACGGGGGCGGGGTCTACGTGAAGGGCGCGTCACCCACCATCGCCAACTGTCTTTTCGAGAACAACCAGGCGGCCTACAGCCTGGGCACGGGCTTCGGAGGGGCCGTCTGCGTGGTGGGGGGCAATCCCCACTTCGTGAACTGCACCATGACGGGGAACAGGGCCAGCAACGGCGGCGCGGTGGGGGTGTTCGCGGGGGCTTCGGCCCGCTTCTCCGACTGCCGGATCACGGCCAACACCTGCAGTGACAGCCTGCCGACCTTCACCGGGGCCGGAGTGTACGTGGATGGGGCCGAGATCCTTCTGGAAGGGGGCACCGTCACCGGCAACGGCGGTTCGGGTCACGGGGGCGGTCTGCACCTGAGCAACGCCCAGGCCACCCTGGACGCGGTGGAGGTGCGGGGCAACCGCACCCTGGGCAACGGCGGCGGCATCAACGCTCACGCCTCGGAGCTGACCCTGCGCCGGGCCACCCTGGTGGAGAACCTCAGCTACGCGGGATCCGGGGGCGCGGTGTACAGCGACTCCACCTTCCATGATTTCCGTAACACCCTGGTGCGGGGTAACTCTTGCCAGAGCAACGGCGGCGGGCTGTACGGCTTCGTCTTCGGCGGCCTGCTGGAAAACTGCGTCGTGCACGACAACAGCGCATCCAGCAACGGCGGCATGATGGTGTACAGCTCGGAGAACGAGGTCCTCCTGCGGAACAACATCGTCACCGGCAACACCGGGGGTGGGATCACGGCCATGGGCAACAACCTGGTGACCACCAGCAACAACGCCTGGAACAACACCGGGGGCGACTGGCTGTTCACCACTCCGGGGGCGGGCGATCTATCCCTGGATCCCCTTTTCGTGGACGCCGAGGGCGGAGATTTCGGTCTGGCCCAGTACTCGCCCTGCATCGACCGCGGGGCCGACGACCCCGGCTGCCTGGACCCGGACTTCGGCCGGGCCGACATGGGCTTGCACGGGGGACCGGAAGCCCTGGCGGTGGCCCCGGACCGCGTTCTGGGGGCCGAGTTGACCTCGCTGGGGGCTGGGCAGTGGCGACTGGACTGGGCGGCCTCTGAAGCCCCGGATGTGGACCATTACGTGGTGTACAGGGACACGATGCAGGATTTCCTGCCCTCGGCCGCCAAGGCCGTGGCCACGGTGGCCCATCCCGCCAACACCTACCAGGACACGCCGCCCTTTGCCTGCTATTACCTGGTGGTGGCGGTGGACGCCGCCGGCCACAGCGGCGGCTACTCGGACAGGGTCTACACCGAACCGGATATTTCCGGAGTGGAGGATGACAACCAGTTGCCGCGAAGCCTGGCCCTGACCGCGGTGGTGCCCAATCCCTTCAATCCGGCCACCACCATCAGCTTCGACGTTCCCCGCTCGGGTCGGGTGCGGCTGGCGGTGTTCGATATCCGGGGGCGCATGGTGAGCCGGCTGGTGGACGAGGTCCGGCCGGCCGGGCGGCACTCCGTTCGCTGGAACGGCCGCGACCAGCGCGGCCACGCGGTGTCGGCGGGGGTGTATTTCGCGCGGCTGGAAGACGGCCGGCAGGTCAGCACCAGCAAGATGGTTCTGGCCAAGTAGGGAGTATCGGGTATGGAAAAAGGGGGGCGCGGAGGTTTCCGCGTCCCCCTTTTCTCGGCGGGAATGGCCGGCAGGAGCTGGCGATTCAGGGCGCCGTCACCCCGTTCACCGCCTCGCCCTCGCTGTCATAGATGACGATCCCCGGGGTTTCCTCGGGGCACCCCGGCCAGGATCCTGGCCTTGCCCGCGGCTTCCCTCAGTCCAGC
Organism: Candidatus Krumholzibacteriia bacterium; assembly: GCA_963674845.2. GTDB lineage: Bacteria > Krumholzibacteriota > Krumholzibacteriia > LZORAL124-64-63 > LZORAL124-64-63 > LZORAL124-64-63. Next base: position 522,750 of record CAXXKE010000005.1, on the reverse strand, counting down.
CACCTCAGCAGCTCATCCACCCCCACCCGGGCGTTGTTGTTCATGCGCCCCAGGTCCAGGGGCACCACCCAGCGCAGCCTTCCGGCCATTTGCTTCTTGTCGCCCAGAAGCAGGCGCTCCAGCTCGGCCGCGGGGGGTGCCGCCCAGGTGATGGGCAGACCGCAGGCCTCCAGCAGCTCGGCCATCATCACGGCCACGGGCAGGGGGCAGTCGCCCCGCTCGGCGGCCAGGCGGAACACCACCGCCATACCCACGGCCACGGCCTCGCCGTGAGACAGGGGCCGGTCGCCGCCCATGGTCCAGGCTTCCAGGGCGTGGCCCAGGGTGTGGCCCAGGTTCAGGTTGCGGCGCTCGCCTTTTTCCCGGAAGTCCCGCTGCACCACGCCGGCCTTGACCCGGGCCGCCTGGGCGATCCAGCTGTTCCAGGGCAGGCGGCCCAGCACGCCGGGCACCATCTGGTCGGCGGGCAGATGGGCGGCGAAAAGCTCGTGCAGTTCATGCCGCTGGGCGTGCAGCTGCCGGAAAAGCCCGGGGGCCCCGATGGCCGCGGTCTTGATGAGCTCGGCCATGCCGTCGCGCCAGCAGCGGCGGGGCAGGGTGGCCAGAAAACCCGGGTCGGCCAGGACCGCGCAGGCCGGATGGAAAACGCCCACGGGGTTCTTCAGGCCGGCGGCGTTGATGGCCGTCTTGCCGCCGATGGCCGCGTCCACCATGGCCAGCAGGGTGGTGGGAAAGCTGACCAGGGTGATTCCGCGCCGCCAGGTGGCCGCCGCCATGCCGGCCAGGTCCAGGACGGCGCCGCCGCCCACCGCCACCAGGGTGCGGTCGCGGCCCACGCCCTGCCGGGCCAGCCAGCGGTAAACCGTTTCCAGCTGGGCCAGGGTCTTGACCTGTTCCCCTCCCGGCAGGACCAGGGTGGGTTGGGACTGGCGGTCGCACCCCGCCTGGATCTGCTTGACCCAGGGCTCGTGCAACTGGGCCACGGCCTCGTCCAGCACGTAGACGGGTGGGGGGGAATCCACGAAAGAAGCCAGCTCCAGACCGGCCAGCGGACCCAGCAAATACCGGCAGGAATGGCCGTCCAGGGAGAAATCGATGGTCAGGGAATCGTCGCGCATTGTCACCCTCAGGTTTTGATTTTGCAAATCAAATTCAACAACTTGTTACTTCACAACGGTTTAACTTGTTAACCGTCGGTAAGCCGATTATTTTGAGCGTACCGGGAAACAATCCTACATCCCGGTTGCAAGAATTTCCACAGAAGGAGTTGTTCCATGGCAGGTCAGATGGTTGAAGTCCGCTGGCATGCGCGGGGCGGGCAGGGGGCCAAGACGGCCGCCATGTTCCTGGCCGAAGCTGTTCTGGAAAAGGGCATGTTCGGGCAGGGCTTCCCCGAGTACGGTCCCGAGCGGCGTGGCGCGCCCATGCGCGGATATACCCGAATTTCCGAAAATCCCATCCGCCGGCACTGCATGATCGAGAAACCCGGTATCGTCATCATCCTGGATCCCACCCTGATGGATTCCGCGGCCGCCGGCTGCAATGCGGGAACCGACAAGAATACCGTCTTCCTGGTCAACACCACCGAGTCCGTGGATGCCACCCGCAAGAAGCTGGGTGTCAAGGGAGCCACCGTGCACACCGTGGATGCCACCGGCATCGCCCTGGACTGCATCGGCCGCCCCATCCCCAACATGCCCATGATCGGGGCGCTGCTGGCCGTCAACGACGTGCTCAGCGTCGACGAGCTCAAGGGCGCCCTGGTGACCCAGCTGAGCAGCAAGTTCTCCCAGGCCGTCATCGACGGTAACCTGGCCGCGGTCGAGCGAGCCAACAAGGAAGTGGTGTCCGAATGAGTTTCCTGCGCAACGACCAGCTCCACGAGGGCGGCATCATCCGGGAAGCGGGCAACGCCCACGATTACCAGACGGGTGACTGGCGCACCTTCGTGCCCGAGTTCAAGGAGGACAACTGCATCCACTGCATGTTCTGCTGGATCTACTGTCCCGACTCGGCCATCAAGATCGATACCTCCAGCGGCAAACCCCAGATGAAGGGGATCATCCTGGAGCATTGCAAGGGTTGCGGCATCTGCGCAGCCGAGTGTCCTCCCGCCGCCAAGGGCAACGCCGCCCTGGTCATGGTGCGGGAAGAGAAATAGGCGACATAGCCGGAAAGGAAAAGAGTCATGGAACAGAAACTCGTGGCACTGTCCGGCAATGAGGCCGTGGCCTATGCGTTCAAGCAGGCCAGGCCCCATGTCGCGTCAGCCTTCCCCATCACTCCCCAGACGGAGATGATGCACAAGTACGCCCAGTTCGTGGCCGACGGTGAGTCCACCACCGAGATGATCCTGGTGGAGAGCGAGCACTCGGCCATGAGCGCGGCCGTGGGGTCGGCCGCCGCCGGCGCCCGCACCTTCACCGCCACCAGCAGTGCCGGTTTCGCCCTCATGTGGGAAATCGTGTACATCGCGGCCAGCCTGCGCCTGCCCATCTGCATGGCCCTGGTGAACCGCGCCCTGAGCGGCAACATCAACATCCACTGCGACCACAGCGACAGCATGGGTGGCCGTGACGCCGGCTGGATCCACCTGTTCAGCGAGAACGCCCAGGAAGCGTACGACAACGCCATCATGTCCTGGCGCATCGCCGAGCACATGGATGTCCGCCTGCCGGTGATGGTGAACTACGACGGCTTCATCATCAGCCACACCGCCGACAGCCTGTACATGCTGCCCGACGACAAGGCCTACGACTTCATCGGTCCCTACAAGGCCGCCTACAGCCTGCTGGACGTGGAGAACCCCATCACCGTGGGTCCCCTGGATCTGACGGACTACTACTTCGAGCACAAGACCAGCCAGATCGACGCCTACCCCCGGGCCATGGAAGTCATCAAGCAGGTCAGCCAGGAGTACGGCGATCTGACCGGTCGTTACTACGACTACGCCGAAGAGTACAAGATGGACGACGCCGACATGGTGATGGTGGTGCTGGGCAGCAGCGCCGGCACCTGCAAGGACGTCATCGACGAGTACCGCGAGAAGGGTGTCAAGGTGGGCATGCTGAAGCTGCGCACCTTCCGTCCCTTCCCCGCGGCCTACTTCGCCGAGAAGCTCGCCGGCCGCAAGGCCGTGTGCGTGCTGGATCGTTCGGCCAGCTTCGGCGGCCAGGGCGGCCCCGTGTTCATGGAGACCCGCTCGGCCATGTACGGCCTGACGGTGCCCGTGCACGGATACATCTACGGTCTGGGTGGCCGCGATTTCGATCTGAAGCAGGCCGCCACCGTCATCGAGAACCTGCAGAAGGTTGCCGCCGGCAACGAGATCGCGGACATCAACCTTCTGGGCGTCAGGTCCTAAGGAAAGGAGGCAGAGACAATGGCGACTAATCTGAAACAGTTGACCCAGAACCCTGAACTCCTGACCGGAGGACACAGGGCGTGCGCCGGTTGCACCGGTGCCAATATCCTGCGCCAGATCATGCTGACCGCGGGCAAGGACACCGTGGTGGGCGGCGCCACCGGCTGCATGGAGGTGGTCACCACCATCTTCCCGTACACGGCCTGGCGGACCCCGTTCATCCACAGCGCCTTCGAGAACTCGGCCGCCACCGTCAGTGGTGTGGAGACCGCTTTCCGCTCGCTGAAGAAACACGGTGATCTGCCGGTGCAGCGCGACCACATTAACTTCATCGCCTTCGGCGGTGACGGCGGCACCTACGACATCGGCATCCAGAGCCTGTCCGGGGCCATGGAGCGCGGCCACAACATGGTGTACGTGTGCTACGACAACGAAGCCTACATGAACACCGGTATCCAGCGTTCCAGCGCCACTCCCATCGGTGCTCACACCATGACCGCGCCCGCCGGCAGCGAGAGCCCGGGCAAGCGCCAGAACCGCAAGGACCTGACGCGCATCATGGTGGCCCACAACATCCCCTACGTGGCCCAGACCACTCCCTTCCACTGGAAGGACCTGGCCATGAAGGTGGAGAAGGCCCTGGCCTGCGACGGGCCCGCTTTCCTGAACATCCTCATGCCCTGCACCGTCGGCTGGCACTTCGACACCGCCATCGGCATGCAGCTGGCCAAGGAGGCCGTGGAGAACAACTTCTGGCCCCTGTTCGAGGTGGAGAACGGCGTCTACAAGATCAACAAGAAGCCGAAGGAGCGCGCTCCCCTGGTGGACTGGATGAAGCAGCAGGGCCGTTTCAAGCACCTGTTCCTGCCGGGCAACGAGCACATGCTCGAAGCCGCGCAGCAGCACGTGGACAAGGAATGGGAAAAGCTGTTGCAGCTGGAGGCCAGCACCAACGCCTAGCGGCGTGAGTGTCCTCTGTTGGATTGACCCGCCTCCGGATGACCGGGGGCGGGTCTTTCATTTCCTCAGTCCCAGTTGTCCCACTGTCCGGGGCGCACCACGCCGGTCTGCACCGACGGGGTGGAATCCCGGAAGTAGATGAGCACATCGTACTTCTCCCTCACGACCCCGGGGCGGAAGGCCTCGTCCAGGGCCATGGCCCCGATGCTGCGCTGGTCCATCTCCTGGAAACACCAGCTCGATTCCGGTGAGCCCTCCCGGGCCTCGCGCAGGTCCAGCACCAGCCGGGGCTCGCCCGTCTGCAGGAAGGCCCACTCCACCGAGCCGGGGCGGGAGTCGGAGGTGCTCCAGGCGCCCAGTCCCTGGTCCCGCTTCATGGCGGTGTAGGTGCCCTGGTGGAAGCAGAAGCCGAACACCACCATGTCATCGCCGTGGCGGCGGGCCAGGTGCTGCCCCTGGGACTGGCCCGAGCCCCAGCCCGAGCGCGAGACGTGGGCGTTGTGGGCCCACAGGACGATCTTCGCCCCGGGGCCCGCCTGGTCCAGCAGCCAGTCGGTGTTCTCGGCCATGAACAGGTCACGCGTGTTCACCCCATTTGTCCGCGCCATCTCGCAGTACTGTTCCACCAGGCGGGTGTTCTGCAACAGCCAGGCCGTTTCGTCGGGGCCCAGGTCCTTTTCCAGCTCCCCTTGCCGCAGGGAAAGGGCGGAGCCGATGGCGTCCACACCGGACTTCAGTTCATCGCTGATGTCCAGCTTGTAGCCCCCGTCCTTGTGGGCGGCTTCCATGGCGGCCCGCAAGGCCCGGTAGGTGGCGTCGGCCTGCTCCAGGAGGTCGGGGGCGTGCTCCTTCAGGGCCTTCAGCACGTTCAGCATGGCGTTGCCGGGGCTCTGCATGTCGAAGCCGTGGAACTCCACGTGCCCCCCGTCCAGGTTGTGCTGCCGCATCCATTCCACCATGGCCAGCACTTCCCGGGTGTTCCAGGTCCAGAAATACATGCCGGCGATGAGCTGGGCCGGGTCGCCCTCTCCGTTCAGCACGTAGCCGTTGAGCAGCTCGGCCTCGGGCATGCTGGCTTCGATGGCGAACAGGGTGAAGCCCATCTCCTCGGCCAGGTAGCGCAGCAGCCGGTGCTTCATGCGGAAGAACTCGGCCGTGCCGTGGGTGCCCTCACCCAGGGCGACGATGTGGGCGTCGCCCACCAGGTCGCGCACGAAGGCCAGGTCGCTGTTGTCGTGGGTGGGATCGTCGGTGGCAAATGGGTGGCTGGTGCTGGTGAGCCAGGCCATCTGCCGGTCATTCAGGACCACGGGCTCGGGACGCACCTGCTCGTAGGGGACATCGTCGATGAAAATCTGCAGGTCGTCGAACCAGGCCTGACCCTCCCCGGGCAGGATGCAGCCGAAGTTGATGTTCACGGTCTCGGCGGGGATTTCCAGCTCGATGGTATTCTGGGTCCATTCGGTGGTGCCGGTCACCCCCCGGCTGGACATGTTGTCGAAGGCCAGGATCTTCCGGTCGGGCCCGTCCGCGCGCCACCAGAGGCCGGCGTAGCCCTGGCTGACCTGGCTGGTCCGGATCCAGCCGATGAAGCGGATGCGGTGCCCGGCGGCGTCAGCGGCCGGGAAGGTGCTGGTGGCCACGCCGAAACCCTTTTCCTGGGCCGGATCCCGCTCCAGCAGCAGACACATGGTCCCCCCGTGGGGGGATTCTAGGCTCAGAGCCCCGCGGTAGCCGCGGCCGCCGGCGTACCATTCCTGGGGCATGGCCCCGTTCGTGCCGGCCTCGAAATCCAGGTTCAACCAGGTGGCGGCGGTGGCAAGGGTGGGGCAGAAGGTCAGGAGCCACCCCAGTGCGAGGACGCTGAGCATGCGAGCCATTGAATTCCCCCGTTGGTAGAAAAGTGATCGGACCATTGCATGGTAGGGTAATTGCTACCCTGAGGAAAGCACCGGGTTTCCGCTGACCACAGGGTTTTCCCGTTCCCTGCCAAAAAGAGAGGGAGATTTTCCGGTATTTCCATTATTCCCCGTGAACCATGCGGGCCGGCGGCAGGCCGGCCCTTCACGAGAAGACTGAAACTGGTGAACGCCATCCGTCAGATCGCCATTTTGCTGGGATTGTTCCTGGGTTTGCTTTCCGGGACGGCACGCCCTGGGCGGACAGGATGGCCCTGGGCCAGGTGCCCAGCGCCACCGTGATGCTGGCGTTGCAGCGCCGCCAGGTGCCGAAGGCCGGAAGCACGGAGGGTAAGCTCGCCCAATAACGAAGATTTAATGATAAAAAATAAATTTTAAAATCAAAAAATACGGCGATTCACCTCAATATTGTTTATGATTTGCCGCAAAACCGGCCACCCATGAGGGGAGGTTTTGCGGTCGCCGGTCTCGCCCATGTTCATCCACAGCGAACTGTTTGGGAATCCAGAACCGGCGCTTCACGCCCGGCACGGCGCGACCCGCCTCATCCTGAATAAAATGCAGAGGTGATGACCATGAAGATGATGCTGACCCTGATGGCCCTTGTTTGTCTTCCCTGCCTGCTGACCGGTTGTTCCGACGACTCCGATCCCGTGACCACCACCACGCTCCCCATCGACACGGCGCCGCCCGCGGTTCCGGCGGGTCTTTCCTGCTGCGGTCTGGATGGGTACGTGAAGCTGGCCTGGGATGCCAACGTCCTGGACACGGATCTGGCGGGGTACAACGTCTACCGCTCGGTGTACGGGCAGACCTGGGCGCTGAATGTGGAGCCCCTCCAGGAGAACCGCTTCATCGACGTGGTGCCCGCCCAGCCCGAGGCCCTGTACATGGTGTCGGCCGTCGACCTGAGCGGGAACGAGAGCGCGGTGGCCCTCATCGCCCTGCGCTGCGAAGAGCCCGAGGAGATCTACCACCGGCAGTGAGCCGTCAGCTAGCTGTGCAGGGGGCGGTCGTAGGCGGCCAGGGCCGCTTCCCGCAGAGTCTCCGACAGCGTGGGATGGGCGTGGCACACCGCCCCGATGTCCTCGGCGCTGGCCCCGTAGGCCATGGCGCCCACCGCCTCGGCGATGAGGGCGCCGGCCCGGGGGCCGACGATATGCACGCCCAGGACCCGGTCGGTCTCGGCGTGGGCCAGGACCTTGACGCGGCCGTCGGGCCGGCCCAGAGCCAGGGCCCGCCCGTTGCTGCGGAACGAGAATACGCCCTTGCGGTGGGGAATGCCGGCCTCCTTCAGTTCCTCTTCGGTTTGCCCCACCGAGGCCACCTCGGGATCGGTGTAGCACACCGAGGGGATCAGGCCATCCAGGACGTGGGGGGTCTTGCCGGCCAGGCGTTCGACGCAGGCCACGGCCTCATCGGTGGCCTTGTGGGCCAGCATGGGGCCGCCCGCCACGTCGCCCACGGCCCAGACGCCGGGGGCGGCCAGGTGATGGGCGTCGGTCTTGATGAAGCCGCGCTGGTCCAGCTCGACGCCGGCGGCCTCCAGGTTCAGGCCCTCGGTGACGGGTCGCCGGCCCACGGCCACCAGCACACGGTCCGCCGTCAGGGATGCGGCTCCCTCCACCTCGACGACGGCTTCCCGGCTTCCGCCGGGGCCTTTCTGGACGGTGGCGGCCCTGACGGCGGCACCAAGCTGGAACTGCAGGCCCTGGCGCTTGAACAGCTGCAGGGCCACCCGGGCGATCTCCCCGTCGGTGCCGGGCAGGATGCGCTTCATGTACTCCAGGACCGTGACCTCGGCCCCCAGGCGAGACCACACCGAACCCAGCTCCAGGCCGATGGCTCCGGCGCCGATGACCACCAGGCGCTCGGGCACCTCGGACCAGGACAGGGCGCTGGTCGAGTCCCCGATGATGTCGCCGTCCATCTCCACCCCGGGCAGGGTGGCCGCGCGGCTGCCGGTGGCCAGCAGGATGCGCGGGGCGCTCAGGTTTTGCTCTCCCACCGAGACCCTGCCGGGACCCTCCAGGCGGGCGGCGCCGGTGTAGCGGGTCACCTTGTTGGCCTTGAACAGGCCGGCGATGCCGTCGGTCAGCTGCACGACGATGCCTTCCTTGCGGGCCATCATGGCGGCCAGGTCCAGCTCGGGGGCGCCCACCTGGACGCCGTGGACGGCCAGGCCGTCGCGGGTCTCGGCGAACTTCTCGCTGCTTTCCAGCAGGGCCTTGCTGGGAATGCAGCCCACCCGCAGGCAGGTGCCGCCCAGGCGTTCTTCCTTTTCCACGCAGGCCACGTCCATGCCCAGCTGGGCCGCGCGCACGGCCGCGGCATAGCCGGCCGGGCCGGCGCCGATGACGATGAGGTCGTGCTTGTTCTGTTCCGGGTTCGCGGAAGCCATGGTCATCACACTTTCAGGAGCAGGCGCTCGGGCTGCTCCACGCATTGCTTGATGTGCTTGAGGAAGGTCACGGCCTCGCGGCCGTCCACCAGGCGATGGTCGTAGGTCAGGGCCACGTACATCATGGGGCGGATCACCACCTGCCCGTCCCGGGCCACGGGGCGGTCCTGGATGCCGTGCAGGCCCAGCACGCCGCTCTGGGGCGGGTTGATGATGGGGGTGCTCATGAGGGACCCGTACACGCCGCCGTTGCTGATGGTGAAGGTGCCGCCCTCCAGCTCGCTCAGCTCCAGCTTGTTGTCCTGGGCCCGCTGGCCGAAGTCGGCGATGGTCTGTTCCAGGTTGCCGAAGTCTCGAGCCTCGGCGTTGCGGATCACGGGCACCACCAGGCCCTTGCCGCCGCCCACGGCGATGCCGATGTCGCAGTAATCGTGATAGACGATCTCCTCGCCGTCGATCTGGGCGTTGAGCTCGGGGATGAGCTGCAAGGCTTCCACGGCCGCCCGGGTGAAGAAGCTCATGAAGCCCAGCTTGGTCCCGTACTTCTGGACGAAGGCTTCCTGGTGCTCGGCCCGCAGGGCCTTGACCCGGGTCATATCGATCTCGTTGAAGGTGGTCAGCAGGGCGGCCTGCTGCTGGGACTGGACCAGCCGCTCGGCGATGCGCCGCCGCATGGGGCTCATGCGCTTGCTCCGGACTTCCCGGCCACCGCCCGTTGCCGGCGCCGGAGGTGTGCTGCGGGGGGTGTCGGCGGTGTCTGAACCGCCGTCACCCTGGCCGCCCGTGCCGGGGGCGGGATTGGCCACGGCCCGGGCGACGTCCTCCTTCAGGACGCGACCGCCGGGACCGGAACCCTGCACCTGGTCGGCGCCGATGCCCTGTTCGGCCATGGCCCGCCGCGCGGCGGGCATGATGACGGCACCGGAGTGGGACTGCTGAGCCTGATCATTGCCGGCGTCAGCGCCGGTGCCGGAGTCGGCGGCCTTCCCGGTCGAGTCGTCCGGGGCCGCGGCCTCGGCGTTCTCGTCGATGCGCGCCAGCACATCGCCCACCTTCAGGGCGCTGCCCTCTTCCACCAGGATCTCCACCAGCACGCCGGCCACGGGGGCGGGCACCTCGACGGTGGCCTTGTCCGATTCCAGCTCGATGAGGGGTTCGTCCAGGGCCACGGCATCGCCGGGCTGCTTGAGCAGGGCGGTCACCTCGACCTCGGTGATGCTTTCGCCCAGCTCGGGGACGGTCACGTTGACCGGCATGAGTTCTTCCTTTCCTCGTTCTCGTTCCAGGGTACCGACCTGGAGTGGAAACTGGCGAGAGGTCCGAAGACCCGTTCCAGCAGGAGCTTGAGCTCCAGCTTGTGACTGGCGGCCGAGCCGGTGGCGGGGCTGGCGGCCTCGGGGCGGCAGGCGCCCTCCAGGGGCCGGCCCAGCAGGCGCTGGCCGAAGCGGTAGCGCAGGTAGGGCCACACACCCATGTTGGCCGGCTCTTCCTGCACCCATATCAGCTCGGCGTCGGATGCATAGCGGCCCACGGCGCCGATCAGGCCCGAGGCCGGGAAGGGGTAGGGCTGCTCCAGGCGCAGGATGGCCACATCGTCCCGCTTCAGGCGTGCGCGCTCCTGGATCAGATCGTAGTAGACCTTGCCGCTGCACAGCAGGATGCGGCTCACCTTGGCCGGATCGGGGCCGGCCGGATCCTCCAGCACGGGCTGGAAGTGACCTTCGGCCAGTTCGTCCAGACCGGACACGCATTCGGGGTGGCGCAGCAGGCTCTTGGGCGTGAGCATGACCAGGGGTTTGCGCCAGTGGCGCCACACCTGACGGCGCAGCACATGGAACAGCTGGGCCGGAGTGGTGGGGTTGACGATCTGCAGGTTGTCCTCGGCGGCCAGCTGCAGGAAGCGCTCCACCCGGGCGCTGCTGTGCTCGGGGCCCATGCCCTCGAAACCGTGGGGCAGCATCATCACCAGGCCTGACAGCATGCCCCACTTGCCCTCGGCCGAGGCGATGAACTGGTCGATGATGGGCTGGGCCACGTTGTTGAAGTCACCGAACTGGGCCTCCCACATGACAAGGGCCTCGGGGTAGGTCAGGCTGAAGCCGTACTCGAAGGCCAGGACGGCCACCTCGGAAAGGGGGCTGTTCAGGGTGTGCACGGGAGCCTGGTCCGCCGCCAGATGCTGCAGGGGCACGTGCAGGGCGCCGGTCTCGACGTCGTGCAGCACCGAGTGGCGCTGGCTGAAGGTGCCGCGCTGGCTGTCCTGCCCGCTCAGGCGCACGGGGTGCCCTTCCAGGGCCAGGGTGCCGAAGGCCAGGGCCTCGGCGGCGGCCCAGTCCAGGGGCTGGTCGCCCGCAGCCATGGCCCGGCGCTGGTCCAGCAGGCGCTTGATCTTGCGGTGGGGGGTGAAACCCTCGGGATAGCTGGCGGTGCCTTCCAGGATCTTTTCCAGCCGGGGGCGGGGCACGCCCGTCAGCACCGGGGGGCCACCGGGCACGGGGCCGCCCATGTATTCCTTCCACACGGGGCCCAGCACCCGCTGACGGTCAACCTGCGTGGCCTTGGCCGGGGCCTCGCGCACCTCGTCCAGGATCTCCTGCAACCGGCGGCGGCGGTCCACTTCCATCTGCTCGGCCATCTCGGCGGTCAGGGAACCGGTCCCGGTCAGGCGCATCAGGTAGCCGTCGCGCACGGGGCGGCGCCGGCCGATGGCCTCGTACATGAGAGGCTGGGTGAAGGCGGGCTCGTCGGTCTCGTTGTGGCCGCGCCGGCGGTAGCAGTACATGTCCACGATGACGTCGCGCCGCCACTCGCGCCGGAAATCCAGGGCCAGGCTGATGACCTGGGCCACGGCCTCGGGATCCTCGCCGTTGACGTGGAAAACTGGCACCTGCAGCATGCGGGCCACGTCGGTGCAGTAGCGGGTGGAGCGCCCGTCATGGGGGTCGGTGGTGAAGCCGATCTGGTTGTTCAGGACCACGTGCAGGGAGCCGCCGGTGTGGTAGCCGCTCAGCTGGGAAAGGTTCAGGCTTTCCTGGATGACGCCCTGGCCCGCGAAGGCCGCGTCCCCGTGAATCACCAGGGCCATACTCTTGTCGTGCCGGGCGTCGGCCAGGCGCTCCTGGCGGGCGCGCACCCGGCCCAGGGCCACGGGGGTCACGAACTCCAGGTGGCTGGGGTTGAAGCACAGGGACAGGTGCACGGTGCGGCCCTGGCGCGTGACCCAGTCCGAGTGGTGGCCCAGATGGTACTTGACGTCGCCCCGACCCAGGAAGGTCTCGGCGTCGGCGTCCTCGAACTCCTGGAAGATCTTGCGGGGGCTCTTCTGCAGGATGTTGGCCAGCACGTTCAGGCGACCGCGATGGGCCATGCCGATGACCACCTTGTCCAGCCCTTGCTGGCCGGCGTGTTCGATGGCCATGTCCAGCAGGGGAATCAGGGTCTCGGCGCCCTCCAGGCTGAAACGCTTGGCGCCCAGGTACTTGTTCTGGATGAATTCCTCGAAGATCTCGGCGTCGATGAGGCGCTGCAGGATGCGCTTCTGCACTTCCTCGTGCAGCTCGATGCGGTTCTCGGCCGCCTCCATGCGCGATTGCAGCCACTCCCTGACCTGCAGGTCGTCGATGTGCATGTACTGCACACCGATGTAGCGGGAGTAGGTGGCCTGCAGCTTGCGCAGGATCTCCCGCAGGGGCAGCATGTCGCCCGGGCTGAGGGTGCCGGCCGAGAAGACGCGGTCCAGGTCCTCTTCCCCGAAGCCGTAGTATTCCAGGGTCAGTTCGGGAGGGGTCTGATCAGGTTCGCCCAGGGGGTTCAGACGGGCTGTCCTGTGGCCGCGCACCCGGAAATTGCGGACCAGCTGATCCACCTTGTTCTGGTCGGCCAGGGCCCGGTCCGAGGCGTCCCCGGAAGGGGCATAATGGGGAGCCGCCGGGGCGGCGCCCTCCTGGGCGGCAAACCAGTCCCGCCAGGCCGGGGGGACGCTGGCCGGATCGTCTTGCCAGCTCTGCCAGAGCCGGTCGGCGTACGACAGGCTCAACGTGTTGGGATCATGCGCGTTACGGTCGTTCATTGCCTACTCGGGCCACCTTGTCGGGGCCAGGGACCAGGGGGTGAAGGGCCTCGAAATCGAGGCCACAAAGAATACCTTTTTTGTAATGTTTGGCAATACGGTGAAAATGATAACCAATATCCGAGAAGCTGCCAGGCCTTTGGAGAATAAAAACATGGGTTTTGCCCGGTCGAAAAAACGGCCCCGGGTTTCCCCGGGACCGTCGCCGTCAAGCCAAGCTGGCAGGTCGCTTATTTCTTGGCCGGCATGGTGGCAGGGTCCAGCCGGGTCAGTCCCGCGGGACCGGCCGTCAACTGGGCCTTGCCGTTGGTGAAGGAGATGCTGGTCACGGTCCAGTTGTCCCCGGTGTCACCCAGGTAGCCGTGGTAGGTGGTCACGGCCTCATTCTGGGTCCCCTCGTTCAGACGCACCACCACGGTGCAGGAAGTGCCGATGGCCACATCCTCGTCGTGGTCGCTGTAGTAGTGCACCCACACATCGTAGGTGCCGGCCTCGACGGTGCTGGTGGTGATGTTCTCGGGGCCGAAGCCGTCGGTGTCGTCGAAGTCCAGCACCAGGCCGCTGGCGGTGGTCTCGTTTGTCCAGCCGCAGTTCTCGCCCGAGGGGTCGGACACCCACAGGTCCACGTCGGTGTCGTTGGTGTCCCAGGTCAGGGTCACGCGCAGGGCGGCCAGGGGCACCTCGGCGCTGAAGCTGGCGCTGTCCTCGGCGTGGTTGCTGCCGGCGTCGGCCGACACCAGGACGGTGTAGGTCTCGGCCTCGGCGGAGCCCTCCACGGCCACGTCCTGGCTGAACTGTCCGTTGTCCAGGTTCACCAGGAAGTGCTGGTCGATGTCGTTGCCGATGACCAGGTGGGCCGTGGCCAGGGTGGGGTGGGACACGCTGCCGGTGATGTTCAGCACCCGGTCGGTCACGGGCGAGGGGATGGGATCGATGGTCACGCCGAACACCACGTCGAACATCATGTCCTGGCTGATGGTCACGTCGTCCATGATGAATTCCTGGCTCACCGTGCCGCTGGTGAGGCTGTAGTCCGCCGGCAGGACGAAGGTGGCGTCGTAGCTCATCTGCGCGCCGGGCTGGATGGTCACGGCCCCGGTTGCTGTGGTGGCCGTGATGCGGTCGGCGCCCACCAGGTTGATGGTGCCGCTCACGGCCTCGGCGCTCTCGTTGGCCAGGGTGATGCTCACGCCCACGGTCTCGCCGGGGTTGATCTCGTCATCGCCGAACTGCTCGCTGGTCACGTCCCAGCTGAGGATGCGCACCTCGGCGCCGGTGACGGGAATGATCAGTGAAGCCGTCTCGGTGTTGCCCAGGTTGTCCGTCAATTCCAGGGTCACGGTGTAGGAACCGGCCTCGGTGGGCGTGAAACTCAGGCCGGCGACAGCCTCGCTGTACTCGCTGACCGCGCCGCCGGTGATGGACCAGTCCAATGTCAGGTCGGCGCCCACCAGGCTGGCGCAGGTGGCCGTCACCGTCACCGGATCGCCCGCGATGCCGGTGGCCGGGTCGGCGGCCAGCCCTTCCAGCACCAGGCTATGGCTGGCGATGTTGTACATGTCGCTCACCATGAGGGTCACCAAACCGGTGGCCACTTCCACCTGCTCCTGCACGGCGCGCACGTAGTCGTCGGCGATGACCACCATGTCGTACACGCCCGTGCCCATGGGCACCTGCATGTCGGGATCCACACCGTCCATGATCACCACGCAGGGATCGTCCTGGGGCTGGTCGCGCTTCTGCAGCAGCACGGTCTTGTGCTCGGTGATGGTGTTGCCGGTGTCGATGTCCCGGATGACGCTGCGCACCAGGCCCTTTTCCTCGGGGGTCTGCTGGGGCGACAGGGTCTGGTCACCGATCTCCACCAGGGCGTCGCTGCCGCTGACGGTGCCCACGTAATTCTTGACCTGGTCCTGGGCCGCCTTCTTCAGGGTGCGCACGGTCTCGGTCTTCTCTTCGGTGTTCCACCAGTGCACCTGGCCGCGGGTCTCCTTCTTCAGGGGATGGTCGTCGGGCAGGTTGCGGTAGTACTGGGCCTTCTCGGCCGGGGTCGAACCCTGCAACTGGCCCAGGGGAATGAATCCTTCCTGGTCGTCGCTGGCCTCGATGGACCGGACGATGGCCTGGTCCCTGGCTGCGTTGTGCTCCTGCAGGCGCTTGGCCGTGTCCGAGACGATGGGAATGCCCGAGTCGGGAGCGGACAGGGCCTCGCGCAGGGAGTGGCTGCCGCTCAGGACGCGCCAACCCGTGCGGACCATCTGGCCGGAAGAGACCACAGCCTTCTTAACCGTGTTGAACAGGCCCTTGGCCACCGAGCCCACGGCGTCCGTGAACATGCCCTTGTCCTCGCTGCCGTGGGCCACGATGGCGTCCTCGAATTCCATGAGGGCGTCCATCTTCTCGGCCACCACCAGGGTCTGGGCCACGTAGCTGTCCACCAGGTTGCCGATGGCCTCGGGGCTCAGGCTCTTGTCCTCGAAGCCGGCCTCGATCTGGTCCCACAGGGCGTTCAGGTCGGCGAAGGCCACCTGCAGGTCGCCGCTGGCCGGGGCGTACTCGTTGATGCCGTCTTCCATGCTGACCTGACCGGCGGGCGGGGGCGTGGTGCCGCCGTCGTCGCCGCCACCGCAGCCGGTGAATCCCAGGGTCAGGAGCAGGATCAGGCTCGTCGTCAGGGCAATCTTCAAGGATCTGTACACGTCAACTTCCTCCCACGTCAAAACTTACCCACTCGATGGCAGGTTTTTCTCCCCATCGGGCCCGATTCGCAGGAACCGGGGGGATGGGGCGATGAATTCTTGAGGCGGGGATTTGTTTGCAAGGGCGATGCCCTGGGGACTGGATCATACCAGGATCATGAAAAACGATTTCCATATCAAATGTCCCCCGCTGAGGGAGAAGAAAAAGCCCCGGCGGTATCACCGCCGGGGCCCGGGCCATTCCGAATGGGATGGAATCTAGTCCAGCATCTTCCACAGGTAGGCGTAGGTGATAGCCCACATGTAGGCGCGCTGGTTCAGGTTGGCGGCGCCGCCGTGGCCGCCCTCGGTGTTCTCGTAGTAATAGACCTTCTTGCCCATGTCGGTCATCTTCTTGACCATCTTGCGGGCGTGGCCGGGGTGCACCCGGTCGTCGCGCGTGCTGGTGAAGAAGAACACCTCGGGATAGTCCTTGTCCGCATGCAGGTTCTGGTACGGCGACCAGGCCTTCATGAAGTTGTCCCAGTCCTCGGTGTCGGGATTGCCGTATTCGGCCATCCAGCTGGCGCCGGCAAGCAGCTTGTTGAAGCGCTTCATGTCCAGCAGGGGAACCTGGCAGACCACGGCCTCGAACAGGTCGGGGCGCTGGGTGAAGGTGCCGCCCACCAGCAGGCCGCCCTGGGAACCGCCGGCGATGCCCAGATGCCGCGGGCTGGTCACCTTGCGGGCGATCAGGTCCTCGGCCACGGCGATGAAGTCGTCGAAGTTGTTCTGGTGGTTCTCCTGCATGGCGGCCTGGTGCCACTTGGGCCCGAACTCGCCGCCGCCGCGGATGTTGGCCAGGGCGTACACGCCGCCCCGCTCGGACCAGGCGGTGCCCACGGTGGCCGAGTACTGGGGCTGCATGCTGATCTCGAATCCGCCGTAGCCGTACAGCAGGGTGGGATTGTTGCCGTCGGCCTTGTAGCCCCTGGGCATCACCAGGAAGTAGGGGATCTTGGTCCCGTCCTTGGAGGTGGCCTCGTACTGGGCCACGCTCATGCCCGTGGTGTCGAAGTACTCGGGGCTTTGCTTGGCCAGTTCCAGGGTCTTGCCGTCACGCACAAGGTAGATGCTGCTGGGGGTCAGGAAGTCTGTGTAGTTCACGAAGAAGTTGTCGTTCACGTCCGAGGTCCCGAACACGCCGGCGTTGCCCAGTCCGGGCAGCTTGATCTCTTCCTGTTGCCATTGGCCGTTCTGGAACTCGCAGCGGTAGATGCGGCTCTTGACGTTGTCCATGGTGCTGTACAGCAGGTAGTTCAGGGTTGTGGCCGAACCGTCCAGGGCCACCCGCTCCTGGGGCTCGAAGATCATCTGGAAGCTGCGGTCGCCGCTCATGAAGGCGGCGAAGTCGATGGACAGCAGGGCGTCCGAGGGGTAGGTGTGGCCGCCCACTTCCCAGTCCGAGCGCAGCTTCAGCATGAACTGCTTCTTGAAGATGCCGGCCGGTTCGGCGTCGATGGGAATGTCCACCTTGTTCAGCTTGCCGTCCTCGTACAGCCAGTAGTCCCCCTTGAAGAACTCGGGCACGCGGTAGACGATGTCGAAGTTGCCTTCGGGGGTGAACTGGGTGTACCCGCCCACGGACATGTCCTCGGCCTCGCCCTCGAACACCGTGACGGCTTCGCTCATGTCGGTGCCGCGCTTCCACAGCTTGATGATGCGCGGGTAGCCGGAGGTGGTCAGGCTGCCCTCGCCGAAGTCGGTGCCCAGCCAGACGGTGTCGGCATCCTTCCAGCCGACGTGGCTCTTGGCCTCGGGCACCAGGAAGCCGCCCTCCACCCATTCCTTCTTCACGGCATCGAACTCGCGCACCACCGAGGCGTCACCGCCGCCGCGGGACAGGGTGATCAGGAAGCGGTGGTACTCGGGGTACAGGCCCTGGGAACCCT
Organism: Candidatus Krumholzibacteriia bacterium; assembly: GCA_963674845.2. Classification (GTDB taxonomy): domain Bacteria; phylum Krumholzibacteriota; class Krumholzibacteriia; order LZORAL124-64-63; family LZORAL124-64-63; genus LZORAL124-64-63. Next base: position 505,407 of record CAXXKE010000005.1, on the reverse strand, counting down.
TCCATACCCAGTTCTCGCCCTCGGCTTCGGCCACGGCGTCCAGATCCATGACCGTTTCCCAGGTGGGCTGGTCCTTCAGGTAGTCGTCGATGGTGGTGCGCCGCCACAGGCCGCGCACGTGGTCGGCGTCCTGCCAGAAGTTGTAGACCATCTCGCCGCGCACGCCGGGGTAGATGAGCTTGTCCTTGGAATTGTAGATCTCCAGCAGCTTCTCGTGGATGGGCTCGAACTGGGCCTGGGCCTCGAGCACGGCCTGGTCCTGGGCGCTACGTTCCTTGACCCAGGCCAGGGCTTCCTCGCCCTCGATGTCCTCGAGCCACAGGTAGGGGTCTTCGGCGTCGGCGGTAGCCTGGGCGGAATCATCGCCCTGCTTGGCGGCGCAGCCGGCCAGGATGACCATGACCGCCAGAAGCAAGAAGGCGAGCAAGAGGTGACGCATGGGAATTCTCTCCTTGGGTTTTGCGTTGGGATGGGGGATACCCATGATAAGCCCTGCAACTCTAGGTCATAGCCGGGGGATTATCCAGATACAAAATTGGGCGGGGAAGGGGGGACGGCCCCCCGGTGCCCCGCCCCGGCAAGCTAGCGGAAGAAGGCCTTGAGACCCTCCAGGGTGACGGCTTCGATGGCCACCACCCCCGAATCGACGGTGACGTTGTCCACGGCCCAGGTGGCCTCGCCGCTCAGGGCACCTGCGCCGAAGTGTTGCAGCCGGCTGATTCCGCCGTCGTTGAACCAGGTGGTGCCGCCGCCGTTCATGTCCGCGATATCATCGGTTCCGCTGAAGAGGTACAGCCCGATCTGATCGTAGTCGGACATGACATCCAGGAAGGAGGGTCCCGGGTCCGGGCTGTTGGGCCAGCGGATGAAGTTGCCCGCATCCACATTGACGGCGAAGGTCTCCCAGCCGGTGAACCCATTCATGTCGAGGCTGACGCTGCGGGTGGAAATGTACATGGCATAGGTGCCGCCTGTGTCGCTCTCGCGCGAGACCACCCAGCGCGCATAGACACGACCGTCGTCATCACCGGCTCCGCCGTTCTGTCCCGAGATGGTGGTCCAGTCGCCGCTGCTGTACACGTTGCACTGCAGGATCAAGCCGTTGAGATCCCCCATGAAGCCATGTTCGCCGATATAGCCCAGCCAGTAGGCGCGCTGGTCGCGGTCCTCGGTCACGGTCTGGTACACGCTGCCGACGGGATCGCCCAGGGAGGCCGACCAGTCGGCTGCGCTGTTGGTGAAAAGCAATTCGTAGGTGCCACCGGCGGGGCGGCCCACGTAGGTCATCTGCCAGCCTTCGTTGTCTGAGTTGAAGAAGAAGCTGGAGATGGTCGCCCGGTAGCCCAGGTCGGGGAAACCGTCGGGTGACCCGGGCACCGGCAGGACCGGCCCGGCCAGGGTCGGTGCGGCCAGAAGGATGATAAGGCCGATGAACAGGCGTTTCATGAGATACCTCCTCGGAATGCAATATGGCCCCCACCGGCGCTCCCGGGCCGACGGGTGAGACGATTGTCGTGATGAAAGGAGTGGGCCCGCGAGGGTGGGCGAGGAAGGAGCGCGGGCAGTCAATCCCTCCTGCCGGCATCATAGCACATTCGGGAGGGGTTTTCATCCGGGGCCGTTGCTGTGGGTGGGGTCGGGGTTGCTGTTCCCGGCGATCCCGGTTTTACTTCAAAAGGTTGATCACGGCAGGCAAGCTCTTACCCAACCCGGGCCCACGGCGGGCCAGAAGGATCATGGACACGACGGTACTGGAACTGCGCAGGGTGACCATGGAATACGGCCAGGGCGAGGCAGGCCCCCGCCGGGTTCTGGACGGTGTCGATCTGAGCCTGAGCCGGGGCCGCTCCCTGGCCCTGGTGGGGCGCAGCGGCAGCGGCAAGAGCACCCTGCTGCACCTGGCCGCCGGCATCCTGGTGCCCAGCAAGGGAACGGTGCATCTGGCGGGCCAGGAAATCTCCGCTCTGAGCGAGGCGCGGCGCACCGCCCTGCGCAGTACCCACCTGGGCCTGGTTTTCCAGTTCTTCCATCTGCTGCCCCATCTGACGGTGGGCGAGAACGTGGCTCTGCCCGGCTGGGTGGCGGGTCGTCCTCACGCCGGCATCAGCCAGCGGGCGGTGCAACTGCTGGACCGGGTGGGCCTGGCCGATCGGGCGGCCGACCGGGTGGGCAAGCTCAGCGGCGGCGAGATGCAGCGGGTGGCCATTTGCCGGGCCCTGCTGCTGAAGCCCCAGCTGGTGCTGGCCGATGAACCCACCGGAAGCCTGGACGATGCCACCGGTCGCCTGATCATGGATCTGCTGCGGGACCTGGTCCTGGGAGAGGGCGGATCACTGCTATTCGTGACCCACAGCCGGGAACTGGCGGCCACGGCCGACGAGATTCACACACTGCACGACGGGTGCCTGGCAGGGATGCCGGGCGGGGAAGGATCACCGTGATCCGCCTGCTGCTGAGATCCCTGCGGCGCAACGTCACCGAATCGCGCACCCTCTTCGCCCTGACCGTGGTGGGGGTGGCCCTGGGGGTGGCGTCGGTGGTGGCCATCCAGACTCTCAACCAGGGCTCCATGCAGGCCTTCGACGGCAGCGTGCGGGCCATCAGCGGGCAGGCGGAACTGTCGGTGCTGGGCATGACTCCGGCCTTTCCCGAAACCCTGCTGACCACCGTTCTGGGGGACCAGGCAGTGGCGGCTGCGTGGCCCCTGTGCCGCACCGAGGTGGCCGTGCAGGGTTTCCCGGGTCTTTTGCTGGATGTGGTGGGGTTGGATCTGCTGGCCCCGGTGCGGTTGCCTGTGGCCGGCCGGCCGACGACGGCCGACCAGACGGGCGGTCCATCCGCGGGGGGCATGGATGGCGTGCTGGCCGCCCTGACCACCCCGGGCTGGGTGGCCGTGACTCCGGCCCTAGCGCAGCAGCAGGGCTGGGCCGTTGGCGATTCCCTTTTGGTCAGCAGCGGCAGCCGCACGGCGGTGCTGGTCCTGGGAGCCCTGGTGGATTTCCAGTCCCTGGAACCCCTGGCCCCGCGCACCCTGGCGGTGATGGACATCGCCCAGGTCCAGGCCCGCCTGGCCCGCCCCGGCCTGGTCCACCAGATCGATATCCAGTTGCGAGCCGGCGCCCGGCCCGAGGCCGTGGCCGCCCGCCTGCAGGAGCGTCTGGGGCCCGGGGTGCAGGTGGTGACGCCCGAGCAGCGCAGCCAGGATGCCCAGGGCCTGCTGGCCGCCTTCCGCCTGAACCTGACGGCCCTGAGCATGATCAGCGTCTTCGTGGGGGTTTTTCTGGTGTTGACCACGGTGCAGGCCAGCCTGGCCCGGCGCCGCGGCGAGTTCGGTCTGTTGCGCTGCCTGGGCGCCGGACCGGGGCAGGTGGTGGGCCTGATCCTGGCAGAGACGGCGGTGATGGGGCTGCTGGGCGTGGGGGTGGGCATACCCCTGGGTTACTGGGTGGCCAGCCTGAACCTGGCCACCGTCAGCGCCACCCTCACCAACATCTACGTGCTGGCCGGTCTGGAGAAGCTGACCCTGCCGCCCCGGGTGCTGGCCATGGCAGTGGGGGTGGGTCTGCTGGGTGCGGCCGGCGGCGCCCTGGGGCCGGCCCTGGAAATGGCCCGGCGGGATGTGGTGGTCCTGCTGGCCCCGGTGAACCTGCACGAGCAGACCGGACGGGCCGCGCGGCGCCTGGGCTGGGCGGCCCTGGGCCTGGCCACCCTGGCCTGCGGCTGGTTCTTCCTGGGCGGATCGCAAGCGACCTACGGCGGGTTCATCTTCGGTGGCCTGATGATGCTGGCCCTGCCCCTCATCGTGCCCCTGGTGGTGAGTCTGGCCGCCGGCCGGGCGCGCCCGCGGGGTCTGGGCCCGGCCCTGAGCCTGCGCAACCTGGCCGTCCGGTTGCACACCAGCAGCTTGGCCGTGGCGGCCCTGGCTGTCACCGTGAGCATGCTGGTGGGCATCACCCTGCTGGTGGGCAGCTTCCGCACCACCCTCATCAGCTGGCTGGACGTGACCATCCGCGCCGACATCTATGTCACCACCGAAAGCTGGGCCCGGGCCGGCAACGAGGCCTTCATGGGCCGGGATCTGCTGGCCGATCTGCGGGCCATGCCCGAGGTGGCGGCGGTGGAAGAGCAGCGCCGCCTGCAGGTGCGCACCTGGCCCGAGGGACGCCGGGTCTGGCTCAACGGCATCCGGGCGGCGGGCATTCCCGGCGCCGAACTGGTGGGGCGCCTGCCCTTGCAGAGCGGGCGGCCGGAGCAGGCGGCGGCCGCCCTGCAAGAGGGCGAGATCCTCATCGGCGAGCCCCTTTCCCGCAAGGGCGGCCTGGCCGTGGGGGACACCCTGCGCCTGGCTGGTCCCCTTGGCCCGGTGGCTTTCCGGGTGGGCGGCGTGGTGTATGACTACACCAGCGAGGGGGGCACGGGCTTCGTGACCATGGAGACCCTGCTGCGCCATTTTCCCGACGAACAGACCAACAACGCCGCCCTCTTCCTGAAGGACGGCCGGCAGGTCACCGCCGTGCGCGACCGGTTGCGCCAGGAATACCTGGGCAGCCCCCTGATCTTCCGCAGCAACCAGGATCTGCGGCGCGAGGTGCTGGCCATCTTCGACCAGACCTTCGCCGTGACCCGGACACTGCAGTGGCTGGCCCTGCTCATCGCGGTGCTGGGGGTGGCCCTGAACCTGGTGGTGCAAAGCCGGGAACGGTCGGGCGAACTGGCGCTGCTGCGCAGCCTGGGGGCCCGGCGCCAGCAGGTTTTCCGCCTGTTCCTGGGCGAGGGGCTGGCCATGGGCGTGCTGGGCCTGCTGCTGGGCCTGGGCGGCGGCGTGGGACTGGCTGCCCTGCTCATCCTGGTCATCAATCGCGCCTATTTCGGCTGGACCATCCGCCCGTCCCTGCCGGCAGGTGACCTGCTCCTGCAGGCGGGGCTGGTGCTGGCCGCGGCGGCGGTTGCCGCCCTTTATCCGGCGGCGCGGGCCGGCCTGTCGCGGCCCGATCAGCTCACGAGGGATGACATATGAAGCGCGTGTTGAAGCCGATAATTCTCATGCTTTCGACCGTGGCGGCGCTTGGGGCCATGGAGCCCCTGGCTGGAGACGCCGAATCGTCCTGGCGCAGCGCGTCACCAGGATATGCCTGGGCCTTTCCCCGGGATCTGTACGCCCACCCCGATTTCAAGACCGAGTGGTGGTACATCACGGGCAATCTGACCCGCGTGGATGACGGCCGTCCTCTGGGCTATCAGCTGACCTTCTTCCGGTCGGGGCTGGCGCCGGCCGCCGCGGACGAGCCGCGGACCACGGAATGGGACCCGGTGGACCTGATCATGGGCCACGCGGCCGTGAGCGATGCCGCCGCCGGGCGCCATGTCTTCAGCGAGGTGGTGTGGCGCACTCATCCCATGCTGGGCGGGTTCGGCGTGGCGCCGGTCCCGGGGGATGCCTCGCCGGCCGATTCCACCGGGGCCCAGGCCTCTGTGGCCTGGTGCCGGGCCCCGGCGGGCACCGACGCCCGCTGGTCCCTGGATTACCGGGATGGCACCTACCATCTGAGGGTGCGGGATGACGCCCGCGGGCTGCGCTACGAACTGGAGTGTCGCCCCACCCTGCCGCCCCTGTTCCATGGCCGGGACGGCTTCAGCCCCAAGAGCGCCTCGGGCCGGGAAGGCAGCCTGTACTTCAGCCAGACGCGCATGGCCACCCGGGGCCGCGTGTGGTTGAACGGCAAGGCGGTGGCGGTGAAGGGCACCAGCTGGCTGGATCGCGAGATCTTCACCAGCACCCTGGCCGCCGGGCAGGTGGGCTGGGACTGGTTCGCCCTGCGCTTGCGCGACGGCAGCGACCTCATGCTTTACCGTCTGCGGGATGGAGCGGGTGCCACCGACTTCGCCCTGGGCACCTGGCGCCGGCCGGACGGCACGGTGCAGGTGCTCGAGGCCGGCCAGTGGTCCCTGGAGCCCGGAACCCTCTGGACCAGCCCCGCCACGGGTTCTCCCTATCCCACCGCATTCACCCTGCGCCTGCCCGGACACGCCGGACCCGTCCGGGTGGAAGCCCTTTTTCCCGAGCAGGAGAATGTCAGCGAGCGCACCGGCATCCACTACTGGGAAGGCGCCGTGCGGGTGTTGAACGATAAAGGTGAAGAACTGGGGCAGGGATTCGTGGAGTTGACGGGCTACGGTCAGGGCAGCCGCCCCCCCATCTGAGGCCGGCTGGGATCTGGTTGTTGTGACCGGCCGCCGCCCTTTCAGGCAGCGGCCGGCCGATTGCGGCCTCCTGGGCCTGGATTATCAGGCCTCCTCTTCCGCCTCGCCTCGGCGAGGCCTACTTCACCAGCACGGCCTTGGCCTGCACCGTGACCCCACGGGCGCGCAACCGCACCAGGTAGGTCCCTGCGGCCACGGCCCGGCCCTCGTCATTGCGGCCGTCCCAGATCTTCACGTGGTCGCCGGCCGTCAACTGGCCGCTGAAGACGGTCTGGACCAGGCGGCCCGCCAGGTCGAACACCTGCAGGTCGGCCGGTCCGTCGGCGGGCACGGCGAAGGCCACCCGGGCCATGGGATTGAAGGGGTTGGGATACACCGAGCGGATGACCGGCGCCGCCGGCAGGGCCTCCTCCTCGGGAGCGGACGCGTAGGGGCTCCACATGCTGGGCACGCCCACGGCATCCAGTTCCATTTCCAGGCCGCCCACGGGCACCAGCCTGATCCAGAAATCCGGCGCGGGAGCCATGACGCCCAGGGGAATCTCGTAGCGCCCGGGCAGGCTGATGTCCAGCATGGCCATGGTTCCGGTGAAGGGGCACTCCACCTGCAGCTGGCCGGGCACGGGCACCTCGGTCACGTCCAGGCTGAAGCCCAGCTCCTGCCAGTGCTCGTTCCACACCGGAATCTGCCGGGTCAGGGTCAGATCCTGCACCCCCATGGCGCCACCCAGCAAGCGGGGCATCAGGCGCAGATCGCAGCCCTGGTCCGTGGGCACCATCAGCACCGGCGTGATGATGTCCCCGAACTCGGCTCCCGAGCCGTCCTGCCAGCCCATGCTGAACCCGCCGTAATCGTCGGGGTTGCCGGGGGTGGTGGTCTTGCTGGGGTTGTCCACGGTGCTCATGTGCACGGTCCAGGGCGCGTACCCGAAGCGCAGGGGCTGGCTGTCGTCGCAGTGGATGGTCACGGTCAGGGTCTTGGTGGTGTCACTGTTGGTGATGGTGTTGGTCTTTCCCGCGTTGTTGTTCCATTCTGCGTACTTGACGTCGCGGGCCGGTTCCTCGGACCTGTCCCGGGTGTAGACCGTCACGTTGCGGCACCACCATGAGGACGAGGGGAAGTCCATCTTCAGGCTCTTGCCGGGAGGGATGACCCGGGTGAATTTCTCGCAGTAGCCGCCGAAGGTGTGATCGTCGGGGGGCGCGGTGGTGGCGCCGGGGTCGTGGCTTTCGCTCACCGCCCCGTAAATGAAGAATCGGTGCTTGATGGCAGGTCCGCCGGTGGTGTGGGGGAAGGTGGCTCCCTGTCCTCCCAGTTCGATGCTGCCGTTGGGAGCGGTCCTGATCCAGCAACGCACGTGTTCCAGGCCCCCGGCCACGCTCTGGCTGGCGTCGTCCTTGAAGTCGATGTAGGGCGCGCCGCGGATCTCGCCGGCCCCGGCCAGGACGATGGCGTGGCCGCTCCAGAAGGCCCACGTGCCGTCGGGCTTCTTGTAGTAGTAGCCGCCCAGCAGTTCCACATCTTCTTTTTCCTGGGTCTCGTTGAAGATCCAGTCCTTGGTGGGGTAAGAGCCCAGGGGACCGGGGTTCTGGTCCTCGGCGTGGGTGTGGCCGCTGCTGCTGGAGATGTTGCCCTTGTTCTCGTCGGTCTGGAATTTCACCTTGATGGGCAGGTTGTGGGCCTCGATGAAGTCCAGCTTGGCCCGGATGAGGGTCTCGGCCGTGACCCCTTCCTTGGCCTTGCGGTTCATCAGGTGGCTGAGCTGGTCGTAGGCCTTGCGCAGGTTCTCGGGAAAGTCGATCTCGTCGTGCTTCTTCTTCAGCCAGGACATGCTGTTGGCCGTGGCCGCGGGCACGCAGCCGGAATCGTCGGCGGGGCCGTCCAGGTCCACGTTGTCCATCTCGCAGCCGATGGTGCTCCAGGTGCGGATCTCGGGGGCGGCGGGATCGAAGGTGGGACGCCAGCCGACCGGCGAATCGGACCAGGTGGGATCTTCCAGGGGGGCGTGCTTGGCGCCCTTGGCATCCTCGGTATGGTCGTGCACCGGGGCCACCTCGGGCTGGTCGGCATTCAGCGCCCAGATCTCGCCGTCCTCATTGGACAGGGGCTGAGAGGTCACCAGGGTGCCGTACTGGATATCCGTGACCATCAGGCCGTAGTCCACCCCAAGTTCGGACAGGTCGATGGGCACGGCGATCTCGGCCTCGGGGGGGCCCATCTCTTCCGAGTAGAGGGGGAAGTTCTGCACCAGCCACACGGGATCCAGGGACAGGCCGGGAATGGTGGCCGAGACGTTGAGGTATTCCAGGTTCATGTCCTTGCCGTATCTGATGACCATCAGGCCGACATCGGTGGGTTCGCCCGGACCAACCTCCTCGTCCATGAAATAGGATCTCTGGTAGAAATCGTAGCCGTGGATGATGGCGGCGTTGGCCGAACCCATCAAAAACAGAAGGCCCGCTCCGAGACACAAGACGGGTGCAAGAAACTTCATGGTACCACTCGCTTTCCCGACCCGAAGGCCGGTGGGATTCCAGTCGCTGTTCCCCCACAGCCACCGGCGCCGAGTGTATCACGTATTTTTGATAATGTAAACTCAGTGCCGTTTACTGGGGGATTCCGTAGGGAAAGGCCGGGCCGGCCCATGAAAACAGCCCTCCCCTCCGGAAGGAGGGGAGGGCTTTCGTTTGCCGGGATCGGAAGAGCCCTATTTCAGCAGGGTCATCTTCCTGGTGGCCTTGAAGCCGTCGGCCTCGATCATGTAGAAGTACATGCCCGAGTGTACGCGAGCTCCGCTGTCGTCGGTGCCGTTCCACACCACGGTCCGGGAGCCTGCGCCCATGGACTCGTCCACCAGGGTCCGTACCAGGAAACCGCGGGCATCGAAGATGCGCAGCGAGACCCGGCTTTCCCTGGGCAGATCGAAGCTGATCTTGGTCATGGGGTTGAAGGGGTTGGGATGGTTCTGGTTCAGGGCGAACACCTGAGGCATATCCTGCTTCTCGGGCGCTTCGTTCACCGCGGCCAGGCCGCCGGCCACCGTCAGGGTGTAGCTGCTGGTGGCGCCGTTGTAGCCGTCCACGCGCACGTAGTAGCGGCCCACGCTGGCGGTGTAGCTGCCGGCCTCGGGGTTGCTCACGGTGTAGCCGCGATCCACCTGGGTACCTGAGCTGTTGTACAGGTACCAGTCCAGGTCGGCGCTGCTGCCGATGGCCACCGAGATGTTGATATTGCCGGCGGTGTCCACGTCGAACCAGAAGTAGTCATCGTCGCTGCTGCTGCTGATGGTGCCGCTGACGGCCCGGCCGTCACCCACCGGTCCGTTGGCGGTGGCGATGCTGCCGTTGTCCTCGGACTCGGCGGTGATGCCGGTCTCGCCGCCGCCGCCGCCGCTACCCTCGGTCACGGCGATGTCGTCGAAGGCGAAGCCGTCGGTGGTCATCATGTAGTTGTCGTACTGCTGGAACTTCACGACGAAGGTGCTGCTCAGGTCCAGCCCGGCGCCGCCGGCCAGGGCGTCCACGTCCAGGGTGAACTGGGTCCACGTCTGGTTGCTGTAGCTGGCCCCGTTCAGGTCCTGCACCTTGGTGAAGGTGGCGCCGTCGTCATCCGAGAAGTAGATGCCGTCGGTGCTGTGGGTCTCGTCGCCGAATTCCTTCCACCAGAAGCTCAGGTCCACCTGGTCCTGCCCGGCCAGGTTCAGCCTCAGCCAGGCCTGGTTGGTGCTGTAGGTGCCGTTGCTGGAGCAATCCATGGTCAGGTGATAGCTGCCGCCGTGTGGCGTGTTCACCGTGGTGACCTGGATGCGGCCGGTGTTGTCGCTGTCGGTGGTCCAGTACCCGTCCAGGGCGCCGCTCTCGAAACCGGTGCTGTAGGGCACGGTGGCGTAGTCGCCGCCCACCGGAGGCTCGGTCACGGTGATGTAGGCGCTCTTGACCTCGTCGTCCGACCCGCCGGCGTTGGTGGCCGTCAGGGTGACGGTGTAGGTGCCGGCGGCGGTGTAGGTGTGGCTGGGGTTCTGGGCGGTGCTGCTGCCCCCGTCGCCGAAGTTCCAGCTCCAGCTGGTGGGGCTGTTGGTGCTGGCGTCGGTGAACTGCACGGCCAGGGGATAGTCCCCGCTGGTGGGCGTGCCGCTGAAGGCGGCCACCGGGGCGGGAGGCGCGGTGGCCGCCGTGACGGCGATGTCGTCGAAGGCCATGCCGTCGGTGGTCATGGTGTAGTTGTCGTACTGCTGGAACTTCACCACGAAGGTGCTGCTCAGGCTCAGGCCGTTGGCCGCAGCCAGCTCGTCCAGGTCCAGATTCCACTCGCTCCAGACGGTGCTGTAGCTGCCGCCGTTCAGGTCCTGGACCTTGACGAAGCTGCTGCCGCCGTTGTCGGAGAAGTAGACGCCGTCGGTGCTGTGGGTCTCGTCGCTGAAGTCCTTCCACCAGAAGTCCAGGTCCACCTGGGACTGGCCGCTCAGGTCCAGGTGCAGCCAGGCTTCGTTGGTGCTGTAGGTGCCGTTGCTGGAGCAGTCCATGGTCATGTGGTAGCTGCCGCTGTGGGGCGTGTTGGCCGTGATGATCTGCACGCGCCCGGTGTTGTCGCTGGTGGTGGCCCAGTAGCTGTCGAAGCTGCCCGTCTCGAAACCGGTGCTGTAGGGCAGGGTGGCGTAATCGCCGCCCACGGGCGTGTCGGTCACGGTGATGTAGCCTGTGCGGGTCAGGCTGTCGCTGCCGTAGGCGTTGCTCACGGTCAGGCTGACGCTGTAGGTGCCCGCGCTGGTGTAGGTATGGCTGGGGTTCTGGCTGCTGCTGCTGCCGCCGTCACCGAAGGTCCAGCTCCAGCTGCTGGGGCTGTTGCTGCTGCTGTCGGTGAAGTACACCGTCAGGGGAATCTCGCCGCTGACGGGGGTGCCGCTGAAGGCCGCCACGGGGGCGTCGCCGCCACCGCTGCCGCCGCCCACGGCCGCGGCCATGTCCACCATGCCGTAACCGGTGTAGCGATCCCAGCCGGTGCCCGATTCGACGCTGGTCACGTCCTGGGCGGTGTTGACCAGGCGGTCCCGGATCTGGGCGTTGGTGTAGCTGGGGTAGGCGCTCTTGATCATGGCGCACACGCCGGCGGCGTAGGGGGTGGCGCAGCTTGTGCCGTTGAAGAACCCGCTGTAGTCGCCGCTGTCGTAACCGCCGCTGCCCTGGATGTCGGTGGTGGGCAGGATGGTGGGGGCGATGATGTCCACGGCGCCGGCGGCGTCCTGGACGCTCACGCCGTAGTTGGAGCCCCACCAGCGCTCACCGTCGCAGGTGTAGCCGTTGGGGTCGGTGCTCACGCCGCTGTTCACCTCGCCGCTGCTGCTGCTGGAGCGCTTGCGCTCGCCGCAGGGGCTGGCGGCACCCACGCCGATGACGTTGGCGTGCACCGCGGGATAGCTGATGGTCGAGGCGTTCTCGTTGCCGGTGGCGGCCAGGATGGTGCAGCCCGCGTTGTAGGCGTACTGGATGGCCGTGTCGGTGGCCGAGTCGCTGCTGATGGCGGCGCCCAGGCTCATGCTGATGATGTCGGCGCCGTTGTCGGCGGCGAAGTACAGGGCGTTCTGGATGCTGCTGAAGTACATGCTGCCGGCGCTGTTGGCCACCTTCAGCGGCATGATCTTGGCGTTGGGGCAGGCACCCGCCGCGCCCAGGCCGTTGTTCACGTTGGCGGCGGCCACCCCGGCGCAGGCCGTGCCGTGGCCGGCGCTGCTGCTGTCGTCGTCGGGGTTGCTGTCGTTATCGCCGTAGTCGTAGCCGGCCACCTGGGTCAGATCGGGATGGCCCACGTCCACGCCGCTGTCGATGATGGCGATGATGACGCTGGTGCTGCCGTAGCCCGCGGCCTCGTCCCAGGCGGCCTGGGCGTTGGCGTCGAAGCCGGGGGTGCCGACGGTGTTGGGCAGGTCGTGCTCGTAGGTGCCGCCCCAGTCCAGGTCGGGCAGCTGGGCGGTGTTGTTGTGTCCCCAGTGGTCGCTGTGCATGGGATCGCTGGGCACGGCGGCCGGGAAGGCGACCCAGTCCACCGAGGCGGCCTGCACCGCGGGATCGGCCGCGAACAGCCGGGACAGGCGCACCACGTCGGCGCGGCCGTCGGTTTCCAGCATGAACCAGCGTTCCAGGCCCAGGTCGTTGGCCATGGCCTTGTTGGCCACCTGGATGTAGGGCCGCACGATGGCCTTGACTCCGGCCTCGGCGCAAAGGGCGTCCAGGGTGGCCAGACCCGTGCGGTTGCTGGGGGCCTTGGCGCCCCGCTCCATGGCGAAGTGCAGGTGGGAATCCTCGAAGGCCTTGGAGGTCAACTGGACGAGAATGCGTTCCGGATGATAGGGTAATACCTTGTCGGGGGTGGCGTTGAACCCCTCCTGCACCGGGGCGAAATCCCGCGGACTGTAGGGATCGGCGGCCCAGGAGGCCCCGCTGGCGAGCAACAGGATCAGGCTCAAGGCCACCAAGATAAGCGATCGTAAATCGATACGTCGGGGATGCATAAAGATCTCCTTTGGCAGGTTTCCTGAAACGGCGAGAGCGGGTTTGTCCCGATCTTTACAGGGCTTCCTCGGGAAAGGAAGTGGGTGACCGGGGGGGGACCCAGCTCAGGAAGAGGAGATCCTAGCACGGGCTGATTCTTTCAATCAATTGTTAACTTGTTTAACAACAACAGGTTGGAATGATGAAAAAGCGACTTTATTTTGACGGATGAGCTGCCGGATATCACGAAAGCGAGACAGGACTTTCGGTTGAATTGCTCTTTCAAGGGAAAGGTTGATACTCCATGTCTGATCAAGAGTCCAGATCCACCATCCGCATCGGTGTCAGCGGCTGCCTGCTGGGCCAAGAGGTCCGTTACGATGGCGGGCACAAGCACGATCGTTACCTCACCGGCACCCTGGCCCAATATTTTGAACTGGTTTCCCTGTGCCCTGAGGCTGAACTGGGTATGGGCATCCCCCGGGAGACGGTGCGCCTGGAGGGCGACCTGGAAGCCCCCCGCATGGTGGCCCCGCGCTCGGGCAAGGACTGGACCGCAGCCATGAACCGCTGGAGCCGGCAGAAGTCCCGCGAGCTGGCCCCGGCCGATCTGTGCGGTTTCGTCTTCAAGAAGAAGAGCCCCAGCTGCGGCCTGTTTCGGGTGCCCGTGTACCAGGACGGCGGACGGCCCCTTTCCCAGGGGCGGGGGCTGTTCGCGGCCCAGTTCACCCGGCGCTACCCCCTGACGCCTTGCGAAGAAGAGGGCCGCCTCAACGACCCTCAGCTGCGGGAAAATTTCGTGGAGCGGGTGTTCGCCTTCCACCGCGCCAAGCAGCTGTTCCAGGGCCGCTGGAAGCGCGGGGACGTGGTGGCCTTCCACAGCCGGGAAAAGTATTTCCTCCTGGCCCACAGTCCCCGCCACTACAAGGAATTGGGCCAGCTGGTGGCCCACATCGCCGACCACAAGCCGGCCGCCTTTCGGGACCTGTATCTGGAAAAGTACATGGAGGGGTTGTCGGTCAAGGCCACGCCCGCGCGCCATGTCAACGCCTTGCAGCACATCGCCGGCCACCTGCGCGGCCACGTGGAACATCCGGTGCTGGGCCGCCTGTCCCGGGTCATCCAGGACTACCGCGCGGGCCTGGTGCCCCTCATCGTTCCGGTGACCCTGTTGCGACATTACATCGATCTGCTGGAGGTCCCGTACGTCAAGGACCAGATCTACCTGAACCCCCATCCCAAGGAACTTATGCTGCGTAACCATGTCTGATACCCGTCCCCGACCCGTGTTGTTGTGGTTCCGCCGCGACCTGCGCCTGGACGACAACCCGGCCTTGCTGGCCGCTGCGGCCACGGACCGGCCCGTGCTGCCGGTTTTTATCCACGATCCCGCCGAATTTCCCGGCGAGGCCACCCGCTGGTGGCTGCACCATTCCCTGGCAGCTCTCACCGCCAGCCTGGCTGGCAGGGGATTGCCCCTGGTTCTGCGCCGCGGACCGGCGGCAGCCACCCTGGTCCAGCTGTCCAGGGAAACGGGGGCCGGGTTGGTTCTGGCCGGGCGGGTTCCCGAACCGGTCCAGCGGGCCCTGGAAGAAGAGGCCGCCGCGAGCCTGGGCGAACAGGGTGTGGAATTGCGGCTGCTGGACAGCGCCCTGTTGGGAGTGCCCGGCCAGCTGCAAACCGGCCAGGGTGGGCCCTACCAGGTCTTCACACCCTTCCACAAGGCCTTCACCCAGCGCGTGCGGATCAGCGAACCCCGGGACGCCCCGGACCGGCTGAGCGCTTGGCCGGTTAGGGTGCCGGGTGAAGAGCTGGCCTCGTGGGAGCTTCTGCCGCGAATCTCCTGGGACTCGGGCTTGGGGGATTCCTGGAGCCCGGGGGAGGAGGGAGCCCAGCAGCTGTGGCGGCGCTTCCGCGGTTCGGGCCTGGCCCACTACGGGGATCAGCGGGACTTTCCCGCCGTCGACGGCACCTCGCGGCTGGCGCCCCACCTGCATTTCGGGGAGATCAGCGCGCGGCGGCTGTGGTTCGATTGCCTGGAGGCCAACGGCGCCGGGGTGGCGGAATTCGCGCGCCAGCTGGTGTGGCGGGATTTCGCCCACGAGTTGCTGCACCACTTTCCCCACACCACCCAGCAACCCCTGCGGGAGAAATTCGCGCACTTCCCCTGGGACGGAGACCCGGCCCTGCTGCCGGCCTGGCAGCAGGGCCGCACGGGCTATCCCCTGGTGGACGCGGGCATGCGTCAGCTGTGGCACACGGGCTGGATGCACAATCGCGTGCGCATGGTGGTGGCCAGTTTCCTGGTGAAGCATCTGCTGCTGCCCTGGCAGGAGGGGGCCGACTGGTTCATGGACACCCTGGTGGACGCGGACCTGGCCAACAACACCTTCGGTTGGCAGTGGGCGGCGGGATGCGGGGCTGACGCCGCGCCCTATTTCCGCATCTTCAATCCCACGGCCCAGGCCCGCAAGTTCGACAAGCAGGGGCGTTACATCCGGCGCTGGGTGCCCGAGCTGGCTTCCTTGCCCGACCGCCACCTGCACCAGCCCTGGGAGGCCCCATCGGCGGTGCTGGCGGCAGCCGGCCTGAGGCTGGGCCGGGACTACCCCCGGCCGGTGGTGGACCACGCCTGGGCGCGGGCGCGGGCCCTGGAAAGCCTCAGGAAGATGGGGACCAGCTGATCACCGGATCGGACCCTTCCACCTCGCAAAAAGTTCTGGCAATGAATTCCCGCCGATGGCGGAATATCCGTTGCAGGCTGTGGCGCAGGACCAGGCCGTGCACCAGCCGGCCCACCGGACCGAAGGGGGGCAGGTAGCGGACCTCGTCCGTCAGCAGGGTGTGCCCTTGAAGATCCTCGAAGCGGTGGGTGTGATGCCAGAAGCTGTAAGGCCCCATGAGTTGCTCGTCCACGAAAAGGTGGGGCGGCTGGTGGCTGGTGATCATGGTGCGCCAGCGGGTGGGCAGGGGCCCCAGGCCGATCTGGTAGTCGATGACCGCCCCCTCGCGCATGGGAATGGGCGAGGGCGTGAGGATCTTGAAGTCCAGCCAGGGCGGGGTGATGACGGCCAGGTTCTCGGGTTTGGCGAAGAAGGGGAACACCCGGTCCAGATCGGCCTGCACCACCTGTCGTGAGCTGAGGGTGTACATGGGGCACCTCGGTTTTCCAGGGCTGGGGAAATGGATCATTAATTTTCGTGACAAATTTATACATAATTTATACAGTAGGGGGACAGTGGCAACTTCAATGGTGAGGAAACGATCATGAGCCCCCAGAACAGCCTTCGCCCGCAGCCCCCTGAACTGGCTCCCCGGCACAGCATTGCCGTGGTGGCCCACCGTACGGGTTTGACCCAGCTGGTGCTGCGGGCCTGGGAACGTCGTTATGCCGCGGTGGTGCCAGGGCGCACCCCCACCGGCCGGCGCCGCTACTCCGACCAGGATCTGCAGAAGCTGCTGTTGTTGAAGCATCTCACCGATAACGGCCACCGCATAGGTGACGTGGCTGATCTTTCCGTGGCCCAGCTGGAAGACCTTTACGAGGAGACCCTGGCGGGGGCCGGGCCAAAGGTCACGCAGCCCCAGGGGCTGCCCTCGGGGCCGGACCAGCTGCTTGACGAGGCCCTGATGGCGGTGGGCAATCTGGACGGCCGACAGCTGGAGGATGTCCTTGACCGGGGTTTGCTGGACCTCAGCAAGCCCGACCTGCGCAGCCGGTTGCTGGTGCCCTTGCTGCACGAGATCGGGCGCCGCTGGCAGGATGGGCAGCTCCGGGTGGCTCACGAGCACATGGCCACCAGCATCGTCACCACCTTCCTGGCGGCCCTCAACTCACGCTACAGGGTGTCGGCTGCGGCGCCGGTGCTGGTGGTGGCCACCCCGGTGGGACATCTCCACGAACTGGGGGGCCTGCTGGCCGCGTCGTCCGCTTTCGAACAAGGCTGGGATGTGCTTTACCTGGGACCGGACCTGCCCGCGGAAGACATCGCGGCGGCCGTGCGCCAGCGTGGGGCCCGGGCCGTTCTGCTCAGCCTGGTCTACCCTTTCCATGATCCCAACACCATCACCGAACTGCGTGAGTTGCGGCGCCTGCTGGGCTCCGATATCCCTCTGCTGGCCGGGGGCCAGGCCGTTCCCTCCTATCTGTCCACCCTCAACGAGCTGCGGGCCGTGATCATCGGTGATCTGAACCAGCTGGACGAGGCGCTCAAGAGCCTCTGACCCGCTGAACTGATCATTCCAGTTCTGGCTACTGGCGGTTTCCTCCGGGAAACCGCCTTTTTTGGCGTTTTTTTGGGCTCAGGGCTCCATGCTGCTCTCTTGTATAGAAAAAATATAAAAAACCCTTGACGAAAACTGTACCGATTGTATCATGTATTCCAACGAGGCCGCGGGGGCCTCGAGAACATAGACGGCCCGCGGGATTCCCCGGAAGCCGCGGCGACCCTGAAAACGATGCAGATCCAAAGTGGGAGGACATAGAAATGAAGATGACCCTGAAGAACATGACCCTGGCCCTGACGGCCCTGGCCCTGGTGGCCGGCGGCTCCCTGAACGCCCAGGCCGGCAGCTGCGGCTCCAGCAAGGCTCACTCTCACGCCGAGCACGCCTCCATGGACCAGGCGGCCGTGCCCGCCATCTTCCCCCTGGCCGAGCAGGCGGGCTTCAACACCCTGACCGCCGCGGTGAAGGCGGCCGGTCTGGACGAGACCCTGACCAACGACGGGCCCTTCACGGTCTTTGCCCCCACCGACGAGGCCTTCGCCAAGTTGCCCGAGGGCACGGTGGAGAAGCTCCTGGCCAACCCCGAGCAGTTGAAGAAAGTGCTGCTTTTCCACGTGGTCAGCGGGGAAGTGAAGGCTGATCAGGTGGTGACCATGAACAAGGCGCGCACCCTGAACGGGACGGACGTGGCCATCAACACCAAGGGCGGGGTCAAGGTGGGCGGCGCCAACGTCATCAAGACCGACATTCCGGCCAGTAACGGCACCGTGCACGTGATCGACACCGTCCTGATTCCCGAGAACCTGTAAACATGACAGGTGAAGAAGGTGGCCGGGCCTCCTGGCCCGGCTACCCCTGACCATAAATTTTCAACCCATTGGAGAGTGGAACAATGCTGAATCAGTCCAACAAACTACGATCCCTGCTGGTCATGCTTTCGATGCTGACCCTGGTGCTGGGCCTGAGCGCCTGCAGCGACGACGACGATCCCGTCACCCCCGGCGGCCAGGTGGACCTGGGCACCGGCGTGATGCTGCGGGTGGTGCACGCCTCGCCCGACGCCCCGGCGGTGGATGTCTACGCCAAGGGCATCGAAACTCCCTTGCTCATGAACCTGGGCTACACCCAGACCAGCGACTATCTGGAAGTGGGGCCGGGCAACTACACCATTCAGCTGCGGGCCCACGGCGCCGACCCCATGTCGGCTCCGGCCTACGAGACGGCTGAGCTGACCCTCCCCGAGGGCGCCACCATCACCGCCGTGGCGGCCGGCCTGCTGGGCAGCACGGACAGCGAAAACATGTTCCGGGTGTTGCCCCTGGTCGAGGACTTCGCCGACCCCGGCAGCGGTAACGCCGCCGTGCGCATCCTGCACGCCTCGGCTGATGCGCCGGCCGTGGCCATCGACGTGGGCAACGACGGCACTCCCGAGATCAGCGACTTCGCCCGCTTCGCCGAGACCGGCGCCGCCGGTGTGGCTCTGCCCGCCGGCCAGTCCCTGGCCGTGGGCATCTGGGCCGGCGACCCCCTGAGCCGGGTCACCGCGTTCCAGACCCCCGCCCTGCCCGAGGCCGAGATCCTGCTCATCGCCACCGGCCTGCTGGGCCAGGACGCCGGCGACACCATGGGCTTCGGGCTGCTGGCGGTGGGTCCCGAGGGCACGGTCGGACTGATCCGGCAGAACCCGGTGGTGCACGTGCTGCACGCCTCTCCCGACGCTCCCGCGGTGGATGTCTATGTCGGGGGGACCGACACCGAGCTGGTGGACAATCTGTCCTTCGGCAACCTCTCCTCGGCTGTGCAGGTCCCCCCTGCTGCCTACAACCTGGATGTGCGTGTCAGCGAGGGTGGGGCCCTGGCCGCCAACGTGGACACTCCTGAACTGATGGCGGGCAGGCAGTACCTGGCCGTGGCCAGCGGCTTTGCCGACGGCAGCACGCCCGGGTTCGCCCTGTTGCCCTTCGCCGCGGAATTCAGCGAGTCCGCCTCGCCCGTGGTGCGTGTCGTCCATGCTTCCCCCGACGCTCCGTCGGTGGACGTGGGAATCTGGGACGCGGGTCTGTCCTTCACCCCGATCTCGGACTACAGCGACCTGGCCTTCGGTGAGGCCAGCAGCGCCGATGGCCTGGCCATCAACGCCTCCTCGTTGACCATCGGCGTGGCGCCCACCGGCACCATCAGTCCGGCGGCCACCTTCGATCTGGATCTGTCCGGAGTGGAGAGGGCCTTCGCCGTGGCCGTGGGCAGCCTGGGCGGCAATGGCGAGGCTTTCCGGCTGGTGGTGGTCAACGCCGCCGGCAGCAACTGGAGCGCGGGCCAGGTGATGCCCAACTAGAGCAGCCTTTCGCCGTCACAGGCGGCTCCCTCCTCATCCCCCTGCCGTCTGTGGCATCGGCCGGCCTTCCCCAACGCTCCGGGAGGCCGGCCTTCTTCGTTGCTATTGCCAGCCGGACAGGGCCGCGCTCACCCGCCAGTAGCCGTGATGCTTTTCTTCCGCATCGGGGTCGGCGGCGCGAATATTCTCCACGAAGAAGCTGATCTCGTGGGGGCCGGGCGTCAGCCAGGCGCTCAGGTCCAGGATCTCCGGCTCGCTCACGTCGCCGGGGCACCAGCCGCTGCGGTCGTAGTCGCTGCTCCAGGAGCCGTCGCTCCACTTGGCGCAGTAGGGATTCACGGCGCGAAAATCGATGCAGTAGTCCCGCCAGGGGCGCCAGCGGTACACCTCCTGCCCGTCCACCAGCACCACGTTGTCCTTGGTGATGAACTCGTCGGCGTCGCGGCCGTCGGTGCAGTGCCCGGTGCTGATGAGGGCCAGTTCGGTGAAGCGCGTCCCCTCGGGAATGACCACGCTGGTCGTGGTCACGGGGGTCTCGGCCGTCAGACCACCGGCGGGAAAGAAGAGGCCGCGGGTCCAGTGGGGCGGGTTCACCTGGCCGTAGGGCAGGGGCTCTATCTCCAGTTCCACGTCCACCACCCAGGCCGGGCTGACCCAGGTGTCGATGAAGACCTCGAACTCGCAGTATCCCTGCAGCAGGGGCAGCACCCGGGTCACATCCACCTGGTGCTCGATGGCCCCGCCGTAGGCCGTCATGAAACGGCACAGCTCCACCGGCTCCATGCCCGGCTTGCGCAGCCGCACCCAGCCGGCCCGGTCCCAGCGGTCGTGCATGTTGCGGATGTCCTTGCGGATGGGCTCCACCTCCAGCAGCAGGGTGACGCGGCTGGGGCCCGGTGCCGTGGGGAATTCCCGGTAGGTGGTCATGACGCGGCCGTTGTCCCGGGCCGAGGCGAAGGGGGAATCGTAGCGGGTGGAATCATCCGGGGTGAAGTGGATGGTCACATCGTCGAAAAGGGTCACCAGGGTGGGGGCGGGGGACTCAACCCGCTCGGCGCAGCCGGCGATCAGGGCCAGGGTCAGTCCCGCGGCCATCAGAATCAGGTTCCTCATCTTCACTCCCGGGTCAGGTTAAATCGGGCATGAACTGCTCCAGGCACACGGGACACAGGCCGTGGGAAAGCTCGGCCGCGGTGTGCTGGACCAGATAGTCCTCCAGGTGGTGCCAGTTGTTCTCCTCGTCACGGATCTTCTTGCACACGCTGCAGATGGGCAAGATGCCCTGCAGGGTTCGCATCAGGCGCCGGCGCTGATCCAGCAGCAGCAGGTGGGCCTCCAGCATCTCCCGGTAGTTCAGCATGACCCGCTCGATGAGCGGCGAAAAGCTGTTGGCCTGGGAGTCCAGGATGCACAGGGTTCCGAACACCTCGCCGCCTGGCTGACAGATGGGAAAGCCCAGGTAGGCCACCATACCCAGCTTGATGTCGGGATTATCGGCCCAGTCCGGCTCATCGACGGCGTTGCTGACCAGCAACTCGCGGCGGTTCTTGATGACCCACTCGCAGTACAGTCCGGAACCCTGCCACTCTTCCCTGTCGCCCACCGAGTAGGGGTTGCCGTCGCTCCGGCTGCTGCCGTACACCTCGATGTGGGGGTCCTGGACATGCATGATCAGGGCCGCGGGGACCCGGGCCAGTTCGGCCAGGGAATCCAGCAGAGCCTGCCACTTGGTACGAATTGCGGGATCGACATCAAGACGCATGTGATAAGCCTCCCGGGCGAGGGAAACGTTTGCGATGGAGTCGATCCTACCATGAGGCCCCTGGTGGAGCCAGCCATTCCCCTCGGATCCCGTGAGGGAAAACCCAGAGAAGCGCTGCGGGTTGCCGCCGGGAAAATCCATGGTATCGTGGAAATTGTCGGTCATCCCACACAGGAGGTCAGCATGTCCAAACCCAAGGACGGCTGCGTGAAGCCAGCCGGAGGTCCGGTGCTTCCGCCCGCCGCAAATGCCAGTTCTTCTTCGCCCCAACCCGCCCAGGAGGTGCCCCGTATGCTCGCACGCGTCGGCCAGCAGGCCCCCGATTTCGAGGCCACGGCCTTCATCCCCCAGACCGGCGATTTTCAGCCGGTGAAGCTTTCCGACTACAAGGGAAAGTGGATCACCCTCTGCTTCTATCCCGGCGACTTCACCTTCGTCTGACCCACCGAACTGGCGGCGGTCGCCGCTGATCATGACGAGCTGAAGAAGATGGACGTCACGGTGCTGGCCATGAGCACGGACAGTCGTTTCACCCACAAGATCTGGCAGGAAGAGGAGCTTTCCAAGATGGTGGACGGCGGGGTGCCTTTCCCCATGCTGTCCGATGCCGGCGGCAGGATCGGCACCGTCTACGGCGTGTATGACGAGGCGGCCGGGGTGGATATCCGCGGACGCTTCATCATCGACCCCGACTTCAATATTCGCGCCATGGAGGTGCTCACCCCCGAGGTGGGGCGCAACCCGGCCGAACTTTCCCGGCAGATCAAGGCTTTCCAGCACGTGATGGAGACCGGCGAGGTCACGCCCAGCGGCTGGAATCCCGGCGACACCACCCTGACCCCCGGCCCCGAGCTGGTGGGCAAGGTGTGGACCAAGTGGAAGCCGTAAAAAGCGTGGAAGCCGTGAAACGAGACAAAACCGTGAACTGATACATCCAGGGCATGACCGACAGAAACGACCCCGCCGGGCTTGCTGCCGACGGGGTCGTTATTCGTGCCGGGCGCCGGATCAGTGCCGCCGCCACACCGTCAACTGGCTGATGGTGTGCTGGAACTTGCGGCCCGTCTCGCGGATGACGAACTCCACGTCCCGCGGCTCGCCCACGGGTTCGAAGTTCCCGCCCAGGGCCTCGTGCAGACCCTCCAGGGTGGTGACGTTCTCGCCGTCCACCTTCTTGCCGCCCACCCAGCGATCCCGCGGGGTGAACTCTTCCAGCCAGGTGTAGGGGCTGGCCAGCACCAGCAGGCCGCCGCCGTTCATGCGCCGGGCGATGTGGTCCAGGAAGCGCCGGGGCTCGTACAGGCGGTCGATGAGGTTGGCCGCCAGCACCAGGTCGTAATCCCGGAACTGTTCCTTCAGGTTGTGGGCATCTCCCTGCCAGAACTCCACCTTGTCCCTCATCTGGGCCAGGCCGAACTGCTCCAGGGTCTTCTCGTGGTAGCTGACCAGGTCGCCCTCTTCGGGAATGCTGTAGCGGGTGTAGCCCTGTTGCTGCATCTGGTGGCCCACCCGGATGAAGCGGGCGGAAAAATCGATGCCGGTGACGAAGTCGCAGAAGCGGGCCAGCTCGAAGGTGGCGCGCCCGGTGGCGCAGCCCAGGTCCAGGGCGCGCTTCACGGGGGCGTCTCCCCGCGTCTGCCGCCAGGTGTCGCGGCAGATCAGGGCCAGCTGCTCGGGGAAGTTGCCCACACCGAAGTACTCGCCGCCGTAGTGGAACTCGCAGTACTGGCTGACCAGGGCGTCGGTCTCGTACACGTCGTCCTTGACCTCCACCGGGCGGTCGGTGCACACGGTGCGGAAGCCCGCGTGCTGGAAGAAGTGCCGCCGGAAGGCGTACCGCGCGTGGCGGGTGGCCTCGTTGCCGGTGCTGATCCAGCTGCCCCCCTTGATCAGGTTGTGCTTGTTGTCGAAGGTGGGGGTGGAGAAGTCGTCGTACAGGGGGTGCACCCGGAACCCCTGGAAGCCGTTGATGGGGGTCTCGGTCCACTGCCACACGTTGCCCACCACATCCCCGAAGCCGGCGTGCATGTTGCGGTTCACCGGGCAGGACGAGGCGCCCTGGGCCAGGTTGATGTTGCCGGGTTCACCGTCCCACTGGGGCTGGTCGGGGATGCCGCTGTGGTCCAGCAGCCGCACCCATTCCTGCTCGGTGGGCAGACGAAAGGGCCGGCCCGTGACCCTGGCTTTCCAGTTGCAGAAGGCCTTGGCCTCCAGGTAGTTCACCTCGACGGGCCAGTCCAGGGGCAGGTCGATCTCGCGGGTCATGCAGCGCAGCTTGAACCCGCCGTCCTGCCCGGGCACCCAGAACACCGGGTGCTCGGCCTGGCGGAAGTTGCGCCAGCTCCAGCCCTCCTCGGTCCAGTTCTCCTGCTCGGCGTAGCCGCCGGCCTCCACGAATTCCATGAACTCGCCGTTGCTCACCAGATAGCGCGAGGCCTGGAAGGCCGGCAGGTCGGCCGTCTGCACCCCGTACTCGTTGTCCCAGCCGTACAGGGCGTGGTCGGGCTCCTTGCCCAGTTCCACCCGGCCGCCGGGCACTTCCAGCAACTCGTTGGTGGGGGCGGGGCCGCCCTCGGGGCACACGGGCCACTGCTCACGATCCCGCACCTGCGCCAGGGGCAGCTGGCGAATCAGAACCGAGCTGGTTTCCAGGTGGATGCGTTCATGCTCGATGCCCATGAGAATGACCCAGAACGGATCGTCCCAGGTGATGGGCATCTTCAGGGGCAGCTCGTCGATGACCTCTTCCACCACCGCGCGCACCTGCCGGCGGTACTCCCAAACCTCGGCCACGGTGGGCCAGGCGTAGTTCTCCTCGTTCAGATCGTCCCAGCTCATCTCGTCCACGCCGATGGCGAAGATGCTCTCGAAGCGCGGGTTCACCCGCTCGGTCAGGATCTTGGCCAGTACCAGCTTGTTGACGAAGAAGCAGGCCGTGTGGCCCAGGTAGAAGATCAGCGGATGGCGCAGGGGGTCCGCCCTCAGGAAGTACGCCTCGTCCCCGGCCATGACGTCGAACAGCCCCTCGTACAGCTCCCAGGTGTTCTGGAAGTAGCGGCGGATCTCGTCACGCTTTTCCTCGGGGGAACCGGTGTCGAGCACGGGGGTACGGGCGGCCTGCAACATGGTGGGTCGTCTCCTGTGGGTTGCGATGAACATGGAGATGGCTTTTCAACCATCATAAGGCAATTCCGGAAAAACCCAACCCGTGAAGACGGCGCACAGGGCCGGTCAGTCCTTTTCGGTGTTCACGGGCGCGTCGGCCTCTTCCAGGGGCTTTCGCGAGCCGTCCACATCCTCCAGGATGACCTCCAGGGCCCGCCAGGGCAGGGTGGCGCACTTGACCCGGGTGGGGAAGTCCTTGACGCCGCCGAACACGGCCAGCTTGCCCAGGCCCTCGGGATCGGGCTGGGCCTCGCCCTCGGTGAGCATGTGCAGGTAGCGGTCCACGATATCGCGGATCTCACTCACCTTGCGCCCCTTCAGCACCTCGGTCAGCATGCTGCTGCTGGCGGTGAAGATGGCACAGCCCTCGCCCTCGAAGCTCAGGTCCTCGATGACGTCGCCGTTGGTGCGGGCGTAAAGGGTCAGCTTGTCGCCGCACAGGGGGTTGTAGCCCTCGGTGCAGCGGCACTGGCCGCCGTGGTCGCAACCGGTGTCCATGGCCCGGCGGTTGCGGGGATTCTTGCCGTGGTCCAGGATCAGGCTCTGGTAAAGGGCGCGCAGGTCTGACATCAGCTGAAGAACTCCCGGATCTTGTGGATTCCCGCCGCCAGGGCGTCCAGATCGTCACGCGTGTTGTAGACGCCCAGGCTGGCCCGCGTGGTGGCCGGCACCTGGAAATGCTCCATGACGGGCTGGGCGCAATGGTGCCCCGCCCGGATGGCGATGTTCTCGTGGGCAAGGAAGGTGCCCATGTCGTGGGGGTGCACCCCGTCCAGCACGAAGCTGAACACGGGAACCTTGTGCTCGGCGGTGCCGATGATGCGCAGCCCCGGAATCTCGGACAGCACCCGGTTGCCGTAGGCCAGCAGGTCGCGCCCGTGGCGGTCGATGGTGTCGAAACCGATGCCCTGCACGTAGTCCAGGGCGGCCCCCAGGCCGATGGCCCCGGCGATGTCGGGGGTGCCCGCTTCCAGGCGGGCCGGCAGGGGGGCGTAGGTGGTGCGCTCGAAGGTCACCGACTCGATCATGTCGCCGCCGCCGTGGTAGGGGGGCATCATCTCCAGCAGGTGCCGCTTGCCGTAGAACACGCCGATGCCCGTGGGACCGTACACCTTGTGACCGGAAAACACATAGAAGTCGCAGTCCAGATCCTGCACGTCCACCGCCAGGTGGGGAACGGCCTGGGCCCCGTCCACCAGGACGGGCACCTCCCGGGCGTGGGCCAGCTCGATCATCTGCTTCACCGGGTTGATGGTGCCCAGGGCGTTGCTCACGTGGGCCACCGCCACCAGCCGGGTGCGCTCGCCGAGCAGGGCCGCGAAGGCCTCCATGTCCACCTGCCCGCGCTGGTCCAGGGGCGCCACCTTCAGCTGGGCCCCCGTCTCCTGGCACAGCATCTGCCAGGGCACGATGTTGCTGTGGTGTTCCAGGTGGGTGATGAGGATCTCGTCACCCTCGCCCACGTGCCGGCGGCCGTAGGTGGAGGCCAGCAGGTTGATGCCCTCGGTGGTGCCCCGCACGAAGATGATCTCCTGGGGGGCGGCGGCGTTCAGGAAGCGCTGGGCCTTGTGCCGGGCGCCCTCGTACTGGGCGGTGGCCTGCTCGCTCAGGGCGTACACGCCCCGGTGGATGTTGGCGTAGCCCGAGGTGTAGAACCTCTCCACCGTTTCGATGACGCTGAAGGGCTTCTGGGCGCTGGCGCCGCTGTCCAGATACACCAGCCCGTTGTCCTCACCGTCGGTCTGGAAGATGGGGAAGTCGGCCCGCAGGCCGCCCTGGTCCAGCTGCCGTTCGGCGCGACTCATGATTCCCCGTTCCTGGTGTGGAAGTCCTGGCGGGCCATGGCCAGCAGCCGTTCCTCGGTCTCGTCGGCCAGGAAGGCGGCCAGGTTCTCGTCGGTCACCGTGGCGATGATCTCCCGGGCGAAGGCCATGGTCAGCATGGTCCGCGCGGTGCGGTCGTCGAAGCCCCGGGCGCGCAGGAAGAAGAGCTGCTCCTCGTCCATCTGCCCGGTGGTCGAACCGTGGCTGCACTTGACATCGTCGGCGTAGATCTCCAGGCGCGGAATGCTGTAGCACACAGCGTCGTCGGAGAGAACCAGGTTGCGGTTGGTCTGGAAGGCCTCGGTCTGCTGGGCGTCCCGGGCCACCTTGATCAGGCCGTCGAACACGGCGCGGGCCCGCCCGTCCAGGATGCCCTTGTACAGCTCGTCGGTCTGGCAGCCGGGCACGTTGTGGTTCACCCGGGTGCGCAGGTCCATGTGCTGGTCGCCGTCGGCCAGGTACAGCGCCTTCAGGTCGCAGGTGGCGCCGGCGCCGTCCAGGTCCACGTGCAATTCCCGGCGCAGGCTGTGCCCGCCCAGGGCGATCTCGTGGCTGGCGTAGCGGCTGCCGGCCTGCTGGCGCACGTGGGTGCTTCCGTAGTGCAGGGTGCCGCGGCCTTCGCGGAAGACCTTCACGTGCTGCACCTGGGCGTCCTCGCCGCAGGTGATCTCGGTGACGGGGGCCACCAGGGCGGCGGTGTTCGCCGATTCGGTGAAGGGGGCCAGGTAACGCTCGATGATGGTCAGGCGGCTGCGGGCGCCGGCCACCACCAGGTTACGGGGCGAGACCATGGTGCGGTTGCCGCCCTCGTCCACCAGGAAGAACAGTTCCACGGGGCGGTCCAGGCGGGCGTCCTCGGCGGTTTCCAGCAGCAGGCCGTCCTGCCAGAAGGCGGTGTTCAGGGCGGTGACGGGGTTGTGCTCAACCCGGGCCAGCCGGCCCAGATCGGTTTCGCCGCCGGCGGCCAGGGGAGTCAGGCGCACCCCCTCGGGCAGGTCGCCCAGGGCGGAAAGGGAGGCGTCGAACACGCCGTTGACGAAGACCAGCCGGTGGTTCTCGGTGAAGGGCAACAGCCGGGCCAGGTCGCCCTGCTCCTCGTGCCCCTTAGCCAGGGGATTGAAGCGGCCCTGCACCAGCGGCTTGATGTTGCCGTATTTCCAGTCCTCGCGGCCGTTCAGGTTGAACCCCTGCCGGCGGAAGCTGTCCAGCGCTTCCTGGCGCAGCTTCAGGTTGCCGGCCGGTTCGCCGGGCTTGCCCGGAACCGTCAGATCGCCGGCCGTGATCAGGGTCTGCAGGGTGTCGAAGGGGCTCACGACGCTTCCTTTCCGATGGTCGCCAGGTCGCCGGCCGCGCCGCCCAGCCAGGTGTAGCCCTTCTCTTCCAGTTCCAGGGCCAGCTCCTTGCCGCCGCTCTTGACGATGCGGCCCGCGCTCAGCACGTGCACGTGATCGGGCACGATGTACTCCAGCAGGCGCTGGTAGTGGGTGATGACCAGGAAGCTGCGACCGCTGTCCCGCAGGCTGTTGACGCCCTCGGCAACCACGCGCAGGGCGTCGATGTCCAGGCCGCTGTCGGTCTCGTCCAGCACGGCCAGCTTGGGCTCCAGCATGGCCATCTGGAAGATCTCGTTGCGCTTCTTCTCGCCGCCGCTGAAGCCCACGTTCAGGCTGCGCTCCAGCAGGTCGTTCTTCAGCTGCAGAAGGTCGATCTTGTCCTTGGCCAGGCCGGCGAAGTCGAAGGCGTCCAGCTCGGACTCGCCCCGGTGGCGGCGCTGGGCGTTGACGGCCTGGCGCAGGAATTCCTCGTTGCTGATGCCGGGGATCTCCACGGGGTACTGGAAGGCCAGGAAGATGCCGTCCAGGGCGCGCTCGGTGGCGTCCTTCTCCAGCAAATCCTCGCCCAGGAATTCCACGCTGCCCCCGGTGACCTCGTAGTTCTCGTTGCCGGCCAGGACCTGGCTCAGGGTGCTCTTGCCGCTGCCGTTGGGGCCCATGATGGCGTGAATCTCGCCGGGCTTGATCTCCAGGTCGATGCCCTTGAGGATCTCCTTGCCCTCGATGGCGGCCTTGAGATGGGTGATCTTCAACATTGTTCCGGTTCTCCTTGCTATGGGATGCGGGCTTTACCCGACGCTGCCTTCGAGGCTCACGCTCAACAACTTGGAGGCTTCCACGGCGAACTCCATGGGCAGCTCCTGGAATACTTCACGGCAGAAGCCGTTGACGATCATGCTCACCGCGTCCTCGGTGGAGATGCCCCGCTGGTTGCACAGGAAGATCTGATCGTCGCCGATGCGGGTGGTGGTGGCCTCGTGTTCCACCATGGCCGTGGGGTTGCCCTGCTCGATGTAGGGGAAGGTGTGGGCCCCGCACCGGTCGCCCAGCAGCATGCTGTCGCACTGGGTGAAGTTGCGGGCGCCGGCGGCCTTCTTGCCCACCTTAACCAGGCCGCGATAGGTCTGGTCGCTGCGGCCGGCGCTGATGCCCTTGCTGACAATCGTACTGCGCGTGTTCCTGCCCAGGTGCACCATCTTGGTGCCCGTGTCGGCCTGCTGGGCGTTGTTGGTCAGGGCCACCGAGTAGAACTCGCCCACCGAATCGTCGCCCTTCAGCACGCAGCTGGGGTACTTCCAGGTGATGGCCGAGCCGGTCTCCACCTGGGTCCAGCTGGCCTTGCTGCGCCGGCCGGCGCACAGGGCCCGCTTGGTGACGAAGTTGAAGATGCCGCCCTTGCCGTCCTTGTCGCCGGGGTACCAGTTCTGCACGGTGCTGTACTTGATGCTGGCGTCGTCGTGGCAGTACAGCTCCACCACCGCGGCGTGCAGCTGGTTCTCGTCCCGCTGGGGGGCGGTGCAGCCTTCCAGGTAGCTGACGTAGCTGTCGTCGTCGGCCACGATGAGGGTGCGCTCGAACTGCCCGGTGTTGGCCGCGTTGATGCGGAAGTAGGTGGACAGCTCGATGGGGCACTTCAGACCCTGGGGGATGTAGACGAAGCTGCCGTCGGTGAACACCGCCGAGTTCAGGGCCGCGTAGAAGTTGTCGGTGTAGGGCACCACCTTGCCCAGGTACTTGCGCACCAGTTCGGGATGCTTCTGCACGGCTTCACTGATGGGCATGAAGATGACCCCCATCTCTTCCAGCCGCTTCTGGTGGGTGGTGGCCACCGAGACGCTGTCGAACACCGCGTCCACGGCCACGTTGGCCAGGCGCTTCTGCTCGCTCAGGGGAATACCCAGCTTCTCGTAGGTCTCCAGCAGCTCGGGATCCACCTCGTCCAGGCTCTTCTTCTGGGGCTTTTCCTTGGGTGCCGAGTAGTAGCTGATGGCCTGGTAGTCCACCGCCGGGTATTCCACCTTCTGCCAGGCGGGTTCGGTCAGGGTTTGCCAGTGGCGGAAGGCCTTTAAACGCCATTCCAGCAGCCATTCCGGCTCCTTCTTCTTGGCGCTGATGAAGCGGATCACGTCTTCGTTCAGGCCGGGGGGAACCGTGTCCTGCTCGATGTCGGTGACGAAGCCCCACTTGTATTCCCGTGAGGAGAGTTCCTCCAGCATCTGCTTTTCGTCGCTCATTATTTTCGACCTTCTGGGGTTTTTACAGGCTCAGGCCCGTCAAACTTTGCAGGGAGGCGGTGGGGGCCTGCAGGCGCCCGGCCATCTGCTTCAGGTTGTAGCTTTCCAGGGTGCTCTGGACCAGGCTGTTCACCAGGCTCCAGTTTTGCCGCAAATTGCAGATCTTTTCCCGCTCGCAATCACAGCTTTCGCCGGTGGCGCACTCGGTCAGGGCCATGGGCCCCTCCAGGGCCTTGACCATGTCCATGAGGGTGATCTGCTCCGGGTCCCGGGCCAGGCAGTAGCCGCCGGCGGCCCCGCGCTGGGAGACCAGCAGGTTTTCCCGGGTCAGGGTCTTGAGGATCTTGCGCACCGTGGGCAGGGGCAGATTCATGTCCCGGGCCAGCTCAGGGGCCGTGGCCACCTGGGTGGAGTCACACCCGGCCAGGCGGGTCATCAGCACGATGCCGTAATCGGTCAGTTTGGTCACCCGGATCATCATTTCTCCCATTCGCTAAACAGTACATAAAAGGTACTGTTTCTGGAGGGCAAAATAGGGTGGTTCGGCAGACCCCGCAAGAGAAAACTTTACTTAATTGGTATTCTTTGTGGGTGGCGCTGAGACCTGCTGCTAAATGACTGTAAATAAACAGACAAGGGCAGGTCCAGCCTGCCCCTGTCTGAGGGTGTGCCCTGGTTTTATTACCGGAATCTGCTCTTCAGGGAGTCCAGGCTGAGGTCCTCGTTGGCCACCTCGGGCGCGCAGATATTGCCAGCGCCCGGAGAGGGAGCACAGCCCGTGCCCAGGGGTTCCTGGGTGCCGGCGTGGGGATTCAGGGCGTCGAACAGCTGCCACTCCCCGGTATCGGCGTTTCGTCCGCAGGAACGGTCGTCATCGGCCTCGTGATCCTGGTAGGTGACGGTGTCCAGGACCGTGACCTGCTGGTCAGCGAAGAGGGCCAGTTCCAGCACATCACCCCCGTTGTTCAGGGAGAAACCCGCCACCGTGGCCCCGCTGGATTGCTGCCAGGCCACGGCATCGCTGCCGTACAGCACCAGCACCTGGCCGGGGGCCAGGGTGCCTTCCAGCAGCAGGCGCGGGGTGGTGCTGGCCGCGTCGCGCAGGCCGTGGCCGGCCAGATCCACCGCCTCGGGGCCGGTGTTGATGATTTCCACCCACTCGTCGTCCCGGTACTGGTAGGCCCCATCCCCGTCCCAGTCGCTGGCCGGGTCGGCCATGATCTCGTTGATGAACAGGGCGGCGTGGCCCAGGGTGGGGAAGCCGCCCAGGAAGGTCAGGGCCGTCACCACGAGGGTCACGGCAAGGCGCAAGGCGATGGCAGAGGTCATGATGTTCTCGTTTTTCCGGGAGGAATGAGCAAATGGCCGGTTCCGCGGAGAGTCCGGGAACGGGGGGCCATTGCACGGACCGTGCCGCCGGTGGGGGGCGAACAGGGCGTCCAGGGGCGTCCGCCCCGGGACCTGAGGTGCCGTCAGGGGACAGGGGCCGGGCCATTGACGCCTTTCGGTGACAGGGAAAAAGAGGTACATAGGGGGGGCAAACGTCCGAATAGGGAAGAAAAGCGGGCCTGGATTTTTTCCGGGTAGCCCCGCATAATTGCGGCCGGCCGGGCCGTCAATGATAACTGCCTGTCACCAATTCACTTGAACCCACGGGGGCCGTTTTGAGCTCGTACTCCATGACCCATCTCAAGCAACTGGAACAGGAGTCCATCCACGTCATGCGGGAGGTGGTGGCCGAATTCAAGAACCCGGTCATGCTCTATTCCGTGGGCAAGGATTCCTCCGTCATGGTCCGGCTGGCCCAGAAGGCCTTCCATCCGGGGAAATTCCCCTTCCCGCTCATGCACATCGACACGGGCTACAAGTTTCCCGAGATGTACGAGTTCAGGGACTCCTTCGTGCAGGACATCGGGGCCCGCCTCATCGTCGAGCGCAACGAACCAGCCATCGCCCAGGGCGCCCATCCCTCGGTGCTGGGCAACGACAAGTGTTGCCAGCAGCTCAAGACCAAGGCCCTGCTGGACCATCTGGCCAAGCACGGCTTCGACGCCGCCTTCGGTGGCGCCCGCCGGGACGAGGAAAAGAGCCGGGCCAAGGAGCGCTTCTTCTCGGTGCGCGACGAGTTCGGCCAGTGGGATCCCAAGAACCAGCGCCCCGAGCTGTGGAACCTCTACAACGCCAACATCGACGAGCGGGAGAGCGTGCGCATCTTCCCTCTGAGCAACTGGACCGAACTGGACGTGTGGCAGTACATCAAGATGGAGAACATACCCATCGTGCCCCTGTACTACGCCCAGCCCCGCAAGGTGGTCGAGCTGAACGGCATCATCATTCCCTGCGACTACACCGATGTGGTGGATCCCCAGGGCAAGCTGGGCTTCGGCGAGGACGCCATCGAGGAAGTGGATTGCCGCTTCCGCAGCCTGGGCTGCATCCCCTGCACGGGGGCGGTGCGCAGCAGCGCCCGCACCATCGACGACATCCTCGCCGAGGTCATCGAGGCCCGGCGCAGCGAACGCGAGAACCGTATCATCGATCTGACCAGCGACTCCTCCATGGAGCAGAAGAAGCGGGAGGGGTACTTCTAATGGATATGAAGGACTACGAGAAGAAGAGCCTGCTGCGCTTCACCACCACCGGCAGCGTGGACGACGGCAAGTCCACCCTCATCGGCCGGCTGCTGTACGAGACCAACTGCATCTTCGAGGATCAGTACGCCGCGGTGGAGAAGACCAGCCAGCAGCGCGGCAACGAGCGCGTCGATCTTTCCCTGCTCCTGGACGGACTGGCGGCCGAGCGCGAGCAGGGCATCACCATCGACGTGGCCTACCGCTACTTCACCACCGAGAAGCGCAAGTTCATCATCGCCGACACCCCGGGCCACGAGCAGTACACCCGCAACATGGTCACCGGGGCCAGCAACAGCGAACTGGCCATCATCCTCATCGACGCCCGGCACGGGGTGCTGACCCAGAGCAAGCGGCACGGTTTCCTGATCTCGCTGCTGCAGATTCCCCACCTGGTGGTGGCGGTGAACAAGATGGATCTGGTGGACTACAGCGAGGAAGCCTTCAACAAGATCGTGGCCGAGTATCGCGAGTTCTCGCGCAAGCTGGACATCCACGACATCAGCTTCATCCCCGTGTCGGCCCTGGAGGGTGACAACGTCACCACCCGCAGCGCCAACATGCCCTGGTACAACGGCCACACCCTGCTGCACCTGCTGGAAAACGTGCACGTGGACGCCGACAAGAACTACGTGGATTTCCGTTTCCCGGTGCAGTACGTGCAGCGCCCCAACCTGGACTTCCGGGGTTTCGCGGGCACCATCACCTCGGGCACCATCCGCGTGGGCGAGCAGGTGGCGGCCCTGCCCTCGGGCAGGACCAGCCGCATCAAGAGCATCGTGACCTTCGACGGCGAGCTGGAGGAGGCCGCCGCCGGCCAGGCCGTCACCCTGACCCTGGAGGACGAGATCGACGTCAGCCGGGGAGACATGCTGGTGCGCAAGGGGAACCTGCCCCACGTGGGCAACGAGTTCGACGCCACCCTGTGCTGGATGGACGAGCGGGCCATGGACCGCCGCGGGCACTACATCATCAAGCACACCACCCAGAAGGCCAAGGCCTTCATCAGCGACATCAACTACAAGATCGACGTCAACACCCTGCACCGGCAGGAGGCCGACACCTTCCAGCTGAACGAGATCGGCCGGGTTGCCATCCGCACCAGCCAGCCCCTGTTCTTCGACAACTACCAGCGCAACCACGGCACCGGCAGTTTCATCCTCATCGATCCGGTGACCAACCACACGGTGGCGGCGGGCATGATCCGCGGCAAGATGCGCACCGTGGACGAGGTGGCCCCGCAACAGCCCGTGCCCGGCACCCGCAGCAGCAACGTCAAGTGGGAAGAGGGCCTCATCGGCCGGGCCGACTGGGAGAAGCGCAACGGCCACAAGGGCGCCGTGCTGTGGTTCACGGGCCTGTCCGGCTCGGGCAAGAGCACGGTGGCCCGCAAGGTGGTGGGCACCCTGTTCGAGCAGGGCTGCCAGGTGGCGGTGCTGGACGGGGACAACGTGCGCCACGGGCTGTGCGGCGATCTGGAGTTCAGCGACCGCGACCGCAGCGAGAACATCCGCCGGGTGGGTGAAACCTCCAAGCTGTTCTTCGAGCAGGGGAACATCACCGTGTGCACCTTCATCAGCCCCTTCCAGGGCGACCGGGATTTCGTGCGGGGCATCATCCCCGAGGGGCATTTCTTCGAGGTCCACGTCAAGTGCGACATCGAGGTGTGCAAGCGGCGTGATCCCAAGGGGCTGTACAAGAAGGCCCTGTCCGGGGAGATTCCCAACTTCACGGGCATCAGTTCGCCCTACGAGGAACCGGCCCACCCCGAGGTCGTGGTGGAGACCGACCTGGAGGACGTGGACACCCTGGTGCAGAAGGTCATGACGGCCCTCAAGGATCGGGGCATCATCTAGCGGCCTCTGGAGAAATTGATGGAATTCGATCTCGGGAAGGCCCTGCTTCTGCTGGGGGTCGGCGCGGTGGCCGGGGTGTTGAACATCCTGGCCGGCGGCGGCTCCCTGCTGACCCTGCCCGTGCTCATCTTTCTGGGCCTGCCCGCCCCCGTGGCCAACGGCACCAACCGCGTGGCCCTCTTCTTCCAGAACATCGTGGCCGTGAGCAGCTTCCGCCGGGATGGCCAGCTGCCCCTGAAGCTGGCCCTGATGTGCACCCCCTCGGCGGTGCTGGGGTCCCTGCTGGGCGCCCGCCTGGCGGTGACCATGAGCGACGATCTGTTCAAGCAGATCCTGGCCGGCGTCATGATGCTGGTGGTGGCCCTCATGGTGGTGGATCCCAGTCGGCGCTGGCGCCTGGAGCCCCGCGCCATCACCCGCGCCCGGGGGGCGGTCATCGTGGCCAGCTTCTTCGGGGTGGGGGTTTACGGGGGCTTCGTCCAGGCCGGGGTGGGCTTTCTCATCATCAGCAGCCTGCTCATCCACGGGCTGGATCTGGTGCGCATCAACGCCATCAAGGTCACGGTGGTGCTGTTCTACATGGTCAGCTCGCTGGCGGTTTTCGTGGCCCACGGCAAGGTGCACTGGGGGCTGGGGATCGCCCTGGCCCTGGGCAACAGCCTGGGCGGCTGGCTGGGGGCGCGCCTGGCCGTCAAGGGCGGGCATGGTTTCATCCGCAAGGTGGTCATGGTGGCCGTGGTGGGCATGGCGGTGAAGCTGTTCTTCTTTTCCTGACCGGTCCTCGTTGTCCGGAGCCGGGCGTTTCCCTAGTTTCATGAAACTTTGTTTTGCCCATCGGGGAGGGATGGGTGATTCTCCAGGGGGACGGGGGCGGTCACGTATA
This sequence comes from Candidatus Krumholzibacteriia bacterium, assembly GCA_963674845.2. Lineage (GTDB taxonomy): Bacteria > Krumholzibacteriota > Krumholzibacteriia > LZORAL124-64-63 > LZORAL124-64-63 > LZORAL124-64-63. The sequence goes on along the minus strand of CAXXKE010000005.1, from coordinate 470,472 downwards.
TCAAGGAATATCTCATCGATGCCCTGGGCACCATGCGGGGCGGCCCGGCATCGGTGCGGGGCACGGAATCATGGATCAGGCAATCCACACACACACACACAGTTAGCCCAATCCAGGCCTGGTTGTTGGTCATTCTCGCCGTGGGTATCGTGGTGAGTCTGGTTTCCTGGGTTCCGGACCCCGGGGACGCACCCTTGCCCTGGGATATGTCCAAGCACACCCTGCGCAGTACGCAGATGGCCGCTACCCTGGCCACCGGCGACTGGTCGGCTCTGGCGGATCAGTTGCGGCGGCGTGACCTGTACCCTCCGGCCGCCTATCTGGAAGTGGCGGCTCTTCAGGCCGTTCTGGGATCCAACGGTCGGGCCTGGCGCGGGTTGGCGGTGCTGGGCTGGGTGGGACTGCTGGCGGCCATGGGGCTGGCGGCTGAACGTGCCCCCCTCAAGACCGGGATCCTGGGGCTCCTCCTGGTGGGGGCCAACGGGCTGGTGCTGAGCCTGTCCGGGCAGAGAATGCTCGATTTCCCTGGAGCCGTGGCGGCGGTGCTGGCTTTGGCCGGGCTGAGCCGTCTGGCGACCAGACCCTCCTGGCGGGTCATGGTCCTGGCGGCGTTTCTGGTGAGCGGGGCATTGCTGACCAAGCACAACGCGGGGCTGCCGGTGGTCCTGGTGGGAGTGGTCCTGGCGGGGCATGCCGGGCTGAGGGGGAAACGGGGCTCGGCCTGGACTCTCCTGGTGGCGGTCCTGGGAGGCTTGCTGGTCTGGGCCGCCTTCCTGACCTGGCAGGACCATGGCTGGGAGGCCTTTTTCAGCTTTGCGCGGAACCGGGCCAACAGCCAGGGCACGGGAATGATGCAAAGGGCGTGGGACTACCTGGGCCTATTCTTCGGTCAGTACCACGGCGGCTGGATCCGGGGGGGCGGCATCCTGGCCCTGGCCGTGCTGGGGTTGGCAAGCCGTTCCCGCCTGGCCTGGGCCTGTTTCCTGTACGCCGGCGCCACCTTGCTGGCCATCGCCCGCCATCCCTACTTCCTTTCCCGGAATTTCACCTCGGCGGCGGTGGCGCTGGCGGTGGCCGCGGCCATCGGCCTGTGGTTCCTGTTGCGCAGCGGCCGGGCTCTGGGCCTCAAGTGGTGGCCGGGATTCGGGGTCGCCGTCCTGGTCCTGGGCAGCCATGGGCTCCAGACCAGTATGCCCCAGGCCCGCGAGGTGATGGGGCGGTCCATCTCGGCGGCCACCAGGGATCTGGGACCGGCCAGCCGAACTCTCGAGGAATGGATCCAGAGTAGCGGCCGGGTTCTGGTCCTGGGCACCTTCAACCAGCTGTCCCGGCCCTGGGTCCAGGCCCTGTTCGAAAACCACCGCCGGCCCGGGGCCCGCATCCTTGTGGATCTGGACTATCCCCTGGCCAGGCAGAGGGAGGGGCTGGATCCCGCCTGGGACCCTCGTTATGCCGAGGTCTTCGCCGCCACGGTGGAACGGGAGGTCACCCGGGAAGTGCTGGTCATCGAGCAGATGCCGGGGTCCCCCTGGCTGGATGAGGATTTCCGGGCCTGGAATTCCTTCAAGGCCAACTACATTCGCTGCGTCCGGTCTTCCGGGGATTTCCGCGAGGCGGAGCGGAGGGAGTTCCCCGGGGCCGGGTTGATCCTGTCCCGTTTCGTGTCCACCGACACCAGGGTCCGGCCCGAGGAGGGCTGGCTTCCCGAGGAGGAATGGGGCCGGTGGATGAGCGGCCCTCGCGCTTCGCTGCTCCTGCCGGCGGGAACCGGTGGAAAACAATTGCTGCTGGAAGTGTCTCCCCATCCTGACCAGGTGCGTCCCCTGATTCTGCGACTCGGCGGTGCGGGCCTGGAGGAGAGGACAATGCCCATGGCCGGGCCGGCCTGGAAGTGGCAGAAGATCTCGGTACCCCTGAACGGGGCGGTGCCGGGAGGACGGGTCCATCTGGAAATCCTGGACCATGGTCTCGAAGGCGATCCGGGCAGGCGCTGGCTGCCGTTCCGGTCGTTCGGGGTCACGGCAGAGGAAACGGCGAAAAAATTGGGACCGGCCGAAGCCGGTCCCTGAAAGTCCCGGGCTCCTCGACGGGGGAACGAACACGGAGCCGCGACACCTGTGCCCCCTTTGTTTCCGCCCCGCCCGGGTTCTTACAGAAAAAATTTCCCCGGGCAAAAAAAACCGGCCGCCCTCTCTCGGGGGCGGCCGGTCTGCATGACGGGAACGTTCAGATCAACGGAACATGGCCTTGATGGAGTCGAAGCTGCTGGCCTCGGCCGGCACCACGGGCTCCGAGCACAGCACATCGCCCCAGACGATGTGCTTGCCGCCGCCGCTCTTGTCCGGGAAGTAGAACATGTCTTCCCAGCCGTTGCCGCGGTCCAGGTACTCGATGCCGGACTGGGGCAGACCATCCACCACCAGCCCCGCCGGGACGCCGATCTCGTAGGCCAGGTACAGGAAGTAGTTTTCTTCCAGGGACATGCTCTCGCACTCGGCGGTGGGCACCTGGACCTGCTGGATTCCCGGCTCCTGGATGGTCACGGTCATGGGCAGGGACTCGCACAGGATCTGACCGGGCACCCAGCTGGCGGTGCTCTGGTCGTACTCGGCGGCCAGCAGGCCGGCGCGCACGGAAAACACCGCGGGCTCCTGCAGGTCGGCGAAGTACAGGAGGTGGTTGACGCTTTCCAGCTTGAAACCGCCTTCGGGGCAATCGCATTGCTCCCGGGGGGCGATGAAGTAGGCGATCATCTGGTGGCCGTCGAAGTAGCCCTCCAGGGGCGGGCCTTCGGGCTGGTTCAGGTTACCCACCTGGTAGTCGGCGTTGGCGGGAAGGGGGCCATCCCAGATGGGGGCGACGTCGGCGGCCTGGCCCGGCAGGGCGCTGCCCCCGGCCAGGAAGAGCAGGCAAGTCAGCAGGAGCAATTTTCTCATGGGATCAACCCTTCCGCATCACGGGGCAAGAGGCCGCCGGCCATGGCCGGGGCCTCGAGATGCCAGGAAATGAGCCGGCGGGCGGGCCGGCGCGAACGTATCCAGCATACAGGATCGACCCCCGGATTGCAATAAACCCGGATGATTTATCAACAGAAAAGAGCCGTTCAGGCATAAAGGGGGCCCCAGGTGCGCCTGGGGCCCGGGAAAGAGGGGAAGGCGGAGGATCACGGGGCCAGGCGGGCCTCGATCTCCTGGATCTGCTGCCGGGCCCGCTCTCCGAAAACGGGACTGTCGGCCAGAGCTTCAAGCTGCGCGGTGGCTGCCTGGGGGTGGCCGTCGGCAAGCCGGGCCTGGGCCAGGTACCAGCGGGCCTGCTGGGCGATGGGGGGCAGCGGTGAATCGGCGGTCTTTTCCAGAATTACCGCGGCCGCAGCGGCCTGCCCGTCCAGCAACAGGCTGATGCCCCGGTACAGGGCCACTTGCTCCAGGACGTGGCCGGAGGGCCGGTCCTGAGCGGAAAGCCCCGCCAGGGCCTGGTCGGCCTGGGCCAGGCTGGCGGCGGCCTCCCCGTACCGGCCCCCGGCGTAGGCGGCCATGCCCTGCTGGAACAGGGCGGCGGCCTGATCCTGACGGGCGCCGCGCAGATCCAGCTGGGTGTAGGGCGCCGGTTCCAGCACGGCCAGATCCAGCCAGGCGTCGGAACCGGGGTCCCCGGGCATGAGCACCACGAAGGCCAGTACCGCGGCGGCAACCACGGGGGCGGCCACGCCCAGACCCGCCGGGGTGAACAGGCGGGCCGTCAGGCGCTGCCACAGGGAGCGTCGGGCGGCCTTTTCCATGGCGTCGACGAATCGCCCCGGCTCTTGCCGCATGGCCTCGGTCACCGGAGCCATGGTGTACAGGGATTCCAGGCAATCAGGGCAGCCGGGCAGATGCTCCTCGAAGCCGGTGCGCTCCGCTTCCTCCAGCAGACCCAGCTCGTAGGCCGCCAGCAGATCACAGGTCCGGTTCACGTTTTCAGGCCTGGACATGGTTTGCTCCCTCGTTCTCGCCGAAATCATCGCTCAGGCGTTCCATGATCTGTCGCAGCTGGGCCCGGCAGCGATGCAGGGCCGTGTAGTAGCTGCCGCGGGACAGGGAGGGCTCTTCAAGCTGGGCGGCTTCCAGGGCGCGGGTGCTGACCTGGTTGGGGGAACCGCCCCGGTCCAGGCTGGCCAGCAAGGCCCTGAAGATGCGCCCGCAGCGGGGGGTGCGTTGCGCCAGCCGGGCCACCGCCTGCAGCAGCAGATCACGGGTTTCGACGGCCACCGTGCCGGCCAGCATGTCCTGGTCCAGCGAGGCGGCGGCGGGATACTCGTCCACGAAGTCGAGTCTTTCCCTCTCCCGGTCGCGGCTCTGGTAGTGATTGCCGATGACGTTGCGCAGCACGGTCAGCCCCCAGACGAGAATTCCTGCTCCCTGATTGCGGTCCCCGTAACGATCGAATACGATCTTCAGGGAATCCTGTACCACGTCTTCCACGTGGTCGCTCTGCACCCGTCGTTTGGCGATGGGCAGAAACCTTACACGCAGGGCTTGGAAAAGGGCGCTCTCGGCACGGGAGTCCCCGGCCAGGCTCTTCTCGCACAGGGCGTCTAGGCTGGCGGCGCTGATGTCCAAAGGTCGCACTCCGGCTGGAACCGAACGGAACAAACTCGAGGAACGAGATGATGATCCACTTACGGCAAGTTGGCAAGTTTGTTCTGGTTCTGGCGCTGGCTGGGATCCTGGCCGGCCCGGCCACCGCTCCGGCAAGCCTCCCGGAAGAGGCCGAGAACCAGTGGCTGGAGGCCCTGCACCACGGCAAGACCGCGCCTTCGCCGGCGCCATCCCCCGCTGCGGCCGGTCTGTATGAATCGGGCCTGCACGGGGAGCTGGCCGGCTCCGACCCCGCCGACCCCCTCCTGGCCGCCGTCCGTGCCCAGAAGGAAGACGACTTCGCCACGGTGGTGGACCGGCTGGAAGAGGCTCTGGCTCCGGACCATCACAATTCCCGGGCCGAGGCGGACCGCCTGCACCTGCAACTGCGCCTGGCCGCCGCCTTCATCGAACTGGGCCGCAATGACGAGGCCATCGCCCTCTTCGATGAGCTTCTGCCCCTGTGCCCCGCCGACACCCGGCCGGTGTCGCGCTGCTTCGCCCTGCTGAACCGGGGGCGGGCGGGGGTGCGCTCGCGGGAACTGGAACGGTCGGCCGAGGATCTGGCCGCCGCCCTGGACCTGGCCGTGCAGCTGGAGGTCCCCCTGTGGGAAGGCACCGCGGCCATCGCCCTGTCGGTGATCAGTCGCCTGGGCATGGATCTGGACGCGGCCCTGGCCTGGCGCGAGCAGGCGCTGGCGGCATACCAGAAAGCCGGGGATGTGCCCGGGCAGGCCCTGGCCCATCATTACATCGGCACCATCCACGCCATGCGGGGCGATCTGACCCGCGCCATGGGGCAATTCAGCCGGGCCCTGGAACTGGCGCGCCAGGCCCAGGACTCGCCGATGCTGGGGGCCGTGCTGGGCGAGATGGCCAACGTCAACTACCTGCTGGGAGATTTCGACAGCGCCCTGGTGCAGTACGAGGAGGCGGGCCGTCTGGTCGACCATCCCTGGCGCCGGGGCATGATGCTCATCAACACGGGCTCCATCCACGAGTACCGGGGCGACTACGACCTGGCCCTGGAGGCCCAGACCCGCGCCCTGGAACTCATGCGCCAGGTGGGCGACGTGAGCTCGGAAGCCCAGGCTCTCATGGCCATCGGGGAGATCCAGTGCGAGCAGAAGGATTTCAGCCGGGGGCTGGATAACCTGGAGCAGGCCCTGGCCATGGCCCGCCAGGCCGAGGACACGGTGCTGGAGGCCTACATCCTCAAGTGCCGGGGCCACGGCCTGCTGGACAGCGGGCGCCTGGACGAGGCGGTGCAGACCCTGGCCCAGGCCACGGCCACCGCCCGGGAAAGCGACTACTTCGATATCCTGGAGTGGTCACTGCTGGGCGAGGCCATGGCTGCCCGGCGGCAGGGCCGCTGGCAGGACGCCCTGCACCATCTGGAAGACGCCCTGGCCGAGGTGGCCCTGGTCCGGCGGCGCAGCGGCGGGTCGGCGGCTTTCACCGGGGGGATCGTGCGCGAGGCGGGGGGCATCTTCCAGGAGGCCATCGCCGTCCTGCACCATTTGCATACCCATGAACCGGGCCAGGGGGTGGCCGGCCAGAAATACGCGGCCCAGGCTTTCGCCGTGGCCCAGCAGGCACGGGACCGGGCCTTCCTGGATCTGCTGGCCGAGGCCGACTTCGATCTGCGTTACAGCCGTGTGCCCGGTTACCAGCAGAAGGAAAGCGATCTCCTGACCCGCATCATCGGCCTGGAAATTGACCTGGCCGCGGTGGCTGACCGGCCGGCCTTGGCCGACAGCGCCGTGGCCTTGCGGGCCCGGGTGGCCACCGCCGAGGACGAATTGCATCTGCTGGAGGCCGATCTGCGCCGGGAAGATCCGCGCTACGCCGAGGTCCTGTATCCCACACCCCTGGATCTGTCCCAGGTCCAGGACGCCGTGCTGCGGCCGGACGAGCTGATGCTGGAATACACCCTGGGGGACAGCGCCAGCTTCCTGTGGGCCGTGGGAGCCGGGGGCGAGGTGCTTTTCGAGGAGCTGCCGCCGCGCCGCATCATCGAGGAACAGGTGGGGCAGTTGTTGCCCCTGCTGTCGGATTACAACCTGACCGCGGGGCAACCCGCCTGGTTGCAGCCCCAGGCCTTCGCCGTCCACGAATTGCTGCTGGGAAAGGTGCGCTCCCTGGTGGATCGCTACCCTCACCTTGTGGTGGTGCCCGACGGCATCCTGCACTACCTGCCCTTCGCCGCCCTGGCCAGTGACGGCAAGCCGGCGGCCACCTGCCGCGAGGTGCCCTGGCTGGCCACCACCAAGGTCATCACCAGCGTTCCCTCGGCGGGAGCTCTGGCCCGTGTGCGCCGGGCTACAGGCCGGGCTGGAGGCCAAACTGAAATCCAAGCTGAAATCCAGGACGGTGCCCAGGCCGCAGGTCAGGGCTGGCTGCTGGTGGGCGATCCCCGTCTGCCCCGGAATGGCGAGGCCGGTTTCCTGGCCCGCGCCGCCGGCGGCGAAGGGTTGCCTCCCCTGCCCCTGGCCGCCGCCGAGATCCAGCAGTTGGCCGGGCTGGCCCCCTCCGGTTCCAGCACCGTCCTGACGGGACCGCAGGCCACCGCTGCCGCGGTTCAGGCCGCCGCGTCAGGACACTCATTCCAGCTGGTCCATTTCGCCACCCACGGCCTGTACAACGAGAGCCGGCCCCGGTTTTCGGGCCTGGTTCTGAGCGCCGACTCCGCGGCGGGAGACGACGGCTTCCTGGGACTGTCCGAGGTGCTGGGCATGCAGCTGGCCTGCCGGCAGGTGGTGCTGTCCGCCTGTTCTTCGGCGCTGGGCGGCCACGTGACGGGTGAGGGCATCGCCGGCCTGCACCGCAGCTTCCTGTTTGCCGGCGCCCGCAGCGTGGTGGCGGCCCTGTGGGATGTGAACGGCGAGGCCACCGAGGCCCTCATGGCCCGGTTCTATGAGCGGCTGGCGGCCCTGGACGCCCCCGACGGCGACCGGGCCCAGGCCCTGGCCGCTGCCCAACGGGACATGATCCAGCAGGGGCAAGCCCTGACCTCGGGGGCGGATCCCGCCCATCCCGCCTTCTGGGCCGCCTTCGTTCTCAGTGGCGACGGGCGCTGATTCCCTCGGCGCCCCATTTTTTTCCCATTCCCTGTAAGACAATTCCTCGGCCCCAAACAGGGCGGTTGTTCGTTCCCCGGAACGGCTCGGACCAGCTTCCCCGGCCCATGGCCAGGCCAGCCAGTGAGTCCGGTATGACGGGAAAGCCATCGGACCCAGGACCATGGGTGGATACATGACGGGCCGCTTTTCCCTGGCCCCAGCGGGAGGAAAGAACATGAAACGCCTGACGCGGATGATTTTGATGTTGACCCTGGCCGCGTTGCTGCCGGCCTTTTCAGCCCTCGCCGGCACCGTGACCTTCGACCTCGAGCCTCTGTACCAGGTGTACGGCGCCGGCGCGGGTCAGGCTCCCGGCGACTTCATGTTCCACGAGGACGGCACCGACCTGTACGTGAACGAGTTCTTCAGCGGCGGAACGCCCTACTTCCACGACGCCGTCATCGATCCGGCCTTCACCGGGCCTTCCATCTGGTTCGGCACCAGCCAGATCCTGCGCATCGCCAACGTGGGTGTGCTGTTCGCCCTGCCCACCACCGGGGATGTGGTCTTCGAGTACCTGGACCTGGGTGGCGCGGTTAACCTGCAGGTCAACGGCTACGGCACGGTGCTGGAGGCTCCGGACCTGGCCAGTCTGGCCGGCACGGTGGCCCCGGGCGTGAGCATGAGCGTCACCACGGCGGCCGTGGGCGGAGGCATCCGTGGGACCGTGACCCTGACGGGCCCGGTGGACAAGGTGCGCCTGGGCGGCCAGGAATTCTGGATCGACAACCTGCGCGGCCGGGACGGGGAGCAGCCCGGCGATTGCGATTTCGAGGTGACGCACCAGACCCAGCCGGTGGGCGCGGCCTGGGGCAATCCCGACGGCAACGCCCCTGGCGACCACCTCTTCACCGAGGACGGCATTCCCGTCACTATCGACGTCATCGACTGGGGCACCGGCACGGGCTTCAATACCTGCGAGATCATGGTGCCGGGCATCGCGGGCTTCGGCTTCGACCGGGTCATGAACCTGAACAACGTGGCCAACGTCTACGACTTCATGCCCCTGGGCGTGGCCATCAACCAGGTCACCTTCGAGTACGCCGACCTGGGGGGCATCGAGAACCTGCAGGTCAACGCCGGCCCCCTGCACATCGGCGACCTGGACGCCATGCCCGCCGCCGTGGCGCCGGGGGTGACCATGAGCGTGGTGACCACCGCGGTGGGTGGCGGTCTGCGGGGCGAGGTGACCCTGACCGGACCCATCGAACGCCTGCGCGTGGCCGGGCAGGAGTTCTTCATCGACAACGTGTGCGCCTACCAGGGCGAGCCCGATCCCGGTTGCGAGATCCTCAGCGACAACGAGAGCCTGCCCGCCGGATTGAACTGGGGCAGCGCCTACGGCAACTTCCCGGGCGAGCACATCTTCACCGAGGCGGACATCAAGGTCCTGCTGGCCGAGTTCGACTACGGTTCGGGCATGGCCTTCAACCAGGCCTCGACGGGAGCCCCCTGGGGCCCCCTCGGTGACGGCAACGTGCTGCACCTGAACAACATCTGCGTGGATTACGACCTTGGCGCCCACGCCCCGGTGGCCGCGGTGGAGCAGGAATTCTGCAAGGGCGGCGGTCTGGAGAACCTGGGCGTGAACGGTATGCTCTACGTGGGGCCCATCGAGTCCATTCCCGCGGGCTTCTTCCCGGGCTTCACCGTCACCGTCACCGCCACCCCGGGCCCCGGCTACCTCACCGGCCTGGTGCGCATCGAGGGCGACGTGCAGCAGATGCGCATCGGGGGCCAGGAATTCTACGTGGATAACCTGTGCGTGTACCGGGACGTCAGCCCCGTGCCCGAGATGATGGAGGCCCGGGTGGCCCTGGGCCGCAACTATCCCAATCCCTTCAACCCCAGCACCACCGTGGCCTTCAGCCTGGCCCGGGGCGGCCACGTGAGCATGAGGGTGCTGGATGTGCGGGGGCTCCGGGTGGCCACCCTGCTGAACGAGCACCGCCCGGCCGGTGAGCAGGCCGTGGTCTGGAACGGACAGGACGAGAGCGGTCGCCAGGCGGCCAGCGGAATGTACTTCGTGGTCCTGGAAAGCGGTGAGCAGCGGGCCGTGCGCAAGATCGCCATGGTCAAATAGTTCGCCATGGTCAAGTAGTTCGCCATGGTCAAGTAACGTCTCGCCCGATGGGGGAAGCTGGGGAGACGGGGGCGCCGCCCTTCGCAAGAGGGGCGGCGCTTCTGGTTTTCGTGAACATCACCGCCCGGATTTCCTGGACGAACCCCGCCGGGTTTCCTGCCTTGTTCCCCCGGATGTGTCCGGCCGGGAACCGCCGCCAGAACCTCTCCCTGCCCTTTTCTTGCCGCGGTCGCCGGGCCCGGGGGAGGTCTTGAGGGAGGCCTTGGTCTTGCCGGGCTTGGTCTTGCCGGGTTTGGTCCCGCCCACGCCGGTACGTCCCTGGCCGCGGCCCGCGCCCTTGCCCTTGCCCTTGCCCGTGCCTTGGCCCTGGCCCTGGCCCTGGCCCGGACCGGGCGCCGGCACCAGGCATCCGGGCCCGTTGCCGATGAGATCCGGCCGGCCCATGTCCTGCAGGGCCCGCCGCAGAAGGTTCCAGTTGGCCGGATCGTGCCAGCGCAGGAAGGCCTTGTGCAGGTCGCGCTGCTTCTTGCCCCGGGGAACGGACACATCGTCTCCGGGACGCGCCTTCCGGACCACCTTGCGCAGGACGTCGCGACCGCTGTGGTACATGGCCGTGGCGCTGGCCATGGGCGTGGGCATGAAGGCCTGCACCTGGTCGGGCTTGAAGCGGTTCTTCTTCAGCCACAGGGCCAGGTTCAACATGTCCTGGTCGCTGGTGCCCGGGTGGGCGGCGATGAAGTAGGGAATCAGGTACTGCTTCTTGCCCGCCTGCTTGCTGAAGCGGTCGAACATCTGCTTGAAGCGGTCGTAGGTGCCGATGCCCGGCTTCATCATGCGGGACAGGGGCCCGGTCTCGGTGTGCTCGGGGGCGATCTTCAGGTAACCGCCCACGTGGTGGGTCACCAGCTCCTTGATGTAGGCCGGGCTTTCCACCGCCAGATCGTAGCGCAACCCCGAGGCGATGAGCACCTTCTTCACCCCCGGCACGGCGCGGGCCTTGCGGTACAGCCGGATGAGGGGCGCGTGATCGGTGTCCAGGTTGGGGCAGATCTCCGGGTACACGCACGAGGGCAGGCGGCAGGCGGCCTCGATCCTGGGCGATTTGCAGTGCAGCCGCCACATGTTGGCCGTGGGCCCGCCCAGGTCGCTGATGGTGCCTGTGAAAAGGGGGTTCTTGTCGCGGATGGCCTCGATCTCACGGATGATGCTGCCCTCGCTGCGGCTCTGGATGATGCGCCCCTCGTGCTCGGTGATGCTGCAGAAGGTGCACCCCCCGAAGCAGCCCCGCATGATGTTCACCGAGTTGCTGATCATCTCGTAGGCCGGGATGCGCCGCTTACCGTAGCGGGGATGGGGCAGCCGCGAGTAGGGCCGGTCGAAAACCCAGTCGATCTCCCGGGTGGTCAGGGGCACCGGGGGCGGGTTCAGCCACACATGGCGATCACCGTGGCGCTGCACCAGGGCCCGGGCGTTGCCGGGGTTGGTTTCGCGGTGCAGCACGCGACTGGCATGGGCGTACAGCACGGGATCGTCCTTCACCTGCTCGTAGTCCGGCAGGCGGATGACGGAATTCTCGCGGTCACGCCACAGGGGCCGCAGGTCCTGCAGGGCATCTGCTGGTCCGGGCGCCGGGGCGTTCTCGCAATCGGGCTCCATGGCATAGGGGTCGGGATGCTTGATCAACTCGCCGGGAGTATCAACTTCTCTGGAATCCCGTTCCACGAACCCCGCCGGCACGGACGGCACCATGAACGCCGTGCCCCGGATGTCCGTCAGCTGCTTGATCTCCTCGCCCCGGGCCAGGCGGTGGGCGATGTCCAGGACCTGGCGCTCCCCGTTGCCGAAAACCAGCAGGTCGGCCTTGCTGTCGGGCAGCACCGAGCGGCGCACCTTGTCGGACCAGTAGTCGTAGTGGGCGATGCGGCGCAGGCTGGCCTCGATGCCGCCGATGACCACGGGCACCCCCTTGAAGGCCTCGCGGCAACGCTGGGCGTAGACGAGCACCGCTCGGTCGGGCCGCGCGCCGCCCTGGCCGCCGGGGGTGTAGCCGTCGTCCGAGCGCAGGCGCTTCTCGGCGGTGTAGCGGTTCACCATGCTGTCCATGTTGCCGCTGGTCACGCCGAAGAAAAGCTCGGGCCGCCCCAGTTCGCGGAAGGGGGCGGCGCTGTGCCAGTCGGGCTGGGAGATGATGCCCACCCGGAAACCCTGGGCCTCCAGCACCCGCCCCATGACGGCCATGCCGAAGCTGGGATGGTCCACGTAGGCGTCCCCGGTGACCAGCACCACATCGCAGGCATCCCAGCCCAGGTCTTCCATCTCGCGCCGGGACATGGGCAGATGGGACGCGGGCTTGAGCACGCGCACCTGTTCGCGCTGGTGGATGGGCTGGGCCGGCGGCATGCCGATGGCGGGCATGGAATTCCTGTCCTGGCTGGAGGGGCGTCAATGGCTTCCGCAGAAGATACAGCGGATGCCGCTCTGCCGAAACCGCGGTTTTCGGGGTGCCTGGCCTGGCCCGGCAAAAAGAGAGGAAGCCCGCCCGGGAGCATGCTAGCATGGGCAGGCGGTCTGGGGATTTTTCCGGGAGTCAGCCATGTCCAAGCACGATGTCGTCGTTGCCCTGTTCACCATCGTCTACGGCCTCATGATCACCGAGCTTTACCTGAGCGTCCACCGCCTCATCCGCGGTCGGCGGTACATCAGATGGGATTGGCTGCCTTTGCTGGCCGCCTGGTACCTCTTCCTGACCATCTTGAAGAACTGGTGGGATCTGGCCCTGATCCCCTACTCGGGTGACTGGATGAACCTCTTCTTCTTCCTGGCCTACGGCCATCTCCTGGCCCTGGTCTATCTCGCGGCCAATGCGGTCCTGCCCGACGAGCAACCCACGACCCCGCTGGATCTCAAAGCCTTCTACCTCTCGATTCACCGCTACTTCTGGTGGTTGATGACGGCAGTGATCGTGTTCTCCCTGGGCATCGCCCTGGCCAAGGGCCGCCTCCAGGGTCGAGAGGTGCCCGTGGAGAGCCTCATCGGCAACGGGGTTCTGGTCCTGGTGACCCTGGGCCTCGGCCTCACCCGGCGGCTCCGCTGGCACCGGGGACTGCTGATCCTCATCACCCTCATGGTGGTGCTGGAAATCGTGGGCAAGGGGCTGGCTTCTTGAGGGTGATGGACCCGGGGACGGGCAGTCCGGGCGACCTCGGTGGCCAAGCCCGGGTGTGAACGCAAGAATGCCTAATGAAAACCTTTATCCTGTCGATTGTTAGAAAGGAGATAACTACTTCCCACTTCAGTTGAGGTTGATTCATGTTGAAGAACACCCCCGTCACCTGGAAGCTGTGGCTCGTCATCGGAGTCACATCCCTCTTCGGAATCGCCGCCCTGCTGGTGGGCACCTCCCTCCTGCAATCCAACACCGAGGACTCGGTCCGGAATCTGGCCGAGACCCGCCTGGAAGGTCACAAGGGCTCCCTCAAGAATGTGGTGGACATCGCACTTTCCACCTGGTCGGTTGGTCTGCAGGACTGTGCGGATCAGGACGAGAAGGTGGACTACCTGCGTCGCATGAATGCCCCGGTCCGTTTCCTGGACAACAAGACCGGCTACATCTTCATCTACGAGGTGGGAGGCACCGTGGCCGTTCACCCCGCCAAACCCGAGCTTGAAGGCAAGAACCAATGGGGCCTGGAGGATGCCGACGGCGTCCCCTTCATCCAGGAACTGGACAAGACGGCACGCAACGGCGGGGGCTTCGTCCATTACCGCTACCCCAAACCGGGGTCCGATGAACCCCAGCCCAAGCTGTCCTACACGGCCATGATCCCGGGTACGAACCTGTGGGCCGGCACCGGCGTGTACATCGATGACGTGGCCGCCGAGTCGGCGCAGGTGCGGGCCCAGGTCATGGCCCGGGTGCGCAAGGTCGGCCTGCTGGCTCTGGTGGGCATGGCCCTGTTCTTCGGCCTGGGTGTTTTTCCTCTGGCCCTGTACGTCTCCCGCCTGATCATCTCTCCCCTCAAGGAAATCAGCGCCATGGCTGATGAGCTCAGCAAGGGGCAGGTCGACCGCACGGTCACCTACGAAGCAGGCGACGAGCTGGGCAAGACCGCGGCGGCTTTCCGCCACCTGGTTCAGGTCCTGCGGGAAAGGTCGGAGGTGGCCCTGCAGATCGCCAACGGGGACCTGACCAGAGAGGTCAAGGTCTATTCCCAGCGGGACCTGCTGGGCACGGCCATTCAGCGCATGAGCTCCAACCTGAACGAGCTGCTCCTGCAGATCTCCGAGGCCAGCGACCGGGTCAACAGCAGCAGCGGACAGATTTCCGAGACGGCCCAGGCTCTCAGCCAGGGGGCCATCAAGAACGCCGCCAACCTGCAGGAAATTTCCGCTTCCCTGACCGAGGTGGCCGATCAGACCAACACCAACGCCAGCGACGCGGGCAACGCCAATTCCCTGGCCGAACAGGCCAGGGGCAGCGCCGAGGAGGGGAGCGTGAGGGTGGGCGAGATGGTGGAGGCCATGAACGAGATCAACGAATCCAGCCAGGCCATCACCAGGGTGATCAAGGCCATCGATGACATCGCTTTCAAGACCAATCTGCTGGCGCTCAACGCCGCGGTTGAAGCGGCTCGGGCAGGGGCCCACGGAAAGGGCTTCGCCGTGGTGGCCGAAGAGGTGCGGACCCTGGCCGGGCAATCGGCCAAGGCGGCCCGGGAGTCGGCGGGCCTCCTGGAGGCCTCCCAGGCCCGGGTCGAGAAGGGAACCCAGATTGCCGATGTGACCTCGGCCAGCCTGGTGGAGATCCTGGACAACAGCACGCAGGTGGCCGGCTTGCTGGGGAATATCGCGTCGGCTTCCCAGCAGCAGGCCTCGGCCCTGGCCGAGATCAACGAGTCTCTCCAGGAGATCGACAACGTGACCCAGCAGAATTCGGCTCACGCCGAGGAAACCGCGGCAGGGACCCAGGAAATGGCGGCCCAGGCCAGTGGCTTGAAACAGCTGGTCAGCCGGTTCACCTTCCGGGGAAAGGCCGCCCGTCAGCATGAGCATCGGCACCATCCGGTGGATGCGGGGCCAATCCAGCCGACGGTGGACGAACTGGAGCCTGCCGACCTGGTCGAGGTGGGCTGGCCTGATTGATGTCGGTTTGACGGGTTGTTTGAACAGCCCCCCGGAACCGGCAGGCTCCGGGGGGCCTCTCTATCGGGGTTCATTTCCCTTGTAATTGAGCCACCCCCCTTTATCGTTGCCCCCCATGGGGAGCCAAACACAGACCAGACGCATCGTCGTCATCGGAGCGGGCGCCGCGGGCACCCTGGCCGCCGGCCGCGCCGCCCAGCTGTGCCGGGGACAGCACACCGAGGTGGTCCTGCTGGAGCGCATGCGCCAGACCGGGCGCAAGGTGCGCATCAGCGGCAAGGGCCGCTGCAACATCACCAACACCCTGTCCACCCCCGAATTCCTCAAGCACTTCAACCGGCGGGGCCGCTTCCTGCGCAAGGCCATGGGGCATTTCGGCTCCGAGGACCTCATCGCCTTCCTCAACGGGCGTGGACTGGCCACCAAGATCGAGCGCGGGGGGCGGATTTTCCCCGAGAGCGACAGCGCCGTGGAAGTGGCCGAGACCCTGCGCGCCTACGCCGAGGACATGGGGGTGCGGGTGGTCACGGGAGCCCGGGTGCGGGGCGTCGACCTTCAGGACGGCCGCGTGGCCGGCGTGCATTACGACCTCTTCGAGAAGGACGGCAAGGCCGGCAGCGGGGGAGACCGGGGCAGCGAGAGCCTGGCCTGCGACGCGGTGGTGCTGGCCACCGGAGGGCTCAGCTATCCCAGCACCGGCAGCTCGGGTGACGGCTACACCATGTGCCGCGACCTGGGCCACACCGTCAGCGCCTGCCGGCCCTCCCTTGTGCCCCTGACGGGGCCCGGCGCCCCGCCCGAGGGCATCGGCTACCTGAACCTGCGCAACATCGAGATCACCCTGTGGATCGACGGCAAGACCCGTTGCCGGGAGTTCGGCGAGCTGACCTTCGTGCGCGAGGGACTGGGCGGGCCGGTCATCCTGGAAGTGAGCCGCATCGCGGTGAAGGCCCTGGACGAGGGGCGGCGCCTGGAGCTGGGCCTGGACCTGAAGCCCGCCCTGGACCACAAGAAGCTGGACGCCCGCCTGCAGCGGGACCTGGAGAAGAAAGAGGTCAAGACCTGGCAGCATCTGCTGGAAGGGCTGCTGCCCGCCAAGCTGGTGCCGGTGGCCATCGATCTGCTGGGAGTGCACGCCGACAAGCCGCGCCACCAGGTGACGGGGCCCGAGCGCAAGGCCCTGCGCCTGTGGCTCAAGGACTGGCGCTTCACCATCACGGGCCACGGCACCTTCAAGGAGGCCATCGTCACCGCAGGCGGGGTGGCCACCGACGAGGTGGATGCCGTGACCATGGAATCGAAAATCGTACCGGGGCTGTACATAGTGGGTGAGCTGCTGGACGTGGACGCCGACACCGGCGGCTACAACATGACCGCCGCCTTCGCCACGGGCTGGGTGTGCGGCGAGGCCCTGGCCGGCCTGTTCAACAAAAATCTCACGGACGGAGAGACGGCATGAAACTGGCATCGTGGCAAGAGGTCAAACCGGGCTCTCATGTCCATCTCATGGGAATTTGCGGCACAGCCATGGCTTCCCTGGCCGGGCTGCTCAAGGACCGGGGCTTCCGCATCACCGGCAGCGATCAGAACGTGTACCCGCCCATGAGCACCCAGCTGGCCGAGCTGGGCATTCCCATAATGGAGGGCTACCGGGCCCAGAACCTGGATCCGGCCCCCGACCTGGTCATCGTGGGCAACGTCATCACCCGCAAGCACGAGGAGGCGGTGGCGCTGCTGGCTTCGGACATTCCCTACACCAGCCTGCCCGAGGCCATGGGACAGTTCGTCATCGACCAGCGTGAGAGCTTCGTCATGACCGGCACCCACGGCAAGACCACCACCACGGCCATGCTGGCCTGGGTCACCGAGCAGCTGGGTTTGCGGCCTGGCTTCCTCATCGGGGGCATTCCCCGCAACTTTCCCCGCTCGTTCCGGGCCACGGAAGGCGACATCTTCGTCATCGAGGGGGACGAGTACGACACGGCCTTCTTCGACAAGGTGCCCAAGTTCGTCCACTACCGGCCGCGCAAGGTGCTGCTGACCAGCCTGGAGTTCGATCACGCCGACATCTACGAAGACGTGGCCCGCATCCAGGACGAGTTCCGCAAGCTGCTGGCCCTCATTCCCGCCGGCGGGCGCCTGGTCCACTTCGCCGAGGAGCCCAACATCACCGCCATCCTGGACAGCCAGGACAATGGCGACCGCCTGTCCTACGGCTGGTCCACGGGGGACTACCGGGTGGGCGCGGTGGACAACGCCGACCAGCGCTGCCGCTTCCAGGTGCTGGACGCGTCGGGCCGCGAGCAGGACCGCCTGGAGCTGCAGCACTTCGGCCGTCACAACATCCTCAACGCCCTGGGGGTGTGGGTGCTGGCCCGGGCCGAGGGCTGGGACGCCGCCACGGTGCGGGAGGCCCTGGCTTCCTTCGCCGGCGTCAAGCGCCGCCAGGAGATCATCGGCGAGCCGGGGGGCATCACCGTGGTGGAGGATTTCGCCCACCACCCCACCGCCGTGCGACTGACCGTCGAGTCCATGGCCCAGCGCTTCCCCGGCCGGCGCCTGTTCGTGGTCTTCGAGCCGCGCAGCGCCACCTCCCGGCGCAAGATCTTCCAGACCGAGTACGTGGACGCCCTGGCCGGCGACCACCAGGTGCTGCTGGCCAGTCCCTTCGACCAGAGCCGCATCGCCGCCGACGAGCGCTTCTCTTCCGAGGAGGTGGTGGCCGCCCTGCGCCGGCGGGGGGGCATGGCCCGCACCTTCCCCGACGGCCAGGAGGGCGTGACGGCCATGGTGAACCACCTGGCGGGGTGCGCCCGCGCGGGGGACGTGGTCCTCATCATGAGCAACGGCGGCTTCGGGGGCATCTACCAGGAGCTGCTGCAACGGCTGGGCGGCGAATAACCGGCGGGGGGCAGGGGTAGGTTCTCCATGTCCCTCTTGACCGCGAAAGGATGCCCCATGAGCCTGCAGTACACCTGTCCCAAGTGCGGAAACCAGACCTACGAAACCGACGAGTTCCGGGCCACTGGCGGTTTCCTCACAAAGTTGTTTGATATCCAGACCAAGCGATTCACCACCGTGACCTGCGGCCGTTGCCGCTACACCGAGCTGTTCAAGGCCGACAGCAGCGCCCTGGGTCACATCTTCGACTTCATCGTGGAAAGATGACCGACATGGCCGCTGAACTGAACGCACTGGTGACCCACCGCATCGAGGTCGCCCCGGGGCTGATCATCCTGCGCGTGGCTCCCGACGGCTGGGAGCTGCCGGCCTGGGAGTCGGGACAGTTCGGGATCCTGGGCTTGCCCGGCTCGGCTCCCCGCACCATGCTGTCCGACCCCGAGGACACGCCGGCCGACCCGGACAAGATCATCCGCCGGGCCTACAGCATCAGCTCCTCGCCCGAGGAGCGGAACTACCTGGAGTTCTACATCACCCTGGTGCAGTCCGGCGCCCTGACGCCGCGCCTGTTCGACCTCAAGCCCGGGGACCCCGTCTTCCTGGGCCCCCGCATCTCGGGCATTTTCACCCTGCAGGATATTCCCGAGGGCAACAACCTGGTCCTGGTGGGCACGGGGACGGGGCTGGCGCCCTACATGAGCATGCTGCGCGGCACCCTGGAATGCCGGCTCGACCTGCACACGGTGGTGTTGCTGGGAGCGCGCCACAGCTGGGACCTGGGCTACCGCGGCGAGCTCATCGCCATGCAGCGCTTCTGTCCCACCTTCCACTACATCCCGGTCATCAGCCGGCCCGAGCAGGAACTGGTGCCCTGGTCGGGGCAGACGGGTTACGTGCAGGATCTTTGGGATCGGGGGCTGGTGGCCGAGGCCATGGGCAAGCAGCCTACCCCCGGTAACACCCATGTGCTGCTGTGCGGGAATCCGGGCATGATCGAGGGTATGATCAGCCGCCTGGAGCAGGACGGTTTCGTGGAGGGCACCAAGAAGGAGCCCGGGCAGATCCACGCCGAGAAGTACTGGTAAATCGGGACCCTACTCGTTCAGGGGGTCGCCGGTGTCGGCCGCGGGGAAGAACTCCGCGGCCGCTTCTTCTTCACCCGGGGACGGTTCTCCGGCCATCTCGTCGGCCGGGTCCACGGGGCGCGACAGCTTCTCCACTTCTTCCGGGGTGTAGCCCAGCTGCCGCCAGTCCAGCACTCCGCCCGGGCCGTGGCAGTCGTTGCAGGTCAATCCCTCCCGCCTGATGCCGTGGCTGATCTCCAGGGAGGCGTCGGTGGGAATCCAGCGCGGCTCCACGTTGCGCCCGGCATGCACGTCGCTGTAGGCGTCGGTATCCCAGCCGTCGATGGCCATGTAGGACATGAAGCGGTCCAGCATGTAGAACTTGAACATCCAGCCGTACATCATGGCCATCATGCTCTTTTCCATCTCCAGGCGAGCGGCTGCGTCGGGATTTCCGAAGCGGTAGTATTCGGGCAGGTTGTAGGGCACGAACATGCCCCCGAAGGGGCCGATGTTGCCCAGGTCGATGTGCTGGCGCCCGTTGAAGCGCTTCATGGCGTACAGCTTGCTGGGACGGCCGGCCCGGGCGATGGGGCGCATGACCTTCTCGTACCAGCCGGCGTAATCGAAGTCGGCGAACTCGGGCCAGCGGTTGGCCGCGTCGTAGAAGGTGTACAGGCCGGCCCCGTTGGGGTTGTCGCCGATGGGGTTGCCCAGGAAGGTGCAGTCCCCGTTCCACCAGCGGTAGACGATGCCCTGGCCCGGCGCGCTCAGCTTCACCTCGTCCCGGTAGATGTGAATGCCTTCCTCTTCCTCGAACTCGGTGGTGGCGAAGTCGCGCCGCGTCACGTTGTCCGGGTGCAGGCTGGGAATGTGGCAGGTCTGGCAGGCCACCCGGGCGAAGTGCTCGTTGTAGGCGCGACCCCGGGCGGTGCCGGCGTCGTGGGGCTCGCCCTCGTGGCAATCCAGGCAACTGACTTCACGCTCGGGCAGGTCGTTGGCCATCATGGTGGTGGTGTGGGTGCCCTTGGCCATGTGGTGGCCCTGGGTGTGGTGGCAGGCGGTGCAGGCCAGCCCGGCGGCGGCGTGAACGTCCCAGCTGGGCGAGTAGGGGGTGCCGCGCTTGGATCCCGGGTGCAGGACGCGCGGGCGGTTCTCCCCGCGGGCCGTCAGGCTGGGCATGAAGTCGGGCGCGGCCTCGTCCACGTAGATGTCGCCGCCCAGGTTGTGCTGGTGGCAGCGCAAGCAGGCCTGGGCCGTGGGCGCCACCACCGACAGGGCGGCCAGCAGGCTGCGGTCCTGTCCCCAGCGGCGGCGGCCGTTGCCGTCGGTGACCACTTCCTTGCGGTTCATGTCGTAGGCGGCCGCGTGGCAGATCAGGCAATCGATGGCGGCCTCTTCCTCGGCCAGGGTGCTGTACAGGGGCATCATCTCGCCCAGGGGAGGCTGGTACTGCCCGCCGATGTGGCACTGGCCGCAGCCCTCGCTCAGGGTGTCGCCCCGCGCGTTGACCACCAGTTCGGCCCAGGCCGTCATGGCGAATGAGCCCGGCTTGGGACAGGGCCGGTTCAGCTTGCCCATGGCGAAGTTGTCGGCCCTCTTCCCGTTGAAACCGTACACGTTGGGATGGTCGGTGGTGAAGAACCGGTAGTGGGCGCTGCCGGTCAGGTTGTCCATGAGGTCGGCGGTGACGGTCTGTCCCTGGGCATCCTCGTAGGTGATCTCCTGGTGGCAGCCCAGGCAGGTGGCCGGACCTTCGTAGGAGTGGATGCCGGCTTCCTTGAACCGCTGGACGTGGGCGAACTCCAGGCCCGTATCCCGGTAATCCTCTTGCAGCACCCGGGCGGCGGCCGCGAAGGCGGCGGGATCGCCCTCTTGCACGGCAAAGGGAATGGCGGCCGGTCGGCAGTCGGCCGGCAGCATGGCGTTGATCATGGCGGACCACCAGATGGCCATGGCCAACCCGGCCACCAGCAGGATCAGGACCAGGCTGAGCAGACGCCGGCGGGGGAGGCGGCGCCGGCCGGCACTGGACGGATGGGGATTGGGCTGCATGCGGTGCCTTGTCGGGTTGCGGAGTGGCTCGCGTCAATCCGGGTGTTCCGGGTTTGAAACTGCTGTGAAAAAAACAACAGCCATCCCCGCAATGCAAGGTCGATTATTCGCGAATTTTATTGATCGATGGAAAAAGGGCCGGGGAAAGGCTCCCCGGCCCGGTTCGAGAGGATGGCGCGCGGGATCAGAAATGGGCGTTGATGCCGGGCAGCCATTTCAGGCCGCTGGGGTTGTTGCCGGCATAATTCAGCAAGCCGATCTGGACGCCGCGCAGATAATCGGCCCTGTTGAACAGCCCGATCATCAGGCCCTTGGCCTCGTGGACGCGGGTATAGGCCCCGGTGCCCAGCCCCTGGAAGGTGCCGTCCACCTTCAGGTAGCCCAGGCTCAGCATGGCCCCCGACACCTCTTCGCCGCCCACGACCCCGCCCAGGGCCAGGCCGCGCAGACGGTGGCCGCCCACGCCCAGGCCGCCCAGGAAGATGCCGTCCATGTCCTCGCCACCCACGCCCAGGGCACCGGCGAAGATGCCCTGCATATCATGGCCGCCCACGCCCAGGCCGCCCAAGGCGATGCCCTGCATGTTCTGACCGCCCACGCCCAGGCCGCCCAGGGCGATGCCGGTCATGTCCTGACAGCCCACGCCCAGACCGCCGATGGCGATGCCCTGCAGCTCCTGGCAGCCCACGCCCAACCCTCCGGCGAAGATGCCTTTTACGTCCTGGGCGCCCACGCCCAGGCCGCCGATGGCGATGCCGTTGACATCACCGCCGCCGACACCGATGCCACCGATGGCGATGCCCTTGATGTCCCCGATCTGCCCGTGGTTCACGTGCAGGCCCGCGCCCGACAGATGGCCGGCGCCCACGCCCACCAGACCCAGGCTGATGCCGCTCAGCTGGCCGCCCTGAGGGCCCACCAGGCCCAGGTTGATACCGCGGTAGCGGGCGCGGTCGTTGTCGTTGGGGATCCACAGCGTCAGGTTGATGCCGTCCACCCGTTCCACCTGGCGGTCGGACAGGTTGAAGCGGATGCCGCTGAAATCCTGGAGGTTGCCGAAGCCGATACCGCCCGACGAGGTGGGCAGGCCCAGGCCGCCGGCGAGGGCCGGCGAAACACCGAGCAGGCTGATGACGAGCAGAAGGGTGGCCGAACGGGCGACGGAATGGCGCATGGTCAAGCTCCTGTACCTGAAATTTGTCATGGCGGGGATGGCGGAATGGGATGCACCGCCCGGCCCCCTACCCGGGATATTCCTCTTGGTCGGCATCAAGGACGTGCCGGATGGGGAAAGGTTCCAGGCGGGTCTTGAATTTTCCCGGGTCGAATCCCCGGCACCCCCGATTCGGTGTGGTGCAACGCCTGTGTGGGGCTTAACATGGACCATGAGGGAATGAAAGGAATTCTTCTTGAACGACCGAGGAAGGTTTGGCCATGAAAAGCAAGTGGGGTGGTAGCTGGTGGTTGACGGCTCTGGTGGTTGTGGGCGCGGCAGCGCTGATCACGGCCCTGAATCTTTGACCAGCGATATGATGAATCCTGGCCGGGAAGGTATCCGCTTGCCCGGCCTCATTTCCCTGGGCGCCCTGATGTTCTGCGGGGCGGCCTTCGTGCTCCTGCGCTGGGGCGAGGCGGCCGGCTGGCTGCCGGCCTGGGCGCGTGACCACGGGGACGATATCATCAGCTTGCCCCTTGTGCTGGCGGCGGCCCTGCTGATTCATCGCGCCCTGCGCAAGGAGGCCGCCTTCGTCCTGCCCCTTGGGCATGGATTGGTGGCCCTGGCCTTCTTTGCCCTCTACTTCGAGTTCCTGATGCCGCGCTGGCTGGGGCGGGGGGTGGCCGACTGGTGGGATGTGCCCTCCTATGCGCTGGGTTGGGCCATTTTCCAGCTGGCCATCAACCGGCCGGCCGCCGGTCCCCACCCAGGGCCTGACTGACCCGGTTGTTCAGCTCCTCCGCGCCGAAGGGCTTGTTCAGCAACTCCATGGCGTTCTTGTCGAAGTCATGGGCCACCAGATGTTCGTCCATGTAGCCTGACATGAACAGCACCGGCAGGTCAGGATTGTTCTTGCGCAGCTCCATCGCCAGGGAAATGCCGCCCATTTCCGGCATGACCACATCGGTCAGCACCAGATCGATCTTGCCGTCCAGTTCCCGCCAGCGCTTCAGGGCCTGTCTCCCGTTTTCCGCCAGGTGAATCTGGTAGCCGCTTTGCTGCAGGATGGTGGCGGCCAGGCTGCGCACCAGGGCTTCGTCCTCCACCACCAGGATGCTCTCGCCGTGGGGGGTGGGTTGGCGGCCTGGCAGGTTCTCCGACTGCTGGTCATGGTTGACCATGTCCTCTGCCTGGGGCAGGAGAATGCGGAACAGGGCGCCCTCGCCCGGCTTGCTGGATACCTGGATATGTCCCTCCAGCTGGTGGACGATGCCGAAGACCGTGCTCAGCCCCAGCCCCGTGCCCTGGCCCACATCCTTGGTGGTGAAGAAGGGGTCGAAGATGCTGGACATGATGTCGGGGTCGATGCCATGGCCGTCGTCGCTCACCGCCAGGACCAGGTACTGGCCATTCAGGGGATCCCGGCATTTCTGGCAGAACTGGCCCGTCAGGTCCAGCTTTTCCAGGCTCACGTAGATGGTCCCGTTTCCTTCCAGGGCGTCTCTGGCGTTGAGGATCAGGTTCACCAGGATCTGATCCAGCTGGGTGGGGTCGGTGTAGACCTGGCCAACACCCGGTCCGATGTCGGTCTTGACCTGGATGTTCTCGCCCACCATCCGTGCGATCATGCGCAGGGAGTCCTGCACCGCGCTTTCCAGATCCAGAACCCTGGGCTTGGCCACCTGCTTGCGGCTGAATGTTAGCAACTGGCTGGTCAGGTCGGCCGCCTTGCGCCCGGCCTGCTTGATCTCCTGCAATTCGAAACAGGGCTCCTTGTCCCAGGGCGGAGAAATGAGCAGCAGTTCGACGTATCCGTTGATGACGGTGAGCAGGTTGTTGAAGTCGTGAGCGATGCCTCCGGCCAGCCGGCCGATGGCTTCCATCTTCTGGGATTGCTGAAGCTGCTGCTCCAGGTTGAGCCTTTCCAGCTGGGCCTTGCGAAAACTGGAGACGTCGGTGCACAGGCCTTCCAGGGCCAGGGGGCGGCCTTCCCGGTCGGTGCGCAGGTTGTGGCGCTGATTGACCCAGACGGTGTGTCCATCCCTGTGCCTCAGCCTGAATTCCAGGACCGGGGGCAAGGTGCCGTCGGCGATCCTGTCGGCCGTCGAACTCAGGATCTCCCGGTCATCCTCGTGGACCAGGCCCGGGAACAGGGCGGGGTTGACATAGAATTCTTCGGGTTGGTGGCCGGTCAGCTGGAAAACGGAGGGGCTCAGGTATTCGTATTGACGCTCGATCAGATTGTAAAAGAAGATCACATCCCGGGCGTTCTCGGCCAGGAGGCGGAAGCGCTCCTCGCTGGCCATCAGTTCCCGGGAGGCTTCCTCGTGGGCCCGGAGCTTGTCCCGGTGCAGGCGCTGCATGCGCCGGTACAGGATGCCGATGAACACGCCGGTCACCAGGCCGAAGAATAAGGGGACCAGATAGCCCTTCAACACCCAGGGGTTGGCCCCGATCAGGGTCTTCTGGAAAAACGAAAAGGCGGTGAGCAGAAGGGGGGCGACCAGGGCTCCGATCACCACCGGCCAGAAGGATATCCTGCCGTGGTCTGGCGGCGGAGCAGGCACCGAAGTTCGGGCAGGAGGCTGGTCTGGCTTGATCCAGGGCACTCGGCTGTCCAGTCATTCAAGAGACTCTGGGGAGATTTTTTATACGGTATTGTTAACACCTTTTACAGACCCTGACAATGGGAACTATGGGGTCACCGGTGGCGGCAACAGGGGAGAACTTTATCTTACTGCCACGCCGACATCGACATGTTCACATCTGGAGGAGAAAATGGACACCTTCGAGGCCCTGGAGAGTCGCCGATCCGTCAAGAAATTCGATCCCGCCCACCAGCTGACCGAGGGTGAAATAACCCGGCTCATGGAGGCGGTCATCCTGAGCCCCACCGCCTTCAACATCCAGAACTGGCGCTTCCTGGTCATCACCGATCAGGAGGTCAAGGACGGCTTCCGGGCTGTGGGCTGGGGACAGGCCCAGTTCGCCGACTGTTCCGCCATCGTCCTGGTGTGTGGGGACCGGCAGGCCTACGCCCGGGAAACCGAGCGCTACTGGGCCAATGTTGCCCCGGAGGTCCGGTCGGTTCTGGTGGAGAAGATCCATGGCTACTACGGCGCCAACCCGGAGGCGCGCCGGGACGAGAATCTGCGCTCCGGGGGCATGGCCGCCATGGCCGTCATGGTGGCGGCCCGGGCCCTGGGCTACGACACCTGTCCCATGTCCGGTTTCGACTTCCAGAAGGCGGCCGAGCTGGTGAACCTGCCGGCCGATCACGACATCGTCATGGCCGTGGCGGTGGGCAAGCCCCTGGAGGCGGCCCGGGTGCGCGGCGGGCAGCTGCCCCTGGCCGAGGTTTGCTTCCGCGACACTTTCTGAGGGCGGTGTGCAGGCTCCGCCATGTGGCCCGGCCCCCTGAGGGGAGCCGGGCTTTTTTTTATCCGGGAGGACGGATCAATCCCGGTTCAGGGGATTGTTGAAATCGGCGAACTCGGCGTGGCGCCGGGGCTGGTTGGCGAAGGCCCAGCGATCCTCGTGGTGCCGCAGGCTGCGGCCCACCGAGAAAATGGCGATGGCGGTGATGACCATGAACCCCGCGGTCATGAGATTCTCCCAGGGCATGGGCAGGGGGCCCCATACCTGCATGCCCCTGAGCAGAACCCGGATGAATTGCAAGGCGGCCACGGTGGCCAGGACCAGGGTGGTCAGCCTGCCCAGGAACGGCCTTTCCACCAGGGCGAAGCACACCAGCAGGAGGGTGCGGCCCAGGGTCAGGATGCCGGGGGGGAAGGGCATCTTCAGGTGGGTGGTCATGTCCAGCAGCAACAGCACGGCCTGCAGGGCGGCGAACCCGCCCACCGCCAGTCCCATGCGGCTGAAAATGGGATTGATGCCCGTCCACAGAAAGGCCAGGGCCAGCAGGAACAGGGTGATGTCCCAGGCCACCAGGGCTGTCAGGAACAGGTGGTTGTCCGGGCCCGAGGCGTCCGGCACCAGCAGCCGGATGCTGAAATAAAGCAGGCCGGACACGAAATAGGCCACGGCGCTGACCTTCAACATGAGGCTGCCGCGCAGGCCGCCGTTGGCTTCGGCCCAGTAATCGATGGTGGACGACGGAGAATTATTGGGGTCTTTCATGGGCGTATTCCGGTCTCATCGGTGATGTGGGTGTTCCCTCCGTTCCAAACCCGGGGGGCGGCGCCGTCCGGGCTGGACATGATCCTATCCGGGAGGTTACCTTGGCTTCATGCGAGAAACAAGAAAAGTCGCGTTCATCGGATCACACGGGGTGGGGAAGACCACCCTGTGTTTCGAGCTGGCCGCCGCCCTGAAACGGCTCGACCTCAGCGTCGATCTGGTCAAGGAGGTGGCCCGCGGCTGTCCCCTGCCCATCAACCGGGACACCACCGCCGATGCCCAGAACTGGATTCTCCACACCCAGGTGGCCCGCGAAATCGAATTGATGGGGCAGTACGATGTCATCGTCTGCGACCGGGCGGTGCTGGACAACTATTCCTACATGGTCCATGCCGAGGGCCGGCGACCCGAACTGGAACCCTTCATCAGGCACTGGATGGCCACCTACGACCTGCTGGTGAAAGTGCCCATCATCACCCCGCCTTCCTTCGATGGAACCCGGGACACCTCCGTCGACTTCCAGCAGGGTATCGACCGGCTCATCGACGAGCTCCTGGCCGAATTCGACATCAATCACACCCCGCTGCCGGCCGATAGCCGGGAGGGCTGGGTGCACACGGTTCTGGCCGCCATGGAATTGCCGACGGAACCACCTCAGCTGGATCTCTTCTAGCCTGCCGTTACGGGCCCGGGCGGCCCCGCGGATCCTCGGGGAGTGGGAAGCTTGGCTGTCGACCTGCGTGTCATGACCTTCAACCTGTTGACGTCGACCAAGAAGCGGCGCCGCCATCCCTGGCGTTTGCGGCGGCGCAACATCGCCCGCATCATCGAGACCTTCCAGCCCGACGTGGTGGGCACCCAGGAGGCCAATTTCCAGCAACTGGAGGACCTGGCGGAACTGCTGCCCGGTTACGACTTCCGGGGCGAGGGAAACCTGGGGCGCAGCATGGCCCACAGCGAGAGCAACTGGTTCTGCGCCGTGTTCTTCAAGACCGGGCGGGTGCAGCCCCTGGCGGGCCAGGAGGAGGGTGACGTCATGTGGCTGTCGCCCACCCCCGAGGTGCCGGCCAGCCAGTTTCACCTGGGCACCCGGCCCCGGCTGGTCCACTGGAGCACCTTCACCCTGGCCGACTGGAATCGCCCCTTCGTTTTCGGCACCACTCACCTGGAAGCCGTCAACGCCTGGCATCGCAGGCGCAGCACCCTGATCCTGCGCCAGTATGTCACGCGCAAGGTCAGGGAACTGGGGCCCGCAACGCCGGTCTTCCTGACGGGCGATTTCAACGCCGTGGCCGATTCGCCGGAGATCCTGGCCATGAGCGCGTCCGAGGACGGGCTGGAACCCATGCACGACGCCTGGTTCAGGGCCAACGGGCCCGACACCGCCGCCGGCGCCACCTTCCGGGGGCTGGGCCTGCGGGACCGCATGGGCCATATCCTCATGGGTCCCAGGCGCATCGATTATGTCTTCTTCCGGCCCGAACTGCAGGTGCAGCACGTGGACCGTGTGGATTACGCGGCGCTGGAGCATCGGGAAAGCGCCTTGCCCAGCGACCACTACCCTGTCATCGCCGATTTCCGTCTGGAAGACTGAGGCCCAAGACTGTAGGCGAGAAACAGCAGGAAATCAGGCGGCAGCTTTTGCCCAACCCGAGGAACGATCATGAACCATCAGCAAGACAAGGACCGGGCCGAGATCACCGAGCAGGCCCTGCGTTTGATTCCCGCTCCGGTGGCCGTGCTGGGCGCTCGCCAGGGTGACGAGCTGGGCGGCCTGACCGCGGCCTGGGTGACCCGGGTCTCCATGGATCCGCCCCTGTTGCTGGTCAGCGTGGGGCATTCCCGCCGCACCTGGGAACTGCTGCAGGGGGCCAAGCAGTTCACCCTGTCCATCCTGGCCTCGGACCAGGTGCCCGAGGCGCGCCTTTTCGGCCTGCACAGCGGGCGTGACCGGGATCGCTGGGCCGAGGTGGACCACGACTTGCTAGGGGATCGGGTGCCGGCCCTGCGCCGCTGCGCCTCCCGCTTTCTCTGTGGCGTGGAGAGTGTTTTATCTACCGGCGACCACGATTGCTTCGTGGGCCGGGTCCAGCTTGCCGAGGTCCTGGCCGGCGGGCCGGCCTTACCCATGCGGGGAGCCGATTACGCCCCTCGCCCCGTGGACTCGGACGAGGATTGAACCCCGCGGTTGCGGGAGCGGCCGTTTCTGTTAAGATGACGATAACCTCAAACAGTGGAGGACCGACATATGGAATCTGCCAAGTCCGGACCTATCAGTGAACTCCTTCCCCCTGAAATCCTTTCCCTGCCCCGAGTTGAAGTTCCCATTGCCGGTGTTGACGGCTTTTGCCTGAAGAACGATGAGAAGCAGGTCGTGTTTTTCGTGTTCGAGGAGGGCGTCAGCTTTCCCGACCATTCCCACCCCGAGCAGAAGGGAATTCTCATCAGCGGGGAAATGACCATAGAGGTGGACGGCCAGACAAACCTATACCAGTCGGGCGACCACTACAATATCCCCGCCGGGGTCAACCACCGGACCAACTTCAGCCAGCGGACGGTGCTCATCGACATGTCCGATGCGCCGGATCGCTACACGGTTTCCGAGTGAGGGCTTGCCCTCTCCCTCGACGATGAAAGACCGGCCGCCCCTCGGGGCGGCCGGATTGTTTGAGGCCCGCAATTCAGGAACGACTGACGTCAGGACTGGGTGCCCTTCTCCGGACCGATCTCCGGACCAATCGCCGGACCAATCGCCACCTGGAACCGATGATCCGGCGTGATGATCCGCGCCGCCACCGCCCGCACCTGATCCGCGTCCGTGGTCCGGATGGCCTCCACCAGGCGGGGCAGGTCGTTGGGGTCCCGGCCGAACATCAGGTCCTGGCCGGCCCGCATGACCCGCGCGCTGTTGGACTGGGAGGCCAGCAGCAGATTCCCCAGCAGCTTGGCCCGGGCCCTCTCGAATTCCTCGGTTTCCACCAGGGTGGTGCCCATGGTGGCCAGCTCGGCCAGCAGGGCGTCGCGGGCATCGTTCTCGGACTCGGGCGCCGTCAGCACGTAGCCCATGAAGATGCCCTGTCCGAATCCGGCGGTGCTCAGGGTGCCGGTGTTGTAGCACAGGGAACGGCGGTTGCGCAGGGCTTCGAAAAGGCGCCCCGCCTGGCCGTTCAGCACCTCCTTCAGCAGCAGCAGGGGGGGCCTGTCCTCGTCCGGGTGCTTGACTCCCGGCCAGCCCACCAGCACCACGCTCTGGTTCTGGTCGCGGGCCAGGCGGCGGGTGACCACCCCGTGGGGCTGTTGCGCTTCGCCGGGCTGGGGGTCGGGCCGGGGCGTCCCGGCCGGCAGATCGGCCAGCACCTCGCTCAGGCGTTCCCGCAGATGATCGGCGGAAAAGTCGCCAGACACCACGATCTGCAGGTTGGCCGCCGTCCAGGCCTGGTGGTGATAGGCCAGCAGGTGGTCCCGCTGCAGATTGGGCAGGCTCTCCGTGGTTCCCACCAGGGGGCGTCCGTAGGGATGGTCCCCGTAAAGCAACTTGCGGAACTCAACGGCGGCGGCCTGGAAGGGGCTGTCCTGCAGGGCGGTCAGCTGTTCCTGGGCCAGGCGCCTCTCCTGATCGATCTCGTCCTGGGGGAAGGAAGGCGCCACCACAAGGCGGCCCATCAGATCCAGGGCGCTGTCCAGCCGCCGGCTCAGGGCGGAAAAGGCGATGCCGGTGAAATCCCGCTCGGTGCGGGGCGAAAGGGAGGCCCCCTCCCCTTCCAGGGCCTCGTGAACGGCCTCGCTGCTGAGGTCCCCGGTGCCCTTCACCTGCACCATCTGGGTCAAGGTGGACAGTCCCGCGTTGGTGGCCGTCTCGGCCGTGGCTCCTCCCTTGACCGTCAGGGTCATGGCCAGGATGGGCAGGGCCGCATCTTGCCGGAAGCACAGGGACACCCCGTTGTCCAGGCGGGAAAAGGCGAAGGGGGTGTCGTTGGCCGATTTGACCCCACCCGGCACGATGATGGCGGGCCCCTCGTCCCGCGCAGCCTGGGGAGAGGCCACCGCCCCCTTGCCCTCGGGAGCGACGCGCACCAGGGGGTCCAGATCCCTCGCCTCCAGGGGAATGCCGTGATCCTCGCAGCTGGTGCCCTCGGGCAGATAGATCACACAGCTCAGATTCTCGGGGGTGAAGATCCGGCGGCAGAACTCGGCCACCGCGGCGCTGGTCACCCCGGCCACCCGCTCGGGGAACTTGAAGGCTCCCTCCAGATCGTCGATGGCCTCGTGGTAGCCCAGGGTGGAGGCCTGGCCCTGCACCGTCTCCTCGCCGAAGATGAAGGAGCGCGCGGCCCGGATCCGCGCCCGGTCCAGCTCCCGCGGGGTGCAGCCGTCGCGGCCCAGCTCGGCCAGGATGCCCATGGTGGCCCGGATGGCCTGGGCCAGCCGCTGGGGGTGGGTTTCCAGGTCGATGATGACCACCCCTTCCCGGGGGCCGGTCTCGGTCATGACCATGAAATCGTCCACCAGCTTCAGCTCTTCCTGGATGCGGCGGTAAAGGCGGCAGCTGCGGCCGTCCGAAAGCACCCGCCGCACCACGCTCAGCACCGGGCGCAGGTCGTCCCGCTCTCCGGGGCCGGGGAAGATGAGCTTGCAGTAGGCCCGCTTGATGTCTCCGGTTTCCACCCGCAGGCGGCACCCGGTGTGCGGCGGCTCCACGGGCGGTTCGGGCACCATGGTGACCTCGGCCGAGGCGGCCGCCTTCTCCAGTCGGGCGGGGGGCAGGAATTTTCCGGCCACCAGGGACAGGGTGGCCTCGGGGTCCACGTCGCCCACCACCACCACCGTCATGTTGTCCAGCCGGTAGGCCGAGCGATAGAAGGCCAGGATGTCGTCCCGGTCCCTTTCCAGCAGGTTCTGGTCCTGCCCGCCGATGGGGTTTCGGTAGGGGCTTTCATCGAAGGCCAGTTCCAGCCCCCAGCGCCAGGTGACGCCGAAACCGAAGGGAATGTCGTCATACATGTGGTTCTCGTGGACCAGCACCTTGCGCTCGGCGTCCAGGCTGTCGGGGTCGAAGACCGAGGACAGCAAGGCGTCTCCCAGGATATCCACGGCCACGGGCAGGTTCTCCGACGGCACCGTGATGTGGTAGTTGGTGGTCTCGTAACCCGTGCCCGCGTTGGTCGAGCCTCCGGCAGAGGCCACTTCCCGGGCGAAATCCCCCTCGTCACGGGTGGGGGTGCCTTTGAACAGCATGTGCTCGATGCCGTGGGACCAGCCCTGCAGCTTCTCTGGCTCACGGTTGCTGCCCACCCGCACCCACACGTTGCAAACGGCCACGGGGGTGCGGTGGTCCTCCTTGATCAGGACCTTCAGGCCACCGGGCAACTGGGCGGTGAACAGCCCGGGTGAAAGATTGCAGGGGTGCAGGCGGCCGTCGGGGGTGAAGAAGCTGGGCATGGACTGTTCCTCGGGTTGAAGGTGAATGCTTGATTATCCCCGCCCGGGTGGTTTTGTATACCTTGATTTGACTATGGTACACAGGAAGCCCAGTATTGGCCCCTGTATGCCTCGTTCTCTGGTCCCCGTCCCTGTTCAGGAGTTTCCATGGCGTCCGGTACCCTCGTCGGCAAGTACAGCCGCCTGCGCCATACCGTGTTCCGTCTCATCGAGCGGTTTTCCCCCGACGAGACCACCATCATGGTGATCATGGCCATCCTGGTGGGCATCATCGGGGGCTTCGGGGCCATTCTCTTCCGCTGGCTGGTGTCCTTCTTCCAGCAATTCGCCATCGGTGCGGGGGAGGACACGGTGGAGCTCCTGGCCCAGCTGCCCTGGTGGAAAAAGGTGATCCTGCCCGTGATCGGCGGCCTGGTGGTGGGGCCGCTGGTGCATTTCGGCGCCCGCGAGGCCAAGGGCCACGGCGTGCCCGAGGTGCTGGGGGCCATCGTCTTCAAGAAGGGCGTGATCCGGCCCATCGTGGCGGCGGTCAAGATCACCGCCAGCGCCATCACCATCGCCTTCGGTGGATCGGTGGGGCGCGAGGGGCCCATTGTCCAGATCGGCGCGGCCATGGGCAGCACCCTGGGCCAGTGGTTGCGGTTTTCGCCCCAGCGCCTGCGCACCCTCATCGGGTGCGGCGCCGCCGCTGGCATCGCGGCCACCTTCAACGCCCCCATCGCCGGGGCCTTCTTCGCCCTGGAAATCCTGCTGCGCGATTTCGCCGTGCGCACCTTCAGCCCCATCATCGTGGCCAGCGTCACGGCCACCGCCGTCAGCCGCGAATTCCTGGGGGACACCCCCGCCTTTCCCGTGCCCGGCTTCGACATGCGCGGGTACCTGGAACTGCCCTTCTTCCTGGTCCTGGGACTGCTGGTGGGGGTGGTGGCCGTGGGCTACGTGCGCACCCTGTACTTCGCCGAGCAGAAATTCGAGCAGCTGCCCATGCCGGCCTGGCTGAAGCCCGGGGTGGGGGGCATCCTGCTGGGCGGGTTGCTGGTGTTCTTTCCCCAGGTGTACGGGGTGGGGTACGACTCCATGGTGGAGGTTTTGCAGGGGAACATGGTCTGGCAGCTCATGGCCCTGCTGGTGCTGGTCAAGCTGGTGGCGGTGTGCCTGACCCTGGGCTCGGGCTTCTCGGGGGGCATCTTCGCCCCGGCCCTGTTCCTGGGCGGCATGCTGGGCGGAGCCTTCGGCGCCGTCATGCACCTGCTGTTTCCCGCCTCAACAGGTGCGGTGGGGGCCTTTGCCATGGTGGGCATGTCGGCCATGGTGGGGGCGGCCACGGGCGGTCCCCTGACGGCCATTCTCATCCTCTTCGAGATGACGGGCGAGTATCACGTCATCCTGCCCCTCATGCTGGCCAGCATCGGCGCCGCCCTGGTGTACCGCAACATCATGGACCACAGCATCTTCACCCTGAAGTTCGCCCTCTCCGGCCAGACCCTGGAGTTCGGCCGGGAAAGCGCCCTGCTCAGGGACTTCCACGTGGAAGACGTCATGGTCATCAATCCCGAGACCATTCCCACCAACGACCGTTTCGACCACGTGCTGAAGCTGTTCCTGGCCAACAGCGAAGAGCACTACTACGTGGTGGACGATCAGGGGCGGCTGGCCGGGCGCATCAGCATCCACGACGTGAAGGATCTGCTGCACCAGGATCAACTGGGTTCGCTGTGCCTGGCCGCCGACGTCATGACCGAGGTGCCGGAATTCGTCTACCGGCAGGACAACCTGGAGGACTGCCTGGTCAAGCTGGGGCGCCACGACTCCACCGACCTGCCGGTGCTGTACAACCCCGACAACCCGGTGCTGGTGGGCATCATCACCCGGCGGGCCGTGTTCGAGGTCTACAACCGCGAGGTCCTGAACCAGGAGGACACGGGCATCAAGCTGGTGACGGGGGAGGCCCGCCTCAACGATTGCGTGGAATTGCCCGAGGAGTACAAGGTGCAGCTCTTCACCCCGCCGGTGGCCTGGCTGGGCAGGAGCCTGCGCGAGCTGGCCCTGCGGGAGAAGTACCACATCTCGGTGCTGGCCGTGAAGAAGCGGCACGCCATGGGTGGCATGCATAACGAATTGCCCGATCCCGATGCCCCCCTGGAGGCCGGCGACCGCCTCATCGTGGTGGGCGCGGTCAGCGATCTGGATCTGCTGCTGACCAGCACCAACCGCCGGGCTTTTCCCTCCCAGGGGGAGTAGCGTCAGGCCCTGATTCCGGTTATCCTGTCGGCGGTTTCCGGCAACTCCAGACGAGGATCAGTCCCCATGCGCGCACCCGACATCATCACCGTCGACGTGGAAGAGTGGTTTCACGGCCACAACTACCTGAGCAAGGTGCCGCCCGAGCAGTGGGACCAGCAGGAGTCGCGCGTGGAGCAGGGCACCGCCCTGTGCCTGGATCTGCTGGATCGTCACCAGGTCAAGGCCACCTTCTTCATCCTGGGCTGGACCGCCGAGCGGCACCCCCAGCTGGTGGGTGAGATCCTTTCCCGGGGCCACGAGATCGGCTGCCACAGCTACAGCCACCCGGTCATCTTCGAGATGAGCCGGAACGAGTTCCGGGCCGATTGCGAGAAGGCCCTGGAAATCCTGCACCGCTGCGGGGCGTCCCGGGTGGAGGGTTTCCGGGCTCCCAGCTTCAGCATCACTCCGCCCGTGCACAGTTACCTGGAGGTGCTGCAGGAACTGGGGTTCCGCTATGACAGCAGCATCTTCCCGGTGCGGCACCCCCGGTACGGACAACCCGGTTCGCCCCGGGCCCCCTTCCGCCTGAGCGGCGATTCCGACAGCCTGCTGGAGATTCCCATGCCCACCTGGCGGTTCCTGGGGCAGAACATTCCCTTCTCGGGCGGGGGCTACCTGCGCCTGCTGCCCTGGCCGGCCTTCACCACCCTGCGCGGGCTGGCCCGGCGCCAGGGCGTGCCCTGCATCACCTACCTGCACCCCTGGGAGCTGGACGAGTTCAAACCCCGGGTGGGGCTGGACGCCGCCACCGAGGCCCGCAGCACCGCCGGCCAGGATTCCATGCCCGCCAAGCTGGAAAAGATCCTGGCCTCGGGCAGCTTCCAGACCATGGGGCAGTACGCCGAGGCCCTGCGCCGCGACCCGCAATTGACCGTCCAGTAGCCCCCGGAGCCTGTCATGAGCACCAGCACCCACTTCACGGCGGCCACCTTCGCCTTCATCCGTGACCTGCGCGCCAACAACGACCGGGACTGGTTCCAGGCCAACAAGCACCGCTACGAGGAGCACGTGAAGGAGCCGGCCCGGCGTTTCATCGTGGATTTCGGCGCCCATCTGGGCCGCATCAGCCCCCATTTCCTGGCCGATCCGCGCCCCCAGGGGGGGGCCCTGTTCCGCATCTACCGGGATATCCGTTTCAGCAAGAACAAGGACCCCTACAAGGATCACGTGGGGCTGTATTTTCGGCACGCCGAGGGCAAGAGCGTGCACCTGCCGGGTTTCTACCTGCACCTGGAGCCTCGGGCCAGTTTCGTGGGGCTGGGCTCGTGGCGGCCCCAGACGGCCGAACTGCAGCTCATCCGCCAGGCCGTGGCCCGGCATCCGGAAAAGTGGCGGGCCGCGGTGGAGCAGCCCCCCTTCAGCCAGAGCTTCCAGGTGGTGGGGGAAAGTCTGAAGTGCCCTCCCCGGGGATTCGCCCAGGATCATCCCCTGGTGGACGTGCTGAAGCTGAAGGATTTCACCGGCCTGGCCCCCCTGACCCAGAAGCAGATCACCAGCCCCGGCTTCGTGGAGGAATTTGCCGCCTACTGCGCGTCCGGCAGTCCGCTGGTTCGCTTCCTGTGCGAGGCCCTGGGACAGCCTTTCTGAGGCCTGGCGCCGGGGGAAAACAGGCCCTATACAAAGAGAACAGACCCGGCATGAACGGGTCTGTTCTCTTTACGACACATTCGCATGTTCGCTAGACGTCCCAATGAATCAAGTTGGTTCGCCTGAACCAAGGATATCGCAGGGGGGATTAGCGATTTTTTTTCCCTGGTTACCTGCTATTCTACGAATAGGCGGGCGAAAAGTTTCACCCGGTTAAACATTTGTCAAAGACCAAGGGCGGGAGCTTTGTCACGATTTCGCAAGGACTTGCTGACGGGACGCCGGGTCATCATGGCCAGCGGAAGGCAGCTACGGCCCGATGAGTTCCGGAACACGGGAGTTAGCTGGCCTGAGAGCCGGTTGTGCCCATTCTGTCCGGGGCAGGAGCATCGCACCACGCCTCCGGTGTTGACCCTGCCGGGACCCGAATCGGTTGATCAAAAAAAATGGGAAATTCGCGTTTTTCCCAACATGTACCCGGCTCTCGATGAGGGCCTCCCTCTCCCGGAAAGGAATTCCGGTCCTGATCCCCTGTTTCCCGAGGCGCCGGGGGCCGGTCGGCACGAGGTCGTGGCCTACACGGCGGACCACCAGGGCAGTCTGGGACGTCTTTCGGTGGCTCATCTGGAGTTGCTGTTAAGGGTCATTCGCGACCGGTGCCGGGCTCTGGCCGCGGAGCAGGCCGAGGTGGTGCACGTGTTGCCCTTCTGCAACCACGGACCCCTGGCCGGGGCCACCCTGGCCCATCCTCACCTGCAGATCCTGGCCTCGTCCGTCTTGCCGGCCCTCATCCGCCGCAAGCAGGAGTGTCTGGCGGAACACGCCCACCGGCAGGGTGAGTGCCTGCTGTGCCGCCTGGCGGGGGAGGAGGAAAGCCGGGGTGAGCGTTTCATTGCCGGCAACGAGGCCTGGGTGGCCCTGGCGCCCTGGGCCAGCCGTTTTCCCTACGAGATCCAGCTTCTGCCCCGGCGCCATGGCCCCTCTCTGGAAGAGGCCGAGGATCGTGAACTGGCCCTGCTGGCCCCGCTCATGCAAAGGGTGCTGGCCAGGCTGGAGGGAATCCATCAGAATCTTTCTTATAATGTGGTCTTTCAGAGCGGACCGGCGGCCGGCTGTTGGGATGGGGCGGAATTCCACTGGCACGTGGAAATCCTGCCCCGCCTGGCCCGTCAGGCCGGATTCGAGGCCGGCAGCGGTTTTGCCATCAATTCCGTGACCCCCGAACACGCCGCCCAGCGCTTGCGCGGCAAGGAGTAACCTGTGCAGATCATGATGGTCAGCGCCGAGATGGCCCCCTTCGCCAAGGTGGGGGGGCTGGCTGATGTCACCGCGGCTTTGTCCCGGGCCCTGGCCCGCCGGGGGCACGACGTGCGGGTGGTCCTGCCCTTGTATGGAGAGATGACCCGGGACGCGGATAAGGTGCGCCTCCTGAAGAAATTGCCGCCCCTTTCGGTGAGGGTGGGCCAGCGGGTCCACGACATCCGCTTCCACATGCTGGGCTCGCCCTCGGCCGCGGTGAAGGTGTACCTGGTGGAGGCCGACCTCTTTGCCGGCCGGGGGATTTACACCGATGCCCAGGGCCAGGGGTTCGGCGATTCCCTGGAGCGGGCTGCCCTGCACTCGGCAGCGAGCCTCCTGTTGCCGCGGCTGCTGGACTGGTCCGTGGACATCGTCCATGCCCATGACGCGGCCAGCGCTCCGGCTCTGGTTTACCGGCAGCAATGGTATGGCGGCCGGGCCCTGCCCGGGCCGGCGGCCACGGTCATGACCATTCACAACATGGCCCACCAGGAAACCGCGGGGCTGGGAGGCGGCGAGGTCCTGGGCTTGCCCCGGGCCCTGTGCACCTACCCCGGCCTGCTGGAATTCCACGGCCAGGTCAACCTGCTGAAAGGCGGCATCCTGGCCGCCGACCGGGTGACCACCGTCAGTCCCACTTACGCCGTGGAGACCCGCAGCGACGCCCAGGCGGGGTGCGGCCTCCACGAGATCCTGGCGGGCCGCGGAGATCGTTACACCGGTATTCTCAACGGGGGCGATTACGAGATGTGGAATCCCGAGAAGGACGCCGACCTGCCCGCCACCTACACCGCGGCTTCTCTGGAGGGCAAGGCCGCCTGCCGCCAGGCGTTGCTCAAGGAGTTGAAGCTGAACGCCCGGGCGTCCGGTCCCCTGTGCGGCTTCGTCAGCCGCCTGGTCACCCAGAAGGGGGTGGATCTGCTGTGGCCCATCCTGGAGCGGCTGGCCGGTGACGGCTTCACCTTCGCCATCCTGGGCACGGGAGAGAAGCGGCTGGAGGACGAGATGCGCGTCCTGGCGGAACGCCTGCCCGGGCATGTGGCCTTCATCGACGCCTTCGACGAGGCCCTGGCCCATCGCATCTATGCCGGCAGCGATGTGTTCCTCATGCCCAGCCTGTTCGAACCCTGCGGCCTGTCCCAGATGTATGCCCTGCGCTACGGCACGCCGCCGGTGGTGCGGCGCACCGGCGGCCTGGCCGACACGGTGACGGATGCTGGTCAGCCGGAAGGCACGGGGTTCGTCTTCGACGAGGCCCGGCCCGACGCCCTGCTGGCCGTGCTGCGCCGGGTGGAGGAGGCCTTTGCCGACCGGGAGGGCTGGACCGCTCTCATGCGCCGGGGCATGGTTTGCGATTTCAGCTGGGAGACGGCTGCCCGGGGCTACGAGGCGGTTTACGAGGCCGCGCTGGCGGCCGGCCGGGCGGCGGGAACCGCCGGGGCGGGATCCTCGGAAGAAGGGGCCTGAGATGGACCACCAGCAGTACCTGCAGCGCCGCGACGAGATCCTGGTCCAGGGCTTCACCGAGGCCGCCAAGCCCATGGCCATCCTGGACCCCTCGGGGCACGTGGTCGTGGCCAACCAAGGGGCCGGGGTGTTGCTTGGGGTGGCCCGCGAGGAACTGACGGGGGCCTTCCTGGGGGACTATTTCCTGCTGGCGGGCAGCTTCGAGGATTGCCGCCTGGCCCTCATCGAGAACGGGGACAATCCCCGCCAGATGGAGGTGCGCCACAGCCAGGGCGATGTCATCCCGGTGGAGATCCGCTGCTCGCCCTTCGAGACCGAGCCCATCTCGTCGGAAAACGGGGAGGACCACCGGCACCTGATGTTGCTGATCACGGACATCAGGCAGCGGGAGTACGAGGACGAGGTGCGCGCCTCCCGGCTGGCCAAGCTGTCCTTGCTGAACCAGGTGAGCGAGGCCCTTTACGGGGCCCATCTCACCCTGGAGCAGATCCTGCAGGCGGTGCTCATCTGCATCACCGCCGGGGAGGGGTTGCGCTTCAACCGGGCTTTCCTGCTGCTGGCCGACGACGGCAAGGGGGTGCTGCAGGGCGAGCTGGCCATCGGGCCCAGCAACGCCAGCGAGGCCTCGCGCATCTGGATGGATCTGGCGGACAAACCGGGCGACCTTTTCGAGATGATGACCAGCTACGACCGCTCCATCAAGATGACCGACGTGGCGGTGAACGAGATCGTGCGCCACATGGTCATTCCCCTGGACGATGAGAACAACGTGGCCATGCGCGTCATGAACGAGCGGCGCACCGTGTGCGTGGGGGAGGACATGGACCTTCCCGGCGTGGAGACCCTGCGCCACTGGCTGGGCTGCCGGGAGTTCGCCATCGCCCCCCTGACCACCCGGCGGGGCCCCCTGGGAGTCATCGTGGCCGACAACGCCATCAGTCGCAGCGAGATCCATCCCCTGGATCTGGAATTCCTGCAGCTCTTCGCCAATCAGAGCGCCGGGGCCATCGAGAACAGCCGCCTGTACCACGAGCTGGAAAAGCGCCTGCTGGATCTGCGCAAGGCCCACCAGCAGCAGAAGGAGGACCAGGCCACCCTGCTGCGCATGGAGCGCTTGAGCGTCATGGGCGAGACCTCGGCCATCGTGGCCCACGAGCTGCGCAACCCCCTGGTGGCCATCGGCGGCTTCGCCCGCACCCTGGTGCGCAATCTGGATGAGAAGGACCCCAATCACCAGTTCGCCAGCATCATCAGCGAGGAAGTGGGCCGCATGGAGAATATCATCCACGACCTGCTGGATTTCATCCGCCCCCGCAAGCAGATGCGCAAGACCATCGTCATCGATCAGCTGGTGAAGGAGACCGTCGACCGCTATCTGGGCGAGTTCGAGGACAAGAAAATTTCCCTGTTCATGAACCTGGAATGCGACGGGGTGGAGCTGAGCTGTCATCCCGGCGAAATACAGCAGGTCATGCGCAATTACCTGATGAACGCCATTCAGGTCATGTCCGGCGGGGGCGACCTGGAGGTCCGCACCCAGGTTCTGGAGGGGGGCGTCAAGGTGTCGGTCCTGGATCGCGGCCCGGGATTTGCAAGCGATGTGGCCGAGAAGCTTTTTTCGCCCTTTTTCTCCACGAAAGCTTCGGGCAGTGGCCTGGGATTGACCATCTGCGCGCAGGTAATCAAGGCTCATGGAGGGGTCGTGGGAGCGGCCAACCGGCCGGACGGGGGGGCGGAATTCTCGTTTATCCTGCCCCTTCCCAGGGATGCCGACGGAGACTGATTTTTTACGGGATTCTGGGTGGTCAAACGAGGCAAATTGATGTAAACTGCGGTTAAGGATTTCTTCAAGAAGCAAGGAAGCGTAAGAAATCGCCCAAAGGAGAGAATCGTGAGCAAAGTCCTCATCGTCGATGATGAACCCCATCTGCGTCTTCTCTATGAAACCGAGCTGCGACGCGCCGGTTTCGAGACCATGACGGCCGGTAACGCGGCCCAGGGTCTGGAATTTGTGGAGACGATGAAGCCGGATCTTGTTATCCTGGATATCAGGATGGCTGGGATGGACGGAATCGATGCCTTGCAACGGATCATCGAACGTGATAATTCCATTCCAGTGGTTCTGAACACCGCCTTTTCCAGCTACAAGGATAATTACCTGACCTGGGCTGCGGATGCGTATGTGACGAAGTCGTCGGATGTCACCGAATTGCTGGATACCGTCAACGAGGTGCTGGAAGCCCGGATGGCCACCGGGCAGTAGCCTTGCCTGACGCCTGTCCCGTTCTTCCGGTTTGCCGGTTCGGCCGCGTTCAACGCCGCCTGGGCCGGCAACCGGAACGGAGATCACCGTGGACAGACGGCAGATGGTTCGCAACACCCTGACCCTCATCCTCGCCGGGGGGCAGGGCAATCGTCTATATCCCCTGACCAAGGATCGCAGCAAGCCCTCGGTGCCCTTCGGCAGCGCCTACCGCATCATCGATTTCGCCCTGTCCAACTGCATCAACAGCGGCCTGCGCCAGATCTACGTCCTGACCCAGTACAAGTCCTACTCCCTGGACAAGCACCTGCAGCGCGGCTGGAATATCTTCAGCTACGAGGCCGGCGAATTTCTGTACCGAATCCCGCCCCAGCACCGGGTGGGGCAGAAGTGGTACGAGGGCACGGCCGATGCCGTCTACCAGAACATCTACCTGCTGGAGAACCGCAAGCCCGAACATGTGCTCATCCTGTCCGGTGATCACATCTACAAGATGGACTACACCACCCTGCTGGAATTCCATTCGGGCCACAAGGGCAGCATGAGCCTGTGCGCCGCGGTGGTGCCGCGCAAGGGGGCCGAGGAATTCGGCATCCTGGAGGTGGATGAGAACTGGCGGGTCATCGGTTTCGAGGAGAAGCCCGAGAACCCGCGCACCATCCCCGGGGACCCCGAGCACTGCCTGGTGAACATGGGCGTGTACCTGTTCGAGACGGGCAGCCTGGTCAAGGAACTGGCCCACGACGCGCGCCAGACCGGCAGCGCCCACGACTTCGGCAAGAACATCATTCCCTCGCTGGTGGAGCAGGAAGAGGTCTACGCCTATCCCTTCCGTGACCCCAAGACCCAGCAACCCCAGTACTGGCGGGACATCGGCACCCTGGACAGTTACTACGAGACCACCATGGAACTGGTCAGCCGCCGACCCCGCTTCGACCTGTACGATCCCAACTGGGCCTTCCGGGCCTGGCAGCCGCCGGTGCCCCCCTGCAAGTCGGTGCACGGCTTCACCGAGGACGGCACCCTGCCCGGTATCGTCGAGGACAGCATCGTCGGCGGGGGTTGCATCATCTCGGGCGGCAAGGTGGTACGCTCCATCCTGGGCCGGCGCGTCAAGGTGAACAGTTATTGCAAGGTGAACGACAGCATCCTGTTCGACGACGTGGTGGTGGGGCGCTACGCCGAGCTCAAGAACTGCATCGTGGACAAGAACGTGGTCATTCCCGAGGGCATGAAGATCGGCTTCGATCTGGACCGGGACCGGCAGATGTTCCAGGTCAGCAGCGAGGGCATCGTGGTGGTGCCCAAGGGCATGGATCTGAGCCAGTAGGACTGGTGGGCCGAAAAGGAATGAAGGCCGCCCCCGGTGGGGCGGCCTTTATTGTAGCCGGTACTGGTCGGGGCGGCGGTCCCCCCACACGTCGTTCAACGGCGTGATGAGGGTGTGGTGGTCGGGCAGCTTGATGGTGGCCGTGGCCGTGCCGGGGGCCCGCTCGGGAGCCTGGGCCAGGCGCTCACCGCGGGGGTTGGCGATCTGGCTGAGGCCGATGAAGTCCAGGGGCTGCCCCGTGCGCATCTCCCGACCCACCCGGTTGGCCGTCAGGGCGAACACGCGGTTCTCCAGGCAGCGGGTGATCATGGCCGCCGGGCACCAGGGTAGCACAAGATTGGCGGGGTGGCAGATGATGCGCGCCCCGGCCAGGGCCAGGCTGCGGGCGGCCTCGGGGAACATCCAGTCGAAGCACACCATCAGGCCCACGGTGGTGCCGCAGGCCGGGAACACGGGAAAGCCCAGATCGCCCGGGTCGAAGATGTTCTTCTCGTCCTGGAACAGGTGCACCTTGCGGTAAATGTCCCGGCTGCCGTCGGGGCGCAACAGCACCGCCGAGTTGAAGACCCGGTCTCCGGCCAGCTCGTCCACCCCGGCCACCAGGGT
Organism: Candidatus Krumholzibacteriia bacterium; assembly: GCA_963674845.2. Classification (GTDB taxonomy): domain Bacteria; phylum Krumholzibacteriota; class Krumholzibacteriia; order LZORAL124-64-63; family LZORAL124-64-63; genus LZORAL124-64-63. The sequence continues at coordinate 427,916 of CAXXKE010000005.1, read as the reverse complement.
GGTGCCCGTGTCGGCGGCCAGTTCGGTCAAGCGGCGCACCACGTACCCGGGCTCCTTGTCCGGGGCCGCGGGCTCGGCCAGGGCGCGGGCCTCGGCGCGGTCCTTGAACTGGTAGCCGGTGGCAAAAAGCTCGGGCAGCACGGCCAGGTCGCAGCGCGAGGGGATGCGGTTGATGGCGTCGTGCAGGTTGGTCCGGGGTTCCCCGAACACGGGACTGGTCTGGATGACGGCGACGTCCAGGGATTTCACGCGCAGCCTTTCGCGATACGGTTCAGGTATGGATCAACCTTCGGCCTGGCCGGACCGCCATTTTTCCACGACCCGGTCCTCGACGCCATCGTAAAAAACCTGCAGGTGGGGATAGGGAATCTGGATGCCGGCCTCGTCCAGGGCCACCTTGCAGCTCTCCAGGAGGGAGAAGTGCACGCCCTGGCGGCTGCTGGCCTCGTCCACCCACACCCGCACCACCAGGTCCACGCTGGAATCGCCGCAGTTCTCAACCACCACGTCGGCCGCGGGGCTGGGCTTGATGGCGGGCACCCCCCCGGCCGCGGCAAGCAGCACCTGGCGCGCCTGGGCGATGTCTTCCTTGTAGGCGATGCCGATGGGCACGTCGATGCGCACCTCGCCGTTCTTGGAATCGTTCTCCAGCACCTCGTCGATGATGCGCCGGTTGGGAATGACCACGTAGCTGTTGCGCGGAGTGCGGATGCGGGTGCTGCGCAGGGTGATGTCCTGCACCATGCCATACTGGCCGTGCACCGTGATCCAGTCGCCCACCACGAAGGGCTTGTCCCAGAAGATGGTAAAGCCGGCGATGGTGTTGGACAGGCTGTCCTGGGCGGCCAGGCCCACGGCGATTCCCACCACGCCCAGACCGGCCACCGCGGCGCCCACGTTGATGCCCAACTGGGACAGGGCCATGACCAGGCCGAAGGCCAGCATGCTGTAGCGGAAGATGTTGTCCACCAGCAGCTCGACCAGCTTCTGGTGCATGCCGCTGTGGCGCATGGCGGCGCTCAGGGGGCGCCGGCCCAGGCGGTAGGCCACCCAGAAGGTCAGCAGGATCAGCAGGGCCACCACGATGTTGGGTGCGAAGGCCACCAGGCGGGTGACCAGTCCCGGGATGTCCAGGTTCTGCAGCAGGTAGTTCATGAAGGCCAGGAGTCCTTTCTCCCTCGCGGGCGGCTTGCCCAGATGATAGCAGGAAACCGCGCGGACGGCATGGATGCTCAGGCCAACCCCGCCAGTTCGGCCAGCCGGTCCAGGGTGTGTTCCCGGTCAAAATTTTCCACCACCCGGCGGCGGGCGGCTTCGCCCAGGGTGCGGGCGGTGTCGGGGCGGTCCAGCAGCTCGATGAGGGCGGCGGCCAGGTGATGCTCGTCGCCGGGAGGCACCAGCAGGCCGGTCTCGCGATGCTCGACGATCTCGGGCAGGCTGCTGATTCCGCTGGCCACCACGGGCAGGCCGCAGGCCCCGGCCTCGGCGGCCACCAGCCCGAAGCCCTCGGCGCGGGAGGGCATGGCCAGCACGGACAGGCTGTGGTAGAAGGCGGGGGTGTCCTCCACCTGGCCGCACAGCACCACGCGGTCGGGGTGTCGCAGGGTTTGCCGCCAGGCGCCCAGCCACTCGTGCAGGGGGCCGCTGCCGGCGATCTTCAGCAGCACGGGCCAGGGCCAGGGGTGCTCTTCCACGATGCGCCAGGCGTTCATGAGGGTGTCCACGCCCTTGCGCTTGATGAGCTGGCCCATGAAGCCCACGGTGGGCTCGGGGGCGGGCCGGGCCGGGGGCTGAAAACGAACGGTGTCGATGCCCTTGTACAGCAGACCCACGCGGCCGGCTTCCAGCCAGGGCGCGCTGGCCAGGGTGGTGGCGCGGGTGGCCTGGCTGTTGACCAGGATGCCCGAGGCCAGGTTGTTGTAGTACCAGCGGTAGTACCACTTGTCCTTGAGGGGGAAATCGCTCTCGCGGCTGACCAGCACCCGCGGCACCCCGGCCAGGCGCGCTCCGATCGACGCGGCCTTGAAGTCCTTGTCCAGGTTGCACAGCAGGGCGGTCACTCCCTGGTTGCGGAAGTGGCGGGCCAGCTTCAGCCAGGTCCACGGGGCGGCGTCCATGCGGATGGGGATGGGGGCGGTGGGCAGGCCCACCTCGGGCGCCCGGCGGGCCAGTTCGCTGCCGGGCTGGCACACCAGGCTGATGCGGTGGCCGCGCCGCTGCAGGGCCGCGGCGGTGTCCAGGAACCACACCTCGGCGCCGCCCCAGGCGCGCAGGCTGTTGATGAAGCAAAGATGGGGGGGCAGGGGCACTGTTCGCTCCGGGACTGGGGGACGGGTCATGCCCAGGCAGTCTAGTCAGGGAAGGTGGTTCTGTCACAGGGTTTTGTGGAAGGCCCTGGGCGCTGTTGCCCGCGTCTTTGCTGATATGGTATATTCATGCGTTCAAGGGGGCATTTTCTCTATCACATCCAAGGAGCGTGGGGCCACATGCGTCATTTCGCCGCGCCTGTTGCTGTCTTTCTTGCCTGCTTCCTCCTCTTGTCGGGGCCCGGTCTTGCCCAGGAAGTTACCGATGCCCTGGGCATCTTCTTCGACGAGTCCGCCACCCAGACCACCTTCCAGACCACCACGGTCAACCAGGCGGTTCCGGCCTACCTGGTGCTCAAGAATCCCTCCTTCGATGACGGGCTGACCTCCTGGGAATGCGTGGTCGATGTCCTGACCAGTGGCACCGAACCCTACATGTTCTGGAATTTGAATGGGCAGGGTTTGAACATGGAAACCGCCCCCTCCTTCCGGGTGGGGCTGAGCATGCCCCTGGCCTCGGACCACGACGTGGTGCTGGCCAGCGCCACCATCCTGGTGCCTACTGCGGGTCAGGAGGTGGCTCTTTTCCTGCGCGCTCAGGGGGAGCCCTCCCTGGCCGACCCGCCCGAGTACGGCTACCCCGTGTTCGCTCCCATCCTGGGGCACGGGGCGCAGTCCCTGTCCCTGGCGGGGGGCTGGGCCAACGGCTGCGCGGGCCTGCCCGCGGCCCTCATCAACCATGACACGTCCCAGGAAGGGCCTCAGCTGGAGCTTCCCGAGACCCTGAATTTCGGCTTCGTCCCCTCCGGAGAGACCAGGAACATGCGCTTCCTGGCCACCAACACCGGCACCGTGGCGGCGGTGGGCAGCGTGGCCTTGGTGAATGGGGCGGGTGTCCCCGAGGGCGTCTTCACCTACCGCCAGGACGGCGGCTTCGTCACGGCGGGACCCACCTCCTTCCAGGTTTTGCCGGGCCAGGAGGTGGAGTTCGTCCTGACCATGGCGCCGCCCGCGGATGCGGAGTACGACGCCTCCCTGGTGTTCACCATGTGCGGCCAGGAGCAGTCCGTTTCCCTGACGGGGGGCTGGCAGGAGAATGCCTGTGAGGTAACCAACCAGACCCTGGATTTCGGGGTGATTCCCCTGGGCGGCTGGGCATCGCGCCATCTGGTGGTCCGGAATCCGGGGGAGGGTAGCCTGGCCATCCATCCCTTCCTGGAAGAGCCCGGGTTTTCCCTTTTCGGAGAGGTGGGTGGCCCCATCCCCCCCTTCCTGGAGCCGGGTGAGGAAACAACCATCGGGGTGTCTTTTCATCCTCCCGGCGTGGGCGAGTGGGATCTGATCCTGGATCTGGGCTCCCTGGCTTGCCCGCAGGTGCGCATCCTGGCCCGGGTCGAGGATCTGCCCCCCGTCTGTAACCAGAACTTCACCAGCTACGATTTCGGCGAGGTGGGTGTGGGATTGTCCAGGGAAGCCCACATATCCTTCATCAACGATGGCGGCGGAACCCTGGTACTGGATCTGGCTCTGGAGCAGGATGGCGATGAATTCACCCTGTCCACCACCCACCTGGAAATGGGACCGTGGCAAGGACAAGGCGTGGACGTGACCTTCCGCCCGGAGGCCCTGGTGGCCAGAAGCGCCGTGCTGCGGGTTGACGGCCTGTGCCAGGATGTGGAACTCAGCGGCACTGGCCGGCCACTGGTGAACAGCTACGGCACTCTATCCTCGGGTCGGCTGCCCACGGTTCAGGTGGGAGACGGGGATTTCAAGTATTTCAGCGTGGCCTGGAATGACGGAGAGGTTCCTGTTGATGGTCACCTCTCCCTGAGCGGAACACCTGGTCTGAGCACCACCTTCGAGGGCGACTACACCCTCTTGCCGGGGCGGGTCTTGACGGTGCGGACGGAGGTGCAGCCCATCCAGGCCGGACCGGTGACGGGGGTGCTGGATCTGGGCCTGCCCATGGGCGAGACCTGCACCATCACCGGTTACGCCGCCGACGTGCTGCCCGGCCCGGCCAACGTGCTGGGGCTGCACTTCGATGCCCAGTACCTGGACAACACCATCCAGACCAGCGCGGAGGATGAGGTGGTCACCGGTTATCTGGTGCTGCACTCGCCGTCCACCACCGCCGGGGTTTCGGCCTGGCAGTTGCGCCTGGCCGAGGCAGACTACAACCAGGCGCAGATCCTGGGCTGGACCGTGCCGGGGGGTAGCGTTTACGGCGGCGATCCCCTGATGCCCACGGTGGTGCTGGACGCGCCGCTGCCGCCGGCGCCGGAAATCCTGCTGGGCAGGGTGGACATCCTGGTGCCGACACCCGCGCGCAACGCCTTCACCTTGCACCCTTCCTGGGAATGGGACACGGCCATCCGGGACTATCCCTGCTACCAGGACACGGGCCAGGACCATATCTGGATTCCCATGGACGACGCGAGTGATCTGGACTTCGCCATCATCAACCCCCAGCAGGTGGCGGTGCTGGCTCCGGCCGCGCCCCTGCTGGAGCCCCGGGGCAGCGCCGTGGCCCTGAGCTGGGCCTGCCTGGAGGGCGCCCGGGGGTATCACATCTACCGGCGGGTGGCGGGGGACCAGCCTCGGCGTCTGACCAGCGCCCCGCTGCAGTGCCAGGCCGGCAGCGTCTTGTTCACCGACAGTCCGGCGGTGGCTGCCGGCACCGAGGTGTTCTACGCGGCCAGCGCCGTATTTGATGGGGGCGAGACGGCGGCCGGTCCCGAGACCCGCTGGATAATGTCCGCCGCCGTGCCCGGCGCCACCCGCATGGGGGCCGTCTATCCCAACCCCTTCAACCCCGCCACCCAGGTGCCGTATCATCTGCAAAGCGCGGGTTCGGCCCGCCTGTGCGTGTACGACCTGGGCGGCCGGCTGGTGCGGGTGCTGGTGGATGAGGCCCAGGGCCAGGGGCCCCACGAGGTCACCTGGAACGGCCGGGATGCCCGGGGGCGCCTGCAGCCCAGCGGGGTCTATTACTTCCGGCTGCAGACGGAGCAGGGGGTGTCCATGCAGAAGGGGCTGCTGCTCAAGTAGGACCCTGGGAATCGGAAGGATGATGGAGGCCCGGCCGGGGTTGGCCGGGCCTCTTCTCGTGGGTGGGGCGGCCCTGAAAAATTGCCAGGACAGGCGACGTCCATTAACCTTTGGGGTCCATCTGGCAGTTTTCCGCGCCCGGGCCGGTGGCATCCCGCCCGGTCCCGGTGTTCAATACACGACGAGGTTCAAGGTTTTGGCCCTTTCCCGCAAAGAAGTCCGCATCGACGAGCGCGTGCCCTGGCTGGCCGACACGCGCCGCTTCCTGTCGCCCATGGCCGGCGTCACCGACCGCCCCTTCCGGGACATCGCCCGCCGCTTCGGGGCAGACATGGGCTTCTGCGAGTTCGCCTCGGCCGCGGGCCTGATGTACGGCGGGGAGGCCACCTGGCAGCTGGTGGACACGGAGGGCGAGCAGGGGCTGGTGGGAGTGCAGATCTTCGGCAACGAGCCCGAGCACATGGGGGCCGCGGCGCGCCTCATGCGGGGCCGCCGCCTGGATGTCCTGGACATCAACTTCGGCTGCCCTGCCAAGAAGGTGGTCAAGAAGTGCGGCGGCAGCGCCCTGCTGGCCGACCTGCCCCTGCTGGAAAAGATCACCCGCGCCGTCATCGAGAACAGCCCCGCCCCGGTGACGGCCAAGATCCGCACGGGCTGGGACGAGGATTCGGTGAACTATCGCGAGGTGGGCCTGCTGCTGCAGGAACTGGGGCTGCCCTGGCTGACCATGCACGGCCGCACCCGCAACCAGAAGTACCGCGGCGAGGCCAACTGGGATTACATCGCCGACCTGGTGGACACCCTGGATATTCCCGTCATCGGCAACGGCGACGTGGTGGACGGGCCCACCTACCGGAGCATGGTGGAGCACACGGGGTGCCACGGCGTCATGATCGGGCGCGGGGCCATCGGCAATCCGTGGATCTTCGAGAAGATGCGCGCCGTTGACGAGGGCCGGCCGGATCCGGTGCCCGATTTCGCCGAGATGTGCCGCACCACCATCGACCACGTGCGGGGCGAGGTGGCCCTGCGGGGCGACAGGACCGGCTGCTACGTGGTGCGCAAGCACATCGCCAAGTGCTTCAAGGGCTATCCCGGGGCGGCCAAGCTGCGCCGGCGGCTGTACGACACCGAGGAACCGGACGTGATGGTGGCCATCCTTGAAGAGGCCGCCGCCACGGGGGATCCGCGACTGGAAGAAGGGGAGGAGTGATGCGACGCGTGGGATGGGTGATTCCGGGGCTGCTCTTTCTGGTTGGGTGCGGGGGCGGGAAGGTCGTCACCGACCAGCCGCCGGTGATGGCGGCGGGAGAGCGGGTCATCGAGCACCGGGTCCTGCCCGGCGAGACCCTGAGCCGCATCGCCGACAACTATTACGGCGACCCCGCCCGGGCCGGGCAGCTGGCCCGGGAGAACGGCCTGTCCGGCCCCGGCCATCTGACCGAGGGCAGTCTGCTGGCACTGCGCTTCGCCCCCGACGAGTGGGACCAGGCCCAGCGCCGGGCGTCGGCCCTGGTGGCCTACAACAGGGGCGTGGACGCCATGCACCAGGAGCGCCTGGCCGAGGCCGGCCGGCAGTTCGAGCTGGCGGTGGACACGGCCCCCGACCTGCTGGCGGCGCGCTACAACCTGGCCCTGGTGCACATGCAGCGCGGGCAGAACGACCGGGCCCTGGCCCTGCTGGACAAGCTGACGGTCGAGCGCCCCGGGGACGTGGATTTCCACTTCGCCCGGGCCAGCGCCCTGTTCGCCCTGACGCGCTTTGCCGAGGCGGTGGACGCTTTCCGGCAGGTGCTGGACGTGGATGCGCGGCACAGCCGGGCCCAGTTCGGCCTGGCGCGCAGCCTGCAGGCGGCGGGGGAGAAGGGGGCTGCGGTCCGGGCCTGGAAGCGGTACCTGGAGCTGGACGACGCCAGCAGCTGGGCCTCGGCGGCGCGGCGGAATTTGCGGGAGCTGGGGGAGAACTAGGGCATATCGGCGCGGTCAGCGAATGATCCAGTGTTGCCCCCCCTGCTCGGCCAGCCATTCCTCGGCGTTCTTGCCCTGCAGCAGGGCCAGGGTGGACAGCACCCCGGCCTGCAGGCAGGTGTCGGCCAGCACCGTCACCGAACGCGGCGCCTGGCTCACGGGCCAGCCCGTGTGGGGATTCAGGATGTGCCCCAGCCGCTTGCCCTTGTGCACCAGGTAGCGCCGGGCGTCTCCGCTGGTGGCCAGGGCGCCCCGGGCCAGCTCCAGATCCAGGGCCGCCGCATCGGGCAGGCCCGGCCTTTCCACCCCCACCCGCCAGGGCCGGCCGTCGCGCCGCTGACCGTGGGCGCGCAGGTCGCCGCCGAAGTTCACCAGGAAGGCGGCGCCGGTGCGCTCGGCCAGCAGGCTGGTCACCTGGTCAACGGCGTACTCCTTGCCCAGGCCGCCCAGGTCGATCTCCATGCCTGCCGGCATGGCCAGCACCGGGTTCTCCCAGCTCACCTTTTCCCAGCCCACCAGTTTCAGAAGCTCTTTCGTGTGGGCTCGCGCGGGCACGCGACTGCCGCCGTCGAAGGTCCAGGCCCGGCGCAGCACCCCGCTGGTGATGTCGAAGCGGCCCCCGCTCAGCTGGTGGCAGCGGTGGGCGAAGTCGAGCAAGCCCGCCGTTTCCGGGTCCACGGTCACGGGGGCGCCGCGGGCCTGGTTGATGGTGTGGATGATGTTGTCGTCCCGGTAGCGGCTGAATTTTCCTTCGATGCGCCGGGTCTCGGCCCGGGCGGCGGCGGCCAGCTGGCGCCCCACGGCCTCGTCGGACAGATCCAGCTTCACCTCGCAGGGCGAGGCCATGGCGTCGAAACGGGCCAGCCACTGCCGGCCGGCCCGTTCCAGGGTCAGGGAATTCCCGCCGCCCGTCATCACGTGCCGAAGCTGTAACCCACCTGGAAGATGAAGGCCTCCACGGTGGGGAACAGGTCCAGGTCGCGCAGGGCGCCCACAGCCTCGGCGGGGTGGCTCTCGCCGCTCTGGCGGTAGTAGACCCCCCGGACCGTCAGGTCGTGGCCGTTGCCCAGGCGGCGTCCGTGCTTCAGGCCCCAGGCCCAGGTCTGCATATCGCCCAGCCGGTAGTCGGCCGAGGCGTCCAGGGGCAGGGCCTCACTCTCCAGCAGGAAGCGCCGGTAGAAGTCGGCCTCGCTCTGGGTGTACCAACGCACACTGGGCTCCAGATAGCGGTGCTCGCCCATCTTCAGGCGGTACTCCAGGTCGATGGTGTGGCTGTTCACGCCCCAGTCATCGGTCATGAAGCGGTAGGACAGGCGCACGATATCCCGGCTCAGATGATGGTTCAGCTTGGCCAGCAGCACGTGCTTGGCCCGGCTGTCGGGGCGCTTCTCGAACACGTAGTGGCCGGGAGCGCCGGTCTCGGGATTGACCACGCTCAGCAGCTTGTAGGGATCGGTCTGGTAGCCGTCCACCTGGCTGAAGGTGTAGCTCAGATGGGCGATGGTGCTGCGGTTGATGGTCTGGGTCAGGCTCAGGCCCAGGTCCATGATGTCCTTGGTGCCGTCGCCGTCAAGGCGCGCCAGCTCGCTGCCCGCCGGGGTCATGATGCCGAAGGGGGTGGGGCGCCCGCCCTCGGGGTTGATGGTGTCGTGGAACATGGCGCCGCGCAGGGCCACGGTGGTGTTGCGCTTGTTGAAGTCGCGGCTCAGGGCCAGGTTGGCTCCCAGGGACATGTAGTCGTGCTCGCCCGAGCCGTACAGCCCCGCCGACACGGTGGACAGGCGGCCCCAGGGCAGGCTGGCCCCGCCGCTGAGGGCCACCCGCGAATCGCGGAAGGTGTCGTCCAAGGGTGTTTGCTCGGGGTCGGCCTGGTACGAGCCCGCCCCCGAGGGCCGGGTGAAGGTCTGGTAATCGGTCCAGGGCACGGCCCCGTTGGCCGAGGCCCCCGTCAACCCGTCGTACACAAGCTTGAAGTTCAGCCCCTGGCCTCCCGCGAAGGTGTGGGCCACGTCCACCACGGTCTCGATGGCGCTGACCCGGTCGGGCTCGGTGTAGCCCAGGACGGCACCCTTGATCTCGGTGGCCTGGGCCTGGGCGCCGCCGATGCCCAGCAGCCCGCAGGCCGTGAGCAGGGCGCCGCGCACATTCTGTCCGGTCTTGCTAGTTGCAGCCACAGCCACCTCCCGCCGTGCCCAGCCCTCCGGTGCTGGCCTCCTTGCTGAAGAAGATGTGCTCGTTCAGGGCGGTCTGAATGGGGTCGGGATCGATGGCCATGCCGGGCTGGGCCAGCAGGTCGCGTTCCCAGGGTTGCACGCCCATGCTGCCGGCGCAGCCCGTCAACAGGACCGGCAACAGCAGGGCCAGCAGCAGCCACAGGGCGCACCGCCCCAGGCGTGATCTAGAATCCGTGTTCATCCTCTGATCCTTTCTGCAGCAGAGCTTGGATCTCGGCCTCGCGTTCGGCCATGTCCTTGGCCTGGAAACCCACGTGGGAACCGGCGGGATCGCCCTGCCGGGTGAACAGGAAGGTGCTGGGCAGGCCTTCCAGCTTGTACTCGGCGGCCAGGTTGCCCTTGGGGTCGCTGACCTGCACCACCGTGGGGGGCAGCTGGGCGGCCATGGGCAGGGCGGCCTTGGGGTCGCGGTCCACGTTGATCATGATGATCTGCAGGCCCTGGTCACCCAGGCGCTCCTGCAGTCCGGCCAGCCAGGGCAGGGCCTGGGCGCAGGGTTCGCACCAGGAAGCCCAGAAGTCCATGACCACCACCTTGTCGTAGTGGTCCGCCAGCAGGAAATCCTCGGCGGAGATCAGGGTGGGGGCTTCAGGGGTGGAGGAATCAGAGGCGGCGGGGTCGCCGGCCAGGGCGGGGGCGGCCCCGGTGCCCGGGCCCGTGGCAAGCTGGCCCAGAACAAGCAAGGATAACAGCAAGAGGGTGTTCTTCATCGCGTACCTTTGCGGTCAGAGAAGAGGGACGATCCGTGGGGCGGCCAGGCAGGAACGGATGGCGGTCCCGGGACCATCGCCGAGGATACCGTCCCGATACAATGCGCGGAGAGTTTAACTCCTGTTTCCGGATAAGTTCCAGGATAAAAGGCCCGCCCCATGATGGCCAGGGACGGCCTGCCGTCAATCGCCGGCCGGCTTGCGCCAGAGAACGAAGGCTCCTTCGCCCACTCCCAGCCGCCGGGCGATGCGGTGGCACTTGGTGGTCAGCAGGAAGTACACCTCCCGCGGCGCATCGATGAGCCCTTCCAGGTTGCCTTGCCCCTTGCTGATGACCACGTCGGCAACGGCGAAGGCCTGGTGGAATTCTGCCGAGGCGGTGGCCAGGATCACCCCCGGGGCGTCGTCCCCGGTGGTGATGATCCGGGCCAGCTGGTCCAGGCCCACGGCGCGGGCATCCTCCTCGGTGATGTCGTTCAGCACGGGGGCCCCGCGCACCACGAAGGTCACCTGCGGGTGCGCCATGGTTTCCAGCAGCAGGGCGTCGGTGACGATCTCGCCGGCGTTGTCGCCCACGTACAGCACGTGGCGGGCCGCGACCAGGGCGCGCCGCAGATCCTCGCTGTCGTCCCTGGCCAGTTCCGCTTGCTGCACGGCGCCGATGGTCTCCAGGGGGTCGAAAAGCCGCCGCGCCCCGAAATCCATGACGTTGCCGGCCATGGCCAGGCGCAGGGCGGTGGCCAGGGGGTCGGGGCTTTCCCGGATGAGCCGGCGCAGCTCCTCGCGCCGCTCCAGCATGAGGGCGTTGCTCTGCCGCTTGATTTCCCGGTAGGGGTCGCTGTCCCCCAACACTTGCCGGAACAGGCGGTGCATGCCCTGGGCCAGGGCCGGGGGCGATTGCTCGTAATCGGCCTCGGCCAGGTAGGCCAGGGTGTGGCGCAGCAGGGACTCCTGCTTGTCCTCGGGCACGAAGCCCGCTTCCATGAGGCGCACGCAGCTTTGCACGGTGCAGGGGATGCAGTCCTGGTTGACTTTCATTAAGGGCTCCTGAGCAAGGGTTCAGAAAAAATTAACAGGCACAGGAGGGCAGGGCAAACCATTGCTTGTCCTCTCCCTCAGCTGAAGTAGACTGCTGGGGTATGACCGTCGGGATGGTCAGGGAATGCCAGGGAGGGAATCATGGCTCTGCGGATTGTGTTGGTTTCGGTATTTTTCCTAATGAATTTCTGGTCACCCGTGATACCCCAAGGATCCACCCAGGAATGCCTCGACTACTCCCACCAGCCGCGCCATGTCAAGACTGTCCGCGCCGACCAGTGGCCGCAGCTGCTGGGGGCTCCCAATTTCGTCGATCTTGTTCATGAGGGGAACCTTGTTTTTGCTGCTTCGAGCAGCCGGGGCCTCGTGGTTCTGGACATCGCCGATGCCCTGAACCCGGAGCTCGCTTCGGTGACTCTCCTGGAATTCGGCCCGGATCGTCTCTGCCTCTCAGGGGATTTTGTTTTTATGCAAGGCGGAGAAAACCTGGAGGCCGTCAACGTGGCCGATCCGACCGATCCTGTGGTCGCGGGAGGGCTGCAGCTTCCCGGGTCCGGGCGAGGGATGGCTCTGGTGGGGGATTTCCTTTTCGTGTTCGGAATCTCCGGCCAGCTGATGCGGATTGATGTTTCTGATCCAGGGCACCTCGTGCTCTTGCCCACCCTGGATGTGTCGCCAATCATTCAGATTTGCGGGGCGGGTGATCGTCTGGCCTTGATGGATGTCGAGGGATTCTGGTTGTTCGATGTCGATGGTCAGGGCGCTCTGCATGTCGCTTCCCATCTGGCGGGACCGACGCCCTGGATCTGGAACGGTTTTGTTGTCGACGGGGAAATGGTGGCCTTCGGCGGTGATTCTCCCCAGGTTCAGCTGGTCGATTTCAGCGATCTTGCTGCCCCGTTCGTGGTCGGCCAGTACGATGACACCGGCTGGTTCGAAACGCGACTGGCCCTGTGGCGGGAAGACCGGCTCTTCCTGGCCACTGAAGACATCCTGGCCCTACTGGATTCCTCGGATCCCGCCAGGCCCCGCTTTCTTGGCGCGGTACAGCACGGCGATCCCCAAGGGCTGGTTCTGGCCAAGGACGACATCCTCATGGCTGTCAGCTACGATGGCCAGATGGATATCTTCGATTTCACACCCCCCGAGTCCCTGGCGCCACTGGCGGTGGTTTTGTTTGAATCTGGTGTGGAGGTTAACTCCCTGCATGATTTTCCCCTTTCCGGGGATGTGCTTCTGGCCGGTTCCAGTGAGGGACTGGTGACCATCGACGTTTCCGATCCGCTGAATCCTCGGGTTGCCCATGTCCTGGCCTTGGAGGGTGGCCTGGGCGGTCTGGCTCTGAAGGGCAGCCATGTTTATGGCGCGGGCGGTTTTCGCGGGCTGTACGTCCTGGATTGTGCCGACCCTCTCGATCCGACCATCGTCTCGCAAATCCCTTTTGCAAGGACGGCCAGGGTGTTTGTCGATGGCTCGGTGCTGGCGGTGGATCATTATGCCCTGGACGAGGGGGGGATCACTTTCCTGGACATCACCGATTCAGCGAGCCCGGAAATCCGGGGGACCTATTCCTTCGCCAATGGGGAGTGGTGGGAGCCGGTCTGGTTCATACTGAATGACGGGCACGCCTACTGGTCCACAATTTATGGAGGCGCTCTGGGAGTTGTGGACTACTCGGACCTGGACCATCCTGCGGCTCTTGGACAGTTCGGGGACTTCCTGAATTTCTGGTATGAACCCGTCTTTGCCCTCCAGGGGGCGACTTTGTTCTTCGGGGGATGGCCCCTGGCCGCCTTCGATGTCTCCGATCCAGCCCAGCCCATCCCCCTTGAAGGGCAATCCTCCATCACCTTCAAGGAGATCCTTTCCGCCGGTCATCACCTTTACGGTTTGCCGGTGGCTGGGGGGGGCTTGCAGGTTGTGGATGCGGGTTCCATCCAGGATCTGGAACTGGTGGGGCAGGCCTATGACAGGGGCTACCTGGAATGCATCGCCCGGAAAGGGGACTACCTGTACCTTGCAGGCCCAGGCCAGATTTCGGTATACGCTTCCCAGTGCGGCGATGTGTCGACGGTCGAAGGGGAAGACGACCCGGGAGAATCGGGGATCCGGCCTGCCCATCAGACCCTCCGGGCTGTCCCCAACCCCTTCAATCCCACCACGGTGATCTCCTTCAGCGCACCAGTGGGAAGTCTGGTCCAGGTCGATGTCCTGGATATGCGCGGCCACCGTGTCCGAACTCTGTTCCGGGGACCGATGTCCGACAGTTTCCAGCAGGTGCCATGGGACGGGAAGGATGGTGAGGGGTGCAGGATGGCCTCTGGGACCTATCTGGTTCGTCTGCAAGGTGAGGGAGTTTGGGAGTCCCGAAAAGTGGTTCTCATCCAGTAGTCCGGTTGCCTTGAGGATGGCCTGGACTCCCTGTTCCCCGAGCCCTTTTCCCTTGCCGCTCCCACCCCTACCTGCTATTTTCCCGGCGAAGTTGAACCAAAACCAGGAGGCAGGCGCGAAAAACACGCATGGAACACCAGGTCCATGCTTTTTTTTGCCTGGTTGTGAGGTAGGCCGCACTCCGGAGCCTCACCGAAGCCTCCGCCGAACCCTTCAGGGGAGCGCCATGAATTTCATCGAAAAAGCCGCCATCATGAACAGCAAGGAAATGTCGCGGGCCATCAAGCGCATGGCTCACGAGATCCTCGAGGCCCACAAGGGCGTCGAGAACCTGGTCGTCCTGGGCGTGCAGCGCCGCGGCGTGCCCCTGGCCCGCAAGCTGGCCGAGGCCATCAAGCAGGTGGAAGGCCACGAGGTGCCCCAGGGCGCCCTGGACATCACCTTCTACCGCGACGACCTGTCCAAGCTGGGTCCCGCTCCCCAGGTCAGCAGCACCGAGATGCCCTTCGACGTGGCCGACAAGACGGTGATCCTGGTGGACGACGTGCTGTACACCGGCCGCACGGTGCGCGCCGCCCTGGACGTCATCATGGACTGGGGTCGTCCCCAGGCCATCCGCCTGGCCGTGCTCATCGACCGCGGTCATCGCGAGCTGCCCATCCGCCCCGACTTCGTGGGCAAGAACGTGCCCACCAGCCAGAAGGAAATCATCAAGGTCAAGGTGGCCGAGTTCGACGAGAAGGAAGAAGTGGTGGTCGGGGAGGTCGAGGAATAATGATCATCCCCCGCAAAGACGTGTTGGGCCTGGAGGAGATGTCCGCCGAGGAGATCCTGGGCGTCCTGGACATCGCCAACCGCTTCCGGGCCGTGTTCGACCGCCCGGTGCGCAGCGTGCCCATCATGCGCGGCCGCACCGTGGTGAACTTCTTCCACGAACCCAGCACGCGCACGCGCATCTCCTTCGAGCTGGCCGAGAAGCGCCTGTCCGCCGACATCATCAACTTCAGCGCGGCCACCAGCAGCTTCAAGAAGGGCGAGACCCTGCGCGACACCGCCGAGAACCTGGCGGCCATGAAGATCGACATGCTGGTGGTGCGCCACAGCAGCGCCGGCGCGGCCCAGTACCTGGCCAAGGTGCTGGAATGCTCGGTCATCAATGCCGGCGACGGCGCCCACGAGCACCCCACCCAGGGCCTTCTGGACATCATGACCATGCGCCAGCGCCTGGGAGACCTGCGGGGCAAGAAGGTCACCATCATCGGCGACATCAGCCACAGCCGCGTGGCCCGTTCCAACATCTGGGGTTTGACCAAGCTGGGGGCCGAGGTCACCCTGTGCGGGCCGCCCACCATGGTGCCCGGCGGCATGGACAAGCTGGGGGCCAGGGTGGAGTACGACCTGCACCGGGCCGTGGCCGACGCCGATGTGGTCAACGTCCTGCGCATCCAGCTGGAGCGCCACGCCAGCAAGAGCTTCCCCAGCAACCGCGAGTACAACCGGCAGTACGGCATCACCGAGGACGTGGTGCGCCAGCTCAAGCCCGAGACCTTCATCATGCACCCCGGCCCCATGAACAGGGACGTGGAGATCGCCAGCGAGGTGGCCGACGGCCCGCGCCAGGTCATCCTGGACCAGGTGGCCAACGGCGTGGCCGTGCGCATGGCCCTGATCTACCTGCTTTCGGGCGGCGACCCCGGCGCCCTGGGTGGGGCCAACTAGCGCAAGGGCAACCAAATCCCGCCGGCGGGCGCCGGCGCCGACCATGAAACGAGAGAGGCGAAAAAGATGGAGTGGAGCTGGCAGCGCATTCCTGCGGAATATCTGGTGACCAACGTCAAGCTTTGCCGCG
Organism: Candidatus Krumholzibacteriia bacterium; assembly: GCA_963674845.2. Classification (GTDB taxonomy): domain Bacteria; phylum Krumholzibacteriota; class Krumholzibacteriia; order LZORAL124-64-63; family LZORAL124-64-63; genus LZORAL124-64-63. The sequence continues at coordinate 412,369 of CAXXKE010000005.1, read as the reverse complement.
AGGGCAAGCTGGGCAAGCGCAAGGGCTACATCCACGTGCGCAAGGGCCGCATCGAGGGGCTGGGCGTGGGCTCGCCCACCATCGAGGGCATTCCCGTGCTGGACGCGTGCGGCCTGGTCTGCTCGGCGGGCTTCGTGGACACCCACGTGCACTTCCGCGAGCCCGGTCAGGAAGAGAAGGAAACCGTGGCCAGCGGCAGCCGGGCCGCCGCCGCGGGGGGCTTCACCAGCGTGGTGACCATGCCCAACACCGTTCCGGCCATCGACAACAGTGGCATGGTGCGCTACCTCATCGACCGCGCCCGCGAGGCGGGGCTGTGCCGGGTCTATCCCGCCGGCGCCATCAGCCCCGAGCGCAAGGGCGAGGGCATGTGCGAGTTCGCCGACATGATCGCCGCCGGGGCCGTGGGCTTCACCGACGACGGCAGCCCCGTGGTCAACGGCGGCCTCATGGCCAACGCCCTGAAGTACGCCAAGGTGCTGGGCGTGCCCATCCTGACCCACGCCGAGGACAGGACCATCGTGGGCAGCGGCGTCATGCACAGCGGTTACTGGGCGGGGCGCCTGGGCCTGGCCGGCATGCCCCGGGCCAGCGAGGACTCGGCCACCTTCCGTGACATCGAGCTGGCGCGGGCCACCGGCGGCCACCTGCACGTGTGCCACGTGTCCACCAAGGGCGCAGTGGAGATCATCCGCCGGGCCAAGGCCGAGGGCATCAACGTCACCGCCGAAGCCACGCCGCACCACTTCAGCCTGGACCACAGCCGCTGCCGCGACTTCTCGCCCCTGTTCAAGATGAACCCGCCCCTGCGCGAGCCCGACGACGTCAACGCCGTGGCCGAGGCCCTGGCCGACGGGACCATCGACTGCATCGCCACCGACCACGCGCCCCACACGGCCACCGAGAAGGAGTACCAGTTCGACCAGGCGCCCTTCGGCGTCATCGGCCTGGAAACGGCGCTGGCCGTGGGAATCACCTATCTTGTGAAGAACGACGTCATGGATCTGGGCCAGCTGGTGGCCTGCATGACCGAGAAGCCCGCCCGGGTCATGAACCTGCCCGTGGGGCGCCTGGAGGAGGGCGAAGAGGCCGATTTCGTGCTCTTCGACCCCGACCGCCCGTGGCAGGTGTCGGTGGACAGTTTCCAGGGCCGGTCGGACAATTCGTCCTATATCGGGGAGACTTTGACCGGAAAGGTGGTCGCCACCTTCCTGCGGGGCCGCCTGACCTGGCACGAGAAGGCCTGATCCGGGCAATAACCTGTGGGAACGCTTCTTGCAAAGGTCATCGGGACGCGTTTGCTCTTTTCGAGGTGTTTGTTGTTGAATCTTCGGAAGTCGGAAAATAACGACGCTCGGGGCCTGCCGGCTAACAGGTCCCGGCGTCGTTTTCTGATCACCTGGATTCTGCTGGGCAGCCTGGTGCTGCTGGTGGGGTGCGCCAAGTACAACACCTTCTACAACGCCAAGCGGGCCTTCGACGACGCCGAGGAGCTGCGCAAGGAACGCATCCGCCAGCACAAGGACCCGGGCAAGCCCACGGGGCAGCAGGCCACCAATTACGAGGAGGCCGCCCGCAAGGCCCAGAAGGTCATCGACAATTACCCGGGCCACAGCCTCACCGACGACGCCCTCTTCATGCAGGGCAAGGCCTACCACCGCCTCGAGTCGTACCGCATGTCCATCCGCAAGTTCGAGAACCTCTTTCTCAACTATCCGGCCACGCCCTTCATGGAAGAGGCCCTGTATCTGCAGGCCTTGAACTACCTGCTCATCGGGGACGCCGACCGCAGCCAGGATTATCTGGCCAAGCTGGACAAGCAGTTCCCTGACAGCGACTACCAGGCCGAGACCCTGAAGGTGAGCGGCGACAACGCCTTCACCCTGGACCGCTGGGCCGAGGCCGCCGCCAACTACCAGGAATACCTGGATAATTTCCCGGACGACAAGGAGCGCGACCGCATCGGCCTGAAGCTGGCCGAGTGCTATTGGGAGCTGCGGGACTACGAGAAAGCCGCCGTGGTGCTCCAGGAGGTCAGCAACACCACCGAGAGCGCCGAGCTGTCCTTCCGCGCCCGTCTGTGGCGCGCCCGGGTCCACGTGCGCATGGGGGATTACGAGGTGGCCAGCCTCCTGGCCGACGAGCTGAACTCGGAAGCCGAGATCTACAATACCGGCAACGTGAGCGCCTCCGGGCAGATCCAGGTGATCAAGGCCGAGAACCTGGTGGCCCAGGGCCGGGAGGAGGAGGCCGCCCCCCTGCTGGAGAACATGCCCGACGAATGGGTCAAGGACTCCATGGTGCTGGCCCGTTCGTCCGAGATTCGGGGTAATCTGTACATGGCGCGGGGAATGCTTGAAGAGGCCAAGACCCAGTTCCAGAACAGCTTGCGCAACAAGGATGTGCTGGATGACGAGAATCACTGCCGGTTGCTCAAGGAGTCCCTGGAAGCCTACCTGAACGCCGAGAACGCCCTGCCCGACGCCTCGGGCGAGCGGGTACCCCGCCTGAAGCTGCTCCAGGCCAACAGCATGCTGTTCGGCTTTCAGCGACCCGGCGAGGCCGCCCGTCTATTCGTCGAAGCGGCGGTGGATACCGCGGCCGACAGCACGGTGACCCCCCGGGCCCTGTTCGGAGCGGTGGTGACCTACCGGGACTATCTGGACAAGCCCGATTCGGCCGACTTTTTCTCGCGCCTGCTGGTGGAAGGCTTCCCCGAGTCGCCCCAGGCCTTCGAGGTGGAGCAGGGGCGGCAGGGCGACTTACTGGAGTTCCTGCTGGCCCAGAAGCAACGCCGGCAACAGGACGCCCTGGCGGCCCTGTCGGACGAAGAGCGGGCCGAGCTGAACGAGGTCAGTGACCTCCTGGATTACGCCTCCTCCGTCGGGCGCCGCAAGACTGGGATCCGCCGTCGCCAGGTGTACCTGGCCCGGCGCGACAATCTGGTCATCGCTCCCTCCGACGAGATGAAGGCCGCCGACGAGGCCCGCCGGGGGCCTCCGCCCAGCGAGGCTCTCACCGTGCCCGCTCCCTACGAGGCGGACAGGCCCAGCAGCCTGTCGGGCCAGAGTCCCACCACCCGCATGCTGGGGGCCGGGGTGGACAGCCTGGGCGTGCCCGTGGGCGCGGGGGCCGATTCCCTGCTGACCCGGCCCGGTGGGCAAACCGGAGTGGCGTCGGATCAGGCCAAACCCCAGCCCATGACCGGCGCCGAGGAAGACAGGAAAAAGAAGGAAGCAGAAAAGAAGAAGCCCAAGAAGTTCGACCTGCGTTGATCCAACGCCTATCCCGGGAATGCTATGAAGCGAATCAACCCTCTCAAGGCCCTGGGCGCGGTGCGCGAAAACCGCCCCGTTTCCAGCGGCCTGTTGCGGCTGGATCTGGAACTGGAAGGATCATGTTCCGCCGAGGCGGGGTTCGCCCCGGGCCAGTTCGCCATGGTGAATCTGCCCGGCAGCCAGGCCTTCGTTTTCGGCCGGCCCCTGTCCATCCTGGACTGGCAGGGACGGCGGGTCTCGTTCCTGTACCGGGTGGTGGGGCGCGGCACCGCCGAGCTGGCCCGACTGGACCAGGGTTCCCTGGTGGATGTGCTTGGCCCCCTGGGGGGCGCCTTCCCCCGGCTGGCCGATGATCAGGCGGCCGTGCTCATCGGCGGCGGAGTGGGCTTGCCCCCGGTGGCGGCCTGGCTGGCCCGGCATGGCCGGCCCGGGGATCGCGGATACTTCGGCGGCCGGGACGGGGCCGACGTGCCCTGGTCCCAGCTGGAGGGCGCCTGGCAGGTGAGCGTGGATCGCCACGAGAGCATTCCCGCCGGGCGGGAAGCCTTCCACGGTCTGGTCACGGATATGGTGGCGTCCGATCCGGAACTGGCTGACGCCGGCCGGCGCGTGGTCCTGACCTGCGGGCCCATCCCCATGCTGCGGGCGGCGGCCCGGCTGGCCCAACAGCGTGGCTGGGATTGCTACGTCTCCCTGGAAGAGCACATGGGATGCGGCTACGGCGTCTGCAAGGGCTGCGTCATTCCCGTGCTGGACGAGAAGGTGCCGACGGGGGAAGGCTTCCGCAACGCCACCTGCTGTGAAGAAGGCCCGGTCTTCCGGGCGGAACAGGTGCTGTGGGAACGCTATGGCGCCCTGCCCACCCTCTGAACGAGGAAGGATGATCCGTGAGCTTGCCCGCCTGGTGGACCACCGACGTCTGCGCCCCCTTCACCCTGGGGCCCCGCCGCTTTCCCGGCCGAATCTGGACAGCCTCGGGCTGCTTCGCCTATGGGCTGAGCGGCCATGATATGCGCACCGATGGCTTCGCCACCCCGTACGAGGGCATCGGCGCCGTGGTCACCAAGACCGTCACGCCCGCGCCCCGCAGCGGCAACCCCATGCCCCGGCTGTGTGAACTGCCCACGGGGGCCATCAACAGCATCGGCCTGGAAAATGTGGGCTACGAGGCCTTCCTGGCCGAGGTGCTGCCCCAGCTGGAGGACAGGGGGGTGCCCACGGTGGTCAGCCTGGCCGCCACCCGTCCCGAAGAATTCGGCACCATGTGCGCGGCCCTGCAGGAGGCGGCCGCCGGCTACCGGCACTGGCACGGGGTGGAGATCAACCTGAGCTGTCCCAACGTGGCCGAGGGGGGCCACGATTTCGGGCGCGACCCGGACACGGTGGCCCTTTGCGTGGACGCCGCCCGCAGCCAGCTGCCCGACCGGGCCCTGCTGGCCAAGCTGACGCCCAACGTGACGGACATCGCCGGCCTGGCTGCGGCCGCCGGCGAGGCCGGGGCCGACGCCGTCAGCGCCATCAACACCGTGGTGGGGCTGGATGTCGACCTGAACACGGGGCAGCCCGTGCTGCCCCGGCGTTACGGGGGCTATTCCGGTCCGGGCGTCCTGCCCATCGCCCTGGCCAAGGTGGACGAGATCGTCCGCAAGACCGGCGTGCCCGTGGTGGGAGTGGGGGGGATCGGTTCGCTGGAGGATGCCCTCAAGTTCTTCGCCCTCGGGGCGGTGGCGGTGCAGGTGGGCACGGCGCAGATGCGGGATCCCTTCGCGGCCGCCCAGGTGGCGGCGGAGCTGAGCCGGCGCTGATATTTCCGGAAGTTCTCACGGTTCTGTGGGCGGATCCGTTCTCAGGCCTCAGCGCAGATCGTCCAGGTCATCGTCCAGGTCATCGTCCAGATCGTCATCCAGGTCATCTTCTAGATCCTGATCCAGATCATCGCCCAGATCCATGCCGCCCAGCAGGCCCAGGTCGTCATCCAGATCGTCGTCGAAGGTGCGGGCGATCTCGGCGTCCAGTTCGGCGTCGGTGCGTCCGGAGCCGCCCATCCCCAGATCATCCAGATCATCCAGGTCATCCAGCCCGTCCGCCTCATCATGGCCATCCTCGTCATCCGGACCCAGGTCATCCAGGCCTTCAGGGAACTCGGCCTCCAGCAGGTCGGCAAAGCTGTTGATGTCGCGCAGGATCTGGGTGGCCAGACCCTCGCCGATTTCCCGGGCCTGTTGCCGCGGACCGTCCACGCTGATGCGGTTGCTGGCGGCGCCGGTGCCGCCGACGATGATCATGTCCTGTCCCAGCACCCGTGCCAGGGCGCCCACGGGAACATCCCGGTCCTGGATCATGCGCCCGCGGAAGGCCAGCTCGGCCAGGTACTCGTCGTGGGTGTCCTGGTTGTGGATGGCCTGCAGGGCCTGGCGGGATTCCTCGTCACCCTTGCGTCCCACCACCAGCAGGATGCCCTGCCCGGGGCCGGGCAGGATGAACTCGGGGCTGAAGATCTCGGCCACGATGCTCTGGATGCCCAGCAATTCGGTGACGGCGGCCGGCAGCACCAACCCGTCGATCTCGCTGCGGCGCATGTGGGTTTCCATGGCGCGGTCCACGCCGCCGCTGAGGATCTGGAAATCCATGTCCGGCCACAGGGCGGACATCTGGGCCCGGGCCCGGGCCGTGAGCACGCCAACCCGGCTGCCGGCCTCCATCTCGTCCATGATGGCGCCCTGGCGGTTCAGAAAGGCGTCGAAGGGATTCAGGCGGTCGGGGACGCACAGGACGTCCAGGTCCTCGGGAAGGGGGCCGATGATGTCGTCGGCTTCCAGCACGGCCAGGCCGAATTCTTCGCGGCGAATCTGCTCGAACAGGTAGGTGATCTCTTCCTTGCCGGCGGCGTGGAAGACCTCCCTGGCGTTGGCGTCCTCACCCAGGGGGGAGGGCAGAAGGTGCACCTGGCAGGACACCCGGGCGGCCTCGCCCTGCAGCAGATCCACCACGGCCTGGGTCTGATTCTTGGCCAGAGGCGAACGCAAGCTGCCGAAGCTGAGCACCCGGTTTTTCAAGATCATCCTTCCTTGGCCGATCGCTGCGGGCCCGCCCTGGGCGGCAGGGCCCGGCTTCCGACAGCCTGCTAGGATCGCAGGAAGTCGCCCACGATCTTGCCGATGCGGTGAGCGTCTTCGAAGGGCAGGGCCGCGTGAATGGGCAGGATAAGCACATTGCGACCGGCCCGCTCGGCCTCGGTCATCTCGCCGCTTATGCGGCAGTACTCGGCCAGCTCGTGCTTGTGCATGGGCGGGTCGTAGTACACGGCAGTGTCCACGCCGTGGCTGTCCAGCAGCCTGGCCAGTTCGTCCCGCTTCTCGCAGCGCAGCCAGTACTGGTGGTAGGTGACCTTCATGCCCTGGCCGCCGTTGGGCGTCTGCAGGCGGTTGGCCTCGGGGATGTAGCTGTCGTAGATGGCGGCCACCTGGTCCCGGTCGGCCTGCTCGTCGGCGAAGCGCGCGTGGCGGGCCCGGATGGCGATGGCCTGGATCTCGTCCAGCCGGCTGTTCCAGCCGGTGAACAGATGGCCGTTCATGCGCACGGCCTGGTGGCCCCGGATCTTGCGGATGCGCTCGGCGTCCTCGCGGTCCCGGCAGAAGACCATGCCCCCGTCACCGATCCCGGGCAGGTTCTTGGTGGGATAGAAGCTGAGGGTGCTCATGCGCCCGTAGCTGCCGCAGGGGCGACCGTCGTAAAGGGTGCCGAAGGCCTGGGCCATGTCCACCACCACTTCCAGGCCGTGCTTCTCGGCGATGGCCAGGATGGGGTTCATGTCGCAGGGGGCCCCGAAGATGTGCACGGGCAGGATGGCCCGCGTCCTGTCGGTGATGGCGGCCTCGATCTTGTCGGGATCGATATTCAGGTCGCTGGGCCGGATGTCCACGAACACGGGCTTGGCGTCCAGCAGGACGATAGCCTCGATGGTGGCGTCGAAGGTGTAGGGGGTGGTGATGACCTCGTCGCCGGGTCGCACACCCGCCACGGTCAGGGCCACGAACAGGGCGGACGAGCCCGAGGCCACGCCCACCGCGTCGGGGCAGCCGCAGGCCTCGGCCAGTTCCTTCTCCAGCAACTGGCAGGACTCACCCAGGATGTAGTTGCCCGTGTCCAGGCACTGTTCGATCTTGCCCAGGATCTCTTCCTTGCAGGGCCTCATGGGCGTCACCAGGTCGTATCGCCCGACTCGTTTCCTCACTTCAGTCATGCCTACCTTCCAGCCGACAACCCGGGGCCGCCACTGGGGTCACCCGGGTGCCAAAAGGACCGGCCCATCGGGCCGGTCGACAAAGAACTAGCGGGACGTCTGGCCCGCTCTGCCGAAACAATCGTACTTGAAGCCGAATTTTTCCAGTTGAGGCCGGCTGTAAACATTCCGGCAATCCAGGAAAGCTTTACCCGACATGGCCTCGGAAAGCCAGTTGAAATCCAGCATCCGGTACTGATTCCACTCGGTGACGAGGATGCAGATATCCGCCCCCTCGCAGGCCTCGTAGGGGGACTGGCAGTACACCAGGTCGGGATAGACCTGGCGGTAGTTTTCCATGGCCGCCGGGTCGTGGCCGCGCACGGTGCAGCCCCGTTCCAGCAGGCTCTTCACCAGGTCCAGGCTGGGGGCCGACCGGATGTCGTCGGTGTTGGGTTTGAAGGCCAGCCCCAGCAGGGCCACGGTCTTGCCGTCCAGCCCGCCGCTCAGGGCCTCGGCCTTGGCCAGGGCGGTGCCCGGCAGGGTGGCGTTCACCCCGATGGCCGCCTGGACGATGCTCATCTGCGTCCCCGCCTCCTGGGCGATGTGAACGATGGCGTTGGTGTCCTTGGGCAGGCAACTGCCCCCGAAACCCAGCCCGGCGTGCAGGAACTTGGGACCGATGCGCTTGTCCAGGCCCATGCTCTTGGCCACGTCCCGGATGTCGGCGCCCACGGCCTCGGCCAGCCGGGCCATCTCGTTGATGTAGGAGATCTTCACGGCCAGGAAGGCGTTGCTGGCGTACTTGATGAGCTCGCTGGTCTCGATGTTGGTCTTCACCACGGGCGTGTCCAGCAGGTACAGCGGGCGGTAGATCTCGCGCATGATCTCCTCGGAACGCTCGCTCTCGACACCGATGACCACCCGGTCGGGCCGCATGAAATCCTCGATGCTGCTGCCCTCGCGCAGGAACTCGGGGTTGCTGGCCAGGTCGAACTCCACCGGCTTCTTCAGGGCGCTCTCGATGACCGGGCGCAGCTTGCGGGCGGTGCCCACGGGCACGGTGCTCTTGGTGACGATGACCTTGTAGCCGTCCAGCAGGCCGCCGATCTCCTCGCCCACCTTCATGACGTACTGCAGGTCGGCCTCGCCGGTGCCCGACATGGGGGTCTGCACCGCGATGAACACCACGTCGGCGTCCTTCATCCCTTCGGCCAGGCTGGTGGCGAAGGTCAGGCGCTCTTCCTTGACGTTCTTCAGGACCAGGTTGTCCAGTCCCGGCTCGTAGAAAGGGATGACGCCCTGGCGCAGTCCGTCGATGCGTTCCTGGTTGATGTCCACGCAGCAGACCTTGTGGCCGAAGTCGGCCATGCAGGCCCCGGAAACCAGTCCCACGTAGCCCGTGCCGACCATGCAGATGCGAATCATGAGAACTCCTTGCGGGCCTCGTCCAGAAGAGACCTCAATGTGTGGTCGATGTCCCACTCGGGAGACCAACCGGTGTCCTTGATCAGTTGAGAATTATCCCCCACCAGGTAGGGCGTGTCGGCAGGGCGCAAACGCGCCTGGTCGGTGCGGATCTCCAGATCGCACCGGGCGCCGGCCACCATGATTTCCAGGCCCTGGCTCATGGTCAGGGGCTGTCCCGAACAGACGTTGTAGACGCGTCCCGGGATGCCCTCCTTCATGAGCAGGCGGTAGGCATCCACCACGTCCTTGACGTGCAGGAAGTCCCGCACGGTGGACAGGTCGCCCGTGTGGATGACGGGGTCGTCCAGGCCCGCCTCGGCCCGGGCGATCTGCCGGGCGAAGGCCGGGTAAGCGAAGCGGGGATCCTGCCCGGGGCCGGTGTGGCTGAAGGCGCGCACCAGGATGATGGGCAGATCCCAGGCCCGCACGTATTGCCGGCACAGCAGGGTCTGGGTAACCTTGCTGACGGCGTAGGGGGACAGGGGGTTCAGGGGCGTGGCCTCGGTCAGGGGGTAGGCCTCGCGGGGCTGAGGGCCGTACTCCTCGCACGAGCCCACCGAAAGCAGCACGGGCCAGGCGGCGGTGGGCAGGGCGCGAATGGCTTCCAGCAGGTTGGTGGTGCCCTGGATGTTGGTGGCCAGGGTGCCGGCCGGGTCCCGGAAGCTCTGGGCCGCCGAGCTCTGGGCGGCCAGGTGGAACACCATGGTGGGGTGCAGGTGGTCCAGGAGGGCGCTCAGCAGGGCCTTGTCTTCCAGGCGTCCACACACCTGGAAGAAGTTACCTTCCGGCCCGTCGTACCGGTGGAACAGAGAGCCGGGCTCGTCGCCGGGCTGCCTGCTGAAGGTGTCCACCACGGCCGGCGGCAGGCCGTCGGGGCCGCTCAGGTCCAGGCCCACCACGGGCAAACCCGCCAGGACCAGGCTGCGGACCAGATGGCGGCCCACGAAGCCCAGACTGCCGGTCACCAGATTACAGGGGCGCAGGGGGTCGGCCAGTTCCGACGGAAGGGACGCGATGAGGCTGTCGGCGGAAAAGCTCAACGGATCACTCGCTCCCCTCGGAGCGAGGGGCGTTGACCAGCCGCAGCCATTCCTTGTACACGCAACGATCCATTACCACATCCAGCCCGGCATCGGCGGCCCGGCAGGCCTCGGCGTGGTTGACCACGTGCTCCTGCAGCCAGACGGAGCCGTCGCCGCGGGCGATGGCCTCGTCGATGACCGGAGCGATGGTGTCCGCCCGGCGGAACACGTCCACCATGTCCACGGGGCCGGGGATGTCGCTCAGGGACTTGTAGAGGGGCAGATCCAGCACCGGCTCCTCAAGAACCGGATTGACGCCGATCACTTCCAGGCCCAGGCCCTTCAGGAAGCGGGCGATGCCGTGACTGGCCCGGTCTTCCTTGGCGGAAATGCCCACCACGGCCACCCGTTTCATGGTGTTCAGGATCCGGGCGACGGTCTCGTCGGAGGGGTTCTGGAATTGCCTGTCTTCCGCCATGGTCGCGGCCTTTCATTTACCGGGTTTTCCCTGTTGCCAACCGCCCCAAAATACTGCGCCGGGCAGGTGATGTAAACCAGCATTGGGCAATATTCCCTCTTTGCAATCTGAAGGATTTATTGTACGATCCTTTTCTCAAACCTCGCCCGGTTTATGCAGCTCATGCCACATGAACGCGGTGCCCCTTCACCCGGGGGGACGGTTTGTCGCACATCAGGGGGATTCTATCTTGAAACGCATCTTCATTCCGGCCCGTGCCCTGATCCTGCTCTTCGTCTGCGCTCTCCTGCTGTCTCCGGCGGCCCAGGCCCAGATCCTGCGGGTCGATCCCCACGTGAGCATTCCCGACAACGAGGTGTTCACCATCGACATCCGGGTGGAGTGCGCCGGCCAGGCGGTCATGGGGGTGGAGACAAGCATCGCCTTCGATCCCTACCTGGTGCGCCTGGACAGCATCGTCCCGGGCCCCTGGTTCACCGCCTCGGGGGAGGATTTCTTCTTCTGGGACTACACCGTGCCGGGCACCAGCAACATCCATTTCGCCTCGTCCCTGCTGGACGCGGAAAGCGACCAGGACGAGTGCGTGGCCATCTGCTACTTCAGCGTGCTGACCTACGGGCAATCGCCCCTCATTTTCCAGGACGTGGATCTGCGCAATGGCGTGAACGACCCCCTGCCCTTCGACCACAGCACGGGCGATCTGATCATCCTGGACGACGCCGTGGCCGTGGAAAGCACGGGGCTGGGCCGCTTGAAGGCCCTGTATCGACGCTGATTTCTTTCTGCCGGCCTGATCCACTTCCGGGAGACTTTCTTCTTAGTCTCCAGCACCGCAGTCTGTTATCATTGCGGGGCTCTGCGCAGTTTCCCGCCTGATCGTCACACCGGGAGGATCCCTGTGAGTCCCCTTTTCATGTCCATTCTGCTGTTCTGCAGCCTGTCCCTTTTCATCGGCACCATGGCCGACCGCTACTTCCTGATGCGGGCGGGTGAGGCCGAGAATCGTTTCGACCGGCTGGGCGACCGGGTGCGCGCCCTGCTGACCATCGGGTTCGGCCAGAAGCGGCTGCTGTACGAAAAGGGCGCCGGCCTCATGCACGTGGGCATCTTCTTCGGCTTCCTGGTGGTCTCGTTGCGCACCATCACCCTGCTGGGCAAGGGCTACGACCCGGCCTTCCAGCTGCCGGGCTTTCACGGGCAGCTGGGCCTGTTCTACGCCTTCCTGAAGGACACCTTCAGCGTGGTGGTGCTGGTGGCCCTGCTGTATGCGGCCTGGCGCCGCCTGGTGGTCAAGCCGCGCCGCCTGCATCTGAGCAGCGAGGCCGTGCTCATCCTGGCCTGGATCGGCTCGCTCATGCTGAGCGACCTGCTGTTCGACGCCGCCATGCTGAAGCTGAACCCCGGCGACCACGCCCGCGGCTGGGCCTGGGCCGGGACCCTGCTGACCGGCGTGTACGGCGGGGCCGACGCCCTGACCGTGGAAAGCTGGATGAAGTTCATGTTCTGGGCCCACTGCATCCTGGTGCTGGCCTTCCTGAACTTCCTGCCCTTCGGCAAGCACTTCCACGTGCTGACGGCCCTGCCCGCCGTGTTCCTGCGCCGCCTGACCCCCAGCGCGGCCCTGGAGAAGATGGAATTCGAGGGCAAGGAGACCTTCGGCGTGGGCAAGCTGGAGGACTTCAGCTGGCGCCGCTTCCTGGACATGTACACCTGCACCGAGTGCGGCCGCTGCACGGACATGTGCCCGGCCGATCTGACGGGCAAGCCGCTGAGCCCGCGCTCCATCATCGTGGACGAGCGGGACGCCGCCTACGCCATGGCCGACCACCTGGGCGCCGTGGGCAAGCTGAAGGCCGGGGGCAAGCACGAGGCGGCCGCGGCCCTCATCGCCTCTCATATGTCCGAAAATGAGCGCCCCGCCCTCATCGGCGAGGTGAACGACGAGGAGGCCATCTGGGCCTGCACCACCTGCGGCTACTGCCAGACCCACTGCCCGGTGATGATCGACCACATCCCCAACATCATCGACCAGCGCCGGTACCTGACCATGATGGAGGCCAAGGTGCCCTCGGTGCTGCAGAACGCCCTGAAGGGTCTGGAGAACAACAGCAACCCCTGGAACGCCAGCGCCGCCGGCCGCGAGGACTGGATCGGCGAGCTGGAGGTGCCCCGCATGCGGGACAAGGGCCAGGCCGAGTACCTGCTGTTCGTGGGCTGCGCCGCCAGCTTCGACTCGCGCAACCAGGACGTCATGCGGGCCCTGTGCACCCTGCTGAACAAGGCCGGCGTGGACTACGCGGTGCTGGGTACCGAGGAAGGCTGCTGCGGCGACCCGGCCCGGCGCGTGGGCCACGAGTACCTGTTCCAGATGCAGGCGCCGGTCAACATCCAGACCTTCCAGAAGTACAGCGTGCAGAAGGTGGTCACGGCCTGTCCCCACTGCTTCAACATGATCGCCAACGAGTACCCGGACTTCGGCCTGCAGGACGTGGAGGTCATCCACCACAGCGAGCTGCTGAGCGACCTGGTCAAGCAGGGCAAGCTGAAGCTGGGCGCCGGCCAGAGTGTCACCATGACGTTCCATGACTCGTGCTACCTGGGTCGGCACAACGACATCTACGAGGCCCCGCGCCAGGTGCTGGGCGCCGTGGACGGGGTGAACCTGGTGGAGATGCCCCGCAACAGGCGCGAGGGCTTCTGCTGCGGCGCCGGCGGCGGCCGCATGTTCATGGAAGAGGACCTGGGCACGCGCATCAACCACAACCGCATCGACGAGGCAGCCGAGACGGGCGCCGCCGAGGTGTGTTCGGCCTGTCCCTTCTGCCTGACCATGCTGGGCGACGCCATCAAGGAGACCGATCGCAGCGAGTCTCTCAAGGCCCGGGACATCGCCGAGGTCATGCTGGAGAACCTGGCCGAGTAGGGGGCGCCGGCGGTTGCCAAACCGCCCGCAGTCTGTTATGAATGGGGAACGGTCCATCAGGGGCCGTTCCCTTTTTTAATCCCGGAAAAGTTCAAGGAGGACTGGAATGTCGGCGTATGAACCCGTGAAATCCACCGAGCGGCTGGACCGCATCTGGAGCCGCGGCAAGGATTTTCTCGGCAGCGAGCTGCCCATCATGTGCGGCGCCATGACCTGGATCAGCGACCCCAAGCTGGTCTCGCTCATGAGCAACCTGGGCGCCTTCGGGGTGCTGGCCGCCGGCAACATGCCGCCCGAGATGTTCGCCGACAGCGTGGACGAGACCATGCGCCTGACCGACCGCCCCTTCGCCGGCAACGTCATCACCATCGCCCCCAACTACCTGCAGCACCTGGACATCCTGTGCGAGAAGAAGGTCAGCCATATCGTCTTCGCCGGGTCCATTCCCCGCGGCGCCGAGGTGGAGAAGGCCAAGGCCAGCGGTGCCAAGGTGCTGTGCTTCGCCAGCACCAGCAGCATCGCCAAGCGCATGATCAGCTACGGCGCCGACGGCCTGATCCTGGAGGGCAGCGAGGCCGGTGGCCACATCGGGCACGTGTCCACCGTGGTGTTGCTGCAGGAGATCCTCTTCAAGTTCCCGGAAATCCCCATCTTCGTGGCCGGCGGCATCGCCACGGGCAAGATGATCGCCCACCTGGCCCTCATGGGGGCGGCGGGGGCCCAGATGGGCACCCGCTTCGTCCTGGCCGAGGAATGCGGCGCCCATCAGAAGTTCAAGGACGTGTTCATCAAGGCCCGCGCCCGCGAGGCCATCAGCACGCCCCAGTACAGCGCCAAGCTGCCCGTGGTGTCGGTGCGCGCCTTGAACAACCACGCCATGAGCCACTTCGGCGAGTTGCAGCTGGAACTGCTGGAAAAGCTGCGGGACGGCAGCGTTTCCCGCACCGATGCCCAGTACAAGGTGGAGGAGTACTGGGTGGGCTCCCTGCGCAACGCCGCCGTGGACGGCGACATCGAACACGGATCGCTCATGGCCGGCCAGTCCGTGGGCATGATGAGCCGCGTTCAGCCCTTGCGGGAAATCCTGGAGGATCTGGTGAAAGAGGCGGATGCCGGCGTGCACGAGGTGCAGCAGCGTCTGGGAGGTTAGGTGGCAATTCTTTTGCTGAGTTGGCACCATACTTGATAGATGAGGGTCAAATTAAGCCGGTTTGTTGCCAGATGAGGCAATCTGCCGCTCCCGATCTTGCCAAGGTCCGTGCCACCAGGGGAGAATACCATGATCCAACATCATTTCACCCGATTCACCTGGGTTCTGCTGGCTCTCGCTTTTTGCCTGATTTTACCCGCCGCGGGCCAGGCCGCCGTGCGCTCCCGCGTGGAGGGCGAGGCCCTGATCGCCGCCAAGCCGCAGGAACCCAGCTCTTACGAGATATACGCCCAGTTCCTGTCCGGAAACGGCGCCTACAAGGAGGCGGCCGAGGTGCTGGAACGGGGCCAGGCCAAGGCCACCCCCTCGGCCCAGTTGCTGGTGGCCCTGAGCAACGCCTACGAGGCCCTGGACCAGCTGGGCAAGGCCGAGGCCATCGTTCGTGAAGCCCTGGTGCTGGACCCAGCCAACGTGCAGGCCCACTTGCAGATGGGTGATCTGTACTTCAGCCTGGGCTGGCCCAAGTCGGGCCTGGACAGCTACCGCGAAGCCTGCCGGCTGGAACCCACCGACCCGGCTCCCATGGTGCGCCTGGTGGGAGGCTACCTGGAAGCAGGCCAGTATCCCGCCGCCCAGGAACAGTGCCTGCAGTTCATCGCCCAGCTACCCGAAAGCCCCGACCTGTGGCTCAGCCTGGGCCAGGTCTTCGAGAAGCAGGGCAAGCGCCGCGAGGCCTTCACCACCTACGGCCAGGTGCTGACCCTGGACGCCGAGAACGCCACGGCCTACGCCCGTCAGGGGCGCCTGTTCTGTGAATTCGGGCAGTACACTTCGGCCGAGGTATCCTGCCGTCAGGCCCTGGAACTGGACCCGGAACTGCACCTGGCTCACGCTTATCTGGGCATCGCCCTGAGCTATCTGGGCAACCGCGAGGACGCGCGCAAGCACGCCGTCATCGCCGAGTCGGGCGGGCTGAACATGATGGCCGTGTGGAAGAAGATCGGGCAGTAGAGCCGCCCCGATCAGCAAGGCAGCGCAAGCAGGCCGGTCCCCTCGGGGGCCGGCCTGTTGTTTGTCCATGGGGTGCAGACCAGGATGGTTCCGGAGCCGGTCACATCAGCTGGGCGGCCTCTTCCAGCCGCCGCAGACCCTCCAGGGCCCGGGCGCAGTCGGGGTCCCGGTCCAGGGCCAGGCGGTACATCTGTTCGGCCAGGTGGGGATGCTCGGCGGCCCGGTACAGCAGGCCCAGGTTGACCAGGGGTTCGGTGGCCCGGGGGCACAGGGCGTGGGCTCGCTCCAGGATCCGGCGGGCCTGCTCGCCGCGCCCCATCTGCAGCTGCCAAGCGCCCAGGGTGTTCAGGAAGTGGGGGTTTGCGGGCATCAGTTTCAGGGCCAGATTCAGCAGGGGGCCGGCCTGGGTGGGGCGGTCCCGCAGCATGGCGATCTGGGCCCGCAGATGGGCCACCTCGGCCCGCAAACCATCGCCCAGCCCCGGGGCGTTCTCGGCGGCGGCCAGGTGGTGATCCGCTTCATCCAGCCGGCCCATCTCGCGCAGGATCCAGCCGGCGGTCATCCGGAAATCGGGATTGATGGGGGCCAGGACCAGGGCCCGTTCGATGGCGGACAGGGCCTGCTCCAGCTCCCCGCAGTTGATGGCGCAATCGGCCAGTTCGGACCAGGCGGCTGGCAGGTGGGGATTGGCGCCGGCCTTCAGACAGGCCAGCCGCAGATAGCGCCGGGCCTTGGTCCGGGCCTGCTGTTCGCTGCCGGGGCCCGGCATCATGCCGAAGTGGTGCACCACGAAGGGCAGCACCGTCTGACCCACGTTGGCCGCGCGCAGGCTGGCCTCAACCGTCTCGTGCAGATGGCCGTGGAAACGGATTTCCGGATGGTTGGGAAAGAGGCGGACCTTGCTGGTGGGGACGTAACCGGGGGCGGGATTGCCGGACATCTTGCCGGACATCTTGCCGGACATCTTGCCGGACGAATTGCCGGACGAATTGCCGGACATCTTGCCGGCGGGAAAGGCCTGCGGGTCAGGGTCCGGGCAGGGAGTCCAGCCGCGCTTCTGGTACGCGTCCGGTACATAGTTGCGGGTCAGCATGGTGCCGGCCAGGGAATCGCCCGAGGCGTCGTGTTCCTCCACCCACCGGCGCAGGTCCCGCCAGTCTGCAGGGCACAGATTCTCGTCCGCGTCCAGGATCAGGATCCAGCGGCCTCGGCAACGGTTCAGCACCTGGTTTCGCGCCCGGGAGAAGTCGTCCTCCCAGGGCAGGGTGAAGGCCTCGGCGCCCAGGCGGCGGGCGGCCGCCAGGCTGTCATCGACGCTGCCGGTGTCGGCCACCACCATCTCGTCCACGTGGCCCCGGGCCGTCTCCAGCAGGGAGGTAAATAACTGGCCACCATCTCGCACGATCATGGCGAGACTGAGCAGCGGGGAGTCTTCGCAGGATGTCCTGTTCTTTTTCAGCAATTTTCCAGACTTTGCAACGTGTTGATATTCAACGGGTTGTCGCGCAAGTGAGGGGCGCTGTGCGCAATCCCCCCACGGTTTCCACGACAAGGTTGCAGGGAACGTGCCAGGGAGGCAGTCCCGGTGCGAGGGCCCGCCCCGGGGGATCGGGGTTCACCACGCCTGCCGGTTGATTCCCCCGCCTGGCGGTGATAATTTGCATGGGAACATTATTGGTAAAGGAACAGCGACGGCCGCCCCAACCATATTCAGGGAATTTTTCATGACCGATCCCACACCCCAGCAAGGGGAATCCAGGGCGTGGCGCCTGGGGATGGCCGGCCTGGCGGCGGCCTTGCTCCTGTTGCCCTTCCTCTTCGCCACCTGGCCCCCGGCCACGGATTTGCCCCAGCATCTGGCCCAGGTCCACCTCCTGCAACAGGTGCTGGACGGCCATGGCGACCTCTACACCATCAACTGGTTCGCTCCCAACAACCTCATCTACGTGCCGGTGGCCGCGGCCCAGGCCGTGTTCACCGCGCCCCTGTCCGGCAAGGTGGTGATGCTGGTCCTGGTTCTGATGTGGGTGGGGACGCTGCACCTGGTGGCCGCCCGGCTGAACCGCCCCCTGGCCGGGGCCGTGCTGGTGACGCCGCTGGTTTTCAATCTCTCGTTCTACTGGGGCTTCCTGAATTTCCTGGTGGGCTGGCCCTTCTTCCTGCTGCTGGTGGGCCAGGGGCGCGGGCGGCCCGGCCTGGGCGGCGGGCTGGTCACTCTGCTGTTGCTCATGCTGCTCTATGCCAGCCACGCCCTGTGGTTCGTGGTGGGCTGCCTGTATCTGGTGGCCGTGGCCTGGCTGCACCGGGACGAGGGCCGGCGGCTGGTGCTGCGTCTGTGGCCCGTCCTGCCCGTGGGGTTGCTGTCCCTGTTCTGGTACCGGGGGCTGTCGGCTTCCCGGCAGACGGCGGGCTTCGACACGGCCCCCCACTGGGACACCATGCCCTGGGAAAGGCTGGCTCCGGCCCGCCTGGTGGACGCATTGCTGGGGGGAATCAAGGGGCCGGTGGAGCCCCTGCTGGCGGTGGTGCTGCTGGCCTGGGTGGCCGCGGCCCTCATCACCAACCGCGGCCGCCTGAAGGAGGCCGGCCTGCCTCGGCTACTGGCGGGGGCGGGGGTCTTCGGGCTCATATTCCTGGTCGCGCCGGACAGATACATGAACACCATCTATTTCGCCCAGCGCTGGTTTCCTTGCGCGGTGACCCTGCTGGTGGTGGGCCTGCCGGTGCCCGCCCTTCCTCGGCCAGCCTGGCATCCCAGGCTGCTGCGGGGGGTGGTGCTGCTGGTGGTGCTTCTGTTCAGTCTGGGCACGGCCCGCACCTGGCGCCAGTTCGACCGGCAGGAGATGTCGGGCCTGGCCGAGGCCCTGCAGCGCCTGCCCCGGCAGCAGATGGTGCTGACCCTGGACCTGGTCAAGGCCAGCGACTACCTCAAGGGGCGGCCCTTCGTCCAGACCGGGGCCTACGCCCAGGTGCTGGACGACGCCACCATCGGCTTCAGCTTCGCCGAGCATTACTCGGGCATCGTCAGCTACCGGGAAAAGCGGAACGCGCCCTGGACCCCGGGGCTGGAATGGTTCGCCGAGCGGGCCAAGGGGAAGGACTTCACCCACTTCGATTACGTGCTGGTCAACGCCGACGCCGAGACCCACGCCCAGTTCCAGGCCCAGGGCGTGGGGCACCCCCTGACCTCCGCCGGGCGCTGGCGGCTGTACCAGGTGGATCCCCGCTTCCGGCGTTCCTCCTGATCCGGCCGGCTCCTGGTTGTCGCCCCTGCGCACAAAAAAGCCCCCCGCCGGCTGGGCGGGGGGCTCTGTCGTCCGGTCCGCGGGTGATCATCAGCCGGGCATCAGCCCCGGATCTTGCCCACCTCGTCGGTCAGTGCGGGCACCACATCGAACAGGTCCGCCACCACACCGTAATCGGCCACCTTGAAGATGGGGGCGTTGGCGTCCTTGTTGATGGCCACGATGCACTTGCTGCTGCTCATGCCGGCCAGGTGCTGGATGGCGCCGCTGATACCGGCGGCGATGTACAGGTTGGGGCCCACGGTCTTGCCCGTCTGGCCCACCTGGTGGCTGTAGTCCACCCAGCCCGCGTCCACCACGGCCCGGCTGGCGCCGGCGGCGGCACCCAGGGCGTCGGCAAGCTTCTCGATGAGCACGTAGTTCTCGGGCCCCTTGATGCCGCGGCCGCCCGAGACGATGATCTCGGCCTCCGTCAGCTCGACCCGGCCCCCGGCGGAGGCTTCCACGCTCTTGACCACGGCCTTGGCGTCCACGCCGTCCAGACCCGGGTCGAAGGCTTCCACCGCGCCGGCGGCGGCCTTCTCTTCCAGGACGAAGGCGTTGGGGCGGATGCCCACCACGGCCTGGTCACCGTTGACGGTCACGTCGGTGAAGCACTTGCCCGCGAACACGGGGCGGCGCACTTCCAGGCCTCCGTCCAGT
Source organism: Candidatus Krumholzibacteriia bacterium (assembly GCA_963674845.2). Classification (GTDB taxonomy): domain Bacteria; phylum Krumholzibacteriota; class Krumholzibacteriia; order LZORAL124-64-63; family LZORAL124-64-63; genus LZORAL124-64-63. The sequence continues at coordinate 392,868 of CAXXKE010000005.1, read as the reverse complement.
TTCAGGCCCACGGCGTCGCTGACGCAGGCGCAGCCCAGCTTGGCCGAGACCTTGGGGCCCAGATCCTTGCCCATGGCGGTGCTGCCCACCAGCAGCAGCTGGGGAGCCTGGGCCTTGCAGAATTTGGCCAGGGCGGTGCCCCACAGCTCGCTGTTGTAGGTGGCGAAGGCGTCACCGGTCAGGGTGAACACCTTGTCGGCGCCATACCGGGCGGCCAGGCCGGAGGCCTCACCGGCGTCCGTGCCCAGGAATACGCCCCACACCTCGCCGCCGGCGGCGTCCACCAGGCGGCGGGCTTCACTCATCATCTGCCAGGCGACCTTCTTCAGGGCGCCGTCCCGCTGTTCAATGAATACGGCAATGTTCGGCATTGTATTTCTCCTTCAACCGGATGATCCGCGGACGGAAGATCCGAAAAAACCCTGTTAGATGACCTTGGCTTCCTCGTTCAGCAGACGGGCCAGTTCGCGCGCGGCGGCGGCGGGATCGTCGGCCTCGACCAGCTTGCACTCGCCGCGGGCGGGCGGCGGGCTGTACATCTTGATGTCCACCAGGTTGGCGGGCACCTCGACGCCCAGGTCGGCGCAGGTCAGGGTTTCCTGGGGCTTCATGCCGGCCTTCATGATGTTGGGCAGGCTCGGCAGGCGGGGCTCGTTCAGGCCCTTCTGGCAGGTCAGCACGGCGGGCAGGCTGGTCTCGACCACTTCCTTGCCGCCCTCGATCTCGCGCTCGGCCGTGAGGTTGCCCTCGCCCAAGTCCAGCTTGGTGATGAAGCCCACGTGGGGCAGGCCCAGCTTCTCGGCCAGCAGGATGCCCACCTGGCCGCTGTCGTCATCGATGGCCTTGATGCCCAGCAGGATCAGGTCGAACTGGTCCCGTTGCAGGGCGGCGGCCAGCACCGTGGCCTGGGCGTTGTCGTCGGCCTTGTCCAGGGCGGGATCGGTGATGATGACGGCCTTGTCGCAGCCCACCGCCAGGCAGTCCTTCTTGATGGTTTCCTTGACGGTGTCCGGGCCGATGGTGATGGCCGTCACCTCGACCTCGCCGCCGGCCTCCTTGATCTTGACGGCCTCTTCCACGGCGTAGGCATCGTAGGGGTTCAGGATACGGGTGAATCCGCTTTGATCCAGCTCGGGAGCGGGACCGGCCAGGTTGATCCGGGTTTCCGAATCGGGGACCTGCTTCACGACAACGGCAATTTTCATGATTCCTCCCGGGGCCCCGGCGTCGGGGGGCCCTGCGGTTCAAGTCGATGTTGCCAGACTATGAATTAGGGAAACTGCATGGGCCCATAATAGAATAGCCGTCCCATCCAGTCAATGCGGGCTGATGAGGGCCGGGTTGCCGCTGCCCGGGAAAGGCTTAATCTGTTTGGAATGGCCTGCAACAAAGTGTATTTTTCAGCGTCTAAGCAGGGTGATTCATGATCGACCTGACAGGGCGCCACATTGGCCCTGGGCCTCACCATCGACCTTCTGGAAGGTATTCGCAGATGTGCCAACCGGTACCCCGAAAGCCGGCGCCGCGTCTTCTTGCGCGCGTTTTCATTCTCCTTTCCCTGATTTTTCTCCTGGGCGTGGCCATGGCCGTGGGCGGATGCAGCAAATCCGCTGAATCCCAGGGCGCCGGCCAGCCCGGCGGACCCGGCGCAGGGCCGGGGGCCCAGACGCCCATCCCCGTGGCGGTCAGTCCCGCCGACACCGGCTCCATCGCCAGCTTCTACAACGCCACCGCCAGCCTGGAAGCCGAGAAGCAGGCCCAGGTCCTGGCCCGGGTGTCGGGAGTGGTGGGCCGCCTGGCCGCCGAGGAGGGCGACCTGGTGGACGAGGGCGCGGTGCTGCTGACCATCGACAACGACGAGTACCGCTTCCGCCTGCAGCAGGCCGAGGCCACCACCGGCAACCTGCGGGCCCGCTACCAGCGCTTCGAGGCCATGCTGGCCGAGCAGCTGACCACCGAGGAAGAGTACCAGGCCGCCCGCAGCGATCTGGCCAACGCCGAGGCCGAGGAAGGCCTGGCCCGGCTGAACTTGTCCTACACCCAGGTGCGGGCCCCCTTCCGGGGCCGGGTCACCTCGCGCCTGGTGGATCCGGGGCAGAACGTGTCCGCGGGCACCGAGCTCATGGTCATGGCCGATTTCGACCCCCTGCTGGCCCGGGTGCACGTGCCCAGCCGCCAGTTCAACAAGCTGAGCCTGGACCAGACGGTGGATCTGGTGCTGGACAGCAGCGGCCAGGTGCTGCGGGGGCGCATCAAGCTCATCAGTCCCGTCATCGACCCCACCAGCGGCACCATCAAGGTCACCGTGGAAGTGCCTGACTATCCCGCCGACACCCGGCCGGGGGATTTCGCCGAGGTGCGCATCGTCACCGAGCGCCGCACGGGCACCATCCTGGTGCCCCTGGGAGCGGTCATCAACGAGAAGGGCGAGCAGGTGGTCTACGTGGTGGCGGACAAGGCTTCGGGCCAGGGCCAGGGCCAGGGAAATAACCAGGGTAAGCCCCAGGGTGAGAGCAAGCCCCGGGGCGAGCACGCCGCCCAGGGCCAGGACAACTCTGGCGCACAGAGGCCTGCCGGCCCGGTGGCCCGGCGCAAGGTGGTCACCGTGGGCTTCACCGACGACGATCACGCCGAGATCCTGACCGGCCTGTCCCGGGGTGACCGGGTGGTGGTTCGCGGCCAGCGCAGCCTCAAGAACGGATCGCCCCTGAAGATCCTGGACGGGGAAGGTTCATGAGAGGTCTCATCGATCTGGCTGTTCGCCGCCGCGTGAGCGTGGTCATGGCCGTGCTGGCGGTCATCGCCTTCGGTCTGGTGGGCTATCAGCGCCTTTCCCTCGAGCTCTTTCCGGACATCACCTACCCCTCCCTCAGCATCCAGACCGAGTTCCCGGACACCGCGCCCCAGGAGGTGGAAAACCTCATCACCCGCCCCCTGGAAGAGGCGGTGGGCGTGCTGCGCGGCCTGCAGACCATCCACTCCGTTTCGCGGCCCGGGTTTTCCGAGGTGACGCTGGAATTCGAGTGGGGCTCGGACATGGACGTTCTGTCCATGGAGGTGCGCGAGAAGATCGACCGCCTCATCATGCCCGAGGAGGCCACCGATCCCGTGGTGCTGCGCTACGATCCCAGCCTGGATCCCATCATCCGGCTGGCCGTCAGCGGCGGCGACCTCATGGCCCTGCGCCGCATGGCCGACAAGCAGATCAAGCAGGACTTCGAGACCATCAAGGGCGTGGCCGCGGCCCAGATCAAGGGTGGCCTCGAGGAAGAGATCCAGATCGAGGTGGACCAGAACCGCCTGGCGGCCCTGGGCATCACCCTGGACCAGGTGCGGCAGGTGGTGGGGGTCAGCAACGTGAACCTGCCCGGCGGCGCCCTGCGCAGCGAGGACAGCCAGTACCTCATCCGCACCATCAACGAGTTCGATGACGTGGAGGAGATCGCCAACCTCATCATCCGCCACCAGGACGGGGCCAACGTGCGCCTCAAGGAAGTGGCGCAGGTCTACTGGGGCCACAAGGAACGGGACGAGATCACCCGCGTGGGCGGCCAGGAATCGGTGGAGATCTCCCTGTACAAGGAGGGCGACGCCAACACCGTCACGGTGGCCCGCCTGCTGCACGACCGCATCGAGGAGTGGCAGAACGGCGACAAGCTGCCCGAGGGTGTGCAGATGAGCGTCCTGTTCGACCAGTCCCAGTTCATCGAGCAGGCCGTCAGCGAGGTGCGCAACGCCGCCCTGTACGGTGGCTTGCTGGCCGTGACCCTGCTCATGCTCTTCCTGCGCGACTGGCGCAGCACCCTGATCATCGCCACCAGCATTCCCATCAGCGTGGTGGCCACCTTCATCGCCATGTACAAGATGGGCATCAGCCTGAACATCATGTCCCTGGGCGGGCTCACCCTGGGCATCGGCATGCTGGTGGACAACAGCATCGTGGTGCTGGAATCGGTGTTCCGCCGCCGCAAGGAAGGCATGAACCTGGTCACCGCCGCGGTGGTGGGCACCACCGAGGTGGGCGGGGCCGTGGTGGCCTCCACCCTGACCACGGTGGCCGTCTTTCTGCCCATCGTCTTCGTGGAGGGCATCGCCGGGCAGCTGTTCCGGGACCAGGCCCTGACCGTCACCTTCAGCCTGCTGGCCTCGCTGGTGGTGGCCGTCACCCTCATCCCCATGCTCAGCGCCGCCGGGGGGCGCCTGCCCCGGCCCGGCGTGAAGATCGGCGAGGCCGAGCTGGCCAGCGAGCTGGCGGGTCACGAGCAGCCCCGGCTGGACGAGCTGTTCAGCCTGGGCGCCTTCTCCCGAGCCTACGACGGGCTGTTGCGGGGGGCATTGGCGCGGCCGGTCATCACCCTGATCCTGGGTTTCGGGGTTTTCTTCCTGGCCCTGTACGGAGGCCGCTTCCTGCAGACCGAGCTCATCCCGCAGCTCAGCGAGGGCGAGTTCTTCTTCGAGGTGAACATGCCCGAGGGGGCCTCTCTGGCCGCCACCGACCGCACCCTGAAGCGCATGGAGGCGGCGGCCGCCGCCGACACCAACCTGGCCCTGTACTACGCCACGGTGGGCAGCCGCCAGGTCAGCGGTGGGGTTTCGGTGAACAACAAGGCCGAGAATCTGGGGCAGCTGAACCTGGTGCTCAAGGACCGGGCCGACGACGCGGCCGAGCTGGCCGTGGCCGACCATCTGCGCCACAGCTTCCAGGACGTGCCCGATCTGGAGGTCAAGTTCGGGCGACCCAGCTACTTCAGCCTCAAGACCCCCATCGAGGTCATCGTCTTCGGCGAGAACCTGGAGGATCTGCGTGACTACAGCCTGGACCTGGCCGGCCGCCTGGCCGACGTGCCGGGTCTGGTGGACGTGCGCAGCAGCCTGGAGGCCGGCAATCCCGAGCTGCAGGTGAGGTTCGACCGCCAGCGCCTGGCGGCCCTGGGGCTGGACATGGGCACCCTCAGCGAAACCCTCAAGAACCGGGTGCTGGGCGTGGTGCCCACCCGCTTCCGCGAGGCTGACCGGCAGATCGACATCCGCATCCGCAACCGCGAGGAGGACCGCGCCAGCCTGGCCGACGTGCGCAACCTGGTGGTGCCCGGCCCCGAGGGCGAGCCCCTGCGGCTGCTGTCCCTGGCCGAGGTCGTCGAGTCCCGCGGCCCCGCCGAGATCCATCGCCTGCAGCAGCAGCGCGCCGCCGTCATCTCGGCCAACCTGGCCGGCCGCAGCCTGGGCGCCGCGGTGGCCGACGTGCAGGCCGCCATCGCCGACAACCCGCCCGGGCCCGGCTTGAGCACCGAGCTGGGCGGGCAGAACAAGGAAATGCAGGTCAGCTTCAACAGCCTGCGCTTCGCCATCCTGCTGGCCGTGTTCCTGGTCTACCTGGTCATGGCCTCCACCTTCGAGAGCTTCCTGCACCCCTTCCTGGTGCTTTTCACCATTCCCTTGGCCCTGGTGGGCGTGGTGGGGGCCCTGTTGCTGACGGGCACCACCGTGACGGTGATCGTGCTCATCGGCTGCGTCATGCTGGTGGGCATCGTGGTGAACAACGCCATCGTGCTCATCGACACCGTCAACCGCCTGCGCCGGCAGGGAATGGAAAAGAGCCAGGCCCTGATCACCGCCGGCCACCTGCGCCTGAGGCCCATCATGATGACCACCAGCACCACGGTGCTGGGTCTGCTGCCCATGGCCATTTCCTGGGGCGAGGGGGCCGAGCTGCGCTCCCCCCTGGCCATCACCGTGGCCGGCGGCCTGCTGCTGAGCACCCTGCTGACCCTGGTGGTCATCCCGGCGGCCTACCAGGTGGTGCCCTCGCGAGTGGGCCCCGCGGCCGATGCCGAGGACCAGCCCGAGGAGGTGACGGCGCCGTGACCCTGCCCGAACTGGCGGTCAAGAGACCGGTCACCGCCCTGATGGCCATCGTCAGCCTGGTCGTGCTGGGTGGGGTGGCCCTGAGCCGCCTGCCCCTGGCCTTCATGCCCGATGTGCAGGAACCTCAGCTGTTCATCCAGTTGCCCTACGCCAGCGCCTCGCCCGAGCAGGTTGAGCGCATGATCGTGCGGCCGGTGGAGGACGCCGTTGGCTCGGTGCGCGGCATCCGCAGCATGTGGTCCCGCTGCAACAGCGATGGGGGACGCATCCGACTGGGCTTCGACTGGTCCACCGACATGCACGTGGCCCGGGTCGAGGTGTGGGAGCGCATCGACCGCATCCGGGGCGAACTGCCCGAGGACATGGGGGACATCCAGGTCTCCACCAACTGGGACAGCCAGGAATCGGACTCGCCCATCATGGAGGCGCGCCTCAGCTCGCCCCGCAATCTGAGCGAGAGCTACGACCTGCTGGAACGCAAGATCATCAAACCCCTGGAGCGGGTGCCGGGGGTGGCCCAGGTGCGCCTGGACGGGGTGAACCCGCGGGAGGTGCGCATCAACCTGCGCATCAGCGACCTGGAACTGCACGGCATGGATGTGCGCGAGGTGTCGCGCCTGCTGCGCTCGGGCAACTTCGATCAATCCCTGGGCAAGATAACCTCGGGCGACAGCCGCTACACCCTGCGCACCGTGGGCACCCTGGAGGACGTGCAGACCATCGAGCAGCTGCCCCTGCGGGCTGACGGCCTGCGCCTGGTGGACGTGGCCGACGTGGTGTACGAGGAGCCCATCCTGGAATACGGCCGCCACCTGGACGGGCACTTCGCCGTGGGCGTGACCGTCAGCCAGGAGAGCCTGGCCAACACCGTCGAGGTGTGCGACGCCCTGCAGGCCCAGATCGAGGAGATGAACGACGACCCCGAGCTGGAAGGCGTCAGCTTCCTGGTGTGGTTCAACCAGGGCAAGGAGATCCGCAAGACCCTGGGCGATCTGACGCGCACCGGCCAGGTGGGCAGCCTGCTGGCCAGCCTGGTGCTGTTCATCTTCCTGCGCCGCTTCGCCGTGACCCTGGTGGCCGTCAGCTGCATCCCCTTCAGCCTCATCGTCACCTGCGGCTTCATCTGGGCCCAGGGCAAGTCCCTGAACACCCTGACCCTGCTGGGGCTCATCGTGGGCATCGGCATGCTGGTGGACAACGCCGTGGTGGTGATGGAAAACATCTTCCGTCACCGGGAGATGGGCGAGGACCGCAAGACCGCCTCGCGCCGGGGCGCCGCCGAGGTCAGCACCGCCGTGACGGCAGCCACCCTGACCTCGGTCATCGTCTTCCTGCCTCTTATTTTCAACGAGCCCACCGAGATGAACCTGTATCTCAAGGAACTGGGCATCACCGTCTGCCTGACCCTGCTGGCCAGCCTGTTCGTGAGCCAGACCCTCATCCCCATGGCCACCAGCAGCTTCATCCGCAGCGAACCGCGCCCCAAGGATCGCTGGATGCTGGCCCTGGAGGAACGCTATTCCCGCCTGCTGGACTTCAACCTGCGGCGCTGGTACGTGGGCCTGCCCGTGGGCCTGGCCTTCGTGGGCAGCATGGTCTTCCCCTTCACCCACATCGACATGAACTTCGACGCCAACGAGGCCGAGCTGTTCGTACAGGTCAACTATCGCATCAGCGAGGAGCTCAGCCTGGAGCGCAAGGAAGAGCTGGTCAGCCAGGTCGAGACCATTCTCGACCCCTACCGGGAAGAACTCAAGGCGCGCTCCATCTACAGCTACTGGAACGACCGCTGGGCCATGACCCGCATCTACCTGAACGAGGGCGAGGCCACGGTGGAGAACCTGGCCGCCGCGCGCGAGAAGTTGCCCGACATGCTGCCCGAGATCGCCGGAGTGCGCTTCCAGATTCCCGAGAGCCGCGAGGGCTGGCGGCGGCACCGGGGCGGGGGCAACCGCATCGCCTTCCAGATCGTGGGGGACGACACGGGGGTGCTGCTGGATCTGGCGGACCAGGCCATCGAGCGGCTGGGCCAGATCGACGGCCTCATGAATCCCGAGGCCCGGCACCAGGAGGCCCAGCAGGAGCTGCATATCGAGCCCGACCGCGATCTGGTCAACCGCTATCAGGTGTCGCCCAACCAGGTGGCCGAGGTGGTGGGCCTGACCTTCCGCGGCCGGCGGCTGCAGCGTTTCCGCACCGAGGACGGCGAGCGCGAGATGCGCCTGACCCTGGACGAGAAGGAAACCGAGAGCATCAGCCAGCTGACCAATCTGCCCCTGCAGGCGGCCGAGGGGCAAGAGGTGCCCCTGGCGGCTCTGGCCGATTTCACCCAGGTGCCGGGGCGGGAAAGCATCCAGCGCGACAACCGGTTGACCAGCGTGTGGGTGTCGGCGCGTTTCGCGGACGGCACACGCGACGACTACATGCCCAAGGTCGCCGCGGCCATGAACGGCATGGAATTCCCCTACGGCTACCAGTGGACCTTCGGCGAGTGGCAGGCCCGCCAGAAGGAACAGGCCCGGGAGTTCTACTACAACCTGGGGCTGGCCCTGTTGCTCATCTTCGCCGTCATGGCGGGCCTGTTCGAATCCATCCGTCAGGCCATCGCCCTGATGATCTCCCTGCCCTTCGCCATCGCCGGCGCGGCCTGGACCCTGTATCTGACGGGCACAGACTTCGATCAGCCTGCGGTCATCGGCCTGCTGCTGCTCATCGGCGTGGTGGTGAACAACGGCATCGTCATGCTGGAGCACATCAACCAGTACCGGCGCGGGGGCATGGCCCGGCGCCAGGCCATGCTCACCGGCGGCCGCGAGCGCTTGCGGCCCATCATCATGACCGCCGTGACCACTCTCATCGGCCTGGTCCCCATCGCCGTGGAAAAGCCCAGTCTGGGCGGCATATATTATTATTCCATGGCCCTGGTCATCATGGGCGGGCTCTTCGTCAGCACCATCCTGACCACCATCCTGCTGCCCACCATGGCCTCTGTCATCGAGGACAGCTTCGCCTGGGTGGGGGGCAAGCTGGGCATCATCTCGACCCGCAAGACCCGACCCCCTGTGGCCGACACCCTCACGGAGAACTGACATGAGCGAGCGATTCGATCTGGTGGTCATCGGCGCCGGGCCCGGCGGCTACGTGGCCGCCCGGCGAGGCGCCCAGCTGGGTCTGCGCACGGCCCTGGTGGAAAAGGACAGCCGCCTCGGGGGAACCTGCCTGCTACGGGGGTGCATTCCCACCAAGGCTCTCATTCACGCGGCCGAGGTGTGGCATCTGTGCCACAAGGGGGCCCGCAGCTTCGGCATCAGCACCCGGGACGCCGCCTTCGACTGGGGCAAGATCCTCAAGCGCAAGGAGATGGCTTCCACCAAGGGGGCCAAGGGCGTGGCCATGCTCATGGAAAGCGCCGGGGTGACGGTGCTGCGGGGCCACGGCCGGTTGGAGGGGCCGGGCAGGGTCGCGGTGCAGGGGGCGGAAGGGGATATCTCCCTGGAGGCGGACAAGATCATCCTGGCCACCGGCTCCACCACGGCCTCCCTGCCCGGGCTGGAACCCGACGGGCAGCGCATCCTGAACAGCGACCACATCCTGGAACTGGATCACATGCCGGCCTCGTTGGTGGTGCTGGGTGCCGGAGCGGTGGGCCTGGAACTGGCCACCGTCATGCAGACCTTCGGTTGCCGGGTCACCCTGGTGGAGCTCATGGATCAGGTGCTGCCCCTGGAAGATCCCGAATGCGCCGCCGAGGTGGAACGGGCCCTCAATCGCCTGAAGATGCAGGTCCTCACCGGCAGCAAGGCCATCGGGGTGGAGAAGGTGGAGGCCGGGGTGGAGGTGACCATCCGCAAGGAGGCCGATCACAGCGAGCAGATCGTGGCGGCCGAACACCTGCTGGTGGCCGTGGGCCGCAAGCCCGTCACCCGGGAGCTGGGCTTGGACACGGTGGAGGTGGTCCGGGATCGCCGCGGCTTCATCCAGACCGATCAGAACATGGAAACGGCCACGCCGGGGTTGTACGCCATCGGCGATATCGTGCCCACGCCGCAGCTGGCCCACCTGGCCAGCCACGAGGCCCTGGTGGCCGCCGGTCACGCCGCGGGTCATCCGGAACCTCCGGTGCGTTATCACGCGGTGCCCAGTTGCACCTACAGCAGTCCCGAGGTGGCCTCGGTCGGCCTGCGCGAGGACGCTGCCCGGGAGCAGGGGTATCAGGTCTCGGTGGGCAAGTTCCCCTTCAGCGCCCTGGGCAAGGCCAGCATCCTGGGCGAGCCCAACGGCTTCATCAAGGTGGTGGCCGACGCCGAGAGCGGCCAGGCCCTGGGTGTGCACATGGTGGGCCCCCGCGTGACCGAGCTCATCGCCGAGGCCACCGCGGCCGTGGGTCAGGGCCTGAACGTGGCCACCTGGGCCGGGACCATTCACCCGCATCCCACCCTCAGCGAGGCTCTGGGCGAGGCCGTCCTGGCCGCCGCCGGGCGCCCCCTGCACGGAGGCTGAGGGTGGCCGGCCGGGACGCCTCTCTCGTCAAGGGCCTGGAAGCCATTCTGGGCCGGCGGGGTGTGCTGACCGACCGGGCCGCCCTGCTGGTCTATTCCCGGGATGCTTCCCATCTGACCCTGGGCCTGCCCCTGGCGGTGGCCTTGCCCACCGACGTGGAACAGGTGAGGGCCGTGGTCCAGGCCTGCGCCGGGGCCGGGGTGCCCCTGGTTTGCCGCGGCACCGGCACCGGGCTCAGCGCGGGGGCGGTGCCCGCCGACGGCTGGGTGGTGCTGAGCACGGCCCGCCTGAATGAACTGACCGCCCTGGACGCCACCGAATCCATGATCTTCGCCCAGCCCGGCGTGCTCAACGCGGCCGTGTCCGAAAGGGCGGCACCCGCCGGCCTCCACTTCGCTCCCGATCCCAGCAGCCAGAGTGCCTCCACCATCGGGGGCAACATCGCCGAGAACGCCGGCGGACCCCACTGCCTGCGCCACGGGGTGACCCTGCAGCATCTGCGCGGCCTCCAGTGGTGCGATGCCCGGGGCGTCGCCCACCACACCGGCACCGGGCCGGCCGGTGGCCGCGGGTTCCACCTGGACAGCCTTCTGTGCGGTAGCGAGGGCACCCTGGGTGTCATCACCGGTTCCTGGCTGAACCTGACCCCCAGCCCCGATCACGAGAGCACCCTGCTGGCCTTCTTCAATACCCTGGAGGCGGCCACCACCGCGGTGGGGAGCCTGCTGCGGCAGGGCCTGCAACCGGTGGCGGTGGAAATGGTGGACCAGGCCATGCTGCAGGCCGTGGAGGAGGCCTTCGCCTTCGGCTTCAGCACCAGCGCGGCGGCCGCCATGATCTGCGAGTTCGCGGGCTCGGCCCAGGCCGTGGCCGGGGACGCGGACCGCGCCCGGCAGATTCTCGAGGTGGCCGGTGCCACCCAGGTGCGCCTGGCCGCCGACGCCGTCGAGCGGGCCGAGCTGTGGAAGTGCCGCAAGAAGGCCTTCGGCGCCGTGGGCCGCTTGACCCCCAGCTACGTCACCATGGACGTGGTGGTGCCCCTGGGGCGCCTGCCCCACCTGGTGACAGCCATCCAGGAAATCAAGGCCCGGCACGGGGTCAAGGTGAGTACGGCTTTCCATGCCGGCGACGGCAACCTGCATCCCGGGGTGCACTACGACGACCGGGACCCCGCTTCCCACCAGAGAGCCCAGGCCGCCGCCGACGAGATCATCCGCACGGCCCTGGACATGGGTGGCAGCTGCACCGGTGAGCACGGCGTGGGGATGGAAAAGCTGCACGCCCTGCCCTGGCAGCTGGACCCGGTGTCGGCCGGCCTGCAGGCCGGCATCAAGCATCTCTTCGATCCGGCGGGGTTGTTGAATCCGGGCAAGGCCGTCCCCAGGGCAGAGGGGCAGTACAGGCCGCGGCCCGAGCCGCCGACCACCTGCCGCCCCGACTGGGACAGCCTCACCCTGGCCGCCCCGGCGGACCTGACCATGGACCGTTTGCAGGCGCAGGCCCTGGAGCGGGGCCTGTGGATCCCCACGGGACTGGCGGTTGCCGGGGAAAGCCAGGGCCTGGGGGCGAATCTGGGGTTGCGCACCCTGTATGACCACCAGCCGGCCGGACCGGCCTTGCTTGCGGGCGCCACCCTGCGCGACGTTCTGCTGGAAAGCTGGGCCGTCACCGGAGACGGCCGCCCTTTCCACGGAGGGGCGCCGGTCTTCAAGAACGTGGCCGGATTCGACCTGGGCCGTGCCCTGTGCGGGGCGGCCGGGGCTTTTGCCACCCTGGAGGCGGCCACCCTGGCCCTGCGTCCGGCCCCGGAGCTGGCCCAGATGCGGGTGTTCAACCTGCCCCCCGAGGCCCTGGCCCTGGCGGATAGCTGGTTGCTGTCCCTTGTGCAGACTCTGGCCGCCGGTCAGGCCGGAACCGCGGGTTTCAACCTGGTGCTGGATGGGCCCCGGGGGCTGCTGGGCTGCCTGGTGGCGGGCTCGGATTGTCCTTGGGACCTGGGCCGGCTGGACGAGGCGCTGGCGGAAGGGCTGGCCAGGGCCTGCCCCGACGTCGCGGAAACTCATCGCCAGAGCCTGCCCTTCGCCCGCGGGGGAGAATTGCTGGCCGCCGACCCGTTGCCCGCCTGGTGCCGCTCCCATGCCCGTTGGACGGTGTGGGTGAAGACCCCCACCGCGCAACCCGGGGGCACGGTTCCCCTGGACCGCCGCTGGATCTATCAGAGCGCGGCCCGTCTGTGGTGGACCCCCGACGATGGTCCCATGCCGGCTGGCTGGCTGGGGGACCCCATCCTGCTCGACGGAGAACGCCCGTTGCCCCCTGCTCCCTCCTCGCGGGCCACGGCCGAGATCCTGGCCGGGCTGAAGGCCCTGTTCGATCCCGGGAACAGCCTGGGGCCGGCCTGGTCTCCTTCAGGAAAGTCGCATCATGACTGACCCGCGCCGGTCCCCCGTGCTTCTGGCAACCGACGTGGACGCCCTGCTGCGCCGCTGCGTGCAGTGCGGGCTGTGCCTGCCCCACTGCGCCACATATCTGGTGACGGGCAGCGAGGTGCAATCACCCCGGGGCCGCCTGCTGCTGCTGGGGGAACAGCTGGCCCGGCCCGAAGAGGGTTGCGAGCTGTCCTTCCTGGAGGCCTTCGACCAGTGCATCGGTTGCCGCGCCTGCGAGACCGCCTGCCCGGGCGGGGTTCCCTTCAGTCTCCTCGAGCAGGGGCAGGAGCAGGCCAGGGCCCGCCTGCCCCGCTCCACCCAGGCCGTGGCCGGCGTGCCGGCCGGCGGTGCGCTGCTGCGCCGCATGGATTCCCGGCCCTGGCTTTCCACACTGCACCACCTGGGTCGCCTGGGCCGTGGCCTGCTGTCAGGAATTCTGGGGCGCCGCTGGCGTGGGAAGTTGCAGAACGGCCCACTGGCCCGCCTGGGGCAGCTGCTGGGCAGCATGCCGCGCTCCCTGGAAAGCGATCAGGGCCTGCTGGAACTGCTGGATGCTCTGTGCCGGACCGCGAACCGAGGGCCTGCCCTGCCTGAAGACGGCGGCCAGGCGCAACCGACGACGGAGCTTGCCCGGCGACCGGTGGTTCTCTTCCGGGGCTGCGCCAACGAAGGTCTGTTGCCGGCTTCCACCGCCCGCCTGAAGGCCCTGCTTGCGGCGGCCGGGTACGAGGTGCTCGAATCAGCGGGCCAGAATTGCTGCGGGGCCCTGGCCACCCACACGGGCCGCCCGGGCCGGGCTGCCGCCCTGCACCACGGCAACGCCCAGGCCCTGTCTCCCTTGCTTTCCACGGGTGTTCCCCTGCTGGTGGAGGCGGCGGGTTGCGGGGTGGAACTGAAGGAAAAGATGCCCGCCCCGCTGGCTGCCGCCGCCACCGATCTGACGGTTTTCCTGGCCGACGCGGCCCTGCCCCCGTTGGGGTCGCTTCCCCTGCGGGTGGTCTACCACGACCCCTGCCACGCCCGCCACGGCCAGGGCATCGTGGATCAGCCCCGGCGCCTGCTGCGGCGCATCCCCGGCCTGACCCTGCTGGCCACTCCCGAGGCCGAGGTGTGCTGCGGCAGCGGCGGCGCCTGGGGGCTGGGCCATCCCGAACTGTCTGCCCAGGCCGGCCGCCGCAAGGCCCGCCTGCTGGCCGCCACCGCGGCCGACGTGGTGGTCACCTCCAACCCCGGTTGCCTGGGACAGCTCGCCGACGGCCTGGCCCTGGAGGCGCCTGACCTGCCCATCCTGCCCCTCAGCGACCTGCTGTGGTGCGCCTGGCGCCGGGCGGGCTCGTCCCCCAGGTAGAGCCCGGATACAAGAAGGGACCGGCATGGGCCGATCCCCTCTCTTCTGGTCGCCTCTTGTCTGTTCACTTCCTGTCCGGTCTTCTCTTGGCCCTCTCAGATCTGGAACAGGTACTGCAGCTTCATGAAATACTGCCGCGAGGTGGTGGCGTAGTCCGCGACGCCCCCGTCCAGGGCGGCGTTGAAATCCCGCCAGTCGTGGGTGCTGCCCAGATAGAACACCGAGAAGCTGTTCAGCCGGTAGGTCAGCAGTGGGTCCACTTCCCACTTGCCCCCGAAGTACATGTGGTAGTCGGGGAACATGTCCTCCCGGGCCAGGCTGCGGAAGGGCGGGTTCTCCGACGCGTTGTGCTGGAAGACCAGCCTCAGCGACAGCCGCCGGTCGATCTGCCACTGCACCCGCGCCCGGGCGATGGTCTGCTTGAACAGCAGCTCGCCCGAGGTGTCGTCCTCGCTGCGGATGTAGTCGATGGTGGGTTCGATGGTCAGGTTATCCAGGGGCTTCAGGTCCGCGCCCAGGGACCAGCCGATCTCGTCTCCCCGGGCGTTGGAGAACAGGGCGGGGTTCTCGCCCACCTGGATGTCGCCCCACAGCCCCAGCCGGTTGCTGGGCCGGCAATTGAAATACCCACGCCAGCTGTACAGCTTCTCGTAGGCGATGCCGTCCCAGGTCTCGTGCCCGGTGGTGTAACCGCCGCCGAAGTTGGCCTGGGCCCAGCGCAGCCGCACATCCACCTGGGGATTGTAGTGCCGCCACTTGCGCTCCCCGTCGTAGTTCCAGCGCCCCTGCACGAAGAACCCCGGCGTGATGCGCTCCACCAGGCCCTCGTCGAAGATGATGTTGTAGTTCACCCGGGCGAAGCCGTTGCGCTGGTCGTTCCAGGGGTCGTATCCCGTCTGCGTCCGGTAGGTGGGGGCCACGTGGTTGTAGTCCAGGGTGAAGTTCAGGTGCTCGCTGTTGTAGCGCAGCTCGGTGATCAGGGCGTCGCCGCTGTAGCTCTCGCCGTCCAGGTCCAGGGTGTACTGGCCGTCCTTGAAGGCCTTGTCGCTGTCGATGATCACCCCGTCCGGTTCCTCGGTGTCGCTGTAGACGTACTGGCCCAGCCACAGCAGCGAGTTGCTCAGGCGCACGCTGGCATCCCCCGACAGGATCAACCCCTCGCCGCCCATCTCGTAGGACCGGTGGGTGATCATGGCCCCCGCCTGGCTGCCGTTGCCCAGACTGTGCAGACCTCGCAGCACGTGCACGTCGGAGCGGCCCAGGCTCTCGGTGTAACTGCGTTCCTCGGCGGGCACGATGTAGGGCGACGACTCGTCCCGGGCATACATGTAGGCCAGGCTGGTCTTGGTCCAGCGCGCCGTGCCCTTGGCCGCCACCTCCGGATCCACCACCATGCGCGTGTAGAAGCTGTTGAAGTAGGTGCGGAACAGATCATTGCCTTCCTGGAAGAAGGGCCGCCGCTCGGCGTAGCGCCGGAAGATGGTGCTGTTCACGTCGATCTGGGCGGCGTCGGCCTCGATCTGGCTGAAGTCGGGATTGATGGTGGCCTCGGCCGTCACATCCGAAGTGACGGAGTACTTGAAGCCCACCGAGGCCGAGCCCAGAACGTCGTCATCCTGCAGGCCCGACTCCGGGTCCCGGGTGTCACGGATGGTGCTGAGCTGGCTGCCCGTCAGCGAGGTCAAAACTTCCAGCCCCTTGCCCGCCGTCACGCCGCGCACTCCCGTCACCCGGCCCCACTGGCAGGGGCCGCAGCGGTTGTCCCGGTCCCGGGCCGACCAGCCGTACTGGTGGTCGCTTTCCCGGGGGCGGCTGCGCACCAGGTCCAGGCGCCAGGTCTGCGCCTCGGCTGTGGGAAAGCGCATGCCCGCAAAGGGGATGGCCATCTCAACCACGTAGCCGTCCTCGCCGATCCGGGCGGCCGAGTGCCAGATCATGTCGAAGCCCCGGTCCTCGCCGTGCACGCTGGTCCACATCAGATCCTTCTGGATGCCGTAGGGGTTCACGAACAATCCGTAGGCCCACTGGGCCTCGCCGAAGGTGTCCAGGTAAACGCCCACCGCGTCGTCGTTGAAGAACTGGTCACGCTGGCACAGGGTGGCCCGCAGGGCGGCGGGGTCGTCCTGGCAGATGAAGGCCACGTACAGGTGGCTGTCGTCGTAGGCCAGCTGGGCGCGGGTGCGCACCTGGGGGCGGGTGTTGTTGCCGGGGTAGGTTTCCGAAAACCCCGTGACCACCGGGGCTCGGGACCACACCCCCTCGTCCAGGATGCCGTCGATCTTCACCGGGCGTTCGGCGCGCAGGGCCTGCACTTCCGGCTGGACCAGGGGGGAGAAGGCATCGTCCGCCGCCCGGGCCGCGGCGGCATCCAGGCCGGTCAGGGTACAAAGAGTCAAGGTGAGGGCAGTCACGAGACGCATGGACAGGATCCTCCGGGAAAAGTGGGGTCGCTTCACCTGGGCGGCAGCCCGCAGAAAAACCGCGAGACTGTCCTTGGCTGCCCAGGTCCCGGTCCCTGCCTGCAGGAGATCCGGGCCCCTTCCCCGGGAACCCAAACTGATGTACGGGCCCCGGGCTCGAATGTTCGCAGCATTTTCCTGCCCCGTTTCTCGTTGCTCAGGGATCATATATGAAAAAATAATGATATAGTGATTTTACCCCTTGCCGGAGAGGCCCGGTTCCCTTAAATTCTGCCCGGTATCACCTCACCGGAAGGCACCCATGGACCCGTCGGCTCTGTTTCATTCCCTCAGCGATTCAACCCGTCTGCGTCTGCTGCGCCTGCTCTCCCGGCAAGAGCTGAATGTGCAGGAGATGGTGCGGGTGACGGGATTGAGCCAACCGCGGGTGTCCAAGCATCTGGCCATTCTGCGCGACCAGGGTTGGCTGTCCCAGCGGCGAGAGGGCACCTACAACTGGTACGGCTGCGTGCCCGAGGGGGAATTCCCCGCCGGTCCTGAACTTTTCGGCCAGGCCCTGCAGGCGGCCCATCACGTGGCCGAAGCGGACCAGGACGATGGGGCCCTTGAACAGGTGCTGGGAGAACGCCGGGCGCGGGATCGGGACTTCTTCGCCGCTCTGGCTCACCGCTGGGATGACATTCGCCAGGAGTACGAGCACCCGGACATCCGTCTGGGCATCCTCGGGTCCCTGGTGGATCCGGGCTTGAAGGTCCTGGACATCGGCACGGGCACCGGCTCCATGCTGCCGGTCCTGGCCGGGGCCGTGGGGGTGACGGTGGCGGTGGACAACTCGGCGGCCATGCTGGCCCGGGCCCAGGATCTGTGCCGCAGCCGGCAACTGTCGGGCATCACCCTGTGCAAGGCCGACGTGTCGGCCCTGCCCTTTGCCGATGGGGCTTTCGACGCCGTCAACTGCGCCATGGTGCTGCAGCACGTGGCCAAGCCCGGCGCCGCCGTGGCCGAGATGGCCCGCGTCCTGGGACCGGGGGGCCGGCTCATCATCACGGGTTTCTGTCCCCACGACCAGGAATGGATGCGCCGCGAACTGGCGCACCGCTGGCTGGGGTTCGACCAGTCCACCCTGCACAACCTGCTTGCCGGGGCGGGGCTGGTCCCGCGGAATTTCCTTGTGCGCCGCAAGATCAGCGGCCAGGATGCCGGGGCTTTGAAACCGGCCCCCGGGGGCAGTTCCCTGGAGTGGCCCGATGTCTTTCTGGCCTCGGCCACCCGCAACTGAAAAGCGACTTTCTGGAGTTTGGCATAGATTGGACCGCAAGCAAGACGATGGAAGACCAGGGCCCAGGCCCGGAACAGGAGTGGAAACATGACCGATAACTTCAGCAGCACCGACAATTACAAGGTCCGGGATCTGGGGCTGGCCAAGGCTGGCCGCATGAAGATCGACTGGGCCGAGTCACGCATGCCCGTGATGATGGCCCTGCGCCAGGAGCATGCCGAGAAGCAGAGCCTCAAGGGCACCCGCATCACCGGCTGCCTGCACGTGACCAAGGAAACCGCCGTTCTCATCGAGACTCTCAAGGCTGCCGGGGCCGAGATCAGCTGGTCCGGCTGCAACCCCCTGTCCACCAACGACGAGGTGGCCGCGGCCCTGGCCGAGAACGACATCAGCATCTACGCCTGGCACGGCATGAACACCGAGGAATTCTACTGGTGCATCGACAAGACCCTGGAACTGAAGCCCACCATGACCCTGGACGACGGCGCCGACCTGATCTTCCGGGTGCATGACAAGCACCAGAACCTCATTCCCGGCATCTACGGCGGCACCGAGGAGACCACCACCGGTGTGCACCGCCTGCGCGCCATGGCCCGTGACGGCGCCCTCAAGTACCCCGTCATCGCCGTCAACGACGCCGAGACCAAGTGGGACTTCGACAACGTCTACGGCACCGGTCAGAGCAGCCTGGACGGCATCCTGCGCGCCACCAGCGTCCTGCTGGCCGGCAAGAACTTCGTGGTGGCCGGCTACGGTCACTGCGGCAGCGGCTGCGCCATCCGGGCCGACGGCATGGGCGCCAACGTCATCGCCACCGAGGTCAAGCCCACCGCCGCCCTGAAGGCCACGCTGAACGGCCACCGCGTCATGCAGATGGACGAGGCCGCCAAGGTCGGCGACGTGTTCATCACCGCCACCGGCATGAAGGACGTCATCGTGGGCCGGCACTTCCAGTCCATGAAGGACGGCGCCATCGTCTGCAACACCGGCCACTACGACTGCGAGATCAACATCGATGATCTGGAGGCCATGGCCAGCAGCAAGCGCACCATCCGCGACAACTGCGAGGAATACACCATGGCCGACGGCCGCCGGATCTACATCCTGGCCCAGGGCCGGCTGGTGAACCTGGCCGCCGCCGAGGGACACCCCAGCGAGGTCATGGACATGAGCTTCGCCAACCAGTTCCTGTCCATGGTGCGCCTGGCCCAGGAAGGGAAGGACCTGGACATCACCGTCCACGACATTCCCGATTCCCAGGACCAGGAAATCGCGGGCATCAAGCTGGAGTCCATGGACTGCGGCCTGGACGTGCTGACCCAGGAGCAGATCGCCTACATCGACGATTATTCCGCCGGTACGTGATCCCTGACGGGACACGGCGACATGAAAAAGGGCTCCCGGATCTCCGGGAGCCCTTTCTTTGTTCATCAACCCCGCTCAGGCCGGGGCCCGGCCACGGCTTCTAGAAGAAGGCGTAGGTCAGACCCGCGGACAGGGCCCAGGTGTGCTGGTTGGTCCAAAGCTGCTCGTTGTCGCTCCAGACATCGGTGTCCTCGGTCATGAAGTAACGCCACAGGAGCTCCAGCTCCACGTTCAGGCTGTCGTTCAGCTGGTACTCCGTGCCCAGACCGATGGCCACGGACAGGTCGTCACCGGAGAAGGGGACGTCGTCGTAGGTCAGCACGTCCGAACCACGCCCGTCGGCATTCAGCTCCCAGCTGACCTGCCCGATGGCGGCGGTCAGGTAGGGATTGAAGTTGGATTCCTCGGAAATGATGTTGCCCAGATAACCCATCACACCCACCTCGAAACCATCCAGGGTGAGGTAGGAGTCACCGGTCACGCTCACGCCCTCGAACTGGGCCAGCTTGTCCTGGTCGTTGTCGATGCCCTGGCCGCCCCGGAACATGCGGGCGAAGATGCTGAAGCCGTCCAGCATGTAGTACTTCAGGGCCCCGTCGAAGCCCAGCTCGCTGGTGGTCAGGTCGTTGATGTTGTAGACCTCGTCCTTCACCACGTGCAGGCTGGTCCAGTAGCTGATGCGGCCGGTCAGGCCCAGACGATGAGAATGCCGCACCCGGGGGGGCAGGATCTCTTTACCCTCGGCGTCGAAGCCCAGGGTGACGGTGGCCGGATCGCGGCGGAACTTGACGAAGCGGCTGGTGCCCCGCTGGCTGAAGGAACCTGACACCCGGTCTTCGGCGGCCACGTAGGTTCCCGTGAAATGGCTGGGGAAGGGAGCGCCGTCGGGGCGGTAGGTGAACCCGATCATGGTGTCGGTGACCTTGACGTCCTCGCCGCGCACCACATCGCTGAAGGGATCTTCCAGGGTGACGGACCAGTCCGTGCCCTGCTTGTCCAGGCGCAGGACAACGTCCGACTCCTCGCCGTCGGCGGCCCGCACCTTGCCCAGCCACACACCGGCCGGACCCGAGCCCACAGTGTACTTCTTGGTGCCGTCGGCTCCCACCACGGAACTGACCTGGCGGATGAAAACGGCGTTCTGGGGGGGGAAGTTGCCGGCCTTGAGGGTGGCCGTCATCTTGTTGCCGTCGACGGTGCCGTCGATCTTGGTGGTGAAATTGGCTTCCGTGTTGGTGACCTGGCCGGAAACCTGGTTATCAACCACCACCAGGCGCTCGATATCCACGGTCCGGCGGGGCCCCACCAGGCGGCCGCTCCACACATCGCCGTCCTGTTCCAGGATCATCTTCAGTTCGATATCACCCTGGGGACCGGGAATCTTGGCCACCCAGGTGCCCGCTGGGCCGGTTTCCTCAGGAGCCTCGGCCATGGGGGCCGGGTTGTCCTGGGCCAGGGCCAGGGTGGCGAAAACGCTGCTCAACACGATCAGACTCAGCACAAACCAAATCCTGGGACTGGTTCCCAAAGTCATTGGCATTCTCCTCATGAATGGCTCCCGAAACGGTCTGGGGTTGGTGCAAAGAATATACAGTTTGGGGTTTTGCTTGTCCAATCCCCAATGCATTTGGCACGGGGCTGTCGCAGGGCATGTTAATGGCCCTTCTGGAGGGGGGCGGCCAGATGGCGGCCATGGCCCTTCACCGACCCGATCTGAGAACAGGATCCCAATTATTAGGGAATATCCTGCTTGCATTGGGGCGAATTATTTCTGTATAATAAGGCCAACGGTGGAACCTATGGGCCGCAAGCCCGTAAGTTGATTCCACCCACCTCTTTTCGATGCGGGTTTCCCTTGAGGACTTGGCTGGTCTGAAAGGGAGAATTCGAAGAGGACCGAAAGGTTTCAGGGGAATGAGTCGCCCCCTGTGTGCTGGACGGTCAATCTTCGCCCGCATCGATAATTTTTATCTTCCGGTATTGCGGCAGTCCAAGGGAGTCGGCATGAACATGCCCGAGCATAAGTCCACCGTCAGGCCAGATCGCGCCTTTCTCCATTCTCTTCCCAAGACCGATCTGCACGTCCACCTGGACGGCTCGCTGCGCCTGGAAACGGTGGTCGAGCTCTCCAAGCGCTTCGACACCGGTTACGAGTTCGAGACGGTGGAGGACGCCCGGGCCATCTGCCAGGTGCCCGACGATTGCCAGAGCCTGGTGGACTATCTGCGGGTGTTCGACATCACCCTGAAGCTCATGCAGGAAAAGGACGAGCTCACGCGCATTGCCTACGAGCTGGCCGAGGACGCCCACCGGGAAAACGTGCGCTACATGGAGGTGCGTTACAGCCCCTTGCTGCACACCAACAAGGGCCTGACCTACGACGAGATCGTGGCCGCCGTCCAGGACGGCCTGGACATGGCCCGGCGACAGTTCGGCATCATCACCGGGCAGATCATCTGCGGCATCCGCCACATCAGCACCGAGAGCTCCCTGGAACTGGCCGACCTGGCCGTGCGCTGGAAGGGCCGCGGGGTGGTGGGTTTCGACCTGGCCGGGGCCGAGAAGGACTACCCCGCCAAGGATCACATCCAGGCCTTCTACAAGGTCCTGAACAACAACATCAACATCACCATTCACGCGGGTGAAGCCTTCGGCGCGCCCTCCATCCACCAGGCCCTGCACTACTGCGGCGCCCACCGCATCGGCCACGGCACCCACCTGAACGAGGATCTGGATCTCATGAACTGGGTCAACGACCACCGCATCCCGGTGGAGGTGTGCCTGGCCAGCAATCTGCAGACCAAGGCCATCCCCGACTACCAGAGCCACCCCATCCGCCTGTTCATGGAGGAGGGCCTGCGCGTCACCCTGAACACGGACAACCGCCTGGTCAGCGGCACCACCGTGACCAACGAGTACTGTCTGGCCGTGGAGAATTACGATCTGAGCGTGGATGAGGTGCTGGGGCTGGTCATCAATGGTTTCAAATCGGCCTTCCTGCCCCTGAAGGAGAAGGCCCAGCTCATCGAGCAGGTGCTGGCCGAGTTCACCGCCCTGGGCGCCAAGTTCTCGGGGGAAATCACCCGGCGGCGGCGCAGCCACATCTGAGTCCGGCCCTCACCGGGGGGCCGGACCGTCAGCCCAGGATCCAGACCACCAGCACGGCCACGTCCACCAGGGCCCACAGGCGCAGGGCCCGGTACATGGCCTTCTCGTGCTCGGGATCAGCCATGGCTCCCACCCTCGACAGCCACCAGGCCTGGTGCCCGTTCCACGCCAGCAAGGCCCCGCACAGCAGCCCACCCTGCCAGCCCAGAACCGGAGCGGCCCCTTCTTGCAGGGAAACCAGGAAGAACCCCCAGGCCATTACACCCAGCAACAGGGCCAGGACCAGGGCGCCACGCACCCCCAGGGCGGTGGTCAGGGTGCGGTCCCCGCGCTGCCGGTCCTCCCGGCACTGGTAAATCTGCGTGCCGGGATACAGGGAACCGAACAGCGCCGCGAAACCCAGCACCAGCCACAGCCGTCCCCCGCCCAGGGCCGCTGTCAGCTGCTCGGCCAGACCGCCGTGGCTGGCCGGCCAGCTCACCTGCGGCCAGCTCAACAGGGCGCCGGGCGTGGTGGGGCAGGTGCCGGGAGGACCGCCCAGGTAGGCGGCCAGCCCCACCAGCAACCCCGCCAGGGTTGTGCCGGCGCCGTAGCCGACCATGTTGATGAGCAGATCGAGCCCCGGCTTGCCCTTCAAGCGCAGGGGAGGGGCCGAGTAGGTCACGCTCAGCACCACGCACACCCCGGTCACCAGGGCCAGGGCCTGGCCCACCACCAGCCAGGCCAGCAGGCAGCCCAGAACCATGAGGGCCAGGGCGCCCGGGCCAAGCCAGACCGGGGGTGGGGGCGGTGTCTCCAGATAGGCCACCGGCCCGCTGTCGCGATCGTGGGCGCTGTTGAAGGCCAGGGTGCCTCCGTTCAGCATGACCACCCACACCAGCCAGCCCGCAGCCAGCACGGTCAGCGAACCCAGGTTCAACCAGCAACCGCCCCCCGCCGCCCGGGGCGACACCAGCAGCGCCGCCAGCATGAACTGGGCCGACAGGATGGGCCATTGCCCGGGTCTCATGAGCAGCAGGGCGTTGCGCCACGAGGACGCCGCGAAGGAGGGTCTGGTCATGATTGCTCGGCTTCCCGGGTGGCCGGGGAGGGGGAAGTCCCGGCCGGGGCGGCTGGTCCCATGGCCCCCAGCTCGTCCAGCTGACGCGCCAGCCAGACCAGGTCTATGCCGGCGTTGCGGCAGGGCTTTTCCATGCCCGCCAGCGGCGCCAGCAAGGCGGGAATATCCGGCACATTGCGCAGGGCCTTGATCAGGCGGTCATGGCAGGCCGTGGCCACGATGACATCCGGCCGGCGGGTGCGGGCCATCTCGAAGGCGATGTGGCTGCGGAAGGCCACCAGGGCCTCGATGTCATGACGCCGGCACAGGCGGGCCACATCCCCCAGGGGGCACTCCCGGCAATCCAGGCACTGCTCCAACCCGCCCTGAACCTGGACGGGGCAGCCGCTCTTCTTGACGCAGCGCGGCATGATGAGCAACACCTGTCGGGGCGGGTTCCGCCGCAAATGGTGCATCACCCGCCGGTTCTGGGCCTCGGTCAGACGCAGGATGAATCGGTTCTCCAGCCCGGGGATGGGGCGCAGCACCAGACGGGCCAGCCCCACCCAGCGCTGGAAAAGTCCCCGACTCCAGGGAGAGACGAAGGCGCTCATTTTACCCGTCCTTCCCGGCGCTCCCCTTCTTGGCGTTCCCATTGGCGGCGCACCTCGAAGGCCAGCACCCCGAAGCTCACCGCCACGTTCAGGCTGTGCTTCATGCCCATCATGGGGATCTCCACCACGTGGTCGGCCAGGGTCAGCACCTTGTCGGACACGCCGTTGACCTCGTGCCCCACCACGAAGCAGTGGGGAAAGGGGAAGCGGAAATCATCCCACGAGCGGCTGCGCGGGCTCTGTTCCAGGGCGATGAGGGACAGCCCCGCTTCCTTCACCCGGCGCGCGGCCGCGGCGGCGTCGGACCAGTAGTCCCAGGGCACGCTCAGGGTGGCGCCCAGGGCGGTTTTCTCCATGTCCTTGCGGGGAGGGGTGGCCGTCATGCCGCACAGGTACAGTCCGGCCAGGCCCGCGGCGTCCGCCGTTCGGAAGATGGATCCCACGTTCCACACGCTGCGGATGTTGTCCAGCAGGGCGTAACTGGCCATTTTCTTGCCGTTTATGCCGATTTTTCCGAGGGGCATGCCTGACATTTCAATCCGGGGGCCGGCGCTCCGGGCCCGAGGTCCGAGGATGGGACAAAGGTTCCGCACATTCTGGTTGTCCGGGCGTGTTTTGGCAACCCGCGAACAGTTCTTTCTGGTAAACCATCCGGCCAGGGGGCCGATACATGGTTTGATCAAGGAAACCACCTGTCCCGAGGATTGAATAACGCCGATGAAACGACAGACCGTCAGTCTCTGCCTGATCGCCCGCAACGAGGAAGCCACAATCGGCATGACCATCAAGTCGGTCCTGGCCCTGGTGGACGAGGTCATCATGGTGGACACCGGTTCCACCGACAACACCCGCATCATCGCCGAAGGCTACGGAGCCCGCGTCCTGGACGTGGCCTGGGCCGACGACTTCTCCGCGGTGCGCAACACCGCCCTCAACGAGGCGGCCTGCGACTGGGTTCTCATCCTGGACGCGGACGAGTTCCTGCAGCCCGTGCGCCCCGTCGAGTTCCAGCGCCTGCTTCACGACCCGGGGGTTGCCGGCTATCGCCTCAAGCGCCAGAACGGCGACAGCATCTCGGCCGGCCTGCGCCTGTTCCGCAACATTCCCCAGGTGCGCTACCGCTATCCCATCTTCGAACAGATCGAACCCGATCTGGAAGTATGGGCGCGCCAGGAAGGCAAGGTCCTGGCAGAGTGCGAGCTGGTCATCATGTCCGAGGGTGAGAACCCCGACCGGCGGACCCGGCTGCGCGAACGCAACCTGCGCATCCTGCGCCGGGCCCTGGACACCCATCCCGAAGAGCCCTACTTCCCTTATCGCCTGGCCTGCGAGAGCCTGACCCTGCTGGACGACGAGGTGCTGCCGGTTTCCGGCCTGAGCCGCTCCCTGGGCTACCTGAACAAGGCCTGGCGGCGTGTCATGTCCACCCCCGTGGAGCACCGCTGTTCCCTGCCGTGGCTGGCCGACCTGGGTGTCAAGGTGTCCTCCGGGCTGAACACACTGGGCCGGGTGGATGAGTCCCTGCCCCTGATCCGCGACATCCTGGCCTGCTTTCCCGAGAACCGGGCCGTCCGCCTGCAGGCCGCCGTCACCGAGCTGCGTGCCCTGGAAAGGCCCCTGAAGGTGCTTTCCCGGGACGAGCGCCGGCAGCGCGCCCGGCAGCTGGATGATGTCTTCCAGAGCCTGCTGGCCGAGCCGACTTCAGCTGACCAGGATCCCGAGGAGCATCGTCAGCATACCCTGTACCCGCTGCGGTATCTGGGTGAACTGACCCTGTTGCAAGGACAGGTCAGCGAGGCCGTGGGATATTTTGAGCGGGCGCTCAGCCAGGACCCTGAGTATTCTTTCGCCTGGTTGGGAATGGCCGAATGCTCCCGGTTCGCCGGTGACCGCAAGCGGGCCTTGAAACTTTATCTGCGCACCGTGACCGAGAACCAGCTGAACCACCGTGCCTGGCTGCGGGGGTGTGACCTCATGCTGGAAATGGATTTCCACGACAACGCCGCCAGCTGGTGGCGCCGGGTGGCCAACCATTTCCCCGAGCATCCCGAGGTGCTGGCCGGCGGCATCGATCACCTGGACCGGCGTCCCGCCCTTCAGAACCGCTGATGACCGGAACGCCGGGCCTGCCAGGGTCCGGCGCCCCGGTTGCCACCCTCTGACCCCGCGGAGAATCGCCCATGTCCACGCCTATTTCCATTTCCGAGACCGTGCCTCCCCAGCGCCGGGTGTTCACCAACCGGAACCTGCGCATGACTTCCCTCAAGGCCATGGGGTTCGACATGGACCACACCCTGGCCGTCTACAACACCCCCAACTTCAATCGCCTGTGTTTCGATCTGGCCCTCGAGCGCCTGGTCGGGCGCTACAACTATCCCCCCGAGACGCTGAACGTGGTCTGGGATCCCCACGCGGTGGTGCGGGGGCTCATCGTGGACAAGCGTGAGGGCAACGTGCTGAAGGTGGACGCCTACAGCCACGTCACCCGGGCCCGCCACGGCCTGCGCTTCCTGGAAAAGGACGAACTCCGCGGCCTGTACCCGCGTGGTGGTGTGCGCCTGGGCAGCCCCCGCTACCGGGTCTTCGACACCCTGTTCGAGATGCCCGAGGGCTGCATCTACAGCGGCATCGTCGAAATGCAGGCGGCCGGGGTGTCTGCCCTGGCCGATCTGGATCCCTTCCAGCTGTACGATGACGTGCGCGAGGCCGTGGACACCCTGCACGCCGACGGCACCCTCAAATCCCGTATCATGGCCGACCTGGGGCATTACTTCATCCTGGACCCGGACCTGGTGCCCACCCTGGAAAAATTCCGGTCCGCGGGCAAGAAGCTCTTTCTCCTGACCAACTCCGAGCCCGACTACACCGCGGCGGTGATGAACCACCTCATCGGCGGCCCCGACGGCTCGTGGGAAAGCCGGTTCGACCTGGTGGTCTGCTCGGCGCGCAAGCCCACCTTCTTCCTGGAGGGCGAGCCCGGGCGCCCCATTCCCGCCGGCGAGCTGGGCCGCATGCCCAACGCGGGGGGCAACTGCTTCCTGGGAGGCGATTGCTTCTTTCTGGAAGAGAAGCTGGGCCTGGGGGGCGACGAGATCCTGTACTTCGGGGACCACACCTACGGGGATATCCTCAAGAGCAAGCTGAGCGTGGGCTGGCGCACCGCCATGATCGTGCCCGAGGTGGAAGACGAGGTTTCGGCCCTGCTGCCCTTGCGGGCGCGCTGGCAGGAGCTGGCCGAGGTGGAGGAGGACCTGGAAGGATTGCTCATGGCCCGGGACCATCTCGCGGCCCTTGGCGATCAGGAGGGCCACCAGAAAGATGGCAAATCGTCGGAAATCGAACAAAGTATCGCCGCCGCTCTGGGGCGTCGCGCTAACCTCCAGCGATTGTTGAGGGGAGCCTATAACCCTTACTGGGAGTCTGTTTTCCGCGAAGGCCGGGCGGCCAGCCGCTTCGGCCGGCAGACCATGGAATTTGCTTGTATTTACACCAGCCGGGTGAGTAATTTCTTGAGTTATCCGGCAGACAAGTTCTTCTCGCGGCCCGTCGAGGTCCTGCCGCACGAGCGGTGGGCCCTGCCCGGGGCCTGAAAGAACCGAAGAATCGGGAATCTAAAGGAGAGAGATTCATGCTTGGAACGAAGAATGTTCTCGTGGTGGGAACCGGCACGATCGGCGAGCCCTTGATCGGTCTGCTTTGCAACTTCAAGGCCCAGCTGGGGATCGACGACGTCATTTTCCACAAAAGGACACCCCTGCTCAACGACCGGTCCAAGGTTCAAAACTTGCTGAAGCGGGGCGCCAAGCTCTGTACGGATAGCGACCGTATCCCCATGTTCGAGAAGCTGGGACTGAAGGTGGACTATTCCACGGAAGAGGCCATGGAAGGCTGCCGTGTCATTCTGGACTGCACCCCCAGCGGCAACGCCATGAAGGAACAGTACTACTCCAAGTACGAGGACAGCACCAACCTGTTCATCGCCCAGGGCAGCGAGTTCGGGTTCGGCAAGCAGTACGCCCGCGGCATCAACGACGAGGTCCTGAGCGTCGAGAACGACAAGTACCTGCAGGTGGTCAGCTGCAACACCCATAACCTCTCCGTGCTGATCAAGACCTTCGGGATGGGCGAAGAGGGCCCCGACAATCTGCGCGAGGGCCGCTTCGTGTGCATCCGCCGTTCCAACGACATCAGCCAGGACGACAAGTTCGTGCCCAGTCCCCAGGTGGGGGGCCACAAGGATCCCCGCTTCGGCACCCATCACGCCCGCGACGCCTGGCACCTGTACCAGACCAAGGGCCAGGAATACGACCTGAACATCTTCAGTTCGGCCATGAAGCTGAACACCCAGCTCATGCACGTCATCCAGTACCACCTGAAGGTGGACAAGCCGGTGACCAAGGAAGAGCTCATCCAGCGCTGTGTGGACGACGACCGCATCGCCATCACCTACAAGACCACGGCCAACAGCATCTTCAGCTTCGGCCGTGATCACGGCTTCTGCGGGCGCATTCTGAACCAGTCGGTCTTCCCCGTGGACAGCCTGCATGTCTCCGAGGACGGCCATGACATCACGGGCTACTGCTTCACTCCCCAGGACGGCAACAGCCTGCTCAGCAGCGTGGCCGCCACGGTGTGGGGCCTGTATCCCGAGACCTACGACAAGATCGTCCAGTGTCTGCGGCCTTATTTCTTCCAGGAAGTCTGATCGTCTGGGCAGTCAAAAAAAAGGCCCGGTCGCTGGTGCGGCCGGGCCTTCTTCATGTCAGGATGTGGGGTTTCCTGATCAGGATGATCCTTCCAGTTCCCTGACCTGCGCCTCCAGTTCCTGCACCTTCTGCAAGGGCGGGAAGTCGGCGTCGGCCTTGGCCAGGGCCCACTTGGCCTGGTCGACGATCTGGCGGGCCTCGGTGGTCTGACCCAGGGCGATCTCGCAGCGGACGGCCAGCAGCAGCATGCTGATGCGGCGGGGGTTGATCTCCAGCACCGGCGTGATCTGCTCCAGGGCCTTGGCCGGCTTGCCGGCGTCCAGCAGGGCCTGGCCCAGCTTCCAGCGGTAATACCACTGCTCCTGCATGGGCTCGTCGCTCTGCATGGCCGCCAGGCTGGCCCAGTGGCGCACCCGGGTCTTGGGCGAGTCGGCCAGGTCCGAAACCAGCGCCTGGTAGCGCTTGCCCGCCATGTCGATGCCCTTCTGGTTGTACCGATAGGCATCACTGGAGCGCCAGCTGGCCAGGCAAGAGTCCATGACCGCCTCGCTGCCGGCGAAGTCACCCTTGTGGGCCAGGGTCATGGCCCGGAAGAAGGCGGCGTCGTCATCCTCGGGCCACTTGCTGTAGAAGCGCGGGGCGGCCTCGGCCAGCTGGTCGTTCAGGCCGTACAGCATCATGGTGTGCAGGATCTGGATGTCCACCCGCCGTTCCATGCCGGTGCCGGCGATCTCGCTGCGGATCTTCTCCAGGATGTCCACGCCCTGCTTGATCATGCCCCGGGCCAGGAAGGTCTGGCTCAGGTTGATGAAGGAATGATAGAAGTCGGGCTGGATGGTGATGCTCTGGACGAACTCGGCCTCGGCTTCCTCGTAGCGGCCCTCGGCCAGGTAAAGCTCACCCAGGCAGTCGTGGGGATTGGCCAGTCCGGGGGACAGGAAATTGTACTTCTGGAAGTGTTTCTCGGCCTTGTCGAACTGGCCCCGGCGCAATTCCAGGTAGCCCAGCAGGTTGTAGGCCACGGCGTAGTTGGGATCCACCTTCAGCAGCTTCTGCAGCCATTTCTCCTGCTCGTCATCATCCTTGGAGGTGATGGCCTTGTGTTCCAGCACCACCACGTTGTTGGGCATTTCCTGGGACAGCTTCTCGATGAGGGAATCGCCGATGGCGATGAAGCGGGACCCGCCGTGCCGGCAAAGCCGCAGCTGGGCCATCATGCGCCGCTGGTCGTCCTGGATCAGGGCGGTCAGGCTGTCCGAACGGGCCAGGGCCAGCTTGTATTCGTCCGTGCGCCCCAGCCGGTAGTAGGTGTTGGCCAGGGAGATGGAGGCCTCGGCCAGGTTGGGATCCAGTTCGAGGCAGGCGGTGAGCTTCTCCACGGCGTCGTTCAGCCGGAAGGCGTTCAGGTCGGCGGTCCCGTCCTCGCACAGGCGCAGGGCCTGGGCGCTTTCCGAGACGGGCGACCCGCCGGAGCGCCCGGAATAGAGCAGACCGGCGGCTCCCACGATGAGGGCCACGATGATGATGGTGTAAAGGACCTTCAATTCAATCCTCCGGCAAGAACCACTCTCTTGATCTAGACAGAGACGATCTCGTGGCTGATCAGACCATGAAACCGTTGGGTGGCTAGATCATTACGTAACCCCGTTAACAGGGTTGCAAATCCTTTTTCCGGCCCGGCTGCCCCATTTCAGCGGCCCAATATTTATCGCTCCCGATTTATCGGCCAACAGGGGGCAGGGGCGCGGGGGCCTCGGCGGCCTGGGCAACCTTCAGGGCGATCATGGTGATGTCATCGTCGGCTTCCCGGCGGCCGCTGAACTGGTGCAATTGCTGGCGGATATCGTCGAACAGCTGATCCACGTGGTTCTGCCGGCGCTCCCGCAACAGATCATTCAGGCGGTCCTCCCCGAAATCTTCGTCCCCGTCGGGGCCCTTGGTCTCGGTCAGGCCGTCGGTGTAGAAGAAGGCGAGATCGCCCTCGCCCAGGTGGACGGTGCCCTCGTCATAACTGCCGAAATCGAAGGCGCCCAGGGGCAGTCCGCCCTTTTCCAGCAACTCGATGCGGCCGTCGGCGCGCATGATCACCGGCGGGTTGTGTCCCCCCGAACTGTACAGCAGGCTGCGGTCCCGGGGGTCGAAGATGGCCAGGAACAGGGTGGCGAAATGCTGCGGGTCGGTGCTGGCGTGGATCTGCTTGTTGATGCGCTCCAGCACCAGGCCGGGAGAGTCGCAGGTGTCGCACTGGGCCCGCAGGGCAGCCTGGATGTTGCTGGCCAGGATGCTGGCCGGCATGCCCTTGCCGCTGACATCGGCGATGACCAGGCCCAGCTTGCCGTCCTGCCTCTCGATGACGTCGTAGTAATCGCCCGAAACCTGCTTGCTGCTGATGTTGACGGCGCTGATCTGCACCCCGCTGAACTCGGGGATGGTACGGGGCAGCAGGCGGGACTGGATCTGGCGGGCCACACGCATCTCCTCTTCCAGCTTCTGCTTGGCCACTTCTTCCTCGTACAGACGGGAATTCTCCACCTGCAGGGCCATCTGACCGGCCACGATGGCCAGCAGCTGCAACTCGTGCACCTGGTACTCTTCCTCGCCCGGGCGGTGAGGGAAGGCCATCAGGCCCACCAGCCGGCCATGGGTGATCATGGGGATGAGCAGCTGGATGCCGTGGTCCACCAGCAGGGCCTGCTCGCGGAAGCGGGCCTTGAGCAGGGCCTGTTCCCGGGTGATGGCCTGGCGTCCCTCCAGCTGGCGGGCTTCCTCGGCGTCGGCCCAGAAGGGCTCGCCGTGCAGGGCCAGGCTGGGGGCCAGGGCCGTCAAACTCATGGCCTCGGGAAATTCCCCCACGGCGTTGGGCCGGCTGAGAGCAGTGGTTCCGCCTTCCTGGGCCTGGCCCAGGGCGGGCTGGACGGCCTTGCCACGAAAGGCCCCGGCCAGGCGGAAGGCGCGATCCTCGCCCTCGCTTTCGGCCAGGTAAACCGCCATGCCGGGCAGGCTCAACACCTCGCACAGGCGGTGACCCACCTTTTCCAGCAGCTGGGTCTTCTGGATGAGGCGGGGAATCTCCTTGCTGAATTCCTCGATGAGGGCGGTCATGTTGTCCCGCGAATGGTAGAACCCGCGATCCAGATTCATCTGCAGACGGGAGCGCACCGGCCACAGGGCGGCGGCCACCAGCAGCGTCAGGCCGGCCGAGGTGATGGTGCCGATGCCGGGCATCAGGCCCAGGACCTTGTTGCCCAGCCACCAGGCCCCGCCCAGGTACAGCACCCAAACGGCTCCCGTGAGCAGGGCGTAGCTCAGGCTCTTCTTCAGCAGGAAGTCGATCTGCAGGACCTTGTAGCGGGCCACGCAATAGCCGAACGAGACCGGAATGGCGGCCAGGGGCACCACTCCGAAGCGGGCCAGCTCGGGATAGAATCCCAGCTCTTCCAGGCCGATCTTGAAGATCAGGAAGGGCGCCACGGCGGCCAGGGTGCCCAGGGTCAGGATGCGCACCCGCTGCCGCACCAGGGGGTCACGGTAGCTGAAGTAGCCGTGCAGCAGGGCGCCCAGGCCCAGCACGTAGTAGATGCCCAGGACCATCCAGCTGGCGTGACCGATCTTGGCTCCCTCCAGCCCGATGAACTGGTCCAGGGTGAAGCGCATGTAGAACATGAGGGGTAGCACGTAGATGAGGGGCGCCAGGAAGGGGTGCCGCGTCATGGTGGCCTTGTTGCTGGGGAAGACCAGGAAGAAGTGCAGGAAAACCGCCGGCAACAGGAAGCGGGCGAAGGCCCCGATGTTCTGGGCGATGATGGCCCCCAGGTAGTAGCTGACCTGGTTCAGGTTGGTCATGAAGTACAGCATGAACAGCAGGCACAGGATGTAGAACAGGCTGGTGGCCCGGTCGTTGGTGCCGTGGCTGTAAACCCACACCCCGATGACCAGGTACACCAGGGCCAGGCTCACGTTGACCAGGTAGTCCTGCATGTCCACCCGGGTGGAGGTCAGGGGGACCATGACCTGCATCTGCTTGTCGTCGCGGCTGATGAGGTAGGGCACCTCGGAGCCCACCTGCTGGCTGCGCAGCTCGGCGGCGGCCGACTGGGGCGAGGCCACGATGGTGTTGCCGATACCCACGATCTTGTCCCCCTTGCGCAGGGGGGTGGGGTCGCCTTCCAGGCGGGGGATGGTGTCCAGAACTTCCAGGGAGGGCAGGCCCAGCAGCCAGATGGTGCCGTCGCTGGGGCGCGAGCGGGTGGCGTCGAAGCCACAGAAGAGCGCGGCAAGCACCGCGAGCACACCCACGACCTGGTGCGCTTCGCGTGAAAAGAGCAGCCTGAGCAGTCCCGACAGGGGGTTCGGGTTCAGCCGTTCCGACGGCATGGCGCTCCGTTTTCCTTGACCGGCAGGCCTTGCCAGGGCGCGTGACGGTCGGGTCATGTCGCGGGATTCTGGGTTCAAAACCTTCCCGCGATCGAAGTTCCCGGATTCTTCAGGTCAGTATACTCTGCTTGCCCCTGGGGGGCACCTATTATCGAATCCGGCGCGATGGCGATGGCGAACTGCCGTCGCCGTGGTATGGTCTTCCCGGTTTTGCCGGCTTGGCTACACCAGGTTTTGCCCTTTTATTCTGCAGGGCACGGCAGTATCTGGATGACGCCTCTGCCCCGGGGTGGGTTGCATGAGAAAAGTTAAAAGAAGTGAAGCAAAAGCCTTACGCCCCCAGCCCAGCCCTCCGGGAGAGGAATGCTGGCTGGAGCAGGTGGGCCAGGACCGGTCCGCCGTGTGGTTGCAGTTGCGGCGCCAGGGCCGGGACTGGGTGCTGCTGGTGGGAGGAGGTGAAACCCATGTGGGGGCCGTGGCGGTGGCCAGGCCCCAGGGGCAATCCCTGGTGGAGGTGCCCGGTCACAAGGAAGGCCCCCTGGCCAGGGAAAGTGCCGCCCGGGTTTGCCGGGCTTCCGGCGCCACCTGCACCGCCGTGGTGGGTATTCATCAGGATAACGCCACCCGGGAAGAAATCCGTGCTATCGTGGCCCATGTGGAGCAGGGACTGGATCGTCTCATCGAGCGCTGTTTCGTTCCCCTGGAGGGTGAAGAACCATGAGCCTGCGGGATCTGCATGCCCTGGAAGAGAACCTGGTGGCCTGGGCCGCCGAGAGCGGCGAGATGGCCCGGCAGTATTTCCGCCGGACGGGCGAGCTGAGCTTCAAGCACGGCCGGGAAGCCGTGACCGAGGCCGACGGCGCCATCGAGGCCATGCTGCGCCGGCGCATCGCCGCCGTGTATCCCGAGGACCACGTCATCGGCGAGGAAATGGGTGACGCGGGGGGCGACCCTGCCCCGGGGGCCTGGGTGTGGCAGGTGGACCCCATCGACGGCACCCTGAACTTCGCCCTGGGCATGCCCAATTTCTGCACCAGCCTGGCGGTCCTGGAGGGGGACCGCATCGTGGCCGCCTGTGTGCACCAGCCCCTGGCCATGGACACCTACAGCGCCTTTGCGGGGGGCGGGGCCCGCCTCAATGGCCATCCCCTGACGGTCAGCGGGCGGCAGCCCCTGGCCGAGGCCCTGCTTTCCACCCAGTTCAAGCGTGGCGGGGGCTTCGTCCAGGACCCCGAGTTGCTTCAGGCCTTCGCCCTGGCTCCCCTCAAGTGCCGGCGGGTGGGAGCCATCGCCCTGGAACTGGCCTGGGTGGCGTCCGGGGCCTGCGACGCCCTGGTGGGAGATTTCGGCGACGGCATTCATCTTTGGGACGTGGCGGCGGGATTGCTGCTGATCCAGGAGGCCGGCGGACGCATCAGCGACCACCGGGGACGGCCCTACCAGGCCGGCGGGGCCGAGCTGGTGGCCAGCAACGGGGTGGTGCACGACGAGATCGTGGATCTGATCGGCCGCTACAGATAAGGCAGGGCCAGGCTGCCGTAGCCGCGGATTCCGTAGCTCAACCAGGCGGGATGTTCCCCGCCCAGTTCCTGGCGGCTGAAGTTGGCTGCCCGCCAGACGGCGGCACCGGCGCACCAGCCTTCGCCCAGGGCCTGGTAGAAGTATCCCACGAAGATACGGGCCGGCCGGCTGAACAGGGGCGCCAGAGGGCCGATGAAGGTGCTGGCCCCGGCGGCCAGGAAGCGCCGCCCCAGGTGGGGCAGGGCGCAGTAGCTGTTGGAGTAGACCAGGGGCGGCACGCCCCCGCCCTTGCCCAGGCTCTCGGGCTCCACGGGCCCATCGTCCAGCAGCCAGTCCTTGCCGGGGTTGGGATGGTCGGCAATGTTCGGCACTCCGCCGCCGCCGCCGCCGCCGCCGGCACCGGTGCTACCCCCTGCCGCCTTTTCCAGATAACCGGGACCGCCGGCCAGCTGCCCTTCCTCGTAGCGGTGGCTCACGTCATCCAGCAGGCTGGTGATGGGATCCACGCCCAGGACTTCCCCTTCGATGCCCATGGCGTCTTCCAGTTCGCGCTCCACGGGGGCGTTCAGGTCCTCGATCATCTGGTCCATCCAGTCGGGCTGGTCCTGCTCCTGCACTCCCGGCTCGTAGCTGGTGGGACCGGCGAAATGCAGAGCCTGGAAGGCCAGGCTGTAGCCGCTCAGTTCCTGGGGGGTGATGGGGTCGGTGGGCATGTGCACCAGGGCCAGAGGCTGGGGCAGGGTGGTGTGTTCCAGGGCCTGGGTGATGGCCTCGGCCTCGCGGTAGATCATGCGGCGCACCTTGCTCTCGGTGTGGCCCGAGACGAACAGGAATTCGGGGATGGCCCCGGCCTCCAGGCGCAGCTGTTCGAGGGTCCCGGCCAGGGAACTGGCGCCCTCGTCGTCCACCAGGAATTCGGCCCGGCGGCAGCGCTTCATCCAGGGACGGCACTGGTCGGGGCCGGGCAGGCCCGCGGACAGGGAAGAGCTGGTGATGGGATGTTTTTCCAGCAGGAAGCCCAGGCCGTTGTGCAGCCAGGCCCACGGCAGTTCGGGCCGGTCTTCCGAGACCACCACGTGAAAGCCCACCAGGAGGTCGTGGGTCTTGTCGCCCATCTGGGGCGTCACCGTCTGGTGGGTGTTCTTCTCGACGTGGAAGGCGTTCTCGTCGCACAGGGTCAGGGCCTGGAAAAGGAGGCGACCCACCCTGGCCATCTGCTCGGTCACGGTGATGTTGTCCAGGCCGTCCCGCTGCTGGATCTGGTCCAGCACCTCGATGCCCGCCAGGGCCTGGTCCACCAGACTGTCAATTTTCTGGTTCTTTCCGGGTTCGAGCAGGGTGATATCGAGCCAGCGCATGAAAGCCTCCTGTTGCAGCCAGGTTTTGCGGTCTGGGGTGTCATCCCGCGCAAAACGGGTGTTCTTCCAGTTTTTCGGCCGTCAGGGCAAAAACTGAAGCACGGGAGACGGAAATTCCGGGCGGGAAATGCATAAAGGGTGCCGGAGAAGGGAATTAGGAGCAAATCGTGGGTGCCGGGGCAGTTACAAAAAAACCTTCCCCCGGCTGGAGAAAGGTTTGTTCTGTTTTCGGATCCGGCATGGTGCCCAGGGGGAGACTCGAACTCCCACGGGGTTACCCCCACTACGACCTGAACGTAGCGCGTCTACCAATTCCGCCACCTGGGCCCGTATCCGATTTTTCCGCCGCAAGAGCTCACTCCTGCGACGGGCGGCCAATTTAGTTGCTGGAAATTGCCCTGTCAACCCGGGAATGCGTTTTTTTCCGGGGAACAGTTCCGGCCAAAGGTGTATTTGCAGGGATGCCCGCGCAGGGTATATTCTCTGTCTACTTCGGCATCCCTGAAACCCGACCAGAAGCACGGATCATGACCGCGAAGAAAGCTGCCCCCGAGGGCGTCAAGATCATCGCCAAGAACAAGAAGGCCTTCCACGAGTACGAGATCCTCGACAGCTGGGAGGCCGGTCTGGTGCTGCTGGGCACCGAGGTCAAGGCCCTGCGCAACGGCCGGGTGAACCTGGGCGATTCCTACGCCGAGATCCGCGAGGGCGAGGCCTGGGCGGTGAAGATGCACATCGGCCCCTACGAGATGGGCAACCGCGAAAACCATGAACCGTTCCGCCGGCGCAAGCTGCTGCTCAATCGACGGGAGATCAGGAAGATCAGGCCCAAGCTGGAGGAGCAGGGGCTGACCCTGATCCTCCTGAAGATCTACTTCAAGCACGGGCTGGTGAAGCTGGAACTGGGGCTGGGGCGCGGCAAGAAGCTGCACGACAAGCGCCAGGCCAAGGCCAAGAAGGATATGGATCGTCGCATCGCCCAGGAAACCGGGCGCCGCGATTGAGTCCTCAGCACCGGAAGAGAGACCGTTTCCATGGCTGCATCGCCTGACAGGATATTCTCCCGCTGGACCCTGCTCACCCTGCTGGGCGTTCTGCTGTGCGCGGCCCTTGCGGCGCCGCTGCAGGCCCAGACCGAAGGCGACGATCCGTACCTGGATCCCCTGGCCTTCAAGCGGGTGGACGAGGTGGCGGTGGACGTGCCCCTGACGGTGAAGCTGGAAACCACCGGCGAGACGCGCATGGTGCAGGGACGGTACCTGCTGGAGGGATCCCGGGAAATGTACCTGAGCTCGGCCACGGCCGGGGGGATCCTCAAGGCCAGTCGCTTCTGGCAAAGCCGCTTGCGACGGCTGGAA
This sequence comes from Candidatus Krumholzibacteriia bacterium, assembly GCA_963674845.2. GTDB lineage: Bacteria > Krumholzibacteriota > Krumholzibacteriia > LZORAL124-64-63 > LZORAL124-64-63 > LZORAL124-64-63. Next base: position 355,584 of record CAXXKE010000005.1, on the reverse strand, counting down.
ATGAAGATCGGGTCCACCAGCTTCGCCCTGACGGGAAACAGCAGGGTGGTGGTCAGCGGTGAGCAGGAAAGTCTGCTGCCGGTGCCGGTGCTGGATCACGAGGGCGACCTGTGGGTGCCCATGGTGCTGCTGACCCAGGTCATGGGGCCCCGGCTGAGCGAGCGCATCGCCTGGGATCCCCAGAACCGGCGGCTGGAGCTGGGCAGCGCCGAGTACAACGTGACCCGCCTGCGGGTGGAGCGCCTGGGCCGCACCACCGCCGTGCACGTGGAGTGCCGCGAGCCCCTGGGCTTCCGGGCCAGCAGTCCCAGCCCGGGAGTGGTGGAGCTGAAGATCTACGGCGCCCAGGCCGACGTGGGCAAGGTGGGCCGTTCGGGGCGCATGGGGTTGTTGCGCAGCGCTCGTTGCGTTCAGTTCGCCGACCATGCCGTGGTCATCATGAAGGTGGACGACCTGGTGGGGCGCTACCGCACCTACACGGCGGCCGGCGGCAAGGATATCGTGCTGGTGCTGGAAGAGGAACAGGTGGCCGCCCTGCCGCCGCCGGTGCCCCGGGGCCACGAGACGGTGAACATCGAGCAAGGGCCGCAGGACGTGACGCGCCGCATCACCGTGCGCACGGTGGTGGTGGACCCCGGCCACGGGGGGCACGATGTGGGGGCCGTGGGTACCCGCGGCATCCTGGAGAAGGACGTGAACCTGGGGGTGGCCCGCGAGCTGAAGCGCTACCTGGAGCGAGAAAGCGACCTGAAGGTGGTCCTAACTCGCGACCGGGATTCTTACCTGGACCTGGCCGAGCGGGCGGAGATCGCCAACTCGGCCCACGGGGATCTGTTCATCAGCCTGCACTGCAACAGCTGGTTCAACGACGGGGCCCACGGGCTGGAAACCTTCTTCCTTTCCCCGGCCGAGAGCGATTACGACAAGAGCCTGGAGGCCGCCGAGAACTCGGCGGGCCGGGACCCGGGCCAGCTGGGCGATCCTGGTGATCCGGATGATCCGGGTGATGTGGATTTCATTGTCTGGGAGCTGGTGCAGAACCAGTTCATCAGCAGCAGCAGCCAGCTGGCGGAGGTCATCCAGCAACACGTGGTGGACGACATGACCCTGCTGGATCGCGGCGTGCGCCAGGCCGGTTTCCGGGTGCTGGTGGGGGCCTACATGCCGGCGGTGCTCATCGAGATGGGCTTCTTGACCCACGCCGAGGAAGAGAGCAGCCTGGGCAGTTCGGGTTACCAGCGCCGTCTGGCCCGCAGCCTGGGCGAGGCCGTGCTGAGCTATCGCCGCCAGATGGCCAGCGCCGATCCGGAGAACGAGGAGACGGCCGAGGACGCGGTGCAGAGCGGGGAGGTGGGCCATGAGTGAGGACAGGCGCAATCCTGAGACCTCGCCCGGATCCTCACCCGGATCCTCACCCGGATCCTCACCCGGATCCTCACCCGGATCCTCACCTCTTGGCGACCGCCGCCCCGAAGGAGAAGGCGCCCGCCCCGAGGGTGTGCTGCAGGCCGAACCGGCGCGGCGCCGATCCTCCGGCGCCAGGCGCGGCGGAGGTGGCCGCCATCGCAACGGTGGCGGTTCCGGAGGACGCAAGGCCGGCCGGGTGGTTTTCTGGCTGGTCCTTCTGGTGGTGGTGGCCGGCGCCGGTTACTACGGCTGGCAACGCCTGCAGGCGCCGCCGGTGGAGGAAGTCTTTCCCCCCGATTCCGAGCAACTGAACGTGGTCCAGAACGCCGCCGGTGACCGGGCAGTGGTGCTGGTGTTTCCCGAGTGGGACGCGTCCGGCTACGTCACCGAGGAACAGCAGATCCCCAGTCGCGACCGCGAGGGCGAGGACCTGCTGGGCCTGATGCGGGTGCTGTGCGAGGGGCCGCGCATCAGCGGCGCCGTGAGCGCCTTCCCCCAGGGGACGCAGGCCCTGCACGCCTTCTACAACCCGGCCGACCGGTCGGTGGTCCTGGACTTCAGCCAGGAACTGGTGACGGGGCATCCCGGGGGCAGCACCGCCGAGGCCGCCACCCTGACCAGCATCCTGCGCACCGTGGCCCTGAACTTCCCCGACACCCGCAGCTGCACCATCCTGGTGGACGGGGCCCAGGTGCAGACCCTGGCCGGCCACCTGACCATGGATCAGCCCTTCGATCCCCGGAGGTGGCTGTAGGTGGCGGGAGACAGACGGCAACCCATCGGCGTGTTCGATTCGGGCCTGGGGGGCCTGACGGTGTTGCGGGCCCTGCACGAGCGCCTGCCCTGCGAGGACATCATCTACTTCGGCGACACTGCCCGGGTGCCCTACGGCACCAAGGGTGAGCGCACGGTCCAGGTCTTCGCCCGCCAGGACGCGGGGCTGCTGGTGAAGCTGGGCGTCAAGATGGTGGTGGTGGCCTGCAACACGGCCAGCGCCTTCGCCCTGGATCATCTGCGGCAAAGCCTGCCGGTGCCCGTGCTGGGGGTCATCAACCCCGGGGTGCGGGCGGCCCTGGCGGTGACGCGGGGCGGGCCTGTGGGGGTCATCGGCACCTCGGGCACCATCCGTTCCGAGCGCTACCAGCAGGGCTTGCTGGCGGGTGGGCTGCAGGCCGGACAAATACACGTGCAGGAGTGCCCCCTGCTGGTGCCCCTGGTGGAAGAGGACAAGATGGGGCTGCCCATGATGCGCCTGGCGGTGGAGGATTACCTGGACGGGTTGCGGGGCGCCGGGGTGGACACGCTCATCCTGGGCTGCACACATTATCCCCTGCTGAAGCAGGACATCGGCGAGTTCATGGGGCCGGATGTGCGGCTGGTGGATTCGGCCGAGACCCTGGCCGCCGCCGCCCAGGACCGGCTGGGCCAGATGGAATTGCTGCGGGCCGAGGCCGGCCGGCAGGGGCGGCTGTCCTTCTACCTGAGCGATCTGCCCTGGAAATTCGCCGAGATCGGCGCCCGGTTCCTGGGCAAGCCCATCGCCGACCCCCGGGTGGTGGGGCTGGACGAGATGGAAGCCGCCGGGCAATTCTGACGCTCCGTGGATATGATATGTGAGAATCGTCTGAGCCAACGAGTGCCGGCGCGCCCAGTGCCGTCCGGCCGGAACAAGAAAGGTCTGTCGTGATCGAACGCGCGGAAAACCGTGGATTGAATCAGCTCCGGAACACCCGGATCACCAAGGATTACCTGCCCCACGCCGAGGGCTCCTGCCTCATCGAGATGGGCAACACCCACGTGGTGTGCACCGCCAGCATCGCCAACGGGGTGCCCCGCTGGTTGAAGGGCTCGGGCATGGGCTGGATCACCGCCGAGTACGGCATGCTGCCCCGCAGCACGGGCGAGCGCATGCGGCGCGAGGCCGCCGGGGCCGGGGGCCAGGGCGGGCGCACCATGGAGATCCAGCGCCTCATCGGCCGCTCTTTGCGGTCGGTGACGGACATGCACGCCCTGGGCGATCTGACCATCACCCTGGATTGCGACGTGATCCGGGCCGACGGCGGGACGCGCTGTGCCAGCATCAACGGCGCGGCGGTGGCCCTGTACGACGCCCTGAGCCGCCTGCGCCTGAAGCGCCATCCCATGCGCATGATGGTGGGCGCCATCAGCCTGGGCATCGTGCAGAACGAGATACTCATGGACCTGGACTACAAGGAAGACAGCAACGCCGAGACCGACATGAACCTGGTCATGGCCGAGGGCGGCGGGCTCATCGAGATCCAGGGCACGGCCGAGCAGCGCCCCTTCGACCGGGAGCAACTGAACGGCATGCTGGACCTGGGCGGGGCGGCCATCGCCAAGATCAACGAACTGCAGCGGAAAGTTCTGGAGGGCTGATCATGCGGAAAGTGGTTCTGGCCAGTCGCAACGCCGACAAGGTGGGCGAACTGCAACAGCTCATGGCGGGGTTGGACTTCGAGGTGGTTCCGGCCGGCGAGTACCCGGGCCTGCCCGATGTCATCGAGGACGGCACCACCATCGCGGGCAACGCCCGGCGCAAGGCCCTGGTGACGGCGGCCTACACGGGGGAGATCGCGGTGGCCGACGACACCTCCCTGGAGGTGCGGGTGCTCAACGGTTTTCCGGATATCTTCGCGGCTCGTTTCAGCGGGCCCGGGGCCACCTACGCGAGCAACGCCCGGCTGACCCTGGAGTTGATGGAAGGCGTGCCCGAGGGGCACCGCCAGGCCCGGTTCAGCACGGCGGCGGTTTGGGTGGATCCGCGCCCCGGCAACCAGCCCCACCCGGTGCTGAGTCCCGCCACCTCGCGGGGGCTGCACAACCCCTGGGGACCGCATCTGCGCTATCCCGATGCGGAGGGCGAGTGGGATTACTGGAACGGCCTGGCGGACCGCAAGGTGGCCTGGGCCACCTACCGCCGCATGATGGAGTCGGATCTGGCGGACTGGGGGCAGGACCGCAAGCGCCTGGCCGAGGTGGCCCATGGGCTGTTCCTGGGCTGTCCCGACGCCCTGCGGCCCGGTGAGGAGAGCACCTGGTCCGGCCAGGACGGGGCCATGCGACTGCCCGATCCCACCATCTGGGGTCTGCCCCATCCCGAGGTGGAGGAGATGATGGGTGATGCCGGTGGGCAGTTGCCGCGCTATGCGCCCAGCGGCTTGCCCGCCAATGCTCCCGGCCTGAATGCCTGCGGGGCGCGGTGGCTGGAGATCACGGCCCTGGGCAAGGTGCTGGGGCACATCACCCGGCAGCCGGTGGGCGGTGGGGGCTTCGGCTACGACCCGGTGTTCCGGCCCGAGGGCGAGCAGCGTACCCTGGCCGAGATGCCGGCCGACGAGAAGAACGCCATCAGCCATCGCGGCAAGGCCATGCGCCGGTTGCTGCGGGCGGTGAAGGGGGCGTACCCCAAGGTGAAAGCGGGCTGATCAGGTCGGGAATCTTCCCCCGGGGGAAGGGCCAGCCCTCAGGCCCATGGCGATGATCGAAAGAATCGCCGCCCCTTTGCCGTTTGACTTTCAGGGGCGGCGAGATTAGAAATGAGCCTCTTCACACCCCTCTGGTCGGGGCGTGGCGCAGCCCGGTAGCGCATCTGCTTTGGGAGCAGAGGGTCGCAGGTTCAAATCCTGTCGCCCCGACCATATAAGCTGTTGAGAAATAATAAGTTGGGGTGACTGTAGGTTTTCCTAAAAATTTGAAACATAAATTTTTCCACTTTTTTTCCACCTGTGGGGCCGTTTCGCATTGGGGGACCAATGGACCAAGCCCAGCATGAACTTGAAATCTTCCAGCGGTTCATCGCAGCTGCAGCACTCCCTGTGCAGGTAGGTACCATTCAGAAGCTGGATCCTCCCTGGCCAGATATCAGGTGTATGCTGGATGGGCAGCAGCACTTTTTTGAATTGACCAGGGTTGCTGAACAGGCCCTGGCAGATGATATCGGCAAGCAGTGGACGGCTGTTAAGAAAGGGCTGCCTGTCCCACCTAGTGGTTTCCACTCATTCCGTGACAGTGACCTGCTGGCCGATGCCATGGCCAGGAAGGCTGGCAATGAATACCACCCAGATGCCCATCTGATTGATTTACTGGTTTACTGTGATGGGATGTTCCATGCCACCATTGAGCCCAGCTTTGTGCTGCATTGTCTTCCTGGCCTCCAGGCCCTGCATGGTGATCAATGGAACCGCATCTGGGTGTTCGATGCCCCCGAAGGCAGGATCATCTGGCCCCCAGAAAGCCACACATGATCCTGTGAATGTGATATCCTTGCCTGTCCAGTTATCCTGAAACCTATCCCTGAAAGGATCATCATGAAAGCCCTGCTGCCCCTTGCCCTGCTGCTGATTATTGCTTGTAGCGCGCTAGCTGTGCCAGTGAATCCAGATTCCCCAAATGGGGTTGCTGCCACCTTAATTGGCGGGCAAACTATTTGGGTTCTCTGCGCCAATGGTGCAGAATATGTTTGGTCCTGGAATGACACCGAGTGGACCTTTATTGGCGACAATCTGCCTGTTCCAGTTGACCAGATTGCAGAGTGGAGTAGGTATATCATTATCACCGTGGATGGGCAGATGTATGGGGGAGACTCAGCCAGTGGGTGGACCCAATTGCCCACGGTTCCTTGCCTTGATACAGTTGCCCAGGACACTCAGGATTTGGGTAACCTGAAAGCACGGTTTCGGTGAGCGGTAATCCCAGAGGTCCAGCCTTCACGCTCTGCCAATGAAAAGAGGAATAATGTTATCACTGGAAGATTTTGTTTCTGCAACTCTGGGCCAGATCATCGGTGGGGTTAAAGCCGCACAACAGGACCAGAACAACAACGGTGCTAGTATCAATCACCCTGCTGTGAACGTACAAAGTTCAGATGCGATAACAGCCATCGGGGGTGGCTTGGTTGAAAGGATTCACTTTGATGTTGCTGTAACAGCAACTGAAAGGGAGGGGTCGCGGGGTGGGGCGGGTGTGTTTGTTGGCCCCTTCGGCCTGGGTGGCCAAGTGGAGGGTGCACATGAAAGTCAGTCAGTCAGCAGGATTAGTTTTTCAATCCCTGTAAAATTCCCTGACCCCTATTGACGGCACCATTTCATATTGAGTTTCATTCCGCTTTAATGCGCCCCTGGGCTTTCCTGGGGCGCTTTCTTGTAACTCCAGTGCCAGGCCAATGATCACTGAAACCTTGTCCTGCAGGCGCAGCAGGATGTCCCTGATGGCCTGCTGCTGGTTGGTTGTGCTAGTCATCCTGGTCCCCCTGGGCTGAGGTTACGGTGCCGATGCACCTGGCTGCTGGTCACCATGGTAATGCTGCACTCCTGATCATAGGTCAGTCAATACTGAATCCGATCCTGCAGTGCTTGATTGGCCCCTTTCACCTGCAACCAGGCTGATGAAATCCAGCCAGGGCGTTTCCAGCGCATCAGCCAGGTGCCGTAACATTTCCAGGGCTTCATCCTGAGTCAGCTTCGATGCCTGCTGGGCAATGGCTGATTCCAGGACGCATAGCGCCATGGTCCTGGCCCTGGCCTGCATAGGCCTCCAGCTTCCCTTGTCGGCCCATTGGTTCCCCTGGGGCATACCACTTCAACCGCCCGCCTTTGGCTTTCCTGCGCCTGCGCCAGGCCCGTGACAGGGCGTCAACAAATGGTGCCCACTCCATGCCAAGGGCCCTGCACAACTCTCCCAACATTTCATGCGCCTCATCCCGCTCCAGCTTCGACATCAGAAGGGGGGCGCCGCTGGGTGCTGTTTCGCTTTCCAAGCCGGGGATTGGGATTTGGTGGGTCAGGTCACAAAGCAGGGAAACCGCATTGTTGCGCCAGATGTCAATGCACTGCCTGGATGGAGCCTTCAACAACCTTCACCCTGCTGGAGTGTGGTGGCCCCGGAGGCAATGCCCGACCCCCAGGGCCACTGGAAACCATCGCCGGTTTCGGCCATGGCTACCTTGAAAGGGTGCCCTCGGCAGGAAGGACCGAGGGCAAGTCACTGCCAGGAAGAACCTGGCAGCGCCAGGGAAATCAGGTCACCGTGTCCTTGGCAAGGAACCCCCGAAACTGGAAACTGATGGTGATGATGTCATCTTTGCTGCCAGAAATACTGACCTGCTTGATGACCACATCCCCACTGTAAACAGCCTTGGAAGTGGTGTTGCCTTCAGGGTAAAGGTTCAGGGTGACAGTGGTGCCCGCAGCAAAATTGGACAGCAGGTCATCATGGCCCACATCGGTTTGATACCAGTAGGCATCAAGCTGGCCAGACCCATCACGCAAGCCGCCCAAATAGCTTTTGGCAGTGTCGCCCATTGCCGTGGTTTCCTGTTCATCAACACTTTCCTCGTAGGACCAGGCAGTAACACTGCCCAGGGCATTCGAACCAGACGCGACGGCCCCAGCCCTTCCATGAATCGCAGCAGCCATTTTCAGAATCCTTTCTGGACCTGGGGAGCAATGTTACTCGCCCCCCAGGCTGGCAGGTTGGGGTCAGGTGGCGATGTCATCCACCACGCAGAAAGCGCCAGGGTAGCGAAGGGCAATGTCCACGTCCTGGAAGGCCCGCAGGATCAATCGGCCATCATCATTGTGGGGGTCAGCCAGCACGTCCAGACCACCCCACATGCCCACAAGCAGGGACTTCCAGGCCCCAAAAATCATCAGGGACAGGTTGGTGCCGCTGCCCTGGGTCAAGTTGCTGGGGCAGCTGTTGCTGACATGGACCGGATGGCCGTTGGCCTTCCCGTCCTCCAGCAGATACCCACCCACAGAAGCAGTGGCATGGCGGGGGATTTTCTTCATGGCCCCGATGACCAGCGAATTCGTCAGATAGGCCAGGTTGCCCGCCCGGACGTAATTCAGCAGGGCCGTTTCCATGTCCACCAGGTGATCCCAGGTCAGGGCCCCACCATCAGCGGCAATGTTGAAGGTGGCCACGCCAGTGGCACCCCGGATTCCCTGGGGTTGATTGCCAGTGCCCGCACCCACGATGGCCGCAGCGTCAATCATTTCCCCAGCCACAGCAGCCAGGTCAGCCTTGATGATCATGTCCACCACCGGGGAGGCCTGCTTCAGCATTTTCCGGGTGATGTCAGTGCGCAGGCGCAGGGTCTTGGGGGTCAGGCTGACAGCGCTGAAGGTGGCATTGGTTTCCGCACTCCCGCTGTAATCCTCGTTATCAATCCAGGTGCCACTGTTGGCAGTGTCCTGGCGAGGGATGCTGATGGATTCAGTCAGGCCCGGCAGCATGGTGCAACCCATGCGGGCCACAATGCTTTCATTGCGCATCAGCTCGATGAAGGAACCAGCCTGGTGGTCAGTGCCAATCAGGTCAGCTCCCACACCAGCGGTGCTTGTCAGGTCACGATGGGCCAGCACATCATAGGGCACAAAGGAACCATTGGGCTGCTTGCCCAGCTTGATTGCAACAGCCTGGCTGGCTTCCCGCTCTAGACCAGCCCTGGACCAGTCGCCGGAAAGCTGGGCAGCCAGCAGGCGGCTGATGCTGTACCGGCCGGTTTCTCGCCTGGATAACCCGATGTTGGCGTCATCAGGGCTGGGCATTGTCGCAGCGGGTTCATGCACCTGGTCCATGCGGGCAATCACTGCCGCCTGGAATTCTGAAGCGCTGCGGCCACTGTCGATGAACTGGCGCACCAGGTCTGTGGGGTCGAAAAGGTGGGCGGCCTTATCACCGATGGTGCGGATATCGGCAATGCGCTGAAGGTCCCGATTCTGGGCCTGCAGGTGCTCAATTTTCTGGCTGGATTCCATTTCCAAAGTCTCCTTGGAAGGCAGGGGGGCGCTGCGCCCGACCTGCGCTGAAATGTCGGCAGGGATGCTGACGAAGCTGATTTCGATGGGCTCCCAGTCGGTCACCCTGTAGGTGGCGGGCCCATCTTTACTTTCAGATTCCAGCACCATTTCATGCACCAGGTAGCCCACCGAGATGGTGGTCCTGATGCCGTCCATGACATCCTGGAAGATTTCATCAGCACGGGCGCTTCTACCAAAGCGCACCACAGCCCTGCCTTTCAGGTCTTCGCCGATGGCAATTTCTTCCACTTTGCCAATAAGGTCTGTGTGATTATGGTCCATCAGCAGGGGGCCTGCTTCCTGGATCCGTTGCAGCCTGATGCTGCCCTGCTGATGGTCCAGCACTTCCAGGCCGAACCATCTTTCCACAGGCGCTTCACTGCTGAAGGCCAGCACCACTGTGCGCTTGTCCTGGTCGATGGCTGCAGCCCATGATTGGCCCGCATCCCCGGCCAGGTTGATAGTGAATTCCCGACGAAGGATTTCACCCGGCTGGGGCAAGCGCTTATTCGGGGTGGCGCTGCATAGGGGCGATTGCACGATTCACCTCTTTCACGAGGGACGCCCTGAAGGTGTCCCAATCTCCATCGGCCATGTAGGCGTCCAGCAAGCCGTTGTATGCTTTGGTCAAGTCCAGGATTGCCATCAGTTCCCGCCTGGCTTCGGCAGTAGCTTCAGCCCGGATCAACACTTCATCCACCTGGTTTTCAAAGTCCATTTTTTATCCATACCTCGGGAGTCATGGTTGTGGTGGTGTTAAAAAATTGGGCCCTGAATCTAGACAAACCTTGGGCGCACGTTCCCGACCCACCAGGGTCCATCTGGCAAGTACCTTGGTCCACCTGGGGGCGCTTGGGAAAAAGTTCACCCTGCACAGGGACGATGGCGCCCAGGTCCACCAAGCAACGCCTGCACAGGCCTTCTTGCCATCGGCCATCAGCGCCACACCTGGGACACATCATCTGGAACTTTCCTGCTCCGCTGCTCATGCTGACTCCTTTCAGCAAAGATAACTGCTGGCCTGAAATGGAAGTTTTACTGGAACTGGGTGACGAGTGTTTCTTATTCGCCCCTGGCACCATGCCCTTCCCATGGTTTGCTGCCTGGGATTTCATCCCAATTCATCCTGGCTTCCACTCCACATTTCTGCGCTTCCCACTTCAGCCTGGCCAGCCATTCATCCCTGGTGATTTCCTTTGAAAGCCACTTCAGGAACCAGGGGAAAACTGCCTTGCTGAAAGCCCTGTCCAGGGCATCAGGTTCAGCCCCACCCATCAGCTGGGGTGCTGGCCTGGGTTCATAGGCTGGGGCATTTTCAATGATGTCAGCAGGCCGGGGCATAAACTTGCACAGCCTGCAGCTGGCCCTGACCCCAGCCACCAGCCTTTCCTGTGACAACCCTGAATCGGACAGGGTGGCCAGGTATGCTTTGATCCCATCATCATCCAGGGGGGTTTCAAACATGACCCCAGCAGCCGTCAGTGCCCGCACCAGTGCTTGCATCACTTCCTGCCTTCCAGTTCATCAATCACCCGTTGCCCAGCTTCCTTTGTGCGCTGCGCCCTGCCGTCCCTGCCAGGCAGTGGTGCCCCACTGCTGGTGCCAGTGTTCCTGTCATGATCCTTTGCCAGCCAGGTGTTGATGCTGCGCCTGATGCCCTTCCTGGTTTTGCGCTGGTTGGCTGGCTTGGCCATCCAGTGGCCCCGCATCTTTTTCAGTGCCTGCAGCACATCCACATTGCCATATAGGCTTGCCCATTCTGTGATTTCATCATCCAGGATGGGTTCGTCCCCGTCCCGCACTGGGATACTGATGGCCACGGATGTTTGGGCTTCCAGGGCATGGGGTGAGGACACATGCAATGTGTCCGGGCATATTTCCAATTGCTGTTGCTGTTTCTCATGCTGTTGCTGATGCTCTTGCTTATGCTCTTGCTGGTCCCCCACGGGGTCCGACACCCCCCCCGGTAGGGGGTGGGGCACCCCGTCGGGTAGGGGGTAGGGGACCCCCTCTGGTAGGGGGTGGGGGCGGTCATCATCCTTTGTCGGTTTGGCTGCCAGGGGGGCCACCGTGGAACCTGAACAACTCTTTAAAACCTGGTTGAAAGTGGCTGGGTAGTCTTCATTGTCTGTCACCCCTCGGAACTTGCAATGCTCCTGAAGTGCCAGCAAAAACATGTCCTTTGCCTTTCCATGGGGGACATCTTTCAGGGGATTGATGAAGCCCACAATGTTATTGGCGGAGTCGGGTGGATTGTAACGAAGCGCATTGGGCAAGTAGATGGCATTGGGCCACTTTTCATGAAACACCATCCCACAGTCATGCAGGGCGTTCAGGGCGCCGGTCACCCTGGTTGTGGGCCACGGTTCACCACTTTCTGACATCAAGTCCGAAATGGCCCCAGCACCGATTGGGTACAGGCCAGGCAATTGGTTGTGTGTATGTGGGCCTGTCATCAGAAACAACCACAGCAGTTGGGCATCTGTGGTCAAAGCCCTGAATTTTGAATCCGTCCACGTGCCTGTAAAAACGGTCCGAAAAAAACCGTCCTTGGCTTTCTTTTTCTTTGACACTTTTGGATTTTCCTTTCATCCCCTGGTGGATCCCTGCTTCCTTATCTGCCCTGCCGCCCTGCATCCAGCAGGGCCATCACATCAGCCTTGCGATACCTGACAGCAACAGGGCCGATGCGCACCCAGGGCAGGTTCACCCTTCCATCGGTGCGCCATCTGTGAATGGTGGGGACGGGGATGCCCGTGATGATGGCCACCTGCTTGGTGGTCAGCATGGCTTCTGGATCCAGCGCCAGTAATTCTTTCAGCTCCATGGATGATCCTTCCTGTTGAAGTCAGGTTGACTGGTTGATGCGCATGATAATGCCCAAGCCCATTTGGCAATTATCAGATGCGCCGTGGATCACTTGCTTTTCAGGGATGCGTTTTTTGGGTGAAGTGGAATGAAGTGTAAATGAGGCTGCATTGGCGCTGATTCAGATGTGCCAAAACCTAGATTGATGGTGTTGATATTGATTGAAAACAGTGAAAAAAATTTTGCCCAGGCTGAAAAACCTGGGCAAGTGGCAATTATTGATGGGCTGCAGGTAATTATTCCAGGGCCTTGATGCCAGTGGCAGCTGCTAGTCTGGAAGCCACCTGGTGGCCCTGCAGCAGCTGCAGGATCAGCACCCAATCATCAACAGGCAGTGATGCCTGGACTTCACCAGGGGCGGTCTCCACCACCGTGAAACTGGCTTCCACTGCCATGGATGCTGCGCTGCGCACATGGCTGGCTTCATTGTGCGCATATCGCTGGGCACTGGTCAGGTCATCATGCCCCAGCTGGCCAGCAATGACTTTCATGGTTGCCCCCTGCTGGTGCATCCAGGTTCCCAGGCTGTGGCGCAGGCCGTGGATGGTCAGGCGTTGCTCGATGCCAGCCTGCTGCTTTACCCATTCCAGGGATTTCCTGAAGTCCTTTATGTGGGCATCACCTGCAGTGGTTTTCCCTTGCTTGAGGTTGCCCTGATAAAGTGGAAAAACCCACCTGGGGTGGCAGCCTTGCCTGCGCTGCAGCAGCTGCACCATCCAGGGCAGCAGGGGGATCACCTTGAATCCAGTTTTCAGTTTCTTCCTGGTTTTGTAAAGGTGGCGAGGGATGCGCCAGGCAGGGTCTGTGCTGTCCAGGTCAAGGTGTTCCCACTCCATGGCCATCACATTCCCCTTTCGCCCACCAGTCCACAAGCAGGCCAGGATGCAGTCAGCAATGGCATCATTGTTTTCCACCTTGTAACCAGACCGATTACGCAGCGCTTCCACTGCAGCATAGAAGGCAGGTGCCTGGTCAAGCCGCAGGTGGTTTGTGTCATCCTGGCCAGGTTCCTGGATACGATTGATGGATGTGGGGCGCTGCCAGTCAGCAGGCACCAGCTTCCTTCTGATGGCGAATTTAAAAACAGTGGTCAACCGGGTCAGGGCCTGATTGGCTGACCTGGCCCCGGCTTCATCTGGCACATCCGTCAGGATTGGTTTCGGGAAGTGCTTGCGCCCTGAATGGGGTGCGGTTGCTGCCTTCCATTTTTTCATGGCTGCCTGGTGCTGGTCCTGGGCTTTCTTCACCTTCTTTGCCCTGACTGCTTCGTGGACATGGGTGCGCAGATCATCCAGGTGGAAACCTTCAATCCTGGTCAGGGGAACATCGCCCAGGGGAATGGAAAGGCCATCTACTTCCACCTTGAAGGGGCGCACATAAGTGTCAAATCTCGCCTGGTGATCTGCAAGGGTGCCTGGGGTGTTACTTGCAGGGTTCACCTGGCAATGCAGGTCAAAGGCTTCCCCCAGGGTGGGCGCTTTCTTCTGGTGGTGCGCAGGGCTTTTAATTTTTTCCAGGGCCAGCTTGGCGGCATCACGGGCCATCTCGGTGGACATTTCCACTGGGGTGCTGGGTTTGCCCGGCGCTTGCTGGAAGTCGCCCAGCTTTATGCTGATGTGCTGGTCATGGAATTTACCGGCCAGCGCCCATGATTTTTTCCCCTTGGGGCTGATCCTGCAAACAAGGTGGCCTTGTTTGGTATCCTTGATTGCGGGGCCATCAGTAGCTGTCGCCTTCTTCAGCCAAGTGTCAGTTAGGTGCACGAATCTGGCGGCCATCGGTAACCCCTTTTAAATTTTTTCCACCTTTTTTCCACCTTGAAATGGAACTCGATTCAAGCTGAATATACCTCGGCTTTCATGAAATGTACAATAACTGATTTGAATTAAATGGCTTGTGCGCTAATTGCGCAAAGGCTGATGCTGGGTGAATCAATATTTATCTGCTTTGGGAGCAGAGGGTCGCAGGTTCAAATCCTGTCGCCCCGACCACCGTAATCACAATAATTTCAAACAGTCATGCCTTTGATGATGTGATGCCGGCATGTGCCGGAGTGGTCGCTTATTTCCCTTTTCCTGCCCCCGGCCCATTCCAGGCAGACTCACAGCACAACTCGACAGCCCTCGAATTGCGGCGGGCCCAGGTAGGTGCCCTCGGGGGCCCGGGACTTGCCGTGGGCGGCGCGGAAGGCCTCGGACTCGGTCCAGGCCTTGAAGGCCTCGTAGGATTCCCAGCGCGAGTGGCTGATGAAGACGCGGCCGCCCTCGATCTCGGGCCCTTCCAGCAGGTGGAACTCCAGGAAGCCGGGCACGCTGTCCAGTTGCGAGTCGCGGGTGCGCCAGATCTCGACGAAGTCCTCTTGGTGACCGTTGGCGATGGAAAAACGATTCATGGCGATGTACATGGAAACTCCTTCAGAGTTGTGTTCGGTTGCGAGGGCCACAGGATAGAAAGGGATGGGCAACCTGGCCAGAGGACCTGCCGGCCAGAGGACTCGCCGGCCCGGTTCTGTGTTATCCTGTGCGGGTGAGAACCACCCCAGCCTGGTTTCCGGGGGAAAGACCATGAAGACCATCAACCATCTCGCCTGCCTGCTCCTGCTCGGAAGTTTTGCCGCCGGCGTCACAACGCCCGCCCAGGCCGCCGACTTCGACGACACGGGCTGGCAGGTGCGCTACCACCAGGATTTCAGCCAGGACATGGAGGGCCAGGACGGGCTTACCTTCGGGCAGGACGGCTGGCTCACCTGGCAGTTGCTGAACGGCGGGACCATCAGCGTCAGCGGCGGGACGGCCCACCTGCAGACCCCGGACTTCAGCATGGCGGCCCTCATCCACAGCACCCGGGTGCTGCCTGCCGAGTACCGGGTGCGGGTGCGGGTGGGGCACATCGCCTACGACCTGGCCAACTACGAGGCCGAGGATCTGGAGAACCCCGACTTCAACGACCACGGCGGCTACCTGGAGAACGGGGTGTACTTCCTGACCCTGACGGACGGGCTGTGCGTGGGCGGCGAATGCGCCGAGATGTGGTGGCACTGGCATCGCAAGATGGTCATCGACGTGGACAACCACATGAACTACGTGGGCGGCGGCGAGACCTTCCACCCGGTGTTCATGGTGTACATGGGGCTGGAGGATAACGGCGGCGACCAGGGTCACGTGCTGCGCACCTGGGACGGCACCATCTGGGACGATTCGCCCTGGAACTGGAACGTGGCCCACACCTACGCTTACGCCACCTGGTACTGGGCCGAGGTTGAGAAGCAGGACGGCCACCTGACGCTGCGCCTTTACGACGACGACCGCAACATCCTGCAGGAGACCGATCCGGTGCCACTGGAACTGATCAACGCCATGGATGATCCGGTGGAATACCTGTACCTGGGAGAGCCCCACACCGACGACTACGAGGGCGAGGTCTATTTCGACGATCTCACCCTGCTGGTGCCCGCGGCCTCGCCGGTGGAGGGCGATAGGGCCGGTGCGCTGTTGCCTGCCCGGGCCGTGCCCAATCCCTTCAACCCGGCCACCACCATCCACTGGGAGCAGGGGCAGGCCGGTCTGGTGAGCATCGCCGTTCATGATGTGCAGGGCCGGCTGGTGGCGGCGGTTGAGGGACAGGAGCGCGGGGCCGGGGCCCAGACCTGGACCTGGAACGGGCGCGACCGGCAGGGCCGGGCGGTGCCGGCCGGGGTGTATGTGTACCGGGTGGTGACCCCCGGCGGCCTGCGGCAGGGCAAGATCGCCCTGGTGCGCTGAGGGGCGCGGGCGTCAACCCGGGGCGCCCGGGCCCGGCGGGTTGTCGCCCCGGGCGGACAGCGGCCCCTGGGCGTGAAGGTGGGCGACGGGGCCGGGGCAGGTTTAACTCCATCGCCGCAAGGGACTTAAGGAAGGACGGCCGGAAATCCCGGCCGGGGGCTCGTTTTCTGCAAGAGGCCGGGTGGCAGGGGCCCGGGGTTGCTGACCCCAGCGGAGAATCGTCGCGAGGAATCGTCGGCCAAGGCCAGGCGAACCCTTGACAATTGCCGATTCTGTGCCCATTATTCGCGTCCGCCCGCAAGGGACGAACCCGTTCGGCGGAGATGCGGGCCCGGTTTTCTGGATTGACCAGGTTCCGGTGCGCCCGTAGCTCAGCTGGATAGAGCAGCGGATTTCTAATCCGCAGGCCGCAGGTTCGAGTCCTGCCGGGCGTGCCAAAACGCAATAATGGTGGTGGCTGTAGCTCAGTTGGCAGAGCCCCTGGTTGTGGTCCAGGTGGTCGTGGGTTCGAATCCCATCAGCCACCCCATTTTTTTATCCAGTTCCCGGCGATTTTCTGCTAGTGTCCCCTCCCGCTGCTATGCTTCCGGACTACCTTCCGGATGAACTTCCGGATCTACCGGATTTGCCGGTCTGGAACCCATTTTCTCAAGAGCAAGGCGCCCTGCGCGTCGCTGTACAAGGAGGAGCCCATGGCTGGCGTCAACAAGGTCATCATCGTCGGCAATCTCGGCCGCGACCCTGAAATCAAGTACACCCAGAGCAACGTGCCTGTGGCCAACTTCTCCGTGGCCACCAGCGAGAGCTGGAAGGACAAGGCCACCGGCGAGTGGCAGGAGAAGACCGAGTGGCACCGCGTCGTGGCCTGGCGCCATCTGGCCGAGCGGGCCGAGAAGTATCTGCGCAAGGGCAAGCAGGTGTATATCGAGGGCAAGCTGGAGACCCGCAAGTGGCAGGGCCAGGACGGCCAGGACAAGTACACCACCGAGATCATCGCCCGCGAGATGCAGCTGCTGGGTCGCCGGGACGAGGACGGCGGCGGCGGCGGTGGCGGTTTCGGTGGCAGCGGCCCGGGCAGCAGCGGCAACTTCAACCCGCCCCCCATGGACAGCAGCGATGGCGGTGGGCACGACGATGACGATCTGCCTTTCTGATTTCGCCTGAATGTCGCCCCGCAACACGGGGCAGCAGGGCCCGCCGGAGCAATCCCGCGGGCCTTTTCCTTGAATGTTGGCAGGGCAACAAATGGGCGGATTTGGGCATACAAATCCCGCCCCTGTGATTAAGATGGCCCTGTTCGTGCCGTGATCATGCTTCTGGTGATCCGGCGAGCTGCAGCGCCCAACCCCGAGGCTTCCCCGCGTGTCCGCCATCACCCTGCACCAGGCCCGCACCCTCATTCCCCGGCAAGCCGCCCGCCTGCTGGACGTGCCCGAGGCCGTGGTGGAGTCGCGCCCCTGGCAGGGGGACGACGAGTTGCCGCCCCTGCGCCTGGCCGGCGACAACCAGCTGCCCGCCGCCGGCCGGGTGTTCAAGCCGGACCTGGTGCTGTCCACGGCCTGGCTGAAGATGGTGGTGGCCTGGCGGGCCAGCGGCAGCACGGCGGGCATCCTGCTGGCGGTGCGGCAGCTGACGCGGCACTGGCCCACCCGCACCATCCCCTTGCTGGTGGTGCCCTTCATGGGGGACACGGGCCGGGCCCTGTGCGCCGAGCAGGGGGTCAGCTGGCTGGACCTGTCGGGCAACGCGGACATCACGGCTCCCGGGCTGCGGGTGAAGGTGGAGGGACAGCCCAACCGTCACCGGCGGCGCGGGCGTCCGTCGGGGGTGTTCGCCCCCAAGGCGGTGCGGGTGACGCGCCTGTTGTTGATGCATCCGGAGCAGGCTTTCGCCCAGAAGGACATGGCCGTGCAGACGGGGCTGGACGCGGGGTTCGTCAGCCGCATCGTGCGGCAGCTGGAGGAGATGGGGCTGGCGCAGCGCCGCGGGCGGCAGGTGGTGTGCGCCGGGGCGGATGATCTGCTGCAGGCCTGGCTGGGCGAGGAAGACTTCGCCAGGCATCGCATCCTGAGGGGGCGGGCCGGGGCCCTGGCCGGCCTGGACGGCGATTTCCACCTGGCCTTCCACAAGCTGGCGGGGCTGCTGCGCGAGTCGGAGGTGGAACACCTGGCCACCGGGCTGGGGGCTGCTCATCTGCTGACCGACTACCAGCCCTTCTCCCAGGCCGCGTTCTACCTGCGGGAAGAGCCGCCGGCCCGGCTGCTGCGCCGGCTGGGTTTCGTGGCCGTGGAGGCGGGGCAGGGCGCGCGGGCCGCGGAAGCATCGGTGCAGCTGGTTGTCCCCCGGGACGAGGGCGTGTTCGCCGGTGGGGTGCTGGCCGAGGGCGTGCCCTGCGCCCATCCCCTGCAGGTGGTGGTGGATCTGCACGGCATGGAGGGATGGCCGGGCATGGCTGAGGCCGCCCGGGAGGCGGCCTCGCGTGTCAGGAATATGCACCTGGGCTGGTAGCCGGGCGCGGGGGTGAGGGCCCTCAGGCCCGCGTCTCACAGAAGCGGTACAGGTTGCACTCGTCGCAGCGGGGCGCCCGGGCCCGGCAGGTCTTGCGACCGTGGTCGATGAGCAGGTGCCCGAAGTCGCGGTACTCGGACTGGGGCATGAGCTCGCTCAGCTGTTTTTCGGCCTTCACGGGATCCTTCTGGTCCGTCAGGCCCAGCTTCATGCTGATGCGTCCCACGTGGGTGTCCACCACCACGCCGTCGGGCTTGTTCCAGATCTCCCCCAGCACCACGTTGGCGGTCTTGCGGCCCACGCCGGGCACCTTCACCAGCAGCTTCATCTGGTCGGGCACCTGGCCGTCGTGCTTTTCCAGGATGGCGCGGGCGGCGCCCTGCAGGCTCTTGGCCTTGTTGCGGTAGAAGCCGGTGCTGCGGATGGCCTCCTCGATGTCCTCGATGGGGGCGTCGGCGAAGTGCTGGGGGGTGGGGAATTGCTCGAACAGGCCGGGGGTGACCATGTTCACCCGGGCGTCGGTGCACTGGGCCGAGAGGATGGTGGCCACCAGCAGCTGCCAGGCGTCCTGGTGGACCAGGCTGCACTGGGTGTCGGGGAATTCCTCGCGCAGGGCGGCGATGACGTTCTTGGCGCGCTTGCGGCGGGTGGGGAGGGTCTTCAGGGGCATGGCGACGGCTCGTTTCGCGGGTTAAGGGGGGGTAAATAATCCGCCCCGGGTTCCTTGACTTCGCGGGGGCGCGGTGCTAGGTTATGCGCCCTGCCCGGGAGGTCCTATTTGTCTGCTTTCGAGCGCAGATGATAACATCGGGGCTGCTGGACAGCTACGGATTGGTTTTGAAAAGAACATGGTGCGCCGCTAGCTCAATTGGCAGAGCAACTGACTCTTAATCAGTAGGTTCGGGGTTCGATTCCCTGGCGGCGTACCAAATGAAATAAAAGGACTTACGGCGGTTGTCGTGAGTCCTTTTTCTTTTGGGAAATGGGTGGAGCTTCCTATGCAGCTTCCTCCGACTTCCCGGTTGAAATCGACGGCCGAGGAGAAGCATGTAAACGTTCCCACCGGGTTCAAGGAGTCGGGTCCGTGGAACCCACGTGAATGCCGGACTGGGATCTGTGGACCTTGGCTCGTTTACTTCCGAAGGACAACGGCTATGAAGAACTTCGAGTTAACTCCCTCATCATCTTGACACTTGGGGTCCATTGGGTGACACTCGATGTTCTCTCGGATATTTCGAATCGTATAAGCTTGATCGGGGGCGGGGACGTGCCATTTGGCTGCCTATTATGTTGCCTCCGAGATGCGGCCCTCGAACAAGAATGAGGTGCGGAGGAGAAAGTAAACGCGATGGACACAACCCCTATTTCCGAAGCTAACAATGGCGACCCCACTCGACTTGAAGATATCCAGCCCAACGCGTCAGTCCGTGGCATCTTGCCTGACTGCCTTGTCACGGTCGTCAGTGTGCAGTGGTTCGGCTCCGACGCTCTGGAACTGACCTACAAAGACCCCGAGGGCAAGGTCGCCAACCAGTTGCTCTACCGCCACGACGAGCCCAAGCTCGAGGTCGTCCAGGTCGGCAGGCCCTGGAGCTTCGACGGCGATGGCGCCTTATTCCGTCTCGTGTCCGAGGCCCACCGCATCCGGCTGGCGCACCTATTCGATCCAGTCCTGGCGGTCCACACCTCGCTGGTCGATCCCTTGCCCCATCAGATCACCGCCGTCTACGAGGCCATGCTGCCGCGCCAGCCGCTACGCTTCCTGCTGGCCGACGATCCGGGCGCGGGCAAGACGATCATGGCCGGCCTCCTGATCAAGGAACTGATCGCCCGTGGCGACCTCAAGCGCTGCCTGATCGTCTGCCCCGGCAGTCTGGCCGAGCAGTGGCAGGACGAGATGCATCGCCGCTTCCATCTGCCGTTCGAGATCCTCACCAACGACAAGCTGGAGGCGGCCCGGACCGGCAACTGGTTCCTGGAGAACGACCTGGCCATCGCAAGGCTGGACAAGCTCGCCCGCAACGAAGACGTTCAGGAAAAGCTGTCGGCCCAGGATTGCCGCTACGATCTGGTTGTCTGCGATGAGGCGCACAAGATGTCGGCCACGTTCTTCGGCGGCGAGGTGAAGTACACGAAGCGCTACCGGCTGGGGCGGATGCTCTCTGGACTTACACGACACTTTCTGCTGATGACCGCCACCCCGCACAACGGTAAGGAGGAGGACTTCCAACTCTTCCTGGCCCTGCTGGACGGCGATCGTTTCGAGGGGAAGTTCCGGGACGGCGTGCACCAGGTCGAGGTCTCCGACCTGATGCGCCGGATGGTGAAGGAGAACCTGCTGAAGTTCGACGGGCGACCGCTGTTTCCGGAGCGGATCGCCTACACGGTTCCCTACAGGCTCTCCGACGCTGAGGCTCGGCTGTACAAGGACGTGACCGAATACGTCCGCGAGGAGTTCAACCGGGCCGAGGCTCTCCAGAACGACAGGCGCGCGGGAACGGTCGGATTCGCCCTGACGATTCTGCAGCGCCGTCTCGCCTCGTCCCCGGAAGCCATCTACCAGTCACTGCGCCGCCGGCGCGAGCGGCTCGAGAAGCGGCTCAGGGAACTCGAACTCATGCAGCGGGGCGAGGCAGTACCGGTCTCCACAATGACGGGGCCGGCCTACGATCTCGAAGACCTGGAAGATCTCGACGAAGCCCCCGAGAACGAGGTCGAGGCCGCGGAGGAGGCGGTCCTCGACCAGGCCACGGCCGCCGCGACGGTGACGGAACTAAAGATAGAGATTGGGACCCTCGGCAAGCTCGAAGCCCTGGCGGCCGACGTGCGGCGTAGCGGCCAGGACACGAAGTGGCGGGAACTGTCTCACCTCCTCGGGGAGATATTCACTCCGTCTGGGCAGGCGGAGAGAGTGGGGCAGCCCACAGTACCCTACGGGGCGGGGCCGATCCCCAAGCCGGTGCCTTCCCCTCGCCAGAAGCTCGTGATCTTCACCGAGCATCGCGACACGTTGAACTACCTCGAGCGCCAGATCGGCTCCCTGCTCGGCCGTCCACAGGCCTTGGTGATGATCCACGGCGGTATGGGGCGGGAGGATCGCCGGAAGGCGCAGGAAGCCTTTCTCCATGATCCCCAGGTCCAGGTCCTGCTGGCGACCGACGCAGCGGGGGAAGGTATCAACCTGCAACGCGCTCACTTGATGGTGAACTACGACCTGCCGTGGAACCCGAATCGGCTGGAGCAGCGGTTCGGTCGCATCCACCGCATCGGCCAGACCGAAGTGTGCCACCTGTGGAACTTGGTGGCCGAGGAGACTCGTGAGGGCGACGTCTACCGTCGGCTGCTAGAGAAACTGGAGGAGGCGCGGCAGGCCCTCGGTGGCCAGGTGTTTGATGTTCTGGGCAAGCTTCAGTTCGACGGTAGGCCGCTCCGCGACTTGCTGATCGAGGCCATCCGGTACGGTGACCAGCCCGACGTCCGGGCGCGTCTGACCAAGTCGGTCGAGAGTGGCGTCGACCGGCCCCATTTGCAGGGTCTGATCGAGGACCGGGCGCTGGCGCATGACGCCATGGACTCGAGCCGGGTCGCGGGCATCCGCGAGGAGATGGAGCGCGCCGAGGCGCGACGGCTCCAGCCCCACTACATCGAGTCGTTCTTCCTGGAGGCCTTCAAGCGCCTGGGGGGAACCGCCCGCCAACGTGAGCCGCGCCGGTACGAAATCACCCACGTGCCGGCACCGGTGCGCAGCCGCGACCGGCAAATCGGGACCGGCGATCCAGTCCTGTCCCGCTACGAGCGGATAGTCTTCGAGAAGGACCTGATCGCGCCGCAGGGCCAGCCTCTGGGTGCGTTTGTCTGCCCGGGCCATCCTCTGCTTGACGCCGCCCTGGACCTGGTCCTGGAGCGCCACAGGGATCTCCTGAAGCGCGGCACCGTGCTGGTAGACGAGCGTGACTTCGGGACCAGCCCCAAAGTGCTGTTCACGCTGGAGCACGGTATCCAGGACGCGAGCCGGCTGCCGTCCGGTGAGCGGCGGATGATCTCCCGCCGCATGCTCTACGTGGAAATGGACGCGGACCACAACACGCGGCATGTGCAGTATGCGCCGTACCTGGACTACGGTCCCTTGGCCGAGGGCGAACCGAGCCTGGAAGAGGTCCTGAACCGACCCGAGTGCACCTGGATCTCCAAGGACCTCGAGCAGAAGGCTCAGGGACACGCCATCGCCCATGTGGTGCCGGGACACATCGCCGAGGTGAAGGACTGCCGCCTTGCCTGGATCGAGAAGACCCGGGCGGCGGTGAAGGATCGCCTGACCAAGGAGATCACGTACTGGGACCACCGCGCCGAGCAACTCAAGCTCCAAGAACAGGCGGGGAAGGCCGGTGCCCGGCTCAACTCGCAGGAGGCGAGACGGCGGGCAGATGAGTTGCAGACCCGTTTGCAGAAGCGGCTGGCCGACCTCGACAAGGAAGCGCAGATATCGGCGCTGCCGCCTGTGGTCTTGGGCGGCCTCGTCGTCGTTCCGATGGGCCTTATTGCGGAGATGACCGGCAAGACGGATCGTCCCGTCACGCGACCTGTGGACACGCAGGCCTCGGCGGCTCGCGCTCGTGCCGTCGTAATGGAGGTCGAACGGTCGCTCGGCTTCGAGCCCACGGATCGTGAATTCGAGAAGCTCGGCTACGACATCGAGAGCAAGGTTCCCGGTACTGGAGGGCTCCGATTCCTCGAGGTCAAGGGACGCGTCACCGGCGCGGACACAATCACCGTGACCAAGAACGAGATCCTGTACAGCCTGAACAAGCCGGAGGATTTCATCCTGGCCATGGTCGAGTTCCTGGATGGGGAATCGCACAAGGTGCACTACCTGCGGCGGCCGTTCGAGCGCAGTGGATTGACGACCGATTTCAACGGGGCGAGCGTGAATTTCCCGTTCGCGGAGCTTCTGGCAAGGGCGGAGGAGCCGCGATGAGGGCGACCGAGCGGCAGATCGACGACTGGCTGAAGGCGAAAGAGAACGAGCATCTCGAGTTCAAGGAAGCAAAGAACAATTTCCACTTCGAGACGCTCGTGAAGTATTGCGCGGCGCTGGCCAATGAGGGAGGGGGCTCCATTGTTCTCGGTGTCACCGATCGAAGACCTCGGCGGGTCGTCGGATCCACCGCCTTTACCGATCTCGGACGGACCAAGGCGGGTCTGATCGAAAAGCTGCATCTTCGGATCTCTGCTGATGAGGTCGCTCACAGGGACGGCCGGGTGCTGGTCTTCACGGCGCCCTCGCGTCCTCTCGGGGTACCGATTTCAGTGAATGGGGCTTACTGGATGCGGGCAGGCGAGGATCTTGTCCCCATGACCCAGGACCAACTCCGGCGGATCTTCGATGAAGCTTCCCCAGACTTCTCGGCCGAGATCTGCACGCGCGCGACGCTGGGCGACCTCGATCCCGCCGCGATCAAGATTTTCCGCGAACGTTGGCATAGCAAAACAAAGACCGCTTCCTTACTCCAAGCGGACGACACCCAGGTTTTGCGCGATGCCGAGTTGCTGACGGATGAAGGTGTTACTTTTGCCGCGCTGATCCTTTTGGGCACTCGTCCCGCCCTGGGTCGGCTACTCGGCCATGCTGAGACCATCTTCGAGTACCGCTCCTCCGAAGTTCCCGGACCGGCCAATCAGCGTGAAGAGTTCCGGCAAGGTCTACTCCTCTATTACGACAGGATCTGGGAACTGGTCAATCTCCGGAACGATCTCCAGCATTATCAGGACGGGCTGTTCATGCTGGACGTCGCCACGTTCGACGAGCGATCGGTCCGGGAGGCGCTTCTCAACGCAGTCAGCCATCGTGATTACCGGCATGGCGGTTCCATTTTCATCCGGCAGTATCCCAGGAGGATCGAGATTGTCAGCCCGGGGGGATTCCCGCCCGGTATCAAGCAGGACAATCTTCTCTGGCAACAGAATCCACGGAACCGGCGGATCGCCGAGGCTCTCGCTCGCTGCGGCCTTGTCGAACGCGCTGGGCAGGGTTTCGATTCGATCTACCGGGAGTGCATCCGACAAGGCAAGCCGTTGCCGGACTTCGGTCGGACAGATGAGCATTTCGTCTGGTTGACGCTTCATGGGGAGATTCAGGATCCGGAGTTCCTGCGCTTCCTCGAGAAAGTCGGCCGAGAAACTCAAGCTGCCGTTGATACCCGGGATCTGCTGGTTTTGGATCTAGTTCATCGTGGTGTTCCAATCCCTCCGGAGATCGAATCGCAGGTTCCTCGACTGGTTGAACTCGGCGTGTTGGAGCAGGTCGGGCGGGGACGCGGCTCACGTCTGCTTTTAGCCCAGCGATACTATCGGATGGTAGGCAAGGCCGGAGCCTATACTAGGCGTAAGGGCCTGGACCGAGAGACTCATAAAGAGCTTCTGCTGAAGCATTTGGTGGGGAATCCAGGGGGCAGACCTCTAGCAGAATTGCATGAGGTTCTCCCTCAGCTATCACGCCGCCAGGTGCAGGACCTGCTGCAGGAGCTACGCTCCGAAGGTCGGGTCAAACTTTCGGGACAGCGGCGTTGGGCCCGTTGGTCGGCGACGGAGTCTAAGAACAAGAACGGCCCGAAAGGTCCATAGAGAATGTCTTTAGCGTTCGTAAGCTGTTGTCATATATATTTTTGCATCTACCATGGATATGGTCTGACAGCTGCCCAGGGCCAAAGGAGAGTGCATTGACCCAACGCAAGAAACTCATCGAAGTAGCTTTGCCGCTTGATGCTATTAACAAGGAATCTCTGCGTAGAAAGCAGAAAGCGCCCAAGGGCTGGCCGACGTCTTTCCACAAATGGTGGGCACAACGTCCGCTCGCGGCTGCTCGAGCAGTTGTATTTTCTCAGATGATTGATGACCCATCTGCGAATCCGGATCTTTTTCCTACGGAAACGAAACAAGAGACGGAGCGGCAGCGCCTGTTCCGTATTCTCGAAGACCTCTTGTTGTGGGATAACACTAGCAACGAAAAGGTGCTACAAGCGGCGAGAGACGAGATTTGGCAGAGTTGGCGGAGATCCTGCGCAGAACATGCCGATCACCCGAATGCGACGGACCTGTTTGATAGGAAACGACTTCCTGCATTTTGCGATCCTTTCGCTGGTTCCGGAAGCATCCCGCTTTCAGCGCAGTGGCTCGGACTTGAGAGCTTCGCAGGTGATCTGAACCCGGTGGCAGTAACT
This sequence comes from Candidatus Krumholzibacteriia bacterium, assembly GCA_963674845.2. Lineage (GTDB taxonomy): Bacteria > Krumholzibacteriota > Krumholzibacteriia > LZORAL124-64-63 > LZORAL124-64-63 > LZORAL124-64-63. The sequence continues at coordinate 330,000 of CAXXKE010000005.1, read as the reverse complement.
ATCAACAAAGCGATGATCGAGATACCTTCTCGATTTGTGGGAGAAAGGCCTGTAAACCCGGAAACGAAAAAGCACAAGAGTCTGTTCTCCCGCGACTGGCCGCTCTCAAAAGGTCTGGCTGAAGATGTGCGCCATTACGGTAGGTGGTTGCGCGATGAGGCCGAGAAACGCGCAGGCTACCTCTATCCAAAGGTCGAGATCACTGACGAGATGGTTAAATTGCGGCCTGATCTGGAACCTTACGTGGGCCGTGAATTGACTGTGGCTGCGTGGCTCTGGGCGCGCACGGTCAAGAGCCCAAATCCGGCCTTTGCCCACGTGGAGGTCCCACTTGCCTCGACTTTCATGCTGTCCACGAAAACGGGCAAGGAGGCATATGTAGTCCCTGTGATCGAGAACGACAGGTATCGTTTTACTGTGAAGGTGGGCAAGCCGAAGGATGCGGCAACTGTTAAGAGAGGTACCAAATTATCCCGCGCCAATTTCTCGTGTCTGATGTCTGGAACACCAATACCTGGGGATTACATCAAAGCGGAAGGCAAGGCTGGGCGTATGGGGTCCCGGCTAATGTCTATTGTCGCGGAGGGAGACCGCGGACGGGTCTATATCGAACCAACGTCTGAGCATGAGGCATCAGCGCTGGAAGCAAATCCAACATGGCAACCCGGCGGGGAAATAGCAAAGCGAATGACCGGTGGCAACTGCACTCCTTACGGGCTGACATCATGGGGCGATATATTTACGCGCCGACAACTTGTGACCCTGACGCATTTCTCGGATTTGGTGCAAGAAGCACACGAGCATGTGCAGCGTGATGCTATTGCGGCGGGTCTTGACGACGACAAACGGCCTCTCGTCGAAGGAGGCAGAGGGGCTACGGCATACGCAGATGCCATATGCACTTATCTGGCCTGTATTTTGGACAGAATGGTCTATTATGGCTCAAGTTTGACCTCATGGTTGCCCAAGGACAATGCCCTCCGGGACTGTATGCCGCGTCAAGCATTGGCAATGGTGTGGGACTTTGCGGAGGGCAACCCTTTTGGTAAGTCGAGCGGAGACGTCACTACTTGCACGAACTCAGTCAGCAATTTCCTTGAGGTAGCGACACCATATTCTAAAGCGCATGCCGCGCAAGGTGATGCCCAATCTACTATCGAAGGTGGGGCGAAGTTTATCTTCAGTACCGATCCACCTTACTACGACAACATTGGCTATGGCGACCTTTCGGATTTCTTCTATGTCTGGCTGCGTCGGTCGCTGCGCCTCGTGTTTCCTGACCTTTTTGCTACTCTCGCTGTACCGAAAGCAGAGGAATTGGTGGCCACGCCCCACCGCCATGGCAGCAAAGAGAAGGCGGAAACCTTCTTTCTCGATGGAATGACACAAGCGATGCAACGGCTTGCCGAGCAAGCACACCCAGCATTTCCGGTGACAATATATTATGCATTCAAGCAGTCGGAGACCGACGATATCGACGGTACCACAAATACTGGCTGGGATACATTCCTTGAAGCTGTGATTCGTGCTGGGTTCGCGATAACCGGTACCTGGCCGCTGCGGACGGAGGGCGCTGGTCGAATGATTGCGTCCGGTACCAATGCTCTAGCCTCCAGCATCGTCCTAGTGTGCAGACTTATGGATGATAGGGCCCCCATGGGCACTCGCCGGGAATTTGTTGCTGCAGTGAAGACTGAATTGCCTGCAGCCCTCGCTCATCTCCAACGCGGCAATATCGCTCCTGTGGATTTAGCCCAAGCGGCCATTGGCCCTGGTATGGCGGTCTTCACGCGATACTCGGAAGTCCTGGACGCAGAAGGAAAACGACTCAGTGTGCGTGAGGCTCTTGCGCTCATCAACCAAGTACTCGACGAAACTTTGGCCGAGCAAGAGGGTGATTTCGATGCCGACACTCGCTGGGCGTTGACCTGGTTCGAACAACAGGGTTTTGCGGAGGGCGAGTTCGGTGTGGCCGAACAATTGTCCAAATCGAAGAACACTAGCGTGGCGGGCTTGGTTGAGGCTGGGGTCCTGGAATCGAAAAGGGGCAAGGTCCGTTTGCTGCGCCCGGTGGAGCTACCGGCGGATTGGGACCCGGCGACAGACAAGAGACTCACAACGTGGGAGATGGTCCACCACCTGATCCGCGTCCTGGCTGATGGCGGGGAATCCGCTGCCGCCGAACTGGTCGTCAAGCTGCGTGCTAAGGCGGAGGTAGCCCGAGAACTGGCCTATCGACTCTATAAAATCTCTAATGACAAGAAGCGGGCGTCAGAAGCCCTCACATACAATGGCCTCGTCCAGAGTTGGACTGAGATCGATCGTCTCGCTCGACAGGAACGGAAATCGACTCCCGGACAGGGCGATCTGTTCGGCACCCCGGAGGTTTAGTTCATGGCCATCAGCAACCAGGACCGCATCGGCAAGGCCATGGAACTGCTCCGGGCCGGTTTGGCCCCGTTCGTCACGCGGGAGTTCGCGAACCAGCACAAGGGCAAGGCGGAAGCTGCGGCCCGTGAGTACTTCAACAACGACCGCGCCGTCGGAGACAAGCCGATCGCCGAGTGGGATGTCGCTGCCCTGCTCCGGTTGATGTGGGAGTCCTGGAACGTCGTCTTCAATAAGGCCCTGGGCCGGGCTGAGCGTTCCCTCGTCCAGGAACTGCGCGATTGCCGCAACAAGTGGGCGCACCAGGAGCTGTTCTCGAGCGACGACACCGACCGCGCTCTCGACTCCATGGCCCGGCTGCTGACCGCGGTGTCTGCACCGCAGGCGGAGGCAGTCAACAAGATCAAGCTGGAACTGCGCCGTCTGACCTTCGACGAGCAGGTCCGCAGCGAGAAGCGCAAGGCAGGGGGCTCGCTCATCGAGGTAGGCGCCACTGGAGGACTCAAGCCCTGGCGGGAAATCGTCACGCCCCATGCTGACGTCGCGAGCGGCAAGTACCAGCAGGCCGAGTTCGCGGCGGATCTGTGGCAGGTTCACATTGGGGAGGGATCTGACGAGTACAAGAAGCCGTCCGAGTTCTTCCGGCGGACCTACCTGACCGAGAGTCTGAAGAACCTCCTGGTGGGTGGAATCCAACGGCTGTCGGGCAACGGCGGCGACCCGGTCGTCCAGCTCCAGACAAACTTCGGTGGTGGCAAGACCCACTCCATGCTCGCACTCTATCACCTGTTTTCCGGCGTCAATCCTGGAGAGCTGGCCGGCGTCGAGGGAGTGCTCGGCGAAGCTGGGGTGAAGTTCCTGCCCACTGCCAAGCGTGCCGTCCTGGTCGGCAACAAGATCTCTCCGGGCAATCCATCCACCAAGCCCGATGGGACGGTGGTCCGCACCTTCTGGGGCGAACTGGCCTGGCAGCTCGGCGGCAAGAAGGCCTACGCCAAGGTCAAGGCCGATGACGAGAATGCCACCAACCCGGGCGACGTCCTTCGGGAGTTGTTCAAGGAGTACGGCCCCTGCCTGATCCTGGTCGATGAATGGGTGGCCTACGCACGGCAACTCCACGAGCAGAGCGACCTGCCGGGCGGCAGCTTCGAGACCCAGTTCACATTCGCCCAGGCGCTGACCGAATCGGCGAAACTGGCCGGGAACTGCCTGCTGGTCATCTCCCTGCCCGCCTCCGACACGTCCGGATCCCCTCACACCCAGGCGGACGACTCCGAGGTAGGCGGCGTGCGGGGCCGAGAGGCCCTTGAACGGCTGCGCAACGTTGTGGGGCGCGTGGAGTCGTCTTGGCGTCCTGCGACCGCCGAGGAAGGCTTCGAGATTGTCCGTCGCCGCCTGTTCGAGCCGATCCCGGGGGATCTCTACAAGCAGCGCGACGTGACGGCCCGGGCTTTCGCCGAGCTTTACCGAGCCCAGAGTGCGGAATTTCCGCCCGAGTGCAGGACGGGAGACTACGAGAAGCGCATCCAGGCAGCGTTCCCGATCCATCCGGAGATCTTCGACCGTCTCTACACGGACTGGTCCACGCTGGTGAAATTCCAGCGCACTCGCGGCGTTCTGCGCCTCATGGCGGCCGTGATCCATAGCCTGTGGGAGAAGGGGGACCGGAACCCGCTGATCCTGCCCTCGACGGTGCCGATCGACGATGCCCGCGTACAGTCCGAACTGACTCGCTACCTCTCGGACAACTGGGCCCCTATTATCGAGAAGGACGTGGACGGGTCGAATTCGCTGCCCCTGAAGATCGACGCCGAGCAGCCCAACCTCGGCAAGCTCCATGCCACGCGCCGGGTGGCCCGGACCATCTACCTGGGTTCCGCGCCGACCGCAGCGGCTGCCCACCGAGGCCTGGAAGACCGTACGGTGAAGCTGGGCTGTGTCATGCCCGGTGAGTCGCCGGCCGTGTTCGGTGATGCGCTACGAAGGCTGGCTTCCTCGGCGACCTACCTCTACCAGGACGGCCCGCGCTTCTGGTACGCGACCCAGCCCACGGTGACGAAACTCGCCGAGGACCGAGCCGAACAGCTCAAGCGGGACCCCGACAAGATCGCCCAGGAACTCGACGAACGAATCCGCGCTGATCTGCGCAGGACGGGAGATTTCTCCCGCATCCATCCGTTGCCAAGGACCGGAGCGGACGTTCCTGACGATCTCGATGCCCGGTTGGTCGTGCTACCGGCGGACTTCCCCTACACGAAGGAGTCGGGCAACGCTGCGGAGACGGCTGCCAAGGCGATCCTCGAGTCGCGGGGCAACACGCCCCGGCTCTACCGCAACACGTTGGTGTTTCTGGCAGCCGACAAGGTTCGTCTTCAGGATCTGGACGAAGCGCTTCGTCGCTACCTCGCATGGAAGTCGATCGTAGCCGAGAAGGACACCTTGAACCTCGACCCCCATCAGGTGCGCCAGGCAGAGACCCAGAAGCAAGCCGCCGACAGCATCGTGGTGGCACGTTTGCCTGAGACGTACCAGTGGGCGCTGGTTCCGGAGCAGGCGAACCCACAGGCGCCGGTAACCTGGGAGGCGATCCGCCTGACGAGCGGCGACGCACTGGCACCGCGGGTCAGCAAGCGCCTCCGAAGCGACGAACTCCTGATCGGATCGCTCGGGTCGACGATCCTGCGCAAGCACCTGGACGATGTTCCGCTCTGGCGCGGCGGCCACGTCACGGTGAAGCAGCTTGTCGATGACTTCGGGCGCTATCTCTACCTCCCGCGGCTTGCCGGCCCGGAAGTCCTGGTGCATGCGATCAGGGATGGGATTGGGCTGTTGACCTGGCAGTCGGACACATTCGGGTACGCCGAGAGCTACGATGAAGCGGCAGGGCGGTATCCGGGGCTTCGCGGCGGACAGGTGGTCAACTTGTCCACCGATAGCGGGGGAATGCTGGTCAAACCGAGCGTGGCAAAGGCGCAGCTGGATGCTGAGGCGCCTGCTCCCTCGTCGGGCCCCACTTGGGGTACGTCGACAGGCGGTACGACTGGCGGCAACGGAGATGATGGAACCACGGCCGTCGGCGAGGGCGGCGGGACGACCCAGCCCGCGCCCCAACTTCCCCGCAGATTCCATGGGACGGTCAAACTTGACCCCACACGGGTGGGCCGCGACGCAAGCCGGATCGCCGACGAGGTGATTGCCCACCTTGCTGGCCAGGTGGGGGCCGAGGTGACCGTGACGCTGGAGATCGAAGCTACGCTTCCTGGTGGGGCTTCCGACCAGATCGTTCGGACGGTTACGGAAAATGGCCGGACGTTGAAGTTCACCTCGCAGGGGTTCGAGACGGAGTGACGGGAGTGGGGCTTATTTTGCCGTCGAGAACGCTATACATGTCGGTGTGAGGAGCATCGGAAGGGCCTTTTGATGTGGTTACGTGAACTGAAGATTCATAATTTCCGGAAGATCGAGGACCTCACCGTGAAGTTCCCGCGGGGGCTCGCTGTCCTAGTCGGTGAAAACAACTCGGGGAAGACAACAATTATAGACGCGTTGCGTCTCATGTTGTTTTCAGGCCGTGATTTCGACTCCTTGCGGCTTACGGAGGATGATTATCGTAGTGGCACTGATCACGCGCCAATTGAGGTATCGTGTACCTTCACTGATCTCACAGAAGAAGACGAAGTGTTCTTCCAGGAGTGCTTGGTCGATATCGGTGACGGGAAATTCGAGGTTCAAATCAATGCCCGTGCTGAGTTCAACACGGCCACCAATCGCAGCAATGTAAAGATGTGGGGCGGTGAGACAGAAGGTGGCTCGCTCCCTGCAAACCATTACGACCGAATCGCGTCCATCTACCTCCAGCCCCTGCGCGATCCAGAACGCGGTCTGCGTCCCGGCCAGCACTCCCAGGTCTCCCGTCTTATCGATTGCCTTGCCACTGAAGAACAGCACGGAGACTTCGAAGAGATCGCCAAGGAGGCGAACGAAAAGATCCGTGTCTTAAAGCCTGTTGAAGCGGCCAGAGGTGACATCAACTCGCAGATGGCAGCCATCGCCGGGAATGAGCTTGCTCAAAAGACCGAACTGACTTTCACCGACCCGACGTTCCGGCGCATCATAGCGGGGCTGCAACCTGAGATTGATAACCTCCCGTTTTCCCTCAACGGGCTCGGCTACAACAACCTCGTCTTTGCGTCGGCAACACTCGGGACGCTCCGCCGCAGCGAACAGTTCTCATTTCGATCAATTCTCGTCGAGGAGCCCGAAGCCCACCTGCATCCGCAGCTCCAGATGCTGCTGCTCAGGCATCTGGCAAATGTCGCCCAAGACCCGGAAGGCAACGACGTGCAGGTCATTGCCAGCAGCCACTCGCCCATCCTGGCGAGTCAGGCACCCATAGATTCGATTGTCTCTGTGCACGAGGTCGACGGCAAGGTCGCAGCCGTATCCGTTTGTTCCCTAGAGATTGAGGTTAAGCTCAAAAAGAAGCTTCAGCGTTATCTCGATGCTACCCGTGGTGAGCTCTTCTTCGCTCGACGTATCCTAATGGTTGAAGGGATCGCTGAGGCATTGTTGCTTCCCGTTTTAGCCAAGCTTGCGGGCGGATCACTGAAGGACTCTGCCGTTGCCGTGCTGAACGCGGATGGAATCAACTTCAACGCGTTTGTTCCGCTATTCGGTGAGAACAAGCTGGCCATGCCGGTTGCCATTTTGACCGATGGTGATGCCAAAACAGTGGGCGGGGAGATTTCGGCGACGGCAGCGAGCTTGAAGTCGAGGGAAGCCGACCTATCAAATCTCAAGGTCGAAATGTCGGAGATAACCTTCGAGCACGATCTTGCACGCTCTGAAGCCATTCTCCCGCATATGCTCGCAGCCTTTAAAGAGCTTCATCCCCAAATAGGAGCAAGTCTCGAAAACGATCTTGCTGCAATTCAGTCTGCCGATGAAAAGGCAACCGAGTTCCTGCGGGTATTCCTGGAGAAGAAGGTCTCAAAGGGACGCTTTGCGCAAGAGCTGGCTGAGATATTGGAGGTGGTCTGGGAAAAGTCGATGGCTGCTGATGGACTTAAAGCACTAGAAGCTGACGTCTCAGACCCGCGCGTCGAAGCGCTCGCCCGTTCTGGTGCCCTTCTTCCGCATATGATCTCTGCCTTCAAAGCTCTCCATCCAGACAAGGAGCCAGCCCTCACGATGGCTCTCGCTGGCCATCTATCAGCGAATGGAAAGGCGGCCGCGTTCAATAAAGTGTTCCAAGAGACAAACGTGGAGAGGGAGAGATTTGCCCAGGATCTCGCACGGATTTTGGAGGGATACCAGATTGGGGCAAACGCCGTACCTGAGTATATCCGTAGCGCGCTGAAACACCTCGGGGTCATCGATGAGGAAGCGCGCGATGGCCTCGCCTAAACAACTCCGGGAGGCAATACTCGCGCAGGGCCCAACTGAGCAGCAGCAGAATGCCATCTTTGCTGAGGAGTTGGAGTTTCTTTTGCGAGCAGCTCCTGGAAGTGGGAAGACCTGGACATCGTGCCGGCGATTCATCTGGAGGGCTGCCAATTGGCCCTATTCCGTCGGTGGACTAGCACTGCTTTCGTTCACAAACGCGGCAGTTCATGAGTTCAAGGAGGGTACGAATAGGCTTGGGCGAAGCGATCTGCTCTCTGATCCAAACTACGTAGGCACATTTGATGCTTTTGTTGAACGCTACATCCTAGCCCCCTTCGGCCATCTCATCACCGGATCGGACAAGCGCCCCAAACTATTTCCTGGGCCGCGTCCAGGGGACCGGAAGAATTCAAAGCTATCGATTTGGATCGATGGCAAAGGCAGACAGAAGCTTCAGGTCCCCGCCTGGGAGATTGTACCCTATTTTGAAGGCCGCAAGGTTCGCTTCAAAACCTCGAACTCTTACGGCAACCGGCCCCTTGATGGTGCGGACGATCCAGTCCGAGAGCTTCTTTCGCTCGGATTCTACACCCATGCACAACGCGTGTTCTGGGCATGTCGAATCTTATTCGATAGACCTCACATTGCAGAGGTGCTTGCCCGACGTTTCCCCGAGGTCATCGTTGACGAGGCGCAGGATTCGAATGCGTGGCTGCTTGTTCTCTTGAACTTTCTCCGCGACAAAGGTGCGAAGATTACACTCATCGGCGATCCCGACCAATGCATCTATGAATTCGCCATGGCTGACGTAACCGCGCTGCCGCGTCTGAAAGAGAAATGGTCCATTCCTGAAATGCCCCTCAGTCAATCATTCCGCTGCAACAATCAGATTGCTGCGGCTGTTCGAAACGTGGGCGGCAACAGTGATTTCACCGGATGTGGCGACGGGGCAAACGGAAGCCGTCGGGCCTTCATCGTTAGAGAGACGTCGGCGACATTCGAGGAAAGCTTGCGTGTCCTTCAAGAGCTGGGAGTTCTGGCAGAGGTGGGTTTACGCTCTTCGGCGGTGGTCTGTCGCGGACACGACCAACTTGATTCCCTTCGTGGAGAACGGAACTATGCGGAGCTGCAAGGCAAGGCGAAGGAGCTGGCGAGAGCTGCTTTTTTGCGTGACTCACGACAAGAGTATCGAGGCGCCTTTGAGATCGTTGCTCGCGTAGTGCGTGAACTCACCGGTGACGACCCGAGGTGGGAGCGCATCGACGATTATCCAGATTCACCGGATAGTATCTCCATGGATTTGGCGATTTGGCGTTTTGTCAAGAAACAGGAGCAACTACTTCCAGTTGCCGAGCTCGGGGAAAAGTGGATTGCCACTGTGAGAGGGCAACTTGAGGGTCTGATCAAGGAACTCGGCCTGCAATGTGGTTCGAAGCTTGGGCACCATATCAAGGCGACCGGTCTCACGAACGAGAAGAAGTCGCTTCCGCTCTTTGAGCCGGCTGTTGATTTACCGCCTGTACGTCAGGACACTATTCATCAGGTAAAAGGCGAGAGCATAGATGGTGTGCTGGTCATTGGAAGTCTGAAATTCTGGAACTCGGTAATGAAGGCAGTAAAGGACGATGTAAGCTCGGAGGATCGACGACTGGCATACGTTGCAATGACGCGAGCCCGTCATTTACTCGTGGTCGCTCTTCCGCAGAATCACTTCGATAGTCATCGCCAGACGTGGGTGGAATGGGGTTTCAAAATAGCCGAATGACGGTTGGAACGGGTGGAAACTTGTTTTGGAACCCTCCCGCGACGTGAATACCGAGGTCGCCGGCACCTGCTGAGTTTTTCTCGCCAAATTGCCTAAAATGCGATTCGGGCGAATACGGAGGCACGCTCGTCCGTCCTGATCCTGCCGTCCCCATGTGACCATTCGGACTTCGACGCCCACATGCTTCTCGGCGAGGTCGGGGGGCGGGAGATGCTCTACTCGGGCGATTTTCGACGGACCGGCCGCAAGTCGGTTCTGGCCGACCGCATGCTCGAGCAGCCACCGTCCGGCGTGGATGTGCTCCTCATGGAGGGAACGACTCTGTGCCGCAGTGGTGGTTATCCCACCGAGTCGGAGCTCGAATTGAAATTCGTAGAGTGCTTCAACCGCACGGCGGGGCGCGTGTTCGTCGCGTGGTCGTCCCAGAACATCGACCGCACGGTGACCATTTTCCGTGCTTGCAAGCGGGCTGGTCGGACTCTTGTCCTCGATCCGTACGCCCTGGACGTGCTGGACCGGCTAGCGGCCTTCTCGAACAACCTGCCGAGGCTCGGCTGGGAGGGCTTGCGGGCGGTCGTCACAACCAGCATCTCGCGCCTCTACGAGAACCCGGACCGCCTCGGCAAGCCCGAGGTGGTCGATCGCATCGCCCGCTCCGGCCAGGCGTTCGGGGCAGCCAGGCTGGAGGAGGGTGACCGCCGGACGGTCATCATGCTCCGTCCTCCGCTGCTCCGAGACTTCCTCCGCACGGGGGTGGTCCTGACCGGGGCCGACGCCTGGGTCTTTTCCATGTGGTCGGGATACCTCGACCGTCCTGGCTACGACGTCGTACCTGACTCCTTCGCGGCCGTGGGCGTCGACCCTGAGTTGATCCACACGAGCGGGCACGCCTCGACGGAAGATCTGTTGGCGTTCGCCAGAGCGGTTAGCCCGAAGACCCTGGTTCCCGTGCACGGGGAGGTGTGGGACGACCATGTGAAGGACTTCCCGGCCGTGCGTCGCCTCGCCGATGACGAAGTCCTGGGCTTTTAATGAGGCCGATGATCATCTGATCTCGACTCGTGATCGATGGAGTCCTATTCAGCCAATGAAGTGTGGCTGCCAGGGGTGGCGTGAGTCCACCCCCGGCAACGAGCGGAGCTAGCTGCACATCACCTCCCTCAGCGCAGCCCGGGCGGCGTCAGGGTTCTCGGACACCCACAGGCGCAGGCCGTCCCAGTCGTCGACGACTTCGGACACACTCTTGATCAGGAAGCCGTCGCTCACGTGCCTGGTGCCACCGGAGTCCATCAGGAAAGTGGCCACGGACGCCGGATCATCGACCGATCCGTCGGCCTGCTTGACCATCTGCGGAATCCGGAAGCCGTAGTTGTCCAGACCTTTGATGAGGCAGACCTCGTAGCTCGGGGCCCACTTGACACCCGGAAAGGATCGGGGACGCAAGTAGGAGCCCCCCTCGGCCAAAGCGATGCGGGTATCGCACGTCCGGTCGAGGTGCTCCGTACCATTCGGCGCGACCGCCAGGCCGCCCGTGACAGCAGGCTCGTGGTTGAGCAGCAGCACCGTCTGACCGGTCCGGGCGATCACCTCCCGACAGTGGCGCAGAAACTTCTCTTCGACGTCCTGCCGGTCGGTCCCGACGAACGACGATTCCTGGCACGACAGGCTCCCGATCGAATCGATGATGACCACGTCATACCACTTCGAACCGGGAATGGTCTTGAGAATCGTCTTGGACACAAGGTCGAGGTTGTACGGCGCGAAGACGTCGATCTGACCCATCTCACAGGTCCCGATCGGATCCATGCTCCGGATACGCTCATCCAGGAACTCATCGTCGACATTCCAGTCAGCATCGTGGTACGCGACGTTCAGACCCCGCCGAAGGGCGCCGGCAGCAACCTGCAGAGCGATCTTGGACATGGCGTCCCCGAGATCAGAGTGGATCTCGATGATCTGCTTGGCCGGCAGCCCAGGGCCCAGGACGGCCTCGAAGATGGCGAGTCCGGAGGGCACGTACGTGTCCTCGGCGTTGAAGGAATCGGGGAGCTGGTTGGTAGTCGTGTTGAACATAGTAAACTCCGAACGATGGGGTTAGATGGCATTGTTGCCTCTATACAATACGCGCGGGGGTACTCGGACCCCGTATTCTGGCTCTAATCGGGTAATTGGAGCCGGTTCGGATTTTTGGGATTAGATGGATGGCGGCCGTATTTGAATGAGAGAAATCAGAAAAGTCGGGCCCCGAGGCACGGGCTTCCGCAGGGGGGGGGGGTGGATGATCTCTGAGGGGGGCTATTCGTTGTGTGCCGGCTTTTCCCTATCAAATGCTGACGTCCGCAAGCAGGAAGCGTAGTTCCGCGCCCAGTGGAGCCACCTGCCGAGTTCCGATGCAGGCGAGATGTCGTCGCCTCTGGCGCGGACGGCCGCTTCATACTCATCAAGGAAGCTCTGGATTCGGTGGCTCCGGTCCCAGTCAGCCACCCTGCGATTCAGGTCCTCGATCTTGGCCTGTTCAATCGCGCGTAGCCGAGCCTCCACTTCTCGGCGTCTCTGCGCCTCTTCTCGTTCCCGTTGAAGCCGCTGCTGCTCGCATTGGTAGAGCCGCTCCCGTTCGGCGCCCTCGATGAGTGTCGTGATGAAGGCCCGGAGGCAGTTCTCCAACCGCTGCCGCTTGCCATCGGCCCAGGTCTGCCGAGAGGTTCCTCGAAGCTGGCGGTGGAGCTTCAGAGCGAGTTTTCCGCTGGGTTCGTGCTTGTACAGCGGTCGCGGGGTGTAGGTGTAGCCTGAGCCGTACTGAACGGGCTCCTGCTCTTCTTTGAGGATGTTCGTGCCTTCCTCGATTGCGAACTCGATAAACTGCCCGAGGACGTGCACTCCTGTCCGGCTGGGCCGTCCGCTGGGAGGGCCTCCGTAGCGGCCTGGAGCGTACGGCACTGGCTCGGTGACCTCGACATTGAACCCGCGGGCCTCGAGCGCTCTCAGCAGCGCGTCGGCGATTCTGAGGGCTCTGTCGAGGGCGCCCCGGGAAGCGGTCACGTCGAGGCAGGCCCGCTCCGCCCGAAGCTCGGCCTGGGATCGGCTATGACGTTTCAGGAGGCCCGCGCTGCTGCGGATCAAGGGGTGGGGCTTGTCCAGGACCTCGGGCACGTTGATCGCCATGGTGGGGTCATTCTCGCGCTCGAGAAGGGCGGTGGCCTCGTTGCCAAACCCCAAGTCGATCGACGGGTCGTGCCAGCGACTGACTCGATGCTGGGTGGGTGCTCCGGGCTTGGCCGGCGGCAAGGGTTTCTGTTTGACCTTCCGACCGGCCTGCTTCTTCATCCAATAGCCTCGGGCGGGGCGGGGGATGTTGAGCTTCCTGCAGATCTTCGCCAGGCCCGAGTCGGACATCTGGAATTCCTTGGCGAGCTGGCGCATCGGTGTGGACCAGACCCGCTGGTACAGTTCCTCGCGCTTGAAGATGTAGTATTCCCAACTCATGACCGGATGCTATTGGGTTTTCGTCGAATAACCAATGTCAGATCCGTGTAACCGTGATGTGGATTCGCGCTGCTGCGGGTCCATTGACGTTCGAAGTCGTCGCTGGGCGGTTCTTGATAGCTTCGCCATGGGCCGAGCAACCGTCCGCCCAATCCCGTGGGCAAAGTTCCCGGGCAGGAGAGGAGTCCATTTCATGGAAGACTATAACGACCCCCAGATGATCGAGATGCGCGACCGGTTTCTGTCCCGCTACGAGGAGCCGGTCATGGGGACCCCTTACGAGGGCGAGCACGTCTACGTGGATGGCGGCCCTTACGATCCCACCGAGGTGCTTCAGGAAGAGTTCGGCGGCAAGTACGGCGACGACAAGATCGCCAGGGTTGCCGCGGACCTCACCGCCCGGAGTGGGGAATGGGTCAAGCGCCAGGACCTGGGTCGCTGACGCACAGTTTGCCGCGGTGCCTCAGATGCGGGTCGGTATCGTACCGGCCCGCAGTTTTGTATTCTGTTCTTGGCTCAAAATGCCCGGGCGGGTGATCGCAGAGGACTCCCAAAAGGAAGCTGGCCGGGGTGCCCTGAACCGAAACCACCGATTGGTGGCCGCGGGGCGTTGATAGCGCGATCGAACTAGCTGATTGGAAATCAGTTGGAACCAGACTTAGCGGCATATTGGGGGCCGGCTTTGTGAGTTCTGAGCCTAGGGACTTGTCTGGGCATCTGTAGGTATGGTGAAGACTTCTTTGAATTTTGCTGTTGGGAGCCTTATTGGGGGCGTTTGGCACTTGGCCACTTGGAAAAGCGACCTATTGACGGTAGCGAAAGATGTGGTATTTTGGAAACTGTAGTTTCCTTAAGGGGTCTTCCTGGAAAGTATAGTTTCCGTTTGGGGGGTGTCATGTCAGAATCACGCGCCTATTCAAACTACACTGGGGATGCTCTGAAGTTATTGGGGCAGTTAATCAAGCTGGGGCGCCAGAAGCGCAGATGGTCAACCGATGAGTTGGCCGAGCGAGCGGGGATATCACGCCCGACGCTCCGAAAGATTGAGAATGGTAATCCGAGATGCTCCATTGGGTTGGTGTTTGAAGCTGCTTATTTGGTTGGGATACCGCTATTCGAATCGGACGCCAGGTCGCTAGCAAGCCAGTTGTCTCGGACGAAGGAGTTGCTGACTCTCCTACCGCAGAATATTCGGCCTAGTGACAAGGATGTTGATGATGACTTCTAAGGCAAACGGGGGAGCGTACGTATGGATTTGGCTCCCGGGTTGTTCCGATCCGATTGTGGCTGGGAAGTTGACCGAGAGTGGCGAGGATCTCGCATTCAATTACGGAAAAAGCTACCTGACTAGGGAAGACGCAATACCAATCTACGACATTGAACTGCCTCTGCGCTCCGGGGAACTACCGCTCCTTAATGGATTGCACATGCCCAACTGTATTCGAGATGCAGCGCCGGACGCCTGGGGGCGGCGCGTTATCATGAACAAAGTTCTTGGTACAAGTAGTGCCGATGTCGACACAATTGAATTGAGTGAGTTGACCTATCTGCTTGAGTCCGGATCTGACAGGATTGGAGCATTAGACTTCCAGTCATCACCAACAGAGTACATTCCGCGCTGGAGAAAGAACGCGACTCTTGAAGAACTCACGAGCGCTGCGGAGAAGGTAGAGCGGGGCGTACCGCTTTCTCATGAGCTGGATCAAGCATTGCTGCATGGAAGTTCTATTGGGGGTGCAAGGCCAAAGGCGTTGGTAGAAGAAGATGAAAAGAAGTACATCGCAAAGTTCTCATCTACAAATGACCTATACGGAGTGGTGAAAGCCGAGTATGTGGCTATGCGCCTTGCCCAGATAGTGGGTTTGGACGTTGCGCCAGTACTCCTGAGGCGGGTGCTAGGCAAGGATGTCTTGCTGATAGAACGGTTTGATAGAATTCGGACAGAAGGTGGGTGGTTGCGGAAACACATGGTTTCGGCTCTCACTCTCTTTGGTCTTGATGACATGACGGCTCGATACGCCAGCTACGAGCAGTTTGCCGAGATTGTTAGACATCGATTTAGAAGTCCGTCAGAGACGCTGCGAGAGTTGTTTGCGCGAATGACCTTCAATGTGTTGAGCGGAAATACAGACGACCACGCAAGAAACCACGCGGCGTTTTGGGACGGAGAGCTGCTGGAGTTGACACCGGCCTACGACATTTGTCCTCAGCCAAGGACTGGAAATGAGGCGTCGCAGGCCATGAGGATTCATGGGCCGAACAACATGAGTCAAATCGAGGTGTGCTTGGAAGCGGCCCCGGCTTTTCAGTTGACGAGAGGAAAGGCTCGGGAAATTGTCGCAAACCAAGTCGAATTGATTCGGGCACACTGGGACGATGTTTGTGAAGAAGCCAAACTCTCCGAGATCGATATGAGGGCCTTGCAGGACCGGCAATTCCTAAATCCGTATTCCATGGTTGGGCTTTATGTACAGTGACGGAAATCACCTGACACTCGCCCCAACCCCATTCCCGACGACCGCACCGAACTGCCCCTGACCCCACTCGCACTGCTGGACCGCCTGGCCGCTGATGGACCAAACCGGGGGTCCGAAAGTTGCTTAAATGCCTGATAAACCTACTCCGGACCCAGGCGAACCCAGCGGGCATCCCGCATCCCGGGCACCGTGCGCCGGAGGGTCGCCTCGACCTCGGCATCAAATGGCCGCCAGATTCCGGTTCTGCCGCTATACCAGCAAACAGCCGCGTTGTCGGTGAAAACGGGACCGGGGGGCCAGGTCTGCACCTCTTCGACCAGTTCGAACACCCTACCGGCTCTCGATTTCGTCGCCTCGAGATGGTTCAATTCTCCCCGGGGATTCTGGGGAGCGATGATCAGGGAAAGCCCCGCGATGGCGGTCAATACAGGCGCGTGCAGCCGCTTACCGGTCAGCAGTCTCCGGACCCGCTGGGCAGCCGCCTGCACGAACTCCCAGGCCACAACCGGCAGCAGGACGATCAGGTGACGCACCTCCTGGGAGATGAGCGCATACAGCAGCACGAGCCCCAGGAGAGTCGCTCCCAGCAGGACCATCGGTCCCCCGCAACGCAGCAATCCCTGCCGGCGATGGCGCCAGCACGAACTCAGACCCAGGGCCACGCCGCCGGCCCAGACGGGCCAGGGAAGCCACTGGCCCAGGGTCTCCAGGAAAAACCGCAGCCCGTGGCGGACCTTGATGAGGGCGGGAAGAAAATTGTCCCTCAGGTTGGACAGGGCCGATTGCGGTTCCAGCCCGCGCAGCCGGGGGTACTGCCACCACTCCTGATCCAGATCCAGTTGCAACGCAAACGACAGGGGGTTGAAAAAGGGAGATCCGGCCACCTGGTAGACGTGGATCCACCATGGCAGGACCAGGGCCAGCCACATGGTGACCGCCGGCACCAGGTATCCCCGGGGCGGGAACATCCGGAACCCGCCGCGCCGAGAGGACAGAACAACCGCCGCCAGCCACCACAGGACAGGGATCCAGGACAGGTCGCTGCGGACCAGGGTCAGGGCCCCCGCCAGACCGCCGTCAACCAGGCCCTGGGCCACCCCGGCGGTTTCCGACCGGAAATCACGCAGCCGGAGCCAGAGGGCCAGAAGCAGCATACCGCAAGGAACCTCGACCCAGCCCCAGTTGACGGCCAGGCCGAGCAAGGGACTGAACAGCAACAGCAACAGCCAGGCGGGCCCGGCGAACACCATCCCACGCCGCTGGAATTCCCGGAGTCCGAGCCAGGCAACAATCATCAGGAACACGAGTTGCAGGATCCTGACCCCGGCCGGCGCCTGAAACGGGTCGCCCTGCGCCACCAGGAGCACGGGGGTCAACAGGAAGGGGAAGCCCGGTCCGCGGTGCAACATGGGCTGGGGCAAGCAGCGCCCCCATTCGAAAGCCGTGGTCAGGGGATAGATGACGTCCGAACTCAGACCTTCGCCCTCGAGAAGATTGCGGGCTGCCGACAGGTTGTCGTAGATGTCGGCATCCGGTTCCCAGGGCTGGGCCGGGAACAGGAGAAGCCAGGCCACCAGGAAGGCGGCTCCCGTCAAAATGCCAAGTCGCCCCCCGGTCAATCGTCACCCTCCTGATCCTTCGATTTCGCGGTCAACGAGTCGGCCAGCGCGTAGAACCGGTAACCGGGAGCCGTGGCGACTCCGCGGGATCCCGCTCGGGCCAGCACCTCGCTCCAGAAAGCCACCCGCCGGCCATCGGAATCGCCAACGTTCATCTCCACCCCGACCACACCGCTGGCCCTCAGCGACGCAAGAACAGTCAGCGGGTCGGTTTCGCCGGCCTCGCACGAGGCCAGACGCAACCGCAGGTCGCGCGTGGCGGGAGGAACCCAGCCGGACACACCCCCGGTGACCGGACGGCCCGTGGACAGGGCGCGGTGCAGCCAGCGGACCTCGACCCGATCCTCGTCCTGTTCCGTACGCGGTGCCGGCAGGGTGAGGATCGCCCCCTGCGGTGTGGCCGCGGGAAGGGGGTGGCGCCCCGACCTGCCATCGACCCCCGTCGGCACGGCCAGAAGAGCCATGGGCACCGATTCCAGCCAGACCAGGGTGATCACGCCGATCAGAATTCCGCGGCGCGCCTTCCCGGTCAACGAAGCGCTCAGGCAGGTGAACCCCACCGTGGCCCACCACGCGAGGCCGATGGTGGCCAGATAGGCGAAACGCACGGGAGCGCGGAAAGCACGGAACGGCACCGCGATCTCCTGCAGGATGCCGAATGGCAACGGCAGCCGGAACAGCTCCTGCCCCGGCAACACCCCGATGGAATCGCCAAATGCCATGACCAGACCCAGAGCGGCCACCACACCGAGCAGCACGCCGAATCCGCGCTGTCCGGGAGTCATGCGATGGCGAAACACCAGAGCCAGCACCACTCCC
The DNA here is from genome assembly GCA_963674845.2 of Candidatus Krumholzibacteriia bacterium. Taxonomy (GTDB): domain Bacteria; phylum Krumholzibacteriota; class Krumholzibacteriia; order LZORAL124-64-63; family LZORAL124-64-63; genus LZORAL124-64-63. The sequence goes on along the minus strand of CAXXKE010000005.1, from coordinate 312,064 downwards.
ACCAGCGTGAGCCAGCCCGGGTGCAGCACCATGCCCGAATTGCGCATGGCGCGGTCGGAGGGGGCTTCATCACTTCCGCCCAGAAAATCCCGAGGGGTCGCGCGGTGGGGGCCCAGGTTGCCGAAAGCCTGCATGTCGGCGCTGAAGGATCGTACCTCTGCCAGCGACCTCGTGTACTCCGGCTCCTGGGCGCGGAAGGCCAGATTGGGCCAGGCCACCGCAAGAACCATAGCGCCGGCCACCGTCAACGGAATCGCCAATTGCTTGAGGAAACGGACCGCTTGCCTTCCCCGCGCGGCCCGCCAGATCCCCAGCGTGCCCGCGGCCGCGGCACAGAACACCGCGTCGGCGAAACCGTACCAGCCCCAGGTTGCCTGAATCACCATGCTGGCGGCGGCCCACCACCACCAGGGGCCGCCGGATCCTTTCACCTGGAACCGGCGCCATCCTTTCCAGGCCGCCGCCAGGAAGAAGACAGGCCAAGGGGGGGAAATCTGGTTGAGCATGCCCAGTTGCCAGCTGGTGAAGGGCGAGCCCAGCAGCAGCAAGGCACAGATCCCGGCCCCGGCGGCGCGGTTGCTCATGCTCCGGTCCCCGTCCACCACCAACCACAGGGCAATCCCGGCCAGGCCAGTGAGAACAAGGGTCAGCATACAGGCCAGGTTGTAGAGCAGGGCCGGGGCCGGGTCGCCAAGCAGGGTCAGCGGCGCCACCAGCAGGGCCTGTCCGAGCAGGGAGTCCATGTAGACCAGGGCGCTCCGGGCCGGGAAAAATATCGGCAGATCCAGCCAGCCGGCGGGCTGCCAGACATGGCGGGCTGACCAGGTCAAGATCCCGCTCTGCATCAGGGCGTCGGCACCGTCGAGGGTGGCCAGAACGGCGCGGTCGAAATGGCCCAGCACCGGCCGCAGCTGGGCAACAATGAGGGCCGCCACCGGCAGGAACCAAAGCAATGGCCGCCATCTGGGTGCCGAGGTGGATGCTGTCGGGGACGGACCGTTCATTCCCGGGGAGACCTCCATTTTCCGGGCAAGCCCGAATCATGGGATCGCCATGAGATTCAAAAAATCCGAGCCTACGATGGAAGGATAGCACAGGGCGAGCCCCCGGCAAAAGCATCATCGGCCGGGAAACGGAGGCCCTCCCGCCCTTGGAAAGCAGGACGGACATCGGGGTCACAGAATGGGGAATATCGAGGGAATGAAGCCCCTGCGAATACCTGTCGTGAGGGGAGGTTTGGCTGCGGCCCCTTGCACGTCTTGTACCGGGGGCTTTCTTTTTAAGAGTCACCACCCACCACCCGCGAACACACCGTTCCCCCATCAGGCAGATCAGGGCAGCACAACGCACGGCCTCACGCGATTTCTCACCGCTCCTTCGCGATCCTCCTTGTTTCCCCATGGCCGCCCGGGGGGCTATCGATGGCGGATCGCTCCGGAATTCCCTGCTGGGACTTTCTGGCGAAGTGCAACGGTGTTCTTCCCTGTTCATCTCAGCCGTTGCGGTCTATCTCATGCAACCCCCGTCAATTATGACTCTCTCGGATCCCCTGGCACGGCAATTCCTTGGTTGTGCCCTGAAGATTGTTTCTGGCCGCCTCAAGCCGTCGGCAACAGTCTTCGGGGCACAACCCAACCGCAACCAAGGAGCCGCCATGCGCACCATTGCTGTCGCCATGACCAAGGGCGGAGTGGGCAAGACCACCACCGCCGTCAACCTGTCCCACGGCCTGGCCCAGCGCGGCCGCCGCGTGCTGCTGGTGGATGCCGACACCCAGGGGCAGTGCGCCCAGGCCCTGGGCGTCCGGCCCGAGGTGACCATCACCGAGGTGCTGCTGCAGGAAGAGAGCATCCTGAGCGCCATCACCCGGACCCGCGACAACCTGGACCTGGTGGCCAGCGACCATCACCTGACCCGGGCCGCCCTGGCCATCGCCCGGCGCGAGAAGGACGGCCACCGGGTGCTGGCCGAGGCCCTGGAGCCGGTGCGCGACCGCTACGATTTCGTGGTGTTGGATGCCTCGCCCGGAGTGGACGCCATCGCGGTGAACGTGCTGGCCTGCGCCGACGAGATCGTCGCCCCGGTGGCCTTGACGCCGGCGGCCATGGCCGGGGTGCTGGAATTCGAGCGGCACGTGGAGCGCGTGGCCCGCCACAACCCGGCCCTGCACCTGAAGTACTTCCTGCCCACCTTCCTGGATCGGCGCACCCGCCATTCCCAGGAGATGCTGCTCAGCCTGCAGGAACGTTTCGGCGAGCGGGTGTGCCCGGCCATCCGCGTCAACGTGGAGCTGGCCGAATCCTTCGGTCTGCACCAGACCATCTTCGAGTTCGCGCCTCGCTCGCGCGGAGCCGTCGACTACGCCACCTTCGTGGAACTGGTGCTGACGGGGCACGTGGTCAGGGCCAATCCGCTTGAGGAACTGGCCCCGCTAGGTTCTTGACACTGATGCCGGCCATTTTGCCCGAGGGCTGACCACGGCTATTGAGAAGCTGGTACTCCCCCCGTGATTCCACGGGGAATACCGGCTCCTTCCATTGACCAGGTACCTTTCTACCGCCTAAATTGAAAGTCATGACTCGAAAGTCTTTCGGTTCCGACCTGGTCCCGGAGCCCCTCAACGATTGTTGAACCATAAAAAACACCGTTTCAACACCCCATGATAACGAGCACTGCGAGGCGGGTATGACTGGCAGGATCCGGCTTCTGATACTCACTCTATCCCTATCCCTTTCCCCGGCCCCGGCGGCTCTGGCCGATTGGTCCACAGACTTCGGCCCCACCGGCTTCTGCCGCCACGGCAAGGTAACCGCTGCCGCCGAGTTCCACGGGGATCTGGTTGTTGCGGGTCACTATCACACCGCCGGAGGCCATTCCGCGCGGAACATGGCGCGCTGGGATGGCGAACATTGGTGGCCCCTGGGAGAGGGGCCGGAAGGCATCAACTGCCTAGCTGTCCACGAGGGAAAATTGATCGCAGGCCGCAAGGTCAGTGCCCGGGATACCCTCCCGGCCACTGCTCTGGCCAGCTGGAATGGAGCCGTCTGGCAAGACTTTCCAGGGGAGATTCAAGGGGAGGTCTTGGCCCTGGCGATCTATCGGGGAGACCTGATTGCCGGCGGACGGTTTTCTCTGGGCGGGGATGATCCGATTCAACACCTGGCTCGTTGGGACGGCCAAGTCTGGCACTCCCTCGGCGACGGCATAGCCCGCGGCGGCCGCACCCGGGTGGAGGCCCTGGCAGTACACCAGGGCAGGCTGGTGGTGGGAGGGGTCTTTGGTCAGGCCGGATCTGTTCAAACCTACCATCTAGCCACCTGGGATGGCCTGACCTGGAGCGGCTTCGGCACTGGCGCCTCCGATGCCGTGACCACTCTGTGTTCCTCGGGTACCATGTTGTTCGCAGCCGGGAACTTCCGCTTAATCGACGGGGATTCGGTCGCCAATATCGCAGCCTGGAATGGCCGGACCTGGTCCTCCCTGGGAGAAGGCGTTGCCTGGAAGCCCCCGGCCAATCCCGTGGTCAATGACATGGAGTTCTGGCGGGGGCAGCTCATGGTTGCCGGGCAGTTTACCGAAGCCGGCGGCATATCCGTGGGGTCCATTGCCAGCTGGGATGGATTGCGGTGGCACGCGAACCCGCCGGGTTTTTTCGACGGTCGGGATGGATCTTCCCCGGAGGAGGTTCTGGTCCTGCATCCCTATCAGGGCCAGCTTGTGGCCGCCGGCAAGATGGATGGGTCAAAGGAATCCCTGGTCAACGGCCTGGCCCTGTGGGACGGAACCCGGTGGGATCCTCTCGTCACCGGACAAGGCCTGGATGCCAGTGCCAAGGGAGTGAAAAAGTTGGCTGGCCGCATATGCCTGGAGGGACAGGGTACCGTGGGCCCGGATAGGCACCGCGGCCCCCTCTACTGGACCGCGGACGGATGGCAGCCTTTTGGATTCGCCTGTTCCGACTCCCTGGACTTCATCCCTGATTTTAAGATGCTCACTGAGATCGAAGGGGGAATCGTTGCCCTGGGCCGGCTGGTGGCCGCAGGTTCCAGATATCCCCTGGGACGGAGGTCGGCCCCCTGGGTCCTGGCCCGTTGGAATGGCCATTGGGAACCCATTTCTCCACCGCTGGATCGGGAAGTCAGTCGCGTCAACCGGCTGGTCTCGGTCTGCGGATTGCTGGTGGCCATGGGCCAGTTCAAGGGAGCCGATGGGCAGGCCGAGGGCGGGGTCTTCTGGGACGGCCAGGTCTGGCGCACACTGATACACGAGGATGGGGAAGCGTGCCTCGGCGCCGCCACGGTTGCGAACGACAAGCTGTATCACGTCCGCAGCGCTCACTCCGAGGAAGAAGGGCCCATTTTTTTAATCGAGGAATGGAATGGCCAGGACTGGAGGACCATCAAGCGCAGTACCGGCTGTCGCGTGATGTCTCTGGCAGGGGCGGAAAACCGGTTGCTAGTTTCGTTCCAGTTGTCTCCGGTAAACTGCTCCGAAAAGGCCCAATTACAGGAGTGGGATGGCAAGAATTGGCGGCCGCTGCCGGGGGTGTTTTCCAACCATTTTGCAGGCGATGGCAGGGTGCAGAGCCTGGGTGAATACAGGGGGCACCTGATTGCCGCCGGGAGTTTTCAGGGGGTCGATGGCCGAGCCTGTGGGAGTGTGGCCTGGCTGGATGGGGAGACCTGGCGGCCGATGGAAAGCGGAATTGATGGTGATGTCCGGAGCATGGCTTGCACCGACTCCAGCCTTTGGTTTGCTGGGGGATTCGACTGTGCCGGGGGGGCGCCCTCCCGCATGGTGGCCCGCTGGGATGGGCCGTTGCCCCGGCCTGCAGCTGAGGCCGAGCAAAGTATCTTCACCCCCGAGGCTAGGCCGGAAACCCGGCGTGGAGGGGGCTGGCATTCCCATACCCTTGACCTGACCAAGGACCCCAAACCGTTTGCCAACGGGCGATTTACCGCCTGGATCGATGGGTGGCCTGAGGACTGGGACCGTCCCTACACATGGAGAAAGAATGCGGAGAAAAGGAAGCCCATGCTCCATCCACTTGCTGAGGGCGGTGTCGTCATCGAGGCCGGGACCGCGGAAAATTCTAACGCATCCCTGGCTCAGCGCTTCGCCGTGGAGGGTGGCAAGTTCTACGGTGTGCGGGTTCGCTACCAGGCCTTGTTCACCGATCATGACGGTTCAAGGCCCGTGATCCGCATGACGGTGGGAGACTACAGGCGCAACGCCCAGGGTTACGAATACGGCCCCTTGCACACAGGCATGTGGGTGGGCCTGGAAAGTAGGCAAGAGGACTGGGCCCAGATCATCCTGCGCGCGGCCCCCGACGCCAAGGTCGCTACTGTCACCTTAAGCCTGTTCCAACCGGGCGCCCGGTTAACCCTGTATGAGGTGACGGTGGAGGTCCTGGACCTGACTGACGACCAGATCACCCGCCTGTTGATCCATGAACTCCAGAACAACTACGTGCCCCAAAGCAGCCGGTCGGTGGACTTGACTGCCCTGGAAAAACGCTTTTTGAGCGGGAATGGACCGGGCCAACCTGGCGATGGGCGCTTCTTCGGTGAGGTCCTGAAAACCTTGGGCGAGTACCGCGTGTATCTGCAGAAGGGCGAGAGCGATATGACTTCCAACTTCCTGGTCACAGAGGAGGAGCCCCTTCCGGAGGCCGATCGCCTGACCCCCCCCCGACAGGCGGCCATCCGGGATCAACTCATGGACTGCGAGCCCCAGCGCGGTCCGGCGTCCTCGGGCTGGACATCCGATGGGCTGGCCTATGTAAAGCTGATCAGGCCCGAGATGCAGGAAGAGAAACTGGCGGATCTGGCCTCGGCTGAGGGCATTCTCATCGACTTGCGGGATGCCGGCCGGGGTTCTATCTCGCGGCCTTTCGATCTGTTGAGGGTTCTGGATCTGGCCGGCCATTTCCATGCGCGCCCGGCCATGTACGGCGAAACCAGGAAAGGTCAGGGGCCTTTCGGGGAAAGAGATTCCCTTTATGTGGAACCGGCGGAGGACCTTCTCATCGATGTGCCCGTGGTGTGCCTGGTTGGACAGGGGTGCTCGGGGCTGCGGACGGAATTCGCCATGATGATGCAGGCCCAGGGACGGGCCACCTTGGTGGGCCGCTCCACCCGTGGCGGAACCGGCCAGATGACGCGCTTTCCCCTGCCCACCGGCAGCATCGTCCACTTTCCCGGCGGGACCTTGCGGACTCCCCAAGGCGACCTTGTCAACGACAGCCAGGGGCTTCAGCCTGATGTGCAGGTGCTTGATGATGGGACCCTTGATCCGGTTTTCCGGGAGGGGTTGCGGGTGTTGAGGGCAAAGGTGAAGGAGCGCCACTAGCAGGGCGGTGGAAAAATCAAGAGATCTCCCACCCCATTACGAACTCCCTGATCTCGTCACGCACCCGGCGGTAGTGTTCCAGCGCCTCTTCCTCGCCGGCCCCATCCTCTTCCCTGGCTTTCTTGGCCAGCGCCGGCGGATCGTCGAAGCCGTGGTGCTGCACCACCGCATGGCGGGGGAACACGGGACAGGTCTCGTGGGCGTGGGAGCACACGGTGATCACGTAGTCGAAATCCAGGTGGGCCAGCTCGTCCAGGTGGGTGCTGCGGTGTCCGCTGATGTCCACACCGGCCTCGGCCATGACCTTCACCGCGTTTGGGTTCAGGCCGTGGGTCTCGATGCCGGCGCTGTGGGCTTCCAGGTCATGGGACCGCAGGGCGCGGGCCCAGCCCTCGGCCATCTGGCTGCGGCAGCTGTTGCCGGTGCACAGGAACAGGACCCGGGTACGGTTTTCGGATGAATTATTCATGCCCGCCATGATGGCATGGAACTGGTTAATCCGCCACCACGGCCCGGTACACCCAGGGTCGGGTCCGGAATGTTCTTTATCGCGCGCCCACCCTTCGTATATTTTGCCTTCCAGGATCATCAGGAAACAACCAACGACGGAGCACCCCGTGGCCAGTAAATTCTACGTTGTCTGGGCCGGCAAGCAGACCGGCATCTTCACCGACTGGGACACCTGCAAGGCCCAGGTCCAGGGCGTGGCCGGCGCCAAGTACAAGTCCTTCAAGACCCGGGCCGAGGCCGAGGCCGCCTTCGGTGCCGGCGCCAAGGCCTCTCTGGGGAAGGACAAGGCGGCCCCCAGGCCCGCCGCCCGCCGATTCAAGACCGGCCCGGTGACCCACACCGCCGCCGAGGTTGACGCCCACCCGGCCCACACCAAGATCTTCGCCGACGGGGGCTGCGATCCCAACCCGGGGCCCGCCGCCTCGGGCCTTTCCGTCTATCGCGCCGGTGAACTGCAGGAGCTGCGCTTCGGCCTGTTCCACCCCCGGGGCACCAACAACACCGCCGAGCTCAACGCCCTGCACCAGGCCCTGCTGCTGGCCGGGGAAGAGGTGGCCGCGGGCCGCTCGGTGGCCGTGTTCTGCGACTCCACCTACTCCATCCAGTGCATCACCCAGTGGGCCTGGAATTGGGAGCGCAAGGGCTGGACCAAGCCCGGCGGCGAGATCAAGAACCTGGAGCTGATCCAGCAGATCTTCGCCCTGTACAAACGCCTGCGGGACGATGTGCCCATCCTGCACGTCAACGGCCACGTGGGGGTGGAGGGCAACGAGCTGGCCGACCGCATGTCCATCCACGGCATGGAAACCGCGCAGGCGGACTTCGTGAGCTTCGACGGCCCCCTGGACAAGAAGCAGATCCTGGCCATGCGGGCGGGCTGATGTGAGCGAGCAGCCCGACAGCGGCCGCGGCCTGAAGGTCATCATCACCGAGAAACCCTCGGTGGCCCGGGACATCGCCCGGGTCCTGAAGGTGACCGGCTCCCGGCAGGGTTATCTGGAGGGGCGCGGCTGCGCCATCACCTGGGCCTTCGGCCACCTGGTGACCCTGCGCGAACCCGCCGCCTACGATCCCGCCCTCAAGCGGTGGTCTCTGGAGACCCTGCCCTTCGTGCCCGACAACTTCCAGCTGGAGCTCATCAAGGACCGCGGCGTCAAGGAGCAGTTCGGCGTCATCAAGGGGCTGTTCGCCAGAGCCGACGAGATCATCTGCGCCACCGACGCCGGGCGCGAGGGCGAGCTCATCTTCCGCTACATCCTGAGCCTGGCCGGCTGCGAGGACAAGCCCGTGCGGCGCCTGTGGCTGAGCAGCATGACCGGCGAGGCAATCCTCGAAGCCTTCCGGAACCTGAAGGACGGCGCCGACTACCTGCCCCTGTACGCGGCGGCGCGCTGCCGCAGCGAGGCCGACTGGATCGTGGGCCTCAACGCCACCCGCTTCTACACCGTGCGTCATGGGCGCATCGGCGGGGGCGGAGACCGGGTGCTGTGGACCATCGGCCGGGTGCAGACCCCGGTGCTGGCCATGATCGTCGAGCGGGACGACCAGATCGACAGATTCCGCAGCGAGCCCTTCTGGGAACTGCGCACCCGCTACCGCGAGGTGGTGTTCAAGCACCGGGGCCGGCGCAGCGACAGCCAGGAAAAGGCGGACCAGCTGCTGCAAAAGGTCACCGGCCAGGAATTCTCGGTGATGAAGGTCGAGGCCAAGAAGAAGCGCGAGCAGCCGCCCCAGCTGTTCGACCTGACCAGCCTGCAGCGCGAGCTGAACACGCGGCACGGCCTGTCGGCGGCCGACACCCTGGCCGCGGCCCAGAATCTGTACGAGAGCAAGCTGCTCACCTACCCGCGCACCGACTCTCGCTATCTGAGCGCCGACCTGAAGCCGCGGGTGCCGCAGATCATGCAGAAGTTGCAGGCCTTTCTGCCCGAGCTGGTGGCGCCCCTGGACCTGGCCAAGCTGCCCTTCAGCAAGCGCATCATCGACGACAAGAAGGTCACCGACCACCACGCCATCATCCCCACCGGCATCAAGCCCGGGAACATCGGCCGCAACGAGCAGCTGGTGTACGACGCGGTGGCCCGGCAGTTCGCCGGGGCCTTCTATCCGGTGTGCGTCAAGAACATCACCACGGTGGACGGCCAGGCGGGGGGCGTGAAGTTCCAGGCCAAGGGCGCCCAGGTGCTGGAGCCGGGCTGGACGGTTCTGTTCCCGAAGAAGAAAACGTCCAAGGATGAGGACGAGGACCAGACCCTGCCCGAGTTCAGCGAGGGCGAGCAGGGCTCCCACGAGCCCTTCCTGCACGAGGGCAAGACCAAGCCGCCCAAGCACTTCACAGAGAACTCGCTGCTGGGGGCCATGGAGGCCGCGGGCAAGCTGGTGGACGATGACGAGCTGCGCGAGGCCCTGAAGGAGCGGGGCATCGGCACGCCGGCCACCCGGGCCTCCATCATCGAGACCCTGCTGAGCCGTCACTACATACGCCGGGAAAAGAAGCAGCTGCGCTGCACCGACATGGGGCGCTGCCTCATCGCCCTGATCCAGGATCCGCAGCTGAAGTCGCCCGAGATGACGGGGGACTGGGAGGCGCGCCTGAAGGAGATCGAGCGGGGCGCCCTGCCCGCCGACCAGTTCATGGGGGGCATCGCCGAGTACATTCACCAGGTCATCGCCGGGGGGCGGCAGGCCGAGGTGGACGGCCGCCGCTGGGGCCCTTGTCCCCTGTGCGGCAAGGAGGTGATCCAGGGCAAGCGGGCCTACGGCTGCAGCGGCTGGAAGGAGGGCTGCCCCTTCGTCCTGGAGCCCCAGTACAGGGGCGTGACCTTCGCGCCGCGGCAGGTCCAGCACCTGTTGCAGCAGCGCATCCTGCCGGCCACCCTGAGCTTCGAAGGTGAGCGGCGGCTGGTCATCCTGTCCACCCAGGGAGCGGTCATGGATCTGCTGCCGCCCTCGGCCGACCGGCAGAAGGGGCGGGGAAGGAAGAAGAGCCCGGCCCGCAAGAAGGCTCCCGCTAACAAGAAGGCGCCGGCTCGCAAGAAGGGCGTCCCCCGGAAGAAGGGCACCACGCCGAAAAAGCCAACCCCGCCCGAATAACCCGGCTGCGGCCAACCGGAAAGCGAGACCTGGCTTCGCCCCCGCCCGGGAACTAATTCCCCCATCCCTCCTTCAAGTGCCAACTTCACGACCCTGGCCGGGAGGGGCCTCATGATAAGATCATTGCTACTGTTCGGACTCACGCCGTTGCTCGCCGTCTCCCTCGATCTCTTTTCCCCCGTGACTGCCACCGCCGCCCAGGCCGCGCCCACCATCGAGATCGCCCTGCTGCTTGACACGTCCAACTCCATGGACGGCCTCATCACCCAGGCCAAGAGCCAGCTGTGGACCATCGTGCAGGAACTGGCCGAGGCCCAGCGCGAGGGCTGCCCGGCCGAGCTGCGGGTGGCCCTTTTCGAGTACGGCAACTCCAACCTGCCGGCCCTGGAGGGGTATATCCGCCAGGTGGTGCCCCTGGGCACGGATCTGGACGCCCTCAGCGAGGCCCTCTTTGCCCTGGAGACCCAGGGGGGCGACGAGTACTGCGGGCGGGTCATCGAGGAAGCCATCCAGCGGCTGGACTGGACGTCGGCGCCCCACGCCTACCAGGCCATCTTCATCGCCGGCAACGAGGCCTTCACCCAGGGCCGGGTGCCGTATCGCGAGGCCTGCGGCGACGCCGTGGAGCGGGGGGTGCAGGTCAACACCATTCACTGCGGCAACCACGAGGAGGGCGTCAAGGGCGAGTGGGCCGCGGCCGCCAAGTGCGGTCACGGCGAGGCCCTGAACATCGACCAGGATCGGGCCATTCCCGACATTCCCTGTCCCCAGGATCCGGTCATCCTGGACCTGGACCAGCAGATCAACAGCACCTACGTCTGGTTCGGCAGCGAGGACGACCGCAAATACTACGGCCAGAATCAGAGGGAACAGGATCGCAACGCCGTGAGGATGTCCTCCTCGGTGGCCGTCAAGCGCAGCATCACCAAGGCGGGCCGGGCCTACAACAACAAAAACCGTGACCTGGTGGACAGCGTGGAGGACGAGGCCGATCTGCTGAGCAGCGTTCCCGAGGAACACCTGCCCGACACCATGAAGACCATGAGCCTGGACGAGCGCCGGGCCTACGTGAAGGAGATGCAGAAGAAGCGCGCGGCCCTGCAGGCCGAGGTGAGGAAGCTGTCGGCTGAGCGGGAACTGTACCTGGCGGCCCAGATGACCCTGGAAAAGGGCGAGGGCGAGGAGGCCACCCTGGGCGATGCCGTGCTGGCGGCGGTGCGGAAACAGCTGAAGAAGGCCGGATTCGACACGCCCTGACAATCTCACCAGATGAACGAAGGCCGCCGGAGCCCAGGGCAACGGCGGCCTTTTCTTGTGGGGATGGGCGGAGCTACATCCCCCACAGGTGTTCGGTGTTCACGTCCCGCCCCATGAGCTTCAGGTAGTAGTAGAGCTGGTGCCGGTGGCTGTCCAGGTGCTGGCACATGTCCAGCATGTGGGCGCCCAGGCTCTTGTCCATGCCCGGAGCCCAGGGGGCGCTGCTCATCTCGTTCTCCAGACGGTCCTCGCCCACCTGGGCTACCATCTGCAGGGCCACTTCCTTGTCGGCCGCCAGGGCCTGGCGGGCCGCGGCCACGCCGGCGGCGGCGGGCAGCTTCTCGGCCGGGGGCAGCATGTCGCTTTCGTTCATGTCGTCCATGGAGGCGCCCTCGGGCAGGCCCCAGTCACCGGTGACGAAGCCCTTGCAGCACAGGCCGCAGCTGCCGGTGAGGTGGTGCAGCAACTGGGCCACCGTCATCCAGTTCTGCCCGGTGGCGGGCTTCCATTCCAGTTCCTCGTCCTTGACCATGGCCATGAGGTTGTCCGCCACGGCGAAGCTGTATTCCATGCGTTCGTTCAGCATCTCGGTCCATTGCATTGTGTGACCTCCAGTTTCGGGTCCCGTTTGGGCGATGAGGGCCATGTCGGGGAATTCCGGGCCATTCCGGAGCACGGCCGGGTTTGTCGGGTGCTAAAACCTACTATAATTGATGGCGAAAAAAAAGCGAAAAATACTGTGCCCGGGAAATTGTTGCTGGCCCGAAACCAGGCCCCGAAGCGGCCCCAGATGGGGATATCCCCGCACCACGAGGCATTAATCATCACCACAGTTCATGGATTAACAGCCAGCAACAATCTTCAGGGCACAACCATCTGGTAACAGATGACCTCCGGAGATTGGGCTTCCTGGCCACTTTCCGGGTCCTCCAGGGCCGTCCCGTTGCCGAACTGGGCCGCCAGGGAGTCCATGTACCCCTTGACCACCAGCACCCGGTCCGTTCCGGCGAAGAAGACCCCCACCTTTTGAATATCATGGGGGGCGTGAAGGGCGGTCTGGCTGACGAACAGGCCTTCCTGGTCCATGACGTCGAACACGGCCATCACACCGGCCTCTTCGGGATGGGTGCCCTGCCTGGACAGGGCCCAGATGGTGCCGTCGGGCCGCCAGTGCACGGGGCGGTGGAAGTAGGATAGGGCGGGGGCCTGTTCCTCGATTTCCACCGAGGGCTTCAACGGCGAAGCCCCGAAGGCCGACATGATCATCAGCTCCAGGCTGCGGATCTCGGCCGGCGTTCTTTGGCAGGGGGGGCAATCGCGGGTGATGATGCGGATCAGGTTGCCGTCCCCATCGAAAACGCGAATGGCGTAATCCTGGTGCTGGGTCACCACCAGGGTGCGTCCATCGGCGGCCACGTCGAAGGCGAACCAGAAGGGCGGCAGGTGGTCCCGCTCGCGAAAACGGAAATCCGCGAAATCGTAGTGGCCCGTGCTGGCGGCCAGGCGGCACTTGAACTCGCCCGAGGGCAGGAATCGCTCCAGGGTCATTTCCCGCGCCATCCGGCTGGGCTGATCGCCCGGGCGGTTGTAGGTGCCCGAGACCAGCAGAACTTGCCCGGCGGCCTGGCAGCCGGTGAGGTTGGTGGTGCCCCCTTCGGGCCCCAGCAGGTCGGTCCGACCGGCCGGCGTGCCGTCGGGATGCACGAAGGAGATGGCCCCGGGCAACTCCTGGATGACGCCGATGCGCCCGTCACCCATGACCACCATGTCCCGGGCCTGGCGTACCTCGCCGGGCCCTTCGCCCTCGCGGAAGAGCACCCGCAGCAACTCGCCGTCGGCATCGTACTGATAGACCTGGCAAGTCTGGGAATCCAGGACGTATACCCGGCCCAGGTCATCGCTGGCCACCTTGGCCACCAGGCCGAAGAAGGTCTCGTCATCCTCGCCGCCGGCCCGCCACAGTTCCTTCAGTGCCAGGTGCTGCACCCCGTCCCGGGGCAAGGCGGGATTGTGGATGATGGGGACTTCGTCGGCAGGGGACGGCTGGGCCAGACCGGCGTGGCTGAAGGCCAGCAGGGACAAGACCATCACAGGGATCAACACGCGCATGAGACTCTCCTCGTTGGTGCGGGGGCAGGACAAGGACGGATGACAGGCCCGGCAGGTTGCAGGCGACGGTTGTTTCTCGGGGCGCTCCCGGGCTATAATTGACATCAACTGATCAATTATGTTCGCCCATCACCATCGACGCCGAGCAACCCGGGGGATGAGCCCTTGCCCGCACCCACCAAAGCCGCCCTGGCCCGCAGCCTCGCCTTCCTGCTGGTGCTGTCCCTGGCCCACGCCCCCCAGGCGGCGGCCACCACCCTGAAAGAGGCCTTCGAGGCGGCTCCCGCTGCCAACGGCTACGACCGCTACGTGGAGCTGGAGAACGGCCGCACCTACACCGGCGGCCTCATGATCGGGCGGGTGTTCAGCCCCGTGGCCAACGCCTTCATCCTGGATGAACTGGGCCTGGACGTGGCCATCGTGGGCAACGGCGCGGTGCTGGACCTGCAGGGCGAGCAGATCTGCATGTCCTACTGCGACAAGCGGCTGGACATCAGCGACTGCGTCATCACCGGGGGCAACGTGCGCTTCCGGGGCGACAACGATTTCGAGCACCAGCTGATTCCCGTGGGCTCGGTCACCCACGTGACCTTCTATCGGCCCCATGATTACGGGGTGCGCCTGCAGGGGGCGGGAACGGGCATCAGCATCGAGCGCTGCCTGTTCATCGACGTATTGGACACGGGGGTGGACGTGGTGCCTACCAGCGGTTTCAGCGGCGACCTGTTGCCCACGGGCACGGCGGTGGCCGCCTCGGTGCAGACCGGCGACTACGGCACGCCCTGGGTCAGCGAGAACTGGACCTACTTCGGGGACTCGGCGATCAATGCCGAGCCCTTGCACCACTTCTCCTTCTTGTGAGAATACGGCTGAGTCATTCCCCAGGAATGGCGGGAAGCCGGTTCGGCTCCCTTCAACAACCAGGTAGGACGTCAGGTGCGGCTGGTGGATCCTGCGGGCGGCGATTACCGGGTGGCACCCGGCTTCAAAGCCGAGGGATACGGCTGCCTGAGCCAGAGCGGGCCCGCCACTCCGGCCGGCGCCCCGGACCAGGGAACGCCCCCGGCCGAGGGCGTGCTGGTGAGCGGCAGCCAGGCCCAGGTCGCGGGACTGATCGCCGTCAACACCACCTGGGCGGCGCCCCTGATCACCGTCACCGATGAGGTGCAGGTGGCGCCCCAGGCGGCACTGACCATCGCCCCGGGAGTGCGCGTCCAGTTTGCGGGCCATCATCGCCTGCTGGTCCAGGGGCGGCTGTGGGCGGTGGGCACGGCCCAGGACCCCATCACCTTCCAGCCGGCCCCGGGCCACGAAGCCGCCGGCTGGGACGGCATCGATTTCCTCAACACACCCGCCGCGCTGGACTGGTCCCGCCTGGAGCACTGCCTGCTGGCAGGAGCGGTGGCCGACACCTCCGGGGCCGTGGTGAGCGGGCCCCTGGTGGGGGGCACCCACCGGCCCCGGACCGGGGGCGCTCTCTCTGTGGTGGGTGGCGGACGCCTGGCCGTGGCGTCCTGCGTGTTCCGGGACAACCGCGCCGACCATGGCGGAGCGGTGTTCTGCGGCCACGGGGCCTCGCCGGTGCTGGCCGGCAACCTTTTCCATGACAACCAGGCCCAGGTGGCCGGCAGCGTTCTGCATAACGTGTACGCCTTCCCCAAGCTGGTGGGCAACACCCTGGTGAACAACCGTTGCCTGGCCGAGAGCGCTTTCGAACGCTGCGCGGCGGTGGACAACTTCAACGGCAAGGTGATGCTGTCGGGCAACATCATCCGCGGCAACCCCACCAACCACTATTCGGGGTCTCAGCTGACCGAGTGCAAGGCCTTCTACGTGAGCGACTGCAACATCGAGGCTTTCAGCGGCGGGACCGACAACCTGGACCTGCCGGCGGCCTTCCAGGGCTGGGGCGCCCACCCCTATCGCCTCACTGCCCAGTCGCCGGGTCTGGACCGTGGCCCCCTCGACTGGTGGAATCCCTTGCTGGCCGCCACCGATGTGGCCGGGGCTGCGCGGGTGGCCTTCGGGGCCCGCGACCTGGGCGCTTACGAATACACAGGGGTGGTGGCCGACGCCCCATGGGAGGGGCCGCAGACGGCGCCGCTTCCGGTGGCGTGCGTTCCCAACCCCTTCAACCCCCGGACCACGGTGGTTTTCCATCTTGCCCGGGAGGAATGGCTGGCGGTGGATGTCCTGGATCTGCGCGGTCGCCGCGTGCGCCGGCTGGCCGCCCGCCGGTTCGCCGCCGGCCGCCATGAACTGCCCTGGGATGGTCAGGATGAGGGGGGAAGGTCCCTTCCCTCGGGCATCTATGCGTGCCGCCTGGCGGGGGCGCGGGGCCAGACCACCCTGAAGATGACCCTGGTCCGCTGAGCCCGCCGTGCTACAATCCGCCCAGGAGGTTTCTCATGCGCGGATTGTGGTTGGGCCTGGTTTTTTCCCCGATATTTGTTCTCGGTTGCGGGGAAGTCATCGATGGAGAGCCGGCGGCTCGGAATCATGAAGTCCAGTCACCGGGGCCTGGGTTCGAAGTTCCCGTGTTCACCGCGGCCCAGGCGGCTCCCTTCGTGGGTCTGGCCCTGGATTGTGCCGACCAGGAATATCCCAACAAGATCGGCCACACCATGCTGTCCGACGCGGACCAGGGCACGCCCCGGTCCTTGCACCCGGCCTTCTTCGGGTGCTTCGACTGGCATTCCTCGGTGCATGGCCACTGGCTGCTGGCGCGCTTCGCCCGCCTGCATCCCGACCACCCCCTGGCAGCCCGGGCCGGGGCGGTGCTGCGCGACCATCTGACCCCTCAGAACATGCGCCGGGAAACGGAGTACCTGCTGGCCGAGGGACGGGCCTCCTGGGAGCGCCCCTACGGTCTGGCCTGGCTGTTGCAACTGGCCGCCGAGTTGCGCCAGTGGTCGGCCGAGGGACCGGAATGGGTGACCCGGCTGAGCGACCAGCTGGCCCCCCTGGAAGCGGCCGCCGTGGAACGGACCGCGGCCTGGCTGCCCCGCCTGACCTATCCCATCCGCACGGGCGAACACAGCCAGACGGCCTTCGCCTTCGGCCTCATGCTGGACCACGCGCGCATGGTGGACAACCAGGCGCTGGAACAGCTACTGGTGGACACCTCCCGCCGCCTGTACCTGGACGACCGCCGGGCCGACCTGGCCTTCGAACCCTCGGGCCAGGATTTCCTGTCGCCGGCCCTGGCCGAGGCCGACCTCATGCGGCGGGTGCTGGAACCCCGGGAGTATGGCGCCTGGCTGGACGCTTTCCTGCCCGGCATTCCGGTGGACGGGGGCGGGGGCGCCTGGTTGCCCGTGGCCGTGGTGAGCGATCGCAGCGACGGCAAGCTGGCCCATCTGGACGGCCTGAATCTGAGCCGGGCCTGGATGCTGCAGGGCATGGCCGGCGGACTGCCCGCCGGCGATCCTCGCACCGGGGCCCTGCTGGCTGCCGCCGCCGACCACGCCCGCACTGGCCTGGCCGCCGTCACGGGTGAGCACTACGCCGGAGGGCACTGGTTGGGCACCTACGCCATGTACCTGGGCTCCGGCCGGGGCCTGCCCGAACCCGAAAACCGACCCGTGCTGTGGGAAGGTAAGGACCATCCCACCGGAATCCTGGCCGTGACCCATGGCGGGGTGGGCAGCCCCCCCGATTGGTCCGAGCATTGCCGGCGCGCGGCCGCAGCCGCCGCCCGCGGCACCCGGGAACAGGGGGCGGCCCTGGCAGGGGCCATAGCCGGCACGGTGGTGCTGGAGGACACGCCCCTCTTCAACGCCGGCACCGGGGCCAACATCCGCCTGGACGGCCGCACCATCCAGATGGATGCCGCCCTCATGACCTCCGCCGGAGATTTCGCCGCGGTGGCCGTCATCGAGCAGGTGAAGAACCCCATCCTGGTGGCCCGGGCGGTGCTGGACACACCCCACCGCATGCTGGCCGGCGACGGGGCCACGCGCTTCGCCCACGCCATGGGTTTCGCCGACATCATTCCCACCTGCCCAGAGGCCGAGGCCAAGTACCGCCAGCGCGTGGGGGGCTTGCTGGCCGGGCAGGCCGGGGGTGGCTACGCGGACTTCGACTGGCGATCCGCCTGGAATTTTCCGGGCCCGGTGCCCACCACCGTGGAGGACTACCAGGGGGTCTACGATCCGGGCACGGGTGATACCGTGGGCACCGTGGTCCGGGCGGCCGATGGCAGCTTCGCCGTGACCCTGTCCACCGGCGGCACCAGCATCACCCTGGACGGCCGGGTGGGCGACGTGCCCATCTACGGCTGCGGCAGCTACGCCGGGCCCGCCGGGGCGGTGGCCTGCACGGGCCACGGCGAGGAGATCATCAAGCAGATGATGGCCCGCACCGTGTATGGCTTCATGGCCGAGGGGTTGAAGACCCGGGAGGCCGTGCGCCGGGGCCTCGATGCCTTCGACAACACCTGGTCCCTGGGCCTCATCGCCGTGGGGAAGGACGGCTGGGCCGTGGGGGCCAACCGGCAGATGGCCTACGGGGTGGCCGGGCAGGATTGACGGAATTGACAGACCAGGAACCCTGGCCCGCTTTTTGTATTAACCTTGCCAGCATTTCCGGGCCGGCCCCGCAGGTGGAGTCGGTCCCTTGATTCATACTGGTGTTTCAACCGGGAGTTTTCCGGATGCGTCCTTTTTTTGGATTATTGATCACGACTATTCTTGCCGTGGCGACTGTCACCCTGGGGGGACAGGCTCCCGTGGAACTGTCAACCATCGAAGACCTCATGGATGAGGGCGCCTACGAGGAGGCTTCCGCTCTTCTGGATTCCCATGTGAAGGGGAAGCACGCCACCGCCCAGGCTCTTTTTCTCAAGTCCACCGCGGCTCTCATGCTGTCTGACCTGGAAGAGGCGGAAGAATTTGGGGACAAGGCCGTCAAGGCGGACAGGACCAACCCCGAGTACTGGACCCAGCTGGGCACCATCAAGGGGCTGCGGGCCCGCAACGGCAGCAAGCTCAAGGCCATCGGCCGGGCCAAGGGGGCCCGCAAGGACTACGACAAGGCCCTGGAGCTGGACCCGCGCTGCACCGTGGCCCTGCTCTCCAAGTTGCGCTACAAGCTGTACGCCCCCGGCATCGCGGGGGGTGACAAGGACGAGGCCCGGGAACTGGCCGGCCGGCTGCTGGAAGTGGATGTTGCCCAGGGGCATCTGGCGCGGGCCGAGATCGCCATCTTCGCCGACCAGGACACCACCGCCTACCGGGCCGAGCTGGAGGCCGCGGCGGCGGTGGCAACCCGGGCCGAGGACGTGTACGACGTGGCCCGGCGCTTCCTGGCCGAGGGAGACCGGGACCGGGCCTGGGAGGTTTATCGGCAGGCCATCGCCCTGGACGATCACCCCGACCGCGGCAAGCTGCGCCTGGCCGGGCAGATGCTCAGGCAGGGATTGCTGGACGAGGCCGAGGCCGTCTTGCGGGAGATCAAGATCCGAGGACCCCAGGGGCCCCGGGCGGCGGTGGGCCTGGCCCAGATCACCCTGCGCCGCGGTGAGAAGGAAAGGGCCTGGCAGCAGTTCCAGGATGTGCTGCAGGTTAATCCCGACTTCCCTCCGGGCAAGTACTACCTGGGCGAGCAATACCTGCTGATGAAGGAAGATCCCGCGGCGGCCATCCCTCTGTTGCAGGAGTATCTGCAAGGGTACGTGCGCCAGAGCTGGCCTCCCCGGGCGGTGGCCCACTGGCGCCTGGCCCTGGCCCAAGAACAGCTGCGGGACTTCGACCGGGCCTGGGAGAACATGAAGCAGGCGGCGGAAATGGGCCTGGCCGGCGACGAGTTCGAGAGCGATGAGCGCCGGATCAAGTTCATGGCCGAGGACTGATCCGACTTTCAACCATGAAAAAGCCCCGGAGCGGGCGGCCCCGGGGCAATCTCCTTGGCGAAACAGGCGGAATCAGCCGGCCAACCCCTTGCGCTGCAACAGCGGTTCGATGCCCGGTTCCTGACCCCGGAAGCGCTTGTACAGCTCCATGGGCTCGGCGCTGCCGCCGCGTTCCAGCACGTTCTCGCGGAAGGCCGCCGCCGTGTCCTGGTCGAACAGGTCACCGGCCTCCTTGAAGGCCTGGAAGGCGTCGGCATCCAGCACCTCGGCCCACACGTAGCTGTAGTAGCCCGCGCTGTAGCCCCCGGCGAAGATATGCCGGAAGTAGGGGCTGCGATAACGCACCACGATCTCGTCCATCAGGCCGATTCGCCCCAGGCTCTTGTCCTCGAACTCGTGGCTGGTCATCTCCGTCATGTCGGTGATGGTGTGCCAGTCCATGTCCAGGAAGCTGGCGGCCAGGTACTCGGTGGAGGCGAAGCCCTGGTTGAAATGCTGGCTGCGCTTGACCTTCTCCACCAGCTCGGCGGGAATGATCTCGCCGGTATCGTGATGACGGGCGTACATGGCCAGTACCTCGGGCTCCATGGCCCAGTTCTCCATGATCTGGCTGGGCAGCTCCACGAAGTCCTGGGCCACGGCGGTGCCGCTCAGGGTGCGGTAACGACAATCCGAGAGCATGCCGTGCAGTCCGTGGCCGAACTCGTGGAACATGGTCTCCACCTCGTCCACGCTCAGCAGGCTTGGCTTGTCGGCGGTGGGCTTGGTGAAGTTGCCCACGTTGAAGATGACCGGCAGCACCCGCCGGCCGTCCTGGTAGTACTGCTTGCGGAAGCTGCTCATCCAGGCGCCGCCCCGCTTGCTGGCGCGGGGGAAGTAGTCCAGCATGAGCACCGCCAGTTCGCTGCCGTCCCGGTCCTGCACCACGAAGGCCTTGACGTCGGGATGGTAGGTGGGAATGTCAGGCCGCTCGGTGAACTTCAGACCCCACAGCTTGCCGGCCACGTCGAACATGCCCTGTCGCACGTTCTCCAGCTTGAAGTAGGGTCGCAGCATCTCCTCGTCCAGGTCGTAGCGGGCCTTCTTCACCTTCTCGGCGTAGTGCCACCAGTCCCAGGCTTCCAACTTGAACGGCTGGCTGCCGGCCGCGGCGGCCTGGGCGTCGATGAGCTCCTGCATGTCGGCGGCCTCGCGCCGCGCCGTGTCCAGGGAGGGTTCCCACAGCTGACCCAGCAGCTGGTAAACCGCCCCGGGTTCCTTGGCCATGTTGGGATCCAGCATGTAGTGGGCGTGGCTGGGGAAGCCCAGCAGGTGGGCCTTCTCCACGCGCAGGTTGGCCATGCGCTTCAGGACGGCGTTGTTGTCCAGCTCGTCGCCGTTGTCGCCCTGGTTGATGTAGGCCTTGAACATCTTCTCGCGCAGATCCCGCTTCTCGCTGTACTGCAGGAAGGGAATCAGGCTGGGCTTGTGGATGGTGAAGGCCCACTGGCCCGGCTTCTCCAGGCGCGCGGCTTCCTCGGCCGCGGCCGCCACCACCCCGTCGGGCAGGCCGGCCAGATCGCTCTCATCCGTGACGAACATGACGAACTTGTTGGTCTCCTTCAGCACGTTCTCCCCGAACTGCACCGAAAGGGAGGCCAGCTCCTCGTTCAGCTTGCGCAGGTGCTCCTTGCCTGCGGGATCCAGCTGGGCGCCCCCCCGCACGAAGACCTTGTTGGTCTCCTCCAGCAGCATGGCCTGCTCCTCGTCCAGGTCCAGCTCATCCTTTTGCTCGTAAATCCGGGCCACCCGCTGGTAAAGGGCGTCGTTCAGGTTGATGCCGTCGGCGTGGGCGGCCAGGCGCGGGGCCATCTCCTTGGCCACGGCCTGCATGGCCTCGTCGGTCATGGTGCCGTTCAGGCCGTAGAACACCGAGCGCACCTTGCGCAGCAGCGATCCGGAGGCGTCCAGGGCCTCGATGGTGTTGGCGAAGGTGGGCTCGGCGGAGTTGCCGGTGATGGCGTCGATCTCCGCGTTCTGCTCGGCCATGGCCTTCTCGAAGGCCGGCACGTAATCCGTCACCAGGATTTGCTCGAAGGGGGGCACCCCGTAGGGAGTGTCCCAGCTCGTGAAAAAGGGGTTCTGGCGGATGCCGTCGTCACCGCCGCCGCATCCGCCCAGAATTCCCAGCATCATGGCTGCCATCAATACCTTCCTCATGTGTTTATCCTCTCCGCCAGTTCTGCTCGGGCTGAGGTTTGTTGTCCAGAATCTCCTCGATGCTCTCCTGCAGATCGGGAGTCAGATTCTCGGCCACTTCCAGGGCCTTGAGGTTCTCGGTCACCTGCTGCACCCGCGAGGCGCCGGTGATCACCGTGCTCACGTCGTCGTTGGCCAGGCACCAGGCCAGGGCCAGCTGGGCCATGGTGCAATCCAGCTCCTGGGCGATGCCCGACAGGCGCTTCACCTTCTCGATCTTGCGGCGGCCTTCCTCGCTTTCCAGCACCGGGCGCAACCACTGGTAGTTGGGCAGGCTCAGGCGCGAACCGTCGGGAATGCCGTCGTTGTACTTGCCCGTGAGGATGCCGCTGGCCAGGGGGCTCCAGATGGTGGTGCCCAGGCCGATGTCGTCGTAAAGGTCGGCGAACTCGCGCTCCACCTTGTCCCGCTCGAACATGTTGTACTGGGGCTGTTCCATGGTGGGGGGAATCAGATGCTCGCGACGGGCGAAATCGTAGGCCTGGCGGATCTGGGCGGCGCTCCACTCGCTGGTGCCCCAGTACAGGGCCTTGCCCTGGTTCAGCACGTGGTTCATGGCCCACACCGTCTCTTCGATGGGAGTGTCCACGTCGGGGCGGTGGCAGAAGATCAGGTCCACGTAATCCAGCTGCATGCGGCGCAGGGCGGCGTCGGTGCCTTCCAGGATGTGCTTGCGGGAAAGGCCGCGGTCGTTGGGACCCTGGCCGCCCCAGAAGATCTTGGTGCTGACCACCAGGTCCTTGCGGGCCCAGCCGGCCTTCTTGAACACCTCGCCCATGATGGTCTCGGCCTTGCCCTGGGCGTAGGCCTCGGCGTTGTCGAAGAAATTCACCCCGGCGTCGAAGGCGGCCTTCATGCAGTCGTGGGCGGCGTCCACGCCCATCTGGTCATCGAAAGTGACCCAGGCGCCGAATGAAAGGGCGCTCACCTTGAGGCCCGATTTTCCCAGAAATCTGTACTCCATGGTCTCTCCTTGGTCCTGCACAGGAATAGGCGATCAATCTGATTCCAGAAGCTGTCGGCCCTTCAATATAAACCTTGTCGCGATTTTTTGCATGAATCGTTCCCGCGTTGCAACTTTGGGCCGGTTCCAGCGTAAAGCTGGAGTGGGTTCGCCCGGTTTCATGTATCTCGCCGATACCTCTGCCCGTATCCCTGTTACCAGCCCACCTCGATCATCCGTCTTTCCGGAGCAAAATCGCCTGTCCCTCTTTTCCGGGGCGTCGGTTTTCCGTAGGTTCAGGAATGGTGGATGATTTCATGTCCGGATTGTGTGCCCGCATCTGCGTCCTGCTAGAACGCGGTCCAGGATGAACCCAGGAGATGAAGATGAATGCGTTGACCCTCCTCAAGTCCGGCCGATTCTTCCTCAGCATTCTGGCGTTTGTGGTGACCCTGGGCGTGATATTCGCGCCGGCGGTCGGAGCGCGGGTGAACCATTCCATGTCCAACGGTGGAGAAGTGGGAGGACCCGGCCAGGCCACCGAGGGCGATCCCCTCGACGCCAACGATTTCGATACCGGCTCCGGCTCCACCGGGGACGATATCCACGAGTCCGCCTCCGTGGGCATCGTTCGGGATTTCGCTCCCCGGACCATTCCCGTGATCAAGGCCTCCTTCTTCTGCGGGGCTTACCTGATTGGACTGGACTACATGGGCAGCTTGCCCGTCTTGCACTTCATCAACATCAGTGACATGGCCGCGACAGCGGAGGGAACCGATGCACGGTAACCAGGAGCCTCTGAGGCTCAGTTCGCCCGGATTGCCCGATCGAAAACTTGAATCGGCAGCGCTGGATCAAGCCCTGTTCCGGGAAGCCGTCCAGGCCTTCCGGCAGGAAGACTACCAGCACAGCCTGGCCCTGGTCCGGGATTGCCTGGACCAGGTGTCGGCCCAGCATCTGGACCCCCTGGCCATCGTTCCCGAGCCCGGCAGTTCCCGGGTCAAGGACGGGGTGGTCCTGTGGGCCTGGAATCTGTACCAGCTGGACCGTTTCAACGACCTGGAAGTGCTCATGGCCTCGGCCGGGCGCTGGGGTCTGGTGCCCGATCAACTCCCCGAGCTGGAAGTGGTTCAGCTCAACTTCGCCTTCAAGCACGGCCAGTACGACCGCGTGGTGCTGGAGGCGTCGCGTTTCATCAACGCTCACCGCAACGAACTGCCCCCCGTCATCGCCGACTACCTGCACATCCGGGGCATGGCCCGATCGGCCCTGGGCGAGCCGGAAGGAGCCCGTGAAGACGCAGAAACGGCGTACTCGTTGTTCCGGGTCCTGGGCAAGGACTACGAGAGTGGCCGCACCGCCAACCTCATGGGAATATTGTACTTCCGGGCCTCTGACTTCGTTGGCGCCGAGAAATGGTTCCGGCGGGCTTTGAGCCTGCACAAGAAGCTGGGCATGCGCAAGAACATGGGGGGCAACCTGCTGAATCTGGGTATCACCTGCTACAAGCGGGGCGAGTTCACCCAGGCTCTGGCCGAATTCGACGCCGCCCAGCTGCATCTTGACGAGGTCGGGGCCAACGTGAGCCTGTGCCGGTCCACCATCGCCCGGGGGAACGCCCAGCGCCACCTGCGTCGTTTCGACGAGGCCCAGGAAACCCTCCTGGGGGCCTTCGAGCAGGCCGGCGGTCTGCAGCTGGCCCGGGAAGAGGCCCTGGCCCTGGAATTCCTGGGCGACGTGGCCCGGGATCAGGGGCTCATCGAGAAGGCCCGGCGCTATTACAGCCGGGCCCTGGCCGTGGGCCGCAGCCTGGCTCCTGACGGGGACATCGTCATGGAAGTGCTGCGCCGGCAGGGGCAATGCCTCACGGCGCTGGGCCGTGAAGGCGAGGCTCTGCAGGTGCTGAACCGTGGGCTGGCCATGGCCAGGGCCCAGGGTGATCGTTTCGAGGAGGGCGTGGGTCGGCGCGCCATGGCCGAGGCCCTGTTCGGCCTGGGTGATCTGGAATCCGCTTATCGCCACAGCGCCCAGGCCGTGGGCTTGCTGGACGAGGTGGGCGCTTCTCACGAGATGGCCAAGGCCCGCCTGACCCGGGTGCGCATCGGTCTGGCCCGCATGGACAGCGGCATGGGCGTGGACCGCGCCGCCGCCCTTGAGGAGTGCTGGCGCCAATCCCTGGCGGCCCTGGACGTTTTCCTGCGCACAGGGGTGGAATACTGGACCCTGGAAGCCCGCAGCAGCCTGAACAAGGTCAGCGATCTGCGCACGGAACTGGAAAAAGCGGCGGCCGAGGGTCTGGCGGCCGGCAAGGTCGTGGGCAACGCCCGCCGCTCGCGCACCACCACCATCGTGCATGTTTCATCCCGGATGCGGGATCTGTTGCAGCTGACCGACGCCTTCGCCGATTCGGGTGAGCCCGTGCTGGTGACCGGCGCCACGGGAACGGGCAAGGAACTTTTCGCCCGGCGCCTGCATGAGCGCAGCGGCCGGCGCAACGGAGAAATGGTCAGCGTCAACGTCACGGCCATTCCCGAGAGCGTGTTCGCCCGGGAATTCTTCGGACACGTGAAGGGCTCCTTCAGCGGCGCCGATAGCGACGGCATCGGCCTGGCCGAAAAGGCCCACGGCGGAACCCTCTTCCTGGACGAGATCGGCGAGATGCCCCTGAGCCTGCAGCCGCGGTTGCTGCGCCTGTTGCAGGACGGGACCTATCACGCTCTGGGCGACCCCACCGAGCGCCGGGTGGATATCCGGCTGGTGGCGGCCACCAACGCCGACCTGGAGCAGATGGTGGCCGAGGGGCGCTTCCGCGCCGACCTGTACTATCGCCTGAAGATCCTGGAACTGCGCATCCCGCCCATCAAGGAACGGCGGGAGGACATCCTGCCCCTGCTGCGGCACTTCCTGTCCCTGGGCGGGAATCGCCAGGTGCAGCCCTCCGAGTATTTCTGTCCCCGCAGCCTGGAGCTCATGGAGCGCTACGACTGGCCCGGCAACGTGCGCGAGATCGCCATGGTGGCCAGCCAGGCCCGGGTGCAGCAGGCCTCATGTGGCGGAGTTCACATCGAGCTGGGTGGCCTGGAGGGTGAAACCCTGGTGCTGCGCGGAACCGAGGCAGAGACGGAAGACTCCTTCCGGGAACGCGGGCTGGAGGTGACCCCCGACCGCCGATCGCGCATTCTCATGGCCCTGGCCGAGGCGGACGGGAACCGGGCCCGCGCGGCCCGCAAGCTGGGCGTGAGCCGCAGCACCCTGTACCGCAACATGGAAAAACTCGGGATTCTCTGATTTTTTCCGGTTTTCCCCAGGCGCCCCTGGTCCTCGTATGACCGGGGGCGCCTTTTTGTGCCCACCGCCGATTTTTCCATCACATGGTAAAGATGACGCGCAAGGTGCCGAAAAGAGAGGGGAGCGCAATCCCTGAAAGGAGGCCACCGCGCCTCCCCTCGGCAGGAGAACCCGTGGGCGACGTCAAAGATCTTGCCATTCTCATCGTCGATGACAGGCCGGAAAACCTGGCCTCCATGGAGCAGTTGCTGGTCCAGGATGACCTGCGCATCCTCACGGCCGAGTCGGGCAACGAGGCTCTGGGTCTCATGCTGGAAAACGACCTGGCCCTGGTGTTGCTGGATGTGCAGATGCCGGGCATGGACGGCTTCGAGGTGGCCGAACTCATGCGCCGCAACGAGCGCACGCGCCGAATCCCCATCATCTTCGTCACGGCCATCAACAAGGAACGGCGCCACATCTTCAGCGGCTTCGAAGCCGGGGCCGTGGACTACATGTTCAAGCCGGTGGATCCGTTCATCATGCGCTCCAAGGTTCAGGTGTTCCTGGACATCAAGCGCCACGAGCTGGCCCGGGAAAGCCTGCTGCTTGAGCTCAACGCGGCCAACCAGCGCCTGCAGGAGATCAGCCAGCGCAAGTCGGACTTCCTGTCGGCCGCCTCCCACGAACTGCGCACGCCCCTGACCATCATCAAGGAATACTGCAGCCTGCTGCACGACCAGGTGGCCGGCCCCCTGAACGAGGATCAGCACAAGTTCACCGAATCGGCCCTGCGCAATTGCAATCGCCTGGCCGATCTGGTCAACGACCTGCTGGATCTGGACGCCATCGAGAGCGGCCACGCCGACTTCCGGCGCATGGCCCTGGACATCAACACCGTGCTGGCCGAGGTGCACGAGGATTTCCTGTCGCGATGCGAGTCCCTGGAGCAGACCCTGGTGCTGGAGTCGAGCCCCGACCTGCCGCCGGTGCTGGGGGATGGGCCCAAGCTGACCCAGGTGCTGGTCAACCTGGTGGGCAATGCCCACAAGTTCATGGGTGGCGCCGGCACCATCACCTTGCGGGCCTATGTCCAGGACGATCAATTGCGCGTCGAGGTGCAGGACACGGGGCCGGGCATCAGCCCGGAGGACAAGGACCGCGTCTTCGAAAAATTCACCCAGCTTTCCCGCAAGGACGGTCCGGGCGCCAAGGGCACAGGGCTGGGCCTGGCCATCAGCCACAAGATCATCGAATTGCTGGACGGCCAGCTGGACCTGGAAAGCGAGCCCGGGCGTGGATCGCTGTTCTACTTCAGCCTGCCGCTGTTCAGCGCGGCCCGGCAGGTCTCGGCCATGGTGGCCGACCACACCAAGTCCCGGCACAACGAGGGGGACAGCTGGAGCCTGTTGCTGCTCAAGGCCGGCGGGGGGGCGCAGGCCATGCCCGAGGCCCTTGAGGAAACCCTGGCCCAGGTGGTGCGCAAGGGTGACGACCTGGTGGAAGAGGTCAGGTGGGGCGAGGAAGTGATCAAGACCGTGCTGCTGAAGACCACTCAGGACGGGGCTTTCAGTTTCCTGGCCAGGCTTGACCAGGCCATGGGGGAGCAGTCGGTGATGCCTTGCCGCCTGCAATACAGCTTGATGGAAATCGGTCGCCAGGAGCGCGATCAGTTCGTTTGGGATCCCGAATCGCTGGTCTTTTCGGACCTGGCCCTGACGGGCGAGAGCAAAGGAATGAAACATGTCTAGAGGCAAGATCCTGGTCGTGGACGACGAACCCGAGATCGTCAGGAGTCTGCAACTGCGACTTTCGGCCGCCGGCTACGAGGTGCACACCGCCATGGACGGACTGAGCGCCACCAAGAAGGCCATCGAGACCCAGCCCGAACTGATCTTGCTGGATATCGGCATGCCTGCCGGCAACGGACACGTGGTGGTGGAGCGTCTGCGCAACATCGGCGAGACCTCCCACATTCCCATCATCTACCTGACGGCCCGCACCTCGGACGAGGATTACCGCAAGGCCCGGGACGGGGGCGTGTGCAAGTACATCACCAAGCCTTTCGATTCGGAGGTGCTGATGGCGGCCATCGAGTCCCAGATCGAGCGATCCTTCGAGTTGCAGGTGTGACCTGAACTGGGTGGGGCTGTGCCCTATTGAGATCAAGAATGTCCACGCGAAGCGACACTCGGCAACTGCCGGGTGTCGCTTTTTTTACGGTTTTTGGGCAATATCGGTGGATTTCGGCCCTCTGGGCCAGTTTGGGCGGACCGGGTTGTCGGGCACCATTTCTGCACGGGGATACAAAGGCAGACGAGTTCAGTTTTTTCGAAAGGCAAGCTCATGAATACCTGGCGAAACGGAACCGCAACCGTCTTGACCATCGCTTTGCTCCTGGTCCTGGTGGCCGACGTGGCCCAGGCCAGGCTGGTGCGTGGACCGCGCCGGTCGCCCGGCCTGCAAGTCACGGGAGCGGGCAATGAACTTGTCTTCGAGGGGGGCCTGGCCCAGCCCTTGGGTGATCTGGCCGACGATTTCATGACCACCGATCTGGGTATGGAGGCAGGCACCGGCTACGAGCTGGGTGTCCGCTACCGTTACTATGTGACCCCAGGGCTGGCCGTGGCCCCCGCCTTTCACTATGTCCGCTTCGGCAGCTATTCCGGCGTGGGCGACTTTCCCGAGGGCGACGGGCTGGGGTTCGATGTCCGGGCCAGCCAGTACCGTTACGTCATGGACTTCCAGTTCTTCGTGGGGGATCCCGAGGTGCCGGTGCGACCCTACATGACCGCCGGGGTGGGCTTGGCCCACAACATCTACCGCGATGAGCTGGAGTATTACGGGGTGTTCAAGGAGGCCGTGAACACGCCCACCTTCAGTGGCGGGGTGGGGTTGAAGCTGGGCATCATGGAGATCAGCGGCACCTTCCACGTGAACCGCTTCAAGACCAGCGTGATCACCGGCGGCTATGAGAAGGTGGACCATAACTGGGATTACGCCATGTTGCGGCTGGGCTTCGCCTTCGGCCGGCACTGATCGGCAATAGTTCAGGGCAGGGCTTTCGGCCTGCCCCTTTGACACGCGCCCCAAAATAGTGTTAAATTGGATCCAGATATCCGGCATTTTGGCGGCTTACCCCACCGGGGCAAGCCGCCTGTTTCCCTGATAATCCTCAGCCAAGGAATGTGACTTGTTTTCTCAGACGGTGGAATATGCCTTCCGGGCCATGGTGGCTCTGGCCTCCGGCGACGGAACTCCCATGACCACCCGGCGCATCGCCGAGGTGATGCAGGTGCCCCCCAGCTATCTGTCCAAGGTCCTGCAGGCTCTGGTCAAGGGAGGTCTGGTGTTCTCCACCCGGGGGTTGAAGGGGGGCTTCATCCTGGCCCGCAAGCCCGAGAAGATCAGCCTGCTGGAAATCCAGAACAGCGTGAACCCCATCCAGCGCATCCGTTCCTGTCCCCTGGACCTGACCGGCCACAAGAGCGAACTGTGTCCCCTGCACAAGCGCCTGGACCGGGCCATGGGCATGGTCGAGACGGCTTTCGAGGCCACCACCCTGGCTGAGTTGCTTTCCGAAGAGAATCCCTGCCCCACCCTGCAGGAGAAGCTTGAAGTCCTGAAATCCTTCCGACCAGAATCCGCCAAGGGCGAGTGAACTCCGGGGTCGACAAGCTTCCAGGCGGTCGACCCGAAGCGCCGCCACCGGGAGTGACCAGGATGCCCCGATCGACCCGCCCCATCGGAACCCCTTTACCCCTGCTGAGGCTGGTGCCCCTGCTGTGCGCAGTGGTTTGGGCGATGGGGTGGGCGATGGGGGCCATGGCCGCCCCGGATTTCCCCGACAGATCTGATCGAGGCAAACGATTCAACGGCTGGGAAGTCCAGGATTTCCAGGTCGTGGGGTTGCCCCCTGCCCTGGCCGGCAAGCCCGAACAACGCCTGGTTCTGTCGGGGCAGCGCAAGTTGCTGGGTGTCAAGCGCTCCCCCTTCAAGGCCGACCTGTTGCAGGCCGACATGACCCGTCTGCGTCTGTACCTGGCCCAGCAGGGCTATCCCCTGGCCCGGCTGGCGGCCGAGTTCGACCCCGATCCCGCGGGAGGACGCCTGTCGCTGGTCCTGCGCGTCGATCCGGGTCCGCCCACCCGTGTGGGAGGCCTGAGCTACGCGGGGTGGCCGGAGAACCTGGACCGCCCGCGCCCCGGCCAGGATCTGGACCTGGTGCCCGGCGCGGTGTTCCGCGACCAGGATGTGAAGAATTCCCGCGCACGCTTGCGGCGACTGTTGCAGGATTCGGGCTATGCCCGGCCGGAGCTTCAGTTCTCCCTGAATCCGGTGCCCGACAGCCTGCTGGTGGCGGTGCACTGGACGGTGAACAGCGGCCCCTTTGCCGTGGTGGACTCCCTGCTGGTCGAGGGCTGCCGCTCCGATCTGATCCCCCTGGTGCGGCGGGTCAGCGGGTTCCGCCCCGGCCGTCCCTTCGCCGAGAAGGCCGTGCAGGCCATGGCCGCCGACCTGCGGCGCACCCAGCTATTCCGGCAAATCGATCTGAAGACCGAGGAATTGAACCCCGGCCATCTGCTGCTGCGGGCCCGGCTGGAAGATGCCCGCTGGCGCTCCTGGAACGCCGGCGTGGGAACCTGGTCCGACAACCCCTGGCAGGTGGACGTGGGCTGGACCCACCGCAACCTGTTCAGTCACGGCGTGGGGTTCCAGGCCACCGCCTCCCTGGCCACCCATCACACCCAGGTGGGCGGCGGCGTGTTCTGGTTGGGATGGTTGGAACGGCGGGCCCGGACCCGTGTGGGGCTGGAATTCCTGGAGGAAGACGAGGACGCCTTCCGGACCCGTGAGGAGCGGCTGGACCTGGTGCAGGTCTTTTCCCTGCGCGGCCGGGACGCCGTGAAGCTGGGGATGTCGGCCAGCAACGTGGACGTGACCTTGCGCACCGAGGCCAGGGACATCAGCCAGGAGATGCGTCCGGGGCGCTTGCTGGAACTGTGGTTGGACTGGAAGCGAGACCGCACCGACGATCCCATCGCCCCTGGTCGGGGGCACTACACCAAGCTGAGTCTGAGCTGGGGCGTGCCCTTCGGGGTTTCCGCCTCGCCCTATGCCATGGCCCAGGGCGATGCCGCCTGGTTCCAGCCCCTGCCCGGTCGCTGGACCCTGGCCACCCGTGGCCGGCTGGGGCTGGCCCGCCCCCTGGGCGATGCTACCGAACTGTTGCCCAACCGCCGCTTCTTTGCCGGGGGCTTCAACACCATGCGGGGGCGCAAGCGCCGCGAGCTGGGCCCCCTGGACAGCCAGGGCAATCCTCTGGGTGGGCAGGCCACCTTGCTGGCGGGGATGGAAATCCGGCGGCCCCTCTGGAAGATCGTTCATGGGGCCCTGTTCCTGGACGGTGGGCAGGTGTGGAGCCGCCGGCAGGATCTGTCTCCCGGGGATATGGTCTGGGCCGGAGGCCTGTCCCTGGATTTCATGACCCCCGTGGGTCCGGTCCGGGTGAACCATGCCTGGAATGTTGATCCGGGCAAGGACGGAAGGCCCAGACGGCTGTGGTCGGCCGGGATCGGATACCCATGGTGAGTTCCCCCGAAAAAACCCCTGCGGTGGCCAGGCGCAGCCGGTGGCGGCGCTGGCTGGGGCGGGCCATGCGGATCCTGGGAGGTGTGGCCGCGACGCTCGTGGTTCTTTTTGTCCTGCTGGGCCTGGTCCTGGCCTCGTCGGGTGGCCGTGAGTTCCTGTTGCGACGGGGGCTGGGCCTGGCTCAGGACCATTTCCCCGGGACCATTCTTCTGGAAGAGGGCCGCTGGCCCCACCCGGGAGAGATCCACCTCACGAATCTGGTCTGGTTGCGGACCGAACAGCCCTCGCCAACCGGTCCGGATGGGCAGGTGAACCCGGATGGGCAGATGGACCTGGATGGGCAGAGGAACCCGGGGCAACCGGCCGACACCCTGGCGGTGGTGGACGACCTGCTGCTGGATGTGGATGTGGCCGCCCTGTGGCACCACCGCCTGCATGTGCGCCGGCTGGACCTGTCGATGAGCAGGGTGGACGGCCCAGCCGTGGCCGAGTTCACGGCCGGACAGTTTCCCTCGTCGGAAGCCGACACCATCACCGACAGTGAACAGGCCCCGCTTCCCTTCCTGGCCGAAGGCAGCTGGCCCGGATTGCCCTGGGTGCAGGCGGACAGCGTGCGGCTGCGTCTGGCCGGCATCCAGCTGCCGGTGCCTGCCGGCAGTCCCGGGGCGCGTCTGACTCACCTGGACCTGCGCGCCGGTGCGGCTCTGGGCCGGGAACCGGTTCCGGCCGGTCAGCCCGCCGCCCAGGTTTGGCTGCGCCTGGAGTCCCTGGCGGCGGTGGTGGAGCAACTCCCCCACCAGGGTTTCGCCCTCGATGATCTGGAGGGGCGCCTCTGGTACGAGGGGAAAGGCAGGGCCGGAGCCAGGCTGGCCACCGATTTTCGTATACCGGGGCCGGCTGAACTGGCGGCGCTGGGTGGGCTGACGGTGCCGGACTCGGTGTGGACCCTGGTGGGGGGGAGTTCACCCTGCACCGGCAACTTGCGGTTTGACGCCGGCTTCTCCCCCGATTTCCTGGCCCTGGACAGGGCCGCGGCGCAGCTTGATCTGCAGCCGGCCTCCTGGTTGCAGCAGGGGCACCTGCAGGCGGCTGTGCAGGCCGGCCGGGTAACGGTGGATAGTTTGAACCTGGCCCTGCCGATGGCCTCGCTTCAGGGCTCGGGGTGGATCGACAGCACCCGCGTGGAATGGACCGGCGGCTTCGCCCTGCAGGACAGCATCCTGCTGGGACAGCTGGCCGGCCCCGATTTCCAGGGTGCCCTCGTGCGGGCCAGGGGACGGGTCAATGTGGCCGGGCCGTGGCGCGATCCCCGGGGTGAAATCACCCTGGAGTCGTCCCTGGCAGGGCCAGCTTATCAGGTCCCGGAATTCAGCCTGCGTGCCCGTCGGGACCAGGAGCAAACCCTGCTGAACGTCCACCTGGCGGGGCCGGCCGTGCTGGCCCGCACCCCGGTGGATTCCTTCCGCCTGGCCGTGACCGGGCCGGGCTTCTGGCCTGACAGGCCCCCGCTGCTGGTGACCATGGCCGGCGGGTTCCAGGGCAACGCCCTGAACCTGCAAGGCGAGGTGCAGGTGGATTCCCTGGTGCAGGCCCGGGTGGACAGCCTGCGCTTGCAGGTGGCCGGACTGGCCATTCACAACAGCGGCCCCCTGGTGCTGGCCGCCGACCCGGCGCGCTCCCGCTATTCGGTTCAGGGGCTGGCTCTGGTGGGTGAACCGGGCAGCGTGGAAATGGAGGGGCAATGGCAGCCCCGACAATTGCGGTTGAGCGGACGCTGGGACCTGTTGCTGACGTCCGAGTTCCTGCAGGGCCTGGTGCCCAACGAACTGTGGACCCGGGACGGCGGGTTGGATGTGTCGGCCCGGGGCGATATCGACCTGGACACCGTGGCCGCGTCGGGTCCCGCCCGCTGGGACATGGAAGTGGCCGCCCAGCCCCGGGGCGAGGGGACCAGGATCAGTCTGGCTTCCCATCTGGCCGGAGTGGAAGCCGGGGACGATTCCCCCGGCGAGGTGGTGAAGGTGGCGGTGGACCTGGCCACAGACCAGGTAGTCCTGTTGCGGGCCCAGGCCCAGCTGGCGACCAGGCCGGATACCCTGACCGGGCTGAGCCTTCCTGACCCGGCGGCCGGGATTCAGGTGGCCCTGCCGCGGCAGGAGCTGTCCTTGCGGCCCCTGTCCCGCTTCATGCCCGCCGAGTTCGGGGTCAGCGGACATCCCCAGCTGGAGGGGCGGCTGGCTGTGGCGCCGGACCCGGCCGGAGCTCCCGCCGGCCAGATGGATTTTGCCCTGGACACCGGCCCCCTGGAACTGGCCCTGCCCAACAATTCCCGGGCCACGGTGGAGGCCGCCTGTCGGGTGCAGGGAGAGCTGGACGATCCCCTGGTCAGTGGCCGGATCACGGTGGTTCAGGGCTTCATCCGCATTCCCGAGCTGCCCCCCAGCCTGTTGCCCGTCAAGGGGGAGTCCCTGCTGCTGGACAGCGGGGCGGACACCCTGTTGGCCAGGGCCGCGGGCGTCTCCAGGGAAGATCTGTGGCGGCAGACCGAGACCGCCGGCCCGCCGCCGTACCTGCCGGAGCTGGATTTGAAGCTGGTCCTGCCCGGCGGCCTGATGGTGCGCGGATTCGGTCTTGATGCCGAGCTGGCCGGAGAGCTGGCGATCAGCCGTGGACAGGACGAGGAGGGCACGCCCATGCCCGTCGTGCGGGGGAACCTGGCGGTGGCCCAGGGCAGTTTCCGCCTCATGAACCATCAGTTCCAGTTCACGGATTCGGAAATCCTGTTCCAGGGAGCCGCCCCCGCCAATCCGGAACTCCTGGTGACCCTGGAAACGGAGGTCTCGGGATTCGTGGTCCGCATCGAAGCCCGCGGCCAGGCCCTGGCGCCGGATGTCCGGCTGACCGCCGAGCCCGAACTGGAGCAGGCGGACATCATGTCCCTGCTGCTGTTCGGCCAGACCAGCAGCGACCTGGATACGGCCCAGCGGGGCCGCATGGACAGCGAGCCCTCGGCCCAGGACCAGCTGCGCCGGAACCTGGCCGGACTGGCCATGATGATGGGATCGTCGGGTTTGCAGGGCAGCCTGGGCAACAGCCTGGGACTGGACATGGTGGAGCTGGCTGCCGGCGAAAACGGGGACAACATGCTTTCCGTGGGCAAGTTCCTGACGCCCCGGGTGCTGGTCAAGTACAACCAGTCCCTGGAGAAGGGCGGCTCCTACTTCATGACCCTGGACTACACCCTCAGCCGCTTCCTCAAACTGGTCAGCACCTACGGCCAGGGGGAAGAAGAGTCCGGTCTGGAACTGGAATGGACCCGTCGCTATTGACCGGCTGATTCTTCCCCTCAATCAAGGAAAGGCATGACGCCGCCCAGGGTGGCGCTGAGGGCATCGTGGCCCCCGTCGCCCTGGGACACGCTCACGGTCAGGGGCCCGAACAGGGACTTGACGGTGAGGGAAAGGGAGGCGCTCAGTTTCATCTTGTCCAGGGTCACCAGATCCTGGCCGGCCCAGGCGTTGCCGGCCTCCACCCGCGCGCCCATGTACCAGGCGGTGGAGTAGGGGCTGGGGCTGCCCTTGATCTGGCGGTACCACTGCCACGAGGCCAGTCCGTACACCGCTCCCCGCAACGAATCGGACTGGTAGCCCTCCAGGCGCTCGGGGCCGCCCAGGGTGAACTCGGCGAACAGGGGCAGATCGGTGTCCAGGCTGGAGCCACCCGCCAGACCCCAGGCGAAGGTGTCCCGGCCCCAGGAGCGGACCAGCAGGGTGCGGGCCTCGAGGGTGGTGTAATCCAGATCGCCGCCCAGGTCGGGCCGGCCCCAGAACGCGCGCCCCGAGAAGCGGAAGCCATGGCGAGGCATGATGGACGCGTCCAGCAGATCCAGATCCAGGGCGGCACGGATCCCGCCCCGCGTGTCCTTGAAATCGTAGAGGTGCAGATTGGTCTTGTCCTGGGCGTGCAGATGACCGTACTCGGCACCCACCCTGAGTTCTCCCGTCCGGCCCAGGCGGTAGCCCAGCTCCAGGAAACCCGTCACGTCCTCCTGCTGCATCTCGCCCAGATGGAAGTCGGCCAGATACCAGTCCTGGTACTTGTTGCGCCAGCGGGCGGACAGGGCCAGGAACGGGCGGCGGGTCATGCTCAAGGGCTGGTAGAACTCGCTGCGAATGCCGTTGGTGCGGCCCAGTTGGAGGTCGGTCCGCAGTTCGCTGCCGTAACGATTGATTTCCAGCCTGGTCAGCCGCAGCCGTGTTTCCAGGAAGCTGCGCCCCTCGTCTCCGCCGGAATAGGTGATGCCGAAATTCAGGATGTTGGGCGAGTAATGCTTCTCGTTGACCAGGATGTGCAGGGTGGTCTCGCCCTGGTCGTCGCGCAGCAATTCGAAATCCACCAGTTCGAAGACCCCGAAATCGTAGAGGGCCACCAGGTCGGTCTTGAGCTGGTCCAGATCCAGTGGGCGCCCCTTTTCCTGGTGCACGTGGCCCAGGATGGAACGGTCGTCCACTCCCGAATCGTTGGACAGGGTGATGTGGTCGATGGTCAGCAGGTCGGGGGCGATCATGCGGTGCAACTGGAGGTGCTCCAGGTAATCCTCGGCCGGTACGGAAAGCCAGCGCAACCGATCGGCCACGGCCAAGGCGGCCTGGCGGCCAAGGGGGATGGCGTCGGGCACCCGCTTGAAGTCGCGGCTGGAGATGTCCTGCAGATCAACCTGGATGACCACATCGGCATTGGGTAACTGCTCCAGCACGTTGTAGTGGGCCTGCAGCAGGCTCTGCTGGTGGCTGACGCCCACGAAACTCTGGAAGGAGCTGGGGTCGGTGTCTTCCGGCCGGGACCCCACATCCACGGCGATGACGATGTCGGCGCCCAGGTCCCGCACCACGTCCACGGGAAGATTGCGGGCCACGAAGCCGTCCACCAGGAAGCGGTCACCCCAGCGCACCGGAGGGAACACGCCGGGAATGCTCATGCTGGCCCGCACCGCCTTGAGCAGGTTGCCCCGATCCAGCGCTACCACCTCCCCGGTCAGCAGGTCGGTGGCCACGGGGCGGAAGGGGTAGGCCAGGTGGTCGAAGCTGTCGTGCCCGCCCAGCAACAGGCTCTCGTTGGGGAAGGCGAATCCCAGTTTCTGGCCGGCGATGATCCCGCTGGAAAAAGCCACCTTGCCGTTCTTCCAGCCGAACTCGACGGGCAGGAAGAAGGAGGTGTCGTCCTGCTTGCGCCGGTAGGTGCGGTTCTCGCGGCGGGGGCGATCGGAGAACAGATCGTCCCAGTCGATGGCCAGCATCTGGGCTTCGATCTGGTCGGGCGTCAGGCCGATGCTGAACAGGGCTCCCACGATGGACCCCATGCTGGTACCGCTGACATAGTCCACGGGTATGTTCATTTCCTCCAGGACCTGTAGCACTCCCACGTGGGCGGCGCCCCGGGCGCCGCCGCCCCCCAGGGCCAGGCCGATGGTGGGCCTCCGTGGGCTGTTTTCCTCCGGGACCACGGCGGCGCGGCTGGCCAAGCTGGAAAGGACCATGCCCGCCAGGAGCAGGGCGAAGGCGAAAGTGGGCAGGCTACGGGGATGGCGGGGCCGGGCGCACATGGTGGATTCCTTCAAGGACCTATCGTGTATGGAGGATGTGGTATCCCTGGGCATCTGTCCGAACACCCAAAATGGGTCCGGGAGGGAACCATCACGATGCCAGGCATGATGACGATCATGTCGAGATTGCACGGCCGGGAAAAATGGTGCCACAAAAAAATATCGCCCCGGGCGATGGGGGCGATATGAAGATGGGGAGGCCGGGCGAATCAGGCGCGTGGAAAGCTGTTGCAGTCCCAAGGTGTCGTTCTGTTGACCAGTGACTCGATTAGGCCTCCCCGAATCGATCGCCAAATACTCTATCAGATTTTTCCGGCTGCGTGGCCAAAAAAATGTAAATAATGCGTCAAAACGTTGAAAAGAGGAATCAAAAACACTGTAAAATATTGCGTATCATGATTTTGGGTCCTCCACCCGGGCCACCACCAGACTGCGGTTGAGGACGGGAATCTTGTCGCCGGTGAGGGCGGCACCCTGGCCCGCCGGGGCCACATCGTCGGGGGCCTGGGCGCCCGTGTCCAGCACCTTCACCCAGTGGCTTCCGACGGGGATGGGTGGCAACTGGAATTCCCGGTCCTCGCGGCCGGCGTTCATCATGACGTGCACGGCCCCCCGGCCCGACCGGTGGGTCAAGGTGAAGGCCAGCTCGTGGGAGGAAGGGGTCCAGTCGGGGTGGTTCACCTTCACCCCGTGCCAGGTGATGTCCCCCCTGTGCTCGGGGCTGGTGGCGGACCAGAACACATCCTCCTGCAGGATGGGCAGGCTCCCGGCGAAGGCAGCCAGTTGCCGGGTGAAGCGCAGCAGATCCTTGTTGGCGGCCACCTGGTCCCAGTCCAGCCAGTTCAGCTCGTTGTTCTGGTTCCAGGGGTTGTTGTTGCCCTTGCGCGTGTGCCGCACCTCGTCCCCCATGACCAGCATGGGGGTGCCGTGACTGAGGAAGAGAAGGCTCAGGAAGTTGCGGATCTGACGGTTGCGCAGGCTGACGACCTGGGGATCGTCACTGGGGCCCTCGACACCGTGGTTGGCGCTGAGGTTGTTGTCCGATCCGTCCCTGTTCTCCTCGCCGTTGACCAGGTTGTGTTTCTGCTCGTAGGAGACCAGGTCGGCCAGGCTGAATCCGTCATGGCAGGTCACGTAATTGATGCTGTGGGAGGGGCGCATGTCGTCCCCGGAGTAGAGGTCAGGGCTGCCCACGATGCGGGCCATGAGTTCCTCGATGACGCCCTCATCGCCCCGGAAAAAGCGCCGGGCCGTGTCCCGGAAAAGGCTGTTCCACTGGGCCATGCGCCGGCCGGGGAAGCAACCCACCTGGAACAGGCTCACCGCGTCCCAGGCCTCGGCGATGAGCCGGGTGCCGGCCAGCACAGGATCCGCCTCCATGGCCTCGAAGAGGGCGGGCTGGTCCAGGGGCAGGCCGTCCTCGGCGCGGGTCATGGCGCCGGCCAGATCGAAGCGGAAGCCATCCACGTGCATCTCCTGAACCCAGTAGCGCAGCGAGTCCAGGATGAAGCGGCGGGTGACGGGATGGTTGGCGTTGACGGTGTTGCCGCAGCCGGTGAAGTCGGCGTAGTGCGAGGGGTCGTCCTGCAGCAGGTAGTAGGTGGGGTTGTCCAGGCCGCGCCAGCTGATGACGGGCCCGTCGGCACCGCCCTCGGCGGTGTGATTGTAGACCACGTCCAGGTAAACCCTGATCCCAGCCCGGTGCAGGGCCTTGACCATGTCCCGGAATTCGTTCACCGCGCCCAGGGGTGAGGGATCACTGCTGTACTGCCGGTGAGGCGCGAAGTAGGCCAGGGTGCTGTAGCCCCAGTAATTTTGCAGGGGGGCGGGAGCGTCCTGCCATTCGAATTGCTGCACGGGCAGGAGCTCCACCGCCGTGACTCCCAGCTCCTGCAGGTAGGGGATCTTCTCGATCAAACCGGCGTAGGTGCCGGCCACGGGCCGGGACAGGCCGCTGCTGGGCGAGCGGGTGAAGCCCGCCAGGTGCATCTCGTAGATGAACTCGCGGCCATCGGGCCGAACCAGGGGACGATCCCCTTCCCAGTCGTATCGCGCCGGGTCCACCACCACGCTCCGCAGGGCACGGGGTCCGTTGTCGCCCCGGGCCCTGGCGGCCTGGCGGTCGTAATTGGCCAGGTTGGCCACGGACCGGGCGTAGGGATCCAGCAACACCTTGTCGCCGTCGAAGCGCCAGCCCTGGTCGGGCTGGTTGGGGCCGCGCACCCTCCAGGCATAGACCTGGCCATGGCCGATTTCGGGCACCAGGACGTGCCAGTAGGCACCTGTCCGGTGGGTCTCAGGATCCAGGGTCAGCTGCCGGGCGGGCTGGGGGGCCTCGTCGGAATCGTACAGCAGCAGATCCACGCTCAGGGCGTGGGGGCTGTACAGGCTGAAGTTGGTGCCGTCGGGACGGCAGGTGGCCCCCAGGGGGGCGGCTTCACCGCGCAGGATGGGTGTCATCGGGGATCGATCCTTTTCTGGAGTGTACTGGCTGCCAATTTAACTCCAGGTTCTTTGCCGGTCATGCGCAATTTGGGGTAAAAATCCATTTTCAGGGGCCGATAACCTGGGTGAAACGCTGATTGGCACCAGGGTGCCGATTCATCCGTGTTCTTGCCGGAGACGTTGAACCGCATGTTTTTTGAGACCTTGCGATTGCTCGTGGAAAGTGGTGAACAGGCGCTGCAGGATGCCTGCGGATTGCCCGTGGTGAGCACCTCTCTGTCCCAGATGAAGCAGGGACAGGTCACCTTTCCCGCCCTGGCCCGGATCGCCTACCAGGGGGGAAATCTGCAGGAGGTTCGCCTGGGCGGTGATACCCACTTCACCCGGCGCCTGGCCGAGCTGATGCCGGGTCAGGCCATCCAGACCGGCATCGAGAAGCTGGGACGCTGTTTCCTGGACCGCTCGGTGGCGGCCATGAGCGGGCGATATCCCCGGGGAACCCTGGAGGATCTGCAGGTGGGCCCCCGCACCCTGTTCACCCGCGGCACCCGCAGCTTCGGGCTGAAGTTCCGCACCAGGGTGGGGCACTTCTATGTGCTGGCCGAGATCCCGTCGCGCCTGGAACTGGAGCTGGCCAAGTCCAGCGATTTCCACCAGAGCATGGTTTCCACCTACCTGCCCACGGGCTGGATCAACAGGGAAGAGCTGTCGGGGGGCGTGGAGATGGACAATCTCCTCATCCTGCTGCGGAAATCCGAGGCCGACATCATGTTCGAGTTCAGGGACCAGGACGGCGAGGCCCGCGTCCAGTCCGGTTTGTTGCTGGAGCAGTGTTCGGTGGAGAAAGAACGGGCCCTGCGCATCAACCTGAACATGGAGGCGGGGGAAGGTCCGGCCCCGGAGCCCGGAGACCTGGTGCCCTGCTATTTCGGGGTGCAGGACCGTAGCCTGGAACTGGAGTTGCCCTTCCTGGGCGCCGAGGCCATGCCCCTGGTCGGGGAAACCACCTTGCCCACCGCCCTGTTCGGGTTGCCCGAGAAGGCCCTGGTCACCCAGCGGCGGCGAGCCTTCCGCATCGATCTGCTCAGTCCCGTGCCGGTGGAGGTGGAACGGATCACCGAGGATTGCACCACCACCATGTGGTTCGGGGACGAGAGCAACGCCCGCTGCACCGATGCCCGCCTGGTGGACCTGAGCTTTTCCGGGGCGCGGCTGGTGGGGGAGAAGGACAGCCTTTGCCCGGCCTTCCCCGAGGATTCCCGGGTGCGGCTGCGCCTGTTCTTCCCGGACAGCGCCCAGCCCCTGCAGGTCATCGGTCTGGTCAAGCGTTCCACCTCCAAGCTGAGCGAGAGGGACGTGCACCAGGACGAGCTGGGGATCGAGTTCCTGGTGTCGCCGGAGATCGACCGCCAATCCATCGATGCCATCCGGCAGTTCGTCCTGAGGGAGCAGCGCTCGCTGCTGGCCCGGCGGGTGCACGTGGCCGGCTGAGTTGATTTTTCGCTTCCAGAATCAGAACCGCCCGGTCAAGAGCCGGGCGGTTTTTTGGGCGGAGTGCGGAAGGGGTGGGCAGCCGCCGGCTGTGGGTGGCCCCGGTTCTGTGAAGTTATAGTAGAAAAAAAACAACAACAACGCGTGGCGAGGTGGTTGGCAGGAACTTTTGCCGCCCGCCTGCGTATGAAATTCTCGTGAGGGCCAGGCCTGCCGCCTTCAGGTTGTTCTCCCCTATCCGCTTAAAAAAAGTTATTGTGGTGGCGTCACCCGTCGCCACTGTTCGGAAGGTTGCCCATGCTCGATCTGGAACGCTTGAACGACCACTCTCGCCAGTTTGCCCGGATGCTTTTCGCCCGCTGGCCCGAATGGTATCAGCATGCCCGCTTCGATCCCTACGAGGACTTCGAGAAGGAGGCGTTGCTGGTGGAGGTTCCCAGCCCCGTGGATGGCTCCGGACACGGACTGTTCATCACCACCAGCGAGTGGGAAATCAGCGTGGGTTACGGTGAGAACTTCCACACCCGTTTCGGCGCGGCGGACGAGACCAAGGAGGGGAGCTTCTTCGAGAAGGCCCTCCAGTTCATCGAGGACTTCGTGGAGGAACACTGCGTGCTGGCCACGGCCTACCTGGACAAGGAGTGGCACGGCTCCTGGAAAATCGATCTGCGGCAGGAGGACCTGGCCGAGGTGTCGGTGGAGCCGGGCATGCTGGTGAAGATCCGTTCCTGGCGAGGATCCTACGACCGGGTCATTTCCTCCTGATTCCCCGGCCCTTTTCTTTTTTCCCATCCAGGCATTCCCTGCCTTGAACGCCATGGCCGCAGAGCGTACTGTTCCGCCATGAGCATCTACAGCCATGCCCTTCTCATCGTCAATCCCGTGTCGGGCCAGGCCCGCGGTTTGCGCCTTGGCCAGCAGATGGTCAAGGGGTTGAAGGAGCACGGGGTGGAGGCCGAGATCCGCGTCACCCGTGGCGAGGGCGATGCGCGTGACTGGTCCCAGGAAGCCGCACAGGACGGGTACGATCTCATCGTGGCCATCGGCGGGGACGGCACCGTGGGCGAGGTGGTCTCGGGGCAGGCCCGCAGCCCGTTGAAGGTACCCATCGCCGTGGTGCCCGTGGGGACGGCCAACGTGGTGGCCCTGGCCCTGGCCTTGCCCTGGTTCCCCGGACTGGCCCTGGAGAATATCCTGGAGGGGCGGGTGCTGCCTTTCGACGTGGGGTACCTGCCGGCTCACGACCGCCACTTCTTCCTCATGGCCGCCATCGGCTACCCGGCCAAGGTCATCCAGGATTCACCCCGCAAGCTGAAGAACCTTTTCGGAGTTTTCACTTACCTGGTGGCGGGAATTCGTAACGCCCTGAATCTGGATGAGGCCAGCATCTTCATCGAGGACCGGGAAGGGCACACCCACCAGTTCGAGGGGAACACCATCCTGCTGAGCAACATCGGCAAGCTGGGGGATATCAACCTGCGGGTGACGCCGGACACCAGCGCCCACGACGGCCGGTTCGACATCACCGTCATCAGCAGCCGCTCGTTGTGGGATCTGATCCTGGTCCTGTTCCGCATGTTGACCTGGCGCTACCGGTCCACCAAGAGGCTGCATCACTTCCAGGCACCGGCCGTGGTGGTGGCCACCGATCCGCCCATGGAAGTGCAGATCGATGGCGAGGAGATGGGCCAGACCCCCCTGGAGGCCGAGATCATTCACCACGGGGTGAAATTTATCGTGGGCATCCGCTATCGTCAGGAGGGGGAGAACGCCCCCCTGATCAACGACATCAAGCTTCCCCTGAACTGGGTAAAACGCAAGACACGCAGCGCATAGCTCAGATTTTAACTTGTTGCTATTGAACAAAGATTGCTTAAAAGAAACCATTTGAAAAAATTTTCAACTCAGGCTTTTAAGGCCATTCAAGCGAACCTCTACCAGAACTCTCAGCACCTCGTCCCGGCCGGCGGCATCCGGGTTGGTGGCCCACCAGCCCAGGGTGTGGACGAGAATGCCCACCAGGGCGCGGGCTGCCAGGGTCGTGTTCAGGTCGCCCCGGTAAGTCCCCTGGGATATCCCTGTCAGCAGGCCCTTTTCCTGGGACCGCGTCAGGTGTTCCAGGATTTCCTGACCTGCCCCCGAGGCCAGGTGGCCCGGGTTGAAAAGGATGGCGGCCAGGTCAGGGAAATGCTGCGTGAAGGAAACCAGGCCTTCCATCTTGGCGACAACCAGATCCTCTCCCCGCAGTTCGGGGTCAGCGTACTTTCCCAGCTCCTGGCTCAGGCGGGTCATGGCCATTTTCAGGACCTCGTGCAGAAGGGCCTGGCTGTCCTGGAAGTGCAGGTACACGGTGCCCACCGCGACGCCGGCGGACCGGGCCAGGGCCTTGATGGTGGTTTTTTGACTACCATTTTTTGAGAAGGTCTCGACGGCGGCGGCCAGGAGACGGCGCCGGGTCTCCATCTGGGCGCGCTGGCGGGCACTGGGGTGTGTGGGCTGGGGTTCGGGCTTGGTCATGGTATCAAACCTCCTGAATTGAATTATATTCACTGAATCAATTTTCATTCAACATAAAAATGGAGAGGAATTGACTGAACCTTGGTTCACTGGTCAGTGAGCGGACTCTCCGGGGAGGGGAGTGGCCGGGGGCGGCAAGCCAGTGAGTTCGCCTCCCGGGGGCGGGAGAAATTGAGCGGCAACAGGTTAGGGCTGGAAGGAGTTGGTGGCGGAACTTG
Organism: Candidatus Krumholzibacteriia bacterium; assembly: GCA_963674845.2. GTDB lineage: Bacteria > Krumholzibacteriota > Krumholzibacteriia > LZORAL124-64-63 > LZORAL124-64-63 > LZORAL124-64-63. The sequence goes on along the minus strand of CAXXKE010000005.1, from coordinate 268,577 downwards.
GGCCTTGTGTCGGGGGCCGAATGTCAGTAGCATGAGGATAGCTGACCGGCTGAAAATGCGTGCAACAGCTTGTAAGTATTTGTGTTAAGACACGCGCCATCTTTCGGTCCGGAAGCGTCAGGGGGGCAATCAAGTTGCTCCCCTTTCTTCTGCCTGGTGCCCTCTGGAATACACCGCTGAGCCCTATCCTGACCCGGCCTCAGTCATGCTTGACGATGAACTGGAAGCCATCGTCCTCGTCCTCATCCTGGCTCTGGTCTTCTTCCTGGGTCTGGCTGTCAGCTGCGGGCTCGGGCGGGGGAGCCGGGAAGGCGCCGCCATGAGCCGAGGGCGCTGATGATCCCGCTTGAACCGACCCCAGAACCCCGGCCTGATAGGCGGGCGAGTCGGGCTGGCTGCTCTTTTCGTCGGCGTCGGGGGCGGGGATGGCGCCGGGCCATTCCGGCGCCTGTTTCAAGGTCCAGCACTGGTGGAAAAGGGCGGCGGCTACCCCGGCCATGCCCGGGTCGTCCACCCACCAGCCACAGGGGGCCGGGTCGGCTTCCGGGCGATTGAAAAGGGCCTGCAACCAGAGGCGATTATCCACCATCAGCTGCAGAAAAGGCTGGGGGCAAAAGCGCGAAAGCCCAGCATTCATGGGCACGAGAGACAGGTCGACCGCCGACAGGGATTCGTCCAGGGGGCCGTCGCCGGCACAGATCACCCGCAGGGAAAGTTGATCCTGTCCCGCCACCGTGGCGAGGATATCCGCCAGGTGCTGCACCACTTCCTGGGACCCGAAAAGGAAAACCTGTTCCCGGGCGGACTCCAGCATGCGGCGGGTCTGTTCAATGGCCGCCTCGTTGCCGGGCAGGGCCAGGCAAAGGCCCGTGGGAGGGAGCTCCGGCTGGTCCTGGGCCAGTTCGGCCACCAGGTTTTCCCCCACCTCCTGGAGCCGGGCCAGGCGAACCTCGGTGAAGGTCGCCGGGTCCACCGGCAGGTAAAGCCGGGGTTTGTCCTGGGTCAGGCGAACCGCACCTTGCTTTTCCAGGGCGGCCAGGGTCTTGCCCAGGTTGGCGGGGTCACGGCCCATGGACTGCGCCACCTTGTAGGCGCTGATGGGGGTGCCTCCCGATTCCCGCCTGAGGGCCAGGAAGACCTCGGCTTCGGTCCTGGTCAGGCCCAGCAACTTGAGTTTCTGGATCTGGGCTGCGCTCTCGGCCATGGGAATTCCTTCTCGCATTATGGTGGTGGTTTTTTTACAACACAAAATCTGCCTTCTGCGAGGGATTCCCGTCAAGCAATATTTGGCACCGTTCACAGGTGAGAGTTGGCCGTCGAGGGCCCTTTGACTTATTCTTGCCGCCGTGCATGCCTTCAAAATGGGGGTGCCGTGTTGTGGTCCGGGGGTATTCCGCCTTTCCGGCCCCTTTTCAGCAGAGTGACCTGTGCAGCAGAAAGAGCTGGGAATGCAAATCCGAAACGTGGCCATCATCGCCCATGTCGATCACGGCAAGACGACCCTGGTGGATCAGATCCTCAAACAGTGCAACGTCTTCCGTCAAGGGCAGCAGGTTCAGGACCGGGTCATGGATTCGGGTGATCTGGAGCGGGAGCGGGGCATCACCATCACCTCCAAGAATTTCGCCGTGACCTACAAGGACACGCGCATCAACCTCATCGACACGCCGGGCCACTCGGATTTCGGCGGCGAGGTGGAGCGGGTCCTGAAGATGGCCGATGGTGTTCTGCTGCTGGTGGATGCCTTCGAGGGCCCCATGCCCCAGACGCGATTCGTTCTGCAGAAGGCCATGCAGCTGAACCTGAAGCCCGTGGTGGTCATCAACAAGGTGGACCGCAAGGGCGCCCGGCCCGACGAGGTGCTGGACGAGATCTTCAACCTCTTCGTGGAGCTGGAGGCCAGCGACGAGCAGCTGGACTTCCGGGGAGTTTACGCCGCCGGGCGGGACGGCTGGGCCGTGGGAGAACTGGAGGACGAGCGCGTCAACCTGTACCCCCTGCTGGACATGATCATCGAACATGTCCCGGCGCCCAGGATCCAGGAAGGCCCCCTGCAGATGCTCATCTCGGCCATGGACCACAGCGACTACGTGGGGCGCATCGGCGTGGGGCGCATCGAGCGCGGCAGTATTACCGCCAAGCAGCCGGTTGTCATGCTGAAGCGTGACGGATCGCAGGTCAAGACCCTGGCCCGGCAACTCTACGTGTTCGACAACCTGGGTAAGAAAGAAGTGACCGAGGTCCACTGCGGGGATATCTGCGCCGTGGTGGGGCTGGAGTCGGTGGATATCGGCGACACCCTGGCCCATGTGGATCATCCCGATCCGCTGCCCCTGATCCGGGTGGATGATCCCACCCTGAACATGAGCTTCATGTCCAACGACAGTCCCGGTTACGGCCAGGAAGGAAAGTATTGCACCAGCCGGCAGGTGCGCGAACGGCTGTACAAGGCCGCCGAGCGGGACGTTGCCCTGCGGGTCGAGGAGACGGCCAGCGCCGACACCTTCAAGGTCTCGGGGCGGGGTATCCTGCATCTTTCCATTCTCATCGAGAACATGCGTCGCGAGGGCTTCGAGTTCATGGTCGGGCAGCCCCAGGTCATCTACAAGGAGATCGGGGGGAAAAAGGCCGAACCCGTGGAGGTCCTGAACGTGGATGTCCCCTCGGATCTGGCCGGGACGGTCATCGAGTACGCGGCCACACGCAAGGGCGACATGGTGAACATGGAGCAGCGCGAGGGACGCACCCACCTGACCTTCCACGTGCCCAGCCGCGGACTCATCGGCTTCCGCAGCAAGATGTTGCGCGCCACGGCCGGCGAGATCGTCATGCACCACCGCTTCCACCAGTACGAGTACTTCAAGGGCAGCATTCCCGAGCGCACCAGCGGCAGCATCATCAGCATGCACGCGGGCAAGGCGGTGGCCTTCGCCCTGGACGCCTTGCAGGACCGGGGCGTGTTCTTCGTCGAGCCGGGAGAGAACCTGTACGTGGGGCAGATCGTGGGTGAGCACAGCAAGGAAGACGACCTGATGGTCAATGCCCAGAAGGCGAAACAGCTGAGTAATATGCGGGCTTCGGGCAGCGACCGGAAAATGAAGATCGCTCCGCCGATGAAGATGAGCCTGGAGGAGACCCTGGAATATCTGAATCACGACGAGTACGTCGAGATCACTCCCAAGTCCATCCGCCTGCGCAAGGCCCTGCTGGACGAGAACGACCGGAAGCGCGCGGCCAAGAAGGTGCGCCTGTCCGAGGGTGAGGACTGAGGGAGGGTAATGTTCAGCCGGCCGGGATTCCCGGCCGAACGGAAAGGCCGGTATGATCCTGCTCGAATTCTCCATGTATCCCACGGACAAGGGCGCCAGCGTGAGCGACTACGTCAAGCGCAACCTGGAAGTCATCGACGACAGCGGGTTGCCTTATCGCCTGGGCCCCATGGGCACCTGCCTGGAAGGGGAGTGGGACGAGGTCATGGCCGTGGTCAAGGAATGTTACCAGCGCCTGGACGCCGATTGTGAACGCATCGCCTGCCAGATCAAGATCGATGCCCGCCGCGGCAGCGAGGGCCGCCTGGACGCCAAGGTGGAGACCCTGAAGAAGAAGACCGGGCGGGACCTGTCCACCTGAGGGAGAATGCGCCATGCGGGTCGACCTGCGCCCCCCGGAATGGGCCACCCACTTCCTGAGCGATCTGACGGACTGGCGCAAGGGACCGGTGCCGGTGCAGAGCATGGCGCCCTTCACCATTCCCGATGACGCCTACTTCGAGTACGCCTACCAGGACGCCCAGGGCCAGCGGCGCCCCGATCCGGACAACACCAACCCCCGCCTGAATCCCTGGTGGCCCTTCGCCTGCCACCTGGCCGGGCCGGACTACCGGCCCGACCCTCTGGCCCAGTTGCCCGCGGCCCGCCCGCGGGGACGGGTGCTGCGCCTGGATGTGGAGTCGCGCCTGCTGGGCGAGAGCCGGCGGGTCCTGGTCTACTCGCCCCCCGGCTGCGCCGACACCCCCCTGACCCACGTGGTATTCCAGGACGGCAAGGCCTACTTCGGCTGGGGAAAGGTGTGCCAGGTGCTGGACCACCTCCTGGACCGGGGCGAGGTGCAGCCGGCCCACCTGGTCTTCATCCCGCCCCGGGAGCGCACCCGGGAGTACGCCTTCAACCCCGTTTACCGGGCTTTTATTGTAGAGGAAGTACTACAAGAAATTGAGGGGCGGGCACCCTCCGCCGGCCGGGGGGTGGCCTGGGGGGCCAGCCTGGGGGGATTGCTCAGCGCAATGCTGGCCTGGGAGCACCCCGACCTCTTCGGCAAGGTGGTGTGCCAGTCCGGGGCCTTCCTCTTCTCGGAGGACATGGACATGGACAATCCCTTCGCTGGCAACGAGGGATTCAAGCAGCAGGTCCTGGCCGGGCAACCGCGTGACCTGCTGTGGCATCTGGATTGTGGGACCCTGGAATGGCTGGCCCCGGCCAACAGGAACGTGGCCGAGGCCCTGCGGTCGCGGGGACACCAGGTGGACCTGCATTTCCGCAACGCCGGTCACAACTGGGTGAACTGGCGCAACGGCATCGGTCCGGGCCTGCGTTTCGCCCTGGGCCGATCAGCCGAGGGCTAGGCGTAAGGCATGGGCGGGGCGTAGCCCAGCAACCGGGCGTAGACACTCAGTGCGCCCCGATGGTGCGCCGTATGCTCGGCGATGGCGCCAACGATGGCGGCCCGGGGTTCTCCCGGCATGATGGGGCCCTCGGGAAGGGGGGCCATCATCTGTTCGGGCGTCTGGGCTGCCAGGGTGGCGGCGGCCCGGTCCACCGATTCGGCCAGGCGCAGGAAGGCCGCCTCCAGGCTGGTGAAGGCGCGCACCTCGTTCTGGTGTGCGGTGAAGTCCATATCGAAACCCTTGTCGCCGAACCCACCGTCCATGAACCAGTCGATGGTCTGGGCCACGTGGGCCACCTGCTGGGCCACCGTGAACATGCCCGGGTCAGGGGCGAAGGCCGAGTCCTCTTCCTGGAAAACGCTGCAGGTGCGACTGAGGAATTGCAAAGCTTGCTTCAGGGGCACAGCGTAGTGGTTGTCAGCCATTTTCTTTCCTCTCCATTACCGGCCACACAGGGGGAATCGGGCCTCCGATCTCGAGGGGGGCCGGGTCCATGCTCAGGCTGGTATTTTATACACCCGCCCTGCCGCCTGTCATCAACAAAGCCCGCCATTTCCAGGAAGTTGAGAAGCTCCTGCCAAGTGCTTGACTCGCCTCAGGCCGGGATCTAGCTTATGCCTTCACAAGTGTTCCCAGGACGGTATTCTCCGTTTTTGCTTGCCGCGACCTCCTCAAAAGCCTGGAGACGAAATGGCGCCCATCATTGGTATTCGCCGGGAAGACAAGAACAAGTGGGAGCGCCGTGTTCCCCTGACTCCCTCCCACATCAAAGAACTCAAGCACGCCCACGACATCGATTTCATCGTCCAGCCTTCCGAGATCCGGGTTTTCACCGATGACGAGTACCGTGAGGCGGGCGCCCTGGTGCAGGAAGACCTGAGCCCGGCCGGGGTGGTCCTGGCCGTCAAGGAGATTCCCATCGCCCTGCTGCAGGGGCCGCGGGCCTTCGTGTACTTCAGCCACGTGATCAAGGGGCAGGACTACAACATGCCCATGTTGCAGCACCTGCTGGACGAGGGCGCCACCCTCATCGACTACGAGAAGATCGCCGACGCGCAGAACCGCCGCCTGATCTTCTTCAGCATCCATGCCGGCTATGCGGGCATGATCGAGTCCCTGGTGGCCCTGGCCCAGCGCCTGGAACTGCAGGGGGTGTCCACGCCCCTGGCCGAGGTCAAGCACGCCTACGAATACCACGATCTGGAGGAGGCCAAGGAGCATCTGCGCCGGATCGGGACGCGCATCAGCGAGGAGGGGATCCCCGCCCTGGATCGTCCGCTGGTGTTCGGGTTCGCCGGCTACGGCAATGTGTACAAGGGTTGCCGCACCATCCTGGACTGCCTGCCCGTCCTGGAAATCGACGTCAAGGACCTGGAACGGACGGCAGCGGCGGGCGTGGATGAAGTGGGCCCGCTGGTGGCCGTCAAGTTCAAGGAAGAGGACATGGTGGAGCCTCGCTCGCCCGAGGCCCAGTTCGTCCTGCAGGACTACTACCAGCACCCGGAAAACTACCGTGGCGTGGTGGAAAGCTACCTGCCCCACCTGGACGTCCTGATGAACACCATCTTCTGGGACACCCAGTACCCGCGCCTGGTGACGCGCAAGTGGGTCAAGGCCCATTACGGTCCGGGGAAGGATCCGCGCCTGAAGGTCATCGGCGACATCAGCTGCGATATCGGTGGGGGCATCGAGGTGACCGTGAAGGCTCCCCAGCCGGATGCCCCCTGTTTCGTGTACGACGTGACGCGGGACGTGGCGGTGGACGGCGTGGAGGGGCACGGCCCCGTGGTCATGTCCGTGGACAACCTGCCTTGCGAGTTGCCCCGCGAGTCGAGCGAGCACTTCGGCACCGTCCTGAAGGAAATGGTGCCCGCCCTGGCCCGGGCCGAATTCAAGGTGGATTTCGACAGCCTGGACCTGCCTCCGCATCTGAAGAAGGCCGTGATCACCCATCAAGGCCAGTTGACCCCGGATTTCCGTTACCTGCAGAAGAGCCTGGACAAGGAGTTGGGATGAAAAAGATCCTCGTGCTGGGCGCCGGCATGGTCGCCGGTCCCCTCATCCGTTATCTGCTGGACGGGGGCTATGCCCTGACGGTGACCAGCCTGGTGCAGGAAGAGGCCGACGCCCTGGTGGGTGGCCATCCGGCCGGCCAGGCCATGACCCTGGACCTGGGCGATGCCGAGGCCCTGTCCGGCCTGGTGGCCGGGCACGACCTGGTCATCTCCCTGGTGCCCTACACCTTCCATCCCATGGTGGCCCGCCACTGCCTGGAGCAGGGCAAGAACCTGGTCACGGCCAGCTACGTCTCGGCCGAGATGGAAGCCCTGGACCAGGAGGCGAAGGACCGGGACCTGGTCTTCCTGAACGAGATCGGCCTGGACCCCGGCATCGATCACATGTCGGCCATGCGCATCATCGACGACGTGCACCGGCGCGGCGGGGTCATCCGCCACTTCCGCAGCTACTGCGGCGGTCTGCCCGCCCCCGACGCCAACGACAACCCCTACGGCTACAAGTTCTCCTGGGCCCCGCGCGGGGTGCTCATGGCCAGCCGCAACGGGGCCCTGTACCTGAAGGACGGGCACACGGTCGAGGTCAAGCCGGCGCGCCTTTTCCGGGACATGCACCTGCTGCACGTGCCCGGCGGCGGGGACTTCGAGGCCTATCCCAACCGGGACAGCCTGGCCTACCGGGAGATCTACAACCTGGGTGACCAGGTGCGCACCGTCTTCCGGGCCACCTTGCGCAACATGGGCTGGTGCGACACCCTGTTCAACATCGGCAAGATCGGCCTGCTGGACGATCAGGAGCGTGACGGCGCCGGCCTGAGCTGCGCGCAGTACATGGGCGAGTTGCTGGGGGCCGGGCCGGATGAGGACCTGAGGACCGTGGCCGCGGCGCGCATGGGCATCGCCCCGGACGGGTTGCCCGCCTGGAACCTGCACTGGCTGGGCATGTTCTCGGACCGCCCGGTGGGTCGGCCGCGGGTGTCGCCCCTGGATCTGCTGGGGGACGTCATGCTGGAGAAGCTGGTGTACGCCCCCGGCGAGCGGGACATGGTGGTGCTGTTCCACGAGTTCAAGGCCTGGTTCGAGACCGAGGGGCGCTACGAACGCCTGACCAGCAGCCTGGTGGACTTCGGTGTGCCTCACGGCGACAGCAGCATGTCGCGCACCGTCTCGTTGCCGGCGGCCATCGCCGCGCGGCTCATTCTGGAAGACAAGATCCCCCAGCGGGGCGTTCTGCGCCCGGTGCATCCGGAAATCTACAATCCGGTGCTGGACGAGCTGGAGGGACTGGATATCGTGTGCAAGGACGAGGTGACAACGCTCTGAGCCCGGCAGGGGGATGGGTGCCAACGTAGCCAAAGGAGCTTGAATAATGGCTGCCAAGAAGATTACGAAGAACCAGATTTTCCGGGCCCTGGGTCTGAAGGCCAGCATGAAGGGCGCCAACATGGGCGGCGAGTGGTTCGCCGACAGCAAGGACTTCATCGAGTCCCGCAACCCCACCACGGGCGAGGTCCTGGCCAAGGTCGAGCAGGCCAGCGCCAAGGATTACGACAAGGTCATGAAGCAGGCCAAGAAGGCCTTCGTGATCTGGCGCGAGTTGCCCGCACCCAAGCGCGGCGAGATCGTGCGCCAGGTGGGCGAGGCCCTGCGCGCCAGGAAGGAGATGCTGGGCGCCCTGGTCAGCCTGGAGATGGGCAAGATCTTCACCGAGGGACTGGGCGAGGTGCAGGAGATGATCGACATCTGCGACTTCGCCGTGGGCCTGAGCCGTAACCTGAGCGGCCCCACCCTGCAGAGCGAGCGGCCCAAGCACCGCATGATGGAGCAGTGGCACCCCCTGGGCGTGGTGGGCGTCATCAGCGCCTTCAACTTCCCCGTGGCCGTGTGGGCCTGGAACACCTCCCTGGCCTGGGTGTGCGGCGACACCAGCCTGTGGAAGCCCAGCAGCAAGACTCCCCTGTGCGCCATCGCCTGCCAGAACATCGTCAACGAGGTGTTCAAGGCCAACGGCCTGCCCGAGGGGCTGAGCTGTGTGACCATCGGCCGCGGTTCCACCATCGGCGAGAAGCTGATCAACGACCACGACATTCCCCTGGTGTCGGCCACCGGCTCGACCCGCATGGGCAAGCGCATCGGCGGCGTGGTGGGGGGGCGGCTGGGCCGCTCCATCCTGGAGCTGGGCGGCAACAACGCCATCATCATCAGCGAGAAGGCCGACCTGACGGGCGCCCTGGCCAGCGCCTTCTTCGGCGCCGTGGGCACCGCCGGCCAGCGCTGCACCTCGACCCGCCGCCTCATCATCCAGGAGACGGTGTACGACACCTTCGTCAAGAAGCTCATCGCCAACTACAAGAAGGTGGCCATCGGCGATCCCCTGGACGGCAAGACCCTCATGGGGCCGTTGATCGACGAGGGCGCCGTGGCCGACTACGAGAACGCCATCAAGGCGGCCAAGGAGCAGGGCGGCAAGGTGCTGTACGGCGGCAAGGTGTTGAAGCCCTTCGGCGCGGCCACCTTCGTGCAGCCGACCATCATCGAGATCGACAACAAGGCCGACATCGTCCAGAACGAGACCTTCGCACCCATCCTGTACGTCATGAAGTACAAGAAGCTGGACCAGGCCCTGAAGCTGCACAACGACGTGCCCCAGGGACTGAGCAGCGCCATCTACAGCGACAGCATGGGCGAGGCCGAGACCTTCCTGAGCTACCTGGGCAGCGATTGCGGCATCGCCAACGTGAACATCGGCACCAGCGGCGCCGAGATCGGCGGGGCATTCGGCGGCGAGAAGGAGACCGGCGGCGGGCGCGAGTCCGGGTCCGACTCCTGGAAGATGTACATGCGCCGGCAGACCAACACCATCAACTGGGGTGGGGAGATTCACCTGGCCCAGGGCGTGGAGTTCAAGGCCTGATCGGGCGTTCATCGCCGTGTGACCTGGAGCCTCGCCCGCCTGACGGGCGGGGCTCTTCTTGTTGGAGGAATTCATGCCGGGAGGATGCCTGTGACCAAGGTGCTGATCGTGACCGGAAGCCCGCGCGCCCGCGGCAACACCAACACCCTGGCGTCCCTGCTGGCCGGGCGGCTGGAGCAGGATGACGTGGGAACCGAGGTGGTGGATCTCAGCAGCCTGCAGGTGGGGCCATGCACCGATTGCCGGGGGTGCAAGCGGGGGGACCTGGTGTGCGCCGTGCAGGACGACATGCAGCCACTGTACGGGGCCATGGACCGGGCCGACGCGCTGGTCCTGGGCACCCCCATCTACTGGTACGGGCCCAGCGCCCAGATGAAGGCCTGCATCGATCGTCTGCGGCCGTACTTTGGTAATGGCGGTCTGGCGGGCAAGGGGCTGGGGTTGTTGCTGGCCGCCGGCAGCGGCCCGGGCGATTGCGACCTGACCGAGAGCATGGCGCGGCGCATTGCCGATGCCCTGCAGATGCGCTGGCTGGGAGCGGTCAAGGCCACGGCCTTCGACGCGGGGGACGTGCTGGACGATCCCGCCGCCGGGGAGCAGCTGGCCGAACTGGCCGCCCGTCTGGGGTGAGGCGAGGGCCGGAGGGTGGGCTCCGGGCATGGAAGTTTGGCCGGGAAATCCTGACCGGAATGGCTCCGTCAGGCGGGCCTTTTACGGAGATGAAAATGAATAAATATTAAATTTTTTGAAATAAGGTGCGCCGACCCCAAACAGCATTACACTGGATGTCATGTGCTGTCGGAATTCAGCCAGGGGGGGCGCCATGTCAGTCTTGATAAATCACTATCTCCCGCGCCGTGTGACCTGCACGGTGGTGTTCGAAGCCATCATCGCCTTGCTCTGTTTCGCGGTGCTGGCCTTTTATCTGGGATTGATCAGTTCCATCGCCGACCGGGGAGTGACCGCTCCCGTGGTCTTCGTGACCCTGGCCTGCCCCTTGCTGGTGCAGCTGGGGTTCTTTCTGAGCGGCTTGTACAGCCGCCGCAGCATCTATTCGGGGATGAACGTGGCCCCGCGCATGCTGGTGGCCACCGCCACCTTCGGGCTGGTTTTCCTGCCCCTGCTGCTGGCGGCCGGGCACCACAGCGGCCTGGACCTGAGCCTGCTCAGTCAGATGTGCCTGCTTTCCACATCCCTGTTCGTGGTGGTGTCGGCAGGCAGCCGCCTGCTGGTGCAGCGCGTGTTCGCGGGGGGGACCCACGCCGGCCGCTTGCTGGTGGTGGGCAACGGCAAGGGGCTGGACAGGATCCTGGCCGAGGTCGAGCGGGCCCTGGGGGACAGCATCAGCCTGGAGGGCATCCTGGTGGACGACCCGGAAAACCTGGAGGGAAACAACAGGGACATTCCTGCCGGCCTGCAGGTGCTGGGCGGGCTGGACAGCCTGCGCGAGATGGTGCACCGGCGCGGGGTGGGCACCATCCTGCTGGCTCTGCCCCCCAACCATCCAAGACTGCCCCTGGACGATCTCATCCAGTGCCGGCTGGCGGGAGTGGAGGTGGTGGCCAGCGCCACCTTCTACGAGCGGGTGTGCCACAAGCTGCTCATCGAACAGGAAGAGACCCTGGCCACCCTGGCCTTCGGCTGCAGCCCCATGACCCGCCTGCGCTGGCTGGCCAAGAGCCTGACCGACCGGATGATCGCCTTGCTCCTGCTTGCAGTGCTGGCGGTGCCCATGGCGCTGGTGGCCCTGCTGGTCCGGACCACGTCCCCGGGCCCGGCCATTTACCGGCAGCAGCGGGTGGGACGCAACGGCCGCACCTTCACCCTGCTGAAGTTTCGCACCATGACCACCGACGCCGAGGCCGGAGCGGGGGCCGTATGGGCCCAGCCCCGGGATCCGCGGGCCACCCCCCTGGGGCGGCTGCTGCGGCGCTCGCGTTTCGACGAGCTGCCCCAGCTGATCAACATCCTGCGCGGCGACATGGCTTTCGTGGGGCCGCGGCCCGAGCGCCCCGAGTTCGTGGGCGATCTGGAAAAACGAATCGTGCCCTACCATTTCCGGCATCTGGTCAAGCCGGGGTTGACGGGGTGGGCCCAGGTCAGCTTCGGCTACGCGGCCAGCGTGGAGGCGGCCCACGAAAAGCTGCGCTACGACCTGTATTACCTGAAGAACATGTCCCTGGTCCTGGACCTGTTCATCGTGGCGGCCACGGCGCGGGCGGTGATCATCGGGCGGGGTATTTGACGCTTGGATGCGCGGTCCCCACGGGCCGGAAATGAAGAATCCCCCGGCGCCCACTGTGCCGGGGGATTCATCATGGGATCCGGTCGCTGCACGAATGCATGAATCTGCGCCCGGACCGTGGGGTTGAGAGGTCTTACGACCGGATCTCGTCCCAGATCGTCTTCATGTCGTGCTTCACCTGCACCTTGCGGTCGCGGTAGCTGGTGTGCAGCAGCTCGTGGGACTTGTGGCCCAGGGGTTCCCCCAGGAATTCCTTGTAGATCTTCTGGATGTGCGGGTTGTTGTGGCTTTGCCGGATGGCGGCGTCACTGTCGATCTTGTAGATGGCCTGCTGGCGTTCGTGCCAGAAGGTCTGGTAGTTCTTCTTGATGCGGGGCTGGCCGCCGCCGCCCATGCAGCCGCCGGGGCAGCCCATGAATTCGATGAAGGTGTAGTCGGCCTCGCCGTTGTTCACCCGCTCGATCATGGTCTTGGCCGCGGCCAGTCCGTGGGCCACGCCCACCTTGATCTTGCCCTTGGGGCCCAGGTCCACCTCGGCCTCGCGCATGTTCTCGTAACCGCGGATGGGCAGGAAGTCGATGCCTTCCAGCTCCTGGCCGGTGACGGCGAAGTGCAGGGTGCGGATGGCGGCCTCGGTGACTCCGCCGGTGGTGCCGAAGATCTCCGCGGCTCCCGAGTACTCGCCCATCCATTCGTTGTCGTACCGGCCTTCGGGCAATCCCGGCAGCCAGATGCCCTCGCGCTTGAGCAGGCGCGCGCATTCGCGGGTGGTCAGGACCACGTCCACGTCCGGGCGGCCCTTGATTCCGGACGCGCCGGTGAATTCGGGGCGCAGGGCCTCTTCCTTCTTGGCCGTGCAGGGCATGATGCTGATGACCCGCATGCGCGCCGGATCCACCTGCATCTTGTCGGCCAGGTAGGTCTTGGCGATGGCGCCGAAGCACTGCTGGGGCGACTTGACGGTGCTCAGGTGGGGTAACCGCTCGGGGTGGTTCTTCTCCAGCCAGTTCACCCAGCCCGGGGAGCAACTGGTGAACATGGGAAGAACCCCCCCGTCGGTTACACGCTGCAAGAGCTCGTTGCCCTCTTCCATGATGACCAGATCGGCGGTGAAGTTGGTGTCCAGCACCACGTCGGCGCCCAGCTGCTGAAAGGCGCTGATGAGGCGGCCTTCCACGTTGGAGCCGTACCCCATGTTGAACTCCTCGCCCAGGGCCACCCGGGTGGCCGGAGCGATCTGGATCACGGTGTAGATATCAGGATCGTAGAAGTAGTCGATGACGCGTTCGGTGTCGTCCTTCTCGGCCAGGGCGCCCACGGGGCAGACCAGGGTGCACTGCCCGCAGCTGATGCAGTCGCTGTCCTTCATGGCGATGCTGTCGCGCACGCCCACCTCGGCGCGCACGCCCTTGCCGGTGAACACCAGCACGTCGGTACCCTGCACGTCGCGGCACACCGCGATGCAGCGCTGGCAGCGCACGCACTTGGTCATGTCCCGCTGGATGGCGGGGCTGGTGCGGTCGACGCAGCGGCCGGCGAAGAATTCAGGATCGCTGAAGCGGGTGTTCTGCAGTCCCACGAACTGGGCCACGTCCTGCAGTTCACAATCCCCGTGGCGCACGCAGCTGGCGCAGTCCTGGTTATGGTCGGCCAGCAGCAGTTCCATCTGCAGGCGCTGGTGCTGCCGCACCTCGGGGGTGCGGGTGCGGATGACCATGCCCTCCTCGATGGGGGTGTCGCAGGCCGTCAGCAACTGGGGTTTGTCCTGGCCCTGGGCCGTGACCTCGACCATGCACATGCGGCAGGTGCCGGGCGTGTGCCCGATATCCGCCAGTTCGCACAGGGTGGGGATGAACTGGCCGTGGGCGCGGGCGGCTTCCAGGATGGTGGTGTCCTCGGTGAATTCCACCGGGCGTCCGTTGATGATCGCGTTCACGACAGCCTCCTACTTCTCGGTGACGACCGAGCAGACTCGGTAACAGCGCATGCAGCGGTTGGCTTCCTTGTAGGCCGCTTCAACCGAGATGGGTTTCTCCACTTCCTCGAACTTGCGCTTGCGGGTTTCGGGGTCCAGCTCGTCCACCTTGACCCGGTACAGGTGGCGGATGGGCTGTTCCACTTCCTCGCTCTGAAGCTTGCGCATGCCTTTCAGCAGCTGGTGGAAGCGCCGCTCGGGCCGGAAGACCAGGCGGCCGTGGGTCAGATAATCGTCGATGCTCTCGGCGGCCTGCTGGCCCTGGGCCATGGCCTCGATGAGGGTGGCGGGCCCGGTGACGGCGTCGCCGCCGGCGAAGACGCCCCGGCGAGTGGTGCGCAGGGTCTGTTCGTTGGCTTCGATGAGGCCCCAGCTGTTGAACTCCACACCCTGCTCGGGAGAGATGAAGGCCTGGTCCACCCGCTGGCCGATGGCCGGCACCACGAAGTCCGTGTCCAGGGTGAACTCGCTGCCGGTAACGGGCATGACGCGGCGCCGTCCGCTGGCGTCGGGGGTGCCCTGCTCCATCTTCGTCAGCTCGATGCCGGTGACCTTGCCGTCCTTGCTGATGAGGCGCGTGGGGTGGGTCAGGTAGTGGAAGATGACGCCCTCGTGTTCGGCGGCCTCGATCTCTTCCATGTCGGCGGGCATCTCGTCCCGGGTGCGCCGGTAGACCAGGTGCACCTCCTTGACGCCCATGCGCAGGGCAGAGCGCACGCAGTCCATGGCCACGTTGCCGCCGCCCACCACCACCATCTTGCTGCCCAGGTCCATGTCCAGGCCCAGGTTGATGTGGTAGTGGTTGATGAAGAGCAGGAACTTGACGCCGGTGATGTAGCCCTGCACCGAGCCTTCCTCGCCCGGCACGCCCAGGGCCTTGCCCTTGTGGGCGCCCACGCCCAGGAACACCGACTTGAAGCCCCGGTCGATGAGGTCGTTCAGGGTGAAATCCCGGCCCATGCGCTGGTTGTAGTGGATGGTGCCGCCCAGGTCCTCGATGATGGCCACTTCCTTGCGCAGGATGTCTTCCTTGGGCAGGCGGTACTCGGGAATGCCCACGGCGGCCATGCCGCCGGGCTGGGTCATGGCCTCGAAGACCTCGACGGGATAGCCCTTGAGCAGCAGGTGATAGGCGGCCGAGATGCCGGCCGGCCCGGCGCCGATGACGGCCACCTTCAGGTCGGCGGGCTTGGGGTCGGGAATGAGGCTGCGGTCGAACCAGTGCTCGCTGGCGTACTTCTGCTGGTCGGCCACGAAGCGCTTGAGCACCTTGATGCCCACGGGCTCGTCCACCTGGGTGCGGCGGCAGGCCATCTCGCAGAAGCGCACGCACACCCGGCCGCAGGTGGCGGCCATGGGGTACTTCTGCAGCACCACGCCCACCGAGTGGGTGAACTTGCCGTCCTTGATGTAGTCGATGTAGCGGGGCACGTCCACCTTGCTGGGGCACTCCTCGATGCACGGGGCCGTCACGTAGCTGTGCATGACCTGGGTGCCCCGGGCGCTGCCGTTCTTCAGTTCTTCTTCCACCTTTTCGGGGAACTCGTCCAGCAGCTTCAGCAAGGGGACGGTGGCCGACTGGCCCAGACCGCACAGGCTGGAGGTGTGGATGTGCTCGGCTAGTTCTCGGATTTCCTGGAGCTGGCCCTTGCGGTAGTTGCGGGCGCACAGGTCCTGCAGCTTGCCCACCAGGATGCGGGTGCCGCTGCGGCAGGGAGTGCACTTGCCGCAGCTCTCGTCCGCGGCCCGCTTCATGTACTGGCCGATGGCGCACAGCAGGGACACGTCCTTGTCGAAGACGAAGAAGCCCTTGCCGCCCAGGTACGCCTTGATGCGGTTGCCGGGGTCGAATTCCCGGAAGTCGCCCAGTTCCTCGAATTCCTCGATCTCGAAGAAGCGCTTGCCCCGGTTGTCGAATTTGCGGTCACCCCAGGCGCCGATGACGACCTTGGTTCCCATGTCAGGCCTCCTCGGCGGGTTCGAGGGTTGAAAGCACCTGGCTGCTGAAGGCGGCGGCGCAGTCCTCGGGATTCACGGCGAAGACCCGGTCCCCGAAGCGCACGCTGACCTGGTTCGATTCACAGCACTCGCCGATGCAGAAGCTGCCCTTGAGGCTGACGCGGCCGTGCAGCTGGTTCCGGGCGATGAGGTCCTGAAAGTTCTTGACCACGATCTCGGCGCCGTTGAGGTGGCAACTCTCACCGACGCAAACCACCAAATCCTGCATGTTGTCGCTCCCCAGCATTTGAGCTTATGGGTGAAAAATTGAACTCATTGCACCTATATGCCGTTAAAAATTTATCAACAAATCGCGCAAATCAAGAAAAACTTGAATTTAATTTATCTCATTGTTTTGTAATGGGATTAGAACAATTTTGCCGGGTGGGTTAGGCCCAAGAAATATGGCTCGCCGTTCCGGTTTTTGCCAGTTTTAAGTTAATGTTTTAACGTGCGGATGGAGGTGGGCACCCGGGGATCCCTGCACCTCCCATTGACGCCGCTACCACCTTGTATGACAATGGGATCCGAGGTTACGTGAAAGGTGTGTGTCTTGAGATTCGCGGCCGCTTGGCGGATTATCCTTCTTTTTGCGGTGCCGTGGTGCCTGCTGGGTCCTGGCCCGGGAGAGCCTTTGGCCTTTGCCGGCTCGGGGAATCCCTATCCCTACGAACTGGAGGGGGGCACCGAGGCCGGGCTGCTGCTGACCGCCGCCGCGGCCTTCGGCCTGGGCTGGTGGCAGGGCCGTGACGTCCAGCCCTTCATACCCGAGCAGGTGGGCGCCATGCACCCTGACCAGGTCAACAGCTTCGACCGCCCGGCCACCCGCAACTGGTCGTCCGGGGCCGCCCGCGCCAGCGACTGGCTGCTGCACGGACAGATGGTGGCTCCCCTGGCCCTGAACCTGAACAGCACCGGTGGGCTGCAGCCCCTGAAAACCACTCTCATCCAGGCCGAGACCATGGCCCTGAGCGGGGGGCTGACCTACCTGCTGAAGAGCACCTTCAAGCGCAGCCGGCCCCTGGTTTACAACCGGGATCCCCGCATTCCCGACCACCTGCGCACCAGCCTGACGGCCCGGCGCAGCTTCCCTTCGGGGCACACGGCCAACGCCTTCGCCGCCATGGTCATGCTGGGCACCATGCACGATAAATTCAATCCCGACTCGGGCGCCGGGCCCTGGGTCTGGGCCGGCTGTCTGGGCAGCGCCGCGGTGACGGGCATTTTTCGCGTCACGGGAGGCTGGCACTTCACCAGCGATGTCCTGGCCGGGGCCGCCCTGGGGTCCCTGGTGGGCTGGCTGGTTCCCCGCATGCACGAGATGGACGGGCAAAAGGCCGCGCCGGGCAACGGTGGGCTGAGCCTGAGTTATGGATTCCGCTTCTGATTCACGCAAGCAGGAAGGCGCCCTTCAAGCCATGAACGAACACGGCACCAACCCCGCCCTCGGCGACGAGGGAGGGTCCTTCAGCGGCTTCGGCCATCTCATGCCCTTCCGGGTGCAGGAGATCCTGCTGGTGGCCAGCATGTACGACGCCTTCACCCTGGAGGAGGGGGGACGCCTCACCGAACTGCTGCTCAGCGAGTACCGCGAGCTGAACCTGAGCTTCGCGCCCCGGGTGACGCGGGCCAGCACCGGCAGCGAGGCCCTGGAGCTCATCGAGGTGCGGCGTTTCGACCTGGTCATCACCATGAGCCGCCTGGGCGACATGGACGCCACCCGCCTGGCCGCCCAGGTGAAGGAGCACTCGTCCCATATTCCCGTCTACAACCTGGCCTTCAACCCGCGCGAGCTGGCCCACGTCCAGGCTGCCGACAGCCAGGGCAGCATCGATCGCTACTTCGTGTGGTCCGGTGACGGGCGCCTCTTGCTGGCCATGATCAAGTTCTGCGAGGACAGCAAGAACATCGGCCACGATTCGCGCTACGGCGACGTGCGCTGCATCCTGCTCATCGAGGATTCGGTGCGCTTCTACTCCCGCTATCTGCCCCTGTTGTACACGGAGATCCTGGAGCAGACCCAATCCCTGATGGAGGAGGGGCTGAACCTGACCCACCGACTCATGCGCCTGCGTGCCCGCCCCAAGATCCTGCTGGCCACCACCTTCGAGGAGGCGTGGGAAATCTACGGGCTGTACAAGGACTCGTTGCTGGGAGTCATCAGCGACGGCCGCTTCCCCTGGCAGGGGGCCGACCGGGAGGATGCCGGGGTGGAGTTCATCCGGCGCGTCAAGTACGTTGACCCCCACACGCCGGCGGTGCTGCAGTCCACCAATGCCGAGCTGGAGGAGCGGGCCCACGCCATCGGCGCCGGGTTCATCCACAAGCACTCGCGCCACCTGCTCAGCGAGCTGCGCTCCTTCATGCTGGCCAATTTCGGTTTCGGCAGCTTCGTCTTCCGGCTGCCCGACGGCACCGAGATCGGGCGGGCCGCCAACCTCAAGGCCATGTTGCAGATGCTGCGCACCGTGCCTGTCGAGTCGGTGCGCCATCACGCCAGCCACGACCACTTCAGCAACTGGCTGCGCGCCCGCACCGAGTTCGGGCTGGCCTCGCTGTTGCGCCCGCGCAAGGTCACCGAGTTTTCCGGCGACGAGGAGTTGCGCGAGTATCTGGTGCAGGCCATCAGCCGCTTCCGCCGCGAACGGCAGCGCGGGGTGGTGGCCGATTTCTCTCGCAACCAGTTCGACAACAGCAGCGGCTTCGTGCGCATCGGCGGCGGTTCCCTGGGGGGCAAGGGCCGGGGGCTGGCCTTCATGAACAGCATCCTGCACCGCTACGGCGTGACCAACCGCTTCCCCGGCGTGGAAATAGCCGTGCCGCCCACCGCCGTGGTGGGCACCGACGTGTTCGACGAGTTCATGGAGAGTGCGGATCTGTACAGCACTGTGCTGGGGGATACCAAGGACGAGGTGAAGCTGACCGAGAGCTTCCTGGCGGCCAAGCTGCCGGCGGGCATCTACGAGGATCTGGAAGCCTTCCTGGGCCAGGTGAAGTACCCCCTGGCCGTGCGCTCGTCCAGCCTGCTGGAGGACAGCCAGTTCCAGCCCTTCGCCGGCGTGTACAGCACCTACATGCTGCCCAACAGCCACGAGGATCTGAAGGTGCGCCTGGACCAGCTTTGCGACGCCATCAAGCTGGTTTACGCCTCGGCCTACAGCCAGGCGGCCAAGAGCTACATCGAGGCCACCAGCAACCGCATCGAGGAAGAGAAGATGGCGGTCATCATCCAGCAGATGGTGGGCCGCCGGTACGACCATTTCGACTACCCTCATTTCTCGGGTGTGGCCCATTCGTCCAACTTCTACCCGGCGGCGGGCATGGCGCCGGAGGACGGCGTGGCCACGGTGTGCCTGGGGCTGGGCCGGACGGTTGTGGAGGGGGGCAAGGCCCTGCGTTTCAGCCCCAGCCATCCCCACGTGTTGCCCCAGTTCGGCACCACCGAGGACTGGCTGGAAGGCAGCCAGCGCAACTTCTTCGCCGTGGACGTGGGGCAGCCCGACAAGTATCCCTCCCTGAACGACGACTTCAACCTGACTGCCCTGGAGCTGAGGGACGCCGAGCGGCACGGCACCCTGGAGCCCATCGGATCGGTCTACTCGCCGGAGAACGACGCGGTGTATGACGGCATCCATCGCCCGGGAGTGCGCCTGGTCTCCTTCGCCCACGTGCTGAAGTCGGACATCTTCCCCCTGGCCGACATCCTCAAGCTGCTTCTGGAACTGGGGCGGCGCACCATGAGCGCCGAGGTGGAGATCGAGTTCGCCGTGGTACTGCAGGACGGGCGCCTTTCCAGCCACCAGTTCGGCTTCCTGCAGATCCGGCCCCTGGCCGCCGGCTACGATGCTCCGGACATTCCCGACGACCTGATGCACCTGCCGGGCACCCTGGTGGCCACCGACGTGGCCCTGGGCAACGGCAGCACCGAGGACATCCGGGACATCCTGTACATTCCCGTTTCCCGTTTCGACCGCTCCCTGACCCGGGAAATGGCCGAGGAGATCGGCCGGGTGAACCGCGAATTCCACAAGGCCGGCTCCCGCTACCTGTTGCTGGGACCCGGGCGCTGGGGATCCTCGGATCGCTGGCTGGGCATTCCCGTGCGCTGGGACCAGATCTCGGCCGCCCAGCTCATCGTCGAGACAGACCTGGACCACTTCAAGGTGACCCCCAGCCAGGGCAGCCATTTCTTCCAGAACCTGACCAGCTTTCAGATCGGCTACATGACGGTGAATTCGGAAACGGGCAGCGGGCGCGTGGACTGGGATTGGCTGGATCAGCAGCCGTCCGTCAGCGAGGGGGAGTTCATCCGGCACGTGCGTCTGCCCAGGGGGGTGAGGGTGCTCATCGACGGGCGCAGCCGACGCGGGGTGGTGCTGAAGCCCGGTGTGGGGACCGAGGCCTGAACCGGACAAATTATCCTTGCCCAAAACAGGGTGCGGAGTGACTTTTCCGCCGGTTTAATTATCATTTGACCGTGCAACCGGGCCGGGGCCCTGCCCTCACGGTGTCCGGTGGCCATGCCCTGTTTGGTGACCCTTGTGGTCTGGAATCGATCCTGGAGGTGCCTGATGGCGCACGATCCTTCGTTCAATCCCTACGAGATGGCCCGCGAACAGTTCGACAACATCGCCGACATGATCGGCCTGGACAGCGGCAGCCGCGAACTGCTGCGCACCCCCCTGCGCGAGTACCATTTCAGCATTCCCGTGCGCATGGATGACGGCACGGTCAAGGTTTTCCAGGGTTTCCGTGTCCAGCACAACGACGCGCGCGGCCCCAGCAAGGGAGGCATCCGCTTTCACCCCCAGGAAACCATCGACACCGTGCGGGCTCTGTCCATGTGGATGACCTGGAAGTGCGCCGTGGCCGACATTCCCCTGGGCGGCGGCAAGGGCGGCGTCATCTGCGACCCTCACAACCTGAGCGCCCGCGAGCAGGAAGCCATCTGCCGCGGCTGGGTGCGCCAGCTGGCCCGCAACGTGGGCCCAGTGGCCGACGTGCCGGCTCCCGACGTCATGACCAGCCCCCAGCACATGCTGTGGATGCTGGACGAGTACGAGAACATCAGCGGCGGCCACTACCCCGGCATGATCACGGGCAAGCCCGTGGGCATGGGGGGCTCCCTGGGCCGCACCGAGGCCACCGGTTACGGCGTGGTCTACTGCCTGCGCGAGGCCCTGGCCGAGCTGGACCTGGACCCGGCGGGCACCACCGCCAGCGTGCAGGGCTTCGGCAACGTGGCCCAGTACGCCATCGAACTGTATCAGCAGATGGGCGGCACCGTGGTGTGCGTCAGCAGCTGGGACCAGGGCGAACAGACCACCTACGCCTTCTACCGCGCCAGCGGCGTCGACCTGGACGAACTGCGCAGCATCACCGACCGTTTCGGCGGCATCGACAAGGCCAGGGCCACCGAGAAGGGCTACGAGGTCATTCCCGGGGACGACTGGATCGACCGCGAGGTGGACATCCTCATTCCCGCCGCCCTGGAGAACCAGATCACCGGCAAGAACGTCGCACGTATTCACGGGAAGGTGAAGGTCATCGCCGAGGGCGCCAACGGCCCCACAACTCCCGAGGCCGACAAGGTGCTGAGCGAGCGGGGCATCTTCCTGATTCCCGATTTCCTGGCCAACGCCGGCGGGGTGACCTGCAGCTACTTCGAGCAGGTGCAGTGCAACATGAACTACTTCTGGGAGAAGGAAGAGGTTCTGACCAAGCTGGACCAGAAGATGACCGCGGCCTACCACAGCATCAGCGACGTGGCCCGCAAGCGGAAGATCTACATGCGCGACGCCGCCTACGTGGTGGCCATCGACCGCGTGGCGGCCGCGTGCCGCGACCGGGGCTGGGTGTAGATCATGTGTCCGGCGGACCGCCACGGCCAGGCCGGGGAGGAATCGCCGGATGTGTGCGCCCTCGACTGGCGCAAACTGCTGGACGAGATGCGAACGACCCGCAGGAAGCAGTTCCTGCGGGTCGCGCGCAAGATGCTGAATCACCTGTGCAGCATCGGCCTGCCCGAGGCCCAGGCCATCCTGGCCGAGGTGGATGCCGGCGGGTCCCTGGACGCGTCCCGCGAGGGCAACATGCCCGAGGCCCGGCGCTCCCTGGAAGCCTCGGCCCTCATGTCCGGCGCCCCCTTCGAACTGGCCGCCCAGTACCTGGGCGACGAGGAGATCCTGGCCCGGGTCCTCAAGTGGCAGACCGAGGACAAGGCGCGTTTTTTCAGCACCGTGGTGGGAGATTCCCGCTCGACCATGCCCGAGATCGCCCAGGCCATCAAGCGCTACGACCACGTGCTGCGCGGGCGCAGCGGCCTGGCCCTTTCCACCCTGCGCAGCCTGCGCGTGTCTCTGATCCAGCGCTTTCTCACCGAACAGCTGGACTTCATCAACGTGGCCAAGGAAGTGGCCCGCATCGTGGACTTCAGCGATGTGGTGGACCGTACCACCTTCACCGAGGGTTGCATGGGCAAGCTGGGGGGCAAGGCGGCGGGGTTGCTGCTGGCCCGCTGGATCCTCGAGCAGTACGACCTGGAGGACCTGGGCTTCGACGAGGTCAAGACCCCGCGCTCGTGGTATCTGATCTCGGACGCCATCATGGACTTCGTCAAGCTCAACAGCCTGGACGATGTGATGGACCAGAAGTTCAAGGACATCTCGCAGGTGCGCCGCGAGTACCCCAACATGATCCAGCTGTTCAAGAACAGCTCCTTCCCCAGCGAGATCATGATCGGCCTGTCCCGGGCCCTGGATTACTTCGGCGAGGTGCCCCTGATCATCCGCAGCAGCAGCCTGCTGGAGGACCGTTTCGGCACGGCCTTTTCCGGCAAGTACAAGAGCCTGTTCCTGCCCAACCAGGGGACCAAGGCCGAACGGCTGGACGCCCTGCTGGACGCGGTGGCCGAGGTGTGGGCCTCGTTGCTGGGGCCCGATCCCATCGAGTACCGGCGCGAACGGGGGCTGCAGGAGTTCGTGGAGGAGATGGGCATCCTCATCCAGGAGGTGGTGGGCACCCGGGTTGGCCGCTACTGGCTGCCGGCCTTTGCCGGGGTGGCCTTCAGCCACAACGAGTTCCGCTGGTCGGCCCGCATCAAGCGGGAGGACGGCCTGGTGCGGGTGGTGCCGGGCCTGGGCACCCGGGCCGTGGATCGCATCGGCGACGACTTCCCGGTGCTGGCGGTGCCGGGGCAGCCGGGATTGCGTCCCAGCGTTTCGGTGGACGAGAAGCTGCGCTACGCTCCCACCCGGGCCGACGTCATCAACCTGGACACCCACCGCTTCGAGACGGTGGACCTGAAGGACCTGCTTCGGGAGGCGGGGGACCAGTACCCCATCATCGAGAAGGTGTTCTCGGTGTTCAAGGACGGCCAGCTGCGCAAGTCCAGCCGCTTCATGATCGACCCCGAAAATGACGACCTTGTTGCCGACATGGAGGGGCTGCTGACGGACACGGCCTTCGTGCCCCGGGTGGGCGCCCTCATGCGCACCCTGGAGGAGGCCCTGGGCGTGCCGGTGGACATCGAGTTCGCCCACGACGGCAAGGATTTCTACCTGCTGCAGTGTCGGCCCCAGGCCCAGTCCGGCGACGCCGCGCCGGCTCCCTTGCCGCGGGACGTGGCTCCGGCCGATCTGATCTTCAACGCGCGCCGGTACGTTTCCAACGGCTGGGTGCCGGACATCACTCATGTGGTGTATGTGGATCCGGCCGCCTACGGCGCGCTGCCCGACGCCGAGGCCATGCGCCGGGTGGGCCGGGCGGTTGGCCATCTGAACCGGCAGCTGCCCAAGCGCCGTTTCATCCTCATGGGGCCGGGCCGCTGGGGCAGCCGGGGGGACATCAAGCTGGGCGTGAGCGTGACCTACGCCGACATCAACAACACCGCGGTGCTGCTGGAGATCGCCCGGCGCAAGGGCGACTACGTGCCCGATCTGAGCTTCGGCACCCACTTCTTCCAGGATCTGGTGGAGGCCGGCATCCGCTACCTGCCCCTGTATCCCGACGACAAGGACATCGCGTTCCAGGAGAACTGGCTGGTTGCCTCGCCCAACCTGCTGGCCGATCTGGCTCCCGAGTTCGCCGACCTGGCGGGGTGCCTCAAGGTCATCGATGTGCCCGCCGTCAGCGGCGGGCGAGTGCTGCGCATCTTCATGAATGCCGACCTGGACGAGGCCATGGCCGTGCTGCAGCAGCCCGACGGCAGCCAGCCCGTGGAGATGCCCGAAGCCGATCCCTCCCTGCACGAACCCATGCAGTACTGGCGCTGGCGGTTCCGCATGGCCGAGCGCATGGTCCGGGCCCTGGACCACCAGGGCCTGGGGGTGGCGGCGGTTTACCTGCACGGCTCGGTGAAGGACGGAACGGCCAGCCCTGAGAGCGACATCAACCTGCTGGTCCATTTTCAGGGCAACTACGAGCAGAAGGCATTGCTGGACAAATACTTCCAGGGCTGGAGCGAGGCCTTGACCGAGATGAACGTCTCCCGCACGGGAGTGCGGGTGGAAAGCATGCTGGACGTGGTTTATCTGGACGACCGGGAGGTGGCCGAGGGCCGGGGACTGGCCGCCAAGATCAACGCCGTGACCAACCCTGCGCGGCGCCTGGAATTTTCCTGACCGGGAGCATCCCGAAAGTCCACCAACTCGGTTGACTTAAAGCGTTTTGGGCTTAAACTGGGTCTGGAAAACGATTTTCCTTTTCATTGCAAACGGACATGGTCCGTCCTTTCTCTTCCGGATTTCTGCCGGTTTCTTTCAGGAGAAGTGACGATGGCGAATAACGATTCCCCCGAGCTGGGCAGGCTCCACGAGATAGAGAACGCCGAGTGGCGTGAAAGCCTGGATTACGTTCTGCAGGAGCAGGGACCCGAGCGGGTCAAGAGCCTGCTGCGCATCCTGCAGACCCGGGCCCAGGAGCAGGGCGTGAGCATCCCCTTCACGGCCAACACCCCCTACATCAACACCATCCCCAAGAGCAAGGAACCGGTGTTTCCCGGCAACCGCGAGCTCGAGCGGCGCATCAAGTCCATCGTGCGCTGGAACGCCATGGCCATGGTGGTGCGGGCCAACCGCGAGCGCCCCGGCATCGGCGGGCACATCAGCACCTTCGCCTCGGCCGCCGGCCTGTGGGAGGTGGGCTTCAACCACTTCTGGCGCGGCAGGACCAGCGAATTCCTGGGGGACATGGTGCTGTTCCAGGGCCATGCCTCGCCCGGCGTGTACGCCCGGGCCTACCTGGACGGGCGCCTGACCGAGAAGGACCTGGAGAATTTTCGCCACGAGCTGCACCCCGACGGCGGCCTGGCCAGCTATCCCCACCCCTTCCTCATGCCCGACTTCTGGGAGTTTCCCACGGTGAGCATGGGCTTCACCGCCCTGACGGCCATCTACCAGGCCCGTTTCAACCACTACTTGGTGGACCGCGGCCTGCGCGCCGCCAGCGGCCGCAAGGTGTGGGCCATGCTGGGTGACGGCGAGATGGACGAGCCCGAGAGCCTGGGCGCCATCAGCCTGGCCAGCCGCGAGAACCTGGACAACCTGATCTTCGTCATCAACTGCAACCTGCAGCGCCTGGACGGGCCGGTGCGGGGCAACGGCAAGATCATGCAGGAGCTGGAAGCCTCGTTCCGGGGCGCCGGCTGGAACGTGCTGAAGGTGGTGTGGGGCAGCGACTGGGACGTGCTGCTGGAGAAGGACACCAGCGGCAAGCTGCTGCAGCGCATGGAAGAGGTGCTGGACGGCGAGATGCAGCGCTACACCGTCAGCAGCGGCGCCTACATCCGCGAGCACTTCTTCGGCAAGTACCCCGAACTGCTGGACCTGGTCAGCGGCTACAGCGACGAGCAGATCCGCAAGCTGACCCGGGGCGGGCACGATCCGCTGAAGGTCTACGCGGCCTTCAAGGAGGCCCGCGAGCACAAGGGTTCGCCCACGGTGATCCTGGCCCAGACCATCAAGGGCTACGGCCTGGGCGAGGCGGGCGAGGGCAAGAACATCACCCACAGCCAGAAGAAGCTGAACGAGGACGAGCTGAAGGAATTCCGCACCCGGTTCAACATCCCCGTCAGCGACGACGACATCTCGGCGGCCCCCTTCTACA
This sequence comes from Candidatus Krumholzibacteriia bacterium, assembly GCA_963674845.2. Classification (GTDB taxonomy): domain Bacteria; phylum Krumholzibacteriota; class Krumholzibacteriia; order LZORAL124-64-63; family LZORAL124-64-63; genus LZORAL124-64-63. Next base: position 242,663 of record CAXXKE010000005.1, on the reverse strand, counting down.
AGCCCGACGAGGACAGCCCGGAAATGGAATACCTGCGCCAGCGGCGCCAGGAACTGGGGGGATCCCTGCCCGCGCGGATGAACAGCAGCCAGCCCATGGCCTGCCAGACCGAGGAGACCTTCAAGGAGTACTACGAGGGCTCGGGCGACCGGCCCCTGGCCACCACCATGGCCTATGTGCACCTGCTGTCCAAGCTTCTGCGGGATCCGGAGTTCGGCAAGCTCATCGTGCCCATCGTGCCCGACGAGGCGCGCACCTTCGGCATGGAGTCCCTGTTCCGCCAGGCGGGTATCTACAGCCATGCGGGTCAGCTGTACGAGCCCGTGGACAAGGGCAGCCTGCTGTACTACAACGAGACCAAGCAGGGCGCCATCCTGGAAGAGGGGCTGAGCGAGGCGGGCAGCATGGCCAGCTTCATCGCCGCCGGGACGGCCTACGCCAACAACGGCGTCAGCACCATCCCCTTCTACACCTTCTACAGCATGTTCGGCTTCCAGCGGGTGGGCGACCTGATCTGGCAGGCCTGCGACAGCCGGGCCCGGGGCTTCCTCATCGGGGCAACCGCCGGGCGCACCACCCTGGCGGGCGAGGGGCTGCAGCACCAGGACGGCCACAGCCACGTGCTGGCCATGACCCCCACCAAGGTCAAGGCCTACGACCCGGCCTTCGCCTACGAGCTGGCGGTGATCATCCACGACGGCATCACGCGCATGTACTGCCACGGCGAGGACTGGATCTACTACCTGACGGTGACCAACGAGACCTACCTCATGCCGGCCATGCCCAGGCGGGCCGACGTGCGGGAAGGCATCCTCAAGGGCATGTACCGCTTCAGCGGCACCGGCCTGAAGGGCGAGGCCAGGAAGAAGGCCCCGCGGGCCCACCTGCTGGGTTCGGGCGCCATCCTGAACGAGGCCATCAAGGCCCAGGAAATCCTGGAGAAGGATTACGGCGTGGCCGCCGACGTGTGGAGCGTCACCAGCTACAAGGAGCTGTACCGCGACGCGGTGGAGTGCGAGCGCTGGAACCTGTTGAACCCCGGCAAGAAGGCCCGGGTGCCCTACGTCACAGATCTGCTGGCCAGGGAGGACGGCGTGTTCGTGGCGGCCAGCGACTACATGAAGGTGCTGCCCGCCAGCGTGGCCCAGTGGTTCCCCCGGCCCCTGCACTGCCTGGGCACCGACGGCTTCGGCCGCAGCGACGGCCGGGCCGAGCTGCGGGATTTCTTCGAGGTGGACGCCCGCTACATCGCCCTGGCGGCCCTGCACCGCCTGGCCGACGAGGGCGCGGTCAAGCCGGCCGTGCTGAAGCAGGCCATCAAGGATCTGAACATCGATTCCGGGAAACTGAATCCCCACGTGGACTGAGGGGACTAGCAAGAACAGGCGAGGAAAAACATGGCACAGGACATCCTGGTACCTGAAGTATCGGACGGCGTGACCCAGGGCACGATCATCGGCATCTCGGTGGCCGCGGGGGATCGCGTGGAAGAAGACCAGACCCTGCTGGAGATGGAGACGGACAAGGCCGTGGTGGCCATCCCCTGTCCCTTTGCCGGCACCATCACCGAGGTGCTGGTGGAGGAGGGCGACACAGTCCAGGTGGGGCAGGCCATCATGAAGGGCGAGGCCGGCGACGGCGGCGCCCAGGCCCAGCCGGAGAAGACCGAGCAGGAAAAGCCTGCCCCGGCTGCTGAGACCGCTCCAGAGGCCGCTTCCGAGGCGGCCCCCGAGCCTGCGGCCCCGCCGGCCCAGGAGGCTTTGCCCCCGGCCCCGGCGGCCGCTCCGGCGCCCCCGGCCGCGGATGCTCATGTGGACCAGGCCCTGGACCTGAGTCCGGTGCGCACGGGTGATCGGGTGGCTCCGGCCGCCCCCAGCGTGCGGCGTTTGGCACGGGACCTGGGCGTGGATATCTACCAGGTGCAGGGCACCGGCCCGGCCGGCCGCATCAGCGAGCAGGACGTGCGCAGCTTCGTCAAGGAGACCATGCAGCGCATCACCGGCGGCGGCCCGGCCCCCGTGGCCACGGGCGAGTTCCCGGGACTGCACGCCCAGCGTCCCCTGCCCGACTTCAGCAAGTGGGGCCCCGTGAGCCAGGAGAAGCTGAGCAAGGTGCGGGACATCACCGCCGACGCCATGAGCTACGCCTGGTCCACCATCCCCATGGTGACCCAGTACGACAAGGCCGACATCAGCGAGCTGGAGGCCTTCCGGCGCGAGTTCAACCTGAAGGCCACCCCCGAGACCAAGCTGACCATGACGGCCATCCTGATCAAGGTGTGCGCGGCGGCGTTGAAGGCCTTTCCCCAGTTCAACAGCAGCCTGGATCTGGCCCACAAGGAGCTGATCCTCAAGCACTACGTGAACATCGGCGTGGCCGTGGACACTCCGGGCGGGCTGCTGGTGCCGGTCCTCCGCGACGCCGACACCAAGGGCATCGAGAAGCTGGCCGTCGAGCTGAACGAGACCGCCGTCAAGACCCGCGAGCGGCGCATCAGCCCGGCGGACATGGAGGGTGGCACCTTCACCATCAGCAACCTGGGCGGCATCGGCGGCACGGCTTTCACGCCCATCGTCTACGCGCCGCAGGTGGCCATCCTGGGGGTGTCCCGCTCGGTGACCGAGCCCGTGTGGAACGGCCGCGAGTTCGCGCCGCGCAACATGATGCCCCTGTCCCTGACCTACGACCACCGGGTCATCGACGGCGCCGACGGGGCGCGCTTCCTGCGCTTCATCTGCGAGGCCATCGAGAAACCCATCAACCTGGTCATGAAGGGATAGTGATATGAGCGAGAAGATCGGCATCCCGGAGAGCGCGAAACTGGTGGTCATCGGCGCCGGGCCGGGCGGTTACCACGCGGCCTTCAAGGCGGCCGAGCTGGGCCTGGACGTGACGTTGATCGATCCGGAAGAGAACCCGGGAGGGGTGTGCCTGCACCGCGGGTGCATTCCCAGCAAGGCCCTGCTGCATGTGGCCAAGGTGGTCAACGAGGCCGCCGAGTCCGCCGAGATCGGCGTGACCTTCGCCCGCCCCGAGATCGACGTGGACCGTGTGCGCGGTTGGAAGAACGAGGTGGTGGGCAAGCTGACCGGCGGCCTGGGCATGAAGGTGAAGCAGCTGAAGCTGACCCACGTGCGCGGCATGGCCAGCTTCAAGAACAGCAAGACCCTGCTGGTGCGGAGCCACGACGGGGACGAAGGAGAGATAGTTTTCGAGCAGGCCATCCTGGCCACCGGCTCGCGCCCCTTCATGCTGCCCGGGGTGCAGACCAGTGACCGCATCATGAACAGCACAGGCGCCCTGGACCTGAACGACGTGCCTGGGAGTCTGCTGGTGGTGGGCGGGGGCTATATCGGCCTGGAGCTGGGCTCGGCCTACTGCGCCATGGGCAGCAAGGTGTCGGTGGTGGAGATGACCAAGGGCTTGCTGCCCGGCTGCGACCGCGACCTGGTCAGCCAGCTGAAGAGGCGCCTGGACAAGCAGTTCGAGACCATCATGCTGAGCACAAAGGTGGCCCAGCTGAAGGAGCAGAAGAACGGGGTCATGGTCTCCTTCGAGGACAAGAAGGGCGAGGTGACGAAGAAGCGCTTCGACAAGGTGCTGATCTCCATCGGCCGGCGGCCCAACACCGAGAACCTGGGCCTGGAGAACACCGGGGTGAAGGTGAACGAGCGCGGCTTCGTCCAGGTGGACGGGCAACGCCGCACAGCCGAGGCGCACATCTTCGCCATCGGCGACATCGCCGGCGACCCCATGCTGGCCCACAAGGCCTACGCCGAGGCCGACGTGGCGGCCGAGACCGCCGCGGGCCGCAAGGCGCAGTACGATCCTCGTGCCATTCCCGCGGTGGTGTTCACGGATCCCGAGATCGCCTGGTGCGGTCTGACGGAGACCGAGGCCAAGGAGCAGGGCATCAAGGTCAAGACGGCCAAGCTGCCCTGGCGCGGCAACGGCCGCACCCTGACCCTGGGCCGCGAGGACGGCATGACCAAGCTGATCGTCGATCCGGAGACGGATCGGGTGCTGGGGGTGGCGGTGGCGGGACCCGGTGCGGGCGAGCTCATCGCCGAGGGCGTGCTGGCCCTGGAGATGGCGGCGGTATCGGAGGACTTGAGGAAGACCATCCACCCGCATCCGACCCTGTCGGAGACGGTGTACGACGCTGCGCAGAGCTTGTTCGAGGGCTGAAGCTCATTCCGGACAGAGCCTGGCACGTGCAACCGGTGCCAGCCACCTGGCGACGTTCGTGGACGGGGGCCGACAAGTTGTGGGCCCCCGTTGTTATTCACAGGGCTAGCCCCGGATAACCTGACCAGGTTGCCGGCCAAGTTTTCCTGCAGGAGCAAGATCATGACTAAAATCGCAAGCCTGGCCATCATCGGGGCCGGCAACATCGGAACCGCCATCGCCCGCGGCCTGGTCAGTTCGGGCACCCTGAAGCCCCGGTCCATAACCCTGACCCGCCGCCACGCCGACAAGCTGGCCCCGCGCGCCGCCGAGGGCTTCGCCACCACCACCGACAATGCCGCCGCCCTGGCCGCCCATGACCTCGTGGTCATTGCCGTGGAACCCGGCCAGCTGAACAGCGTGCTGCAGGAGATCGCGCCCCACCTGGACGGCCGGCGCCACACCCTGATCTCGGTGGTCACCGGGGCGGCCATCGCGGACATCCGCAGCCTGGTGGGGGACGAGGTGGCCGTGGCCCGGGCCATGCCCAACACCGCCATCGCCGTGGGGCAGAGCATGACCTGCCTGGCCGGCCAGGACGAGGCCCTCATCCTGGCGGCCGCCGTCTTCGATCCCCTGGGCAGCACCCTGGTCATCGAGGAAAACCAGATGGGCCCCGCCACGGCCCTGTGCGCCTGCGGCACGGCCTTCTTCCTGCGGGCCATCCGCGCCGCCAGCCAGGGGGGCATCGAGATCGGCTTCCACTCCGACGACGCCCTGGCCATGGCAGTGCAGACGGCCCTGGGCGCGGCAGCCTTGCTGAAAGAGGGGGGGCTGCATCCCGAACGGGAGATCGACCGGGTGACGACCCCGCGCGGCGCCACCATCAGCGGGCTGAACGAGATGGAGCACCACGGCTTCAGCTCGGCCCTCATCCGGGGCATCACCACCTCCTCCCGCAAGGTCGAGGGGCTATACAGCCAGGATTGATCCCCGCTGCCAGGCCAGAGGCACCTCTTGTTTGCTGCTACTCCTTGTGATATGGTTACATCCAAGGGGGATATGGGAGATTGTCTTCGTTGCGCTCCTGTGCCCTCGATTCTGGCATCCCGACGTCATTGGCTTACCGACCTGCCCTTCTGGGGCATCCGTGAGGTGTGAGGTTCGGGATATGTGATCCGGAGCCATGGATTGGAGGGTTCCATGAAGACTTCATTGCTAACGTTTCTGATTCTCACCGCCTTCGTCAGTCTCGCCGCCGCCCAGCCCCTTGTCAGCATTTACACCACGCTGGACAAATCTCCGGTGGGGCCTGCGGAGTCCGTCCCGTTCGGTTCCGTGCAAACCCTGTACGTCGTGGTGGAGAACGCGGACATGATGGTGGCCGGCGCCGCCTTCCGTATCGATGACACCACCGCCTTCTCGCGGCTTTCCGTGATGTACCCGGTGGGTACGGTGACGGGGGATCTGGTGTCGGGAGTGCAGCTGGGTTTTGCCGCTCCCATGCCCCAGTTCGAAACCCCGGCCGTGGTGGCCAGCATGGAGATCTATGTGGACCGCCTGGGAGATGTTACCTACGGGGTCGAAGCGTACCCTGGCGCCGGTTCCATCCTGGTGCAGGATGACCAGGGCGCCTTCCATGTCGCCGATGGCAACACCCTGACGCTGATGTCCTTCATCAATCCGGAGATCGGCGTTTTCTTCGACGAGCAGGGCACCCAGCAGGCGGGGACCTTCAATGGCGGGGTGGGCGAGACAGCCCAGGCCTACCTGATGTTGCGCGAACTGGACCACTCCGTGGACAGTGTTTACCTGAGCCTGGACCTTCCGGCGGGGATGTCGTTGCTCGGGGCGGAACTGGCGGACGGGCTGGCCATGAGCGGCGATCTGAACACGGGGGCCATCATTTCCAGCACGTCGGGCATTCCCGCGGGTGGGACGGCGATGCTGGCGACCTTGACCCTCAGCACCGGCTCGACGGCGGGGGCCTCCCTGCCTCTGACCGTGGCTGGTCACATGGATTACGGCGCCGAGCCTTACGTGGTGGTGGTGCCGGTGGGCGCCTACGTCCTGGAGGCCCTCGAGTCCTTCATGTACGTTCCTGTGGCCACCGAGGCGCGCAGCTGGAGCGGCGTGAAAGCCCTGTATCGCTGACCGGGAATGACCTCTGACCCGGGCCGCCTTCTTCTCCGGAGGCGGCCTTTCTCTGTCCAGGGCCCTGCTGCCGGCCTGGTGTTCAGCGCTGGCCAGTCCGGCAGGGCCCGGCTATACTGCCCTGGCGGATCGATCGGTCCCCATGTTACCAACCCATGGCCCGGGGGGAGCACCATGGCGGTTTTCGGATTCAGCGGACCCACTGACCAGCCCGCGGCGGTCCTGGCCCGGATGGCCCGGCCCTTCGCCGGCGAACCCACTTCCCTGACCTGGCCCGAGTCCCCGGCAGACGGGGGGACGGGCGCCGTACTCCTGGCCAGCACCTCCGACGCCTGGGACAACGCCCTGGTGGAAACCCCGGACCACCTCCTGGCCTTCTGCGGCCACCTGGCCAATGCCCGGGAACTCGCCTCGGCGGCCGGCCTGCCGTCCACCGCCAGCCTGGCCGGCCTGCTCCATCAACTTCTGGAACAGTCCGGCGACCAGCTGCTGGAAAAGATGGAGGGGCTGTTCTGCGTGGCCCTGGCCAGCAAGGGCACAGGCGCCCTCACCCTGCTCGGCGACCCCACCGGCGGTTGTTTCGGCTGGTACTACCTGTCCCACGGCGGGGGCTTCTATTTCTCGCCCCGCCTGCCCTCCCTCACGGCCCTGGCCGGGGTTCCCCGTGAGCTTTCCCCCGCCGCCCTGGACGAGCTCTTCGCCACCGGGTATGTGCTGCCCCCCCGCACCTTGCTGGAGGGCTTCCGCAAGACCTGGCCGGGGCAGAGGGTGCAGTGGGATGGCCAAACGGCCCGGGCCCACCAGGTGCCGCCCCGGGACATCAAACCGTACACGGGCCAGGACCCCTTGCCCGAGCTGCGCCGCCTGCTGGAGGAGCAGACCGCGCCCCTTGCGGGGGCAACGGACACCGCCTGGCTGCTGAGCGGGGGCATCGATTCCAGCGTTCTGGTGGCCTGCGGTTCCCGCCAGTCATCGGCTCCGCTTCCCACCTTTTCGGCCACCTTTCCCGGCAGCGTCCTCAACGAGGAAGACGCGGCCCGCCTGGTCGCCCGGCACACCGGCAGCCAGGCCACCTATCTGGATCTGGGGTCACGTTCGGAACTGGAGGATCTGCCCCGCATCACCTGGGAACTGGACGAGCCCTTCCTGGACTTTTCCGCCATTCCCTCCTTCGCCCTGTTCGAGCGCCTGGCTCCCCATGCCCGCGGCCTGGTCAGCGGCGACGGCCCGGATCACCTGTTCGGGCGCCACTACCCCCTGGTGGCCAAGTGCCGTCTGCATGCCCTGGCCCCCCTGTTCAAGGCCCTGCACAGGATCAAACCCGCGCCGTACCTGGGGAACCTGGCCTACATCACCGGAACCAATTTGCAGGGGGCCTATGGCACCCTGTTCACCTACACGTCCTGGCACGGCGGCCTGGATTCCTACAAGCAGATCCTGGCCGGCCCCACGGATACGGTCTTTCCCCGCACCCTGGAGGGAATTCCCCTGGATCTGAGCCCGTCCGGTTCCTTCGACCAGATTCTCGGGAAGATGATTCAGCTGGATCTGCTGATCGACGGGGCCTTCGGGGTCTTCAACAAGGTGGGCAAGATGGCGCGGGCCCATGACCTGAAGGTCAACTGGCCCTACCTGTCGCCCGGGGTGCTGGATTTCTGCCTCTCCCTGCCGGCCCGGTCCCTGGTCCAGGGGGACTTCCGCAGCCACTTCCTGTCCCGGTCTACCGCCAAGTACCTGCTGGGTCAGGAACTGGGGGCCGAGCTGCTGCCGCCCAGGATCCTGGAAAAATCAAAGGGGGGATTCACTCCCCCCCTGACCACCTGGCTGCAAGAGGGCCTGCCCCGGTCGGCGGAAGACCTGCTCTCGCCGGGCCTCCGGCAAGCGGGGCTCTTCAACCGGGATTTCATCACCAGGATCTGTCGCGAGCACCGGCAGGGAAGCCGGACCTGGACGGCCGTCCTCTTCCTGCTGATCAGCTTCGATCTCTGGTACAACATGTTCATTCTGGGGCGGCAGGACACCGCCCCGGAATTCAGCCTGGGCGAGTTCGGTAGCATCAAATCCGTGGACTGAAACCGAACAGCCTGCTAGCTCAGCTGCATCAACCGCCGCAGCTTCCGCTTCCGCCGGTGGATGAGGCGGCGGCACTTCTTCAGTTCCGCGCTGTCGCTGGCCACGCAGTGCCCGGCGTAGGCCCCCCCAACCAGATCGACTGGATTTATCTATCCGTTCGATCTCCAACCCGCCTCCCATTGCCTGCGGGCAGGGGAGGCGGGTTGTATTGAAGCCATTTGGTCTTGAAGCAAGTAGGTCTAGAGGCTATCCAGGCGGTTGTGCCTGGAAGCTCCCCCCTCATCGATACATGGCCTTCATCCCGTCCAGGGTCTGCTCCTCGGTGGCGATGATGCAGCCGCTGCCGTAGTTGACTCCGAACAGTTCGATGGGACCGGATCCATCGCTGTAGGCCGAGACGATGATGTAGTAGATGGCGTTTGCGGGGGCGACGAATCCCATGATTTCCTCGTAGCCCTCGCTGACGGTGGCGTCGGCCCCGGCGACGCAGCTGTTCTGCGGATCGTCGCAGTCGGTGATGATGTACAGGGCCGCGTCGAAGCTGCACTGCATGGCCACGTCCAGCTGTTCGCCGGCTTGCAGGCAGACGGAGTAGACCACGTCCCGCCCGCTGCAGGAGTAACCGGTGCAGCTGGGGTAGGTCAGGGAGTAATCCGGGTTGGCCAGGGTGTTGTCGGTCCAGATGCTGAAGGCGCCCGGCGCCAATTCATGGTCCCAGCTGTAGTAGATATCCTCGCAGGTGTCGTTGGCCGGCGGCTCGGGTGGGGGGGGCGGCTCCACGCCCTCGTTCAGCCCCACGGCGTCCAGGTAGAGGGCCGCGCCGTCCACGCCCTGGTAGCGGAAGCCGATGTCCACGCTCTGGCCCAGGTGCTCTGATAGGTCCAGGTCCACCAGGGAATAGACGTAGCTGCCCACCGCGTTATCGGCCCAGCTGTAGACGGTATGTTCGTTAATCTCGACGGTGCAGTCGTAGTTGGCGCTGTGGTAATCGCTTCCGGCGATCCAGAAGTTGAGGTGGTCCTCACCTTCCTTGACCATGTGTTCGAAGGTCAGCAGGCAATCCTGGGGCAGAAGGTCGGGATCAAAGTCGATGGCGGCGCAGAAGGAGCCCTCGTATGCTTCGGTCCCGTGGTACCAGTTCTCCTGGTCCATGTGCCCGCTGGCAGAATAGAACTGCCAGCCTTCGGGTAGCCAGGCCCCCTCGAATCCCTCGAAGCTGTCGCGCGTGTCGGTGGCGGTCGGGTGGTGCGGATGATGAGCGGAGCGAGGGGCCTCCTTGGCGGCCATGGCCATCACGGCGGCCATCAAGGCGAAGGCCAGCCCCCAGAGCAGATACTTGCGTGGCATTTCATCCCTCCAGATGTGGTTGCTGCTTCCCGGCGATTGTATCACAACTCCCCAGCATGATTGACAGAATTGAAAAAATATTATCTAATGAAAATCAACATCTGGGGGGTAAACATGATTCGTCCACGGCAATCGTTACTGGTTTTGCTGCCGATATTATGCCTTTGCACCAGCGCCTTGGCCCAGGAACTGGGTGTCCGGGTCATCGTACAACCCAAGAATTACCAGGCTCAGACCCTGTTTTTCGGCGTGCGTTCGGGCGCGCTGTACGGGCTGGATGATTTTGATTTGCTGGCACCGCCTCCCGAGCCCGAGACTACCTTCGACGCCTATTTGCGGATGCCGTCGCCGCCGCCGGGTCTCTCCAACCGTTGGTGGGTGGATTACCGCACCCTCCAGGAACTGTATCGTGACCGGGAAGAGGACTGGGACATGGCCCTTGTGAACCAGACCCCCGGGACCACCACCGAGTTGCATCTGGATCTGCCCTTCGGCACCCTCATTCCCCACCAGATCTTTCTGCGCCTGCCGGGTGAAGAGGAATTCGTGGAGTTCTCGCCGCCAGTGACCATCGAATTCACCGTCACCGATCCCAACGTCACCCTGACCTGGAAACTTCTGCATGCCGACGAGATCCCCAACGAGGGGCAGGCCTGGGGCCTGATCAAGAGCCTGTATCGCTGACCCGCGGGTCGTCATTTATTTTCGGGGGAATCCTATGAGTATTCCGCATCGGCATTTCGCTCGCTACTTCACTGTTCTGACCATCTTTGTCGCCGGGCTGGTTTCCGCCCAGGCCTCGGCCCAGCCGGGTTTTTCCTGCGAGGGGGAAAACCTGCTGGCCCTGGTTCTCGATAACGGCGAGATATTCGCCGAGGGTGTGCCCCTGAACATGCCCGTCGTGGGCCACATTTACGTGCTGAACCCTTCGGCCGAGTCCATTCGCGGCGTGGAGTTCTCCCTGAACGTTCCCGCCAACTGCATGGCCCAGAGTGTGACCTGGGATGTGCAAGCGGTGGATGTGGGCAGCGGCAACAACCACATCGTCGGCTTCGGTACGCCCGTTTTTTCCGATGGAACACACATCCATCTGGGGTCGGTGCCCATCTTGTACATGGACCCGGATGGGGATCCCGCCAGCATCTACCTCGGCCCTTCGGTGCCTTCTTCCATCGATGGCAGCATGTCCTACGCGCAAGGCGAGACCAGCGAGCTCGTTTCTTTGCAGCCCGTTTCCGGGGACCTCGGCTTGCCGGTCTTGCGCATCAACGGCGCCCCCTTGCATTACTGCCTGGATTTGGCTGATTACGATCTGGGTGTGGTCATTTCCACCCCGGGAGATCCTTTCAATCTGGCCGCGGTCCTGCCCGAGGCCACCGACGGCTACGATCCGGGCCTGGACTTGCCCGACACGGACGAGCAGGTGCTCATCACCTTCAATCATCCTGAATGGAGTTCCCCCCGGCAACTGAAGCACGACATCCGCAGCCCCTTCGACCCCGAGCTTTCCAACAAGACCTGGTTCTTCACCTACCAGGCGCCTGCGGCCGGGGTTTATCCAGCCGAGCTGGAGCTCCATTTCGAGACCAATCTGGCGGTCGCCGCCGGCGCCCCTGCCACGGTGAGGGATATCCGGGGGAACACCACCATCGATCTGCACAGCCAGGACGGCTACACCTTCATCGCCACCGCTCCGTCGCAGATCCGCAATTTCATTCTGGAGGTCGGCACTCCGGCACTGCCACCCCTGACTTTCACGGTGGATGTGGCCCTCGCCGGCCACACCGACCAGGGAAACACCGGCGGTTTCGAAGTGGGGGCCACCGACGGTTTCGATGCGGATTTCGACCTGCCCCAGCCCGCCCCGCAACCCGAGGATTTCCTTGTGGCCTCCTTCGACCACCCGGAATGGCCCCTGGGTGACCGCTACTGGCGGGACATCCGCGCCCCCTTTGATCCAGTCGAGGAAGAGAGAACCTGGCCCTTCGTGGTGGAAACCGACCTGGACGGCCTGGCGACCCTCAATTTCACACCGGATTTCGCGGCCTATGAAGGGGCGACCCTGGTCTTGCACGACCTGCAGAACGGGCGCATCGTGGATCTGATGGCCGCCCCTTCCTACACCTTCACCGCCGAGGGGATGGAGACGATTTACGAGTTCATCATCTCGGTGGGGGGCGATGTGCCCGAGCCGCCGCCCCTGGAACCGGAATCGCGCTATCTGCCCGTCGGGTGGTCCATGGTGGGCTTCCCCCTGCAGCCGCCGGCGGGCCAAGACAACCTGGGGGACATGATCCTGGACCAATCTCCCGACCGGGCCTTCATGTTCCGCCACGCCGGAAATGCGGGGTACGAGCAGGTGGGGACCGGCACCGGCACCTCGGTGGGTGACGGCTTCTGGATCGCGCCGGTCACGGGCTACTCCTGGAGCATGGCGGGCACCCCGCGACTGGGCTCCAGCACCGTGGACCTGGGGTACGGCTGGAACCTGGTTGGCTACCCCCTCTGGTTCACCGGCCATTTTTCCGGGATCCAGGGCTCCCGCTACGGCAGCACCTACACCTGGGACGAGATGGTGGACCAGGGCTTGATCAGCCATGTGGTGTGGTCCTACGACCCGGACAGCGGAAGCTACCTGAACGCCCAGGAACTCGAACCCTGGCACGGTTACTGGATCCGAACCGCGGTCTATGGCCTGAATCTGGAATTCTCCTGGCAGAATTTCACGCGCGGCGGCCGGGAGGGAACCACTGCCGCTCAGCTGGCTGCCGGCCGTCTCGTGCCTCCCGAGTTGCGCTGGAAAACCGAGCTTCAGGTGAGCGGCACCGATGGTGGAGCCGATGCAGTGACGGTGGGTGTGCATCCCACCGGCACGCCGGGGTTCGATCCGCTGCTGGATTTGCCTCGGGCTCCCGCCGGGCCGGACCGGCAGGTACGGATCAGCGCACATCGGCCGGAATGGGAGGATTTTGCCGGCACCGCCTATGCCACTGATTTCACCCGTGCGGGGGGGAAGGATCCCTGGAACCTCCTGGTCGAACCCGCCGGGGACGGCCCCGTGACCCTGACCTGGGAGCGCCAGGACTGGCCGGCGGATCTGGATTTCCAGCTTTACCTGCCCGAGCAGAACCGGGTCGTCGTGCGCTCCATGGCCCAGCAGAACAGCGTGGTCCTGGAGCCTGCCGGGCAACCCCTGCTGGTGCGTGTCCGCACCCCCGACCTCATGTCCGGCACGGAGGAGATGCCCCCGACGGACTTCGCCTTGCGCGTGCGGCCCAACCCATTCAACCCCTCGGCCGAGATCGCCTTCAACCTGCCGCAGGCGGGGGATGTGGAGGTGCGGATCTACTCGTTGCGCGGCGAGCTGGTGGATGTCATTGCTGCCGGCAGCCTGGCCGCCGGCAGGAACCACGTGACCTGGCACGGCCGTGACCGCAACGGTCGGGATGTGCCCAGCGGCACCTACTTCGCACGGCTCCTCTTCGGGGGCGAGGTGCGGGGATCGGTCCAGAAGCTGATGCTGGTCAGGTGACGTCTGTCCGATGAATTTTCAGCGTGCTGTTCTCTTGCTCTTGCTCGGGGTGCTGCCTCTGGCCTTCTGGCCGGGCAGCACTTCCTTCTCGGCCATCAAGATTTCCCTCCTGCTGGTTTGCTGTGGTGTGTTGCTGGCCCATCTGGGCCTGGGCCTGTTGCGTGGGTGGCAGATGGCCGCAGGGGAGAGGGGGGGGCGAGCCTGGCTGATGGTGGCGGTGCTCTGGCTGTGGCTGGGGGGCAGCGCCTGGCTGTCCTCGCCATACACCGGCACCCTGGGGCGGTCCCTGCTGCAGGGGCTCGTCTGGTTGCTGATGGCCTGGTTCCTGTTCCACGCCCTGAACTCACCGGCTCGGCGGCGGCAGGCCCTGGCGGTCCTGCTTGTTTCGGCCGGCCTCGCGGCCCTGCTGGGACTTGCCCAGCTGGCGGGGGTGGTGCCCGGCGCCCCGGCGCAATCGGGCTATCCTCCGGCCATCAGCACCCTGGGCAATCAGAATTATCTGGCGGGGTTCTGCGCCGTCCTGTTCTGGCCGGCGCTGAGTCTGGTGGTGGAGGGCCAGGCCGGGCGCCGCTTTCGGTCATACCTGCCCGGGCTGATTCCGCTCCTCCTCCTGGGTGCGGTGGTGATTCTGACGGGGGCGCGGGGCCCCCAGCTGGCTGTGGCCCTCGCGGGGGTGGTTTTGGCCGGGTTGGCTGCGGTCGGCCGGGTGCGAGGATCAATCGCCTGGTATTCTTCACGCACCCTGAAAAGCTTGTTGGTGCTGGGCGGAATCGGGGTGCTGTTCACCCTGTTCCTGTTCGTCCCTGCGGCGGACACGGCGGTCGGCGGCTGGCGGGAGCAGGTCCTGCAAACCCGTCTGCTGGCCGGGAACAATGGCGCCGTGCGCCTTGCCGACTGGATCATCGCCCGGGATATGGCCGCCCGGTGGCCCTGGACCGGGGTGGGGGCCGGGGGATACGCCTCCGGCTGGATCGATACCCGCGCCAGGCTGTCCATTGAGCCCGCCGATGGATGGTTCCCGGATCAGCTCCCCGCTTCCGCCTGGGCCCATGGTGACTTGCTGCAATGGATCGCCGAAACGGGCCTGGTGGGACTGGCCTTGCAGCTGGGGCTGGCGGCGCTTCTGGCAAGGCTCTGGTTCCGCCGCCTGGCCGCCCTGACTCTGCCGCAGGAGCGGTGGGGATTCCTGTTTCTTACGGGGGGATTGCTCACCGCTCTTTTCCTGAGCCTGGTGAGTTTCCCCTGCCACCGTCCGGCCACTCTGCTGGCGGTGGTGTGCGTGGGATCGGCCCTTGCGGGAGCGAGGTCGGAGAAGGGGGCAAGCAGCACTTCACCCCGCTCCGGGCCTCGGCCCCGGCGGCGTTGGGCGGGCTTGCCCCTGGCTCTTGGGGGATTGCTTTGCCTGGTCTGGGGAGGGGGCGAGGTGGTCGCCGACGCTGCCCTGGCCCGCGGACTGACCCACCTGGACCGGCGTGATTATCAGGCGGCCGAGGCCGCTCTGGATCAGGCGGTACGCTGGGGCTGGAAGCAGCCCGAACCACGGTACTACCGGGGTATGGCACGCCTGGGCCTGGGTCGGACAGGGCCTGCGGAGGCGGATCTGGAGCAAAGCCTGGGGCTGGTCCCGACCTTTCCGGCCCTGCTGGCCCGGGCCGAGATAATGGTGGAGAGCGGCCGTCGCGACCAAGCCGTCGAACTGCTTGCCCAGGTGGCAGGCTGCCGCACCTACCATCAGCACCAGCTGCAGGTGCAATATCTGCAGGCTCGGGCCTGCCTGCTTGAGGGGCGGACGGGAGAGGCGGCCCGCCGCTTCCGGGAACTCCTGGCCGAGCTGGATGGCCAGATAGAAGAGCTGGGTCCGGACGCTGGTGACAGGGCCATGTCCCGCCTCCTCGCCCAACGCCAAGCGGTGCGCCGGAACTTACAACATCTCCAGTTTCTTCGAAACTCATCTGGCCGGCGACATGGCGGGCCTGGAGGCCAGGCGGCTGCTGGAGGTGTTGTGGACGGGTAGCAGAACGGGCAAAGGGGGATGCCGGGGAGAGTTGAATCCAGGGGCAGGCCGAGGGTGCACCATCCCGCCCTGCCCCGTAGTAAAGGCGCGCCTAGCTCAGCTGCATCAACCGCCGCAGCTTCCGCTTCCGCCGGTGGATGAGGCGGCGGTACTTCTTCAGATCCGCGCTGTCGCCGGCTTCCAGGGCGGCCTGCCGCTTCAGCTTCATCTCGCGGATCTCGGCCTTGACGGCGCGCTTGCCCAGGCCGGCGGCCACGTGTTTGTGGGGCTTCTCGATGCCCAGGTGGTCGGCCAGCATGTCCACCAGCTCTTCCTTCTTCATGCCCACCAGGCCTTGCACGTCGGGCATCTTCTCGTGAACCATGTCGCGCAGATCGCCCACGCGGGTCTTCTGGAGATCGTGATATTCCATGGTTTCCTCCCATAGTGGTGTTCGTCCCGGACCGGGCCGCGAAGGCCCGGAGGGAAAAATGGGGTCCGAGAAGAAAAACCTACCACAAATCGATTTTTCTTGAAACACCCCCGCGGAAATCTCCGTAAAGGCGGGGTGTATTAGTTGACATATGCACTAATGCAGGTGCATGATCAACCCATACACCGTCACCAATCAGTCGGAAGGCGGCCTGCCCCGTCTGGAGGAAACTTGATGAACTTCTTCGTGGATTCACACAGTGGGGTGCCCATTTTCCGGCAGCTCATGGACCAGGTGAAACTCCACATAGCCAGCGGGGCCCTGCGGCCGGGGGACGAATTGCCCTCCATCCGCAGCCTGGCCGCGCCCCTGGGGGTCAATCCCATGACCATCAGCAAAGCCTACAACCTGCTGGTGCGGGAAAACGTGCTGGAAAGGCGCCCCGGTCTGCCCCTGGTGGTGGCCGAGATGGACCCGGGCACCCTGCGCCGCAGCCGCCGCGCCCAGCTGCGCGAGGGGCTGAAGCCCATGGCCAGCCTGAGCAAGCAGCTGGGACTGGGCGAGGACGAGGCCGTCCAGCTGTTCCGGGAATTGCTGCGCGGTGAAGCCGGCAGCGTCTCCAAAAACGAGGATGAATCATGAACGTGGTGGAATTGACAGGTGTCAGTCGCGGTTACGGTTCCGAGAAGGTCCTGACCAACATGGATCTGCGGATCGCCAAGGGGGAGGTCGTGGGCCTTCTCGGCCGTAACGGCGCGGGCAAGACAACCTTGATCCGCCTGCTCATGGGGTTGATCAAGCCCTGGTCGGGTCAGGTGCGGGTGTTCGGGCTGGACCCCGTGCAGGATCCCCTGGAGGTGAAGCGCCGTATCGGCTACGTGGCCGAGGATCAGGAGCTGCCCGGCGGCATGCGCACCCGGCAGGTCATCGACATGCACCGGGAACTGTTTCCCCACTGGGACCTGGAACAGGCGGCCGACCTGGCGCGACGCTTCGAGCTGCCCCCGGACCGGAAAATCAAGGACCTCAGCAAGGGGCAGGCCCGTCAGGTGGCCCTGCTGTGTGCGGTGTGCCACCGACCCGAGCTGCTGATCCTGGATGAACCGGCCGGGGGCCTCGACCCCGCCGCCCGCCGCGAGTTCCTGGAGACCAGCATCCAGCTGCTGGTGGAGCAGGAGGCCACCATCCTGTTCAGCAGCCACCACATGAGCGACATCGAGCGCATGGCCAGCCGGCTGGTCATGATCCACCAGCACCAGAAGTGGATCGACAGCGAGGTGGACGCCATCCGCGAGGGCTACTGCCTGGTGCAGGTGCCCCGGGACGCGGGCACCGAGGCCGAGGTGCTGCTGGAAGTGCCCGGCTGCCTGTGCGTGCGCGGCCACGGTGAAAGCTTGCACGCGGTGTTCGAGCTGGCGCCGGACGATTGCCGCGCCCGCCTGGACCAGCATCTGGGTCTGGTCGGCGTGAACTGCCGCACCATCAACCTGGAGGAGATGTTCATCGAGCTGGCGGGGAGGTCGTCATGACCGGGGTCCTGCTCAGGAACCATCCTTCCCTGGAGAACCTGGCCAAGATGGCCGGCTACGCCACGGCCACCACCATGCTGGGCACCAACGTCCTGTTGCTGCTGGGTTTCAGGAAAGGCGGACCGGAGGAGATCCCTCTGCTGGCGCTTGTGCTGTTCCAGGTGATGGCTCTGGAAATGGCGGTGGGCGTGCCCCTGCTCAAGGGCTCGAGCAAGCGCACGGGCGCCTTCTTCCTGGGCCTGCCCCTGTCCGGCAAGGCCCTGTGGGGAAGCCACTTCCTGGTCAGCATGCTGGTCATGCTGGGCCTGCTGGTTTTTCAGGCCTTCGTGGTGGCTCTGTTCCTGGGTTTCATGAGCCTGGTCACCGGCAACCTCCTGCTGCCGTGGGGGATGCTGGCGGAGATCTTCGCCCGCCCGGCCCTGGTGGCCGTGGGAGTGGCGGGGGGCATGGCCGCCTTCCGGCCCGACCTGGCGGACATGGCCCAGAGCCCCTCGTGGCGGCGTTTCGCGGTGGCCCTGGTGTTGCTGGCCGAGCTGGTGCTGGCCGGTTTGAACTGGCTGCCCCTCTGGGTGGCGCTGGGCGCGGCGGTGGCGGGCGCGGTGGTGGCCCTGGCAGCCAGGGGCCGGGTACCGGCGGCTCTGGTCTTCGATCGAAATCGCGGCGAGTCGGCTAGCAAGGCGGGGCCCAACGAGTGGGCTGCCCTCCTGGCCCGGCCGCGTCCCTTCCGGGGCGGCGGTCCGCGGGTGAACATCCACATCATGAACCAGCTGTACAAGGTTCCCTACCTGTGGGCCTGGGTGTTCAGCGTCTTCATCGGGTTCTTCGGGCTCATCCTGGCCGACGCTCCCCTGCTATCGGTGTCCCGCTTTCCCGAGATCATGCGCCTGGGCAACGGCTTCATCACCATTTACATCCTGTTCGCCTTCAGCGGCGAGTTCATGCTGCGCCTGCACCGGGTGGACGCTCTGCCCGTGAGCCGCACCGCCCTCATGCGCTACATGGTGGCCCCCGGCCTGGTCATGTTGCTGCTGTCCTATGGGGGCGGCCGCCTGTGGGTTGAGTCGACCCACCCCGCGCAGGAGCGGATCCGCTTCCAGGACGCCCACGGCAAGTTCGGTCCCGCCGTCTCGCCGGCCTTCAACACGGTGACCAGGCGGGGCAACACGCTGCAGGTGAGCGCTCCCTGGGGCGAGACCCACCAGACCGAAGCGCGCCATCCGGTGACCTTCCCCGGCAGCCCGCTGGCCGCCCAGAGCGAGTTCCTGACCGAGGGCCGGACCAGCCGGCGCTTCCTGGCCTGGCAGATGAGCCGGGCCGTGGAAATGGTTTACGGTGTGAGCATCGATCCGGACACCCTGGACCGGCGCTATATCCAGGAAGACCCGGAAACGGGGCCCATGGTGCCGCGGTCCAGCCTGACGGTGGCCGCTGATTTCGGCCTGCGTCCCGGACCGGGCGGGCCGGTGGCGCCCCTGCTGCTGGCGCCTATCATCGGCGGCTGGTTCCTGGTCATGGGGCTGTACTTCTGGCTGTTGCAAACCACGCGCAGTATTCGCTGGGCCCGGGGCGCCTGGTGGGCTTTCATGGCGGGGCTGTTCATCCTGCACCTGGGGAACATCCTGCAGAAGCTGCCCTGGTGGAATGCCTTTGGCGGGGCGGTGATGGTGTTTTCCACGGCGCGCCGGCTGGGGGAAATGGGGGCCGGGGCCACGGGGGCGGTTTATGTGGCCGGGCTGGCTCTGGTGTGGGTATGCTGGCGGTTTTGCACGCGCATGTTCGCCAATGTGGAGGCCCCGCGCACCTGAACCACAGCCATGCCAGGGGTGCATGAGCCGGGCTTTCCGGAAGGGTTTTCTTCCGGGGGCCCGGCCTTGTTTTGGGGGGCTGAAAAAAGGAGAGAATGACTCTTCCTTGTGGCAAGACACGATCTTGCAAGGATTTGCCGTAAAGCATGTTAACTCCCCTGTTAAAGTGAAAACAAATCCTCAACGGTGGTCGGAAATTCCTTGCGCGGGGGTGGGCTGATTCGCACTATCGACGAAATTAGCTTTCGGCCAAAAGCCGGAATCTGACTGTCGTGTAAGTTGACCAAGGAGAACGAAAATGGCTCAGAACGTTGCTGCCTTCATGGAAAACGTGATCGCCAAGAACCCTGCGGAAAAAGAGTTCCACCAGGCGGTCGAGGAAGTCATCGAGTCCATCTGGCCCGTGATGGAGAAGCGCCCCGAGTACCGCAAGGCCAAGATCCTGGAGCGGATCGTCGAGCCCGAGCGTGTCATTCTTTTCCGTGTTCCCTGGGTCGACGACAAGGGCGAAGTCCAGGTCAACAAGGGCTTCCGCATCGAGATGAACAGCGCCATCGGTCCCTACAAGGGCGGCCTGCGCTTCCACCCCAGCGTGAACCTGGGCATCCTCAAGTTCCTGGCCTTCGAGCAGGTCTTCAAGAACAGCCTGACCACCCTGCCCATGGGCGGCGGTAAGGGCGGTTCCGACTTCGATCCCAAGGGCAAGAGCGATCTGGAAGTCATGCGCTTCACCCAGAGCTTCATGAGCGAGCTGTTCCGTCACATCGGCGCCAACACCGACGTGCCCGCCGGCGACATCGGCGTGGGTGGCCGCGAGATCGGCTTCATGTTCGGCCAGTACAAGAAGCTGCGCAACGAGTTCGTCGGCGTGCTGACCGGCAAGGGCCTGAACTGGGGCGGCAGCCTCATTCGCCCCGAGGCCACCGGCTACGGCGCTGTGTACTTCGCCGCCAACATGCTCGAGACCAAGGGTGAGACCCTCGAGGGCAAGACCGCTCTGGTTTCCGGTTCCGGTAACGTGTGCCAGTACACCATCGAGAAGCTGCTGGACCTGGGCGCCAAGCCCATCACCTGCTCCGACAGCGGTGGCTACATCCTGGACGAGGAAGGCATCGATCGCGAGAAGCTGGCCTTCATCATGGAACTGAAGAACGTCAAGCGCGGCCGCATCAAGGAATACGCCGAGAAGTATCCCAACGCAGTGTACACTCCCGTGGATCCCGACGCGGACCACAACCCCCTGTGGGACCACAAGGCCGACTGTGCCTTCCCCAGCGCGACCCAGAACGAGATCAACGCCAAGGACGCGGCCAACCTGCTGAAGAACGGCGTGAGCGTCGTCAGCGAGGGCGCCAACATGCCCACCGTGCCCGAGGGCGTGAACCAGTTCGTGGACGCCAAGATCCTGTACGGTCCCGGCAAGGCCGCCAACGCCGGTGGTGTGGCTGTTTCCGGTCTGGAAATGAGCCAGAACAGCCTGCGTTACGGCTGGACCCGCGAGGAAGTGGACCAGAAGCTGTTCCGCATCATGAAGGACATCCACGACGCCAGCGCCAACGCCGCCAACGAGTACGGCACGCCTGGCAACTACGTCAACGGCGCCAACATCGCCGGCTTCGTCAAGGTTGCCGACACGATGCTGGACCAGGGCGTGGTCTAGTGGTAAGCTGAGCATCAGCCGGGCAACTGCCCGCTGAACCGTGGGGCGGCTTTGGCCGCCCCACTTTTTTTGCCCAAAATAGCCATGTAACGAGTGGGAGTTCGGGATGAATTACGGTTTTCTGGGCTTGGGTATAATGGGCAGGGCCATGGCCACCAATCTGGTCAAGGCGGGGCTGGATGTGACGGTCTGGAACCGGACTCCTGACAAGTGCCGCGCCCTGGTGGAGATGGGCGCGGGGGCGGCCCAAACGCCCCGGGATGTGGTGGTGGCGTCGGACGTGACCTTCGCCATGCTTTCCGATCCGGCGGCCAGCGAGTCGGTGGTGCTGGGCCCCGGTGGGGTGCTGGACGGGATGTCGGTCGGCAAAGGTTTCGTGGACATGACCACCAATGATCCGGAGACGGATCTGGACCTGGCCCGGGCAGTGACCGACGAAGGCGGCCGCTACCTGGAGGCGCCTGTGAGCGGATCCAAGCAGCCCGCCGAGACGGGCAATCTGATCATCATGGCGGCGGGTGACGCCGACCTGTATGAACGGGCGAAGCCGGCCTTCGAGATCATGGGCAAAATGAACTTCTACCTGGGCGAGGTGGGCCAGGCGGCCCGCATGAAGCTGGTGGTGAACATGATCATGGGTGGCATGATGACCGCCTTCAGCGAGGGCTTGAGCCTGGCGCGGGACTGCGAGCTGTCGCCGGACACCTTGCTGCAGATCCTGGCCAGCGGGGCCCTGGCCAACCCCATGTTCGCCGTCAAGGGGCCGGGTATGTTGGCGGGGGAATACCCCGCTTCCTTCCCCTTGAAGCACATGGAAAAGGACCTGCGGCTGGCCCTGTGTCTGGCCTGCCAGCAGACCCAGATCACCCCGACGGCCGAGGCGGCCCAGGAGCTGTTCGCCCAGGCCAAGGCGCAGGGTTTCGGGGATGAGGATTTCTCGGCGGTTCACAAGGTGCTGGGGGACTAGCCAGGGCGGGTTGCTGGTCCTGAGGGCGGCGATCTCTCCACTCGGATGTCCTCGGCAGGGATTCCGGCAAGGCCGGAACTCCTGCCTGCGGATTACCTTCGTGAAGAGAACGCCACCCCCAGGACCGCGCCGCCTGGGGCGTTGCGATGGTCTTGTCACGGTTCCCCTGCCAGCCCCGGCTCCCAGGTCGCTCCCCGTCGAGAAAACATGGGCATGGAATGCCGCGGTGGGGCGTGCCAGGTTGGAGTGGGGCCTTCGCGAAGGTAATCCGCAGGCGGGGCCATCTGGCCCCGCCGAGGACATCCGAGCGCAAGGCCCCACTGCAACATGGCAACGCCTGGCCAAGCGTGCTATATTATGCCCATGTCTTCTCGACGTGGGGGCGACCTGGCTTCGACGTGGTCGGGGGACTGTTGGTTGCATGCCGAGATTCCACCCATCTCGTTAATCGGTGGAAAACCAATAAGTGACGAAAACAACTTCGCACTGGCGGCTTAATTAAGCTGCCCGTCCCGGGATCTGGGGGGCACCGAACGGATCCCAAGGGGCGCCGTAACCGGTGTCTAGTTCGGCGGCAGGCCTCTGGCCAATGGGCGAAATTTTTGTGAGGTTAGCCTGGCGGAAGGCACGTGACCTGGCCGGCCGACAGGTTAAATCAACAGGACACTAAGCATGTAGATACCGGCAGGGTACCGGTTACGGACGCGGGTTCGATTCCCGCCGCCTCCACCATCAACTTTTAAACAAACCGATCCTGTTGCCGAGTCCGGTAAACGGAATCGGTTTTTTTGTTTTGATAAATTAGCGACTTACGCCGAATCGAGCTTTTTGCCAAACGCCCTGCAATCACTCCTGTTTCGGGAAATCTTGTTCAACTCTCTTCTCTGTAGCCACTTTCTTCTCCGTTTTCTCAGTTTCTGCTTCCGCCCCAAGTCCAGTGGGAGCCGGGTTGGTTGAAGGCTGACCTGCTCCGTCACTTCCGCCTGATACTGCCGAAAAGCCTCAGTAATTCCATCAAACAAATCATTGATATCCATCAGTTTCTCCTGTGTTCAGTTTCTTTGCCCCTTACTTACCGGAGAAACGGAGAATCTGTCGGGATTCACCTGAATTTTCCTTCATAGACCTTTATTTACCGGCCAATAGCGAAATGTGTGGCCCGTTTGGCTGTACCACTACAATCCCGGTCATGATGCCGAGCGGATTACCTATGGCAAATGGAAGTGAAAATGCAGAAATGGTATTTTTGCAAAATGGGGTTGACAAACATCTCGCACATTCGTATATTATACAGAAACAACATTACAGCATATTGTAAGGTGAATAAATGAAGATGAAAATAAAAAAACTGGCAACCGTGCAGATGGGATACTCGTTCAGGTCTCGTCTCGAAGCCTCTGAAGGTGGCGGAGTTGCAGTTATTCAGATGAAGGATCTTCTGGATGACAACACGGTCGGCTGTGATGATTTGGTCAAGATTGATTTGGATGCCGTGAAAGAGCACCACCTCGCACAAAGAGGTGATCTGGTATTCAGGTCTCGCGGGTCTCTAACCACGGCAGCGGTTCTTCTCGAAGATCCGGGCAAGGCCGTTGTCGCCGCTCCTTTATTAAGGATAAGGGTGACCAAGCCGGACAAGATTTTGCCCGAGTATCTGAACTGGTACATCAGTCAGCGAGATGCGCAGATTTTTTTGACCAGCCGGGCCAAAGGGACGGTTCAGAAAATGATCAGCAAGCAGGCAATTGAAGATCTGGAGGTGGCGCTGCCAAGTCTGGAAAAACAGAAAAACATCGTAGAGCTGGCCACGCTTATCGCGAGAGAACAAACCCTGCTTCATACGCTGGCCGACAAGCGGGAACAATACATTTCAACAGTACTAATGCAGTTTGCAAAAGGAGAATAAACATGAGCAGTAAGATTGATCAGAAAGACATCAACAACGCGGCATGGGCGGCGTGCGACACCTTCCGGGGCGTTGTTGATCCGGCGCAGTACAAAGACTACATCCTCGTGATGCTGTTTTTGAAATACATCTCTGATGTATGGCAGGACCACTACGAAGAGTATCAGAAGCAGTATGGCGACGATGATGTTCGTATCCGCCGTAAGCTTGAGCGTGAACGCTTTGTTCTCCCGGTGGTGAAACTCACCGAAAAGAATGACGAAACCGGCGAAGAAACGGTTCTGGATGAATTCCCCGCTACCTATTACAGCCTGTATGAGCGTAGATCAGCCGCCAACATCGGTGAGCTGATTAACATCGTGCTCGACCATATTGAAGAGAGCAACAAGAGCAAACTCGAAGGGGTGTTCCGTAATATCGACTTCAACAGCGAGGCCAACCTCGGCAAAACCAAGGACCGCAATCGCCGCCTGAAACAACTGCTGGAGGATTTTCACAAACCGCAGCTCAACATGAAGCCCAGCCTCGTGTCCGAGGATGTGATCGGTAATACCTACATCTACCTGATTGAGCGCTTTGCCTCCGATTCCGGAAAGAAGGCCGGAGAGTTCTTTACCCCGCTGAAGGTGACCGAGCTTGTAGCCAAGCTGGCAGGCCCCAAACCGGGCGATCGTATCTGTGACCCGGCCTGCGGATCGGGTGGACTCTTGATTCAGGCAGCCAAAGAGGTGGGCGACCGCAACTTTGCCCTCTTCGGGCAGGAGTCCAACGGCAGCACATGGGCGCTCTGCCGCATGAACATGTTCCTGCACAGCTTTGACAGTGCCCGGGTGGAATGGTGCGACACCCTGAACAGCCCGCTGCTGGTGGAAAACGACCGGCTGATGAAATTCAACTGCGTGGTGGCCAATCCGCCGTTTTCGCTGGACAAATGGGGGGCCGAAAACGCCGAGAGTGATCAATACAACCGCTTCTGGCGCGGGGTACCGCCCAAGAGCAAAGGCGACTGGGCCTTTATCAGCCATATGGTCGAGACGGCTCTTGAAAAGCAGGGCCGGGTTGCCGTGGTGGTGCCTCATGGCGTGTTGTTCCGGGGCGCAGCCGAAGGTCGTATCCGCCAGAAAATGATCGAGGAAAATCTGCTGGATGCCGTGATCGGCCTGCCGGGCAATCTGTTCCCGACCACCAATATCCCGGTGGCGATTCTGGTCTTTGACCGCTCCCGTGAAAAAGGCGGCGTTCGTGAAGATTGCAAAAACGTCTTCTTTGTTGATGCCAGCCGCGAGTTTGTCTCGAATAAGAACCAGAACACCCTCTCAGAAGCACACATCGACAAGATCATGGCGACCTACACCACCCGGGCAGAAGAGGAAAAATACGCCCATGTGGCCGAGTTTGCCGAGATTAAGGAAAACGACTTCAACCTCAATATCCCCCGTTATGTGGACACCTTTGAAGAGGAGGAGGAAATCGACATCGATACGGTGCAGGTGGAGATTGACGATCTGGAAAACGAGCTGGCAGCGGTGCGGGTGAAGATGGCCGAGAAGCTCAAGGAGATTCAGCGATGAAAACGACTATTCCTAAAGAATGGAAGCTTACAAAACTCGGTAGAGTTCTTCCTAAATCATACAAAAACGGGATCTATAAGTCGGCTGAACATTACGGAAATGGCACTTCAATCCTTCGGATCAACGATTTTGATAATCAGGGAAACCTCACTTCTGATGATTTGCAAAAACTCCATTTGGATGAGAATGAGATAAGACTCTATAGCCTGGATTTCAACGATATTGTGGTGAATCGAGTAAACAGCCTTACTCATATTGGGAAATCAATTCTTTGGGGTAATGAAGAAATTACAGTAGTTTATGAGTCAAATATGATGCGTATCGAGCCTGACGATAAGCGCATTAAACCTGCATTCCTAATTCAACTCCTACACGACCAATCCTCGAGAAATTTCTTTCGGAGAGTGGCTAAACGAGCTGTTGCTCAATCAAGCATAAACCAGCAGGACGTGAAGGCACTTCCTATATATCTGCCACCCCTCCCCGAGCAAACAGCCATTGCGAATTTGCTGTCCATCTGGGATGAGGCCATCGAGAAAACCGAACAACTCATAGCGAAGAAGCAAAAATTCTATGAAGCACAGCTTTCAAAGCATCTTTCATTAAATATTCCAGAACGCATAAAGCTGAAAAAGTTTCTGAAAGAGGTCTCGAAGAGAAACAGGGATCTTTCAATTACCCAGGTCTTGAGTGTCACCAATTCAAAAGGATTTGTGCGCCCGGAAGACCAGTTCGAAAGACAAGTCGCCAGTGACAACCTATCGAATTATAAAATCGTTTCTAAAGGAGAGTACGCATACAACCCCTCACGAATAAACGTTGGCTCGATCGCAAGGTTAGATGGTTGGGACTTTGGCGTATTAAGTCCGATGTACACCGTTTTTGAGATTAAGAAGCCATCCGGGCTACATACGGACCTCTTTCTACATTGGTTGAATTCTCACGAAGCTAAGCAGCGAATAAAGCTGAGTGCTCAAGGTAGTGTGAGAGAAACCGTATCTTTCGACGATTTTTGTGCAATCGGATTTCCAAAGATTGATTTCAATGAACAGAAGTCACTTGCAGAGTATTTCAGTTTGATCTCAGCGGAAATTGATACCCTCAAGGCTTTATCTGACAAATACAAAACCCAGAAGCGTGGCTTGATGCAGAAGATGCTCACCGGCGAATGGCGGGTAAAACCGGAAATCGTTAACCAATACATGGAGGCGTAATCATGGCTAAAGGAAAAAATCAGCACGTTGTAAAACATCCCGATGGTTGGGCGGTAAAGGGCGAAGGTAACAGCAAGGCGACCAAGGTTACCCGCACACAGGCGCAGGCCATCGAAAAGGCGGAGAACATCGCCAGAAACCAGAAGTCGGACACCAAAATTCATGGTGTGGACGGAAAGATCCGGGCTGGCAACAGTTACGGAAACGACCCGTGCCCTCCTAAGGATAAAAAATAAGGAGTGTGCATGGGTAAGCCTTTCAGAATATTGAGCATTGATGGCGGCGGGATTCGAGGAATATATCCCGCCCATATTCTTCGGTGTATCGAAGAACGCCTTCAAATAGATCTCTTCGACACCTTCGACATGATTGCCGGAACAAGCACCGGTTCCATCATCGCTGCCGGAGTGGCTACGTGTGTGCCTGCGGCTGACATCGTGGCGATGTACAAAGAGCATGGCGCTGGGATCTTCCGTAAGAAACGGTTTTTCCTACCCGGGAAAAGCGCTCAACCCATGTTCGATAGTGTCTACGATGCCCAATATCTGGAAAATGTGCTCACAGAAGTATTTCAGGACAAACGGCTGGGTGACATAGAAAAACCGCTGCTGCTTCCCGCCACCGATATCGGCAATGGTTGTGTTCACGTTCTGAAGTCTGGCTACTCCAAGGAGTTCACTCGTGACAATGCCGTGCTGGTAAAAGACGCGGTATTGGCGTCCTGTTCGGCACCAACCTATTTCGATCCGCATCGATTGGATGAGTATCTCCTCGCAGATGGCGGGCTCTGGGCCAATAACCCTGCGCTGGCTGCGGTGATTGACGCCCAGAAGCGGCTTGGGATTGCTCAGAACGATATTCAAATTCTGTCAATTGGCACCGGCCATTCCAAAACCATGTACGGCACAAACGCCTCGCGTAAATGGGGCCTGATCAATGGCTGGAAGCACAAGGAATTTATCAGTTTCATCTTATCCTTGCAGAGCCAGAGTGCCCTCAACTACTTGAATCTCATGCTCCGTCCCGGGCAGATCAAGCGGGTTGATTTTGAATCTGACCTGCCATTGCCGATGGATGACGTGTCCATACTGGACGACCTCATCTCCAAAGCGGATCACAAGTTTACCCATGAATCGGAATCGATCAGGGCTTTCATACAAAATGGAGGGATTGCAGGTGAATAGGATTGTTACGCGGGAAGAGGCCCTCCGAAAAGCGGCTGAGCAACTGGACATATCACCATCGAAGTATAAACAGGCCATGGAGCGTTTTGAATCCATGCAAGCCTATCTGCTGGATGGTGAATACGATGGCGCAACTAATGAGCCGGAAATTTACCTGCAGGGGTCCTTCAAACTCGGGACAGAAATACGGCCTTACAAGGATAGCAAAGACGCCGATTATGACATCGATATTGTCTGTCGGTTGGAGCATGAAAAAGAGACCACCACTCCGAAAACGGTAAAGCATCAGGTCGGGGATCATCTGAAGGCGCATGGCACCTATGTGAAGATGCTCGATGACGAAGGCAAACGCTGTTGGACCCTGAATTACGCTGAGCAGGACGGCGTTGGTTTCCACATGGACATTCTGCCATCGGTTCAGGAAAGCTGGAGCACCTTCAGTGACTATTACTGGTATCGCAGTGCCATTGCCGTGACGGACAGATGCGGTGACTCCGGCTCTTACGACTGGTCGCCCAGCAATCCTAAAGATTTTGCAGAGTGGTTTTACGATAAAAACAAGGCTGCCTTTGAGGATGTAAAGCAGACGCAGAAACAGATCCTCTTTGAAAATTACCGGCAGGACGGGCTGTTCTCTACCCGGGATGCGGTCCCGGATATTCATGTGAAGACGCCACTGCAACGGGCTATTCAGCTGTTAAAAAGGCATAGAGATATTCGCTTCTGTAATCAGCAGAACGAAAAATGCAAACCGATCTCTATGGTCATTACCGTACTGGCGGCTCAGATTTACCGGAATGAATCGACCATTTATGAAACGCTGAGGAATTTGATAGACACCTTGTCCCGGCATGCCAATCAGATGCAGCCCACCTTCCGTTTCGATGAAGCAATGGCGGAGTCTGCCTACACGCTGATCACAAAAACGGTAGATGGGAAATGGCACATCCCGAATCCGACCAATCATGGGGAGAACTTTGCCGACAAATGGCATGAAAACGAGAACGGTGTTTCTCATGCCCGGGCGAAGGCGTTCTTTCAGTGGGTGGCTTGGGCCAAGGAAGATTTTCTCAACATCGCTGAGCGGCTTGATGAAGAACACTACACCCGGTCTCTGGTATCACCAGCCAACAACAGTAAGAGCTTAACCGTCGCTCAACCCCGAGGATTGTCTTTCAACGTTGCTCATCGGCAGAAGCCGTACTGGCCTCTCGGCTTGAGTTATTCCGCACAGATATCGGCCAGGTACAAGGCAAATGGGTCGTGGAAAGGATTCAATTCCGGTGAACCGCTGAACAAACACCTCGACTTGTTGTTCAGCGCCAACACCAATGTCCCCGCGCCATTTCATGTCTACTGGCAGGTCGTTAATACCGGGAAGGAAGCTGAACACGCCAGACAATTGCGGGGTGAGATCGTTCTGTCAAAGACCGCCGGTGTAGGCGGCCTGACACAAAAAGAATCTACCTCGTACACCGGTATTCACTGGGTCGAATGTTTCATTGTGAAAAACAGCGTATGCGTGGCACGTAGCGGCGAATTTGTAGTGAGGATTGTATGAGTAAGAGCAAACAGAACATCAAGGAAGTCACCCGTTACATAAAAAAAGAGGTTGAACGGGAGCTGTGGGCTCGGGCTGCGGGACGGTGCCAGTTTAACGGGTGCAACCGGATACTCTACAAGTCTCCAGTCACTCAGGAGCGGGTTAATATCTCGGAGAAGGCGCACATTTATTCTTTTTCTGAAGATGGTCCACGCGGTTGGGGGCCATTCAAAAAGAACCCTCAGAGCCTTAATGATGTGGGCAATCTGATGCTGATGTGCCATGACTGCCACAAGACCATTGATCAGGATAAAGACGGTTCCAAGTATTCCGGATCACGTCTCCAGCAATGGAAAAAGGAACATGAACACAGAGTGGTCACGGTTACGGGCATTGCAGCCAACAGAAAATCTCATGTGGTTTTTTACGGCAGTAACATTGGTGAACAACGGTCTCCGCTTCAGCAGGAAGATGCTATGGAAGCAATGTTCCCGGAGCGCTATCCGGTATCGGAAAACTCCGTCTGCCTTTCGATGTCATGCTCTCATGAAGACAAAACGGCTACGTTCTGGGAATCGGAATCGGCTCATCTGAACCGGGTTTTTGATCAGAAGGTTTTGCCTTTGATTGAAAGTGACCAGACAAAGCATTTCTCGCTGTTCTCTCTTGCTGACATTCCTTTGCTGATCCTGCTGGGGGCGCTTTTCACGGACAAGATTTCCGTGGATACCTATCAGCCAATCAGGGAGCCGAAAGGCTGGCATTGGCAGGAATTCCCCGAGGGGTTTGAGTTCATCATCAGGAAGCCTGAAAAGGTCGATGGAGCCCCGGTTCTGGTCATCTCATTGAGCGACATCATCAATCATGAACGGATCAGGACGGTCATGGGCGAACAGGTTTCTGTATGGGAGTTGACTGTGCCGGAAGAACACATCGGCAACGATAATATCCGTAACAGTGCGCAGCTTTCCATGATGCGGAGCATCATCCGAAAACTCATGGTTCTGATTAAGGATGTACATGGGTCTACTACTCCACTTTCCGTTTTCCCGGCAATGGCTGTCTCCTGTTCCATCGAGATGGGAAGAGCAAGGATGCCGAAGGCGGATATGCCGTGGATTATTTATGACCAGAACAACAAAGAGAAGAAGTTTATAAAAG
The DNA here is from genome assembly GCA_963674845.2 of Candidatus Krumholzibacteriia bacterium. GTDB lineage: Bacteria > Krumholzibacteriota > Krumholzibacteriia > LZORAL124-64-63 > LZORAL124-64-63 > LZORAL124-64-63. The sequence continues at coordinate 212,424 of CAXXKE010000005.1, read as the reverse complement.
CGATAACAATAGGAGGCAGCCAATGATTACCAACGAACAAAAACGAGTCGTAATAGATAACATGGTCAAATTGCTGGAGCTCCCTGAGTCGGCCTATGACAAAGCGCGTAAAAGGTATGAGGATCTCGGAGAGTGGTTTGACCGCGATGAATCAGCCGTGTCGGGAAATAATCCGCATATTTTTCCACAGGGATCGTTCCGCCTTGGCACAGCGATACGCCCACTTGATGAAAGTGAAGAATATGACCTTGATCTTGCCTGCAAGCTCCGGGACGGAATCAGCAAGGACAGCCATACTCAGGAAACCCTAAAAAAGCTGATTGGTATTGAGCTGGAAGCCTATCGGAAGGCCCGGGGCATCAAGAGTGAACTGGAGCCGAAGCATCGCTGCTGGCGTCTTGAGTATCAGGATGACCTCAGCTTTCACATGGATATTGTTCCGTGTATTCCAGCAGATGAAAAACGGCGAAAAGCGATATTGGAGTCTATCCGCAAAACTGGATTGGACGAGTATGTAGCCGGGTCCGCATCCCAGACCACAATATCCATAACGGACGACCGGCATGAGGGCTACAAGCATATATGTGATGACTGGAACATCAGTAACCCTGAAGGATATGCCAAGTGGTTTGAATACCGTATGAATCCAGAGCAAACCAGAATCCTTCTGGAAAAGGCTCAGGTGGATGATGTGCCCTTGTTTAAAAAGAAAACACCCTTGCAGCGCGTTATTCAGATTTTGAAGCGCCATCGTGACAACTGGAGCAAGGACAACCCGGATTCCAAGCCTATTTCGATCATCATAACGACACTGGCCGCCAGAGCCTATAACGGCGAGACCGATATCGTTGCAGCACTCGGCAATGTGCTTGAAAAAATGGGTGGTTTGGTTAACCCGGCAAGACCACGGGTTCCCAACCCAGTTGACCCTGAAGAGGACTTTGCCGACCGCTGGTATAGGCAGGACTGTCTGCACTTGCGGCTGGAAAAGAATTTCAATGACTGGCTTTTGCAGGCAAAAACAGATTTTCAGCATATTACCTCTACCACCGACACTGAATTTCTCCGTGAACAGATTGAAGAGAAATTTTCTTTGCGAGTGAATGAGTCGGAGCTGAAGAAGCAGCTGGGGATCAGCGTTGCCAGCGTTAACATTATAACTCCCAAAACACACACGATTGACCGACAAGACTCGGCCAGACCGTGGGAATGGTAGCTGAATGGGAGTATTGGCATTGAATAGCTTGAGCCAGTTTCTGCGCGATTATCCCGGCATGTCGACAGCGCCATGCTCGGATGCTGGCGTTTGCCTGCGTGGGAAATTTCGATTCAAGGCCAGCGAATCTGGCGGTGATGAAATCGATGATTCCTACAAATTGGAAATCGTTGTTTCAGACAAATTCCCGCAGGCTCTTCCAAAGGTGAAGGAAACTGGTGGCAAGATTCCGCGTGATGGAAATTTTCATGTCAATCCGGACGGAACCCTTTGTCTGGGGTCACCGCTCAGGCTGTTGAGGAAAGTCCATGGTTCCCCAAGCCTGACCGGCTTTGCCGATAAATGTCTCGTACCGTACCTCTATGCTGTTTCTTACAAGCTGATGCACGGTGGAGATTTTGTATTTGGCGAGTTGGCTCATGGCGACCAAGGCATCGTGGACGATTATTCCGTTATGCTGGGATTGAAAGAAAGGCAGCAGGTAACACAGGCCATTCATTTGCTTGGACTGAAAAAGCGGCTTGCTAACAAAAAGCCCTGTCCTTGCGGATGCGGGAAAAGACTCGGGGTGTGCCCGTTTCACCATAAATTGAATGAGTTTCGCAAAATGGCCCCTGTGTCATGGTTCAAAGCACATGCCTTGAATGACTGGAACCGAATTTAGAGTAAGAGAGGATTATATGAGTAACTTTCAGATAAATGAAAAGCATCTTTCTCAAATCCCGGCTTTGCAGCTTTTGATTGGCTTGGGATTTGAATTTTTGACACCTGCAGAAGCACTCCGCGAAAGGCAGGACAGAACATCCAATGTCTTGTTGGAGAGCATACTACGCAACCAGCTCAAAGAGATAAACCGTATTCGTTACAAAGGCAGTGAGTATCTCTTCAGCGAGGAGAATGTGCAGTCAGCCATCCAGAAGCTGAAAAACATTAAATACGACGGCCTGCTGAAGACCAACGAGGCTATTTACGATTTGATCACCCTGGGGACGGCCATGGAGCAGACCATTGAGGGCGACTCAAAAAGTTTCAACATGAACTATATCGACTGGCGTAATCCCGGTCGCAACAAGTTTCATGTGACGGTCGAATACAGTGTTGAACGTTCCAGAAGTACAGAGACTGCACGTCCGGACATCGTTCTTTTCGTTAATGGTATTCCGTTTTGCGTGATTGAGTGTAAAGCGCCGCAGATTGAAGTGGAACAGGCTGTTTCGCAGTCGATCAGAAATCAGAATGATGACTATATCCCGAAACTCTTCATCTACAGTCAGATGGTGCTGGCACTGAATAAAAACAGCGCCATGTACGCAACAACGGGAACCGCTGCAAAATTCTGGGGTGTATGGAAAGAGCCTCAGATGGATAACGGTGAGCGCGAGTTTGAAAAGCTGGCAGCAGTCGTCAACCAACCACTTGCCGAGGATGTTGTTGCCAGAATTTCATCGACCTTTGATGTTAAGCCGGAAGCATTTACCGGCACCAGACTGGTGACCGAGCAGGATAAATCTCTGTTCTCACTTTGCCGTCCGGAAAGACTCTTGGAATTGGCGTGGAAGTTTTCGGTGTTTGACGGGGGGATCAAAAAGGTTGCCCGCTATCAGCAGTATTTCGTCATCAAGTCTACCCTGAACCGGGTTAAGCACTTTGATAGTACCAATTCACGTAAAGGTGGTGTTATCTGGCACACTCAAGGATCTGGAAAGTCACTGACCATGGTGATGTTGGCCCGTAATCTGGCCTTAGATCCCGAAATTGTGAATCCTCGAATTGTTCTTGTGACAGACCGTGACGACCTCGACAAGCAGCTTGGGAACACCTTTGCGGCCTGTGGCCTTGAAGCAAACCGGGCAACATCAGGCAGAAACCTGCTGGAGCTGGTCGCTGAAAAAAAATCAGGGATCATCACAACCCTCATTCATAAGTTCGACAAGGCTTACGCGGTAAAGAAATATCAGGATGAATCACCCGACATTTTCATTCTGGTGGATGAGAGCCACCGTACCCAGTTTGGTTCCTTTTCCGCCCGGATGAGACAGATGTTTCCCCATGCCTGTTATTTGGGATTTACCGGCACGCCACTGTTGAAAAAGGAAAAGAACAACTTTACCAAATTCGGTGAACTGGTGGAGCCCCATTATTCCATCACACAGGCCGTTGAAGATGGCGCGGTGGTTCCGCTTCTGTATGAGGGGAGGCATGTGGAGATGACACAAAATCAGACGGCTGTTGATCTGTGGTTTGAGCGTCACACACAGGGTTTGACCAAAGAGCAGCAGGCGGACCTGAAACGAAAATATGCACGAGCAGAAATGCTGAACAAGGCCGATCAGGTCATCTATATGAGAGCTTTTGACATCAGCGAGCACTTTCGCTCCAACTGGCAGGGAACAGGATTCAAGGCCCAGCTGGTGGCCCCGAATAAGTCTTCAGCGCTTAAATATCACAACTTCCTTAATGAAATTGGCTTTGTGAATTCTGAAGTCGTGATCTCTCCACCAGACATGAGAGAAAGCTTTGAAGAAACGGATGATGAGGCGACCGATGAAGTCGTCAGGTTCTGGCAAAAAATGATGAAGCGCTATGGCAGTGAAGAAGAATATACCAAGCAGCTTATCAACCAGTTTAAACACGGTAGTGATCCTGAAATTCTTATTGTTGTTAGCAAATTACTGACTGGTTTTGATGCTCCTCGAAATGTAGCTTTATATTTGTGTAAAAACTTAAAGGAACACACGCTTCTACAGGCAATTGCCCGGGTCAACCGTCTTCATGAAAGTAAGGAATTCGGTTTTATCGTAGACTACGCAAGCGTCCTCGGTGAGCTGGACAAAGCGCTTACCATGTACAGCGCATTTGAAGGGTTCGATGAATCCGATCTGGTCGGCACCCTGACATCCATTAACAGCGAAATCGAAAAACTGCCCGGCCGGTATTCCGATCTTTGGGATCTATTCAAAACAGTTAAGCATTCCTACGATGAAGAAGCGTATGAAGTGTTGCTTGCCGATGATGAGCTGAGAGAAGAGTTTTACGGCCGCCTTTCGGAGTTCGGGAAAACCCTTGGTATCGCAATCTCTTCCGAGAAATTCCTGACCGAAACCGATGAGAAGACTTTGTCCAGATACAAGGCAGACCTTCGAAAATTCCAGTCACTCAAGGCTTCTGTCAAGCTCCGGTACGCAGAAGCAATTGATTACCGGGATTATGAGCCCAAAATCAAAAAACTGTTGGATACACACATTCAAGCCAACGAAGTTGTCCAGCTGAATGAGCCGGTCAATATCTTTGACGATGAAGCATTCATGGTGGTTAAAGAAGAACAAGCGGTATATGGCAGCAAAAAAACAACGGCGTCGAAGGCTGATACGATTGCACATGCCACGAAGAAAGTCATCACCGAAAAGATGGACGAAGACCCTGCGTTTTATGAGAAATTTTCAAAATTGATCCAACAGGCGATTGAAGATTTCAGGGCGAAAAGGATATCTGATCTCGATTACCTGAACAAAGTCGTGGATATCCGCAACAAGGTTGTCGGCAAGGTGCATGATGACATACCGGATAAGCTTTCCGGGAATGAAGATGCCATGGCCTATTTCGGGGTGCTTAAGCCTTTCCTTGAAAAGCACAAATTAGGTGAAGAAGACCTTGAGTCAGCTGCGGCTGATACGGCAATTGTTATTCATGGCATATTGGAAAAGCACAAGAAGGTTCACTTCTGGGATGATGAAGACGCTCAGAAACAGGCGGTTAATGAAATTGACGACTACCTCTATGATGAACTCAAGGCGGAAAGAGGGATCGAACTGTCGCTTGATCAGATGGATGACATCATCGAGAAGGTCCTGCAGGTGGCAAAGCACAGGAGCTATAAATAATGGAGGTATTAATCCATAACAACAAACACTCGGTTGTTTACGGCCGGAAGACCATCGATTTCAGTCTATTGTACTGTGACAGAAAAACGATGGAAATTTCTGTGCATCCTGACAGCACGGTTATCGTTAAGGCACCCGCGCAGACCGATATCACATTGATCGAAAAGAAAATAATAAAACGGGCACGTTGGATTCTCAGGCAGCTGAATTATTTCAAGCAGTTTAATCCAAAGACGCCTGATCGTTGCTACGTGAACGGCGAGACCCACTTGTACCTTGGCAAGCAATACCGCTTGAAGTTAGCCGAAGGAGTGGAAAACTCCGTGAAATTGTCTTGCGGCTTTTTTCATATCACTTGCCGGAATGAACCGACTCCAAATGCGGCCAAGAAGCTATTGAACCAATGGTATTCGGAAAAGGCACAGCTTCAATTTGCAGAAAGCATGGATCGCTGCTGGCAGAAATTCAATGGTCTCGGTATTGACCAGCCAAAACTCACCATCAAGCTAATGCAAAAAAGATGGGGCAGCCTTTCAGACAAGGGCACAGTAACCCTCAATACAGACCTGATAAGAGCGCCTAAAGAATGCATTGACTATGTTGTTACGCATGAGCTGTGTCACCTGAAATACAATGATCATAGCCCGGAGTTTTATAATTTCCTCGACTCTGTCATCCCGGGCTGGGAAAAGATAAAACACAAACTCGAACTCAGTATGGTGTAAGGGAGATATGAGATGAAAAAAGACAAAAATAAACAACTTCAGAATGCCGAAAAAAAAGAAACATCTATTGTTCGATCCTCGGCGGCTGAATATCTGACCTTTGTTGCGGCTACCGGCAAGGGTGGCGTTGAGGCTGTTTACGCGGATGAAAACATCTGGTTGTCCCAGAAGATGATGGGCGTGCTCTACGACGTGAACGTACGCACGGTAAATGAACACCTGAAAAAAATCTTTGCCGACAGTGAGTTGCAAGAAGATTCAGTTATCCGGAAATTCCGGATAACTGCCGCTGATGGCAAGAGCTACAACACCATGCACTATAATCTCTCGGCCATCATCGCCGTTGGTTACAAGGTCAACTCGGAACGTGCTGTGCAGTTCCGCAAATGGGCAACTACTGTTATCAAGGAGTACACCATCAAAGCGTATGTGATGGATGACGAGCGCATCAAAAGCGGCGGCTCTATCCTGACGGAACAATATTTTGAAGAGCAGCTGGAACGTATTCGGGAAATACGTCTTTCCGAGCGCAAGTTTTACCAGAAAATCACCGATATTTACGCGACGTCCATTGATTATGATGTGACAGCTCAAGCCACCAAACGTTTTTTTGCCACCGTTCAGAACAAACTGCATTGGGCCATTCACGGTCAGACGGCTGCGGAAGTGATCGTCGACCGGGCAGATCATCAGAAACAGAACATGGGCCTGACCACATGGAAGGACGCTCCGAAAGGAAAAATCCAGAAGTTTGACGTCAGTGTGGCCAAGAATTATCTGACCGAAAATGAAATGGCACAACTGACCCGGCTGGTGAACGCCTACCTGGATGTGGCCGAGGACATGGCCCTGCGCAAAATGCCGATGACCATGCAGGATTGGGAAGCACGGCTGAACAAATTCATCGAAGCCACCGATCGGGAAATCCTGCAGGATGCCGGAAAGGTAACGGCGGAAATAGCCAAAGCCCACGCCGAAAGCGAATTTGAAAAATACCGCATTATTCAGGACCGGCTGTTTGAAAGTGACTTCGACCGATTGTTGAAGCAAATCGAACACAAAGATGATGAATAGCCTGTCCGATTTTTTCAATACAGAGCTGTGACAAAGCTATGACAACTGCTGTGACAGAAATTTACGACAGGTTTGCGACAAAACTTGTGACATGGAAGTTTCCTGACTCGGGTTTGCGGAATGATTACAAGAGGCCTCCACTCGGGAATCGAACCCACGTCCGTTCTCTGTTTCGGGAAAATGTAGAGAATTAAATTTCTCTCGGCGTCCGGCAGTCTGAGGGGATTTGATGTGTGTTAAAGTGTTGAATAAACAGGATTTATGGATATGATTTTGTTTGGAGAACGAATTGGGGTAAGGCTCCGTGTTCTCCACCATCAACGCATCAAGGCACCGCGAGTAGCAAATTTGCGGTGCCTTTTTCTTTCCCGCTCTTCCCCGCTCATCCCCGCGGAATCACGTACAGCAGCACCGCCAGCCAGTGGCAGGCCGACCCGCCCAGCACGAACAGGTGCCACACCATGTGATGGTAGGGGAACCCCCGCCACGCGTAGAAGACCGCGCCCCCCGAGTAGCAACCGCCACCCGCGGCCACCAGCGCCAGGCCGCCCGCCGGCAGGGCGGCCGTCAGCGGCTTCACCGCGATGACCAGCAACCAGCCCATGACCAGGTAGAACAGCAAGGATAGCAGGTTCGACGGCCGCTTGAGCACCGTCTCGTAGACGATGCCCAGGGCCGCCAGTCCCCACACCACACCGAACAGGGACCAGCCCCAGCCGCCGCCCAGCACGCTCAGCGTCACCGGAGTGTAGGTGCCGGCGATGAGCAGGTAGATGGCCGAGTAGTCCATCAACTGAAAGACCCGCTTGGCCCGGGACGCCGTCAGGGCGTGGTACAGGGTGGACGCCGTGTACAGCACCACCAGGGTGGCCCCGAAGATGGTCACCCCGGTGATCAGGCGCGCGCCGCCGTGCCGGGCGGCCTCGACGATGAGGATCACCAGCCCGGCCACGCTGGCCAGGGCGCCGATGCCGTGGGTCACGGCGTGGGCGATCTCCTCGCCGGTGCTGAAATCCTCGTGTTCGAAGGCGCCGCGCATGGTGTCAGACCGTCTTTCCGGTGAGGGCTTCCCTGATCATGGCGGCGAATTTCCGCAGCACCAGGGGCTTGCGGGCCACATTGCTTATTCCCAGTTCGCTGATCTCATCCTCGCTGATGTTCTCGGGATTCCCCGTGCACATGAGGATGGGCAAATCGGGCCGCATCTTGCGAATACCCCGGCTCAGGTCCACCCCCGTCAGTCCCGGCATCCACAGGTCGGTGATCACCAGCTGGAACGCGTCGGGATTCTTGAGGAAGTATTCCAGGGCCACCTCGCTGGACTGGAACACCGAAACCTGATAACCCAGCTTGCCCAGGAAGCGGCTGGCCAGGTCCGTCAGCAGGGGATTGTCGTCCACGAACAGGATGGACTCCTGGCCCGTGGGCATGGGGCGGGCCTGGTCATCCGACTGGCTCTCGTCCACCACCACCACCGGCAACAGGATGTTCACGGTGGTGCCCCGGCCCACCTGGCTTTCCACCGTGGCCGCGCCGCCCATGCGGGTGACGATGCCGTGCACCACCGCCAGGCCCAGCCCGGTTCCGCGCTCGGGCCCCTTGGTGGTGAAGTAGGGCTCGAACACCCGGTCAAGGGTTTCCCGGTCCATGCCGCTGCCGGTGTCGCTGACCGTCACCTGCAGATACTCGCCGGTTTTGATCTGTTCCAGCCCCGCCGGCCGCTCGCTGTCGGTCAGCACCACGTTGCTCAGGCTCATCCGGATGGTGCCGCGCTCGTCGGGCAGGGCCTGGGCCGCGTTGGTGATCAGGTTCATGAGAATCTGATGCACGTGGGTGCTGGTGGACAGCACGTGGCAGTTGGTCACGGCGATGCTGGTCTCGATCTGCACCGTGGGGGGCAGGCTGGCCGAGACCAGTCCCACCACCTCCTTGGCCACAAGACGCACATCCACCGAGCGCAATTCCACCTCGCTTGGCCGGCTGAAGGAAAGGATCTGGCGCACCAGATCGGTGGCCCGCTTGCCGGCGTCCAGCACCTGCTGCAGCGATTCCACGGCGGGATGATCGGGGGGCAGATCGTATTCCAGGGTCAGTTCGGTGAAGCCGATGATGGCCGCCAGGATGTTGTTGAAGTCGTGGGCCACCCCGCCGGCCAGGGTGCCGATGGCTTCCATCTTCTGGGTCTGGGCCATGTGGTTCTGGACCTTCTCCACTTCCTTGCGGTCGTCGATGTTGCGCACCTCGGCCAGCACCCGGGCCGTGTCGTCGATGAAAGCCTCGCGCAGGGTGATCTCCAGCCAGGCCGTCCTGCCGTTGGGCAGCGCGGCGTGCCACTGGCACAGCTGATCCGCCTGCGCCGTGCTGCGGTGCAGCAGGGCCATGCCCTCGTCGCGGCTGCAGGAATCAGCCACTCCCTCCAGCAGGTCGAAGAAGGGCTGACCCAGGCTCTCGGCGGGGGCCAGCAGGCGCTCGGCCGCAGCATTGGCCTGCAGGATCTCTCCGCTGTGGGCGTCCAGGACGAAGATGGCCGCGCCCGCGGCGTTGAACACCTCGCGATGGGTGCGCTCCGAGACCATCAGCGCCTTCTCGGCCTGCTCCCTGGCCTGCAGCTGGTGGGCCAGGTCCTCGTAGACAAGGGCGTTGCTCCAGGCCACCGCGGCCAGCTTGCCGAACTGCTGCAACACTTCCAGATCCTGCTCATTGAAGGGGCGGCCCTGGTCAGTGCGTACCACGATGAGCACACCCACCGGCTCACCCTCGTGCCGGATGGGCACCCCGATGATGCTTTCCACCGCGTCCCACATGGAGTCGGGATGACGGCCCTCCCAGTTCTGGTAGTCGTTCACCACCATGGGCTGGTTGCTGGAATGGACCGACCCGGCCAGGCCGATGCCGGCCCCGACCCGGTATCCGGCCCGCTCGGTGTAAAGACCCTTGCCGATGGTCACCACGGTTTCGCCCGTCCGGGCATCCTTCTGCAGGAAGCAGCCGCTCTCGGTGTCCATGAGGGTGCAGGCTCGGGTGACGATGGCGTCCAGCAACTGGTCGCGATCCAGGCGGGAGACCAGGCCCAGCATGAGCTCGTTCAGCGTTTGCAGGTAGCTCTTCTGGCGCCCGATGACCCGCATTCGCTGCTGGCGTGAGGCCATGAATCCCGTCACCAGATAGCCGGTGAAGGCGCAGGTCCCCACGAAGGTCATGCGCACCGTTGTGAGGAAGTCGTCGGCGCCCAGGTCCTGGGGCCTCATGCGGAACACCACCAAGGTCAGCAGGATGATGGCTGTGCTGCCCCCCAATAACCGGTACCTGATGGCTGCCACCACCACGAAGGGAATGAGCACGAACAGCAGGACGTAGGTGCGCTCGTCCCCGTAGCGCACCATGGCCAGGCACAGCCCCGCCAGGACGGCCAGGAAGATGAGGCAGCGCAGGATGACCGAAGGTGGCGGCGCCCCCCGGGTCAGGACACCGATGATGATGGGCGTCAGGACCAGGATGCCGATGGCGTCACCCAGCCACCAGGTGATGAATCCGAACAGGGTCTCGTTGCCCGCCAGATGGCCCACGGCCCAGAGGGTGGTTGCCCCCATGGCGGCCGAGACCAGCGGAGGGAGCACGGCTCCGTAAAGGGTGAACCGCATCACGGCCAGGCCGGAGGTGATGATCTGCCGTGCGCCCTTGCGCCCCAGCAGCACCAGGGCCAGCAGGGCCTCCACCAGCTGGGCCACGCCCCCGATGATACCGGCGACCACGGGCTGTCCCAGGTGCATGGCCACCAGGAACTCGCCCACCAGGATCATGGGCCAGTAGCGGCTGCCGCCCATGAGCAACACGGCCACCGCCATGCCGGCGGGCGGCCAGATGGGAGTGACTCCTCCGTATCCCGTTTCCAGGTAAAGGCCCAGCAAAGCGGACAGGTAGTAGAGAGCGGTGAACAGGAACAGACGCAGCAGGTAGCCGGAAGGGGAAGGCCTCTCCAGCGAGAGCCATCCCGGGCGAATATCCGACATGATCATTACCCCCAGTTCCCTCTGGTGAGGCGGCGTGCAGGCTCATACAATGGCCAGAGGATCAACCGATGATCGAACATAGCAGAGGGCGGGCCGCCCTGTAAACCGGGCTCTGAAGGGAGCCCCGATCTTGCGCCGGAAATGAACCATGACCCCCAGTACCTTCAGGGACACCAATGTTGGCCCCTTCGCGCGCTTCGTCGGGGTGGATCACGGCTTTTCTTTCCCCCTGGCCTACTTCACCCGGCACGGCTTGCGCGGGGACTGGGATGATTTCCTGTGGGATTTTCAGGAACACTGGCCCTGCGCTGCCCCCGGAACGCGGGTGCAGGATGTTCGCCGGGGCCTGGTGGGCCGGGCTCAGACAGCCAGATGAGGTTTTTCGCTCCGCTCTCCCATGTAGTACATTGTTTCTCCGATCCCTTGGCAGGTTCCACTTGAAACGAGGCCCCATGCGCCGCGCGCGAAAGGATTTCCCCCTCTGGCTGGGGCTGATGTTCATGGTCAGCCTGCTGGCCGGGGTGTGTGCCGCCCCGGCGGCCCCTGATCTGTCCAGCCCAGCTCAGTCCACCGCCGTCCCGCCGTCCGTCGCCACCCCGCCGCAACGCCTTATCAGCCTGGCTCCTTCCACCACGGAAATTGTCTTTGTCCTGGGCCTGCAGGACCGCCTGGTGGGCGTGACCCGCTATTGCGACTACCCGCCGGCGGCGCAGAAAATCCCGCGGGTGGGGGGCTTCTTCGATCCCAGCTACGAGGAGATCGTGGCCCTCCAGCCCGACCTGGTGATCCTGCTGGACAGCCACACCCAGGTGGCGGCCGAGCTGGCCAAGCTGGGCCTGAAAACCCTGAGCACGCCCCACAAGACCGTGGCTGACATCCCGCTGGCGGTGCAGATGATCGGCGCGGCCTGCGGGGCGCCGGCGGTGGCCGATTCACTGGCCACCTCCTTGCGTGAACGATCCACGGCCGTTGCCCGGGCCGTGGCCGGCCTACCCCGGCCCCGGGTGCTGGTGTGCATCGGGCGGGACCGGGACTCGGGAGATCTGGCGGGCATGCACTTCGCCGGGCAGGACGGTTTCTACGATGCCTTGGTGTCCATGGCGGGCGGCGCCAACGCCCTGGCCGACTTTCCCGCCCATGCCCAGGTGGACTTTCCCCAGCTCTCGGCCGAGGGCGTGCTGCAGGTCGATCCCGACCTGATCCTGGACCTGGTCTCGCGCCTGCCTTCGGGAAGCACTGCCGCCCAGGTGGCCGCCCAGTGGCAGCGTTTGCCGGCCTGCCGGGCCGTCAGCCAGGGGCAGGTCCACGTCCTGGTGGGGGACCAGGCCCTGCGCCCGGGCCCACGCTACATCCTGTTCCTGGAGCAGCTGGCCCGCCTGCTGCACCCGGAGGCCTTTGCTGAAGAGGCCGGTCCGCGGAAGGCCGCCCCATGAGCAGCGCCCTGGACATCCGGAACCTGGGCCTGCGCCTGGGCGGACAGGCCATCCTGCGCGATATCAGCCTGTCCGTGGGCGAAGGCCAGCGCTGGTCCATCGTGGGCCCCAACGGGGCGGGAAAATCCTCCCTGCTCAGGTGCCTCATGCGCATTCATGGGCACTGGGAGGGGCAGGTCAGCATGTTCGGGCAGGATCTATCCGAACTGACCCAGCGCCGGCTGGCCCGGCATCTGGCCTACGTGGCCCAGCCCGGCGGCGAAGGCCCGCCGGCCTTCACCGTGACCCAGTTCGTGGCCATGGGGCGGTTTCCCTACGCCGGTCCTTTCGGGGCGGCCCATCCCGACGATGAGGCCGCCGTGGACCAGGCCCTGCAACGGACCGGTCTGCTGCCCCTGCGGGACCGGGCCCTGGACACCCTGAGCGGGGGTGAGGCCCAGAAGGTCTACCTGGCGGCGGCCCTGGCCCAGCAATCCCGCATCCTGTTGCTGGACGAGCCCACCGCCTTCCTGGACTATCGCCACCAGGCCGAGGTGGCGGCCATCCTGCGCGACATCAACCGGAACTGCGGCACCACCGTCCTGAGCGTGACCCACGACGTGAACACCGCCCTGGCCGCCGGGGGCATGGTTCTGGCCCTGGCCGCCGGGCAGGTGGCCTGGACCGGTCCCGCCGCCCAGCTGGCCGACGAACGGCTGCTGAGCCGGATCTTCGGGGCGCCGTTCCGCCTGCTGGATGACCCCCTCACGGGCCGCTGCCTGGTGGTGCCCGGCCAGGACGGACAGGAGCCGGCATGAAGCGATTCTGGTTGCCCCTGCTGCTGCTCCTGACCCTGGCCGTGCTGCTGGCCGCCCCCCTGGTGGGCAGCCGCTCCCTGCCCCTGGCAACCCTGCTGCAACCCCGCGGCACCGACCCGGCCGCCACCATCTTCTGGGATATCCGTCTGCCCCGGGTGGCCCTGGCCTGGCTGGCCGGAGCGGGGCTGGCCACAGCCGGCCTGGTGTTCCAGGCCCTGTTCCGCAACAGCCTGGCCACGCCCTTCACCCTGGGCGTCAGCAGCGGGGCTTCCCTGGGGGCCGCCCTGGCCGTGCGTCTGGGGCTGGGCACCGCCGGCCTGACGGGCATTCTGGGGGTGTCCGGTGTCACCCTGGGAGCCATGGCCGGTTCCCTGCTGAGCATCGGCATCGTCTTCGGCTTGACCCGCTTGCGGCGCGACTTCACCGCCGGTTCCCTGTTGCTGGCGGGCGTGGCCGTGAACTTTTTCTTCAGCAGCCTGATCCTGCTGGTGCAGTACACCGCCGACGTGCACGACACCTTCCGCATCCTGCGCTGGCTCATGGGGGGCTTGCAGATGGTGGGCTTCGGCGCCGCCCTGCGCCTGGTGCCCTTCGTCCTGGGCGGGGTGTTGCTGTCGGCCTGGCAGGTGGGCGAACTGAACCTGCTGACGGTGGGCGAGGAGACGGCCGCCGGACGCGGGGTGGCGGTGCAGCGCACCCGCACAATTCTCTTCGTGGCACTGTCCCTGCTGGTGGGGGTGGTGGTGTCGGTGTGCGGCCCCGTGGGCTTCGTGGGCCTCATGGTTCCCCACATCTGCCGCCTGTTGCTGGGGCCCGATCATCGCCGCCTGGTGCCGGCGGTGGTACTGGTGGGCGGGGCCTTCCTGGTGGTGTGCGACACCCTGGCGCGCACCCTGTTGGCTCCCACCGAGCTGCCCGTGGGCATCGTGACCAGCCTGCTGGGGGGGCCCTTCTTCCTGTGGCTGTTGCTGGCCCGGGGGACGGGGCGGAAGGTCAACCGCCGCCTCTGACAGGGCGCGCCGCGATTTCCCTGGCGATTTCTGCTATTTTCCCGGCCGGATGGTCTGGCGCAGAATGACGGCGCCGAAGTAGGCCAGCCCGGTCAGCAGGATGGTCACCGCGCCCGCCGGCAGGTCGGGCCCGTAGCTCAGGGCCAGTCCGGCGGTGGTCAGCACGGCGCTCAGCCCTCCCGCCAGGATCATCATATTGCGCAGCCGTCCGGCAAACAGGTTGGCCATGGCGGCCGGCAGGGTCAGCAGGGCGATGACCAGGATGATGCCCACCACCGACACCAGCAGCACCACCGTCAGGGCGGTCAGGCCCAGCAGCAGGAAGTAGAAGCGTTCCACCTTCACCCCGCGCAGGGTGGCGAACTCGCTGTCGAAGCACACCGCCAGCAGCTGCTTGTGGAAGAAGATGACCACCGCCAGCACCACCACGTCCAGGATGGCGATGAGCCACAGGTCCTGGGCCGTGACCATGAGGATATTCCCGAACAGATAGCTCATCAGGTCGGTGGTGTAGCCCGGCGTCAGGCTGATGAACACGATGCCCAGGGCCATGCCCATGGCCCACACCGCGCCGATGACCGTGTCCTCGCGCTGCTTGAAGCGCAGGCTGACCCAGCCGATGAGCAGGGCCGCCAGCAAGGCCGCGATGACGGCGCCTGTCATGGGCGAGATGAGGGTGAACCCGTGCACAACCTGCAGATAGTGCACCAGGCCCAGGCCGGCCAGCACCGTGTGGGCGATGCCCCCGGCGATGTAGCTGATGCGGCGGATCACCACGTAGCTGCCCACCACCCCGCAGGGCACGGCGGCCAGCACCCCGGCCAGCAGGGCGTACTGCAGGAAGGGATGTTGGGTGAGGGCCTGGAAGAAACCCTGGCCCAGGAAGGCGGCCCCTAGCACTGGTGCCCCTCCTCGCTGCAGCGGTGGTCGTGGCGCACCAGGCGCATGTCGCTGCCGTAAAGGTCGGCGATGATCTGCCCGTTGATGGCGCTGGTAGGGTGCACCAGCACCTCGCGGCCCACGCACACCACGCTCTTCACATAGCCCGAGACGAAGCCCAGGTCATGGCTGACCATGATGATGGTCAGGCGCTTGTTCAGTTCCTGGAGCAGGCGGTAGAAGCCCTCTTCCACGTGGGCGTCCAGGCCGGCGGTGGGTTCGTCCAGCAGCAGCAGATCCGGCTCGCCGGCCAGGGCCCGGGCGATGAGCACCCGTTGCTTCTGGCCCCCGCTCAGGTCGGCGAAGTGGCGCTGGGCCTGATCGGCCAGTCCCACCTCGGCCAGGGCGTCCAGAGCTGCCTGGCGATCCTTGCCGCGCCAGGGCCCCAGGGTGGGCGTGGTCCCTAGCCGCCCCATGAGAGCCACGTCCAGGGCGGTCACGGGAAACAGGGGATCCAGCCGGGGATGCTGGGGCACGTAGCCGATGCGGCGGCTGGCCCGGGCGGGAGTGGTGCCGAAAACCAGCACCGAGCCGGCGCTTGGACTCAGCAGACCCAGGGCCAGTTTCAGCAGGGTGGTCTTGCCGCTGCCGTTGGGGCCCACCACGCACACGAAATCCCCGGTGGGGATCGCCAGGTTGACGTTCTGCAGGACGGGGTGCCGGTCGTAGCGGAAGTCCAGGTCGCGGCAGGTCAGGACCGCCTCATTAACCGCCGCTTCACCACGGGTCACCTCACTCATGGCCACCGCCCTCGGCGGGTCCCAGGTGGCGGGCCAGGGTGCGGGCGATGTGCTCCATGTTGGTGGGATAGTCAGGGCCCAGGGGGTCCAGCTCCACCATGTCCAGCCCGGCGGAATTCGCCACCACCTGGGCGCTCTTGCGACTGAACTGGGGCTGCACGATGATGGCGCGGGCTCCGGTTTCTCGGGCGCGGTCGATGATGGCCGCCAGCTGCCGTGGGCCGGGTTCGTGGCCGCCGTCCTCCACGGCGATCTGCTGCAAGCCGTAGCGCCGGGCCAGGTGGCCGAAGGAGGGGTGGAACACCAGGAAGGCCTGCCCGGCGTGGGGCTGCAACTCCCGGTCCAGGGTGGCGCGCAGGGCATCGAAAACCGTCCGGGTGCGGGCCAGGTTGTCCTGGAACTCAGGGGCCAGGGTCGGCCGCAAGGCGCTCAGCTGCGCCGCGATGAGTTCCAGATGCTGCCAGGCCGCTTCCGGGTCCAGCCAGAAGTGCGGGTCCAGCTCGCCCTCGGCGTGGTGATGGCCGTGGTGGTCGCCGTCGTGATCGTGGTGGCCGCGCTGGGCCTCCGGGCCGCAAAGGCGAGGCCCGTTGCGCATGCCGGCGATCTTGGGCATGAGTCCCAGCTCGAAGGGGACGCCGGCGGTGATGAACAGGTCGGCGGCCTGCAACCCTGCCAGTTGCTTGACCGTGGGTTCGAAGGTGGCCGGGGAATGCCCGGGACCCACCAGGACCTGCACCTGTACGTTTTCACCGCCCACCGCCTGGACGAACCAGGCCTGGGGCAGGATGCTGACCACCACCTGCAGCGGGGCGTCGGCGGCACCGTCGGTGTCCGGGGCAGAGGCCATGGCGAACGAGGCCGCGAACAGAGCCGCGGACAGCAGGCAGAACAGGGCCACCTGGGCCCGTGCCTTCGGGGTATGAATAAGCTGTTTCATGGGGTGCCATGATAACCTTTACCGGCGGGAACGCAATCCATGAATCTTCCGCAGGGCCCGGTTTTCCCCTGGTTAGGCGCCCGCCATTGCGTTAGCTTGAAGGGGAGATTTCGAGCTATTCCGGGTCCGCCACGGGGCGGGGGGTGTTGCCCTGCGCGGTCGACCCGGCTATCCCTGTCCCGAGGAGTTGATCATGCCTCTGATTCCCATGCGTGTCCTGCTGGACCATGCCGCCGAGAACGATTACGGCGTGGGCGCTTTCAACGTGAACAACATGGAGCAGATCCAGGCCATCATGATGGCCGCCACCGAGACCAACAGCCCCGTCATCGTGCAGGCCAGCCGCGGGGCCCGCTCCTACAGCCAGGACAACTACCTGCGCCACCTCATGCTGGCCGCCGCCGAGCTGAACCCCAGCATTCCCATCGCCATGCACCAGGACCACGGCAACAGCCCCGAGACCTGCTTCAGCGCCATCGAGCAGGGCTTCACCTCGGTGATGATGGACGGCTCGCTGCAGGAGGACGGCAAGACCCCCTCCAGCTACGAGTACAACGTGGACGTGACGAAGCAGGTGGTCCAGAAGGCCCACGCCCTGGGCGTGACCGTCGAGGCCGAGATCGGCTGCCTGGGCGGCATCGAGGACGGCCACGGCGCCGGCCTGAGCGAGGACGAGGCCGCCGAACACCTGACCGATCCCGACGAGGCCGAGCGCTTCGTGGCCGACACGGGCTGCGACGCCCTGGCCGTGGCCATCGGCACCAGCCACGGCGCCTACAAGTTCAAGACCAAGCCCACCGGCGACGTCCTGAAGATGAGCCTCATCGAGGAGATCCACCGGCGCCTGCCCGACACCCACCTGGTCATGCACGGCAGCAGCAGCGTGCCCCGCGAACTGGTGGAGATCATCAACAACTACGGCGGCGATCTGAAGGAGAGCTACGGCGTGCCCGTGGAGGCCATCCAGCAGGGCATCAAGCACGGCGTGCGCAAGATCAACGTGGACACGGACAACCGCCTGGCCATCACCGGCGCCATCCGCAAGGTCTTCGCCGAGCAGCCGGACAAGTTCGATCCCCGCGACTACATGAAGCCCGCGCGCGTGGCCATGGCCGAGGTGGTCAAGGCCCGCATGATCGCCTTCGGGCAGGCGGGCTGGGCCGACAAGGTTCCCGTGGTCACTCTCGAGCAGATGCGCGACAAGTACTAGCCGGAACGCCACGACGGGCCCGGCCCCTCAACCGGGGGGCCGGGTCTTTCAACAGGACCATCCCTTCGAGGACATTTCACGCCAAGGACGAGTCATGTACGATCGATTCCAGAAGATGCTCCAGCTGGAGCTGGACGCGGTGCGCGTCCAGGGCCTGTACAAGGACGAGCGGGTTTTGCAGGGCCCCCAGGGCGCCGAGATCAGCGTGGGCGGCCGCACCGTTCTGAACTTCTGCGCCAACAACTACCTTGGCCTGGCCGCCGATCCCCGCGTGGTCGAGGCGACCCGCCGGACCCTGGAGAAGTGGGGCTACGGCCTCAGCTCGGTGCGCTTCATCTGCGGCACCACCGACCTGCACAAGGAACTGGAGCGGGCCCTGAGCGATTTCCTGGGCACCGAGGACACCATCCTGTACGCGGCCTGCTTCGACGCCAACGGCGGCGTGTTCGAGCCCCTGCTGGACAAGAAGTGCGCCATCCTCACCGACTCCCTGAACCACGCCTCCATCATCGACGGGGTGCGCCTGTGCAAGGCCCAGCGGTACATCTACCAGCACTCGGACATGGGGCACCTGGAGCGCATGCTGCGCGAGGCACAGGGCAGCGATTTCCGGCTCATCGTCACCGACGGCGTTTTCAGCATGGACGGCCACTTCGCCCACCTGGACGAGATCTGCGACCTGGCCGAGAAGCACGACGCCCTGGTCATGGTGGACGAGAGCCACGCCACCGGCTTCACCGGACCCACCGGGCGGGGCACCCACGAGAAGTTCGGCTGCATGGACCGGGTGCACATCATCACCACCACCCTGGGCAAGGCTCTGGGCGGGGCCATGGGCGGTTGCACCTCGGGCAAGAAGGAGATCGTGGAGTGGCTGCGCCAGAAGAGCCGGCCCTACCTGTTCAGCAACAGCCTGCCCCCGGTGGTTTGCGGGGCGGCCCTGGAGGTGCTGCGCATCCTGCGCGAGGATCCCGGCCCGCTGCAAACACTGCAGCGTAACCAGACTGCCATGCGCCAGGGGCTGCGCCAGCTGGGCTTCGACGTGGAGGAGGGGGACGGCGCCATCATCCCGGTTCACTTCCGCAACCACAAGAACGACGCCGTGCTGGCCCAGACCATGGCGGCCGAGCTGCTGGACGAGGGCATCTACTGCATCGGTTTCAGCTTCCCGGTGGTGCCGGTGGGGCAGGCGCGCATCCGCCTGCAGGCCTCGGCGGCCCACACCCAGGAGCACGTGGTCCGGCTGCTGGAGGCGTTCCAGAAGGTGGGGAAGAGGCACGGGGTGATCTGAGGGTTCCCGGGCCCAGATGCTCGTAATTCCTTGCCGATGGAGATGTTCAGGGGAGGGGCCAGAGTCCCCTCCCTTCAGTTTATGAAAAAAAATTTGGGCTCCCTGTTTTAGCTTGTTAAAGTTTTACCAATTATTAAGCTAGGATTTTGGCCCCTCAGGGATTCTCCCGCGGTGGGCCAGACCCGAGGAGCTCGCCCATGGCATCCAGGATTCGCAGCCTTCTGTTTCCCCTCCTCATCTACCTGGCCTTTTTCTGCTCCGGCGCCGCTAGCCTGGTGTCCGAGGTCACCTGGAACCGCATGCTCATCGTGGTGGTGGGCAACAGCCTCAGCGCCACGGCCATGATCATTGCCGTTTTCATGGGTGGCCTGGGACTGGGCAGCTTCCTGGCGGGGCGGTATTTCGGGGGGCGCCGCACCAGCCTTTTGCCCTACATGACCCTGGAATTGACCATCGGTTTGTTCGTGGTGGTGTCGCCCCTGGTTCTGCACGGAGTATCGGGCTTCTTCGGATCCATGGCGGCGGGAGGCATTTCACCTTTCTGGCTGGCCCTGGCGCGCATCTTCATCACCCTGCTGGCTCTGGTCGTTCCCGCCCTGCTCATGGGGGCCACCTTCCCGGCCATCGTGGCCGGCACCCGGCGGGATACGGCCAGCGGCGCCACGGCCCGCGCCGGCTATCTGTACAGTCTGAACACCCTGGGGGCGGCCATCGGCTGCTTCGCCGCCGGCTATCATCTGCTCCTGGAATTCGGGGTACAGGTAACGCTGAACATCGCCCTGGGGCTGTACCTGGTGGCGGCCTTCAGCGCCCTGCTGGCCCATCTGTTGCGCGGCGCTCCCGCCTCCCGGAGCGAGGCGGCCCCGGAACAGGCCGCCGCGTCGTCCGGCCCCTCTGTGGGGCTGGGGAGATTCCTCTTTCCCGCCACCTTCTTCATCGGGTTCGTCTCCCTGGCTTACGAGGTGCTGTTGACCCGCATGAGCATCCTCTTCCTGGGCAACGCGGTCTCGGTCTTCAGCCTGGTGCTGACGGCCTTCCTGCTGGGGACGGGCATCAGTTCCATCGGGGGAACCTGGCTTTACGGATGGTTGCAGCGGCGGGGCAGGAACGCGGATGGGCTGTTCCCGGTGCTGGTGGTCCTGGCGGCGGTCTTCATCGTGGCTACCCCCTATGCCCTGCTCAGTGACCGGGTCCTGGGAATGGATCGTTACGCCCGGCTGGCCGAGGCCGGTCCGATCAACCCCCTGCCCATCCTGGGGCTGCTCATCCTGCCCACCATTCTCATCGGGGCCCTGCTGCCCCTGGCCATTCGTATGCTGGGGCAAGGCGATGGTGCCCAGACCACCCGCAATGCGGCCAACCTCTACACCCTGAATACCATCGGCGGGTTGCTGGGGGCGGCCGTGGCTAATCACTTCCTGGTGCCGCTGATGGGCATGCAGGGAGTGCTGCTGCTGCTGGGGGCGGGGCTGCTCTTCGTCGGGCTCCGGGGTTCCCGATCGGGCGGGGCGGGGCGTCCCTGGTGGCAGCCGGCGGTTGGCGCGACGGTGGCTCTGGTCCTGGGACTGTTGCTGTTGCCCGACATGATCCACATGTACGCCCACAAGGTGGCCCAGGGGACGCGGGCTGACCATTCGGAAGTGTTGCTGGTCCGCGAAGGCAAGGCGGCCACCGTCACGGTGGTGGACCAGGACGACCCACGGCGTGGCACCTACCGGGACATGTACCTCAATGGTGTGGAAGAAGCCTCCACCCGGTACTGGCATGTCCAGCTTTTCAAGCTGCTGGGCATTCTGCCGCCGGTGCTGCATGACTCGGACCAGCCCATGGACGCCATGGTCATCGCCTTCGGCGCGGGGATCACCGCCGGCTCGGTGCTGGCCTCGGACCAGGTGGGTTCCCTGGACGTGGCCGATCTGAATCCCGACATCGAGGGCATCAATGATCACTTCACCGAGGTCAACGGGGATGTCTTCCACAAGGACCGCTTCCACTTCCACAACGAGGACGGCCGCAACTTCCTGCTCACCGGGGGCAAGCAGTACGACCTGATCATCGGGGACTCCACCCACCCCCGGGCCTACGACAGCTGGATCCTGTACACACGGGAGTTCTACGAGCTTGTGGCCAGCCGCCTGAAGCCGGGGGGCATCTTCGCCCAGTGGGTGCCGGTGCTGGGGTCCATGCGCGGCGAGCTCATGAACATCCACCTCAACACCTTCCGCAGCGTGTTTCCCAACACCACCCTGTGGTACGTGTACGGCAGCGACCAGGCCTTCCTCATGGCCACACCCGCGCCCCTGGAAATCGACGTGCCTGCGGTGGAGGCCCGCCTGGCCCGGTTGCCCGCCTGGTTCCGCGCCGAGGAATACCAGGTGGACACCCTGGCCCATATCTCGGGCTTCTTCTGGCTTTCCCCGGCCTCCCTGGATTTGATGGTGGGAGGGGAAACCCGCATCAATACCGACGACCAGCATTTCTTCGGCAAACAGTCGGCCCTGTGGCCCCTTGCTCCGCAACGCCAGTTGCCGGCCTTCCAGACCAGCTTCAAGCCTCATCTGAGGGGGGCGGATGAGGCTTTACTGACGGCCATCGACCGCGAGCAAAAGGCGGCCGGTCATCTGGGGCGGTACGGTTTTTTTATGGATCGGCAGGAACTGGAGGACGCTTTCTGCCTGCATCCCGACAACGGCAACGCCCGCTACTTCATGGGGCTGGAAAGGGGAGGGCAGATACCGGATCCGGCCGACATGTGCGAGGATCCGGAGGTGCGCAACTACCGCAATATGCTGGCCTCTCATCCCCACAACTCCGGAGTGTTGAATGCCCTGGCGGCCACCCTGGAACAGAAGGGGCGCCTGGCCGAGGCGCTGGAATACGCCGGCAAGGCCGTGGCCCTGGATCCGGACAATGGCATGATCCTGGACACCCTGGGCTGGTTGCAGCACCAGCTGGGGCGCACGGCCGAGGCCCGGGTCACCCTGGAAAAGGCCGACGCTCACCTGCCGGACCACCCCATCGTTCTGTACCACCTGGGCGCGGTGTTGGAGAAAACGGGGGAAACCACCGCGGCCCGGTCAGCCCTGGTGCGAGCCCTGAGCCTGAATCCCGGGCCGGCAGAGCGCCGGGCAATCCAGTCTCAGCTTGAATCCCTGGAGGAGTAGAAATCCATAAAAAAGAAAACTAAAAGCTAAAAAATTGGCCCAGGTTGACGAAGAGCTTCCCATGAAACTTTCATGGACATCTTTTTCGTCAATTCCCTCTCCGGGGCAAGCGCTACTCCTGGCGGTGTTGTTGCTGGGTTTGCCGGTCTTGGCCGGCACCGAACCGGGGCCGGGCCACGAGGGTATTTCCTGCCGTCAGTGCCACAATGACCTGGGCAACGATCTGGCCATCACCAGCAGCGAGCACTGCGCCGACTGCCATTCCCGCACCAGGTCCGACCTGGCCTTTCACATGCGCCCGGGCCGCAATTGCAATCAGTGCCACTATTTCCACAAGCCTGAACAGCACCGCCCGGTGGCGGAAGTGGTGGAATCCCGCGAGATGGCCCCCATCGACCGCCCTCATTGCGTGACCTGCCACTTCCAGGGGGCGGATGCGGCGGACCTGTCCGACGGCCACCTGGTGGCCATGTCCCTGTACCATGCCCACGCGGATGAACTGGACGAACAAACACCCGCCCAGGCCTGTCTCTTTTGCCATGATGGGGCCAACCATCATCCCTGGCAGGACGAGCTGGCCGAGCCGGCCTTTGCCATCAGGCAGCATTCCAGCCACCCGTGGGGAGTGGGCTTCCGGCCGGGGCAGGGGATCAGCGCCAGCCGCATCAAGGACGAGATCGATCCCACGCTGATCTTGCCCCAGGACAAGATCGATTGCATCACCTGCCACCAGCTGACGGCCCAGACCGACGATCTGCTGGTGGTCCGTCCGGGCCGCAGCGGTCTTTGCCTGGGATGCCACGATCTCCAGCCGGGGAATGGCAAAGATCAGGCGCCTGACCAGTTCCTGGCCACCATGACCCGCCGCTGATTCTGAGGGCTGTTCCTTGCCCATCCGCCCGTGCGCCCATCTGTCCCGTTTTGTCCAGAAATGGAAATGATAATAGTTTTAAAAATCAAACAAAAGGCCACCATTCAAGGGGTTTTTCTTTGAACTTCACAGTTTAGTGTGTTATAACTTTAACGAGTATTGTGAATCCCGGATCAGGGGGCCTTTCCGCCCGATCGCCCCCGCCGCTTCCCGGTGCAACTTCGGTCCTTTCCCAAGAGTGGAACCAACCCGAAATGCGCAAGACCAAGCTCCGGAATGTTTGGCCTGAAAAGGACCCGATCGCCCCGCGCGGCAACGGGTTCCGGCCGATGTTCACCCGGACCCTCCGGAGCAAGCTGGGCCTGGTTCTGGCCCTGGCCGCCCTGGCCCTGGCCTTGCCGCACCAGGTCCTCGCCCTGAAGGGATCGGCCTCGGTCAAGCTGCGCAAGAATGACGGCCTGGCGGCCGGCGTGCCCTTCCAGACCAACTCCTTGACCGAGGACTATTCCCTGTCCCAGCTCATCCATCCCTGGCACCGCTTTTCCCTGGGCGCCGATTTCATGGCCAGGCGTGAGCGCAACGATGGTGACACCGATGGTCTGGCCTACGACAACGAGCGGGACGCCCTGCGTCCCGGCCTGCGCATCCACTATCGCACCGGGCCCCTGGTGCTGGGACTGGTGGGTGGCGCCTCCCGCCTGGATCAATTTCGCAACGGCCACCATTTCCAGCGGGACGACCGCCTGTTTTCGACCTTCTCCAGCAGCGTGCAATCCCGCTCGGTGAGTTTCTCGGGGCACGGTCAGTGGGCTCGGTCCTGGCGCGAGATCGAGTCGGCCGAGCGCGAGAGCCGTGACCAGGTCCTGAGCGGGTCCCTGCGGGTCACCCCGTCCTCATCCTTCGAGGCCCGTTACCAGGTGCAGGATTCCCGCTCGGAACTGCCCGCCGAGAACCTGGAAACCCGGTACACCAATCACCGGATCAATCTGAAAGGGGCTCGCTCCCTGGCTGACGAACGGGGCGACGTCTCCCTGGAAGTGTCCACCAACCGCAAGAGCAATTCCACGCGCATCGCTCCCGAGGTCGGCCTGGGCTACCTGCTGCCCATATTCGGCGGCTTCGTGCTGGACGACACCCCCGAGATCCTGGATCCCCTGGAGGACGATCCCGTCTCGGCCTCGGCCCTGTTCGACAACGACCTGGACACCCCCACGGCCGTGGCCATCGGCGATGCGGCCCCCCCGGTGCGCGAGTTCGGCGGCGACTTCCGCAACCTGGTCTACGACTTCGGAGAGCAGGTCACCATCTCGGCGGCGCGCATCACCGTGGATAGCTATCTGAATCTGCCCGAGTTCATGCACTGGTCGGTCTATCTGAGTGACGACCCCGACGGCCGGGAGTGGGGGGCGGCTCTGTCCGAGGCCGCCGTGAGCATCACCTACCAGGAGTGGGAAACGGGCCGGCAAGGCTGGGAAATCGTCCTGGCTGCTCCCGCCACCGCGCGCTGGTTCAAGGTGGTCAACACCAAGACCGGCCTGACGGCTGACCAGCTGAACGTGACCGAACTGGAGGTCTTCGGGCCCCAGGAAGAGACCCGCAGCGGGGATGTGGTCTACCAGCATCTGGTCAAGGCCGAGACCCGCTGGCAGCTGACCTCTCGCCTGGAGGGCCGCTACTTCGCCAACCTGGACCTGCGCCGGGGGGGCGGCTCGGATCGCCGCCAGGACGGCCTGCTGCACGGCGCGGAACTGAGCTACGACCTGGGTGCCTGGCGGGCCTCGGCCAGCCAGCAGATGGACAGGCGCGAGGTGGGGGGTGAGGTGGCCAACGACGCCACCCGTCGCCTGGTCAGCCTGCAGACCGCCGACCCCGGGCCCTGGCGCTGTCGCCTTTCGTACTCGCACCTGAAGGATCAGGGTTCCTCCCGGGACCAGACCACCCAGAACGTGGCCCTGTCCGTGACCTGGCAAGCGGCCCCCCAGCTGACCCTCCTGCACCAGTCCGGTTACGGCAAGCGCAGCGACCAGGCCTGGGGCAGCGATGCCGATTCCTGGTTCACCCAGTTCACGGTGCGGGGCAATCCCCGGCCCAGCCTGCAACTGGATGTGGAGCGATTGGACCGCTGGGTCAGCGCCACCGCGGGCAGCGGCTTCACCAGTTTCAACAACACCCGCATCCAGTTTTCCTGGTCCATCCTGCCCCGGCTGGGGCTGACGGGCCTGAACCAGTACCAGCTGCGCGGGGACGTGGGCAGCTGGTTGCACCGGCACAACCTGACCTGGGGTCTGCTCCAGGAAGGGGACATGAAATTCAGCTTATTCCTCAGCGATTATCGGGACACGGTGAATGATCGAATCCAGTTCGGCGGCGGCGTCAACTTTGCCTGGCAGGCTCGGTCCCGGCTCGTCTTCGAGGGCGGCACCAGCCAGCTGAACATCCGGCAAGCCGGGGTAGAACGCGACGCCACCAACTACCACCTGCGTGGACGATGGCATTTCTGATGGGATGGAAGAGTCCCAGAGCGAGGGGATGAAACGGATGATCGGCAGAAGAGTGGTTTGTGGTCTGGTCGTGGTGTTGTTGCTGAGCGGATGCGGGCACGGACCTCGTTCATTCGTGAGGGATGATGTGGACTTCAGCTTCATCCAGAAGGTGGCCGTGTATCCCTTCGGGAACCTGTCCCAGGACAAGAACGCTTCCCTGCGGGTGCAGTCGGTGTTCCTGATGGAGCTGTTGCGCCAGGAGGGTTTGCGGGTGATCGAGCCGGGAACCGTGCGCAAGGCGGCCCAGGATCTGCGTCTGCCCGCCGCCGGCGAACTGACGCCCGACCAGTTGATGGCTCTGGGCCAGGCCATCGGGGCCGACGGGGTGTTCCAGGGCACGGTGGAGGATTACGGTCTGGAGCGCCAGTCCTCCAGCAAGACCTTCTTCCTGACGGCCTCCTTCACCTTCAGCGAGACCGTGACGGGAATGACCATCTGGCGCTCCCAGGTGAACAACTCGGGAGACTCCCTGTTTCGCAAGCTGTTCGGCGGTGGTTCTGCCAGCCTGTTCGACGTTACCAGGGAAGCCGTTAATGATGCCCAGAAAACCCTGTTCTGACGGAGTGACGTGTCCCAGATGAGGCGTGCAGCAACAGCGAAGATTCTTCTCCTGACCCTGATGGGGGTGGGCTTGCTGTGCGCAGGTCCGGCCAGCGGGCAGGTGTACGGGTCCGCCCGGCCCGGCGGCCAGGCCAATGTGGCTCTGTGCCTGTACCTGTCCGCCTCCGAGCCGGTGGCCGAGTGGCCTGCGGCCGCCAGACGCCAGCAGGCCTGGCAGGTGCTGGCCCATCACCTGGAGCAGTCGGGCTGGCGTCCCCTGCCCCTGGATCAGGTCCTGCTCGGGCAGCAAAAGCACCGGGCCCGTCATGCCGATTACCTGCCCGTGGAATTGCTGGATGATCTGCGTGAACGGAACGGTGTCTCCTACCTGCTGGTGGGCACCCTTTTCCTGCAGGAGAGGCGGATCGATCTGGCCTGGCGGCTGGTGGACACGGCTTCGGCCAGGGTCATGGCCGTGGGAATCGACGGCCTGGGCCTGGAACCGGTCATGGACCTGGGCCCCGAAGCGGAGGACCGCTGGCTGCAGGGGATGGGCGCTCTGGCCCGGAACTGGCGGCCCGATCCCGTGCCCACCGCAGCCGGCGGCGCAGAACCTCTGGCCCTGGTGCCGGTCACCACCCTGGGCTTTCACCCCCTGGTGAGAGCCCTGGCCGGCCAGGCCCTGGCCATGGGCGTGGTCGAGCAGCCCGGGATCACCGTCCTGGACCCGGGTGTTTTGGCGGCCTTCCTGAAGGACCGCGACATCCGTCCCGAGATGATCTGCGCTCCGGCCGGCCGCCTCATCCGGGAACGCTTCGGCGCCCGCCGCCTGCTGCTGGCCGAGATGATCCCCGATCATCAGCCCACCAGCCGGGGCATGGCCGCCCGCTCGGCCGCCCTGCCCGGGGGGCAGGGTCAGGGCCGGGGGCTCGATTTTACCTTCAGCTTGCGCCTGGTGGATCTGGACAGCTACAGCGTGCTGGCCGGCGGGCTGGAGAATCATGACGGAGAGATCCAGTCCGGGTGGTTCGGTGTGGTGAAGGATCGCTCGTTGCCTGACATCCTGATAGAAATGGCCGGCAAGCTTCTGGCCGAAATCAATCAAACCGCAAAGGAAACTCATCGATGAAAAGCGCGCGCTGGATCCTGTTCACCGTGGTCTTCAGTCTGGGAATCGGCGCCCTGGCCGCCGGTCCTGCCCTCGCCTCCCGGGAGGCCCAGCCCCTGGCCCGGGTGGGCGATTTCACCATCACCACCGACGAGGTCAGGATCGAACTGGCCATCATGGAGAAGGCCCGGCAGGGACGCGGCAACGTCCAGATCCTGAGAAGCGACCAGGTGCTGCGCCGGCTGGTGGAGAATGAACTCCTGGCCCAGGAAGGCTATCGCATGGGCCTGGCGGACGACCCCCAGATCGTCAACCAGATCAAGAACGCCCGACGGCAGAAGAGCATGACCACCATGCTGGACTCGGTGGCCTGGACCATCCCCGACGATATCCCCGACTACATGGAAAAACGGAAGGCCCTGGTGAAGGATTTCGTGAAGGGTCTTTATACCAAGTACGATGTCCAGGTTGATTCCACCCTGTTGAAATCCCTGGACTACGCCTCCGGGGACAGCCAGGTCCAGGAGTACCTGCGCTCCAGCGACGATGTGCTGGCCACCTTTGCCGAAAGCAAGTTGCGGGTCCGGAACCTGAGCCGGGTCATCGCCTTCGAGGAGTTCCACGGCATGCTGGACGATCCCCGGGCACCGACCAAGCGGGACGACCACTTCCAGAAGTACCTGGAGGAGGCCTTGCTGTGGCTGGAAGCCCAGGACCGCGGCTTCCCCCAGCACGAGAAGGTGCGGAACCTGACCGAAAAGATGGAGAAGGACCTGGTCAAGGAACGCGCCCTGGGCATCCTGCTGGAGGTCGAGTTCGAACCCACCCCGAAAGAACTGCAGGAATACTACGAGAGCCACCTGGATGAATTCATGGGTCCCCTGCAACTGAAGATGGACAGCGTCCGCTTCAATGACGAACAGTCCGCCCTGGACTTCCGTAAACGCGTCCTGGCCGGCGGAGAGCTGGACTGGCTGCGGCGCAACGACCCCAAGCTGGCCGACACCACGCCTCCTTTCCCGGACGAGTGGTTCGAGCCCCACAAGATGGGCCTCGAGGTGGAGGACGCCCGCCAGGGCTACTGCCCCGAGCCCTACGGGGTGCCCGGCGGCTGGGTGGTGGCCCAGATCACCGAGGTCCGGGAACCGGCGCCCCTTCCCCTGGAACAGTGCAAGGGCAAGGTGCGCGAGGGACTGCGCCGGCAATTCTTCCAGGATTACATGAAGATGGTCATGGAGCGGCTCGCCGAGGGCTCGGACGTGGAATACCTGCCCGGGGCCGAGGAGCGGGTGCAGGCGGTGCTGGACGAGGTCACCAACCGCTGGCGCACCGAGGCGCAGGCCAACGCCGCCGGAAAGGATAACCGATGAAGACCGCACGTTCCCTCGGGATCATCCCCGTCCTGGCCGGTCCTCTGCTGGCGGCAATCGTCATGATGTTGTGTGCCCTGCTGTTCTCATTCCCCGCCCAAGCCGGCCCGTTCAAGGCCAAGGACTGCCTGGATTGCCACAAGGAACTGAAGGACGAGGCGGGCCGGCGCCATGCCCACGAACCTTTCGCCGGTCGGAATTGCAAGGGCTGCCACAAGCCCCACGGCATCATCGGCAAGCTGGTTCTCAAGGAGGCGGGGAACACCCTGTGTCAGGATTGCCATCCCGCCGTGCTGGAACAGTCCGAGCTGCCCGTCCGGCATGCCCCCGTGTTCATGGAAGGCTGCCTGGCCTGCCACGACCCCCACGGTTCGGGCCAGGCCAACCTGCTGCCTGTCGAAGGCGACCAGTCCTGCTTCGTCTGCCATGACCAGGCCGCCTTCTCGGCCAAGAACGTGCACCGCCCCCTACAGCAGGATGGTTGCAAGACCTGCCATCAGGTCCACGGGTCCGAGAACCCGGCCCTCCTGGTTTCCGGCGAAGACGACCTGTGCGCCTCCTGCCACGACGACCGGGACAAGCTGGAACAGAGGCACGCCGGGATCAACCTGGGGCTGGGGGGCTGTGTTTCCTGCCATGATCCCCACAGCTCATCCCGTGATCACCTGCTCAAGGAAGTGCAGCACGAGCCCGTGGCGGCCCTGGAATGCGACACCTGCCACGAGACGGGCGAGGGGCAGGAGATGGTCCTGACCTCCGCCCCCGACGAACTTTGCCTGGAATGCCACGACGTGGCCGGTTCCGATCTGGCGGTGGAGCACGGTCCAGCGGCCGAGGGCGATTGCCTGGCCTGCCACTCGCCCCACAGCAGCCGCTTTGCCGGCTTGTTGAAGGCGGCCGAGGACAAGGTGTGCGCCGAATGCCATGACGGCTTCCGCGCCAAGGGCTACCAGCTGCATGGCCCGGTGGACGATGGGGCCTGCTCTACCTGTCACCAGCCGCATGGTGGTGAGCGTGCGGCCCTCCTGACCGAGGAATCACGCACCCTGTGCCTGGAATGCCACGAGGGCGTAGGCGAGGCTCCGGCCGACGGCGGCGTGGTGCACGCGGTGGTGGTCAAGAAGGACTGCACCGTTTGCCACGATCCCCACCGCAGCACCGAGGCTGCCCTGCTCAAGGTGGAGGCCGGCTTGCTGTGCCTGGAATGCCACACCACCGTGGGGCTGACCATTGTTTCCGAATACCCCCACGAGGTGGTGGCCAAGGGGCAGTGCCTGGCCTGCCACGACCCCCATCAGTCAGCCCGGCCGGCCTTGCTCAAGCAGGACTCCCAGGTTCTTTGCCTGAGCTGCCACGAGGACATGGTGACCATGCCGGAGGGCGGCAGCCTGCATGCTCCCACCGAGGAGGGGGCCTGCCTGGACTGCCACCTGCCCCATGGCGGTGACGAGGTGGCCATGTTGGCCACTGCCGAAAAGGAAGTGTGCCTGGATTGCCATGACATGGGCGGAGACCAGGGCGACGGTTTCGTGGCCCATGCCCCGGTAGCCGGCGGTGAATGCAGCCGCTGCCACGATCCCCATCACTCGGCTCAGACGGCCCTGCTGCAGGCCCCGCGCGCCGTGCTGTGCACACCCTGCCACCAGGACGTGGCCAGCCCCGTGGGAGCGGAATCCATCCACAGTCCGGCCCAGGACAGTTGCCTTGACTGCCACCTGCCCCACGGCGGAGAGGGACCGGGTTTCCTGAGCGAGGCCGTGCCCGCCCTGTGCTTCCAGTGCCATGACGAGAACGGCCGGGATTTCCAGGCCAAGCACCTGGGCCGGCCGGGGCTGGACATGGACTGCCTGGGTTGTCACCTGCCCCACCATTCCGGTCGCGCCTCGCTGCTGAAGCCGGAGGAGCACCAACCCTTCTCCGAGCGGGATTGCAGCATGTGTCACGAAGGTGCTGCGCCCATCGTGGATCAGACCGCCCTTTGTGGGGAATGCCACGAGCCCGCCCTGGCGGGGGACGAGGCCCAGGCCGCCATGCATCCTCCCTTCGAGGACGGGGATTGCACGGCCTGTCACAATCCCCACAGCAGCGCCGGGCAGCCCTCCTTCCTGAAGGCCCGGGAAGACCAGGCCTGCGCCGAGTGTCATGACCTGGCTGATCTGTATCCCGACGCGTCCCGGGCCCACACCCCGCTGCGGGATGGGGAGTGCCGCGGTTGCCACCAGCCCCACGGCTCGGCTGTCCCCTCGTTCCTGCAGACGGCCACCGACCAGCTGTGCTGGCGCTGCCACGATGATCTGCGGGATGAAGGCCAGGCGGCCCACCAGCATGAACCCTTCGCCGACGGCGATTGCCTGGGCTGCCATGATCCCCACGGCAGCGACCAGGCCATGGGGCTGGTGGAAGTCCAGAGTAGCCTGTGCGCCAGTTGCCATGAGCTGGATGACGCCGACCTCATATCCAGGCACAACGGCTACGCCCTGGTCAGTGTGGATTGCATGTCCTGCCATGCTCCGCACCAGTCCGATGTGCCGGGCCTGATCAATTCGGTTCGCCACCAGCCCTTCCAGACCGGCAAGTGCTCGGATTGCCACGTCACCGGGGCTCCGGGATTGAAGGTCCAGGAACCCGACCTGTGCTTCCAGTGTCACCGGGCAATGGCCGAAGACGTGCAAAATCTGCCCCTGCACGCTCCCTTGGCCGATGGCAGCGATTGCAGCCTGTGCCACTCGCCCCACGCCAGCGGCACCAACAACCTGCTGCATGGTGGGGGCGGGGCTGTATGCATGGATTGCCACGAGGAGAACACGCGGCACTACCGCAGCGCGGCCCACAAGCACCCCGATCCCGAGGGCCGGGGTTGCACCATGTGCCACGATCCCCATTTTGCCGACGATGCCGAGTACAACGGCGCCGACGCCTTCAACGTGTGCCTGAGGTGCCATACCCACCGCGAGCACTCGGATCACCCCATCGGCAAGGACACCATCGATCCGCGCACCGGGGAGACCATGGATTGCCACAGCTGTCACGATCCTCATGGGACGGAGTTCCCCAAGTTCATGCTGGATGATGCCAGTGGGCGCCTGTGCGTCCAGTGCCACACGGACATGATCAAGCAAAAACGCTGATCAGGGCATCCTGCAACACCTTAATCCGGCCGCTTCCCTGAAGGCGGCCGGATGTTTTTTGGAAAACAGGAACCCTCCGGCAGGGCGGCCGTGACACAAGGGTGACAGTTTTTTTTGCCTGTGAAGTTGAGAGATGATTTTTGACATTCCTTAAGTTTATTTAAATCAATAGAATACAGCGAAATTTTCGAAACCTGTTATCAATGTTAACAAATATTGTTTAACCGTTGACAATTGTTTTGGAGTACTCCCCAGCAAAATGGTATGATTCCCTCGCTCAGAAAAACTTGCGTTTTGCACGAAAACCAGGAAATAATCGCCGGTGAAATTGAGTTTCTATATCATTTTTGTGAAGAAAGAGTTGAGGCCTGTTTGCTTGTTGACAGCGCTCCTGACTCTGGTTTTTGTCCTGTTCCTTGGTGTTCCCGCCCTGGCCGCCGACATTTCCATGTCCTTCATCAAGGATCTGGGGCTCAGTCGGGGTGCTGACGCCATTCGCCCGGTGGCAGTGACCCATCAGGCCGACCTACAGGAAGTCTGTATCACCGATGTGGTGGGGAGGGATCTCATCATCCTGAACTGCCATGGCCTGGAAGTTTTCCGCACCGACGCAGGGGCGGGAATCGCCATGCCCGCTTCGGGGTGCCTCACCAGAGACGGTGGGCTGGTCTTCATCGAACGCAGCCATCACTCAAGCGAGGCCATCCGGAAGCTGAATCTCTTCGGCGAGTCCGTTCCCTTCCACGCCCAGCCCCCCGCCGATCCCTGGCGCCCCAACCACCTGGTGGTGGCCCGCAACGGCGATCTGATCACCCTGGACGCAATCAGCGGCCTCATGGCCCGCCATGAAGGCAATACGGGCGACCTGCTCTGGGCCGCCCACCTTTTGCCCACCGGCGAAGACTCCGCCAACATGGGCCGGCCGGTGGAGCATGCCGACGGCCGCCTGTTCGTGCCGGGCGGCTCCCTGCATTCGGTCATGGTTCTGGATGCCCAGGGCAATTTCCTCAAGTCATTCGGCCAGCTGGGCAGCAACCCCGGCTGTTTTTCCTTTCCGGTGGGGGTGGCTCTCACGCCTGCCGGTAATCTCCTGGTCCTCGACCGCATGCGCCACAAGATCCTGGTGTTCGACGCGGACCAGAAGTTCCTCGATGAATTCGGGTCCATCGGGGCCGGCCCGGGGCGCTTCTACCAGCCCCTGGCCATCGCCTCTTCGGAGGATGGATTCGTCTACGTGACCCAGGGGCTCCTGGGACTGGTACAGGTGTTCCGGATCTCGGAATCCCGGGACCTATAGGCCAGAGTTCGGACCGGCTGCCCACAGCCTTGGGGTGGCCGGGAAATGGAAAGGAGGGGTCGGACCGCCGGCAGTGGCTGGGCTAAGCCGCAGCTGGAAAAGCAGTTGAAGACGCCCGGACAGTCTTGAATACCGGGCTGAAAAGTTCACAAACCTGGAGGCACTTTCGTGAAGACTTTGCTTACTATCGCCCTGATTCTGACCTTCGGTCTCTTCGGGAGCTCAGCCCTGGCCTTCCATGATGGCGGCGTCGCCGATTGCGCCGGTTGCCACACCATGCACAACAGTCAGGATGGTGCCCTGGTGGATGCGGATTCCCCCGATGGGAACGCCTACCTGCTGAACGACGCCACCCCCAGCGACACCTGCCTGGGCTGCCACGCCGAGCGCGGTATCATGGACGGCGGTAACGGTATGGGCCCCGGTGGTGACTACTACTGGCTGACCCGTTCCTACACCTGGAGCGCCCACGGGCATGACTACTCCAGCACAGGTGATTCCCATGGTCATAACATCAACGCTCCCGGCCATGGCATCGTCGCCGACGTGACCCTGACCGAGGCTCCCGGCGGCGATTTCCTGGGCATGTACCTGGGCTGCACCAGCTGCCACGATCCCCACGGTAACACCAACTTCCGCCTGCTGTACGGCGCCGGCGCCGGTCCCAAGTACGACGGCATCCGTTACGCCTTCACCAACCCTGCGCCCATCGCCTTCGGTAACAGCTACCGCGTGAACAGCGCCGGCGGTTACGAGACCAACGAGCAGCACACGGCTTATCAGCAGGGCATGAGCGAGTGGTGCAGCAACTGCCACACCGAGTTCCTGAACGGCACCACGGCTGCCCACCGTCACGTCTCCGGCACCGACATGGGTAGCACCATCGCTTCCGCTTACAACGCCTACATCAGCACCGCCTCTCCCGTTGGCGGCCTGCAGGGCACGGCTTACATGGGTCTGGTTCCCTTCGAGAACGTGGACGCCACTGAAGCCGACCGCACCTCCACCGAGGGCCCCACGGCCGCGGACCAGGTCATGTGCCTGACCTGCCACCGTGCCCACGCCTCGGCTTTCCCCGACATCGCTCGCTGGGACATGGGGGAGACCCTGGTTCTGGAGGGTCACCCCAGTGCCGACAGCACCGATCCCGACGAAGCCGCCGACGGCCTGATCAAGTACTACAGCTACTCTCTGGACACCAACCAGCGCTCGCTGTGCAACAAGTGTCACCAGAAGGACCTGGGCGACGATCTGAACCCTTAGACCGTACCCGGATTTCGGATTCCTGATTTCAGGATCCTCACGGCGACTCCGCGGGCCATCCGCGGAGTCGCTGTTTTCAGGAAAAGCAAGAGATCGTTGGATTTGGAAGGCCCTGTTGTGTTAAAATTAACGGGCGGTGATGGGCTCGAGATCGGCATCCCCTCATCGTCCGGATGGCATCCGGAAACATCCGGAAATGAATATGTTGCCCCGATACGGTGAAACTCAATGCGAATGCTCGCGCCTCGGCACATTCTCCTGCTCTCCCTGAGCCTTTTCCTCTGTTCGGGAAGGCCGGGGGTGGCCTTTGCCTTCCACGACGGCGGTGTCGCCTCGTGCCAGGGGTGCCACATCATGCACGAGAGCGAGGATGGCCAGGTGGTTCTGGACGGCCAGGCCCCCTTGTTGCGGGCCGCCTCGGCCACGGACCTCTGCCTGACATGCCACGCCGGGCAGAACGGG
This sequence comes from Candidatus Krumholzibacteriia bacterium, assembly GCA_963674845.2. Lineage (GTDB taxonomy): Bacteria > Krumholzibacteriota > Krumholzibacteriia > LZORAL124-64-63 > LZORAL124-64-63 > LZORAL124-64-63. The sequence continues at coordinate 177,415 of CAXXKE010000005.1, read as the reverse complement.
GTGATGGGCAGCGATCCCCTGGCGCCGCCTCCCGAGCGGGGGGCCGGCAACTTCGTGTTCCTGCTGGAGGACAACATCAACGACGGTCCTGGTGGGACCACCGATCCCATTTCCGGCGAAGCGGCCGGTCATAGCATTGTTTCGTGGGAGTTCGGACTGGAGGGAGATTCGCGCTGGCTGACATCGCCCGGCGGGCTCTTTCCCACCAACCAGCTGGGCTGCACCAGTTGCCATGATCCCCACGGACGGGCTGGGTTCCGCATGCTCAACGGGGTGGGGGAGGTCCAGAACGGCCTGTACGAGTTCCTCTATCCTGCTCCGGAGGCCCAGGGCCTGGACGTGACCGATGCCCTGGCCGCGGAATCCCCCGGCCAGCACACGGCCTACCGTCAGGGCATGGGCCAGTGGTGTGCCAATTGCCACCTGGACTATCTGACGGGGGACCACACCCATCCCTCCACTGGTTTCCGCCATCCGGGTGACGCGGCCATGCGGCCCGGCATGGCCATGCACTACCAGACTTACGACGGCACGGCCAATCCGGACGGGGGCATCGCCGAGCAGTCATACCTGCCCGAGGTCCCCTTCGAGGACCTGTCGGCCACCACCACCAGCACCGCGGGCCCCACCATCAGCAGCCGCGTCATGTGCCTGAGCTGCCACAGGGCCCATGCCAGCAGCGCCCCGGCCGCCGGCCGCTGGGACTTCGAGATCGACGAACTGGGGCAAGACGGTCTGGTGTCCGGATCCTATCCTCTGCCCAACCCCTATGCCGATCCCAACCAGGGCCGGCTGTGCGCCAAGTGTCATCCCGGCGCCGGCATGAGGGATTCTGCCGAACTGGAGGCGGTCATGTCTCCTGACCGCTCCCCCTGAGGCGGGGCCGGGCTTTAATCCAGGATTAACACTATCTGATTTGCTTTTTTGAAAAGCCCCGACTATCTTCTCGCCGCAACGTCTGCTAACCTGCACCAGAGGTAGGAGCAGACGTCTGTTTTTAACCCGGGCAGGCCCCTGTCCGGATGGTTGTGCAGGCGTCGGGCCGTCCATCGCCCGGAAAGAGGATGAAGGAAAAATGACTGAAGATCTGAGCAGGATCAGGAATATCGGGATCAGCGCCCACATCGACTCGGGCAAGACGACCCTGACCGAGAGGATCCTTTTCTACACGGGCCGTATCCGCGCCATCCACGAGGTGCGCGGCAAGGACGGCGTCGGCGCCACCATGGACTCCATGGAACTGGAGCGCGAGCGCGGCATCACCATCCAGAGTGCCGCCACCTACACCGAGTGGCAGGGCCACCACGTGAACATCATCGACACCCCGGGCCACGTGGATTTCACCATCGAGGTCGAGCGTGCCCTGAAGGTGCTGGACGGCGCCATCCTGGTGCTGTGTTCGGTGGCCGGCGTGCAGAGCCAGTCCATCACCGTGGACCGGCAGATGCGCCGCTACCAGGTGCCCCGCATCGCCTTCGTCAACAAGTGCGACCGCTCCGGCGCCAACCCTGCCCGCGTGACCGACCAGCTGCGCGACAAGCTCAAGCACAACGCCGTCATGATGCAGATTCCCATCGGCCTGGAGGACAAGCTTGAGGGCGTGGTTGATCTGATCAAGATGAAGGCCTTCTACTTCGAGGGCGAGAACGGTGAGAACGTGGTGGAGAAGGACATTCCCGCCGAGCTGCAGCTGGACGCCGAGGCCCGGCGCGAGGTCATGCTGGACGCCGTCAGCATGTTCAGCGACGACCTCATGGAGGCCATCCTGGAAGAGGCCGTCACCGAGGACATGATCCACGCCGCCGTGCGCGCCGGGGTGCTGAGCAACGACCTGACCCCCGTCTACATGGGCAGCGCCTACAAGAACAAGGGCGTGCAGCTGCTGCTGAACGCCGTCATGCGCTACCTGCCGGCCCCCACCGACATCGAGAACACCGCCCTGCGCATGTTGCCCGGGGGCGAGGAAGAGGAATTCGTCCTCTCCAACAAGGTGGAGGACGACCTGGTCTGCAACGCCTTCAAGCTGGAGGAAGGCCCCTACGGCCAGCTGACCTACGTGCGCATCTACCAGGGTGTGCTCCGGAAGGGCTCCGACATCTACAACAGCCGCACCGGCAAGAAGGTCAAGGTGGGCCGCATCGGCCGCATGCACAGCGACCAGATGGAGGAGATCGAGAGCGCCAGCGCCGGCGACATCATCGCCCTGTTCGGCGTCGACTGCGCCAGCGGCGACACCTTCACCGGCGGCGAGCGCATCAGCCTGTCCAGCATGCACGTGCCCGAGCCGGTGGTCAGCCTGGCCGTGGTGCCCGAGGACAACAAGGCCGCCACCAAGATGAGCAAGGCGCTGCACCGCTTCACCCGCGAGGATCCCACCTTCCGCACCTCGGTGGATCCCGAGACCAGCGACACCATCATCAGCGGCATGGGTGAGCTGCACCTGGAAGTGTACATCGAGCGCATCAAGCGCGAGTTCGGCGCCAACGTCACCACCGGCGCCCCCCAGGTGAAGTACCGCGAAACCCTGACCCAGCCGGTGGAGTTCACCTACACCCACAAGAAGCAGACCGGTGGTTCCGGCCAGTACGCCAAGGTGCAGGGCATTCTCGAGCCCAGCGACGACGGCGAGTTCTACTTCGAGAACAAGGTGGTGGGCGGCAACATCCCCACCGAGTACATCAGCGCCTGCCAGAAGGGCTTCCAGATGAGCCTGGAAGAGGGCAGCTACATCGGCCACCCCGTGCAGGGCATGAAGGTGACCCTGCTGGACGGCGCCGCCCACGCGGTGGACTCCAGCGACATGGCCTTCCAGACCGCCTGTCGCCAGACGGTGCGCGAGTTCTACCCCAAGGGCAAGCCGGTGGCTCTGGAGCCCCTCATGCTGGTCTCGGTGGAAGGGCCCAGCGAGTTCCAGGGCGACATCGTCAAGACCCTGATGCAGCGGCGCGGCATCATCGTCGGTACCACCGAGGATGAGGGTTTCATCCGCGTGGACGCCAACGTGCCCCTGGCCGAGATGTTCGGTTACGCCACCGTCCTGCGCTCGTCCACCCAGGGCAAGGCCGAGTTCACCATGGAATTCGCCCGCTACGCCCCGGCGCCGGCCGAGGTGGCCGAGGGGCTGGTCAAGGAATATCAGGAACGTCGGGCCGAAGGCCGCTAGAAACGTCAGCAACGAGAAACTGCCTCGTCGCTGACGGGGAAATCGAAAGAGGTAGACAATGCCCGAGAACAAGATGATCCAGAAGAGCCCGGTCAGGATTTTCGAGCGCGCCATCGGTGGCGGCCTGGGAGCCGGCAACTTCGGCGTGATCCTGTCCCGCCCCGGGGTGGGCAAGACGGCCTTCCTGATCGGCCTGGCCATCGATCAGCTGCTGCAGCGCAAGAAGGTGCTGTACATCAGCACCAAGGAATCCGTGGAACACGTGAACGACTTCTTCGATCACATCTTCCACGCCATGGCCGCAGCCCAGGACATGGCCGAGGTGCCCCGCATGCAGCTGCGCATGGAGCGCAACCGTCACATCCTGGCCTACAACGCCGACTTCTTCACCCTGGAGAAGCTGGAGCAGTCCTTGGCCTTCCTGAAGGATGCCACGGGCTTCGAGCCGGACATGATGATCCTGGACGGCACTCCCCGCTTCAAGACCACCGAGCAGTGGGAGATCGACGGGGTTCGCAAGCTGGCCGCCGACAACAAGGCCGAGATCTGGACCAGCGCCAACATTCACCGCGAGGGCCAGGAGGCCGACGATCGCGGCGTTCCCGCGGAAGTGTCCCGCTTCGACAAGGACCTGGACGTCATCGTCCACCTGTGTCCCGAGAGCGACCACATCCGCGTCAAGGTCACCAAGGAGCACGACAGCCAGGACGTGGCCCAGGTCCGCATGGAACTGGACCCGGCCACCATGCTGCTGCGCTGGATCTAGAACAGAACGAGCAGGCACCCCGGGAGGGGGCACCGTGAAACACATCGATGTTGCGGCAAATCTGGCGGCGATCCGGGATCGGGTCGCCGCCGCCTGTTTGCAGGCCGGGCGGCGCCCCGAGGAGGTGGTGCTGGTGGCCGTGTCCAAGCGCATCGATCTGGAGCTGGTGCGGCAGGCCTGCCTGGCGGGTCAGTGGGTGCTGGGGGAGAACCGCCTGCCCGAGGCCCTGGAGCGCCAGGAGCAGCTGGCCGGCCTGCTGGGCCACGCAGCCGCAGACGCGCCCGGGGGAGAGGGCGAGCGACCCTCCTGGCACTTCATCGGCCACATCCAGAGCCGCAAGGCGCCCCTGGTAGCTGGCCGCTTCGCCCTGCTGCACGGGGTGGATTCGGTGTCTCTGGCCCGGAAGATCGACAGCCGGTGTGCCCAGGCGGGACTGACGCAGCCCATCCTGCTGGAGGTGAACGTCACCGGCGAGGAGCAGAAGCATGGTCTGGCCACCGCGAACCTGATGGACGCCGTGGAGGAGGTGCTGGCCTTGCCCAGCCTGCGCCTGGATGGGTTCATGTGCATGGGCCGGGCGTTTGCAGATGAGGCCGAATTGAGCGATACTTTCGCCACCCTGCGGCACCTGGCCCGGGAGGCGAGCCGGCGCACGGGAGCCCCGCTGCCCCAGCTGAGCATGGGCATGAGCGGGGATTTCGAGCTGGCCGTAGCCCAGGGGGCCACCATGATCAGGGTGGGCAGCGCCATCTTCGGGCCCCGTCACTGATTTCATCACCAGAAAGGTCGTATCGTCCCATGTCCTCCCTGCAGAAGCTGATCTACGCCCTGGCCCAGGTCTACATGCTGCTCATCTTCATCCGGGTCATCCTCAGCTGGGTCAACCCCAACCCCCGCAACGAGTACCTGCAGATGGTCATCCGCGTCACCGAGCCGGTCCTGGCGCCCATCCGGGCCCTCATCCCCTTGCGTGGCATCGACCTGTCACCCATCGTGGCCTTCCTGCTGCTGCAGGTCATCATGGGTTTCATCCTGAAGCTGTAAGGCAGCCCGGCCTCCCCACCTACCGCCTGGCGGCGTCACCAAGCCGGAGACCCCCTGGCACGACTCTTGTTCCACATTCACCGGAGACACCAATCAGGGCCTGCACCGGGGAATAGTGCACGGATATCGTCCGCATCCGGACACATTCCAGCCGATGGCCAGCCCGGAAAACCCTTTCGGAGGATCGAACAATGAGGATCACCCCCCTTGATGTTAGAAAACAGGACTTCCGGCGCTCGGTGCGCGGTTTCGACTGTGACGAGGTGCGCGCCTTCCTGGCCACCCTGGCCGACGAGTACGAGACCGTGCTGGTGGACAACAAGCAGATCCGCGAGCAGATGATCGACCAGGAAGACAAGATCACCGAGTACAAGACCATGGAGCGCACCCTGCGCGACACCCTCATGACGGCCGAAAAGCTCATGCAGGAGACCAAGGAAAGCGCCAACCGCGAGGGCGGCCTGATCATCCAACAGGCCCACCAGAAGGCCAAATCCATCCTGGAGGAATGCCGCCTGCGCACCGAGGAGCTGCGCCGCGAGATCGTCGGCCTGCGCAAGGAGAAGGAAACCTACCTGGCCCGCTTCAAGGGCCTGGCCGAGGCCCAGATCGCCTTCATCGAGAGCCACAAGAACGACTTCGCCGATCTGGACCGCCGTCTGGTGGACCTGGTGGATTCGGTGGTCGAGGGCACCATCAACTCCGAGACCGAGGCCCGCCTGCAGACGGGCATCAAGACCCGGCGGGAAGCTCCGGCTCCCGTGGCCGAGGCCCCGGCCGCCCCGGCCCAGGTCATGACCGGCATTTCCGTGAACCAGGCGCCCGAAAAGGACATGTGGCGGGACTACAACCCGGGCACCAGCAGCGAGGCCCCGGCGGCCCCGGCGGCCCAGACGCCCATTTTCCAGCAGCAAGACACCGCCGGCGAGCAGCCGGCCATGGCCGAGGCCCCAGTGAATGAGGCCGAGGTGGTCGAAACGGCCCAGCAGACCCCTGCCGAGGGGCCCATGGCTTCCGACCAGGCCCAGACCTCCGAGCCGGAAAAGCTGGTCAACGAGGTGATTTCCGAGTCCTCCGCATCGGAAGTGGACGAGGAGACCGAAGCCATCGCCAGCGTCATCTCGGACACCCTCAGCGAGAATCCTGAAAAGGAACACCACAACATGTGACCCGGGCACACCTCCGGAGGGCAGACAAGGGGCGGGGATCCAGGATCTCCGCCCTTTTTCGGTGACTGGCAGGTGTTTGTGGGGTTTGCGGAAACCACAAAATCCGGGTTTTCCTTGGCGGCCAACGGGGGCCATGTTACCTTGTTCCGTCGCGGAAAACGGCTCGAAAATGACCAATGGGAGGTTTCTTTCTTGAGTGACTTGTACACCCGGATCCAGGAAGCGGCCGGCTTCATCGCCACGCGCATCGATGAGAACTCCGACTTCAGGCCCGAGGTCGGCCTCATCCTGGGCACCGGTCTGGGCGAGCTGGGCACCAAGATCGACACCGTCTGCGAGATCCCCTTCGGGGAGATTCCCCACTTCGTGGAATCCACCGCCACCAGCCACCAGGGCAATCTGCTGCTGGGCACCTTGGCCGGCCGCAAGGTCATGGCCATGCAGGGGCGGGTGCACTTCTACGAGGGATATTCCATGGAAGAGGTCACATTGCCGGTGCGGGTCATGAAGGCCCTGGGCTGCGGCGTTCTCTTCATGAGTAACGCCGTGGGCGGCATGAATCCCCACATGGCTCCCGGCGATATCGCCGTCATCACCGATCACATCAATCTCATGGGGGACAACCCCCTGATCGGCCCCAATGACGACCGCCTGGGCGAGCGTTTCCCCGACATGAGCCAGCCCTACGACCGCGCCCTGCTGGCCCTGGCCGAGGACGTGGCCCTGAAGGCCGCCATCCCCCTGAAGCGCGCGGTGTACGTGGCCGTGGCCGGGCCCAACCTGGAGACCGCTGCCGAGTACCGCTTCCTGCGCGTCATCGGCGCCGACACCGTGGGCATGAGCAGCGTGCCCGAGTGCCTGGTGGCCGTGCACGGCGGCATGCGGGTCATCGGCCTGCAGGTCATCACCGACGCCTGCTTCCCCGACGCCCTGAAGCCCGCCAACGTGGAAGAAATCATCCGGGTGGCCAACGAGACCCAGCCCCGGCTGGAGGCCCTGGTCACCGGAATCCTGTCCCAGATGGAGTTGTGATGTCCGATCCGAAGCAGACGTACCCGGCCCTGTCCCGCAAATTCCACGACTCGGCTTCCGAGGAAGCCATCAGCCGTTTCTGGGACGAGAACGACATCTTCAAGCGCAGCATCGCCGCCCGCGAAGGCGCCCCCGACTGGGTGTTCTACGAGGGGCCGCCCACGGCCAACGGCATGCCCGGCGTGCATCACGTCATGGCCCGCCTGTGCAAGGACATCATGTGCCGCTTCAAGACCATGACCGGCCACCGCGTGGTGCGCAAGGCCGGCTGGGACACCCACGGCCTGCCCGTGGAACGCGCCGTGGAGAAGGGGCTGGGCATCCAGGGCGCCCAGGCCATCGAGGAGTTCGGCCTGGCCCCCTTCAACGACAAGTGCCGCGAAAGCGTGTGGGGCTGCAAGACCGAGTGGGACGAGTTCACCCGCAAGCTGGGCTACTGGGTGGACCTGGACGATCCCTACATCACCTACGACAACAACTACATCGAGACCGTGTGGTGGATCCTGGCCCAGTTCCATGCCAAGGACATGCTGTACAAGGGCCACAAGGTGGTGCCCTACTGCCCCGTGTGCGCCACTCCCCTGAGCGCCAACGAGATGGCCAACAGCTATCGCTCGGTGAACGACCCCAGCATCTTCGTGCGCATGAAGGCCGAGGATGCGGATGAATACTTCGTCACCTGGACCACCACCCCCTGGACCCTGCCCAGCAACGTGGCCCTGGCCGTGGGCCGGGACTTCGACTACGTGCGCGTGCGCTGGAACGGAGACGTGCTGATCCTGGCCGAGGCCCGCCTGTCCATGCTGGACAAGTTCCACGCCCACTCCGGCGGCGAGGGCGAGGCCGAGTACGAGGTGCTGGAGAAGTTCAAGGGCGCCGACCTGCTGGGTCGCCGCTACCAGCAGCTGCTGCCCTTCACCACCCCCGAACCCGGCACGAACGCCTTCGTGGTGGTGGAGGCCGACTTCGTCACCCTGGACTCGGGAACCGGCATCGTGCACATGGCCCCGGCCTTCGGGGAGGACGACTACCAGGTGGGCCGCCGCGAGAATCTGAGCTTCTTCAAGCCCGTGGACGCCAACGGCGAGTTCACCGCCGATGTCGCCCCCTGGGCCGGCCAGCACGTCAAGAAGGCCGACCCGCAGATCATCAAGCACCTCGAGGCCGAGGGCAAGCTCATGGCCGTGGAACAGTACAGCCACGACTATCCGTTCCACGATCGCTGCGACAACCCCCTGATCTATTTTGCCACCCCCAGCTGGTTCATCAAGACCAGCGAGATGCGCGACCAGCTGGTCCAGGCCAACCGGAACATCACCTGGGCCCCCCCCGAGGTGGGCAGCGGCCGTTTCGGCAACTGGCTGGCAGGCAACATCGACTGGTCCCTCAGTCGCAACCGCTTCTGGGGCACCCCCCTGAACGTGTGGATCTGCGACGACTGCGGCCACCTGCACCTGCCCACCTGCCGCGCCGACCTGAGCGAGCTGACGGGCACCGACCAGTCCCAGCTGGACCTGCATCGGCCCCACGTGGACGACCTGACCTTCGCCTGCACGGCCGAGGGTTGCGGCGGCACCATGCGCCGCACCAGCGAGGTCATCGACTGCTGGTTCGATTCGGGCAGCATGCCCTTCGCCCAGTACCACTACCCCTTCGAGAACAAGGAACTCTTCGAGAGCCAGTTCCCCGCCGACTTCATCAGCGAGGGCGTCGACCAGACCCGTGGCTGGTTCTACACCCTGCTGGTCATCAGCACATTCCTCAAGGGTGAGAGCAGCTACAAGAGCTGCCTGGTGAACGAGCTCATCCTGGACAAGAAGGGCAAGAAGATGTCCAAGAGCGTCGGCAACACCGTCGCCCCCATGGACATCATGCGCCAGGAGGGCGCCGACCCCCTGCGCTGGTACATGATCACCTGCAGCCCGGTGTGGGTGCCCACCCGCTTCGACCGCGAGGGCGTCAAGGAGGCCCAGCGCAAGCTGCTGGCCACCCTCGAGAGCACCTACAACTTCTTCACCCTGTACGCCAACCTGGACGGCTGGCGGCCCGATCCCGCCCGGGAAATCCAGCCCGCCCTGCTGGACCGCTGGATCCTGAGCCGCCTGCAGAGCGTCACCGCCTCGGTCACCGAGGACCTGGAGGCCCTGAATCTGACCCGGGCCGGCAAGACCCTGGCCGGTTTCGTGCTGGACGATCTGTCCAACTGGTACGTGCGCCTGTGCCGCCGCCGTTTCTGGCAGGGCGAGATGACCACCGACAAGCACACCGCCTTCTCCACCCTGTACACGGTGCTGGAAAGCTCGCTGCGCCTGCTGGCGCCGTTCATTCCCTTCACCACCGAGGAGATCTACCGGGGGCTCACCAACCACGCCGATCCCGCGGCCTCGGTGCACCTGGGCAGCTGGCCCGCCGCCCGGCAGGCCCTGGTGGACGCCGACCTGGAGCGCATGATGAAGGTGGGGCAGGACGTGGTGAGCATCGGCCGATCCCTGCGGCAGGAGAGTTCCCTCAAGACCCGGCAGCCCCTGGGCCGCCTGGTCCTGCACGCCGACGACGACCGCTCGGGCCTGTTGCTGGCCAACGAGGAACTGAAGGGCTACGTGGCCGAGGAACTGAACATCAAGGCCATCGAGACGGTGGACGATCCCCGCACCATCGCCCAGCTGGGAGCCAAAGCCAATTTCCGGGCCCTGGGGCCCCGTTTCGGCAAGCAGGCACCGGTGGCGGCCAAGGCCATCACCGGCATGACCCCCGAACAAATCCTGGAACTCAAGGAGAAGGGTGCCGTATCGCTGACGGTCGACGGCCAGCAGGAGACCTTCGGATTCGAGGAGGTCATGGTGACGGAAGAGGGGCTGGGCAGCTACGTGGCCGGCAGCGGCAACGGCCTGACCGTGGCCCTGGACACCACCCTGACCGAGGAGTTGCTGGCCGAGGGCCTGTGCCGGGAAATCATCAACAAGGTGCAGAATCTGCGCAAGAAGAGCGGGCTGGAGGTTTCGGACCGCATTCAGCTGCGCATCGACGGCCCCGAGGCCGTGCGGCAGGTTGCGCAGGATTTCGCCGAGCGTATCATGAGCGATACTTTGGCCGAAAGCGTTGATTCTTCCGCGGATCTGCCGTATAAAGACGCATTCGAAATCGAAGGATCCGAGATCAGCATTGCCCTGGGCAAGGTGTGACTTCCGGGTGGTTCCCCGGTGCCGTCAGGGTGATTGGATATAGTCAACGGGAGGAGAAGCCATGCGCAAGACCGATCTGCAGCGTTTTCGCAAGATGCTGCTGGAAGAGAAAGAAAAGGTGAGCCAGTCCCTGGCCAGGCACGAGAAGATCATCTCCCACACGGATGACGAATCGGGCCTGGAGACGGGCAAGGCCCATTCCAACCACATGGCCGACCAGGGCTCGGACGAGTTCCAGTACGAGACCACCATCAAGTTCGCCAACAAGGAAGGCCGTCACCTCTACAACATCGAGGCGGCCCTGGGGCGCATCGAGGACGGCACCTACGGCAAGTGCCTGGGCTGCGACCAGAACATCGCCCTGCCCCGGCTGAAGCGGCTGCCCTACGCGCGGCTTTGCATCGAATGCAAGGAGAAGGAGGAGGCGGGGACCCTCTGATGCGCAGGCTTGTCTTCCCGCCGTGGCTCTGGGCGCCCCTGGTCCTGGTTCTGGATTTCGTTTCCAAGCGATTGGTGCTGATCTATCGCGAGACCCTTCTGGCCAAGGTCGAGATCCTGGGCGATTTCCTCCGTTTCATCTATGTGCGCAACCCCGGCCCGGCCATGGGACTGCTGCCCGTGGGGCGGGTGTTCCTGGTCTCGGTCAGCGTGGTGGCCACCTTCTTCCTCATCTATCTCTATCGGACCACCGATCCCGGGTTGCGGGTGCGGCGGGGGGCCATCGCCGCCATCCTGGGCGGGGCGGTGGGGAATCTCATCGACCGGATCTTCTATGACGGCAAGGTGGTGGATTTCATCGATTTCGGTCTGGGCAGCCACCGCTTCTACACCTTCAACATCGCCGATATCGGCGTGACCGTGGGTGGGGCCATCTTCTTCCTGTGCATCCTGCTGGACGGCCGGCGCCAGCGCCGGGCCGAGGCCGGCGACGACGCCCTTGATACCGGGGCCGCACCCCTCGAGGCCGGATCCGACCATGAGTGATTCCCCCGGCGAGATCCTGCAATTCACCGTCCCGGAAGAGAACGCGGGGGATCGCCTGGACTCGTTCCTGGGCGACCGCTGCGCCCATCTCAGTCGTAACCGCATCCAGAACGATTTCGGTGAAAAACGCATCCTGGTCAATGGACGCCCGCGGCCCAAGGGCTTCAAGCTCAAGGCCGGCATGGTGATCCGGTACGAACCGGCGCCCCTGCAGGAACTGCGCGCCGTGGCCCAGGACATTCCCCTGGAATTCGTTTATCGGGACGACGACATCGCCATCATCAACAAGCCCATCGGTATGGTGGTCCACCCGGCCGTGGGCCATCCCGACGGCACGGTGGTCAACGCCCTGCTGCACCACGTGCGGGGGCTGCAGGCCGGGGGCGACCCCCTGCGGCCTGGCATCGTGCACCGGCTGGACCGGGACACCTCGGGGTTGCTGGCCGTGGCCCTGAACGACCGGGCTCACCGCCACCTGGCCGACCAGTTGCGGGATCGCCGCATGGGCCGCACCTATCTGGCCCTGTCCTGGGGGCGCTGGCAGGAGCACGAGGGCATCCTGACCGGGGACATCGGCCGCCATCCCCGCCAGCGCCAGAAGATGTCGGTGGTGCCCCGGGACGGCCGGCCCGCCGTCACCCATTACGAGGTGGTGGCCGACCATGGCTTCGTGCAGCTGTGCCGGGTCAAGCTGGAAACCGGCCGCACCCACCAGATCAGGGTCCATTTCACCCATAACCACCACCCCATCGTGGGCGATCCCCTGTACGGGGACGACGCCCGGGCCAAGGCGGTGCATGCCCTGGACCGCACCCGGGCCGCCCAGCTGGTCAAGGCTGCCGGCCGGCAGATGCTGCACGCGGCCAGGTTGGAACTGGAACATCCCGTCAGCGGGGAAATCATGGTTTTCGAGGCGCCCATGCCCGCCGACATGGCCGCCGTTCTGGCCTTGCTGGAAGAGTCCGGCCCCTCTCCAGACGACGCCTGATCCCTTTCCCGCAGCGGTCTGGCGGGCAAAGGCATCACTGGACACCGGGGCGGCCATGCCCTATGGTTTTCGGGGACCGGCAATGGGATTGGATACCGTCGACCGGGCGGCCTTCAGCAAACAGAAGCGAGATCATCCGTGAAGATCAAGGAACGCAAGCGGGACGGCGTGGCCATCCTGGAAATGAGCGGCAAGTTGATGGGCGGCCCTGATGCCGACGCCTTCGACGAGGTTCTCAAGACCCTCATCCACGAGGGCTGCAAGAACGTGATCGTCCACATGGACAAGGTCAAGTGGGTCAACAGCACCGGTCTGGGCATTCTCATTTCCGGTTACACGACCCTGAAGAAAAATGGTGGAGAGTTGAAACTGCTCAAGGTCTCTGACCGTATCGAGAACATCTTCATCGTGTCCAAGCTCTACACGGTATTCGAATCCTTCCAGGATGAAGAAGAGGCCGTGCAGAGTTTTTCCTGACCCCGATTTTGGCCCAGTAACAGCGGGTAGGTGCCGGTGAGTTCCAAGATCATTCTCAAGCTTCCCAGCCAGATGGATTACCTGGGTGTCCCGGACGCCGTGCTGCAGGAAATCGGGAGCGACCTGGACTGCTGTCGCCGCTCCATCGAGGAACTGGGCACCTCCATCATCGAGGCCTGCACCAACGCCATGGAGCACGGCAACAAGCTGGACGAGGAAACCCCCATCGAGATCGTTTTCGAGATGGAAGAGATGAAGATCTCCGCCACGGTATTCGACCATGGTCCCGGGTTCGATCACGAGAACTGGCAGCCGTCCCAGGAGCTCATGCGGGAGCGGGGGCGGGGCATCCTCATCATGCGGGAATTCACCGACGAGCTGACCTTCGGCAAGCACGACGACGGGCGATTCTTCATCCGGCTGGTCAAGGCGCTGGATCCCTCCCAAGACGACGATTGATCATGTCTTCCCTGCTAGGACTGGATTACGGCAAGCGGCGCATCGGCATCGCCTTCGGCGATTCCGAGCGTGGTCTGGCCTTCACCCACGGCACCCATGTGGAGGGCCGTGACGGTTCGGTGTTCACCCTGCTGGCCCGGTTGCTGGAGGAAAAGGCCGCCATCACCATCGTGGTGGGGCTGCCCCTGACCGCCGACGGCCGGGAAGGGGAAATGGCCGGGGCCGCCCGTCGTTTCGCGGCCCTGCTGGAAGGACGCCTGCAGGTGCCTGTGGTGCTGTGGGATGAGCGGTTCTCCAGCGCCGAGGCCGACCGCTGGCTGGCCGATGCCCAGCACGCGCGCCGTGAGGACCGGGACGCCGTGGCGGCCCAGATCATTTTGCAGAGTTACCTGGACCATCTGCGGGCCGGGCCTTCCGGGGAGGAAGGCTGATGGCTACTTCCCGTTCCCTCCTGCCCACCCTTTTGCGCTGGCTCCTGTTGACCCTGGTCCTGCTTGTCCTGGTGGCCGGGGCGGGGGCCTGGCGTGCCTGGACCGGCCCGGGGCCCGAGGGCCCACCCGGGCAGGACCACGCCCTGGTGCGCATTCGCCCGGGCATGACCTTGAGCGCCGCCGCCGACACCCTGGTGCAGCGTGGCCTGCTGAGCCGGGGCCGGGTCCTGCTGGCCGGAGCGCGCCTGAAGGGCCAGGACCGCAGCCTGCGGACGGGGCTCTATCGACTGGACTACGGCATGTCCCCCCGGGACCTGCTGGACGGCTTGCTGACGGGGCTGCCCGTGCAGGTGAAGGTGACCTTGCCCGAGGGTTTGAACGCCGGGGAAATGGCGGACCTGCTGGCCGGGCAAATGGGCTTCCGGGCCTCCCGCTTCCTGGCCATCGCCGACTCCCTGGCCCTGGAGGCCGCCGAGGAACGCCACATGCTGGGGCACGGCAGGGCCCTGGCCGATCACGACAGCTTGCTGTGCGCCATGGACCGCAAGGGCTGGACCGCCCACTGGTGCGAGGGATACCTGGCCCCGGACACCTATCACTTCGCCGAGGGCAGCGGCCCCGAAGTGGTGGCCGGGCTGCTGGTCCAGACCCAGCTGGCCCGCCTGGATTCCGTCATGGTGGACGGGGGATGGCAAAACCCCTATCTCCACAACCCCCACCAGTTGCTGACCCTGGCGTCGGTGGTGGAGGCCGAGGCGCGGCGCGACGACGAGAGGGCCCGGATCGCCGCCGTTTACACCAACCGGTTGGCCAAGGGCTGGCGCCTGGAAGCCGATCCCACGGTGGCCTACGCCCTGGGCAAGAAGGGGCAGCGGCTGTTCTACAAGGATCTGGAGGTGGATTCGCCCTACAACACGTATCGCTTCGCCGGGTTGCCGCCCGGGCCCATCGGGGCTCCCGGTTTCCTCTCCATCCAGGCCGCCGCCCGGCCGGACACCACTTGCCGGGCCATGTTCTTCGTGAGTGATGGCCAGGATGGCCACGTTTTTTCTCGCACGGCCCGGGAACACGAGAAGGCGGTGAGGAGTTTCCGCCAGTTGCGTTCCCACCAAAGACGTCAGGGGAGTGGGGGATCCTGAGCCACCCCCTGGTTGACTAACGGCCCGGGGATGTCTATTCTTCGCCTCGGATTTCCACCCGGGGGCGGCTTGGTCGTTCCCACCACAGGGAAAAGGATAAAAGTGCAATTTTTTGCCAAGACCATCTTGCTCTGGGTGAGCCTGGCTTTGATCTTGACCGGCTTTCTGACTCTCAAGGCGGGCATGCTTTCCGTGGGGCCCATCTTGCTGGTGGCCGGGTATTGCGTGGGAATGCCCCTGTTCATCTGGCGGGCCTTCCGTGAAAGTGTGGGCGAATAGTTCAGCTGGCTAGAGCGCCTGCTTTACACGCAGGAAGTCGCAGGTTCGAGTCCTGCTTCGCCCACCATCCACTCCCCGTTTTTGAAAATGGACGGCAAGTCCCGACCCAGGTGTCGGGACTTTTTGCTTGCGGCGCCATTCAGGAGCCTTCAGGGGCGCAAGTCATTCCCATTCACTGTATTGCATTTCCATACGCTTTGACCTGATTTTTACGTAAAATTTCCCAGACTTGCAAAAATATGGGGTTGCGTCGCATTGCCAAACGTGGTAATCTTATTTCGTCAAGTGATGGATATGTGAGTGGGAAGGAGATCAACGCAGTTGTCATTATGTTCGCCTGGGTTAGCCACCCTCGCTAGATCGTGCCTTTTTTGGAGGTGTCCTAATGGTTCTTAGGAAACTCATGGGTCTCTTCGTGTGTGCCCTGATCATCGGTGCTGCTTCTTTCGCCACGGCCGGTATCCCCGACCTGGATGAGAGCACCGCCACCATCGCTACTAGTAGCGAAATCATCAGCCTGTTCAGTCTGCCTGACGGCCTGGGCAAAAACCTGACTGAGTGCCGCGGCCTCACCCTGGGTGACGTCGATGGTACCATCACTGTTACGCTCAAGGACGCCAACGGCGACGTCATCCCCGGCTATCCGTTCGAGGATATCTGGCTGGCTGCTGACGGCTTTGCTCCCTGTGTCGGTGGCGCTGCCGCTGACGGTAACACCGATGTCGATGGCATCACCACCTTCAGCTTCACTCTGAACGCTGGTGGCCACACCAACGTTGCCAGTGCTGATCCCAACTGCTACGTCATGGTTAGCGGTGACGCGATCGCCAGCTCCGGCAGCGTTTTCGGTCTGTACTTCAACAGCGCTGACATCAACGGTGATGGCGCTGTGACCCTGACCGACGTGACCCTGTTCGCGACCGCCTTCTTCGGTGGTTACGACTATGCCGCCGACTTCTACTATGATGGCGCTCTGACTCTGTCTGACGTGACCCTGCTGGCCAGTGGCGTTGGCGCTGCTTGCCCCTAGGTCTCGGTGACAAGTCTGCCTGATTAGGGTAGAGTGACTGAAAATGTTTGCTGGCCGGATAGGTCGCCTGGATTCCGGGGCAATTAGCGGAAAACCAGGACCGAGAAAGATCACTGGCTCGCCCAGCCTTTCTTCCGGAAAAACAGATCCATGTGGTCCTGCCTGTGCAGGAGGCAGGACCACAGCACTGGACTCGCCCGTTCTGTGCACCAGCGATTTATCAACTCAGGTCCTGCATCACGATTCAAGGAGAGACGCAATGAAGAAGTTGTTAGTTCTGATGCTCGCCATGGCTATCGCTGGCAGTGCTTTTGCTGTCGTGGATGAGGACGCCGACATGATCGGTGTGTACTTTGACACCAACGCTGACACCTACTGTGCCAGCCCCGGTGCCGGGATGTTCTTTAACTTCTACGTTATTCTGACCAACCCCAGCACCAGCACGATCGACGGCTTCCAGTACAGCCTGCAGATCGAGGGTGACCTTGTCGTTCCTTTCCCCGCCGTCATGCCTGCCGGCACCAACGTTGGTACCGACCTGGAGCCCATCCACGGTCTGGGTGCTCCTCTGACCTGCGCCCCCGCCACCGTTCTGGCGACCTACTACGGTAACTTCTCGGCCGCGACCCAGTACTTCACCCTGGCCGCGCACCCCGAAGCTTTCGATGCTCACTTCGGCTATGACCTGCCTGCCGTTACCACCAACAGCATCATGCGCGACGTGGGCTTCTCCACCATGGATGGCACCCACTGCGCTGTGTTGAACGGTGACTGCGACATCGTCGCTACCGAAGACGTGACCTTCGACAGCGTCAAGAGCCTGTACCGGTAAGTTGATATAAGCAGCTCTTCGGAGTTGCTGAAGCCCGGGCAGTTCTACTGCCCGGGCTTTTTTTTGTAGGCTGATGGGCAGGAATGGCCGGGGAATTCCCGGTTTTTTGAGGTCAACTTTTTTTCTGAACGTCCGAAATGATTGCTTGTCGAGGAAGTTGAAAGGCTGTATCTTCTCGTTGAAAGTTGATCGCAGAGGCTTGGTTACCGCCTTGAGGTATCCTTGGATTCGTGTAGGATGGCTTTCGGGGTAAATTCGGGTTTGTGCAGTGGTGCACGCTCCCCTGATGGCTGAAAATGGATTTTCCAAGAAAGGGGAAACTGACAATGAAGAAATTGCTCTTTGCAGTGTCCGCCCTGGCTGCTCTGTCCCTGCTGGCGCCCAGCACCGGCCTGGCCCAGGCCACCAACATCCTGAGTTTCTACGCCGACGAAGCGGCCACCCAGAATAACATGACCGGCGTGGCCAGCTCCACTCCCGTCAACATTTACCTGGTCGTCCAGAACCCCACCAACCCCAACCTGGATGACGCCGCTGTCTCCTTCGTGCAGGGTGTGGAGTTCGGTTATAGCCTGAGCGGCGGTTTCGCCCTGGGTATCGCCTTCGCCGTTCAGAACACCGACGTCGGTGGCGCCCCCGGTAACCACATCGTCGGTTTTGCCCAGCCCTTCGCCGTGACCGACGGTACGGCTACCCTGGCTACCCTGACGGTGCTGTACACCAGCGACGCGACCCCGGCCTTCATCAGCCTGAACCCGGCGACTCCCGCCAGCGTGCCCGGCTACATGGCCGTCATCGACTTCAGCGACATCGGTCATCCGGTGCCCTGCCTGCCCCCCTTCGAGAACTTCGACTACAACGTGTTCGCCATCAATGACGTGGTGGCCGTTGAGGACTCGAGCCTCGATCAGGTCAAGGCGATGTACCGCTAAAGCCAGATTCCTGGAAAAGGGGACGGGTTACCCGTCCCCTTTTTTTTGTGCCCTTCTGTCTATGACCACACCATTGACCCCCTGGAACTCCGTTCCTATAATGGGGGTTGAATACCTTCTGGCTGCCCGCCCTTCACCGGAATCCTCTATCTAATTTTCGGGAGACCGTAATGGTGCATCGTTTTCGTGATCACAGTGGGATTGGTCGAATTTTTTCGGGGCGCCGGGCCCTGAGGCGCTGGCCTCGTGGCCTGGGCGTGGCCCTGGGCCTTTCCCTGCTCTTTGCGGGCGCCCTGCCGGGTCTGGCCGGAACCGGGTCAGAGGCCGGCTTGCAGGTTCAGGAAAGCACCGGCGAGGTGTTGCGATTCACCCTGGAAGGGCTTGATCTGCAGTGGAGCACCCGGGACCTGCGCGAGGGGCGCGTGCAGATGGATGATCCCTCGCTGCCCGGCTTCTTGACAGCCGGGGACCCGGGGCAGCCCCGCGTTCCCCGTCGAGGCGGCTGGTTCATCGTTCCTCCCGGCACCCGGCCCGTTCTGGTCACATTGAAGGAAGAGTGGCGGCCGGAAGGGGGCCAGAGGGTGCTGGTGCAGGGCGTGCCTGTCATGGTGCCCGGGGTGGAAAGCGGTTCCGGCAGTCTGGGCGAGATCCTGGTCCTTCCGGGTGAAGAACTTCCCGCCGATGTCCAGGTGGCCCAGGGCGTTCGCCGCCGGCTGAGCCAACCGACCGTGGCTTCTTCCGGTGAGGCCGTGCAACTGGGTGAGGTTCGCTGGTGGCGGGGGCGCCGTATCGCCAGCTGGACCATGGTCGGTCTGCAGCACGACGCCCAGGGGCGAGCCCGGCAATCGTTGCAGGGGGGCACCTGGGAGATCCGCTTCGTGGCGGACAAGTCCAGCCAGGAAATTGACGCTGCGCGCAGCGGCCTGAAGACCACCACCCACGGTGATCAGCAACTGGGGGGGGGATTCCTCAACGGAAATCTGCTGCAGGGGCTGCCCACCGAGGCCTCGGCCCGGGGAATCTTTCCCCGGCGCCCCGACGCCCTCAAATCCCAGGGTGGCAAGAGCGGCACCCTGCTGGGGAACATGGAGGGGCGTCTGGCCGTCAACACCACGGGGCTGTTCAAGGTGACCGCCTCCCTGGTGAGCCAGCTGGGCTACATTCCCGGCAGCGGGGTTCAGGAGAGCGAGATCCGCCTTTACCAGCGGCGTTACCTGGAGCGACTGGACGACGGCAGCGGCCAGGCTCCCTACGTGGAAATCGAGGTGCCCATCCACATGGTGGGTGACGGGGGCGAGTTCTCCGGCGACGACTATTTCCTGTTCTATGGCCTGAGGTTGCGGGACGATGGGGCCTTCACCGCCGATGTGGGGCAGGGCGATGAGACTATTCCCGGTTGCGGTGATCCCTACGAGAAGAACAACAACGTGAACATCTACTGGCTGGCCGCCGCCACTCCCGACGCAGGGGAAAGCTGGGCGCGCATGGCCACCGAGACCCTGGCTCCGTCCTCGGGCAATCCCCTGGCCGGCTACCGGCGCACCGACCGTTTCGAGACGGCCGGCTCCTTCCGGGAGAATCTGCCCAGCGAGAGCATGGACCCCATCGTGGCCAATCACGAGACCAACCCCTCGGCCACCCTCTCCCTGACGCCCTGGAGCCCCGACCCCGAGGGTGCCGACGCCCATCTGGAAGTGGCCTTCAGCGGATATCAGGCTCTGGATCGGGATCTGCTGTTCGAGTTCATCGACAGCAACGAGGTTTCCACGGTGCTGGAAGAGTTCACCCATGAACTGGGCTGGGGCAGCGATCAGCGCGGCTACGACATCGCAGCCGGGGATTTCGCCCTGGCGCCGGCCAAGTTCCACATGACCTCCCCCCAGTCCACCACCCAGGTCAAGGCCTTCCTGAACTGGGTCGAGGCCACCTACGACGCCCTGTACCAGGCCGTGGATGGCGAACTGCCCTTCCATACGGGCCTGGCCGGCGGACCCGTGGACATCGAGGTCACCGGGTTCACCTCGGCCGATCTGGGCCTGGTGCGCGTGGACGATCCCCGTCACCCTGTGTGGGTGAGCCTGGGGGGTAGCAACGTGGTGGCCGATGGTGAGGGCTACAGGCTCAGCCTGAGGGTGGACAATCCCGTGTCCGTGAGCAGCCGGTTCTACGCGGCCCAGGACATGGGGGACTCCGACTTCCAGCCATTCGCCTATTACGAGAGTTCCCGGGCCGAAGACCAGGTGAATCCCACCGAGTACTCGGGAGGGGGCAACCCGGACCTGGTGGTGGTGGCCCACGAGGAGTTCATGTCCGCCGTTCCCCGCTGGGTGCAGCATCGCCAGCAGCGGGCCGGCGGGGACCTGGACGTGCTCGTGGTGGACGTGCAGGACCTGTATGACTGGTACAGCGGGGGCCTGCGGGATGCCTGGGCCATCAAGCGCTTCGCCAACCACGCCATCGAGGTGTGGGGCAGCTACGCCTTCGTGCTCATCGGTGACGCCAACGAGAACGCCCGCGAACTGGACATCAAGCCCGCCGCTCGCGAATGGTCCATCGACTGGGTGCCCACCCACTACCACACCCAGCAGGCCATCACCTACCTGCCAGAGCTCATGGCCTCGGACAAGTGGTACGCCACCCACCAGGCCGGGCAGAACTATCCGGTGGAGGACTTCCCCAACACCACCTACTCGCCCTGGGAGATGTACGTGGGACGCCTGCCCTGCAACTCGGTGGACGAGCTGAATCTCATGATCGACAAGATCATCGCCGTGGAGACCCCGGCCAACGACGAGGACTGGCGGCGGCGAGCCATCCTGTTCGGTGACGATCAGTGGTCCAACGACCCCAACAATCCGGCCTACCTGGAGTACAACACCGACGAGCTGGTTTTCACCGAAAGCCTGAGGGATTCCCTGGCGCCCATGTGGCGGAATGGTTCGGGGGTGACCCTGACCACAACCGAGCTCTACCTGGGCACCTACCTGGATCCCTACTGGGAGGGGCAGGGCCTGGCGGACCGTCGCGCCACCCTCTTCAAGAACTACACCCTGTCCGACGCCACGCCGCCCTTGCTGGCGGCCCTTTCCGCCGGCGCCCTGGTCAATCTGTACCAGGGCCACGCCAACGCCTACGTGCTGGCGTCGGAGAACTGGTTCGTCGACCGGCTGGGACCCTACCGCAACGACATGGAGCAGGTGAACAACCCGGGCAAACCCTGGTTCTTCATCGGCCTGGGCTGCCATATCTCGGACTGGGCCCAGACCGCCACCTTCAGCATCGATTTTCCCCGCGAACGTTCCCTGAGCGAGAAGTTCATGGTGTTGCCCGGCGGCGCCTTCGCCACCTACGGCAGTCCGGGGTACGAGTACATCCTCAACAACCACATCTTCGGCGAGGCCATCTTCAACCGCTGGCTGCGCCAGCCGCCCAGCGGCCTGGTGGGCCCCAGCGGGGGGTCGGTGCGCAGCCGCTGGGTGCTGGGCGAGCTGATGTGGGCCGCCGAGGCCGACATCCTGGCCATCCTGGGAGCCACGGACAGTTACCGGGAAATGGTGGCCCAGTACGGCTTGCTGGGCGATCCCCTCATGATTCTGGACACGGGGCCGGCCCAGGTGAGCGCCTCCTTCACCGATGGTGGGGGCGAGGCCATCACCGGGACCGAGCTGGATCTGGTGGCGGTTGATGCGTCCAACACCCGGCACATTCGCCTGGTGGCCACCGACGAGGCGGGCATCGACCGCCTGGAGGTGATGGATGACCAGGGTAACGACCTGACCCAGCAGGTCAGCACCGAGACCCTGCCCGCCGGGGCCGGCGACCACCAGGTGGTCACTTACGATCTGGAGCTGCCCGTCAACCCCTACGACCACGCCCTGACGGTGCGGGTCTACGACACGGGGGGCTGGCTGGCCACCGACAGGCACTACGAGCTGGTCCTGAACGTGAACCAGGTGGGTGAATTCATGGCCGGTGGTGAGATCGTTGATCCCGACGTGTTCGAGTTCACTCCGGGTGAGCCCGTCGCCTTCTCGGCCACCTTCACCGGTGCCACATGGTTCCACGACGGCCTGGCCATGGAGCTGAGCAGCACCAGTCTGGATATCAGCGATGTCCAGTTCACCCTGGACAAGAGCAACGAGATGAGCGTGGACTTCACGGCCACCGCGCCGGTGGGGACCTACGGCGAGCGTTCGGTGGATCTGACCATCGGGGATTTCCCGGCCACCACCTACGTCCTGCAGAGCGGCGGGTCGGCGCCCACCGAGGCCGGCATCAGCACCGTCTACAACTTCCCCAATCCGGTGAGCGAGGGGACGCGTTTCCTGTTCACCACCGACGCCGGGGCGGCCCGGGGTGTGGTGCGGGTGTTCAACGTGGCCGGCCGGCATGTGGCGCGCATTCCCTTCGTCTACGAGGGCGGAGGCAACATGGTGGTGACCTGGGACGGTCGCGACGATGACGGCGACGAGCTGGGCAACGGCACCTATCTGTACCGGGTGGAGCTGGAAACGGCAGGCCAGGCCCTGATCAGCGACATGCAGCGCCTGGTGGTGATGCGCTGATTCCGGTGGGCATGACAGCTTGAAGAAGGAGCTTCGGTTGGCAAGGCATGGGTGTTGGAAAAATTGGGCTTTCCTGGCCCTGGTCCCCCTGCTGGTGGGACTGGCCGGGTGTGCGGGGGGCAAGCGCTTCCCCCCCCTTGACCAAGGTAGCGATTCCCCCGGCGGACAGGTTCCGTCGGGGGTTCCTCGTTTGTTGACGGTGGGCCTCGTGGAGGGGGCCGAAGAACTGACTCTGGCCGTCTCGGGTGCTGCTCAGGTGGTGGTTGGCGATGATCCCGTGACCGGGGCTCGTCTGGCCCCCGGCGGTCCGTCCCTGGAGTGCGCACGGATGGGGGACCAGGTGGTCTGGACCCTGGGTGGAAGGGAAGGCCGGGGCTCATCCGTGAGCCTGGAAGGGCTGGATCCCGCCCATCGACTCATCCACGGCGAATTCCGCTACCGGGGTGACCTGCGGGTCATCTGCACCCCCGGGGGAACGGGACTGACGCTCATCAATATCGTGGACCTGGAGGCCTACCTGTACGGGGTGGTGCCCTGGGAAATCGGTCGTCACGGGATGGAGGAAATGGCCGCCCTGCAGGCCCAGGCCGTGGCCGCGCGCACCTACACCATCAGTCATCTGCAAGCCAGGCAGGATCGGGGCTTCGACGTGTATGCCTCGGTCATGGACCAGGTGTACCGCGGGAGCGGGGGCGAGGATGACCTGTGCAATCGCGCGGTGGATTCCACCCGGGGCCTGATCCTGACTCACCAGGGCCGCCCCATCGCCGCCTACTACAGCGCCTGCTGCGGGGGCCGGAGCAGCCACATCCAGGAAGTCTGGCCCCATGACCCCGAGGACTATCTGCAGGGCCGGGCCGACAAGCTGGCTGGCCAGGCCCGGCCGGTGTGCGCCGACTACCGGTATTTCGACTGGCGGGAGGAGTGGACCCGCGAACAGCTGGACAAGATCCTGGCCCGGACCCTGCCCGCTTATCTGGACTACGCCGCCCAGGAGGAGGGGCGCACCCGCTGGTGTGGGAACATCTTCACCCCGGCCCATGAAGGGGCCGATCCGCGCCGGCCGGGGCAGTTGCTGAACCTGGTCATCAAGGACTACACCTCCAGTGGGCGGGTGGCCCGGCTGGACATCCGCTGCCAGGCCGGCACCTACCATGTGCGTGGAGACCGCACCCGCTGGGTGCTGGAGCGGCCCCAGGGGGTGCCCACCATCCTGCGCAGTGCTTCCTTCGAGGTGGAACTCACCAGCCGAGACGGGCACATCACCCAGGTGGCCGCGCGGGGAAGGGGGTACGGTCACGGCATCGGCCTATGCCAGGCCGGGGCTCTGGAAAGGGCTCGACGGGGGCAGGACTACCAGGGAATCCTGGCTCACTACTATCCCGGGTCCCGGCTGGTTCGCCATGATGCGAGGGAAGGGAACTCGTGAACCGGAAAGTCCTGAACCCTGTGGCCTCGCGGCTGGTGGTGGGCCTGGCTGGGCCGGGGTTGACGGCCCGCGAAGAGGCCTGGCTGCAGCAGTGGCAACCGGCGGGAGTGATCCTGTTCGCCCGCAATGTCACCGGCCCTGATCAGCTGCGCAGGCTGTGCGAAAAGTTGCGCGAATTGGTGCCCGGCCTGGAGATCAGCGCCGATCAGGAGGGGGGCCCCGTCAGCCCCCTGGCCTGCGCGGTGGGTCAGCCGCCGGCGGTTCGGCTGCTGGGGACGCTGGATGATCCGGCATTGACCCGAGCGGTTCACGGCGAGACGGGGCGGCGCCTGGCGGACCTGGGAATCTCCCGGGTGTGGGGGCCGGTGGCCGATGTGATGACCGAGGCCCGGAATCCGGTTATCGGGGCTCGGGCTTTCGGCGAAACCGCGGATCTGGTGGCCCGGCACACCCGGGCCGCCGTGGACGGCCTGCTGGCCGGTGGTGTGGCCTGCTGCCTGAAGCACTGGCCCGACCATGGCAGCACCGCCCAGGACAGCCACGAGGAACCTGCCCTGCTGAAGGCGGACGCCGGCCGGGACAGGGGGCCTCTGCCCGAGCCTTTCCGGCAAGGCCTGCAGGCCGGGGCCGACGCCGTCATGGTGGGGCATCTGCACCGGGAAGGCGCGACGGAACCGGCCACCCTGGCCCGGGAGCCCCTGGATCGGTGGCGTCGCCAGTTCCAGGCGGCGGCGGAAGGGCGCCCGGTTCTGCTGGTGGCGGACGATGTGACCATGGGAGCGCTGAGAGAGCCCATGGCGGCCCGAGGGGTGGTGCTTCCGTCCGGCCAGGACTCGGGTCAGGGACTGGTCGATCCAGCCCTGCTGCCCCTGGCCTGGTTGGAGGAGTTGCTGGCCGCCGGACTGGACTTACGGCCGGGGCCCTACGAAGAGTCGCGAACCCGGATGGTCTTGCGATTGAAGGAACGATTCACTCCACCGGCGGGGGCTCTGGCCTGGCTGGACCTGACTCCGGATGACCGCTGGGAGGTCATTTCCCATGGAGGTAGCGCGGGGCGCGCAGATCTACGGGCGGTTTTGCAGGCCGGGTGGGAGTCGGTGCTCAGCGGGGCGGACCTGTCCAGCCAGGGGGTGGGTGAGTTCAGGAGCCTGGTGGTGACCTCCCACCGGCCCTTGCCTGTTGGGTGGGAGTCCCTGTTGCCCGGTCTGGCTTCCGGTGGCCTGTGCCTGGTGGCCGGCCACCCGTCGCTGGGGGGGGATCTGGCATCGGAATTGGGGGTTGGGTGGTCTGTAACCTGTTGTCCTGACGTTGATTGGGGGGTTCTGAGGCAGGTTGTGACCCGGGCTTGAAATATTGTCCACACCGCTCTAAAAAATTTGACAGGATCGAAAAGGGTCGCTATATTGGCCGCCTTGCCGGAATACCGGACCCAGTTCCGGCGGGGGTGTAGTTCAGTTTGGTTAGAACGCCGGCCTGTCAAGCCGGAGGTCGCGAGTTCGAGTCTCGTCACTCCCGCCATCTTTTACCGCGACGAACCTCTGGTTCGCTCGCGGTATTTTTTTGCCCATGGAGTCGGTTGACGCCCGGTCCCATCTCGCCCACAATGGTGCGGTTTCACACCGTGCCCCGGTCGCGACCCGCCGCGCGCTCGCCCGGCCCGAGAGTTCGCGACCTGGATCAAGCAACCCAGCGAAGGAGTTGATGATGTTCCGATTCCGCCTGTTCACCCTCATGGTTCTGCTCGCGTTGGCGGCGACCCTGGTTGCCGGTTGCGGCGGGGGAAAGGATGCCGACGTGGCTGCCGAGAACAACAGCGACCAGGCCACCAACGGTGATTGCGCCTGGGTGGGGGACGCCCCGGTCACGGCCGTGGACGACCTGCAGACACGCCTGGATGCCTACGTACCCACCGAGCTGTCTCCCGATATCTCGCATCTGGACGCCACCCAGATCCAGGTGCTGGAGAAGCTGGTGGAGGCCGGCAAGATCATGAACGAGATCTTCAAGGTTCAGGCCACCCCCTGCCGCTCCTTGCTGGCCGAGCGCCTGGGTGACCTGCCGGCCGATCAGCAGGCCGGCGCCCGGCGCTACTTCGACATCAACGCCGGTCCCTGGGACCGCCGCTTCCACCACGAGCCCTTCTTCGGCACCTGGGAACATCCGGAAGGGGCCAACTACTACCCCCTGGATCTGACCGAGGAAGAGAAGGCCTACATCGCCGATCCGGCCAACGGCATGGACGGTCTTTTCACCATGATCCGACGGGACGAGCACGGCGCCCTGCAGGCCGTGCCCTACAGCCGGTTCTTCAAGCCCGAGCTGGAGAAGGCCGCCACCCTCATGCGCGAGGCCGCCGCGTTGACTCACAACGCCAGCCTCAAGACCTTCCTGGAAAGCCGGGCCACGGCCTTCCACAGTGACGATTACTACCAGTCGGACATGGACTGGATGGACCTGGACAGCGCCGTCGAGGTGACCATCGGCCCCTACGAGACCTACGAGGACGGGTTGTTCGGCTACAAGGCCGCCTTCGAGGCCTTCGTCACCGTCACCGATCCGGTGGAGTCGGCGCGCCTGGCCAAGTTCAAGGACGAGCTGCCCTGGCTGGAGGCTCATCTGCCCATCGCGGACGAGCACAAGAACATGAACCGCGGCAGCGATTCGCCCATCCGCGTGGTGGACGAGGTCTACTCGGGGGGCGACACCCGCGCCGGAGTGCAGACCATCGCCTTCAATCTGCCCAACGACGAGCGTGTGCGCGAGGCCAAGGGCAGCAAGAAGGTGCTGCTGCGTAACGTTATGAAGGCCAAGTTCGACCAGATCCTCATGCCCATCGCCCGGGAGCTGGTGGTGGAGGATCAGCTGGGCGATCTGACCAGCGAGAGCTTCTTCCTGCACACCCTGTGGCATGAGATGAGCCACGGCCTGGGCCCCGGCAAGATCACCCTGGACGGCCGCGAGACCGAGGTGCGCCTGGAGCTGAAGGACACCTACAGCACCCTGGAGGAGGCCAAGGCCGACGCCATGGGCGAGTGGGATATCTTCGTGCTGCACGACGCCGGCCGCGATTACTTCCCTGCGGAGATTCGCCGCCAGCAGGCCGCCACCTACCTGGCCGGCCTTTTCCGTTCGGTGCGATTCGGCATCGGCGAAGCCCATGGGCAGGCCAACGCCATCCAGTTCAACTACCTGATGGACAAGGGCGGCATCAGCCTGGACGAGGCCAGCGGCCGCTTCCGGGTGCACGTTGCCCAGTTCGAGAAGGCCATCCACGACATGGTGGCCGAGATCATCCTGATCCAGGCCGAGGGCGACTACGCGGCCAGCAAGGCCTTCATCGAGCGCTGGGGCGGGATGAGCCCTGTTCTGGCCACCGCCCTGGAGAAGCTGGAAGGAATCCCGGTCGATGTGCAGCCTGTTTTCCCGCGCTACGAGTAGGCCGGGGCGAGGTTATCTGTTGGAGCAAGGAGCCCATGGTCGGTGTGACCATGGGCTCCTTTTCCTGATCCGGAGGGAACTGTTCAGGTTCAGCTTTGCCCCGGGCCGGGAAAGGTCTCCTGGAGAATCTCCCGCAGCCCCACCAGGACCTCGTCGCTGAAGGCCGGCATGGACTCGTACAGCTCGTGCCCGGCGGCGCCAGGCCTGGGCAGGGGCAGGCTGTTCTGCAAGGCGGCTTCCTGGTAGGCGTTCAGGAATCCCAGGGGGTCATGGCGCACGGCCACCAGGCGCTCATCGCCCAGGCGCGCGGCGATGGTGGCGGCCAGGCAATAGCCGCCGCGGGTGAAGGCACCCATGGCCACCATGGCGCGGCCCACCTCGTGCCCTTGCTCTGCCATGTAGTCCTCGTCGCTCAGCATCCGGGGCAGGCCGTTGTTGAACACACCCATCACCCGGATGCCGATGTCAAAGATGGTCTCGGGCACGATGTTCAGGTCGGCCAGGCGGGGGTGGACCTCGCTGAAGTGGGTGCTGGGCATGTCCTCGATGTAGGCGGCGATGCCCTCGTTCATGAGCAGGCGGATGGTGTGGGCGACGGCCGGACGTCCCTTGATCTCCAGGGGGTTGGGGCCGTCCATGGCCTGGCGTTCCCGGTACAGATTGGCCACCATCTGCCGGTTCAGCTGGTCGGTGGAACTGGCCAGAAAGAGGCTGGTGTCCACCAGCAGGTGGCCATGGTAACTGCGCAGTTCGGGCTTGGAGGCCACGAAATAGACCACCAGGGGGGAAGGAATCCTGTCCTGGTTGATCCAGCGTCCGGCAAGGTCCAGCAACCGGCACGGCTGGTCCTCGGCCGCGTAGGCGTTCAGGCGCTCCTGGATGCCCTGGCGGAGGTCGTAGTTCAAGCGGAAGGAATCGCCGAAGACCCGCCGGTCACTGGTGGGCTTGAACTTGCGCCCCTGGCCCACCTTGTCCCAGAACGCTCCCTCCAGCCACTGGTCCAGGTGGGGGGTGCTGGTCTGGTTGCCGTGGCTGATGCTCTCCAGCCAGGTCTGCATGACGGGTAGGTCGGCCCAGGCCTGGATGTCCCCGGCCGGGGGGATTTCCCCGCCGTCAAGCCTTTCGGCCAGGGTCAGGAAACCGTCCCAGGCTCGGGTGTTCATGGCCGCGTCGCAGTTGCTGGGGGCGGGGGCCGATTCGGTGCGCTTGTCGGCTTCGCTGCCGCTGTCGCCGCCGCTGTCACCGCCGCAGCCGGCCAGGGCCAGGGCCAGAAACAGGGCCAGAGCTGTCTTCAAGCCAGCGGGGAACCGGGGGCGGACGTTGTGGCGGGGCGTGTCGTGAACTATCATTGGCAACCTGTCACTCCTGTTGAATGGATCGGTTTCATGGCCAGCGGCAAACTTCTGATCAACGAAATATACCCTGCAATCAGCGGAGAGTCACGCCATAGCGGCTGGCCCTGCACCCTGGTGCGCCTGACAGGCTGTCATGTGCGCTGCTCGTGGTGCGATTCGGCCCACTCGTTCCAGGGCGGACGGGTCTTGACCGTGGCCGAGGTCCTGGACGAGGTGGCGGCAAACGGCCACCGGCTGGTGCTGGTCACGGGGGGCGAGCCCCTGCTGCAGCCGGCGGTGGCGGACCTGCTGCGGGCCTTGCTGGACCAGGGGCGCCCGGTGATGCTGGAAACCAGCGGCACCCGGTTGCCTCCCAACGCCCTGCCTTTGCAAGAAGTTCCCGCCGGCGTGTGCCGGGTGGTGGACGTGAAACCTCCGGCCAGCGGTATTCCCGAGGATGCCATGGACTGGGAGGGCATCGCCGCCCTGGGGCCGGTAGACGAGATCAAGCTGGTGCTGGCCGGGCGTGAAGATTATGAATGGGCCCGGGATCTGGTGCGCACTGGGCGGCGCCTGCCGGCCGGGGTGAGGGTGTCCTTCTCGCCTGCCCAGGGCCTGCTGGAACCCCGCGACCTGGCCGGATGGATCCTGGCCGACAAATTGCCCGTGTGTTTCCAGATCCAGCTGCACAAGGTGATCTGGCCCGACGTGGAAAGAGGAGTTTGAGATGAGCGAGAGCCTGAACAGGGACTGGGCCATCGTCCTGGCCAGTGGAGGCCTGGACTCGGCCGTGTGTCTGGCGGAGGCCGTGCAGGAATTCCAGGTGGCTCTGCTGCACATCAACTACGGCCAGCGCACCGAACAGCGGGAGCTGCAGGCCTTCCACGCCCTGGGCGACCACTACGGCATCAGCCGCCGCCTGGTGGCTGACATCAGCTATCTCAAGGAAATCGGAGGATCGTCCCTGGTGGACGAGGCCATGACCGTGGAGACGGGCATGCCCGAGCCGGGGCAGCAGGTGCCCTCGACCTACGTCCCCTTCCGCAATGCCCACATCCTGTGCGTGGGCATGAGCTGGGCCGAGGTCATGGGCGCACGCGCCCTGTTCATCGGGGCCGTCCAGGAGGACGGCAGCGGTTATCCCGATTGCACCCAGGTTTTCTACGAGAAGTTCGCCGCCGCGGCCGACGCCGGGACGCGCCCGGACACCAGGGTGGCCATCCGCACACCGCTCATCGCCCTGAACAAGGCGCAGATCGTGGAGCGGGGCAGGGAATTGGCCGCGCCCCTGCATCTGACCTGGTCCTGCTACACGGAATCGGAGCGGGCCTGCGGCCGCTGTGAAAGCTGTCGCCTGCGCCTGCGGGGCTTCGCCGAGGCCGGGGTGCAGGACCCCATTCCGTACGCCGACTGATCCGCCTCAGGCGCCCGTCTCGAACTTGCTGAAGTCGTAGCCGTCGTAGGCGTTGCAGCGGCTGCACAGGTGGATCAGGTCGCGGCGCCCGTCGTTCAGGGTGGCCCGCAGGCAGCGCGCCGCATAGCCTTCCCAGATCTCCTGCACCGACTGCCGGTTCACGTTGCCGATGACGGCCTTCTCGTGCACGTCCCAGCAGCAGATGGTGGCGTTGCCGTCGGTGTAGAAGAACATCTCGTCCAGAACCTTCAGGCAGGGCTTGAGGACCACGTCCTCGGGCTTCTGCCCCGTCCACGGCCACTGGTACATCTGGGTGACCAGCACCTCGCTGCAGCGCGGGCCCCAGAAATCCCTGTAGGCCTGGATCTCGTGCTTGTTCTCGGGCACCTCGATCATGCGCAGCTCGGTGAAGACCTTGTCGCGATAGCCCCCCTGATCCCACAGTTCCAGGAAGCGCACCGTGCGTTCCAGCACCTTGTTGTAGGCGATGCCAATACGGCTGGGCTCGTAGGTGGCGGGGCTGAAGCCGTCGATGCTGAAGCGCATGATGTCCACCCCGGCCTCCAGCAGCTCGGTGGCCAGCTGTTCGGTCATGAGCTCGCCGTTGGTGTTGAACTCGACCCGGGCGGTTGGGTCGTTCTCCTTGATGTAGCGCACGATCTCGGGCTGGCGCTTGTCCACGAAGGGCTCGTTGGTCAGGAAGGGTCGGTAGGTGACGCCCCAGCCGCGGGTGTCGTCGATGATCTTCTTCCAGGTTTCCTCGGGCATGCGGGCCGGGTCGCGCACGATCTCGTTCTGGGGGCAGAACGGGCACTTGGCGTTGCACTTGGTCACCGTTTCCAGCTGGATATAACGGGGCCTCTGGGCGTAGGGCATGTTCCAGCGGGGACCCTGGCCCTGGCCGGGCAGGAAGGACGAGCTGGCGGTCTGGTCGGCTTGGTCGGGACGCATTTTCTGGGGCTCCGTTCGGTCTTCGTGTCCGTGGGTCAGGGCTCGGTTCGGTGATCAGTCCAGATAGGGGGCGATGACGGCCATGCTGCGCTGGGTGGCGCCGCGCTGATCCAGCACCACCTGGCGCGCGGCCTGCCCGCTGCGCCGCAACAGCTCGGGATCGCCCAGCAATTCCCGGGCGCGGGCCAGGGCCTGCTGAGGTGTTTCCAGCACCCAGCCGGCCTGGCGTTTGACCAGGAATCCCGCTTCCTCGGCGTTCTGGATGCGCGGCCCGAACAGCACGGGCATGCTGGCCACGGCGGGTTCCATGGTGTTGTGCACCCCGGTGGTGAAGCTGCCGCCGACGTAGGCAAGATCACCCGAGCGGTAGATTTCGGCAAGGTGGCCGATGGAATCCACCAGGACCACCCGCACAGGATCCTGAAGGGGGTGGCCGGCCTCCGTCAGGGCCGATAGCCGCCGGTGGACGATGGCGTCGGTATCCAGGCGGGCCTCCAGCTCCCGCAGACGGTGGGGCTCGGGTTCGTGGGGGGTGAGGATCACCCGCAGGTCGGGGAAAAGGTCCAGCAACTCCTTCAGAACGGGCAGCCACAGGTTCTCGTCCGGGGGCCAGGTGCTGCCCAGGATGAGGTTGCGGTGGCCCGGGCGTTTCAGCAGGGCGGCCACCGGCCCGTCCTGGGCGGCCTCGTAGCGCAGGATGACCTGTTCCACCCGGGTGTCGCCGGTGACGCTCACGGGGCAGGCCACCTTGAGGTCTTTCCGGAAACGGCGGCTGTCGTCGGGGGTGCACACGCCCAGGTGGGCGAAGCGGTCGAAAAGATCCCGGTACAGGGGGCGGGCCAGCGGGTGCAGGCGCCCGCTGCGCGGGGCCAGGGAACCGGCCAGCAGGACCAGGGGCACCCCGGCCTGGTCGGCGGCCAGCACCTGGTTGGGCCACAGGTCGAACTTGACGAAGACCAGCAGGCGCGGCTGCCACAGGCGCACCAGCCGGCGCATGGCGTGTGGAGTGTCGAAGGGCAAGTACTCGTGCACCGCGGCGCAGGGGCGCTTGCGGGCGAATTCGAAACCCGAGGGTGAGAAGTGGGTGACCATGACCGGCAGCTGGGGATGGGACTGGCCCAGGGCGGTGATGATGGGGCGGGCCTGCTCGTACTCGCCCACACTGGTCACGTGGAACCACACACCGCCGCGCACCCGGGGGGCGCTGGCCTGCAGACGGTCCCACAGGCCCTGGCGCCCGGCCACGCCGGCGGCCAGCTTGGGATGGCGGTGGGCCCACTGGGGCAGCATGCCGGCCAGCAGGGGGCTCAGGGTCCGGTACAGGCGCAGGTGGTAGCCGGGAGCTTTCACGGGGCGAAGGTCCTTTCCAGGAAGTCGTGGGCCCGGTCGGGGCCGATATCCCGCAGACAGGCCAGGTCGCCGCGGTGACAGGGCGCCTTGCCGTTGCGCGAGCAGGGCCGGCAGTCCAGGTCGTGTTCCAGGACCAGGGAGGCCTCCAGCCCCGGGAAGTAGCCGAACTGCCGCACGGTGGGGCCGAACAGGGCCAGCACCGGCGTGCCCACGGCCTCGGCCAGATGCAGCAGGCCGCTGTCGTTGGTGACCACGGCCCGGCAACCGGCCAGCAGGCCCGCCACCCGGGGCAGGGGCTGGTCCTGGATCAGCTGGACGCGATGGCCGGCGTCGGCGGCCACCCGGGCCAGGGGGCTGCCGGCAAACCACTGGGCCTCGCGGGGGCCCAGGAAGATGCGGGCGGGGTGAGGGGTGCTGTCCAGGAAGTGCTGCAACAGCCGGGCGAAGTGCTCGGCGGGCCAGCGCTTGGTTTCCCACTGGGCGCCGGGGGCCAGGCCCAGGCAGGGCTGGGGCTGGTCGACCGGTCGTAGGTGTCCCCACGGAGGGGCGGGATCGGGGATCAGGGGGGTGCCCAGGGCGGCGAAGACCTCGTCGAAGCGCTGGCGCATGGTGCGATCGTCCAGCTCCGGCGCCCGCTGTCCCCGCAGCAGGGCCAGGCGCTGGGCGGTGTCCTTGCGCAACCTGGCGACCGGGCGGCGGCCCATGAGCCCCAGCAGACCGTGGGAGCGCAGCACTCCGTGGGCGTCCAGGACCTGGTCCCAGTTGCGGCGGCCCAGGCGGCCGGCCAGGCCCAGCAGGGCGGTGGCCTGCCTGCCCCTCAGGGGGATGACCTGGTCCACGCCGCGGCACTGGCGCATGAGGGGAGCGAAGGCATCCTTGGTCACCAGGGTTACCCGTCGGTCTGTGCGGTCGGGTGCATCGGCCAGGGCGGCGAGGGACCAGCCCAGCAGGCACAGATCGCCCAGGGCGCCGAAACGGATGACCAGGATGTTGCGCACGGAAACCTTTCAGGGGCCGATGGTTGGGCCCATCATCATTCATCTTCCCCGTCAGGAAAATGGTTTTCTGGGCCCGCGAGGGCAAGTTTGGCACGATGGGAAGGGCCCTGGCCTTGTCCCTTGCCCGCGAAGAATGTAGTATGCGCCGGTGAACCCTCGTCACTTTTCCCTGGAGCGGCCCGTTGGAAATCGTTGCCCTGGCCATCTTGCTGGTGCTGTCAGCCGTGTTCTCGGGCACGGAGACGGCCCTGTTCTCCCTGAACGAGACCGACCTGGCCCGCCTGTCGGCCTCCGGGGCGGATCGCCGCAAGCAGGCCCGGGGCAAGAGGGTGGCCGCCTTGCTGGGGCGGGCCAACGATCTGCTGTCGGCCCTGCTCATCGGCAACCTGCTGGTGAACACGGCGGCCGGGGTGGTGACCACCAGCCTGTGCCTGCGGCTGTTCGGCGACCAGGGTCTGGTGGTGGCGGTGCCGGCGGTGACCTTGCTGCTGCTGATGCTGGGCGAGATCACGCCCAAGATGCTGGCTCTGCGCTACCGCGAGCCCGTGGCCCTGCTGGTGGGGCGCCCTCTGGGCCTGTGGGTGATGGTCACGCGGCCCTTCCTGCTGGTGACGGGGCTGGTGACGGGGGGCATCATGCGGCTCATTCCCGTCCAGGGCGTGGGCAGCCGTCCCCTCAGTCCTGAGGAATTGCAGACCGCCTGTGATCTGGCCGTGGAAGAGGGCAGCCTCACCGAGACCGACGGGCGCTCGCTGTCGCGGTTGATCCGCCTGGAAGATCTGGCCGTCAGCCGCATCATGACCCCTCGCACCGCGGTGACGCTGTTGCGGCGGGACATGAGCCTGAAGCAGGTGCTGGCCACGGCCAGGCGGGCTCACTTCAACCGCTACCCGGTGGTGGAGCCGGACGGCGACAGGCCGGTGGGCTTCTTCCACCTCAAGGATCTGCTGGGCGGGTCGGCCGATCCCCAGCGCCCCCTGGCCGGGCCCCTGCGCGAATTGCTGTTCGTGCCCGAGAGCAAGGATGTGGCCGCCCTGCTGGGCGAGATGCGCTCGGGTGGCGGGCACCTGGCCTCGGTGGTGGACGAGCACGGGGATTTCGCCGGCATCGTCACCCTGGCCGATTGCCTGCAGGCGGTGCTGGGGCCGGTCATGGACGGCCGGCGCCACGACACGGAGATGGTGCCCCTGGGTGGGGGGCGCTGGGTCATCAGCGGCCGCACGGACCTGCGCAAGCTGGCCGAGGAGTGCGGGGTTCACCTGCCCGAGAGCCGGGACTACGTGACGGTGGCGGGATTCCTCATGGCGCGCCTGGGCCGCGTGTTAGAGCCGGGGGATACCCTGGAACTGGAGCAGGCGCGTTTCTCGGTGCTGGAAATGACCGGGCATCGGGTGGACCGCATCAGCGTCATGATCCCCGAAAGCGGGGACGCGGCCGAGGGCGACGAGGAGGGGCGTTCATGAGCGTTCTTTTCGGCGCCGAGGGCGGCGTGCGCTGGCCCCTGGTGGTCCTGATCCTGCTGGTGGGGCTGGCCCTGTCGGCGTTCTTCTCGGGCAGCGAGACGGGTTTCATGAGTGTCAGCCGGGTGCGTCTGCGCCGGGATGCCAAGTCGGAGTCGGGACGGGGCAAGATCTTGCGGGCCATGCTGCGGAACATAGAGGATCCCATCCTGACCTGTCTCATCGGCACCAACCTGTTCAACACCATCATCAGCGCCGTGCTGACGGTGGCCATGGCGGCCCTGTTCGGCGCCCGGGGCGACCTGGCCGCGGTGCTGGTGGGCGCCACCCTGGTCATCACCTTCGGGGAGATCGTGCCCAAGGTGCTGTACCGGGAATTCCCCGAGGGAATGACCCTTGCCTCGGTGGCCGGGGTGCGCCTGGCCATGATCATTCTGTGGCCGGTACGGGTGCTGCTGCTGGGCTACACCCGGCTGTGGCATGCCCTGTTACCCGAAGATCATGAGCACGCGTCGGCCGGGCTGGAGCGCCGGAACCTGGCGGCCCTTTTGCTCACCAACAGCGCGCCCAACCGGGCCGATCGTCGCTTCGGCGAGTTGCTGAGCCGGTACCTGCACCTGGAGCGGGTGACCCTGGGTCCCATCATGCGCCCCCTGGGGCAGCTGGTGACGGTGCCGCCCGAGGCCACGGTGGCCGCCTGTCTCGAGGAGGCGGCGCGGTCGGGGCACAGCCGGCTGCCGTTGCGCAGCGATGGGGGCGAAACCCTGCTGGGCTATGTGCTGGTCCGGGACCTGCTGTTCATGTCCCGGGACGATCATGAGCATGTCCTGCCCCGGCGCCTGTGGCGCTCCTTGTTGCAGGTGGACGTGCGCATGTCCCCGTACGAACTTTTCGAGGAGCTGCGGTACTGCAACGCACAGATGGCCGGTGTGGTCGATCCCCGCGGGAACTTGCTGGGACTGATCACGCTTGAAGACCTGATCGAGAATGTTTTCGGATCCATTCACGACGAGTTTGACCGGGAACTGGAGGCGGTGGAGGAATAATACTCCGGATATCCAGCTGTGATAAAACGAGCGGTGGGTTCACGGGAATATTGGCCTCACCTGGCCACCCCTGATCTGCCAGGAAACCAACGAGGAGGAATGACCTTGAGCGAGCTGAACCTGAGCAAGCATGACCATGTTCTCATCGGATTCTTCTCTTCCCTGCAGGCCGCGGCCATGCAGCACATGGGCAAGCTGGCCAATCCGGTCACCGG
Organism: Candidatus Krumholzibacteriia bacterium; assembly: GCA_963674845.2. Classification (GTDB taxonomy): domain Bacteria; phylum Krumholzibacteriota; class Krumholzibacteriia; order LZORAL124-64-63; family LZORAL124-64-63; genus LZORAL124-64-63. The sequence continues at coordinate 141,308 of CAXXKE010000005.1, read as the reverse complement.
CGAGATCGAGCGGGACATGCTGGCCGCCCAGTCCACCATCGACATCCTGGAAATGCTCAAGGCCAAGTGCCGCACCGACACTCCTGATGAGTTGCTGCGCTTCATGGACAACGCGGTCATGGAAATCCAGATGAACTATCTGGACGAGAAGAAGAAGGACGAGGCGGAGGACCCCGCAGAGGAAGACGGCGCCGGCGAGGCGGACAAAGAGGGTGGGGATTGAAGTTTTTCACCGCAGTTTTTTTCCTGCTTTTTATCCTGCCGGCCGGGCCGCTGCTTGGCCAGGATATGACGGCGGATAATCCTCAGGACACAGAAGAATCCGGGCCCCGGCCGGAATTGCGCGCCAACCCCGTGGGCCGTGATCCGGGCCATCACCAGGATTCCAGCTTCCTGGGCCAGACGGTGTCGGCGGTCATGCCCGCCGACGGGTTGCTGACGGTGGGACTGGGTTTCCGCACCTACAGCACCGTCATGCGGATGGGCGAATTTCCCGGTCGTCTGAGCCAGAAGGATCTGTTCCTGCGCCTGGAAGCCGGGCCCTTGCCCTGGTTGCAACTCATGGCCGAGTTGCCCCACCGCAGCTGGTCCGACGGTTCGGACTGGATCCCCGCCTCGGGCGGGGGGCTGGCCGACGGCCGCTTCCGCGTCAGCAGCGGGCGGCCCCTGCTGGGGCACCGCCTTCACGCCGCCCTCTTTGCCGGGGGCAATATCCCCCTGGGCAGCGCCGCCGAGGGCTTGACCGAGGGCTCGTTTTCGCCCCGGGCCGGCGGCGGCCTGAGCCTGCGCCTGTTCACCGATCGACAAGCCCCGGAAATGCGCCTGCATCTGAATTACTCGCGCCGCTGGAACAGCGCCGAGGAGACCGGCTACGGCGCGGGGCAGGCCCTGCTGGAACCCTGGTTTCCCCGCTATCCCGCGGCCGCCGCCGTGGGGGGCGAGGCCGAGAACGACCAGACCAGCCTGAGCGCCGCGGTGGAGGTGCGCAAGGGCACCACCAGCTTCTGGCTGGAATACGCCCAGGATCGGTTCCCCGAGACGGGCTCCATCTCTCCAGATGAACAGTTCACTGCCGTGGGCGCCGGCGTGCGCTGGGGCATGATGAACGGCTGGGCGGTGCGGGCGGAATACCTGGTCTCCCTGTCCATGGACGATCTGGACACGGAATGGGACCCCGCCTACCCCGAGATGATGACCAGCCTGCTGGTGACGCGGCAGCTGTCCATCGGCGGCCGGGACCAGGACCACGACGGGGTGCCCGACCGCGAGGATCGCTGCCCTCTCATGGCCGAGGATATGGACGGCTGGCGTGACGAGGACGGCTGTCCCGACGACGACAACGACATGGACGGCATTCCCGACGCCGTGGACCGGGCCCCCAATCTGGCCGAGGACTACGACGGCTGGGAAGACCACGACGGCATGCCCGAGCCCGACAATGACGGCGACGGCATCATGGACTGGCTGGACGCCTGTCCCGACGAACCCGAGGACATGGACGGCTACAAGGACGACGACGGCTGCCCCGAGGAGTTCGCCGACCGCGACGGCGACGGCATCGAGGACTCCAAGGACGCCTGCCCCGACACCCCGGAAGACCTGGACGGCTTCGAGGATGGTGACGGTTGCCCCGAATTCGACAACGATCTGGACGGCATTCCCGATCACCTGGACAAGTGTCCCAACGATCCGGAAGACTACGACGGCGTGGATGATGATGACGGGTGTCCCGAGTGAGGGAAAGGGAAGCATGACGGTTCAGCTGAGATTGATCCTGGTGGTGGGGTTCGTGGCGGTCCTGCTCTCGGCCTGCGCCTACCAGCCCAAGGCCAGGGAGGTCTTTCCCCAGCTGAGTTACGAGAGGTCAACTCCCGCCATTCCCCGGTCGGATCGGCCGGCGCGCGAGGGCGTCCTGAACCAACCCGAGAACAATTTCGTCTTCGACCACCGCGAGCCGGCGGTCTTCTCGGTGAAGGCCCAGGAGGCCGGGGCTTCCGGCACCGTGATGGTGCGGGCCCGGGTGGATGGGGCGGGGGTGGTGCAGAGCATCGATATAGACGGCAAGGTTCATCCCTTGCTGGAGCCGGCCGTGCGCGAGGCCACCCGCCGCTGCACCTTCAAGCGGCGCTTTGCGGTCCCCGAAAAATCCGGCGGCTACCAGGTGAGGATCACCTTCACCTTCTGACGCGATTCCCGGCGAAAGGCTTGGTGAGATGGACCCGCTCATCCTGACGACCCGGCTCAAAATGGATCGATTGGGAGCGGCCGACGCCCCGGCTCTGCACGCCTACCGCAGCCTGCCGGAAGTTTGCCTCTACCAGGGTTTCAATCCGGGCTCGTTGCAGGACTCGGAGGGCTTCATCCGCAGCCTGGGGGATTTCCCCTTCGGCGCCGCCGGCACCTGGTTCCAGTTCGCCATCCGCCGGCGGGAGTCCGGGGAACTGGTGGGGGACCTTGGCGCCCACTTCCTGGGCGACGCGCCGCGACAGGTGGAGATCGGCTTCAGCCTGGCCCCCGCCTGGCAGGGGCAGGGCCTGGCCGGGGAGGCGGTCACGGCCCTCATCTCCCATCTTTTTGCCCATCAGGACACCCATCGCGTGATGGCCTCGGTGGACCCGCGCAACACGGCCTCGGTGGCCTTGCTGCGCCGGGTGGGTTTCCGTCAGGAAGCCCATCATCGCCGCAGCCTGTGGTTCAAGGGGGAGTGGGTGGATGATATGCTTTTTGCTGTATTGAAGGAGGAATGGAACCCATGAACGACCACACCATCTTGCTGGATATCCACCGCGGCTGCCACCAGGTGTTCGCCCGCCTGCTGGACCACCTGGAGAGCCTCAGCGGCGTGGAGTTGCACAAGGAACTGGAGGGCTTCGGTGTGCCCACCATCCAGTTGCAGGTGCACCATGTGATCGCCGCCGAACGCTACTGGTTCGGGGTGCTGCAGGAGAAGATCCTGGTGGACGAGGATCAGGACCGGTACCCCGACGTGGCCGCGCTGAAGAGCCTGCGGGAGCAAGTGGCCGGCCGCTCCCTGGAAATCCTGGCCGAGGCATCACCCGGGTTTCTGACCACCCCGGTGCAAAGGATGACCTGGGGCGACAAGCTCAAGACCCTGGTGCCGGCCCACGTGGTCACCCGCACCCAGACCCATTATTTCCATCACCAGGGCCAGATCCTGGCCATGTGCCGCCTGCTGGGCAAGCCGGGCGGCGGCCTGGACTTTCCCCTGGAGTGAGATGGATCTGGATAAAAACATCCGCAAAATCCCGCCGGCGGGACATTGCGGATGTTTTTGTCCATTATATTTGTCCTGAGTTGGTCCGGATTTAGCCTTCAACTCGGCCTTCAAAGCAGCCGCCTACTTCTCCGGCTCCTTCGTCGCCAGCTTCTTCTTGGCTTCTTGCCAGGAGGCCTCCAGCTCGTCTATATCCGCGTCCTTCATGGCCTGCCCTCGCTGCTTGAAATCGGCCTCCACCAGGTGGAAACGATCCCGGAAGCGGCGGTTGGCCTGGCGCAGGGCCATGTCGGGCTGGATCTTGAACCAGCGGGCCAGGTTCACCACCGAGAACAGCAGGTCACCCAGTTCGTGCTCCATGGCGGTGCGGTCCCCTCCGGCCGCGGCGTCGGCGAACTCGGCCAGCTCCTCGTGCAGCTTGGCCCACACACCGTCCACCGCGGGCCAGTCGAAGCCCTCGTCGGCGGCGTTGTCCTGGTAGTTGTAGGCCTGGTGCAGGGGCGCCGTGCTGGCGGGCATGTCCTTCAGGACGGATTCCTGCTCCGGATCGATGCCCTTGGCGCGCTTCTCTTCGGCCTTGATCTCGTTCCAGCGCTGCTGGCTCTCGGTGACGCAATCGGTGGCGTTCTCGCCGAACACGTGGGGATGCCGCCGGATCAGCTTCTCGTTGGCCAGCCGGGCCACGTCGTCCATGGTCAGGTCCATTTGCTCGCCCAGGATCTCGGTGCAGAAGAAGGTCATGAACAGCAGGTCGCCCAGTTCCTCGGCCGCTTCCTGCTTCTGGCCGGCCAGCGCCGCTTCCACCAGCTCGCCGCCCTCGTCCATCAGGAATCGCGAGGCGCTGACCAGGGTCTGCTTGCGGTCCCAGGGGCAGCCCCCGGGGGCGCGCAGGGTGTGGATGGTCTGTTTCAGTTCCTCGAAGGGGCTGGGCATGGTTCGGTCCTTCTGCAACGGTCAAAGGGGGGCGGCGACTTGCCGCTAACCTAAATCAGATTTGTCTGACGGCCAACCAATGTTATCCTGTAAGGCTGATCACCGAACCCAGCCATACAGCCGAGGTGGAATCTTGTCCGAGTGGATCCGCATCAAGGGCGCACGCCAGCACAACCTGCAGAACGTGGACGTGGACTTCCCCCGCGGGAAGATGACCGCCGTTTCGGGACTTTCGGGATCGGGGAAATCCTCCCTGGTCTTCGACACCCTGTACGCCGAGGGGCAGCGCTGCTACGTGGAAAGCCTGTCCACCTACGCCCGCCAGTTCCTGGCCCGCCTGCCCAAGCCCGACGTGGACTGGATCGAGGGCGTCAGCCCCGCTATCGCCATCGAGCAGCGCAACGCCGTGACCAGCGGCCGCTCCACCGTGGGCACCGTCACCGAGATCAACGATTACCTGCGCGTGCTGTGGGCTCGCACCGGCAAGATCAGTTGCCCCGACTGCGAGGTGCCCGTCACCCGCGAGACCCCCGAATCGGTGTGGAAGGCCGTGCGCACCGGCCACGACCAGGGTGAGGCCTTGCTCATGTGCTACCCCCTGGTGTTCGACGGCGGCGGCGGCTCGGTGGGCTGGTGGGAACCTCTGCTGGCCCAGGGCTTCCAGCGGGTGGTGCGCGGCGACGAGGTGCTGCGCCTGGACGACCCCGCCCTGCCCGACATGCCCCTGCCCGTGGCCGACGAGGTGGTGGATGTGATCATCGACCGGCTGAAGATGGGGCCCTCGGTGCGCGGCCGCTTCATCGAGGCGGTGGAGCTGGCCTTCGGCCAGTCCGGCGGCTGGGCCGTGGTGCGCGACCGCGGCGGCGCCTGGCGCGAAGAATACAGCAGCGAGCTGCGCTGCAATGCCTGTTCGCGGGTCTTTCCCGAGCCCACGCCCCGCCTGTTCAGCTTCAACAGCCCCGAGGGGGCTTGCCCCGCTTGCAAGGGCTTCGGCAACCGCCTGGAGTTCGACGAGGACAAGATCATCCCCGATCCCGAGCTGAGCCTGCGCGACCGCGCCGTCAAGCCCTGGTCCACCGAGAGCTTCACCCGTCAGTTCACCGCCCTGCTGCGCTTCTGCGCCCGGCACAAGATTCCCATCGACGTGCCCTTCGCCCAGCTCACGCGCAAGCAGCAGCTCATGGTGCTGGAGGGCACGGACAAGGGCTACACAGGCGTCATCCCCTACCTGGTGACCATGCGCAAGGAGATGAAGAAGGGCCACCACCGCTTCTTCACCCGGCGCTACATGGGTGACACCCTGTGCCGCGCCTGCGACGGCAGCCGCCTGCGCAGCGAGGCCCTGGCCGTCAAGGTGCAGAACATGGACCTGGGGCAGATGGGCCGCCTGTCGGTGGAAGACGCCCTGAAAAAGGTGCAGGGTATTCGCCTGTCAAAGCACGCCGAGGCCGTGGCCGGCGAGGTGCGCGACGAGGTGGAGCACCGCCTGGCTTTCCTGGAGCGGGTGGGCCTGGGCTACCTGACCCTGGATCGCCTGACCCGCACCCTGAGCGGGGGCGAGGCCCAGCGCATTCATCTGGCCAACGCCATGGGCGCCCGCCTGGTGGACACCCTGTACGTGCTGGACGAGCCCACCTGCGGCCTGCACGCCGCCGACGTGGAGCGCCTGGTGGGCACGTTGCAGGCCCTTGTGGACGGCGGCAACACCGTGGTGGTGGTGGAGCACGACCTGGAGGTGCTGCGCGCGGCCGAGCACTTCGTGGAGCTGGGCCCCGGGGCCGGCAGCAACGGGGGCGAGGTGGTCTACCAGGGCCCCCTGCAGGCGCTGGTGGAAAAGGGCCAGACCCTGACGGCCGGTTACCTGCGGGGCGAAAACCGGGTGTCGGCCCTGGAGCGCCAGAAGAAGGCCATGGGGGAGGGCGGCAAAAAGGCCGGCAAGAAGGCCGCGGGCAAAAAGAACGGGCGCGGCGCCGCGGATGATCCCCTCAGCTGGCTGACCATCAAGGGGGCCCGCCTGCACAACCTGCGCGAGGTGGACGTGCGCCTGCCCCTGCACCGCTTCGTGGCCATGACGGGCATCAGCGGCTCGGGCAAGAGCAGCCTCATGAACGGCTGCCTGCACGACGGCCTGACCACCCAGGTTACCGGCGGCGCCGGTCGCGCCTTCCCCTTCACCTCCATCCAGGGAGGGCACGCCGTGGGCAAGGTCATCAGGGTGGACCAGACCCCCATCGGCAAGACCAGCCGCTCAAACCCGGCCACGTATTTGCAGATCCTGGGCACCATCCGCGACCTCTTCGCCGGCACCAAGGACGCCCTGGCCAGGGGCTATCCGCCCGGGCATTTCAGCTTCAACACCGCGGGGGGGCGCTGCTCGTCCTGCCAGGGCATGGGCTACCACCGGGTTGAGATGCAGTTCATGGCCGACATCACCGTGCCCTGCGAGGATTGCCGGGGGCGGCGTTTCAACCCCAGCACCCTTGAGGTGCGGTACAAGGGGCTGAACATCGCCCAGGTGCTGGACCTGACGGTGGAGGACGCCCTGAAGTTCTTCGGCGACGTGGCGGCCATCAGCCAGCGGCTGTGGCTGCTGAAGAAGGTGGGCCTGGGCTACCTGACCCTGGGCCAGCCGGCGCCCACCCTGTCGGGCGGCGAAAGCCAGCGCCTGAAGGTGGCCCGCGAGCTGGCCCTGCCCTCGGGCAAGAACAACCTGTACCTGCTGGACGAGCCCACCACCGGCCTGCACGCCGAAGATGTGAAGGCCCTGGTCATGGTGCTGCACGAACTGGTGGAGCGCGACCACTCGGTGCTGGTCATCGAGCACAACATCGACCTCATCGCCCAGGCCGACTGGATCGTGGATCTGGGGCCCGGCGGCGGGCGGCACGGGGGCAAGGTGGTGGCCCAGGGCACGCCCCTGGAGGTGGCCGGCCAGGAGGGCAGCCTGACGGGCGAGTACCTGAAGCGGTATTTCGCCGATGCCGGGGCGTGAGGGGGGTGGGAACATGAACCCGGTGATCCGTCCCGCAGTGCCGGCCGACAGGGATGTGATGCTGCTCCTGTGGGAGCGTTCCGTGCGCGCCACCCATGACTTTATCACCGAGGAGGAGATCGTCGAACTGCGGGCCATGGTGCGCGGGTATCTGGCCTCCACGGGAACCGCTTTTCACGTCATGGAAGACCGGTGCCAGGTCCTGGGTTTCATGGGCCTGGGGGACGACGAGATCGAATCCCTGTTCATCGAGCCCCATTGCCGGGGACGGGGGCTGGGGACGCGTCTGGTGGAGTTCGCCCGGGCCGGCCGGGATGTGTTGCGGCTGGACGTCAACGAGGAGAACCCGGCGGCCACCGGTTTCTACCTTTCCCTGGGTTTCCGTATCGAGGGCCGCTCAGAACTGGACGGGCAGGGGAATCCCCACCCTCTGTTGCACATGGTCTGGCTGCGGCCCCGCCCCTGACCCCGGGCCATTCTCCTTCCCCCGGGGGAAGATTCCCTCCTGTTTTTCTCCTGTTTCTTCTCGGCACACCCCTTGCAGATTACTCTCCAGCATGAGCGCGGATTTTCACCTGGTTTTTTCTCAACACATTGCGCTGCAACTTGTTATGTTCGTGGCTCCCTGTCCGGGGCCGAACCCGCGGGAAAAAAATGCCCGGAACGATTGACCAAAACTTCCTGCCTCTCCTTCAACTGGGGACCGGACCCGTGTGGGCGCACTGCCCGGCCGCCCTGGCCCTGGTGGACGAGCAGGGGCAGGTGGCGGTGAATCCGGCGGCGCGGGATCTGCTGGAGCCCCTGGTGGGGCCGGAAAAGGCCCCCCTGGAGCGATGGGTGCGGGGGGCGGTGGCGAGATTGGCGGCCCTGGATTCGCCGCGCGAGGTGGTCAACAGTCCTCACCACGACCAGGGCAAGCTGGAGATCAAGGCCCGCAGGGTGCTGGCAGCGGCCGACCAGGCCGGATCGGTGGGATCGGGCTGGATCCTGACTTTCCTGCCCCTGACGGTGGATACCGAGGCCGGGGGCGGCGAGCTGGCCGAGACCGTCAGCACCCTGAGCCACGAGCTGCGCACCCCCCTGACCAGCATGAAGAGCAGCCTGAAGCTGGTGCTGAACGGGGAGACGGGCCCCCTGAACGAGGACCAGAAGCACTTCCTGGCCATGACCCTGCGCAACATCGACCGCCTGGAGCGCCTGGTGAGCGACCTGCTGGACGTGTCGCGGGCCGATGCGGGGCACCTGCAGTTGCGGCTGGAACCGGTGGATCTGACCTCGCTGGTGGCCGCCGGCGTGGAGCAGCACGGGGCCGAGGCTGCGGCCGACGGAGTGACCCTGCACATGCGGCCGTCCGCCGAATCCATCACCGGTATGTTCGATGCCGACAAGGTGGAGCAGATCCTGGCCAATCTGCTGGGCAACGCCCTGAAATACACCCCGGCCGGCGGGTCGGTGGAGGTCTCCCTGATCCTGACGGCGGGTGGGGGCAAGGTGCGCCTGGTGGTGCAGGACACGGGTCCGGGCATGGACGCCGAGACGGCGCGCCTGGCACAGCAGCCTTTCCAGCGCACCGAGGCCTCCGACGCGTCCCGGGTGAAGGGCACCGGGCTGGGGCTGCACATCACCCGCAAGCTGGCCCAGGCCCACGGCGGGCGGCTGGATATGGAAACGGCTCCGGGGCAGGGCACCCGCGTGTGGGTGGAGCTGCCCCTGGAGGGGTGAAGGATTTTGGTAAATAAACTGAACTTGTTGCCGATCATACGGGAAGTGACAGAAAACCTTCCCCGCCCGGCGGGGAACCGGAGGACGGACGATGGACCGCAATATTCGCATTCTGGTGGTGGATGACGAGCCGGATATCCTGGAGACGCTGAAGTTCAGCCTGGGCAAGCGCGGATTCGAGGTGGCCACGGCAATCGACGGCCTGGAGGGGCTGGAGAAGGCCAAGCGCCTGCCCCCGGATTTCATGATCCTGGACGTCATGCTGCCCGGCTGCAACGGCTACGAGGTGAGCCGCATGCTCAAGGAGTGGATGGACAACGATCCCGAGGCCACCGCCTTCCCCATCATGCTGCTGACGGCGCGCAAGGTGGATTCGCGGGACCGGGAGAAGTTCATCGCCACCTGGTCGCGGGCCGACGCCTGCATGTACAAGCCCTTCGAACTGGACGAGATCGTGGCCACCATCGAGAAGTTGACGGCGGAAACGGCAGCCAGCCGGTAAGGCCTGACGGAGCGATTCCAAGGAGCGGGAAAAATGGTTCCCGCTCCTTGACTTTTGGGACGGCAGGGTGTTTTATTCTCCCTTCCGGCGCGAGCCGGGACAATGTACGGATTTGGGTGCCTGGGTAGCTCAGCTGGTAGAGCACTGCACTGAAAATGCAGGTGTCGGTGGTTCGACTCCGCCCCCAGGCACCACCTCCAGATCCGTTTTTTCAAAGAGCACACGATGCAAGCCGAGGTCCCAGGGCCTTGGTTTTTTTGCGTCTGTGGGAAGGTGGTGGGCGGCCTGCCGGGCCTCCAGATTTGCGCCGGTGTGGTACAATGCGGGCCTATCCGGGGAACCAAGCATCAGCATAGGGGGGATGAATCATGAAGCTCATGGCAATGATATTGACCCTGGCCTGCCTGCTGCCGGCCGCGGGACCGGCTCTGAGCCAGGTGCCCAACAGCGTGGAGGTGACGGCCCTGGGCTGGACGCGGGGGATCGAGCTGTGCCCCGATCACTGCTGGCCCTACCTGTCGTTCATCTCGGAACTGTCGGGCGAGCTGGAGGCCTACGTGGGCACGGAAACGGTGGTGCGTTTGCGGGGGCGGCTGGACGCCGAGTTCGAAGGGCCCAACGTGAGCGAGGTGACGGGGTGGACGTTGCAGGGCAGTTGCGAGCCGGTGGGCGCCGAGGCCGTGAGCTGGGACGGGTTGAAGGCCAGTTTCAGGTAAGGGGCGGAGAGGCTCCACAGCCCCGGAAATGGTCGGGTGGGCGGGCCGCGTTCACCACGCCCCCGCCCACTCAAAACTTGACAGATTCGGCAATTGTGTGCAATTTCCCACGACAGATTACTGGGGGCTGGCGTAGCTCAGTTGGTAGAGCAGCTCACTCGTAATGAGCAGGTCGGGGGTTCGACTCCCTTCGCCAGCTCCAGTAATATCAATAACTTGTGCGGTTCATGCGGGCTCCCGGATCGGGGGCTTTTTCATTTTGCCGTTCCTTGTTTTCCGCCATTTCCCATCATTTGAGCATCATCACCTTGGTCTGCGACACCGTGTCGCCGGCCTGCAGGCGCACCAGGTACACGCCCGCCGCGGCGCTGGCCTGGTGATCGTCGCGGCCGTCCCACACCAGCTCGTGGCAGCCCGCGGCCATGGGGCGGCTGTGAGCGAGGGTGCGCACCAGGCGGCCCTTCAGGTCGTAGACGCAGGCGGTGACGGGGCCGTCGGCGGCCAGGTCGAAGCTGATGGTGGTGCGGGGGTTGAAGGGGTTGGGATAGGCGGCGGTGATGCCCGTGCGCAGGGCGCTGACCGGGCCGTCCTCCACTGCGGACACGCCTTCACAGCCGTGGCCGGCGGCGCCGATCTGCAAGTTGCAGGCATTGTTGGCGGCCAGGGCGGGGGACAGGGTCTGCAGGGTGAGGTTGCCGGCGTCGGCCCCGCAGTACAGGGGGTCGTCGCTGAAGTTGCCCGGCATCAGCTGGGCGATTTGCAACCAGTCCTCGACCCAGTCGCCTTGTTCGTTGCCGTGAATGTCGGAGCACTCGATGCTGGTGGAGCCGTAGCTCAGTTGCCCCCTGAAGCCCTGGCAGCCAATGCCGTCGGTGATGAGGCAGCGGGACACGTTCAGGTGCAGGGCGCCGGTTTCGGTGAACCCGTCGGGAACGATGCTGCTGTAGGCGATCTGCCCTCTTTCGTAGTGGGCGGTGCCGGTGGAGTTGCGGTGAAGGGTGCAGCCGGTCAGGTTGACGGTCAGGGTCTGGGAGCCGTAGTCCATGTCGTCGTAGTAGAAACCGGTGGCGCCGGCATAGATTGCGGTCCCGTCGTTGTGGCTGTGGTTGGACACGAAGGTGCAGGATTCGATGTCCAGGGTGCCGGTGAATCCGGCCGATCCTGAGGCGGTCACCGACAGCGCGCCGCCGGCATTCTGGGCGGCCTCGTTGGCCTCGAAGCGGCAGTTGCCCAGGGTGCCGGTGGTGTAGCTCAGCCGCATGGCACCGCCGGGGTAGGAGCCTGCCCGGTTGCCCCGCAGCAGACAGCCGTGCACTGCCACGTAGCAGGACTGGATGTTGACCATGGCCTCGGTGGAGGTGTTGTCCAGGACGTCGCAATAGCTCATGATAACCTCGGCGTCGGACATCTGCAGCAGGGCCGCGGTCGTGGACACGTCAGCGTCGGCGAGGGTGTTGCCCACCAGGTCGGTTTCGGTCAGGGTCAGGTTGTTGACCCCGCCCTGGAAGAGGGTCAGGGCGCTGTTTTGGCTCAGGGTGCAGAGGATCAACTCGGCCCGCAGGGTGGCGCCCCGCATGAGGGGGGCGGGCGACTGGTTGCCGCTGAAGGTGCATTCCTGGAAGACGATGTGCCCGGCGGTGTTGCCGTAGATGTCGAACATGGGCTCGTCGTTGCCGGGCAGCTGGGTGTTGCTGGAGAACTCGCAGCCGTCGATGATGAGCTGGGTGTGGACGTTGGCCTCGAAAAGGTGGCCTGTGCCGAAGGTCTCGTTGCCCGTGAAGACGCAGTTTTCGAGGGTCAGGCTGCTGTTGCCGTCGACACGGACCAGGGCGCCGCTGCCCAGGTCGCCACCGGTGAAGGTGATGCCGCTGACGGAGAAGGTCCCGTCGATGTAGTCGGTATGGAAGAAGCGGGCAGCGGTGACGTCGGAGATGTCGATGGTGCAGGTGGCGGGGTCGTCTTGCCGCGAAACCATGGACACGCCGGTGACCATGATGTTGGCCGCTCCGGACCCGGTGTACAGGCTGTCTTCGAGGACGATGACGCCCCCGTGGCCGATCCAGTGGGAGGCCTCGTACAGGGTCGGGAAAAGGCCACTGCCGTCGGCCTTGATGCCGTAGGCGGGGGCGTGGGAGTAGGTTTCCCGGCCGGCGCCCATGGTGACGCCACAGGCGTTGTTGCCGGCGCGGCAGGGAGAGTCGGCCGTCAGGTCGACGTCGGGCAGGGGCTGGGCCATGGGGTCGGCCAGGCGGGGGTCGACGTTGAGGTTGTGATCGCCGGTGGCGCCGTTGACCCAGTCGCCGCCGCGATTGGCGTACAGGTTGCAGCAGTTGAACTCTACCTCGCCGAAGTAGTAGCCAGCAAAGGCGCTGCCCTGCAAACCGAAGGCCATGATGCTGTTTTCCACCTGGGCAGAGGCGTCGTCCGCCAGGTACAGGCTGCCGCCCGAAGGCGCGCCGTTGCGCACGAAGGTGCTTTGCTGGATGGCCAGGCCGCTGGACCCGGTGCCGTAGATGGCCCCACCCGCCGTTCCGGCCGAGTTGTGGGAGAAGATGCAACCGCGGAAGTTGATGACCGCACCTTCGCCGCCGTGGAAAACGCCCCCGGTCTGGTCGGCCACGTTGTCCATGAACAGGCAATCCTCGAAGATGTAGTAGCCCCAGCCGGTGTAGATGGCGCCGCCCTGGACGGCCCAGCCGCTCTTGACGGTGATGTCCAGGACGGTTCCGCCGGTTTCCTCGGTGAGGTAGAAGGCCCGGTGGGGGGCCGCGTCGCTGCCCTGGCAGTCGATGATGCAGTTGTCGTAGCCGTCCTGGGAGCGCAACACCACCTCGCTGTAGAACTCGAGATCCCGGTTGCCCGAGCCGGTGAAGACGCCGTCGGCCAGGATGATGGTGTCGCCATCGGCGGCGGCGTTCAGGGCAGCCTGGATGGTGGGGTAGGGGCCAGTGCCGTCGGGGGAGACGCGGAGGGCTGCCTGGGTGGAGCTGGGGAGGGTCAGGAAGAGGAGGATGGGGAGGAGGAGAAGGGGCCGCAGGAGGGGCCGCAGGATTGGGGCCATGATGGGGGCCATGATGGGGGCCAGGGAGCTGTTGGGGACGAAAATCGGGGTCTGGGAGGGTTTGTGGTGGTGGCGGTGCATGTTGAGCTCCCTGGTAGTCCCTGGTTTGGTGGCATCGGGTTTGGGGCGGTTGCTTGGGTTGCTACAGGGGGAAGACCAGGTTGGGTGGGGGGAAGTTGCAGGTTCGAATGATTTTCTGGGGTTTATTTGAGGTAGGGTTGGGTCCCCCCAACCTTGACCCCCCTGACCGAGAGTGTATTTCTAACTGTGTAAACAGCCATGGTGTGTAAAATCTCCCCAAGGAGGAGCCCATGGCTAAGAAAAAACAACCTGACAAGGTCGACGCACTTCTGGATGCTCTGACTGAGAACGCCACCGCCGAGGAGATCCTCAAGGATGGCTCGCTGCTCAAGGAACTGCAGAAGCGGTTCATCGAGCGGGCGCTTGAGGCCGAGATGACCGAGCACCTGGGATACGAGAAGCACTCCCCTGACAGCATCGGGAGCGACAACAGCCGTAACGGCTACCACGATCCGAAGACGCTCCAGACCGCCAACGGTGAGATCGAGATCGTCGCCCCACGAGATCGTGACAGCTCCTTCGAGCCGCAGATCGTGCGCAAGCGGCAGGTCCGCCTCGAGGGCTTCGACGAGAAGGTGATCGCGTTCTACAGTCGCGGCATGACGACCCGGGAGATCCAGGAGCAGCTCGAAGAGGTTTATGGCACCGAGGTGTCGCCATCGCTGATCTCGCGGGTTACCGACGCTGTGCTGGACGAGGTCCGGGCCTGGCAGAGCCGGCCTCTCGAAGCGGTGTGGCCCATCGTCTATCTCGACGCGATCCACCTGAAGATCCGGACCGACGGTCGAGTGCAGAACCGGGCAGTGTACCTCGCACTGGGAGTCGGCCTGGACGGCCAGAAGGAGTTGCTTGGTATGTGGATCGGCGAGAGCGAGGGAGCACGCTTCTGGCTGGGCGTGTTGACCGAGCTGCAGGGCCGGGGGGTCCAGGACATCCTGATCGCCTCGGTGGACGGCCTGACGGGCTTCCCTGAGGCCATCGAGAGCGTGTTCCCGCGGACGGAGGTCCAGCTGTGCATTGTGCACATGGTTCGCAACTCGATGCGCTACGTTCCCTGGAAGAACCGCCGTGCCGTGCTGAAGGATCTGAAGGCGGTCTACCGGGCCTCCACGATAGAAGCAGCCGAGCAGGCCCTCGATGCGTTCGAGGCCACGTGGGGTGCCCAGTATCCGATGGCGGTCAAGACCTGGCGCAGCCGCTGGCAAAACGTGGTGCCGTTCTTCAGCTATCCGGAACCGATCCGCAGGGCCATCTACACGACCAACGCGGTGGAATCGCTGAACTCGCAGCTGCGGAAGATCACCCGCAAGCGTGGCGCGTTCCCGACTGACGACTCGGTTCGGAAGGTCCTGTACCTGGCCATCATCCGGGCTTCGAAGAAGTGGACCATGCCGATCCGAGACTGGCCCGCCGCCTTGAACTACTTCTCGATCACGTTCCCGGGCCGGGTGCCGGTCTGAAATGAGGAAGGCTGCATACACAGTTCAGTTGACACACCCCCCTGACCAGCCAATCCTATAATCATCATGCTCTTCTCACATCCCATGCCTGCGGCCAGAATCCCGACCGGCCTCACCGTCGGTCCGGGGCGTGCGTACACCATCACCTGACCGCTGAACCGGGAGCCTGATCGTCCATGCCGGCCCGCCGCGAGCCCTGTTCCTCCCTCATCCCGGTTCACCCGCGGCTGGCCGTGGGGGCGGTGGCCGTGCTGCTTCTTCTGCAGCTGCCGGCACGACCTGCTCAACCCACCACCCTGCCCTCCACCGCCGTCATCGATTCCATCGCGGGGCTGTGGCGAGTCGGCGACCGGCCCGCCGCCCACGCCCTGCTGGACCGCACCTTGCCCGCCGCCCGGGACCAGGGCGACACCTTGCTCTGGGGCCGCCTGCTGGTCCTGCGCGGCCAGATGCGCACTGCCCTGGGTGAAAGTCGCCTGGGCGAGCCGGCCCTGGCCCAGGGTCTGCCCCTGGCCCGGGCCGCCGCTGACACCACCTGGCTGCTCAAGGGCATGCGCTGGTACGGCGTGGCTCTGGGCTACAACCTGCGCAACGAGGAAGCCCACGCCGTGTTCGCCGAGATGCGGCAGCTGGCCATGGCCGCCGGCGACTCGGTGCACTGGGCCTGGGCCGAGGTGGGGCTGGCCTACCAGGACGGCCGGGCGGGGCGGACCGCGGCCGAGCGTCAGGGGTACGAGCGGGCCGTGGATCTGTTCCAGCACGTGGGCGATGTGCGCGGCGAGATCTTCGCCCGCAATGGCCTGGGAACCCTGCTCATGAAGGTGGCCGATTTCCCCGCGGCCCGCGCCAGCTACCTGCGCACCCTGACGGTGGCCCGCCAGGTGGGCTACACCTACGTCGAGGCGCTGGCCGAGAACAACCTGGGCGCCCTGGAATTCGGCCTGGGCGATCCGGGTCGCGCCGAGCAGCATTTTCGCCGCGCCCAGGAGCTGCACCGGGCCGAGGGCAACGTGAAAGAGGCCCTGACCGCCGCCCACAACGTGGCCGTGTGCCTGACCTGGCTGGGCGACCTGGACAGCGCCCTGACGGGCTTGCAGCAGGTGCGGGCCACCAGCCGCCGGGAGGGCTTCGCCGAGGATGAATTCAGCGCCGTCGGGCAGATGGCCGCCGTTCTGCGCAAGCAGGGGCGGCCGGGGCAGGCCGTGGCCCTGCTGGACAGCATGATGACTCGTCCCGAGCCCGTCACCGAGCGCAACCGCCTCAAGCTGGTCCAGGAAAAGGCCGCCGCCCTGGAGCTGCAGGACCACCGGGAACAGGCGCGGGATCTGCTGCTGGCCGCCGAAGCTTCCTTGCCGGAACTGGGAGATCCCCTCATGGAAGCCCAGTACCTGACAATGCTGGCCCGCCTGCTGGCCGGCACGGGGCACCCCCGGCAGGCCCTGCAGCGCATGCAGCCCCTGGAGCGGGCCAACCTGGCCAGCGGCCTGGTGGAAGGCGCCATGCTGGCCGCCCTGGAATCGGGGCAGGCCTGGCGTCGGCTGGACCGTCCCGACAGCGCCCGGGCCTGCCTGGAACGGGCGGCCGCGCGGTGGCGCGCCCAGCGCGGAGTGCCCCGGGATCCCGACTACCGGGAACGCCGGGGCGAGACGGGGCGGCGCATCTTCATGGCCCTGGCCCATCAATGCCTGCAGGAGGAGGCGGCGCCCGACCGGGCCTTCGCCCTGTTGCAGGAGTTCAAGGCGCGCACCCTTTTCGAGCGCATTGTGGGCCCCCAGGCCACCACCGTTCGCCGGTTGGAGCCCGTGGACCTGGCCCGGGTCCGGGCCTTGCTGCAGCCCGGCGAGGTCTTCCTGGATTTCTTCCTGGGCGCCGAGGGCTCTCTGGTCTTCGCCGTCACCCGTGACACCACCCTGGTGGGCCACCTTCCCGCCCAGGACGAGGTGGTCAGGCGGGCGGAGCTTTTTCGCAGCCTCCTGACGGGAACGGATCTCTCGGCCCACGCCGCCGCGGTGGCGGCCCAGGGCGCCCAGGCCATGGGACGGTTATTGACCGGGCCCATTTCCGGGTCCATTTCCGGACCTATTACCGGACCTATTTCCGGACCTATTAGCGATGGGCCGTCCGGCGCAAAAACCGTCATCCTGTGCCCCGACGGGGTGCTCAACGGCCTTCCCGGGGCCTTGCTCGTGCCGGAGGGGAGCCTGGTGCACCGCGTTCCCTCGGCCAGTATCTTCACCCGGCTGCGTCAGGGGTTGGGGAGGGAACCCGTGCCCATCGCCAGGGTGGCGGCGGCCGGTCCGGGCGGGACCGGGGTGGCGCCAGAACTGGACCAGGCCCGGCGCGAACTGGAGTGGTTGCAGGGGCGCTATCCCTCCTCCTCGGTGCTGGCGCCAGGCGACCCGGACAAGGAAGACCTGAGCCTGGGCGGCGACATCCTCCACCTGGCGGGCCACGTCCGGGTGAGCGACCAGTGCCCCTGGCGCTCCAGCATAAACCTGGCTCCGGAACAGGCCGGGGCACATAGCGCCGTGCTGGAGGCGGCGGCCATCGCCGCAGGACGGGTGCAGGCCCGCCTGACGGTGCTGGCAGGGTGCGAGTCGGCGTCAGGTGGCTACAGCGACGGAGGCGGCGTCATGGGGCTGGGGGCGGCCTTCATCGCTGCGGGTTCGCCCGCAGTGGTGGCCACCCTGTGGCCGGTTGACGACGCCGTCACCTTCCGCTTCATGCGCAGCTTTTACGGTGGACTGGACCAGGGCCTGTCCGTGGCCGCGGCCCTGGCCGCCGCGCGCCGGGAACTGGCCGGCGATCCCCGCTTTGCCCATCCTTATTTCTGGGCCGGGTACGTGGCCATGGGCGAGGGCCGTTTGACTCTGGCCATGCCGCCGGTTGCCCGCCCGCGGCCCGCCTGGCCCTGGCTGGCCGGTGGCGCAGTGCTGCTGGGGGCGGCCCTGTTCAGTTTCCTCGCCTCACGAAGAGATCCGAAGGGAAATTCGTTGTGATTCCTCCTGAACAGGGAACGTCTCAGTGATGAACGGCCAGAACCCCACTCACCTTGCGGACGAGCAGTTGCTGGCCCTGGCGCTGGACCGGGAGAACCCCGCAGCCGGCGCCCAGGCTGCCTCGGCCCTGCTGCAACGCTACCACGGCCGCGTGTTCCAGTGGTGCCACGCCCAGCTGGGCGACGCCGATCTGGCCGAGGATGTGGCCCAGGAAGTGCTGATCAAGGCTTACCGCAGCCTGGGCACCTTCGCGGGGCGCTCGCGGTTCTCGTCCTGGTTGTTCACCATCGTGCGCCACCGCTGCCTGGACGAGCTGCGGCGCCGTCGCCCAGCCACGGACCCCGATGCGGTGGACGATCTGGTGGACCCGTCGGGCTCGGTGCTGGGCGATCTGGTGGCCCGGTCCGAACGGGATGAGTGGCTGGAGGTATTGCGATGCCACCTGGTGCCCCTGGAACAGGAGGCCATGCACCTGCGCTACTACGAGAACATGGCGGTGGACGAGATCACCCGCGTCCTGGGACTGGCCGAGGCCAGCGGAGCCCGCGGGTTGTTGCAGAAGGCGCGGCGCAAGCTGCGCGCCGCCCTGAAAGATGGAAGGAGCCCGGACCATGACTGATCGCTGCCCCTCTCTGGAAGGCCTGCTCCACCAGGCGCAGCTTCCCCCCGGCCATGCCGGCCGTGCCCACCTGGACCACTGCCCGCGCTGCCGCAGCCTGGTCAAATCCCACGCGGCCTTCCTTGCGGGCAGCCCGGCCCATGCCGACGGCGAACGGGAGGCAAGACTAGCCTCCGCCCTGGAGCAGGAGATCGGCCTGGCCCCGACCCGCCAGCGCCCGGCCCATCCGGTGCTGCGCCTGCTGCGCTCCCGGGCCACCGCCCCGGTGCTGGCCATGGCGGCGGTGCTGGCGCTGGCGGTGGGTCTGCAGCGTCTGGACCGGGGGCCGGCCGAAGGCCCCCTCGGCATCACCCGCAGCGCCGCCCCCGTCACCGGGCTGGTCTTGCAGGCCGAATGGTCTGCCGGGGGCACCCTGGAGCTCAGCTGGCAAGGGGCCCCGACGGAGAGCCGCAGTTTCCGGGTTCTGCTGCTGGGAGCGGACCTGGAGCAACTGGCCAGCTTCGGCACGGGCCGGGAAACGGCCCTGGCGCTGTCAGAGGGGCAACTGTCGTTGAATCAGGGGCAGGGAGCGGCCCTTTGGCAGGTGGAGGTCCTGCAGAACGGGGATGTGGTGGAACGCTCTGACGCGGCGCTTTTGCCCTCGAAAAAATAATCTCGCCAGATTGTGATTCGGGCGGGCGGGCTCTCGTCTCATACGCGGACCTTCAAACCGCGAAAGGGGACACCCCATGTCTACCGCCCAGCTCCAGTCCATCTTCCGGAACCCGTTCCTGGTTCCGGCTTGCCTCTTCATTCTGGCCATCACCCTTTTCCCGCTATCATCGGCCCGGGCCGACTGGGAGAACACCAACTGGAGCGAGATCTTCTCGCCCCAGGCCTACCCCGATTTGATGCGCTCGGCACCGGACGGGCAGGGCGGCATGCTGGTGATCATGCACGACCCGGGAGCGCCACTTTTCAAGATCAGCGTCCAGCGCCTGGATCGCACCGGCAACGAGCGCTGGGGCCAGGGTGGTATGCAGCTTCCCTTCAACGTGGGGAGCCTGGGCATGCATGGCCCGGTGGATGTGGTGGATGACGGGGCCGGCGGGGCCTATGTCATCCATGGCGAGGACTACACCGGGGACACGATCATCAAGCTGGCCCGCATCAACGCCCAGGGGACCCTGCAGTGGACCCGCCCCGTGGCCTCCTTCGGGCCCAATCCCGAACTTCAGGCCCGCCTGATCAAGGCCGACGGAGGCGACCTTTTCGTGGTCTGGCCCCGCAGCGTGGGCGTTCACGACGAGGAAGTCATGGCCCTGCGGGTGGACGCGGACGGCAACACCATCCGCGAGACCACCGTGTGGGAAGACTCCAACAACCAGAGCGATTACAACCGATGGTGCGTGGAATCCGACGGGCAGGGGGGACTGCTTTTCGGCATCGACGATATTCCCTACGTGGGTCCCAACGCCGGGCGCGCCATGCGCATGGCCGGTGACGGCACTCTGCTGTGGGGCAACCGCGGGGTGGAGATCTACGGCACCACCCTGGATGTCTCGGCCATCGTGCCCGACGGCTCCGGCGGCGGCTACTTCATGAACACCCTGGGCTGGGGCAACACCTGGGCCCAGCACGTTGACAGCGGCGGCACGCCCAGCTGGGCCTTCGGCGGCATCCAGCCCATGGGGGCGGGGTTCAGCACCTGGCCCTATCCGTCCGAACCGGCCTTCTGCTCCGACGGGGCGGGCGGTTTCTACATGGCCGACGGCGTGACCGACATGTACGCCCAGCGTGTGGAGGTGAGCGGGAATCTGCTGTGGGGGGCGGGGGCCCTGGCCATCGGCACCCGGGCGGGTTGGCAGGAAGATGCCACCATCACCAACGATGGTTTCGGCGGCCTGCTGGTGGTTTACCGCGACCACTACTTCAGCGAGCTGGATGACGGGCGTTGCCGGGCCCTGACGGGCATCCGCCTGGACGCTTTCGGCACCACCCTCTGGGAGAATCCCGGCTTCTTCTGGATCTATCCCCAGACCCTGCCGGGCACCGAACCCTTCGAGCCCCAGGTGCAGGCCGACGGTTCGGGCGGTGGCCTGGTGGCCTGGAAACATTACGACGCCGACAGCGGCGATTACCAGATCTATGCGGCCGGCCTGGACGCGGCCGGCAACTCGCCGGCGGTGCCGGTGCTGACCTACATCTCTCCCGACGCGGGGGCGGTGGGCGATGTGGTGAACGCGACCATCCTGGGCGATTACCTGGATCCGGACCTGCACTACGGCCTGGCCCCGACCGGGGGAGCGGTGGATGCCACCCTGGGCGAGGTGACGGCCATCAACGGCCAGCTGGTCAGCGGCACCCTGGACCTGGGCGCCACCCTGGAAGGGCCTCACGAGTTGCGGGTCTGGCGATACAGCACCCCCCTGGCCGTGTTGCCTGACGCCTTTGGCGTGGGTGACCCGGTGGGGTGTGAAGGGGACGAGGAAGTGCCCCTGGGCACCGGGATCCTGGCGGGCCCCCTGGGTGCCCGGCGCTCGGCCTACCTGCCCGATGGCGATCTGGTGACGGCCTGGATCGAGAGCAATGACGCGGGCTACAGCGTGGTCTGGGAACACCAGCACGACGGGGTGGGCACCTTGCAGGAGTTGCCCGCTTCCAGCGGGGATCCGGTGCGGGACCTGGCCTTTGCCGTGGACCCGGCCGGAGGCTTGCACACGGTGTGGGTGGTGCAGAGCCCGGGGCAGGATCGGCTCATTCATTATTATCATGCGCCCGGGGGTAGCCAGGCCTCGGCGGCCTTGCAGCCGGCCGGACCGGTGCGCCGGCCCGCGGTGGCCTGCGACACCGCGGAGGAAGTCAACATCGTTTACGAGACCGACAGCGGTGGCCAATCCCAGCTGATGCACGTGGTGGCGGCCTGGGGAGGATTCGGCTCGCCCGTGGCCATGGGGTCGGGGGCGGGGGCCTCGCACCCGGATCTGAGCCTGGACGACGGCGGCCTGATGCTGGCCTTCGCCCGCGACTTCTGGTTCCCCGGTCTGCGCGAGATGTGCTACCAGCGCTTCACCGGCGGAACCTGGGAGGCGCCGGTGGGCGTCTACTTCGGGTTGCTGGTCACCTCGCCCTCGGTGGCCTGGGACGGGGACGGGCGCCTGCTGTTCAGCTGGGTGCTGGACAATACCGGGGCCGACCCCCTGCTGCACACCATGACCATGGACAACCACACGGCCAATCCCGTGCGCTGGCGGGTGGGCCTGCCCGGCTTGCTGGACACCAGCGTGGCGGCCACCGGCAGCGGAAACTTCCTGCTGGCCACCCGCGAGTGGGAGGTGCCCGGGGCCGAGTCCATCTTCCTGCGCCAGGGCGACGGCGAGGTGTTCTACCCGCGCCAGCAGCTCAACTCGGGCGCCGAGGTGGGCACGCCCACCCTGGCCGCCCGGCCGGGCCTGAATCGGGTGGCGGCGGCCTGGATCGTCAGTGATGGAGGCGGCGAAAGCCAGTGGCGCTGGCAGTGCAGTCCGGGCGTCTCGGCGGTGTCCCTGCTGCCGGAGGCGCCGGCCTTCCTGAGCGCCGGGCCCAACCCCTTCAATCCCACCACCCGCTTCCGCTTCGAGCAGCGCCAGGCCGGCTGGACCCGCCTGGTGGTGTACGACGTGCGGGGGCGCCTGGTGCGCACCCTGGCCGACGGCATGCGTTCGGCCGGGGCCCAGGAAGTGCCCTGGGACGGTCGCGGCGATGACGGCCGCGCGCTGCCCTCGGGGGTGTACTTCGGCCGGGTGTGGTTGCCGGCCGGCCAGGGCAGCTCGGTGGTGAAGGTGACCATGCTCAAGTAGTCCGGTGGGGAGAGGGAGGCCGGCCGCCCCGGGCGGTGGCGGCCGGTCATACCGAGGGGCGGGAGCGGAGGGCTCTCGCCCCCTGGTTTGTGTGCCGGAAGAACCGGTGGATATGTTTTTAAACCCGCGGGAAAATCTGGTATGATGGGGCCATATCGACGGCCGTCCCATCCGGGTTGATCCCGATGGCACGGTTCCGCTGGACGCGGGCCGTTTTTCCCCTGCCGTCGGGGTTCCGTACATTGAGACAATATCGCGACCCGTACTGGAGGGAATGATGCGCCATCTGTTTCCTTGCCTCTCCGTGGCCATGCTGGTCGTCGGCTCGTTGCTGCTGCCCGCGGTGGGGCAGGCCTGGGATCGGAACACCTTGGGGGTCTTTACCGATACCGCCGGGGAGATCCATCATGTTTACTATGTCGAGTACGCTACGCCGATCACTGTGTACATCCTGGTCTTCGATCCCTACAACGAGAGCCGGGACACCCCCATCCAGAATCTGTCCGGGCTGGAATTCTCCCTCCAGGTGACGGGCGGTTTCCTGATCGGTGATCATTGGGCCGTGGAGACCGTGGACAGCGGCGAGGGGTTTGAAAACCAGATTCTCCAGTTCCAGGAACCCTTGCCCGTGACCGATGCGGTGGCCCTGGTCGGCACCATGACCATCCTGTATACGAGCCACTACGAGTCGGTCACGTTTGTCGGCCCGGCGGATCCGGCGGCCGTCCCGGGTTCCATGGTCTGCCGGGACCAGGCTTATCCGGAAGATCTGTGTCCCCTGGACAATATCTACCACAACCTGGACTGGGGCATCTTCTGCATCAATTGCTTCGACCCCACCGAGACCCTCAGCCTGTCCGCGGTGAAGGCCCTGTACCGGTAGGAGCCCGGCCCCGCCCCTCACGGCGGGGCCACCACCGGACCTCAACTTTCCTGCCCACCGGCCGATAACATCCGGAGTGCCGCAAACCCACCGGTCCGCCACCATCGCCCCCGGCGGTCCGCAACCGGAGCATTCCGCATGGCAGAAAACTTCCAGATCCAGAAGGCCCTTTCCACCGAAGTGCTGGCCCTCATGGCCGACTGGCGGGAAATCCAGGGCCGCTTCTACCTGTCCGAGCAGGCCGAGCACCACTACGGCCCCGAGACCCTGCTGGACGTGCTGAACGCCGAGGGCAAGGCCTTCATCCCCTTCGCCCAGAACGAGGAAACGCCCCTGGTGCTCATCCAGAAGTCGCGCATCGTGGGCCTGAAGCCCAGCGATCCCGACAGCGAGGGCTGGCCCCACACCGACAACCAGGACGAGGATTGCTGGAAGCCGGCGCGCATGGCCTTCGCGGGATTCCAGCTGGAGGGCCGGGCCTACACCGGGGACATGGAGCCCCACCGCCGGCGCCTGGCCGACCTGCTGAACCTGGGACCCAACTTCTTCGTCTTCGAGACCGACGAGGGCCCCTGGATCGTGAACCGGGACCTGCTGAACCACCTGGTTCCCCTGGACTGAAAGTGATCCCGTCCGGGCGACCGGCGAACCCATAGAAACGAGACGAGTCATGGATCTGGTCACCAAAATCATCGAAGCCATGCTGAGCAAGGGCAGCGATGGGCTGCTGCTCATGGAGGGCAAGCCCCCCGTCATGCGGGTGGAGGGCAAGCCCCAGACCCTGAACGTTCCGCCCCTGACGGCGGCCGATCTGCAGGGCTTCATCACCGGCCCCCTGGGGGTGGCGGCCGACGCCCTGTGCGCCGGCGGGCAGCAGACGGTGCCTTTCAGCGGCGCCTCGCGCCCGGTGCAGGTCAAGTGCGTCAACACCGGCGAGGCCATCAGCCTGCAGGTGACGCCGGCGGCGGGTCAGCCCGCGCCGTCACCCACGGCTCAGGAACAGACACAGCCCGCGGCCGCTGCGGCGGCCGCCCCGGCCACGCCGGCTCCCGCGGGCGGCAGCGTGCGCCTGGACCGTTACTTCCACCTGATGATCGAGCGGGGCGCCAGCGATCTGCACATGAGTTCGGGTATGCCGCCCATCCTGCGCCAGGACGGCGAGATGGTGCCCCTGGAAGAGGCCGCCCTGGACCACGACCAGCTGCACCAGCTGCTCATGGAGATCATTCCCGAGCGCAACCGCGCCGAGTTCGCCGAGGTGCGCGACACCGACTTCGCCTACGAGATTCCCGGAAAGGCGCGCTTTCGCTGCAACTACTTCCACGACCGCAACGGCTGCGGCGCCGTGTTCCGCCAGATTCCCGTGGACATCCTCACGGCCGAGCAGCTGGGCCTGTCCCAGCACCTGCTGAAGCTGTGCAACCTGACCAAGGGGCTGGTGGTGGTCACCGGGCCCACCGGGTCGGGCAAGAGCACCACCCTGGCGGCCCTCATCGACCACATCAACAAGACGCGGCGGGATCACATCATCACCATCGAGGATCCCATCGAGTTCGTGCACCCCAACCACAAGTGCCTGGTGAACCAGCGCGAGGTGAACGTGCACACCATGGGCTTCAAGCCCGCCCTGCGCGCGGCCCTGCGCGAGGATCCGGACATCGTCCTGGTGGGGGAGATGCGCGACCTGGAGACCATCAGCATCGCCATCGAGACCGCCGAGACGGGGCATCTGGTTTTCGGCACCCTGCACACCACCACCGCCGTGTCCACCATCGACCGCATCATCGACCAGTTCCCGCCCGATCGGCAGGGGCAGGTGCGCGTCATGCTGAGCGAGTCGCTGCGCGGCGTCATCGCTCAGACCCTGTGCAAGAAGAAGGGTGGCGGGCGCGTGGCGGCCCAGGAGGTGCTGCTGTTCTCGCGGGCCGTCAGCAACCTCATCCGCGAGGGCAAGACCTTTCAGATCCCGTCGGCCATGCAGACCGGGCGCAAGGACGGCATGATGCTGCTGAACGACGCCCTCATGGACCTGGTGAACCGGGACCTGATCACCGCCGACGAGGCCTACATGAAGGCGGTGGACAAGGACGGCATCCAGCCCCTGCTGCAGGACAAGGGACTGACCCTGGTGGGGGCCTGAGAGGCTATTCCTTCGCGATCGTGAACGAGGACGGTGGCCGCCCATGGCCACCGTTCTTATCTTACCCGCCGACATGAATCGTCCGGGCCCGTCCCGATCCTTTCTTACCCTTTGAGGTATCATGAGCAGCAACAGCATCACCGCCCGCATGGCCGACTTCGTTCTGGGCCTGGAGTACGACCACATTCCCGAGGTCGCCGTCAAGGAAGCCAAGCGCTTCCTGCTGGACAGCGTGGGCTGCGCCCTGGCCGCCGTGAACAACAGCGACATGGCCGCCATGTACCGCTTCACCGAGAAGCTGGGGGGCACCGCCGAGGCCACCCTCATCGGCAACGGTCACCGCACCAACGCGCCCAACGCGGCCCTCATGAACTCGCTGCTGGTGCGGGCCCTGGACTACAACGACATCTACTGGGAGCAGGATCCCAGCCATCCATCGGACATCATCTTCGGTGCCGTCAGTCCGGCCGAAGCCCTGGCCAAGGACGGCCGCGAGACCCTGACGGCCATCATGATCGCCTACGAGCTGGAACTGCGCTGGTGCCTGGCCTGCTTCCCCGGCGTGCGCGAGGTGGGCTGGCACCACGCCACCCTGACCCAGCTGGTGAGCCCCTTCGTGGCGGGGCGCATCTACGGCCTGGACCGGGACCAGCTGGTGGCCGCCGCCGGCATCAGCGGCAGCAGCCACTACACCCTGGGCGGGGTGGTGGCCGGTCATCTGACCAACATGAAGAACACCGCCGATCCCCTGGCCACCCAGGCCGGAGTGCTGGCCGCCATGATGGCCCGCGAGGGCTACGAGGGGCCGGTGGAGGTCATCGAGGGCAAGGAGGGCTTCCAGCACGTGTTGCACAACGTGGAACTGAAGCCCGAGATCCTGCTGGACGGACTGGGGGAGAAATTCATGATCACCGACTGCGGCTACAAGGCCTTCCCCACCGAGGCCCTGACGCATCAGCCCATGTCGGCGGTGCTGAAGGTGATGGAGAACAACGGGCTGGTGGCCGAGGACCTGGCCCGGATCCACATCCAGACCACCGCCCGGGGCGCCGACATCCTTTCGGACCCCAGCAAGTACGATCCGCAGACCAAGGAGACGGCGGACCACAGCCTGCCCTACTGCCTGGCCGCCGCCGCGGCCGATGGCGGGGTCTATCCCAGCAGCTTCAGCGAGGAGAAGCTCTTCGATCCGCGCATCCGCACCCTGCTGGGCAAGATCGAGGTGGTGGCCAACGGCGAGATCGACGCCATGTTCCCCGGCACCAAGCGGGCCATCGCCACCCTGACCACCAACGACGGTTGCGAGTTCAGCGAGACCGTGGACCACGCCAAGGGCAGCCCCCAGAACCCGTTGAGCGATGACGAGCTCATCGCCAAGTTCCGGGCCAACGCGGACGGGGTCATGGACACCGCGCGCCAGGATGCCATCATCGAGGCCACCTGGGCCTTCGATCGGCTGGAGGATGTGGGCCGGTACATGAAGCTGCTGGTGGTGTGACGCCTTGGGCCCCCCGTGGCCACTGCGGCGGCGGGGGGCTAAATAGGTATGTGCTTGTCCAGATTATCCTTGACGGGTTGTCCGGAGATCCCAACAATGGGCACGCAGCAAAAACACGCCCCGTCGCCCAGGGAAGGTAGCCCATGCCCAAGGTCCAGACATCCCCTCCCGACGGTTCTTTGCGCGCCCACCATGTTCCCTGGCACCGGACCCTGAACTTCCGTTTCCTCATCTACCAGTTCCTGCTGCTGGCCCTGGTGGTGTGCGCCACCCTGGCGGTCATCCTGTTCGTGGAACGGGCTTTCCTGCTGGAACAGGGCCAGGATCTGGCCCACCAGCTGGGCATGCGGGCCGTGTCCCGCATCGAGACCCGGGTTGCCCTGGCCGAGGCCCTGGCCACCTCGCTGGCCAAGTTCGGCGAGACGGCCCGGCTGGACGAGGATGTCTTCCGGGGGGCCGTGCCGCGCTTCCTGGACTACGAGGGCGAGGGGCACTTCATCGCCGGGGGCGGCATCTGGCCGGAACCCGGGGCCTTCACGCCGGGGGTGGAGCGGCGCAGCTTCTTCTGGGGGCGGGACCGCGACGGGACCCTGGTCTATTTCGAGGATTACAACCGTTCCGAGAGCCCGGGCTACCACCACGAGGAGTGGTACGTGCCCGGCGCCTTCTGTCGCCCCGGCCAGGTCTTCTGGTCGCGCTCCTACGTGGATCCCTACTCGGGCCAGCCCATGGTCACCTGCACCGCGCCCTACTGGCGGGACGGCCGCTTTGCCGGGGTGGCCACGGTGGATCTCAAGCTGGAGGGGCTGAGCGCCTTCTTCGCCGAGGTGGCCCGCAGCGTCAAGGGTTACATCTTCGCCGTCGACCGCAACAACCGTCTGCTGTCCTTCCCCGACCCGGCCATGGGCCGTGCCCCCGCCGACAGCGCATCGGGGCCCCAGGGCATGCGGCTGATGGACGATCTGGCCGGGGCCTATCCCGACTATGGCCCGCTGACCGGTGAGCTGGGGTTGCTCAACCACGAGCTGAAATCGACCCTGGCAGATCAGGGCCGCGAGGTGCAGTTCCTGGTGGAAAGCATCGACCAGCAGAGCTACCAGATCGATCGGGACGAAGCCGAGCTGGTGGCCGCCATGCTGGCCGGCGGGCGCGCCGACTCCGGACAGGCTGCCCCTTCCCGCCATCTGATCCTGGACTCGGACCCCTTGCTGGGGCAGGAGGCCATGGTGTCCATCTACACCATGCCCCGCACCCAGTGGAAGGTGGTGGTGGTCGCGCCCAAGTCGCGCTTCACCGGGGTGGCCGATGCCGTGACCCGGCGGGTGGCTCTTTATGTCCTTGGCATCGAGGTGCTGGCCCTGCTGGTCATGGTGGTGGTCCTGCGGGGCACCATCGTGCGGCCCATCGTGCAGCTGGCCCGGCAGGTGCGGGCCTCGGCCCCCCTGGATGAAGGCGATTCCGGGCGGCTGGACGATTCGGCGGGTCACGAGCTGGGGCAACTGGCCTACGAATTCAACCGGCGCACCGAGAACCTGGTGGCCGCCCGCAATCGCCTGCAAAAGACCAACACCCGTCTGCAGGAGGAGATGGAAGAGCGGTTGCGCGCCCAGGAAGAAGCCCGCAAGCTGGAAGAGCAGCTGCACCAGTCCCGCAAGATGGAAAGCATCGGCACCCTGGCCGGAGGCGTGGCCCACGATTTCAACAACCTCCTGACGCCCATCATCGTGTACACGGAATTGCTGCAACTGGACATGGATCCGGATAACCCCGACCGGGACAACCTGGAGCAGATCCTGAAGGCCGCCATGCAGGCCAGGGATCTGACCGGGCAGCTGCTGGCCTTTGCCCGCAAACAGGTGCTGGCCATGCACACGGTGGACCTGGCGGAAGTGGTCAGGGAAGCCGAACCCATCCTGCAGCGGAGCATCCGGGAGGACATCGTCCTGAATATTCACGATCCGGGCCACCCCTGTCCCATCAAGGCCGACATCTCGCAGATGGACCAGGTCCTCATGAACCTGGTGGTCAATGCCCGGGATGCCATGCCCGGCGGCGGGAACATCGAGGTCCAGGTCAGCGAGGTTGATCTGGACGAGGAATACACCGCCGACCATCCCGAGGTTCAGCCGGGGCCCCACATCCAGCTGGCGGTGAGCGACACGGGGCAGGGGATGGACGCCGAGACCCTGGCCAAGATCTTCGATCCCTTCTTCACCACCAAGGAGGTGGGCAAGGGCACGGGGCTGGGGCTGGCCACCATCCACGGCATCATCAAGCAGCACCGGGGCAGCGTTTGGGTGTACAGCGAGCCGGGCCACGGCACCACCTTCAAGATCTTCTTCCCTCTGGCCGGCGGGGGAGCGGCCGGTGGCGACAGGCCCGGGGTCGTGGCGCGGGCCGAGGAGCACGCGCCCGCCTCGACCCACAAGGGTGCCCACGTCATGGTTGTCGAGGACAACGAGTTCGTGCTGGGACTGGTGGAGCAGGTCCTGGAACGGGAAGGCTACATCGTGCACAGCGCGGCCAGCCCCCTGCAAGCCCTGGAAATGGGCGGCGATCCCGCCTGCCCCATGGACCTGTTGCTGACGGACGTGGTCATGCCCGAGCTCAACGGCAAGGAGCTGTTCAGCCGCATGGCCGAGCTGCGGCCCGGATTGAAGGTCATCTTCATGTCGGGCTATGCCGACAACGTCATCGTGCACCACGGGGTGCTGGACGAGGGGGTGCGCTTCCTGCAGAAACCCATCAACCGGGGAGCTCTGCTGGACATGGTGGCGCGCACCCTGGAAGAGCCGGACCCCATTTGACATCTGTTGTTTTTGTTGATTTCAGCAGCGCTTTGCCGGGGCTTTTTGTACTTTGGCCCCCTGGATTATGTTGTTAGGATCTCGGTCCGGTCCCCTCGGAACCTAGCCGCCCTGTCTCGGGGCGTTCAACTGGAGGAAAAGCATGCCCTTGCGCGTCAGCGTTTCCGGTATTCGTGGTGTCATCGGTGATGGCCTGGACGCGGTGGTGGCCGCCCGCTGGGCCGCCGCCCTGGGAGCCTGGTTGCCCGCCGGCCCCGTGGTCGTGGGCCGGGACAGCCGTCCCAGCGGCCCCATGGTCTTCGACGCCGTGGCCAGCGCCCTGGTCAGCACGGGTCATGATGTGTGGGACATCGGCATCGCCACCACCCCCACCACCGAGATGGCCGTTCAGGAATCCGAGGCCGTGGGGGGCATCATCATCACCGCCAGCCACAACCCCCAGCAGTGGAACGCCCTGAAGTTCCTGCAGGGTGATGGCCTGTTCCTGACGGCGGCCCAGAACCGCGAGGTGCGTCAGCACTACGAGAACGGCACGGGACACGTGGCCTGGGACAAGCTGGGCGCCGTCAGCTCCCGGGACGACGCAGACCGCATCCATCTGGACGCCCTGCTGGCCGTGGGCTGGCTGGATGTGGACCGCATCCGCAGCCGGGATCTGCACGCGGTGGTGGACGCCGTGGAGGGAGCCGGCGGCAGCATCGTTCCGCGCCTGCTGGAAAGCCTGGGCGTGCGCTGCACCCCCCTGTACTGCGAGATGAGCGGGAACTTCCCCCACGATCCCGAACCCACGCCCGCCCACCTCAAGGACCTGTGCGCCGAGATCAAGGGCACCGGCGCGGACATCGGTTTCGCCGTGGACCCCGACGTGGACCGCCTGGCCCTGGTGGACGAGAACGGCCGCGCCCTGAGCGAGGAGATGACCCTGGCCCTGGCCGCCGATTTCCTGCTGGGCAAGACCCCCGGCAGCATGGCCGTGAACCTGTCCACCACCGGCCTCATCGAGAAGGTGGCCGCCGGCCACGACTGCCGCGTGTTCCGCACCCCCGTGGGCGAGGCCAACGTGGTGGAGACCATCCTGGCCGAGGATTGCGTGCTGGGGGGCGAGGGGAACGGTGGCGTCATCTATCCCACCATCCACGCGGGGCGGGACGCCCTGGTGGGCATTCTGATGGTGCTGCAGGCCCTGGCCGAGAGCGGCAAGACCCTGAGCGAGATGGCCGACGCCCTGCCGCCCGTGGTCATGGTCAAGACCAAGGTGGCTGCCGAGGACTTGCCCGCGGGCCAGGAATTGCAGGATGTGCTGCGCGGGCTGGGCGAGGGCGAGATCGACACCCGGGATGGCCTCAAGTGGGTGGGCGAGAATTCCTGGGTGCACGTGCGACCCTCCAACACCGAGCCCGTGGTGCGCATCATTGCCGAGGCTCAAGACCAGGCCGCGGCTGCCGAACTGATAGACAAGATCAAGTCGGCCGTGTGACGCGGTCCGGCTCAATGTGTTTGCTGTGGAGCGCGGCCCCGAGGCGGGTCCCGCTCGTTGCCCATACCCCAGGAGGGATCGATCCATGTGCGGAATCGTCGGAGTGACAGGGAACGATCAGGCGGCGTCCATTCTCATCGAAGGCCTGAAACGCCTGGAATACCGGGGCTATGACAGCGCCGGCATCGCCCTGTGCCGTGCGGACGGCCAGATGGTCATCAAGGAGAAGGGCAAGATCAAGAACCTGGAGGCCAAGCTGGTGGGCCAGGATCTGAGCGGGTCCTGCGGCATCGCCCACACCCGCTGGGCCACCCACGGCGCCCCCAACGAGGTGAACGCCCACCCTCACCAGGCGGGGGACGTGGCCCTGGTGCACAACGGCATCATCGAGAACTACGCCGCCCTGAAGGTTCAGCTGACCAAGCAGGGGCACAAGTTCAAGTCTGACACCGACACCGAGGTGCTGACCCACCTGATCGAGGAGTTCTACGAGGGCGACCTGGTGGGCGCCGTGCAGCGGGCCCTGGGCGTGGTCGAGGGAGCCTTCGGCATCGCCGTGACCCACAAGGATCATCCCCAGCTCATCGTGGGCGCGCGCAAGGGCAGCCCCCTGGTGGTGGGCGTGGGCGAGGGCGAGAACTTCCTGGCCAGCGATGTGGCCGCCATCATGGGGCACACCCGCAACGTCATCTACCTGGACGACGGCGAGATGGTCACCCTCACCCCCGAGGGTGTGGAGACCATGAACATCAACAACGAGACCATCAAGAAGGACATCCAGCAGATCACCTGGGACCTGGACCAGATCCAGAAGGGCGGCTACGAGCACTTCATGCTGAAGGAGATTTTCGAGCAGCCCCAGACCATCCGGGACGCCTTCCGCGGGCGCATCCTGCCCGACGTGGGAGACGTGAAGCTGGGCGGCATCCAGCTGACGGACTGGGAGCTGCGCAACATCCGGCGCATCGTGATCCTGGCCTGCGGCACGTCCTGGCACGCGGCCCTGGTGGGCGAGTACCTCATCGAGGAGTACGCCCACATCCCCGTGGAGGTGGAGTACGCCAGCGAGTTCCGCTATCGTTCGCCCATCATCGAGCCGGGCACCCTGTGCCTGGTCATCAGCCAGAGCGGCGAGACCATCGACACCCTGGAGGCCATGCGCGAGGCGGGCCGCAAGGGGGCCAAGATCATGGGCATCACCAACGTGGTGGGCTCGACCATCGCGCGGGAAAGCGAGTGCGGGGTGTACATCCACGCCGGGCCCGAGATCGGGGTGGCTTCCACCAAGGCCTTCACCGGGCAGGTGACCATCCTGGCCCTGTTCGCCATCCTGCTGGGGCGGCGCAACATGATCAACGCCGACCGCGGCAAGAAGATGTTGCAGGAACTGGAGCGGGTGCCCGACCTGGTGCAGAAGGTCCTGGACCAGTCGGACAAGATCAAGGAGATCGCCAAGGTCTACGCCAACCACCGCAACTGCCTGTACCTGGGGCGCGGGGCCAACTTCCCCATCGCCCTGGAGGGGGCCCTCAAGCTGAAGGAGATCAGCTACATCCACGCCGAGGGCTACCCCGCGGCCGAGATGAAGCACGGCCCCATCGCCCTGATCGACCCGGAGATGCCGGTGGTGGTCATCGCCACCAAGGACGGCAGCTACGACAAGATCGTGGGCAACGTGCAGGAGGTGCGGGCCCGGGACGGCAAGATCATCAGCATCGTCACCGAGGGGGACAAGGACATCGTGGCCCTGAGCGACCACGTCATCACCATCCCCGATTGCCAGAACTTCTGGCAGCCCCTGCTGTCGGTGATTCCGCTGCAGCTGCTGGCCTACCATATCGCCGTGCTGCGCGGCGAGGACGTGGACCAGCCGCGGAACCTGGCCAAGGCCGTGACGGTGGAGTAGGATTCGATTCCATGGCCGGCTGGAAAACGGGGCACCCTGGCGGGTGCCCCGATTTTTTTCGAACTCAAGTTGAGGGTGTGCAGGGGATAGCCCTTGGGGGTCTATTGCCTGGCCAGGGCAGGCTGGGTATACTCAGATAGGGAATATGACATAATCACAGGGGTATGCACCTGTCGCGCAGCGACTCGCGCAAGCGGATGAACGCGCATGGCAGATCATTCCGAAGCGTTTCGGGGCTGGGGGGCAATGAAACCGATCAAGCTAGCAGTTTTGGTTTTTGCTGTTTTTCTGGCAGGCGGGAAAACAGCCCATGGGGGTGGGGTCGTGGGCGAATGCATTGATGGACAGCACCATCTTTCCATTGGCAGCATGGCCATCACCGAATCTGCGCAGGAGAGTCCCGGGTTTATCCTGAAGAGGGAGGCCATCGGGATTTGCGAGGAGGCAGTCTTTGTTCCGGATGACCCCATTCCCTTTTCCATGACCCCCTGGCAGGGAGGGCTTTTTTCCAGTTGCCAGGCCTCGGTTGTTCTGGATTGTCCAGATGAAGGGGTTTTATACAAGTACACTCCCTATTTTGTGCACCAGGATGGAACGTACGCGGAGGCGGGTGGGAGTTGTGGGGCTGATCAGCGGGTTTTCGGATATGTTGGATGTGGTTCGGCTCCGCTGGTCCGCGGGACACTGATTTTCACGCCAACCTATGATGGTAATGTCGAGGTCCGGGTCATGCCCTGTGAAGATGATTGCTGGACTGAAACTCTCTGGGCGGTCATGGAAATAGACGCCTTTTTCGGGACGGTCGAAGGAGATCCGAACGAAATACTGCGTCAGGTTGTGGATGTTCATGGTGACAGGACTTATTGCCTCATGCTGGGAGGCGCGACCCACACCATTTCCCGAGTCACGGCAGCGCCAGAGGGAGAATGCGGATCGGTTCCGGTTGAAACAAAGAGATTTGCTGGTTTCCGGGCGATGTACCGCTAGCGGGTTGTTGAAAAACTGGATCTGGCTGCGCTGGCTTGGAGTTGCCAGCAGATCGCAAATCGAGGGCGCTCCTGCCCGATGCACACCGGCATCGCCTCGTCGGCGTTCCTTGGCTTGTCTGGGGCGGCGCTTCGAGCGCGGTCGAGCCCATTTCCCCACCGCCTGCTAGGGTGAAACCTTCACCGCGCTGATGGTGTAACTCGAACCCGGGGCCCATATCTCGAACCAGGTTTCTTGACCGGAGGGGTCCTTCAGCCGGAAATACAGACCGTGGGTGCGCTCGGCCAGGATCTCGCCGCCCAGATCCAGCACCGCGCGGCGGTAGTTGCTGCGGATCTGCACACCGGACAGCTTCTTGTCCCGCTGGCCGCCTTCGTCCAGCACATCGTAGTTGCGGCGGACGCGGGTTCCCCGGACCTCCACTTCCTGCACGCGCCCGTCACTGCCGGTGCGGAACATGGTGTGGGTGTCGGCGGCGGAAGCCTGTTCCTCGCCCCGGAACCGGCTGCCCGGGTAGGGCGCTATGAGGGTGACCAGATCGCGCTGCTGCCCGCCGGCCAGCTTGGTCAGCTCGACCCGGCGGTTGGCGGCGCGGCCCACCTCGGTCTCGTTGGTGGCGATGGGGCGATCCTCGCCGTAGCCCACGGCCTGCAGGCGTTCGGCGGGGATGCCGTGCTCCACCAACCAGGCGCGCACGCTGGCCGCCCGGTTCTCCGAGAGGGTCTGATTG
This sequence comes from Candidatus Krumholzibacteriia bacterium, assembly GCA_963674845.2. Classification (GTDB taxonomy): domain Bacteria; phylum Krumholzibacteriota; class Krumholzibacteriia; order LZORAL124-64-63; family LZORAL124-64-63; genus LZORAL124-64-63. The sequence goes on along the minus strand of CAXXKE010000005.1, from coordinate 106,742 downwards.
GCCTCGGAGCCACCCACGTTGTCCGTGTGACCTCCCACTTCCAGCACCAGGTCGGGGTAGCTTTGCAGCAGGTCCTGAGCGTTCTGCAGGGCGGGTTCCGATTCGGCCTTGAGAGTCGCCCTGGCCGTGTCGAAAAAGAGGCCTCGCAGGGTCAGCTTGCCCAGGGCGTCCAGGCGGGCCATCATCTCGTCCTTTTCCAGGACCAGGACCTGCCGCATGGGCGCCTCCTGCACCACCTTCAGGGTGTACTTGCCTTCCTGGGGCCAGACGTGGGCCCACAGGTCGCCGGTCTCGGGGCTGGGCAGATGGAAGACCACCGAGCGGTCGGGGGTTTCCAGGATCTCGGCACCCGCGTCCAGGGCGGCCAGGCGGAAGGCCTCGCCCAGCTCGTCCTCGTGCACGGTCCCGTCGGGGCGCGGGGGCACCTCCACGTGCTTTTGCCAATAGTGGCCCTCCACGGTTTTCTGGATGGCCTGGCGGCCCTGGCGCAGCTTCAGTTCCAGCCGGTCGAACTCGAATTCCTTGGCGGCGTAGTAGCGGCTGTCGGGATAGTCGGTGATCAGGGGCGGGTTGACGGGCTGGTCGGAATTCATGGCCCGGGCATACACCCCGTTGCCGAAGACCAGATCCCGCGGGCAGGGCGCCGGCCTGACCAGGTCCAGGGCATAGTTGCTGCCCCCCACGTGAAGCTTGCCGTACACCGGGCCGGCGGGGCTGTCGACGCGGAAATGCAGGCCGCGCGCGCCGTCCACCAGCAGGACCTCGCCGCCGGCCTGGGCCAGGGCGCGGAAGTGGGCCCGGATGGTTTCGACCTCCCCCTGGTAGGGGACTCTCAGCTCCCAGAATTTTCCCGCCAGGGTGAATACCTGTTTCCGGGCGTCTTTCATCTCCAGTTCACGGAAGCGGAAGAAGTCGGCCAGTGCAGGAGTGGTGCCGGGCACCAGAGCCAGGGGCGGCTGGGGGAGGGCCGGGTCGGCCGCCTGGGCGGACGGGACCAGCAGGGCCACGACCAGGAACAGGATCATCAGGCGCGTTGTCATCAACACCACACATCCTCCGGTTGATGGTTCGTCAGGACACAGGAAAAATGACGGCCGAGGCCGCCAATTTCAAGGTTGGCGTGGCCGGGAGCCCGGCGTAGGATGGCCGGGAATGGCTGAAATCTTTCTTCAACCGGGAGGCACGTCCGTGACCCGCAAGATCATCAACACCGACAAGGCGCCCGCCGCCATCGGCCCCTACAGCCAGGCCAACGCCGCCGGGGGCTTCCTGTTCACCGCCGGCCAGATTCCCCTGGATCCGGTCACCATGGAAGTGGTGGGCAACACCGCCGCCGAGCAGGCCCAGCAGGCCCTGCTGAACGCCCGGGCCGTGGTGGAGGCCGGGGGCATGACCCTGGACAACGTGGTCAAGGCCACCATCTTCATCCGGGACATGGGGGAGTTCGCCAACATCAACGAGGTGTACAGCACCTTCTTCCAGAACAATCCGCCGGCCCGCAGCGTGGTGGAGGTCTCCCGTCTGCCCAAAGATGTGCTGGTGGAAATCGAAATGGTTGCGTATGCTTAGGCGTCAATAACGCAATAACCACCGGCGCCACGCCGGTTGCCGCTAGGCGGGAATGAATGGGTCCTGGTGGGCCCCGGGGACTTCAAATCCTTCTGTCGGGCGCGTTTACCGTCCGAGGTGGGTTCGATTCCCACACATTCCCGCCATTTTTTTCTCTGCCGCCTCCCCTTGCCGCGGGGTCCTCATGAGCTCCATCGCCGTCATCGCCAATCCCCACGCCGGACCGGGCCGTGGGCGCCTGTCCCTGGATGAGGCCGTGGAGATGCTTGCTGAGCAAGGCCTTTCCCCCATCGCCATGCCCACCGAGGGCCCTGGCCACGCCACCGAACTGGCTGCCCAGGCCGCCGTGCGGGGCCTGGACGCGGTGGTGGCCGTGGGGGGCGACGGCACCGTGCACGAGACCGCCCGCGGATTGACGGGAACCGGCTGCCCCCTGGGGGTGTTGCCCTCGGGCAGCGGCAATGATTTCGCCATGGGCATCGGCTGCTCCACCGCCGCAGAGGGCCTGGCGGCCATCAGCGGCGGCCACGTGGCCACCTTCGACACCGCCCGGCTGGACGAACGGTTTTTCGTCAACTCGGTGGGGTTGCTGGCCAGCGGCCTGGTCTCCTTGCGGGCGGCCCGGCTGTGGCGCTGGCTGGGGCGCCGCCGCTACCTGCTGGCTTCCCTGCGCACCCTGCTGGCTTACCGCGGACAGGAGGTGCAGTGGCGCTGCCTGGAAACGGGGCGAGAGTTCGGCGGCCGTTTCCTGCTGGCCGAGATCTGCAACGGGCCGTCCACCGGCGGAGGCTTCCGCTTCGCCCCGGACGCCCGCTTCGATGACGGCCACCTGGATGCCTGCCTGGTGCGCCCCGTGGGCCTGGGCACGGCCATGCGCCTGCTGGGCCCGGCGGCCCGGGGCGAGCGCCTGGATCATCCCGCCATCACCTTGCTGGAGACGGGCAGGATGAGCTTCACAACCCCCGAGGCGGTGGGTTACCATCTGGACGGCGAGGCGGCCATGCTGCCCGCCGGGCGGCACGAGATCACGCTGGTGCCGGGCGATCTGAAGGTTCTGGTTCCCGAAGGATGAAGGCCATCAAGACGGTGTTGACAGTGGTTTTTCTGAGTGTCCTGGCCCTGGGGGGCGGGGGGGCGTCCTCGGCCCAGGAGCCCGAGCTCTCTGCCGCCGCCGCTGTTGCTGATAGCCTGGGCGGGGGTGAGGGAATCGGTCGGCTGGATACCGCTCTGGACAATTCCGCCGCCGCCGATTCCACCGGCACCACAGTCAACCCGGTGCTGGACCTGCTTCCCCCCGAGCCCGACTACTGGACCACCGGCGTGAGCAGCACCGCCGCCGTCCTGATGACGCCGTTGCTGCCCGGCTGGGGCCAGCTCTACACCGACAACAGCTGGCGTGGGGCTCTGGCCTTCGGGCTGGAAATGTACTACTGGTCCAATCTGCTGCTGCGGGATCGTCGGGCCGTTCGGGCCAAGGATTTCCGCCGCACCCTGGCCGCCGACGACTTCAACCGCGGCCGTTACGACGATGTGGCCCAGGAAGACTGGGAACAGATGCGGGATTTCGCCTGGTGGAGCGGCGGCGTGCTGCTGATCATCGCCCTGGATTCCTACGTGGGGGCCCACCTTTTCAACTTCGACCGGGACGCGGTGCCCGTGCCCAACGACTGGGAGGGGCAATTCGGGGGGCCCGACTACGACATGCCCGTGGCGCCGGATGGGCCCAGCATCGTGGTGTTCCAGCACGGCTGGCGTTTTTGAGGATCCGGGGCGTTCCTGAAGGAGCGGATGCCCGTGGGCAAGCCCGAGCTGAACCGTTGCCCCCGGCGGGGCTCCGTGCGCCGGGTTGGAAGGCTACCGGGCGCAAGGAATTTGTCCCGGGGGCCTAATTGAGTTAAATTGGCCCCGATTTTGCCCTCAATGATTTCCAGACTTCAAACCACGGGACCGGTCAATGGCCTCTGCCATGGATAAAACGCGGAATTTCTGCATCATCGCCCACATCGACCACGGCAAGAGCACCCTGGCCGATCGTCTGCTGGAGCAGACCGGCACCCTGCAGGGCAAGGATCTGCAGGAGCAGGTCCTGGACAGCATGGACCTGGAGCGGGAGCGCGGCATCACCATCAAGAGCCATCCCATACGCATGGACTACAAGGATCGGGACGGGCAACCCTGGGTGCTGAACCTCATCGACACCCCGGGCCACGTGGATTTCCATTACGAGGTCAGCCGCAGCCTGGCCGCCTGCGAGGGTGCCCTGCTGGTGGTGGATGCGGTGCAGGGGGTGCAGGCCCAGACCATCAACAACCTGTACCTGGCCCTGGAGCACGACCTGGCCATCATCCCGGTGATCAACAAGATCGACCTGCCCGCCGCCCGGCCCGACTTCATCGCCGAGCAATTCATCGACCTCATCGGCTGCGATCCCGACGAGATCGTCAAGGTCAGCGCCAAGACCGGCGAGGGTGTCGAGGGCCTGCTGGACGCCATCGTGCGCGAGGTGCCGCCGCCCACCGGGGATCCCGAGGCCCCGCCCAAGGGGCTGATCTTCGATTCCGTTTTCGACCCCTACGTGGGGGCGGTGGCCTATGTGCGCCTGTTCGAAGGGTCCATCCGGAAGGGCGAACGCATCCGTCTGTACAACAACCAGAAGAACTTCGAGGTGGGGGAGATCGGCTACTTCCGCCTGAAGCGCGTGCCCCAGAAGGGGTTGAGCGCCGGCGAGGTGGGTTACATCGCCACCGGCAGCAAGGATGTGCGTGACGTGCGGGTGGGCGACACCGTCACCCTGCAGGAGAACCGTTGCGCCCAGCCTCTGGCCGGCTACGAGGAAGCCAAGCCCATGGTCTTCTCGGGGCTGTATCCCACCGAAAACGACCAGTACGACGACCTCTTCGACGCCCTGCAGAAACTGCAGATGAACGACGCCGCCCTGACCTGGGAGAAGGAGACCAGCGCGGCCCTGGGCTTCGGCTTCCGCTGCGGCTTCCTGGGCCTGCTGCACATGGAGATCATCCAGGAACGCCTGGAACGCGAGTTCAACCTGAGCCTCATCGCCACCCTGCCCAACGTGGAGTACGAGGTGATGCTGAAGGACGGTTCGGTGTTCCTGTGCGAGAACCCCGCCCTGTTGCCCGAGGAGAAGGAGATCGCCGAGATCCGTGAGCCCATCGTGCGTGCCTCGGTCATCACCCCCAAGGAATACGTGGGATCGGTGATCCAGATCTCCCTGGAACGGCGGGGCATCCAGACCAAGATGGAGTACCTGGACACCGAGCGGGTGAACATCGAGTTCGATCTGCCCCTGAACGAGCTGGTGGTGGATTATTATGACAAGCTCAAGAGCGTGACCCGCGGTTACGCCTCCCTGGACTACGAGTACCGCTGTCACCGGGCCGACAACCTGGTGCGCCTGAACATGCTCATCAACGGGGACATGGTGGACGCCTTGACCTGCATCGTTCACCGGGACAACGCCTACAGCTGGGGCCTGAAACTTTGCCAGAAGTTGAAGGAACTGATTCCCCGGCAGATGTTCGCCGTGGCCATCCAGGCCGCCGTGGGCACCCGGGTGCTGGCCCGCACCACCGTCAAGGCCTTCCGCAAGAACGTGACGGCCAAGTGTTACGGCGGTGACATCAGCCGCAAGCGGAAGCTGCTGGAGAAGCAGAAGGAAGGCAAGAAACGTATGAAGCAGGTGGGTGCGGTGGAAATTCCCCAGGACGCGTTCCTGGCCGTCTTGAAGGTGGAGCGTTGAACCATGGCTGACAACAAGGATAGCAGGAACACCCCTTCGGAACCCGGCCCGGACGGGCCCGTTGATGACCAGCATTTGAGCCGCAAGGAAAAGCGCAAGCTGGAGCGGCAACAGGCCCGGAAGCAGGAAAAGGAAAAGAACAAGGACCGGGAGGGCCAGGTGGAGCAGGGGGGCTGGCGCGAGACCCTCCGGTCGGTGGTGGTGGCCCTGCTCATCGCCATGGTGCTGAAGATGTTCCTGTTCCAGGCTTTCAGCATCCCCACCGGCAGCATGCTGGAAACTCTGCAGATCGGCGACCACCTGTTCGTGGAGAAGGTGACCTACGGGGCTCGCACCCCCGAACGCATCCGCTTCCCGGGGCTGGCCCTGGGAGGCAAGCAGGTGCTGCCCGGCGTGACCTTCGTCAAGGGGCTGCCCACCCTGAAGATGCCCGGTTTTCGGGCGCCCCGGCAGGGGGACATCATCGTCTTCGCCTATCCCGAGGACATGAACCTGGACTACATCAAGCGCTGCGTGGCCGTGGCGGGCGACACGGTGGCCGTGCGTGAGGGCGTGCTGTACGTCAACGGCGAGATCTACGAGAGCAACTTCGGGGATCCGGACGGCGACCACTCCTGCACCCCCACCTTCACCGACCCCTTCGGCTGCCCGGCGCCCCGGGCCAAGAAGGTGCGCTCGGGCTTCCTGACCCGGCAGCAGAACCGGAACTGGCCCTTCCCGGGCAGCGGCTTCCGCTCGCCCTACGTGGTGCCCGAGGGGCACATCTTCATGATGGGCGACAACCGTTACAACAGCGCCGACAGCCGCTTCTGGGGGCCGCTGGATCTGAAGAACGTCAAGGGGCGGGCGGCCATCATCTACTGGTCGTGGGATCCCGAACACCGTAAGATCCGCTTCAGCCGGATCGGGGACATCATTCGTTAGCGGGGATTGCTCTTGAGCATGGAAAACCAGGAACAGGCCGGATCCCGGATCCGCACCAGCCAGCCGGCCGCCGGGGCCGGGGCCATGGACGGGGTCAAGAACTGGTGGCGCGAACAGGGGCTGGCCGACCGCTTGATCTGGGTGTTCCTGGTGGGCTTCATCCTGGCCCGCATCTTCGCCTTCGGCCTGTACCGCATTCCCAGCGGCAGCATGCTGGAAACCTTGCAGATCGGCGATTACGTGGTGGCCGAGAAACTGACCTACGGTTTCCGCACCCCCGAACGCCTGCAGGTGCCCCTGGTGGGCTGGACACCCGTCAAGGGACTGCCCACCCTCAAGCTGCCGGGATTGCGTCAGCCCCGGCAGGGGGACATCATCGTCTTCGCCTATCCCGAGGACCGCAATCTGGACTACATCAAGCGCTGCGTGGCCGTGGCCGGCGACACGGTGGAGGTGCGCGAGGGCGTGCTGCATGTCAACGGGCAGATCTACGAGAGCAATTTCGGGGATCCGGACGGAGACCATTCCTGCGTGCCCACCTGGAGCGACCCCGAGGCCTGCCCCGCGCCCCGGGCCAAGAAAAGCCGGGAGGGCTTCCAGCGCGGCTTGCACAACCACACCTGGCCCTTCCCCGGTTGCGGCTACCCCTCGCCCTACGTGGTGCCCGCCGGGCATATATTCATGATGGGGGATAACCGCAACAACAGCGCCGACAGCCGCTTTTGGGGGCCCCTGGACACCAGCCTGATCAAGGGCCGGGCTTCCTTCATCTATTTTTCCTGGGACGCCGAGAAACACCGTGTCCGCCTGGGCCGCCTGGGCGATGTGGTGCGATGATCCCGGCGGAACACCCATGAGCCGCGGTTTCGGGCTGTACATTCACGTCCCTTTTTGCGGTTCCATCTGTTCCTACTGCCACTTCGCCCGCACGGCCCGGCACAGCCCCGAGGACCGGGCCCGCTACGTGGACGCGGTGCTGGAGGAGTTCGCCCTGAGGAGCCGGGCCTGCGGGGTGCTGGCTGCGGGAAGGCGCCTTCTGCGGACGGCCTATATCGGCGGGGGCACCCCCTCCTGCCTGGAGACCCCGCTCATGGAGCGCCTGCTGGCCGGAACCGTGGGGCAGTTGACGGCGGTGGATGATCTGGAACTGACGGCCGAGGCCAACCCCGAATCCCTTGACCCGGCCAAGGCCCGGGCCTGGGCGGCCGCGGGGGTGAACCGGCTGAGCCTGGGGATGCAGAGCCTGCAGCCGGCGGTGTTGCAAAGCCTGGGCCGGCGATGCGACCCGGCCACGGCCCTGGCGGCCCTGGAACTGGCGGGAAGGATTTTTGCGCGGGTGTCGGCCGACTGGATCATCGGGCCCGGGCTGACCCTGGCCGGGCTGACGGAGGAACTGGACCGGGCCCTGGACCTGGGCGTCACCCACTTTTCCCTGTACATCCTGGAGGTGCACCCGGGAACCGAGCTGGAACGGCAGGTGGCCGCGGGCGCCGTCAAGCTGCCCCGCGATGCCCACACCGAGGCCCTTTATCTGGGCGTGGCCGAGCATCTGGCCGCCCGGGGAGTGGCCCAGTACGAGGTGGCCAACTTCGCCCGGCCCGGCCACGAGAGCCGCCACAACCAGGCCTACTGGCGGGGCGTGCCCTGGCTGGCTCTGGGCCCCTCGGCCCACGGCTTCTGGGGCCGGCGCCGCCACGCCAACCTGCCGGGAACGGCGGAATGGGCCGACGCGGTGCAGGCAGGGCGGCTGCCCGAGGCCTCGGTGGACACTCTGGACCGGGAAGCCCGGCGCCTGGAACGGGTCATCCTGGCCCTGCGCACGGCGGCGGGGGTGCCCCTGGAATTGCTGCCCGCCGGAGCCCTGGACCTGCCGCGGGGGGTGGCCGAGGGGCTGTGGAACCTGGAGGGCGGCCGGCTGGTATTGACGGGCCGGGGTTTCCTGCGCATCGACACCCTGGAGGAGCGCCTGGCCCGGGCCCTGTGAAAGCCCGGCTGCGGCAGTTGACACCGGCAAAATCCTTTGTTTACCTTTCGCGCCGGAAAACGGATCTTAGGGGGCGGGTGACCTTTTGGCAGTCGCCCCGGCAGACTGACAGAAAGGGGGTGATGCAGGGCATGAGCATGGACGAGCGATCAGTGGATATTCTGGACGCCGTGGTGCGGTTGAACATCGAGACCGGGGGGGCCGTCTCCTCGGGGCTGGTGGAGCTGTCCCTGCAGCGCACCCTCAGCTCGGCCACCATCCGCAACGTCATGAAGCGGCTGGAAAAGCAGGGCTACCTGCAGCAGCCCCACACCTCGGCGGGGCGGTTGCCCACCGACGCGGGCTACCGGGCCTACGTGGACAACATGCGCCGGCGCACGGCCCTGGACCGCTGGACCGAACCCGTGCGGGGAAACGGCCTGCGGGAGCGTGGCCTGACCGGGGGCGATCTGGCCATCACCGCCGCCGGGCCGGACGGGGTCAAGGCCATGGCCCGGCTGCTGAACGAGCTGACCGACTACGTGAGCATCATCCTGGCGCCCAGCCTGGACACGGTGCACGCGGTGAAGGTGGAACTGTATCCCCGTTCGCAGCGCCGGGTGCTCATGGTCATCCTGCTGGACAACAGCCAGGTGCGCACCGGTTTGCTTGAGCTGCCCGAGGAGTACTCCGAGCCCGTGGTGGAGCAGGCGGCCCAGATCCTGAACCGCCGCATCCGCGGGCTGACCGTGGCCAGCATCCGCGAGGGGCGCCTGGATTCTCCCGAGCTGGTGGATTCCCCCGCCTGGCGCTGCGCCGCCGCGGTGGGCCGGCAAGGGATGCACCTGTTCGCCGACACCGAGACCGCCGAGGTGCAGATGGAGGGGGTGGCCCGGGTGCTGGACGAGCCCGAGTTCCGGGATCCCGAGCCCCTGAAGTCGCTGCTGCGCTTCATCGAATCGCCGCGGATCATCCGCGAGACCCTGGTGGGGCTGGACCGCTCCACCGAGGATGGCGTGGGCGTGTGGATCGGGCAGGAGAACCCCATCGGCGACCTGCGGGCTTTTTCCCTGCTGACGGGGCGCTTTTCCGTGGACGGCCGGCCCGGTGTGCTGGCGGTGCTGGGCCCCCGGCGCATGTGGTACCAGCGCGCCCTGCAGGGGCTGGACCTGGTTCGCCAGGCTTTTGATCATTGATTCAATTCCGGAATTGACCGGTTTTCCCAGGAAGAGGTCGACGACAAGATGAGCAAGGACAAGATGAGCAAGAAGAAGAAGATGGAAGCCGCCCAGCAAGAGCAGGAAATGAACAGCCAGGCCGCCGGCGCGGACGAGGTGCTGGACGAGGCCCTGCAGGACGCCCCGGAAGGGGAGGCCCTCGGGGAAGAGGCCGGCGAACCCGAGTCCACCCCCGAGGAACTGCTGGCCCGTGAGCGGGACGAGTTCAAGGAGAAGTGGCTGCGCGTGGTGGCCGAGCTGGACAACGTGCGCAAGCGCTCGCGCCGCGAGCTGGTGGACGGCCGCCGCTTCGCCCAGGCCGAGGTGCTGCGCTCGTTCCTGGAGGTCCAGGACAATTTCGAAAGGGCCTTGCAGTCCATGGGTGACAGCGAGGATACTGAGGCCCACAAGAGCCTGCGCGAGGGCGTGGAGCTCATCTTCCAGAATTTCCGCCGCGTCCTGAAGGATCAGGGCGTGGAGCCCATCGAATCCCTGGACCAGGATTTCGACCCCGCGCTGCACGAGGCCGTGGGGCAGTTCGCCCGCGAGGGCGTTGAGTCGGACAAGGTCATCGAAGTGGTTCAGCAGGGATTTCGTCTGGGCGAGATGGTGTTGCGGCCGTCCCGGGTGATCATCAGCAGTTGATCGGGGTAATGAGGATATGAGTACCAAGCGGGACTATTACGAGATCCTGGGCGTGGGCAAGGATGCCGACGCCAACGAGATCAAGCGGGCCTATCGCAAGCTGGCCATCAAGCACCATCCGGACAAGAACCCCGACGACCCCGGGGCCGCCGAGCGATTCCGCGAGGCTACCGAGGCCTACGAGGTTCTCAAGGACACCCAGAAGCGGGCCCAGTACGACCAGTTCGGCCACGCCGGCCCCGAGGGGGCCTTCGGCGGCGGCGGCTTCGGCGGGGGGGCCCAGGGCTTCAATGTCGATCTGAACGACGCCCTGGAAAGTTTCCTGCGCAACTTCGGCATGGGCGGCGGCTTCGGCGACATGTTCGGCGGCGGCGGCGGCGGCCGTGGTCGCGGACGGGGCCGGGATCTGCAGATCAGCCTGCGCGTCTCCCTGCTGGAGGCGGCCCAGGGCGCCAAGAAGAAGATCAAGATCAACAAGCAGGTGACCTGCGACCAGTGCCAGGGCAGCGGCGCCGCCGCCGGCAGCCGCCCCGTCACCTGCGGCACCTGTCGTGGCCAGGGCCGGGTGCGCCAGGTGCGCCAGTCCCTGCTGGGCCAGATGATGACCGAGGGCGTGTGCCCCGACTGCCAGGGCCGCGGGACCCGGGTGCAGGATCCCTGCACCAACTGCGCCGGCAGCGGCACCGTGCGAGGCGAGGAGACCCTGGAAGTCAAGGTGCCCGCCGGGGTGAGCACGGGCAACTACATGGAACTGCAGGGCAAGGGTGACGCCGGCAGCCAGGGCGCTCCGGCCGGGCATCTGCGCGTGGTCATGGAGGTGGACGAGAACGATCTGTTCGAGCGCCACGGCGACGACCTGCTCATCGATGTGCCCGTTTCCCCCGTGGACCTGATGCTGGGCACCAAGGTGGAGGTGCCCACCCTGGAGGGCAAGGTGGCCCTGAAGATTCCCGCCGGCACCCACAGCCACAAGGTGTTCCGCATGCGCGGGCGCGGAGTGCCCCACGTGAACCGTCCGGGCACCGGCGACCAGCTGGTGCGGGTGCTGGCCTGGACTCCGGACAAGCTGGACAAGAACCTCAAGAAGAAGCTCGAGGAAGTGCGCGACGAGCTGGCCGGCATGGTGCCGGGCCCGGGTCGCCACCTGTTCGACTAGGGCGGAGGCGGCATGCGCCAGTTCTTCCTGGAAATGGGCGCCGACGCGCCCCTGCCGGCGGCCGGACAGGAAGTGGTCCTGGACGCCGAGGAGAGCCACCACCTGTTCACCGTCCTGCGCGGCGGGCGCGATCACATCCTGAACCTGACCGACGGCCGGGGGCATCGCTTCACCGGCAAGCCTCTGGGCAAGGACCGGCGCGCCGCCCGGGTGCAGATCCTCACCGTCAGCGATGATCCCGAGGAATTCCGGCAGCCCCGCCTGGTGCTGGCCTGCGCCGTGGTCAAGGGCAAGCGCTTCGAGTGGGCCCTGGAAAAGGCGGTGGAGGTGGGGGCCCACACGGTCATTCCCCTGAACACCGAGCACGGCGTCATCGAACCGGGTGGCGGCAAGCAGCAGCGCTGGCTGACCATCATGAAGTCGGCCGTCAAGCAATGCGGACGCAGCTGGTTGCCCCAGCTGGCGCCGGTGCAGAGCCCGGCCCAGCTGTTGGCGGCCGGCGAACCCTGGGCCGAGCTGGCCCTGTACGGCACCGCGCCCTGGGAGCAGGACGATCCCGTGCCCTGGCGCACACTGATGGACCCCGTGCCCCATCCGGTGCCGGCCAGCCTGGGTTTTCTGGTGGGGCCGGAAGGGGGCTGGTCGGCCACCGAACTGGACCTGCTGCAGAACAGCCCGGCCCGGGCGGTGCTGCTGGGGCCCCACGTGCTGCGTGCCGAGACCGCCGCCGCCGTGGGCCTGGGCGCCCTGCAGACATTACGGGAATGCTGGACCCCGAACCAAAAGACTCCTGACCGCGGTTGACAGCCGCCGGACGGGGGGCTTTCATGAACCGAACATCGGTTTTTCAGAAAGGTGAAGATCATGGCCAAGAGTGAACTGGCCGCCAGGTTGCAGACCGAGGTCGTGACCGCCATGAAGGCCAAGGACAAGGATCGCCTGGGCGTGTTGCGCATGCTGCAGTCGGCCGTCAAGCAGGTCGAGGTGGACGAGCGCCGCGAGCTGTCCGACGAGGACGTGGTGAAGATCCTGAGCAGCTACGCCCGCAAGGTGAAGGACCAGATCAAGAGCTACGGCGAGGGCGGCCGCGCCGAGTTGCTGGCCGCGGCCGAGGCCGAGCTGGCCATCGTGGCCGAGTTCCTGCCCGCCGAGCTGTCGGACGAGGAGCTGGAGAAGATCGTGCGGGAGACGGTGGCCGAGACGGGCGCCGCCGGCGTGAAGGACATGGGCAACGTCATGAAGGCCCTCATGCCCCGCACCGCCGGCCGGGCCGATGGTGGCCGGGTCAGCGCCCTGGTCAAGAAGGTCCTGGCCGGCTGAGGCCGGCCTGCCGCCACACCCACGAAGGGAATGGAAGATGGAACTCCCCGTGATCGTCGCCCTCGGGGCCATCGCGATCTTCGGCGTCCTGGGCTTCCGGGACGGCGTTATCAAGCGGGTCATCGAGATCGCCGGGGTCTTCGTGGCCCTTTTCCTGACCGCGCGCTTCGCCGAGTCGGTGGCTCCCAGGGTCATGGAAATGGCCGGGGTGGGCGAGGGGCCCGCCCTGCTCATGACCTGGGCGGGGCTGTTCGTCGTCGGCCTGATCCTGAGCCGCCTGCTGGCCCGCGGGCTGAGCAAGCTGGTGCGTCTGACGGTGCTGGGCGGCCTGGACCGCTTCGGCGGCGCGGTGTTGGGCCTGGCCCTGGGCACCCTGGTGGTCAGCGTGCTGGTGGTGGCCATCAGCCAGGTGCCCGGCGCGGACGGGCTGCAGACCAGCTTCGAGCGGGACCCGGTGGGCCGTGTGGTGTTCTACGCCGCGCCCAACGTGTACCGGGTGGTGCGCGGCCTGGGCGACAGCGACGCCGGCCGCCTGTGGGACCGGGCCCTGGACAGCACCAGGGACCAGGTGGACCAGGCCGGCAAGAGCGTGCGCGAGGCGGTGGATTCCTCCACCCAGGATTTCCGTGTCGAGGTGAAGAAGAAGGTGCAGGACACGGTGGAGGAAGAGATCAAGGAAGAAGTGGACAAGGCCGCCAAAGAACTGGGCAAATGAGAATCCCCGCACCATGATCACCCTTCTGGAAAAACTGCAGGCCGCCCGCCGCGGCCAGACCGCCGTGCTGGGTCCGCGCACCGCCCATTTGCTGGAATGGTCCCGCATCAGGCGGCAGGTGGCCGAGCACTGCCGCAACAGGCGGGCCGCCGACGATCTGCTGGGGCGCAAGCCCTTCTCCCATCCCGATCCCATCGCCCTTTTCCGGGCTCTGAGCGACGAGATCCGGCCCGAGGCCGAGCAGGATGTGTGGCCGCCCCTCATGGATCTGGGCGAGGCCCTGGACCTGGTGGAACAGCCGCCGCCGGTGCGCCTGGACGGCCCGGAACTGGTGCACCTGGCCGCGGTGGGCGAGACCCTGGACGAGCTGCGCGATCATTTCATGGCCCGCCGTGAGCGCTGCCCCCTGTGGGGGGACGCGGCGGTGCAGATGTCCGTCTTCAGCGGCATGAGCGGGGCCATCCGCCGGGCCCTGGACAGCGACGGCAGCATTCTGGACGCGGCCAGCCCCCTGCTGGCCCGGCTGCGCCGCTCGGTGGCCGGCCAGGAGCAGGCCGTGCGTTCGGAGATGAGCGCCGCCATGAGCCGGGCCAAGGCCAGCGGCTGGACCACCGGCAGCGAGATCACCCTGCGCGGCGACCGCTTCTGCCTGCCCATGCGTTCGGGGGAAGTGACCCGGGTGCCCGGCATCGTCCACGACCGCTCCACCAGCGGGGCCACCCTGTTCGTGGAGCCGGCCGGGGTGGTGCGCCTGGCCAACGAGCTGGCCGAGACCCGCCTGGAGATCGCCCACGAGGAGGCGCGCATCCTCTTCGAGCTGAACCGCGCGGTGGAGCAGGCCCGCCCCGCCCTGCGCGAGGCCGCGGCCCTCATGCTGGAAGTGGACGGGGTGCGGGCCCATCTGCTGTGGAGCCGCCAGGTGGGCGGCCGGCGGCCCCGGCTGGAAGTGGGGGGACGGGTGCGCATCAGCGGCGGGCGCCATCCCCTGCTCATGGAGGCCCTGGGCCAGGGCGACCTGCGCGCCGGGGCCGAGGCCATGGTGCCCCTGGACCTGGAAATTCCCCCGGACATCCAGGCCCTGGTCATCAGCGGCCCCAACGCCGGCGGCAAGTCGGTGGCCCTGAAGACCGTGGGCGTGTTCTGCCTGCTGGCCCAGTGCGGCTGGGACGTGCCCGCCCGCGATGACACCCAGCTGCCCCTGGTGGGGCGGCTGCTGGCCGACCTGGGCGACGACCAGTCCATCGCCGAGGCCCTGAGCAGCTTCTCCGCCCACCTGAAACACCTGCGCCGCTTCATGGACGAGGCCGGGCCCGACACCCTGGTCATCTGCGACGAGATCGGCACGGGCACCGATCCCCACGAGGGCACGGCCCTGGGATTCTCGGTGCTGGAGGAACTGGTGGACCGGGGCGCGCTGGTCCTGGCCAGCACCCACTACGGCCTGCTGAAAGTGGCGGTGCACGATCACCCGCGCATGGTCAACGCCGCCATGGATTACGACGAGCGCGACCTGCAGCCCCTGTTCACCTTCCGGGTGGGGGATCCGGGCACCAGCCACGCCTTCGATATCGCCGCCCGGATGGGCTTCTCGGCGCCGCTGCTGCAGCGGGCCCGGGCCATGGCGGGCGAGGAACGGGTGCAGGTGGAGAAGCTGCTGAGCGACCTGGACCGCCGCGCGCGCCAGCTGGCCGACGAGCAGAAGGCCTTGGCCCTGGAGAAGGACCGCCTGACGGTGGCCAATCAGGAACTGGACCGGCGCCTGAAGGGGCTGGACCGGGAGAAGCGGGACGCGGTGCAGGCCGCCCGCCGCCGGGCCGATGAGATGGTCCAGCAGGGCCGCCGGGACATCGAGAAGGCGGTGCGGGAAATCCGCTCCGAGGGGGCGGGCAAGCGGGTGGTCAAGGCGGCTCGCACCCGGCTGGAGGATATCCAGCAGAACCTGGAAAGCGAGTTCGCCGATCCCGCCGCCGCCGCCGTTCCGGCCGTCACCCTGGAGGCCGGCATGCGGGTGCGCATCCCCCATCTGGGGCTGAAGGGGCGCATCGTCGAGGTGCGCGGCAACAAGATCATCGCCTCGGCGGAGGGCATGAAGCTGACCCTGGGGCCGGAAGCGGTGCGTCCCATGAGCGAGGACGGCGCCGACCTCGTTCCCGGCGCGGGGGCTGTCCCGGAAGGGGCCGAGGCCAGGCCTGCCAGCAAGGCGCCGGAAGCGGAGAAAGAGCCGGAAAAGGCCGGCGGCAGCTGGTCATGGCAGGGTGAGGCGCCCACGGCCCAGCACGAAATAGACCTGCGGGGCGAGACCGGCGAGGAGGGTTGGCTGCGGCTGGACCGGCTCATCGATCGGGCCATTCCCGCCGGTCTGGAGGTGCTGCACGTGATTCACGGTTTCGGCACGGGCCGCCTGCGGGATCATCTGCACGCCCGGCTCAAGGCCGATCCGCGCGTGGCCTCCATCGCCGAGGCGGAGCGTGGCCGGGGCGGGGCCGGGGCCACCCGGGTCACCCTCAGGGGCTAGCCTGGCCGCCCTCATTTGGCGGGCCTTGACAGGCCGTGCTATCTTAATCCACTGCTTGTTGGCGGGCTCCCACGGCCGACACGGAGGAGGGGATCTGCCCGGAGGTTCAATCTGGGTTTTTCCATCACATTCCTCTGAACGGACCGACTCGGGGTCGCCCTGGGCGTATGACTCGTAGGGATGCGGAACACCACCCATGACACCGACCTTTTCATCGGACATCATCGCGCGGGTCAAGGACGAGACCGACATCGCCGAGATCGTGCGGCAGCATGTCAATCTCAAGGCCTCGGGTGGCGTCTTCAAGGGTCTGTGCCCCTTCCACAAGGAAAAAACCCCCAGCTTCATCGTCACCCCCAGCCGGGGGCGCTACCACTGCTTCGGCTGCGGCGCCGGCGGCGACGTCATCACCTTCGTCATGGAAATCGAGGGCCTCAGTTTCCCCGAGGCCGTGGAGGTGCTGGCCCGCCCCCTGGACATCGACCTTTCCGGCTATCTGGCCGACGAGGAGAACGAGGGCGAGCGCCGGGCCTTCCACCGGGCCAACGAGGCCGCCATGACGCTGTGGCAGGACGCCCTGTGGAACGAGGCTCCTCGCGCCCGGGACTACCTGCTGAACCGCGGCTTCAGCGAGCACACCTTGCGCGAGTTCGACATCGGCTGGGCGCCGGGCCAACCGGGCTGGCTGGAACGGGGCCTGAACAAGGCGGGGGTGGACACCGAACTGGCCCGCAGGGCCGACCTGCTGCGGCAGGGCGACCGCCCGGGCCTGTTTGCCTATTTTCGCAACCGCGTTATATTTCCCATCAAGCAGATTTCCCGCCAGATCGTGGGTTTTGGTGGTCGAGTCATAGACGAGGGTGAACCGAAATACCTGAATTCCGCTGACAGCGCCTACTTCTCCAAGGGCCGGCTCCTTTATGGATTCGACCTTTCTCGCATGCCCATCGCGCGAGAAAAAACGGCGTTGCTGGTGGAGGGGTATCTGGACCTCATGGCCCTGGCCCAGGTGGGAATCCGCAACGTGGTGGCCACCTGCGGCACGGCTTTCACCGACGACCAGGCCCGCCTGATCCGGCGGGGGGCCCAGAAGGTCCTGCTGGTCTTCGACGGGGACAAGGCCGGGCTCAAGGCCGCGGTGCGTTCGGCCGACACGGCTCTGAGGTGCGGGCTGGAACCGCGCATCGTGCGGCTGCCGGCCGGCGAGGATCCGGCCTCCCTGGTGGTGGGCTCGGGGCCAGAGGCCATGCAGCAGGCCCTGCACGAGGCCCAGGGGTATTTGCCCTTCCTGAAGGGGCTGGCTGATGCCCGGGGGGGCGACCGCGAGGTCAGCGAGCGCGCCCTGCGCCAGGCCCTGGGCACCATGGCCCAGGTCAAGGATTCCATCAAGCAGGAATACCTGCTGCTGGAAGCCGTCGAGGTTTTCGGCCTGCCCCTGGATGTGCTGCGGGGAAGCCTTGACCAGCTGATCCAGGAGCAGGACAGGGGACAGTCACGCAAGACCCCCGCCGGTAAGGCCGCCTCCGGCAAGGCCGTGGCCGCCGCTGCCGGGAATGGGGACGGGCAGACCCAGGGGGACAAGGTTCCCGGTGGCCATGCTCCTGCCGGGGCCGGCGGTCCGCGCGAGCGGCGCCCACGGGTCAAGCCCATGGGGCGGGTCAACCCCCGGCCCATCGAGGAGGACATGCTGACCCATATCCTGCAGGACGGTTCGGGGGATGCGGCCAGAGCGTTTTTGCGCGATCGTGGTGAGCTGACTCTGGTTCTGGACGGGGCCCAGACCCTGGCCGATGAACTGGCGAAATGGGGGGAGGCCGTGGCCGCCGGGCCGCGCATTCCGCCCCGTGATTTTGTCCTGCAGCGCTGGAACGAGGTGGGCGACCGGGCGTACCGAACCCTGGTGAGCCGTCTTCTGGAAAGGGAGGATAACCCGGCACAGACCGATTTCACGAAAGTCATCAGCGATTGCCTCGGCCGGCTCAAGCAGGGGCGTAACCCCCGCCAGGGCTGATTTCCTACAGGAGTTTCGCGCGCCAATGGGTAAAGAAATGGAAAAAGCACAGTTCGATACCACCATCGAAAAGATCCGCAAGGAAGCGTCCCGCCAGGGGGGCTACATCCTGCACGAACAGATCAACGATTTTCTCGGCGATGAGGTGACCGTCGACGTCATCGATCGCATATACGAGAAGCTGGGCGAACTGCAGATCGATTATTACGACAGCCAGGAAGAGGCCACCAACAAGATCTCGCGGCGCAAGAAGAAGGAAAAGAAGAAGGTCGCCACGGCCAAGAAGGCCAGCCGAACCAACATCAAGTACGACGATCCCGTGCGCATGTACCTGCGCGAGATGGGGCGCGTACCCCTGCTGACCCGACAGGGGGAGGTGAACCTTGCCCGGCGCATGGAGGACGGCCGCACCGCCATCATCCAGGCCGCCCTGCGCTCCAAGCACAGCCTGCGCGAGCTGCGACAGACGGCCAACCAGTTGCAGAACGAATCCATCCACGTGGACGAGGTTGTGCAGCACGACACCAGCACCTGGAACGTGCACCTGTCGGCCAAGAAGGAAAGCAAGCGCATCCTGCGCAGCCTGGACAACATCGAGAAGTGGCAGAAGGAACTGGCCGACCAGAAAAAGGAACTTGCCGCGTGCAACCAGGCCACCCGGTTGGCCACCCTGACGCGCATGGTCCAGAGCCGGGAGAAGAAGATCCTGGAGGCCTTCCTGGACCTGCAGCTGGCGCCAGGCCTGGTGGAGCAGCTGGCCAACAAGCTCATGCTGGTCAACTCCAAGGTCGAGGACCTGCAGGCCCTCATCGCCAAGGCCGAGGAAGAGGTGGGGCTGCCCTTCGGGGAGATGGCCGCCGCCATCAAGGGCCGGGTCGAGGGCGCGGCCAACGCCGAGGATATCCGGGAAGCCCACCGGGTCATCAAGGGCTACCGCAAGCGCATCCAGGACATCGAGCGCGAGATGAACCTGTGCGCCGACGAGCTGCACCGCATCGGCACGGAGATCCTCATGGGCCGCCAGCAGGTGGACACGGCCCAGCGCGAGATGATCGAGGCCAACGTGCGGCTGGTCATCAGCATCGCCAAGCGCTACACCAACCGCGGCCTGGAATTCCTGGACCTGATCCAGGAGGGCAACAGCGGCCTCATGCGCGCCGTCGAGAAGTTCGACTACCGCAAGGGATACAAGTTCAGCACCTACGCCACCTGGTGGATCCGCCAGGCCATCACCCGGGCCATCGCCGACCAGGCCCGCACCATCCGCGTGCCGGTGCACATGATCGAGGCCATCAACAAGGTGAACCGGGCCAACCGGCAGCTGCTGCAGGAACTGGGGCGTGATCCCAAGCCCGAAGAGGTGGCGGCCTTCCTGGAGATGCCCCTGGAAAAGGTGCAGGGTGTGCTGCAGGCCAGCCTGGAACCCGTGAGCATCGACCGGCCCATCGGCGAGGACGAGGACAGCAGCCTCAGCGATTTCATCGAGGACGACACCGCCATCTCGCCCGCGCGCCTGGCGGCCCACAGCATGTTGAAGGACCAGATGCAGAGGGTGCTGAGCACCCTGACCCGCCGCGAGGAGAAGGTCATCCGCCTGCGTTTCGGCCTGGGCGACGGCACGCCGCGCACCCTGGAGGAGGTGGGCACCATCTTCAAGGTGACCCGCGAACGTGTGCGCCAGATCGAGGCCAAGGCCCTGCGCAAGCTGCGGCATCCCAGTCGCAGCAGGAAGTTGAAGGGGTACGGGGAAATGGCTTGACCCGGCAGGGTGCATGCACTATCTTGCCGGTCCGGTTCGTGGGCCTATAGCTCAGTTGGTTAGAGCAGCCGGCTCATAACCGGCCGGTCCCAGGTTCAAGTCCTGGTGGGCCCACCAAGGTTTTTTGGGTCCCGGGACTTTCAGGGTTCTTGCCCTGTTAGGGAACCGAACGGAAAAAGGATGGGCGATTAGCTCAGCTGGCTAGAGCGCTCGCCTCACACGCGAGAGGTCACTGGTTCGAGTCCAGTATCGCCCACCATCCTTTCCCCGATCGGTTTCGCAAGATTCCGGTCCTGGGAGTGAGATCTGGTGGGGCCTGTCCTCCTCACCGGCTTGCAGACCAGACGAGTGAACGGATGAAGGGTGCCTTGGCACCCTTCGTTTTTTTGTTTTCCAGGGGGTGCCTTGGCACCCTTCTGCTTTGTAAGCCGTGATAATTTTGTTAAAATATCCCACAAATGAAAACACAACAGCCCACGCAGAAGGGATCCTTCGTGGATCAGCAGACCCTGGTGAACATCCTGGTGGAGATCGCGGAACTGGAACAGTTGCGCCTGCAGGCCGAACACACGGTGGACAGCAACGCGGTCTTCCTGAAGAAGATGGCGGCCCTGCAGGCCGAATACGAAGCCGATGCCAGCGAAGCCGCCGGCGCACAGCAGGGCCAGGAAAAGGAAGCCCGCTCCCTGGAACGTGAGCTGGAGATGGTGGAGGCGCATCTCAAGGAACGGAACGACCGCCTCATCGGCGTGACCGACCGCCGCCAGCATCAGGCCTTGTTGCGGGAGATCGCCTCCCTGGAGCAACGCCGCGAGGACCTGGAAGAGGCGGCCATCGCCAGCCTGGATTCCAGCGACCAGGCCCAGCGGCAGGCCTCCCGCGCCCGCAGCGAGCAGGCCCAACAGGCTGATGCCGGCGCCGCCAGGGCTCAGGCCAGCCAGAAGGAGGCCGCCGCCATGAGCGAGCGGCTGGGACATATCGACACCGACCTGCAACGCCTGCTGGGCATGCTGCCGCCGGTGGAACGCAAACACGTCGAGCGCCTGATGGACCGGCTGGACCGGGCTGTGGTGGGGCTCAAGGACGGGGCCTGCACTGGGTGTTTCAACCAGTTGCCCCAGCAGGAGGCCATCAATGTCGAACGGGGACGCACCGTCATGCGCTGCCCCTCGTGCCGGCGATTTCTGGTGCGCCGGTCCTGGAAGTCGTGAGGGAAAGGGACGGGACCTGATTTCTGGAAGTTCCCCGGGCACAGAGGTGAAACCGAAAATGAGCGATTCCAAGCATCCCGACACCCTGCAACCGGAGGCCCTGCATCCGGAGACCAGGCATCCTGAAACACTGGCCGACCTGTTGCGCACCCTGGAGCGGAGTGGCGAGTTGCGCAGCCTGGCCCGAGAGTGTGGCCTCTCGGTGCGGGAATTGCGGCGTCGCCTGGCCATCTGGCGCCGGGAAATCAACAACAACGATGATGCCGAGCCCATCGAGGGTGCGTCCCCGGCCCCTTCCGCGGAGCCCGGGCCGCGGGCCGGCGGCAAATCCGGCGCGCGCGGGAGCAAGAGCGAGTCCGGGCGGCCCGAGAAGCGGCTGGCTCCTTTTGCCGAACTGCCGGCCGCCGCGGACCTGGCCACCAACCCCCTGCCCGATGAGGGCAGTGACGTGCTGGAAATTTACACCGACGGCGCCAGCCGGGGGAATCCGGGACCGGCCGCCGTGGGCGTGGTGTTCCGGCAGAAGGGTGGAGCCGAACTGGCCGAGCACAGCGCCGCCATCGGCAAAGCCACCAACAACGTGGCCGAGTACAAGGCCGTGGTCTGCGCCCTGGAGCATGCGGTGCGCTGGAAGGTCAAGCGGGTTCACCTGTACATGGACAGCGACCTGATCGTGCGCCAGCTGACGGGAGCGTACCGGGTCAAGAGTCCAGATCTGCGGCCCCTGTTCCAGCAGGCCGTTTTCCTGAGCAAGAAGTTGCGCGAGTTCCGGGTCAAGCACGTGAAGCGGGTGCGGAATGCCCACGCCGATGCCGTGGCCAACAAGGCCCTGGACCGCTGATCGGTTCCGGTCCCAGGTCTCCAACCCGCGCCATCCGGGGGCGGGTCCTCAGAGCTTGCTGCGCAGGGTGCTGCGTGGCAGGTTGAGCAGGCGGGCCGCCTCGGCGATGTTGCCGTCGGCCTGAGTCAGCGCCCACCGCAGAAGCTGATCCTCACAATCCTGCATGTATTTCCGGTAATCGATGGTTTCCCCTTGGCTGGCCAGGATGGAAGGGGGTGCCGCGTCACCGCCGAAACCTCCGGCCTCGGGCCCACCCGCCAGGTCGTCCAGGAAGCTGCGCACCGGGATTCCCGGCAGGGCCAGCATCCTTTCCACCACGTTGCTCAGTTCCCGGACGTTGCCGGGCCAGTGATAGTCCATGAGCGCCTGGAAGTCGGGCGGGGAAATCTCGAGGCTGCCCGGCCTGCCCCTGAGGGCCACGAAGTGATCCACCAGGGCGGGGATGTCCTCGCGACGCTGGGCCAGGGTGGGCAGGCTCAGGGGGATGACGTTCAGCCGGTAATACAGGTCCTCGCGGAACTCGCCGGCCTCCACCAGGGCCTTCAGGTCCTTCTTGGTGGCACTGATCAGGCGGAAATCCACCGCCAGGGGCCGCCCGCTGCCCACCGGCTCGATCTCCTTCTCCTGGATGACGCGCAGCAGCTTGACCTGGGTGGCCGCCGGCAGATCATCGATCTCATCCAGGAAGAGGCTGCCCCCCTCGGCCCGTTGGAAATAACCCTGATGGTCCCGGTCCGCCCCGGTGAAGGCCCCCTTGCGGTAACCGAAGAGCTCGCTCTCCACCAGGGTGTCGGGAATGGCCGAGCAGTTCACCGCCACGAAAGGGCCCTCGCAGCGCGGACTGCGTTCGTGCAGGGCGCGGGCCACCAGTTCCTTGCCGGTGCCGCTGGCTCCCTGGATGAGCACGCTGAACTCGCCGGGGGCGATGGTGGCGATGATGTCCTTGACCTGGCTGATGGCCGGGCTGCCCCCGATGATGGGGCGGGCCTGGCTGTGGGCGATGCGGGCCTTCAGGTCCCGGTTCTCCTGCTCCACCGCCTGCAGCCGGTGCAGGTTGCGTATCCTGGCCAAAATCTCGTCGGTCTGGAAGGGCTTGACCACGTAGTCGTGGGCGCCCATGCGCAGGGCCTGGACGGCCGTCTCGGTGGAGGCGAAGGCCGTCATGATGATGACCCGCGGGGCGGGCTGCCCCTGCACCGCGCGTTGCAGGATCTCCAGCCCGTCGGCTCCGGGCAGGTTCAGATCGGTGAGCACCAGGTCGAAGGTATCGCTGTTCAGGGCCTCCAGGGCCACCTGCCCGTCGGGCGCGGGCACCACCTCGTGGCCCTCCTTGCGCAGGGTGCCGGTCAGGGCCACCCGGGTCATCCGTTCGTCTTCCACCAGCAGGATCTTCATGGGGCGGGGGTCCTCCCGTCAGGGGCAGGGGGCAGAGGGGGCAGCGGCAGGCGCATGCTGAAGGCGCTGCCCTTTCCGGGGCTGCTCTCCACCGCCAGGGTGCCGCCGGCCGCCTCCACGATGCTCTGGCAGATGGAAAGGCCCAGCCCGGTGCCCTCGCCGGGCTCCTTTGTGGTGAAGAAGGGATCGAAGATGCGCTGCAGATTCGCTTCGCTGATGCCGTGGCCCTCATCCCGGACCACCATGACAACCTGGCCGTCCTGCTGCCGGGTCTGCACAGTGATGACTCCGCCGGGGGCCGAGGCGTCGTTGGCGTTCAGCACCAGATTCATGATCACTTCCTGCACCAGCTGGGCATCGATGACCACGCGGGGCAGTTGGGGATCCAGGTCGGTCATCAGCCGCACCTGGCTGCGCTCCAGGTTGAAATGCACCAGGCGGGTCACCGATTCCACCGCCTCGTTCAGCTGCACCGGCCCCGAGCCGCTCTGTTGCTTGCGGGCGAAGCCCAGCAGCTTGGTCAGCACGGCCGAGGCGCTGGTCAACCCCTCGTCCATCATGCCCAGGTACTCCACCGTCTGTTCCTTGTTGTCCAGGTCCTCGCGGATGGCGTAGATGCAGTTCCTAACCCCGTTGATGGGATTGTTGATCTCGTGGGCCAGGCCGCTGGCCAGGCGACCGATGGCCGCCAGGCGCTCGGCGTGCCACACCTGCTTCTGGGCGGTCAGCACATCGGCGCGCGACTGGTCCAGGCGGTTCTTCATGTGCTGGAAGCGCCGGAAAAGCAGGCCGATCTCGTCGTGACGCACGGGGAATGTGGGACCACCCGCCGCCGAGAAATCCACGGCGTCCATGGCCGACACCAGCATGCCCAGGCTGTGGAGGATGCGGCTGAGCATGAGCCACAGCAGCAGCAACAGGATGCTGGTGACGGAGATGGAGAACAGGGCCAGCTGGACGAAACTGTGCCGGATCTGGTGGCGGATGGAATCGGCCTCCAGGTCCATGACCAGCATGCCCCAGCGGCGGTCGCCCGTGCGCAGGGGCAGCAGCGTCTCCAGCAGCCAGTCCCCGTCCTGGCCGCGGGTGATGGCGGTGTAGGGAATGTTGACCGCCATGATCTGGTCCAGGTCGCCGCTGATCCAGGGCGGCCGCCGGCTTTCCCAGCTGCGCGCGGCCACCCGGCCGCCGGGTTCCAGGATGGTCACCGCCCGCAGGCGGGGGTTCTCCTCCATGAACATGCGCACGTAGTTATCCAGGAAACCCTCGGACTGGTAGAGATCCTGGTCGGCGAAGATGAGGGCGTCCACCACCGCCACCGAGAAGGCGCGGCTGATGGCCAGGGCGTTGGTCTCTTCCTGCTGCAGCAGGGAGGCCCGCCAGCTGTACAGCATGCCCCAGGACAGCAGCATCATGGTCAGGGTGGTGGTGAGGGCCACCGCCACCAGGATGCGTCCCCGCAATCCGGAAGGCAGGAGGGCGCGGCCGCGCGGGCTCATGGGGTGCCCTTCCCTGTGGCGTCCTCGACTGTTGCTTCATCCACGGGGAAGGCGTGCCGGTAGCGCGCCATGTCCACGGCGGTGAAGCCCCAGTGGAATTCCGGAGACCAGGTTCCCAGCAGGGCGCGCTGCCCTGGATTTTCGGGGTCCAGGGCCAGCAGCAGCCCGCTGATCTCATCCAGCACGCCGGCGGGCGCGCGGCGGTTGCCCACCAGGGGCGGGCCGGGAATGGGGGCCGACAGGGCCACGATGGCCAGGCCTTCGCTCTGGTAGCGCAGGGCCACGCTCTCCTTGACCACCCCGGCGTCGAAATTGCCCCGCAGGATTTCCCACACCACCGATTGATGGTGGGCGAAATGTTGCAGCGAGGCCAGATCGTCCGTGGTCAAGCCGGTGTGGGGCAGGGCTTCCCGGGCCAGCCAGTTCCCGCTCCAGGACTGGGGCGAGGGAACGGCCACCCGCCGGCCGCGCAGATCATGCACCGACCGGACTCCCGCGGGGGCCGCCGTGATCAGCGCCACCCGGAATTCGGAACGGCCCTGGTCGTTGAGGGGCGCCACCAGGGGCATCAGGTCCGGGTCCGGGCCCAGCCGGCTGGTGATCCAGGCGCCCAGGAAGGAGGCGGCCACCTCCCCCGAGCGCAGGCGATCCACCGCGTCCTGGTAGCTGTTGCTCAGGCGCAGCTCGTAGTGATGGCTGCCGTTGCGGTTCAGGTAGTCCATGACGGGCTGGTAGCCCGAGTAGATCAGGTTGGGAGCAAAGCGGGAAACCACGCCGATGCGCACCACGGGCTTGTGGGAGGGCTGAACGGGGCTGGAGGATGGGGCGGCGGCCAGGGGCCAGCCCCGGCGGATGTCCAGCAGGTCGCCCAGAACCCAGGTGTTCAGGGCCACCACCAGGGCCAGCAAGGCACCGGACAGGATGATCAGGGGGCCGGATCTCATGTTCTGAACCCTAGCTTTGGCGTCGAGATTTCGCCAGGAAAAAGGCGAAATCTCGACGATTTCATTGCGGCGTGGTTTCTGGCTGCTGTAAGGTATTGCAAAAAAACACCTTGAGGATTTGGCTCTTCTGGCGTCAAGATTGCATGGAGATGGAGTTGTGAACGTGCGCCTGCCGCCTGAACCGGGGAGATACCGTCATGGGCAAGGAAATCGAACGTAAGTACCTCATCGCCGGGGACGCCTGGCGCCAGCTGGGTGAAGGAACCCTGTTCCGCCAGGGCTATCTGAACAGCCAGAAGGAGCGCGTGGTGCGCGCCCGCACCATGGGGGACCGGGCGGCCCTGACCATCAAGGGCGTCACCACCGGCGCCACCCGGCTGGAATTCGAGTACGAGATTCCCATGGACGACGCCAACCAGCTGCTGGACCTGTGCGAGCAGCCCCTCATCGAGAAGACCCGCTACAAGATCCCCTTCGGCGGCCTGATCTGGGAGATCGACGAATTCCACGGCGTGAACGAGGGCCTCATCGTGGCCGAGTGCGAACTCGAATCCGAGGACCAGGCCATCGACAAGCCCGACTGGGTGGGCGAGGAAGTGACGGGCGATCCCCGCTACTTCAACAGCAACCTCATCAGCAATCCTTTCACGACGTGGTAGACGGATCGGACACGGGTCGCAGCCCAAGGAGCAATCGATGACGGCAGCCGCCGCCGGAGCGCAGGCCAAGGCCGTGCTGGGCCGGATCGACGAGATCCTGGACCTCAGCAAGAACAAGCTGAGCCACGTGCCGGAGAAGAAGCTGACAACCAGCGAGCGCTGGATGCGGTATCTGGGATTCCCCCTGGGCGTGCTGGTCTTCCTGGCCCTTTTCTACATGCCCACCCCCGAGGGGCTGACCACCGGCGGGCAGGTGGTCATCGCGGTGTTCGCCACCGCCCTGGTCTGGTGGATCACCGAACCCATCCCCACCCATGTCACCAGCCTGATGCTCATGGGGCTCATGGTCTTCTTCCACGGCTGGGGCGAGAGCAAGGTTCTGGGGGTGCTGGGCTTCAGCGTCATCTGGTTGAACGTGCTGGCCTTCATCCTGTCGTCCATGCTGGTCAAGACCAACCTGGCCAAGCGCCTGGCCCTGGCCCTCATCGTGCGCTTCGGCAAGACCAGCAAGTGGATCCTGCTGGCCTTCTTCAGCCTGAACCTGCTGCTGGCCGCCTTCATTCCCGCCACGGCGGCGCGGGCGGCCATCCTGCTGCCCATCATCATCGTGGTGGCCAGCATCTACGGGGCCAGCAACAAGAACCCCAACAATTTCGGGCGCAACCTCTTCCTGCAGAACCTGCAGGGCATCAACTTCGGCAGCAGCGCCTACATGACCGGCAGCAACGCCAACCTCATCGCCGTGGCCTTCCTGCTCTCCATGGGGGGCACGCGTGTCTACTACACCGACTGGCTGTTCGCCTCGTTCCCGGTGGTGGTGGTGGCCATGCTCATCAGCTGGTACATCGGCCCACGCTTCGTCTTCAAGGTGCCACCCGAGCAGCAGACCCCCGTGGTCGAGGGCGGCCTGGACAAGATGCGCGAGAAGCTGCACGAGATGGGCCCCGTCACGGCGGGGGAGAAGCGCGCGGCGGTCATCTTCGGGCTGGTCATCACCCTGTGGGTCACGGACAAGCTGCACATGAGCGTGCTGGGATTCGAGGTGTCGGCGGTGATGGCGGCCTTCATCGGCGCGGTCATCGCCCTGTTCCCCAAGCTGGGCCTGCTGAAGTGGAACGAGGCCGATATCCCCTGGCACCTGATGCTGTTCTCCTGCGGCGCCTACGCCGGCGGTCTGGCCCTGAACGACACCGGTGCGGCCCGCTGGCTGGTGGGCACCCTGTTCGAGAAGATGCACATCCAGCCCGGCATCAACTTCTGGCTGGTCTACTGCCTGGTCATCGCGGTGAACATGTTCAGCCACCTGTTCTTCACCAGCAAGACCATGCGCACGCTGATCTTCATTCCCTTCGTCATCGCCATCGCCCAGAACCTGGGGTACGACCCCCTGTGGCTGGCCCTGCCGTCGGCCTTCACCATCGACTGGGTCATCGGGCTGCCCATCAACGCCAAGCCCAACGTCATCCTCTTTTCCACCGGCCAGTACTCGGTCCTGGACAACCTGAAGTACGGTCTGATCATGACGACGGTGGGAACCACCCTGCTCATCCTGGCCGGTCTGACCTGGTTCCGGCTGCTGGGCATCACCCCGGGGTTCTGACATGAGAGCCAGGAAGATCGCCCTCATGCTCGCCCTCACGGCCCTGACCGTGTTGACCCTCTTCGTGGTCTCCCTGCTGGACAGCGATGCCCTGGGGGCCACCCTGGACCCGTCGGCCGGGGGCGCTGCTGCTGCGCCTGACACCCTGGAATTCTATCGCGAACACATCATCGTCGGGCCGGATGGGATCACGACGGTGGAAATCACGACCGTACTGGGGAAAGGTGGTTCCGGTGACCTCCTTCTGCCTTTCACTTTCGGGAACAGCCGTGATTTCTCCATCCTGTCCGGCCCGGCCGAGTTCACCAGGGATGCCCGGGGCGCTACCCGGCCCGTGCGCTCGGTGCTGGGCCAGACCATGCTGGATCTGACCCGGGTTCCCGGCGGCGCTGCCGGCGACACCGTGCGGGTGCGGGCCCTGCTGGACGGCTGGTTCGATGCCGCCAAGGCCCGGCGGGCCTATGGCGAGTCCGCCCTGAGCCGCGAATTCCTCAACACCTCCCGTTTCGTCCTGCGCAGCTTCGAGTTGAAGCTGACGCTTCCACCGGGTACGCTGGTCCATTCCGTGACACGGGTTGAGCCGTCCTTCAACCCCAAGAAGAATCCCGAGCCTCCTTACACCATCGGCCAGGCCGAGGGTCGGGGATTCGTGGTGCTGCGGCAGCAGGAGCTGGCTCCGGCCGGCCGTTGCGGAATCGACGTCAATTTCCGTCCCGCCCGCCGGGGGATCATTCCCCTGTTGCTGGGGCTGGGCGCCATGGTTCTGTACCTGATCTTTTTCAGGGATGTTCTCAAGAGCAAGGAGGCGGAGTAGGTATGCCGCTGTTTCGCAAAAGCAAGGTTCTGGCCAAGCAGATCGACGATTTCCTGGACACCGTGGCCGAGGGCGCCCTGGTCTTCCGCGCCGGTGTTCACGCCTATCTGGACCAGGATGAGGAGGGCTTCGCCCAGACCATCGCCCAGATCGACAAGCTGGAATCGCGGGCGGACAAGCTGAGCCGCGAGGTCGAATCCTACCTGTACCGCCGCAGCCTGATTCCAGAGCACCGGGGTGACGTGCTGGGGCTTCTGGAAAACACGGACAACATCATCGACCGCATCAAGACCAGCCTGCACCAGTTCAGCGTGGAGCAGCCGGAAATCCCCGCCCAGTTCGAGAAGGGATTCGGCAAGCTGGCTTCGGCCAGCTGCGAGGCCGCCGAGGCCCTGGTGGCCGCCGCGCGGGCTTTCTTCCGCGATGCCGAGGCCGTCAAGGACCATCTCTACAAGGTGCATCACTTCGAGAAGGAGGCCGACCAGGTCAGCGACTCCCTGAAACGGAACATCTTCGCCAGCGACCTGGACCTGGCTCACAAGATCCACCTGCGCTACTTCGCGCTGAACGTGGAGCTGGTTTCGGACCGGGCCGAGGAGGTGGCCGACCGCCTGGCCATCTACGCCATCAAGAGGAATATCTGAGGGCGCCATGGAAATCCTCATCTTCCTTTCCAGCGGTCTCTTCCTGGGCTGGTCCCTGGGGGCCAACGACGCGGCCAACGTGTTCGGCACGGCCGTGGGCACCCGCATGGTCAAGTTCAACACGGCGGCCCTGGTGTGCTCGGTGTTCATCGTCCTGGGCGCCACCATCAGCGGGGCCGGCGCCGCCCACACCCTGGGCCGGCTGGGCGCCGTGAACGCCCTGGCCGGGTCCTTCACCGTGGCCCTGGCCGCGGCCCTCACCACCTTCTGGATGACCCGGCTGGGCCTGCCGGTTTCCACCAGCCAGTCCATCGTCGGGGCCATCATCGGCTGGAACTTCTACGCCTCGGCGGTGACCGACACCGCCTCGCTGACCAAGATCGTCACCACCTGGGTGGCCTGCCCCCTCATCTCGGCTTTCATCGCCGTCATCCTGTTCACCCTGGTGCGCTGGGTCCTGCGCGTGGCCAAGCCCCACCTGCTGGAGCTGGACGCCTTCACCCGCCTGGGACTGCTGGTGGTGGGCGCCTTCGGCAGCTACAGCCTGGGGGCCAACAACATCGCCAACGTCATGGGTGTGTTCGTGCCCGACAGCCCCTTCTCCGATCTGGACTTCTTCGGCCTGTTCACAGTTTCCGGGGTGCAGCAGCTCTTCTTCCTGGGGGCCCTGGCCATCGGCGTGGGGGTGTTCACCTATTCCGAGCGCGTCATGGGCACGGTGGGCGGCGGCCTGGCGCGCATCTCGCCCGTGCCCGCCCTGATCATCGTGCTGGCCCAGTCCATCACCCTGTTCCTGTTCGCCTCCGAGGGGCTGGAGCACTTCCTGGCCAGCAACGGGCTGCCCACCTTCCCCCTGGTGCCCGTCAGCAGCAGCCAGGCCGTCATCGGGGCGGTGGTGGGGCTCAGCCTGTTCAAGGGCGGCCACATCCGTTACCGGGTGCTGGGCGAGATCTCCCTGGGCTGGATCACCACGCCCCTGCTGGCCGGCGTGGTGGCCTTCCTGCTCCTGTTCGTCATGGACAATGTCTTCGACCAGCAGGTCAACCGTGTCCAGGAGTTCGCCATCGACCCGGCCGTCAGCGTCGAGCTGGAACTGCTGGACATCGACGACCCGGGGTTGGATTCTTTCCGCAACCAGGTTTTCACCAACCCTGCCTACCTGCGCATGGAACTGTTCCGGAACACCGGACTGGCCGAGCCCCAGGTGGACCGGGTCATGGATCTGGCCAGGCTGGGCCACTGGCAGATCTCTCCCCAGGTCATGGCCCAGGAGCTGGACAAGCACTGGATCAACGGCGAGCAGCTGGCGGCCCTGCGTTTGTTGGAGGGGCGCAGCTTCGAGCATTTCTGGCAGATGGAAAAGGCGTTGAGAGAGGCTTCCCCGGCCTGGAAATCGCGTCCCGGGACGACGAGGAACAAGCCGTGGAACAAGGAATTGAGCAGTAAGCTGTCCTACCTGGAACGGATTTTCAGGCTGGACGAGAAGGACGACTAGGGACTCGTCGGGAGCCGTGGCCATTGTTCGCCATGGCCCCTCCCGAGCCCCCGGTGTCCAAAACCCACGACAAGGAGAACGTGAAATGAACAAGTGGTTGGTCAAGTTCGTGACCCTGTCCATGCTGGTCCTGCTGGCCGGTGCCGCTCTGGCGGGTTCGACTCCCCTGAAGGCCACCAGCGAGGACGGCGTGCTCGTCTTCGAATCCCAGGACAGCCAGTTCAAGTGGTGGCTGGATGCCCGTGCCTACATCGATATGGCCATGTACTTCGATGACGGCCCGCTGTATTACGACGACGAAGGTTCCTTTGCCGAGGATCGTGCCGAGCTGCAGAACAGCCTGGCCGGCGGTATCCTGATTCGCCGGGCCCGTCTGGCCATCAAGTCCCAGCTGTGGGGCGACTGGTACGGCGAGGTGGATATGGACTTCGCCGAGGAGGCCACCGCCCTGAAGGATGCCTACATCAGCTACAAGGGCCTGTTCGACGGCAAGGGGCATTTCCGTGTGGGCAACTTCCGCCAGCCCTTCGGCCTGGAAGAAGTGACCACCAGCCGCAACCTGACCTTCATGGAGCGCAGCCAGGGCACCGAACCCTTCGTGGTGGGCCGCCGCCTGGGCGCCGAGGTGTCCGGTTTCGGTGAGCAGTACCGCTGGGCCGTTTCGGCCTTCGGTGGCGACGTGGAGGACTTCTACAAGGAGTCCAACGAGAACGTCAACTTCGCCGCCCGGGTGAACTACACCCCCATCAACACCGACGACAGCGTGCTGATGATCGGCGCCGCCGGCACCATGCAGAAGCCCACCTTCATCGACTTCGACATCAAGGTGAACACCCGTCCCGAGACCAACGTTTCCGACACCAAGTTCGTGTACGCCAAGTACAAGGACGTGGACAAGTACAACGTGCTGGGCGCCGAGCTGGCCTACGTCAACAAGCGCCTGCGCGTGCAGGGCGAGTACATGTCGGCCAAGTACAAGTTCCTGGAAGATTCGGACATGAGCGACGACGTCAGCAACAGCGGCGGGTACCTCTTCGCCAGCTACTTCCTGACCGATGACGGCTACAAGTACGACGCGCGCGACGCCGAGTTCGGCCGACTGGTTCCCAACTCCAAGAGTGGTGCCTGGGAAGTCGCCGCCCGTTACTCCTTCGTCGACCTGAACGACGAGGACGTCACCGACGACGGCGATCCCGTTATGTACGGCAAGTCCACCTCCATGACCCTGGGCGTGAACTACTACCCCAACGCCAACGTGAAGCTGATGCTGAACTACGGTATGGTGGATAACGACGAGTACGCCACCGGTCGCGGCGACTTCAACGGCGACTACGACTTCGAGTACCTGAGCATGCGTTTCCAGACCGCCTTCTAGGCTGGTCCGGTCCGTTCGAGCCGGGGTGGCCCAGGTGGCGGCCCCGGCTCTTTTCGAAAGAGAGCCGAGATGGCCAAGGAAGATCTGAAAATCGGCGAGGTTTCCAAGCCCCGCTTCGAGTTCCGCACCTTCGGACAGGATTTCGACGACGAGGCCTACCGCATGTCGCGGCTGTCGGTCCCGGTGCCCGAGAAGGTATGGGAGCGCATGTCGGACGAGATCTACATCATGTCCCGCGCCAACGACATCAACAACACCAAGATCCGTGACGGCAAGATGGACATCAAGACCTTCGTCACCGAGCAGCAGGGGCTGGAGCAATGGAACCCCTTGATGAAGGGCGAATTCCCCATCGCGGCCACGGTGCTGGCCGACGAGGTGTTCCCCGCCTTCCAGGTGGACGCGCCCGCCTTCGGGCAGGACAGCTACACCATGGACGAGTTCCTGGCCATGATCGCCGCCCATTCCGACCTGCAGGCCGTCAAGGTGAGGAAGCACCGCTTCGGCTACATGGTCAACGACACCATCTGCGAGGTGGCCGAGGTCCTGATCAACGGGGCCCGGGTCATGACCATCAACAGCGAGTCCACCGAGATCGAGGATATCCTCCAGACCATGGAGATGGTGGGGCTGACCGGCGTCGAGAACATCAACTACCTGCAGGCCATCAAGCGGGTCATCGGCTGGATCGAAAAGGACCTGGCCAACACCTGATCCGGACCGACCGGGACCGCCGTGCCCGTCCGGGGTGGCGGTCCGCGCAATTCCCTCGGTTTTTCCTGTGACAACGCCCCCGATTCCGGCTATCATGAGGATCGAGAAGTCGGAGAGACAGTCGCGGGTCATTCCCGTCAGAGGAAAGGTTCGAGGAAAGTCCGAGCTCCACAGGGCAGGGTGCTGGCTAACGGCCAGGGGGAGCGATCCCACGGAAAGTGCCACAGAAAATATACCGCCTTGGCGCAAGGCTCGTCCTTCGGCAACGGTAAGGGTGAAATGGTGAGGTAAGAGCTCACCGCGCCTCTGGTGACAGAGGTGGCAGGGTAAACCCCACCTGGAGCAAGACCAAATAGAGGAGGATGAGGCTGCCCGCCTCGTTAACACTCCCGGGTAGGTCGCTAGAGAGCGTCGGTAACGGCGGTCCCAGATACATGACTGTCGCGCCGTGAATTTCACGGCGTAACAGAACTCGGCTTACGACCGACTTCTCACGTTATCAATGAACCACCCCCTCGCCGGGGGTTCATTGGCCGCCCGGCCATCCCGGTCCGGCGGTCGCGGCGGGTTCCCTCGGGAACCTGAAGTGGAGGACGTGAGTGCAGCTGGACCTGGGATTTCAATCACCCGATATGCCGGAGCCCCCGGCCTGCGTCGGAGTCTTCAGCGGTCGCCCCTGGGTGGCCCACTTCGACGTGACCGGCGAACTGGTGTCCCAGATCCGCCGCAAGGTTCCCCTGCACTTTCCCGTCTCTGACCACCTGCTGCAAATCCTGGCCGGCCGCGGCGTTACCGCCGGCAAGGAACTGGAACACTTCTTCTTTCCCTCCCTGGACCACCTGCATGATCCCTTCGAACTGAGGGAGATGGACAGGGCCGTGGACCGCCTGCTGGCGGCCGTGGCCCGGCAGGAGCGGGTGGCGGTGCACGGCGACTTCGACGTGGACGGCCTCACGGGCACGGCGCTGCTGTGCGAGCTGCTGGCCAACCTGCAGGTGGACGGCAAGAAGGTCCACGCCGAACCGGGTTTCGTGCCCGACCGGGCCCGCGACGGCTACGGCGTGGCCGAGCGCATGGTGCGTGCCTGGGCCCAGGCGGGGGTCACCTTGCTGCTGACGGTGGACACGGGAGCGGCCGCCCTCAA
The DNA here is from genome assembly GCA_963674845.2 of Candidatus Krumholzibacteriia bacterium. GTDB lineage: Bacteria > Krumholzibacteriota > Krumholzibacteriia > LZORAL124-64-63 > LZORAL124-64-63 > LZORAL124-64-63. The sequence goes on along the minus strand of CAXXKE010000005.1, from coordinate 72,853 downwards.
GGAGATCAATCTGGCCCGGGACCTGGGCATGGAAGTGGTGGTGCTGGATCACCACATCTTCGACGAGCGCCCGCCGGCCGTGGCCCTGGTGAACCCGCGCCGCGAGGACGCCTCCTATCCCAACGGCGAGCTGTGCGGCGTGGCCGTGGCCTTCAAGTTCGCCCAGGCCCTGAGCCTGCGGCACCCCGGCTGCCTGCCCGACGACTTCCTGGCCTCGGTGCTGGACCTGGTCTCCCTGGGCCTGGTGGCCGACCAGATGGCCCTGGTGGGGGAGAACCGCCTGCTGGTCAAGAAGGGGCTGGAACGCTTCAACGACCGCAGCCTCATCCGCCCCGGGCTGGCGGCCCTGCTCGCTGTGAGCGGCCTGGACCGGGGCTTCCCCGTGACCACCGGCGACTTCGCCTACCAGCTGGCGCCGCGCATCAACGCCTGCGGACGCATCGGCCGGGTCATGTCGGCCCTGGAGCTGCTGCTCACCCGCGACCCGGCCCGCGCCCGTGAACTGGCCGACGAGGCCGACCGCACCAACAACCGGCGCAAGGAACAGGACCAGCTGCTCAAGGAAGAGGCCATCGCCATGGCCCTGCCCTACGTGGAACGCGGCGACCCGGGGCTGGTCCTGTCGTCGCCCACCTGGCACAAGGGCATCATCGGCATCGGCGCCGCCCGCCTGGTGGAGCAGTACCAGCTGCCCGTCATCCTCATCAGCATCGAGGGCGAAGAGGCCCGCGGTTCGGCCCGCAGCGTGCCCAGCGTGGACGTGAAGGCCATCCTGGACCAGTGCGCCCAGCACCTGGTGCGACACGGCGGCCACGCCCAGGCCGCGGGCATGACCCTGCGCGAGCGCAACATCGCCGCCTTCCGCGAGTCCTTCCTGGCCGCCCTGCGCGCCCATCCCCAGTCGGGTCCCGTGCCCGAGGGTTACGACCTGGACCTTTGCCTGCACAACCAGTCGGCCAAGGGGGTGGCCCGCCTGGTGCGCGAGCTGGAGCACCTGGAACCCTTCGGCTCTGGCAACCGGAAGCCGGTCTTCCGCTGCACGGGCCTGCAACTTCAGCGGCCGCCCACTTTCCTCAGCGGCGGGGCCCACCTGCGCTTCGCCTTCCGCGGCCCGGCGCGGCCCAGCGGCGACGAGACCCCGGCCCTCAGCCGCGAGTTCGTCTCCTTCGGCTGCGGTGACGCCTGGCGGCGCATGCTGGAACGCGAGGGCCTGCAGCCCCGCGACCTGCTGGACAAACGCTGGGATATCCTGTTCCAGGTGGGGCGCAGCACCTTCCGGCCCCGCCACGGCGATTACGATCCGGTCCAGCAGCTGCTGGTGGACATCCGACCGGCGGTGGAGCCGTGACACCCGGCGGAGGCACGGGGCAATCCGTCGACCTCCAGTCGATGATGGAGGACATCTGGTCCCGGGTGATGAAGTATAACCCCAAGGCCGACCGGGAACGCCTGTTCAGCGGGTACACTTTCGCGCGCGACGCCCATGCCCACCAGTCCCGCAAGAGCGGCGAGCCCTTCTTCACCCACGCCCTGACCGTGACCAGCATCCTGGCCGACCTGCGCCTGGACGTGGACACCCTCATCGCCGCCATGGTGCACGACGTGGTGGAGGACACCGACTTCGAGCTGGAGGACATCGAGTCCCGCTTCGGGGCCGAGGTGGCCAACATGGTGGACGGCGTCACCAAGATCAGCGGCCTCTACCAGGTGAACAAGGAAGCCCGCAAGGCCGAGACCTACCGCAAGCTGGTGCTGGCCATCGCGCGTGATCCCCGCACCATCCTCATCAAGCTGGCCGACCGCCTGCACAACATGCGCACCATCGAGTTCCTGGCCAAGGATCGCCAGCTGGACATAGCCCAGGAAACCATGGACGTGTACGTGCCCTTCGCCCACCGCTTCGGCATCGCGCGCATCAAGTGGGAGCTGGAGGACCTGGCCTTCAAGGTGCTGGACCCGGGGGCCTACTTCGAGGTCGAGCGCGGCATCAACCAGACGCGGGACGAGCGCGAGCGCCTCATCGACAAGCTGCTGGTGCCCCTGCGCGCCAAGATGAAGGAGGCGGGCATCGCCTGCGGCATCAGCGGGCGGCCCAAGCATTTCTACAGCATCTACCGCAAGATGAAGGCCCAGGACATCAGCCTGGACCGGGTGTACGACCTGCTGGCCCTGCGCATCATCGTGGCCACCAAGGCCGACTGCTACCACGCCCTGGGGGTGCTGCATACCCTGTTCCCGCCCCTGGCCGACCGCATCAAGGACTACATCGCCACGCCCAAGGCCAACATGTACCAGTCCATCCATTCCACCGTGCGCGTGCCGGGGGGCAAGTACATCGAGGTACAGATCCGCACCGAAAAGATGCACGAGGCGGCCGAGCTGGGCATCGCCGCCCACTGGCGGTACAAGGAGGGCGGCGGCTCGGGCAAGGGCAACCTGGACCAGATGGCCTCCATGCTGCGCCAGATCCTGGCCTGGCAGGAGGACGTGAGCGATCCCCGCGAGTTCATGGAAACCCTGAAGGTGGATTTCCTGCGGGATGAGGTCTTCGTCACCAGTCCCGGCGGCGACGTGTTCGAGCTGCCCCTGGGCAGCACGCCCCTGGACTTCGCCTTCGCCATCCACAGCGAGGTGGGCTTCCGCTGCACGGGCGCCAAGGTCAACGGGCGCATCGTCAGCCTGCGTTCCGAGCTGAACAACGGCGACGCCGTGGAGATCCTGACCAGCAAGACGCCCAACCCCAGCGCCAGCTGGCTGGAAATCGTCAAGACCAGCCGCGCCAAGCACCACATCCGCCGCTGGATCCGCACCAGCCAGTTCGAGGAAAGCGTCAAGCTGGGCCGCGAGATCCTGGAGCGCGAGCTGTCCCGCGCCCATCTGCGCCTGAAGGTGGACGAGCTGGAGCCCGTTTCCCAGGAGATGGGCTACAGCGAGCTGGACAAGATGCTGGCCGCCGTGGGGCGGGGGGACATCTCCCACGGCAAGGTCATCAGCCGCCTGACGCCACCGGTGGAATCCACCGCCGAGAAGGTGCTGGCCAAGGGCAAGGAGCTGTACGACTCCCTGCTGCGGCGCTCTTCCACCGGCGTGCGCGTGGCCGGGGTGGACAACCTCATGGTCAGCTACGCCCGCTGCTGCCAGCCCATTCCCGGGGACGCCATCGTGGGCGTGGTCACCCGCGGGCGGGGGGTGTCGGTCCACCGTGACGGCTGCCCCAACCTGAACGACCCCAACCTTGGTCCCGACCGTCGCATCGACGTGGTCTGGGACGTGGCCCCCGAGCAGACCTTCCTGGTCAAGCTCATCATCATGGCCACCGACCGGAAGAACCTGCTCATGGACATCAGCAAGGTGCTGGACCTGACCAACACCAACATCCAGAGCGGGGAGTTCGCCGCCGAGAACGGCAGCGCCACCGTCACCCTGGTGGTGGAAGTGCGCAACCTCAACAAGCTGGAACAGATCCTCACCGCCGTGCGGCGGGTGGGCGGCGTTCAGAAGATCGAGCGCTACCAGCTGGGCCATTCCACCTGAGAGGACCAGACCCCGTGCGTTGCGTGGTGCAAAGAAGCGGCCCGGCCCGGGTCACGGTGGACGGCCGGACCACCGGGCAGATCGATTCCGGGCTGGTGGTGCTGGCGGCCTTCCAGGCCACCGACACCGACGCCGAGCTGGAGTGGATGGCCCGCAAGCTGCCGCGCCTGCGCATCTTCCGGGATGACGAGGACCGCATGAACCGGGCCCTGGCCGACGTGGACGGGGGCATCCTGCTGGTGAGCCAGTTCACCCTGTACGGCGATTGCCGCAAGGGCCAGCGTCCCAGCTTCGTGGGCAGTGCTCCCCCCGAGCAGGCCCTGGAGCTTTACCGGCGCTTCGGCGCCTTGTTGCGCCGCCAGTGGCCCCGTGTGGCCGAGGGCGAATTCGGCGCAATGATGCAGGTGCAACTGGTGAACGACGGCCCCGTGACCCTGATCCTTGACCGAGAAGCCCCCCTGTCCCCGGGAGAACCATGACCGCCCCGTCCCACCTGAGCCCCTTCGTGCCCTGGCCCGCCGGCCAGACCCTGGTGCTGGCCTCGCGCTCGCCGCGCCGGGCCGAGCTGCTGACGGTGGCGGGCATTCCCCACGAGGTGATCCCCGCCGGGGACGTGGAGGAGGTCCTGGCCGCCCGGTTGCTGGAGGAGAAGACCCACCCCACCCGCTACGCCGAGCTGCTGGCGGCGGCCAAGGCCCGGGACGTGGCCGGGCGTCTGTCCGGGCGGCTGGTCCTGGGGGCCGACACGGTGGTGGTCCTGGACGGGCAGATCCTGGAGAAGCCCGTGGACAGTGATGACGCCTTCCGCCTGCTTTCCCTGCTGTCGGGCCGGCGTCACACCGTGGTCTCGGCGGTGGCCTTGCAAGGCGGCCCGGCGGGCTTCGGCCTGGCCGCCCACGAGACCACCGAGGTCCAGTTCCTGCCCCTGGCCGCCGACGATATCCGCCGCTACATCGCCACCGGCGAGCCCATGGACAAGGCCGGAGCCTACGGCATCCAGGGCTACGGCGCCATGATGGTGGCCGGGGTGGAAGGATGCTATTTCAACGTCATGGGCCTGCCTCTGGCCCGCCTGGGAATCTTGCTGCGTCAGGTCCTGCCCCCGGCAGCCTGAAACGAACGGAGGAGCAATCTTGCACAACTTGCCCTTTCCTTTCCCCGTGGTCAGCTGGGAAGAGGACCAGGTGGTCCTCATCGACCAGACCCTGTTGCCCGAGCGCCTGGAATTCCGGCGCTGCGCCGACATTCCCTCCCTGTGCCGGGCCATCCACGAGCTGGCCGTGCGCGGGGCTCCGGCCCTCGGGGTGGCCGCCGGCTACGGCATGGCTCTGTCCTGGCGCCTGAACGCCCGCGAGACCCAGGACATCCCGGCCCTCATCGCCGCTCTCGAGCAGGATCGCAAGCGCCTGGCGGGTACCCGTCCCACCGCCGTGAACCTGTTCTGGGCCCTGGAACGGTCCTGGGCCGTGGCCGTGCACCAGGTGGGGCTGGGCAAGAGCGCCCAGGAGGTGGGCGCGGCCCTGCTGGCCGAGGCCGGGGCCATTCGCGACGAGGATGTGGACATGTGCCGGGCCATGGGGCAGGCGGGCCAGGAACTGCTGCCCGACTTCGCCACCGTCCTGACCCATTGCAACGCCGGCGGTCTGGCAACCGGCGGTTACGGCACCGCCGTGGGGGTCATCTACGCCGCCCGCGAGGCCGGCAAGACCGTGCGGGTCTTCGCCGACGAGACGCGCCCTCTCCTGCAGGGAGCGCGGCTGACGGCCTGGGAACTGGCCAGCCAGGGCATCGAGGTGGACGTGCTGTGCGATTCGGCCGCCGCCACGGTGCTGCGCCAGGGCAAGGTGGACGCGGTGATCACGGGGGCCGACCGCATCGCCGCCAACGGGGACGCCGCGAACAAGATCGGCACCTACCCCCTGGCCGTGCTGGCCAACCGGCACGATGTGCCCTTCTACGTGGCGGCCCCGGCCAGCACCTTCGACCCGGGCACGGATCACGGCGAGGACATCGTCATCGAGGAGCGCAGCCCCGACGAGGTGCACACTTTTCAGGCCTTGCGGGCCACGCCGGCGGGGGTGGGGGCCTACAATCCGGCCTTCGACGTGACGCCCAACGACCTGATCACGGCTTTCATCACCGAGCACGGGGTGCTGCGGCCGCCTTTCCGGCAATCGCTGGCGCCCGTGCTGGCGCGTTGAGGGGGGCTTGCCCTCCTTGACAAAGCTCTGCCACTGGGCTAATTTACCCGTCCTGCGAACGCCGGAATTCCCGATTTTTTCGGTGTACTGGACTCTTCCGCCGTGCTCCTCCGGGGCCGTGAAGGGTGCTCCCGCCAGCCTCTGGCAAGGCTTTCGGGAGGGTTGGGAATGGCCTGGATTTTGTGGAAATTCAGACTTTTCTCGTTGCAGCACAACAGTTTAGACTTTCAGCCGGGCACCCCTTGCGTCTGCAAGGCCAGCGTGTGTCTCGGCAACCTTTTCGTGGTTTGAAATCGGTCGGTCCGATTCTCAATGATCCGGTAGCCAATCCGGAAGAACGGTCCGTTTAGCCATCCGGAATAGGTCCGGATTCAGGGTTCGCAAGGAGTCAATTCAATATGAAGCCCGTCAAGACTTACAGCATGAAGCAGGACGAGATCGCCAAGGACTGGCTGGTCGTGGACGCCGAGGACGTGGTTCTCGGGCGCCTGGCCACCCAGGTCGCGACCTTCCTGCGCGGCAAGCACAAGCCCACCTTCACCGCTCACCTGGACATGGGGGACAACGTCATCGTCGTCAACGCCGCCAAGGTGAAGCTCACCGGCCAGAAGCTGGACAAGAAGGTCTACCTGCACCACACCGGTTACATGGGGGGCCAGCGTGTCACGCCCATGAAGAAGCTCATGGAAACCCGGCCCGAAGAAGTCATCATGCGGGCCGTCAAGGGCATGCTTCCCAAGACCAAGCTGGGCCGGGCTCAGCTGAAGAATCTGCGGGTCTACGCTGGCGCCGAGCATCCCCATGCTCCCCAGCAGCCCAAGGTTGTTGAACTCTAGTAGCCGCTTTTCGGCTTTACAGGCGCCCTGAAAGGGCATTTCCGGAGGTTTGAAGTTGGAAGAGCGGTATTACGCAACTGGTCGTCGCAAGACTGCAGTGGCCCGAGTCTGGATCACCCAGGGCTCCGGTCAGATCAAGGTCAACAATCGCACCGTCGAGGAGTACTTCGGCGAGGCCGTGCGCCAGCAGGCCCTCATGCCCCTGACCAACCTGGGCGTCGAGGGTGAGTTCGACGTGTGGTGCACCGTCAAGGGCGGCGGCATCACCGGTCAGGCCGGCGCTCTGCGTCACGGTCTGGCCCGCGCCCTGGTCGTGGCCAACGAGGAATTCCGCAAGCCCTTGCGCAAGCACGGCTACCTGACTCGCGACTCCCGCATGGTGGAGCGCAAGAAGTACGGTCAGCCCGGCGCCCGCAAGCGCTTCCAGTTCTCCAAGCGTTAAACCGCGCTTGGCGATACGAGAATCCGGGGTGGGCCTGGCCCATCCCGGGTTCCTGCACGGCCTGGCCGTGCTCATCACACACCTGGTCCGAGAAATGGAGCTCGGTGGCACCTTTGTGAACGATCCCTTGGTGTTTGTTCCATTTCATTGACGATCAGGGAGGCTCAACCTGGAATCCGCCGCGCAGGCGGACGTTCGGAGGATCATCATGGCTAATGTCGGACTGAAAGATCTGCTGGAAGCTGGCGTCCATTTCGGGCACCAGACCCGCAAGTGGAACCCCAAGATGAAGCCCTACATCTTCATCGCCCGGGGTGGCATCTACATCATCGACCTGCAGCGCACCCTGCGTAACCTGAACCGGGCCAGCAAGTTCCTGGAGACGGTGGGCGCCAAGGGCGGCAGCGTGCTGTTCGTGGGCACCAAGAAGCAGGCCAAGGTGGCCATCAAGGAATACGCCGACCGCGTGGGCATGCCCTACGTCATCGAGCGCTGGCTGGGCGGCATGCTGACCAACCACCAGACCATCTACAAGAGCGTGCAGAAGCTGGAAGAGATCGAGGCCATGATGAACGATGGCCGCATGGAGAACTTTTCCAAGAAGGAGCAGCTGGAGTTCAGCCGCAAGTACGAGAAGCTGAACACCAACCTGGGCGGCATTCGCAAGATGAAGGGCCTGCCCAGCGCCGTCTTCGTGGTGGACACCGCCGAGGAAGAGACCGCCGTGCGCGAGGCCCGCAAGCTGGGGATCCCCGTCATCGGCGTGGTGGACACCAACTGCGACCCGAACCTGGTGGACTTCCCCATTCCCGGTAACGATGACGCCATCCGCGCCATCACCCTGTTCACCAAGGTCGTGGCCGAGTCCATCGAGGCCGGTCGCAAGACCCGCAACGAGGGCGTGGACAAGGGCGTGGACATGGCTCAGCCCAAGGCCGAGGCCGCCGCGGCCAGCGCCACCCTGGACGGCGACGCCAGCAAGGTCGAGGCTCCGGCCCAGGCCGAGGCTCCCGAAAGCACCGACAAGCCTGCCAGCTAGGGCGCGTCGATACGAGACTATCCTCGGGCCTCGACGGCAAGCGCCGGCCGGGGCCCGAAATTCCGAAAAAAGAGACCGGGTCCGGCCCGGCCACACCTTATCCCGGGCTGCCGCGCCAGGGAATCTGGAGGAGTCATGGAAATCACAGCCAAGATGGTCAAGGAGCTGCGCGAGAGCACCGGCGCAGGCATGATGGATTGCAAGAAAGCCCTGGGCGAGTGCGACGGGGACATGGACAAGGCCGTGGATTACCTGCGCAAGAAGGGTATCGCTTCCGCCGCCAAGAAGGAAGGCCGCGACACCAGCCAGGGCATCATCGGTAGCTACATCCACATGGGCGGCAAGGTCGGCGTCCTGGTGGAGGTGGCCTGCGAGACCGACTTCGTGGCCCGCACCGACAACTTCCAGGAGTTCGTCCACAACATCGCCATGCACATCGCCGCCGCCAGCCCCGTGGCCGTCACCCGCGAAGAGGTGGATCCCTCCGTCATCGAGAAGGAGAAGGAGATCTACCGCGGCCAGATGATGGAGCAGGGCAAGCCCGAGGAGATCATCGAGAAGATCATCGTGGGCAAGGTGGACAAGTACTACAGCGATATCTGCCTGATGGAGCAGAAGTACGTCAAGGATCCCGACATGACCATCGAGGATTACCTGAAGTCCATCATCGGTGAACTGGGCGAGAACATGCAGATCAAGCGGTTCACCCGGTACCAGATCGGCTCCTAGAAGCCACCCGTAAAGCCCGGGCATTCTTGCCCGGGCTTTTTTTTATCCGGGAACGCCCGGTGGGTCGAGCCGGGGGGGGCCGCTTCCTCGATTCCGGGCTATACATAACCTTCCGGGTTGGGGTAGATTGTTGGCCAAACCGGGATTATCATGTCCCGGCCACTTGTCTGCAATGAACGGCCGGCCAGCCGGCCGCCGGGAAAGGTCCTGCACAGGGTGAAATTCACGCGTATCCTCCTGAAGCTCAGTGGCGAGGCCCTCATGGGTGAGGGCGAGCAGTTCAGCCACACCAAGCTCACCGAACTGGCGCACGCCCTGGCCGAGGTCCAGCACATGGGCGTGCAGGTGGGCATCGTCATCGGAGCCGGGAACATCTTCCGCGCCCGTTCGGCCAACCTGCAGATCGTCGACCGGGTCACCGCCGACAACGTGGGCATGCTGGCCACCATCATGAACGCCAGCATCCTGCGCGATTACCTGCGCGCCGAGGGGTTGAAGGCCCATATCCTCTCGCCCCGCGAGGTGCGGCCCCTGACCACGGCCTTCGCCCGGGACAAGGCCCTGGCCCTGCTGCAGGCCGGCAACGTGCTGATCTTCGCCGGCGGCACGGGCAACCCCTACTTCACCACCGATTCGGCCGCAGCCCTGCGGGCCCTGGAAATCAGCGCCGACGCCCTGGTCAAGGGCACCCAGGTGGACGGGGTTTATGACAAGGACCCCCACAAGCACGCCGACGCCCAGCGCTTCGAGCAGCTCAGCTACGACGAGGTCATCGACCGCCGCCTGCAGGTCATGGACCTGACGGCTTTCACGCTGTGCAGCGAGCAGGGGCTGCCCATGTTCGTCTTCGATATTTCCGACCCCCGCAACCTGGTTCGTACCATCGAGGGCTCCCAGAAGGGAACCTGGATCAAGAAGGAGTTTTGAACGATGAGCGCCGAAGTACGGGAAAATGCCGAACTCTCCATGGATGAGGCCATCGACGCGGTGAAGGGCCGCCTCAGCAAGATCCGCACGGGCAAGGCCAGTCCGGCCATGCTGGACGGCATCTCGGTCGAGTACTACGGGGCCCCGACCCCTCTTAAGCAGCTGGCCACGGTGGCCGTTCCCGAGCCGCGCATGCTGACGGTGAAGCCTTTCGATCGCTCGGCCATCAATGCCATCGAGAAGGCCATCCAGGCGGGCAACCTGGGCATGAATCCCAGCAGTGACGGCATGATGATCCGCCTGCAGGTGCCCGAGCTGACCGAGGATCGCCGCAAGGACCTGGCCAAGCAGGCCCGGGAAATCGGCGAGGACGGCAAGGTGGCCGTGCGCCGCGTGCGCCAGGAAGCCAATGACGCCCTCAAGAAGGAACAGAAGGACGGGGACATCACCGAGGACGATCTGCACCGCGACCGGGACGAGGTCCAGAAGCTGACCGACAAGTACTGCGAGCAGGTGGACAAGATCGTCGATGCCAAGACCGTCGAAATCATGGAAATCTGACGGGTGAAGATGAGTGATCCGCTGAACAAAGAGGAGCTGGCCGCCCTGCCGGTGGACGAGCTGTTCGAGCGCCTGAAGGGGCGCAAGGACCTGCCCCGGCACGTGGCCATCATCATGGACGGCAACGGCCGCTGGGCCAGGAAGCGATTCCTGCCCCGGGTGGCCGGGCATCGGGCCGGCCGCCATTCGGTGCGGCGCTGTGTCCAGGCCTGTGGGCGCCTGGGCATCGAGTACCTCACCCTGTACACCTTCAGCCAGGAGAACTTCAACCGGCCCGAGGCCGAGGTGAAGGCCCTGATGCACTTCCTGCAGGAAACCCTGGTTGGCGAGCGGGAGGACCTGCGGCGCCAGAATGTGCGCCTGGTGGCCTCGGGGGACCTGGACCAGTTGCCGGCCCCGGCCCGCGAGGGCCTCCTCATGGTCATCGACCACCTGAAGGACAACACCGGGCTGTGCCTGAACCTGGCCCTGGCCTACGGGGGACGCCAGGAGATCCTGCGCGCCGCCCGCCTGGCTGCGCGCCGGGTGCAGGAGGGGCAGATCAGCTGGGAAGACATCGACGCCGAGGAATTCGCCCGCGGGCTGTACAGTCCCGAGGTGCCTGATCCCGACCTGCTGATCCGCACCAGCGGCGAGGGCCGCCTCAGCAACTTCCTGCTGTGGCAGTCGGCCTATGCCGAGTTCCTGATCACGCCCGTGCTGTGGCCCGATTTCCAGGAGAAGGATCTGCTGCTTTCGGTGGTGGATTACCTGGGCCGCGAGCGCCGCTTCGGCGGGGTGACGCCCAACCCGACGCCGGCCGCCGGGGAGCAGGACTCCGATCCCACCACCCGCTGGAAGCGCATCCTCAAGGAGCTTCTGTGACCGAGGGGGCGCCGCAGCAACCGCCCGAGGGCCGGGATTCCGCCATCAAGCGTTTCCTGAACGCGGGCATCGTGCCCCGCCTGGCCGTCATCCTGCTGGGGGTGCCCTGCCTGTTCCTCATCACCCTGCGGGGCGGCGTCTTCTTCCTGCTGCTGGTGGACCTGATCATCTTCCTGGGCCTGCGCGAATTCTACATCCTCATGAAGGCCAAGGGTTACCAGCCCTTCGAGGCCCTGGGCTACTTCTGCGCTCTGGCCATCAGCGCCTACGCCTGGCGCCAGGGGGTGGCCGTGCCTCTCATCCTGACGGGCAGCCTCCTGGCCATCATGATCCGCGAGGTCTTCCGCGCCGAGCGTTCCCGTTCCCTGGGCCACATGGCCGTCACCGTGTTCGGGGTCATGTACATCGGCTGGCTGGGCAGCCACCTGGTCATGCTGCGTCAGCTGCCGGCCACCCTGGGAGTGGAGGACTCGGTGGGCGTGCGCATGGTCTTCCTGGCCGCCCTGCTGACCTGGGCTACCGACACCTTCGCCTACCTGTTCGGGGTGGCCCTGGGCCGTCACAAGCTCATGCCCCAGATCAGCCCCAAGAAGACCGTCGAGGGCGCCGTGGGCGGGCTGCTGGGGGCGGCCTTCATCGGCTGGGTCTGCGCCCGCACCTTCGCCCCCTTCCTGACGCCCCTGTCCGGGGTGTTGGTGGGCCTGGTGGTGGGGCTGGTGGCCCAGCTGGGCGACCTGGTCGAGTCCCTCATCAAGCGGGACGTGGGCATCAAGGATTCGGCCGAGCTCATTCCCGGTCACGGCGGTATCCTGGACCGCTTCGATTCGCTGCTCTTCACCGTGCCGGTGCTGTATTATTACTTCCGGCTCTTCATCGTCTAGGCAGGAGGGGCCCGGTGGCTGCAGGGTTTGACGGATCGGCGGGAACGGCCCTGTACCAGTGCGGGGGGCCCCGGCTGGATCTGCCCGAACCCCTGGATCTGGTGATCCTGGGGGCGACGGGGTCCATCGGCCGGCAGACCATGGACCTGGTGCGCCGCAACCCGGACCGCCTGCGGGTGGTGGCCGTGTCCTGCGGGCGCAACCTGGATGCCCTGCAGGAGGAACTGGCCCGGCTGGCCCGGTGTTGCCCCGACGCGCCACAGCCCCTGGTGGCGGTGGCCGACCCGGCCGCCCGGCAACAGGCGGCCGATGAACTGGGCCTGGGCCCGCGCTTGCTGGCCGCCGGACCCGAGGGCCTGAACGAGGCCGTGCTGGCCCCCGTATCGGCTCACTGCGTGGTCAACGGCCTGGTGGGGGCCGTGGGGCTGGAGCCCACCCTGGCCGCCGCCGGCCGCGGTCTACGCATCGCCCTGGCCAACAAGGAAAGCCTGGTGGTGGGCGGCGATCTGGTGCGCCGGGCCGTGGCCTGCGGCGGGGCCGAGGTCCTGCCCGTGGACTCGGAGCACTCGGCCATCGCCCAGTGCCTGAGCGGCCGGAGCCAGGCCGAGATCGCCCGGCTGGTGCTCACGGCCTCGGGCGGCCCCTTCCGCACCACCCCGGCGGCCGAACTGGCCGGGGTGAGCCTGGAACAGGTGCTGAACCATCCCACCTGGAACATGGGGCCCAAGATCACGGTGGATTCGGCCACCCTCATGAACAAGGGGCTGGAGATCATCGAGGCCCATCACCTGTTCGGCCTGCCCTACGAGCGCATCGACGTGGCGGTGCATCCGGGCAGCTACGTCCACTCCCTGGTGGAATTCGTGGACGGGGCCCTGCTGGCCCAGCTGGGAACTCCGGACATGCGTCTGCCGTTGCAGTATGCCATGTTCGGCGAGGTGCACCGGGATCTGGACGGGGACCGGCTGGACCTGAAGAAGGTGGGCTCGCTGCATTTCGAGGAGCCCGATCTGGAACGCTTCCCCTGCCTGGCCCTGGCCCGGCGGGCCGGCGAGGCGGGGCAGGGCGCCACCATCGTCCTGAACGCCGCCAACGAGGAGGCCGTGGCAGCCCTGCTGGCCGGCCGCATCAGCTACGGGGACATTCCCCGGGTTGTGGAAAGCACACTTGCCGCCATGCCCGTGACCGACATCGACTGTCTGGAAACGGCCCTGGCCATTGATCAAGAAGCGCGGGTTCAGGCGCGGGGCCGGGTGGCCGCCGTGGCGGATTCGACGTCGTGAGGTGGATCTCTTGTCCCTGAACGTCCTGTATATCGCCCTGGCCTTCCTGCTGACCCTGGGCACCGTGGTCATCATCCATGAGATGGGCCATTTTCTTTTCTGCAAGCTCTTCGGCGTGTACGTCAAGACCTTCTCCATCGGGATCGGCCCCAAGCTGCTCAAGAAGCGCTGGGGCGAGACCGAGTACACCATCAGTGCCATTCCCTTCGGCGGCTACGTCAAGATGGCCGGCGAGGGCATGATGGAGGAGATTCAGGACACGGGCACCCTGGACAGCCGCAAGTATCCCCTGGGTACCGAGGAGGGCAACCTGGAGGCGGCCGAGATGGACGCCGACATCCCGCCCGAGCGCCTGTTCTTCAACCGCCCCGCCTGGCAGCGCCTGCTGGTGTTCATCGCCGGCCCCCTGTTCAATCTGGTGCTGGCCTTCCTGGTCTTTACGGGGCTGAACCTGGTGCACGGCATCTCCTACGACCCCGTGACCACCGTGGGCCAGGTGGCCGAGGGGTCGGCCCCCGCAGCCGCCGGGGTGGCCGTGGGGGACAAGGTGCTGGCCGTGGACGGCCAGCCCGTCGGCAACTGGGACGAGGCCTGGAACCAGCGCTTCCTGCGCGACCCGGCCAAGGACGACGGCCGCACCGAATTCGTCCTCACCCTGGAGCGGGACGGGTCCCGCTTCGATGTCTCCCTGCCCTTGCCCCAGCCCGGCGGGGAAGGGGTGCAGTACTATGATCTGGAATCGGCCAACACCACCGTGGGCCGGGTGCAGAAGGGGGGACGGGCCGATCAGATCGGTCTGAAGCAGGGGGATGTCATCACCCGCGTGGCCGGCCAGGATGTCCACTCCTTCGGCATGATCGCCGGCATCATCAACGACCGCCCGGGCCAGGAGACCGAGCTGGTCTTCCAGCGGGACGGGCAGACCTTCACCAGGACCATCGTCCCGGAACTGGACGAGGTGGCCCCCGGCGTCACCAAGGGCCGCATCTTCATCGAATCCCTCAAGGAGTCGCGCAAGGTGGGCCTGGGTGAGGGGCTGGTGCTGGGTTTCAACCAGACCCGCTACACCACCCTGTACATCCTGCAAAGCCTGAAGGATCTGGTCAGCCGCAAGCTGGGGCTGGGCAGCGTGGGCGGTCCCTTGCGCATCGGCCAGGCGGCCGGCGACATGCTGCGCTGGGGTTTCGACCGCCTCATGAATTTCATCGCCTTCTTCTCGGTGAACCTTTTCCTGCTGAACCTGTTGCCCATTCCCGTGCTGGACGGGGGGCACGTGCTGTTCCTGCTGGTGGAGGTCCTGCGGGGGGGCAAACCGGTGCCCGAACGGGTGCAGGCCATCGCCACCCAGCTGGGGCTGATCATCCTGCTCCTGTTCATGACCTTCGTGTTCTTCTGGGATATCTGGAAGGTTTCGGGGCACTGATCGGGAAAGGCGGGGCGGTTTACTCGCCCTCCTCGCCCTGTCTGGCCACCGGCCGGGCGGGTGCGGGGTCGGGCAGGGGGGCCGCCAGGCGGTCGGGCCGGGGGTGGAACAGCAAGGAGTCCAGCTCGGCTTCCAGGATGCGGCCCAGCAGACGTCCCACCAGCTGGGCCCGGATGGGATCGTCGGGCACTCCGGCAGCGGTCTCGGGCAGGGCGGAATCGCCCCAGGCGATGGCCAGGCTGTCCAGCAGGGCTTCCCCGGTGTCCCGGTCGTTCAGGGCCACGGCCTTGGCCCGTTCCAGGACGACCATGCGCGAGACGTAGCGGTATTCGCCCTGATTCAGGTCGGCCAGCTGGATATCCCCGGGTTTGTCCCGGCCGCAGCCATGCAGCGGCAGGCACAGCACGAGTAGCAACAAGGAAACGGCCGTCAGCGAGCGCGGCCCCGTCGTCAAGCAGGTTGTTTTGCCATGCGATTTCATGCGGGTAGAATTAACACCTCCGGGCCCCCGTTGTCACGGCAAAAGGCCGCACGGCCCTGCTTGTCCGTTTCCCTGGTCGGTCGGCTCTTGCTGGGAGTCCTGCTTCAATCGGTGATCCTGTTGCCCCTCGTCGTGCCCGCCTGGGCCGATCCCGAACTGAACTACGGCCTGGAAACCCACCGCCTGGCCCGCATCGAACTGACGGGCAACACCACCTTTTCCGACGGGGATCTCAAGAATGTCCTGCGCATCCAGGAACCCTCCTGGACCCGCCCCCTGAACACGGCCACCTACCGTCCCCATCTGGTTGACACCCAGGTGAACCTCATCAAGAACTACTACCGGCAGCGGGGGTTCCATCAGGTTTCGGCCGGGCTGGATTCCATCAGCGCCGTGCCCGACAAGGGCGACGTGCTGCACATCTCCATCGTCGAGGGACCGCGCACCTTCATTCGCCGGGTCAGCTTCACCGACACCACCGCCGTGGCCCCCGCCGAACTGCGGGAAGTCATGTACCTGCAGGAGGGGCGGCCCGCCCCGGCCGACCTGAACGGGTTCGGCGCCGACATCTACGCCATGCGGGACGTGCTGCGCAACGCCACCTATCTGGAGGCCACCGTGGTGCCCCGGGTGAGCATCGCGGCCGACACCCTGGGGGGTGGTTACTGGGCCGACGTGCAGTACCGCATCCAGCCCGGACCGCGGTTCACCATCGGCCAGGTGGTGCTGGAGGGGAACGATCACACCCGCGACAACCTCCTGACCCGGGAACTGCTCTTCGTCCCGGGCGACCCCCTGCGCTGGCGCCGGCTGGAAGACTCGCGCCGGCGCCTGCTGCTGACCAGCCTGTTCCGGGATGTGAGCATCATCCCCGTGGCGGTGGACAGCATGCCCGGCCTGGCCGACCTGCATGTGCGGGTGGTGGAACGCCGCCCCGCCTACTACGAGGTGGGTGTGGGCGTGGGCAGCCTGGAGCGCATCCGCCTGCTGGCCGCCTGGGGACACCGCAACCTGTGGGGCACGGGCCGGCGCACCCAGCTGCGCGGACGGGCCGCCTGGAACGTGGAGGACGTGGTGGGCCGGCCCCAGTCCTTCAACGAGGGGCAGATCAACTACTGGCTGGATGCCGACTACGTGAACCCCCGCATCCGCGGCAGCCGTTACAGCTTCGACATGACGGCCTACATGAAGCGGGAAACCCGCGGCGAGTCCGGCCTGAACCTGGCCACCCACGGCTTCAACGTGGGCACCACCTGGAAGCCCAGCCGCCGGGTGACCAACAACGCCTACGTGGGGCTGAAGATCACCGACCCTTCGGTCCATCCCTACGCCCCGGAAGATCTGAAGGACAACTTCACCGCCCTGGGTGTGGCCATTTCCCAGACCCGCTCCCTCAACTGGGCGGTTTACGTTGACCACCGGGACGACCTTTTCCGGCCCACCTCGGGCATGTACGCCTCGGCCACGGCCAAGCTGGCGGGAGGGGTGATGGGGGGGGACTACAGCTTCTTCCGCTGGTCCACCTCCTGGCACAACTACCACCGGACCCCCCTGGGCGGTGTGCTGGCCCTGCGGGTCATGCTGGGGGGCGCCCGTCCCTACGGCCGGTCCCTGGATCTGGGCGCTGATGGTGTGCCCTACGACGACCGCTTCTTCGCCGGCGGGGCGTCCACCGTTCGGGGCTACGGCCACAACAGCCTGGGCCCCCAGGTGCAGGACCAGGGAGAGCTGGACTACCTGAACTACACCTCCGAGAACCTGCTGCCGGATAACCCGGCGCGCGGGGGCAACTTCCTGGCCCTGACCAACATGGAATTGCGCTTCCCGCTGCCCGTGCTGCGCCGCTGGAAGCTGTCGGGGGTGGCCTTCTTCGAGGGCGGCAACGTCTGGGCCAGGGCCCAGGACATCCGCCTGCGCGGATTCCGGTTGATCAGCGACCCGGGCGACCCCCTGGATCCGGGCTCGACCAAGGCCTGGGATTATCGCTACAGTTACGGCACCGGGGTGCGCCTGGACACCCCCATCGGCCCGGTGCGGGTGGACGTGGGCATCCCCCTGAAGCGGGTCAAGTACGTGAGCGCGGATCAGACCTACTCCGATCCCAAGGTCATCTGGCACTTTTCCCTGGGGTATCCCTTCTGATGGAGTGGAAAGGCCTGAAAATACGCCCTTCCCGCTTGCCGGTGCTGGTGGCCTGGCTGGCCATCGTCGTGGTGGTGGGGGCCATCCTGAGCAACTCGCGGCTCATGGCTCCCCAGGTGTCCCGCCTGGTGGGGCGCCATCTGCTGGGCATCGAGGCAGGGGGCCTGCTGGTCCGCGACTGGGATATCCATATCTTCGAGGGTGTGGAGCTGTACGGTGTCAGCCTGACCCTGCCGGACAGGTCGGGGGGCATGGCCCTGGCCTCGGCCGACACCGTGAGCGTGGACTTCCGGCTGAACGAGCTGTGGGAGCCGGCCCCGCACTTGCGGCGGGTCATCATCCGGCGGCCCGAGGTCTTCGTGCGGTCGGGAGCGGCCGACACCAGCAGTGCTGCCACGCCCGAGGACGAGCCCTTGCCCCTGCCCCGGCTGGTGGTGGACATGCTGGAGATCCACGAGGCGTACCTGGAGTTCTCCGCCCCCGACGGCCGCCTGACGGAGAAGATCTCCCGGCTGGACTGGCGGGGCGGCGTGCGCTCCGGCGATCAGCTGGGGCTGGTCCTGAATTCCTGCTCGGTGTACTGGGACTCCCACAACAGCGTGCTGGAGCATCTGCGCGGGCAGGTCACGGTGGACCGTGAACTGTTGCGCGCCACGCCGGTTTACGGCCTGGTCAACGGCAAGCCCGTTCACGTGAGCGGTTTCCGGCGGTGGGACGGGGGGCTGGACATCTCGGTGGAGGGCGAGGGCGTCAGCGTGGCCGAGGTCGAGGATCTCATCGACATGAACATCGGTTTCGCGGCCCAGGGCGACATGACGGGGCGGTTCCACTCGGCGGGGGACACCATCTTCTACCAGGGCCGGTTCAGCGGCGTCCTGGAGGGCTACGACGTGCAGGACTTGACGGCGGGGGCCGTCATCGCCCCCCGGGAAGTGCTGCTGCAGGACATGTCCGGAGTGTTGAACGGGGCCACCTTCACCGGTTCGGGGGTGTTCGACATCAGCAATCCCGACTCGGTCTCCTTCGTGCTGGAGGGACAGGCCCGGGACGTTGACCTGGCCAAGGGGCTGATCCCCGACGAGGAGGATCTGCCTGCAACCGACGGGGCCGGCCGCCTGCGCATCGAGCACACGGACAAGCCCCTGTGGACCAGGGTGCAGGGCCAGCTGACCCAGGGCTTCATCGACATCATTCCCTTCGACACCTGCGTGGTGGATGTGCAGGCCTATGCCGACCGCGTGGTGTTCGACCGGGTGGATCTGAACTATCGCGACCTGAGCGCCCACCTCAAGGGTGAGGCCGACACCCTCAAGGTTTTCCGCGGCAAGGTGCGCGCCCGCTCCACCGACCTTTCCACCTTGCCCGCCGGGTGGGGCTGGCCGCCGCTGCAGGGCGCCCTGCGGGGACAGGGGGATCTGGCAGGGCCCCTGGATGCGCTGGATTTCACCGGCGCCGCAGTTTTCGACAGCTTGGCCCTGGGCCCCCTGGACGCCGCCGCCGGCGTGGCCCGGCTGGACATCGCCGGGGTCCTGGGCGAGCCCGTCATCAGCGGCCGCATCGAGGGGCACGGCCTGGAGGTGGGGAAGGTCCCCTTCGGCGATTTCCAGCTGGAAGGTGGGGCCTCTTCCCGCGCCGCCCGGGTGGACTGGTTCTATGCCGGCCACGGGGACACCGGCGTGAGCTTCACCCTGAAGGCGGATTTCCAGGATTCGGTCAGCCACTTCAATCTGGGCAGCTACGCCCTGGACCTGGAAGGAACCAGCTGGTCCATCGACGAGCCCACCGACTTCACGGTGGGGCCGGGGTACTTCCATCTGCCGGGAATGCGGCTGGAATCGGAGCAGGGGGCCATGGCCATGGATCTGCTCTTCCACCGGCAGCAGGCCGTGGATGGACACCTGGAGCTTGTGAACTTCGATCTGGGGCTGCTGGAACCCTTCGTGAACAACACCCAGCCCCTGCAGGGCGAACTGACGGCCGAGGTGGTGGTGGGCGGCATGCCCGAAGATCCGGTGGTGGATCTGGAGGGACTCCTGACCGGCAGCGACTTCACCCTGGCCCGGGTGGACACCCTGGCCGTGGAGGCCAGCTTCAACCAGGGCGTTCTGAGTTTCCGCGATTTGGACCTGGTCAGCGAGTTCGGCCGGGTCAAGGGGCGGGGCATGGTGGCCCATCCCGGGGCCGGTCCCCGTGATTTCTGGCCCGGGGCCGAGCTGGACATGGACCTGGAAGTGAAGCAGGGAGACTGGGAATTCCTGGAACAGTTCCAGTTGCCGGCCCTGGACCGGCTGGCGGGTCTCTTCGACGGTCGCATGCAGGTGGCGGGCACCACCGACTCGCCCCAGGTGGTGGGCGAACTCACCAGCGCGCCCTTCCATGTCCACTGGCTGCACCTGGACAAGCTGACGGGCACCGTCTGGGCCGACCGCGATGCCCTGGTCCTGGCCGATCTGGAGGGACACAAGGAAGATCTGCGCATGACCGGGCGCATCGAGGTGCCCCTGGTCATGGATTTCTTGTCCGAGCCGGTCACGCCCCTGCAGGCTCCGTTCTACATGCAGCTGGAAATCCCGGAGGGCAGCAACCTGGAGCCCCTGACCCGGGCCACCAACGCCTTCGTCCAGTCCTCGGGGCGGGGCAGCGCCTACGTGCTGGTCTCGGGCCCCCTGGACCACCCCTTCTACCAGGGCCGCCTGAAGATTCGCGACGCCGGTTTCGTGCTGCGCGATCTGGAAGAGATCTACCACGACGTTTCCTGCGAGGGCTCCTTCCAGGGGGACACCCTGTGGGTGCGGAATATCGTGGGCCGGGAGGGTCTGCGCGGCACCCTGCGCGGCGAGGGCGAGGTGGTCTTCCGGGGGCTGGAGCTGTCCAGCTTCGACATCCGCCTGCAGACCGAGCGCTTCCTGCTGGCCAGCATTCCCGATCTGCGGGCCGTGGTCAACAGCAACAACGCCCGTATCAGCAGCGCCTTCGTGGGGCCTGACAGCCTGCTGGTGCCCAAGTTCACCGGCAACTTCGAGGTGGTCAAGGGCCGCTACACCGGCGACTTCAAGGAGAAGAAGGGGGCGGTCGATCCCATGGCTGCCACCGTGGCCCCCGACTGGCTGGCCGAGATGAGCCTGCACGGGGCCCCGCGCACCGCCCGCATCCTGAACCGGGAAATGGACCTGTACCTGGGGGGCGACCTGGACCTGGTGCGGGACGAGGCTGGCATGTTCATGCGTGGCCAGATGGATGTGAATTCCGGGCGCCTCATCGTCTTCAACAACAGCTTCAAGGTGGAGCGGGGGCGGCTGGACCTGAGCCGCGAGCTGGGCTTCGATCCCCAGATCGACCTGGACGCCACCACCAGTTACCGCATGCAGAGCCAGGTCAGCAGCAACAGCATCATCGAGAACATCGGGGTGCACGTGGGGGGGACGGTGCTGAGCCCCCAGATCACCTTCAGCAGCGACCGCGGTTACAGCCGCGAGGCCATCCAGCGCATGTTGCTGGGGCTGGATCCTTTCCAGTCGGCCACCGGCGACCGCGAGCGCCTGGCCAACACCAGCATCTCGGCCGGGTTCAACGTCCTGGAGCGGGAGATCGCCCGGGAGATCGAGATCTTCGACACCTTCGAGATCGACCAGATCCAGCGGCAGCGCGAGACGGGGGCCGAGCTGGACCCCCTCATCGGGGTGGGCAAGTACATCGGCAACGACGTGTACCTGAAGTTCGCCCAGGGCGTGCGCCAGGACGACCGGGACATCCTGGTGGAATACCAGATCAACGACCACCTGCTGCTGCAGTCGGAAATCCGCCGGCGCATCGACGAGAACCAGGGTAACGAGACCTACAACCTGGACCTGAAGTACCGCTTCGAGTACTGAGCGGGGCAATCCCGGGGTTGCCAGGGCGGCGCGTTGGTGGCATCTTACCAGCCTGCTCGTTTCGGCCGCCTGTCCGTCATCGAAACACCTGTGTATGGAGACACCGTGAAAGACATCCTGGATGCCCTGAATCCCGCCCAGCTGGAATCCGTGACCGCCCCCGACGGCCCCGTCCTGGTGGTGGCCGGCGCCGGCAGCGGCAAGACCCGCGTGCTCACCACCCGGGTGGCCTGGTTGCTGGAACAGGGCAAGGCCCACCCCGGCGAGATTCTGGCCTTCACCTTCACCAACCGCGCCGCCAAGGAAATGCGAGAGCGGGTGGCCCAGACCGTGGGCCAGGAGCGGGCGCCCTTCTGGATCGGCACCTTTCACGCCACCGGCCTGAAGATCCTGCGCAGCGACGGCGAGGCCATCGGCGTGAAGCGCGGATTCAGCATCTTCGACACCGACGACACCCAGAAGCTGCTGAAGAAGGTGCTGGCCGACAAGAACATGGACCCCAAGAAGTTCTCGCCCCAGGCGGTGCGGGCGCGCATCAGTTCCTGGAAGAACGACGACCTGAATCCCGCCCAGGCCGCCCAGCAGGCCGACATCTTCGTGGACCAGAAATTCGCCGAGCTGTACGAGGCCTACGAGGAGGCCCTGGGTAAGTGCAACGCCCTGGATTTCGACGACCTGATCCTCAAGACCGTGCACCTGCTGGAGGAGAACGAGGAGGTGCGGGCCCGCTACAGCCAGCGCTTCCGCTACGTCATGGTGGACGAGTTCCAGGACACCAACCCCCTGCAGCTGCTGCTGGTCAAGCTGCTCAGCTCGTGGCACGGCAACGTCTTCGCCGTGGGCGACGACGACCAGTCCATCTACAGCTGGCGCGGGGCGCGTGTGGAGAACATGCTCAAGTTCGACGAGTACTTCTCCGGAGCAGTGACCTTTCGCCTGGAGCAGAACTACCGCAGCACGGGCAACATCCTGTCGGCGGCCAACGAGGTCATCGCCCACAACAAACAGCGCAAGGGCAAGAACCTGTGGACCTCCGGGGGCGAGGGCGACAAGCTCACCGAGGAGGAGTTCCTGGACGACGAGGACGAGGCGGCCCGCCTGGTGGAGATCGTGCGGGCCGAGACCTCCTGCGGCACCTCGCGGGGCGACATCACGGTGCTGTACCGCACCAACGCCCAGAGCCGCGTGCTGGAGGACGCTCTGCGCCGGGCCCACCTGCCCTACCAGATCGTGGGCAGCCTGCACTTCTACGACCGCAAGGAGGTGCGCGACCTGCTGGCCTACCTGAAATTCGTGGCCAATCCCGCCGACCAGATCGCCGCCACCCGGGTCATCAACGTGCCCAAGCGCAAGATCGGCAACACCACCGTCGAGCGTCTGCAGCGCCTGGCCGACCGGGAGAACATGACCCTGGGCGAGGCCGCGGCGGCGGGCGGTTTGCTGGAGCAGGAGATCGCCCCGGCGGCCTGCAAGCGGGTGCGCGAGTTCTTCCAGATGGCCACCCGCTGGCGCATGAAGGCCCGCGATGGCGAGCCCGTGCACGAGCTGCTCATGAGCATCATCAAGGACATCGGCTACGACAGCTACCTGAAGGCCGACGACCCCGAGTCGGCCAGCAGCCGCAACGAGAACGTCAACGAGCTCATCAACGCGGCCGGCAGCTTCCACGAGAGCAGCGACGGCGGCACCCTGGACCAGTTCCTGGAGCAGGTCGCCCTGGTGAGCGATCCGGACACCATCCAGGAGGACGAGGGGGTGGTGCGGCTCATGACCATCCACACCGCCAAGGGTCTGGAATTTCCGGTGGTGGTCATCGCCGGCTGCGAGGACGACATCCTGCCCCACATCAACAGCCACATGGACGAGAGCACCCTGGAAGAGGAGCGGCGCCTGTTCTACGTGGCCCTGACCCGGGCCGAGAAGCGGGTCTACCTGACCCACGCCACCCGGCGGCGGCGCTTCGGTACCTACCAGGACAGCCTGCCCTCGCGCTTCCTGCCCGAGGTGCCGGACGAACTGGTGGAGCGGCGCCAGCTGGATCGCCCCGAGGTGAAGCCCGTTGGCCAGTCCCTGTTCGGCAGCGGCGACAGCTGGGGCTCGGGTTCGTCACGGGGGAGTGGCGGGTATTCCGGCGGGTATGCAGGGGGAAAATCCGGCGGCCAATCCTCCGGGAAAACTGCAGGGAAGGTGGGTCGCAGCACCTGGACGTCCAGTTCGGGCACGGCCCGCAGCGGCGGCAGCCGGCAGAGCAGCCCCTCGGTGGGGGTGCGCCCCGACCAGTGGGGCAGCAGCAACAAGCCGCGCCGCAAGGAAGCCGCCAGCGGTGGGGGCTGGGACAGCGATGTGAGCCAGGAGGCGGGGTTCTACATCGGGCAGACCGTCAGCCACGGCACCTTCGGCATGGGGCAGGTGGTGCGGGTGGAGGGCGCCGGGCAGGACATGCAGGTGACGGTGGATTTCCGCGACGGCAAGCGGCGGCACATCAACCCGCGCTTCGCGCCCCTGGTGGCGCTGGACTGAGCTCGGGGATGGACCGAGGTTTGTCTTGACCCGTCCCCAGCGGTGGCCCGGGGCAGGGCTCAATCATCCCCCTCACCCTTGGTCAGATCATGGGCCGGTGACATGAGGTAGTCCGCCGCCGCCTGCATGTAGCGCTCGCGGCTGGCCCGGTACCCGGGATCGGCCGTGGTGTCCGGTTGGCCCTGCTCCACCGCCCTGCTGAAATCCTCCAGCCGCAGCATGTACATTTCCCTCAGAACAGGATATTTGACATAGAAGGCGGCATCCTGACCGGCGTTCTGCACCAGGTTCTGCATCTCGTCAAGCTGGGCCAGGATGACCGCATAGCTGTCCAGCAGCTCCCGGCAGGGCTGGCTGAAGCTCCCTTGCCGGGCCAGCAGCTGGTCGTAGGTGGACTGGGCCAGGGCCCGGGTCTCGGCCAGCTGAGCCACCGGCAGGCGCTGGTCCACGGCCTGCTGAAGCTCGGGATACACCTGGCCCGATTCCACCAGATTGATGGCCTTCATGGCGGCCGAATGGACCCCCGCCGAGGTCAGGCTGATGGTCCCCGAGTCCTTGTTCACCCGGTAGATGGGATTGCGGGCCCGCTCCATGAACGGCCGCGAGTCTTCCACCGCGGGGCACAGCAGATCGCTCACGTCCAGGGCCCGGTCCACCAGGACTTGCAATTCCGCGGCCGTGGGGTCATCGCCCCCGCCGGATTGGCAGCCCAGGGGCCCGCAGACGAGACCCGCGATACAGAACAGAATCCACCCGTGTGACCACCGCATGATTTTCCCTCCGGTCAGTGAAAAAATTTCCCTGCGTTTGGGATCGGATGAAAAATTGGACTCTTGAGGGCGTGCTTTCAGTTTTTCGGGAGGGGAGGCCGGCGGTGTGGGGGCTGGTGGACCCGATCCCCATCAATCCAGCAGCGTGAATTTTTGCACCGCTCGGCCCGCGGCGCTGAGGAACTCCACCCAGTACACTCCGGCCGGAAGCGGTCGGTCGGCGTCGGCCAGGGGGGCCTGCCAGCGAAACGGCCGGCTGCCGGGATCGGCCCTGTCACCGGTGGGGGCCAGGTTCCCCAGGTCGAATTGCCCCACCAGGTGGCCCCGCACATCGTACAGGCGGGCGCTGACGGTCCCTTCGTTTTCCAGGTACAAAAGGAATTCAGCCCCTCGGGTGGGCGCCGGATTGGGCAGGGGCCCCGCCACCTCCAGGGGTGGCCGTGCCGGCGTGAGGCTGCCGGCCGCGGCCACCCGGTGCATGAAGACCAGGGAATCGGGGTCCACCCGCACCCCCGTCACCGGACAGTCGCTGTCCCAGTGGAAGGTGGCCCGGCGTTCCCGCAGCACCGCCGCCACCCGGCGGATGCCGCAGGTGGTTTCCAGGACCACGGGCACGGGCACCTCGTGCAGGGTGGGCTGGTTCTGACCCAGCTCCAGGTCCACCCCGTGGGCTCCGAAGCCGGCCTGCCACCACACCTCGGGCACGCTCTCGGTTTCCAGCCAGGGAGCGAAGAGGGCGTCCAGGTCGCGCCCCGCCGCCGTCTCGGCCGCCGACTGGAAGTCCCCGCGCAGCACCGTGCCGTGCACCAGGTCGGGGCGGCCGGCGTAGTCCCTCAACAGGCGGAAGAAGGCCTCGTCGCCCAGCAGGACGCGCAGGCTGTGCAGCAGCCAGGCCCCCTTGTCGTACACCATGGTGTTGGGCAGGATGGGGGCGGGGTCGCCCAGCAGGCCGTCCCCCACGAACCAGGTCTCGTGCCGGCCGCGGCCGATGGCGTGCATGAAATCCCGGTAGGCTTCGGGGCCTTGCCGGTGCTCTACCCACAGGGCCTCGCAGAAGCGGGCGAAGCCCTCGTTCAGCCACAGGTCACGCCACCGACCCGGCGTCAGGCTGTCGCCGAACCAGTGGTGGGCCAGCTCGTGCAGGATCAGGTTCTCGTAGCGTCCGTCCCCCGTCAGCAGCAACTGGCTGATGCCCGTGGCGGTGCTGTGTTCCATGCCGCCGATCCACTTGATCTCCACCTGGGCGTACTTCTCGCCGGCAAAGGGATAGGGCCCCACCAGGCCGGTCAGGAACTCCAGCATGGCGCAGGTGGGGGCGAAGTCGGCCTCGGCCCGGGCCCGGTCGGGGGGAAAGACGTGGAATTGCAGTTCCACCCCCAGGCACTCTTCGCTCCAGCTCTCATAGTCGCTGACGGCCAGGCACACCAGATAGGTGGGCAGGGGATAGGCCTCGCGCCAGCGGAAGCGCCGCAGGTCGGGTTCCACGGCCTCGCTGCCCAGCAAGGTGCCGTTGCTGACGGCCGCCAGGCTGTCGGGCACGGTGATGGCGCAGCTGACCAGGGCCTTGTCGGCGGGATGGTCCTTGCAGGGCCACCAGCTGTGGGCGGACCAGGGCTCGCTGACGTTGGCCACCACGGGCACATCGTCGGCGGGGTTGTCGGGGGTGCCTCCGTCGTGGCTGCGGAAAAGCAGCCCCACCTGCATCTGGCCGTGGCGCGGAGGACGGCCGTTCCAGGCCAGGTCCAGGGTCAGGGTGTCCCCCATTGCGGGGGTGCTTGGCAAGGCCACCAGCAGGGCGTCGGCTTCGTGGTGGAAGGCCAGGTCCCGGCCGTCGCTGCCGGCCCGGGTGCAGCTCAGCTCGTCCACCAGGTCCAGCCGTACGGTGTCCAGCTCGGCGGCCAGCACCACCAGGGTCATGGCCAGGCGCCCGTCAATGGAGTAGCTGTCAGGCAGGATTGTCAGATCCAGATCGTAGGTCAGCACATCGAAACCCCGGTCCCCGGCGGGCGGGGGAGGGTAGTCGTCCCTGCTCAAGGCGGGGGCCAGGAGGTGGCCGGTGGCGCACTTCTCCGGGGCCGGCAGGGGGGGCGTGCCGGCCAGGACGGGGCCTGGCCCGGACAAGGTGATGGCCAGGAACAGCCCTACCAGGAAAAGGGTCACGGAAGTGGATTTCCTGCTCAGGGCTGCTGGCTCCGGTCAGGGCTGCTTGCTCCACATTTCCAGCAGGTGTCGAAACCGGCCTCGATGTGTTCCCCGCAGGCCGGGCAATCCCAGGGCGTCTTCTGCACGGGTTCGGCCTCGTTCTCCAGCAACTCCCTGGCCTGTTCCTCGTCCGCCGCGGGGACCAGCAGGGCCACGCCCACCAGCAGATCCAGCTGGGGGTACATGCCGTCACAGTTGTCCGTGGCCAGTTCCGCTGCCAGGCCGGCGCTTTGCAGCAGGCTCAGGGCCAGATTGGCCTCGGCCTCGGTGGCGAATTTCCTGATGATTTTCAAACCGTCTCGCATGGGTCCTCCTTTGCCTTCAATTTACCAGCAGCGGGCCATGGCGGAAAGTCCCCACTTGCCGCAGGGCCCCGGACCCCGGATGATGGGGGACAGAAAGGAGCGCCCATGGACAGCCGCCGCATCGCTTATCTGCAACAACTCACCGGCCTGAAGCTGACACCGGCCGAGGCCCGGCGCCTGGAGCGGGATCTGGCGCAACTGGACCGGCAGGCGGCTCTGCTGCCCCGACTGGCCCAGGGTCACGGGTCGCCGGGTGATGGCACGGTCCCGGCCGCGCCCATGCCTCTGGAATTCCAGGAAGAACTGGTGGAGGGGAACGCCCCCGACCTGGAGGGCGGCTTCTTCGTGGTGGGCCGGGCCCGGCCCGGCGGCAGTGAACCTGTTGACCCGGAGTCCGGCGCGTGAACTTTCCCGATCGCCACACCATGGCCGGAGCCTTGCAACTGATGCGCGAGGGCCGGCTGGATCCCGCCGGGCTGCCGCCAACCCGGCCGGACACCTGCGGGGCCGTCATCTTCACGGACGATACCCCCGGCCTTCCCGGCCATCTGCAGCATTTTCCGGCGGCCCTGAAGGCCAACATCGCCCGCCAGGGTTGGCCCACCACCTGCAGCAGTGCCTTGCTGGCAGGGTATCGTTCCCCCTTCACCGCCAGCGCCGTGCGGCGCCTGGAGGCGGCCGGCGCCCGCTTTGTCCTGAGCACGGCCATGGACGAGTTCGGCATGGGCTCGTCCTGTGAGTATGCCGTCACCGGGCCCGTGGCCAACCCCTGGGCCAAGGGGCGCACCCCCGGCGGTTCCAGCGGGGGAGCAGCAGCGGTGGTGGCCGGCGGGACCGCCTGGTATGCCCTGGGATCGGATACGGGGGGCAGCGTGCGCCTGCCTGCTGCCTATTGCGGGCTGGTGGGGTTCAAGCCCACCTGGGGACGGGTCAGCCGTCTGGGCCTGGTGGCCTTCGCCTCTTCCCTGGACACGGTGGGGGTGCTGGCACGGTGCGTGGCCGATGCCGCCCTGGTCATGCAGGCCATGGCCGGGCACGACCCCGGGGACGCCACCAGCCTTTCCAGTCCGGTGCCCTCGTTTCCGGGCCCCGCGCCCGTCCGGGGGAAAGGTTTGCGGGTGGGTATTCCCCGGGACTTGCTGGAGTGCGACATGGCCCCCGGCGTCCGTCGATGCTGGGAAGCCGCCCGGCAAGAGATGCTGGCCGCCGGTCTGGAATTCCGCGAGGTGAGGTGGCCCCTGGCTGCCCAGGGCGTGACCATGTACCAGATCCTGGCTGCGGCCGAGGCGGCCAGCAACCTGGCTCGCTTTGACGGCAGTTTCTATGGGCGCCGGGTGGAGGAGCCCGTCCCCGGGGGCCTGGCCTTCCAGGACAGCCTGCAGGCCACCCGAACCGCTGGCTTCGGTCCCGAGGTCAAGCGGCGCATCCTGTGGGGGGCCCACGTGCTGGCCGAAGGCTACCGTGAAGACCTCTATCTGCGGGCCCGCGCTCTGCGGCACAACCTGGGCCGGCAGATGCTGGCCGGCTTCGAGCAGGTGGACGTGGTGGCCCTGCCCACCGCGCCGGAAACGGCCTTCCCCCTGGGACAGCGCCCGGACGATCCGGTGGCCATGCACGGTAGCGATGTGTTCACCGTGCCAGCCAGCCTGGCGGGGTTGCCCGCCCTCAGCCTGCCAGCGGGGGTGGACGAGGCCGGCCTGCCCGTGGGCTTGCAACTGGTGGGCCCTCCCCTGGGAGAGGATGTCCTGGTCCGGGTGGCCGGTTTGCTGGAGGCCCGCATCCAGTTCAGCGCAGAACAGGAGGTGCCATGGTGTCGCCCCTGAAAGCCACCGTCGGGCTGGAGATCCATGTTCGCCTGGCCACCGGACGCAAGCTCTTCTGCGCCTGCCCTGTCCGCTTCCAGGCCCCCCCCAACACCCTGGTGTGCCCGGTGTGCCTGGGCCTGCCCGGATCCTTGCCCGTGCCCGATCACGGGGCGGTGCGTCTGGCCCTGCGGGCCGGGGCAGCCCTGGGGGCCCGGCTCAATCCGGTCAGTGAATTCGCCCGCAAGCACTACTTCTATCCCGATCTTCCCCGGAATTTCCAGATCACCCAGTACGATCATCCCCTGTTCCGGTGGGGAGAACTGGACACCAGGGCCACGGGAGGCTGCCGGGTGCGCCTGCAGCGCCTGCACCTGGAAGAAGACGCCGGCCGCAGCGTGGACCCGGCCGGTGGGGAACACACCCTGGTGGATGCCAACCGGGCGGGGGCACCGCTGCTGGAGATCGTGACCGAACCGGATCTGGGCGATGGCCGGCAAAGTCGCCGCTGGCTGCAGAGCCTCCTTCTGGTCCTGCAGCATTGCGGCGTTTGTGAGGGCAACATGGCCGAGGGCGATCTGCGCTGTGACGCCAACGTGGGCCTGGTCGGACACGGCCCGGGGGCCCTCACCGAGATCAAGAACCTCAACAGCTTTCGGCATGTGGCCCAGGCCGTGGACCGGGAGATCCAGCGCCTGCAAGGGATGGTGGAGAAGGGGGAAACCCCCGCCGTCACCACCCGGGGCTGGGATGCGGCCCGGCGGGACACCGTTTTCCAGAGGTCCAAGGAAGAGACCAGGGACTACCGCTACTTCCCGGAGCCCGATATTCCCCCGTTGCAGGTGGCCGAGGACTGGTGGCAAGCGGCCCGGGAGGGGGTGCCCGAGCTGCCCCACGCGCGACAGTTGCGCCTGCAACAGAGCTGGGGGCTGACGTCCCAGGAGGCCTGGGCCCTGAGCCGCAGCCTGGACTGGGCCGGGTACTGGGAAGAGGTGGCCAGGTCCCTCGATGACAGGGGGATTCGGGAGGCCGGCCGGTTGGCGGCCACCTGGGTCCTGGGACCGGTTTCCGCCCTGGCTCCGAAGGGTTCCCCCGCCAGTCTGGCGCCGGAAGTCCTGGTGGAACTGCTCGAGCTGCTGGCCGGCCGGGACATCACCGCCGAGGTGGCCCGGCAGGTCCTGGGGCGCCGGCTGGAGCAGGGAGATCCGCGTCCGCCCCGCACCATGGTCCGGGACGAGGGCTGGCTGAGTTTGCGCGCTGGACCGGAACTGGAAGCCGTCATCGATGGGGTCCTGGAACGGCATCCCGCAATTGTCCGGGATTATCTGGAGGGCAGGGTCCAGGTGCTGGAATATTTGCTGGGTCAGGTCATGAAACTGACTAGGGGCCGGGCGCAGCCGTCCATGGTGCGCCAGATGCTGGGGGATAAATTGGCAGGATTGCGCGGAAATTTTTGATACGGTTCGACGCCCGAAAAGGGGTTTTCTGGCCTCGCAGGGTTCCTCCTGCCACTTATTCACAATCCGCTCACAACGTAAAGCCTTGAAAACACGAGAGTGATGAAAAAAGTCATAAGGAAAATCTTTATTTGTTGATAATTGTTAACCCCTATGCTAGTCTGCCAATCTCACGCCGCTGCATCCTGGAAGGACCCTGGATGAGGCCGGGCAGGAAGCCCAAGCCAGGGGATTCCCATGGCCGTCGGTTTGCCCATCCTGTTGCTTCTTCTGCTGGCCCTTTCCCTGGGCTGGGCCTGGCTGCTGCGCGGCCGCCTGAACAGGGAAATCCGCGCCCTGAAGCACCAGCTTGACCATCGCACCCGTTCCCTGCGCCTCGTTCGCCAGCGGCAGGAGGGATTCGCTCCCCTGCTCAACGTCCTGACCCTGGAACTGGACCCCGAGGGCCACATTTCCTATTTGAAAGGCTGGCGCGACCGGCCCCTGCTGAACAACGCCCTGGGCCGCCCTATCCTGGATTTCATCCCCGAAAAGCGCCGCGAACTCTTCACCCAGGCCTGGCGCCGGGCTCTGGTTCAGGAGGATATCCAGGAACTGGATTGCCCTTTGCTGACGGATAAGGGCGAGGATTACCCCGTGCGTTTGACCCTGGGCGGACGCTCGGCCGATCACCGTCCGGGCGGCGGCGACCTGCGGCTTGTCATCGAGGATATCAGCGACGAACTGCGCTCCTTGCGGGTGCTGCGCCGCAAACGCCAGGTCGAGTCCACCACCAGTAATATTCTGCGCAGCATCGTGCGCGTCTCGGCAGACAATCTGGATCTTACCCTGGGAGAGGCCTTGACCTCGCTGGCCGAGGTGACCACGGTGGACCGATGCCACCTGGTATTCCTGGCCCAGGACGGGGTTTCCCTGCGCTACAAGTTCCAGTGGAGCGCCCCCGGCGTCGAGCCGGTTTCGGAAAAGGTGCATCTGCCGTCCCTGTATGGGATGGCCTGGTTCCGCCACCAGCTGGCCGCCAAGGGAACCATCTTCATCGACGACCCCGACAAGCTGCCGCCGGAGGCCCACCGGGAACGGGCCTTCATGCAGGCGCGTGGGCTGAAATCCATGCTGGTCTTCCCCCTGTTCCGCGAGGAAGAGATCATCGGCTTCCTGGTCATGTCCGCCATGCAGCAACCTGTGGGCTGGGACGGGGACGGCCTGCGCATGCTGGGCACCCTGGCCGACGTGCTGGGCACCGTCCTGCAGCGGCGGGAAGCGGACCGGGCCCTGCAGGCGGCCAATCGGCAGCTCATGGACATCATTTCCTTTCTGCCCGATCCCACCTTCGTCATCGATTCGCAGAAACGGGTGGTGGCCTGGAACAAGGCCCTGGAAGATTTGACCGGGGTGCCCGGCAGCGAGATGGTGGGCAAGGGGGATTATGCCTACGCGGTGCCCTTCTACGGCGAGCCGGTGCCCATCCTCATCGATCATTTCGGGGATGCCGACCTGGGCCAGTGCCGGCGGCTCTACAACTTCGTCGAGGTCAGCGGCGACACCCTGTATGCCGAGACCTTCGTGCCCTTCCTCAACGACGGGCGGGGGGCCTTCCTGTGGCTGACGGCCTCGCCCCTGTACGACAGCGACGGCCAGATCGTGGGCGCCATCGAGTCCCTGCGGGACGTGACCTACCGCAAGAAGGCGGACGAGGCCCTGCGCAACAGCGAGCAGCGGTTCCGCCACCTCATCGAGACCATGAACGACGGGCTGGTCATCTTCGATCAGGACGGGATCATCAGCTTCGTCAATCCCAGCCTTTGCGCCCTGCTGGGGCACTCCATGAAGCAGGTCCTGGACAGCAACATCGCCGACCTGCTGCCGGAGATGACGGAGAAACAACCCCTGGCCCAGTGGCCGGGCTGGAGCCTGGACTACGGCGAGGGGCTGGAAATGTCGGTGACCGGGCAGGACGGCAAGGCGCTGCCCTTGCGCGTGAGCGGGGCCCGCTTGCAGGACCAGCGGGGCAATTTCTCCGGGGGCATGGCCGTGGTGGCGGACATGACTCCCGTGCGCGAGGCCGAGCAGCGCATCCGGGCCATGAACCAGGAGCTGGAGCGCAAGGTGGCCGGCAGCACCGACGAGCTGCGCGCCACCAACCGGGCCCTCAAGAGCAGCGAGGCCCGTTACCGCCGCATCATCGAGAGCCTGCGCGAGGGGTACATCTTCTATTCCCGTTCGCCGGAGGGCAAGGTCACCTACGTCAGCCCTTCCTGCGAGGACATCCTGGGCGTGGCCTCGCCCCGCAAGTTCGCAGAGTTCCGCCGGACCTGGCTGAAGGACGAGCGCAATCGCCCGGCCCAGGCCGCCGCCGAGAAGACCATGCTGGGCTACCGTCAGTCCACCTGTGATCTGCACGTGGTGCACCCCGATGGTCATTCCATGATCCTGGAAATCCAGGAAAGTCCGGTGTTCGATCCCCTGGGCAATGTGGCCTCGGTGGAGGGGCTGTGGCGCGACGTGAGCGAGGACCGCCACAACCTGGACCTCATCCGCAAGGCCCAGCAACAGCTGGTGGAGTCGGAGAAGATGGCGGCCCTGGGCAGCCTGGTGGCCGGTCTGTCCCACGAGATCAACACGCCGGTGGGTATCGGCGTCACGGCGGCCTCGCACCTGGTCCAGGAAACGGGCGACACCCTCAAGGCCTACGCCGAAAACACCTTGACCAGGGGCAACTTCGAGCAGTTCCTGTCCGTGGCCCGGGAGTCGGCGGGGCTCATCCAGACCAACCTGAACCGGGCGGCCGACCTGCTGCAGAACTTCAAGCTGGTGGCCACTGATCAGACGGCTTCCCAGGAGCGGGAATTCAACCTGGGCGAGTACCTGGAAGATGTGGTTCAGAGCCTGAGCCCCCGCTTCCGCAACACGGGCTTCAAGATCAGCTGCAGCTGCCCCGGGGACCTGGCCATGCACTGCGATCCGGGGGCCCTGTATCAGGTCCTTTCCAACCTGGTGATGAATTCCCTGCTGCACGGTTTCGAGGGCTTGCTGGTGGGAGAAATCACCATCCAGGCTCGGCGCACCGACGGTCACATAGAACTGGATTACCGGGACAACGGGAACGGCATGGGCCGCCAGGAGCTGGCCCGGCTGTACGAACCGTTCTTCACCACGAAGCGGGGCAGGGGCGGCACCGGACTGGGCATGCACATCGTCTACAACAACGTCACACAGACACTTGGTGGAAATATTTCCTGCGCGAGCAAACCAGGGAGGGGCACGCGGTTCCGCATCCGCGTGCCCCTCATGGCGGAGGTTGAAAATGGTTGATATTGCCAGGACCAATCGGACCCGCAACAACTCGCCGGACGCCATCCTCGGCTTTGCCGGGGAAGGCGCGGCCGTTCTGCCCCGGGGCTGCAGCCCGTGGCCGCACACCGATCCGCGCGGCACCTTCAAGCTGCTCATCGTGGATGACGAGCAGGAGGTTCACACCCTGACCCGCCTGGTTCTCAAGAACTACGAGCTGGAGGGCCGCGGTCTGAACCTGCTGAGCGCCTATTCCGGAGTGGGGGCCCGCCAGGTGCTGCGGGACAACCCCGACATCGCCGTGATCCTGCTGGACGTGGTCATGGAAACAGAGGACTCGGGCCTGAAGCTGGTGCGGCATATCCGTGAAGAGCTGAAGAACAGCAAGGTGCGCATCATCCTGCGCACGGGCCAGCCGGGACAGGCGCCCGAACTTGAAGTGGTGGCCCAGTACGACATCAACGACTACAAGGCCAAGACCGAGCTGACCAGCCAGAAGCTGTACACCGCCGTAACCAGCGCCCTGCGCTCGTGGCGGGACATCCAGACCATCGACAGCAGCCGGGCCGGCCTGCGGCGGATCATCGACTCCAGCGGACCGCTGTTCGAGGGACACTCCCTGCGCCGCTTCGCCACCGGGGTGCTGGACGAGCTCATGGATCTGGCCGCCCATCAGGATCATGACGCCCTGCTGGATGGGCACCCCGAGCCCGCGGGCATGTCGGGGCTGGTGGCCCTGGCCAGGGGTGGCGAGTTCGTCATCGAGGCCGGCCGGGGCAAGTACTCGGGCTTCCAGGGGCGGGCCGTCAGCGCCGTGGTCAAGGACGCGGCGGGCAGCATGGTCTCAAAGGCGGGCCGCATGGGGTGCGAATTCTTCTTCAACAACAGCTTCGTGTCGTGCATCCGCGGGGACGAGGGGCAGCAGATCCTGTTCCTCGTGCGCGGGGGGCGACGGGGCATCTCCCTGGACCGGGATCTCATCCGCATCTACATGGCCAACGTGGCCATGGCCTACCACAACGTCAACCTGAACACCGAGATCATCGAGACCCAGAAGGAGATCATCCACACCCTGGGCGAGGTGGTGGAGACCCGCTGCAAGGAAACCGCCAACCACGTGCTGCGCGTGGGCAAGATGGCCGAACTGCTGGCCCTGCGGGCGGGGCTGAGCGAGGACGAGGCCACCGTTCTGCGCGTGGCCGCGCCCATGCACGACGTGGGCAAGGTGGGCGTGCCCGACGCCATCCTGAACAAGCCGGGGGCCCTGACGGCCGAGGAGTACGAGACCATCAAGGCCCACACCACCATCGGCTGGGAAATCCTGGGCAAGTCGGATCGCCGCATCATCAAGTCGGCCTCGCTGGTGGCCCATCAGCACCACGAACACTGGGACGGCAGCGGCTATCCGGGGGGACTGTCGGGCGAGGAGATCCACATCTTCGGGCGCATCGTGGCCATCGTGGACGTTTTCGACGCCGTCATCAACAAGCGCTGTTACCGGGACGCCAAGGAGCTGAGCGACGTGGTGGGCATGTTGCGCTACGGCCGCGGCACCCACTTCGATCCCGAGCTGGTAGACGTTTTTCTGGCCCACCTGACGGAATTCGTGGCCATCGTCAAGGCTCATCCCGACCACCAGGAGCCCCGTGCCGAGGAGAGCGTGGGCTGATTCGAACTGTTGCGGAGCGCCGGTTTTGAGGCGACAATGAAGCCTTCGGAGAAACACGAGGGCGGCCCCGCGGCCGTCCCGGAACCCAACCCGGAGGCAACGATTTGAGCCGACCCGATCCCCATTCCTATGCCGACCCCGCCCAGGGTGTCATTTCCCACATGGACCTGGACCTGACCGTTGATTTCGCCGCCCGGCGTATCAGGGGCAAGGCCCTTTGCCGCCTGGCCGCTCCCGCCGGCGGGTTGCTGGATATGGACACCCGCGATCTGGAGATCACCGGGGTGAGGGGGGGCGACGGGCAGGCCCTGGAGTGGGAGCTGGCCGCGGCCGACGAGGTGCTGGGTTCGCGGCTGGGGGTGCAGCTTCCCGCCGGGACCGAGTCCTTCACCGTCGAGTACCTGACCAGCCCCGAGGCCAGCGCCCTGCAGTGGCTTGACCCGGCCCAGACCGCCGGGGGCAAGCTGCCCTACGTGTTCACCCAGTGCCAGGCCATCCATGCGCGCAGCGTCATTCCCTGCCAGGACTCGCCCGTGACCCGCTTCACCTTCGAGTGCACCATGACCGTGCCCGAGGATCTGACGGTGGTCATGGCCGCCGGCCCTGGGGATGCGCCCACCGCCCCGGCGGACGGCACCCGCTCCTTCCACTTCACCATGCCCCAGAGCATTCCGCCCTACCTGTTCGCCTTCGCCGTGGGCAACATCACGGGCAAGGACCTGGGCCCGCGCAGCACCGTCTACACCGAGCCCGAGATGCTGGAGAAGTCGGCCTGGGAGTTCGCCGAGGTGGACGCCATGATCCAGGGCTCCGAGGAGATCTTCGGGGACTACCTGTGGGACCGCTTCGACTTCCTGGTCATGCCGCCCAGCTTCCCCTACGGGGGCATGGAGAATCCGCGCCTGACCTTCCTGACGCCCACCCTGCTGGCCGGTGACCGCAGCCTGGTCAACGTGCTGGCCCACGAGCTGGCCCACAGCTGGACCGGCAACCTGGTGACCAACGCCAGCATCAACGATTTCTGGTTGAACGAGGGTTTCACGGTGTGGGCCGAGCGGCGCATCCTGGAGAACATGGACGGCCTGGAGGCCAAGAGCCTGGCCGCGGCCATCGGGCGCAACGGTCTGATGCAGGCCCTGGAGAGCTTCGGCATGAACAGCGAGTTCACCAAGCTGAACATCGACGGCCAGGGCAGCGACCCCGACGACTTCTACTCGCTGGTGCCCTACGAGAAGGGCTTCCTGTTCGTGGCCCTGCTGGAAGAGACTGCCGGGCGGGAGAAGTTCGACGCCTTCGTGAAGAAGTACATCAAGCACTTCAGTTTCACCAGCATCACCACGGCCCAGTTCGAGGAGTTCCTGGAGCAGGAGCTGCCCGGCCTGGCCGAGCAGGTGGGAGCCCGGCAGTGGATTCACGAGCCCGGCCTGCCCGACAACGCCCCGGTCTTTTCCTCGGCGCGTCTGGAGAAGCTGGAGAACCTGGGCAAGGGCTGGAGCGACGGGCTGCGCCCCGACGAAGCCGAGGCCGCCGGCTGGAGTCCCGAGGACTGGCAGATCTTCCTGCAGGCCATGCCTCGCAAGCTGCCCGAGGCCGACTGTGCCTGGCTGGATGAGAAGTTCAAGCTGAGCGAGCAGGGCAACAGCGAGATTCTGTGCAACTGGCTGGTCATCGCGGCCACCAGCGGGTACGAGCCGGCCTACGCGCGCTGCGAGAGCTTCCTGGGCGAGGTGGGGCGCATGAAGTACCTGAAGCCCCTGTACACGGCCCTGCACGGCAACGAGAAGAGCCGCGATCTGGCTGCCCGCATCTTCGCCGCCAACGCCGACGGGTACCATCCCATCGCGCGGGGAGGCATCGAGAGGATCGTGGCCTAGCTCAGGTCTCTATGGGAAATTTCCGGGCCCGGAGCCTTCCCGCGGGGGAAGGCTCCGGTATTTTTTTCAACGGGAGAAGTTCAGGGTGACGGCGGCCCCGGTTTCGGGGTCCACATCCACCCAGTCGGTGTGGGCGGCGGGATGGCCGGCGTGCATGGCGTGCACCCGCAGCCGCCGGGGGATGGTGTAGGAGTCGATGACCTGTCCCGTCTCGTCGGTGCGGGTGAAGACGTGCCCCAGGGCCAGGCATTCCTGGTCCAGGCTGAAGCGGCCGTCGGCGTCGCTGGTGGCCTGCACGGCCCACTCGGCGGGGTCGGCGTCTTCGGGATAGTCTCCGCCCAGCATGAGCATCACTTCCAGGGAGGTGGACTCTCCCCCCGTCAAGGTGTGGACGGTGAACAGCTGGTCCGGCAGGCGGCGCCCGTCCTGGTCACGGCCATCCCAGGTCACCATCAACTCGCCCGCGGGGGCGGGGCCGTCCCACAACACCCTGACGGTGTCCTCCGAGCAGGGGCCCATGACCCACAGCTTGACCTGGCCGGCGGCCGGAACGGTGAAGTTGACCTGGGTGGAGGGCCGGCCGCGCATTCCGGTCTCGTACTCCACCACCAGGCCCGCCCCGGCCACGGGGGCACCCTGGGCGTCCAGGACCACCCCGGTCACCAGGGAGGCGTCCTCGGGCGGCGTGACGGGGTCGTCATCTCCGCACCCGGTCAGAGAGAAGGCCGCCACCAGCAGCAACAGCCACATGATCGAGAAAGCTTGTCGTTTTCTGGACATGGGTTCACCTCGGGTCATAGGTCAATGGCAGCCTTCAGGGAGTTCGATCGATAGCAGGCGTCCACCACGCGCAGGGTGGCCAGGCCATCCCGTGCTCCAACAGGGGGAGGGGTGCCCTGGTTCCCGCTGTCCAACCAGGTCTGCAGCACCGCCGGCAAGGTGGGCACGCGGGCCGAGACCTCCAAGCGCTCTTCGTGGCCTTCGCTCCGCAGCAGGACCCCGCCGTTCAGGTAGTCGGCGAATATCTGGCCGTGTTCACCCACGGCCTCCAGCCAGGCACAGCGGCTGCGGGTGTACTTGCTCACTTCCAGGCTCACCCAGCAGCCGTCGTCCAGCACAGCCCGGGCCAGGAAAAGATCCTCGCCCACGGGGTTCTGCACGTGGCGGTGGCGGGAGTCCACCTCCCGGAACTCGGCCCCCGTCAGGTGGCGGGCCAGGTCGATGATGTGCACCCCCGTCAGCAGGATGGATCCGCCCACGGTCTGGATCGCGTCCCGCTGCCAGGCCAGGGTGGTGGGCTCCAGGCGCTGGGCCAGGCGCACCAGGTGCACGGGGCCCAGACGCGGCCACAGTTCCCGCACCTTCTGGATGACGGGGTTCCAGCGCAGGGTCTGGGCCAGCATCAGGGGCGGCCCGGCGCTGTCGGCGTCCAGGCGCGCAAGTTCCTCGGCCTGGGCCAGGGTGCCGGTGAAGGGCTTTTCCAGCAGCAGGGCCTTGCCCGCCCGGCGGGCGGCGGCGGCCAGGTCGAAGTGGGTGGAGGGGGGCGTGCAGACGATGATCCCGTCCACGTCGGGGTCCGCCATCAGGGCGCGCGCGTCGGGCTGGTAGGCGCAGCCCAGCTCATCCGCCAGGGCCTGGCCCGCGCTGGCGTCGCGGCGGCACAGGGCCACCGGAGCCATGCCCGGCACGTCGTGCAGGGCGTGGCGCAGATAGCGGGCCCCGTGGGTGCCGGCGCCGATGACGGCGATGTTGAAAACCATGATGCCTCCGGAAATGAATGGTCCCCTCACGTGGACTGACCTTAGCATGGGCCTCCCGTTTCTGTCATCCCCGGAGCCTGTCACCTCCGGTTGCCACCCGCCATGGCGGACGTCTGCCCCGGCTGCCGCCTTTTCCTTCTGCCCTGGCCCGGGCCGCACGGCGAGGCCCTTCCCGCTGGCCCGATTCTGGCAATCCGGCCACCCGCCCTCCCCGATCCTGAATCCTGCTCCCGGAAATGAGCCATCCCATGTTCCCCATTCCCGGTGAAATCTCCTGGTTGCTGTTCTGGTTCCTGCTCTCCAGCGGCGTTCTGTTCCAGGCCATATCCCTGGCCCTCAGGCGTTGACAACTGCCTCTCCGGAGCCCCCCGGGGTTCCGGCCAGGACGGGCCGGGAAAGGAGTCCAGGTCCGTCCTGATTTGCCCGCTCCGCCGCCATTTCCCGCCAGTATGCCCGTACCGCCGGATGGACGAATTCCCTTTAAAAAGAACTGCGAAGTCGCTAAAGTGTCTGTTTGTTGTGCTCGACCGGATTTTTCCCTGGAATGCCCCCCTGGAGACACCATGTTATTGAATGAAAATCAGAAGATGATCCGCCAGATGGCGAGGGATTTCGCCAACTCCAAGCTGGCGCCCATCGCCGCCGAGATCGACCGCACCGCCGAGTTTCCTCTGGCCACCGTCAAGGAGATGGGCAGCCTGGGTTTCCTGGGATTGACCGTGCCCGAACAGTACGGCGGGGTGGGGGCCGACATCACCAGCTACGCCCTGGTGGTGGAGGAGATCAGCCGCGTCTGCGGCAGCCACGGCCTGACTGTGGCGGCGCACAACAGCCTGGGCTGCTGGCCCATCGCCGCCCTGGGCACCGAGGAACAGAAGCAGAAGTTCCTGCCCCCCGCCGCCGCCGGGGAAAGCCTGCTCAGCTTCGGCCTGACCGAGGCCGGCGCCGGCAGCGACGCCGGGGGCACCCGCACCACCGCGGTGAAGGACGGTGATCACTGGGTCCTGAACGGCAACAAGATGTGGATCACCAACAGCCACTACGCCGGGGCCCTGATCATCACGGCCAAGACCAACCTGGAGGCCCAGGGCAGCCAGGGCATCAGCGCCTTCATCGTGCCCACCGACACTCCGGGTTTCACGGTGGAGAAGAAGGAGAACAAGCTGGGCATGCGGGCCAGCGACACCGCTCCCCTGACCCTGGAAGACGTGCGCGTGCCCCGGGAGTACCTGCTGGGCGAGCAGTGCCAGGGTTTCAAGTACTTCATGATGACCCTGGACGGCGGGCGCATCAGCATCGCGGCGGTGGCCCTGGGCATCGCCGTGGGCGCCTACGAGGTGGCCCGCGATTACGCCAAGGAGCGCCACCAGTTCGGCCGGCCCATCGCCAGCTTCCAGGCCATCGAGTTCATGCTGGCCGACATGGCCACCCAGATCGAGGCCTCCCGCCAGCTGACCTACGAGGCCTGCCGCCTGAAGGACGCCGGCGAGGATTACGGCCAGATGGCGGCCATGGCCAAGCTGCACGCCAGCGAGACGGCCATGTTCGTCACCGACAAAGCCATCCAGGTGCTGGGGGGCTACGGCTTCACCCGCGAGTACCCCGTGGAGCGCATGTACCGCGACGCCAAGCTGTGCACCATCGGCGAGGGCACCAGCGAGATCCAGCGCATGGTCATCGGCCGCCACGAACTGAGAGATTGAGTTTCAGG
Organism: Candidatus Krumholzibacteriia bacterium; assembly: GCA_963674845.2. Classification (GTDB taxonomy): domain Bacteria; phylum Krumholzibacteriota; class Krumholzibacteriia; order LZORAL124-64-63; family LZORAL124-64-63; genus LZORAL124-64-63. The sequence continues at coordinate 32,277 of CAXXKE010000005.1, read as the reverse complement.
AGTTGATCGATAAACGGAAATATCCACGCGAAAGGAAACCATCGTGAGCAAGAAATCCGTCATCTGTGAAGCCGTTCGCACTCCCATCGGCTCCTTCCAGGGGGGCCTGGCCTCGGTTCGCGGCCCCGAACTGGGAGCCAGGTGCGTGTCCGCCATCCTGGAGCGCTCGGGGCTGGATGCGGGCAAGGTTGACGAGGTCATCATGGGCTGCGTGTGCCAGGCCGGCCTGCAGCAGAACCCCGCCCGGCAGGCGGCCATCTTCGGCGGCATTCCCAGCAGCTGCAGCGCCGTGACCATCAACAAGGTGTGCGGCTCGGGCCTCAAGGCCGTGGCCCTGGCCGACCAGGCCATCCGCGCCGGGGACAAGGAATGCGTCATCGCCGGCGGCTTCGAGAACATGAGCCAGATTCCCTACGCCCTGATGAAGGCCCGCGACGGCCTGCGCCTGGGCGACGGCAAGGTCACCGATCTGCTGGTGCACGACGGCCTGTGGGACATCTACAACAACTTCCACATGGGCATGACGGCCGAGTGGGTGGTGGACACCTACGACGTCAGCCGCGAGGACCAGGATGCCTACGCCGCCCGCAGCCACCAGCGCGCCTGCGCTGCCTGGGACGCCGGCAAGTTTGACAAGGAAGTGGTGCCCGTGGAGGTGCCCCAGCGCAAGGGCGACCCCGTGGTGGTGGCCCGTGATGAGGGCCCGCGGCCCGGCACCGAGGCCGACAAGCTGGCCAAGCTGCGCCCGGCCTTCAAGCGGGACGGCGGCACCGTCACCGCCGGCAACGCCAGCAGCATCAACGACGGCGGCGCGGCCCTGCTCATCTGCAGCGAGGACTTCGCCAGGGCCAACGGCCTGACCATCCGGGCCACCATCGAGGCCGCCAGCACCGGCGCCGTCGATCCCAAGGAAGTCATGATGGCCCCGGTGACCAGCATCAAGAACCTGCTGGCCAAGACCGGCAAGACCGTGAACGACTACGGACTGTACGAGCTGAACGAGGCCTTCGCCGCCCAGAGCCTGGGCGTCGTCCGCGCCCTGGAACTGGATGAGGACAAGGTCAATGTCAACGGGGGCGGCGTCAGCCTGGGCCACCCCATCGGCTGCTCGGGCGCTCGCATCCTGGTGACCCTGCTGCATGCCATGGAGGACCGTGGCGTCAACCACGGCATCGCCAGCCTGTGCCTGGGCGGCGGCGACGCCGTCAGCATGGCCATTTCCCGTTCCTAGTCACCCGTTATCCGAAAGGAATCGATCATGAAAGTTTCAGTCATCGGTTGCGGGACCATGGGCAACGGCATCGCGCAGGTCTTCGCCCAGTTCGGCAACGACGTCAACCTCATCGACATCAACCAGGAGAACCTGGACCGAGCCATGGGCACCATCGAGAAGAACCTGGGCCGCATGGTGAACAAGGAGAAGCTCACCGAGGACGAGGCCAAGGCCACCCTGGGCCGCCTGAACGCCTGCGTGGGTCTGGCCAACGCCGCGGACAGCGACCTAGTGGTGGAGGCCGTCTTCGAGAACTTCGAGGTGAAGAAGAGCATCTTCCAGGAGCTGGATGAGATCTGCAAGCCCGAGACCATTCTGGCTTCGAATACCAGCAGTATCAGCCTGACGAAGATCGCCGGAACGACCAAACGCGCAGAGCGCGTTATCGGCATGCACTTCATGAACCCGGTGCCCATCATGAAGCTGGTGGAGGTCATCTGCGGCCAGGCCACCAGCGAGGATACCCTGAACAAAGTGACCCAGTGGTCCCAGGATCTGGGCAAGGTGCCCGTCACGGTGCAGGACTACCCGGGCTTCATCAGCAACCGCGTGCTCATGCCCATGATCAACGAGGCCGTGTACTGCCTCATGGAGGGCGTGGCCGACAAGGAAGCCATCGACACCGTCATGAAGCTGGGCATGGCCCATCCCATGGGTCCGCTGACCCTGGCCGACTTCATCGGCCTGGATATCTGCCTGGACATCATGGAGGTGCTGTACGACGGCTTCGGCGACAGCAAGTACCGCCCCTGCCCGCTGTTGCGGCGCATGGTGGATGCCGGTTTCCTGGGCCGCAAGAGCGGTAAGGGCTTCTACGACTACGAATAAAAGAGGAGCACGACGTGCAATTCGAATTCACCGAACAGCAACGCATGATCCGCGAGGCGGCGGCCGATTTCGCCGCCCGCGAGGTGGCTCCCATCGCCGCCGAGATCGACGAGAAGGAACAGTTTCCCGCCGAGGTGGTGAAGAAGCTGGGCGAGCTGGGCTTCCTGGGCATGAACGTGCCCGAGCAGTACGGCGGCGCCGGCCTGGACATGGTGTGTTACGCCCTGGCCATGGAGGAGATCAGCAAGGCCTGCGCCAGCACCGGCGTCATCATGTCGGTGAACAACAGTCTGGTCTGCTGGCCCCTGGAGACCTACGGCACCGAGGAGCAGAAGCAGAAATGGCTGACTCCCCTGGCCCGCGGCCAGAAGCTGGGGGCCTACTGCCTGAGCGAGCCCGGGGCGGGCACCGACGCGGCGGCCCAGAGCACCACCGCCAGGCAGGAAGGGGATGAGTGGGTCATCAACGGCATGAAGAACTTCATCACCAACGGCGCCAACGCCGACGTGCTGATCGTCTTCGCCCACACCAACCCCGAATTGCGGCACAAGGGCATCCGCGCCTTCATCGTGCCCACCGACGCCGAGGGCTTCTCGGTCATCCGCAAGGAAGAGAAGATGGGCATCCGGGCCAGCGACACGGCCCAGCTGGCCTTCGACAACGTGCGGGTCCCGGCCGAGCAGGTGCTGGGCGAGGAAGGCACGGGATTCAAGATCGCCATGAGCACCCTGGACGGCGGACGCATCGGCATCGCCAGCCAGGCCCTGGGCATCTCGGCGGCGGCCTACGAGGCGGCCCGCGACTACAGCAAGCAGCGCGAGCAGTTCGGCAAGCCCATCGCGGCCTTCCAGGCCATCCAGTGGAAGATCGCCGACATGGCCACGCGCCTGGACGCGGCCCGCCTGCTGACCTGGCGTGCGGCCTGGACCAAGGACCAGGGCCGGCGCTACAGCCGCGAAGCGGCCATGGCCAAGCTGTACGCCAGCGAGGCCAGCCACTTCATCACCAACGAGGCCGTGCAGATCTTCGGGGGCAACGGTTATTCCAAGGAGTACCCGGTGGAGCGGTTCTTCCGGGACGCCAAGATCACCGAGATCTACGAGGGAACCAGCGAGGCCCAGCGCATGGTGATCAGTTCCATGGAGCTGAAGTAGCCCTTACGCTGTTCTGTCAGAAGAATCCGCGATGTCCTCGGCCGATCCTGCGGATCGGGCCTGCGGTCTCGCGGATTCTTCATGTCCAGAACCAGCGAACGGCGACTTCAGGGAGGGTGCTCGGGGGGAGGGGGGAGGTACGGGCCTGCGGTATCGCGCGCGTCAGCCGGCACCGGAAAGCGGTGAACTGGAGGTAGGGCAAGAGGTGAGGCTCACATCATGTTGCGCAGGACCCGCAGGTCGTCGGGATTGCCCATGGCCAGCATCATGTCGTCCGGGGCGAACACGTAATCGGCATCGGGCACCCGGCCCTGGATGCGGTCCTCACCCTCCTGGACGCTCTTGACCAGCAGCACCGTCACGCCGAAGCGGTTGCGCAGGTCCAGATCCCGGCAGCTGTGTCCCGTGAAGCTGGCGGGCACGTGGATCTCGGCCAGGCTCAGCCCCGCCACCCCGGGCATGGGGGTGAAGCGCCCGGCGTCTTCCACCGAACTTCCCATGCTCTCGGCCATCTCCCGCTTGAAGACCTCGCTGTTGTACTCGTGGATCACATCGCCCGGCTGGATGGCCCCCACCAGCTTGCCGCCTTCCACCACGGGCACCTCGTACCGGTAGTGGTGCAGCTGCCTGATCACCTTGTCCAGCCCCTCGTCGGGCGCCACCTGGGGAAAGCCGTCGGTGTGCATGAGATCGAAGGCCAGGATGGATTGGCTCGATCGCTGCGAGCTGCGCAGAAAAGGCCGCACATCGTCGAAGTGAACGATGCCCTTCAACCGCTGCTGCTCATCCACCACGTACAGGGAGTTGTGCCGGTTCTCCATGAACTCGCTCAGCAGATCCAGCAGCCGCGTGTCCGGGCCGATCATGCCCTCCGGTTCGTGCATGATGTCCCGGGCCCGCAGGTGCTTCAGGACATTCAGGCTGCGCCCCTTGAACAGGTCCAGCCCCCGGCGCAGCAGCTTGGTGGTGTAGATGTTGGCATCGGTCACCCAGCTGAACAGCATGGTGGCCAGGACGCAGGCGATCATCAGGGGCAGGATGATCTTGTAGTCGTTGGAAAGCTCGAAGATGATCATGTAGGCCGTCAGGGGGGCCGAGGTGGCGGCCGCCACCACCGCGCCCGCTCCCACCAGGGCGTAGGCTCCCGACGAGGCCGTGGCTCCCGGCCACCAGCTGTGGGCGATGGTTCCCATGGCTCCGCCGACCATGGCCCCCACCATCAACGAGGGGGCGAAGACTCCGCCCGACCCACCAGAACCGATGGTGATGGACACCGCCACGATCTTCACCAGCGCCAGGATGAGCAGGGTCTGCAGCAACAGCTCCTCGTGAAGGGCGCTTTCGATGGCCTCGTAGCCCACGCCCATGACCTGGGGAAAACGGAGGGCGATGAGGCCGATGATCAGGCCGCCCAGCACCGCCTGCACGATACCCGGAATGCGCCCCAGGGGCCCCTCGAAGAGATCTTCGGAGAAATACAGGATCTTGACGAAGGCCAGGGCCATGAGGCCGCAAACCAGCCCCAGGATGGCGTAGATTCCCAGTTCCCATGGGCTGACCAGGGAGTAGCTGGGCACGGCGAAGGCCGGCACGTCCCCGAAGAAGTGGTGGCTGATGACGGTGCTGGCCACCGACGAGATGACGATGGGTGTCAGCTGGGCCGGGGCGAAGTCGCCCAGGATGACCTCGGCGGCGAAGAGGGCGCCGGCGATGGGGGCGTTGAAGGTGCCGGCGATGCCCGCCGCCGCTCCGCACGCGGCCAGGGTGCGCAGCCTGTTGCGCCCCAGGTGCAGGAATTGCCCGATGGACGAACCCAGGGCCGAGCCGATCTGGACGATGGGGCCTTCCCGGCCCACGGATCCCCCGGTGCCGATGCACACCCCCGAGGCCACCAGCTTGGCCAGCACCACCCGGGCCCGGATGCGCCCGCCGCGCAGGATCACGGCCTCCATGACCTCGGGCACGCCGTGGCCCTTGGCCTCGCGAGCGAAGAAATGGGTGATGACTCCCACCAGCAGACCGCCCACCGCCGGCACCAGCAGGATCTGCCAGGTGGGGGCGTGGCGCAGATTGTCCAGGGTGAAGGCGTCGAAGCGCCAGGCCCAGGTCTGGACCAGGGCGATGAACTTGCGGAACCCTACCGAGCACAGTCCGCCCAGCAGACCGACCAGGATGGCCAGGGAGGCCATGAAGGTGGGAAAGGACTCCAGGAGGCGAAACCGCAACCGGCGCAGCTGGATGGACCGGGAAATGTTCATGTTCCTATTCTGATACGTGAAGGGGCATCTGGCCAGAAATTCCCCGGGGATGTTCCCTGGGAGGGGGGCGGCGGCCGACCGGAAAGGACCGGAATCAGACCTGAATGGTGGCGTGAGTGTCCTGTTCGCTGGTGTGGTCGGTCGGCAGGGGGAATTCCATGACGAAGCAGGCTCCCCCCTCGGGGGCGTTTCCCGCCTCGATGGTCCCGCCGTGCTCTTCCACGATCTCCCGGCAAATGGACAGCCCCAGCCCTGTGCCCTCGCCCTCGGCCTTGGTGGTGAAGAAGGGGTCCCAGATGCGGTCCAGGGTGTCGTCGGCGAATCCCGGCCCGCTGTCCCGGACCGTCACCTTCACCGTCTCGTCCACCAGCCCGGTGGCGATGTCCAGCCGCCCGCAGCCGTCCATGGCCTGGGCGGCGTTGTTGAACAGGTTCACGAAGACCTGCAGGATCTTCTGCTCCTGCAGGGGGATTGGCCGGTGGTCCAGGCAGAAGTCCTTGCGCACCTCCACCCCGTACTTCAGGACGTTGTGGCACAGCATCAGGGCGTTGTCCACCAGTTCTTCCAGGTCGGTGGGGGTAGGCTCCTGGGCGCTCTTGCGGGCGAAGTCCTTCAACCCGTCGCTGATGGTCACGATGCGTTGCACGCCGGACTTGATGTCGTCCAGCATGGAGGGGATCTCGCCGCGCAGGTATTCCAGCTCGTCGCGGTCGCCCGCGCCCGTGTCCAGGCTCCTGGTCAGGCAGGCCTCCAGATCGGGCCACGAGTCGCGCAGGGTCTGGACGTTGGTGGCGATGTAGGCCAGGGGATTCTTGATCTCGTGGGCGATGCCCGCGCTCATGGTGCCGATGGTGGCCAGGCGGTCCTGGTGCAACAGCTGGCGGGCCCTTTCCTCGGCCAGGCGTTCCATCTCCAGGGCGTAGCGGTCCAGGGCCAGCCGGGCGCGCTTCTTTTCGACGGCATAGCGCAGGGTGCGGGACAGCAGGCTGCCCTGGCGCACCTCCCTCTTGACCAGGAAATCGTCGGCGCCCAGGTGCATGGCGGCCATGGCCAGGTTCTCGTCGTCGCAGCCGGTGAACACCACCACGGGAATCTCGGCATCCACCTCGCGCACCCGGCTGACGGTTTCGACCCCCGTGCTCTCCGGCAGCGTCAGGTCCAGGATGACCACGTCCACGGTCTGGGTGCGGATCACCTGCAACGCGTCGGTCAGGTTGGCGCTCTCACGAATGGCGAAGGTGGCGTGCTGGTCCGCTTCCAGCATGCGTTTGACCATCTTTTGGGCCGTCAGGCTGTCCTCGATGACCAGAACTTCCAATCTGTCCCTCACGGCAATCCTTTCGGACCGGGTTCCCTCCAAACATCACCATGGTCTTCGGCAGATGGCGGAAAACATTTAGCTGGACCGTAAAGAAACCCCGTGGCTTTCGGGCAACTTCCTCGGGCTCATCTGGTTTGGTGAAAAGAAAATTTCATTTTCTTTGTAAGACCGCCGGCCCGGAAAAAACAGGAAAGGCACAAGCCCTCTGAACCCTGACCCCAGGAGGAAGACCCATGAAGAAACTGCTCACGATCACCCTGGTGCTGCTCATGGCCCTGCCCGCCATCGCCGTCGATTACTGGGGCGGCCCCCCCGAGGGAGCCTGGAACCGCGGCGAGCCCGGCTCCACCTACGAGCACTACACCTTCGATCAGGCTCTGCCCGCCGGCCCCTGCCCGGTGTTCGACAACGTCTTCGGTGAGCCCATGTACGAGCTCATGGGCGGTTTCGAGTTCGGCGAGTGGCCCTGTCCGCCCGAACTGAATCCCAGCGGCTTCGTCAACGGCTGGCACTGCATCGACGAGACCGGGGGCAGCATCGTGCTGAGCATCCCCAACACCGAGTTCATCGATGGCGACAAGAAGATCTTCATCCAGATCACCAGCTCCAAGGGGCCGTCCGACGTGTCGGTCAGCGGCATGGGGGAGAGCGTGGACGGCTACACCGTGGAAATCTGGCCCACCGGCCTGCCCCAGATCCAGTGGCCCGACCCGGCGCCCTACGGCGGTGTCTGGTACACCTACAACTACGGGTTCGTCATCCGGCCCAATCCCCAGATGGAGACCATCACCATCACCGTGCCCTACTGCACGGTCATCGACCAGATCGTGGTGGACACCATCTGCACAGGCACCGTGCCCGCCGAGCAGTCCACCCTGGACGGGGTGAAGGCGCTGTTCCGGTAGAATCCGCGGGAGCCTTGAAAAAAAGGGCCCTGGCCAGCCGGCCGGGGCCCGTCTCTCTGTTCGGCGGGAGGGATCAATCCCCCGCGGGGGCAGGAGGCGGCGACCCGGCCACCTGCCGCACCACCAGGCCGGCCATGGCCATGCCGAAGCAGGCGGTGACGAAAACCGCCGAGGCGTTGATCTTACGGTCGGCCACTTCCACCGACTCGGGAGAATAGACGGCCAGCACGTCGCCGATGAAGGTCTGTTCGCGCAACCGCCGCCGGATGATGCGCGCCAGGGCGCATCCCTCGGTATCCCAGATGGACCCGCTGCGGATGAGGGTGGGATCCAGCTTGAAGGCCGCGCCCATGCTGGACACCACCCGGGATTCGCCGCGGCTGGCCCGCATGATCAGGTCCACCTTGCTGGGCACCGAGTCGATGCAATCCAGCACGAAATCGAAATCGCCCAGCTGGAAGGAATCGCCGTTCTCGGCGGTGTAGAATTCCTGCCAGGGCACCAGCCGGCAGGCGGGATTGATGCGGGCCAGGCGCCAGGCCAGCTCGGTGGTCTTGGCCTTGCCCACGTTGCCCGCGTGGGTCTGCACCTGGCGGTTCAGGTTGGTGATGTCCACCACATCGTGGTCCACCAGGGTCAGCTGCCCCACCCCGGAGCGCACCAGCCCCTCGGCGGCCCAGCCGCCCACGCCGCCCAGGCCGAAGACGGCCACCTTCAGGTGGGCCAGCCGGTCCAGGCATTCCGGGCCTACCAGCAGGCCCAGCCGGTGGAAGGGGGAGTCCTGTTGCACGCGTATCTCCTTTGAAAAGCCCAGATTTAGCGGCGGGCGCTCTCCGGGTCAACGATAATTTCGGTGACGGTGCGCGGGAAGGCGAGCCCGGGGGTGAAGGTTAATGAAAATAACTATCAGTTACAGGTTGCCATGGCGGCCATCCGTTTTTAGCCTGTGGGCATTGATCCTGTCAGAACAACCGCTTTTGCCGGTTCCCACTTCAATGGAGGAAATATCATGGCTCATCAGTTGCCTGAATTGCCGTACGCCAAGGACGCCCTGGAACCCCACATCTCCGCCGAGACCCTGGAGTACCACTACGGCAAGCACCACAACGCCTACGTGACCAACCTGAACAACCTGATTCCCGGCACCGAGTTCGAGAACATGGAGCTGGAGGACATCGTCAAGAAGGCCCCCAAGGGTGGCATCTTCAACAACGCGGCCCAGGTCTGGAACCACACCTTCTACTTCTACGGCCTGGCCCCCAACGGCGGTGGCGAGCCCACCGGCGCGCTGGCCGACGCCATCAACAACGACTTCGGCAGCTTCGCCGAATTCAAGGAAGCCTTCACCAAGTCCGCCGCCACCAACTTCGGCAGCGGCTGGACCTGGCTGGTCAAGACTCCCGCCGGCAAGCTGGAGATCGTCAACACCGCCAACGCCGAGACCGTCATCACCACCGACAACACCCCGGTGCTGACCATCGACGTGTGGGAGCACGCCTACTACGTGGACAAGCGCAACGCCCGTCCCGCCTACATCGAGAGCTGGTGGAACGTGGTGAACTGGAGCAAGGCCAACGAGAACTTCGGCGGTTGATCCGAATATTCTCCGGTCCTGACCCTGTGAGATGAGGAGCAGCCCGCCCCGGTGGCGGGCTGCTTTTTTGTGCCTCAGGCATTGATATCCAGGCGGCCCCTGGTTTAAATTGATGGGGGGGAGGGTCTCTCATTTCTTTCACACATCAGGGGGAATCCATGAAACGCATCAGTGCGCCTTATTTCCGGTTTTACGGGTTCAGTTTGCTTGTCGCGGCCTTGATCCTCCTGCCCCTGGGCGGGTGCAACTGCGACGACGACCCGGTGACACCGCCCGCCACCACCGGCGACGTGCTGGTCTCGGTCGTTCCGGATACCCTGGCCGCCGGCTGGTCCCTGCAGGGCCCCGAGGAATACAGCGCCCAGGGCCTGGGCTCCCTGGCCTTGAACCGCCTGCAACCCGGCACCTACACCCTGACCTGGGGAACCCTCGAAAACTGGGTGCAGCCGGATCCGGCCCAGGTGGCCCTGGTCCTGGAGGCGGGGGAGCAGATCACCTTCACCGGCCAGTACGGTGCTCAGCCGGCCTCGCTGCAGATTTCCCACGACCCGGCCTGGCAAGGAATCGACTGGGAATTGGCCGGACCCGACGGCTTCTCCCTGGCCGGTCAGGACGAGGAACTGGTCACCGACCTGGCCCCGGGGCAGTACACCCTGGCCTGGACGGACAGCGAGCTGTGTTCCGCCCCCGCCGACACCACCTTCTCCCTGGCCCCGGGCGAGTCCGGCGCCATGGTGGGGCACTTCGATTGCGGCTACACCGCTTTCAGCCCGGATGTACTGATGGCCAATCTGGGGCAGATCTACGAGAACATGGACGCCGGGAGCCTGGACGGGTTGCTGGCCGAGGATTTCCAGTTCATCATCCTGCCCTCAACCATGACTGAGTGGCTCAATGGCGGAAATCCCCTGTCCGCCAATACCTTCGATGGCGCCGATTTCGGGGTGATCCACGGCCATATCTTCGGGGGCAGCACGGGCCTGGACGCCGTCGGCAACCAGGTGGCCCCCATCGGCTCCCTCGAGGTGGTCATCCTGGAAAAAGCCGCACCCTGGCAAATGGTCCCCACGGATCACGAGTATTTCGGGGGGCAGGGAGCCTATTGGGCTCCGTACTACATTCTCCTGTACTTCAACAGCGCGGACCTTTTCCGCTTCAGCGTGCAGCAGACGGTGGAATTCTACGTGGTCCCTCGGGAAGTGGACGGCCTGCCCGTCATGAACCTGCTGGGAGTCCTGGGCCACGAACCCACCGCCGCCCAGGACAAGGTCTCGGAGTCGGTCACCTGGTGCCGGGTCCTGGCCCTGTTCCGGTAGACCCCTTTCCCGCGTTGCCATGAATGAGCCCGGCTGGCCTCCCGTCAGCCGGGCTTTCTTTCTGCACCTTCCCAATCCGGCAGTTATCTGGTAAATTTCCTGCTGATTTGCATTGATCCTGAACCATCCTTTTTCTCCGCGCCCAGGAGCACCCATGAACTTCGAATTCAGCGAGACCCAGAACATGTTCCGCCAGATGACCCGGGACTTCGCCCGCCAGGAAATCGCCCCCATCGCCGAGCAGATGGACCACGAGGGCTCCATGCCCGACTCCCTGGTGGCCAAGCTGGCCGAGAACGGGTTCTTCGGACTCACCTTTCCCGAGCAGTACGGAGGCCTGGGCGCCGACACCACCACCTACGCCCTGGTCATCGAGGAACTGAGCAAGGCCTCGGCCGGCGTCAGCGTCATGCTGTGCGTGCACAACAGCGTGGGCTCGTACCCCGTGGCCATGTTCGGCAGCGAGGAGATCAAGCAGAAGTATCTGCCCCGCATGGCCGCCGGCGAGGTGGCCGCCTTCTGCGTCACCGAACCCGGCGCCGGCAGCGATGCCGCGGCCCTGACGACCACCGCCACCCGCGACGGGGACCAGTATGTCCTCAGCGGCGAGAAGATCTACGTCACCAACGGCGCCCGGGCCGCCTTCTACGTGGTCATGGCCCGCACCCCGGGCACCACCGGCCACAAGGACATCCACGCCTTCCTGGTGGAGAAGGATTCCCAGGGCCTGAGCGTGGCCAAGAAGGAAGACAAGATGGGCCTGCGCGCCAGCGACACCGTGTCCATCAACCTGGACGAGGTGCGGGTGCCCGCCTCCAACCTGCTGGGCAACGAGGGCGACGGCTTCAAGGTGGCCATGAGCGCCCTGGACGGCGGCCGCATCGGCATCGCCTTCCAGGCCCTGGGCATCGGCTACGCCTGCCTGGACGAGGCCGTGCGCTACGCCAAGGTGCGCCAGCAGTTCGGCCGCCCCATCGCCCACCAGCCCGTCATCAGCAACAAGATCGCCGACATGGGCACCCGCCTGGACACGGCGCGGCTCATGGGTTTCCACGCCGCCTGGCTGAAGGACAGCGGCCAGCCCCACAGCAAGCAGGCTGCCATGGCCAAGGTGGCCGCCACCGAGGCCGCCTGGTTCGCGGCCGACGAGGCCGTGCAGATTCACGGGGGATACGGTTACTGCAAGGAATACGCGGTGGAGCGTTACTACCGCGACGTGCGTGTGACCCGGATCTACGAGGGGACCAGCGAGATCCAGCGCCTGGTCATCGGCCGGCACATTCTCAACGAGATCGACTAGCCGGCCTGGCCGTACACCCGCCAGATCTGCCAGCCCCAGGCAAAGACCAAAAAGAAGGCCGCCAGCCACCTGGCGGCTTTCTTTTCACGGGGATCGAGCCAAAGGCTCCGGCGCAGCGTGGGGAGGATGGTGGCGGCCACGCAGTAAAGGGCCCAGACCACGAACACCGCGCCACCCAGCACCACCACCGGGTTGGCGCGCAGGGCCTCCACCCAGCGGCCGGCCGCCACCGCAGCGGCCGAATGGGTTCCGCCACAGGTGGGACAGGGCAGGCCGGTGATGTCGCGCAGGGGGCAGTGGGACAGGCCCAGGATCAGGTCGGGATACAGCTTCACGGCCAGCAGGGCGCCCAGCAGCATCAGCAGCAGGGGCCAGGCCAGCAGGCGGGGCAGGGGACTGTTTTCGGCGACGAGCTTCACGCTCAGCTGAGGCCGGCGATGAGCATGACCACGCTGCCGGCCACGGTGGAGAAGCAGATGATGGACGGCAGGACCACCGCCAGCACCGCCTTCCAGGCCTCGGTCTCATGGATGCTGTACAGACCGATGACGGTGACCACCAGGCTCCAGACCAGGCCGATGACGGCGCCGCAGCCGGGGATCATCAGCAAAACCGCCGTGGCCTCGCTGTAGGCCAGCACCCGGAAGGTGGCCTCGAAGCCCAGCTTGTTGCCGCCCAGCACCATGAGCATCAGGTGGGTGATGGCCGCCTGGAAGAACAGACCCACCGCCACGGTGACGGGGCTGAACAGGAAATTGAAGAAGGTGTAGATGGGGGCGCCCATGACCTCGGCCAGGTCGTCCGAGACGAAGATCTGCAGCGAGCTGCCGGCCACCGCGTACATCCAGTGGAAGAAGGTGGCCACCAGGCCCAGCAGCACCGCGAACAACAGGGGCTGGACCACGCCCACCTGGCTGGGCATGCGGTGGAAGAACTGGTTGGGGGCCAGCAGCACGTCCTTGATGGTCAGGTACAGGGCGTTGAGGAAGCCGTACCGGTCGCGGCGTTCCCAGGGGGGAAGCTGCAAGCCTTCGGCGGGGTCCTGGCCGAAGCCCTGTTCGAAGGGAGAAGAAGGGCCGCCGGGGTCCTGATTGTTGTCGTATCCGCTGCCGTCCATCAAGGATCTACTCCGTTTGTGGCGAGGTCTTCCCACTGGCGTCAAAAGGTACGCTCAAGAGGGAACAAACGTTGCAAATTCGTCCAAAAAAGGGGCCGGCGAATCCAGCCCCGGGAAATGTGCCACATTTTCTACTGACGGTAAAGGCTCTTCACCCCGTCCCAGCTGCTTTCCTCGCGCTCGAAACTGCAACTGCCGTTGATCAGGCTGACGAAGTTGCGGTACTCGCTGTGCAGGCCGGCGGGGATGGTTTCCAGGCCCTCGGTGATGATGGCCGGATAGTCCACGTCCACCGAACTGGGGCTGGAGGCGTGCAGCACGATGTGGGAGGGCGTGTCCGCGGTGCCCAGGTGCAGCAGATTCAGGGTCATGAGCAGGGTGGCCTGTTCGGTGTAGGTGGGCTGGCCGTAGCCCACGATGTAGTTGCCGCTGCCGCCCACGTTCAAGGCCTGGCTGTTGGCGAATTGCTCGCCCAGGAGCATGAGGTTGCCGTCCAGATCCACCCCCAGCTCGAACCCGCGCACCTCGCTGAAGGTGGGGTTGGTCAGGATGATGTACACGGGAATCTGGGCGTTCATCCCCATGCCTTCCACGCAATCCAGATCGGCGCTGGTGTCGAAATAAGGGCCGATGACGTTGTCTTCGGGGTTGATGACCGCCCGGGCGGGAGCGAAGGCGAAAAGGAGGACCAGGAGCAGGCAGGCAATGACGATACGTTTCATGGCGGGCTCCCCACGATAGGGCCGAGCGATACGAGAGCGAACGATCACAGCCCTTCTGCTTGCCCGCGGAGTGTCTTGAGGCTGCTGCCCTGAATGTATTGAAAAAGCGGGATCGAGGCCAGTCCGCCCCGCCCTCAATCCTGCAGGATGCCCTCTTCGCCCTCCCGCGCGGCCACCACCACGGCCCCGCAGCTGTCGCTCCACACGTTCACGGCGGTGCGGCACATGTCCAGCACGGGGTCGATGGCCAGGATCAGGGCGATGCCCTCCAGGGGCAGGCCCACCGCGTCCAGGATGATGCTGATCATCACCAGCCCGGCGGACGGGATGCCCGCGGCGCCGATGCTGGCCAGCAGGGCCGTCAACACCACCACCACCTGGGTGCCCACGCCCAGTTCCACCCCGTAGGCCTGGGCGATGAACAGAGCCGCCACGCACTCGTACAGGGCGGTGCCGTCCATGTTCACCGTGGCGCCCAGGGGCAGCACGAAGCTGGTGACGCGGTTGCTCACGCCGGCCCCGTTCTCGATGCGGTCCATGGTCAGGGGCAGGGTGGCCGAGCTGCTGCGGGTGCTGAAGGCCGTCAGCAGGGCGGGGGACATGTTGCGGGCGTGCTTGAGGGGGGAAATGCGGCCCACCAGGCGGACCATCAGCGGCAGCACCACCGTGGCGTGGATGACCAGCGCCGCCAGCACCGTGAGGCCATACTTGGCCAGGGGCGGGAAGGCCGCGAAGCCGCTGCTGGCCGTCATCTTGGCCATGAGGCCGAAAATGCCGATGGGCGCCGTGGCGATGACCCAGCCGGTGATCTTCATCATCACGGCGAACAGGGCCTCCCAGAAGCGGCCCTGGGTGCGACCCAGTTCCTCGGGCAGCTTGGTGATGGCGATGCCGAACAGCAGACAGAAGAAGATGAGGGGCAGCATCTGACCCTCGGCGGCGGCGGCCACCGGGTTGGTGGGCACCATGCGCTGGACGATGCCGATGAGGTCGCCCGCGCCCTTGTCCTGCAGATGGGTGAGGTCGGCGGCCTGGGCCTCCAGACCCAGCCTTTCGCCCACGGGTTCGCCGCCCATGACCCCGGGTTGGATCAAGTTCACCAGGATCAGGCCCGTGATGATGGCCAGCAGGCTGGTGGTCACGTACCAGCCGAAGGTGCGCCCGAACAGCCGCCCCAGACCCTTACCCGCGCCCACCCCGGACACGCCGCTGATGATGCTGCCCATGATCAGGGGCACGATGACCATCTTCAGGGCGCGCAGGAAGAGGGTGCCCAGGAAGTCGAACAGGGCGTAGGGGCGAAAGCCGCCGAAGGTGGCGTGCTCGGGAAAGAGCAGGCCGGCGCCCACGCCCAGGGCCAGGGCGATCATGATCTGCCAGTGGAGACTGCTCCGCAGAGGAAAGGCTTTGCTGGTCATGGCGGCCTCGGCTTTTGATGATGGCGACAACCGGAGGGCCAGGGCCCCCGGGGCGCGAGAAAATTTCAACTGGGTTGGCCCCCAGGGAGCAATAGATCCAGGGGCGGGCAAGCGCCTTCGCACCATATCACCTGCCTGGCAGCGGGACAAGTTCGGGGCCGCGGCAAGTTGGCCCGTGGGCTGCCGCGGATTCCCGTAACATTCGCGTAACGCCCGGGATGCATCCTGAACGCAAGACAAGACGTTACAAGGCAAGACCGTACCGGCAGGATGCATTCTGTTTGGAAGGGGATCGCGATGATGATTCAGAACCCGTCCCATGGGGCTTCGCTGCGCCGGCTGTTGCTGCTGGTCTGTTGCGGATTGATTTCCGGTTTGATTGGCGGGTGGCTTGGCGGATGCGGCGGAGGTGGGGACGGGGGCAGTCCGACGGACCCCGCCGGCGGCGAAGGTCCGGTCCCGACCACGTTGATCGAAGGCGCAGACCGGGAACTGGTCTCGGCGGCGGCCATGGATTACATCACCATGCTGCAAACCATGGCCGCCCCGGCGGCGCGGGCGGCCCTGGTTTCCACCCTCCAGCAGACCGAGGGGGTGACCTCGGCGGCCCTCTTCGAGGACGGCTACACCATCCACGTCCAGCTGCAGAGCGGAGTCCAGGGCGCGCTCAACACCCTGGATATTGAGGCCATCAACGCCGGTGTGGAGAAGGCCGCGGCGCCGCGGGCCGCGTTTTCGCCGGTTCTGGACCCGTTGGCTCCGGACAAGGGCGGATTCAGCCCCGATGCCCACGCGCCCACCTCCAGGAAGGTCCTGGTGCTGGTGGTCAACGCCCCGGACATGCCCGGCGCCTCGGGGGCGGCCGGCTTCGTGGCCTCCCAGTTCGAACTGGCCGGCTGGGACGGCGCCGATGTGGTGGTCAAGACGCGGACCACCCGCACGAGCACGGCGATCACGCCGGACGATCTCCTGGATTTCAGCGAATACGGGGTGGTGGTCCTGTTCGCCCACGCCCTGTACGGATCGCCCACAGGCGGGGTGCCCAGTCTTTACGTCCAGGCCTGCTCGGCGGTGGACTACTCGGCCGTGGCCAGCGCGGAGCGCAGCACGGCCTGGAACGAGATGATCGACGCCGGCACCCTGTTGACGGGCGGATCCAGTTCCAGTGCCGACGAGAGCTTCTACCTGCGCGCCGATCTGTTCGGCTCCGAGTCCGGCACCCTGCCCGAGACCCTTTTCTACCTGGTGACGCCCTTCAGCGACCGCCTCATCGAACCCCTCGACCAGCGGGGCGCCGGCAGCGTCCTGGGCTGGGACAACGTCTTCCTGGCCGGCGACGGCTATGCGGGAGTCAAGTACTTCTTCCAGTCCATGACCGGCGGGGACGGGCCCAGCGACGGCGAGGTCTACGCCCGGTCGGCCCTGTGCAAGGACAGCGTCAATCCGGAGGACGATTCGCCGGCGGCCCTCAGCATGTACGGAGATGCGAGCCAGCTCTATCTGCCGGCCTGGGCGCACGTCCACTTCGACGGCCTGCCTGCCGGCATCGTCCGGGCGGGAATCGGCCTGAACTACCTGGAAGTCATGGACGCGGGCATCGGGCAGGCCAGGCTGATCCTGGATGGGGGCGCCAGCGACGGCGACATCGACTGGCTGGTGCCGGTGCAGGTGGAAGTGGTGGGTTCGGCGGTGGATGCCGATGGCGTCACCCTGGCCGCGGTGAATTTTCCGACCCGGGTGACGCCCGGCGAGAACACCCTGCGCGTGGACTTCTCGCGCCAGCACATCGTGGGCTGGCCCCTGCGCAAGGATTTCGTGCAGACCAACGGACGCATCTCCACCTATTTCACCAACGTCTTCGAGTTCGAGCAGAATCCCAATTCCAACCAGTACAAGCTGTTCAACGAGTTCTGGACCGAGGGCCTGGAGATCTATCAGCCCCTGGTCTACGAGGGTGAATACCTGTACATCCGCACCGACAGGTGCTTCGACCGCGCGCAGCTGGAGTACATCTGGGGCCACGATCCCATCGGCATCGAGGGCGGTCACGTGGTCTGGCTGGGAGGCGGGTCTTGCCAGTTCGGCAACTACGATCCCGACGAGATGACCTGGGACGACGAGACCCAGCAGATGATCACCTGGGGGGAACAGGTGGATCAGGCCTGGGCCGATTTCATGGCCGACACCGAGGGGAGCTGGATCGACATCATCTTCCAGTAGGCGCCTGGTCAAGGCGACGAAGGCCATGTGCCGCGAGGATCCGGGGCCGTGGGGCCGCCCGGGGGGTGTGGTGGCGCCCCGGGGCGGCCTGGCCTGTCATTCCCCCTCAAGTGGGTGGTCCAGGGTTGGCCCATGCTTGATCTTGCACCCCTCCAGCTTTCCGTTACAATGGGCCCATTGCAGATCCCCTCTTCAACCCAGCCCGAAGGAGCCACCCATGCAATGGTCCGTCGCCGTCACCTTGGCCCACGAAACCGTCGGTGATCTCATCGTCCTGCCCGTTTTCCAGAAAAACGACAAGGCCAACCTGCGCAAGGCCTTCGCTCCCCTGGGTGGTGACGGCGGCCTGATCAAGACCATCGAGGCTGCCGGTTTCACAGCCAAAGCCGAGGCCTTGCTGCCCGTGCCCGTGGCCGGGGCCAAGGCGCCCTGGATGCTGTTGGTGGGCCTGGGCAAGGAAGGCGAACTGGGGCTGGATCAACTGCGCAAGGCCGCCGGCAAGGCCGCCGCCCGCTGCCGCCAGATGGAGGCCGGCCGCATCCTGGTGGCCGTTCCCGGCCCGAGGGACCTGGGCTTCGACGATGTGGCCTTCGCCCGCTGCTGGACCGAGGGCGCCGAGATGGCCCTGTCTCCCACCGGCGAGCTCAAGACCGACACCAAGAAGAACGTGTCGCCCCGCTCCTGGAAGCTGCTGGCCCATCCCAGCCGCAGCGCCGACCTGCGCAAGGGCATCAAGGAGGGCCAGGCCATGGCCGACGGCTGCCTGCTGGCCCGCGCCCTGGTCAACGAGCCCCCCAACGTCCTGACTCCCGGTACCATGGCCGCCCGTGCCCGGGCCATGGCCCGCAAGGAAGGCCTCACCTGCAAGGTGCACAACGTGGCCGCCCTGAAGAAGATGAATGCCGGCGGCATCCTGGGCGTGGGGCAAGGTTCCAAGAACCCGCCCTGCATGATCGAGGTCAGCTACAAATCCGGCCGCAAGGGCAAGACTCCCCACGTGGCCCTGGTGGGCAAGGGCGTCACCTTCGACACGGGTGGCATCAGCCTGAAACCCGGCGCCGGCATGGATGAGATGAAGTCCGACATGGGGGGCGCCGCCGCCGTGCTGGGGGCCGTGCTCATCGCCGCGCGTCTCAAGCTGCCCGTGGACGTGACTGTGCTGGTGCCCGCCGCCGAGAACATGCCCGACGGCAACGCCATCCGCCCGGCCGACGTGCTGACCATGGCCAGCGGCAAGACCGTCGAGGTTCTGAACACCGACGCCGAGGGGCGCCTGATCCTGGCCGACGCCCTGTGGTACGCCGGCAAGAAGAAGCCCGATTACATCATGGACGCGGCCACCCTCACGGGGGCCTGCGTGGTGGCCCTGGGCAAGCACTTCGCAGGGCTCATGGGCAACAGCGGCGAGCTCATGGAGGTGCTGCAGCAGGCCGGCGGCGAGACCCACGAGCGGGTGTGGCCCCTGCCCCTCATCGACGAGCACAAGGAGATCATGAAGGGCACCTGGGGCGATCTGCAGAACATCGGCGGCGGTCGCGAGGGCGGAGCTCTCACCGCGGGGGCCTTCCTGTCGGCCTTCGTGGACGACGACACGGCCTGGGCCCACCTGGACATCGCCGGGCCCTCGTACTCGGGTTCGGCCGAGGCCACCTGTCCCAAGGGCGGCACCGGCTTCGGCGCTCGTCTCATCGCCAGGGCTTTGCAGATCCTTGCCGGCTGAGAGGGAACCCGGGACCCTCGACCCGCGCCTGGGCGATATGTCCAGGAGCCGCCTCCTGGAGGTCATCTTCGAGATGGCCACTCCGGTTGTGCTCGCGAACATCTCCCAGACCCTCATGGGCCTGGTGGACACCCTCATGGTGGGTCGTCTGGGGGCCGCCCCCCTGGCCGCCGTGGGGGTGGCCACCTTGTTGTTCTCGGCCCTGGCCATGAGCTTGAAACACGCCGACGTGGCCGCCCAGACCATCACCGCCCGCCGGGTGGGGCAGGGGCGTGACGCCGAGGTCGGGGCTGTCCTGGCCACGGCGGTGGCCGTGGTCACGGCCGCCGGTCTGTTGCTCATGCTGGTGGGGCTGATGTGGCCCGGATTCCTCATGAGACTTGTTAGCTCGGACCCGGAAGTGCATTCTCTGGGCGTAAGTTATCTGCGATACCGCTATGCGGGAATGTTGCCCCTGCTCATCTACTTCATCGTCAAGGCCGTGTTTGACGGCATCGGCTGGACGGCCATCGGCATGGTGGTGGGCCTGGCCATGAACCTGACCAACGTGGTCCTCAATTACGTGCTCATCTTCGGCAAGCTGGGGGCCCCGGCCATGGGGGTGGCGGGCGCCGCCCTGGCCAGCACGGTGAGCGCGACCCTGGCCGCCCTGGCCATCCTGATGCTGGCCTTGCGCACCTCCACCCGCCGCCGCTTCCGCATCCTTTGCCGCACCAATTTCCACACCCGCCTCATCAAGCCGTTCATCCAGCTGGGCTGGCCTCCGGCGGTCCAGGTGCTGGGAAACATCACGGCCCTGCTCATCTTCTACGCCATCGTGGGCAAGATCTCGGTGCTGGCCGTGGCCGCCGGCAACGTGGTCATGCGCATCATGGCCCTCAGCTTCATGCCGGGCGTCGGCGTCAGCGTGGCGGTGCAAACCCTGGTGGGCCAGAGCCTGGGCCGCCACGACCCGCGAGGGGCGCGCCGTGCCACCTGGGGCGGAGTGGGCCTGTCGGTGCTCTTCATGGGGGTTTTCGGGGTGGCTTTCCTGGCCGTGCCCGGGTTCTTCTTCCGCCTGTTCGCCGACGATCCGGCCCTCATCGCGGCCGGCACCCCGGCCCTGCGCGTCCTGGGCCTGGTGCAGGTCATCGACGCGGTGGGTCTGACCCTGGCCGGGGCCCTGCGGGGGGCCGGGGCCACTCGGGTGGTCATGCTGGTGGACATCATCGCCGGATTCGGCCTTTTGCCCCCCATGACTTATCTTTTCGCCATCGTCCTGAACGGGGGGCTCATGGGGGCCTTCCTGGCCGTCCTGGCCTGGTTCACCCTGTACGCCATCGGCATGACCTGGCTGTTCTTCCGCAGCCGCTGGGAGACGTTGCAAGTTTGATGTGGAACGAGATGCCCGACCCTGAATTCGGCGCCCGGGACAAGACCATCCTGACGGTGCGGCAGCTGAACGAGGCCATCAGCGACGCCATGCGCGCCGCCTTTCCCGCCACCGTGTGGGTGCGGGGCGAGGTGCAGCGCCTGCCCCAGGACGCCGCCCGGCGCACCCACGTGTATTTCGAACTGCACGAGACCGGCCAGAGCGGTGCCGCCGAGTACCAGATTCCCGTCAGCCTCATGGGCTGGGACCGGCAGCGCCACGGCCTGGGACGCTACCTGGACGGCAGCGATCCCGACTTCCAGCTGGCCAACAAGCTGGAGGTGTGCCTGGAATGCCAGGTGGATTTCTACGCCAAGTTCGGCAAGCTGAGCCTGAAGATCGTGGGGGTGGACAAGAGCTTCGCCCTGGGCAAGCTGGAAGCCCAGCGCCGGGCCACGCTCGAGTATTTGCGCATTAATGATCTACTTGAACTGAACATGTCTATCCCGTTGCCGCAAATTCCTTTGCGTGTGGGGCTGGTCACTTCGCCAGGCAGCGCCGCCGAGCGGGATTTCATGACCGGTCTGGAGGCTTCGCCCTATGCCTTCGCCGTCACCCTGCGCGGCGCCAAGATGCAGGGAGAGCAGTTGCAGGGGTCGGTCATCGCCGCCCTGCAGGGCCTGTCCTCGGGCCCGCTGGACGTCATCGTCATCACCCGCGGAGGGGGCAGCCGGGCCGATCTCAGCTGGTTCGACCAGCGTGATCTGGCCGAGGCCATCGCCCGCTGCCCGGTGCCGGTGATCACGGCCATCGGGCACGAGATCGACCGCTCCATCGCCGACATGGTGGCCCATCATTCCTGCAAGACGCCCACCGCCGTGGCCGAGTACCTTGTGGAGCGGCTGGACGATGCGGCCGCCATCCTGGACGAACAGGAGGACCGGCTGCGGCTGGCTGTGGAGGCGGCCCTGGCCCGGGCCGATCTGCGCCTGGACTTGCAGCCCGCCCTGCTGCGGGCGGCCCGCGCCACCCTGACCCGTCGCAGTCATGACTTCCAGCGCCTGGCCTCTCGCCTGCAGAACCGGGTGACTGGGCACGTGCAGGATAGGGCCCGCCGCCTGGCCGGGCTGGAAAGCGCCCTGGCCACTCGCGCGCTCCGCCGATCCCTGCACGCCCAGGGGCGCCTGGACCGCCAGACCCTGCGCCTGGGCAGCGCCGCCCGGTCAACCCTGGACCAGGCCGCCCGCCGCCTGCAGCGGCCCGGGCAGGATCTGCCCCGGCGTGCACTGCAACCGTTGACCGCCGCGATCCTGCGCGTGCAGAATCTGACCCGCCACGCCCAGCTGCTGGATCCCGGCCGTCTGCTGGCCCGGGGTTACACCCTCACCCTGGACGGCAACGGGCAGGCCGTGACCTCGGTGACCGGTCTGGGGGCGGGGGACACCCTGCTGACCCGCTTTGCGGACGGCCAGGCCACCAGCGTGGTCCAGGCTGTGGGGAAGGGTGGGGATGACGGGGGGGCAACCATCAGTCGGCCCGCTCCCGGCGAAGCCTCGCGCAACCCCCGCAATTTCCGCAAGCCCCGCAAGCCCGGTTCCGCCGGCGGGGAAGGCACCCCCACCCTCTTCTGAGACCCCTGTTGTGCTTTTGGGCTGAAATTTGACTGGCAGTATGATAGGGTTTATCTTCATGCGCTGATCAGGAACGTCACCCCCCGGTTTCAGCGCCGGCCAGGCCAGGCCGCACCGGGGCCAACTCAGCAAGGGAGGAACTGCCTCTGATGCATCTTGTTAACGTGCGAAATGTTGCCGCTTTCCTCTTCGTCTTCGCCGTCTTCATCCTGGCGGCCTGCGAAGGTTAGGAAACGGGATCAGCCCCCAGGTCGACCGGAATCCCTCCGTGACCCGGGGGCTTTTTTTTCCCTGCGTAACCCGCGCCGAGAGTTTAGAATGTGACGGTTCAAAAGGAAGAATTCTTTGCCGGAACAGGGTTCCGTCGCCGGAGGTAACCGCCATCGCCAGAGAGGCCAAGAAAACCAACCCCGCCAAGCTGTCCTTCAACGAGGCCGTGACCGAGGTGGAAGAGATCCTGGAGAACCTGGAGTCCGACGCGGTGGACATCGACACCCTGGGCGTCGAGGTGAAGCGGGCCGTGGAACTGCTGCAGGTGTGCCGCGCGAAGCTGGAAAAGACCGACAAGGAAGTGCGCGACCTGGTGGCCGGCCTGGACCCGGCCGAAGGCACCCCGGCCTCATCCGCCGCCGCGGCCCCCTCTGCCGGTGACGACAACGCCGAGGACCTGCCCTTCTGATGCCACCCATCATCCAAGTCCAGGACCTGTGTCGCGACTACAAGCTGACCCGCAAGCGCGAGGGCGTGGTGGGGGGCCTGGTGGATCTGGTGCGCCCCCGCAAGGAGATCCTGCACGCCGTGCGCGACGTGAACTTCACCATCGACGCCGGCGAGATGGTGGGCTACATCGGGGCCAACGGCGCCGGCAAGAGCACCACCATCAAGATGCTCACGGGCATCCTGACCCCCACCAGCGGCCAGGTGACGGTGGGGGGCATGGTTCCCTGGAAGCAGCGCCTCCAGTACACACGCCACATCGGCGCGGTCTTCGGCCAGCGCACCCAGCTGTGGTGGGACCTGGCCGTGGTCGAGTCCTTTCGCCTGCTCAAGAAGATCTACGAGGTGGACGACGCCACCTACACCCGCCAGATGGGCATCTCGACGAGCTGCTGGGGCTGAACGAGTTCCTGCACCAGCCCGTGCGCAAGCTCAGCCTGGGCCAGCGCATGCGCTGCGATCTGGCGGCGGCCCTGCTGCATCGCCCCCGCATCCTCTTCCTGGACGAGCCCACCATCGGGCTGGACGTGGTGGCCAAGGATAACGTGCGGCGTTTCCTCAGGGAGATCCGTGAACTGCAGGGCGTGACCATCATCCTGACCACCCACGACCTGGGCGATATTGAGCAGCTGTGCCGCCGGGTCATCATCATCGACAAGGGGCAGGTGCACTTCGACGGCGACCTGCAGGATCTGCGCACCCGCACCGGCCACCGCGTGCGGCTGACCGTCGATTTGCGCGACGAGGTGAGCAGCGACCACCTGGCCCGGGCCACGGGTGAGTTGCCCATCAAATGGGAACCCGGCCAGGGTTTGCGCCACCACGCCGAGTTCCGGCGCCAGGAAGTGCCGGGGGCCGAGGTCATCAAGCGCCTGGTCAATTCCTGCCACGTGTCGGATTTCCACCTCACCGAGGCCGACATCGAAGAGGTGGTGGCGGAGATCTACCGCAGCAGCGGAAAGGGCGCGCAGTGAGAGAAACCGCCGCCGCCGTGCTCACTCCCTGGCGCCGCCGCCCCGGCGCCACTCTGGGCCTGTACGGCCACTTCATCCGCCTGGCCTTCCTCAAGTTCCTGGCCTACCGGCTGCGCTACTACACCGGTGTGGTCAGCTACACCATCTTCGTGGCCGGCTTCTACTACCTGTACAGCGCCCTCTTCGCCAGCCGGGCCGAGCTGCCCGGGGCCGAGGGGCTCATCGGCGGGCTCACCCTGCCCCAGATGATCACCTACGTGGCCATCAGCTGGATCGGTCGCAGCTTCTACTTCAACAACATCAGCCGCGAACTCATGCAGATGGTGCAGCAGGGCGAGATCGCCGTGCAGCTCATCAAACCCTTCCACCTGCAGTGGGTCATGATGTTCGAGGCCGTGGGCGAAGCCGTTTTCCGGCTGCTCATGTTCTCGCTGCCCATCATGGTGGTGGTGGTGCCCGTGTTCCACATCGCCGCTCCACCCGAGCCCATGCTGTACCTGTGGACCTTCGTCAGCTTCTGCCTGGCTCTGGTCATATACAGCCAGTTCAACTTCCTGGTGGGCTGCCTGGCCTTCTACATGAAGAACATCCAGGGCGTCATGCGGGCCAAGATGGTCAGCATGGACTTCCTGACCGGCGTCATCGTGCCCTTCTCCTTCTTTCCGGAGTGGTTCCAGACGGCGGTGCAGTGGCTGCCCTTCCAGGGCATCAGCTACATCCCGGTGACCATCTACCTGGGCAAGCGCACCGGAGGCGATCTGGGGGCAGCCCTGCTGCTGCAGGTGGCCTGGGCGGTGGGGCTATTCGTGGCCGCCCGCCTGGTCTTCGCCTATTCCATCCGCCGCGTGACGGTGCAGGGAGGGTAGGGCATGCGCGCCGACGAACCGGTGGTCTTCGACCAGAGCCGCACCCGGGGCCCCCTGCGCCACGCCCTGTGGGAGCTGGGTATCTACGGCGACTACTTCGCCCAGTTCGTCAAGACACGCCTGGCCTACCGCATGGACTTCTTCGTGGACGTGCTGGCCGTCACCATGAGCCTGGTCATCCAGTTGGCGGTGCTGACGGCCCTTTTCAGCAAGGTCACCGCCCTCAAGGGGTGGACCTTCGATCAGGTGCTGTTCATCTACGGCTTCAGCCTGGTGCCCCTGGGCCTGTTCAACCTGACCAGCGTCAACCTGTACCGCTTCAGCGACACCTTCATCATCCAGGGCAAATTCGACCGGGTGCTGCTGCGCCCGGTGGGCACCCTCAGCCAGGTCATGTTCGAGCAGTTCAACGTGGCGGGGTTGAACGAGATCCTCATCGGCTCGGCGGTCATGATCTACGCCGGTGGGCGCATGGGGCTGGAGCTGGGAACTTCCACTCTGCTGGGGGTGTTGGTGCTGGGTCCGTCGGCAGCCCTGGTCTACACCGGGGTCTTCCTGGCCGTCACCAGCGTGTCGTTCTGGCACGAGGACCGCATGGGCCTGGCGCCGCCCATCTACAACGTGATACGTTTCAGCCGCTACCCGCTGACCATCTTCGGGACGCCGGTGCGGCTGTTCCTGACCTTCGTGCTGCCGTTCGCCTGGGTGGCCTTCTATCCGGCCACCTGGTTCATCGGCAGCCCCGAGTTCGCGCGGCTGGCCATGTTGACCCCTCTGGTGGGGGTGGTCGTCTTCGGCGGGTCCGTGTTGATCTGGCGGGCGGGGTCCCGCAACTACACCAGCACCGGGAGTTGAAAGATGCTATCTGTTCGCAAGCCCATGACCCTGGCCCTGATTCTGGGCTTTCTGATCCTGGCCGGTTCGGCCCTCGCCGCCTGGAACGGCCAGAACGGCGTGGTGCGTTTTTCCTTCGTCGAGGGGCCCGAGCTGCAACCGGTGGCCCATGTGCCCGCCGGGGAAAACGGCATCACCATGGTGGACCTGTACGCCTGGCTGACCGATGTGGTCCCCCTGGAAAGGGACGGCGAGGTCTTCACGGGCACGGCCGGCTTCGAGCTGGCCCTGACCATCGAGGGGGCCGAGGCCTTCATCACCAAGCAGGAGTACCTGCAGCCCTGCCGCGAGGTGGGGCAGGGCAAGGGCAAGTGTATCGTGGGCCTGGACCCCGGGCTGGACCTGGACCATGGGCGGGCCCAGCTGGTGCACTGGCAGATCATGTTCCAGGGCGAGGTCAAGGACGTGGTTTTCCGGCTTGACCCCGCGGGCCTGTTCTCCTGCGAGCGGGTGGAGGGTTGCGAGGGCAGCGGTGTCAGCGTCCTGTACGTGGGCACCCGCAGCACCAACTTCGTGGGCGAGGTCTTCGGGGCCGGCTACCAGCCGGCCTACCTGAACCCCACGGGCGAGACCGACCTGACCGACATCAACGGCACCAGTTCCTGGCAGGACGTGGGCCGTTTCGTGAAGCATTGATCTCTTGAGCGAGGAATCCCGGCCCGCCGTCCCTTCGGTGCCTGCAGCGCCCGGCCAATCCCGGCCGGGCGTGGCATTTGCCCTGGCCGCCTTCACCGCCTGGGGCTTCATCCCCCTGTACTTCAAGGCCGTGGCGGTCGTCCCTCCCCTGGAGGTCCTGGCCCACCGGGTGCTCTGGTCCCTGGTTCTGCTCCTTCTCATCCAGCTTGTGCGCGGCCGCCTGGGCCGCGTGGGCGCGGCCCTGCGCCACGGGCGCACCCTGGCGGTCCTGGCCGTGACCACGGTGCTGGTGGCCGGCAACTGGTTGGTGTTCATCTGGTCGGTGACCAACGCGCACCTGCTGGAGGCCAGCCTGGGCTACTTCATCAACCCCCTGGTCAGCGTCCTGCTGGGCTTCGTTTTCCTGCGGGAGCGCCTCCGCCCAGGGCAATTGCTGGCGGTGGGCCTGGCCATGGTGGGGGTGCTGTGGCTGGCGGTGGGCACGGGCACGCTGCCCTGGGTCGCCCTCTTCCTGGCCGGCAGCTTCGGCCTGTACGGCCTGTTGCGCAAGCTGACCCGGCCTGATGGGGTCACGGGGCTGGCCGTGGAGACCCTGCTGCTGGCCCCGGTGGCCCTGGGCTGGCTGGTGCTCAGCGGCCGGCGGGGGGTGCTGGTGTTCGGTCAGGGAGATGGGACGCTCACCTGGCTGCTGGTGGCCGCCGGGGTGGTGACCGCCCTGCCTCTGGTGTGGTTCGCCGAGGGGGCGCGCCGCCTGCGCCTGGCCACCCTGGGTTTCCTGCAGTACGTGGCGCCCTCATTGCAGTTCCTGCTGGCGGTGGTGGCCTTCGGTGAACCCTTCAGCCGCGACCATGCCGTGAGCTTCGGCCTCATCTGGACGGCACTGGCCATCTATAGCGTGGATACCGCCCGCAGCTTGAAACGGCGCAAACGATAGTTGATCGATGGAGACACAAAAACCGGCCCCCTTCGTCCGGAGGGAGGCCGGTCAATTTTTTTGGTCGCCTGGCGGTGGCTTACTCGCTGCAGATCTCGATCAACACCCCGCCGCCGCTCTTGGGGTGCAGGAAGACGATCTTCTTGCCTCCGGCGCCTGTGCGCGGCGTCTCGTCCAGCAGGCGCATCCCGGCGTCACGGCAACGCTGCATGACGGTCTCGATGTCGTCGGCGGCCAGGGCGATGTGGTGCAGGCCTGGGCCCTTCTTCTCGATGAAGGCGGCGATGTTGCCCTGGTCGCTCAGGGGGGCCAGCAATTCCACGTGACCCAGGGCGCCGCTGCGGTCCAGCTTCAGGAAGGCTACCTTCACGTTCTCCTGAGGCACCTCCTCGGTGCGCTCCAGTTCCAGACCCAGCAGGTCGCTGTACAGGGCGATGCCCTCGTCCAGGTCGCGCACGGCGATGCCGATGTGATCCACGAAGCCGGCGGTTCCTTCCGGCAGGATTTTCTTCAGGTTGCTGTTCATCCGGGTTCATCTCCTGTGAGGGGAAGCGGGGGTTGCTCTTTCCGCGCAATAATAGTGAAAAACTTCACCTGTTCAAATTTTAACGGCACCCGGGGCGGTGGTTCCCCTCCCAATGTACGGGGGAAATCCCGCGGCCGCCTTTTCCGGCCGCAGGCAAATTTCCCGTGGGCCGGGGGGCCCTCGCTTGTTATCTTCGACCGGTGCAATGAACCACGACACCCAACCGGGAGGCTTCCATGGATCCGCGCAACACCAAGCTGGCCGAGCAGCTCATCTCCTACAGCGTCAAGCTGCAGCCGGGCGAGAAGATCTACATCGAGATCAAAGGCATCGAGGCCATGGAACTGGGCAAGGAATTGGTCAAGGCCGCCACCCGGGCCGGGGGCGTGCCCTTCTGGTACTACAACGACGAGACTCTCAGCCGCGGATTCATCAACAACGCCGGCCAGGATCAATTCGCCGCCTGGGGCGAGTTCCACGCGCCCATCATGGAAGCCGTGGATGCCTACATCGGCGTGCGGGGCAGCAGCAATCCTTTCGACCTGGCCGACGTCAGCGAAGAGCGCATGAAGTGGCACGACGAGGCCTACTGGGGCAAGGTCCATATCCCCATCCGCCTGAAGAAGAAGTGGTGCGTCCTGCGCTACCCCAACCCCAGCATGGCCCAGGCCGCCGAGCGCAGCACCGAGGATTTCGCCCAGTTCTACTTCGACGTCTGCACCCTGGATTACGCCCGCATGAGCAAGGCCATGGACCCCCTGAGCGCCCTCCTGGACCGCACCGACAAGGTGGAGATCAAGGGCCCGGGCACCGACCTGACCTTCAGCATCAAGGACATTCCCTCGGTCAAGTGCGACGGGGGCCGCAACATTCCCGACGGCGAGGTCTACACCGCCCCGGTCCGGGACAGCATGAACGGCGTCATCCAGTACAACACCAAGACCCGCCAGGGCGGGGTGGTCCTGGACAACATCCGCTTCGTGGTGAAGGACGGGAAGATCGTCGAGGCCACCTGCGACGGCGACAGCGACAAGCTGCAGGCGGCCCTGGACATCGACGAGGGAGCCCGCTACTTCGGCGAGTTCGCCCTGGGCGTGAACCCCTACATCACCAAACCCATGCTGGACACCCTCTTCGACGAGAAGATCTCTGGCAGTTTCCACCTGACGCCGGGCAACGCCTACGAGGCGGCCCCCAACGGCAACAAGTCGGCCCAGCACTGGGACATCGTCCTGATCCAGACCCCCGAGTGGGGCGGCGGTGAGATCTATTTCGACGGCACCCTGGTGCGCAAGGACGGCCTGTTCGTCCTGCCCGAGCTGGAGGGCCTGAATCCCGAGAATTTGAAGTAAAGCGACGCCTGTACCACCCCCGGGGGAGAGGACGATGACAACCTTGCGCAAGATGGGGCCGGCGGCTGCCGGGCTGGTGCTGATTCTCGTTTCCCTGGCCGGTCCGGTCCTGGCCCAGGAGCCGGTCCAGCGCGCCTGGGGCGTGGGCTGGGACGACGGTTTGACGGTGCGGGGCTGGTTGAAGGGGCGCTACGAGCTTTCCCTGGCCGCCGGCCCCGACGATTACCTTTTCAAGGATCAGACCCGCCTCTGGGACACGGCCTATCCCAGCGCCCTGCAGGGGCGCCTGCAGGTGCCCCAGGACCAGCGCGAGGAGCACGGCTGGGTGCGGGCCCAGGTGGGCCGCCTGGTGCTGCACCAGGACCAGCTGTCCGTTGTCAGCTATCTGGGCCTGACCTACGAATGGATCGATCACCAGGAACTGCGCCTGTCCCTGGACGAGCTGGAGGGTGATTACGATAAGTTCGAACTGGACCGTTTCACCCATCACTGGGCCCTTTCCCTGGGGTTGCGGCCGGCCTGGCGGGTGACTCCCCGTTTCACCGTGGAAACCTCCTTCGGGCTGCAATTCACCTGGGATAGCTGGGACCAGACCCTGGTGTCCTCCTACGCAGGGGGCGAGGGGACCCAGCGCGAGATCACCGCCGGACACGGGCGCAGCTTCAGCGATTTCGGCTGGGAAGGTCTGACCAGTCTGGAATTCGTCTTCTGGTTCTGAAATTTGACCATTGAGAAGTTTCAGGAAACTTTGATAAATTTCCTGTCAAAAATTTGACAATCAACACCCAGGTATTACTTATCCGCTCATAGAGTCTTGTGCTGCTGGCTTTTTGTGTCAGCTTGTTAACGTTCACTGACGGTTCTCCCCGGACTCCCAGAGAGTGACAAGGAGAGGGAAATGACCGATCCACGCATCAAACTTCTGCGCGAAAAGAAAGAGAAGCTGTACCAGGGAGGCGGAGAGAAGCGCATCGCCAAGCAGCACGCTGCCGGCAAGCGCACCGCCCGCGAACGCCTGGGCCAGCTCTACGATGCCCATACCTTCCAGGAAACCCACCCCTTCATGAAGCATCGCTGCACCGATTTCGGCATGCTGGACAAGGAACTGCCCGGTGAGGGTGTAGTCACGGGCTACGGGCTGGTCAACGGCCGCCCGGTCTACGCGGCCAGTCAGGACTTCACCGTGGCCGGCGGCGCCGTGGGCGAAGCCACCGCCCGCAAGATCGCCCAGCTGCAGGACGACGCCATGAAGACGGGTGATCCCATCATCTTCATCAACGACAGCGGCGGCGCCCGCATCCAGGAGGGTGTGGACTCCCTGGCCGGCTACGGCGACATCTTCTACCGCAACATCAAGGCCAGCGGCGTGGTGCCCCAGATCAGCATCATCAGCGGCCCCTGCGCCGGCGGGGCGGCCTATTCCCCGGCCCTGACCGACTTCATCATCCAGGTGCGCCACGAGGGCCAGATGTACATCACCGGGCCCAGCGTCATCAAGCAGGTCACCGGCGAGGACGTTACCGCCGAGCAGCTGGGCGGTGTGGAAAGCCACTCCCACTACTCGGGCGTGGTGCATTTCGTGGCCGAGAGCGGGGGCGAGGGCATCGCCATCGCCCAGCGCCTGCTCAGCTTCCTGCCCAGCAACAACACCGACGAGCCGCCCTTCGTCGAGTCCCTGCACGAGGATCTGGTGGGTCCCGACGAGGCCATGAACACCATTGTGCCCGAGAGCAGCCGCGCCGCCTACGACATGCACGACATCATCCGGCGGGTGGTGGACCAGGGCGACTTCATGGAACTGCAGGAGCACTTCGCCCCCAACCTCATCGTGGGCTTCGGGCGCATTGAGGGTTCCACGGTGGGCGTCATCGCCAACAATCCGCGGCACAAGGCCGGCGTGCTGGACATCGACTCCAGCACCAAGGGCGCGCGCTTCGTCCGCTTCTGCAACGCCTTCAACATCCCCCTGGTGACCTTCGTGGATGTGCCGGGCTTCATGCCGGGCGTGCAGCAGGAGTACGGCGGGATCATCCGCCACGGCGCCAAGATGCTGTTCGCCTACGGCGCGGCCACCGTGCCCAAGGTGACCATCGTGGTGCGCAAGGCCTACGGCGGGGCCTATCTGGCCATGTGCGGGCGCAGCATGGGGGCCGACCGGGTGGCGGCCTGGCCCACGGCCGAGATCGCCGTCATGGGGGCCGAGGGTGCCGTCAACGTGCTGTACCGCAAGGAAATCGGTGAGTCCGAGGATCCCGCGGCCACGCGCCAGGAAAAGATGGACGAGTACACCGAGAAGTTCTCCAATCCCTACGTGGCCGCGGCCCGGGGAATGGTGGACGACGTCATCGAACCTTCGGAGACCCGGGCCTACATCGCCCTGTCCCTGGAGATCCTGAAATCCAAGCGGGAAGTCAGGCCGGAGAAGAAGCACGGCCTGATTCCCCTGTAAAGGCGGCTGGCATGGGATCCATCAGTTACGAAATGGGAGTGCTGGCGGTCACGGGGCTGTGCATCGTGTTCGGTGTGCTGGCCCTGATTGCCGGGGTGGTGGCACTGTTCAAGAGGGTGGACGACCACTGGCAGCAGCAGGAACAGGTGGCGGCCGTCCAGGCCGTCCAGAAAGAGCCCACCATCGACGAGACCACCCTGCTGCTGATCACGGCGGCGGCGGCCACGGCGGTGGCGGGCCGGTTCCGGGTGCGCCGTATCCGGCGCCTGCTTTCACCCACGACAAAACGCACACCGTGGTCATCCCAGGGGCGCATGGTCCTGCAGGGATCGCACACGGTTCGCCGCAACGGCAAGAAACGTTACCAGGCTTGAGACATTGATGGCCGGCCCGCCCGGCCTCAACAGGGAGTGACACAGAATGAAGTTGAAGATCACCGTCCATGGTGTGGCCTACGAGGTGGATGTCGAGGTGCTCGACGCCAGTGACGAGATGCAGGGCCAGGCTGCCCCCATTCCCAACATGGCCCCGGTGGCGGCGGCCGCCCCGGCTCCAGCCGCCGGCGCTCACGTTCCGCCGCCGGCCGCGGCCGCTCCTGCCCCCGCCGCCGCCGGCGTCGCCGGTGGTGTGGCCAGCCCCATCGCCGGCACCGTGCTGGAAGTGAAGTGCAAGCCGGGTGAGAAGGTCAGCCAGGGCCAGGACCTGCTGGTCATCGAGGCCATGAAGATGGAAACGGCCATCGCCGCCCCCGAGGCCGGCACCATCAAGGCCGTGCATGTGGCCGCCGGCGACGCCGTGCGG
>CAXXKE010000004.1:0-60633 GCA_963674845.2 Candidatus Krumholzibacteriia bacterium | reverse complement strand
CATCATGATCACCAGTTCCTCGAAGCTGACGGAAGGCTCCCAGCCCAGCACCTCGCGGGCCTTGGTGTTGTCGCCGATGAGCTGGTCCACCTCGGCCGGGCGCATGAAACGCGGGTCCTGCTTGACGTGGTCCTCCCACTTCAGCCCCACGTGCCCGAAGGCGATCTCCAGGAACTGGCGAATGCTGTGGGTCTTGCCCGTGGCCACCACGAAGTCGTCGGCCTGGTCGTGCTGCAGCATCAGGTGCATGGCCCGCACGTAATCGCCGGCGAAGCCCCAGTCGCGCTGGGCGTCCAGGTTGCCCAGGCGCAGCTCGTCGGTCAGGCCCAGCTTGATGCGGGCCACGCCGTCGGTGATCTTGCGCGTCACGAACTCGCGCCCGCGGCGGGGGCTCTCGTGATTGAACAGGATGCCCGAGGCGGCGAACAGGCCGTAGCTTTCCCGGTAATTCACCGTGATGTGGTGGCCGTACACCTTGGCCACAGCGTAGGGGCTGCGGGGGTGGAAGGGCGTCAGCTCGGTCTGGGGCACCTCGCGCACCTTGCCGAACATCTCGCTGCTGCTGGCCTGGTAGAAGCGGGCTTCCGGGCACACCTGGCGCATGGCGTCCAGCATGCGGGTCACGCCCAGGGCGGTGAACTCGCCCGTCAGAGTGGGCTGGGCCCAGCTGGTGGGCACGAAGCTCTGGGCGGCCAGGTTGTAGATCTCGTCCGGCTTGCTCTCCTCCATGGCGCAGACCAGGGAGCGATGGTCCAGCAGGTCGGCCTGCAGGAAGTGGATGTCGTTCTCGATGTGCAGGATGCGCTCGCCGGTCTCGGTGCTGGTGCGGCGCACCATGCCGTACACCTCGTATCCCTTTTCCAGCAGATAATCCGCCAGGTAGGAACCGTCCTGGCCGGTGATGCCGGTGATCAGTGCTTTCTTCGCCATAATATCCCATCACAATGCAAGGTTTGGGGGCCATCGACCGTCGATCGCCGTCCGGGTAAACTATACCATCTGTTGCCGCTGGACAAGTGGAGCGCCGCTTACCACCTTTTTTCCTGATAAATTCCCAACAACCTGCATCGCCTCTTGCTCGAGGAGACCGTCATGACACATGTGATCAACGGCAGCGGATTGACTGTGGAGAAGCTGGTGGACGTGGCCCGCCACGGGGCCCGGATCGAACTGGCCCCCGACGCCCTGGAGCGCATCACGCGCTGCCGGGCCCTTCTCAACGAGAAGATCGAGGCGCGCGAGATCATGTACGGCGTGAACACGGGCATCGGCGAGTTCTCGGAGATCGTGCTGGACGACGACCAGGTGCGCCAGTTCCAGCGCTATCTCATCTACAACCACGCCGCCGGCATCGGCGACCCCGCCCCCATCGAGTACGTGCGCGGGGCCATGCTGGGACGCATCAACGTGCACGCCCACGGCCACTCGGGCTGCCGCCCCGAGATCACCCAGACCCTGGTGGACATGCTGAACAAGGGCGTGACCCCCTTCGTGTGCCAGAAGGGTTCGGTGGGCGCCAGCGGCGACCTGGCCCCCATGAGCCAGATCGCCCTGCTCATGCTGGGCGAGGGGCAGGCCTTCTACCAGGGCGAGCTGCTGCCCGGCAAGGAAGCCCTGGACCGGGCGGGCATTCCCGTGCCCGGCCTGGAGGCGCGCGACGGCCTGGCCACCATCAACGGCAGCAACGTGCTGACGGCCATGAGCGCCATCCACATATACGACATGGAGCGCTGGCTGAAGCAGGCCGAGATCGCGGCGGCCATGTCCCTGGAGGCCCTGCTGGCCAACATGAAGCCCTACGAGTCCCCCCTGCACGAGGTGCGCGGCTTCAAGGGCAGCATCCGCAGTGCCGCGGCCCTGCGCAAGCTCATCGCGGGTAGCGACCTGCTGAGCGGCAAGGTCAAGACCCGGGTGCAGGACGCCTACTCCATGAGGTCCACCCCCCAGGTCATCGGCGCTGCCCATGACGCCGTGGCCCATGCGCGCAGCCAGGTGGAAATCGAGCTGAACGGGGTTGGCGACAACCCCATTTTCTTTCCCGAGACCGGCACCTTCCAGACCGGCGCCAACTTCCAGGGCACGCCCGTCAGCCTGCCCATGGAGATGGCGGGGCAGGCCATCACCATGGTCAGCGTGCTGAGCGAGCGGCGGCTGAACCGCCTGTTGAACCCGGCCCTGAGCGCGGGGCTGCCCGCCTTCCTGACCAAGGGCGCCGGCATGTTCAGCGGCATGATGCTGAGCCAGTACACCGCCGACACCATGATCGTCGAGCAGCGGATGCTGTGCACGCCGGCGGCGGTGGCCAGCATTCCCGCGGCGGCCGACCAGGAGGACTTCGTCAGCATGGGCATGAACACGGCCATCAAGAACGGGCAGATCCTGGAGAACGCCAACGGCGTGCTGGGCATCGAGTTCATGGCGGCCGCCCAGGCCCTGGACCTGCGCGACTTCCAGCCCGGCCAGGGGTGCGCCACGGCGCGCGCGGTGATCCGCGAGGAAGTGGAGTTCCTGGACATCGACCGCAGCCTGGCCCCCGATCACACCGCCATGCAGAAGCTGGTCAAGAGCTGCCGGATTCTGGAGAAGGTGGAAGAGGTGGTGGGAGATCTGTCCGCGTCTTGAGAACGACGTGAACTCTCTGGCCCTTCGGCAGCGCCACCTCCTGCAGGTGGCGCTGCTTTTTTGCCGACCCACGAGGCCTTCCCACGTGGTACAATGGTTCCGGCGGGAGCAATGAGAAGAATATATTTCGAAAAACATACGGGGGCTTTTTCCATGAAATCAACTGCCCTGTTGATCCTGTTATGCGTGATCCTTTGGGCCCCGGCTGGCCTGGGAGAAGAATGCACGGACTTCGCCGACGCCGCCCATTATGACCGTTTCCTCCCCGATTTACCGGCATTCAGTGAATTCACCTACGGGCAAGGCCACCTTTGGGGGGTCACCTATGAAGGTGAATTTACCGTTTGCGACCTGACCGATCCCGACCACCCATCCATCCTTGCCTCGCTGCAGCTTCCCCGCCACGTATCCGACATCCAGGTGCAGGAGAACCTGGCCCTGGTTTCCTTCTATTCTGCGGATCTGCACATTCTGGACATCTCGAATCCCCGGCAACCAGCAATCCTGTCCACCCTGGCCACCCCTGGAGAAAACCACGGCATGGTCCTGATGGACGACATCGCCTGGATCGGCGATTACGAGGCCGGCCTGCTTTCCATCGATCTATCCTCGCCCGCCACCCCCACCATTCTCGGCAGCCTTCATGCCCCCCTGCACACGGTTGACCTGGCTTTTGACGACGGGATGATCGCCTTGGCAAGCTGGATCACCGGCCTGATCATGGTCGACCCATCGGATCCTGCGGCGCCCGCAATGATCGGTTTCCAGCAAGTGGCCCATAAAGCCTCCGGCGTCGCCATGGCCGGCGGCTACGTCTTCATGGCTGAATGGCGGTTCGGTCTCGAAGTCATCGACGTCCGGGACCCCCGGCAGCCTGAACCGGTCCACACCCATCCGATCCTGGGCGGGGCAACCAGAATCTGTCTCCAGGGAAATCGTGCTTTTACCATGGGGGGCGGGCTGAATCTGTCCATTTTCGACATCTCGGAGCCCCGGCTTCCGGTGTACCTCGAAACCCTTTCCAGCCCGGGGTGGCCCTTGGACATGGCCGTCATCGCCGACGGGACCGAGGTTCACATCAGCAAGGAGAGGCCAAACGGGATTGCCGTTTTCGACACCAGGGAGCCCACTTCCCCGGCCATAATCGGCTCGGCATCCTCGTCCGACAGGGCCTATGATGTGGCCGTCCAGGGGGACTTCACCCTGCTGGCCACCGACGCGGGGATCAAGGTCTTCGACACCAGTGACCCGGCCGCTCCCCTCCTCGTCCACTCCAGCGAGGGGAGCAGCACCTACCGGGTGACGGCCCTGGGCTCATTCGCCCTGGCCAGGGATGGTCACTGGGGCCTGGCCCTTTTCGACACTTCCCAGCTTCCGGAAATCAGGAGGCTGGGGTGGATCCGTTCCGATCTGAATATCACCGACTGGGCGCAGTTAGGCCACCAGCTGTTCCTCGGCAGTCGAGATGGCACGATCTACACCACCGACCTCGACTTTTTGCCTGAAACGGATTGCCAGCCCTTCATGGACAACCAACTCTTCGGTTCCCGGGTCCTGGCCTTTGGAGATCTTCTGCTGGTCACAGGCAGGGAGCCAGTCCTCACCATTGTCTCCCCCCGGGATCGCTGTCACCCAAGCATCCTCGCGAGCTTTGAACTGCCCCATAAATTCAAGGGCTGGGCCTGTTCGGATACCCACCTTTTTCTTCTGGAAGATTCTCTGGAATGTCTCGTCCCCGCTCTGGTGGTCGTCGACCTCACCGACCCGGCTGACCCGGCCATCGTGCTCAGGGATGAGAACATTTGCAATCCCCGCGCGAAGTTGACCGTCGATGGTGACCTGCTCTACGCCACCGGTTCGAATTTCGGGATACAGATCCTGGACATCAGCCGGCCCGAGCGGCCAAGAATCATCGGGCAGAACCCAATCATAGACGCCAGCGGCATGCAGGTGGAGGGTGATCACCTGGTCCTGGCTGCGGGAGTCAACGGGTTGGTCAACGCCCCTCTGCAGTGCCGGGTTCAAGCCCCCGTCCTGGAAGTGCTGATGGATGTCAAACCCGGGGATCCCGAGAACCATGTTCCCTGTGGTTCCCACGCCCATGGAATGGTCCCTGTGGCTCTGCTTTCGACGGCGGACTTCGACGCCCTGACGGTGGACCACGAGGCCGTCCGCTTCGGACCGGCCGGAGCCATGGAGGCCCACGCCAATCATCATGGTGTGATCCGCCACGAAACAGATGTCGACGAGGACGGTCGGCTGGACCTGCTGTTCCACTTCAGGGTCGATGAGACGGGTATCCAATGCGGTGACACCCAGGTCGAACTGGTTGGACTGACCTTCGCGGGCACCACCATTCGCGGGATCGACGCGATCCAACCCCAACCCCACCACCAACCCGCTGAAGGGACCGTTTCCAGCAATCTCGTTCCCAACCCCTTCAACCCCCGCACCACCCTCCGGTTCGAGGTGGCAGAACCCAAGGAAATCACCGTCAGTGTCTTCGATCTGCGGGGAAGGTTGGTGAGTCCCCTTTTTGACGGTCGCATGCCCCAGGGCCCTTGCGCCGTGGACTGGGACGGACGGGACGCCAACGGACAACGGGTCCCGGCCGGAACCTATTTTTTCCGGATTTCCTTTCCGGACCGGATAGAAACCCACAAGGGTTTGCTGCTGAAATGATCCGGCCCCACTATTCCGCATCGGGGGGTGGGAGTGAGGGTCATAGAGCAATTTTTCTGATATCAAATCATACGCCTGAGGCCAGCAACAATTTCCCGGGCACAACCTTTTTGTGGCATTTTCCCGGTTTAGCTGCTTCTTTTGGGAAATCCGGACCATCCCGCTTTCCCATCGCCACCTCATCGGAGTCTCCGCATGTCCCAGGATTTGCCCGGGTTCAGTGACCTGAACCTGCCCCCCGCCTTGCTGCAAGCCGTGCAGGAGATGGGCTACGAATCGCCCCTGCCCATCCAGGCCGCCTGCATCCCTCCCCTGCTGGAGGGGCGCGACGTGCTGGGCCTGGCCCAGACCGGCACGGGCAAGACCGCCGCCTTCGCCCTGCCTCTGCTGGCGCGCATCGACCTGGAACAGCCCTATCCCCAGGTGCTGGTGCTGGCCCCCACCCGCGAGCTGGCCATCCAGGTGGCCGAATCCTTCCAGGCCTATGCGCGGCACCTGCCCGGCTTCCACGTGTGCCCCATCTACGGGGGGCAGCGCTACAGCTTCCAGTTCAACATGCTGCGCAGGGGACCCCAGGTGATAGTGGGCACGCCCGGACGCATCCTGGACCACCTGGACCGAGGCACCCTGAACCTGGACGGCGTGGAGACCATCGTGCTGGACGAGGCCGACGAGATGCTGCGCATGGGTTTCGTGGACGACGTGGAGGCCATCATGGCCCTGGCCCCGCAGGAGCGGCAACTGGCCCTGTTCTCGGCCACCATGCCGCCGCGCATCAAGCGCATCTGCACGCGGCACCTGAACGATCCGGTGGAGGTGCGCATCGAGGCGCAGACCGTCACCGCCGACAACATCGAGCAGTTCTACGTGGTGGTGCCCCAGTCGGCCAAGTTCGAGGCCCTGACCCGGCTGCTGGAGAGCGAGTCCTACGACGGCCTGCTCATCTTCACCCGCACGCGCCTGGAGACCACCGAGCTGACGGAGAAGCTTTCCGCGCGGGGTTACGACGTGGCGGCCCTGAACGGCGACATGGACCAGCGGGCCCGGGAGCGCACGGTGCGCCGCCTGAAGAACGGCCAGGTGGACCTGATGGTGGCCACCGACGTGGCGGCGCGCGGGCTGGACGTGGACCGCATCTCCCTGGTCATCAACTACGATCTGCCCGGGGATTCGGAGGCCTACGTGCACCGCATCGGCCGCACGGGACGGGCCGGGCGCAAAGGCAAGGCCCTGCTGTTCCTGAACCCGCGGGAGCGGCACATCCTCAAGTCCATCGAGCGGGTGACTCGGCAGACGCTGGAACCCCTGCCCATGCCCAGCCATGACGAGATCACCGCCCGGCGGGTGGACAAGTTCAAGGACAAGCTGGCCACCGTCATGGCCGAGCAGCGCCAGGACTTCTTCGAGAACCTGAGCTTCGAGCTCATGGAGGCCCTGAACATCGATGTGCTGCAGCTGGCCGCCGGGGCCCTGTGCCTTGCCCAGCAGGACAACCCCCTGCGGGCCGACAAGACCCCGGCCCTGCAGCAGGCCCGCTGGGAAGAGCAGCCGGCGCGCAACCGGGGGCGCGGTCAGGGACGTGGCGAGGGGCGTGGCGAGGGGCGGAACGGCCCCGCCGCCAACATGGCCCTGTTCCGCATCGAGGTGGGCAGCGAGGACGGGCTGGAGGTGCGAAACATCGTGGGGGCCATCGCCAACGAGGCGGGCATCCGCAACCGCTTCATCGGCCAGGTGCGCATTCATCCCCGGTATTCCACCGTGGAGCTGCCGGACGACCTGCCCGAGGGCATCATCGCCCAGCTGAAGTCGGTGTACGTGGCCGGCAAGGCCATGCGCCTGTCCCGGGCCTCGGGGGATGGCGGCGCGCCGGCAGGCCAGCAGGAGCGGCCGGCCAGGGCCCCGGGCAAGCCCCGGGGCGGCCCGCGCAAGGCCAAGCAGGGCATCGGGCAGAAGGCCGGGGGCGGGCGCAAGCCGGGCATCGGGCGTAAACCGGGCAATAAGAAGCCCGCGGGAAAGGCTCCCCGGAAAAAGAAGTAGAAGCGCCGGGAATCAGAGCCCCAGCCAGCGGGTCAGCTCGGCCATGTGCGGAAAGACCAGGGCTTCGCCGGGAAAGTCCGGAGTGGTGTCAGGAGCCGGCACCGCCGCCGCGGTCATGCCCGCGGCCAGGGCTGCCCGTACCCCGTTCACCGAGTCTTCCACTGCCAGGCAGTGCTCGGCCGGCGTGTCCAGCAGACGGGCGGCCTGCAGGTACACCCCGGGATGGGGCTTGCCCAGGGGCTGGTTCTCGGCCGAGCAGGTGGCCGCGAAGAAGGGCCCGAATTCCAGGGCATCCAGGACACAATCGATGAGCACCGAGGGCGAAGAAGTGGCCAGGCCCACCCGCGCCGACCGGCCCGCCAGGGCCTCCAGCAACATCCGCACCCCGGGCAGGGGCCGCCCCTCTTGCCGGACCAGATCCATGACCAGGGCCAGGATATCCTCGGCCACCTGTTCCTGCGTCGCCCCCTGCCAGGGGTAGGTCCGGTGCCAGTGCTGCACCATCTCGTCCACCCGCAACCCCATGGTCTGGTGGCACATCTCCTCGGTCAGGGGAACACCCAGCCCTCCCAGCACCCGCACCTCGGCCCGGCGCCACAGGGGCTCGGAATCGATGAGGACTCCATCCATGTCGAAGATGACGGCCTGAAAAGCGGCCAGGTTGGGGGACGGCGAAGAGCTCACGCCTCGGCCTGGTTGGCCGGAGTGTCGGGGGCGGCCGCCGCGGCGCCTTCCGCGGCCTCGACCCGGGCGGCGGGCGTTTCACCGACAGGGACCCGGCGCCGCGCCACGGGCCGGGGCTTGCCGAACAGGTACCCCTGCCCCAGCTTCACGCCCATGTCCAGCAACAGCCGGTAATCCTCGGCCTCCTCGATACCCTCGGCCACCACTTCGGCCTCCAGCACCGCCGCCACCTTGAGCAGGCGTTGCAGGGTGTCGCGCATTTCCGCGTCGCCGGACAGGCCCTGCACCAGGCGCTTGTCCACCTTCATGACCTCGGGATGCAGCACCAGCAACCCCTCCAGGCAACTGTTGCCGAAGCCCACATCGTCCATGGCGATGCGGATACCGGCCTGCTGCAACATGCGCACCTGGGGCACCAGCACCGAGGGGTTGCCCAGCAGTTGTTGCTCGCTGATCTCCAGCACGCAGTGGCCGTAGTCGTCGTTGACCTTGAGGACGCGGATCAGTTCCTCCACCGGGGTCTGCAGCAGGGTGGTGGGCAGGATGTTCACGTGGTAGCGCACACCCCGCACGCCGCCGGCGCGGGCCGCCTCGGCGCAGCTTTTCAGGCAGTTCAGATCCACCGCCGTCAGGATGTCCTTTTCCTGGCAGAAGCGGAACAGGTTGTCCGGCCCTCGCAGGGGCCCCTCGGGCCCGCGGATGAGCATCT
Source organism: Candidatus Krumholzibacteriia bacterium (assembly GCA_963674845.2). GTDB lineage: Bacteria > Krumholzibacteriota > Krumholzibacteriia > LZORAL124-64-63 > LZORAL124-64-63 > LZORAL124-64-63. The sequence continues at coordinate 51,899 of CAXXKE010000004.1, read as the reverse complement.
CCTGGGAAACGATGCGCCCGTCCACCAGGTTGACGATGGGCTGGCTGCTGACCTCCAGGCCGTGGCCCTGCAGCAGGGCCTGAACCGTGTCGGGCCCAACGTCCAGGGTGGTGACCATCTCCCCCTCGTCCACCGTGGCCGCCCGGGCCACCCGGTTCTTTCCCTTCAGCTTGCCCCGTTGCAGCACGTACTGGGCCCGCGCCAGCACCTCGTCGAAGGAGATGGCATCGCGCCCCACCATGGTCACGCCCAGGCTGGCGGTGGTGGTCAGGGTGTGCTGTCCGGCGGTGATGACGTCGCGGCTGATGGCCAGGCGGATGTTTTCGGCCAGGACCTCGGCCTGGTCCAGGGAGTGCCCCGGCAGCATGACCACGAAGCGATCGGTGCCGCAACGGGCCACCTTGCCAGGTTCCTTGACGCAGTCCCCCAGCCGCCGCGCGGCCGCCAGCAAGACCAGGTCCCCCACGCCGTGGCCCAGGGTGGTGTTGATGCGGCTGAACTCGTCCAGATCCACCAGCAGCACCGGCAGGTCACGGCACTCGTGCCGGCACACGGCCAGCTCGTCGGTGAGCAGTCGCTCCATGCCCTTGCGATTGAACAGACCGGTCAGCGAGTCGGTGTGGACCAGCCAGTCCAGCCGGGCCATGACCTCGGCCAGCTCGCGGTTGGTCTGGGTCTCGCGGTGGCAGTATTCCAGGGTGCGTGACCACAGGGTCAGGTTGATGTCCCGGCAGCTCAGGGCGTCCATGGCCCCGGCTTCCCGGGCGGCGCTCACGCGCAGGGGCTGAAGGTCGTCCAGCGCCGCCAGCAGGGGCACGCCGGGAAAGGCCGCGGTGATCTTGCGGCAGGCCTGCTCCAGGTTCACATCGGCCGGGTCGGCGCCCACCAGGACCAGATCCACGGGACTGACCCGCAGGTAGGTAAGAGCGTCGATGAGGTGGCTGTAATGGGCCACCTGGTACAGGGGATCGCGCAGGCGGGAAAGGACCTCCCGGATACGGGAGGCCAGGTCGGCGTCCTGGTGGACAAAGAGTAATCGGCGGATTGAGCCATCCGTTGGCATCGGCGCGCTTTCTGACTCCGTTCAGGTGTGGCCCGCCATGCTCCTTCGGGCGGGCTTCTGGCCGAACCTTACAACCTCATTCCCCGAAAAACAACATCATCCTCGCATTTCCTCGATGATGTCGATGACCGTCGAGGCGTCATTCATGACGTAGCAGTGAATGCATGGCACGCCGCTGTTGACCAGCCCCTCCACCTGGGTGCGGGCCCAGCGCTTGCCGATCTCGCGGACGTGGTCGGGGGATTCCTGGATCTCGTCCACCAGTTCGTCGGGCAGGGTGATGTGGAAATGCTTGGGCAGGGTGGTCAGCTGCCGCACGCTCTCGATGGGCTTCAGCCCGGGAATGATGGGCACGGTGATGCCGGCCTCGCGGCACTGGCGCACGTAGTCCATGAACACCGTGTTGTCGAAGAACATCTGGGTGACGATGTAGTCGGCCCCGGCATCGACCTTGGCCTTGAGGTGCTTGATGTCGGTCTTGAAGTTGGGCGCCTCGATGTGCTTTTCCGGGTACCCCCCCACGCCCACGCAGAAGTCGATGCAGTCCGAGTTCTCGATGTCGTCCAGGAAACGCCCCTCGCGCAGGGCCACCACCTGCTTGACCAGGTCCCGGGCATACACGTTGCGCGTGCGGCCCTTGCCCACGGTCTTGGCGTAGTTGCTCTGGTCGCCGCGAATGGCCAGAACATTGTGGATGCCCAGGTAGTTCAGCTCGATCATGGCATCCTCGGTTTCCTCGCGGGTGAAACCGGTGCACAGCAGATGGGGCACGGTGTCGATGCCGTAGCGGTTCTGGATGATGCCGCAGATGCTGATGGTGCCGGGACGCTTCTTGCGCACCCGCCTCTTGATGGTGCCGTCGGGCAGCTCGTCGTAGGTGGCCTCGGCCATGTGGCTGGTCACGTCGATGAAGGGCGGCTTGACGGGGGCGATCTGGTCCATGAGCCGCAACACGTCGTTGACGGACTTGCCCCGGGCCGGGGGAATGATCTCGAAGCTGAAGAGAGTGCGGTCGGCGCGATCCAGATGTTCATTGACGTGCATTGTTCCCTGTTCCTTCTTCCTTGCTTCCTGCTCAGCCGTGATCGGCAAGATTGGCGGCCAGCCAGCGGGCGGCCTCGTCGGTTGTCAGCCTGGTGCGCCGGGCGTAATCGTCGCTCTGGTCCCGGCCGATCTTGCCCATGCCGAAGTAGCGCGCCTCCGGGTGGGCGAACAGCCAGCCCGCCACCGAGGCCGCCGGGTCCATGGCGCAGCTCTCGGTCAGTGTAACACCGGCATGATTTTCCGCAGCCAGCAGACGGAAAAGGGCCACCTTGGAATAGTGGTCGGGGCAGGCGGGATAGCCGGGAGCCGGCCGGATGCCCCGGTATTCTTCGGCAATGAGAGCGGCACTGTCCAGGCTTTCCCGGGGAGCGTAGCCCCACAGCTCGCGCCGCGCCAGGCTGTGCACGTACTCGGCCGCCGCCTCGGCCAGGCGGTCGGCCACGGCCTTGATCATGATGGCGCCGAAGTCGTCGCCGTCCTTTTCCCGCTCGGCCGCCCACTCGGCGGCCCCCAGCCCGGCGGTGACGGTGAAGGCCCCCACCCAGTCGGGGACCTGCGCCTCACGGGGCGCCACGAAATCCGTCAGGCACAGGTTGGGCCGTCCCGCCTGACTGCGCCGCTGCTGGCGCAGGAAGGGCACCCGGTCCAGCACCTCGTCCCGCTTCTCGTCGGTGAAGAAGAGCAGGTCGTCACCCTCGGCCGCGGCCGGAAAAAGCCCCACCACCGCGCGCGCCTGCAGGCGCCCCCCCTCCCGGGCCTGGCACAGCACTTCCCGGGCCTCGGCCATGAGGCGCCGGGCCTCGGGACCGGCCTCGGCATCCTCCAGGATTTGTGGATAGCGCCCCGGCAGACGCCAGGTGTGCAGGAAGGGCGTCCAGTCGATGTAGTCTTCCAGGGTGGCCAGGTCCAGCGGATCCAGCACCGTCAGGCCGGGCTTGACGGGCCGAGGCGGCTGGTAGGCGCTCCAGTCCAGGCCGGCAGCGTTTTCCCGGGCCTCGGCCAGGCTCAGCAGCTTGCTGCGCTGCCCGGCCGCGGCGCGCTGCTGCCGCACCTGCTCGTACTCGGCCTTGACCCGGGCACGGGTTTCCGGACCAGCCCCCGCGCTCAACAGGGCCCCGATGAAACCGGCGGCCTGGCTGGCGTCGGGCACGTGGAACACCCCCGGCTCGTAGAAGGGGGCGATCTTCACGGCCGTGTGCACCCGGCTGGTGGTGGCGCCGCCGATGAGCAGGGGCACCTCCAGGCCGGCCCGTTGCATCTCCTGGGCCACGTGCACCATCTCGGACAGGGAGGGCGTGATGAGGCCGCTCAGACCCACCACATCCACCTGCTCGGCCCTGGCGGTGGCGATGATCTTCTCCACGGGCACCATGACGCCCAGATCGATGACCTCGTAGTTGTTGCAGCCCAGCACCACGCCCACGATGTTCTTGCCGATGTCGTGGACATCGCCCTTGACCGTGGCCAGCAGCACCTTGCCCGCCGAGCTGGCGCCGCCTCCCTCCTTCAGGGCCTGCAGATGGGGTTCCAGCACGGCCACCGCCCGCTTCATGACCCGCGCCGAGCGGATGACCTGGGGCAGGAACATCTTCCCGGCCCCGAACAGCTCGCCCACCTTGTCCAGCCCCGCCATCAGGGGCCCCTCGATGGTCTGCAGCGGGCCGCCGCACTGCTCCATGGCCTCCAGGGTGTCGGCCTCGATGTGGTCGGCCTCGCCGGTGAGCAGCGCGTGGCGCAGGCGGCCGGCCACGTCCTGCTCACGCCAGCTCAGATCTTCCCGGTCCCGGGTTTTGCTGCCCTCGGTGCGGGCGGCGATTTCCAGCAGGCGCTCGGTGCCGTCCTCGCGCCGGTTGAGGATGACGTCCTCGGCCGCGGCCAGCAGCGCGGGCTCCACTTCCTCGTAGACGGCCAGCTGCCCCGCGTTGACGATGCCCATGTCCAGCCCCGCCTTGATGGCGTGGTACAGGAACACGGCGTGCATGGCCTCGCGCACCGTGTCGTTGCCGCGAAAGCTGAAGCTCAGGTTGCTGATGCCGCCGCTGATCAGGGCGCCGGGCATGGTGTCCTTGATGGTGCGGCAGGTCTCCATGAAATCCACCGCGTAGTTGTCGTGCTCGGGCAGCCCCGTGGCCACGGCGAAGACGTTGGGGTCGAAGATGATGTCGGCCGCATCCCAGCCCTCTTCCTCGGTGAGGATGCGCCAGGCCCGGCGGCAGATGTCCACCCGCCGCTGCAGGCTGTCGGCCTGCCCGTTCTCGTCGAAGGCCATGATGACGGCCGCCGCCCCGTAGCGCCGCACCAGCCGCGCCCGCCGGCGAAACTCGTCCTCGCCGTCCTTCAGGCTCAGGCTGTTGACCACGCCCTTGCCCTGGATGCGCTGCAGCCCCGCCTCCAGAACGGCCCAGTCGCTGCTGTCGATCACCACGGGCACCCGCGAGATCTCGGGGTCGCTGGCCAGGATGTTCAGGAAGGTGCCCATGGCCTCCACCGCGTCCAGCATGGCGTCGTCCATGTTCACGTCCACCATCTGGGCCCCGCCGCGCACCTGCTTGCGGCCCACTTCCAGGGCCTCTTCCAGCTTGCCCTCGCGGATGAGCCGGGCGAAGCGGCGGCTGCCCGCCACGTTGGTGCGCTCGCCCACGTTGACGAACAGCGAATCCTCGTCGATGTGCAGGGGCTCCAGGCCGGCCAGATAGGTGCCCTTGCGCCGGGCGGCGGGCTTGCGGGGCGCGATTCCCCGCAGGGCCTGGTCGAAGGCCCGGATGTGCTCGGGGGTGGTGCCGCAACACCCGCCGGCGATGTTCAGCAGCCCCGCCTCGGCAAAATCGGCCAGGATGCCGGCCATCTGGTCGGGAGTCTCGTCGTAGCCCCCCAGCTCGTTGGGCAGCCCGGCGTTGGGGTGGGCCGAGACCAGGGTGTCGGCGCAGGCGGAGATCTCCTCCACGTAGGGCCGCATGGCCGTGGCCCCCAGGGCGCAGTTCAGCCCGAACACCGCCGGCGCCGCGTGGCGCAGGCTGATCCAGAAGGCCTCGGGGGTCTGCCCCGTCAGGGTGCGCCCGCTGGCGTCGGTGATGGTGCCGGAAATCCACACGGGGAAGTCGGCCAGGCCGCGCCGCACCAGCACCTGCTCGAGGGCGAACACCGCCGCCTTGGCGTTCAGGGGGTCGAAGACCGTCTCGACCATGAGGATGTCGGCGCCGCCGTCCAGCAGGGCCTCGGCCTCCTGGCCGTACGCCGTCACCAGCTCGTTGAAGGTGATGTTGCGCAGCCCGGGGTCGTTGACGTCGGGGCTGATGCTGCAGGTGCGGTTGGTGGGAGCCAGGCTGCCCGCCACGAAGCGGGGCCGGTCGGGGTCGGCGGCGGTGAACTCGTCACAGGCCTGGCGGGCCAGCCGGGCCGCGGCCAGGTTGATGTCCCGCACCAGGTGCCCGGTGCCGTAATCGGCCTGGGCCACCACCGTGCCGTTGAAGGTGTTGGTGGTGATGATGTCGGCCCCGGCGGCCAGGTAGTCCCGGTAGATGCCCCCGATGACGTCGGGCCGGGTCAGGTTCAGGATGTCGTTGTTGCCCTTGAGATCCCGGGGATGGTCGGCCAGCAGCTCGCCCCGGAAATCCGCCTCCTGCAGGCCGTGGCCCTGGATCATGGTGCCCATGGCCCCGTCCAGGATGAGGATGCGCCGGCCGGCCAGCTCGTTCAAACGGGTGCGGGTCAACGGAGACATGGTATCTCGCATTCCTGGGAGGAAGGGCGTCGGGGATCCGGATCAGGGTAATGTACCGAAATTCTATCTTTTGGCGAAACCGGCCATCATGGGCGCGTTGTGGCGCAGCATGGCACGAATCTCGGTGACGTAGGCCATGCCCCGTTCGGAATAGCGGGTCAGGCCCCGGGCCATCTCGGAGGCGTCGGGATCCTGGCCGGAGGCCCGGCTGGCGGCCCGGATGCGGCGCAGGTCCGCGTAAACCTTGCCGGTGTTGAGGTTGTGCATGTAGCTGGCGATGGACTCGGCCACGCTGCCGAAGCGGGCCACCTCGTAGGTCGCGCCCTGGGGCCGCCCGGCCGGGATCATGCCGCAGTCGGGCCGGAAGCACCACTGGCCGAACAGGTTGTTGCCCTCGCGGGCGAAGCGGCTGGTGCCCCAGGCCGATTCGTTGGCCGCCTGGACCAGCACCAGTTCCTCGGGCAAGGCGTCCACGCGCTGCAACAGGGCATCCCAGAAACGGGGATCGGCGGGATCCTCGACAGGCGAACGGAACTGCTCCACCATGCCGGCCAGCCACTGACTGTCCTGCTGGTTGAGGGGGCGGTGGAAGCGCACATGGTCATGGATATAGCCCAGACGGCGTCGCACCTCCAGCAGGCGGTTGTTCTCGGCGCGAACCAGGGGCTGCAGATAGGCGAAGAACTCGCTCTTGCGGCGGTCGATGTCCTTGATGTCCCTGAAGTCAGGGAGCCCATCGGCACTGCGCAGGAACACAGAGGGGTGGATGAGGCGCTGATTCACACCATCGGCGGCAGGGACATTGAGACAGGGCGCACCCAGGGCCTCCCGGGCCTCGGCCTGGCTACGGTCGGCGATGCGGTGAAAGGTGTTCTGCTGGGCGACGTCCGCGGGACCGGCCGGCCCCGCAGGCCCGGCCACCGCCGCGCAGGAAAAGACCACCGGCAGCAACAGCAGCCCGGCAATCCACCCACCTGTCTTCCACTTCACCATGCGATACATCCTGCAGTCCATCCTTCTGCCACCGCTCACCGGGAGCGGTCAATCGTCATGAGCCTGGCCCACGATCCAGGTATAACTGTACCAGTACCAACGCCCCCCGGAACCGAAAGGCGCCGTGACGTTGTACCGGCTGCGGCCGGGGGGCAAAGGTCGACGGGCGGTGATTTCCACCGCGCCATCCTGGCCGTCCAGTGGACGCACCAGTGCCTGGCCCTGGCCGGAAGCGTAAGCGGTCAGGCCCGAAAAACCGGCCTCGAGGCGCAGCTGCAACCCCGGAGGCTCGGCCCCAATAATAACCGATTCCTCAGAAAAACGCAGCAAAAGATCTTCTGCCCGGACTCCGGTCACCGGCAAGGGCAGGCTGGCCGCCTTCAGGGCGAAATCCTCGGGCTGGTCGAACCCCGTGGCCATGGGAAAGCGCGGCAGGCACGAACGGTCACTCAGTTCGCCCATGGCACCCGATTGCTGGCCGAAACCCACCCAGCCCATGTCCGCCACCAGATCCCGCAGCGGCTGGTCGCTTTCCCCGAAGGGATAGGCCAGCATCCGGTTCTCCTGACCGGTTTCCGCCTTCATGCGGTCCAGGCTGTGCTGCAGATCGGCCTTCAACCGCGCGGCCCAGTCCGCACGCGACTCGCCGCCCCGCAGGCGTTGCAGGTGATGATGATGCCGGCCGTGGCTGGCGATGGCCGCCCCGTTCTCCCCCATCTCCCGCAGTTGCTCCCAGGTCATCACCGGACCGTGGCCGCCGTCGATGGCCTCGCTGCTGACGAACACGGTGAAGGGCCAGCCCTTCTCGCGGAGCAAGGGATAGGCGGTCTCGTACACCGAGCGATAACCATCGTCGAAGGTGATGGCCACCACGCTGTCAGGCAGGGCTTGCTCCCCCGCCAGGGCGGCCACGATCTCGGCCAGGGGCCGGACCCTGAACCCGTTCTCATCCAGATACTCCAGGTGGGCCCGGAAACTGGCGGGCGAAACGCTGGTGCTGGGCGGCGTGGCCTCGCTGACATGGTGGTACATGAACACCACCGCGTGCGGGGGCACAGGCTCTTCGGCCCGGACAAAGGGCCCCACCAGGAGCAACAGCAGGATGAGGGAAAAACTTTTCAAGACGGCTCCCGTTGCGGTGAAGGTCGGAAAATAAACACCAAACATCAAAATCTGCAAGAAAAACACCACCCAGAGCTAAAGAGGTCTTCAGACCCGCCGAAAATTCTTCCGAGACTTTCGCATCGTGTCACCAGGCTCCCGTGAGCCAAGGAGAATGACTTGGACCAGAACGGCCTGGACAAAAGCGGCCCCGAGGAACGCGCCGTTCTCTTCGTGGATGACGAGGAACACATCCTCAACAGCCTGCGCCGGCTTCTGCGCAAGGAGCCCTTCAGGTTCTATTCGGCCACCAGCGGCGAGGATGGGCTGCAGGTCCTGCAGGAGAACCCCCACATCCAGATGGTGGTCAGCGACCAGCGCATGCCCGGCATGTGCGGCACCGACTTCCTGGCCCGGGTCAAGGCCGGCTATCCCGACACCATCCGCATAGTCCTTTCGGGCTACGCCGAGGCCCACGCCGTCATGGACGCCATCAACCAGGGCGAGGTGTACCGTTTCATCGCCAAGCCCTGGGACGATGAAAGCCTCAAAACCACTTTTCGGCAATGCCTGCAACACCACGACATCGTCCAGGAGAACCATCGCCTCACCGTCCAGACCATTCACCAGATGGAACAGCTGCGCAACCTGAACCAGTTGCTGGAGCTTTCGGTGGAAGAGCGCACCCGGACGTTGCACCTGTCCCAGGAGATCCTGGACAACCTGCCGGTCATGGTCCTGGGTGTCAGCCTCGAGAAAGAGATCATCCTGAGCAACACCGCCGCCCGCAGCGGCCTGCCTCCCCTGAGAGACATGATTCCCGGCACGGAAATGGCCGAGGTGCTGCCCCCCGACCTGGTCCAGCTGATCCAGGAATGCCTGAGCGAACACACCTCCCGGGAATTCGACTTCTCCTGGGATGAGCGCCCCTACCACGGGCGCACGGCGGGACTGGGCCCCGGCGAGACGCCCCGGGGTTGCGTGGTCGTCCTGGAGGAGAAATAACCATGGCCCTGGCCACCAACAGCGAGATCATCGCCGGCAAGATCAAGGATCTGCCCCCCTTGCCCCTGGTGGTGCGCAAGCTGCTGTCGGTCATGGACGACGACCGCAGCAGCGCCGACGACATCAGCGCCGTCCTGGCCAGCGACCAGGCCCTGGCCGCCAAGGTCCTGAAGCTGGTCAACTCGTCATTCTACGGCATGTCCGGGCAGGTGAGCACCATCTCACGGGCCGTGGTCATCCTGGGCGTCAGCGCCGTCCGGAACCTGGCCCTGGGCCTGTCCATCGCCGGCATCATGGGCAAGGGCCGCCAGAGCTCCCTGTGGAGCCGTTTCTGGGACCACTCCCTGGCCGCGGCCACGGCCGCCGAGCACCTGGCCCGGGAAACGGGTTATCCCGACCCCGAAGAGGCCTTCGTGGCCGGCCTGCTGCACGACGTGGGTCATCTGGTCTTCATGCTGGCGGCGCCGGGCGACTTCTGCGACCTCGTGGCGGCCAGCCCCGGTGATTTCCTGGACCGGGAAGAAGAGATGCTGGGCATGACCCACACCCGCTGTGGGCAGAAATTGCTGAAGCACTGGAAACTGCCCCGCCCCCTGGAGCAAACGGTTCGCTTCCACCACACCGGCAGCGTCATGGCCGGCGGTGACGATCCGCTGGTGACCCTGGTGGGCATGGCCGATCTGCTGGCCGGCTGCCTGTGCGGAGGCCTGGACGGATCTCCCGACCTGGCGGACTTCCTGGCCCTGCTGAAGCTGACCGGCCTCGAGGTGGCCCAACTGGGTGACACCCTGACCGCCATCCGGACCCGCCTGAACGACACCCGGGCCTTCCTGCAGATCGCCCTGGACACCGAGGAGCTGCCTCCCTTGGCCGCCGGCAGCGACGACCGGGAATTCCTGGAGGTGGCCGTGGTGGGCAACAACCCCCAGCGCTCCACCTGGACCATGCAGGTCCTGTCCTACTGGGGCCACCAGACCCTGCCCATGAAGAGCTTCTTCGCCCAGGCCGCCCAGGGAGATTGGCCCGACCTGGTGATCCTGGACGTGGCTTCCCTGACCCAGGAACAGCTGGCCATGATGACCTCGCTGCTGGTGGAAGCCCGCGGATTCCTGGCATTGCTGGGAAACGAGGAGCGAGCCAGGGCCGAGGCCCAGCTGGGCGAAGGCTTGCGCCACCTGCCCCTGGGCTTCTGCCAGAATGATCTGAACGCCCTTTTCTCTGCGGATTGACGGGAACTGATCAGTCGATTTCGAGGAATGCGGCGGCACCCTGCTCGCCGATGATGGCGTCCTTTTCCGTGACCTCGGCATCCTTGATTTCCCGGGCCAGGCGGGCGGCCTCTTCGCTCTCGGGGTCCACGAAGTCGGGGTTCTCCACCCACATGGGCAATTGCAGCCCCACCGTGGCCTCGTAGTTCTGGATGCGTTCCAGCAGGCTCTCGCTGCACTCCTGCCCCTTGGCCACCAGCATGAGGCCGGCCTTGGACTTCACATCCTCGGTGAAGACCATGCCCGTGCGCAGCTCCTGCAGGGTGACGCCCCGCACCGTTTCCTTGCCCCGGTTGAAGGTGGCCATCTTGGCGTAGACCTTGAAGATCTCGGGGTCGTAATGCTTGATGTTGGCATGCAGATCGTCCTGCACCATGCCCGCCGACGCCCCACGCGACTGCAGATCCTCCACCCGCATGGCCAGCTTGAGAATCCGTGCCCCCAGAGGGATATCCGCCCCGGCCACCTTGTCCTCCGGGAAACCGCTGCCGTCGAAGTTCTTGTTGCTGTAGTAGAGGATCTCCAGCACCGGCTCCAGCCGGGGGATATTGCCCAGGATCTTGCGGGTCATCTCGGGCAGCTTGGCCACCATGCCGCGTTCCAGGTTGGACAGCTCGGCGCCCCGGTACCAGCGGGCCGCGGTGTCCTGGGGCAGGGTGATGCAGCCGATTTGCGAGAGCATGGCCGCCACCTCCACCTGCCAGGGATCGGGAATTTCCAGTTGCGCCGCCAGGACCGTGGCCAGATGGGCGATGCGGGTGCCGCGACCGAAGGCCGCCGGGTTGGCCATGGACAGGATCTCGGTCATGGCGTGGATGCAGCCGGTGAGGGTCTGTTCCAGTAGCACCCGTTCCGAGCAGATGAGCTGGTGCTGGCGCACCCCGTCCTCCAGGGCCGTGGCCAGATCCTTGCCGCTGATGGGCTTGGTCAGGAAGCGGTAGATGTGCCCCTCGTTGACCGCCGCTGTCACCGTTTCCAGCTCGGCGAAACCCGTCAGCAGGATGCGCACCGTGTCGGGATGATTGCGGGCCACGTTGCGCAGGAAGACCGCACCGTTCATCACCGGCATGCGCATGTCGGAAACCACCACCGCGAAGGGGGCGGAATTGTGGAGGATCTGCAGACCCACGGGGCCGCTGGCGGCCGTGTGCACATCGAAGGAACGGCGCAGGCTGCGCTGAATGGCCGTCAGGATGTTGGCCTCGTCATCGATACAGAGAATTCGCGGTTTGTCGGGCATACGGGGCACCTCGGGCTTTTCATGGTCCCTTTCGGATCACTGGTCTTATCGGCAACCCGCAGGTTTCCTGTAGCCCCCTTTAAGGGAGGACCTTCAAGTTTCCCGCCGGGCGGCCGATATACTTCTTACCCCGAGAGCAAGAGGTAAGCCGAGGACCATGAGCCCTACAACCGACAACCACCATCAGGAAATCGCCGAGCTGCAGAGCGAGATCACCCGCCTGCGCCGGGTCATGACCGATCTGCGCGAGAGCGAGGAGTTCTCCCGGGCCGTTTTCCAGTCCAGCCAGACCGGGCTGGTCATCGTGCACCGCTCCACCCGGCAGATCATGGACGCCAACCCCACCGCCGCCCACCTGCTGGGCTACGAGCTGGACGACCTGGTGGGGCTGCTCTTCGACGAAATCATCGCCGGGGGCTGCGAGGACGCCTGCCTGCTGGACCAGCCCGAGAACCGGTCCCTGGACACCTCGGCCGAGATGGTCCACCGCAACGGGCACCGCATTCCGGTGCTGCACTCGGTCACCCATGTGGAGGAGAACAACTCGGGCGTTGTGCTCTTCGGTTTCCTGGACATCACCGCCCGCAAGATGGCCGAGGACAAGCTGTGCGAGTCCCACGAGAAGCTGCGCCGCGCCCTCAGCGAGCTGGAAGAGCACAAGGACCGCATCGTCCAGTCGGAGAAGATGGCCTCCATCGGCCAGCTGGCCGCCGGGGTGGCCCACGAGATCAACAACCCCATCGGCTTCGTGACCAGCAACCTGGGCACCCTGTCCGAGTACATGGACACCCTGAAGGCCATGCTGTTGCTGCACGAGCAGCGGGCGGCCCTTCCCCCCGGCGACCAGGCCGAGCGGGAGGATCTGCTGGCCAAGATCGCCCGGATCCGGGAAGACGAGGATCTGGCCTTCATCCTTTCCGACCTGGACAACGTCATGGAAGAGACCATGGAGGGGCTGGTCCGGGTCTCGGAGATCGTCCAGAACCTGAAGAGCTTCGCCCGCAAGGACCGGTCCGGCCACAGCCGGCACGACGTGAACGCCGGCATCGAGGCCATGGTCAAGGTGGTCTGGAACGAGCTGAAGTACCGCTGCCGGGTGGACCTGAACCTGGGCGACATCCCCCCCGTGTTGGGGCACGGCGGCAAGATCAACCAGGTGCTCATGAACATGATGGTGAACGCGGCCCACGCCATGCCCCCCGAGGGCGGAGTGCTGACGGTAACCACCGAGCAGGACGACGAGTGGGTGGTCATCCGCGTGACAGACAACGGCTGCGGCATGAACGACGAGGTCCTGTCCCGCATCTTCGACCCCTTCTTCACCACCAAGGAAGTGGGATCGGGCACGGGGCTGGGGCTTTCCATCAGCCACGGCATCATCCAGGACCACGGGGGCCACATCGACGTGGACAGCACCCCGGGCCTGGGCACAACCTTCCGCATCACCCTGCCCATCGGCGAGGACCCGGCCCTGGATGAAGACGAGAGCGCGTCTGCCGACGGCCAGGCCCCCGAAAACCTGGTCGATCCGGATGATCAATTGATCGGTTAACTTCCTTCTGGTATCTTTGGCGCACCCCGACCTGTTGCCCACGTTCCGCTGACGGCGTGGGTCCTCTTTCGTGCCCCTGACAAAGGATGCATCATGTTCCGATTTCGACTCCACTCCCTGGCCGGAGCGGCCCGGCCCCTGGCCGCCCTGGTCCTGCTGTTCATCGTCCTGACCGGATCGGCCTGGGGAGCCGACAAGGACCAGGGCCCCTGGACCAGCGGCGACTTCTCGGGTCTGGCCTGGCGGGAAATCGGCCCGGCCATCGCCTCGGGCCGCATCGGCGATTTCGCCGTGGACCCCCGCGACAAGTCACACTTCTACGTGGCCGTGTGCAGCGGCGGCGTGTGGGAGACCCACAACGCGGGCGTCACCTTCCAGCCCATCTTCGACGGCGAGGGCAGCTACAGCATCGGCTGCATGGCCCTGGCGCCCACCAATCCCGACATCGTGTGGGTGGGCAGCGGCGAGAGCAACAGCCAGCGCAGCGTCAGCTACGGCGACGGCATCTACCGCTCCCTGGACGGCGGTCGAAGCTGGCGGAACATGGGCCTGGAGCGCAGCCTGCACATCGGGCGCATCCTGGTGCACCCCGCCGACCACAACGTGGTGTACGTGGCGGCCATGGGCCCCCTGTGGGGCCCCGGCGGCGACCGCGGCGTGTACAAGAGCACCGACAACGGCGAGACCTGGCTGCAGGTTCTGGATATCGACGAGAACACCGGCGTGGTTGACCTGGTCATGGATCCCGCCGATCCGGACGTGCTGTACGCCGCCAGCTACCAGCGGCGCCGCCACACCTGGACCCTGATCAACGGCGGACCCGGCAGCGGCATCCACAAGACCACCGACGGCGGCGCCACCTGGACCGAGCTGAAAACCGGCCTGCCCGGCGTGGACATGGGCCGCATCGGCCTGGCCGCGGCCCAGCAGCAGCCCGGCACCGTGTACGCCATCATCGAGGCGGCCCAGGGCAAGGGCGGCTTCTTCCGCACAACCAACGGCGGCCAGACCTGGTCCAGGCAGAGCGACTACGTGGCCGGCAGCCCCCAGTACTACAACGAGATCGTGCCCGACCCCGTGAACCCCGACCGCCTTTACAGCATGGACACCTTCCTGAGCGTGACCGAGGACGGCGGCAAGACCTGGAACCGGTTGAGCTTCAAGAGCAAGCACGTGGACGACCACGCCCTGTGGATCGACCCCACCGACACCGAACACCTGCTGGCCGGCTGTGACGGCGGCGTCTACGAGAGCTTCGACCGCGGGCAGAACTGGCGTTACTTCGCCAACCTGCCCGTCACCCAGTTCTACCGGGTGGCCCTGGACAACGCCGAGCCCTTCTACAACGTGTACGGCGGCACCCAGGACAACAACACCATCGGCGGCCCCTCGCGCACCACCTACGGCCACGGGGCCAGCAACCGCGAGTGGTTCTTCCTGCTGGGCGGTGACGGTTTCGAGCCGGCGGCCGACCCCACCAACCCCGACATCGTCTACTGCCAGTGGCAGTACGGCGCCCTGAACCGCTACGACCGCGGCAGCGGCGAGACCCTGTACATCCAGCCCGCCCCCGACGAGGGCGAGGTGCTGAAGTGGAACTGGAACAGTCCGCTGCTCATCAGCCCCCACGACCACCAGCGGCTGTACTACTGCTGCCAGAAGGTGTTCCGCAGCGAGGACATGGGCCACAGCTGGACACGCATCTCGCCCGACCTGAGCCGGGGTGAGGACCGCAACAAGAAGCCCGTCATGGATCGGGTGTGGGGCGTGGACACGGTGGCCAAGAACAACAGCACCAGCTTCTACGGCAGCATCATAACCTTCAACGAGTCTCCCCTGCGCGAGGGCCTGCTCTTCGCCGGCACCGACGACGGCCTGATCCAGGTCTCGCCCGACGGCGGGGCCAGCTGGATCAAGACCGACCGCTTCAAGGGTGTGCCCGACGAGAGCTACGTCAGCGACATCGAGCCCTCCCACTTCGACGAGAAGGTGGTGTACGCCAGCTTCGACAACCACAAGCGCGACGACTTCAAGCCCTACATCCTGAAGAGCACCGACCAGGGCAAGAGCTGGAAGAGCATGGCCGGCAACCTGCCCGAGCGGGGCACGGTCTACACCATCGCCCTGGACCACGTGGACCCCGACCTGGTTTTCGTGGGCACCGAGTTCGGCGTGTTCTTCACCCGGGACGAGGGCCAGCACTGGACCCAGCTGAAGGCCGGCATGCCGGTGATCGCCTGCCGTGATCTGGAAGTGCAGCGGCGGGAGAACGACTTGGTGGTGGCCACCTTCGGGCGCGGCTTCTACGTGCTGGACGACTACACCCCCCTGCGCGGCCTGGAGCCGGCATCCCTGGAGCAGGACGCCCTCATCTTCCCCGTGCGCGAAGCCCTGCTGTACAACCCGTCCACCCCGGTGGGCGACGCGGGCAGGGGCCATCAGGGAGATGCCTTCTACCTGGCCCAGAATCCCCCCTTCGGGGCGGTCATCACCTATCGCCTGAAGGACGGGCTGGAGACCCTGCAGCAGAAGCGCCGCCAGAAGGAGAAGGAGCTGTTCAAGGACGACCAGCCGGTGTACTACCCCAGCTGGGATGAATTGCGCCGCGAAGACCGCGAGCAGCAACCCGAGGTCATCCTGACGGTGAAGGACGCGGCCGGCACGGTGGTGCGCCGCCTGAACGGCCCCAGCAGCGGCGGCCTGCACCGGGTTGCCTGGGACCTGCGCCAGGCCGACACCTACAGCCCCGTCGAGCTGCACCGCAGCGAGCCCAGCACTCCCTGGGACGAGGTGCCTGCCGGGCCCTTCGCCGTGCCGGGTGAGTACTCGGTGACCCTGAGCCAGCGGGTGCGCGGCCAGGAGACGGTGCTGGCCGGTCCGGTGAGCTTCACCATGGAGCTTCTGGGCAACAACCGGCAGCAGACGCCGGACTTCGCCGCCTCGGTGGCCTTCCAGGAGGAAGCCGCCGACCTCATGCGCAAGGTGGCCGCCGCCGGCCGCCTGCTGGGCGAGGCCCAGGGCAAGGTGGATCACATCCGCCAGGCCATCAAGGACACCCCCACCCTGGACCGGGCCCTGCTGGACCAGGTGGACGCCCTGAACGAGCAGCTGGCGGACCTGAAGGTGGTCATGAACGGCGACCGCACCATCAGCCAGCACAGCGAACCCGTGACGCCGGGCATCCGCAGCCGCATCGGCAGCGTGCTCTGGGGAACGCGTTCCATCACCTCGGCCCCCACGGCCACCCATCGCAAGCAGATGGACATCGCCGCCCGGCAATTCGGCCCCGTGCTGACCCGGCTGACGGGCATCCTGGAGCAGGACATTCCCGCCCTGGAAGCCCAGCTGGACCGGGCCGGCGCCCCGTACACGCCGGGCCGGTTGCCCAAACTGGATTGATGATCTGATGGGATCGCGGGGCCGCCGGAATTCCCGCCCGGCCCCTCGCTGAAAAAGGAGCCCGCGCCTTCCCCCGGGGGAAGGCGCGGGCTCTTCCGGTTCAGGCCAGAAAAAGGATCAGCGGTACTGGGCCTTCAAACCATCCCAGGTCATGTTCTGGACGGGCACCACGGTGCACCCGTTCTGGCTGACAAGGCCGAACACATCCCCCAGCTTCTCGTGCAGGTACATGGTCCGGTCGGTGGTCCACAGATCGGTGACTAGCCAGCTGCGTTCCACCTCGATCACGTCCAGCTGACCCAGCACGGTGTCCACCGTGCGCGGCCCCACCACCGTGTAGGTCACGATGTTGGTCCGGGGCAGGGAAAAACTACTGGACGAATTGGATACCGAGGTGGAGGTCCAGGTCTTTCCCGTCGTCAGGGGATAGTCCAGGACCTTCAAGGGCGGGTTCATGGTGACATAATAGCCCCCGTCATCAATGGACGGGTCCACCGTGGAGCTGAGGGTCAGGATCAGATCCCCCTCGTCATCGTACTGGTGATTTTGCGAGGTGATGGCCATGAAATCCTGGGTGCTGACCAGCTTCATGGATTCAGAACCCCAGTAGGTTTGCAACATCCCGCCATCATGCGCCATGTCCAGGTAACACCCGGGTTCGGGAACCCAGTACGGCGCCAGCTGGGCCTGGGCGGGCAGAGCGGTCAACAGGACCAGGAGCAAAAAAAGCGGTAGGGCCACGCGGGCGATGCGCGAAGCGTTCATGATCTCCCCCTCATCAGTGCCAATAACTTGATGCCAACCAAGGGATTATATCACATCACCGTGACAAAACGCCAGTTCTACATGAATCGTGAAAATCAATTTTCGTAAGATTGTGTCATTCCCGCAAATTCCCCGGTCAAAGACCTCTGGACGGTGCCTTCGGACGAGAGGAGTTTGCCATGAACGCCCGAACCTCGCGGAAAATCATCCTGACGGCCGGCCTGCTGACCATCCTGCTGGCTTCCCTGGCCACCCCGGTCTTCTGCGCCTCGCGCCTCTACTGGACCGAGTGGAAATCCTACTCCAGCAGCCTCAGCCGCATCGCCCGGGCCAACGCCGACGGCACCGGCGGCGAGACCCTCATGGACGGCCTGACGGACGGGGTGGGCCCCAGGGATCTGGCCGTGGACTCCATCAACGGCAAGCTGTACTGGTCCAACAAGTCGGCCGCGGCCCTGCATCGCTGCAACCTGGACGGCACGGGTGACGAGGCCATCGTCACCGAGGCCTACCCGGAAGGGCTGGCCCTGGACGTGGCCGGCGGCAAGATCTACTGGGCCGACTACACCTACAGCGAGCCCCGCATCCGCCGGGCAAACCTGGACGGCACCGATGTGGAAGACCTGGCCGCCTGCACCGCCGGCTGCGTGCTGGTGGGCCTGGCCCTGGACCTGCCCGCGGGCAAGGTGTACTGGACCGAGCGCATGGACCAGGAGATCAAGCGGGCCAACATGGCCGGCGGCGGGGTGGAAACGGTGCTGCATTGCTATGACGGCATCGGCCACCCCTGGGGCATCGCCGTCACCGGCAACCGCATCTACTGGGCCGACGGCGAGGCCATCCTCTCGGCCGACAAGGACGGGGACAACATGCAGACGGTGGTGGACCTGGTGGGCGACGACATCCGCCAGATCGAACTGGACGCCGACGCCGGGAAGCTGTACTGGGTGACGGGCGACATGTTTGGCGGCAGCATGGTGCAGTGCGCGAACCTGGACGGCACCGGACTGCAGACCCTGATCACGGGCCTGTACTACGGTTACGGCCTGGCCCTGGAGTTCAGCGACGCCTCGGCGGCCCCCCTACCCATGGCCGCGGAGCTGGACCTGCGCAACTACCCCAACCCCTTCAACCCCAGTACCACCATCGCCTTCCAGCTGCCGGAGAGTGGCCGGGTAACGGTGGATCTGTTCGACAACCGGGGTCGCCTGGTGAAGAATCTGGCCGAGGGGATGTTCAGCGAGGGCCAGCAGCGCCTGAGCTGGGACGGCACCGACCAGGGCGGCCGGCCCGTGGGCAGCGGGGTGTACCTGTGCCGGGTCAAGACCCGCCAGGGGGTGGCGCAGCAGCGGCGCTTGACCCTGCTCAAGTGAGACAGTGGCGCCTCACCCCTCGCGCAGCTTGTTCAGACCGTTCAGGGCCGCCACGCGGTAGCACTCGGCCAGGGTGGGGTAGTTGAAGGCGCTGTCGATGAAGTAGTCCACCTTGCCGTCCAGGGCCATGACGGCCTGGCCGATGTGGATCAGCTCGGTGGCCCCGGTTCCCAGGATGTGCACCCCCAGCACCTTCTTCTTCTTCGGATGAAACAGGATCTTGAGCATGCCCACGTCATCACCCAGCAGCTGTCCGCGGGCGATCTCCTTGTAGTGGGCCACCCCCGTCTCGTAGGGGATGCCTTTCTCGGTGAGCTGCTCCTCGTTGTCGCCCACCATGCTGATCTCGGGCACCGAGTAGATGCCGAAGGGGAAGAACTCGCGCAGCTGGCTCATGGGCTTGCCGTTGATGTGGCAGGCGGCCATGCGCCCCTGGTTCATGCTGGTGGAGGCCAGGGCGGGGAAGCCCACCACGTCGCCCAGGGCGTAGATGTCGGGGTTGGTGGTCTGGAAGTTCTCGTTGACGGCGATCTGCCCGCGCTCGTTGGCTTGCAGCCCCGCCGCTTCCAGGTTCAGGGGCTCCACCACTCCTTGCCGCCCCAGGCAGTACAGCAGGGCGTCGCTGCGCAGTTCCTTGCCGCTCTTGAGCAGGGTCACCACCTGGGGGTGTTCGCCCCCGTCGCCCCGTTGCCCGGCGGCGATGCGCTCGACCCGGGTCAGCTCCTCGCACAGGCGCAGCACCATGCCCCGCTGGCGCATGTGGTACTGCAGGGCCTCGCCCACCTGCAGGTCCAGGAAGTTGAGCACCCGCGGCCCGCGCACCACCAGCGTCACCCGCACCCCCAGCCGGGCGAACATGCTGGCGAATTCGGTGCCGATGACACCGCCTCCCACCACCACCAGCGACTCGGGCAGGCGCCGCAGGTGCAGCAGGTCGTCCGAGGTGATGATGCACTCCTGATCGAAGGGAATGAACGAGGGCCGCACCGGCTCGGTACCCACCGCCAGGATGATCTTGTCGGCCTGGATCTGGGTGGTCTCCTCGTGGTTGCGCACCTGGACGGTGTGGACATCCACGAACGAGCCCTCGCCCACCATCAGCTCCACGCCGTTGCGGCGCAGTTGCAGGCGGACGATCTCCATCTCGGTGGCGACGATGCGCTGGCAGGAGCTCAGCAGCTCGCCCACCGTCAGCTTGCCCGACTTGATGTCCGCCCGCACCGCCAGATGATCCCGACCCCGGGTGGCCTGGATGATGGCCTGCCGCATGGCCTTGCTGGGAATGGTTCCCGTGTGGATGGCCACGCCCCCCACCTGCTCCATGCGCTCGACCACGCACACGCGACTGCCCTGCTTGGCCGCCTGGATGGCCGCCTTCTGCCCGCCGGGGCCGCTGCCGATGACACAGATATCGTAATGCTGCACGCGCCGATCCTTCCGCAAGCTGGGGACACGGGTCATCCTCACCGCCAGTGTAAAGGAGATTCAAGCGATTGCAACAGTGGGAGATGTTCGACGCGGCCGTTCCTACTCCCGCCCCAGGGCCACCACCGGATCCATCTTGGCCGCCTTGTTGGCCGGGTACAGGCCGAAGAACACGCCGATGGCGATGCTGAACAGCACCGCGCCCAGGGTGGCCACGGGATCAACGTGGAAGGGGAAGCGCAGCACGTGGGTGGCGCCCCAGCTGGCCAGATAGCCCAGCACGATGCCCAGCAGCCCCCCCAGGCCCGTGAGGGTGCCCGCCTCCACCAGCACCTGGCGCAGCACGTCGCCGCGCCGGGCGCCCAGGGCCATGCGCAGGCCGATCTCCTTGGTGCGCTCGGTCACCGAGATGAGCATGATGTTCATGACGCCGATGCCCCCCACCATCAGGCCGATGCTGGACAGCACCACCAGCACCAGGGCGATGCTGCCGGTGACCTTGTCGATGATATCGCCGTAGGTGTCGCTGGCGATCACGTCGAAGTCGGTCTTCTGGCCGGGGCGCAGCTTGCGCGCCGCCCGCAGGCTGCCGGTGATGTTGGACACCACGGTCTCGGTGTCGAACCCGGGTTGCACGTTGACGGCGATGTTTCGGTCCTCCATGCCGATGTGCAGGGCATCCTTCTCGAAGGTGGTCCAGGGCACGCACACGTAGTTCTCCCCCATGCTGCCCATGATGTGCCCGCGCTCCTGCATGGTGCCCACGATGGTGTAGGGCTTGCCCCACAACCGCAGCACCCGGCCGATGGGGTCGCGGTAGGGGAACAGATCCTTGGCGGGGCCGTAGCCCAGCACCACCACCCGTTCCCGCGCCGCCAGCTCGGCCGTCGTGAAGTAGCGCCCCTCGTCCACCTTCAGCGAGAACATGAAGGGGAAGTTCTCGGACGAGCCGAAGCCCTGGACGAAGTTGGTCTTCTCCTGCTCGTACTTGATGACCATGCCGCGGCCGTTGCTGACCTCGTAGTCGATGAGGCCCACGCCCTCGGTGCGCTCCAGCACGGGGATGAGTTCGGGCAGCAACTGGGGGCGGCGCAGCAGCTCGGCCTCGTCCTCGCCGCCCAGGCCGCTGAAGCGGGAAATGTAGATGTAGGGCCGGCTGGACGAGACGATGTCGTCGCGGATGCGCCCGCTCAGCCCCGTGACGATGGTGAAAATGGCCACCAGGGTGGTCACGCCGATGGCCACGCCCAGGATGAGCAGCGAGCTGCGCATCTTGTTGCCCGCGATGGTGCGGAAGGCCTGGGTCACCCCTTCGCGCAGGGGAATGTGGCCGGGCAGGCCGCCGCCGCTGACGGGAGTTCTGTTAGCCTGCATGGGCCTCACCCTTCATGCCGCAGCGCCTCCACCGGATCGAATCCCGCCGCCTTCCAGGCCGGATAGGTGCCGAACACCCCGCCGATGACGAAGGTCACCGCCAGCCCCAACCAGATGGACCAGCCCGCGATGGCGAAGGTCAGGGGCGAGGCCAGGGCGATGCCCCAGGCGATGAGCATCCCGATGGCGATGCCCAGCACCCCGCCCACCATGCTGAGGGTGATGGCCTCCACCATGAACTGCCACAGGATGGCCTTGCGCGGGGCGCCCAGGGCCTTGCGCACCCCCACCTCCCGGGTACGCTCGGTCACCGAAACCAGCATGATGTTCATGAGCACGATGCCGCCCACCACCAGGCTGATACCCACCAGGGGCACCAGGGCCCCGTAGATGGCCTTGCTGATGCCGCCCCAGATGCTGAGCAGTTGCTCGGCCGTGGTCACGGCGAAATCGTCCCGCTCCAGGGGACGGCGCTTGTGCCGCAGGCGCATGAGGAAGGTGGCCTCGTCCTTGGCCTCCTCCATGCGGGCGATGTCCCGGGTGGCCACCTTGATGTCCACCGACTGCCCGCTGCCGAAAACCTTCTGGTAGGCCGTGATGGGCACCACCGCGAACTGGTTGCGGTTGTTGCCCATGATGGTGCCGCGATCCTCGACCACGCCGATGACCTTGAAATGCCGCCCCCCCAGCTTCACTTCCTGCCCCACCGGGTCGGCCCGGCGCGGGAACAGGTCGCTGGCCACCTCGTAACCCAGCACCACCACCTGGTTGCGGGTCAGCAGGTCCTGGCGGGCGATGTGCCGCCCCGTCACCAGGGGCAGCTCGTTGAGCAGGGTGTAGTCCTCGGTCACGCCCCGCACCGTGGCCCCCCGGAACTGGTTGCCGCGGGCGCGCAGGTCGGCGCTGCGGGAGACCTCGGCGCTGACCAGGCGGGCCTCGGCCATGCGCTTCTGCAGGTAGTCCCGATCGTCCACCGTCAGGTCGGGGTTGGTCAGGCTTTCCAGGAACGCGTCGAAATCGGTGAGGAACTGCAGGCCGTTCACCCGGGTGATGGTGAAGACGTCGGTGCCCTCGTCGGTGATGGCCTCGGCCACGTAGCTGTCGGCCCCGTAGATGAGGGACACCACGGCGATGACCGACATGGTGCCCACGATGTTGCCCAGCAGGGTCAGAAAGGTGCGCAGCTTGTGCCCCCACAAGCTGGACAGGGCGATGCGCATGCCCTCCAGGAGATTCATCAGTCCTCGCCGGCCCCGGCGCCGACCTTGAAGGAGAAGCCCTTCTTCTTGTCCTTGCTCTTGATCTTGACCTGGGCGCCGTCCTTCAACTCGCGCAGGATGCGGAAGGGTCCGGTGACGATCTGCTGCCCCTCTTCCAGGCCGCTGATGACCTCGAAATCCTCCTCGCCGGCGATGCCGATCTCCACGGGCACGAACCGGGCGAAATCGTCCACGATGATGAAGACACCTTCGGTTTCCTTGCGTTCGATGCGTTGGGCGTCGTCCTCTTCGCCGGCTGCCCCTTCCGGCTTGCCGGTGAAGCCCAGATCCTCGAGGGCCTCCTTCTGCCGCGCGCCCTGCTTGCCGCGGTAGACCTGGATCTCCTCGGCCTTCAGGGGCAGCGACCGCACCGTCACCGCGCCCAGGGGCACGGCCACGGCCTGGCTGCGCTCGGCCACGGTGATTTCGGCCTTGGCCGACAGCCCGGGCCGGATGTTGGGCACCCGCCCGTCCAGGGTGATCTTCACCTCGAAGTCCACCGCCTCACCGGTGGCACCGGTGGCCGCCCGCAGGGGGCTGTTGCCGATCTCGGTGACCCGGCCGCTGAATTCCTCGTCCGGGAAGGCGTCGATGGTGATGACGGCCCGCTGCCCCAGTTCCACATTGACCACCTCGGTCTCGTCCACCTCCACCCAGGCCTCCATGGTTCCCAGGTCGGCGATGACCAGCAGCACCGTGCCCGGATTGTTCAGGGTGCCCATGATGGCGTTCTCGCCCTGTTCCACGTTCAGACGGGTGATGACCCCGGTCATGGGCGCGGTGATGGTCACCTTCTCCAGGTCATGCTGGGCCTTGGCCAGGTTGGCCTGGCTCTGGTCGATGCGGTGCCGGGCGGCCTGCACCCGGGCCGCCTCCACCTTCTCGGTGGTGGCCGCCGCGGTGAGCTGCTCCTCGCTGGCCAGTCCCTCGGCAAAAAGCTGGCGGGTTCGTTCGTGATCCAGGCTGGCCTTTTCCAGACTGGCCTCGGCCAGGCTCAGATCGGCCTGGGCGGTCTTGATGCCCGCCTCCAGGGACAGCACCACCGAGCGGTACTCGGAAGGGTCGATCTCCATGAGCAGGTCGCCTTCGTTGACCTGCTGCCCTTCCTCCACCGCCAGGTTGACGATGGTGCCCATGGCGTTGGCGCTGACATCGACCTGGCGCTTGGGCTGGATGGTGCCCGAGCAGTTGACCACCGAGGTCAGGTCCCGCCGCACGACCTTGCCCGCCTCCACCGTGGCCTCGGACTTGTCACGGGGGCGCAGGTTCATGAACAGCACGGCGCCCACCAGGACGACGGCCAGGGCGATGATGACGAATTTCTTCACGGGTCTCTCCGGGGTTGTGGTGAGCCGGCGGCCGCGCGCCGCCGGCATGACCTGTGAAATGCTCTAGGTGAAGATCAGGCTGGGCACCAGCGGCACCAGCATGGCCACGACCCAGACCAGGACCACCGTCAGGATGGCCGAGTTCCGGGACAGGGCAAACACCCGCTGGAAGCCGATGACCGCCAGGGCCAGGCCCCACCAGGTGGGGAAATCGCCGTAGAACTTGAGGATCATGACCAGGGGGCTGGTGGGATCCCCGTCGGGAATCAGGGCGGCCAGACCCAGGCTGGTGCCCATGACCGTCTGGGTGTTCAGGATGATGGGCAAGGCCAGGAAGGGCCCCAGCACCAGGGGTATCAACCCCGACCAGGCCGTGATGCCCAGCCCCTGCACCCAGCGCCCCTTGCCTCCGCTCAGCTTGGCGAAGCCCCAGAACAGGGTGCCCAGCAGGAAGGCGTTCCACACCGAGACGAATCCACCCAGCAGGCTCTTGGGCACCGACGGGATGGCGGCCTCCTCCATCTGCTCGGCCAGCACCTCGGGGGGCACGTTCCGCATCAGGGGCGAGTCCTTCATCAGTTCCATCTGCTCGGGCCCCACGATGGGAGTGGTCATGTAGCTGAACAGGGCCGTGGCCAGGAAGATCACCAACCAGGCCAGCCACAGGGCGGGCCGGCTGCCCACCTTGTCCATGAGGCGGCCGGGTTTGGCGAAGAGGTCGGCGAAGCGGCCCAGGATGTTGCCCTCCGGGTAGGCGGGCTGTTCCGGGGTGCCGGATTCGGCGGCGCTTCCGGGCAGATCATGAGCTTCCGGTGCGTTTTTCCGCGGATCGGTGCCTTCGGGCGTGAAGTCGTTCATGGCTGGTCCCCCTTGGACTGGCTGGCTTCATCATCTTCTGGTTTTTCGATTTCCGGGTGCAACCGGGGCAACACCCGCCGGCCTGCACTCGCCAGCGGCCCCGCGGCCTCGGTGGCGGCCAGGGCCGCCGTTCCCAGGTCGGGGTGATCGTGTCGCTCCAGGAATTCCCGGGCGAAGGCACCGTTCTCGATCTCGGACAGCACCTCGCGCATGCGGGCGCGGGTGTTCGGGTCGATGATGCGAGGCCCCCGCGTCAACCCGCCATAAGACGCAGTGCCGCTTATTTTGTTGCGCATGCCGTCCACACCATGGCGATGCAGCAGATCGGTGATGAGCTTCAGCTCGTGCACGCACTCGAAGTAGGCGTTCTCCTGGCCGTAACCCGCCTCCACCATGATGTCGAAGGCGGCTTTCAGCAATTCCACCACGCCCCCGCACAGCACGGCCTGCTCGCCGAACTGATCGCTGACGCATTCCTGCCGGAAGGTGGTGACGAAGCCCCCGCCCTCCAGGCAACCCACCGCCCGGGCGTAGGCGGCCGCCAGGTCCCAGGTGCTGTCGGGGGAATCGTCCGTCACCGCCAGCAGGCCGGGCACGCCGCCGCCCGAGGCGTGGGCAGCCAGCAACATATCGCCCTGCCCCTTGGGCGCCGCCAGGAAGCAGGGCCGCCCCGGCTGGGGGCGAATCTGGTCGAAGGCGATGGCAAAGCCGTGGGCGAAACCCAGGGCGGCCCCGGCTTGCAGGTGGGGGGCGATGTCGGCGGCATAGACCGTGGCCATGGCCTGGTCCGGCAGCATGAGCATGACCACCTCGGCCTGGGCGGTGGCCTGGGCCACGGTGGTCACGGACAGGCCCTCCCGGCGGGCCAGGTCACCCCGGACTGAACCGGGGCGGGCGCCCACCACCACCGCGACACCGCTGCGTCGCAGGTTCAGGGCGTGGGCCCGGCCCATGGTGCCATAGCCTATGACGGCCACGGTGCGGGAGGCCAGGGGGGCCAGGTCGACCTGGATGGACTCGACCACCGTCCCGGGAGGCGGCGGATACTGTGGAAAGATTTGTTGGTTCATGGGGCGAGCATAGGAGCGGGTGGGCTAAAACACAAGCCGGGGATGCGAGAGTGAGCAGGGATACGGGACGGCCCGATGGCTTATCCAGTCCCCACAAACAGGACATGAACATCCACATCGTCCCGCCGGCGGGACGCTCATCTTGCCCGGCCGCCATGGTCGGGGTTTACCCTGCCGGTTTATCCCTGCGTTTTATCCGCCCGCCCCGGCCATTCCGGCGCTGCGAAAGGCCTGATTTCCGGCCCGAAAAGTCCCCCGCCGAGCCCGCTAAACATGGCCCCGATCCCCTTGACAACGACGGATTCACCGCTTAAATTGCCCCCCTGCCCGAAAAAGGGCCTACAATTTAATGGTGGCGGCTTAGCTCAGTTGGTTAGAGCATCGGAATCATAATCCGAGTGTCCGGGGTTCGAATCCCTGAGCCGCTACCATTTTTTTATGCCCACTCCCCAGGCAAGGAGTCGTGGTGGCCCCGCTCGATCTTTCCAGCCGCATCCAGCGCCGCATCGCCGAACTGGCCCGCCAGGCCCGCCCGGACCTGGAGCGCCCCGGTCTGCTGGTGGCCCTCAGCGGAGGGCCCGACTCGGTGGCCCTGCTGCTGGCCGCCCACCGCTGGGCCCGCCAATCGGGCAACCCTCTGGCCGCCGCCCACCTGAACCACCAGTTGCGCGCCGATGACGCGGAGGGGGACGCTCTTTTCTGCGCCGCCCTTTGCGCCGAGCTGGACCTGCCCCTGCACCAGCACAGCGAGGACGTGGGCGCCCTGGCCCGACGCCGCGGGCTGGGCCTGGAAGAAGCCGGCCGCCACGCCCGGAAGACCTTCCTGGCCAGGGTCCTGGCGGACAACCCCGACCTGCATCTGGTGGCCAAGGGGCAGCATCGCAACGACCAGGCCGAGACGGTGATCATGCGCCTGTTCCGGGGCACCGGCCCCCACGGCCTGGGCGGCATCCGGCCCGTCAGCGGGCACGAGATCCATCCCCTGCTGGACTTCACCCGGGCCGAGATCCTGGCCTTCCTGGAGAAAAGCGGCCGCTCCTGGCGCACCGACGCCTCCAACCTGGATGGGGACAACGTGCGCGCCAGGCTGCGCCGCGAGCTGCTGCCCCTGGTGCGGGACATCTTCGGCCAGGGCTGCGACCTGACGCCGGCCCGCCTGGCCGGCTTGCTGCAGGACGACCTGGACCACCTGGACCGGTTGACCCGCGAGGCTCTGGCCCGCCTGCAGGCCCCGGACGGGGCCGAGAGCCCCGGACTGGACATTCCCGGCCTGCTGGACCTGCCCCCCAGCCTGGCCGCCCGGGTGCTGCGGGCCTGGCTGGCCGGCCCCGGCGGCGCCGACACCACCCGCCTGGAAATGGTGCACCTGGCGAATATTCTGGAGTGGCTGCGAGTAGGTCAGTCCGGGACGGGGCTGGATCTGCCCGGGGAACTGCGGCTGCGGCGGCAATTCAACCGGCTGACGGCGGCCGGATCCGCCCCGGCGGCCCTTGCCGCCACCGCGGCCGATTTCCGGGTGCTGGTAGCCCGTCACCAGGGCGCGGACGACCCCGCCGCCCTGGGCCTGGCCGAGGGCTCCGGCCGCCGCGACGAGAACGGCGGCTGGAACCTGACGGTGCCCGCGGACGTCTTGCAGGGCAATCTGCGGGTGCGGAACCCCCGGCCCGGAGACCGGTTTCAACCTTTCGGTCTGGACGGAACCCGCAAACTGAGCGATCTTTTTCGGGATCTTCGTCTTCCCGAAGAGCAGCGGGAGCACGCGCTCGTGGTCGCCGACGACCTGGACATCCTCTGGATCGTGGGGCTGGCCCGCTCCGAGCGCACCCGGCTGTTGCCGACTTCCGCCGGGATGGTTACTATCTCGGTGGTCAAAAGATAACTTGCACGGTTGCGAATATGCTTCACTAAATGGCCGCCCGGCTGTGGATTTCCGGGCGGCGGAAAGCAGGATTTTCCTTTCATGAGCCCCAACGGTTCTCCCCAGCAAAAGGGACCCAACCGCCGTCCGTCCAAGAACGGCGGCGGCGTCAAGCCCCCCCAGATTCCCGGCAAGACCGCCGGCTTCTGGATCTTGATGATCTTCCTGGTCTTCATCGTCTTCCAGATGGTCTCCATGGAGAAGACCTCCATCCAGGAGCTCACCTACTCCTCCTTCAAGGAGCAGGTGGACGCCGGGAACATCCGCTCGCTCACCAAGACCAACCTGGACATCACCGGTGAGCTGAACGAGAAGACCACCCTGACGGTGAAGGACGGGTCGCTGCGCGAGGTGGACAAGTTCTTCACCCGCCTGCTGTCCGAGGATCCCAACTTCGTGCAGATGGTGGAAGAGAAGAACGAGAACGCCGTGCTCATCGGCGAGGCCGCCAAGACCAACTGGTGGGCCCACATCCTGACCTACTACCTGCCCTTCATCCTGATCCTGTTGCTGTGGGTGTTCTTCCTGCGCCAGATGCAGGGAGGCGGCAACAAGGCCTTCAGCTTCGGCAAGTCCAAGGCCAAGATGTTCAACATGGACAACCCCCAGGTCACCTTCGAGGACGTGGCGGGCTGTGACGAGGCCAAGTACGAGTTGCAGGAGATCATCGACTTCCTGCGCTCGCCCCAGAAGTTCCAGCGCCTGGGCGGCCGCATTCCCAAGGGCGCCCTGCTGGTGGGCAGCCCCGGCACGGGCAAGACCCTGCTGGGGCGGGCCTGCGCCGGCGAGGCGGGCGTGCCCTTCTTCAGCATGAGCGGTTCGGACTTCGTGGAGATGTTCGTGGGCGTGGGTGCCAGCCGCGTGCGCGACCTGTTCGACCAGGGCAAGAAGAACGCCCCGTGCATCATCTTCATCGACGAGATCGACGCCGTGGGTCGCCACCGCGGCGCCGGACTGGGCGGCGGCCACGACGAGCGCGAGCAGACCCTGAACCAGCTGCTGGTGGAGATGGACGGCTTCGAGAGCAACGACGGCGTGATCCTGCTGGCGGCCACCAACCGCCCGGATGTTCTCGACCCGGCCCTGCTGCGGCCGGGTCGCTTCGACCGGCAGATCGTGGTGGACATGCCCGACATCAACGGGCGCGAGGCCATTCTGAAGGTCCACATGAAGAAGATCATGCTGGACGATTCGGTTTCGGCCAAGCAGATCGCCTCGGGCACCCCCGGCATGGCCGGCGCCGACCTGGAGAACCTGGTCAACGAGGCCGCCCTGCTGGCCGCCCGCAAGAACCACGACAAGGTCACCATGGAGGACTTCGAGGACGCCAAGGAAAAGGTCATGCTGGGCCCCGAGCGCCGCAGCCGCGTCTTCACCGACAAGGTCAAGCGCGAGACCGCCTACCACGAGGCCGGGCACGCCGTGGTGGCCTACCACTGCGCCGAGGCCGACCCCGTGCACAAGGTGACCATCATCCCCCGCGGGCAGGCCCTGGGTCTGACCCACATGCTGCCCGTGGAGGACCAGTACACCAAGGACCAGCAGAAGTACCTGGACGAGATCTGCATGGCCCTGGGCGGCCGGGTGGCCGAGGAGATCTTCCTGGGCAAGATCGGCAGCGGCGCCTACGGCGACATCCGCATGGTCACCAACGCGGCCCGCAGCATGGTCACGCGCCTGGGCATGAGCGAGAAGCTGGGCCCCATCAGCTACGAGGAAGGCGGCGAACAGGTCTTCCTGGGCCGCGACTACGCCCGGCACACCGCCCACAGCGAGAAGACCATGCAGGAGATCGACACCGAGATCCAGCGCATCGTCTCGGAACAGCTGGAGCGCGCCCGCAACATCCTGCGCGAGCATCGTGACCAGGTGGAAACGGTGACGGCGGCCCTGCTGGAGCGCGAGACCATCGACGGCGGCGAGTTCCAGATGCTCATGAAGGGCGAGGAGCTGCCCGCCCCGGATATCCAGGTGGATCACAGCCTGGGTGACCAGGCCCCGGCCGGGGAAGCCGCCCCCTCCCCCGAGGATGTGGTGGCCCCCACCGAGGACGCTCCCGCCGTGAGCCCGGAAGCGCCGGCCGCGGAGGAAGACGCCCCGGAGATTCCGGATCCCGAGAAGAAGGATCCTCCGGAGGGCTCGTGAGCAACCAGCCTGACAAGATCGCCGCGGAAAGGGCCCCCCGGGGGGCCCTTTCTGGTCTGTCCTGGAACCTGGGCGACCGGGTGCTGCAGCCCGGCCCCCGTCCCCTGGTCATGGGCATCCTGAACCTGACTCCCGACAGCTTTCACGCCGGCAGCCGGCAAACAGGTCCGGAGGCGGCGGCTTGCACCGCCCAGGCCATGGCTGCCGCCGGCGCCGACGCCCTGGATCTGGGCGCCGAGAGTACGCGCCCCGGCTCGGCTCCCGTCTCGGCCAAGGAAGAGATGGATCGCCTGCTGCCCGCCCTGGAGGCGGTGCGCCGGGTGTGCGACCTGCCCCTGACGGTGGATACCTACCGGGCCGCCACCGCCCGCGCCGCCCTGGCCGCCGGGGCCGACGCGGTGAACGACATCTCGGCGGGTTCGGACCCGGACATGTTCCCCCTGTGCGCCGAGCAGGGCTGCGGCCTGATCCTCATGCACATGCGCGGCACGCCCCGCACCATGCAGGAAGAGCTGCCCGAGTACGACGCCTTCGCGGTGGTCGACGCCTACCTGCAGAAGAGGTGCGCCCTCGCCCGCCGGGCCGGCATCGCCGCCGACCACCTCATGGTGGACCCGGGCATCGGCTTCGGCAAGACCCTGCAAAACAACCTGGACCTGCTGCGGCACCTGGCCGAACTGGGCAGCCGCCAGCCCCTGCTGCTGGGGGCCAGCCGCAAGAGCTTCATCGGCCAGATCAGCGGGGCCGAGGCCGCCGACCGCCTGCCGGGCAGCCTGGCGGCCCTGACGGCCGCCCACCGGGCCGGCTCCCTCATGGTCCGGGTGCACGACGTGGCCGAGACCGTGCAATTCCTGGACGTGCTGGCCGCCATTTCCAGTTGATCGCTCCCCCACCCGGTGCTAGGTTGTGCCCACCATGTGGGAAGCCGTCACCAACAGCCTGGTCATCGATATCCTCGATATCATCATCGTGGCCTACCTGATGTATCGCCTCATCGTGTTCATCAAGGACACGCGGGTGATCCAGATGCTGCTGGGCCTTGGTTCCCTGCTCATCCTCTCCTTCCTGGCCAGCAGCCTGGGCATGATCGTGGTCGGGCGCATCCTGGGCACCCTTCAGACGGTGTGGGTGGTGGCCTTCATCATCATCTTCCAGCCCGAACTGAGGTCCGGCCTGACCAAGCTGGGCGTGCGCCAGGGCATGGGCTTCTTCGGCAGCAGCGAGGAGATTCCCCAGGAAGAGGAGATCCTGGACGCGGTGGTGCGCCTGAGCAAGCGCGGCCTGGGCGCTCTCATCGTCATCGAGCGCGAGGTGCGGTTGAACAACCTCATCAAGAAGGGCGTTTCCATGAACGCCGACATCACCGCCGCCACCCTCGAGAGCATCTTCACCCTGCCCGGCCCCCTGCACGACGGCGCCGTCATCATCAGCGAGGACAAGATCGCCGCCGCCGCCGTCATCCTGCCCATCACCGAGAGGGACGAGCTGGCCTACAGCCTGGGCACCCGTCACCGGGCCGCCATCGGCGTCAGCGAGCAATCCGATGCCATCGTCCTGGTGGTGTCCGAGGAGAACCGGGCCATCAGCCTGGTGCACGAGGGGGAGATCAAGCGCGGCCTGTCCCTGGAAGACCTGAAGGCCGAGCTGACCCGGGCCTCGACCCAGCGGGAAGGGCGCTTCAAGAAACGCAAGAAGAAGAAGGACAAGCTGGCCACCGAGGCTCAGCCCAAAGCACCGGCCCAGGCCCAGAAAAAAGGGAGCGCCAAGGACTCCCCCGGCGCTCCCGGTCAAACCACCGTCTGACAGCGGGCCGTCAGCCCTGCTGCTCCTTCACCGACGACAGGAAAATCCCCACGATGTCCGGGTCGTAGCGATCGCCCAGGTTCTCACGCAGCACCTGGGCCGCCTCGCCGGGGGTGCGGGGTTCCAGACCGCCGCCGCCGGTGACCATGGCCACGTAGTTCTCCACCACCGTGACCACCCGCGCGGCCAGGGGAATATCCCGCCCGCTCAGGCCCGCCGGGAAGCCCTCGCCGTTGAAACGCTCGTGGTGGCATTTGACCACTTCCAACACCGTCTGGCTCAGGTTCAGGCCGGCCAGCAGGGCCGCCCCTTCGGTGGGATGGTTGCGGTAGGTCTTCCACTGGGACGGCGTCATGTCGGCCGGCGAGCCCATGAGGGCGTCGGCCTTGTCCACCAGACCGATATCCCGCAACAGGCAGCCGTAGATGAGGTCCCGCTTCTGGTCGGGAGGGAAGCCCATTTCCTGGGCCAGCTGGCTCAGGTGTTCCACCACCGAGCGGATCATGGTCTCGTCCCCGGTGATGCGCTTTTCCCGGCCGGCCATGATGCGATAGATGAGCTCCATGAAGATGTCGGCGTCGTCGTTCTGACCCTCGAAGCGCGCCAGCAGCCGGCCCGCCAGGTTGAAGGGCGTCTGCAGGCGCCCCGTCAGGGGATGGCCCTGGCGGACGGCCCCGTTGACGAACAAGACGCCCAGGTAGGCGTCCTCGTGGCGCAGGGGAATGATCCAGCGGGCCCGCCGGGCCTTAAGCTCGGTCTGCAGCTGCACGAAGGTGCCGGGCAGGTTGTCCACATGGACGGGCATTTCCATGCCCTGGAAGTACTTGACCAGGCGTTCCTCGGTGCAATCCACCTCGGTCAGGCTGTTGTCCCCGCCCAGCATGATCTGGGGCCGGGGCCGGTCGACGGCCAGGAAGGCCATCTCCTCCAGTTCCATCTCGGGCTGCAGGTGGTGGGCGAACAGGCGCCAGAAGTGGGGCAGATCCTCGGCCTCGGGCAGGTCCAGGGACATGCGCAGCAGGATGGTCTCCAGGTGGCCGCCCGCGGTCTGCGGGGCCGGAGCCTTGGCCTCGGCCCTGTCCCCGCCACCGGTCTGGCGCTGCTCGCGGGTGGCGCGGTCCAGGCGGGCCGCGGCCAGCTTGGCCTCTTCCACATCCTCCAGGATCTGTTGCAGCAGCTCGAAGGCGAAGGCCTCGGGCACGCTGTAGTCCCGCTCGTCCCCGCCCCGCTTGACCATGATCAGGAAAGTCAGCACATCGCGGCGCAGGACGGGAATGATCATGTCCGGATCCAGGACCTCCAGCAGGGAGATCTCTTCCTCGGTCAGATCGTCGTCCCGGATGTCCAGCATGGTCAGGGGACGATGCATGTCCTCCACCTGCTGGGCCAGGGACCCGTCCAGGGGAATTTCCTTGTACCCGTCAGAGCTGACCAGCAAGCCGGCCTGGGCCGTCAAGAGGGTCACATCCTCGGCCAGCCCCTGGCTGAACAGGAGGTTCTTCAGGGCCTCGGCAAAACGGGGAGGGCTGCTGCGGCCAGACCAGTTGGCCACGATCTCCAGGGTCTCGCCCAGGGAGGCGAAGTGGTGATCCTTGCGGCGGCCGGTGCGGTTCTCTGCCGCGGTGAAATCATCCAGCAGATTGTCCAGGCCCGGCTGGGAGTCGTCGGTGGGGCCGCCGTCCGCCTCGTGGTCCGCGGCGCCGTCCAGGGCCTCGTCCTCATCGAAGAAGGCCACCGCCCCCACCTCGACCACGTCCTCGGGCAGACCATCCAGGCCATCGGACTCGGGCTCGGTCTCGGGCTCGGTCGCGGCTGCGGCAGCGGGGACCGGGTCCTGCGGGACATCCTGTGCCAGGGTGGCCGCCGCGCCCTCGGCCGGAGCCAGGTCTTGCGTCGCCTGCCCCAGCTGCTGCAGGGCCTCTTCCACCGAGGCGTAATAGGTCAGGGCCTTGTCTTCCAGCTTCTGGTTCAGGAAGCGCTGGACCGTGGGGCCGGCGCCGGCGATGAAGGCGCCGCCTTTTTCCTTTTCCAGCCGATCCTGCAGCTCGGCGATCATGCGGGCGCCGCCGCCGCCCATGGTGCCCAGGTCGGTCAGGTCCAGCAGCACGTTGGTCTTGCCGTGCTTCAGGCACTTGTCGGCCAGCTCCTTCAGGCGGTCCCGATCGCCACGGCCCACGGAACCGGACAGGCTCACGCCGAACAGATCCGGTGAACTGAGCTTGAGTGGTTTGAACTGAAGGGCCATGATCTCGCTTTCCGTCCCGCATCGCCCCAAGCGATCCGGGCCTCCCCGCAAATGGAACCAGGACAGCCGGCGGCTGCCCTGGATTCATTATCGTTCGATTGCCGCTTTTATTGAGTCCAACCTTGAGGGGTCAGACAAGGGCTTCGGCCAGCCAGTTGTCCAGCACCGAGCGCAGGAAGCGCCATTCGCTGCCGACCTTCTTGGCGGGGATCTTTCCTTCCTTTGCCAGGCGGCAAACGGTTTTCACGTGCATCTTCAGGTATTCCGCGGCTTCCACCGAGGTCATGACCTGACCAAGATTGTCATCCCCTCCGATGTAGATCTTGGGCGAAGTGTTCAGTTCTGTCGACATGGGGATGTCTCCTCTCAAATTCCAGGCGATGTGTGCCACATCACACGACTTTTCCCGGATACTGCAAGGCTCGTGCCCCCGGCAGCAAAACCCATCATTGGGCCGATTTCCGGTGAATTCGGGGTTGTACGAGGAATCTGGAGAAAGACCAGGGCACCGAGAGCAAGGCTGGGCCGATGCAGGATACATGGGTCCCCCGCCGGGCCGTGCAATAAGCATGGCTCCCCCGGCAAGAGCTGACCTCAGTCGGGAAGGGGGTCGGCGGCGAAGGGTTCGGTCCAGACCAGATCGGCCCCCATGGCCCGCGCCCTTTGCAGGTCGGCCCGGGAATCGCCCGAACCCGAGGTGACCAGCACCAGGGGCGGCAAGGGGTCCTGGACCTCCTGGCGCAAGCGCAGCAGCGCCCCCAGGTTGCGTCCCGGCACCATCTGGTCGCACAGGATGGCTCGGCAGGCGGCGGGGCGCCGGCCGGCCAGGGCCACGGCCTGCCTCGCGTCCGCGGCCACCAGCAGTTCATAACCCCACTGCCGAAGACGATCCTGCAGTTGCTCCAGGCGCATGCGGCTTTCCAGCAGGACCACCATCTCCCGGGGCACGGTTTCTTCCGGCGAACGGCGGGGACCGGGGTCGGCGACCGCTCCCCCAAAAACCGCGTTGCCGTACTCCCGGTAGGTGGACCAGCGCCGCTGAAGCTGTTCCTCCACCTCGGCCGGAAGCTGCCGGTCTGCCCAGCGGACCTCCCACTGCCGGGCGCAGCGGTCCAGATCCTCCATCACTTCCAGGGCAGAGCCGGCGACGGCCAGGCGGCTGAGCACGCCCAGCCAGACGGGATCATCTCCCAGCACCATGGCATCCCGGCCGGCGTCCAGGCCTGCAAAGAGCTCTTCCACCGCCTGGGCCAGCACTTCCAGGGCGGGCTCGAGGGCTGACAGATCCCGGCCCGGGCTGTTGGCCAGCTCCTCCACCAGTTGCTCCAGGGCCCGCCCCAGACGGGCACAGGAGGTGTCCCCGGTCAGGGGCAACAGCCGGGCGGCAACCCGCAACCGCGACGTCCCGGCCGGGGGCAGGGCGTCGGCGCTGGGCTCACCTGCAGAAAGGCGGAGCTGGTCAACCAGCTCCGCCACACTTCGGGCCACCAGGCCCAGATAATTTCCGGAAGAACGGATGTCGGTCACGGGATGCTCCGCCCAGGCGGAAGGCCAACCCGCTGGTCGACTCAGCTCAGGGCCACAGCCCCGAATTCCGCCAGATCATAGATGCGATCTTCACTCTCGTCGATGCGCACGGCACCGAATTCGGCCAGATCGTACACCTTTTCCTCGTCGGAGGAAAGACCCGGATCCACGACGGGAGCGGCCTCGGGTTGGGGCTGAGCGAACTCCTCCACCTCCGTGACGGGCGCGTCCACGGCATCCCCGAAACCGAACTGCTCGATCTCCAGGCCGTTACCGCTGCCCGGAGTATCGTTCAGGTCCAGGGGGGAACCGGCCAGAGGGGAAGCGCCCAGGGGCGAATCCGTGGGCGTACCGCCGAATGGATCCACCTCAAGGGTGTCCTTCTCTCCGGCCAGGCTCTCCTTGCCGAAGGGGTCGCTCTGGCTGATGCCCAGGCCGCCCTCGGCCGGAGCCGACGGGGCCGCCAGGGGCACCTGCTCGGGATCGAAGGGCACACCGGCCAGCTCGCCGAAGGTGTTGCCCAGCTTGTCCAGGCGCTTGTCCTGCTGCTCGAAGGACTGAGCGATCTGGTCCAGATTCCCCGCCACCTTGAGGGCTGCCGGGGCCAGATCCTCAAGGGTACGGGCCAGACTGCCACCGCCCCCGGCGCCTTCGCGGGCCAGGTTCACACTGATCTGTTCGATACGCGTGAGCAGGGCGCGGGGATTGACCACGCTCTCATCCCCGTCCTTGCCCGAACTGACGGCCTGACGGAACTGGGTGGTCAACTCTTCCAGGGACTGGCTCATGGGCAACAGGCGCTCGCCGCGCGGTCCCAGACGGGCCACTTCCATGGCGATCTGGAAGGCCAGCTTGCTGCCCCGGTCCACAAGGTCGTCCAGGGAGATGGCCTGGGCATTCTTCCCGGCTTCCAGTTCCCGGTTCAGGTCCCGCTGCAGGCCCTGCAGGCCGGCTGCCACTTCCCGGGTGACGGGATCTTCCTTGTTCTCACGAGCCAGGGTGGTGAACTTCTCTGCCCAGCGCTTGAGGGTGGCGGCTTGCACCTCCACCCCCTGGGCGCCCGTCCGGTTCCAGCTGCAGGCCTCCTGAATCAGGCCCATGATCTCGTCTGAACCGGCCTCGTTGGCCTCGCGCACCGCGGCCAGATCCTGGCGCGCACCCTCGCGCTCGTCATACCACTGGGCCAGGGTGTCGGCCACGCCACCCACCAGGGGATGGTCGTAGCGATCGGCCAGGTCGGCCCGGTTGCCCCCGCGCACGGCCTTGTCCAGCCGCCGCAGTTCGCCCTCCAGGGCCACCGACTTGACCTGGCGGGCCTGGTTCAGGCGCCAGGCGCCCAGGACATCGCTCACGAAGGCAGCGGTGTCGGGATGGGCCTTGAACAGCTCGGCCGACCAGGGCTCTTCCTCGTCCAGGCGCAGGGCGGTGATCCGGTCCAGCAATTCCTCGCTCTGGTGGATACGGCGGTTGGCGGCGCCGGCCACGCGGGCCACCACGGCGGCGCCCAGCAGGCTGAGCACCAGCACTC
This sequence comes from Candidatus Krumholzibacteriia bacterium, assembly GCA_963674845.2. Taxonomy (GTDB): domain Bacteria; phylum Krumholzibacteriota; class Krumholzibacteriia; order LZORAL124-64-63; family LZORAL124-64-63; genus LZORAL124-64-63. The sequence goes on along the minus strand of CAXXKE010000004.1, from coordinate 14,895 downwards.
CCAGCACCCCCAGATACAGCATATTCTGCGGATAGGTCTGGAAGTTCAAAATCTGGTCGGGAGCCGTGACTCCGGAAAAGTCCAGCAACTGGGCGAACCCCATGCCCGACACGAAGGTCACGGCAGCTCCCAGGCCCAGGGCCCCCACCATGGCGATGGCGGCCACCAGAAAGCCCAGGCCACCGGCCGAGACCGCGTTGCCGCGGGACATGCCCACCGGGGCGGCCGCGGGCGCGGCCGGCTCCATGTCCTCGGCGCCGGACAGATCCTCCTCCAGGTCCTCCGCCCCGACCGTGGGGCCGTCTTCCGGGGAATCGGCGTAATCGGCCAGGTCGCCCAGCTCCGCGAAGCTCTCGTCCCCGTCGGCGTATCCGGCTCCCAGATCGGCCTCATCCGCCAGGGATTCGAAGTCCAGATCGTCGTTCCAGTCGAAATCTTTGTCGCTCATCCCGGATCCTTTCAAGATCGACAAGCCAGGTGAGGTAGGCCCCGGCCATGCGGCGGGCCACCTGATTCTGCCTTCTACATCGACCGCCGGACAGGAAACCAAAGCCAAAAATGCCGGCCATGTGGCCGGCGGCACGATCTCTGCAAGTTGCGGGCGGTTCGCCCCAGACTTGAGAGAGGTCCGCCCATGCCGGCTGCACTGTGCAAATCCGACAAGCCGTTGTTCCTGAACATTTTTCCCAGCTGGAACGGCCGGCAACCCTTCCGCTTCTTCATCATGGAGAACTTGCTGGAGGCCCGGCGGGACAGCCATTTTCCGACCAACGGGGCCGGCCCGGACGAGGATGTGAATGTTTTTCTGACAGGACTGTTGACCCGTTTCCTGGCCGGTGAACACGACCCTGCCGTGGTCCAGGGGGCCGCCTGCCTGCTGTTGCCCCCGTCCCCCTCCGGCGGCCGTCGCCAGCACCTGGAATTCTATCTGGCCAACGCCTGCCACCGCCTGCTGTTCCTGGGCCTGGCCAACCGGGGCGACGGCCTGCGCCGGCGCCCCGTGCCCTTCGGCTTCACCCGGGCCGAATCCCGGGAGCGGGACATGGCCGCCGGAGCCACCTGCTTCGCCATGGCCGTCAACCTGGCCGAGAAACGCGCTCTGGCACCCGGCCCGGTGGTGGATGTGTGGCGCAAGCTGGCGCGACATTTCGAGGACTATGTTCACGTGCTGGGAGTGCTGGCCACCCGGCGCCTGGGCCTGGGCGCCCACCTGGGCGCTGAGGAACTGACAAGGATGAGCCGGGGGGATGTTAGCGCAGAGGCGGGAACGCCGCGGCAGGCCGCCACCCCGGCCTCGCCCCCCGCCTCCATCCAGGCAAAGAAAAGCCCAGCCGACCAGGGAATGGATCACTTCCTGGACCGGCTGAGCCAGTATCGCCAGGGCCCGGACAACCGGACCGAACAGAATGTGTGGATCGCGGCCCGCCGCCTGGGCCTGCCAGATCAGGCGGTGCTCAACGCCCTGCGCAGAACCTGAGGACTTCCTCGTTCAGCACCTCGCTGCCGTGGGTCTGGAGGATGGCATGGCCACCCTCGGGGAAGACCTGGAAGCGGGACGAGCGGTTCTTGGCCTTGCGCTGCAGGAAGCGCAGGCTGGCGGGACAGGCCCTCTCGTCGTCGTCACACTGGGCCGCATAGATGGGCACCTTGACCTTGCCGATGCGGCTGCGCGCCCTGTCCATGCCCTCCATCAGATCGGCGTTCCAGCCCAACCAGCTGTGGATGAACTTCAGATGATGCAGCTTGAACTTCACCAGCATCCTCTGCAGGAAGCTTTCCTTGGGCATGATGGCCGGAGCCAGCAGGACCAGGGAAGACACGCTCTCCCGGCTGGCCACGTGCAGGGCCAAGGTAGCCCCGAAGCCCAGGCCCACCAGATGAACCTTGCCGCCCCCCCGGGCCAGCAGGTGGTAACCCTGCCGGACCTGATTGAGGGCCGATTCCCAGGTGGTTTCGCTGAGGGTGTGGCCGGGTTTGCCGTAATCGGGCAAGCGCAGAACGTAGACGTTGAAGCCGGCCTGGTAGAAATCCTCGGCCAGATCCCGCAGGTCGCCGGGCCCGGTGGAAACTCCATGCACCAGCAGGCAGGAGGCCTTGGCTTCCTCCTGCACCCGCAAGTAGCTGCGATCGTCGGGGTTGATGCCCCGCTCGTTCTCGAACTCGGCCAGCAGCTTCTGGTGGGTGCGCAGGGTCATGATCTGGCCCCGGGCCGTGTCCGGTTCCTGTTTGCGGGTGCGGGCCATATCCCAGGCCGAAAGCGTCAGGGCCTGGGTGCGGGGATCGGGGGCAAAAGGCTTGGCCGCCACCGGAGCCACACCGCCGCCGGAAGTGGCAGGTGCGGGGCCGCTGCCGGTCCGGGCCGCCGCCGGGGCGGGACGGGAAGTCGAGCCCTGGCCATTGGTCCCACCACGCGAATCCTCGGCAGGCCGGGTCGGACGCCCGCCGCCGCTGCGGCGCGAACGGCGGCCGGGGTTTCCCCCACCGCTGTCGGGACGCGCCCGGCGCCGCGAATCGGAACGCCCGGATCCCCGGGAACCTTGCCCGCCACCCGAACGCCCGGAACCCGAACGTCGCTGCTGTCCACCAGTGCCCTGCTTGTCCCCGTTGCTTTCCATGTTTCCTTTTTCCGAGTCGGCTGAATTCACGACTCATCATGCGAGCCGTCCAGCCCGGCCATGACGTCGGCCGGGCAGCGGCATACAATGTGCGGCCATTGATCCTGTTCCATGCGCCCCAGAACGGCGTGATCGGAATACTTTCCCGACAGGACGAAAGCCGTGGTCATACCCAGCCGCCCGGCGGTCACCAGGTCGGACAGGGGATCATCCGAGATAAATAGGGCCTCGGTGGGCTCCACGCCAACCCTTTTCAATGCCTCATGATAGATCGGTTCGGCGGGCTTGCCCACCGTGACAACCTGTCCCGCACCCTTCAGAGCCTCCAGACCCGCCGCCCAGACCCCGGGCCCCAGGCGGGGCCGGCCCTCCTCGTCCAGGAAAAACAGATTGCGATGGGGACAGACCAGATCGGCCCCCTGATCCAGCAAGGGCTCTAGGGCCCGGTCCAGATCGGCCGTGCCCAGGCGGCTGTTGGCTCCCAGCACCACCGCCTGCACCGGCTGTGGCCCGGTGGTCTCGAACCCCTCGTCCCGCCAGTAGGATTCCAGCCCCGGATGGCCCAGCCACAGGATGCGCCGACGCCCCCGCTGCCGCAGCCACTGCACCGACAGCCCCAGGGCCCCCACCAGCTGGTGGGGCTGCACCTGGAAACCCAGCTTCACCAGCCGGTCAACCAGGTCGCCGGGTCGGTCCGTGGTGTTGTTGCTGACCAGGCACAGGGGCACACCGCTGGCCACCAGGCCGTTGAACCACTCCAGCGATCCCGGCACCGGCTGGTAGCGCTTGTCCCTCACCAGCACACCCTCGATGTCGATGAGCCAGGCGCCGGGCAGCTTGTTGGGGCGGGTGTTCACGACTGTCCTCCAGCTTGGGGGTCGGGCAGGTTGTGCTGGCGGCCGGCCTCGGCCACCTCGGCCAGCAGGGTGTCGAAGCGCGGGGCCAGCCGGGGCCAGCAGCAGGGGTCCACGTCCCGGTCCAGGCTGCACACGTGGCCACAGGAATGTCCCGTGACCAGATCGGTCAGCAGCTCCAGCAGTTCGGCCTCGTCGTTGTAGAAGTGCCGGCCCTTGCACCACCGCCCGTACAGCGAGGGGTAGACCTGCTCCCGGGGCAGCACGGGATAGCACCCGGCGTGAACGGCCTCGGCCACCGAGATTCCGAAGTATTCCTGCTTGGCGCAGCTTACCACAATATCGGCCTCGGCGAGGAGGGCATCGTAGCGGGCGCGGTCGGGAACGAAACCGAAGGCCCGCAGCCGTGGCCCCAGCCGCTCGGCCAGGGGGGAAAAGATCTCGTCGTGCTGCTGGGCATCCCCCAGCAAGGCCACCTCGAAATCCAGGCCCCGTTCCAGCATGGCGTCGATGGCCCGGGCGAAGACCTCGGGCTGCTTGTCGAACTCCCAGCGATGGTTCCACAGGATCAGAGGCCGCCGGCCGGCCGCGCCCCGGGGCCAGCCGGGGCCCACGTCCGGATCGCTGTGGCCGCCGCGGTAAAGGGGAAAATGATCCTCCGGCAGGGGCGTCCTGTCCAGCCCCACGGGCAGCACCTGGCTGCGATCGGCCAGGCGCCGGGGCACGCCGCGGGGAACGGCCTCGGTCATCTTGCCCAGGTAGGCGGGGATGGAATCCAGGAACAGGGTGCGGTGGAAGTCGGAATTGAAGACCAGCCGATCCGCGGCCAGGGAGCTGACGATGTTGGTGAAGCCGAAATGGTAGTCGAATTCCTCATCGGGACTGAGGGGATAGGTCAGCTGGTTCTCGTGCATGTACAACAGGACCGGCGCCCGGTCCAGGGGCGGGCACAGCAAACCCCTGAGGTCGGCCAGGTTGAGAAAACCCGTCACCAGGATCAGATCGAAACCGCGATCGGGCATGGTGTTGATCTGGTCGGCCAGCCAGGCCGCCGCTCCGCGCATGCGCCATTTCCACAGCCGGGCGGGGAGGGTCAGGCTGGTGAAGCGGTGCCGGGAATGCCGGATCAACCCCTGCCGGAAAGCCTGGTGAGAGCCGCCGTCGTAGGGCTCAATGAACAGAACATGCTTTATGTTGACCTCTGACAATCAATTACCCCTTCACGAGCACCACCCGAAAGATCAAAAGTGCTCCCAAAACACCACTTATTGTCCCCGGAGGGGGGTTCCTATATTATTCATGGTGCGCGGGAAGTGACAGGTTTTTCCCGGCCAACGCTCTCCTCGGCTCCTGACGGGTCCGGGGATGGTCGTGCAAAACCGCGTTTTCCAGCGCCGAAATTCTGCCCCCGGCCGGGATCGCCACCCGGACCGGCAACCTGAATTATCAGGCAGTACCTTCAGAAGATGGGGAATTCGTCATGCGGATGTTCTTGCTCACCCTGCTGACCCTGGCTGTGGCCGGATCGGCCCTTGCCCAACCTTTCGAAAATTCCTCGGTGGTCGGACTGGTCCAGGACCGGATCGTCATCACCGTCAAGGAAGACGTGGCCATGAACCTGGACAAGGCCGCCGGCGCGGTGAAGGTCGGGGTGCCCGGCCTGGACGCTCTTTCCAGCCGCTTCGCCGTCAAGGACATGGAGCAGCTGCACAAGGGGCAGACCGGCAACCTCAAGAACAAGGCCGCCGCCAGCTACTTCGAGCGGGTCTGGGCCGTGGATTTCGACCCCCGCCACGATCTGCAGGAGGTCAAGAAGGCCTACGAGAGCCTGGCTGAGGTGGAAGAAGCCAAGGTTGTCCCCATCTGCAAGATGTACGATTCCTACCTGCCCAACGACGTGGTTTCCAGCCAGTGGTACCTGCGCAACATGACTCCCGGTGGAGCCGATGTGCGGGCCGTGGGCGCCTGGGGCCACTCCCTGGGTGATTCCAACGTCATCGTGGCCGTGCTTGATTCCGGCGTCGACTGGCATCACCCCGACCTGGGCGGCACGCATCCCGACAAGGTGAACGGGGCCGTGTGGACCAACTGGACCGAGTACTACGGCTCCCCCGGCGTGGATGACGACCACAACGGCAAGGTGGACGATATTCGCGGCTGGGACTTCGTGAACGTGCCCTTCGACGGCTACCCCGACGAGGACGTCGCCAATCCCGACAACGACCCCATGGACTACGAATCCCACGGCACAAACTGCGCGGGCATCATCGCCGCCATCACCAACAACGGCACCGGCATCGCCGGTACCGCCCCCGGTTGCAAGATCATGGCCGTGCGGGTGGGCTGGCTGCCCGACGGCGACACCACCGGCGTGGTGCGCATGGACTTCGCCGCCTCGGGCATGCTGTACGCCGTGAACAACGGCGCCCGGATCATCAACTGCAGCTGGGGTAGCGCGGAGTACCTGGCCAACTACGTGACCCTGGTCCAGAACGAGGGCGGGCTCATCGTCACCGCGGCCGGCAACGACAACAGTTCGGACGCGCCCTACCTGGGCACCCGTTCCGGGGTGATGGCCGTGGCCGCCAGCGACGACTCGGACCTCAGGGCCTCGTTCTCCAACTTCGGCACCTGGATCGAGATCACCGCCCCCGGCGTGGGCATGTACACCACCAACTACAACCACGTCAGCGGCACCAGCGGCTATGCCTCGGTGAGCGGAACCAGCTTCGCCTCGCCACAGACCGCCGGCGCGGCGGCCCTGGTCTGGTCGGCTAACCCCACCTGGACCTACACCCAGGTTGCCAACCAGCTCATGAACACCGCCGACGACCTGGATGCCAAGAACCCCGCCTACGCGGGCCTGCTGGGCGCGGGCCGGGTCAACCTGACCAAGGCCCTGGACGACGGCAACCACCAGTATCCCGATGAATTCCCCACCCTGTATGACGCACTCAACTCGGCCTCGCCCGGGGACGTCGTGCAGGTGCGCGCCGACGCGGCCGTGACCGGCCCCATGGAAGTGATCGGCGGCAAGGACCTGACCATCCTGGGCGGCTACGACGCCACCTACACCACCCGCGACCCCGTGAACAACAAGACCGTGGTGACGGGCACCGCCGTGGCGCCCTGCATGCGCACGACGGCGGGCGACATGACCCCGGCCACCGTCATCGACGGCTTCCACTTCACCGGCGGCGGCGGCACCCAGTTCTCCTCCATCCCCTACAGCGGGCGCTTTGGCGGGGGTGTCATCCTCAGCCATGCCTCCCCCACCCTGCGCAACATCGAGGTCAGCGGCTGCAGCGTCGGCGCCCTGAGCACCCTGGGCTGCGGCGGCGGCATCATGCTCTACGACAGCGACGCGGTGCTGGAGAACGTCCACATCCACGGCAACACCGCCGTCTACGGAGCCGGGCTTTACGCCTACCAGAGCAACGCCACCATGACCGACTGTGTCATCGAGGACAACACCCCCCTCAACGACAACCTGACCTACACCTCCCGGGGTGGCGGGGTGTACGGTGTGGACAGCGATCTGACCATGGTGAACTGCACCGTGTCGGGCCATGTGAACGTCGACGCCGGCGGGGGCATGTACATGACCCAGAACACCGGCTCCACCAGCCTGCAGATGGATGGCGGCGCCATCCAGGGCAACACCTCCAAGAACGGGGGAGCCGGCCTGTTCATGAATGCCGGCAGCGCCGACCTGAACCGCCTGCACATCCTGGACAATGTCCCCACTCCCACTGCCGGATTCATGTTCGGCGGTGGTTTCAACTTCTCCAACACCTCGGTGGCCATGGACAGCGTGGTGTGCCAGGGCAACCAGGCCATCGCCGGGGCCGGCGGCAACTTCGACGCCTGCACCAGCGTGACCCTGACCAGCAACCTGTTCTCGGGCAACACCGCCACCTATTCCGGCGGAGCCATGTACATCGCAGGATCCACGGTGAGCCTCACGGGCAACACCCTGGCCCAGAACTTCGGCGCGGGGGGGGGCGCAGGCATCAACAGCACCGCCAGCAACCTCAGCCTCTCCGGTAACATCATCGCCTTCAACACGGGCGGAACCGGCCTGGCCAACGGCCTGGCCGTGAGCGCCGAACCCACCCTGTTCACCTGCAACGACGTGTACGGCAACGATGGAACCGACCTGGGCGGCATGGTCGACCCCACCGGAACCAACGGCAACATCTCAGTCGATCCCGAGTTCTGCGGAACGGGCGACGATCCCTTCAACCTCAAGACCACTTCGCCCTGCCTGCCCGCCAACAGCGGCGGCTGCGATCTGATCGGCGCACTGACCAGCGGCTGCGGGGTGTCGCCCGTGCCGGATCCGGGCAACCAGGAAGTGCCCGCCACCTTCGTGGTGGACAAGCCCTTCCCCAACCCCTTCAACCCTCGGGTCACCATCCGCTTCGCCTTGCCGGAAGCCGCTCCCACCTCGGTGGTCATCTACGACCTGGCGGGTCGCAAGGTGCGCACGGTGGTCGATGATGTCCTGCCCGCCCAGGTTCACGAGGTGAGCTGGTCCGGCAACGACGAGACCGGCCGCAAGGTGGCCGCGGGCGTGTACTTCTACATGGTCACCAGCGGTGAACACCGCAGCGTCGGGCGCATGGCCCTGGTGAAATGATAGACCGGTAAGAAGGCAAGCAGGACCGGCCCAACATCACGGTCCTTGCACGAGCGGCCGCCGGGCAACCATGGCCCGGCGACCGCTTTTTCACCCGGCTATTTCACACCCCTGGGTTCACTCCAGACCGCTCACATCATACCCCTGGGGCAAGTGCCGGATGGCCCTGACGGCTCGCACCTCGTCCTGGTGGACCGCCAGATCCCAGCCCTCGTTCAGGGCCCCCGCAGCGGTGATGTACATCAGGTAGCCCGGTCCCCGGCAGGTCGGGTGGCGATACAGGCCCAGCACGTGGCCCAGCTCGTGCAGGATGGTCTCCTGAATGCGCTGCGGGTCCGTGAAGTTTTCCGAAATGCTAACGCGAATGCGCTGAGGAACGGCGTCGCCAAGGGTCTGGCCCGGAGTGGCGGGTTCCACCAGGGTCATGCTGCCGTTGGCGTATCCTCCCAGATCCGTGAACTCCACGGCCACCCTGGCCTGCCCCCCGCTGGAAACCAGCTGGAAAACCTCCTCGCCCAGCACCGTGTTCCACCAGCGCAGGCTCTGTGCCGCCAGTTCACGGAAATCGAGGCCGTTGTTCTGGAAGACCGGAATATGAACGGGCACCGGATAATCCTCCCAGTGGAACAGCTGGTGCTCGGGACGCAGGGAGGTGGTCAGGCTGGTACGCGTCAGGTAGGTGAAAAGAGTCTTGAACTCGTTGCTGAACTCGCTGCAACGACCATCACATCCCCAGCGCGTCAGCAGGTAGATATCCTGCACCGGCATGGCGGCCGGGTCGAAAACCCGCGTGGTGTAGTCATACCAGGCGCTGCCCACATCCCCGCTTTCACCAGGGTCCCGCTGGTCCGGAGATTCGGTGCTCAGACACAGGCTGCTACCCTCGGGGAAAGGCCCCAGACGATAAAACCCGTCCGTGCCGGTGACGGCGGACAGGCCCTGGGCTTTGGCCCGCACCATGATGCCCGGCAAGGGCCGCCCCGTTTCATCCCGCACCACACCTTGCACATGATAGGCCTGGCTGAGGGTCAGGGACCCGTTGGTCACCACCTCGGCGCTGAGCCCGAAGGTGTCCACGGCCTTGACCGCCACCCACAGGCGCCGACCCGGCACCAGCCCGTGATCCTCGGGAGTGAACACCCGACTCATCATGTTCTTGCGCTCGGATGGTTCCACGGCTTCCAGTTGAATGGCCTGATTCCAGGAGTCGTTGTTCAGGGGACCCAGGTGACTGCAAGCCACCTCGTAGCGCACCACCGGCGCCGCCGTGGGTTCCACCGGCCGCCAGCTGACCCGGACGCTACCAGGCGAGGGACCGTCATCGCACAGGATGTCCGCCACAGGAGGAGGCCGCCGGGAAACCACCACCACGTCCCACAGATGACCGAATACCCGCTCGCCCGACGAGACCCACACCTGGATCCGGTGACGTCCCGAATGTTCGGGGTTGAAGGTCAACAGGGAATCGGTCCCCACGGGAACCCCGTCCACCTGCCAGACCGCGCTCACGGGAAAGGGGCTGTCGCTTGCCAGGCGAAAAACCCGGCTGTCCCGGGGAACCATGGCCACCTGACTTTCCAGCGGCTCGAAGGTGAACTGCACGGGGAAGGGACTTGTGTTCAGGTACCAGGTGTGATGCCGCACCCCCACTTCGGTGGAAACGGTGAGACTCAGGGTATCCCGTCCCACCTCCCGGGCCACGTGATCCAGGACCGGGCCTGCCGGGATCTCGTGACCGTTCATGGTCCAGGCGTAATCACAGGAGAAGGGGTAGGATCCCAGGGCCTGGAATCGGCAGGAATCGGCCATGACCAGGGCGATTTCCGTGCCGGACGGGTCGAAACGGAATTCAGCCGGGTGGTCGTTGCGAATGGTCAGCAGCCAGGAGTGCTCGAAGGCGCCTTCCTTGCTGCTGGCCACGGCTTTCAGCAGGGAGGGCTCCAGGTGGCGCGGGAAGTAGCGGAACCGGGGTCCCACGGACAGGGTGTCCCCGTCCAGGACCCAGCGGACCTTGATGGGAACCGACGGCCGGGTCCCCACCTGAAAATCAGGAGTTTCCAGAGAAGAAACCTGCAGGGAATCGGCGGCCGGGCTGACAAAGAAATCAACGCGGGTGGACGAACCCTCCTCTGGCGCCACCCCCGGGTCGCACCCGGTCCCGATGGCCGTGACCAGCATCAGCGCGGCAAGCAACCCGACGACCGAAAAAACCAGCTCTCTCTTCGCATACCCGCCCATGACTCCCCCGTTCTCCGGTCGGGATTGCTGGGCGGTGGCCGGTCAGTTGCAAAAGCCGGTGGATCCGAGGGTCATCGGAAAAAGGCGAGAACGGTCTCCACATCCGAGCATTACCGGAAACCGCCCATATCGTAACCCTGAGGCAGGGCACGAATGGTCCGGACCAGTCTTTTCTCATCCTCGTGGATGGCGGCCTCCCAGCCGTCATTCAGGACGCCCGTGGAGGTAACATACATCAGATATCCGGGATCATTACAAAGGGCGTGGCGATTGACACCCAGGACGTGCCCCAGTTCATGCAGGCTCGTCTCCTGAATACGGATCGGGTCGGAAAATGTTTCCCGGACATAGACCTCGAGCAGTTCGGGGATGGTCTCGCCCAGACCGTAGAGCTTGTCGTCGGGCAACAAGAGGGATGTCTGGCCATTGACACCGCCGCCGCGATCCTCGAACACGAAGATCACCTGGGCCTCCGCCGGGTCGCCCGACAGCTGGAAGAATTCTTCACCCATGCTGAGGTTCCACCAGGCCAGGGTCTGGACGCAAGCATCCTTGAAATCAAGACCGTTGTTGCTGAATTCGGGAATGTAAACCTGCACGGGGTAAGATTCCCAGCGGTAAAGGAACTGGTTCGGCCGGAGGGTGCTGGGGGCATTGGTGCGGGTAAGATTCCGGAAGTAGGTGAGGAAGTCCGCTCCGTAATCGGGGCACGAGGGATCGCTGCCCCATCGCTTCATCAGGCGGATATCCACCGTCACATCCTGCTCCAGGCTCAGGTCGAAGGCATGATAATCATGCCAGACCGCATCGTCGCCACTGGCCCAGAGGGTCAGAGCATAGAAGTCGGCGAAGGGCCCCAGCTGAAAGTACCCGTCCGCCCCGGTGGTCATGGTCAGGTGCAGGACGCTGTCCATCACCTCGACCCCGGCCAGGGGAGTACCCAGTTCATCGTGGACCGTGCCTTCGACCCAGCGTACCTCGCTCAACTGGTGCTGCCCGTTCACCAGGATCTGGGAGAGGTTGCCGTGGGTGTCCCGGCTGCGCACGGCGAACCAGGCGTAGTTGCCGGGCACCAGACCGTCCTCGCTCTTGAACAGGGCCCGCGGCCATTCCTCGGAAGCCGAATAGGCCACTTCCCCCAGGGGCAGGGCCTCCGGCCAGTTTTCCTCGTCGATGGGCCCGCTGTAGCTGGCCGCCACCTCGTAGGCTTCCAGGGGAAAAACCACATGGTCCGCAGCGCTCCAGATGACCCGCACCGAACCGGGCCAGGGCTCCCTTTCCACCAGGACCACCTGGATGGGGTCCGGGAAATAGGGTGCCACCGCCATGCGCCAGGTGTGGGACATGCACTTTCCGTCGGCGGTGTAGACCAGTTGCAGGCTGTCGGGCCCCGTTCCCGCAGCCGTGAACAGATAAGCCGCCTCCCGGCCCACCTCCTGGCCGTGATAGCGCCAGGAATAGTCCACGGCGAAGGGGTAATTCGTGGTGACGGCGAAGGTCCGGGCCTCCATGTCCACCATGGCCAGTGCCGAATCGGCCGGTGCGAAGGCAAAATCCAGGGCGTGGCCGTTGACCACCTCGATGGTCCAACGGTGATCGCCGGTGCTGCCCCCCGCGGTGGCCTGGACCGCCAGGGTTTTCCGCCCCAGGTTGGTGGGGATGAAGCGATAGCTGGGCCCGATGGCCTGGGGTGAGCCGTCCAGGGTCCACTGCGCGGAGAATTCCGCAGTGGGGTCGACGGTGATCTGGAAATCGAGATGGCCGGTGGAAAGGACGGTCAAGGAATCGGCAGCGGGCTGGAACGAGAAGCCCGGCCCCTCGTCTCCGGTGGCGGGAGCTCCTCCGTTGTCGCACCCCCCCAGGGGGCCGGCCAGGAGAGCCAGTCCCAGCAAAATGCCCACGAGAACCGTGCTGGGCGAAGATCGTCTCATCCGGACATCCTTGCTTCCGATGCAGGCAGGGGCCGCGGAGCCCCCGGGTTTTTTCTGGCGCCTTGGCACCGGACCATTCATTATCCTGTGCTGTCGGGCCGGTGCAATCCGCCGCAGAGCCTTGAACAGGAGTGGCTGAATCCAGGCGAACGGGCAGAGAATCCCGTGATGCCGGGAAACCTGCGCGGCAGCCGGAATTCTGGAATGGCGAACCAATCCCGGCCAGTCCATATATTATATCCGGAATCGAGAGCCCCCGGTCAACCGCCACTCTCAGAAAGGAACCTCATGGCCAGCGAACCCAGCAAGACACTCGAGGTCTTCGACAACCCCAATCCCGAGCGGGATTACGAGATCGAATTCGACTGCCCCGAATTCACCTGCCTGTGCCCCATGACGGGCCAGCCCGACTTCGCCCACTTCCACATCACCTACGTGCCCAACCAGAAGTGCGTGGAGTTGAAGAGCCTGAAGCTGTACCTGTGGTCGTACCGCAACGAGGGCGCCTTCCACGAGAAGGTGACCAACCAGATCCTGGACGACATGGTGAACGCCATCCAGCCGCGGCTCATGGAAGTGCGGGGCGAGTGGTTCGTGCGCGGCGGCATCACCACCTATGTCACGGCCAGCCACGTGGACGAGAACTGGGAAGGTTAGCCCCTCTCAGGCGACGACGAAGGGCAGGTCGGTGCCGCATCCGGGGCACCGCGCCCCGTCCGCCAGCCGCACCTGCGCGGCGTATCCGCTACGCTCGACCACCGTTTCCCCGCAGGCGGGACAGTGGGAATCGCGCCCTTCATGGCCCGGCACATTCCCCAGATATACCCAGTCCAGATCCTTCCGGGCCAGCTCATGGGCGCGCAGGAGCGTGGCCCGCGGAGTGGCGGGAGCGTCCATCTTCCAGGCCGGCCGGTAAGCCGAGAAATGCAGGGGGACAGCCCGGCCGTGCCGCTGCTGCCGATCCGCCACGAACCCGATCAATCGCTGCAGCTGCTCGGGCTGGTCGTTGTGGCCGGGAATGATGAGGTTGGTCAGCTCCACATGCACGCCTCCGGCCAGACACTGGTCGATGGCCGCCAGCACCGGGGCCAGGCGAGCCTTGCAGATCTTCCGGTAGAAGCGGTCGTCCATGGCCTTCAGGTCGATGTTGGCCGCGTGGATGGTGGGCAGCAGTTCGGCCAGGGGTTCGGCATTCAGGAAACCGTTGCTGACCAGCACGTTGCGCAGGCCCGCCTGGGCCACCGCCCGGGAGGCGTCCCGCACGAATTCGAACCAGACCAGGGGCTCGCTGTAGGTGAAGGCCACTCCCACCGCCTGTTCCCGGCGGGCCAGAGCGGCCAGTTCTTCGGGGGCCATGGCGTGGGTCCGTTGCCCGCCCTCCTGGCTGATGCTCCAGTTCTGGCAGAACAGGCAGTGCAGGTTGCAGCCCGGTGCCGCGGTGGAAAGGATGGGCCGGCCGGGATGGAAGTGGTACAGGGGCTTCTTTTCCATGGGATCCACCCCCAGGCTCACAACCTGCCCGTAGTGCAGAGGCTCCATGACCCCACCCCGGTTGCGCCGGGTGCCGCAGGGTCCGGTCTGCCCCTCCCGCAGCCGGCAGCCGATGGGGCACAGTTGACAGGCGGCCTGCCCGCTGGGCAGGGGGCTCCACCAGGCCGCTTCATGGGACGCGTTCATTCTTCCTCCCCGGCCACATTGTTCAACACCCGCCGGGCATTGCGGCGCAAGCCCTCGGGATGGCAACGCCAGATGGGGGTCTTGCGGAAGCGCCGGCGAAACTCATCATCGTCCAGATCCACCAGGTCGGCCAGCTTCAGCTGGGCATGGTCTTCCAGAACGGCGTACTCCTCCGGAAAGTCCGGCAGATCCGCAGCCCGCCCGGCGGCGCGATTGTTCCAGGGGCACACGCTCTGGCAGATGTCGCAGCCGAACAGAAGGCCGCCCTGGAGCATTTCCAGGGGGCCCGGCGCCTGCCCCTGCCACTCGATGGACCAGGTGGCCAGGCATAGCCCCGCCTCAAGTCCGCGTTCCCGGTCCAGGGCGCCGGTGGGGCAGGCGTCCAGGCAGCGGGTGCAGCGGCCGCACATATCCCAGGCCACCCGCACGGCCGGGCGGCGACGGCGGGGGCGCACAGCGTACAGGGGTTCGGCCGCGGGCCGGCCCGGCGCCGGCAGCCCGGCGATGTCCAGATTGGTCAGGGCCACTCCCAGGAAGAGGCCCGAACCCAGGCGCTCGTTGATGAGGCAGTGGTTGTGCCCCAGGAAGCCCAGGCCCGCCAGCCAGGCGTACTCACGCTCCAGATAGGGACCCGTGTCGGTGGAGGGGAAGGCCCGCAGCCCCGGCCAGTGGGCGGTCAGATCGGCCAGCACCCGCTTCATGTCTTTAAGCAGAACATGGTGATAGTCCTGGCCACGGGCGTAGCGAGCCACGCGATGGGTCCAGGGCGCCCGGGCGGGGGCCCGGCCACCGGCGGCGGGTTCGTGAGGGTCGGGAATCCAGCCGTTGCTGTAGCGCTGGGCGAAGACCAGCAACGAGCGGGCGCCGGGATTGGCCCGGGTGGGATCCAGGCGGGCTTCGGGGTCGCGGCTCAGGTATTCAAGCCCGCCATGGCGATC
>CAXXKE010000003.1:0-1642732 GCA_963674845.2 Candidatus Krumholzibacteriia bacterium | reverse complement strand
AGATCTTGTACGAGTATTTCAGGTTTCTTTCGGGGTCCTTGATCCCGGGACAGTCTATCTTGCCTTTGAAATACACGATGCCGTTGACTCCCACTTCACTCTTTGGGTCCATGAAATAGACGGTTGCGTCGTGAATGGGATCCTTAACCAGAATGTCGAACTCCGCCTTGTCAATCAAATCCTTGCACGATTCCAGCAGCACAGTGACCTTGTGCCGGCCGGGTGTGGCGGCGAGGCTGGTCAGCTTGGTGGGTGAGTACTCCTCCTTGCCGTCGACCAGGTATTTTATTCTGTAGTAGTAGATCAACTCACCCTCCGGGAGGCCGGGGGTGATCTTCTCCACGGAATAGTCCATCTTTTCGCCAATGCGCACCTCTTTCGGGAACTTGGCGACCAGCCGGGCATCGAACCGGTAGCAGTTCTCAGCGTAGTGCTTGAGCTTCTGTTTCCATTGCTCCTTTTTGAGTTTCTCCGCAGGGGACGGCTTTGGGCTCCACATGCGTTGTACGGCACACCACCCGCAGTTCTTCTCATTTTTCACGGGCCTGGCGATTTCCAGCGGCGGTGCGGGTGGTGGCGCGGGCTGCGTGGCCGGTGTGTAGTCCCACGTGTCTTTCATGCCCTCTAACCGTGCAATCTCCCGGCGCGTTTCATCCATGAGCCCTTCAACGGCCTTGGCGTCATGCCGGACGCGTCTCATCTCGCCGTCGAGTTCCTTGGAAATGTTTCCCGTGAGACGGTTGATGATGTAGATCTGGCGGGTCCCGGTTTCGGTGCTGTCATCGGCCTTGTTGTCGGCCTCCTTCCAGTAGGGGGCTGTGTGCGGGTTGTTTGCGAAGTAAGGAGAATCGTCGTCGAACATGGGCGGGTCGGCCACGAGCACCCGCTTGAGCGTCTCCACCTGCTCGTCGATCATGGCGCTGCGCGCAGACACCTGTTCCAGGCTTTTCTTGATATCGTCTAGCCGCACCTGCTGCTGGTGGTAGTTGCTCTTGATCTGACTCGCCATTTTCGGCTCGACGTACAGGTTGTTGATCAGGTCCACGGAAAGGTCCACGGCATAGTTCACCACGCTGGCCGTGGCGCCCACCTTCATGACCATGTCGTAGGTAGCCTTCATGGAAAGCTTGAGGGCGTTGTTCTGCAGGTTTTCGGCACTGCGCCGTTCCAGGTCATCCATCTTTGCCTTCACAGGCGTCAGTTGTCCGTGAAGCCGGCTCAGTTCGTCGCGGAGCCGTTGTTGCTCGGCCAGCCGCTTCTGAAGCACGGCCACCTTCTGATCGATTGTGAGGTCCTGGGCTGCAACAATCACTGGAAGCGCAATGGCGGCAAGAAAGCAGCAAATCCCGACGTGTCTTTTCATATCTTCCTCCAATGCAGGGGAAACGGAACAGGGCCCTCTCTGATTGATCTTGTCGGACAGTCAAAATATATCAACACCGGCACAGCGGTGTCGACAGAAAAGAATCCGGGCGGCGAACCAGGCTTTGTGTTTCCCCTGTAAGGGAAGTCCCGGTACACCGGGAGCGTGATCTCGGCAATTGAGGGAAGTTTGTGCACGCTAATTGAGGGGACAGCACCGACCCCGAAGGGCGAGGTCAATATCAACTGGAAACCTGAAACGCCGGATGACACAACGGCGACGACGATTTCTGCTATCAGTCTTGAGTCGCGCGGAAGGCTATTCCCCTCGGTTTTCAGGGTAGAGTCAGCCGACACTCTCGTTCAGAAGCCCAAAGTCTTTTTCGTTCCCCCAAAGCTATGGCGCTCAGATAAATTGTACCGGCCTTGCTCACCAGTTATTACCATCGGATGAAAATGTCGTGAGCAGCTTTTTCAGTCCCTGCTCGCGAACTGACGGCGAGTGGATGGCAATGGTGTCCAGATTGCTTGGTCGGAACGAACTGCTGAGAAGCGAAGTAATGGCGTGGGAGTCTTCCTTTTCCAAGTAGTGGACACGGACGTTGCGGAATTTCGAAAAGGGCAGGGTATGGACAGTACAAAGTCGGAAGCTGGGCCAGAAGCTATACCCAACAGGATCTGCGGTCCATGCCAGCTAAGGAGTTCATGCGCATGAACTTTGCCATATTCTCGTTGGCCGTTTTGCGCGACAATATATCCAAGTGGGAGTGAGGTCAAGATATTTTTTTCATGACCATCAGAACGATTCGCTTGTGTGGGGGGGGAGGCTGCCCGGGCCAATCGCCTCCAAGCAGCAACGTTGGGAAGAGGCTCGCGATGGCGTTCGTGAAGCTACTGGCATCACTGCAGTGGCAGATACGGACGATCCACTTCCAGCATCAACCCGCAACACTGACCACTTGTCCTCGATGGGAAGCCCCCAAGAATACCTGTCGTCGCTGCAATGATAACTTGTGGAGGGTTCCCTGGGGCCTGGCTTCAGGCCGGAGGCATGGAAGTCTGGTCAACCATTTCTCGGGAGCCATTGGGGCCCGGACAAATGTTTTTCATTCAAATGACGCCCGCGCTTCCAGACTCTCTGATGATATTCTGAACGCCCCCCGCTCCCGATCGTCCAACTTTGGAATATCTTCCTGCCTTCGGTCACTCCGATAATGATATGTTCACTATTGGAGACGCGAATGGCGGGCAAGGTCTCCGGTAGAGATGTGACTTCATGGTCAGCGTGCCCAGCCCCGCCACCAGCACCCAGAAATTGATGCGGTCAAGGGTGGAGATGCTGACGTCCATGTCGGCCTGCACGGTGGGTTTCATGAAGGGCCTGATGAGCATGAGCAGGAGGATCAACGTGCCCAGCATGAAGACCATGCCCAGGAAGGCGTAGCTGGCCGTGATGATGGTCACGTGGATGTTCAGCCAGTAGCTGACCAGCACCGGCACCAGGGGCCCGATGGCCGGATCGAAGACCGACAGCATGGACACGCCCAGCACCACCAGGGTCAGCAGCGAGGCCAGCCCCGCCGGGGCGGCCATGCGGTAAATGAGCTCGAAGATGAGCCCCGCCAGGGCCACCGCCAGGCTGATGAACAGCAGGGACTCGTGCCCGTTGCTGAGGGGCGCGCGCCCCGAGGCGATCCAGCGCAGCACGTAGGCCGTGATCATGCCGGCGAAGGCCACCACGTAGGCCAGCATGGCCAGGCTGTAGATGGGGTTTCGGAAACTGAAGGCGGCGCCCTTGCGCGCCAGCAGGCTCCACATGAACAGCCCCATGAAGATGGCGAAGCAGGCCAGCAGCGGCACCATCATCCAGCTGAACAGATGGGACTTGTTGTAGAACAGTTCGGACTCCAGCTTGGCGCTGGAAGGCAGCACGTCGGCGCCGTACTGCTGCTGCAGAGCCTGGGTCTCCTTCAGCCCCTGCATGATGCTGGCGTTGTTGCCCGTCTTCAGCCCCTCCATGAGATCGGCGAAGGCCGCCTGGTACTGGGGCCCCTGCTGGGCGTCCAGGCCGGGCATCACCTTCTCCAGCACGTCCCAGCTGTGGTTGGGGTCGCCGGGGATGGGGTACATGCGCAGGCCGTCACCACGGAAGGTCATGTACAGCAGGTTGAAGCGCTCGTCGAAGCTGATGAGCTTGCGCTGGGTCTTGGTGCGCTCGCGGTCGGGGGTGCGGTGGGCCTCCTCCACGGCCGCCGCGATGCGGTACTGCCCGTTCTCGAACAGGCTGGCCGGACTGACGTGCTTCACCGACGCGTCGACGCCCAGGAATTCCTTCAGCCCGCCGTATCGCACGGCGATGCAGGGCTGATCCCACCAGTAGCGCGGGTTGGCCACCCAGTTCAGGTACATGTCCACCGGTTCGCGGTCCTGGAACTTGGTCTTCTTGGCCACCTTCATGACGAACTCGCGAGCCATGGTGTCCAGGGGTTTCATGCGCCCCCGGAAATCCTGGATGATCAGGCGGCTGGCCAGGTCCCGGGCGGGGTCGGACAGGGTGGTGAAGCTGGTCTGGACGGGAGCCGGCGCGGCGTGGTTGTGCCCCGCGTGCGGGTCGTCCTCCTGGGCCAGGGCCGTGCCGGCGCCGGCCAGGGCCAGCACGCCCACCGCCAGGGCCGTCAGGGTGCCGGCCGACGAACCCTTGCGCCGGGGGAACAGCAGGTTCTGCAGCAGGATCAGCAAGAAGCCCAGGCTGATCATGGCGTACCCGATGTAGGTGGGGATCTTGCCCGGGTCATGGTTCAGGGACAGGACCGTGCCCCGCCGGTCCGGGTCATACGAGGACTGGAAGTGCTTGCTGCCCCGGTGGGTCAGGGGGTTGTTCATGTAGATGTGCACCTTCTTGTTCTGGATGCCATGGTCCGGGTCGTTCAGCGTCACGTAGCTCTCGTAGGTGGCGGGGTTGTCGCTGCCGGGGTAGGTGTCCAGCACGAAGTCGTCCAGATGCAGCGAGTACCCCAGGGGGCGGCTCATGCGGCCGTAGGCCAACTTCACCGTCTCGCCGTTCAGTTCCACCCGTCGCGCCGGCTCACCGGCCACGCACAGGGCCTCGGCCTGGGCGTTGCCCTGGGCGTCCCGCACCGTCACCATGGCGGCCGAACGCAGGTTGGGATTGTCCCCGTTCATGGGGGCCAGCACCACCGAGTCCATGATCTTGGCCGGGATGAAGGAGAACTCCAGGCCGTTGTTGGAGTAAAGGATGGCCTCGTGCAGATCGAAGACCGTGCCGGCGGGAATTTCCTCGCGCGTGTCGTCGCTCATGTCCAGGCTGGTCAGGGGGAACGAGGCCCGGGCCTGCATGCCGGCGCTGCCGCCGCGCGCCAGTTCCAGCCCGCTGGCCACGCTGTACAGCACGTCCAGCTGGGCGAACTCGTCCTCGCCGCCGCTGTGCCCCATGCTGAACTCGGGATGGAAGGCGAACAGGATCTTCTCGCCGGTGGTTCCGTCCGGTGCGGTCACGGCCAGGCGCACCATGGGGTTGTTCATGGGGCCCCGGTCGCTGCTGCCCGCGCCCACCGTGAAGTCGGTCTGGAATTCGCTGATGGAGAAGGTGTAGCCGCCGCAGGCGTGCTCCTTGCCGTCGGGCAGGGTCACGGGGATGGTGCAGGTCTGGCCATCGGCGCTCACACGCACATCGCCGAAGGGGGAACTGCTCAGCTGGCCCTCGAAGGAGCCGGTGAGGAAGCGGGCGCTGACCTGGCCCAGCTCGGCCCGGTCGCCCTGCAGCAGCACCTTGGTGACCACCTCGTTGCCGTCGTGAATGCCGTACTGCAGTCCGGGCAGGCCACCCTCGCCCTCCTGGTACACCTCGGTGTAGTTGGGCCAGAATTTGCTGACGCCCAGGTGGTACTTCTGGCCGTTGACCTGGACCTCGCGGTCCAGTCCGGGCTCGCCGTACTTGAACAGGCGGGTGGAGTAGTAGGCCCGCTTGTTCCCGATCTGCATCTGAACGTAGGACTTGTCCGTGAGATAGGTGGTGGCGGTTTCCCCCTCCCGGATGCTGACGATGCCCTCGTAGCCCTGGTAGCGGGTGACGGCCGCGGCCACCAGGATCACGATGATGGACAGATGGACCACCACCGACCCGCTCTGGCGCGGGGTGTAGGGCATGCGCTTGAAGAGGATGAGCACCAGGTTCAGGGTGATGAGGGCCAGCAGCAACTCGAACCACCGGGCCGCATACACCTGCCCATAGGCCGCATCACGGCCGCCGTAAAAGGACTCGATGAAGGTACCCACACCGCTGGCGATACCGGCGATGAACATCAGCACGGCACCCAGTTTCATGGAGGAAAAGAAGGCGACCACGGGATTCCGGAAAAAGTTCTTCACGTTGGACCATCCGAGAGAGAAGCGAGGAACAAGCCGTCGAGAAAAAAGCCCCCCAAAATGCTAGGAGCCTTGTAGGAAAAATATACTCTTTCGTTCCGGATTTTTCCCTAAAAAAAACCCCGCCAGCAGGGATTGTTGAGCCGCCAACAGGTTGAAAATGGTTATCCGACGGGGTACTGGTCATCCCGGTCCGGATTTTACGCTTGGTGCTCCCTTCTCGGCCCGGGGGACACTCTGCCGCCCTCTCCTCTTTCTCTTGGCCCAGAAACCGGGCCAGATTCGTCCTCTGCCCCGGGCCCATGTTACACTGACCATGTGACACCCAAATAATAAAAATTCAAAATCAGCACTCCCGAAATTGCGCTAAAAACAACTAAACATTTAGTTATGACACTAAAGTAAAAATTATCTTGACCATATGTCGACTCGGATGATAGGCTGCGCAAATCGCTCGAAGTCGAGGTTCCAGGGAGGGAACTTCTGTGCTCTTGGTTCGCCAAACCTCCTGGAGCCCGCATGGTCACAACCGCCGCCTTCCGTCACCCGGGTTTGTCCCGGGCCTTCCGTCTGGTCCTGTTGCTCGTCTTCCTGAGCTGGGTTTTCACCCCGGCCGCCGGCCTGGCGCGCAACCCGTATAAATACGTCATCAGCCAGGAAGGCGATCCGGGGGACGGCGTCCTGAGTCCGGCTGCCGTGGAACGGGAGCCAATCCTGGCGCCCGAGCCGGAGACGACACTGGCCGCAACACCCACCGGGCGACTGTTCACCGGTTTCCGGTACGTGCCCCTGTGGATGGGCCCCACCTCCATCAACGGCGCCGTGCTGCTGCCCGCCAACCTGCTGCCTGCCTGTTCATTCCCCGTCTTCGGTTCCGGTGAGGGGAGGTGCCAGGATGCGCCCTGATCATGCCTCTCGCCTCTCTTCGCCCGCCGATCGGCCACCGGTGCCGGCCGGGCGCGGAGCCACCGCCAACGTGGTGACCCGCCTGCACGACGAGGCCAGGAAGCGCTACCTGGCCGGAGATACGGGCCGGGCCCTGCGCATCCTGGACCGCCTGTTCAACCTGGACGGCCACCTGCGCACCCGGCGCACTCCTCCCGTGGGTTCCCTGCGCGACGCCGCCATCCTGCGCGGCTGGTGCTACATCGAGGCCAAGCGCCACGAACGCTGCCGGCGCTGGCTGGACCAGGCCCGCGACCAGGGCTTCCTGGGCAAGGACGACCGGGCCGCGGCCGTGCTGGAACTGAACCTGCTGCTGTTCTCCGAGGACTACGCCACGGTGCAGGACCGGGCCGAGCAGATGCTGTCCACCGCCGACGGTCCGCCCACCGTGGTGCTGGCCGAGCTGCACCTGCTGCTGGGCGCCGCCCTGCGCTGGCAAGGCAACACCCGCCAGGCCGTCAGCCATGTTGAGCACGCCTGCCTGGCTTTCGGTTTCCTGGAAGAACCCGGGCGCGAGGCAGTGGCCGCCAACTTCCTGGGCTGGACCTACCTGACCATGGGCCGCCTGGAAGAGGGCCGCCGCTGGTTCGACAAGAGCCGGCAGATCAACGCCGGCCTGGGCGCCACCCTGCGCCTGGCCCAGAACTACCAGAACCTGGCCATCGTCTGCTACAAGCAGGGCCAGCACCGACGGGCCGCCGACCTGTTGAAACAGGAGATGGACCTGCTGGACGGCCAGAACGACATGCTGAGCCGGGCCAAGATCGCCCTGGGCAACGTGCAGCGGCTGGAAGGCAAGTTCCTGGAGGCACGCAGCCAACTGCTGGAAGCCTTCTCGCTGGCCGAGGAAACGGGACTGGTCAGGGAACAGGCCCTGGCCCTGGAGTTCCTGGGCGACGTTTTCCGTGACGAGGGGCAGCTGCCCGAGGCCGGGCAATACTACGAGCGGGCCATGGTCCTGGCCCGCCGGCTGGCCCCCCGCGGCGACCTGGTCATGGAGTTGCTGCGCCGGGAAGGCGAATGCCTGGATCTGGCCGGCCGCCACGACGAGGCCCTGCACGTCCTGAACGACGCCCTGCTTCTGTGCCGCGAGGTGGGCGACGGTTACGAGACCGCCGTCACCCTGCGCTGCCTGGGTGTCAACGCCGCCAACCTGGGGCGCTGGTCCCAGGGGGTGGATCACCTGCGCTCATCCCTGGAAACCCTGGCCGCCCTGAGCGCCCGCCACGAGAGCATGGTGACGCGCTTCCACCTGGCCCAGGTTCTGCAGCGCCAGATCGACACGGGCAACGGCGGCGCCCGCAGCGAACGGCTGCTGGACGAAGCCTGGAAAACCGCCCTGGCCGCCCAGCAAACCTGCGACGAGCTGGGCAAGGGTCCCTTGAGCGCCGAGATCGACGGTCTGGTGACGGGCCTGGCCCGGCGCAAGTTCGCCGGGCAGGAAGCGGCCCCGCGGCCGGCCGTCTTCACCACGCGACGGGCACCCTCGTCCCGGGTGGTGGCCACCTCGTCCGCCATGCAGGAGGCCCTGCGCCGCTGCGACGGGTTCGCCGGTTACGACAACCCGGTGCTGATCACCGGGGAAAGCGGCACCGGCAAGGAGCTGCTGGCCCGGCGCATCCACGAGATCAGCAGCCGCAGCAGCAAGCCCTTCATCCGGGTCGATTGCGCCAGCAACGGCCCCGGGGTGCTGGCCCGGGAGATCTTCGGCCAGGTGGCCGGGCGCGACGACGGGCCCACCTTCCTGCCGGGGCTGCTGGCCCAGGCCGAGGGCGGGACGCTGCTGCTGTGCGGCATCGAGGATCTGCCCCTGCCCATCCAGGACAAGCTGTTGCGCCTGTTCCAGGAGCAGGTGTACCGGGCCGAAGGGGACGCCCGCGACCGCCGTTGCAGCGTGCGCATCATCGCCACCACGCGGCAGGATCTAGGAACCCTGGTGGCGCGCGGCCGCTTCCGCGCCAACCTGCACTTCCGGTTGCGCCTGATGGCGGTGCCGGTGCCTCCGTTGCGGCTGCGCCCCGAGGACCTGGTGCCCCTGCTGGAGCACTTCCTGACCCGGCTGGAAGGGTCACCGCTGAGGGCGCGAGCCCTGTTCGATTTCCAGGCCCTCGAAGCCATGGCCATTCATCACTGGCCCGGAAACGTGGCCGAGGTGGAGGCCATCGCCCAGCAAGCCTGGATGAATCGCAACCTGGGCCGCCCGGTGGTCCTGCGGCGAATCGAGAGTCCCATGGGCGCCACCCTGGAATTCGGGCCGGCCACCGAGGGCGCGGCCGGGGTGACCGCCGGCACCGAATTGGAACGGCAAGTGATACGGTCATCCCACCCCTCTGGCATGACCTGGTCGGCGCTGATGGCCCTCATCGAGAAGGCCGACGGCAACAAGAGCAAGGTGGCCAAGCACCTGGGCATCAGCCGGATCACCCTGTATCGGTGGCTGGAGCAGCTGGCGCCCGGGAGCTGAGTTCAGGTCCGGAGGATGACGACGCGGCCCCGGTTGATCGCCGGGGCCGCTTCCTTGGGACCGTCACAGACAACAAAGACTTGAGCAGCATCACCTGCCGGGTGACCCCCTGGCCCGCGCTTTTCAGGCGGCACATATAGGGACCCGCGGGCAGCAGCCGTCCCCCTTCGTCACGCCCGTCCCAGTCCACCCGGCCCTCCCCGGCGGGACGGTATTGCCCGCCCAGCAAGGAGCGCACCCGGCGTCCCTCCAGCTGCTGCAGGGGCGCACTCAGATAAAGATAACCCCGCCCCCCTCGGCTCCACTGGAATAAGCGGCCGGGTCGTTGGAGTAGGGTTGTGTGCTCAGTCCCCCTCCATAGCCCCCGTATGCCTTCAACAGTCCCGACGCAGACAAGGTGATGACGGCGGCATGGATCTCGATGATTCCGGCAGCGCCTCCACCTCCCGCCCCACCATGGGCCAGGGCCGAGGCGTAGGCCCAGCCACCGTTGGCCCCGTTGGCCAGGATGCTGCCGCCGATGGTCACGGTTCCCGGGGTGGCGATCTGGAGAGCGCCCCCCCCGCCACCGCCTGGTCCCTGGCCGTCCTCACCCACGGCCGTAGGATCGCCGGAGGCCCCCAGGCCGCCGTCGAAACCGCCGGGGCCGGGACCAGCAGAAGCAAGGGAATGACCAGGGACGGGATCAGACGGGGGTGGGCAGGCTGGAACATGTCTGGCATCCTCTCGCTCGCGTGACCGGGTGCGACCAGGAACGTGCCTCCATGCAAGGATCAAAACATATCACGAACTTGACACCCCCTCAAGGTCAGACTACCCGCAAGCCATAAATCCCAGCAACTTACCTGGTTTTGAAAACGCTTTATTTTTTAACAACTCCGTGATAGAATTTGCCCCGACATCAGGAATCGGTCCCATTTTCGTCAACAAGCATCCTGGTAAGGGATCGCCACCGGTTCCCCCTCCTCGAGCCGACAGGGTCTTCGCGCCGTTTTTGAAGATCCGGGAGGTCGAAATCCATGAAGAAGATTGCCATCGCCCTGACCATCCTGCTCACCGCCGGAATGGCCGTCGCCGGCCCCATCTACGATGTGGAAGTCAACGGTCTGTACGCTGAAGGCGACTACGTGACCGTGGAATGCGCCACCGTCACCGCCGTCACCGACTACGGTGTGGCCATCGCCGAGGCCCCCTTCCAGATGGGCAACAGCATCTGGCTGTACGCCGGTTCCGGCCACGGGCTCAACGTGGGCGACATCGTCACCGTCACCGCTCCCTACGTGGAGTACTACGAACTGTCCGAGCTGGACTACGGCCACTACGTCGAGACTTCCAGCCTGGATGTGGTGGGCGTGTGCACGGCTCTGCCCGACCCCATCTACATCACCGCCGCCGAGATCATGGCCAACCCCGAGCACTACGAGAGCTGCATGGTCTTCCTGACCGACGGCTTCCACGTGACCGAGATCCTGAGCTACGGCGAGTGGTCCGCCATCAGCCACGAAGACGGCACCGCGATCCGCTTCGACGACTACTGGTTCGACGACACCACCCTGGCCGTCGACTTCTGCGCCAACTGGGCCGTGGGCATGTGGACCTACAGCTACGGCCTGTTCGAGCTGCATCCCACCGTGGACGGCTTCCCCGCCGTGGATTGCGCCGTGGCCACCGAGGACGTGACCATGGACCAGGTCAAGGCTCTGTTCCGCTAAGCCCTGACCACCGTGAAGACAAGGGGCCCGGCAATCGCCGGGCCCTTTCTGTTGCCATGATGCGCGCCCGGCACCTGGCGCACGCTTTTTCGGAAACAGACCGGCCCTCAGCCCGCCGCCCGCACCGCCCTTTCCAGGCGCACGACGGCCTCCTGCAACGTGGACCTCGGGCAGGCGAAATTGCAGCGCACGTGTCCCTGGGCGCCGAAGTCGGACCCCGGCGAAAAGCCCAGGCCATGGCTCTCGAAATACTCGCCCGGGTTTTCCAGGTTCAGTTTCCGCACATCCAGCCAGGCCAGGTAGGTGGCCTCGACCCGAGACATGCTCACCCCGGGCAGCCCGGCCACCGCCGCGTCCAGCAGGTCGCGGTTGCCCCGCAGGTATTCGATCTGGGCGGCCAGCCAGGGGGCGCCATGGCGCCAGGCCGCCTCGGCCGCCACCAGCCCCATGAGGTTCACGTGGGGCACGATCCCGGCCCTGGCCCGCTGAAAGCGCGCCCGCAGCCCGGCGTCGGGAATCACCGCCACCGAGCAGCCCAGCCCCGCGATGTTGAAGGCCTTGCTGGGGGCCATGAGGGTGATGGTGCGGGCGGCGATTTCCGGCGAAAGGGTGGCCAGGGGCACATGGCGGCGACCCGGCTCCAGCACCAGCTGGGCGTGAATCTCGTCGCTGCAGATCACCACGTCCCGGCGCAGGCATTGCTCGGCCACGGACTCCAGTTCGGCGGGTGTCCAGGAACGCCCCACCGGGTTGTGGGGGTGGCACAGCAGGAACAGACGGGTCTCCGGAGTCAGGCCGGCGGCGAAAGCCTCCGCGTCGCAGCGCCAGCCCTGGTCGTTGTCGCCCTGCAGGGGAATGGTCTGCACCCGGCGATCCATCACCCCGGGCACCCGCAGGAAGGGCCCGTACACGGGCGTTTGCACCGCCACCCCACTGCCCGGTTCACCCACCGCCCGGCAGGTGACGCTCAGCCCGCACACCAACCCGGGCAGCCAGACCAGCCACTCGGGATCCACCGACCATTCCCACTCGCGCCGGCAGGTTTCCAGGAACACCTCCACCAGTCCGGGGGGCGTGCCGGGATACCCGAACACCCCGTGGCGCGCCCGCTCGGCCAGGGCCTCGATGACCTCGGGGGGCGAGGCGAAATCGGCGTCGGCCACCCACAGGGGCAGAATGTCCCGGCCCGCGTAGCGGTCCCATTTCTCGCTGTTGGTGCCCTGGCGCGGGACAGGAGTGTCGAAATCGAAAGACATGGCGGCGTTCTGCTCCGGAGGTTTAAGGGATCGGGATTCTGGTCCCGGGGAGACGAAGGCGCCCGGCCTCAGGCTGTGGACCGGGCCCGGTGGGCGTGACGATACAGCAACCCGGCCGCGGCGAACAGCAGGGCGAAGAAGCCGTTCAGACCCAGCGCCACCACCAGCTGGGCCGAGTCGTCGCCAGTTGTCAGCAAGGGGCGCCAGATGAGCAGCGCCGCCAGGGGCACCAGGAACTGGACGACCGCCATGGACAGCAGGGTCCTGGCCAGGCCGGCAGCCTGGAAACGGGAAAGGGAAGCCCCCACCAGGGCTACCAGGAACACCGCTCCGTACAGCAGGTTGGCCGGATTGCCCTCGCTGCCGATGATGCCCACCGCCAGGTTGGCCCATACCAGGACGAACAGCGTGCCCACGGCCAGGGCCGAGGCCAGCCGATAGGTCAGATGGCTGTCTCTCAGCAGGATGAACTCCAGGGTCAGGCCCGCCCCCAGCACCAGCCCCGCGGCCATGATGAAATCGGCCGGCCCCCAGTTCACCTCCTCGCTGAACAGCAGGCCCACGGCGGGCACCAGCAGGACGGCCAGGGTCACGGCCACCACACGCAGCAGCTTCTTGGTGGGGATCATCTGATGGGCCATCCTTTCACGGATCATGACCAGGCCGGATTGGGCCGGCGGAACAGGCAACACCGCCGGTTCGGGACCCGGTTATCTGTCCAACCACCCTCCGGACCATCCATCAGGGCAATACATACCCATTGCGGATATAGTCAAGGCCGTTTCTTGCTCATTTCGCCATGAACCGTTAAATTATCCACCTAACAAACAATAGACACGCGCGACCCAAGGGGGGTCGCAAGAAAAGCAGCCGCGATTTTTGACAGCCACCCGTCCTTTGCCCAACCCCTGGGCCAGGCGGAGCAGGCCCACGACGATCTCGCAATTCAGAACGGATTTCATCCATGCAATTCAGTGATTTCGGGCTCAGCGAGCCCATTCTGCGTGCCCTGCGCGATTGCGGGTACGAGACGCCCACGCCCATCCAGCAGGAAGCCATTCCCATCGTCGCCCGGGGCGAAGACCTCATCGGCACCGCCCAGACGGGTACGGGCAAGACCGCCGCCTTCATGCTGCCCATCATCGACGAGATCGGTGAGCAGCCCGCCCGCGACGGTGATATGCCCCTGGCCCTGGTCCTGGCTCCCACCCGGGAACTGGCCCAGCAGATCGACGACAACACCCGCGAGTACGGCAAGTACCTGGGCATCCGCACCTGCACGGTGCTGGGCGGCGTGTCCTCGGAGAAGCAGATCCGCAAGCTGCGCCAGGGGGTGGACGTGGTGGTGGGCACCCCCGGCCGCGTCATCGACCTCATCGAGCGCAAGGAACTGGTCCTCAAGGATGTGGACTGGCTGGTGCTGGACGAGGCCGACCGCATGCTGGACATGGGCTTCGTGCACGACGTGCGCTGGATCGCCGAGCAAGTGCCCACGCCGCGGCAGACCCTGCTCTTCTCGGCCACCATCACCCCCATGATCAAGAGTCTGGCCTCCGGCCTGCAAACCGATCCGGTGAGCGTGTCGGTGGCCCCGCCCGCCACCGTGGCGGACAACATCGACCAGCGCATCCTGTTCGTGGAGAAGGCCCGCAAGGCCGACCTGCTGCAGGGCCTGCTGGAAACCGAGGTGCAGGGCCAGACCCTGGTCTTCACCAGCACCAAGTCGGCGGCGGCGGTGGTCTCGCAAAGGCTGAAGAAGAACGGCATCAAGGCGGCCTCCATCAGTTCCAACCTGAGCCAGATCCAGCGCCAGAAGGCCCTGGACTCGTTCACCAACGGCAAGGTGCGCGTGCTGGTGGCCACGGACATCGTGGCCCGGGGCATCGACGTGGACGGCATTTCCCACGTCATCAACTACGAGATGCCCACCGACCCGGAGAATTACGTGCACCGCATCGGCCGCACCGCCCGGGCCGGCCGCGAGGGCGTGGCCATCTCCCTGTGCGGGGTCGAGGACATCGCCAACCTGCGCGGGGTGCGCCGGCTGGTGAAGGAACCCATGAGCATCGTGGAAGAGCAGCCCTGGCATTCGCCCGAGGTGGCGGCCTGTCTGGCGGCCTCGGAGCGGGTGGCCCGCCAGAAGGCGGTGCGGCGCCGGCGCTGATGTCCCACCGCCATCAAGACACAGGGCCCATCCGCCTTCCCGGCGCCGGGCCCTTTTCGTTTGCCATGTCCTTGCCGGGGCAACTCAGGCGTCGGCAGGCTCCGCCCCCTGATCGGGGTTGTTGCCCCGCAGGCAATCGGGACACAGACCGTAGGTGATGTCGGCGCTCGAGTGCTTGGTCAGATAGATATCCACCTGTTCCCAGAAACCCTCGTCGTCACGCACCTTCTTGCACAGGGAACACAGGGGCAAGATCCCGCGCAGGGTCTTGATCTCGGCCAGGGAATCCTGCAGCGACCGGATGAGTTCTTCCTTTTCGCGCTGGGCCCGCTTGCGCGCGCTGATGTCCCGGCACACGCAAAGGATCAGCTTGCGCTCCCCCACAAAGGCTCCGTTGTTGCACAACTCCACTTCCACCAGGGTGCCGTCCTTGCGCCGCATGATGGTCTCGAAACAATGCCCCTTCTCGTCCACGGTCCCGGCCAGGTGCAGGATCTGCTCCCTGGTGTGAACGGCATCCCAGTCCCAGACATGCAACCGGATCACCTCCTCCACGGTGTAGCCCAGCATTTCGGCAAAACGGCGGTTGGCCTCATGGACGCGGGCCTCCTGGTCCACAACCACCAGGGAATCCCGCGACTGCTCCATGAGCAAGCGCCGCCAGGCGATTTCCTCTTCCAGATGTGCGGAGCGAGCGGACAGGGACGCCACCCTCTCTTCCAGGTGCTGCAGAACCTTGGGGTGGCTTTGCGCTGAATTGTCGACCATGATTGCACTTTCACGAAGATGAATGACCGATGCTGCAGGCTAGAGCGGCCCTGGGGGCTGGCGAGATTCAAGCCCGGGAATCCTATCATACCTGTTCCACTTTGAGAAGCCCTCGAACAAAGTGCCGGCACGGCCCCAGGCCGGCCCACTCCAGCCTGGGATTCTGCCGCGGCAGGCAGTATGTTGTCCCGATGATCGTCCCCGGGCTGCAGCGGGCCCGGTTTTCCCCATGACCCTCGCGAGGGGCGAGTTCAAGGTGACCATCAAGGACAGGATCTGGGCCCCCGCCGCCGGCGCCTTGCTGGCCCTGGCCGTGCTGCTCATCGGCCGCCAGGCCGGAGCGGGCTGGGGCTTTCCCATGGATGATTCCTGGATCCACATGGTCTACGGGCGCGCCCTGGCCGGCGAGGGGCTGCTGGCCTACAACCCCGGCCAGCCCGCCACCGGCTGCACCGCCCCCGCCTGGGCGGCCTGCGTGGGCCTGGCCCACCTGCTGCTGGGCGGCATCTCCACCCACGCGGTGGTGGTGGGCGTCATGATCCTGGGGCTGGTGTGCCACCTCCTGACCATCTGGTTCGTCCAGGACCTGGTCTTCAAGATGACGGACAACACCCGCTGCGCCCAGCTGGGCGGCTTGCTGACGGCCCTTTCCCCCGCCCTGGCGGTGGGCGCCCTGTCCGGCATGGAAGTGGCCCTGGCCGGGCTGTTGCTGGTGCTGGCCGGGCGCGCCCTGTGGCTGGGGCAGTGGGGACGCTCCGGGCTGTGGCTGGCGGTGGGCTGTGCCGTGCGCCCCGAGGCCGCCGTGGTGGCCGCCCTGACCGGGGGGCTGGCCCTGCTCAGCCTGATCCTGCGGGAAAAGCGTTTTCCCGGGCGCGCGATCCTGGGCCTGGCCGTGCCCCTGTTGCTCTTTGCCGCCCTGCTGGTGGGCTACAACCTGAAAGCCGGCGGCCATCCCCTGCCGGCCACCTTCTACTTCAAGCAGGACAGCAGCCTGGCCGCCCTGCCGGGCCGGGTGGGCGTGGGCCTGAGCGCCCTGCTGACCCAGGTGCCGCCCTTCTTCGGCTTCGTGGGCTGGGCCGCCCTGGCGGGATATGTGCTGCGCCGGCGGCCGTTACCGGAAATGTTGCGCCTGCTGCTGCCCCTGGCCGGGGGACTGGGTTTCCTGCTGGCCAACCTGTACGTGTCGCGCCCCGACGACCCGGCAGCCTTCTACCACCTGCGCTATGTGCTGCCCTGCGTACCCCTGCTGGTGGTGGCCCTGGTCGTGGGCGCTGAAGGGCTGGCCGCACGCCTGAAGGGCCGCGCCGCCCTGGCGCCGGCTGCCGTTCTGTTGCTGGTGGGCCTGGTGGGCACCGCCGCCACCCTGCTGCCCGTCAGCCGCACCTACCACAACGACGTGCGCAACATCAACCAGGTGCAGGTGGCCATGGGACGCTGGCTGGCCGACCACACCCGACCCGAGGCCTGGGTGGCCGCCACCGACGCCGGCGCCGTGCGCTACTTCAGCGGGCGGCCCACGGTGGACCTGATGGGCCTGAACACCCCCGACTTCTACTGGGATCGGCGGGCCTACGTGACCGGCCACCCGGTGGATGCCCTGGCGGTCATGCTGGCCTGGGTGCGCCCCACCGACCTGTCCCGCCTGCGCTCCTACGCCGTCATGAAGACCGACGACTACACCATCACCTCCAACCCCCGCATGGCCGAGCAGACCATCCTGGGGGTGCCCGATGGAGACACTCCGGTGTTTCTGGAATTTCAGGGGATTCGCCACTTCCCGGTGATGGTCAATCCGGGCAGGCTGCGGCTGCCGGGAACCGCTGAATCCACCGGGCGCTGAGGGCCCGGGTCACCCGCACTTCTTGCTGCGGCTGAAGTGCGCCGCCGCGGCGGACAGCAGGGGGTCGATGGTCTCGTGCTGGATGTGATGGGGAGGATCCCAGCGCACCCATTCGTGGCCGATATGCTCGGTGAGCACGATGGGCACCTTCCGGCGCAGGAAACCCAGGTACATGACCAGCTTCTTCTGCACCACGGCGCACTTGAACTTGCGGCTGCGGATGCGGTACTTGATCTCGAAACGGAAATCGGGATCGATGTCGATGTCCTCGGGGGTGATGCCCGTCTCCTCTTCCAGCTCGCGCAGGGCGCACTGCAGGTCGGATTCGCCCGGGTCGACGTGCCCCTTGGGCATGTCGTAACGGTCGGCGTGGTGCATGAGCAGGAACTTGAGCTTGGCCCTCTGCTTGAAGACCAGGACTCCGCAGGACTTCACTTTGCGCATGGAGACTTCCCTGTTTTCAGATCATGAAGTTCCCACGTAATATGGCCTGTCTCGCCCGGTGTCAAGGGTGGGCACTGCAAACCCACCCCCGGGACCCCGCACTTTCTTGCCCGGGGCACCTCGCGGTTCAGACCTCCAGCGAGGTCCAGGTATCTCCCTGCAGAAAGCTGCCCTCCACGTCCTCTTCCATTTGCCGGTACATTTCCCATGGCAAGGCCACGGTGACCAGGTCCTTGCCCAGACGACGCACGATTCGGCGGGCCGAGGGGTCGTTCAAACCCACCACCGCCCGCGGTCCATCGGAAAAGGCTCCCGGATAGGCGAAGATGCCGATGCTCTGGCACCCGGCGGCATGGGGAATGACGGCCCTGAACGAATCGCTGTGCCGGTAGTTGGCCAGCACAACCAGGCCGGACATCTGGTCGGCGTCCGCCAGCATGACCACCACCACCGGTGTCTCGCCCGACTCCAGCTGATCGAAGCGCTTGAAGACCACGTACTCGGCCGGCACGTCCGTGACGGGCAGAGCGTCCAGCCAGCCCCGCACCACCTCGGGCGATTTCCGGTACCGCTCACCGTGCAGGAAGTGCTCGCGTAACGAGCCGCGCATCCACTCGGAGCAGGCTTCGGCCGCGGCGCGCCCCTGTTCGGTCTGTCCGTTGCCGTCGGAAAGAAACCCGCAGAAGCCGTCGGTTCCCCCCGGGAATTTCTCGTAGCAATTCCCGAAGCCCAGTCCCACGCCCCCGCCCCAGCAGCCGTAGGTTTCCCGGCCGAAAACCGCCGTCGCGCCCCTGTCGGCCACCGCGGCCAGGCTGCCCATGACGCAGCCCCAGCGGCCGGGAGCGAACTGGACCGCAGAGGCTGGCATTTCATCGGTCCACAGGATGGCAACGGGCTGGTAGCGCAGGTTCAAGGTGTCGGCAATGCGGCTTTTCATGACGATCTCCTCCGGGGTGACGGGCCGGAGGCCAGGAAAAGGTAGCGATATCCTGGCCCCAGGGACAAGTTACCAGCCCGGACCCGGGATCCCAATGAAAACAAGGGAGCTTGTCCCCCTGCGGTTGTGCCCCGGGGGTTGCGGTTTGCCTGAAACAGTGTTAGCAATGACAGCATACAGAGTTAAAACCCGACCAGCGGATAGAACCGGGTCGGGATCGCAAAAAGAGGTTCCTGTCACCGGAGCGGCAAGAAGAGAGGGGATATCTTGGATTCCAGAACCAATCCGAAGCTGGAAGGACCGGCCATCACACCAGCATTGGCACGCTACCTGGACCGTCTGGAAGACCATGAAGAGCTCTCCCCGGGGCAACTCAAGGTCCTGGCTCCCGAGGCCCGGAAGGGCAACCGCCTGGCCCTGGACCTGATGGTCAACACCGGCCTGCCCCAGGTGGTGGAAATCGCCCGCAGCTATGCCTCCTCCGACCTGGCCCTGATGGACCTCATCGCCGAGGGCACGGTGGGACTGGTGAAGGCCGCCCGCGTTTACGACGAGCGGCGGGACGGGCGCTTCCCCAGCTTTGCCCGACGACTGGTGCACCGGGAAATCCAGGTCGCCATGGGGGCCTGATCATGCCCCTGGGGTTCGGCCTGGAGATTCGTCGTCTGAGGCAGGACGCGGGCCTGTCCTTGCGTGGCCTGGCCCTGCGCCTGGGAATTTCACCGGCCCATCTTTCCGATATCGAGCGGGGGCTGCGCCGCCCCTCGGACGGTCTGCTGGAAAGGATCGTCAGGGAGTTGAACGACGCGGGAGCCGAGGCCCCCGTCCTCCTGTCCATGCTGACCGGCCTGGATGACGTCACCCGGCAATGGGCGGCCTCAACCCCGGGTGTGCGGGCGCTGCTTCACCGCTGCATACGGAGCGGTCTTTCGCCGAACGAACTGATCCGCATCATCGACCAGGCCTGTCCCCAGGACCTCGATTCCCACTGATATTCGCCCATTTCCGCCATTGATTCTTCGAAAGGACCATCATGGAGTTCATCATCATCCAGGCCCTGGTCGTGGGAGGCCTCCTTTACCTGGTGGCCAGGATCGTTCCGGGTATCCAGATCGAAGGCTGCCTGACAGCCATGCTGGCCGGGCTGGCCCTGGGCGTCATCAACGCCCTGCTCAGGCCGCTGTTCGTCATGCTGACCCTGCCCATCACCGTCCTCACCCTCGGGCTTTTCCTGCTGGTGATCAACGCCCTGCTGTTGTGGCTGGCGGCGGCCCTGGTGCCGGGATTCCGGGTGCGCGGATTCGGCGCCGCCCTCATGGGCAGCCTGTTGCTCAGCATCTTCAGCTTCGGATTGACCCTCATCATCTGACCGCCCCGGCAATGGCGGCCGGTCTCCTGCACCTTGAACCGGGACGGAACCATGGCCTCGAAATTCGATCTCCTGATCATCGGAACCGGCACCGCCGCCTACAACGTGGCGCACCCCTGCGCCCGGGCGGGTCTTGCAGTGGCCGTGGTTGATGAACGGGCCTACGGCGGCACCTGTGCCCGACGCGGTTGCCAGCCCAAGAAGTACCTGGTCGCGGCCGCCGAGGTGGCGGCCCTCAGCCATGACCTCGCCGGCCTGGGCGTGAAGACCCCGGCCTCCCTCGACTGGAACGACCTCATGAGGCAAAAGCGCCGCTTCACCGAGCCGGTGCCCCGGCGGACCGAGAGAGGGTTCCTGGAGGCGGGTATCACGACCCTGCATGGTTCGGCCCGATTCACCGGACCCGGAACCGTCCGCATCACTGGACCGGACACCCTGGAAGTGCGGGCGGATCATCTGGTGATCGCCACCGGCTCGCGCCCCCGCCCCCTGCCCTTCGCGGGCGCCGAACTTATCACCTCCAGCGAAGAGTTCCTGGATCTCGATCGCTTGCCACGCCGCCTGGTGTGCGTTGGCGGCGGGTACATCAGCCTGGAGTTCGCCCACGTGGCCGCCCGCTTCGGCACCGAGGTGGTCATCCTGCAACGGGGCCCCGACCTGCTGCCCGCCTTCGACCGCGATCTGGTGAGCAAGCTGGCCACCGCGACCCGGGAACAGGGAATAGAGTTGAGAATGGAGGAGCCGGTCACCGAGATTTCAGGCCGGGCCGGAGAACTGGTCGTCCACACCCGCAACGGCGGAAAATACGAGGCCGACATGGCTTTGCACGGCGCGGGCCGGGTTCCGGTCACCGAGGGCCTGGACCTCCCCGCCGCCGGCGTGGCCTTCGATGATCATGGAATCCTGGTGGATGAGGGGTTGCGCAGCCCCGGCAATCCGGCCGTTTTCGCCGTGGGGGATGTTGTTGCCGGGTCGCCCATGCTGGCGCCGGTGGCCGATCTTCAGGGCGAGGTGGCCGCCGCCAACATCATCGCGGGCCGCACCGTGCGCGAGGCAGCCCCCGCCGCGATTCCCAGCGTGGTGTTCACCCACCCGCCCCTGGCCTCGGTGGGAATGACGGCGGAGCAGGCCTCCCGGTAGGAGGGCCGGATCACCACCAGCGAGGGCGACATGAGCAGCTGGCCCTCTTCCCGTCGCCTGGGCCAGCGCCATTGCGGTTACAAGGTGTTCCAGTCGGCGGAGGATGGGCGGATCATGGGGGCCCACATCCTGGGCTTCGGGGCGGCGGACATGATCAATATCTTCGCCCTGGCCATATCCCAAGGCCTGACGGGCAAGGATCTGGAAAAGATGCCCTGGGCCTACCCCACGCCGACCTCGGATCTCAAATACATGCTGGCCTGAGGGTGCCCGGACCCCCGGCAGCGGGGCATCCGTCAATCGGCCGGGATCCCGTCCAGGACCTCCCTGACCTTGGTCAGCAAGGCCTCCATGGTGAACGGCTTCTCCAGGAAGTTGATTCCCTTGTGCAGGACCCCGCGGTGGGCGATGACATTATCCGTGTAGCCCGACATATAGATCACACTCAGGTCCGGGCGCAACTCCGAAGCCAGTTCGTAGAGCTGGCGCCCGTTCAGCCCGGGCAGCACAACGTCGGTCAGCAGGAGGTGCACCTCGCCCGCGTGGGCCCTCAAGATGGACAGGGCCTGCGACCCGCCCGCGGCCTCCAGGACCGTGTACCCCCGGCTTGCCAGCAGGGTCCGGGCCAGGTGCCGCACCTCGGTCTGATCCTCCACCAGCATGATGGTCTCCTGCCCCACCAGCCGCTCGGGCCGGGCGGGGCGGGCCTCCCAGGCCGAGAGCTCGGCCGAGCAGACGGGCAAGTAGATCTTGAAGGTCGTCCCCCTGCCAGGCTCGCTGTAAACCCAGATGCTGCCCGAGTGCTGCTTGATGATGCCGAACACCGTGGCCAGCCCCAGGCCCGTCCCCTCGCCGCCCTTTGTGGAGAAGAAGGGCTCGAACACCCGCGCCAGGGTTTCCTCATCCATGCCCGCCCCGGTGTCGCTCACCACCATCTGGGCGTACATGCCCGGCTCCACATCGTTGTGGGTGTCGGCATAGTGCTGATCCAGGTCCACTACACCGGTTTCCACCGTCAGCTTGCCCCCGTCGGGCATGGCGTGGGCCGCGTTCACCACCAGGTTCATGAGAACCTGCTCCAGCTGGCCGCGATCCCCCTCCACCGCGGGCAAACCGTCCTTCAGCACCAGCCTGAAATCGATATCCTCGGGCACGCCGCGGCGCAGCAGCTCCTCGAACCCGGTGACGATCACGTTCAGATCCAATGATTCGAACTGCAGGGGTTGCTTGCGGCTGAAGGCCAGCAGCTGACGCACCAGATCGCGGGCCCGGAAACCGGCCCCCTTGATCCCCTCGACCATGGGCCTCAGGTCGCTGTCGGCCGGCAGGTCCTCCAGGGTCAATTCGCTGTAGCCGATGACCGGGGCCAGCATGTTGTTCAGATCATGGGCCACGCCGCCGGCCAGGCGCCCCACCGCCTCCATCTTGTGGGCCTGGTCCAGCTGGCTTTGCAGATGCCGACGTTCCTCCTCGGCCTGCCGGCGCTCGGTCAGGTCGCGGGCCACACCCAGCACCCCGATGACCTTGCCATCGGCGTCATACATGGGCGTTTTCAGGGTTTCCAGGATCAACCGCTCGCCCGAATGTGTGTCGATCTCCTCTTCCAGCTGCACCGTCCGCCCGGCCTCGATGACCTGGACGTCCCGTTCCTGCAGGATGGCCGCCAGGGCGGGATCCAGGAAATCACTGTCCTTCTTGCCCACCACCTCGGCCGCGCTCACGCCCATGACCTCGGCCAGCTTGCGGTTGCAGTCCAGGTAAACGCCCCGGGGGTCCTTCAGCCAGACGATGTCAGGCAGGGTGTCCAGCAGGGTGCGCAGGTGGGTTTCGCTGCGCCGCAGGGCTTCCTGGGCCTGCTTGAGGTGGGTGGTCTCCAGGTTGGTGCCGCATGCCCTCACGGGTTTACCATCTTCGCTCCACTCCATGACCCGGCCCTTGGCCAGCACCCACAGCCAGTGGCCGTCCCGGTGCCGCATCCGGTGCTCCACCTGGAAATGCTCACACTCACCGCGCTCGTGGGCGGCCAGCACCGCCTGCATTTCGGGCACATCGTCCGGGTGAACCAGGTCCCACCACTCCTTGACCGACAGGACCCGGCGGCTGGCGTCGAAACCCATCATCCGCAACCAGTTGTCGTTATGCACCGCCGTGTCCGCCGGCAGGTTGAAATCCCAGGTGGCCAGGTCGGCCCCGTTGATGGCCAGATCCATCCGTTGCTGGGTGTCCACCAGTTCCGCCGTCCGGATGGCCACCTCGGCCTCCAGCTGTTCCCGGCGGTTCAGGGCCAGGCCCACAAGCACGGAACACAGGACGGTGATCAGAATCCCGGTCAGGCCCGCCAGGGCGCCGGCCCGCCGGGGGTAACTGCGCCCGTATCCATCTCCCGCCCTGGCCGTGACGAAGAAGGTCCGGTCGAAAGCAGGAACGGGCAGGACCAGGGTGGGTCCCCGCCCGGCACAGGAATCCTTCACAAGGGGGGCCTTCAATCCGATCCA
This sequence comes from Candidatus Krumholzibacteriia bacterium, assembly GCA_963674845.2. Lineage (GTDB taxonomy): Bacteria > Krumholzibacteriota > Krumholzibacteriia > LZORAL124-64-63 > LZORAL124-64-63 > LZORAL124-64-63. The sequence continues at coordinate 1,619,450 of CAXXKE010000003.1, read as the reverse complement.
CAGATTCACCGTCTCGGTGGGGCCCCCTTCCCGCAGAAGTTCGGCCATATCCAGAATGGCCACCGCGGCCCCCCGGGGCCTGGCCGGATCCTCCTGGCGGAACACCGGCCGGAACAGGGTGACCGCCCCGCCCCGCAACCCCTGCAGTTCCACGGCCAGGGTATCGGTGCAGGTGGGCAGCCTCGTTGTCCAGGCCCGTTCCAGGGCATGCCGGCTCGCGGCATGAGAACCGAAATCGAAGCCCAGCAAGCCCGCGTTGTCATCGGGGGAAGAAACCCGTGCCAGGGGAAAGTGGGCGCCTCCGGCCCCGGAGGCATGATCGACCAAGCCCCAGACGGGGACCGCCGGGTTGCGCAGCAGATAGTCGGAATAGTCCTGGAATTCCCGGGGGCTGACGAACTCGCTGGCGGCATAGAATCGGGCCAGGGCCTCCAGTTCCACCCCGTGCAGCATGCGCAGGGACTTGGCGATGGTCGTCATCTTCTCCCGGGCCAGCAGCTGGAAATCCTTGGCCTGGGAACGTTCCTCAGCCAGGTGGGCCACCAGGGTGCTCATCCCCGTCAGCAGCGCCCCGCACACGGCCACACTCATCACCACCCGCCGGTGACCAGGCCAGAGCGTACCGCCCGGCCGTGACGGCATCGGTCGCTTCCCCATGGACCGGCCCAGTTCCAGAACCAACAAGGCCAGCAGAACCATGACCAGGGGGGGACGGGCGGCCGTCATTCTCTGGGCCCGCCAATCGTCCACCGCCAGCCGCATGACCACGACGAAAGCGGCTTCCCGGGATCGCCCCGCCACCGTGGTCTGGACCTCCACCCAGGCACCACCCTCATCCTTTCCCCGGCTGGTGATCCGGGACGCCCCCCCCCGCGAGGGACCGGGAATGGGAGCAGGGCCGCGGGTGACGCCGGAATCCAGAAGAGGTGTCCATCCCCCACCGGTCTGGTGCGCCAGAATGGTCAACCGCCGGCATCGGGGAAAGGCGTTCCGAATTTCTTCCAGCTGGGAGACGAGCAGGTCGTGGTCCGCCGATGGCGAGGCGGCCAGGGAAGAGGCTGCAGCCAGGAGGCGTTCCACCGAGATGGCCTGAACGGTCATCTGCCCGCAACGCAAGGCGGTTTCATCCTGACGGATGCGGATGTCGCGGTCGGTGAAACCCAGACCGACCAGCCCACCTAGGAGGATCACGGCCAGAGCAATGGCGTGGCGACGGCTCATCCCAGTAACAACCTCCGGGGACAGGGGCCGGGAGCAGGGTGATCATAGGAGAGCCCGGGCCCGCCTGTCCACAAGGCAAACCGAAGGGACAGATATGGTTTTGGGCGGCCCGGGACCCGGGTCAGACCTCCAGGCCCTCCCAGCTGTCCTCCACCTCGTCCTCCCACTGGACCGGAGCATCGAATTCCAGTTCCACCCGGGAAGCCGGCCGGCCTTGGTTCTTCAGGCGGAAGCGGGAAAGCTGGTTCCGCAGCATGCCCGCCTGGCCCGACAGCTCCTGGGCCGCCGAGGCGGTCTCTTCCGCGCTGGCGGTATTGCGCTGGGTCACGGTGTCGATCTGGGCCAGTCCGTCGGCGATCTGCCGGGTGCCACGAGCCTGTTCCGCCGATTCGGAGGCGATGCGCTCCAGGCTTGCCGCCGTCTGCTGGATGATCTCCAGGATCTCGGTCAGGGCCGTGTTGGTGCTGTCGGCGGTGCGGGCCCCCTCGGCGGCCTTCTCGGTGCTGTTGTTGATGAGATCGGCGGTCTCCCGGGCGGCCTGGGCGCTGCGGCCGGCCAGGTTGCGCACCTCTTCGGCCACCACGGCGAATCCCTTGCCGTGCGCTCCGGCCCGAGCCGCCTCGACGGCCGCGTTCAGGGCCAGCAGGTTGGTCTGGAAGGCGATGTCATCGATGGTCTTGATGATGCGCGAGATCTGCTGGCTGGAGTCCTCGATGTTGGCCATGGCCCCCATCAATTCCTGCATGTGCTGGGTGGCCTTGCCCCCCGAATCCAGCCCCTTGTTGGAAAGATCCCGGGCCTGGCTCGCGCTGTCGGCCACCGACTGGGCCTGGGCGCCCATCTGGGTGGTGGAGGCGGAAATTTCCTGCACCGACGCCGCCTGCTCGGTGGCGCCCTGGGAAAGATCCTGGCTGGAGGCCGAGACCTGGTCGGCCCCGGCGGTCACCTGGTTGGCGCCCTCCGTCACCTGCAGGACCAGGTCATTCAAGCTGGCAGACATGTTCTGCAGGGCCCGTCCGAACTGGTCCTCATCCGAGGCCAGTTCCACCTCCCTGGTCAGGTCACCCCCGGCGATGGCCTCGGCCACATCGGCCTGGCGCTGCAGGCCCACCACCATGGTGTCAAGAGCGCTCATCAGCTGGCCCACCTCGTCCCGGGACTTGGTTTGCAGCCGCACCGACAGGTTGCCCTTCACGATGGATTCGGCGAAAAGCACGGCCTTGTGCAGAGGCTTGACGATGCCACGGGCCACGCTGAAGCCGATGGCCACCGACAACAGGGCCGCCAGCACACCCAGCCCCACGAACAGGGCGAAGACCCGGGCTTGCCGCGCCTCGGAATCGGCCACGATGGCCAGGACTTCCTGCTGCTTGGGCTGGATCTTGGCCTGGCTGGCCATGATCATTTCCCGGTGCACCTCCACGTCCGCGGCGATCACGGCCATCTCCTTGGCCATTTCTTCCTGCAGGCCGTCGATGAGACCGCGCATGCTGTCGAAGGACCGGGCGGCCTCGGCTTCGGCCAGGGCCAGGTCAGCGGTCTCGTCCGAGACTTCCCGGACAAACTCGCCGGTGGCCTTCTCCCAGGCGGCGAATTCCTTCTTGAACGAGGCGTACATGGCCCTGGCCTCGGCCGACTGGAAACTCTCCGCGGCCTGACCCATGCGGCGGCGCGCCTGCTCGATGTTCTCGGCGTGGGTTTGCAGCAGATCCCCCCGTTCCGCACTGTCCGCCGTCAACAACGAGCGCTCGGCGATCAGGGTCTGGTGCACATCCCGGTCCGCCTCCAGCATCAGCCGGATGCTGGCCTCCAGTTCGGACTGGCGCTTGAGGTCCTCGTTGATCAGGGGAAGCATCTTCTCCTCGATCAGGGGCGTGATCTCGTCGTCCACCAGGGAGGCGAAATGGTCATGGACGATGGAGCGGATGTCGCCGCTCATGGAGCGCATGGACACGGCTCCCATGGAGATGACGCCGACGATGGCCAGGATGGGCAATCCCAGCATGAGGGAGATTTTCAGACTGATCTTCATTTCGGGCCTCTTTCAAGCTCACATCCCATTGCGAAAACCGGCCGGAATTGCAGGTTTCGATTGCGGATACCATTGGCTCTGTTCGTATCGGCACCGCGATGAAGGGGCTTGACCAATTTCCACGATTTCCCGGCCCGGATTCCCGGCCAAAGGAAATCCCCCCGCAACCAGGGGCCGCGGGGGGATCTTGCTCGGCTTCGCTTTTCATTCTTCGCGTCGATCTATCGCTGCTAGTCGCAGGCCCCCTCGATCTCGTCCACGTAGGTCGTGGCCTCGAACATCTGATCGATCAGGGTATAACCCCGCAGACTGACGTCCACGAAATCAGCGCCCACGGTGGTGACCAGGCCCCCGACGAAGTTGAACATCATCTGGGACTGGATCTCCTCGCCCGTCAAGACGCGCGACTGGTCCCGGGTGGTGGCCGTCACCCGCAACACCTGGGTGAAGGGCACCCGCACGTCCCTGACCGTCTTGATGGCGTCCCGGATGAGCACGGCCGTGTGGGGCGGCACCACGTAGTCGCGGGTGTGGCTGACGGTCTTGGAGCCGCTGGTGGTGTTGGACCAGGTCTGTTCCTGGCTGGCCGTCTGCCGGGTGGTGGAGGTGTTCTCGTAGGACACGGTGGTGGAGAACTCCACCTCGCCGCTGGCCTCCACCAGGCCGGCCACCTCGGCCCCGATGCTGGCCGAGACGGACAGACCCACCTCGACGCCAACGCTCTGCTCCACGCTGGAGAACACCTCGAAGCCCTCGGTGGTGCGGGCCATCACTTCCCAGGTCCGCTCCTCGGTGGTGCCGATGCTGTCGGTCAGCTCGCCCGAGGCACAGTTCTGCAGCTCGCCCCGGTAGGCGAAGTCCAGCTGGGCCGGGGGCATGATGGGCTGGTTGAAGGTGGTGCCGCGGTCGGTCACCGACCAGGCGATGTCGTCGCAGATCAGGCGGAAGCGCAGGGTCGTGCCGCCACCCAGATCGAAGTAGTTGTAGGTCTGATACGCGGACCCCATGCAGATGTACTCGCCCGTATCCACCTCCTGGATCCTGACCCAGCCGTCCTCGTCGGGCACCAGGGTGAACCGGCCCGTGGGCAGGTAGTGGTCGTGATCCAGCATGACATGGGGATCCGCGCCTTCCTCGACGCACAGATCCAGCCACTCGTCCGCATAGTAGGCCCTGACCTGGTAGGTTCCGGGCATGCCGTCCACCGGCGTGAAGTACCATTCCTGGGACAGATCGTCGATGACGTAGGCCTCGTTCATATCGAACAGGGCGATGCTGGCGCCGTGGGTCACCAGGTACTCGTTCCCTTCCAGCTGCAGCAGGTAGGGCATGTCCTCTTCCAGCACCACGGGCTGGGCCAGGAAGGGCAGGGCCAGGAGCGAGGTCAGGGTGGGCAGGGAACGGAAGCGCATAGGAATCCCTCCAGGTGATTGGCGCCCAGCGGGACCGGGTACTGAACGCCCACCTCCAAAGCATGGCAAACTGCTAGGTATTGCACCTCGCTTCAGCAACCGGGCCAGCCCAGGGGCACTGAAAGAGCGATGTCAACTAAGGGTTCCAGCAAAAAGCCCCCCGACCGCACGGGCCGGGGGGCTTCCCTGTCTTTCGCGCTCGCGCCCGAAAAACTACTGCTTGTCCACGCCGCTCATGTTGGGCTTGGCCTTCACGGGATAGGCCGGCGGGCCCGGAATGTCCCACTTGCCGCCCGACTCTTCCAGCTGCTTCAGCAGGAACTCGATGGCCGCGTCCAGCTGGGCGTCCTTGCCGGCCACCACGTCGTCGGGGGCGTTGACCACGACGATGTGCGGCTCCACGCCCCAGCCCTCGATGGGCCAGGTGCCGTCCAGACCGTACAGCCCGAACTGCGGCGGAGTGGTGGTGCCGCCGTCGACCAGGCCCTGGTGGGGCTCGATGCCGGTGCTGCCGCCCCAGGTGCGCAGGCCGATCAGCGTCGCCAGGTTCTTGCGCTTGATGGTCTCGGCGAAGAACTCGCCGTTGCTGTAGGTGTCCTCGTTGATCAGGACCACGATGGGACCGTGCAGCACCCGCTCGGGGTTGCGGCCCGGCTTGCCCTCGCGGGGCTGGGTCAGGGACCACAGCTCGCGTTCCAGGCGGTCGATGACCATGTCGCCCACGAAGCCGCCGCCGTTGTAGCGATCGTCCAGGATCAGGGCCTTCTTGCCGGTCTGCGGGTAGAAGTAGCGCCCGAACTCCTGCAGGCCTCCCTCGCCCATGTTGGGCATGTGGAAGTAACCGATCTGGCCGTCCGACTTCTCGGTCACGTGGGCCAGGTTGCCGTTGTGCCAGGCCCGGTACTTCAGGCCCATGTCGCCGCGCAGGGTCTGCAGGCGGGTGGTCACGGGCTTCTTGCCGTCGGCCTTCCTGCTGGTGGTCAGGGTGACCATCCGGCCGGCCTTGTCCACCAGCAGGGCGAACACGTTGTCGCCCAGCTTGACGGGCTGGCCGTCGATGGCCAGCAGGTAGTCGCCCTCGGCGATGTCCACGCCGGGCTCGGCCAGGGGCGACCGCGCCGCGGGGTTCCAGCTCTCGCCGGGAATGATCCGGCCGATGCGGTACAGCCCGGCCTTCTCGTCGGCCGCGAACTCGCAGCCCAGGGTGCCGGTGGCCACGTGGGCGCCGCCGTCCTCGTAGTCGCCGCCGTAGATGTAGGTGTGACCCAGGTTCAGCTCGCCGATCATCTCGCCGATCAGGTAGTTCAGATCGCCGCGGGTGCCGCAACCGGCCACGAAGGGCTGGTACTTCTCGTACATGGCGGGCCAGTCCACACCCTGCATGTTCTTGTCGTAGAACCAGTCACGCTGCACGCGCCAGGCCTCGGCGAAGATCTGCTCGAACTCCTCCAGGCGGTCCAGCTTCACCTTCACCGCACCCAGGTCGATCTTGCCGTCGCCGGGCTTGAAGGGCTTGCCGGCGTCCACCACCCCGTACTGGCCGCCCGCCCGGTAGAACAGCTTCTTGCCGTCGCTGCTCAGGTGGTAGTTGGCGATGCCGCCGCTCAGGTCGCTCAGCTCGGCGCCCGCCAGGTCGTACTTCACCAGGTCCAGGGCGTCGCCGGTGTTGTCGTCCACGTTCTGGTACTTGATGAACACGGGCTCGTTGCGGCGCAGCATGACGAAGCCGCCGTCCACGGCCTCCAGGCGGAAGTAGTTGCCCGCCTCCACGCCGTCACATTCCAGGATGCGGTCCTGGATGCCGGCCAGGTCCATGGCCGTGCCCTTGGTCTTCTGGGCGTCGCCCTTCTCGTCCTTGGCGTCCTTCTTGTCGCCGCCCACCAGCACGTCCTCCTTGTAGAAGGGCGAGCGCGCGGCATCGCTCAGCAGCACCACGTAGGGCTTGCACATCTTCAGGAAGACGTGGTTCTGGTCGTTGCGCCCCATGATGGGGTTGTAGGTGCGGTTGGACAGGAAGAACAGGTACTGGCCGTCGGCGCTGAAGCTGGGCGACCAGTCCTGGGTCATGTTGTCCGTCAGGGCGTGGGTTTCGCCGCCCTGGGTGTCGTACAGGTAGATGTTCTCCTGCATGTTCCCGGTCTGGCCCGTGTAGGCCACCCAGCGGCTGTCCGGGCTCCACACGTAATCCATGATGCCCCAGCGTTCCCAGGCGTCGTCGTAGTCGCTGTGGGCGATCTCCTTGACCTTGCCCGAGCCCGCGTCCACCAGGTGCAGCTTCATGTACTTGTCCGAGAACAGGATGCTCTTGCTGTCGGGGGACCACACCAGCTGGTTGATGTAGCCGTAGGTGCCGTCGGTGATCTGCTTCCACCCGTCCTGGCCCTTCTGGTCCACCAGGTACAGCTGCTGCTCGCCGCTGCGATCGCTGATCATGGCGATGGCCGAGCCGTCGGGAGCCCACACGGCGTTGCGCTCGCGGCTGCCGCTGGTGCGGGTGATGTTCACGGCGTCACCCTCGTCGGCGGGGTAGTTCAGGATCTCGCCGCGGTACTCCACCAGGGCGCGCTGGCCGGCGGGGGACAGGGTGAACGAGCCGCTGCGGGGGGAGGGGGTCACCAGTTCCTCGCGCACGTGGCGCCGGTCGGTGGGAATGTTGATGGGCACGGCGCGCACCTCGCCGCTGGCCAGGTCCAGCACCTTCAGGCCGGGGCCGTGCTGGAACACGATCTTGCCGTCACCGATGCTGGGATACTTGACGTCGTAATCCTTGAAGAAGGTCAGCCGCCTGGTCTGTCGAGTCACGGTGTCGTAACCGTAGATGTTCAGGGTGCCGTCCTCGCGGTCGCTGGCGAAGTAGATGGTCTGCCCCTCCCACATGGGGAAGTGGTCGGTGCCCTGCCAGTCGGTGATCTTGGTGGTCTTGTTGGAGTTGAAATCCTTCACCCAGATGTCCTGGGCCAGGCCGCCCTCGTAACGCTTCCAGGTGCGCGTGTGCCGCCCGATGCGGTTGTAGGCGATGCCGCTGCGGTCGGGCGCCATGGCGGCCAGGCTGCCCCGATCGGTGGGAATGCGCCAGGCCATGCCGCCGTCCACGGGCACGCGGTACAGCTCGGTGGCGTAGTAGGGGAACTCGCGGTTGGAGTTGAAGATGATTCCCTGATCGTCGGGGCACCAGTCCAGCACCAGGTCGCCGGTGGGATGGTAGGTCAGCCGCGTCGGCACGCCTCCCGCGACGTCCATGATGTACACGTCGTTGCCGCCGTCGTACTCGCCGGTGAAGGCCAGGCGCTTTCCGTCGTGGCTGAACTTGGCCGCCAGCTCGGTGCCGGCATGGCTGGTGATGCGCCGGGCGTCGCCGCCGGTGTCGGGCACCAGCCACAGGTCGCCCTCGTAGGTGAACACGATGTTGCCGCCGCCGATGTCGGCGTAGCGCATGACCCAGCCCGGTCCGGAAGCGGCGCCGCCGTTGTCGGCCGCCAGGGCCACGGCGCCCAGGCCCAGCAGGGCCACCAGCGCGAAGATGGTGAGCAGACGATTCACGGGAATCCTCCAGGGTTGAGGTGTGAGTTTGTGGGGAAGTACAACAGGCTTTATGCGTATTCGGGGACAGTTTGTTGCATGGAAGGTGGGCGCGTCAAAGGAAGATTGGGAGGGGGGAAATCCCCGGGGCGCCCCCCCGCACCGGATCAATCACGCCCCTTCTCGAACAGGAAGGTGTGCTGCCACTCGGACCGGGCCGGCTGCCCCTGCAGATCATCGGTGTAAGCCGAGACCCCCAGCCAGTATTCAGGCTCTCCCGGCAGAATGGTGAGCACCGTGTCGCACCCCGCGCCGACGCTTCCCCAGGCCGCATCGTTGGGAGGCCCCCAGGCCAGGCCGAAGGTCGTGGCGCCGGGACAGGACCAGCTCACCGACAGGTGGGTTTCGTCCAGCATCTCGTGCTCCACCACGGGAATGGGTAAGACCAGCCCGGCGTCGATGGCCACCGTCGCCAGGAAAAGCCTTTCCGCGGTGTGGAATTCCAGCTGGTAATCCCCCGTGGCCACGCCCCTGGACCGGAACCCGATGTAGTAGGATCCCCAGCTCCGGCTGAAGGGGCGGTCATCGTTCCAGCCCGCCGGGCCGTTCACCACGAGGGTGCCCACGGGCCTGAAGCGGTTGGTCCGGCCGAACTGGAAGAACACGTCCCGATAGCCGGGGGAAAGGTTGCTGATCCCGCCCGTGACATCCCAGTAGTGCAGGGGCCAGGAACGGGCCGTGACGGCATCGGTCCAGGGCGAGTGCCCGTCGGCGTTGCGGGCGGCGATGCGGATCACGTAGGAGGAATCGGGCGCGACGGGGGCCTCCCAGGAATCGGCCCCGGCGGCCAGGATGGTCCACAGGGAGTAGTCGGCCTCGTTCTGCCCCCGCCCCTGGACCAGGATGGCCGGGGGCGCCCCCGAGGTGTCGGCCCACGCCAGCTGCAGGAAGGTGTCCCCCACCTCGGCCACCTGCAAGGCGGCCGGCACCGGCAGCTGATCGGCCGTCAGGAGCGGTCCTTCATCCGCATACGGCAGGCCCGGGCGGGCCGGCAGATCGTTGGAGCATGCCGAAAGAACGAGGAGGGTGACCAGGCAACCCAGCACTCCCCCCACTCCCGAGGCCCTTTTCAGAAAACTGGTGATCATGGTTCCCCCATCCTTGCCGTGTTCCCTCTCCCCTGGTCACACCGGAACGCACCGCGCACCGGGCGGGGTGTTGAAGGCATCTTCTCATCTGCAGCCCCGGGGAGCAACCGCCTTCCCGGCGGCCCCACCTTCCCCTGGGCTTTTGGCCTGCCGCGTGGCAAACTGGGCGAAACGAGCTCGGCCCCCTCAACCCGTCCAGGAGAGCGCCCCTTGACCACCACGCCCAGCCCCCGCCCCCGCTTCAAGGTTCCCCACGTGTTCGTGCTGCTGACCCTGGTCATCGCCGTGTGCTCGGTGGCCACCTGGATCATCCCCTCGGGGCATTACGACCGGGTGGAGAAGGAGGTCAACGGCACCACCCGCGACCTGCTGGTGCCCGGCACCTTCACCCACGTGGACAAGCACTACTCCTGGCAGGGGGTGGTGCTGAAGGACGAGGCCGAGGGCAAGGCCAGCCCCATCGGCCTCCAGGGCTTCCTGTCGGCCATTCCCCGGGGCATGAACGAGGCCGCCGACATCATCTTCTTCATCTTCATCATCGGGGGCACTTTCGGCATCCTGCAGCGCACCGGGGTCATCGTGGCCTCGCTGAACCGCATGCTGGAACACCTGGGCGACCGGGGCCCCCTGCTGACGGTGGCCCTGGTGCTGGTCATCGCCGCCGGCGGCTCCACCCTGGGCATGGGCGAGGAGTTCATCCCCCTCATTCCCGTGTTCCTGATGGTGTCCCAGCGCCTGGGCTACGACCGCATCTACGGCATGGCCATGGTGTTCGTGGCGGCCGAGACCGGCTTCTCGGCGGCCACCACCAACCCCTTCACCGTGAACGTGGCCCAGAGCATCGCAGGCCTGCCCCTGAACAGCGGCCTCTCCCTGCGCATCATCTTCCTGGCCTGCGCCCTGACCGTGACCATCACCTACCTGCTGCTGTACGGACGGCGGGTGAAGGCCAACCCCGCCCGGTCCTTCGTGGCCGATCTGCCCGAAAAGCTGGAGGCCGGGGACGCGGGCGATGTGCAGTACAAGCCCCATCACACGTGGATACTGCTGGTCAGCACGGCCATCTTCGTCTTCATCGTGTGGGCCGTGCAGGGCCTGGGCTGGTGGATGGACGACATGGCCGGGGGCTTCTTCCTCATGGGCATCGCCGCCATGGCCATCGCCCGCCTGCCCCTGGACGAGGCCACCAAGGCCTTCGTCAAGGGCATGGAGGAGATGGTGGTGGCCGCCCTGGTGGTGGGCTTCGCCAAGGGCATCAGCGTCATCATGGCCGAGGCCCAGATCATGGACACCATCGTGCACGGGGCGGCCGGACTGCTGCAGCACGTGCCGCGCTACGTAGCGGCCACGGGCATGCTGTGGTTCGAGAGCAGCCTGAACCTGCTGGTGCCCTCGGGCAGCGGCCAGGCGGCGGTGACGGTGCCCCTGATGGCGCCCCTGTCCGACCTGCTGGGCATCACCCGCCAGACGGCGGTGCTGGCCTTCACCTGCGGCGACGGGTTCAGCAACACCATCATTCCCACCAGCGGCATCCTCATGGCCATGCTCAGCCTGGCCCGCATTCCCTACGGCCGCTGGCTGAAGTTCATGCTGCCCCTGTTCCTCATGCTCATGGGGCTGTCCATGGTGTTCCTGGTCATCGCCGTGGCCATCAACTACAGCTGAGCGGAGGCGGTCATGGGCAACAAGCAAGCTGGCAACCAGCAAGGCCTGTACACCGACCCGGCGCTGTACGACATCCTGTACAGCCCGGGCACCGCCGCCGAGGTGGACGCCCTGGAAAAGGTGGTCGCCGCCTGCGCCGGAAAGAGCGCCCTGGAGGCCGGCCGCCTGTGGCTGGAGCCCGCCTGCGGCACCGGCCGCTACCTGCGCGTGGCCGCCGGGCGGGGCCACCGCTGCGTGGGCTTCGACATCGACGAGGAGCAACTGGCCTACGCCCGCCGTCGCAAGATCGCGGCCGGCGCCCCGCCCATCGCCTACCACCGGGCCGACATGCGCGACTTCGTCCGGGCCTGCGGCCTGGGGCCAGGCAGCGTGGACCTGGCCTTCAACCCCGTCAACAGCCTGCGCCACCTGGGCAGCGACCGCGCCCTGCTGGAACACCTGCAGCAGATGGCCGTGGCCCTGCGCCCCGGGGGCCTGTACGTGGTGGGCATCAGCCTGACGGATTACGGCTGGCTGGAGGAAGAGGAGGACCTGTGGGAGGGCCGGCGCGGCGGCTGCAGGGTGAGCCAGCTGGTCAACTATCTGCCCCCCCGGCCGGGCACCCGGCACGGCCGCACCGAGACCGTCATCAGCCACCTGACGGTGACCCGCCCCGGCGGCGTGCAGCACCTGGACGACACCTACGACCTGCGCTGCTACGACGAGGAACAGTGGTCCGGGCTGGTGCGGCACTCGGCCCTGGACCGGGCCGGCAGCTTCGACGCCTTCGGCCGGCCGCTGCAGGGGCGCCGCCTGCCCTACCAGCTGGAGGTCCTGGCCAGACCCGTCTGACCCGGCCCTGCGCGCCTGGGCCGGAAACGCCGAACCGCCGGCCTGTGGGGTTGACCGACGGTTCAACAGGGCTCCGTGGAGGCGTGGGATTTCCGGCGTGATCTACCGGATGTTGATGCTGCCCGAGCCCGCGTCCAGCACCACCCGCACCTCGCCCTCGCCCAGGGTCAGGTCCAGCTCGCCGCGATCCTTGGCGTTGACGGTGGCGCCCTTCTCCTCGTAGGTCACCCGCCCGCTGCCCGTTTCCGCCAGGATGCGGGCCGAGGCGCCCTCGGGCAGGTCCAGGTCGATGCCGCCGCTGCCCGTGTCCACCAGGTAGCGCCCGTTCCCCAGACGTTCCAGTTGCAGCTCCACCGAGCCGCTGCCCGTGTCGATGACCGCCGAATCGGCCAACACCTTGCGCGCCTTGACGCCGCCGCTGCCCGTGTCCACGTGCAGCTCGTCGCAGCTGACATCGGCCACCTCGACCCCGCCGCTGCCGGTGTCCACCATCAGCTTGCGCCCCTTGGTGCGCTCAACCTTCACCCTGCCGCTGCCGGTATCCACCAGGATGTCGCCCCGGACGTCGGCCACGGCCACCGCCCCGCTGCCCGTGTCGGCCACCACATCACCGGCGATGTTGCGCGCCTCGATGGTGCCGCTGTTGCTGTCCAGGACCACATCGGCCTTCAGCCCGTCGGCCACGATGTTGCCCACTCCGTGCTCCACTTCCAGGATGCGTCCTTCGGGCACCTGGATGACCATGTCCGCCCACATTTCCAGGCCGTTGCCCTTGCCCTGCACGGTGATGCGGGTGCCCTTGAAGCCGCTGAAGAGCTTCTTCAGCCAGGACCGCTCCTCGACGCCGTTCTCGTCGCGCACCGAGAAGGTGGTCTTGCTGCCGCGCCCCAGGGCCGGATACACGTACTTGCGGTGCTGGTCCACGGGGAAGCCCACCTTCAGGAAACCCTTGCTGCCTTCCTTCACCTGGAAGTCCAGCAGTTCCTCGCGGGCGTCCTGCCCCTGCACCCGCACCGTCACGTGGAAATCCTGGTCGGGCGAGGGCGCCACATCCACGGCGCCCACCAGGTTGGCCACCTTCAGCTCGCGGCTGTCCAGGGTGAACGAGCGCTGGAACTCGCCGGCCAGGGCGCCGGCGGCCAGCAGCATCAAGAGAGCGGCGCAGGATGATACGAGGGCAGAACGGGCAGCGAATCTCTTCATGACGAAGCCTCCACGGACAGACAATGACAGGGCCGGGCGATGAATGCTCTGTCCGGTAGACGCATGGCCCGCCGCGTTGGTTGCATGGCCGGCCCGGAAGTTCCCAAAAAAGGCGACCCCCCGATCTCGCTGGAGATCAGGGAGCCGCCCCTGAGGCGTGGTTCGTGCGCTGTGGGGTCAGGCCGGCGCACCGGCCCCGCCACGCCGGTGGACTACTTCGCCCCGACGGTCATGGGGTCTTCTTCGGGGAAGGCTTCCTCGAACATGCGATTCAGCTCTTCCAGGCGGCCCTGGGCGCGCACGCGGGCCTCCTCGGCCTCGGCCGGCGTCTTGGCCAGGTTGATGTTGGTCAGGCCCTCCTCCAGGACCTTCTGCATCCTGGCGAAATGAACCTCGCGTGCACGATTGATATCGAAACCCATGTCTACCCCTTTGGCACGAGCCCTCGCGGCTCCGTTACCCGGAAAGCGCCCGGAAATGATTTCATGGGGGGTATTGCAGGTTCCGTACCGGATGGTCGGCCGGTGGCGCGGCCGGACCGGCGGCAAAATTTGCCCGCCCGGGGCCGGAGAATTCGCTGGCTCTGGCAGGGAAATGCGGGATTGCGGACCGCCACGGGGAAAAAGAAGCCCCCGCGGCCGTCAGGCCTCGGCTTCCTGGCTGCGCAGTTTCAGGCCATCGCCGGCGGCCAATAGTTTGACGATGAAGGTCGTTCCCTGACCGGGCTCGGAACCGGCCAGGCTGATCTCGCCGCCCCACTTGGCCAGGATCTCCCGGGTCCGGAACAGGCCGTGTCCGCCGCCGGGGTGCGAGCTGAAACGGCGGTTGAAGATCTCTTCCTGAAGGGCGGGTTCGATGCCCACCCCGTTGTCGCTGATGCTCAGGACGATCTCCCGCTCATCGCGCTCCACCTTGATCTGCAGGCGCCCCTCGGTCACCCCCTCCATGGCGCTCAGGGCGTTGTCCAGCAGGTTCTCCAGCACGAAGCGCAGGTCGCTGCCGTCGATACGGGCCAGCAACCCGGGCGCCCCCGCGGGCAACCCCTCGAACCGGGCCTCGATGCCCAGGCGCTGGATCTCCTCGGTGCGGATCAGGACCAGCCCCTGGAACATGCGCACCGGGTCGGTGGTCAGGAAGGCGTTGACCGCGGCCCGCAGGGCCAGCAGCCCCGCCTCGACCCGGGCCCACTCATCCTTCAGATCGGCCTGCTGGGCCGCCACCAGGGCGGGCTCCAGCCCCGTTTCCACCAGGCCCTCAACCCGCCGGGCCAGGGACAGCAACACCGCGCGGATGCCCGCCACCTTGTCCCCCTCGAACTCGGCAGCGTCGGCCTGGTTCAGCAGGCTGATCAGGCTGGGGTGAACCGTGTCCTTGAAATCCAGGGCTACCTGCCGGATGCGCTGCTCCATGGCCTGGCGGTCGCCCATGTCGGTGGTGTAGGCGTCCATGAGCCACACCAGGCGCTGCAGGCCCTTGGCCTTGCCCACCACCTGGTGATTGATGTCCGACAGCTCGCGATGCAGGCTGTACAGGGCCTGGCGGTTGGCCTGCACCCGGGCCCGGGCCTCGGAGGTGGGCGCCGGGCCCGTCCCCGGAACCCCATCGCCCCGGCCCCGCCCCAGCCGCAAGCCCAGCAGGAAGGCCCCGCCCAGCAGGCCCACCATCAGCAGCACCACGCCCAGTTGCCGGGCCATGACCATGTACCGCCGGGGGTTCTTCTGATATTCCAGAGCCCATTGCCCGGCGGAAGAGGACAGGATGAGCTGCGGCCGGTCGGGCAGAACCGGCAACAGATCCACGGCGGTCTTGTCGCCGAACTCCTCGCCCGGCAACACGGCCAGCTCCCTCATGCCCGGGCTCAGCAGCACCACCTGGCCCTGGTTGCCCACGTTGACCACGATCTCCTTCCCGGCGGGGGGCAGGAAATCGGCCTGGCCCAGCACCGTCACCCGGTCCTCGTCGGTGAGCAGCTGGAAGTCCTGGGTCAGCTTGCCGTCCTGGAACAGGAAGCGCGAAACGGACCCGCTGCTGGAGCCCGAGTACAGCCAGAAAGAGCCGGGACGCGGCCCCGGGGCCATGGCCAGGCCGCGGAATCCGGCCACGCGGCGCTGGGAGGCCAGCACCGTCTCCCGCGCCCAGTCGAAGATGACCAGCTGGGAATTGCCGCCGGTGGCCCCGTTCTCGGTGGCCACCACCAGTTCCTTGACGCCGTCCCCCGTCAGGTCCCAGGTCTGCAGCCCGCCCCCGGAGAACAGCACGGCCACCTGGTGCTTGAACATGAGCTGGCCCTGGTTGTTGAGCACGAACACGTAGGCCACGTCGTCGCTCAGGCCGTTGATGCGCCGGCCGCCCCAGTTGTCCGGGGCGGTGGTGGCCCAGCAGATCTCCTGCTGCCCGTCCCCGTCCAGGTCGTCGATCTTCACCGACGAGGTGTTGGGCTGGGCCCCCGAGACGAAATCCCAGAAGAACTCGCCCGTGGTGGGTGACACGGCGCAGAAGCCGCGATAGGTGCCGTCATAACCCGAGCGGTGCATCAGCAGCAGGGCGGGGCCGGCGCCGGGTCCGGCCGAATCCAGCCAGCCCACCACCGCCCACACGCCGTCCCAGCCTGTGGGTCGGCGGCGGTCCTCGCCCAGGGGCAGCTCCATGTCCAGGAAGAATTCCTGCTCGATGACATCCAGTCCCAGCAGGCGCCACTGGCCATGGTTCTGGTTGGTGGCCACCAGGAAGACCTCGTCCACCTTGTCGCCGGTGATGTCATGGCACACGCCGAAGCGGTTCAGCTCGTCGTCCAGGAACAGATCATCGGGCAGGTGGATCTCCCAGCGCGGCTTGATGGCCGACCCGCCCACGCTGTCGTAGCCCAGGAATTTCTGCGAGTTGCCCTCGATGCGTTCCAGCACCCCGTCCCCGTCGATATCGCCCAGGGCGTAGCCCAGGGGCAGGTTGCGCCGGGGGTCGAGCTTGGTGTTGTGAATGGTGACGAGGGAATAGGGCTTGGTGGCCGGATCCATGTCCAGGTGGTTGCCGCTGGAGGGAAGGGCGTGGTCGCACCCGGGCAAGGTCGCCAGCAAGAGGAGACCAAACAGGACAAATGCGGCCGAAGCCGCAGATTTTATTGCATTATTCTTCATATTTTATTGCGGAATCTGGTAAAAATTTATCCCTCCATAAAATTATACCACAGGGAATGCGAACAAGACAACCACAGCGAATTAGGACTTACCCTCACCGGAATTCCCGCCATCCGCCTGGTTCGCACTGTCAGCCTGGTTCGCACTGTCAGCCTGGGCCAGCAGGATTCCCCCCATCATCAGCGCGCACCCCGCCAGGCCGCGCCCGGCCATGGCCTCGCCCAGGACCAGCCAGCCGCCCACCGCGGCGAACACCGACTCGGTGCTCAGGATGATGGCGGCGTGGGCGGGCCGCGCCCGGCGCTGCCCCACCACCTGCAGGGTGTAGGCCACCCCCACCGACAACATGCCCGCGTAGGCGATGGGCAGGGCCGCCGCGCGGATGGCCGGCCACGAGATCTCCTCCAGGCACAGGGCCCCCACCAGGCTGATCACCGACACGGTGGTGAACTGGGTCACGGCCACGGGCAGGGGCGGGAAGCGGGTCACCACATGGTCGATCCACAACACGTGCCCGGCCCAGAACAGGGCCCCCAGCAGCACCAGCCCATCGCCCAGCTCGATGCGGGTCCAGCCCTTGGCGCTGAGCAGGTACAGACCCACCGCCGCCAGCAGGGCGCCCCCCCACACCCGCCAGCCGGCGCGATGCCCCAGCAGCAGCCCCAGCATGGGAGTGAACAGCACGTACAGGCCCGTGATGAAGCCGGCCTTGCCCGCGGTGGTGTACACCACGCCCCACTGCTGCAGGGTGGCCCCGCCCAGGATGAACAGGCCGGCCACCAGGCCGCTGGGCAGCAGGCTGCGCAGGGAAGGGCGCGGGGCCCCCACCAGGTCCCTTTTGCCGAATTTCAGGAAGGGCAGCAGCACCACGGCGCCCAGGGCGAAGCGGATGGCGTTGAAGGTCAGCGGGCCCAGGTGCTCCATGCTCACCCGCTGGGCCACGAAGGCGAAACCCCAGATGGCCGCGGCCAGCAGCAGCAACAGGTTGGCGTTGCGGGTGGTATGGCTGGGGTGGTTGCTCATGGGCGCAAGAATAAGTGGCGGTTTACAAAGAGGCCACAAGTTCCGATCATGGGAGCATGAAAAATCCCCCGTCATCCGCCGGCCGTCGCGGCCTGTTCCTGCTGGTGTTCCTGCTGCTCATGAAAGGTGCGCCCGTCATGGCGTCCGCTTCCCTGCCCCTGGTTCCCGCTCCCCGCCAGTGGACCCCCGCCCCCGGCGGCCGGCTGATCCTGGCCGACGCTCCGGTGCGCCTGGCCCCCGGCACCCCCGAGGGAGGGCGGTTCGACGGCATGGACGTGCCCGGCGTCGAGGCCGAGTCCTACCGCCTGGAGATCACCCCCGAGGCCCTGATCATCGCGGCCGACCATCCCGCCGGCGTGTTCCGCGCCCGCCAGACGGTGCGGCAGCTGCAGCAGTCGGGCCTGGAGAGCGTGCCCTGCGGCGTCATCGACGACGGTCCGCGCTTCCGCTGGCGCGGCATGCTGCTGGATTGCGGGCGGCACTTCATGCCCATCGAGACGGTGAAGCGCACCATCGACCAGCTGGCCCTGCACAAGTTCAACGTGCTGCACTGGCACCTGACCGAGGACCAGGGCTGGCGCCTGGAGGTGCCCATGTACCCGCGCCTGCAGGAGGTGGCCGCCTGGCGCACCCACAGCAACGGCGAGGTGTACGGCGGCTACTACACCACCGAGCAGATGCAGGACATCGTGGCCTACGCCGCCGAGCGGTTCATCCTGGTGGTGCCCGAGATCGAGATGCCCGGCCACAGCGTGGCCGCCCTGGCCGCCTATCCCGAGCTGTCGTGCACCGGCGGGCCCTTCACCGTGGAAACCCAGTGGGGCATTCACGAGGACGTGTACTGCGCCGGCAAGGAGGAGGTGTTCGTCTTCCTGGAGGACGTGCTGCGCCGGGCCATGGGCGTCTTCCCCAGCCGGTTCATCCACGTGGGCGGCGACGAGTGCCCCAAGGAGCGATGGATGGCCTGTCCCCTGTGCCAGGGACGCATGTTGCAGGAGGGTTTGCGGGACGAGCACGAGCTGCAGAGCTGGTTCATCCGCCGCATGGAGTTCTTCCTGCGCCAGCACGGGCGGCGGCTGGTGGGCTGGGACGAGATCCTGGAGGGCGGTCTGGCTCAGGGGGCCACGGTGCAGAGCTGGCGCGGCATGCGCGGGGCCGTGGCCGCGGCGCGCAGCGGTCACGAGGCCATCGTCTCGCCCACCAGCCACGCCTACTTCGACTACGACGTGAGCGTGACCGACCTGTGGCAGGTGCACGGCTTCGACCCCGTGCCCGAGGGCCTGTCCGACGACGAGGCCGGCCTGATCCTGGGCGGCGAGATGAACCTGTGGACCGAGTACATTCCCCCCGAGCGCCTGGAGAGCATGGTCTTTCCCCGGGCCCTGGCCATGGCCGAGTGCCTGTGGACGGCCGATGCGCAGCGGGACTTCGCCGAGTTCTGGCCCCGGGCCAGGGATCATGCCGAGGCCCTGCGCCGCCAGGGCGTGGACGTGGGGCCGGCGGCGCGCCCGGTGCTGGGGCGGTATTTATCAGCCGGCGGGGAGGGCGGCCCGGGCCTGGTCTTCGAGCTGCGCGAGAACAGCCGGCGTCCCGGTCTGGGTCTGCGCTGGAAGCGCCTGCCCCAGGAGGTGTCCTTCGACCCCGGGCGCCGCGTGGAAGAGCAGGACATTCCCCCGCTGGCCGCCGGCGACGCCCCTGTGCGCGGATTGCTGGCCCTGCCCGAGGGCCAGGCCCTGCTGGCGGCCCAGGCCTTCCTGGGGGACCAGCCCTACGGCGTGCCCACGGTGCTGCGCCTGGATCAGCACCAGGCCCGGGGCCGAACACCCCGCCTGGCCCACGCGGCCAGCAGCCGCTATCCCGGCGGCGGGCCCGACGGCTTGACCAACGGCCTGCGCGGCGGGCTGGATTACAAGGACGGGCACTGGTCCGGCTTCGAGGGCATGCACCTGGAAGCCCGCGTGGACCTGGGCAGCGTCCAGCCCCTGACCCGCCTGGAGCTGGGCTGCTTCCAGAGCGCCAACGACTGGATATTCCTGCCCGAGAAGGTGGAGTTCTGGCTTTCCGACGACGGGCAGGACTGGCGACCGGCGGGCACGGTGGACAACCCCTTCTCCCACCGTCTGCAGCGCAAGTTCAGCCACCCCTTCCGGCTGGAACTGCCGCCCCTCACCATGGCCCGCCACGTGCGGGTCAAGGCCACCGCCAGGCTGACCTGCCCGGCCTGGCACCCGGGGGCCGGCGGGCCCTGCTGGGTGTTCGCGGATGAACTGGTGGTGCGGTGATCAGCGGAACATGGAACGCAAACCACCCAGGGACTGCTTTTCCGTCGGAAGCGGGCCGTCAGCGAAGGGCTCGAACAGGACGGTTCCATGGATGCTCGAATCGTCATTGAAGTCCACGATCATGGCGGCGATCGAATCCCGATCCGTCGTGCCCCAGTAGTTACCCGTGAAATCCAGGTTCATGTGGTCATTCAGATAGCCGGACAGGTGCATCGCGAGGCCTTCGGCGGGGAGGATATGTGAGTTCTTGAGAGAGACATCGGCACTGGCAGCCAACCAGATTGCCTCAATGGTGGTGTTTTCCACGATGACATTGGTTCCTCGAACAATATCTGCATCCAAACCATCGACGATTATCCCGTATTGCCCGCCATCAATGTGGACATTTTCCAGAACAACAGGGAAATCATTGTACACGATCTGTAATGCATGGGATAAGGTGTTAATAATTTCTACATTTTTTATGGTTCCATGGCAACCAAATCCAAAAGCTAGTCCTTGGGTATTCCCAACAAACCGACAGTCCGAAATGTCAACCTGGCCTACGCCCGCTGCAGTTGTAAACCCCGTTCCATTCCCAATAAAATCGCACTCCTCCACCACCAAAGAGTCCAAATAGGAGGCTCCCATGCCAATCCCCCCATCCCCGATCTCAATTCTGCAATTCCTTACCAAACCGCCGTCCAGACTTAATAATAGGACTCGGGAACTCGGACCACCCCTCATGGTACAATTCTCAACCTCCAGCCGTCCTCTCCACCAATATATCCCATGCTCGAGGTTATCGATGGTCAAATCCTGGATCCGGGCGCTGAACCCATCGACCGAACAAAAAGCCTTGGGATCATAGGCATTCGAATAGAGATATTCCTGTGGCCCGATAAAGGTCTGGTCTTGCCCTGCGCCGATGAAGGTCAAATCATCCTGTACCATGGCCACAATGGCATCCTCGGTCCAGGCCGGAGCCACACAATCGTGGAAGGTGTCAAAACGCCCAGGCCCGATCATGATCGTGTCACCGGGGGCTGCTGACTCAACGGCAGGCTGAATGTCCGTGAAATCCCCGCTTCCATCCAGCTCCACGTGCCAGACCCGCCCGCAGGCCTCCCCTGCCCCCAGGACCAAGACCAATGCAAAAATTATCGTAAACTTTCTCATGACTGTCCTCGATGGAAGGCCCGGGAGGAGACCACTGTTCATCTTGGGACTGAATTTCGCAAAGCCACCATTCCCAGCAGGAACGTTTCAGAAAATATTTTCTCACACCGTCTCAACGAAAAAAACTGCGCAAACCACCCAGGGACTGCTTTTCCGTCGGAAGCGGGCCGTCAGCGAAGGGCTCGAAAAGGACGGTTCCATGGATGCTCGAATCGTCATTGAAGTCCACGATCATGGCGGCGATCGAATCCCGATCCGTCGTGCCCCAGTAGTTCCCCGTGAAATCCAGGTTCATGTGGTCATTCAGATAGCCGGACAAGTGCATCGCGAGGCCTTCGGCGGGGAGGATATGTGAGTTCTTGAGAGAGACATCGGCACTGGCAGCCTGGCCAATTGCCCAAATGGTCGTATTCTCAACAATGACATTGGTTCCGCGAACAATATCTGCATCCAATCCATCGACGATTATCCCGTATTGCCCGCCATCAATGTGGACATTTTCCAGAACAACAGGGAAATCATTGTACCAGATCTGTAATGCATGGGATAAGGTGTTAATTATTTCTACATTTTTTATGGTTCCATGGCAACCAAATCCAAAAGCTAGCCCATGGGTATTCCCAACAAACCGACAGTCCGAAATGTCAACCTGGCCTACGCCCGCTGCAGTTGTAAACCCCGTTCCATTCCCAATAAAATCGCACTCCTCCACCACCAAAGAGTCCAAATAGGAGGCTCCCATGCCAATCCCCCCATCCCCGATCTCAATTCTGCAATTCCTTACCAAACCGCCGTCCAGACTTAATAATAGGACTCGGGAACTCGGACCACCCCTCATGGTACATTTCTCAACCTCCAGCCGCCCTCTCCACCAATATATCCCATGCTCGAGGTTATCGATGGTCAAATCCTGGATCCGGGCGCTGAACCCATCGACCGAACAAAAGGCCTTGGGATCATAGGCATTCGAATAGAGATATTCCTGTGGCCCGATATAAGTCTGGTCTTGCCCTGCGCCGATGAAGGTCAAATCATCCTGTACCATGGCCACAATGGCATCCTCGGTCCAGGCCGGAGCCACACAATCGTGGAAGGTGTCAAAACGCCCAGGCCCGATCAGGATCGTGTCACCGGGGGCTGCTGACTCAACGGCAGGCTGAATGTCCGTGAAATCCCCGCTTCCATCCAGCTCCACGTGCCAGACCCGCCCGCAGGCCTCCCCTGCCCCCAGGGCCAAGACCAATGCAAAAATTATCGTAAACTTTCTCATTACTGTCCTCGATGGAAGGCCCGGGGGCGGGTTCCAACCCACCCCCGGGACGGCTCCACGACCGTGCTGGTCACCCCCCGACCAGGATCTCACCGGGCCGTGAACCGCGCCCGCACCGGATGATGGTCGGTGTGGGCGAACCCCAGATCCCGCCCCTGCACCATCTCCACCTGCACGTTGGGCGTGACCAGGAAGCCGTCGATGACGCAGGTGTAGTTCTCGCCCGGCCGGTAAGGTCGCTCCAGGGTGCGGCAGGTGGGCACCGCCGCGTCCGCCACCCACTGCCAATCGTCGGGCACCACCCCCGCGGGCAGGGGACGCACCCAGAACTTGTCCTTCTCGGCCGTGGTGTGGGGGAACGCGGTATGGGCCAGCAGCATGTTCCAGTCGCCTCCGGCCACCACCCGGTTTCCCGCCCGGTACTGTTCCGCCATGTAGTCCACCACGGCCTGCAGCTGGGCCCGGCGCAGATCCCCGTCGTCGAACGCGGCCAGGTGGATGTTCAGGATCACCCACTGCCAGTCGGCGCCGGCCACGGGCAGGCGGTGGACCAGGAAGTTGTAGTGCTGCACCGTGAGGCCCAGCACGTCGGCCTTGGTGGGAAGGGCGTGGCGCCTGATGTCCTCCATGCCCCAGCGGGAAAAGGTGCCCTTGCCCACGCGGATCACGCCCAGGCCCGGCAGCCGCCCCGTCTGCACCGTGGGTGTGAACACGTTCTGCCCGGTGGACAGGGCGCCGCGCACTCCCGAAAGGACATCCACGCCCCGGGTCAATGGCCCCGGCCCCGCCAGTTCCTGCAGCAGGAACACGTCGGCCGCCAGGTCCTGCAGCTGATTCTCGATGGCCGCCAGGTTCGCCGCGACCTCGTCCCGGGAACCCGGGCGCCAGCGGCGCCCCCCGTCGGCGATGAAATCGGCCCCGGCCCCCAGGCCGGCATACCCCACGTTCCAGGTCACCACGTCCAGCTGGGCGGGGGCTTCGGCCGCCGCCTCTCCCCGGGGAGTCAGCGGCTCCACTGCCGCCGGCGCGTAGGCCGTCAGGGCGCCCCGCGCCATGAGCAACACGGCCACCGCCATCAACCCCAGCAGCGCCACAATGAACAGAGCCATCCGGACGTACCTCTTTCTCCTCCAGCCGGTCATGCCTTGTCCCATCACGAAGGTTCATCCTCGCCCGAGATGACAAACTTGCCCAGGAAGGCGGCCACCGGGCTGGGGAAGATGATGTCCACCACCGAGCGATTGGTCATCCTGGCCATGATGATCTGCGCGCCGTAGGTGAAGGCCAGCAACCACAGGCTACCGCCGTCCAGCACCCGGCGCAGGAACTGCACCGCCCCGGCGCTTTTGAGCTCCAGCAGGGCGGTCTTGGCGGCCACCAGGCCCTGGCCGTGCCCGCCCTGTTCGGTGGCCACGGCCAGGCGCTCCAGGCCCGCCATGGCCAGGTCCCGCAGCTCCAGGTAGCGCACCAGCCCGAAGAAACCCACACCCACCCCCACGGCCAGGAAAAGCCACATGACCCACTTGAAGGCGTCGTTGGCCTCCCGGGTGAAGATGCTGGTGATGCGCGTGTTCAGCATGAAGATGAGGGCCAGGATGAACACGCCCGCCGCCCAGAGATAACGGTCCACCACCTGCTGCACAACCTCCACGGCCTCGGCGTGCTCGACGGTGAACAGGGGCAGCCGGGCCACGGCGGCCGGCACGTCGGCCTGGGCGCTGGCGCCCAGCTGGGCCACGGTCTCCTCGAAGGCGCTCATTTCCCCGGACAGGGTGGCGCTGTCCGCCTGGATGGACACGGCGATGCAAACCACCAGGGGCAGGATCATGGCCAGCCAGAAGACCAGGGAGTACGGGGCATAAAGCAGGTAGGGAAGGCGGCATTCCCGGCCGACCTGCGGACTGGGCACCTTCTGTTCCCGGGCCAGGATGCGCGGGGCCAGGATCAGCATGTAGATCAGAACTCCCGCCCCCGTCACGCCGCCCAGGCCCAGGATCCAGCCGGCGCGCCAGCCCTGGTGCAACAGGACGTGGGAGTAGGCGTCCTCCATGATGATGGACATGGTCAGCGTCACCCCGCACAGCAGGGCCAGGGTGATGAGCTCGGTGGCCAGCCCCATGCCGTGGGGGTTGTACTCCCGCTGCCAGGCCCGGGACCCGGACAGGCGATAGGCCGCCGTGGCCGATAGAGTCGCCACGACCAGCAGGGCCAGTGTCAGGACGAGTAATGTTGCCATGGAAACGCTGTGACCTCGCACGGGTGGTTGATGGTGGGCCTGGCCCGGATCCTCGCCGGAAAGGACAATCTTAACACACCGCCTACAGGTGTTCGCCCCCGATCTGTGGCTCGTGGGCCATGGCCGGGCTGCCCACCGACGCAAAAATAGCCCCCGACCGCCGGGCCGGGGGCTGTGGTTGTGCTGGAGGGGTTGGGGGGAAGCTAGAAGGTCAGCACCACGCCCAGCTGGTAGGTGGTCATGTCGGTGTTGCTCTTGCGCGGTTCGAAGACGGGCCGGTCGTTGACGATCTCGATGTCGCCCTCGGCCAGGTACTCGGCCTCGCCGCCCTGCACCAGGCTCACCTTGGCGTCCAGGAACACGCCGGGCTGCTTGCGACCCTGGTCGCTGTCCTTCAGCTGGATCAGCATGCCCACGCTGCCGCCGTAGAAGGTCGCCGAATCGTCGAAGTTGGTCTTGCGCGCCACTTCCTCGTCCCAGTCCCACCAGTCGTCGTCCTTGATCTTGGATTCGGTCCACAGGTAGCGCAGGCCGGCCCGGGCTTCCAGGTAGGGCTGCACCGCGCCCTGCAGGGGGCGCCACTGGGCGAACAGGAAACCGGCGGCCATGTTGTTGCTGGTCTCGATCTCGTAGTCATCCACCAGGGGGTGGCTGTAGCGGCGGCTCTCGCTGCCGTAGCTCATGATGTTGCCCCCCACGCCGAAGGTCCAGCCGGTGGCCGGGCGCACGCCGTAGTGCAGTTCCACGCCGAAGGACTCGTTGTCCAGGGAGTCGTCGAATTCTCCGCGGGGCACGCCCACCATGAGGCGGACGCCGCCCTCCTGCTCCACGGCCCGGGCGGGGGCGGCGGGCAGGGTGCTCAGGGTGATCAGGGCCAGGGCCATGAGGACAATGCTGTTTCGCTGCATGAGTTTGATTCGCTGGTTTTGCATGACGTTCTCCTTCGCTTGGTATGTTCCGCCTTGCGGCTTGGTTGACGATCTTGGGCGGGGTATTGCCACTTCCGGGCCCGGCGACGGTCAGAATTCACAATTTTCACAACGTTAATATTTTCAATCGCTTACACCACAAGGCCAGGGTTGGCCGGGCCTGCCCCACATGTGACTTTTCGCCACACCTGTGACCTTTGGCCGCAAAAACAGACCGCAGCCGGGCACCCGGGCCAACCCCTCCTGGCGAGGTCCCGCCCCCTGTGCTAGGATGCGGTCCCGATCACCCCCAACAGTTCTGCTCGAGGTCTATCCCATGCCCCTGCCCCACCGGCGACTGTCACTCCTGGTCCTGTTTCTGGGACTGGTCGCCCCGAGCGCCCCGGCCCGCCCCGCCTTTCCGGTGCCCCTGCCCGTGGGAGCCCCCCGCGCCTACGCCTGCCCCCACACCAGCGCCCCCGTGATCGTGGACGGCCGCCTGGACGAACCGGCCTGGGAAGCCGCCCCCTGGACCACCGACTTCCTGGACATCCAGGGCGACAGCCGGCCCGCCCCGCGCCTGCGCACCCGGGCCCGCATGCTGTGGGACGACCGCTATTTCTATGTGGGCGCCTGGCTGGAAGAGCCCCACGTGTGGGGCAAGCTCACCCGGCGCGACGCCGTCATCTACCATGACAACGACTTCGAGGTCTTCATCGACCCCGACGGCGACAACCACCTGTACTACGAGCTGGAGATCAACGCCCTGGGCACCGAGTGGGACCTGCTGCTCATCCGCCCCTACCGCGACGGGGCCCCCGCCGTCAACGCCTGGGATATCCAGGGTCTGCGCACCGCCGTGCACGTGGACGGCACCCTGAACCATCCGTCGGACACCGATCGCGGCTGGTCCGTGGAGATCGCCATTCCCTGGGACGTGCTGCAACAGTGCGCCGGCCGCCCGGCCCCGCCCGAGCCCGGCCACATCTGGCGGGTCAACTTCTCGCGGGTGCAGTGGCGCACCAGCCACCAGGACGGCTCCTACGAAAAAGTGCTCGACCCCGACACAGGCCGCAGCCTGCCCGAGGACAACTGGGTGTGGTCGCCCCAGGGGCTCATCGCCATGCACTATCCCGAGCAATGGGGCGAGGTGATTTTCGTCAAGGAGGGTGGCGAAGGGGTGGACAGCCATCTGGCCGCCAGCGCCGAGCACCGGGCCATCCTGGCCGGGCAGGAGCTCATGCGGCTTTATTACCGGCAGCGCCGCTGGCAGGAAGAGCACGGCCGCTTCGCCGCCGACCTGGAGGAACTGGGCTGGCAGCCCGCCCTGAACCAGCCGGGCTGGCCACCGGACTGGCAACTGGACATGAACGGCGGCGGCCCGCGCTTCCTGGCCCGCCTGCGCGCCCCCCGCTTCACCATCACCGTCAACGAGGAGGGCCGCCTGCTGCGCACCCCCCTCACCGCCACGGGAGAACGGCCATGACCAACCGCTCACCGGTTCTGCGCCGCCTGGCCCCGCGGGGCCTGGGCCCCGAGCCCCTGCTCACCCGGGCCGACATTCCCGACATGGCGCCGGACATCGTCGACCCCAGCAGCGTGTTCAACCCCGGTGCCATGCGCCTGGGGCACATGTCCTACCTGCTGCTGCGGGTGCAGACCCGGGGCCGCCGCACCTTCACCGTGCCGGCCTGCCACCGCCTGGGCAACGACCAGGGGCCCGGCTGGCTGGCCGTGGCCCCGCAGCCGGTGGTTTTCGACTGGCGCGGGCAGGAACCCCGGGCCACCATTCACCACATCTACGACGCGCGCATCACCCTGCTGGAGGGCCGCCCCCTGGTGGTCACCGCCGTGGACCTGGACGACGTCTGCCGCCTGGCCGTGTGGGAAACGGCGGGCCACTTCGACGGCGACTACTGCGGGCTGGACACCCTCGGCTTCCTGGGCTGGTCAGCCGCCCCCGACTCGCGCAACGGGGTGATCTTTCCCGAGCAGGTGGGCGGCCGCTACCTCATGCTGGAGCGGCCCAACGAAACGGGCCGGCCCAATGACCCGGCCTCGGGCGGGCAGATCGTCCTGAGCGAATCCGACGACCTGCGCCAGTGGCGCCCGGTGGGCCCCGTCATGGCCGGCCGGCCGCGCTACTGGGACGAGCTCATCGGCGCCGGACCGCCGCCCATCAAGACGGGCCAGGGCTGGCTGCTGGTGTACCACGGCGTGGCGACCCATTTTGCCAGCGCCCACATCTACCAGGCCGGCGCCGCGCTGCTGGACCTGGACGACCCCACCCGGGTGCTGGCCCGCACGCGGGACAACATCCTGGAGCCGCGCCTGCCCTGGGAACTGACGGGCCAGGTGCCCAACGTGGTGTTCCCCGGGGGCATGACCGTGGCCCAGCTGGACCAGCAGGGATTCGCCGCCCCCGAGGCCCGGGTCCTCATCTACTACGGCGCCGCCGACACCTGCGTGGGCGTGGCCGAAACCACGGTGGGCGCCCTGGTGGACGCCTGCCGGGCTCACCCTTGAACGGAGTCTCATGAGCCCCGACAAACGCCAGGCCTTCATCGTTTCCCACACCCACTGGGACCGCGAGTGGTACCTGCCCTTCAACCGCTTCCGGGTGAACCTGGTGGAGACGGTGGGCAAGGTGCTGGACCGCCTGGAAAGCGATCCCGACTTCACCCACTTCCTGCTGGACGGGCAGACCTGCGTGCTGGAGGACTACCTGGCCGCCGTGCCGGGCGACACCCAGCGCGTGCGCAACCTGGTGCGCCGGGGCGCCCTGGCCAGCGGGCCGTGGTACATCCTGCCCGACGAGTTCCTTGTCAGCGGCGAGGCCACGGTGCGCAACCTCATCCTGGGCCGCCGCACCGGCGCCGCCTGGGGTCCCGTGCAGAAGGTGGGCTACATGCCCGACTCCTTCGGCCACGTGGCCCAGCTGCCCCAGATCCTGCGCCTGGCCGGGCTGGACAGCTTCGTCTTCACCCGCGGCCTGGGTGACGAGGCCCCCGGCCTGGGCTGGCTGTTCCGCTGGCAGGCTCCCGACGAGACCGAGGTGCTGGCCGTGAACCAGTGCGAGGGCTACTGCAACGCCGGTGCCCTGGGCTACAGGGAGCTGTGGCACGCCCACACCCGGCGGCGGGTCGATCCGGAGGCCGCCGTGCAGAAGATCGCCGAGCTGCTGGAGAAGATGGACGCCCGGCCCGGGGCCGATCCCATCCTGCTGAACAACGGCTGCGACCATTTCCCGCCCCAGCCCCTGCTGGCCGAGATCCTGGCCGCCCTGCGCGCCCGCTGGCCCGAAATGGACTTCCAGCAGACCGGCCTGAAGCGTTTCATCGCCGCCGTGGACCAGGCGGCCCTGCCCCGGTGGCAGGGCGAGCTGCTGGGCGGGCGCGACCACCCCATCCTGTCGGGGGTGTGGTCGGCGCGCATGTACCTGAAGCAGCAGAACGAGGCCTGCCAGAACCTGCTGACCCGCCAGGTCGAGCCCCTGTGCGCCCTGGTCTGCAAGCTGCACGGCCACCGCTGGCCCGGCGGTCTGCTGGACCAGGCCTGGCGCGAGCTGCTGCGCAACCATCCCCACGACAGCATCTGCGGGTGCAGCACCGACGCCGTGCACAAGGACATGGAGACGCGCTTCGCCGCCGTGCTGCAGACGGGGGAGCAGATCCTGTCCCGCCGACTGGAAGGGGTGGCGCCCCTGTTCGGCTCGACCCCCGAGCAGGACCGCCAGGTGGTGGTCACCGTGGCCAACACCCTGCCCCGCCCCCGGGACGAGGTGGTGGAGCGCCTGCTGGTGCTGCCGGCCGATCTGGTGGACCCCGACCAGGGCGTACACCTGCTGGACCCGCAGGGCCGCGTGGTGCCCTGCAGCATCCTGGAGCATCACCACGTGGAGCGTTTCTGGGGGGTGGATTACCGCGACCAGCCCTTCTGCGCCGATCAGCTGGACATGCTGGACACCTTCCTGCACCGCTTCGGCGACCGCATCCTGGGCGGACCCGAGCAGGCGGATACCCATGATCTGTTCCTGCTGATCCGCTTCCGGGCCGAGAGCCTGCCCGCCCTGGGGCTGTCCCATTTCCGCCTGATGCCCGGAAAAGCGCCGGCGGCGGCCTCCGCGAACCACCCCCCGGTGGAGGCCCACATGGAGGACGGCAGCGCCATCCTCATGAACGAGCGGCTGAAGGTGCGTCTGCATGCCGACGGCACCTTCGACCTGCGCGACATGGCCACCGGCCACGTCTTCAGCGGCCTGAACCTGCTGGAAGACAGCGCGGACCGGGGCGACGAGTACGACCACTGCCCCGCCGAATCGGGCCTGACGGTTTTCTCCGCCGGGGCCGAGGGCAAGGTGCGCCTGCTGGACTGCGACCCCCTGCTGGCCCGGGCCGAGGCCACCTTCCGCTTCGACCTGCCCCGCTCCCTGGAGCGCGACCGCCGCAGCCGCCATCCGCGCACCACCCCCTGCGACGTGACCGTGCGCCTGACCCTGGCCGCCGGCTGCCCCCGGGTGGATGTGGAGACCAGCATCAACAACCGCGCCTTCGACCACCGCCTGCGGGTCTGGTTCCCCACGGGGCTGCGCACCGGCCAGGTCTTCAGCGACGGGCACTTCATGGTGAACCAGCGGCCGCTGCAGCGCACGGGCGGCGACGACTGGGTGCAACCCGCGCCGGCCACCTGGCCCCAGCAGGACTGGAGCGCCCTGCTGGAAGACGTGCCCACCCTCACCGCCCGCCAGGGGCTGGCCGTGTTCAACCGCGGCCTGCCCGAGTTCCAGACCTGGACCGACCCGGGCAGCGGCGGCGCCGTGTTCGCCCTGACCCTGCTGCGCTGCGTGGACTGGCTCAGCCGGGACGATCTGCCCACCCGCAACAACATCAACGCCGGACCCACCCTGCACACCCCCGACGCCCAGTGCATCGGGCGGCAGCTGTTCCGCTACGCCGTGGCGCCCTTCCGCGAGGACGTACTGGAAGGCGACCTGCCCGGGCGCAGCCGGCGGTACCGGGCCGAGGTGCTCACCCGCCAGTCGGTGGCCGAGTTCACCGTGGACGCGGAGGGACCGGCGGCCGGGGCCTCCCTGCTGGCCCAGACCGACCCGCGGGTGGAAATCACCGCCATTCGCTGCACCGGCCGGGCCGAACATCTGGAGGTGCGGCTGGTCAACCTTTCCGACGACGATGTCACCGAGGTGCTGAACTTCGGCGTGCCCGTGGTGGACGCCGAGAAGACCAGCTTCCTGGGCGGGCCCCTGGCCCTGGAGAACGACCCCGTCTTCGTCTCCGACGGCGGCCGCAAGATCAAGGTGCCCCTGGCCCCATACGAGATCGCCACCCTGGTGGTGGAACTGGAACCCTCTTGAAGGAGCGCACATGAACACGCGAAGGGTATTCCTCAAGGATCTGTTGCTGGGCGCGGGCGCCGGCCTGGCCGCCCTGGGCAGTCGTGGTCCGGCGCTGGGCCAGAGCCGCCGCGAGCCCGGCGACCCGCCCTGGCCCGTGGCCGAGATCATCGACGGGCAGGCCCTGCGCGACCGCAAGCCGCTGGTCATCAGCACCTGGAACTTCGGGGTGCAGGCCAACGCCGCCGCCTGGCAGGTGCTGGGTTCGGGCGGGCGAGCCCTGGACGCCGTGGAACGGGGCGTCATGGTGGTCGAGGCCGACCCGGACATCCACTCGGTGGGGTACGGCGGCCTGCCCGATCGCGACGGCCACGTGACCCTGGACGCCTGCATCATGGACGAGACGGGCAACGCCGGATCGGTGAGCTTCCTGGAGGGCTTCAGGCATCCCGTGTGCGTGGCCCGCAAGGTCATGGAGGAAACGCCCCACGTCATGCTGGCCGGCGAGGGCGCCCGGCGCTTCGCCCTGGAGATGGGCTTTCCCGAGGAAGACCTGCTCACCGACGAGGCCCGCCGCCTGTGGCAGGAATGGCTGAAAAAACACCAGTACGAACCCTGGTCCCCCCTGCACGACCCCGCCGAGGCCATGCGCCGCCGCGGCGAGCCCAACCCCGACCACGACACCATCGGCATGCTGGCCCTGGACGCGGCGGGCAACCTGAGCGGCAGCTGCACCACCAGCGGCCTGGCCTTCAAGCGGCACGGCCGGGTGGGCGACTCGCCGGTCATCGGCGCGGCCCTTTACGTGGACAACGAGGTGGGCGCGGCCTGCGCCACGGGCGTGGGCGAAGAGGTGCTCAAGACCCTGGGCGCCTTCCTCATCGTGGAGCTCATGCGCCAGGGGGCCTCGCCCCAGGAGGCGTGCGAGGAAGGGGTGCGGCGCATCGCCAGGCGCAACCCCCAGGTCACCGCCGACAGCTCGTTCCAGGTGGGGTACCTGGCCCTGGACCGCGGCGGGCGAACCGGCGCCTTCGCCGTGACGCCGTGGTTCCAGTACGCCGTGCACGACGGGCGCGAAAACCGGCTGGTGCAGGGGGATTGCCTGCTGAAGAAGTCCGACTGATCGTCTATTTGCTTTTTTTACAGCGGGTTGAATTTTCCAAACGATTGGAAAACCTGAGCGCCGGGCTTTCGCGCCCGAGGCGAAATTATATCGAAAACCTGTTGACGTTCGCTTTTTTTTCGCTATATTCAGGGCATCACCCTGCCTCCTGATGAAGGGAGTTGTCCCATGGTCACGCTCACCCGACTGATGAACCAAGCCCGCCTCGAAACGGCCCTGCCCGCCCACCCCGGTCCCATGGCGCCCCGGGACATCCCCGCCGCCCTGCGCCGCTGGGTCCTGGAGCGCGACGGCCACCACTGCTGCGCCCCCGGCTGCCGCAACCGCCACGGCCTGGAGGTGTGCCAGGTGCATCCCGGCCGCAACGGCGGCCCCCTGAATCCCGGCAACCTCGTCACCGTTTGCAACACCTGTCGGCCCATGTGGAAGCTCATGGGCAGCGGAGAATTCCATGTGGTTCATGCGTCCCGGCCGTCTGCGGAACTCCAGGCGACAGCCGCCTGCTGACATGAAGATGAACACCCCGGCCGCCATCCATCGCCGCATGCGCGAACTGGCCGACCCGGCCATCGCCGAGCACAGCCTGCGCTTCTTCAAGACCGGCCCCGGCCAGTACGGCGAGGGCGACCGGTTCATGGGCATCCGGGTTCCGGTGGTGCGGCAGGTGGCCAGGGAGGCGCGCGATCTGCCCCTGGACCAGGTGGTGCAACTGCTACGCAGCGAGTGGCACGAGGAACGCCTGCTGGCCCTGGTCATTCTCACTCTCCAGTTCGCCCGTGGAGAGCAGGGAAACCAGGGCCGGCAGCGCCGCATCTACGAGCTGTACCTGGACAACACCCGATGGATCAACAACTGGGATCTGGTGGATGTCTCGGCCCACAAGATCGTGGGCGCCTGGCTGGAAAAACGGCCGCGGGGCATCCTCAAGAAGCTGGCCTGTTCGGAGAGCCTGTGGGAGCGCCGCATCGCCATGATGGCCACCTACCAGTTCATCCGGCGGGACGATTTCGCCGACGCCCTGCACATCGCCGAGCTGCTGCTGGGCGACCATCACGACCTCATCCACAAGGTCACGGGCTGGATGTTGCGGGAAATCGGCAAGCGGGACCGGGTGGTGGAAGAGGAATTCCTGCAGGAGCATTACCGCGCCATGCCCCGCACCATGCTGCGCTATGCCATCGAGAAGTTTCCCGAGGATCTGCGGCTGCGGTATTTGCGGGGCGAGGCCTGACGGCGTCCCAACTCCACAGGACATCAGCGCCACATGGCCCTGACCTGGTCCCAGCTCACCTGCTCGGTGGGCAGGAGGGCCAGGGCCGCGGCGATGGCCGTGGCGATGGTCTCCGGCCGCCAGGGCGGCAGGTTGTCGGTAGCCCCGTCGAAGAGCAACTCGGTCCCCGTGGTGTGCCCCCCGTTTATGAGCATGGGGTTGCTGAGCCCGGCGTTGAGTTCGAAGATGCCGCACTGCTGAGCCGTGCCGTCCCACAGGTCCACCACCAGGTAGCGCACGGGTAAGCCGTCATAGCTGTTCATGAAGGCCTCTGCCCGAGAGGCCGTCTCCATGCAGTAGCTTCAGCCCCAGCCCACGAAGGCCAGCAGGGTGACCTGCCCCGAAGCGAAGACCATCTCCACCTGCTCCCCCCGGGTGTTGGGCAGGGTGAAACCGGCCGGCCGGCCGCAATGGGTTGTCAGGCGGGGTCGTCCACCACCGCCACCACCACCGAGCGCACGGGCATGCCCTGGCGGCCCAGGATCTGGCGGGCGCCGTTGCCCTCGTCCAGCACCAGCACGGTCTCGCCCGCTCCGGCGCCGATGGTGTCCAGGGCGATGACATAACCCCCGGTGGGGCGGCCCCCGGCGTCCAGCTTGTCGCAGACCAGCAACTTGCGGCCGTCCAGGTCGGGATGGTTGATGGTGCTGGTGATGCGGCCGGTCACGCGGGCGTAGATCATGACCCGCCCTCCGTTTCGTCCAGCTGCACATCATCCACGATGCCCACGATGGCGTGGTCAACGGGCACGAAGCTGGGCTCCAGGGTCAGGGCGGCCTCGCGGCTGGCCTCCCAGTAGATCAGTTCGTCCGGCCCGGCCATGCGGGTGCTGTCGGCGGCCACGAAGGGCCGGCCCGCCGGCTGGCCGTGCTTGTCCAGGGGCTGCACCCACAGCAGGGGCACGCCCTCCATCCCTTGGTACACAACCGCCGGCACCAGCCGTCCTGTCACACGCCCCAGGAACACCTCAGTCCTCCTCCGGCGCGGCCAGCTTTTCCGCGCCCTGCGGGGTCCAGTTGCGGCAGCTGGCGAACAGGGTGGTCTCGCCCAGAACCTTGCGCAGGGTGTCGTCCATGCGGGCGGTGATGCTGGCTCCCAGCAGCTTCCCGGGGCCCTGGGCGTCGGCGGCGTCCAGCTCACCGGCGATCTCCACCGCCTCCTGCACATCGGGCAGCTCGCCGTCCAGCACGGCGAAGGCCCGGCCGCCCAGATCGTCGGCCAGCCGCAACTTGTCCAGGCGCAGGGGCACCCGCTTGAGCATGGCGTCCAGCAGGCGCAGCATGGCCGGGCTGGTGGCCGTTTCCAGCACCGCCAGGGTGTCCCCGGCCGGCTCCCTGCGGCTGCCCACCAGGCCCGGCTCCAGGCTGGGATGGGGGTCGGGCAGCAGCACCTGGTCCACCAGGCAGCCGTTGGCCCGCGCCAGCTCCACCCCCACGCCATGGGCCTCCTCGGTGGCCGCCACGGTGCCGCCCACCAGGGCCAGGTAGCGGCCGGGATGCACCGTGCCGCAGCGCAGCAGCGCCACCGGGGCCTGCTTCAGCATGCGGTCCACGGCGTGCACACCGGTGGCCATGCTCTCGAACTCGATCAATGCCAGGGCCTTGTTCATTGCTCTACCTTCTGGACGGTTCCGTTAGACGATCCTGAAGTGGTCCACCATGACACAGCGCCGCCGCCGGGAGAAGCTGACCGGATAGGTCAGGCCCTCGCCCGTGGGACTGGCGATGGTGAAGCTGGTGTGCCCCTCGCCCCCGGCCCCCAGACCGGCCACGATGGGACCGTTCTTCACGAAGATGCTGGTGTTCATCACCCGCGCCATGCGGCTCAGGGCGTCGATGTTGCGCGAGTGCATGCTGGCCGAATGGCCGAAGCCGTGCTCGGCCTCCCGGGCCAGGTCGATGGCCCGGTCCACGTCCGGCACCCGCACGATGGGCAACACGGGCATGAGCTGCTCGGTCCACACCAGGGGATGATCCGCCGGCACATCGGCGATGATCAGTGGCGTGCCCGCCGGCGCCTGCACGCCCACGGCGGCCAGGATCTGCGCGGCGTCCTTGCCCACGTATTCCTTGTTGATCACCCCGTGGGCCCGCGGCCCGCGATTCTCGCTGAAGATGGCCTTTTCCAGCTTGCGTAGGGTGCTCTGGTCCACCAGAAACGCCCCCTCGCCCTGCATGCCCTTGATCAGCTGGTCCGCGACGCTCTGCACCACGAAGACTTCCTTTTCGTCCACGCAGATAATGTTGTTGTCGAACCCGGCCCCGTAGACGATGTCGCGGGCGGCCTTGGCCAGATCCGCCGTCTCGTCCACCACCACCGGCGGGTTGCCCGGCCCCGCGCACACGGCGCGCTTGCCGCTCTGCATGGCCGCCTTGACCACGCCGGGACCACCCGTCACCACCAGCAGGTTCACGTCCTCGTGCTTCATCAGCTGGCCGGCCGACTCGATGGTGGGTCGCGACACGGCCGTCACCAGGTTGGCCGGGCCGCCCACCGAGGCGATGGCCTGGTTGATCAGGTCCACCGTCTCCAGCGAACAGGCCACCGCGCCGGGGTGCACGTTGAAGACCACGGCGTTGCCGGCGGCCACCATGCCGATGGTGTTGCAGATGATGGTGCTGGTGGGATTGGTGGTGGGCGTGATGGCCGCGATCACCCCGAAGGGCGCCCACTCCATCAGCGTCAACCCCTCGTCGCCGGTGGTGGTCACCGGCTGCAGGGCCTCCGTGCCCGGGGTCTTCTCCGTCACCAGCCGGTTCTTGATGACCTTGTGCTCCCGCCGACCCAGGCCGGTCTCGCGCCAGGCCAGCTCGGCCAGGCGGTCGCCCTCGGCCTGCATGGTCTGCCGGATGGCGCCCACCATGCGCCGCCGCAGATCCAGCGTGCCGTCCTTCAGCTGGTCGAAGGCCCGACGGCCGGCGGCCACGCACTCGTCCACCGTGGGGAAGGCCCCCGTGGGGGCTCCCGTCACCCGGCCCGAAACCACCGGCGCCGGCACGGGGCGGTTGCCCACCACCGCCGCCCCGGCGGGAGCGCTGCCCGCCGTGCAGGGGATGGGGCCCACCGTGGCGGCCGCGCCCGGCGTCCCCGCCGCGCCGCTGCCGTCCCGGTCGGTGAGCTTTTCGGCCAGCATCCTGGCGATCAGATCGACCTGGTCATCCGTGAGGTGTCTCATCCGTCCTGTCCCTTGTTGTAGCGCGATTCGCCGCCGACATCCCAGCTGTCCACGATGGCCATGACCACCGCGTCAACCGGCTTGCCGTCGGTCATGACGGTCTGGCGGGCCGACGAGCCCGAGGCGTACAGCACGTACTCCCCTTCGCCCGCGCCCACCGCGTCCACGGCCACCACCACGCCGCCCGTCAGGGCGCCCTGGTCGTCGGCCTGGCCCAGCAGCAGGAGCTTGAGGCCGTCCATGGCCGGCTCCTTGCGCGTGGCCACAACGCTGCCCAGTACCTTGGCCAGATTCATGACGACCTACTCTTCCATCCGGCCCAGGGGCAGCACGGTATCGACGTTGGCGTGGGGGCGGGCGATGACGTGCACGGCCACCACTTCACCCACGCGGGTGGCGGCGGTCTGCCCGGCGTCGCAGGCGGCCTTTACGGCGGCCACGTCACCACGAACCACGGCGGTGGTGTAACCGCCACCGGTCTTCTCGTAACCCACCAGCTCGACGCGGGCGGCCTTGACCATGGCGTCGGCGGCTTCCACGGTGGCAGCGAAGCTGCGGCATTCGATCATTCCCAGGGCATCAGCCATTTTTCTTCCTCCGTTGCAGGGTTCTGGAACTCATCCATGAACAGTCGTGTCGTTTTTATCACCTTGCTCGATCCGTTGTTTTCCTACTTGCCGTGTTCCCGGCCCGCCAGGGCCTCCAGGGCGGCCACGGCCGCGGGGCGGGCCACCTCGATGTCTCGCTCCTCGCCCCCGATGTACACCCGGCCGAAGCTGCCGAAGGCGCGCACCTCAAGGATGTTGATGTCCGCGGCCTTCTCGGCCTCGTTGGCGGCGATGGCCGCGTAGGCCGCCGGCTCGCACTCCAGCACGAACAGGGTCTGCCCCGACAGGATCAGGTTGCCGTGGCGCATGCGGTTGATGAGCATGCACTGGTGGTCGTCCAGGTGGCGCACCACCTGGTCGCTGACGATGCGGGGCTTCAGCCGCTGTTCCTCGTTCAGCTCCAGGGCCTCCAGGATGGCGCGGCCGGCCTGGCGCACGTCGGCCTGGCTGTCCGAGTGCACCTCCAGCATGCCGAAGTGGCGCTCGACGATCTGCATGCCCGGGGTGACATCGGTGCTCTTGAGGGCGATGTCCATGACCCGGTTGATCTCGATGCCGGGGGCGATCTCCACGAACAGGCTGGCCTGCCCCACCTTGGGCAGGAAGCCCTGGGCCACCGTCGCCTGGAAAGAGGCGAACTGGGGCTGCAGGCTGTCGATGACGCAAAAAGCTCTGAGGTCGACCATTTTCACTCCGTTACTGGTTCACTTGACCCATTCCCATTGCCCGACTCTACTTGCTGACGGTCACCTTCTTGGCCTCGGCCACGATGGCGATGCTGGCGCTGGCCCCGATGCGGGTGGCGCCCGCCGCGATCATGCGCTGGGCGTCACCGTAGTTGCGAATGCCCCCGGAGGCCTTGACCTCCATGCCCGCGTCCCGCACCACCGAGGCCATGAGGGCCACGTCCTCGGCGGTGGCCCCGCCCGAGGCGAAGCCGGTGCTGGTCTTGACGAAGTCGGCCCGGGCCCGGCGCGCCAGGCGGCACACCCGCTCCTTCTCGTCATCCGTCAGCAGGGCGGTCTCGATGATGACCTTGCACACGGCGCTGCCGTCGCGGCAGGCCTCGGTCACGGCCAGGATGTCGCGGTAGACGTAATCGTCGTCGCCGCCCTTCAAGCGGCCCACGTTGATGACCATGTCGATTTCCCGGGCTCCGTCCCGGATGGCCTTGCGGGTTTCCATGGCCTTCATGTCGGGGGTGTTGGCTCCCAGGGGGAAGCCCACCACCGAACACGTCAGCACATCGGTGCCCCGTAATCCGTCGGCCACGAATTTCACCCAGCAGGGATTGACGCACACCGAGCGGAAACCGTGCTCCCGCGCCTCGGCCACGATCTGCCCCACCATGTCCTTGGTGGCGTCGGGCTTCAGGATGGTGTGGTCGATGTACTTGGCCAGGCTGGGCGGGATCTTGCCCTGGGTCTTCAGGCCGGTGGTCAGTCCGCCCGCGCCCAGGTCGATGAACTGCTGGGCCGTGGTGGGGCAAGCTCCCACACAGGGCCCGCCGTGGAAGGTGCCCGAGCCGGTGCGCCCGCCCAGCATGCCTTCCAGCCGGGTGACGATGCGGGCCAGGTCCTCCTGGGACAGATCGCCGAAGCCCAGGCCCTGGGCCACGGGAGCGGCCGCCGTCGAGGGCGCGGCCCCCGCCGACTCGCTGATCATGGCCACCCGCCGCTGGTGGCGGGGCTCGGTGCACTCGGTGGTCAGGAACACATCCACGATCTGGGCGGCCAGGTTGGCCCCGATGAGGCCCGCTCCCAGGGTCAGCACGTTGGCGTCGTTGTGCTCGCGGCCGTTGCGGGCGCTGGAAATGTCATAGGCCATGGCCGCCCGCACGCCGGCCACCTTGTTGGCCGCCATGCTGGAGCCGATGCCCGCGCCGTCGATCATCACCCCGCGCTGGGCCTTGCCCTGGGCCACCGCCTCGGCCACCAGCCGGGCGAAACGGGGATAGTCCACCGCTTCGGTGGAATTGGTGCCCATGTCCAGCACCTCGTGCCCTTGCTTGCGCAGGTGTTCGGCCAGCTTCTGCTTCAGATCGTACCCGCCGTGATCGGCGCCGATGGCGATCTTCATCTTGCAACCTTTCTCTCCGGGCCCATCCCCGGACCACACTACCAGACCTGTGAATCGTCCTTGCCCGGGCCGGTTCCGCGGCCGCGCCGCCCGTTCATGGCGCCGCTGCCACTGACCCTCAGGCGGTGACCGCTGGCTCCGGCAAGGCGCCCCACGTGCTCGGTGAAGCGTTCCCTGCCCAGGGTGGTCAG
Organism: Candidatus Krumholzibacteriia bacterium; assembly: GCA_963674845.2. GTDB lineage: Bacteria > Krumholzibacteriota > Krumholzibacteriia > LZORAL124-64-63 > LZORAL124-64-63 > LZORAL124-64-63. The sequence continues at coordinate 1,580,612 of CAXXKE010000003.1, read as the reverse complement.
GGCGAAACAGGTCACCTTGCGCCCGCCTCGGCGCTCCGCCTGGCGCGACAAGTACCCCGCCGCCAGCAGCTTGCGGGTCTGGACGTGCAGGTTCCCGTCGGCCAGGCCCGTCTCCAGGCCCAGCTCGGTGAACGTCAGGAAATCGACCTGGGCCAGGGTGGCCACGATGGCCAGCCTTCCGTTGGTCCCCAGCAAATCATCCATTTCCCTGGCATTCACGGTGACAGGTCTCCCCACACGGACATCCATGAGCTTCGTGATCTAAAGTAAAATCATCGACAGGGGGGATGGTCAAGCAAATTCTAAAACTTCACAATATGAAACGAAATTCAGGAACCCCGGAAAAACGCCTGGAGCAGGCGGGGCCCCGTCAGCAGGAACTGCTTGAAGAAGTACAGGAACAGGCGCAGCCTGGTCTTGATGGGGAAGCGCTGGTGGGCCCGATGACCCTCCAGGAACAGGGCCTCCTGGCCCGTGGTGAGGGTGCGACGCACCCGCCGGAACTTGCGCACAGGGCCCGAGGCCAGGAAGAAGAGCAGAAAGTTGGAGGCTCCCTCAACCTTTTCGGCCGAACGGGCCAGCAGGGCCTTCTCCCAGGCCAGCCCCCGCACCACCCGCTGGTGAACCCAGCCGGGGGCCAGGGCCCGGACCACGCTGGGCGGCGCCTCCAGCCCCAGTAGCTTCTTAATGATATGAAGCCAGAAATGCATGGCCGGACCCATTCCCGCCCGCCGGGACTGCTTCACCAGATAAAGCCAATCCTCCTCGGCCAGCTCTCCCATGAGCAATCCCATGTCCAGCACCCGGCGCAGATCCACGAAACCATCGGCCAGATTCTGGTAGATCCCGTGCAGCACCTGATCCACCGGGGCCGGCACCAGGATATCCTGGCACCCCACCACCGTTTTCAGGGCGCGCCGGTTCAGACCCTCCAGGTCGAAGGCGAAGTTGGATTCGGGGGTGACCAGGTCCCAGTGGACCTCCACGCACGAGCCCTGGGGACCCAGGAAGATGCGGTGAAAGTGGAAACGCTCGTAGAACTCGGGATCGGTGGCGCCCTCGAAGGGCTGGTACCCCTTGCGCATCAGCCGCTCGCACACCTCGTCCAGCAGGGAGCGCGGCACCAGGATATCCAGATCCACGAACCAGCGCTGGCCGCTGTCCGGGTACAGGGTGCTGGCCAGGGCCGCCCCCTTCAGAACCACCGGCCGGCAGCGCGACCAGGTCAGCCCGGGAATGATCCGCTCCAGCTCCATGAGCAGGCTGGCCGTGCGGTGGCGCGCCTCCACCATCTGATGATCCAGCTCCGGCGTGCGCTGTTCGAGCGGCAGCACCGAGCCCAGGGCCGCCTCCACCTTGTGTTCCACCAGCAAGGCGCGCAGCTCGTCCCAGTCCACGCCGGGGCAGGGCTGGACGGTCTCCGGCACTCCCTGTTGCTGCACGCGCAGCCAGGTTTGCAAAAGATCCTGGAATTGCTGGAATGTGGCGGTATTCATGTCCGGATGAAAATCGTTCAATTCCCGGGTTTCTGAAACTCTTTTTTGTGGCTGTCTGGACTTCAGTCCCCGAGTTTGCCGACGAAAACTGTTCCGTCAAGCACAACCAGATATTGACTTTAACCATTGTTGTCGGGATGCTTCGCCCATCTCGCGTCCGGGGGGTTCGGGCGCCTTCATCCTCAGCAGGGACGGGAACGTGGACCAGGGACAGGACAGGGAACGCCTCCTGGACATCTGGCTGGGCCTGACGGGCCAGGCGCCCCTGCCTGAGGGGCCCCTCATCATGCCCGTCCTCAGCGGCAGCATGCGACCCGTCATGCCCCTGGGCAGCCGGCTGGTTATCCGGCCCTGTGACGCCGGCCGGTGCCGGCGCGGGGATGTGGCCGTCCACGTGCGGGGGCAACGCCTGGTGGCCCACCGCATCCTGCTCTTCCTGGGGCCCCGCCGGGGCGGTTGGGCCTTCCTGAAGGGCGACGCCAACGATCACGGGGAATGGTGCCGCTGCGCCATGATCAAGGGAGTGGTGGCCACGGTGCTGCCGCCGGATGGGGACGCGATCACCGGCCAGGATCCCTTCAGCCCCGATGAGGCCGCCAGCAGCGGACGCCGCTACCTGCGCCACCTGCTGCTGGCTTGGCCCCGGGCCATCCGTAACGCCCTGCGCGGTTCCGACCGCCGGAATGGAGATCTATCATGACCAACCAGAACCCGTCGGCGGAATACCGGCTGGACATCGGCGGGACCATCCTGTCCCTGCACTGCCAGCCGCCGCGCTTCGCCGAATTCCTGGCCTGGTGGTTCGACCGCCCCGGCAGCCCCCTGGACCCCCACGCAGTCCTGGACCTGGAGCTGATTCCCCACGAGAAGGGACGGGATCTGCCCAACACCCTGCTGCAGGACAAGACCGTGGCCGATGACGGCAGCTTCGATATCGCCGACGGCCTCATCACGGGGAATTTCGACCCCGCCACCGGTCGGGGCCGCATCGCCCCCCTGGGCATGCTCAGCCAGGGCCGCCTCATGCGCGTCATGGAGCAGATCTTCTACCAGGCTTTCCACTCGGCCTGTCGCCGCAGCGGCCATGACTCCCTGCTCATCCATTCGTCGGCGGCCATCGCCGACGGGCAGGGCTTCCTTTTCGTGGGCCCTTCCGAGGCCGGCAAGACCACGGCCATCCGCAACAGCAGCGCCCACCACGTGCTGGGCGACGAGATGAGCCTGATCCACTTCACCCCCGCGGGCCTGATGCTGGAGGGCACCCCTTTCAACGGCACCTTCCGCAACAAGCAGCCCGGGGCCGCCCCCCTGGCTGCGGTCTTCCTGCTGAACCAGGCTCCCGAGAATTCCATCACGCCGGTGAACCCGGCCGAGGCCGCCAGCCTGCTGGCCGCCGAGATCGTGCCCTTCATCGGGCTGGAAGACGTGGTGGGCGCCGACACCCTGCCCAACCTGGTGGATGCCGCGGCGCGCATCCTGGCCGGGGTTCCGGTCCAGCGCCTGAACCTGTTGCCCGACCCGGGCTTCTGGTCCGTCATTGCCGAGAAGTACCATCTGTCCTTAGATTGAGCAGCATCCGGAAACCAAGGAATGGAGACCATGGCTGAATTGAATGAAATCTACGCCCACAATCCCGACTGTCCCGTTCGTCAGATCGGTGAGGGATTGGTGATCATGGCCCCGCAGGGTGAAACCACCCACTCCCTGGAGGAGATCGGCGCCTTCATCTGGAACCAGATCGACGGCGTCAGGAGCCTGGAGGACATCCTGGCCGCCATCACCGCCGAGTACGCCGTGGACCGGGACACCGCCACCGAGGACCTGCTGCCCTTCGTCCAGGAAATGGCCAACGCCGAGCTGTTGATCCTCAAATAAGTGAAGCCATGAGCATTGTATCTCCCGAAAATATGATATTTTTTCGGGAGATACTTATTTAGATCTTGTGGTATCATTAATTACGGTACCAAAATCCTGCCAAAACCCAAGGAGATGCCCATGACCATCGTCTCGACGCCGAGGTATGCCCTGACCAGGATGATCCTTTGCGCCCTGGCCGTTTCCCTTCTGGCCGTATCCGGCGCCGCCCTGGCCGCCACCCGCGTGGTGGTGGGAGAGCTTTATTCCGCCGATGGCTGACCCTACTGCCCATCCGCGGTCGCGGGTTTCAACGAGCTGGAAGCGCAGTATCCCGATTCCTTCATTCCCATCACCTTTTACGGCAATTCGCCCTACAGCTTCCTCGAGGGGTTGCAGCGTGTGGGCTGGTACGGCATGTCCGGCACCCCCAATGTCATGCTGGACGGCACCATCAACTACATTGGCGGGACGGGCTCCGGCTCCATGTACTCCACCTACCTGCCCTCCGTGGTGTCCCGCCAGAGCCAGGCCAGTCCCCTGCAACTGAGCGGCACCTACACCGTGCTGGAAAACACCATCAACCTGGTGGTGGACGTGACGGTGGACGCGACCGTCACCACCACCGGCAACGTGGTGCACGTCATCGTGGCCCGCGAGGGCTACCACGGGCAGTCCAACCTGGCGGTTGATCTGCTCACGGCCGAACCCCTGACCGTGACCACCCCCGGCCAGACGGCCAGCTTCCAGCGCGACTTCACCATCGATCCCGCCTGGAACAACGAGGACCTGCGCATCATCCTCGTGGCGCAAAGCCAGGACTCCAAGGAGATCCTGCAGGGCGCCATGGCGGTGCCCGACTTCGCCGGCGTCATCACGGTCGACTGCGAACCCGACGGCATCCAGGCCGCCTGGGTCCTGGAGGACTCCGAGGGCCACAGCTACACCGGCCAGGGCGACAAGACCCTGGGCGTGTTCCTTACCGGCGACTACACCATGACCTGGCAGGACGTGCCTCTGTGGACCTCGCCCGGCGCCGGCAGCCAGCTGCAAACCCTGGCCGAGGGCGGCCAGCTGGACTTCAGCGGCGTATACACCGACGGGCCCTTCGCCACCGTGGTGTCCACCGGCATGGCCGGCACCACGGCCAGCACCGGCGCCGCCCTGGTGGATTTCGACAACGACGGCGACCTGGACATCCACGTCCTGAACGCCGACGGCCCGGACATGCTGCTGGCCAACTCGGGCAGCGGCTACAGCTACCTGAACGACGTGGCCACCGGGCTGCTGGCCGACGCAGGCCACGGCACCCAGGCCGCCTGGGCCGACGTGAACCACGACGGCAACCAGGACGTCTACCTGGCCCGGATCGGGGCCCCCAACCTGCTGCTGCTGGGCGACGGAATGGGCGGCTTCACCCAGGCCAGCACCTTCGGCGCGGCGGTGGAGGGTGACGCCACCGGCGCCTGCTGGGTTGACTACAACCTGGACGGCAACCTGGACCTGTACGTGTGCCAGACGGGTGGCGCCAACGCCCTGCTCACCGGTTACGGAGAGATGAGCCCCGGGCTGTTCGTGTTCAACGACGCCGGCGGGGCCTCCGCCGTGGCGGGCAACTCCATGGCCGCCACCTGGACCGACGGCAACCTGGACGGACGCCTGGACCTGTACGTCCTGAACGCCTACTCGGCCAACGTCATGCTGGCCAACTCACCCATCGGCTTCGACAACATCACCAACTCCACGGGCCTGGGCGATGTGTCCAACAGCACAGGCGCGGCCTGGGGCGATCTGGACAACGACGGCGACCTGGACCTGTACATGACCAACGACGGCATGGCCGATCGTCTGTACGAATGCAACGGGGAGTTCCTGTACACCCTGTTGCCCGCGGATGATGTTTCCGACCCGGGCAACGGACGGGGCGTCCTCATGGTGGATCTGGACGGGGACATGTTCCTGGACATCTACGTGGTGCGCCACGACCAGCCCGACCTGCTGCTCATGAACAACGGTGACCTTTCGTTCACCCCCGCCCCGGTGGGCGCGGCCGAGGTCGAGGGCCCCGGCAACACCGTGGTCTGCGGAGACCTGGACCGGGACGGCGGGGTGGATCTGTTCATCACCAGGGACGGGGCCTCGGATGTGCTGCTGCGCAACACCATGGCCGGCGACAACCACTGGTTCCGCGTGAACCTGACCGGATCCGCCAACCAGCCCGATGCCATCGGCGCCCGGGTGGTGCTGACGGCCGGCGGTGTCAGCCAGACCCGCCTGGTGCTGCCCAGCACCGGCTACCAGAGCACCAGCAGCCGGGAGCTCAACTTCGGGCTGGGCCCCAACCAGCAGGTTGACCAGGTCCACGTGTTCTGGCCGGACGGCACCGAGCAGGTGGCCGGGCCGTTCCCCAAGAACCTGAACCTGAGCATCATCCAGGGGGAAGACCCCGTCAGCGCCGTGAACGACCAGGACGGCCATGGTGACCTGCCCGCAGCCGACTTCCTGGGCCGGGCCTATCCCAACCCGTTCAATCCCAGCACCACCATCCAGTTCGCCCTGGCCCGCGGTGGGGCCACGCGGCTGGAGGTGTTCGACCTGGACGGCAGCCTGGTGCGCTGCCTGGTGAACCAGACCCTGCCGGCGGGACAGCACACCGCCACCTGGCAGGGCCGTGACCAGCAGGGCCGGGCCGTGGCCAGCGGGGCCTACTTCTACCGCCTGACAACCGCCGACGGCCGGACCCAGGCGGGCCGCATGGTCCTGATCAAATAACCGGCCGGACCATTCCCACCGGCAGCAAAAAGAAAGCCCCGGGCCTCCCTGCCCGGGGCTTTTCTCGGTGGGGCCTGTGCGCCCCTCAGAGAGCCGGCTCCCGTTCCAGCTCGGTGTTCAGGACCAGGAAGGTCTCGGTGGATCCGATGGCCTCGTGCTCACGCAGCTTGCCGGCCAGCAGTTCGTACAGATCTCCCATGTTCCGCGTCACCACCTTGGCGATGAGACTGAAGGCCCCGGTGGTGTAGTGGATCTCCACGATCTCGGGAATTTCCTTCAGCTTGGCGCAGATCTCCCGGATGCCGTGGGCCCCCGCCACCCGGATGCCCACCATGGCCGTCACGTCCAGGCCCAGGGCGCGGTAATCCACCTGCTGGCGGGTGCCGCGCAGCAGGCCCGCGTCCTTCATCTTGTTGATGCGGACGTGGATGGTGCCCCCCGAAACATCCAGCTCGCGCGCGATTTCCAGGTACGGCGTGCGGGCATCCTTCTGCAGGATGCGCAGGATGCTGCGGTCCAGATTATCGATCTCGTAATTCATGGCCGACATCATGAATCAGTTTTTCCATTTCGGCAATATTTTTCTCAATTTTTTATCTATTTCATAAAATTTTTTCAGTTATCTTTATGATTTGACACAACTTAGGCATTCCATTTAAATATTCAGCAAACAGACACCAACCCCAGCCCGGAGGGTGCCTCCATGAAACGTTCCTTCTCTCCCCACTTCCAGGCCATCGGCCTATCTCCCATCGTGGCCATCAGCGAGCAGATCCGCAGCCTGGCTCCCCGCTTCGAACAGGGCGGCCAGTCCTTCGCCTACCTGCAGCGCGGCGAGCTGGCCGATCCCACCCCCGCCTTCGTCATCGAGGCCACCGAACGCGCCCTGGCCGCCGGCCTGACCCGCTACCCCAAGGCCGGGGGCGAGCCCTGGTTCAAGGAAGCGGTGATCCGCCACCTGGCCGACGAGCACGGCATCACCGGCCTGGAACCCGGCCACATCCTGTGCACCTACGGGGGGCAGGAGGGTCTGCAACTGATATTCGGGCTGATGGCGGGAGGCCGGGTGCTGAGCTTCGCCCCGGTGTGGAGCTGCGTCCTGGAGAACACCTTCCCCTATACGGGCTTCGACCTGGTCACCTCGGATCTGGTGCCGGGCGACGGCCGGCTGGAAGTGGACTGGGACGACTTCCAGGCCAAGCTGCCGGGGGTGGACGTGCTGTACCTGAACACGCCCCACAACCCCACCGGCAAGGTGTTCACCCGCCGGGAACTGGAACGCATCCACACCCTGTGCGAGCGGCACCAGGTGCTGGTGGTCTCGGACGAGGCGTACAAGGATTTCGTCTTCGACGGCCAGGAGCACTTCAGCCCCCTGGCCCTGGGCGGGGACAACGTCGTCGGCATCTACACCTGTTCCAAGGGTTTTGCGGCCACCGGCTTCCGGGTGGGCTTCACCGTGTGCCGCAACCCCGAGCTGATCCATCGCCTGACCCTGGGCGAGTACACCCAGACCGCCGGCGTGGTGCCTTTCATCCAGAAGGCCTTCGCCGAGGCCCTGGTGGACCAGGACCAGCGGCCCCGCTGGCAGGCCGCCCTCCGGGCCGATCTGCAGCGCCGGCGGGACCTGATCCTGGAACGGCTGAGCCCCCTGTTCGGCCCCTCCCTGCCCCGGCCCGAGGGGGCCTTCTACGTGTTCCCCGACCTGAGCGGCCTGGTTCCCGCCCCCCTGGGTGGCCACGTCAGCGAGCACATCGTCCAGCGCTTCCTGGACCACGGCATCGCCGTGGTGCCGGGCACGGCCTTCGGCGACCAGACCTATGCCCGCCACGTGCGCATTTCATTTTCCGGGGTGAATGACCAGGTGCTGTCGGCCGGGCTGGATCGCATGCTGGACGGGGTCTTGCTGGGACGCGACCGGGCGGCCAGTTGAGATCAGGCGCCTTCGCCCTTGACCAGGGCCGACTCCAGCAGGACCTCCAGGGCCTTGCAGGTGCGGTGACGCAGCCAGGCCGTCAGCAGCGGGGCCAGGACGATCCACACGACCATGCCCTTGAGGGCCTCGGTGTTCACGGCCTTCTCGCCCTCCATGAGCCCCAGCAGGGGGGCCAGGGCGAAGCCTCCCCACAGCACCACCGGGAAGATCCAGAAGAAGAGGGCCATTTTCCGCACCCCCCCCAGCCGGGCCGCCAGGCTCAGCTTGCCGCCGCGCGCCTGGAGCTCGATGTGGCTGGCGCCGCGCACGGGGTTTTCGCGAGTGCTCTGCATGCCGCTGCTCTGGAAGGTGCGGGAGGTCTCGGTGCTGGCCAGCAGCTGGAACCCGTTGGCCAGCAGGACCGAGTCCACCGTGTTCAGGGCGGCGCCGGCATCCCCCCGCAGGGGACGCCGGGCCGCGAAATGCATGCTGAAGTGCTGAAGAAGGCTCACTTGACCAGGGTCATTTTCCGGCTGATCACCTGTCCGCCGGTTTCCAGGCGGTAGAAATACAGCCCCGAGGGAGCCGCGTTACCCTGGGCATCCCGCCCGTCCCAGGTGACCGTGTGGTCGCCGGCCGGCCGGGTCTCGCTGACCAGGGTGCGCACCAACCGTCCCCCCAGATCATACACGCCAAGCTCCACGTGGCCCGTGGCGGGCACGCCGAAGGCGATGCGCGTGATGGGGTTGAAGGGGTTGGGATGGTTCTGGGCCAGCTGCACCAGGGTGCGGGGAGCCCCGTCCTCCACATCCGCGGTGGAGAAGTAGGCCTCGTGGGCGGCCATGACGGCCGCTTCCAGCTCGGCCAGGGTTTCCCCCGCGGCCAGGATGTAGGCCACCCGGCCGGTGCCGCCGGCGGCGGGCAGAGCCAGGGCCTTGCTCACCAGCACCGAGTAGTCGGCCGGCAGGATGCTGGCGGACTGGGACTGGGTGCCGTCCAGATGACCCATCTTGGTGGCGTCGTCGATGCTGCTGGTGACGAAGACATGCTCGTAGTTGTTGATGACCGTCAGGTTGGTGGCGCTGCCGGCGCTGCCCAGCAAGGCCACGCCGAAGAAGGGCCCCACGTCGTCGGCCGCGTTGAGGTACACCAGGTTCAGATCGCTGTTGCTGTCCCCCACGTTGAGACCGGCATCGCCAAGATCGAAATCACAGAAGACGCCGGTGTACAGGGGGGCCATGGCCGTGGCGCCGCCGTTGGTGAGGGTGTACTCCAGGATGACGAAACGGCTGTCCAGCCCGTCCACCGGGGCGAAGCTCTTCTGCTGCACCACCAGGGAGCGGGGCTGCTGGTGACCCGAGTCCGAGAAGATGGCCCCGAAGACCTGCTCCCCCGGGGCGGTGCTCAGATCGCGCACCCGGCCGTTGGGCTCGGTCACCACTTCCCATTCCATGGTTTCCACGCCGGGGTCCACACCGGTGTAATCCCGGTTGCAGATGTAGTCCACACCGGTGCCCGCCCAGAACGAACCCAGGAACAGCCCGCCGGCCTGGCCCGACAGGCCCATGCCGTCGCCGCGGCTGCCGTCCTGGCTCATGAAGCCGATGCTGCCCTGGTCGGTGACCGTCAGGTAGATGCCGCCCCTGTCGTGGGTCCGGAACTCCGGCAGCCCCACGTACCAGGTGGCATCGAAGGTGCGCTCGAAGTTCTCGCCGGACGCGACCGTCAGCAACATGGTGAAGGTGTAGCCCTGGGGCGTGGCGGGATCCACGCTCAGACTGAAGGGATCGCCGGTGTTGTCCACCTTGGTCCCGCCCGCCACCACATCGGGGAACACGGCCTCGCTGTCCACCACCGTGACATAGGGGTTGTTGACCACCGCCAGGGTGGCCGTCACGGTGTGAGCGTCGGTCTGCTGGCTGGCGTTGACCAGCTGGAAGGCCACCGTGGCCACCTCGCCGGGATCCAGCACGCCGTCACCGGCGGGGTCGGGAATAACCTCGGTCTGCAGCAGGTCGGCCCTGATGGTCAGAGGCACCGCCTGCACGGCGGCCAGGGCGTCCACCCGCCCCGAGCCGAAGTCGTTGTCCTTGCCCACCGCGCCCAGATCCACGGCCGTGGTCTGCAGGATGCTGTCCACTCCGGCCGGGGAAAGGGAAATGTTCTTCTGCAGCATGAGGGCCGCCACGCCCGCCACATGGGGGCAGGCCATGCTGGTCCCGCTCCAGGTGTTCCCGCTGTAACCGCCACCCAGGACGGTGGAGTTCACCCCCATGCCGGGAGCCGCCACATCCGGCTTGATGAGGCCGTCACCGGGGTTGTAGGGCCAGTCGTAATAGGGGTCCACGTTGTCCCAGCGGGCCGGTCCCCGGCTGCCCGAGGGGTAGATGCCGTCACTCTGATATCCCGTGCCGCCCACGGTGATGACGCCGCCGGTCTGGCTGAAGGGCGTTCCCGGGGCCACCCACGGCGAGGGCACGCGGGCCGTCAGGCCCAGCTCCTCGGGGGGGTCGTACTCGTAGTGGGAGTTGGCCGCCGAGTTGAAGAAGACCACCCCCGCAGCCCGGATATTGTCGGCGATGGCCCGCTCGGTACGCATGTACACAGGGGAGAAATCGCCGGCCGCGCCCAGGGACATGGTGATGACCTGCACCCCCCTTTCCAGCAGGTACTGCTGGGCTTCCCACACCGCGCCGAAGGTCATGCTGCCGTCGTTGTGGGCAACCTTGCAGGGCACCAGCCGGGCGCCGGGAGCCACACCCGTCAGGGTGCCGTTGAAGCCGTTACCCACCACCGTGCCCGCGGTGTGGGTGCCGTGACCGGCCACCGCCGAATCGTCGTCGGGCACCTGGTCGCCGTCGCCGAAATCCCAGCCGATGACATCGTCCACGTAGCCGTTGAGATCGTCATCCAGGCCGTTGTTGGGCACCTCGCCCGAGTTGATGGCCAGGTTGGTGGCCAGATCGGGATGGGCCAGGTCCACACCGGAATCGATGTGACCGACCACCACGCCGGTCCCGTCCAGGCCCAGCTCGTTCCAGACCCGGTCGGCGTTGATCCAGCGGGTGCTCCACACGGTATCGACCACATCGGCCGAGCCCTTGTCCGGGCTGGGGCCGGCCTGGTTCACCCCCCGCTGGGTGGCGGTCAGGAAGTCGTATCCCCGGTTGTAGAACAAGGTCGCGTTGTCTTCCAGCCCGCCCAGGGCCTCCACCAGCCCCCGGGTGCCGTCGAAGGACACGGCCGAGGCCAGGTAGAGGTAGCGCACGTTGCGGGCCTGCCCCTCGAACAGGGGACTATCCAGGATGGCCGCGGCGTTGGTCTGGACCTTGCGCCCTCTCTTCTTCAGCTCGGCCACCACCCTCTTGCGGCGCTTCTGGGGATTCAGGCCGTTCAGCTCGGCCTCCAGGTCATCCAGCGTCACCGGGTCGTGGTAGATCATCAGCACGGGAAAAATGCCGGTGTCCTTGGTCGCCAGGATTTCCTTGAGCTCGTCATCGATTTCCACCGCGGAAGCGGCGCAAGGGAGCAGCAAGAGCAGGAGCAGGGAGACAAACCCTGCGGCGGGGAGATTCCTGTGGACCGTGTTCCCTCGCATGGAAGGATCCTCCGGATTGCAGCAATGCGGGAGAGCCGCTCCGGGCCACTCTCCCAATTGAATCGATTTTGTCACTGTTGATGGTACCACAAAGGCGGGAACAAGGCAACCATGGCCCCTTGTTTCCGGGGTTCCATGATATTTTTTTCCAATTACTTACAGTCAAATCAAGAATTCTTCACGATTTCGTACTCGTGGGTGATCTCCGCCGTCTTGCCCAGCATGGCCGACACCGAGCAGTAGGTGCCCTCGGATAACTTGATGGCGCGCTGCACCTTCTTCTCGTCCAGGGGGCCCTCCAGCAGGTATTTCAGGTGGATGCGGGTGTAGACCTTGGGGTGGGAATCGGCCCGCTCGTACTCGGCCGACACCTCCAGCCCCTGCAGGGGCTCTTTCATCTTGAGAAGGATGCTGGAAACATCCACCCCGGTGCAGCCGATGAGGCCCAGCAGCACCAGTTCCATGGGGGTGGCGGCGGTGTCCAGGCCGCCGGCCTGCTTCGGGGCGTCGGTGACCAGGCCGTGGCCGGTGGCGGACTCGTAGACGAAACGCATGCCGCCCGCCCAGGTGGCTGTCATCTTCTGCATGGTGTGGTTCTCCTCGGTTTTTCAGCGCAGCAGACGCACCCGCTGGGGCGGGTCATCCTCTTCCATGCGCTTCATGAGCGCGTTGATCTCGGCTCCCAGCAAGAAAAGCAAACCCGAGATCCACAGCCAGACCATGAGAATGACCACCGTGGCCAGGGAGCCGTAGGTCTTGTTGTACTGGCCGAAATTGGCCAGGAACATGCGGAACACCTGGGACGCCCCGAACCACAGGGTGGTGGAGGTCACGGCGCCGGGCAGGATCCAGCGGAAACGCTGCTTGGCCTCGGGGGCCACGTAGTACAGCACCGACAGGGCCGTCAGGTTCAGCAGGAAGGCCATGGGCAGGCGCACGCTGGTCCAGAAGGTGTTGGTGGGGCTGGCGATGCCGATCCACTCGTAGATCTGCTGGGTGAAGCTGGGACCCACCAGGATGATGGTCATGGCGATGAGCCACAGCCCGGACAGGGCCAGGGTCAGAAAGATGGACAGGATCTTCTGCTGCACGATGTTGCGCCGGGGCCGGATGTTGTAGGCGCGGTTGATGGTGGTGATCAGGGCCCCGATGGCCATGCTGGCGCCCCACAGCGAGGCCAGCAGACCGAAGCTGAGCAGGCCCTGGTTCTGCTGGGGCAACAGATCCATCACGATGTTGGTGACGTAGCTGGCGGCCTCGGGCGGCATCTGCTCGGCCAGGCTTTCCAGGAGCTTGGGTTGCAGGGATTGCCCCACCGGGAAAAGGCTGATGACGCTGAGGATGAAGATCATGAGGGGGAACAGGCCCAGCATGGCGTAAAAGGCGATCTGCGCCGCCATACCCATGACGTCGTCATACCCCATCTCGCGCTGCAGGCGAATGAGGAACAGCCAGCTGCGTTTAATTCTCCTGTTCCAGGTCATAGCCGGCATAGAATGGCCTCAAATGGTCAAGAAATCAATGATGGAAGCAGTTGATCTCGGGGCGGGATGCCCTATTCTTCAAGGGTGCAGACCAATACCCCCGACCTGCCCATCCCGTCCGTGGAGGAATCATGAGACTGTTCTCTTCGATGATGGCCCTGTGCCTGGCCGGCCTGCTGGCGGCCTCCGTGTGTCCCGCCCTGGCCGCCGAGGCCACCCCCCTGCCGGTGACCGAGATCCTCACCACCGGCCCCGCCCAGCTGCTGCTGCCGGCCTTCCACGACCAGAGCCGGGCCGGGGTTGACGCCGCCGGTCTTTTCGCCGACCTGCCCGCCCTGCCGGGCGACAGCTGGCCCCGCCGGGGGGACACGGTGCCCGGCCTGGACGGCCGCCCCCTGAAGTGGGATCGAAAGAAGAGCGCCGACGGCGCCTTCCAGTTCGGGACGCCCGACGGGCCCGCCGTCATCTACGTGGCATTCACCGTGGCCAGCGACCGCTACCGCGCCGCCACCCTGAAGGTGGAAAGCCAGCAAAAGGTGAAGACCTATCTGGACGGCAGCGAAGTCTCCCTGAAAGAGAATGAAGGCGACCTGACCCTGCCCCTGGGCAAGCACCTGGTGATGCTGCGCAGCCTCTACCTGCCCCCCGCCGAGGGTGAGGACGAGGTACCGTGGAGCTTGAACCTGGCCCTGGCTCCCGCCGAGGGCGATGCCGGGGAGGGCCTGGCCCTTTCCACTTCCCCCGAGCGCTCCGTGGACATCAACGTCATCCTGAACGCCCCCCGCCTGGGCGGCGTGGTGCTGAGCCCGGACGGCCGCCTGGCCGCCCTGAACCTGAGCGCCTATCCCGACGGCAAGAATCGCGAGTCGTGGCTGGAAGTGCGCGACACCCAGAGCGGCAAGCTGCGCCACATCTGGCGTGCCGACAGCGCCCCGGGCAGCCTGGTCTGGAGCCCGGACGGCCGGCTCATCTGCTGGCAGACCACCACCGACGGCGCGGCCACCATTCACGGCTTTGATCCGGCGGCCGGCCAGGCCCGTGTCCTGGTGTCGGGGCTGAAAGACCTGGGCCAGTGGCGTTGGACCCCCGACAGCAAGAGCATCATCTACGAGGTGAACCGGCAGGCCAAGCCGGACGAGCGCAAGGTCAAGCACGTGCTGCACCCGGCCGACCGCCAGTCGTGGTGGCGCAACCGCAGCCACCTGATGCAGGTGTTCGTGCCCGAGGGCCTGAGCCGGCGCCTGACGGCCGGTCCCCTGAACCCAGAAAGCTGGGAAGTGTCCCCCGACGGCAAGCGGCTGCTGTTCTTCACGGGCGAGCCCGACCTGGCCACGCGCCCCTACACCACCAGCCAGCTGTGGATCATGGATCTGGCCACGTTGCAGGTGGAATCCATCCTGCAGGACTACTGGATCAGCGGCGCCGCCTGGAGCCCCGACGGCAAGCGGCTGGCCCTGCGCGGCTCGCCCTCGGCCTTCGACGGCCTGGGCCGCAACCTGCCCGACGGCATGCAGGCCAACGATTACGGCGGGCAGCTGTACATGTTCGACCTGAAGTCCCGCCAGGCCGAGTTCATCACCAAGGACCTGCGCCCGGACGTGGGCTGGTTCCAGTGGAGCCTGGCTGACGGCATGATCTACACCATCTGCACCGACACCCAGTACAGCAACGTGTACCGCTACGCCCCCGGCAAGAAAACCTGGGAGCGGGTTCCCACCGGGCTGGAACTGACTGACCAGCTGGCCCTGCCCATCCGGGGCGACATGGCCGTGGCCCGCGGCACCAGCGTCACCACTCCCAACCGGGCCTTCACCGTTGACCTGAAGAAGGGCAAGCACCAGCTGCTGCTGGACCCCGGCGCCGACGACTACCGCGACCGCGTGTTCGGCAAGGTGGAGGACTGGCCCACCACCCTGCAGAACGGCATGGTGCTGGACGGCTACATCTACTACCCGCCCGGGTTCGACCCCCAGCAGAGCTACCCCCTGATCGTCTACTACTACGGCGGCACCAGCCCCGTGACCCGGGACTTCGGCGGGCGCTATCCCAAGAACACCTGGGCGGCCCAGGGCTACATCGTGTACGTGCCCGAGCCCAGCGGAGCCACGGGCTACGGCCAGGAATTCGCCGCGCGCCACGTGAACGACTGGGGCATCCTGACGGCCGACGAGGTCATCGAAGGCACCCGCAACTTCCTGGCGGCCCACCCCTACGCCGACCCCGAGGCCGTGGGCTGCATCGGGGCCAGCTACGGCGGCTTCCTGACCCAGTACATCATCACGCAGACCGACCTGTTCGCCGCCGCCGTCAGCCACGCGGGCATCAGCAGCATCAGCAGCTACTGGGGCGAGGGGCTGTGGGGCTATGCCTACGGCGCCCGGGCCCTGGCCAACGCCTTCCCCTGGCGCGAACGCGAACTGTACATCGAGCAGAGCCCCCTGTTCCACGCCGACAAGATCACCACACCCCTGTTGCTGGTGCACGGCGACAGCGACACCAACGTGCCCGTGGGCGAGAGCGACCAGCTGTTCACGGCGCTGAAGATGCTGGGCAAGGAAGTGGAGTACGTGCAGGTGAAGGGCCAGGACCACTGGATCCTGGACCACGAGCAGCGGGTGGTGTGGCACGACACCATCCTGGCCTTCTTCGCCAGGCACCTGAAGCAGCGCGACGCCTGGTGGAACGCCATGTACCCGGCGCCCACGGATTTCTGATCCGCAGGCGGCAACCTGGGAAAAAGAGAGGAAGGGCCGGAGGTGATCCGGCCCTTCCTGCGTTCTGAGCGGTCAGGGATCACCCCGTCAGTTGCGGTTGGACTCCCAGCCCTTGACCCCGGTCTCGAAGTCCTCGCGCACCAGCACCAGCACCGCGGAGTTGGGCACGATGAGATAGTTCTTCTTCTCGAAGGTGATCTCCACGGCGGCCTTCTGCAGGAACAGGACGTAGTCCCCCTCCTGGGCCTGCATGGGCACGTAGCGGGCGGGCACCTCGATGGGCCCCTCTTCCTCGAAATCCTCGGCGAACATCTCGGCGGCGTTGATCACCGGCGTGCCGGGGCCCACCGACACCACCCAGCCACCCTTGGCCTGGCGCGTGGCCATGGCCGTCTGCGGCAGGTACAGGCCGGCGTGGGTGCGTTCCTCGCCTTCCTCGGGGCGCACCAGCAAGCGGTCGCCCACCACGATGAGTTTCTTCTTCAAATGCGGCATGGAATTCCTCGCGGCCCTGGGGCAGCCGCCGTGTTTGTGGCCGAAGCCGGTTCAGCGCTCAAGAATAATATCGGCCCGCAGCCGGGGTAAAGCCACATTCCCCTCCTGCTCCAGCCGGCGGGCGATGGCGGCCAGGGTTTCCCCGGTCTCGGGGTGGGGATGATCCGGCGCGATGTCGGCCAGGGGACGGGCCACGTGGATGTGGCGCAGGATGTCCGGGTCGGGCACCGGGTTGTTGCCGATGCGGCCCACCCGGTCGTCCCACAGGGCGATGTCCACGTCCATGGTGCGGGGAACGTAGCTGCTCCCGCCGGGCCGGCGCACCCGGCCCAGGGGCTCTTCCACCTCGCGGCGCAGGCGCTCCTTCAGCACCTCGGGCTCCAGCCCCGTGGCCAGCAGCATGGCGCCGTTGAAGAAGTCGTCGGCCCCCTCCATGCCCACCGGGGCGGTCTCGTACACCGGCGAAACCGCCAGCACCTCGCCCAGGGCGGCGATGAGCTTCACCGCCTCGGGATAGCAGCGCTCGCGGTCCACGTTGCTGCCCAGCAGCAGGAACACCCGCGACCTCACGAGGCGAAATCCTCGCGGGTCCGGCAGACGGTCACGCCCACCGAGCGCGCGAAACGCAAGGCGCCAGGTTTTTCCACCGTCACCGTCACCTCGGCCACCCGCTGGTCCTCCAGGACCAGCCGCGCCACGTCGGTGGCCAGCTTTTCCACCGTGAAGCAGGACGATTCCTCCACCATGCGGATGATGCCCTTGGTCACGGTGCGGTAGTTGACCGTCTCGGCGATGTCGTCGCTCAGGCCGCTGGCCCGCACGTCGGTCAGCAGGCTCAGGTTGATGAGGATGTCCTGGCGCTTGCGCCGCTCGTTCTCGTTGATGCCCACGATGCCCCGCACCAGCAGATCCTTGATCTGGATGCGGTCGCCGGGAAGGGGTTGGTTCATTTCCGACCTCCGTCGATGGCCAGGGTCTGGCCCGTCAGCGCGGGGTTCTGCAACAGGAACAGCAGGGACAGGGTCACATCCTCCACGGCGGGAAAGCGCCCGGTCAGGATCTGACCCTGCAGGGTGTGGACGTAGTCGGACCCGGCCTTCTCGGGGGGCAGCACCGCGCCCAGGGCCAGCTCGTTCACCCGCACCCGGGGCGCCAGGGCCCTGGCCAGGCTGCGGGTCAGGCCGTGCAGTCCCACCTTGCTGATGGTGTAGGCGAAGTGATCGCTCCCCGGATCCAGCACCCGGTTGTCGTTCATGTTGATGATGTCGCCGGCCTGGCCGGCGTCCAGGTTGGCCGCCAGGCCCTGGGCCAGCAGGAAAGGAGCCCGCAGGTTCACCGCCTGGTTGGCGTCCCACTGGTCGACGGTGGTTTCGCCCAGAGAACCCTGGGCGAAGATGGAGGCGTTGTTAACCAGGATATCCACGGGCCGGCCGGCCAGGGTCGCGGCCCGGCCCACCAGGACCGAGGCGATATCCGGCCGCGCCAGATCCCCCGCCAGGGTCCACACCTGCCCGCCCCAGGCGGCGGCTTTCTCGGCCGTCTCCAGGGCCTCGCTTTCCGACCGGCCGTAGTGCAGCACCACGTCGGCACCCGCCTGGGCCAGGGCCAGCACCATGGCCCGCCCCAGCCGCCGCGCGCCGCCGGTGACCAGGGCCAACCGCCCGTTCAGCAGATCCGAGCGCGGGCCTCTCTCCGGCCGGGGCTCCACAATCCTGTCGATGGTCATGATCGCTCCCGCCTTCGTTGGCCGTCAGATATTCAAGGTCACCACGATGGCCCCGGTCCCACCCCAGGCCCGGGGAGCCTCGCGCCAGGACAGCACCAGCCCCGGATGGTCGTCGCACCACTGCCGCACCAGGGGGGCCAGCACCGACACGCCGCCGGGCGAGTTGCTGCCCTTGCCGTGCACCACCAGCACCTCCCGCGTGTCCTTGGCCCGGAAGGCCTGCAGCTGGAAGTCCAGCCGGGCCAGGGCCTCCTCGGCCTTCAGCAGGCGCAGGTGCACGCTGGGCGGGGCCGTCTGGTCCCGCTCGTCACGGCGCTCGTCGGGGTCTTCCTCGTAGGCCTCGTAGCGGATGGACCGCCGCAGCCCTCGGCGCGGCTGGCCGGCCTGCCCGCTCTGCCCGCGGCCGGGTTGGCGCTTCTTGCCCCGCCCCATCAGTCGCGCCCGGCTTTCCGCAGGCACACCACGGTGGCGCCCCAGCCGCCCTGGTCCGAGGGGTGGCCGAAGCTTTCCACGGCCGGGTGGGTCTTCAGGACACCGTGCACCATTTCCCTCTGCACGCCGATGCCCTTGCCGTGGATGATGCGCACATCCCGCAGACCATGGGCCACGCACTCGTCCAGCCAGACGGACACCAGTTCCTTCACCTCGCGAGGGGGGAACTGGTGCAGGTCCAGGATGCCGTCCATCTCCAGTGGCTGGGCATTCATGTCCGGAGAATCGCTCATGCAGCCAAATTACCAGCAGGACCGCCGGCAGGCCAACATTTCGTGGAGTCAGCGGCGTGGCAGGCTCAGCACATCCAGTCGGCTGCCGGCGTAAAGCAGGAACAGGCGCCGCACCAGCCCCCGCCAGGCCAGCCCGGTGAAGATGGCGCCAGGCAACAGCAGCCAGGTGGGGTCCAGGCCCGACCATCCGCTCAGGCGCAGAACCCAGCCGTACAGACGCAGGGGCACCCACAGCCCCACCAGCACCAGGAACAATCCGTTGGCCAGGCGGTGCAGCAGCATGAACAGGAGCAGCCGCCGGCCCCGGCCGGCCGGCAGGGGATCCTCCAGGTTGTCCAGTCCCAGCCCATCGGCCAGGGCCCAGTAGCCGTCGGCGCGGATGAAGGGGATCAGGCTCCACAGCACGCCCGCCAGGGCCAGCCCCGAGGCCAGTTGTAAGGGGGCCGATTCCCACGCCGCGCCCGCCAGGCCCAGCGCGCCACCGGCCACCAGCTGGAACGCCATGCCGGCCAGATCCACCCGCAGCCGCCCCCCGCGCGGCAAGGCCGCCACCGCCGACACGTCGGCAAAGAGAACCGGCACGATGAACAGCACCCCCAGGCCCACCCGGCCGGGGGGGTAACCCTCCCGCCGCAGGGCCGCAGCGTGGCCCAGTTCGTGCCACAGGGCCGTCAGGAAGAACAGGCCCAGGCCCGCGACCAGCGCCCAGCCGGTGGGCCAGCCCCGCCACCGGCCCAGAGCCGAGGAAGCCAGGTACAGTGCCACGCCCGCCGCCGCCTGGGCTCCCAGGATGCGGCTGGATGCCAGAACCCCCAGGGGCCGAACCAGCCGGCCCACCAGGGTCGCCGGCAGCAGGGGCACCCGCAACCACACGGGCCGCCGCCCCGCTCCCCTGTCGCCACCGCCGCGACCGGCCAGGATGCGGACCAGGCGGCGCGACACCTGGGCCGCGGCCTCCGGGCCGACGATGCCCGGGCCGTTTGAACCGTGGACTTGCAGATGCCGCCGGATTTCCTCTTCGCCCGGAGCCTGACCGTCCAGGGGTTGCAGCAGGCGGCCCAGGGCGGGACCCACCGCCACCCGCCCCTTGCCCGTCTCGATGATCCACTCGCCCCGGGGATGGGACAGGACGCGCCATGTGTCTGCCAAGACCTACCCCCCCAGTCTGGCAAGTCCCAGCAGACACAGGCGCAAACCGTGGAACTCCACCCAGGCCTGGCCGTGCTCCTGGCACAGGCGGGACAGGGTGGGATGATTCTCCCGCAGGATGTCCAGGTCCTGGTCGCGCAGGCCGGCCGCCGGATAGAAGCGGTCGTCCGTCAGATCGGCCAGCACATCGCCGGGCCACACCCGGGCCTCGTGCTCCAGGATGAGGCGGGCCGTTTGCGGAGCCCGGTCCACGCAGATCTGGAACGAGCGGCCGAAATCCCGGCGCAGGGCCTCGGGCACCGTGCCCTGGTCCAGGCTGCCCCGGGCGAAGCAGGCGCTGGATTCGCGCAGCATGGCCCAGAATTGCCACTGCTCCGGCCGCAACTTGATCTCCTGGAATGCCCAGTCGAAGAGGCGGCGCGTCACGTCCTCGGGGTTGTCGTTGCGGTGCCAGCGCTGGGTGGGCTCTTTCTGCCAGCGGGGAAAACCCCGCTCGTCCCACGGGGCCAGCACCGGGTGCACGGGGCATTCCAGCCGGCAGAAAAGGCGGGCCAGCCCCGTGCGCACCCGGATCTCGCGGCCCGGCAGGTGGTAGGCCATGCCCCGGTCCCGGGTCTCGGCCATGCCCTGGCTGCCGCTGTTGCCGTCCAGGAACACGAACACCGGTTTGCCGGCCCGGACCGCCTTCATGAGGTCCTTGACGAAAGAACTCTCTCCCACGGCGATCCATTCCACCTGGCCGGGCAGGCCGAAGCGCCGGCGCAGGGCCTCGATGGGCCCCTGGAAGGTCTTGCGGGCCGACTCGTTCAGCAGGCAGGCCACGTCCACCCCCGCCTGCATGAAGGGTTCGGCCAGCCACTGGTACCCGCCGATGTGCAGGCTCAGGATGACACCCGAACGCAGCTCGGGATGCTCGGCCAGGAAGCTGCGACCGGGGGCCAGGAGTTCCTGGTCCCCCGCCCACAGACAGGCGAGAGCCTCCCGCTCTCTCGCCAGCCACCTGTCCTGGCGCCGCTTGATGCGCGCCAGGAATTCCAGATCCGCTTCGGGCCACAGAGCCCGGATGTTCCACAGTTCCCAGGTGACGTCTTTCATGCTCCCGCGCCCTTCGTCCAGTTCCTCGCCTTGATTCTCCGGACCACCGATGGGGGCCCGGGACTCCACGGAGTCCCGAACCGCCATGGGCGGGCCTGTCAGCCCCTGCCCCTCCCGGCTAACCGGGGAGGATCCAGTTCTCGTCACCCTCGTACATGGAGAAGGTGTCCAGGATCTCCACCAGGGAGGTTTCCTTCTCCAGCACATCCGGCGTCACCTTGCAGGTGCAGCACACCCAGTCCTGCCCGCCGATCATGCTTCCGCCCTGGTCGGCCAGCAGCGGGGCCACCTCCATGCGCTCGTTGATTTCCCGGAGCCCCAGCGGGGCCAGGCTTTCCGCCAGCTGGGCCTGATTCCTGTTTTCCATGCCGTCCTCCTTGATTTGATCTGCCGCGTCCCTGCGGGTCCGCCCCCTTGACGGACACTCCCTCTACGCAAGGGGCGGGCCCGGGCAGAATGGCGGTTTAGGAGGGATTCTCCGGAATACAGGAACCCCGCCGGGAACAGCTTTTCCCGGCGGGGTCAACGAGGGGGGACAGGGTTGGCGAATGGCTCAGCCGGCCAGCACCTCCACCCGGTAGCCCGTGTACTTGCGCAGGTTGATGACCCCGGTGTCGAACAGCAGGTACTGCCCCTTGATGCCCAGCAGCACGCCGCCGGCCACGGGATCCTTGTCCAGGTTGAAGCTCTTGACCTTGTCCGGAAAATGATCGATGGGGTAGGTGAAGTTCTGCTCCAGCCGCTCCAGGGGCGACAGCACCCCCTCCACGCCCCACTCCTGCAGCCGGGCCACCACCTGGTCCACCGTGCCCATGAGATCGAACTCCCCCGGCATGGGGTTGCCCTTCAGCAATCGCGTCCAGTGGGTCTTGTCGGCGAAGCCGTCCTCGCTGAGGCGCTTTTCCACCCCGCCCACGGTGCGGCGGTCGGGCAGCACCGCCACCGGCACGGCGGCCACGGCGCCCTGGTCGATCCAGCGCGAGGGGATGTTGGGCTGCCGGGTGATGCCCACCTTCAGCCCCGAGGTCAGGGACACGTACAGCACGTGGGGCTGGAAGCACTGGGTGCGGGCGAAGTCGTCGTCGCGGCAGGGATTCTGGGGCTCGTCGTAGTGGCACAGCTCGGGCTTGACGATGCAGATGTCGGCCTCGGGCCGGCTCTGGGAGCACGGAAAGCAGAACCCCTGGCTGAAGCTCTTGCTGGTCTTGCGCCCGCAGCCCACGCAGTTGATCTCGCCCTGGAAACGGATCTCCAGCTTGCCCCCCAGGTGCGGGTTCACGGGGTGGTCGGCCATGCGCGCCTCGCGCTCGAACCAGCCGTCCGTCAGGTGATACTGCACGGGCTCGGCCGCCTCCACGCGCATCTTCTTCAGTGTTCCGTGCCAGACTTTTTCCATGGATCGTGTTCCTGTTGAGGGATGACACCGCCCCGGGGGCGAGCTATTGTACTTGCCAGCGATTCCCACACAGTAGTGGCAGGAGGCCGCGTGCTCAACCGCATCTGGACATTCTTTTTCCTGGGCGCCTTCGCGGCCGCCCTGGCCCGCGGCTTGAGCGGTCACCCCGAGGTGTGGCAGGCCATGGTGGGCGCCACCTTCGACATGGCCGAGACCGCCTTCAAGATCGCCCTGGGCCTGACCGGCGTCATGTGCCTGTGGCTGGGCATCATGCGCATCGGCGAGAAGGGCGGCGCCGTGGACGTGCTGGCCACGGCCTTCGGCCCCCTGCTGCGGCGCCTGTTCCCCGGCATTCCCGCCGACCATCCGGCCACCGGCGGCATCGTCATGAACATGGCGGCCAACATGCTGGGGCTGGACAACGCCGCCACGCCCCTGGGCCTGAAGGCCATGCGGGACCTGCAGACCCTGAACCCGGACAAGGACCGGGCCAGCGACGAGATGATCCTGTTCATGGTCATCAACACCTCGGCGGTGACGGTGCTGCCGGTGACCATCTTCACCTACCGGGCCCAGATGGGCGCCGCCGATCCCACCGACGTTTTCCTGCCCATCCTGCTGGCCACCTTCTGCAGCACCCTGGCCGGTCTGGTCGCCGTGTCCTTCTTCCAGAAGATCCGCCTGCACGATCCCGTGGTGCTGGCCTACCTGGGCGGCATGACGTTCCTGGTCGGCGGCGCGGCCGTCTACTTCTCCAGCCTGGACAAGGCGGCCCTGGAGCAACAATCGTCCCTGGTGGCCAACTTCCTCATCTTCGCCGTCATCGTGGCCTTCATGGTGGGGGGCGTGCGGCGGCGCATCAACCTGTACGAGACCTTCATCGAGGGGGCCCGGGACGGTTTCCAGGTGGCCGTGGGCATCATTCCCTACCTGGTGGCCATGCTGGTGGCCATCGGCGTGTTCCGCGCCAGCGGGGCCCTGGACCTGATCCTGGACGGGGCGCGCAATCTGGCCGGAACCCTGGGGCTGGACGGGCGTTTCATCGACGGCCTGCCCACCGCCTTCATGAAACCCCTCAGCGGCAGCGGCGCCCGGGGCATGATGATCGAGACCATGCAGACCCACGGCGCCGACAGCTTTGCCGGACGGCTGACGGGGGTCATCCAGGGCAGCACCGAAACCACCTTCTACGTGCTGGCGGTGTACTTCGGGGCGGTGGGCATCCGCAAGACGCGGCACGCGGTCTTCTGCGGCCTGGTGGCCGACACCGCCGGCATCGTGGCCGCCATCGTCGTCAGCTACCTGTTTTTTGCCTGATCCGGACCGAGGCCCATTCCATGAGCAACCCCCGCAAAAAGCGCCCCGAACCCGCCCTGCCCGCCCCCGCCCTGCTGGACAGCTGGTTCGTCTGGCTGGCCCTGGCCGCCCTGGTTGTGGTGCCCTTCTTCCTGCCCATCGCCCAGGTCCTGCGGCGCGACCCCATCATCGGTTCCCTGGGCGATCATCTGCACATTCCCCTGCTGGCCGCCGTCACCCTGTTGCTGTACTGGAAGGGCCCGTTGCGGGGCCGGCTCATGAGCGTGGTGGTGTTCGCCGCCCTGGGGGGCGCCGCCATCGAGGTGCTGCAGATGCTGGTGGGGCGCTCGGCCGAGGTGAGTGACTGGTTCCTGGACCTGATGGGTATCGGCATGGTGGTGGGCCTGGTGCTGTGGCGGGGCCACGGCCGGCGGATGGGGCTGGTGCTGCTGGCGGGCCTGCTGCTCATCGTGCCCATCCAGCTGCGCACCGTCCCCCTGAAGGTGCAGGCCAAGATGCAGGCCGCCGAGACCTTCCCCATCCTGGCCGATTTCGAGAACCCCACCAACCGGCGGCTGTGGGTCAGCAACCACGCCGCCCGGTTGAGCACCGTGTTCGCCGACAGCGTGCATGGCCAGGTCCTGCGCCTGGAAGGGGGCCCGCCCAACCGCTGGCCGGGGTCACGGTACCTGGGCTTCCCCTGCGACTGGACCGACTTCACCACCCTGACCTTCGAGGCCCGCGTGCCCGACGCCGACGCCGACAGCCTGGACTTCCAGGTGCTGGTGGGAGATTTCAAGAGCCGCGACGAGGGCTCGTACCTGGGCGGGGCTTTCCGGACCGGCCCGGGCTGGCAAACCTTCAGCCTGCCCGTCGATCACCGCACCCTGCGCCGCACCGACCGTCTGCTGGACCTGGACGACGTGGACGTGGTGATCTTCTTCGTCAACCGGCCCCAGGAATCCTTTCAGCTGGAAATCGACAACCTGCGCCTGCGCTGACAATCAGGCTGACAGGTCGCGGTGGCTGGCGCCGATGCGCCGGGTGTCCGCTTCCGGCACCCCCGCGGCGGCGGCGAACTCGGGCCAGCGGGAAACGGCGTCCTGCACCTGATCCAGCAGATCGTCCGCCTGGCGGATGTTCATCTCCCGGGCCAGAGCCAGCAGATCGGCCCGCTCCACCCCGTCGCGCTTGCCCGCCACCGACATCTGGTGCCGGGCCGTCCAGTCCCCTGCCGGGTTGTAGGCGTAGGTCAGATCGAAGGCCGGGGACAGGCGCCAGGCGCCCTCCTCGTCCATGAGGAAGGCGATGTTCTTGGTGTGGTCGTCCTGGTTGCGGGCGGCCACGTTGAAGGCCAGGCGCAGAAACTGCTGCTCGGCGTCGGGATAGGGCAGGCGCAATTCGCGCATGACCTGGAAGGCCTGCTCGTAGGACCAGCGGGTGGGGTCGTTGAAATCCATGTGGGCCACGGCGCACAGGGACTGCAGGTGCAGGCGCCGCTTGCCGCCGGGGCGGTCGAAGCGCCGGGTCATGAAGTGGGCCCGTCCCCCCTCCTCCAGCAGACGGCACTCGGTCATGATGATGCCGCAGGCCGCGGCCATGCCTGCGTAGGCGTACTCGATGCGCCCGTACCCGGCCGGCTCGCCCAGTTGCCCGTCGTGCACCCCGTCGAATTTCAGGAGCCAGTGCCGGAAGCCCTCCGGGGCCTCCACCTGGCCCGAGCGCACCTCACCCGTGGCGTCGTTGATGGCGATGACCGCCTTGGGCCTGCCGCCGCCGGCGCTGGTGCCCACGCGGATGATGTCGCGCAGGGCGCTGTCCCCGTCGTCCCGGTCCAGGTTCTGGCTGAAGCGGGCGCGGCTGTCGGCCACGGTGCGGGCCAGCTCAACCAGCTGGGCCACCTGCACCGGCACCGAGCGGTCGAAGCTGTCCTGGACGGCGGGCTCGAATTCCAGGGCGCCCATGGCCCGCCGGCCCGTGTAGCAGAGGCGCTCGATGGGGCTGAACTCCGCGGGGTCGCGGCCCTGGCGGGCCAACCAGGCGTCGATGACACTGTTGCCGAAGGCGTCGGGCAGGGCGTCGGCCAGCAGGCCGGGCAAGCCGTGGAAGGCGGGCGCGGGCAGGGCGGGAAAGGTGAAGCGAGGATCGCCGCGGCGGGCGACTTTCAGGGGCATGGTCAGGGGGGCCAGGTCCAGCCCCAGATCCAGGAACTCGGGGGCGAACTCGAAGGTGGCCGCCCGGCGGTCGCGGTCCCAGGCCACGGCTCCCACCAGGTGTCCCCACAGACGGACCAGGGCCGTTTCCACCCGCGCCTCTACCATGGGTCGATCTCCTCCCCGTCGTCCGGGGGAGCGCCTCGCCGGCCCGTGGCCCGCTGGCGGCCCCGGCCCTGGCGCCGGGCCAGATCCAGGGGGCTGGGTCCGGGCTCGGCCACGAAGGAAGCCAGCTCGTCCAGCAGGCCCAGGGCGCGCAGCACCTGCACCAGGGTCATGGTGCTGGTGGAACTGCCCCGCTCGTACTCGCTGATGGTGGCCCGGCTCAGGCCCGCCCGCTGAGCCAGTTGCTCCTGGGACAGGTTCTGGCGCAAACGGGCCTGCTTCAGGCGCTGCCCCAGGTCGCGCAGGAGTGAACGGTCGCTTTGGCCATAGACAGTCATAACGCCTCCTTTATTTGACACTATACATGAAAACCAGCATAATGACAAAATATCCAAGCGTTATTTTTTTCGACTACTTTTCCATGCACTAAACTTATTTACTCAGTTTATGCATTAAATATCAGTCATTAAAAAAGATTGCCAAAATCCCCTGGACCCTTATCATGGACTCCAATCACCAACCCCGGAGGACTCATCAGGATGAGCACGCCCCTGACCATCGTCGCCAAGTTCCGGGCCAGGCCCGGTTGTGAACTGAAGTTGGAAAAATCTCTGCAGACCCTGGTGGCCCCCACCCTGGCCGAGGCAGGTTGTCTGAACTACGACCTGCACCGCAGCACCGAAGACCCCGGCGTTTTCCTGTTCTACGAGAACTGGGAATCCCGCGAACTGTGGCTGGACCACATGGAGTCCGAGCACCTGAAGGCGCACAACCGCCAGACCGAGGGCATGATCGAGGAATTCGAGTTGCTGGAGATGGATAAGATCTAGCGGGGAGAGTACCCCTCGGCCTCCAGCACCTGGCGCACGGTGTCCCGGTGATCTCCCTGGATCTCCACCGTCCCGTCCTTGACGGTGCCGCCCGCCCCGCAGCGGGTCTTGAGCTTCTTGCCCAGGGCGGCCAGTTCCACATCGTCCAGGGGTAGCCCCTCCACCACCGTCACCGACTTGCCCTTGCGCCCCTTCTTTTCCAGGCGCACCCGAACCGGTCCGGTGGGGGTGCGTCGGGATTGGGCGTGGCAACGGCACTCCTCGGAAGGGTGGCCGCAATCCGGGCACAGGCGCCCACCCTCGGTAGAATAGACCACCTTGCTCATGAGATCTTCAGGTAGACGACCTCCATGGGGGCCGCCTCCTCGTCCTCGTCGCCGCCGCCACCGCCGGCCCCGCCCAGCTGCAGGCTGCGCACGGCCTCGGTGTAGCCCGTGACCACCACCGCATGTCCGGTGCCGGTGAAGAAGATGGCGTCCTCCAGGCCGTCCCCCGCGAAGCGGGCCGCCACCTGCTTGATGAAGTGTCCATCGGGGTCGAACACGTCGAAGGTGGCCAGGGTGCCCTCGGGCTGCTCGAAGCCGCTGCGGCTGGTGGTCACCCACAGGTTGCCCTCCGGGCCGATCATCAGGGAGCTCACGTCGGGTTCGGTGTGGGAAATCTTGACCACCGAGTTGGGCAGCTGGGCCAGGCGGGCCTCCACCGCGGTCTTGACGGAATTGTAATCCTTGTCCGAACGGTCACGGTGCTCGAATTCCCGCTCGATGACCCTCTCCAGCTCGCCGTCGGGAGTGTAGACGTTGATGACGTAGTCGTTGCGCCGGCGGCTGACATATACCCGGCCGTCGGTGCCCTTGCACGCCTTGCGGAAGTCGATGCGGTCCAGCTTGTCCTCGTCGAACTCGAACTTGGTGAAATCCATCTCCTGTTTCAGTTCGATGAAGCGGGTGGTCTCGTTGCCCTCCATGTCGTAGGCCGCCAGGTAGTTGGTGCGGATCTGTCCGGTGGGCGGGTTCTGCTGGCCCATCTCCCCGGCCACGATGACCTCGTCGCCGCCGCTGAAGCAGTCGTAGATGATGGTGAAGCCGCCGGCGGTGGGATCCGAGGATCCCAGTTCCAGCACACCCTGGGGCCCGCCCTGCATGTCGATCTTGGTCAGCTTGCCCGGGAACATCTGCACCAGGCCCAGGTTGCCGTCCGGCAGGCGGATCATGTTGGTGGGGTTGCGGGTCTCGCCCGGCCCCTCGCCCTCACGGCTGAGGGTGTCCAGGCGCTCACCATCGGGCGAGTACACGGGAACCTCGGAAAGGCGCGTGTCCAGCAGGTAGACGTTGCCCTGGTCGCCGATGACAACCTGGGTGATGAGGCCGAAGAAGTCCTCGCTGTCCTCGCCCCCGGCCCGCCACAGCTCCTGGAATTCGAGAGTTTCCACGCCGCCGGTGGGTTCGGCGCCGTTCAGAATGTGCAGCACGCCGTCACGGGTGACCTCTTCCGCGCCGGCCAGGGCCAAACCGGGCACCAGCAGGAGCAGCGCGCAGAAAACCTTCATCGCTCTATTCATGGGACTTCCTTTCAACAAAAAACCCGGTCGCTTTACGCCCCGCGAAAAGCATTGTTTCAACTGCGGGGCCTCTACCCCGCAACCCGGCCCGGTATTCACGCATTCCTTGGCTTTTTCACTTCCGCCCCCCTACCTTGCGCACATGCAAGACCGCGACGCAACCACTTCCCTGGGCGCTCTGGGCCGCTTCTGGCTGCCCTTGCAGGCCACCTGGTTGATGATGGCCGTGGAAGGCCCCTTCCTGGCCGCCGTCATCGCCCGCCTGCCCGACCCCAAGTTCAACCTGGCTGCCTACGGCGTGGCCTTCAGCCTGGCCATCATGGTGGAGGCCCCGGTCATCATGATGATGAGCGCCGCCACCGCCCTGGTGGATGGCGCCCCCAACTACCGCCGCCTGCGGGACTTCACCTGGTTGCTGAACGTGGGCATCACCGTGGTCATGGTGTTGCTGCTGTTCACCCCGGCCTGGGATCTGGTCATCTTCGGCCTCATCAAGCTGCACCCCGAGGTGGCGCGGCTGACCCACACCTCCCTGGTGATCTTGCTGCCCTGGCCGGCGGCCATCGGCTTCCGGCGTTTCTACCAGGGCCTGCTCATCCGCGCGGGCCTGACCCGGCGGGTGGCCTACGGCACGGTGGTGCGGCTGTCGGCCATGGCCGTGGTGGCCCTGATCTGCTGGCGGCTGACCAGCCTGCCGGGGGCCTGGGTGGGCGCCTGCGCCCTGAGCGCCGGGGTGCTGGCCGAGGCGGTGGCCAGCCGGGTCATGGCCATCGGCGCGGTGCGCCACTTCCTGGCCACGCCGGGCGAGGGGGAACTGAGTTTCGGCGATATCACCCGTTTCTACTACCCCCTGGCCCTGACCAGCACCATCAGCCTGGTGGTGCACCCCATGGTCACATTCTTCCTGGGGCAAAGCCGCCACGCCATCGAGTCCCTGGCGGTCATGCCGGTCATCAACTCCCTGGTGTTCATCTTCCGCACCCCCGGGCTCAGCTTCCAGGAGGCGGCCATCACCATGCTGGGCCGCACCTGGAACAACCTGGATCTGGTGCGCCGTTTCGCCGGCGTGCTGGCCACGGGCTCGGCCGTGCTGCTGGCCCTCATCGCCTGGACTCCGCTGTCGGGCCTCTGGTTGCGGGATGTGAGCGGCCTGAGCCCCGAGCTGGCCGCCTTCGCCCTGACGCCCATCCGCATCCTGATGCTCATGCCCGCCCTGAGCGTGCTGCTGTCCGTGCAGCGCTCCATGCAAGTGGCGCGCCGTCAGACCGGACCCGTCACCTGGGCCTCGGTGCTGGAAGTGAGCGGCATCCTGCTGGTGCTGGTGCTGGCCATCCAGTGGGGCGACTGGGTGGGCGCCACGGCGGCGGCGGCGGCCTTCATGGCGGGCCGCATGGCGGGCAACGCCTATCTGCTGCCGGGATTGCGGCGACCCGTCACTCCTTCACCTTCCCGCGATTCTGCTTGATCTGACTGCGCTGTTTCTTGTCCTGCAGGCGACGTTCCCGGGAGGCCTTGCTGGGGCGGGTCTTCTTGCGCGGGCGAGGCGGCACCAGGGCCTCGCGCACCAGGGCGGCCAGGCGCTGCAGGGCCTCGTCCCGGTTGCGGCGCTGGCTGCGGTGGGTCTCGCAGGCCACCAGCAGATCCCCCGCCTCGGTGACGCGGGTTGACAGCTTCTCCAGCAGGCGTTGCCGCTGGTTGTCGCTCAGCACCGCGGATTCCCGCACATTCCAGCGCACCTGGATGCGGGTGTCGGTCTTGTTGACGTGCTGGCCGCCGGGTCCGGACGAGCGGCTGGCGGCAAGGACCAGCTCGGCCTCGGGGATGGTCAGGCGGCTGTTGACGGGAAGATCGGACACGGCGAATCCTGCTCCTGCGCTTCGGCGGTGAGGGTGTTATCTTGGACCCACTGAACCCCAATGGAAAGGACCCACCGTGATCATTCGCAAGCTGGAGGACGTGGCCAGGACGGGCGTCGAGATGGATGGAGTGCGCGGCATCACCAAGCAGCTGGTGCTGGGCAGCGCCGACGGCGTTCCCAACTTCTCCATCCGCGTGTTCACCCTGGAACCCGGCGGCCACTCGCCCCACCACAGCCACGCCGTGGAACACCTGAACTACGTCATCTCGGGCCAGGGCGCCCTCATGGACGCCGACGGCCAGGCCAACCCCCTGCAGCCGGGCGAGTTCGCCTTCGTGGCGCCCCACGACGTGCACCAGTTCCGCAACACCTCGGACACGGAGAACTTCGTCTTCATGTGCATGGTGCCCAGGGAATACGAGTAACCCTAGCGGACCACCTCGATCTCGCCCATGCTCTGGGTCAGGCTCATGGTGATGGTGGGCACGGGCACCTCGCTCTCGGTGCGCAGGTGTTCGTTGCCCGCCACCGGCGCGCCCTCGACCCGCACGTCATCGGGCACCACCACGGCCATGCCCCCCATGCGGATGGACAGCCGGGCCGAGCAATCGTTGCGCCACTGGCCGCTCAGATCCACCTGGGCGCCGCCCATGCGGCAGTCCACGTCCAGCACCGCCGGGCTGGCGTTGCCCAGACCCTCGGCGTCGAAGCCCCCCATGCCGCCGTGAATGACCAGGCTGGGCAGGGGCTCCTTTAGGGGCTCGCTGATGGTCAGAGCGAAGCCGCCCTTGTTGAAGTCGATGCGGGCGTCGGTCAGCCACAAGCCGCCCAGGTCGGCCTCGAAGCCGCCCTCCTTCGAATCGATGATCAGCTCGATGGGAATATCCCGGGGCAGATACACGTCCAGCTTGCTGTCGTGGCCCTTGCCGATGACCTGCCGCATGATGGCCTGCAGGCCGCTGATGGTGCGGTAGAACTCCACCTCGTACACCCAGGTGGAATCGGCCGCCATGGTGAAGCTGTCCTGCAGCACGAAGATATCCGCGTCGTAGTTGGCCTTGACCATCAGATCCTCGCCGGGCGCGGCGGGATGCAGGCGGAATTCGCCCTGGGAGAAGCGCAGGATCACCTTGCCGCCATGGGTAACCGGGGCGGTGCTGAGGCTGTCGGCGCCGGCCACCACCTCGCGGTCCACCACTTCCTGGTCCGAGGCTCCGCGCCAGGCCACCAGCGCGCTGATGCCGATGATCAGGACGAAGATGCCGACGACTCCCAGGCATCCGAAACAACCGAATCGCAAACAACCCTTCATGGCGGGCCCCCTTGTTTCCTAGTCCTCGACGGGGACGGGTTCGTCGGCCCCGTGGGCGTCTTCCCGACCCAGCACGTAGTGGCGGAACCACTCCAGCTCGCGCGTCTGGTAATCGAGCATGTGGCTGGGCTTGTTGATGCCGTGCCCCTCGCCGGGGTACAGCACCAGACGACTGGGCACCCCGTTGAGTTGCAAATAACTGAACATCTCGATGGACTGGCGCGGATCAACCGGCTCGTCGTCGGTGCCGTGCATGATGAGGGTGGGCGTGGTGATGCGGTCGGCGCGCGAGGCGGGGCTGTGCTCCCACATGCGCTGCAGGTCGTGGTCCCAGGCCCGCTGGTAGCTGTCGATGAAGAGCTGGGGATTGTTCTGCCCCATGGCCGACACGTAGTTCCAGATGCCGGCGATGGACACGGCCGCCTGGAAGCGGTCCGTGCGGCTGACCACCACGTCGGTCATGAGGCCGCCGTAGCTGTAGCCGGTGAAGCCCATGCGCTGGGGATCGAAGGTGCCGCGGGCCACCATCTCGTCCACGGCGGCCATGATGTCCTGGAAGTCGTCGGTGCCGAAGTTGCGGTACACGCCGCGCAGGAAGTCGGCGCCGTAGCCCGTGCCGCCACGCGGGTTGACGATGAGCACGGCGAAGCCGTCGTGGGACAGCACCTGCCAGGGATAGCGCGAGGTCCAGGCGTTGCCGTAGCGGGAATAGGGACCGCCGTGCATTTCGACGATGGCCGGCAGCTTGTCCTGGTCGCCGGCCCCGGGAGGCAGGAACAGGTAGCCGTCCACGAAGCCGCCCTCGTGGCCGGGCAGGCGCAGCTTGCGGGCGGGCTTCAGGTCGAAGTCGCGGATCTGATCCTGCAACGAGGTCAGCTCCTTCATCTTGCGGTTGGGCTCGCCCACCAGCAGGCGGCCGGGGTGATCCAGGGCCGATTCCATGGTGACCAGGGTGCCGCCGGCGTAATCCATGGCCATGGCGCTGCCATCCAGGTCGGTGATGGGGACCATGACCTGCTTGTGGGTGTCCACCATGTAGACGTCCAGATCGGTCTCGTCCGCGGCGCGCAGGTAGATGACCCGGCTGTTGGCCGCCCACCAGGGGGCCTCGGCCGGGGTGCTGCCGTAGCCGGCCAGGGTCAGGTTGTGCCCCGGGGTGACCACCACGGTCTCGCCCGACTCCAGATCGCGCACCACCAGATCCTTCAGGTTCAGATAGGCGCGGTAGTCGGTCTCGCGGTCGGTGAAGTAGGCCAGCTGGCGGCCGTCGGGGGAGAAGGCGGCCATGCTGCTGTGGCGATCGGCCGGGGTGATGGTCTCGGTCTCGCCGGTGGCCACGTCGACCAGGGCGATCTGCTGCTCCTCGTCCACCAGGCTGCTGAAGCGGGCGTTGTAGGTCAGGGCCAGGGAGGTGCCGTCGGGGGACCAGGACACGTGATAGGGGTGCCAGGGGGTGAAGGTGAGCTGGCGCGGTTCGGCCTTGGGGGCGGGCCCGTCGTAGCCCGCCTCCACCACCCACAGCTGGTGATACTCGGCGGGTTGCTCCAGGCGATCGTAGGTGGTCCAGTCGGCCCGGTCGTCGTCCTCGTCCTCGTCCTTGGCGGCCTCGTCTTCGCCGGCGGCGGCCGGGGCCAGATAGGCCAGCATGGTTCCGTCGGGGGACCACCAGTAGGCGCTCAGGCCGTCGGGCAGATCCGTCACCGGGCGCGGTTCGCTGCCGTCCAGGGGATTGACCCAGACCTGGGTCTGGTCGTCATGGGCGCGCAGGAAGCTGAGGGTGCCGTCGGGCCGCCAGGCCAGGCCGCCGGTGGAGGCGTCGGTGTGGGTGATCTGCCGGATATCGCCCGACTCGACCTCGCCCAGCCACAGGCGGGTGATGTAGCGGTCGTCCTCGAGATCGCGATGGGTCTGGCGCCAGGCCACCAGCTTGCCGTCCGGGGAAACGGCCGGCGAGTTGATGGTCTCGACCTGGAGAAAGTCCTCGAGGGTGAAGGGGGCGGCCTGGGCGACGGTGGCGGCGGCCACCAGGATCAGCAGGAAAGTGCGCAGCAAGACGGAACCTCCGGGAAAGCGTATGCATGAGGGGCTATTTTGCGAGGCGGGGCCGCCAAAGTCACGGAAAATCCCGGCCGAAACGGGGCGGCCGCTCCCGCACCAGATTCCACTTCTGCTCATGCAACAGCTGATGGCACGCCGCGCACAGGGTGATGAGGTTGGCCGGCTGGTTGCCGCCCCCGCTCTGACGCGGGTCCAGGTGGTGCACTTCCAGGTAATGGGCGCTGGTGCAGCCCGGCCGGCGGCAGCGGTGACGGTCCCGGGCCAGCACCTGGCGGCGGATGCGGGGCGGAATGGTGGCGGTGTTACGCTCTCCCGGCCGGGACAGGCGGGCGTCGCAGGTGGCGCGTTCGGCGGTGGCGGGGCTCACCCTGAGCTCGCCGCGGCCGGTCTGGACTGTGGTGCGGTCGCAGTCGGGGCAGCGGTGCAGGTGCACCTGGAAAGGGGGCGCCGCGTCCCGCCGGCGGGACGATGTGGACGTGGAGGTCCTGTTTTCAGGGTCTTCTTTCTGGGCCAGATGACCGGCCAGCAAGGCCAGCAGCATCTGGGCCCGGTCGCGGGGCAGGCCGGTCTTCCCCTTGCGGGCCTTTTCCAGCAAGGCCTCGTAGCGGGCGAACTGTTCGGGAGTGAACTCCACCGTCAGGCGCACGGGAACCACGGCGGCGGGGAGGGGCGGGTAAACGGGTGCGGACTCATCCTGCCCCTTCTCGCCAGCCGGCGGCTCCTGCCCCTTCCTCCCCGCCAGCGGCAACTCATCTTGTCCCCGGCGCCGGGCCGCGGCCGCCTCCCTGGCCTGCTGGATTTTCTCTTCCAGCTGGCGCCGGGTGCTGGCGCGCGCCTCGGCCAGCCAGGCGCCCTCGTTCTCCCGGGTGCTGACGGCGGCCACCTGGTTGGCCTTGGTGTAGCCGATCTCACCCTTTTCCAGGGCCCCCTTCAGCTGGGGCAGCTGGTCCAGGCGGGCCGCCAGGCGCGAAAAGGCGCTGGCGCGGGAGCGAGAGAAACCCAGCCCCTGGCGCGCGTACAGGGTCATGGTGGGGTAGCCCAGCTCGCGATAGAGCTTCCGCCTCTGAATATCGGCGAACCACAGGACGGCGTGTTGCCGGGCCTGGTCCATGGCCTTGACGCTGGTGAGAATGGCCTGGTGGGCGATCCTGGCGGGCTGGTTCTTCTGGAATTCCTGAAATTTCGGCATGGGTTCCCTCCCCTGATTAAGACCTTTATATTGTAGCGAAAAAACATCGAAAATACAACGTAAATTATTGCAAATTTTACAGTTAAATAAACCGCCAGGATAAAACGTCGTATTTGCCCCACTTGTCGCGATTGCTCACGCCCCCTCGGCCCTTCTGTGGCGATCATTCACACCTTCGGCGCCGCCCTCTCCACCCCCAATGCAAGGATAAACCGCTGCAATAAAACGTCTTGACACCCCCACCCCCCACTCCCCGAACCCGGCACGAAAGCTGCGATTCCCCCGGCAACGAACCTGAAACCCCAAAACCCTGACCGGGAGAAGAACCATGAAGACGATGAAAAACCGATCCCTCGATCTTTCGTACCTGGGCTACCTGGTGGTGGCGCTGACCCTGCTGGCCACCCTCACCGGCACCGCCGCCCGCGCCGAGAACACCACCAGCGCCGAGGACAACGACACCGCCTTTCCCGGCGGCTTCCACCTGGGCGTGGACTTCGGCTTCGGCGGCACCCAGGTGTCTTATCACGACAGCGACCGCTCCATCTTCGAGGATCCCGAGTTCGGCGCCATGGGCGGCTTCCGCCTGGGCTACTCGGTAACACCCAAGCTGGCCCTGAGCCTGGAAGGCCACGGCTTCGGCCGCGGCGACGAGGGCGATGACGACTACTTTGCCGTGGGCGTGGGCGTGGTGGCCCTGACCTGGCGCCCACGGGCCGACGGTTTATTCCTGCGCGGCGGCCTGGGCGCCGGCGGCGGCGAATTCCGCTCCCTGGACATGGACGAGCACGTGGAAATCGAAGATCGTCTGGCCTGGCTGTTCGCCGTGGGCTATGACTGGACCCTGAACGAGCACCTGACCCTGGGGCTGGCCGCCCAGAGCATCAGCATGGACGTGGGCGGCGTCACCGGGTATGACGACGACCAGGCCGGAGCCAGCGGCGCCGTGGTGCAGTTCACCTGGCATCCCTGAACCGAGGTTGTCCCCTGAAAAAACTTGGGGCACAATACGATCAACGCACCGATCATTAGCTGTCAGCAGGGAACAAGCGACACCATGAACCAGAAGCTCACCAGCACCCCCCACCACCGCCCGGCCGGGCGCGCGAACCGGAGAGGCCCTGTGCCCTTCCGGTTCGTCCGCTTGCTGCCGGCCGTTCTCCTGCTACTGGTCATGCCGCTGCTGACGGGTAGCCCGGCCCTGGGCCAGACGACCGCCCCCTCTCCCCGCGCCCTGACCCTGGAAGACATCCAGCTGGAGGGCGCCACCCGCACCTCCCTGCCCACGGTGTTCGAGTTCCTGCCCCTGCGCCCGGGCCAGACCATCGACCAGGGCGGCCTGCTGGCCGGCGTGGCCTCCCTGCGCGACAGCGGCCTGTTCGAGCAGGTGGATTTCTACACCCGCCCCGGCAGCGCCCGCGGCCGGCTGGTCCTGGTGCTGGAGGTGAAGGAGCACGGCCTGGATTTCCGCTGGGCCGCCGGCAACACCGACCTGGATGGCTGGTACCTGTCCCCCACCGTGCTGGCCTATCACAACCCCTTCGGGCGCGGCGGCCACGCCGACCTGCAGTGGCGCATCGGCTTTCGCACCAGCGGCCTGCTGCTTTCCTACGATCGCCCCCTGAACCGGGCCAACAGCCGCTACTGGGGACTGCGCCTGAGCACCGTCAGCACCGAGCGCCCCTGGTTCTCGGACGGGGTCGAGTACCGGCACACGGTGGGCATGGCCGGCCTGTCCGCCGTCACGGGCAAGCAGCTGAGCCCCCGCGACGTGCTGGAGACGGGCCTCACCCTGGAAGGCCTGGACGTGAGCGATCACGCCACGGCCTGGACCAACGCGGCCGACGGTTCGGTGACCATCGACCAGGAGGTGAGCGGCGCCGACCTGCCCGAGGATATTCGCGAGGCCGTGGGCCGGCGCGGACGGGCGGTGCTGCACCTGGACTGGCAACACGACACCCGCGCGGCGCGGCAGCGGGCCGGCACCCCGGTGGACGGCTCCTGGGGGCGCCTCAAGCTGCACACGGTGCTGGAAAAGGCCCACTCCCATCCCGGCCTGACGGCCGATCTGCGCCTGTTCAAGGAGGTGCCGGGCGGCGTGCTGGCCGGCCGCATGCGAGCCTCGTGGGTGGGCCCGCAAGCCCGCTTCTACGACCGCCTTTTCCTGGGGGGCATGTACTCGGTGCGGGGTTTCCCCACCCACGCCCTGAGCGCCCCCGGCGGCGACACCTGGCAGGTGACCGGCAGCGTGGAGTACCGCTCCACCATCATCTCGGGGGACAAGGGCGACCGCCTGGTGGGGCTGTTCTTCGTGGACGCCGGCGCCGGCGGTAACGGGGATGTCGACGCCCCCTACCCCGGCCTGGCCGCGGCCATGGGCTACGGGGTGCGCGGCAAGGCCCGCTGGCTGGGCTGGTACGGGGTGGACGTGGGCTTCCCCCTGACCGATCGCCCCCAGGACATGCGCTTCCAGGTCCACGCCAGCATCGGGTGGTCGTTCTGATGCGGTGGCCGGGGGGTAAATTTTCGGCGGGCGGCCTGAGCCTGCTCCTGCTGTTGATGATGATGGCGCCCGGGACGGCCCGGGCCGCGGCGCGGGTGCGGTCGGTGGATCCGCAGGTGCAACAAGGGCGCCTGCAAGGCCGGCTGCACACCACCGGCTTGCCCACCGAAAAGCAGCTGCAATCCATGCAATCGGGACTGGAGGCCGCCCTGGAACTGCACCTGGCCCTGCAGGACGGCGACGACCATCCCCTGGCCGGGCGCACGGTGATGCTGCGCATGGCCTTCGACCTGTGGGACCAGGTCTACGCCGTGCGGGTGGACGGGCAGGAGCTGCGCTTCGGCGACCTGGACCAGTTGCGGGAATATCTGCAAGACATCCAGGGGCTGGATGTGTGTACCACCGGCCTGCTGGAGGCCGACGGGCGCTACCGGCTGCAGGTGGCCATGGTGGTTCACGCCGTGGCGCCCGAGGAACAGGCCCGGGTGGAGAAGGTCATCACCGGCGAGGGCGCGCCGCCCCGGCAGGGCCGGGACCAGCAGGAGGCCTCGGTCAGCCTGGGCAGCCTGATCCGCATCTTCTACAAGGGCGGGGGCGGCGAGGGCGATGACCAGCGCCTGCAGTCCCGCTGGTTCGACGGGCGGGAGGTGCGGCCATGAATCGCATCAGCACCCGCCTGGCCGTTTCGTTCTTGATCGTGGCCCTGCTGCCCACCCTGCCCCTGAGCCTGGTGGTGCGCAACCTGCTGGAGCGGCGCTTCAGCCCGGCCATCGCCGAGCCCCTGGAGCAGGCCCTGGAAGCGGGCCTGGAGGACAGCCGGCAGCAGCTGAACCAACTGCGGGCGCAGCTGGACCGACAGGCCGCCGGGCTCGTGCCTGGTGATCATCATCCCGAGATGGTGTTGCTGGACGCCCAGGGCCGGGCCGCCGACGCCGGCGCCCTGGCCGACTATCTGGCCGCCCGCCCCGGGCTGTCGCGCCAGGCCGAACACTGGGCCACCCCCCAGCCCGGCCGGGCCACCGCCGCCCGCCGCGTGGGCGACACCCTGGTGGCCGTGCTGGGCACCGAACAGGGCGCCCGCTTCGTGGTGCTGCAACCCCTGCCCGCCGACCTGATGGACCGGGCGGGCAAGCTGACCGAGGGCATCAGCCTGCTGCGCGTCATGCGTAGCCAGGACAGCCGCGTGGTGTTGAGTTTCGTGGGCCCCTTCCTGGTGGTGTACGGGGTGCTCATCCTGGTGGCCCTGGCCGTGGGGCTGCTGTGGTCGCGCCGCATGACCGCCCCCCTGGAACGCCTGGTGGGCGCCACCCGCCGGGTGGCCGCGGGTGATCTGGAGTTCCGCCTGGAACACGAAGGGCCCGGCGAGGTGGGCGAGCTGGTGCGCAGCTTCGACGGCATGGTGGGCCGCCTGGCCGAGCAGCGGCGCGATCTGGCCCGGCTGGAGCGGGCCGCCGCCTGGCGGGGCATGGCGCGCACCCTGGCCCACGAGGTGAAGAACCCCCTGACGCCCATCCTGCTGGCGGTTAACCAGGCCCGCGACCGCTACCGGGGCGAGGACGAGCAATACGCCGAGCTGCTGACTGAAGTATCCGAGATCGTGGGCGAGGAGGTGGAGAAGCTGCGGCGCCTGGTGCGCGAGTTCGGCGACTTCGCCCGCATGCCGCGGCCCGAGCCGCGCCCCGGCGATCTGACCGAGCTGCTGGGCGATCTGGCCCAGCTGTACGGGCCCGAGCGGCTGGCGGTGGAGGGCGCCGAGGCCCCCCTGCCCGGCTGGTTTGACGGTGACGCCCTGCGTCGGGCCCTGATCAACCTGGTGGACAACGGCCTGGCCGCCACCGCCCAGCGGCATGGCCACAGCGCCGACGCTCCCCATCCCGTGAGCCTGACGGCCCGGCGGGCCGGGGACAGCGGCGTGCGGCTGGTGGTGCGCGACGAGGGCGTGGGCATCGCCCCCGAGAACCTGGAGCGCATCTTCGAGCCCGACTTCACCACCAAGAGCGACGGCATGGGCCTGGGCCTGGCCGTGGTCACCGGCATCGTGGCCGGCCACGGCGGGCGCATCGACGTGAGCAGCCGGCCCGGTGACGGCACCACCTTCACCCTGGACCTGCCCCTGACCGAACCCATCGGCCCGGCGGCCGACCCCGAGGAGAGCGAACCATGAGCCCGCGCATCCTGATCATCGACGACGAGCGCAACATTCGCCGCACCTTCCAGATGGTGCTGGGCGACGAGGGCTACGCCGTGGACACGGCCGAGACCGGCGAGGAAGGGCTGGACAAATGCGCCACCCATCGCCCCGACCTGGTGGTGCTGGACGTGCGCCTGCCCGGTCTGGACGGCCTGGACGTGCTGGAGCGTCTGCACGCCAGCGACCGCGACCTGCCGGTGATCATGATCTCGGGGCACGGCACCATCGCCACCGCCCTGGAGGCCACCCGGCGCGGGGCCTACGACTTCCTGGAAAAGCCCCTGGGCAAGGAGCGCCTGCTGGTGGCCATCCGCAACGCCCTGGAGGCGCGCAAGCTGGGCCGCGAGGTGCGCAAGCTGCGGGACCGCGAAAGCCGCCGCCACCTGATGGTGGGCGAGACGCCGGCGGTGCAGGCCATCCGCCAGCAGGTGGCGCGGGTGGCGCCTACCGGGGCGCGGGTGCTGATCACCGGCGAGAGCGGCACGGGCAAGGAGCTGGTGGCGCGGGCCGTGCACCAGGCCAGCGACCGGGCGGGCAAGACCTTCATCAAGGTGAACTGCGCGGCCATACCCGAGGAGCTCATCGAGAGCGAGCTGTTCGGAGCCGTCAAAGGCGCCTACACCGGCGCCACCCAGACCCGGGACGGCAAGTTCCTGCAGGCCGACGGCGGCACCCTGTTCCTGGACGAGATCGGCGACATGTCCCTGAAGGCCCAGGCCAAGGTGCTGCGCGCCCTGCAAGAGGGCGAGATCGAGCGCGTCGGCGGCGACGAGACCCTGAAGGTGGACGTGCGCGTGGTGGCCGCCACCAACAAGGATCTGGCCGCCGAGGCCGAGGCGGGGCGCTTCCGCGAGGATCTGTTCTTCCGCCTGAACGTGGTGCCCATCCACGTGCCGCCCCTGCGCCAGCGGGCCGACGACATTCCCCTGCTGGCCGAGCACTTCCTGGCCGTGTACCTGGACGAGAACGGCCTGCCCCAGCGCAGCTTTTCCGCCGAGGCGTTGCAGGTTCTGCGCGGCCTACCCTGGCAGGGGAACATCCGCGAGCTGGGCAACGCCGTGGAGCGGCTGGCCATCCTGGCGGCGGGGGACCAGATCGGTGTGGGCGACCTGACCCTGTGCGGCATCGGCGGCGCGGCGGGAACGGTGGCCGGCGCGGCGGGTGGTGGCGGCGGCGGCGGCCGGTGGGATCTGGCGGCGGTGCAGGCGGCCGGGGGTCTGGTGGCGGCGCGGCAGCAATTCGAGCAGGAGCAAATCGCCGCGGCCCTGGCCGAGACCGGCGGCAACGTGTCGGCGGCCGCGCGCCTGCTGAGCATCGACCGCACCAATCTGCACAAGAAGATCCAGGCCTACGGTCTGGACGAGGCGCCGGGGGAAGAGCGATGAAAAGGCTGCTGGGTGCGCTGCTGTTGTTGATGGGGCTGGGGCTGGCCGGCCCATCGCTGGCGGGCGAAGAGGGCGAAGGCCCCCTGCTGCGCCACTGGATGGTGGGCCTGCAAAGCGCCAGCATCAAGCACAGCGACCACGACGTGTTCGCCCACCCCAGCCTGCCCGGGCAGGAGGTGGACCACTGGGGCCAGGGGGCCGGACTGATGTTCGGGCGCCGCTTCGGCCAGCGGTTCATCCTGGGCCTGCAGCTGGCCGCCGCCAATCACGAACTGGCCCAGGCCGATTGGGACCTGATGGATGTGGAAGCCCTGATCACCGGCACCGTCCTGTGGCGCGCCGAGGACACCCTGCAACCCTTCCTGCGCGGCGGCTTCGGTGGCGGCGGGGCCGTCCTGTACCTGCCCGACGACCAGGGCAACGTGTTCAGCTTCGGAACCGTGGCCAACGCCGGCGGCGGGCTGAACCTGCGCCTGAGCAGCCGCTTCAGCCTGGAAGTGGAAGCCCTGGCCACCTTCAACAACTTCCTGGAAGTGCGCAACGAGAGCGACGACCCGCGCTTTCCCGCCGAGGAGAGCTGGCAGGTGCGGACCTCGCGCCAGGGCTGGCGGCTGGGGGCCGGGGTGTTGTTCTGGTTCTAGGCTGGGGACCTCGAGTGTGAACAAGCGCTACAGTCCGGGCTCACACCTCAT
The DNA here is from genome assembly GCA_963674845.2 of Candidatus Krumholzibacteriia bacterium. Taxonomy (GTDB): domain Bacteria; phylum Krumholzibacteriota; class Krumholzibacteriia; order LZORAL124-64-63; family LZORAL124-64-63; genus LZORAL124-64-63. The sequence goes on along the minus strand of CAXXKE010000003.1, from coordinate 1,539,000 downwards.
GCCGTTCCCCACTGACGGCATTCTATTTAACTTGCTGAATTAATTAAACTTAACCGCAATACACCCCGTCCACCCACCTGGCACACCTCCTGCAATCTCCGGGCAAACAGATTTGCCCCGACCACTCACAGGAGGAATTTCGATGTTCAACACCATGGCCCACTTCTTCCAGACCGGGGGCCCCATGATGGGGGTCATCCTGGTGGTGCTGGCCGCCGCCGCCGCGGTGGCCGCCGAGCGCCTGCACTTCTATCTGCGCACCGCCCGCGAGGACACCAGCCGCCTGGCCGACCTGGCCGCCCGGCACGTGGCCGAGGGCGATCTGCAAACGCCCCTGCGCGCCCTGGACGACTCCCCCGGCCCGGTGGCCCGCCTGCTGCATCGCGGCGTGTCCGAGCTGTGGGAGGGTGCCAACCCCCACGAACTGCGCCGCGCCGTGGAGGAGATGGCCCTGCAGGAGATGCCCCGCTACGGCAAGCGCCTGAACTACCTGCCTATGCTGGCCAACGTGGCCACCCTGGCCGGGCTGCTGGGCACCATCTTCGGTCTGCAGGGAGCCTTCGGCGCCTTGGCCGCCGCCGATGCCGCCACCAAGGCCTCCGTGCTGGCCGACGGCATCGGCCAGGCCATGAACACCACCGCCTTCGGGCTGATGGTGGCCATGCCCTGCCTGGTGCTGCACGCCCGCCTGGGCAGCCTGGCCCAGAGCCGCAGCGAGGCCTGCGACGCCGCCGTGGTGCGCTTCCTGAACTTCTGCGAGTCCCGGCAGGGCGCCGCTCCCCGGCACCTGCAGGCCATGTAGGCGGAGGCGATCATGAGTCTTCCGCGCGCATCCCTGCTGGCCCGCCGCCCCGGCGCCGCCCTGCCCGGTCCCGACCTGGACGTCACCCCGGTGATGAACATGTTCATCATCCTGATTCCCTTCCTGGTGGGCATGTCGGCCTTCACACATCTGTCGGCCCACGTGCTGGACGTGCCCGGCGACCAGAGCCTGGTGGCCGACGCTCCCACCCCACCCCCGCCCCTGGTGCTGAACGTGGCGACGGAGAGCTGGCGTCTCAGCATCGGGGGTCGGGTCCTGAGTGAAGGCGAATTCCCGGCCACGACCCCGGCTTCGGCCCTGGCCCGGCTGGAAAAGGGCCGCCTGATCATCGCCGCCGGGCCGGCGTTACCCGCCGAGGATGTGGTGCGCTGCCTGGACATGGCTCGCGCCGCCGGATTCCAGGACGTGGGCCTGGCCGCGGCCGGCCCCGATGCCGACCCCATCGACTCGAAGAAGGAGACGCCATGAACCGCCCTCTCGTTTCAGGCCTGGGTGGCGGGCCCGCCGGCACCGTCACCGCCCCGGCCGAGCGGCCGCAGCTGACCAGCCTGGTGGACATGATGGTCATCCTGGTGGTGTTTCTGCTGCACAGTTTTTCGGCCGACGAGCAGTCCATGACCCCGGCCCCGGGCATCGACCTGCCCGTATCCAGCGTCCCGGGCAACGCTCCCGCCGGCCTGCCCCTGGTGGTCAGCCGGGACGCCGTGCGCCTGGGCGACCGGGTGCTGGGAACGGCCGACGGGGCCGACCTGGAAGAGTCCCTGCGCGCGGCCCTGACCGGCCTGGAGACCACGCCCACGCCCTTACCCTTGCCCATCCAGGTGGATCGGGGAGTGCCCTTCGCCCTGCTGAGCAGGGTGCTGGCCGGTTGCACCGCCGCCGGCCGCGCCGAGGTGCAGCTGGTGGTGCAGAAGGAGGCGTCATGAACACCCTGGCCCTGAACAGCCGCGGCGCCGACCTGGCTCCCGACCTGCCCCGCGCCGCCCGGGCGTTGATGGCTGTGGCTGGGGGCGGTATTGTCCTGGTGGGGATTGTGCTGGCCCTCTTCCCGGTGACGTTGCCGCCGGTGGCGGCGGCCCCCCAGGCGCAGCGGGTGACCTTGAGCCTGGACGCCTTCCTGCCGGCGCAGGTTGATCCGCAACCCGAGCCTGAGCCCGTCCCCGAGGACATCCCGCGCCTGACGCCCGAGTCGGTGCTGGCCGCCCCCGTGGATGATCCGGTGGAGCCGGAAGCTCGGCCCGTTCCCGCCGGCGGGATCGAGGACGAAACCCCCGCCGCCGAGCCCCCGGCTCGCCGCGTATACGGTGTACGCAAGGTGTACGCCCGCGGCCTGGGCGCCGGCGCATCGGGACAATCAGGCCTGGTGACCAAGCGGGGCAACAGCCTGGCCGGCCCGCCCGACAGCCTGGTGGCCACGGCCGCCGATCTGCGCGGGCGCCTGGCCCCTCTCAGCTCGGTGGACCAGGCCCCCCAGCCCCTGGACCGACGCCACCCCGCCTACTCGGCGGCCATGCGCGAGGCCCGGGTGTCGGGCACGGTTCAGGCCTGGTTGCTGGTGGACGAGGAGGGACGCGTCCGCCAGGTCAACGTCACCGAAGATATCGGGGCGGACAGCCGCCAGGTGGCCGCCGCCGCCCTGTCCCGATTCCGTTTTCGACCGGCCCGGCGCGACGGCGCCCCGGTGGCCGTGTGGATATTGCATCGCATCCGTTTCCAGTTGCAGGAGTAAGTCATGAACCGTCGTATCATCGCCCTGATCCTGGTGAGCCTGCTGGGTTGGGCCGGGGTCACCGCCGCGGCCACGCCGCCTGAACCCGCGCCCCCCGAGGTCGAGCCCGAGCTGGTCCACTTCGCCGAGGCCGCCTACCCCCCCGACGCCCTGCGCGCCGGCCGCGAGGGCACCGTGCTGCTGGAGCTCCTGGTGACCGCCACCGGCGCCGTGGACTCGGTGTTCGTGGTGCAGCCCCTGGCCCCCGACCTGGACGCCGCCGCCGCCCGGGCCGCGCGCAACTGCCGCTTCACCCCCGCCCAGGCCGCCGGCGAACCGGTGCCCGTGTACCTGCAGTTCGCCTACACCTTCAGCCTGGCCGAGGCCGCCCGCGCCCTGCAGCCGGTGGTGAACCTGGCGGGCCGCGTGCTGGAAAAAGGCTCCGAGCGCCCCGTGGCCGGCGCCATGATCACCGCCGCCGTGGTGGTGCCCGACACCGCCGCCCTGGCCCTGCCCCTGGCCGCGCACCTGGACCGCATCGGCACCTTCGCCGGGCAGTACCGGGAAGGCCCGCGGGTGGTGACCTTCGCCGACAGCACCGGCGCCTTCGCCTTCCGCAGCCTGCCACCCGGCGTGGTCGAGCTGACCTTCCCCAACTCGGGCTACAAGGAGCTGACTCTGACCGAGACCCTGGGCGCCGCCGAACGCGTGGACATGACGGTGCAGCTGGAGCGCACCCACTACGCCGATTTCGAGATCGTGGTGTACGGCAAGGCTCCCGAGAAGGAGGTGACCCGGCGCAGCCTGACGGTGGACGAGGTGGAACGCATCCCCGGCTTCGGCGGCGATGCCATCCGCAGCGTGCAGGCCCTGCCCGGCGTGGCCCGGCCCACCATGGCCGACCCCGGCGCCGTGGTGGTGCGCGGCAGCGGCAACTACGACACCCGCTTCCTGCTGGACGGCATCGACATCCCCTTGCTGTTCCACTTCGGCGGGGTCAAGAGCACCTACAACAGCCTCAGCCTGGGCAGCGTGGACCTGTACCCCGGCGGCTTCGGCAGCAGCTACGGCGGCTGCGTCGGCGGCATCGTCGAGCTGTCGGGCCGCCACGCCCGCTACGACGGCTGGCGCACCGTCATCGACGCCAGCCTGCTGGACGCCAGCATCCACACCGAAGGCCCCCTGGGCCGGGACTGGGGCCTGATGGTCACGGCGCGCCGCAGCTTCATCGGCGAGCTCGCCGAGGCCGCCACCAAGAACAACGACGATCTGGACTTCGCCGTGGCCCCCTACTACTGGGACACGGTGGCCCGCCTGGACTGGGAGCCCTCGGCCAACAACACCCTGTTCCTGACGGCCTTCGCCGCCAGCGACCGCCTGGGCCTGGTGGTGCCCGACGCCGCCTCGGGCAGCTCCGAGGTGTCCGAGGCCCGGGACGAGGTGAACCTGAAGCTCTCTTTCAGCCGCTACATCCTGGGCTGGGACACCTGGCTGGGCGACAAGGTGCAGAACAAGCTGCGGGCCAGCTACGGGCGCAGCAAGGACTCGGGCCAGGTGCTGGGCGAGTTCCGCTTCGAGGGCAGCGGCCCGGTGTGGAACCTGCGCGACGATGTGGCCTGGGAGGCGCGCGACGACCTGACGGCCCACCTGGGCGCCGACTTCATCTACACCCCCTACACCTACGAGGTGAAGGTGAGCGGGTATCCTGCCAGCCGCCTGGAGGGCAAGAAGTACTCGGACCTGGGCTGGTACGCCAACCTGGACTGGCGACCCCGCGAGGATCTGCTCATCACCCCGGGAGTGCGCTACGATTATTACCACCACCTGAAAGAGGGGCACGCCGACCTGCGCCTGGCCGGCCGCTGGAGCTATCGCCCCGGGCGCACCCTGACCGCCAGCATCGGCACCTACAACCAGGCGCCCCGGCCCATCGGGCAAAGCACCGACCCGGTGTACGGCAACCCCGACCTGCCGCCCACCCTGGCCCGCCACCTGACCCTGGGCCACGAGTGGCAGCTGGGCGGTAATATTTCCCTGAAGGTGGAAGGCTACCACAACACCCAGGACCAGGTGCCGGCCCTGGCCGACACCAACGACGCCAACTTCCTGGCCGACGCCGAGGCGCGCATGTACGGCCTGGAGTTCATGCTGCGCCGGGAAAAGGGCGATGGTCACTTCTTCGGCTGGCTGGCCTACAGCGTGGGACGCAGCGAGCGGCGCTTCGCCCGCGACCCCGGCAGCAGCGGCCTGGACTGGGATCCCGACAGCTGGTACCTGCACACCATGGATCAGACCCATCACCTGGAGGCGGTGGGCTCGTGGGACCTGGGCCGCGACTGGTCCTTCGGCAGCCGCGTGCAGTATGTCAGCGGGGTGCCGCAAACGCCCATCGTGGGCAGCGAATTCGACGCCGACACCGGCAGCTACGAACCCCTGGAGGGCGCCTACCTGAGCGACCGGGTGGCCCCCTACTTCCGCACCGATATCCGGGTGGACAAGCGATGGGTCAAGAAGGACACCGTGTGGTCGGTGTACCTGGACCTGCAAAACGCCAACTACTTCATCTACAACAGCCCCGAGGGCTACACCTGGAACTACGACTATTCCAAGAACACGGACTACGGCTGGATCTTCATGCCCGCCCTGGGTCTGCGCGTGGAATTCTAGAAGAAGGACGAGGACATGAAACGCACCCTGATCTTGATGATGCCCGCCGTCCTGCTGCTGGGCCTGCTGAGCGGCTGCGGCGACAATTTTCCCGACGAGGAACTGCACTTCGGCCTGGAGCAGAAGACGCGCCCCTTCGCCGTGGTGATCGAGCCCCCCGAGGCCCAGCCCGGCCAGGAGGTGACGGTGACCCTGCTGGGCCATTCGCCCCGGCCCGAGGCCCTGGACATCAGCTGGCGCGTGGCCCTGGACTACGACCTGGGCCTGTACGAGGTGGACGAGATCGAGCGCAACTACCGGCCGGTGCCGTCGGGGGCGCCCACCTTCGACCTGGACGGGTTCTTCACCCAGAGCTTCACCTGGACGGTGCCCGATTCCTCGATCCTGCTCAGCTCGGCCCTGCCCGAGGTGCTGACCGACCCCATCCTGGCCAATCTGGCCCGGGTGGCCCTGGGACTGGAGGCCGGCGCCCCCGTGCCCAAGAGCCAGGTGGACAGCTGGCTGGGACAGCTGAGCCACCTCGAGTACCTGTCCATGGATCCCGACGAGCAGGCCGTGGTGGCCGCCCTGGCCGACCGTTTCGCCTGCCAGGTGCGACTGCGGGCCACCCTGGACGACGGCGATCTGGTGGATGTGACCCGCAACCTGACGGTGCGCCACGCCCGGCGGTTGCCCACGGCCAACGTCAACGAGAACACCTTCGTCGATCTGTTACAGCTGGTGGTCCTGGAGAAGCGCGACGCCGAGGAGTCGGACCTGCACGACCAGGATGTGCCGCGCCAGGTCTACTGGTTGTCCACGGAGCCGGACCGGCCCGGCCTGGTGGTGGAGGTGCCCTTCTACCGGAACCGGTCCTACTTCCTGATCCTGAACTTCGACCTGCAACAGTACGAGGCCCCCTACGAGCCGGGCCTGTTCCAGAGTGAGACGGGGACGCGCCGCTGGTATTATTACCGACGGGACGACCCGACCAGCGGCGAGGCCCTTTTCATCACCGACCAGGGGGACGACGCCGAGATGTTCGACCTGGACAACGAACCGCGCATCGACCCCGCGGGAGTGGGCGCCGAGTACCGCCTGGTGGCCGTGGCCCGGGACCTGCGGGACGACTGGGTGGCCTACCACGCCACGCCTGGCACGGGGCTGGCCCAGGCCCTGATCCGCTTCGTGGCCCCGCCGGAAGACTGAAACCCTCGGGGCGGGCCCTGCGTCTTATCTGGGCCCGCCCGTCCCGCTCCGTGGCCGGGAACCCACACCGGGAGATGATGGCATGACCGTGATCCGGCCTTCGACGCCGCCACGGGCATCATTCCCCGCTACCGGGGCCCGGGTCTGGCCGCCCGCATGTTCCACCACGCCATGCCCCGCCTGAATGAGAGGGGCGCCCAGCGCTTTCTGCTGGAGGTCCTGCAGGAAAACGAGCCCGCCATCAAGGCCTACCGGCGGGTGGGGGTCCGCATCACCCGTGAACTGGACTATCATCCCTCCTGGGAGGTGAGCCTGTACGCGGTGGCCCGCATTCCCGACCAGGTGGTAGCCCTGGGGGCCTTCGCCGGATCCGAACTGGTGGGCACGGTGGTGTACTACCCTCTGCTGGGATGGCTGGTGAACCTGGTGGTGCGGCGCGACTGGCGGCGGCGGGGGGTGGGCTCGGCCTTGCTGGGCAGCCTGTGCCCCAGGCTGCCCGAGGGCGCCGACCGGGTACTGCTGCCCAACGTGGAAAGAGGGCAGGGCGGCTCGGCCGATTTCTTCGCGGCGTGTGGGCTGGACCTGGAAGTGTCCCAGTACGAGATGGCGCTGGATCTGGGGAAGTGAGTTCTACCTGAACATGGCCTTGAACCCGTCCAGGGATGGATTCTCCTCGGCCAGGGGCTCGCTGGAGAAGGGCTCGAACTGGATGAAGAACCCCAGGTCCTCGTTGTCGTTGTGGTCCAAGATGCCCTCGGCGATGACTTCGGGATCCGTGGTACCCCAGTAGTTCCCCGTCAGGTCCATCCCCGTCAGCGGACCGCGCCAGTAGTTGCTCCAGATGTACCAATCACTGCTCTTTTCGATATGGCAACCGTGAGCGGTCAAGAAGGCACTGGAGTAGAGGAAAATGGAACAAAAATCCCCATCCACGATACAGTCCTCCATGAACACATGGGAACTGGATGCCACATCCAGTCCACGGGTGTGATACCCGTCGTACGCCCCTCCTTTCAATATGCTGCTGGTTATTGATACTTCCGAACCCCCGATGGCCGCCACACAGAAGGCGTTGAAGTCAGTGAACTCACAATTGGTCACCACCCCGGCAGACCGGTGGAACTGGATCCCCGCCCTTCCCCCCTGAAACCGGCAGTTTTCAACCACGATGTCCGTGTTGTCCTGGAAGGAGATGTCGGTCAGGTGGAATTCGCTGTCTCGAATGACAAAACCTGAAGCTGGGCCAAATGCTGCGATGGCATAGACCACCTCTTCACTTTCAAAATGGCAATTCTCAACAAGAAGGCCATCAGGCGCATCGGTGTACAGGCCGCAATCATTCATGTTAATGAACCGGCAGTTGACCAGTTCCAGCCTATTCCACAGGGACCAAACACTCTTGTACAGGTTCCGCAGGGTAAGACCCTCCAACCGCAAAGTGCCCTCCAGTCCTGCTTCCATCACGATGCCATACGGGCCCGGCAAGTCCGGGAAGAGGGCATCCGGGCCGACGATGACCTCTCCCGGATCACTGCCGATCAAGGTCAGCCCCCCCACATGGCACAGCACAAAGACATCGACCGGATTGACCCACCCCTCAGGCAATACATTCTCGTACTCCATGTAGTGCCCCGGCCCGATCAGGATGGTGTCCCCCGATGCCGCGGCATCCACAGCCGGCTGGATGGTCGTGTAGTCCCCGCTGCCGTCACGCTCCACCCGCCAGGTGGCCGCACCGGCCGCCGGGGCCAGAACCAGGGCAGCTGCCAGCAGGGCCAGCAGGGCCAGCAGAACAAGGGGGGCGGGGAGGGTTGAAGATCGGGTCATTTCAGGATCCCATTTTCTATCTGAACATGGCCTTGAACCCGTCCAGGGATGGATTCTCCTCGGCCAGAGGCTCGCTGGAGAAGGGCTCGAACTGGATGAAGAACCCCAGGTCCTCGTTGTCGTTGTGGTCCAAGATGCCCTCGGCGATGACTTCGGGATCCGTGGTCCCCCAGTAGTTCCCCGTCAGGTCCATCCCCGTCAGCGGACCGCGCCAGTAGTTGCTCCAGATGTACCAATCACTGCTCTTCTCGATATGGCAACCATGGGCGGTCAGGAAAGCGCTGGCGTCGAGAAGGATTGAACAACCATCCCCATCCACGATGCAGTCCTCCATGAACACATGGGAACTGGATGCGACATCCAGTCCCCGGCTGCCATCCCATTCGGTCATTCTTCCACGCAATGTGCAACTGGTTATGGTAACTTCCGAACCCCCGATGGCCGCCACACAGAAGGCGTTGAAGTCAGTGAGCTCACAATTGGTCACCACACCGGCAGACCGGTGGAACTGGATGCCGCCCTGTCCGCCCTGGAACCGGCAGTTTTCAACCACGATGTCCGTGTTGTCCTGGAAGGAGATGTCGGTCAGGTGGAATTCGCTGTCTCGAATGACAAAATCCGAAGCCGGGCCAAATGCTGAGATGGCAGGAGCCACCTCTGCAAAATCAAAGTGGCAGGCCTCAACAAGAAGGCCATCAGGTGCATCGGTGAACAGGCCACCATCACTAATGTTTAGGAGCCGGCAGTTGACCAGTTCCAGCCGATTCCACTTGGACCAGACACCCTTGTAAAGGTTCCGCAGAGTGAGGCCCTCCAACCGCAATTTCCCCTCCAGCCCCTCTTCCATCACGACCCCAACAGGACCCGGCAGGTCAGGGAAAAGAGCCTCCGGGCCGATGACCACATCTTGGAGGGCACTGCCGATCAAGGTCAGCCCCCCCACATGGCACAGCACAAAGACATCGTTCGGGTTGACCCACCCCAGGGGTTGAACATGCTGGTACTCCAGGTAGTGCCCCGGCCCGATCAGGATGGTGTCCCCCGATGCCGCGGCATCCACAGCCGGCTGGATGGTCGTGTAGTCCCCGCTGCCGTCACGCTCCACCCGCCAGGTGGCCGCACCGGCCGCCGGGGCCAGAACCAGGGCAGCTGCCAGCAGGGCCAGCAGAACAAGGATGGCGGGGAGGGTTGAAGATCGGGTCATATCAGGATCCCATTTTCTACCTGAACATGGCCTTGAACCCGTCCAGGGATGGATTCTCCTCGGCCAGAGGCTCGCTGGAGAAGGGCTCGAACTCGATGAAGAACCCCAGGTCCTCGTTGTCGTTGTGGTCCAAGATGCCCTCGGCGATGACTTCGGGATCCGTGGTACCCCAGTAGTTCCCCGTCAGGTCCATCCCCGTCAGCGGACCGCGCCAGTAGTTGCTCCGGATGTACCAATCACTGCTCTTCTCGATATGGCAACCATGGGCGGTCAGGAAAGCGCTGGAGTCGAGAAGAATGGAACAATATTCACCATCCAAGATACAGTCCTCCATGAACACATGGGAACTGGATGCGACATCCAGTCCCCGGGTGCCATGCCCGTCGTACATCCCTCCTCGCAATATACTGCTGGATATGGATACTTCCGAACCGCCGATAGCCGCCACACAGAAGGCGTTGAAGTCAGTGAGCTCACAATTGGTCACCACCCCGGCAGACCGATGGAACTGGATTCCGCCCTGTCCGCCCTGGAACCGGCAGTTTTCAACCACGATGTCCGTGTTGTCCTGGAAGGAGATGTCGGTCAGGTGGAATTCGCTGTCTCGAATGACCAAATCTGATGCTGGACCAAATGCTGCGATGGCATAGACCACCTCTTCACAATCAAAATGGCAACCCTCAACCAGAAGGCCACCCAATCCATCGGTGGTCAATCCACTATTTCCCATGTTGGTAAGCCGACAGTTGACCAGTTCCAGCCGATTCCAAAGGGTTACAACACTATCGGAATGGTTTCCCAGGGTGAGGCCCTCCAGACGCAATTTCCCCTCCAGCCCAGCTTCCATGACAATTCCAACAGGACCCGGCAAGTCCGGAAAGAGAGCATCCGGGCCGATGATGACCTCCTCCGGATCACTGCCGATCAAGGTCAGCCCCCCCACATGGCACAGCACAAAGACATCGTTCGGGTTGACCCACCCCAGGGGTTGAACATGCTGGTACTCCAGGTAGTGCCCCGGCCCGATCAGGATGGTGTCCCCCGATGCCGCGGCATCCACAGCCGGCTGGATGGTCGTGTAGTCCCCGCTGCCGTCACGCTCCACCCGCCAGGTGGCCGCACCGGCCGCCGGGGCCAGAACCAGGGCAGCTGCCAGCAGGGCCAGCAGAACAAGGATGGCGGGGAGGGTTGAAGATCGGGTCATATCAGGATCCCATTTTCTACCTGAACATGGCCTTGAACCCGTCCAGGGATGGATTCTCCTCGGCCAGAGGCTCGCTGGAGAAGGGCTCGAACTCGATGAAGAACCCCAGGTCCTCGTTGTCGTTGTGGTCCAAGATGCCCTCGGCGATGACTTCGGGATCCGTGGTACCCCAGTAGTTCCCCGTCAGGTCCATCCCCGTCAGCGGACCGCGCCAGTAGTTGCTCCGGATGTACCAATCACTGCTCTTCTCGATATGGCAACCATGGGCGGTCAGGAAAGCGCTGGAGTCGAGAAGAATGGAACAATATTCACCATCCAAGATACAGTCCTCCATGAACACATGGGAACTGGATGCGACATCCAGTCCCCGGGTGCCATGCCCGTCGTACATCCCTCCTCGCAATATACTGCTGGATATGGATACTTCCGAACCGCCGATAGCCGCCACACAGAAGGCGTTGAAGTCAGTGAGCTCACAATTGGTCACCACCCCGGCAGACCGATGGAACTGGATTCCGCCCTGTCCGCCCTGGAACCGGCAGTTTTCAACCACGATGTCCGTGTTGTCCTGGAAGGAGATGTCGGTCAGGTGGAATTCGCTGTCTCGAATGACCAAATCTGATGCTGGACCAAATGCTGCGATGGCATAGACCACCTCTTCACAATCAAAATGGCAACCCTCAACCAGAAGGCCACCCAATCCATCGGTGGTCAATCCACTATTTCCCATGTTGGTAAGCCGACAGTTGACCAGTTCCAGCCGATTCCAAAGGGTTACAACACTATCGGAATGGTTTCCCAGGGTGAGGCCCTCCAGACGCAATTTCCCCTCCAGCCCAGCTTCCATGACAATTCCAACAGGACCCGGCAGGTCAGGGAAAGGAGCCTCCGGGCCGATGACCACCTCTTCCGGATCACTGCCGATCAAGGTCAAATCCCCGACATGGCAGAGCACATAGATATCGTACCTGCTGCCCCACCCCTCAGGCTGGACATTCTCGTACTCCATGTAGTGCCCCGGCCCGATCAGGATGGTATCCCCCGATGCCGCGGCATCCACAGCCGGTTGGATGGTCGTGTAGTCCCCGCTGCCATCACGCTCCACCCGCCAGGTGGCCGCACCGGCCGCCGGGGCCAGAACCAGGGCAGCTGCCAGCAGGGCCAGCAGAACAAGGATGGCGGGGAGGGTTGAAGCTCGGGTCATATCAGGATCCCATTTTCTACCTGAACATGGCCTTGAACCCGTCCAGGGATGGCTTCTCCTCGGCCAGAGGCTCGCTGGAGAAGGGCTCGAACTGGATGAAGAACCCAAGGTCCTCGTTGTCGTTGTGGTCCAAGATGCCCTCAGCGATGACTTCGGGATCCGTGGTACCCCAGTAGTTCCCCGTCAGGTCCATCCCCGTCAGCGGACCGCGCCAGTAGTTGCTCCAGATGTACCAATCACTGCTCTTCTCGATATGGCAACCATGGGCGGTCAAGAAGGCACTGGAGTAGAGGAAAATTGAACAAAAGTCCCCATCCACGATGCAGTCCTCCATGAACACATGGGAGCTGGATGCGACATCCAGTCCCCGGGTGCCATGCCCATCGGTCATTCCCCCACGCAAAATGCAACTGGTTATGGTAACTTCCGAACCCCCGATAGCCCCCACACAGAAGGAATTGAAATCTGTGAACTCACAATTGGTCACCACACCGGCAGACCGGTGGAACTGGATGCCGCCCTGTCCGCCCTGGAACCGGCAGTTTTCAACCACGATGTCCGTGTTGTCCTGGAAGGAGATGTCGGTCAGGTGGAATTCGCTGTCTCGAATGACAAAATCCGAAGCCGGGCCAAATGCTAAGATGGCAGGCTCCACCTCTGCAAAATCAAAGAGGCAGGCCTCAACAAGAAGGCCATCAGGCGCATCGGTGAACAGGCCACCATCATTCATGTTTATGAGCCGACAGTTGACCAGTTCCGGCCGATTCCACTGGGACCAGACACCCAAGTAAAGGTTCCCCAGAGTGAGACCCTCCAACCGCAAACTCCCCTCCAGGCCCTCTTCCATCACGATGCCATAGGGGCCCGGCAAGTCCGGAAAGAGAGCATCCGGGCCGATGATGACCTCCTCCGGATCACTGCCGATCAAGGTCAGCCCCCCCACATGGCACAGCACAAAGACATCGGCCGGGTTGACCCACCCCAGGGGGTGAACATGCTGGTACTCCGTGTACTGCCCCGGCCCGATCAGGATGGTATCCCCCGATGCCGCGGCATCCACAGCCGGCTGGATGGTCGTGTAGTCCCCACTGCCGTCACGCTCCACCCGCCAGGTGGCCGCACCGGCCGCCGGGGGAATAACGAGGGCAGCTGCCAGCAGGGCCAGCAGAACAAGGATGGCAGGGAGGGTTGAAGATCGGGTCATTTCAGGATCCCATTTTCTACCTGAACATGGCCTTGAACCCGTCCAGGGATGGATTCTCCTCGGCCAGAGGCTCGCTGGAGAAGGGCTCGAACTGGATGAAGAACCCAAGGTCCTCGTTGTCGTTGTGGTCCAAGATGCCCTCGGCGATGACTTCGGGATCAGAAGTCCCCCAGTAGTTCCCCGTCAGGTCCATCCCCGTCAGCGGACCGCGCCAGTAGTTGCTCCAGATGTACCAATCACTGCTCTTCTCGATATGGCAACCATGGGCGGTAAGGAAAGCGCTGGCGTCGAGAACAATTGAGCCAAAACCACCATCCACGATACAGTCCTCCATGAACACATGGGAACTGGATGCGACATCCAGACCCCGGCTGTCATACGAATCGTACACCCCTCCTCGCAAAGTGCTGCTGTTAATGGATACTTCCGAACCGCCGATGGCCCCCACACAGAAAGCATCAAAACCGGTGAACTCACAATTGGTCACCACACCGGCAGACCGGTGGAACTGGATCCCCGCCCTTCCCCCCTGAAACCGGCAGTTTTCCACCACGATGTCCGTGTTGTCCTGGAAGGAGATGTCGGTCAGGTGGAATTCGCTGTCTCGAATGACAAAATCCGAAGCCGGGCCATATGCTGCGACGGCCAAGGCCATCTCTTCACATGCAAAATGGCAATCCTCAACCAGAAGGCCACCCAATCCATCGGTGGTCAATCCACTATTTCCCATGTTGGTAAGCCGACAGTTGACCACCTCCAGCCGATTCCAAAGGGTTACAACACTATCGGAATGGTTTCCCAGCGTGAGGCCCTCCAGACGCAATTTCCCCTCCAGCCCAGCTTCCATGACAATTCCAACAGGACCCGGCAAGTCAGGGAAAGGAGCCTCCGGGCCGATGACCACCTCTTCCGGATCACTGCCGATCAAGGTCAAATCCCCGACATGGCAGAGCACATAGATATCGTACCTGCTGCCCCACCCCTCAGGCTGGACATTCTCGTACTCCGTGTACTGCCCCGGCCCGATCAGGATGGTATCCCCCGATGCCGCGGCATCCACAGCCGGCTGGATGGTCGTGTAGTCCCCACTGCCATCACGCTCCACCCGCCAGGTGGCCGCACCGGCCGCCGGGGGAATAACGAGGGCAGCTGCCAGCAGGGCCAGCAGAACAAGGGTGGCGGGGAGGGTTGAAGCTCGGGTCATTTCAGGATCCCATTTTCTATCTGAACATGGCCTTGAACCCGTCCAGGGACGGCTTCTCCTCGGCCAGAGGCTCGCTGGAGAAGGGCTCGAACTGGATGAAGAACCCAAGGTCCTCGTTGTCGTTGTGGTCCAAGATGCCCTCGGCGATGACTTCGGGATCAGAAGTCCCCCAGTAGTTCCCCGTCAGGTCCATCCCCGTCAGCGGACCGCGCCAGTAGTTGCTCCAGATGTACCAATCACTGCTCTTCTCGATATGGCAACCATGGGCGGTCAGGAAAGCACTGGCGTCGAGAAGGATTGAACAACCATCCCCATCCACGATGCAGTCCTCCATGAACACATGGGAACTGGATGCGACATCCAGTCCCCGGCTGCCATCCCATTCGGTCATTCTTCCACGCAATGTGCAACTGGTTATGGTAACTTCCGAACCCCCGATGGCCCCCACACAGAAAGCATCAAAACCGGTGAACTCACAATTGGTCACCACACCGGCAGACCGGTGGAACTGGATCCCCGCCCTCCCCCCCTGGAACCGGCAGTTTTCAACCACGATGTCCGTGTTGTCCTGGAAGGAGATGTCGGTCAGGTGGAATTCGCTGTCTCGAATGACAAAACCTGAAGCCGGGCCAAATGCAGAGATAGCAGGGGCCACCTCAGCAAAATCAAAGTGGCAGGCCTCAACAAGAAGGCCATCAGGCGCATCGGTGAACAGGCCGCAATCATTCATGTTTGCGAACCGGCAGTTGACCAGTTCCAGCCGATTCCACTGGGACCAGACACCCTTGTAAAGGTTCCGCAGAGTGAGGCCCTCCAGACGCAATTTCCCCTCCAGACCCTCTTCCATCACGATACCATACGGGCCCGGCAAGTCCGGAAAGAGAGCATCCGGGCCGATGATGACCTCCTCCGGATCACTGCCGATCAAGGTCAGCCCCCCCACATGGCACAGCACAAAGACATCGTTCGGGTTGACCCACCCCAGGGGTTGAACATGCTGGTACTCCAGGTAGTGCCCCGGCCCGATCAGGATGGTGTCCCCCGATGCCGCGGCATCCACAGCCGGCTGGATGGTCGTGTAGTCCCCGCTGCCGTCACGCTCCACCCGCCAGGTGGCCGCACCGGCCGCCGGGGGCAGGGCCAGGGCGGTCACGAGCAGGCCCAGAGAGAGTATCTGTACAAGAGGGGCGATAAGGGTTGAAGATCGGGTCATTTCAGGATCCCATTTTCTACCTGAACATGGCCTTGAACCCGTCCAGGGATGGATTCTCCTCGGCCAGAGGCTCGCTGGAGAAGGGCTCGAACTCGATGAAGAACCCCAGGTCCTCGTTGTCGTTGTGGTCCAAGATGCCCTCGGCGATGACTTCGGGATCCGTGGTACCCCAGTAGTTCCCCGTCAGGTCCATCCCCGTCAGCGGACCGCGCCAGTAGTTGCTCCGGATGTACCAATCACTGCTCTTCTCGATATGGCAACCATGGGCGGTCAGGAAGGCACTGGAGTCGAGAAGAATGGAACAATATTCACCATCCAAGATACAGTCCTCCATGAACACATGGGAACTGGATGCGACATCCAGTCCCCGGGTGCCATGCCCGTCGTACATCCCTCCTCGCAATATACTGCTGGATATGGATACTTCCGAACCGCCGATAGCCCCCACACAGAAGGAATTGAAATCTGTGAACTCACAATTGGTCACCACCCCGGCAGACCGATGGAACTGGATTCCGCCCTGTCCGCCCTGGAACCGGCAGTTTTCAACCACGATGTCCGTGTTGTCCTGGAAGGAGATGTCGCCCATGTGGAATTCGCTGTCTCGAATGACAAAACCTGAAGCCGGGCCAAATGCTGAGATGGCAGGGGCCACCTCTGCAAAATCAAAGTGGCAGGCCTCAACAAGAAGGCCATCAGGCGCATCGGTGAACAGGCCACCATCACTAATGTTTAGGAGCCGGCAGTTGACCAGTTCCAGCCGATTCCACTTGGACCAGACACCCTTGTAAAGGTTCCGCAGAGTGAGGCCCTCCAACCGCAATTTCCCCTCCAGACCCTCTTCCATCACGACCCCAACAGGACCCGGCAGGTCAGGGAAAAGAGCCTCCGGGCCGATGACCACATCTTGGAGGGCACTGCCGATCAAGGTCAGCCCCCCCACATGGCACAGCACAAAGACATCGTTCGGGTTGACCCACCCCAGGGGGTGAACATGCTGGTACTCCGTGTACTGCCCCGGCCCGATCAGGATGGTATCCCCCGATGCCGCGGCATCCACAGCCGGCTGGATGGTCGTGTAGTCCCCGCTGCCGTCACGCTCCACCCGCCAGGTGGCCGCACCGGCCACCGGGGCCAGAACCAGGGCAGCTGCCAGCAGGGCCAGCAGAACAAGGATGGCGGGGAGGGTTGAAGCTCGGGTCATTTCAGGATCCCATTTTCTATCTGAACATGGCCTTGAACCCGTCCAGGGACGGCTTCTCCTCGGCCAGAGGCTCGCTGGAGAAGGGCTCGAACTGGATGAAGAACCCAAGGTCCTCGTTGTCGTTGTGGTCCAAGATGCCCTCGGCGATGACTTCGGGATCAGAAGTCCCCCAGTAGTTCCCCGTCAGGTCCATCCCCGTCAGCGGACCGCGCCAGTAGTTGCTCCGGATGTACCAATCACTGCTCTTCTCGATATGGCAACCATGGGCGGTCAGGAAGGCACTGGAGTCGAGAAGAATGGAACAATATTCACCATCCAAGATACAGTCCTCCATGAACACATGGGAACTGGATGCGACATCCAGTCCCCGGGTGCCATGCCCGTCGTACATCCCTCCTCGCAATATACTGCTGGATATGGATACTTCCGAACCGCCGATGGCCCCCACACAGAAGGAATTGAAATCTGTGAACTCACAATTGGTCACCACACCGGCAGACCGGTGGAACTGGATGCCGCCCTGTCCCCCCTGGAACCGGCAGTTTTCAACCACGATGTCCGTGTTGTCCTGGAAGGAGATGTCGGTCAGGTGGAATTCGCTGTCTCGAATGACAAAACCTGAAGCCGGGCCAAATGCAGAGATAGCAGGGGTCACCTCTGCAAAATCAAAGTGGCAGGCTTCAACAAGAAGGCCATCAGGTGCATCGGTGTACAGGCCGCAATCATTCATGTTTATGAGCCGACAACTGACCAGTTCCAGCCGATTCCACTTGGACCAGACACCCTTGTACAGGTTTTGAAGAGTGAGACCTTCCAACCGCAGACTCCCCTCCAGGCCCTCTTCCATCACGATACCATACGGCCCCGGCAAGTCCGGAAAGAGAGCATCCGGGCCGATGATGACCTCCTCCGGATCACTGCCGATCAAGGTCAGCCCCCCCACATGGCACAGCACAAAGACATCGGCCGGGTTGACCCACCCCAGGGGGTGAACATGCTGGTACTCCATGTACTGCCCCGGCCCGATCAGGATGGTGTCCCCCGATGCCGCGGCATCCACAGCCGGCTGGATGGTCATGTAGTCCCCGCTGCCGTCACGCTCCACCCGCCAGGTGGCCGCACCGGCCGCCGGGGGAATAACGAGGGCAGCTGCCAGCAGGGCCAGCAGAACAAGGATGGCGGGGAGGGTTGAAGCTCGGGTCATATCAGGATCCCATTTTCTATCTGAACATGGCCTTGAACCCGTCCAGGGATGGCTTCTCCTCGGCCAGAGGCTCGCTGGAGAAGGGCTCGAACTGGATGAAGAACCCAAGGTCCTCGTTGTCGTTGTGGTCCAAGATGCCCTCGGCGATGACTTCGGGATCCGTGGTACCCCAGTAGTTCCCCGTCAGGTCCATCCCCGTCAGCGGACCGCGCCAGTAGTCACTCCAGATGTACCAATCACTGCTCTTCTCGATATGGCAACCATGGGCGGTAAGGAAGCCAGTGGCGTAGAATAAAATGGAACAACCATCCCCATCCACGATGCAGTCCTCCATGAACACATGGGAACTGGATGCGACATCCAGTCCCCGGCTGCCATCCCATTCGGTCATTCTTCCACGCAATGTGCAACTGGTTATGGTAACTTCCGAACCCCCGATGGCCGCCACACAGAAGGCGTTGAAGTCAGTGAGCTCACAATTGGTCACCACACCGGCAGACCGGTGGAACTGGATGCCGCCCTGTCCGCCCTGGAACCGGCAGTTTTCAACCACGATGTCCGTGTTGTCCTGGAAGGAGATGTCGGTCAGGTGGAATTCGCTGTCTCGAATGACAAAACCTGAAGCTGGGCCAAATGCTAAGATGGCAGGCTCCACCTCTGCAAAATCAAAGAGGCAGGCCTCAACAAGAAGGCCATCAGGCGCATCGGTGTACAGGCCACCATCATTCATGTTTATGAGCCGACAGTTGACCAGTTCCAGCCGATTCCACTTGGACCAGACACCCAAGTAAAGGTTCCGCAGAGTGAGGCCCTCCAACCGCAGACTCCCCTCCAGGCCCTCTTCCATCACGATGCCATACGGGCCCGGCAAGTCCGGAAAGAGAGCATCCGGGCCGATGATGACCTCCTCCGGATCACTGCCGATCAAGGTCAGCCCCCCCACATGGCACAGCACAAAGACATCGGCCGGGTTGACCCACCCCAGGGGGTGAACATGCTGGTACTCCGTGTACTGCCCCGGCCCGATCAGGATGGTGTCCCCCGATGCCGCGGCATCCACAGCCGGCTGGATGGTCGTGTAGTCCCCACTGCCGTCACGCTCCACCCGCCAGGTGGCCGCACCGGCCGCCGGGGGAATAACGAGGGCAGCTGCCAGCAGGGCCAGCAGAACAAGGATGGCGGGGAGGGTTGAAGCTCGGGTCATTTCAGGATCCTCGGTTCCGGTGTTCGTTGGCCATTACTTCAAGATTACTTCAAGAGAACTACCCGGCTGGTCAGCAGCTTGTCCACCGCCTCCAGCCGCACAAGGTACAGGCCGCTGGCCACGGGAGAGCCCTGATCATCCTCGCCCCTCCATTGTACCACATATTCACCCCTTTCCTGGTGATCATGGACAAGGGTCCGGACCAGGCGGCCGCGAAGGTCATAGACCCGCAAATCAACCCGTCCCGGCCTGGAAAGGGAATAGGAGATGCTGGTAGTGGGGTTGCAGGGGTTGGGGAAAGGCTGTTCCAGCCGCGTCACCCGGGGAACCGTCCCGCCTCCAAGGCCATTCCCGCCCGGGGTGCGGGACATGGAAAGGGCCACCATCCCCGGCACCCGAGTCACCAGAAGGGGCTCCACCAGGAGGGAAAAAGAAGGCTGGAAACGGACCCAGTCCTCCCCTTCGGCGCTCAAGAAGACACAGGAAGCTCCGGCATCCCCCCGATATCCGATACCGGGGCCCTCGGCCTGCCCCACGCCTTCCACCCCCTCCGGGAACTGAAAGATCAGATACAGGGCACTGGTGGAACTGGCGAAGGGCTGAGCGAAGCTGATCTCACTCCAGCCCAGGCGATGTCCCACCACTTCCTCGGCCGCTACCACGCCATCCGCATACAGGGGGGGCACGGCGTCCCGCCCGCTGGCCACAAGGATCTTGGCGAAGGGTACCTGATCATCGTTGTTGTACCAGCGCACGCCGGCCAGAGCCTGCACCGGGTTCAGATCAACCTTGATGGCAATGCAGCTCTTGCTGGCCACCGGAGTGATGGTGAAAATGCCATCGGGTTCGGCCAGCCCAGGGGCGCTGGTGTCCGCCAAGGCGGCCGGAACACTCATCAGAAAAACAGCCAAAACCATGAAATTGATGCGATGGATGAAATTCATTTCCAGCTCCTTTCTTTCCTTGTTCAGAATCCGAATCCGCAAACCTTCATGGTCTTGAACGTGTGGTTGAGTGAAGCATCGGCCCCCAAAGTGTTGCCGCTCCCCACGTCGAAGGTGAAAACGCAGGCAGGGCGCTGGACGATGCAACACCCGTTGTGCCACACCATGACATGGCGCCAACCTCCGGCCTCTGGCGTGATGGTCAGTTCCGTCATTCCCAGATCAGCCGTCAGCATTTGCACGCCACCACAGTAGCAAGGATCTGCCACATCCGTGGCCCCCCGGAGCAGGACGTAGTCTTCCGACCGGAGAGGAGGTCCCTTGGTAACCCACTCGAACACCCAGTCGGTCCCCGTGGGGCTGGGCCGGTAGTTGGAGATCACTGACCCGGGGACGATCTGGTAGGAATCATCCTGGATGGTTGTCAGGGTATTCACGGGGCAAGATTGTTCCTGCACATGACCGCTGGGCCAGGTCACCTTGATATCGACGCTGCTGCCGGCAAAACCGGGCAAGGGGAAGATGAGTTCCAGGGGCTGGCCATTGCGGCCATTCTTGCCACGCATCCGCTGGAAGGATTCATAGGAAGGCGTCAAGACTTCGACAGCGGCCCCTACACCGGCCAGATTCTCCCCGCCGCCACCACTCAACTTGATTTTCACGTAGGGAACCGCACCTTCACCGGCAATCACATTGTTCTGGAAAAAGAAGGCCCCCTCGGCGGACTTCCTGCCAAGGTAAAGATCAGGATCCCCATCGTCATCCCAATCCGCCACCGCGACGCCGTTGATGCGGCCCTGACCAAGGCTCAATTTGTTAAACCGGCTGAAGTTGCCGGCCACACCGGTCAAGTTGTTGAGGAGGAAATAGGGTTCCTCGTTGTAAAAGGGCTGGATCAACAAATCATCGCTACCGTTGTTGTCAAAATCCTCAATGGCCAGCCCATTCAAATCGCGCGGCTCCCGGGGGACGAAGCGGCTGCTCTTGTCAGCCAGCGAGAATCCCGATCCCGTATTCAGATAAATGACAAGATTGTCTTCCTGTCCCCAGGAGCATATGGCCAGATCGTCCAGGTGGTCCCAGTTGTCGTTGCCCTTGTTGAAGTTGGCAAAGACGGCCGAACGCACTCCCCGGGGGACGGAGCCGGCAGGAAACCACACATCGGTTGCATTCTTGAAGGAATACACATCTTCGGCATCCGGACCCTGGTTGATCAACAGAGCGCAGGAATTGGTACCCAGCAGATCGCAGATGAACAGGTCGGGAAGTTCTTGTCCCATCTCCCCCGTGGGCCCACCTACATCACACCAATCCACTTCGTATGAGAAATGCCGCTCGATGGGGAAAATGGAATCCCCCCACACGGGCTCCAGGCTGTGGAAACCGGTATCCTCATCAAACACATGGTGATACAACAAGGTCAAAGCGCCCCAGCTGGAAGCACTCCCCTTGGCCCCGTCTTCGGGCATGGGGGAACAGGCCACCGCCAGATCCATGTGCCCGTCCCCATCATAGTCCGCCCAGGCTCCATCGTAAGCCCCTTGGGGCATGAAAGAGAGCAAACTACCTGCCAGATCGACCAATTTGGAGCTTCCAGAATCCCACACCAGGATTTGGGGATCGTTGAGGGCGTCAGGCGAATGGGGGTTGGCCACAAAAAGTCCGGGAGATATTGTATCCAGGAATGCCACCTCGGCGAAGGCGACCCCTTTTTGATTCTCGCCCGGAAGGTTATTGAAGTCAATATCAGAGAGGGTGTGATCGGCAAAGTCCGGAACTCCCGCCTCTTCACGTTCGTTCATAAACAAAAGACCAGTCGTATCGACATAGGTCACAAACAAATCTTTCCGATTGTCCGAATCATAATCGAAAGCCACGCTTGCGTAGGGCATATTCCCGGCCTGGGGTCCATCATACAAATCCCCCGTCAAATCGGATTTGTTTTCAAAATCAATCGAAGGGGCCTCAGCAATCTGAACCTCAACCTCCCCATATCGGCGCAGACCATCATTTCCCACGGCAACATAGGGCAAGAAGACGGTTCCAGGGCTTCCGGATAGCTGGCTTCCCACCCAGGAATAGTCCCCGTCCAGATCGTTGTCAGTCAGAAGAATGCTATTCCACCCCAGCAAGGTCGCATCCACCCTGAAGGTATCCAACTGGGCCCCATTCCAATGGGAGGCCTCAATGACCAGCTCGGGTTCAGGCACCCCCAGCGGAAGAGAGTATTTCGCCTTGGCACTGACTTGCGGGGAAGAGATGGGCTTGTTGATGAAGATGGCCACCGAGTCCATGGCCGTGGTCCAGGTGTCATTCACACCGAATGTATCCGTGTAGACGAAAGCCCCTTCTGTAACCAGGGCGATATTGTTCTCCAGTCGCAGCCGGTACCAGGGGTGATAAACCTTGTCCGCCCCGAAAATATTCCCCAGGCTGACGGATGTCGGGGTGACGTTTCCTCCATCCAGAACAACCCGGACCGTGTCCAGATGGGAGGCGTCGCCGGTAAACAGCTCCAGGTCACGAAAGAGAAACTTCCTGGTGGGATCGGAGTCCAATGAAGCAATAGCCTCATAATTCTGGACCATCCAATCCAGCGCCGCTGCTCCGGATCCCCCGTTGACACAATGAACTGTTTCCACATCACTTGCACTGGGCCATTGGCCAGGAAGCCAGTCCTCAGAATAGGGATTCCGAACATCCAGTAACTGCTCAGGAAGAATATTCACTTGACCCGGGAAATTTTCGGCATTGTTGGAATCACAATCTGTTGTTTCACCGCCCACACACTCCTTCTCGAACCACTTTCCGAATCCGAAAACGGAATTTTCACTGTCCTGGAATTTTTTCGAGAACAGATATGTCCCGAGGGCCTGGATCCTTACCATATCTCCGGTTTCGGAAAGGGCCCCGCCCCCATCATACGAAATGAAATTGAAATCAAAGGCGTTTTGAACCAGGGTTTGCAAATCCGAATTTTCGGGATTATTGATGAGCCAGCCCAGCCGCAAAAGCGTGTTCAGGTAATTATCATCTGTTGCCGTTCCGTTTTCGTACATCATTCCCTTGACATTGACTTCATCGCGAACGGCTTCCATCAATTGCGTGCTCAGAGTGTTGAGATACAGATCGCCGGCCACCGAATCACTGACAGATTCAATAAACGAAATAGTTGACGCAGTCCAGCCAGCCGCCCCGTTGTATTCTATTGGCCGATTGACGTTGTGAGAATCCGCCAATTTCCAGAGAGCATTATCCACGAATAGGCCCTCATAATCCTGGCAAATTTCTTGGGCCATTTGGATATAGTTGGTCAGCCAGGTGTCACCTTTCGTCAAATTCATCATGTAACATTCCCAGGAACAACCCATTGTGCGGTTATTCCTCGATGACCACAGGAATTCACACCGATTGGACCTTTCTCGCGGGAAATACTGGATCTGGCTACCATCATGATAGCCCAACCGGTAAACCAATCCCCCCAATTTCATGAAACGCCAACGTCCCCAGGGAAGCTCGAACTCAACCGTACCAGCACCAGGGTCGTATGAATAATTCGTCAGGGTCAAGATTGGCTGGTTATTTGATGATCCCGGATCATAGGCTCCCCAGACTTCGAGAAACAGCCCGGCCGTCGCCGGGTTTTGGTCAACCCCGAACCTCAGGCACCAGTCTTCCATGGTGTCCATTTCTGCATAATAAAACCCTTCCTGAAGAAATTTCCTGTCATCCCAGAAATGAGGCCCCGGACTGATATCCGAGGAAACCACAAAGGGGGAATCGCTGGGTGTGAAGTCCCAGTATTCCTGATCAATTCGACTGACAACCCTGTATGAGTATTCCGCGGATGCATCCACCGGACTGTCGATGAAGGAATTGGTCCCCAGGACCGTGAATTCGGTGGTGTCCGGTTCAGTCAGGTTGATTTTGATCAACTTGTATTCCTTGACTATCGACGTATCGCCGCTATCGAGTTCAAACACATCGTAAGGCAACTTGCGGAGATCCCACCCCCAGCGAACCTGGATGCTATCTCCCCCCGAAGACCGCCACGCCACCAAACTGGAGGGGTCAGTGGAATGATAGAAATTGCGTTCATCCAGCCACACATCGTCCCAGTTGGACACATACCCAGCAAACCCTCCGTAATACATGGTGCTCATGCTCAAATACTGGATCGCCTTCATGTTGCTCTGTGGGAAATGTGAGAGGGCATCACCTTCATTTGTGAAATTCTCGTTGTATACAGTCCCATATAGATTGACCAGGTTGATTGTTTCAGGGTATTCAGCCAGAACCGTTCCGTAATCCTGGGCATACAGTGGGATTTTGGCAACTCCCCCTGAGGGAAACATCATGCACCAGGCCAAGACCATGGCAAAGACAGCACTGATTCTCGAGAGCGAAATGTAAGAACCCATTGAAATACCCCTTGTTGCAACTATCAACTACCCTCTAGCTTGCGGAATGAACTCACATTTTGGGTACCCGGAAATCGTCTGTCTCCAAAATATTTCTGCATTCCTGGTGGCGGAATCCCTGTACCTGTAGCCCTAATTGGCGACTAGCAAGGCTGACCAAATTCCATTTCATCTCGCAGAAACCCAAGTGTTCCCCCAAGGGAAGCCGTTTCGCGAGGTCGCTGTCCTGAACGATGGGAATTGCTCGTTGAAAGAGATTCTTTCACTTTCAACCGCTTCAACTCATCCGTGGAAAACACCGGGCCTGGTGGGCTGGCCCGAAAGAAGATGGTGGCAGACAGGGATCAGGTGATGGAATCAAGATATCGATCAAGGGCCTGCATGATGCCGGCCGAGGTTTCCCCCTGATGAGGCCGGCGGCCCTTGATCGGCAGAGATAAAGATCGTGTACTCAGGCGATACCCCTGCCTGCCAGAGGTACAATCCGCGAACAGGTTGTTTGGATAAAATTATTTTCAAAAATCGCGAAAAAAGTGGACCCGATTCCCGTATCTCTTTTTTTTACAACGACTCTCAATCTTCGCTTTTCAGCTCGGCATACAGCTTCAGGAACCTCTCCTGCCCTGCGCGAATGCTATCGCATGCCCCGGGCAGCCCACCCCGACGGCGCCCGCGGCCGTCACCGTCCCCGCCGGCCTGGGCCGACATCTGGCCCGTCTGCTCACCCAGGACGGCGTAGCAGACCCCGCACAGGCGCAGAGCCCAGCAGTTCAGGCACTGGTCCCGCACCGCGGCGAAGAACTCATCCTGCAGGCCGCGCACCCGGTCCCCCGTGATGCCCTCGTGCAATGTTCCAGGTGACATGTTTCCCAGGGTGATGCCCGGTCCCGTACGCTCGCAGGGAGTCATCTGCCCGTCCACGTCCACGAACAGCTTGTGCCGCCCGGGCCGGCAGTTGCCGCCGGGGGTGAAGGTCTGCCCCAGCGGGGCCCGGGAACGCCGCTGCAGCTTGCCCATTCCCGGCTCGAACAGCCGCCGGATGACCGGGCTCAGGGCCGCCTCCCGCTTTCCCTTCACCGCCCCCACATACAGCTGGGCGGCCTGCTGCACCTGGCTGTTCAGGGCCGCGTAATCGGCGGGAGTGGCCGCCCAGTCCTGTCCCGCCAGGTTGGCCATGTTCACCGTCAGGTGAGGGCTGGCGTCCAGGCCCAGCTCCACGAAGGGCGGGAACTCGGCAAAGAAATCGGCCACGGCGAAAAGGTCGGTGGGCGGGGCCAGGGTCACCACGAAGCTCAGGCGCCGGGCCGCTCCCGGGTCCAGCTTCAACAGGGCGGTAATATTCTTCATGACCCGGGCGTGGGAGCCCGTGCCGCGGCCGTTCACCCGGTGCAGGTCGTGGAAGGGCTCGGGGCCGTCCAGGCTCACCTGCAGGTGAATCTTCTCCCGCACCACCAGGTCCCGCGCCGCCTCGTCCAGGTTGGTGCCGTTGGTGTCGATGACGAAGCGGATCTCGCCGCCGCGGGGCAGCTGCCGCCCCACCAGCACCACCTGCTCCAGCAGGTCCAATTCCAGCAGCGGCTCGCCTCCGTAGAAGCTCACCACCGGCTGGTGCCCGGGATCGGTCCGCTCCATGAAATAGCGCAGGCTCTTGACCGCCACCGCCCGGGACATGGACCGGCTACCGTGGGGACGCGCCCACTCCACCTGGGCCGTGTGCAGGCAGTAGCGGCAGCGCAGGTTGCAGCGCTCGGTCAGGGATAGGACCAGGTGGCGCAGGTTGGTATCGCACACCCCGGGCCGGGCCTGGGCCGGGTCGGCCGGCACCAGCACGGGACGCCGGGTCAGGAACAATCCCTCGTTTTCCCGCCCCGCGTCCAGGGCCGCGCAGGCCGCCGTCACTTCCGCTTCGCTGAAACGATCCTGCAACAGGGGCGCCAGGGCCGACCGGGGCACGGTGCCCTCCAGTTCCAGCACCGCCGCCAGCACCGGCTCCACCGCCAGGATCTCGTTGGTGTGCACGTCATAAAAAAAGTCCTGGGAGCCCGCCTTGAAGACGCGCCCCAGGATTCCCCGCGGATGTAAGGTGTTCACGATGTCTCCTGCTCGCTGGCCCCTTTCCCTGGCCGCTCCCCCACCGGCACTTTTCCTCCATCACTTCCCCACCGTCTTTCAGGGGTACAATCAGCGAGCACCCTATCTGGACAAAAAAATTTTGCCGGAGGCTCCTTTTCCCCGGTGCAAGGCCCTGGACGGCATTTCGCAGGTGGGGTATGCTGGTGGGGGCCCTTTCCCGGAGGTGGAAACCATGTATCGCAGGCTGAATGAGGATCGCCCAGATTCCGAACTGCAGGCCGGGGCCGATCCCGGTCAGGATCCCCAGACCGAACCGGAAACCGAGTGTTCTTGTTCTTGCAAGGGGGAAGAATCGGACGATGGTGAGGTCACGCCCGATGCGGATTATTCCTTCAACCAGGCGGGCAACCACTTCGATATCCATGGGGGAGATATTTCGGAGAGCTGAATCGGGGAATTCCCCCTCAGGGCCCCTTTTCATCGGCGACGGGTGTGCCCTCCAGGATCGTCGCCCGGCGCCCGTTGATTTCGAGTTCCCAGCTGCGGCAATCGAACTGGATACCGCGCAGGGTCATCAGACGGCGACCCTTTCTGGCGGGAATTTCTCCTGATTTGACCCGGTCCCTGATGGGCATGATCTCCTTCAACATGAACAGGGCGTCCTCCTTCCCCATTTCCTTTTCTTCTACCTGGACCGTGGACCCGCTGATGATGTGCCGACCGGTGGAAAGCTCGATGTCCCTGGAAATGAACAGGTGAGGGGGGGCATCATCCACCTGATAGCCCTCCATCCCTATGGGCTTGCCGTAGTGGCTCCTGATCAGACGGTGATACTCCTCCGCCTCGGCCTCGGTCCAATCATCCTGGACGATGAACCGGGAATCGCGGAATTTTTCCTGGTAGGCCTCGTACGACCCCTTGGTGTCGATCTTCTCCACATCGAAGCCGTCGCTGCCCAGATCCTGGAAATCCAGGCCCACCAGGCCCACCAGCAGCACCGCCGCCGCCAGGGCGCCCCGGGCCGCCAGACGACGCCGGCGGCGACGCCGGACCACCGCCACCCGTTGCTTCACACCGGCGCGGAAATCGGCCAGATCGCCCTCGAATCCGGGGACGGCCGGCTTCGCGCCGCTCACGAGGCGGTCCAGGGGCTCGTCGAACCTCTCCCCATCGGTCTGGGGTTTGATATTCCTGTCAGGATCACGAGTCATGCCGGCACCCCCTTTCCTCTGTGAACTGGCCTTGCCTCATCCCATTTCCCCCTTCTCCACATCCAGCAAGCTCCCGAAAGACCGCAGGTCAAGCCCCTGGCGCTGCATGGCCTGCTTCAGCTCGGACCGCCCGTTCCGCAGGTGCGACTTCACCTGGGAATCGGTCAGGTCCAGCACCCGGCCCACCTCCCAGACGCGCAGGCCGCGCCAGTAATGCAGGTCGAACACCTGGCGGCGGTCGCCTTCCAGCCCGTCCAGGAAGGACTGCAGCAGGGCCGCCTCGCTTTGCTGCTGGGCCCGGGTCTCGGGATTGTCCGACGGGCAGGCCGCCAGACTGTCCAGCAGATAATCCCCGCCGCCCCTGGCCTTGCGCTGAGCCGACCAGCGGACCAGCTCGTTGCGGGCGATGCGGTACAGGTACGAGGCCAGCGAAACGCCGCGCCAGTCGAAGGTCCCGAAGCCGCTGAAGGCCCGCACGAAGGTCTGCTGGGTCATCTCCTGGGCCGCCTCGGCGTCCCGGGTCATGCTCTCCAGCCATCCCGCGATGTCCGGAGCGTAGGCCAGCATGATGCGGTCGAACTCCCGGGGATCCTGCTTGAAGCGCAGCAGCAGGCGCTTCTCGTGATCCAGGGGATCGCGACCGTTGTGCGGCCCGGGGTGGCTCATGGCCGCCCCCCGCAACGCCCGGGCAGGTCGGCGGGCCGAGGGGATAACCTGGCAACACCGGTTTTGGACACGGAAAAATGAAAATGGGCGATGTCAGGCGTGAGGACGATGTCGCAACTGCTCCGGTAAATCTGTAGGACGCAGACTGTTATGGATGAAGAGAAAATACTACTGTTTGGCTCCTTTTCCAAGCCCGCACGGCGGTCGCGCCCCCCGCGGGAAGGGAAAACGGGCCCGAAAACGGTGGCGCATCGTTCCCGTTTTTGGTTCATTCACCATAGGGCATCGGTCGTCCCGGGCATGGACCACCTGCACCGCATCTACTGTCATGGCAACGTTTTTTCATTCCTTGCCGTTCCGGCACGACCCTTGCGACCCGACAGCAACCGGAATTTTTATCCCCGGCCCCGCCGGCGCGCGCCGAGGAGTTCATGGTCCTTTAAACGAACATCGCAGAGGCCTTTTCCACGACGGATCAAAGGGAGCCGATCATGACTGTCGAGAAGAAGAACACGCTGCACAATCACCTGCTGGCCCTGAAGAACGACGAGCGCGTTTTCGAGAACGCCTTCGAGGGCATCAGCCGCATGATCCTGCAGGACGAGATCGAGAAAGTCGTCGTCAACGGCAAGACTACCTACGATTTCAAGATCTTCCGGCGGGGCAAGAAGCACATCGTCGGCATGTACGACGAGATCAACAGCTTCGTCTCCTACGTGAAGGACGCGGCCGAGGGCGGCTCGTCCAAGGAGATGGCCTACGTGCTGGTGGGCGAACCCGGCAACGGCAAGACCTTCTTCGTGGAATACGTCAGCCGGTTGTACCGCGAATTCCTGGCCGAGGACCGCAACCGCAAGTACACCTTCCGCTTCACCGGGCTGGATGAAATCGGGTCATACGGCAAGATTGCGACCATCGAGAGCCAGACCTACGAGGATCCCGCCGTCCTGGGCATGAACCTGTACGACACCCAGGAAGAGAGCCGCAAGCACCTGCTGCGCAAGGTGGGCATGAGCGAGGAACAGGTGGAGAAGCTGTGGGAGAACTACCGCCCCCTGGGCGCCTGCAGCGGCTACATCTGGAACGACCTGCGCATCCTGTGCGACGGCAAGCTGGACCGGATGCTGGAGCATGTGGAGATCATTCCCGTGCCCCTGACCGAATCCCTGGGCACGGTGACCGGCAAGTACCCGGCCAAGGACAAGATCACCAGCAGCGCCGTGGACCTGCTGGGCGAGGAGTCCATCCAGCGCCTGCTGCACATCACCGACACCAACAATCCCTACCGCTTCGACCTGCGGCGCGGCGCCCTGGCCCGCGTGGCCGGCGGCGGCATCCACTTCTCGGACGAGATGTTCAAGAACAAGAAGGATCTGGTGCAGGTGTACCTGGGCGTGATCCAGAACCGGACCATCGAGATCGATGGTTACAAGTGGCCCATCGACACGCTGATCATCGCCACCAGCAACAACAGCGAGTTCAACCGCTTCCTGGCCGAGAAGGAAGAGGCGCCCATCGTGGACCGCTGCCGCATCAGCTACATCTCGCACAACACCAACTACCGGCAGCAGGACCAGCTGACCCGTTACGCCATCGGCAGCGAGACCAAGCACACGTTGACCCGCGAGGACCTGCACCAGGATCCCAACCTGAACTACGCCGCCAGCGTGGCGGTGATCCTGTCGCGCCTGCCGCACAGCGAGAAGTTGACCCCCATCGAGACCATGAAGCTGGCCGCCGGCGAGGTGGCGGGCGAGAAGAGCATCAAGGCCCTGGCCGAGGTCATCGACATCCTGAGCCAGGACACGGACATCACCAACCGCTTCGGCCAGAAGGGGCTGGGCCAGCGCAACCTGGGCCGCGCCATCCAGCTGCTGGTCGAGAGCAGCGAGACCAACGAGGGTTGCTGCATGTTCGCCTACGACGTGTTCAAGACCGTCGAGCGGGTGATCCTGGACTACGTGACCGACAGCAACGACAGGGCCAAGTACCTGGAGGACCTGAAGACGGCCCGCGGCCTGTACCGCGAGCGCATCATGACCGAGATGTTCAACGCCTACATGGACGAGCCCCAGGCCATCCGCAAGGACGTCATGAACTACGTGAACATGATCATCGGCATCGACGCCGAGCACCTGGGCCCGGACAAGATGTGGAAGTACAAGGACCCCCAGACCGGCGAGCTGAAGGCCCTGAAGGTGGACGAGCGCTTCATCAAGAGCATCGAGGAGCGCCTGCAGCTGAAGACCGAGGAGCAGCGGGAGACCTTCCGCACCACCATCCGCAAGATCTACGGCCAGAAGATCGGCCTGGATCCCAACTACGACTTCATGGACAACCTGGAGCTGGTGAAGGCGGTGACCGACGTGCGCCTGAAGAGCGACATCGCCGGCGCGGGCAGCCTGATCGGGGCCCTGGCCAACCGCACCAACGAGGAGAACCAGAAGCTGTACGACCGCATGATCGACACCATGCTGAACAAGCTGGGGTACTGCAAGACCTGCGCTCAGAAGACCATCGAGTACTTCTGCACGCAGGAGGATGAGAACTAGATCATGAACGAGCGGCAAAAGGCATATTTCGAGCAGCTCATGGCCGCCGGGCTGGCCCCCGAGCGCGAGGCCGCCATGCGCCGCGAGTTGGAGCAGACGGGCGACCATTCGCTGCCCGAGGCTGCGCCCCGACCCGAGTACAGCGAGGGCGTGGACGTGCTGCGCCGCGTCGTCACCAACCCCTATGCCTACGGCGACCTGACCTTCCTGCAGAAGGTGCCGCCGCCCATCCTGAACTACACCCTGCAGCTGAGCACCCTGGACGAGCTGATGGAGCGGGACACCCAGCGCGAGCAGGACGGCTTCCCGCGCAAGATCCGCATCGGCAAGCTGGTCAAGCCCAGCAAGGGCGGCGCCGCCAAGAAGGTGGTGGTGGTGCCCAGCACCGTGGAAGAGAAGTTCATCCACGACCCCAGCTTCAAGGAGCAGGAAGAAGGGGGCGGCGGGGCCGGCGGCAGCGGCGACGGCGAAGAGGGCGAGGTCATCGGCGAGCAGCCCGTGCGGCCCCAGGAGGGCGAGGGCGAGGGCAGCGGGCCCGGCGGCGGCGACGGCGAGAACCACGAGATGGAGAGCAACGCCTACGACCTGGGCAAGGTGCTGACCGAGCAGTTCCAGCTGCCCAACCTGCAGAACAAGGGCAAGAAGCGCTCGCTCACGCGCTACACCTACGACCTGACCGACCTGAACCGCGGCTTCGGGCAGATCCTGGAGAAGAAGGCGACGCTGCGCAAGATCATCCAGACCAACATCGCCCTGGGGCGCGTCAAGGGCGAGGGCGCGGACATCGATCCGGACGACTTCCTGGTGTCGCCGCGGGACAAGGTGTACCGCATCCTGTCCCGGGAGAAGGACTTCGAGTCCCAGGCCATGATCTTCTTCCTGCGCGACTACAGCGGCAGCATGAGCGGCAAGCCCACCGACGTGGTGGTCAGCCAGCACGTGATGATCTACAGCTGGATCCTGTACCAGTACTCGGGGCAGGTTGAGTCGCGCTTCATCCTGCACGACACCGAGGCCAAGGAAGTCGAGGACTTCTACACCTACTACAACAGCCGGGTGGCGGGCGGCACCAAGGTGGCCAGCGCCTTCAAGATGGTGAACGAGATCGTCCAGAAGGAGAACCTGGCCCGCGACTACAACATCTACGTGTTCCACGGCACCGACGGGGACGACTGGGACACCGAGGGCAAGGAATCCCTGCCCGAGATCGAGCACATGCTGACCTACGCCAACCGGCTGGGCGTGACCATCGCCCAGAACAGCTACGGCCCCGGGGGCGAGACCGAGGTGGAGAAGTACCTGAAGAAGTCGGGACTGCTGGAGAAGAAGCCCGGCCACATCCGCCTGGACGTCATGAGCGAGAACGACGAGGAACCGCGGATCATCGAGGGCATCCGCAAACTGATAAGTGAATAGGTCGCCATGCAACTGATCGACCAGCATGCCAAGGCCATCATGGAAGGGTGCAAGGAGCGCGCCCGCGACGCCGGCCTGAGCTTCCAGGACGAGACGCTGGAGTACGTGGTCACCAACCGCGACATGATCGAGCTGTCGCCCAAGGTGATGATTCCCACCATGTACGACTACTGGGTGCACGACGTGGAGGTGCTGCACGGCCAGGGCAAGTACGACCTGTATCCGCACAACCCCTACGAGACGGTGATCAACACCCGGCCGGCCATCAGCTTCTACAACGACAACAACCCGGACTGGCTGAACGTGATGATCTTCTATCACGTGCTGGGCCACATCGACTTCTTCCAGAACAACCTGTTCTTCCGGCACACCTGGAGCGACGACTTCACGGGGCAGAGCCTGGCCAACAAGCGGGCCATCGCCCGGCTGCGCAGCGAGAAGGGACGCTGGCTGGACTACGTCATCGAGTTCGCCCGCAGCATCGACAACCTGGTGGCCTACCACCAGCTGCTCAGCCGGCTGCACCGCCCGGCCAGCGAGGCCAACACCCCCCGGGTGGACTATTACTTCGACGTGTTCCTGCAGGACACCAAGAAGGTGCGCATCAGCGAGTACGTGAAGGAGATCGAGCGCTACAACCTGTGCCTGCGCCGGGACGCGACCAACGGCGAGGACGACTTCTTCCGCGAGGTGGCCGTCAAGCACCCCGAGTTCGAGGCCATGTTCGAGAAGAGCAAGGCGCCCCTGGCCTGCAAGGGCATCGACGTCATGCGCTTCCTCATGGAGAACTCGGAGTTCCTGAACCGCGAGGAAAACCTGTGGATGAAGACGGTGCTGCAGATCGTGCGCGGGACCTCGCTGTACTTCCAGCCGCAGATCCGCACCAAGATCATGAACGAGGGCTGGGCCAGCTACTGGCACGAGACGCTGTTCATGCGCGACGACCGCATCGCCGGGCACGAGGTGGACTTCGCCCGGGTGAACTCGGCGGTGACCAGCATGCCGCGGGTGGGACTGAACCCCTATGCCCTGGGCATGCGGATGTTCTACTTCATCGAGGAGGCGGCGGACAAGGGCCGCTACAGCCAGGACTTCCTGGCCCTGCTGGACGCCGACCAGCGCAAGCGCTTCGACCGCGGCACGGGCACGGGGCAGGACTTCATCTTCGCGGTGCGCGAGAACCTGAACGACTTCCTGTTCGTGAACATGTTCATCGAGCAGGACTTCGTGGACCGGCACAAGCTGTTCGTGGCGGACAAGACCCTGGACGAGCAGCGCATGGTGTGGCGCTGGTACGTGAAGAGCCGCAACGCCGGCCAGTACAAGCAGATGGTCAAGGACCAGCTGTACCATCCGCCCCACATCACCGTGGACGTGGAGAAGACGGCGGCCGACGGCGCGCTGTCCCTGACCCACCACTTCGAGGGCAAGCCCCTGGTGCGCGAGTTCGTCCACAACACCATGCTGGGCGTGGAATACCTGTGGGGCGGCAAGGTGCAGCTGGAGACCACCGAGGTCAAGAACGTCAAGAAGCCGGACAAGGACAGCGACGCCGAACCGGAGATCACCTGGCAGCGGGTGCGCTACACCATGAAGGATCGGAAGCTCAGCAAGGGATTGATCTAGCCATGGAATACATCAGGCAGGCCATGAAGAACCTGGAGGCCAGCCAGCGCGGCGACGAGGCGGCCCAGGCCATCACCTTCGAGAGCTTCCTGGTGCGCCTGCGCGCCCACCCCGAGCGGCTGGTGCGCAACGTGCACCAGGTGTTTCACGACATGGTGTGGTCCCACGTGGACATGGGCCTGGACGAGTACCCGGACGATCCCGAGTCCATCCACTTCATTCCCTACAACTGCGACCGCCTGTTCGTGGAGAACAGCGACAACCCCTTCTTCGCCGACCGCCTGTTCGCCAACCGGCTGATGGGCATGATCGAGGGGTTCCGGGGCGGGGCGCAGCAGAACAAGATCTTCATCTTCGACGGGCCGCCGGGCTGCGGCAAGTCCATCTTCCTGAACAACCTGCTGGCGCGCTTCGAGGAGTACGCCAACAGCGAGGACGGCTGCCGCTTCGAGACGGTGTGGCACCTGGACCGCAACCTGCTGGACGACATCCTGGACAGCGAGCACTCGCCGGTGCTGGAGAAGCTGGCCGCCCTGCTGGGCGAGGGCCCCGAGGAAGAGGAGCAGCACATCAGCCAGCCCCAGCACCCCATGCAGGGGTTCGTGGAGGTGCCCTGCCCCAGCCACGACAGCCCCCTGCTGATGGTGCCCAAGGAGCAGCGCGCCGAGTTCCTGGACGACCTGTTCGAGAACGACGAGTTCAAGTGGAACCTGAGCTACGGCAAGGAATACGATTGGGTGTTCCAGGACAACCCGTGCACCATCTGCACCAGCCTGTACCGCGCGCTGCTGCACAAGCTGCGCGACCCGGCCAAGGTTTTTGGCATGATCCACGCGCGGCCCTACCGCTTCAACCGCCGCCTGGGCGAGGGCATCACCGTGTTCAATCCCGGGGACCGGGCGCCGCGCCTGCCCATCCTGACCAACCCGCAGCTGCAGAAGCGCATCAGCCAGCTGCTGAAGGACAGCAACCAGGTGCGCTACATCTTCAGCCGCTACGCCCGCACCAACAACGGGGTGTACGCCCTGATGGACATCAAGGGGCACAACAAGGACCGGCTGATGGAGCTGCACAACATCGTCAGCGACGGGGTGCACAAGGTGGACGAGATCGAGGAGACGGTGAACTCCCTGTTCCTGGGTGTCATGAACCCCGAGGACAACAAGAACATCCGCGGCTTCCAGTCCCTGACCGACCGCATCGAGTTCATCAACATCAGCTATGTGCTGGACTCGGCCACCGAGGTGGAGATCTACAAGCGCACCTTCGGGCACCACATCGGCGAGCGCTTCCTGCCGCGGGTGCTGGAGAACTTCGCGCGCATCATCATCAGCAGCCGGCTGAACGACAAGAGCCAGGCGCTGCTGGACTGGATCGGCGACCCCGACAAGTACAAACTGTACTGCGACAAGAGCTTGCACCTGCTTAAGATGGCCATCTATACCGGCGTCATCCCCAACTGGCTGGACGAGGAGGACCGCCACAACTTCACGGCCAAGGTGCGGCGGCAGGTCATCGCCGAGGCCGAGAACGAGGGCGACAAGGGGTTCAGCGGGCGCGACAGCATCGACATCTTCCAGGATCTGATCAGCACGCACTCGCGGGAGGATGCGCTGATCAGCATGGACGGCCTGAGCGTCTTCTTCAACAAGACGCGGCCCGAGCTGGCCAAGCTGATTCCTGAGGGTTTCCTGGCCAGCCTGAGGCGCATGTACGACTACCAGATCCTGCAGGAGGTGAAGGAGTCGCTGTACTACTATAACGAGGAACAGATCGCGCGGGACATCCAGAACTACCTGTTCGCCCTGAACTACGAGCCGGGCACCACCGCCACCTGCACCTACACCGGCGACAAGCTGGACATCACCGAGAGCTTCCTGGCGGGCATCGAGGAGCACCTGCTGGGCGGTGAGGTGCGCGAGGGGCGGCGCAAGGAGTTCCGCGAGGAAACGCAGCGCGAGTACACGTCGCGCACCCTGACCCAGGAGATCATGGTCGAGGAGATGGGCATCACCGAGACCGGGCTGTTCCAGGACCTGCAGAAGCGCTACGTGTTCAGCCTGAAGGACAAGGTGCTGGACCCGTTCCTGGAGAACGAGAACTTCCGGCGGGGGCTGAAGGATTTCGGCACCGATGAGTTCAAGACCTACGACCAGAAGATCCGCGAGGATATCCAGTTCCTGCTGGCGAATCTGGCGGACCGCTACGGGTACAACGAGAAGAGCGCGCGGGAGCTGTGCCTGTACGTGGTGGACAATAACCTGGCCGAGGAGTTCAGCGAGTAGGGGCTTGTGGGTTTGGAAATCGGCGATTTTGTTTGCCTACCAACACGCGGGCTAAACGGCCAAAAATGACCAGGGAGAGGGGCAACCCTCTCCCTTTTGCTTGATGTTGGTAGGCAAACAAAACGGCCGATTTCCAAACGTCGCCGCCCCTCCGCCGCATATTAACACGGAATAAACCGCTGCCTAACGATACCCCTGGGGATTCTGCTCCTGCCAGCGCCACGCGTCGGCGCACATCTCTTCCAGGCCGCGCCGGGCCTGCCAGCCCAGCAGCCGGGCCGCCCCCGCGGGGTCGGCGTAGCAGGTGGCGATATCTCCCGGCCGCCGCGGCGTCACCTGGTAGGGCACCGGGCGCCCCGAGGCCTTCTCGGCCGCCTTGACCATCTCCAGCACCGAGTAGCCCTGCCCCGTGCCCAGGTTGATGGGCGTGCAACCCGGCAATTCGGGCAACTTGTCCAGGGCGGCCAAGTGGCCCAGGGCCAGGTCCACCACGTGGATGTAGTCGCGCACGCCGGTGCCGTCGGGGGTGTCGTAATCGTCGCCGAAGACGCTCAGCTTCTCGCGCATGCCCACGGCCACCTGCATGACGAAGGGCATCAGGTTGTTGGGAATGCCCTGGGGATCCTCGCCGATGCGCCCGCTGGCGTGGGCGCCGATGGGGTTGAAGTATCGCAACAGCACGCAGCGCCAGCGCTGGTCCGCCGCGCACAGGTCGCGCAGGATTTCCTCGATGAATAGCTTGGTGCGGCCGTAGGGATTGGTGGCCTGCAGCGGGAAATCCTCGGTTATGGGCACGGTGTGGGGATCGCCGTAAACGGTGGCCGATGACGAGAACACCAGGTTGAAGCAGCCGTATTCGGTCATGGCCTTGACCAGCTCGATGGTGCCCTGGATGTTGTTCTCGTAGTAACGCAGGGGAATCTCGTTGCTCTCGCCCACGGCCTTCAGGCCGGCGAAGTGGATCACCGCGTGCAGGTCGGGATGGGCGGCGAGGACCTGGCGCAGGGCCGGGCCATCGCAGATATCCACCTGGTTGAACTCCACGTCCTTGCCCGTCAGCTGGCTGACCCGGCGCAGGCTTTCCTCGCTGGAGTTGTCCAGGTTGTCCACCACCACCACCTGGTGGCCCGTCTCCAGCAGTTCCAGACAGGTGTGGCTGCCGATGTATCCCGCCCCGCCGGTGACCAGAATCTTCTTGCCCATGATTCGTCCTTCGTTGGCGGCCGTGGCCGCTCCTGTGTGGTGGTGATGCGGGATGCGGCTCCCCGGGGGAAGCTCAGCCCGCCCCGCCGGCCGGCCGTCTCATGATAACCACGGCCAGGCCTTTCCGCGTGTAGGCTTCCAGGCGATCGGCCAGAAACGGCGGGGCTTTAAGAGGATCGCACACCTGGAACCCGGCGCGCGAGTAGAAGTCCACCAGATGGTCGTGGGGAAGGCACCAGCAGGGCTCGGCACCCAGGTGCCGGCCGGCGAATTCCAGGAGCCTGGTCCCCAACCCCTGGCCTTGGCGGTCCCGGGCCACGGACATGCCCCGCAGCACCAGCGCACCCTCTTCCCGGCACAGCCGGACCGCCGCCAGCAGTTGCCCCTTATCCTCGGCCACCGCCACCCTGTCATTGTGGGCCAGGGGGCATCCATAGCCCACCGAGGCATAGAAAGCGGCCACCGACCCGCGGTCTTCCCGTCCCGCCAGTCGCAAACCTTCACCCATGAAATGCCTCCGGGATGGTCCCCCGGTCTCCGGGAGCGGGGGGAGAATGCGTTGCGAGGCGCCAACTTCCCCGGGGCCCGGGAGTGGGGAGAGAATGCGTTGCGAGGTTGAGGATTGATGCGTCAGGGGGATGTGGCACGCAAGGTTTTGCGAATGGGGCGTAGCCAGAGCTACGCCGCAGTGAGCAAAACCGAGTACGCATCCCCTTGACGCATCAAGACCAACCGCAGCAGCATTCTCCCCCCACTCCTGGGCACCAAAAAACCGGTGCTCCAGAGATTGTGCACGGCACGGCTCCTGAGGTGTCAAGTGAAGTTCAGGATACACGAGGCGGGAGTGAAATCAAACCCAGCCATGCACAATGTCAGGAGCACCGGCGGAGCGGTGCCGGGACAGGTCTTTTTTTCGACTTGGAGGGATTCCGACGCAACCGGTCCGGCCAAGGACCCGGGGGATCAAACAAGCCATGAACCGTGGAGGATCATGATTGATATCGGTATCTCTCCTCTTGTCCCATCAAGGTCACGATTGTAAAGCATTTCCCCCCTCTTCGCCAAGCCCCTTTTCTAAAAATCACAAAAATTTTATCATTTCATCAAAAGACACAAAAAAGCCGGCCGAAAACGCTCCCGTTTCCGGCCGACGCACGATCCCTCAAATTATGCTCTGCCAACCTCATAGGACGACAGGGCCGCCATGTTGACGATCTTCTCCACCGTCGACGTGGTGGCGATGATGTTGATGGGCTGCTTGAGGCCGAACAGCAACGGCCCCAGCACTTCCCGCCCCTGGCCCAGCTTGCCCACCAGCTTGTAGGCGATGTTGGCGCTCTGCAGGTCCGGGAAGATGAGCACGTTGGCCTTGCCCAGCACCCGACAATCGGGCACCGAGACCTCGCACAGCTGGGGCATGACGGCCACGTCGGCCTGCATCTCGCCGTCCACCACCAGGTCGGGGTGGTCGCGGTGCAGGATTTCCACCGCCTCGCGCACCTTGCGGCTCTCGGGCCGGTCGTTGTCCCCGAAGTTGGAGAACGACAGCATGGCCGCCACCGGATCCAGGTTGAAGTAACGCGCCACCTTGGAGGCCACCACCGTGATCTCGGCCAGCTGCTGCGCGTCCGGCTCGAAGTTCACCGTGGTGTCGGCGAAGATGTAGGCCTGGCTGTGGATCAGGATCACGTGCATGCCGATGACCCGGCTGATGCCCGGCCGCATCTCGGCCAGGGGCAACACCACCCGCAAGGTGTCGGTGTAGGAGCGCGTGGCCCCGCACACCATGCCGTCGGCCTCGCCGGTGCGCAGCATCATCACCCCGTGGTGGATGGGCCGCTGCACCATGCGGTGGGCCTTGTCGAAGTTGTAGCCCTTGCGCGCCCGCTCGATGAACAGCAGACGCGCCATGTCATCCAGGTTGGGGCAGTGCTCGGGGTCCTTGAGCGTCACCCGGTCCAGGTCCAGCCCGATCTTCTCGGCGTGCTTGCCGATGACCTGGGGATTGCCCAGCAGCACCGGATGGCAAAGTCCCTCGTCCACCAGGATGCGGCACGCCTCCAGCACACGCTCGTCCTCGCCCTCGCTGAAGACGATCTTGCGCGTCACCGCGCGGGCCTTGTTGCGGATGCTGTCCATGACCATGCGGCTGCTGCTGGTCATGCCCTCCAGGCTGTGCCGGTAGGCGTCCCAGTCGCTGATGGGCGCCTGGGCCACGCCCGTGTCGCAGGCGGCCCTGGCCACGGCGTAGGCCACGTGGGAAAGGACCCGGCTGTCGAAGGGCTTGGGGATGATGTACTCCG
Organism: Candidatus Krumholzibacteriia bacterium; assembly: GCA_963674845.2. Classification (GTDB taxonomy): domain Bacteria; phylum Krumholzibacteriota; class Krumholzibacteriia; order LZORAL124-64-63; family LZORAL124-64-63; genus LZORAL124-64-63. The sequence goes on along the minus strand of CAXXKE010000003.1, from coordinate 1,499,242 downwards.
GGCCGAACTCGAAGCTCTCGCCGCCGTAGGCGTCCATCACCTCGGTTGGCACCGTCTCGCGGGCCAGATCGGCCAGGGCGTGGGCCGCCGCCCGCTTCATCTCCTCGTTGATGGCCGTGGCGCGCACGTCCAGGGCTCCGCGGAAGATGAAGGGGAAGCCCAGCACGTTGTTCACCTGGTTGGGATAATCGCTGCGGCCGGTGGCCATGATGACGTCGGGCCGCGCGTCCTTGGCGTCGGGGTAGGTGATCTCCGGGTCGGGGTTGGCCATGGCGAAGACGATGGGCTTGTCAGCCATGCTCTTGACCATGTCCTTGGTGACCAGCCCGGCCACCGAGCAGCCGTACAGCACGTCGGCGCCTTCCAGGGCCTCGGCCAGGGTGCGGCGCGAGGTCTCGTGGGCGAAGTACTCCTTGTAGGGATTCATGCCCTCGGTGCGGCCCTTGTAGCACACGCCCTTGCTGTCCACCAGGGTGATGTTCTCGTTGGGCACGCCCAGGGATTCGGCGAACTTGGCGCAGGCGATGGCCGAGGCGCCCGCCCCCGACACCACCACCTTCAGATCGGCCAGTTCCTTGCCCTGCAGCCGGGCCGCGTTGAGCAGCCCGGCGCCGCTGATGATGGCCGTACCGTGCTGATCGTCGTGGAAGACGGGAACGTTCATGCTCTTGCGCAGAACGTCCTCGATGTAGAAGCACTCGGGGGCCTTGATGTCCTCCAGGTTGATGCCGCCCACGGTGGGCTCCAGCAGCTGGCAGAACTTGATGATCTCCTCGGGATCCTCGGTGTCCACCTCGATATCGAAAACATCGACATGGCCGAACTTCTTGAACAGAACGCCCTTGCCCTCCATGACCGGCTTGCCGGCCAGGGCCCCGATATTACCCAGCCCCAGCACGGCGGTGCCGTTGCTGACCACCGCCACCAGGTTTCCCCGGTTTGTGTACATGTAGGCGTCCTGGGGATTGCGTTCGATGGCAGTGCAGGGAATGGCCACCCCCGGCGAGTAGGCCAGGGACAGATCCCGCGCCGTGAGGCAGGGTTTGGTGGGGACGACTTCGATCTTCCCCGGGCGGCCTTCCTTGTGGTAGTTGAGAGCGTCTTGATCACGGATAGCCATGTCTACCGTCCTTGTTGGAACTCAACCTGAAAAGCTGTTACAGTGTCCCTCACCAGCCCCGGGATGTAAACCCTGTTTATTATTAGTAACCAACTAGAATGGAAGGCTTTATGGGAGACCTCACCGATTTGCTGAGCGGCTTGGGGGGCTGGGTGCAGGCCGTGCTTGTGGTGCTGGGCGTGGCCCTGGCCCTGGCGGCCATTTCCCGCTTCCTGAAAGCCGCGGCCGGACGGGCCTCGGGCCGCCGTTTCCGCAACCAGCTCATCATGATGGGCGCCTGGTTCGTGGGCCTGCTGGTGGTGCTGCTGGGACTGCCCCTGGACCACCAGGTGCGCCAGCAACTGCTGGGGCTGCTGGGCATCCTGCTGTCGGCGGCCATCGCCCTGAGCGGCAGCACCCTGCTGGGCAACGCCATGGCCGGCATCATGCTGAAGGCGGTGCGCAACTTCCGCTCCGGCGATTTCATCAGCACCGGCGAGCACTTCGGCCGGGTCACCGAGCGCGGCCTGTTCCACACCGAGATCCAGACTCCCGACCGCGACCTGACCACCCTGCCCAACCTGCTGCTGGCCACCAGCGCGGTGAAGGTCATCCGCCCCAGCGGCACCGTGGTCAGCGCCACCGTCAGCCTGGGGTACGATCTGCCCCACACCCGGGTCGAGAAGCTGCTGCTGGAGGCGGCGGCCCAGGTGGGCCTGGAAGATCCCTTCGTACAGATCCTGGACCTGGGCGACTACTCGGTGACCTACCGCACCGCCGGCCTGCTCACCGACACCATGCAGTTGCTGGCCTTCCGCTCGCGCCTGCGCGGTTCCATCCTGGACACCCTGCACGGCGCCGGAGTGGAGATCGTCTCCCCCGCCTTCACCAACGCTCGCGTGTTGGAGGCCGAAAAACCGGTCATTCCCACCCAGGTCAGCCCCGTGACCGCCCCTGTGGGCCAGGACGCCGCGCCGGTGGACGTGGTCTTCGACAAGGCCGAGGAGGCCGCCTCCCTGACCCGCCTGCAGGAAAAGCTGAAGGAAACCGAGGAACAGCTGCAGGAGGCGCGCAAGGAGTCCAAGGACAGCCCCCGAACCCTGCATCTGGAGCAGATGAAGGCCAATCTGGAGCTGGCCATCCGCTCGACCGAGGAGAAGGAAAGCCTGGAGGGGGACTGAAGCGCCCCCTCCGCGCGTTTCCAGACTGTTCCCGTCTTGTTTCATTGCCCCTCGTGATTATTTCGTGATAGGATCACGATACAATGCCTCCGTTCGCCTATTCATTGTTTCGATACCGGGAGAACTCATGAACCGACGGGACTTCAAGGGACCAAGCTTGCGAATCCTGCTGGCGGCGGCCGTGGTGTGGTGCCTGCCCATGGCGGCCCTTGCCGCCCCCCAGCACATGTGGACCGACCAGCACGACGGTGGCGGCCTGGTCACCGATGACGGCTACTGCCTGCTCATGGCCCCCGACGGCCAGCTGATCGTGGGCGGCGAATCCACCGACCTGAACGAGGGCACCGATCTGTTCATCCGCAAGCTGGACCGCCATGACGGTTCCGAGATCTGGAACGTGCGCTACGAGGGCTTCGACAACAAGGAAGTGGCCATCAGCGAGATGACCTGGGACTCGGTGGGGCAGCTGCTGGTGGCCGGGTTCATCCGCGGCTGCGTGGGCTGAGGCGAGGGCGATGACGCCGTGGTCTTGAAGATCGACGGCGCCTCCGGAGAGGTTCTCTGGACTCAGCATTATGCCAGCCCCGAGGGCGTGGACGAGGCTTTCCTGTCCCTGGACACCGACAGCAACGACAACGTGTACGTGGCCGGGCGCGCCCAGGTCAGCGGCCAGGGCGTGGAGATCATGGTGGCCCGCCTGAACGGCGCCACCGGCAGCATCACCTGGATGGATAAATTCGGCGGTTCCAGCCTGAGCGACGACCTGGCCTGGGACGTGGTGGTGGGCCCCGACGACCGGCCGGTCATCAGCGCCTTGCAGGTGCAAACAGGCGACGTCCCCTACACCCTGATCCGCAAGCTGCTGCCCACCGACGGCAGCCTGGTGTGGGAACACCTGGTGGCCGGGGCCCAGGACAACGCCGACACCCGCAGCAGCTGGCTGGAAGTGCTGCCCGGCGGCGACCTGGTGGCCTGCCAGCGCACCTTCACCGCCAACGGCTACGACGTGCTGCTGCAACGCTACGCCGCCCTGGACGGCGCGGTGGTGTGGGACGTGCACTACGACGGCCCCACCCACGGGGGCGACGACCCCAAGGCCATGGGCCTGGACGCCGACGGCAACGTGCTGGTGGCCGGGGTGCAGGACGTGTACTGGAACTACGACTTCATGGCCCTGAAATTCGACGGGGATGACGGCGCCCTGCACTGGTCCAGCAACTACGACGGCCCTCCCGGCTGGTACGACGTGGCCCACGCCATCGCCCCCGGCCCCGACGGGTCGGTGCTGGTGACGGGCCTGAGCGACGGCAGCGGCACGGGCTGGGACTGGGCAACCCTGGGCCTGAACGGCACCGACGGCAGCCAGCTGTGGGTGGAGCGTTTCGACGGCCCCAGCAACCAGAGCGACGAGCCCCGCTCGATCCTGGGCACCACCCAGGGAGACATCTTCGTCACCGGGTATGCCTACGGCGTGGGCTCGGGCAAGGACCTGGTGACCATCCGCTACAAGGTGGACACGGTGAGCGCCGCCCCCGACCTGCCCGGATTGGATCTGGCGGCGCGGGCCTGGCCCAACCCCTTCAACCCGCGGGTGAACATCGCCTTCGAGCTGCCGGCCAGCCAGCACGCCAGCCTGGTCATTCACGACCTGCGCGGGCGGACGGTGAAGGTGCTGGCCGACGGAATCATGGACGCCGGCCCCCACACCCTGCAGTGGGACGGCCGGGACGCGACCGGGCAAACGGTGGCCGCCGGCACCTACCTGGCCACGGTGCGCACCGCCGACGGGCAGCGGACCAACCGGAAGCTGATGCTGGCCAAGTAGGGCGCTCCAGAAGAGAACCACCGGCGCCCCGTTCCCTCCATCAAACAGAAAAGGCCCCCGGAAGGGGGCCTTTTCCTTGTCCGGCAGAGAGGCTGGTATTACCCGCCGAATCCCGTCCTGGGATCGTACTTGCGGTCGTCGTCGTGGCAACCGTCGCAGGTGGGCTCTTCGTAGAAGTTGCCCGTCTGGTGGCAGTCGCCGCAGTCCAACCCCTCGTGATCCTCGCTGAAGGCCGCCCCCGTCACCGCGCCGTGATCGAAATCAGGATCGTGCCAGTCCGAGTGGCAGTCCATGCACTGGGATTCCATGGGCAGGTGGAATTCCTTGGGCGTGCCGTGGCAGTCGATGCAGGCCAGGTCCTCGTGTCGTTCGCCCAGGTCCCAGCCCACGCTGGTGGCGTGGTTGAACTCGGGCTTGCGCTGGGTGTCGTGGCAGAAGTCGCAGCTGCGCTCGGCGTGGCAGGAGGTGCAGGACCCCTTGCTGCCGGTGATGTGGCCGGCCGGCACCGTGCGCTCGCTCTTCTGGTCGTGACAGCGGGCGCAGGAATCGCCCGAGTGACAGTCCACGCAGTTCAGACCGAACTTCTCCACGTGGTCCGTGTGATGGAACGAGACGATGGGGCCCTTCTCGTAGCTGGTGTTGTAGTAGTAGCTGGAGGTGGCCTCGATCAGGGGGTGCTGCACACCCACGATGTCCGTGGGGTCCTCGGGCACGGGGGCTCCCTCTTCGTGCTTGTGATGGCAGAAGTTGCAGGCCTTCTCGTGGCTCCAGTCCAGGTGGCAGTTCATGCACTGCCGGTGATAGGCGCCCTTCAGGCTGGGCATGGTCAGGTTCACCGGGCTCTTGGCCGGATCATGGCATTCCTTGCAGGGCTGGATGGGCTCGCCCGCCACCCCGTAGTGATGGCAGTTCTCGCAGCCGCCGATCATGTCGCTCATGGTGGCATGCAGGCTGTGGGAGAAGGGCACGGGGTCGTACAGGTTGGCCAGCTCGCCGATCATGACCACGTCCGGGCCGTCATCGGGCCGCGCGTCGCTGTGGAAATGCCCGTGGTGCCGCGGACAACCCACCATGCAGGGATCCTCCTTGGTGGGATTCTCACAGGCATGGCACTGGGCGCATTCCAGGTCGGCGCCGTGCGCCTTGGAGATGAAGCGGGAGCCGGCCGTGGCCTCCTGGCCGCCGGTGGCCGTGCCGGCCAGGGCGCCGGCCGCTGCCAGCATCAGGACCAGCAACAGGAGGGCGCGTGTCTTGTTGGTGAACATGTCTCAACCCTCCTCTTTCGGCAGGACCGGGAAGATCCAGACGGCAGCCCGGTACAGCAGCACGATGATGGAAATGAAGCCCACGGTCAGCAGGATCTCGGGGATGGCCGGCACGTAGGGGCCGCTGCCGAACTGGGGCTTGTAACCGATGATGAACACGTTGATGCGGTTCAGGGCCGTGCCCAGCACCACCATGGTGGCCGCGGTGAACAGCCACTTGGGGTTCCGGCGCAGGCGATGGGCCATGAAGATGAAGGCCGGGATGAGCACGCCGCCGAAGATCTCCACCAGGTAGCTGATGGACTGCAGGCTCCAGTCGTTCAGGTACACGTAGGTGCCCCGGTTGACCATGTCGATGAGCTTGGTGGCGAAGTACACCGTCAGCAGGAAGGGGATGATGCGGCCCAGGGGCGCCATCACATCCAGCTCGAATTCGCGCTTGAAGCTGCGGGCGGCCAGATAGCCCTCGAAGATGACCATGGCCAGACCGGTGGCGAAGGCCGACAGCAGGAACAGCAGCGGCATCATGGGCGTGTGCCACAGGGGATGCAGCTTGGTGGGCGCGATGACCAGCAGGGTGCCCAGCGAGGACTGGTGGGCGCAGGACAGCACCACACCCATGATCAGGAAGAAGGTGATGATCTTGTCCAGCGTGCGCTGGGCCATGCGCAGGAAGAAGTCCACCGGGCGGTTCAGGACGCCCAGCAGGCCAGGCATGTTCACCCGGCCCACGAAGCGCTCGCAGACGATGGGCAGGAACTCGATGTACAGCACGGTGAGGTACATCATGACGCACACGCCCACCTCGAACAGCACCGAGTTGCCCTGCCACATGGACGGCACCATGACGTGCCAGATGTTGTAGTAGCGGCCCAGGTCAACCGCCACGCCCAGACCCACGAAGGTGTAGCCGATCATGGCCGTCAACAGGGCCGGGCGCACGATGACGTGGTAATGGTGCTTGTGGAAGATGTGGGCCAGGAAGGCGGTGGTGAAACCGCCGGCGGCCAGCACCACGCCGCAGGCCACGTCCACGGCGATCCACAGGCCCCACGGGTACTGGTTGTTCAGGTTGGTCACGGCGCCGATACCCCAGATCAGACGCACCGCCAGCACCGTCAGACCGGCGGCCGCCAGGGCCAGCAGCACCCACACGCCGGGGGTCAGGAAGGGGACCTTGCCGTTGCCGGCCAGGGGCTCGGCGTGTTCTTCGTGCTCGCCCCGCGCGTTGCGGATGGGCACCGAATGCTCCAGGGCCGAGGCCGGAACGCTGTTCATGCTATTCATGGTCACCCTCCTTCTCCGCAGCGATCTGTTTCTGCTTGCTGGGAAGGTCCTTTTCGGGGGGAATGGAACCGGTGGATTTGACCAGCACGCTCATGAGACCGAACACCATGGCCGGGCCGCTGAAGCCGCGGAAGATGCCGTGCTGGATGCGCTCGGTGACCGAGGCCGGGCTGTATTCGGGCAGCTCGGGCAGGTCCACCTCGCTGAAGTCGCGATCGGCCAGCAGCAGCCAGCTGGTGCCGCCGCCGTCGTGTTCGCCGAACACCTTGTCGAAGTAGCGCTCGGGGTTGTGCTTGATGCGCTGCTTGGCCATCTCCAGCAGGTCGGAGCGCTTGCCGAAGGTCAGGGCGTCCACGGGGCACATGTCCACGCAGGCGGGAATGCCCTCGCCGTTCAGGGTCTTCTCGGCGCACAGGTCGCACTTGACCACCTTGGGCGTCAGCTGGTCCTTGTACTCGTAGGCCGGAATCTGGAAGGGGCAGGCGATCATGCAGTAACGACAGCCGATGCACTTCCAGGGGTCGTAGACCACCGGGCCCCTGGGGTCCTTGGTCAGGGCGGTGACGATGCAGGCCGACACGCAGGGCGGATGCTCGCAGTGCATGCAGTTGACCTTGACCGTCAGGGCGTCTTCCCGTCCATCCGGGGCCGGATAGGCGTTGATCACCGTCAAGTCATCGATGGTGGGGCGACGCATCTCCTTGAAGACGCTGTCGTCGTCGTAGCTCTCCAGCTCGCCGTGGGGCAGGTCGTGGGCCTGGGAGCAGGCCATCTCGCAGCGCCGGCACCCCACACAGAGGGTGAAGTCGGCGAGAACCCCGAAGCGGTCCGGATCCAGGTGGCTTTCGCTGGCATGTGCGGTTTCGACTCCTGTCAGGGACAGGGCCGAGGTGCCCGCAGCTGCGCCGGCGATTTTCAGGAAATCTCGACGGCTGACCATTGGCTTTCCTTTCCGGGTGATGAGCGGAACGGTCCGACCGGACCACCCGCACGAAGACCCTGCGCGCGGCCTCCACAGACGGCGCAGAGATTGATAGAAGACTTTTTTTGTTTGCTTTTGGGAATGGCTGAGGATTCGGGGAGGGGGCTGTGGGAGTCCCGTTTTTTCCTGGTGAGGGGTCGATTCCCCTCGGGAGTGTGCCGTACCAGGAGAGCCACTGGCTGCTACCCCGTATGGCCTGGCGCCGATTCGATGAGGCAGGGCGGCGGGGGTGACCCGCTACTCGCCCGTATCGATCAGGTTTTCCAGGTCGGTTTCCTGGGCGATGAGGCCCCGTTTCTTCATGTTCTCGAACAGCACTGTCCGGATGGTCCGGCAGGCGTCCATGATGCGTCTGTCCCCCGGGCTGTAGAAGACCGTGGTTCCTTCCTTGCGGGCCACCACCAGGTGCTTGGTCTTGAGCAAGGTCAGGTGGCGGCTCACCGACGAGAGGGGCATGTCCAGCGCCTCGGCCAGCTCGCCCACATTCATCTCTTTCCGGTCCAGACAGGCCAGGATGGCCAACCGCTTGCTGTTGGCCAGCACACCGCAATATCCGGCATGCATCTCGAAGATTTCCATATTGCGTACTTTCATAAGTTCGAAAGTACGACACGATCCTTTAGCTGTCAAAGAAAAAACATGGAAAATATCCCCATCTTCCCCTGGAGAGGCCTATCTGGTACAATGGCTTTGATCAAGGCGCGCAACCGGCCGGGAGGCCCCCATGGTGCGATACGTTCTTCTGCGGACTGCTCTGGACCCGATCCTGGCCGTGGCCGGGACCCGGGGCCTGGTGCGCCTGGAATTTCTGCCCGAGGCCTGGGAATACCACACCCGGGCCCACGCCGTGGCCCGACGCCTGCTGGATGGGGCGGTGGGGCAGGAGAGGCGCATGGATCAGGCCGGACAGACGGACCAGGGCGATCAGATTGTCCAGCAAGGGCAGATGGTCCAGGCCGCCGGCGGTGAGGCCGAGGCCGTGGCCTCCGCCCCCGCTCCCCTGGAAGTGCGCGAGGATCCCGCCTTCTTCGAACCCCTGCGCGAGCAGCTGGCCCAGTACTTCGTGGGCCGGCGCGAGCATTTCAACCTGGAGCTGGATCTGCACGGCACCCCCTTCCAGATCGCGGTCTGGCGCGAGCTGCTGAACATTCCCTACGGCAAGCTGCGCACCTACGGCCAGGTGGCCAAGGCCCTGGGCCGCCCGGCGGCCACCCGCGCGGTGGGCCAGGCGGCGGGCCAGAACCCCCTGCCCGTGCTGGTGCCCTGCCACCGGGTCATCGGCAAGGGCGGATCCCTGGTGGGCTTCGCCGGCGGACTGACCACCAAGGCCCGCCTGCTGCGGCTGGAGGGGCACACCCTGGGCGGCACCGAACGCATCGAGGAGCCGCGACTTTTCTGATGACTTTCCTGGACTGGGCCATTCTCGTGGCCATGTACATCGCCATCGTGTGGACGGTGATCGCCACCCGGCGCCACATGCGCGGGGTGAGCGGCTATCTGGCCGCCGGTCGGCTGGCGGGGCGGTACCTGCTGACCATCTCGGCGGGCATCGCCGGGGTGGGCGCCATCAGCGTGGTGGCCTTCCTGGAGATGGGCTACCAGGCGGGCTTCGCCCAGTGGTGGTGGGGACTGACCACCTCGCTGGTGCTGGTGGTGATCAAGGTGTCGGGCTGGGTGACTTATCGATTCAGGAGGACCCGTTCCCTGACCCTGGCTGAATTCTTCGAGCGGCGCTACAGCCGGCGCTTCCGCATCTTCGGCGGCACGGTGGCCTTCGTGGCGGGCATCATCAACTTCGGCATCTTCCCCTCGGTGGGGGCGCGCTTCTTCATCCACTTCCTGGGCCTGCCCGAGACCTGGCAGCTGGGCGGGCTGGCGGTGCCGGTGTTTCCGGCGGTGATGCTGGTGCTGCTGGCCACGGCGGTGTACTTCGTGCTGGCCGGCGGGCAGGTGGCGGTGCTCATCACCGACTTCATCCAGGGCGCCTTCGCCAACCTGGTCTTCCTGTTGCTGGTGGTGTACCTGCTGCGGCTGGTGGGCTGGGACGCGGTGGGCCAGGTGCTGACCCAGGTAGAGCCGGGCCACAGCAAGATCAACCCCTTCGACACGGGTTACGTGGACGACTTCAACTTCATGTACTTCTTCATCGGCATGGTGGGGCTGTTCTACGGGGCCATGTCCTGGCAGGGAACGCAGGCCTACTACACCAGCGCGCGCACGGCCCACGAGGGCAAAATGGGCGGCGTGCTGGAAACGTGGCGTCTGCGCACCCAGGAAGTGTTCATGTTCGTGGTGCCCATCCTGGTGTTCACGGTGATGCACCACGCGGACTGGCAGGGCTTCGCCGCGGACATCGACGGGCAGCTGGCGGTCCTGGACAACGAGGCGGTGCGCAACCAGATGCGGGCGCCCCTGGTGCTGGCCGGGCTGTTGCCCCGCGGGCTGCTGGGCGCCTTCGCCGCGCTCATGCTGGGAGCCTTCATCAGCACCCATAACACCTACCTGCACTCGTGGAGCAGCATCTTCATCCAGGATGTGGTGCTGCCCTTCCGCAAGACCCCCCTGTCGCCGGCGGCGCACCTGAGGCTGCTGCGTTGGGGCGTGGTGGGCGTGGCGGCGTTCATCTTCATGTTCAGCCTGTTCTACCGGCAAAGCCAGGCCATCCTGCTGTTCTTCGCCCTGACGGGGGCCATCTTCGCGGGCTGGTCGGGTGCGGTGATCATCGGCGGGCTGTACACGCGCTGGGGCACCACCGCCGCCGCCTGGGCGGCCACCCTGACGGGGGTGAGCATGGCCCTGGGCGGGTTCGTGCTGGAACAGGCCCAGCGCAGCTGGGGCGAGACGCAGGTGGCCTTCTGGGGGCTGCTGGATTTCGCCGGGCCCCAGCGGGCCGCCGTGTGGGCCGGCTGGGTGGACACCCACCTGCCCAACGGGCAGGAGCTGTGGGGCTGGGCCATGTGGGTGTGCAGCTTGGTGTACGTGGTGGTCAGCCTGGGCCAGCAGGCGGTGCGGCGGCGCAGCTTCGATCTGGACCGGTTGCTGCACCGGGGCCGGTGGGCCGTGGCCGGGGAAGTGGAAGCAGGCGAGGGGGCGCAGTCCCGGGGCTGGAAGGTGCTGGGCGTCACCAGCGAGTTCGGGCGGCGCGACCGCTTCCTGTACGTGCTGACCTGGGCCTGGAACGCGGCCTGGGTGCTGGTCTTCATCGCCGGCACGGTGTTCTTCCTGACGCGCCGGGTGGGCAGCGGGCAGTGGGCCGGCTACGACTCTGTGTGGCTGGGGTTCTGGGAGACGAAGATCTGGATCGAGGTGGCGGTGGGCGCCGTGGTGGTGGTGTGGTTCACCTGGGGCGGGGCGCGGGATGTGCGGCGGTTGCTGCGGGATCTGGCGGCGCGCGAGGTGGACGAGAGCGACCGGGGTGTGGTGGGCGACGGGGAGTAAGTAGGCGCCCGGGGCAACGGTTTATCCCCGCAAGCCACGATCCCGGGGGGCCAAAGACTTGAAAATCGGCACTTTTGTCTGCCTACCAACAGGGGGGTGCATCAGCCAGTAATGGCCGAGCCACCCCCTCATTCTGTCGATTCCGGCAAATGTTGGTAGGCAAACAAAATGGGCAATTTCGAAACGATCACCCTCACCCGCCCTGGCACCCAATTCCAAAACCGCTCCCAGCATGCGGTTTATCACGTCATCCCCTCGCCGGCCCCTACTTCCGCTTCTCGGCGAACTCCTTGCGGAACTTGGCCAGCTTGGGGTTGATGACGGCCATGCAGTACCCCTGGGACTGGTTGTTCTGGTAGTAATCCTGGTGGTAGCCCTCGGCCGGGAAGAAGGTGTCCAGGGGCTCCAGCTGGGTCACGATGGGCTTGTCAAAGACCTTCTCCGCCTTCAGCTCGTCCATGACCGACCGGGCCACCGACTTCTGGCTCTCGTTCTCGTAGAAGATGACCGACCGGTACTGGGTGCCCACGTCCGCCCCCTGGCGATTCAGGGTGGTGGGGTCGTGGGTGCCGAAGAAGATGGCCAGCAGCTCGCCGAAGCTGACAGCCTGGGGATCGAAGGTCACCCGCACCACCTCGGCATGCCCCGTCTCGCCGGTGCACACTTCCTTGTAGGTGGTAGGGCCATCGCCACCGGCGTAGCCCGACTGGACGCCGTGCACGCCGCGCACTTCCTCGAAGATGGCCTCCAGACACCAGAAGCAGCCCCCGCCCAGGGTGGTGGTCTCGCGCTGCCCGCTGTCCTCGTATTTCTCGCTCATGGCCAGGGTCCTTTCGGCGGGAATCGCCAGCAGGGTGACGACGCCCAGAATGATGGCTACTCGTGTGTTGATGTTCCGGTTGATGATCCGGTTGGTGATCCGGATGAAGCTGCCAAGCCTCATTTCAGGCCTCCTTTATTTCCTGACCGGACGGCCTCACCCGCCCGTTCGTTGCGGGCGTCCCGCGACAGCGCTAAGATCTGCCAGGGAGGTGAATGCCATGCCGGTCCGCTTTCCCTTTCTGATACTGTCAGGAATATTTACGATGCTCATGCTGGACTGTGACCAGGGTTTTGCCCAGCCCGACTGGGAAACCCGCCGCGCCGGGATGATGGAGGCCGTCGCCGCCGATGTGCGGGACAACCCCCAGGTCCTGGGCCGATCCGCCCTGTCCCCGCGCGTCGCCCGGGCCATGGCCACCGTCCCGCGCCACCTGTTCGTCCACGAGAAACTGCGCGGCCTGGCCTACGCCAACCGTCCGCTGCCCATCGCCCAGGGCCAGACCATCAGCCAGCCCACCATCGTGGCCCTCATGACCGATCTGCTGGGCTGCGCCGAGGGCGACACCGTCCTGGAAGTGGGCACGGGGTGCGGCTACCAGGCCGCCGTGCTGTCCGAGGTGGTGGCGCAGGTCTACACCATCGAGATCATTCCCCAGCTGGCGCGCTCGGCGAAAGACCGCCTGGCCCGGCTGGGTTACGACAATGTAACGGCCCTGGAAGGGGACGGCTACATGGGCCTGCCCACCAGCGCGCCCTTCGACGGCATCGTGGTCACGGCGGCGGCCGGCCAGGTGCCGGCCCCCCTGCTGGACCAGCTGAAACCCGGCGGGCGGCTGGTCATTCCGGTGGGTCCGGCGGCCTACACCCAGTGGTTGACCGTGTGGACGCGGGACAAGGACGGGCTGTTCCACGAGGAGAAGAAGTTGCCGGTGAGGTTCGTGCCCATGACCGGGAAAGGCGGAGCGACGGACTGAGGGCTAATCCACGTTGATGCTCTTGACCCGCAGCTCGCGCCCCCGCGCCGCCTCCACCACGGCCTGCCCGCACAGGGGGCACGGGGCCAGGGGGAAATCCAGGTCCACATCCCGGTCGCACTCGGGGCAGTGGCCCTGGCCGGGGATCTCGTCCACCACCAGTTCGGCCCGGGCAGCCATGGTGCCCTGGCGGGCAGACTGGAAGCAGAAGCGCAGGCTTTCCAGCTCGATTCCGGCCAGCCGGCCCACCTCCAGGTCGATGCTGTTGATCACGGTGGCCCCGCCCTTGCGGGCCTGTTCCTCCACGATTTGCAGGATGCTGGTGACGATGGACATTTCATGCATGAGAGAAGATCCGGCTTTCCCAGGCGGGCTCGCGGCCGGCGCCCGTCAAAAAATATGTGGCCCTCGGGGCCTCTGCTGGTCTGAATCTACACCGCCCACCACTCCGACACAACGCTGGAAGCGGGTTTTCCCCATGCGGGCAGGGTTCTCATTTCACCCTGACGCAATGGGGATTATTACAGCAAAACATCACATTTAGAGCCCATGCCCCATGAGCAATTAGCTTATTCCTGAACGTTGTTGTTTTGACAACCTTTTTGAAAAAGAAAACGTTTTCATTTTCACCCAAACCCCTGCAAACACGACCTTTACACTCTTTTTTGGAGTGCTTTTCACCTTTATTTCATCCCCCCTATTCTGCTAGCCTTTTTGTCAATTGACTTCAAATAGATCTGAATTCGCACTATCGGCAATACTTGATCGCATGATCAAGGCGCCAGAGCCCGGGCCACGCCTCCCGGGCACCGGGGGGGGAGATGGACCCCGTCTCCATTTCGCCATTCAGCCAGGAAAGGGAAAACCCATGGATCGAATTCCCAGCCTTCACGACACGCCCCGGCAATCCGCTGCCGGCACCATGAACCGCCGCGACTTCCTGAAGGTCGTGACCGCGGCCCTGGCCAGCATCGGCCTGTCGGGCAGCCTGGCCGCCAAGGTGGTCGAGGCCGCCACCACCGACCTCAAGCCCTCGGTCATCTGGCTGCACTTCCAGGAATGCACGGGCTGCACCGAATCGCTGCTGCGTACCAGCCACCCCCACGTGGCCGAGCTGATCCTGGACCTCATTTCCCTGGACTATCACGAGACCCTGGCCGCCGCCGCCGGCTACCAGATCGAAAAATCCCTGCACGACACCATGGAGAACTTCAAGGGCAAGTACGTGCTGGTGGTGGAAGGCGCCATTCCCGAGAAGGACGGCGGCATCTACTGCCAGATCGCCGGCCGCACCGCCCTGGACATCCTGAAGGAGACGGCCGAGCACGCCGGGGCCATCATCGCCCTGGGCAGCTGCGCCAGCTTCGGCGGTCTGCCCGCCGCGCCCCCCAACCCCACCGGGGCCACGGGCGCGCCCATGATCCTGAAGGACAAGACGGTGGTCACCATTCCCGGCTGCCCCGCCAACCCCTACAACCTGCTGGGCCTGGTCCTGCAGTACGCCACCCTGGGCACCCTGCCCGAGCTGGACAGCAAGGGCCGCCCCAGGTTCGCCTACGGCCGGGTCATCCACGAGGATTGCCCCCGGCGCCCCCACTTCGACGCGGGCCGCTTCGCCGAGCAGTTCGGCGACGAGAATCACCGCCAGGGCTACTGCCTGTACAAGCTGGGCTGCAAGGGTCCGGCCACCCATGCCAACTGCTCGACCCTGCACTTCTGCGAGGAGCCCGGGGCCTGGCCCATCGGCATCGGCCATCCCTGCGTGGGCTGCACCGAGCAATCCCTGGCCTTCAAGGTGCCCCTCCATGACACCGTGGACATCACCCGCCCCACCCCGCCGGACACCTATCCCGGCATCGACGCCGATCACGGCGGCGTGAGCCCGGCGGCCACCGCCGTGGGCGGCGCCATCGTGGGTGGCGTCATCGGCGCGGCGTTGACCAGGAGCAAGCAGCTTGACGACGAGCCCCGGGAAAAGGAGTAGAAGCATGGACCGATCCAGACGCTCCTTCCTGAAGGGTCTGGCTTTCGCGGGAGCCACGGCGGCGGGCAGCGCCCTGCCGGCGGCGGCTTCGCAGGAGAAGGCCAAGGCTCCGGCCGACGCCAAGGGGATGCTTTACGACACCACCCTGTGCATCGGCTGCAAGACCTGCGTGGTGGCCTGCCACAAGGCCAACGGCCTGGAACCGGACACGCGGGAAAACGACCTGTACGACATGCCCATCTCGCTGAACGACCGCACCAAGAACATCATCAAGCTGTACCAGGGCGACGATCAGCGTTCCTACATGAAGCAGCAGTGCATGCACTGCCTGGACCCCGCCTGCGCCGCGGCCTGCATGATCGGGTCGCTGCAGAAACGGGAGCACGGCATCGTCACCTGGGACCCCAACCGCTGCATCGGGTGCCGCTACTGCCAGGTGGCCTGCCCCTACAACATCCCCAAGTTCGAGTGGGAAAGCGCCGCGCCGCGCATCATCAAGTGCGAGATGTGCAACCACCTCATCGCCGAGGGCAAGCAGCCCGCCTGCTGCGAGGTGTGTCCGCGCGGGGCCGTGATCTACGGCGACTACCAGGAATTGCTGGAGACGGCGCGCAAGCGCATCGCCGACCATCCCGGCCGCTACGTGAACAAGATCTACGGCGAGACCGACGGCGGCGGCACCCAGGTGCTGTACCTGAGCCACGTGCCCTTCGAGAAGCTGGGCCTGCCCGAGCTGGAAGAGAAGAGCCACGCCGCCAGGAACCGCACCATCCAGCACGGCATCTACAAGGGCATGATCGCCCCCGCCGCCCTGTGGGTGGTGCTGGGCGGGGTCATGATCCGAAACCGCAGCGCTTCCGGGAATTCCGGCGAGGGAGGTGAGTCATGAGTCACGTGAAAGCCTCCCCCGTGGGCGGCCCCCTCATGACCGGCCGCACCGGCTGGTTGCTGATCATCGCCATCGTCGGACTGGCCGTGGCCGCCTGGCGCTTCGCCGTGGGCCTGGGCCCCAGCACCGGGCTGAGCGACGGCTACCCCTGGGGCATCTGGATCGCCTTCGACGTGGTCAGCGGCACGGCCCTGGCCTGCGGCGGCTACGCCATGGCCCTGGTGGTCTACATCTTCAACAAGGGCAAGTACCACCCCCTGGTGCGGCCCGCCCTGCTGACCAGCGCCCTGGGTTACTCGGTGGCGGCGGTGGGCATCATCATCGACGTGGGCCGACCCTGGCAGATCTGGAAAATCCCCGTGTCGGTGGGCAAGTGGAACCTGGACTCGGCCCTGCTCGAGGTGGCCCTGTGCGTCATGAGCTACATGATCGTGCTGTGGCTGGAGCTGTCGCCGGCGTTCCTGGAGAAGTGGGCCGGCGGCCGCAAGAGCCACTGGGCGGCGGGCCTGGGCCGCTTCCTGGACAAGATCCTGCTGGTCTTCATCGCCCTGGGCATCGTGCTGCCCACCATGCACCAGTCGTCCCTGGGCACGGTGATCCTGCTGGCCGGGCCCAAGCTGCACGGCCTGTGGAGCACGAGCTGGCTGCCCTTCCTGTTCCTGGTCTCGTGCATCTGCATGGGCTACGCCATCGTGGTGATGGAATCCACGGTGAGCAGCCGCGCCTTCGGGCGGCAGCGTGAGGACAGGATGCTGGGCAACCTTTCGCTGCTCATGGCCTCGCTGCTGCTGTTCTTCGTGGTCTTCCGCCTGGCCGACATCGTCGTGCAGGGCAAGGCGGCGCTGCTGACCACCAGCGGCCTGCTGAGCCTCATGTACTGGATCGAGACGGCCCTGTTCGTGCTGCCGGCGGTGGTGCTGCTGAGCGGGCGGGGCAAGGCCCAGCCGGGCTGCATGTTCCGCGCGGCGTTCATGATCATCCTGGGCGGCGTGCTGTACCGCTTCGACGCCTACCTGGTGGCCTTCAACCCGGGCCCGGGCTGGTCCTACTTCCCGAGCATTCCCGAGATCGTCGTCACTCTGGGCCTGGTGGCCCTGGAGATCCTGGTCTTCATCCTCCTGGTCAAGAGTTTCCCCATTCTCGGCGGCACCCGCGAAGTGCCCGCCGGGGGGAAGTAAGGGGTTATAGAAATGAGCAAGCGAATCACCGTTGATCCCATCACCCGCATCGAGGGACACCTGCGCATCGACGTCGAGGTGGACGACGGCAAGGTCACCAAGGCCTGGTCGTCGGGCCAGATGTGGCGCGGCATCGAGAACATCCTGCTGGGCCGCGACCCGCGCGAGGCCTGGCTGTTCACCCAGCGCTTCTGCGGCGTGTGCACCACCGTGCACGCCATCGCCTCGGTGCGCGCGGTGGAGAACGCCACCAACACGCAGATTCCCCTGAACGCCCAGTTCATCCGCAACCTGATCCTGTCGGCCCACGCCATGCACGATCACATCGTGCACTTCTTCCACCTGTCGGCCCTGGACTGGGTGGACGTGGTGGAAGCCCTGAAGGCCGACCCCCGGAGCACGGCCAAGCTGGCCCAGAGCATCAGCCCCTGGCACCGCAACAGCGTGCAGGAATTCACCGCCGTCCAGAACAAGCTGAAGAGCTACGTGGAGCGCGGGCAACTGGGCATCTTCGCCAACGGTTACTGGGGCCACAAGGCCATGAAGCTGCCGCCGGACGTGAACCTGCTGGCGGTGAGCCACTACCTGCAGGCCCTGGACTACCAGCGCACGGCCAACAAGATCGTGGCCATCCTGGGGGGCAAGACGCCCAACATCCAGAACCTGGCGGTGGGCGGCGTGGCCAACGCCATCAACCTGGACAACCAGAGCACCATCAACATGAACACCCTGTTCCGCATCAAGGATCTGCTGGACGAGATGAAGGACTTCATCCAGCAGGTTTACCTGACGGATGTGTGCGCGGTGGGGGCCATGTATCCCGAGTGGCTGGGCTACGGCGCCGGCGTGACCAACTACCTGGCCGTGCCCGACCTGCCCACCGACGCCGCGGGGACGCAGTTCGACCTGCCCGGCGGCACCATCATGAAGGGCGACCTGGACACCTTCAAGCCCATCACCAGCTTCGAGGACAAGTACTTCGCCGACAACGTGACCGAGGGCATCGCCCACAGCTGGTACGAGGGCGAGTGGGAGAAGCATCCCTACGAGGAGACCACCGTTCCCCAGTACACCGACTGGCAGGAAGACGGCAAGTACAGCTGGATCAAGTCGCCCCGCTTCGAGGGCGAAGTGATGCAGGTGGGCCCCCTGGCCCAGGTGCTGTGCGGCTTCAAGGGCGGGCACGAACCCACCGTCAAGCACCTGACCTGGGCGGTGGATCTGGCCAGCAAGGTGGCCGGCGTGCAGCTGGGTCCCAAGCACCTGCACTCGACCCTGGGCCGGCATCTGGCCCGGGCCGTGCGCACGGCGGTCATCTGCGACCTGGCCCAGAAGCACTGGCAGGCCCTGGTGGACAACATCGCCTCGGGCGACACCGACACCTTCAACGCGCCGGTGTTCAGCGGCGAGCAGATGGGCTTCGGTTTCCACGAGGCGCCGCGCGGCACGCTGAGCCACTTCGTGGTCATTCGCGACGGGAAGATCGCCAACTACCAGGCGGTGGTGCCCTCGACCTGGAACGCCGGACCGCGGGACGCCCAGAACCGGCCGGGCCCCTACGAGAGCTCGCTGGTGGGCAACCCCATCGCCGATCCCGAGAACCCGCTGGAAGTGCTGCGGACCATCCACTCGTTCGATCCCTGCATCGCCTGCGCGGTGCACGCGGTGGATGTGGAGGGGAACGAGCTGGGCAGCGTGCGGACGCTGTAGTGACCTTGACAGCGACCTCGACCGCAGGAGAGAATGACGGGGGACGCGCGCAGCGTCCCCTGTCGTTTTGACCCGATCCCGGAAGCCCGACCATGCAACACGAGCGAAAGTACGGCATCTTCGGCGGCAGCGTCCTGCTGCTGTTCATCATCCTGAGCGGGGTGGTTTTCCACCTGAACGAGACGGCCGGCGGGCTGATGTTCGGCTGGCCCATGGCCGCCACCCTGCAGGGGGTTGCCCACCTGCGGGACGGAGGCAGTCCGGCGATCCTGGCTCCCCTGGTCCTCCTGTGGGGCCTGGTGCTGTTCTGCCTGTACGCCTATGCCCTGACGCCGCGCAAGAGCACTTTGGTTTTCAGCATCGTCACCAACGCCATCAGCCTGGTCATCGGGATCGCCCTGGCCGTGCTGTTCTGGATGGGCCAGATCGTATTTTTCCTGTAAAGCACGGACCAACCGGGGAGACACCACCTTGCAGATAGCCGTCATGAGCCTGGGCAACGTCCTGATGGGCGACGACGCCTTGGGACCCCACGTCATCGCGCGCCTGCGCGCCGAGTACGACTTCGCCGAGAACGTGACCGTCGAGGATCTGGGCACGCCCGGCCTGGACCTGCACCCCTTCCTGGCCGGTCACGACGCCCTGATCCTGGTGGATGTGGTGAAGAGCCAGGGCCAGCCCGGCGAGCTGCGCCGGTACCGCAAGGACGAGATCCTGAAGCATCCGCCCCAGCCGCGGGTGAGCCCCCACGACCCGGGCCTGAAGGAGGCCCTGCTGGGGCTGCAGTTCGCCGACCAGGACCCCGAACAGGTGCTGCTGGTAGGGGTCATTCCCGACACCACCAGCAAGCTGGAAGTGGGGCTGTCGGGGGCGGTGCGCGATGCCATTCCCGCGGCGGTGCAAGCGGTGCTGGACGAGCTGGAGCGACTGGGTTGCCCGGCCGCCCGAAGGGATGAGCCCGCGGCGCCCGATCTGTGGTGGGAGCGGGAAACTGACAGCGGAAAAGCCTGAACAAGGAGCGTCGATCATGAGCGAGCCCGTGCACCAAACGAGCCCCCGCCAGGCCCTGGACTGGCGGAAGCTGGACCTCATCGGCGTCAGCCTGGTGACCCTGCACAGCCTGCTGGTGGGCGGGCTGCTGTTCTTCTTTCCCGCCTGGACCCTGAAGTTCGCCGGCTGGGAGCAGGTGGACACCCTGTTCTTTCCCCGCCAGTCCGGGGCCTTCCACTTCGTGGTGGCCTTCGGCTACTTCGTGGAGTGGCGGCGCTGCAACAGCATCAACCTGCTGGTCATCGCCAAGAGCACGGCGGTGATCTTCCTGCTGGTGCTGAATCCCTGGGGCGAGGCCTGGTCGGTGCCCTTCAGCGGCATCACCGACGGCCTGATGCTGGTGGGCATGCTGGTGGTGCACACCATGGCCGGGCGGCAGAAGAAGACCACGGAGCTGGCCGCCTGATCAGCCGAAATATTTTTACCCGGGTAAATTTGACAGATGAATTTTACCCGGGTATATTCCCCTCCATGAATACCAACACCCTGTACATCGCCTTCGCCGGCACACGCCGCATCGCCCACGGGCCCCTGCGGGATGTGCTGCCGGTGCTCAAACAGCGCTTCGACAGCGACCCTGCCGACATGGTGCTTGTTTTCGACACCCGCACGGGCCGGCAGGTGGATTTCGACCTGCGCGGCTCCCTGGACCAGGTCCTGCAACGCGTGCTGCCCGAGCGGCCCCGCGGCCCCGGACGCCCGCGGCTGGGGGTGACCTCCCGCGAGATCACCCTGCTGCCGCGCCACTGGGAGTGGCTGGACGCCCAGCCCAGCGGGATATCCGGCGCCCTGCGCCGGCTGGTGGACCACGCCATCAAGGTGGAACCGGGCCAGGACCGCGCCGCGCGCATGCGGGCGGCGGTGGGCGGTTTTCTGACCAGCATGGCCGGCGATCAGCCCGGCTGCGAGGAGGCCTGCCGCGCCCTTTACGCCGGCCAGGTGGAACGATTCGAGGAACTGACGCGGGCCTGGCCCGCCGACATCAGGGAGTTCGCCGTGAAACAGGCCCGGGAAGCCGCCGCCGCCGAGAAACCCGGCACCCAGCAGGAAGCGGCCGACGCCGTGATTGCCGATCTGTACGAGATGGTCTGGAACCGGGGCGATTACCGTGCCATCGAGCGCCTGGTGGCCCCGGCCTACACCATCCACTCCGACCCCGGGGACGGCTGGGAAGGCCGGACCCTGAAGCGCGCCGAGTACCAGACCCGCGTCCAGTTCACGCGCCGGGCCTTTCCCGACGTGGCCTTCACCGTGCTGGAAACGGTGGCCACGGGAGAGCGGGTGGCCGTGCGCTGGACCGCCACCGGGACCCAGACCGGGGATCTGCCCGGGCTGCCGGCCACGGGCAAGGAACTCACCTTCAGCGGCCAGACCATCTACGCCCTGGAGGGTGGGCAGGTGGCGGGGCACTGGCAGGTCATCGACCGGCTGGGATTCGTGCAGCAGCTGGGTTGAAGGCTTGACCACACAGGAGACCTGCCATGGGCCCCATTATTCCCGAGAAGAACAAGCAAGAGGGCCTGTATTACGCCTTCACCGAGAACGGCGTCGAGCTGCCCGTCATCGATCTGAACCATGCCGCCTTCGCCCGGGAGGCGCCCCCGGAGCCGGAACTCGCCGCCATGATCGCCCGGGCGGTGAAGGAACAGAGGCGGAACCATCGCCTGCCGTCTTGCCTCCGGAAACCCATGGACCTGTGGATCCGGCGGAATTCCGTGCTTCTAGGGGGAATGATGAGCTCCGGGTCAAGATTCCTCGGGGGCATGGACACTTATCTGATGAAGCTGGGCGAGGCGAATCTGGGACAGGGATTCCGCAAGAAGCTGGACGCCAGGGTTGCCGCGTCGGTGCCGGCGCTCTCGCTCCGCCTGCGCATGCACCACGCGGTGGGGCTGATGGTCCAGGCCATGCGGCCGGACTTGGCGGGCGAACCGGACCGGCCCCTGTGCTTCCTCAACATCGCCGGGGGACCCGCAAGTGACAGCCTGAACACCGTGCTCGCCCTGCACCGGGAATCGCCTTCACTTCTGGAAGGGCGGCCAACCCGCATCCACCTGCTGGATCTGGTCCCGGATGGCCCCGCTTTCGGGCAGCGGGCCCTGCAGGCCCTGACCGGACCGGGAGCGCCACTGGCCGGGCTGGATATTGAAATGGAATATCACCCGTATGACTGGCGGGAACCGCTCAGCCTGGAAAGCATCCTGGCCCGGCTTGATCTGGACGCCGGCGTGGTCGGGGTGAGTTCCGAAGGGGGGCTGGGTGATTACGGCACCGACGAAGAGGTGCAGGCCAATCTGGAGGTTCTGTCCCGGTGTTCACCACGGGGCACTACTGCCGTTGTCAGCCTCACGCCGGACAACGAGGTGACGGCCGCCTACCACCGAACCGCCGCGTTCCGCACCTTCCCGAGAACCCCGGAATTCCTGGGCGAACTGGCCGGGCCATCAGGCTGGCGTACCGCCGCCATCCGGACCCAGCCCATGAACGTCCTCGTGAGTCTGGAGAATGAAAAGTGACCCGGCCCGGGCAAGGACCGGGGAGGGTCCGGCACCGGACTTCCGCCTGCTAGACAAAACCATGGCCCCCATCTAGAATAGCCGAAAAACACCTCTCCTCAGAGGCTATCCGGATCGTGATCTCATCAGGACCAACAAACGCAAGACCCACAAACAAGAGCCCCACGAACATGAGGGGCGCTTGGGGCGGTGCATTGCCCCTGGCCGCCCTGGTTCTGGCCGTCGTGCTTTCCAGACACCAGCTGCTCCAGTCCTGGTGGTGCCTGGACGACTGGGGGCAGCTGGGCCGTGCCGCCGGGGTGGCCGCCCGCCCTGCCTTCTTTCCGGCCCGGTTCATCAGCCAACATCTGTGGTGGGATCTCACCTGGCCCCTTTTCAAGACGGCGGCCTTCCCGGCGGCCCTTGCCCGGCTGGCCATCCACTTGGGCTCCGTGGTGGTGATCTATCGCCTCGCCGGACTGTTCCGGATGGCCCGCTGGCCCGCTTTCCTGGCCGCCCTGATGTTCGGAGTCTCCCCCTTCGCCTTCACTCCGGTCTACTGGGCCTCGGGAATCCAGGAATTGCTGGGGGCGTTCTTCGCCCTGCTGGGAATCGCCTGGTGGTTCCGGAGCCATTCCCGGGCTTCCCTTGCCCTGGCCACCCTCTTCATCCTGCTGTCCATCTTCGCCAAGGAGGCGGCCCTCGGCTTGCCCCTGGTTTTCCTGGTCATCGTCCTGGCAGGCTACCGCCGCTCAGGACCTGACAGGAATTTCAGGCTGCTGTGCATCGCCGTCATGGTGGGGGGCTCGGTCCTCGAGGCCGGCAAGATCATGGGCCATTTCGACACCGGCCCCCAGGCTGCCTACGCCGTGGGCGGGCTGACAACCATGGTCCAGAACCTGGGCATCTTCGGCTGGTGGGCCATCTCCTCCGTCCACCATTTCACGGCCGGCGCCTCCCTGCTGATGTGGTCCGTGGGCATGGCCTTTCTGCTGGGCTGGGCCGGCCTGGGGATTTTCCGCGCCAGGCAGGGGTCGTACTTCGTTCTGGCCGCCCTGCTGGTCTTCCTGGTCAGCATCGCTCCGGCCCTGCCGCTGGTGGGGCAGATCCACCCCTACCTGGGGTACCTGGGTTTCGCCGCCCTAAGCCTCGCCCTTTTCCACGAGATCGGGCAGCTCAGACTTCCCCCCTCGGCCCTGGTCCTGCTTGGCCTGATCTTCCTGGCCTGGGGCTTCCTGAGCGATCATGCCCGCCTGACCCGGGAAGGAGCAAACGGGCGACCGGCGGATCCGGTGGTGGCGGCCACGCACCTTTCGCGCCAGGCCTCGCGGGAGGTGCTGGCCATCCGGGATCACTTCCCCCGGGGGAAGCCGGCCTCGCTGGTGGTCTACCAGCCACCCTTGAACGACGCCGATGTTCAGCGTTCCCTGGTCACGGATCGACCCCTGGAATCGCCCCGTTACCGGGCCCTGGAAGGTGAACTTGGGCTCAGGGTGCTGCTGGGAAAAAATGCGGAAGTGCGCTGGACCAACACCTTGTTGAAGGCCGGTCCTGACGCGTGGATTCTGTGTGAAACCGGGCAGGGTTTGCTCTACTGGGGAGACCTGTGGACGGGCTTGCTCAACTCGGCCGCCCTCAACCTTTCCCTGGGGCACTTCGATCTTACCCGGCGTAATCTGGCGCGGGCCTGGTCCCTGTCCCCCGATTTTTCCGGCTACCGTCTGGATCCAGGCAGTTGCCCCGTATCCCCGGAGCGCCTGGCCGGGAATATTCCCCGCTTCTCGCTGTGGCTCCGCTCGTTGCAGGAAGAGGGAATGATCACGGAGAAGGATCGGGAAGTCATTCAGGGAGTATTCCGGGAATTCCGCAGCCGCCTGGCCGCGACCGAATAGCCCTCGTCGAAAGCAATATCACCCCTACCACGGACACCCATCCCCCGTGGGCGATCTGCCCCCATCCCCCGGATTGCGCGGCGGCGAGGTGTCGGTGGGCGGCACGTACACCCCGGCCTCGGCCTCTTGCGCGTCGATGACGTCCAGCACCTGGTCCAGCCCGAACTGGATGGTCATGGTGATGCAGGTGGGGGTGTAGGCCCGCATGTCCTCGGCGTCGGGGTCGCGGTGCACCACTTCCAGGCACACCTCGTTCAGGGTCTGCAGGGCTCCCACCAGCTCCTCGCCGCTGAAGCCCTCGGCCAGGCGCTTCTCGGCCAGATCGCGGCAGTAGTCCATGAAGTCGGCCTTCACCCGCAGGCGGATGGCGTTGCGCAGGGCGCGCAGGATGAGGCGGTGGTTCCAGGCGTGTTCCTGCTCCGTCACCGACTGGTAGCTGGGGAAGCGGTTCTTCAGCGCGCCGGTGAAGGTCTCGATGATCTCTTCCTTGTGCTTCTCCAGCAGCGAATGGATCTTCAGGTTGGGCCGCACCCGCACCTGCTTCATGGCGTCGCGGTTGCGCCGCGTCCACTCGATGCGGTCGTACTTCAGGTTCTCGATGAGGAAGGGCATGCGGTTCAGGATTTCCAGCCGCTGCCGGGGCCGCCAGCCCAGCCGCTCGCGCGAGCGCGAGGCGTCGATGTCCATGGGCAGGTCCACGTACTTGGCCATCCACGGTTTTTCGAAGGGTTCCTCGCGCATCATCTTGCCCAGCAACCCCATGATCACGATTCCCGGCAACACCAGGAATCTGGGCGTGAAGAGGGGCGAGCGGGCGTGGTCGTTCTCGTAGCTGGTGGCCACCTTGTACAGCTGCTTGTGGTTCACCGACCCGTCGGGGCTGGCGATGACGATCTCGCCGTCGTCCAGGATCTCGTGGCGCAGCAGCACGCGGGTGATGAAGCCCACCGCGTCGCTCACGTGCAGGTAGGGAATGGCCGACTCGCCCTTGCCCCCCAGCATGCGCCGATTCCAGGCGCGCGACAGCCAGGTGCGCAGAAACATGTACAGGGGCGGATACTCGCACCAGTCGCTGAACAGGGCCGCGAAGCGCACGATGGCCGAGGGGAAGTGGTCGCTGTACTCGCCCAGCATGCCCTCGCCGATGGCCTTGGTGCGGGCGTAGATGTGGTCGCCGTCGGGAGGGCTGTTCTCGTCCAGGCAGTGTCCCGGCCGCGGGAAGGCGCAGGCCGCCACCGAGCTGCTGAAGATGAAGCGCCGGGGCTTGAGCATCTTGCAGTTCTCCAGCACGTTGCGCAGGCCCACCACGTTGGTGCGATGGTACTCCTCGTCCTCCAGACCCGAGAAGTCGTAGTGCGCCGCCAGGTGCAGCACCAGGTCGGCGCCGCCGGCCACCTGGATCTCGCGGAAAACGCTGTGCAGCTGATCGGCGTAGCCGATGTCCACCTGGTGCCAGGTGATGTTCTCGTGGAAGGGGGCGCCGCAGCGGATCTGGCTGCGGCGGGCCAGGGCGTGGATCTGGTAGTCTTCCTTCAGGGCTTCCAGCAGATGCCGGCCGATGAAGCCGGAGGCGCCCGTCAGCAGCAGGGTGGGCAGGGACACGTTTCCCTCGCTCTCGTTCAGGCCGACACTTCGATCACATCATCCCGCACCACGGCGTGCAGCAGGGGCAGGGCCCGGCGGGGCATGCCGTACACCGGTTGCCCCTCGTGGTCGAAACGACCGTCGTGGCAGGGGCAGACATATTCCTGATCGGCCTCGCGCCAGGCCACCTTGCAGCCCTGGTGGGTACACCTCAGGGATCGGGCGGTGACGCCCCCGTCTTGACGCAAAAGCTCCACCGGCTTGCCGTGCACATCCACCACCGTGCGCCGTCCTTCCGGCACCAGAGCCAGGGGCACCATCACCGGGCCGCTGGCGGGCGAGGCGTTCCGGCTGTCCTGGCCGCCCTGGCAGCCGGACAGGAGATTCCACAGAGGGACGGTGGCGCCGGCCAGGACCAGGCCCGCGCCCTGCTTGAGAAAATCGCGGCGGCTTTCATTCCTGCTCACGGGTTTCCTCCAGTCCGGTGGGTTGCTGGGGGGCCAGCAGGCGCAGATTCTCCAGGGTCCTGGCGGCCTCGTCCTCGTCCAGCTGGGTCAGGGCGAAACCGGCGTGCACCAGGACGAAATCCCCCAGCTGGGCCTCGGGCACGTAGGCCAGGCAGACCTCCAGGCAGGACCCGTCCACATCGACGGTGCCCATGCGCATGAACCCCTCTTCCACCTTGACGATCTTGCCGGGCACACCCAGGCACATGATGCTCTCCGTTTCGCTGCTGATCCGATGCGAAGATTCTAAGGCATGGCCCGATGAGTGTAAAGAAAAGCCCTGCTCAGCCCCCCGTTGCCGGGCGGTTTTCGGTCCATTCCTCGCGCAGGAGGGCCAGAACGTGGGTGTCGCGCCACTGGCCGCGAATGCGGCAGTCCTGGCGCAAGGTTCCCTCGGAACGCAGGCCCAGCTTGGACAGGACACCCAGGGAGGCGGTGTTCTCGGTGTCGCAGCGGGCCCAGATGCGGTGCAGGCCCATTTCCGCGAAGCCCCAGGCCACCAGGGCGGTGGCGGCCTCGGTGGCCAGGCCCCGTCCCCAGGCCGGACGGGCGAAGCAGTAGCCCAGCATGGCCTGGCGGCCCTGGTCTTCCAGGCGCAGACCCACCCCGCCCACCAGCTGGCCGGATCCGTTGCTGGCCGATCGCTCCACCACGGCCAGTTCGAAAAGGGTGCGGGGGCGGGCGGTGGCTGCCTCCACCACGCCCGTCAGGAAGGCCTGCGTCTGGTCGAGAGTGTTGGGGCCCCACTCCATGAAGCGCGAGACCTCGGGGTCGGCGCCGTAGGCATGCACCGCGTCCAGGTCGGCGGGGGCGAAGTCGCGCAGCAGCAGCCGCGGGGTGGTCAGGGTGAACATGGGGCCTCCTACTTGCCCAGGGATTCCAGCATTCCCTTGCGGTAGTCCGCGAAGGCCCGGGCGCCTTCCTCGGTCAGGTGGTAGGAAGTGCGCGGCGTCTTCTCGACGAACTCCTTGCGCACTTCCACGTAGCCGGCTTTTTCCAGACGGCCCATGTGGCTGCTCAGATTTCCACGGGTCAGGCCGGTCTGGTCCAGCAGGAAGAGGAAATCGGCCTCCTCCACCACGGCCAGGTAGGACATGATGGCCAGGCGCCCCGGCTCGTGGATGATCTTGTTGAGATCAGCCAGGCGGCGGGCCCTCTGACTTGCGTCATTCCGCGGACCCTGCTCAGGCTTGCTCATCGCCAACCTCCCGCGGCCGAACCGGGTGGCGGGCCACGAAGCGGGCGAAAACCGCCACCCCCAGCACCAGGTTCACCAGCCCCATGCCCAGGGCCCAGCGGCTGATGGCCGCGTACACCGTGGGGAATTCCTGCAAGCTGCAGGCCACGCCCCAGCCCAGGCAGAACACCACCAGGAAGTGGTGGCGCCACAGCCCCGTCCGCCCGGCCAGATAGACGAACCCGCCGCTGCAGAAGCCGGCCATGATGGCCGGCAGCCAGCGCTTCCACTGGGTGAAGCTGCCGATGTCGCCGAAAACCCACAGCGCGGCCGCCGCCAGGAACACCACCACCAGCAGGTAGGTGAGCATGCCCCGGCCCAGATCCCTGCCCTTCTCGCTCTTCAGCTTCACGTAGCCCACCCGCGGGTAGGTGAAGCGCTCCTTGAAGAAGCGGATGGCGAAACGCATGGGGAAAATGAGCAGGGCCGGCACCCAGGCCAGGTGGGGTTCCAGGATGGCCCGGGTGATGAAGAAGAACATGACGCCGGCCATGAACTCGGTCAGACCGTCCTGGGCGTCGTAGCGAAAGGCCCGGCGCTGGGCGTCCTGAAGGTGGGGGGCGGTGTGGGCGGCTTCGGGCATGGGAGCTCCTCTGGTTTTGCAGACTTGTTTATTTAGCATATCGGTCTGTGCTACAAACTGTCAAGGCCCGAAGGTTGTGCCCCGAAGATTGTTTCTGCCCTGGCGGCCATGACATGTGGAGCGGAAATTTGTCCCGTGGTGCTGAAAATTCCCGCCGGCGGGACTCTCTTGCCCCCCGAATCAGCCCAGAAACAATCTTCAGGGCACAACCCAAGAAAAACATGTGACAGAGGAAACCAACGGCTCTAAATTGCGTTTTGACATGGGCTAAACCTGTCCCCGTCACCCTCCGAAAGGCCCTGCCATGTTTCCCTCCGCCACCTACGCCGAGCGCCGCCAGAGCCTGATGATGCGTTTATCCGGCGGTCTGGTGCTGCTGCCCGGCAACGGGGAAAGCCCCCGCAACTACCGCGACAACGGCTACACCTTCCGCCAGGACAGCACCTTCCTGTACTACTTCGGACTGAACCACCCCGACCTGGTGGGCGTGCTGGACGTGGACCAGGGCATGGCCATGATCTTCGGCGACGACCTGAGCATGGACGCCATCGTCTGGATGGGCGCTCAGCCCACGGTGGCCGAGCGGGCCCTGCAGGTGGGCGTGACTCGGGTTTTTCCCCTGGACGACCTGCCCGGGGTGCTGGGCCAGGCCCTGGCTGACGGCCGCTCCATCCACCACCTGCCCCCCTACCGGGCCGAGACAGCCCTGCAGCTGAGCCACTGGCTGGACGTGCCCCCGCGCGAGCTGGAAGAGGCAGCCTCGCTGGAATTGATCCTGGCGGTGGCCGGCCAGCGCAACATCAAGACCGCCGAGGAGGTGGCTGAGATCGAGCGGGCCGTGGACACCACAGTGGACATGCACCTGGCGGCCATGCGGATGGTGCGGCCCGGCCTGACCGAGGCCCAGGTGGCCGCGGCGGTGCACCAGGTGGCCCTGGCGGCGGGGGGCGACATCTCGTTCCCCATCATCGCCACCATCAACGGGCAGACCCTGCACAACCACGACCACGGCAGCACCATGCGCAGCGGGCAGCTGTTCCTGCTGGACGCCGGGGCCGAGACGGCCATGGGCTATGCCGGCGACATGAGCAGCACCATTCCCGTGGACCCCGTGTTCACCGACCGCCAGAAGGAGATCTACGCCGTGGCCCTGGCCGCCCACGAGGCGGCGGTGGCGGCCCTGGCGCCGGGGGTGCCCATGAAGGAGGTTCACCTGACGGCCTGCCGCACCATCGCCGCCGGCCTGAAGGACCTGGGCTTCATGCGCGGCGACGTGGACGAGGCCGTGGCCGCCGGGGCCCACGCCCTGTTCTTCCCCTGCGGCACCGGCCACCTCATGGGGCTGGATGTGCACGACATGGAGAACCTGGGCGAGCAGCACGTGGGTTACGCGGGCGAGCATAAGAGCGCCCAGTTCGGCCTGAAGAGCCTGCGCCTGGGGCGCCCCCTGGAGCCGGGGTTCGTGCTGACCATCGAGCCGGGCATCTACTTCATCCCCGAGCTCATGGATCTGTGGCAGGCCGAGGGGCGGCACGCCCAGTTCATCGATTACCAGAAGGTGCAGAGCTACCGCGACTTCGGGGGCATCCGCAACGAGGAGGATTTCCTGATCACTCCGGACGGCGCCCGGCTGCTGGGCAAGCCGCTGCCCAAGACGGTGGCGGAGGTGGAGGCGGCGCGGGGCTGACCGGCACCTGAGACGAGAACGAGAAGAGGCGACTTCCTCCGGTGGAAGCCGCCTCTTCTCTTGACATCCCGAACGGACTTACTGGTCCTGCACGCTCACGTTGTCCACGTAGAAGGTCCCGGCGCCGTCGTTCCAGCTGGCGAAGCTGATGTGGCTGATCTTGCCCGGCGTCCGGCCCCTGGTGAAGAACGACTCCAGCTCGAAGGGCTCGCTGACGCCCTCGACCCAGGCCGAGTAGAAACCCTCGGGCACGTTCAATTCCAGCTTGATGGTGTACCAGGTGTCGGTCTTCAGGCCGCGCACGAACACCGTCTTCTCGGCCCACTTGGTCTGCCCCTCGCGGGCGAACAGGTTCAGGGTTCCGGGCTCGTCGCCGTTCTCGAAGCCCATGAACACGAAGCGCTCCTTGCCCGTGCTGTTGGGCCCGCCCTGCTTGTCCTTGATGCCGCCCAGCAGGATGAAAGCCGAGCGGTTGTCGTCGGGCAGGATCTCCTTGATGCACATGTCGAAGCTGGCGGTCAGGGTCAGCTCCTGGGGTACGGTGAAGCGGTGGCTCAGGTAGGTGTTCAGCTCGGGATCGGCCAGGATGACCGCCTTCTGCGTGCTGTTGCCCGCGATGTCGCGGGTGCTGAGCTTGAGCAGCCCGGCGCCCTCGCCGTCCTGGCGGCTCTCGTACCAGTCCGAACCCTTGCCGTCCCGGCGCAGCTCGTCGCCGTTCTTCTGTCCCTCGAAATCGCCGTCCACCACCAGCTCGGTGGCCAGGGCGGCCGCCCCCGTCATCAGCATCAGCAGCAGGCCCGCCAGGGCCATCCCCTTGTTCCGCAAGCGCATTATCCACCTCTCCTCAGGTTGAAATCCGAAGCGCGGACTATAGCACGGAAGTCATGACAAAACATTCACGACCCGGCCGGGTCGTCAAATATTTCCCAGGTTGAGGATCGGCCCTTCTTTTGTTAAATATGGGCCATCCGCCGCCGTATCCGCCGGATGCGGCCCCGGTCCACCCCCTCCCAGGCAGGTCCCATGAGCTCCGTCCAGCAGCCCTCCCCGATCCAGCACGACCGGATCGCCGTCGTCGATTTCGGCGGCCAGTACGCCCACCTCATCGCCACCAAGGTGCGCCGCGCCCACGTGCTGGCCGAGATCCGCCAGCCCGAGGATCCCATCGAGGATTTCGCCGGCTACCAGGGCATCATCCTGTCGGGCAGCCCGGCCCTCAGCTCCTTCGGCGAGGACTCCCAGTACACCAAGGAGATCTACGACCTGGACATCCCCATCCTGGGCTTCTGCTTCGGCCACCAGGAGATCGCCAAGCACTACGGCGGCACCGTGGTCAACGGCAAGCAGGAGTGGGGCCACGCCGACCTGCACATCCGGCGCGAGCACCCCCTGTTCGCCGGCCTGGGCAAGGTGGAGCAGGTGTGGATGAGCCACTTCGACAGCGTCACCAGCGTGGGCCCCGACTTCGAGGAGCTTGGCTACACCATCCTGGGTGAAGGGGCCGAGCCCCATCATTTCGCCGCCATCGGCAGCGACAAGCTGCGCCGCTACGGCTTCCAGTACCACCCCGAGGTGGACGACACCCTCCACGGCGACGACATGATCGCCAACTTCGTCCTGAACATCTGCCGGTGCCGCCCCACCTGGACCATGGACAGCTACGTGGACTTCCAGGTGGGCAAGATCCGCGAGCAGGTGGGCGAGGGTTCGGTGTTCCTGCTGGCCAGCGGCGGCGTGGACAGCACCGTGGCCGCCGTGCTGTTCGCCAGGGCCCTGGGCAGCGACCGCCTGAACCTGCTGCACGTGGACAACGGCCTCATGCGCAAGGACGAGAGCAAGGCCGTGGTGGAGATGTTCAACGACCTGGGCCTGGGCGAGAACTTCCACTTCATCGACGCCACCGACACCTTCCTGGCCGCCCTGGAGGGCAAGATCGAGCCCGAGGCCAAGCGCCGCGCCATCGGCGATACATTTATTTCGGTGTTCGAGAGCGAGGCCCGCCGCCTGGGCATCGAGGACCACCTGCTGGGCCAGGGCACGATTTATCCGGACACGATTGAAACTGGCGGCACCAAGCGCGCCGACACCATCAAGACCCACCACAACCGCGTGCCCATCATCGAGGAGATGATCGCCGCCGGGAAGGTCATCGAGCCCCTGGCCGACCTTTACAAGGTGGAAGTGCGCGAGCTGGGCGAGATGCTGGACATTCCCCACGACATGATCTGGCGGCACCCCTTCCCCGGTCCGGGTCTGGGCGTGCGCTTGCTCTGTAGCGACGGAGAACAGGAAGACTCCGAACAGATTCAGCTAATCGGTCCCGCGGTTTCTGAAGCACTCGGGAAGTTCGGCCTGCAGGGCGCCCCCCTGCCCATCAAGTCGGTGGGCGTGAAGGCCGACCTGCGCAGCTACGAGCATCCGGTGATGATCCACCAAAACGGCGACGCCATCGACTGGGACAAGCTGGCCGAGGCCTCGGGCCGCATCCACAAGACCGTGGGCGGCATCAACCGCACCATCCTGAACCTGGGCCCGGAAATGCCCACCGCCTTCAAGCCCCTGGCCGCCACCATGACCCGCGAGCGGCTGGACCTGCTGCGCGAATGCGACCACCTGATGATGGAGGGCCTGCGCCGCCACGACCTGTACGGCGAGATCTGGCAGTGCCCCACGGTGCTGGTGCCGGTGGAGATCGACGGCAAGGGCCGGGAGCTGTGCATCCTGCGGCCCATCCACAGCGAGCGGGCCATGACGGCCACGGCGGCGCGGCTGCCCGGCAAACTGCTGGATGAACTGAGCCGGGATATCCTGCGGCTGCCGGGCATCAGCGGCCTGGCCTACGACCTGACCAGCAAGCCGCCCGGAACCATCGAGTGGGAATAGCCCTTCGCCGGGGATGCGCTTGAGAACAGGGCGGCGTCAGCCGAGCAGGCGCCGCCCCAGCTTCTCGAACAGGGCGATGCGGTGGTTGATGGAATCCAGACCCCGCCCCCAGTGGGAGATGGCCGGGCAGTAGGCCACCACCGATTCTTCCTGCCCGCAACACTCCCCCGCCCGCGCCACCGCTTCCTCCAGAGCCTGCGCCCCCGCATCCCGGGGCCGGAGCACCGTGATGCCTTCGCGTTCCGGGACCGGCAGGTGGGTGATGAGCACCGGGTTGGGCAGGGACCGCAGTCGCGGCAGCAGATGGGCCAGGGCGCCGGGGCCCTTGGCCGCCCCGTCGTTGATCAGGCTCAGCCTGTGGTTCAGCCGGATCAAGCTCTGGCGGCCGGCGGGCGAGCGGGTGGCCAGGTATTCCAGATCAGCTTCAGCCAGACCATGCAAACCCAGCTTGCGGAGCAGGCCGTCCAGCAGGGCGGCCACGGTGCCGTCCAGCCAGGGGGTTTCCAGGTTGTGATGATGGGGCGGAGCCAGGCAGCGATCCGGATCGGCCACCAGCTGGGCCGCCAGCAGCTTGGTCTGCCGGTACAGCGCATCATCGCCCAGAACGTGTTCATCGGGATGGATGTTCAGGATGACCGCCGCGTCGGCCTGGAAATGCCTGGTGGCGATGAGCTGCTGGTAATCCAGCTCGAAGACCAGGTGGGTGCAACCCGCCTCGGGTTGCATGGCGCAAACGGGGTCGTGGTAATTCCCCCCCACCTGGCCCCGGCAGCCCCGCCGCTCCAGCGCGGCCAGCAACAGGCGGCAGAAGGTGGTCTTGCCGTAGGTGCCCGTGACCACGATGCGGGGGAGGTCCCAGCGTTGCACCAGCCAGGCGAAATCGGCCGACGAGATCCAGCCGGGGGTTTCCCGCACGCGGCGCCACATCCGGGCGTCCTGCACCACCCCGGGGCTGACCACCACGTGATCGGCGGCCTCCAGCCTGTCCGGGGGATGATGGCCGAAGCTCAGATCCACCCCGGGTAGCAGGCCACGCACCCGGGCCGCGAAGTCGGCGTCGGTCTTGAGGTCGCTGGCGCTCACCGCCAGCCCCTGCGCCAGGGCCAGGCGGCAGGCGGCGATGCCGTGGGCGTTCAAACCGTAGATGTGCACCGGTCCGTTCATGCCGCCTCTTCCGTCAGGCCTTCAGCACCGCGATGGGTTCCAGGATGGCCACCACATCCAGCAGCTGGTTGCTGGTCAGGGCCTCCAGGATGTTCTCGAACTTGCGGAAGCCGTCGGGGTGCTCCCGGGTGATGTCGAAGCTGCCGTGGCGGAACAGCTTCACCTTGTTGCGCGCCATGGACTCGCCGATATCCGCCAGGGAAAAGCCCGTGGCCGCCGAACGGTCGATGACCCGGCCCGCCCCGTGGGGCAGGGAATGGTAGGTGTTGCCTGTCTCGGGGCCGGGCACGCCCAGGATGGTGGGCCCACCCAGGGCCACCGGCACCATGACGGGCTTGCCGTACCGGGCGAAGACCTGGTCGGCGCCCGCGGCCGGGTCCTGGTCGGTACCGGTGGCGCCGATGGCACGGGTCGCACGGGTCGCACCTGTGCGGTGGATCCAGCGACCCTCCTCGAAAGAGATCAGGTCGTGCACGTTGTCGGCCACCATGGCCGGGGGCGTGTCCAGGCCCAGGGCCCGGGTGGCGATGCCGGCGATCTTCCGCGCCAGCAGGTAGCGATTCACCGCCCCGTAGTTGGCCGACGAGAACACGAAGGACAGGAACCGGCGGCCCGCCCGCGAGGTCACGGGGAGGGAGAAGATCTCGTCCTGCCGGCGGTAATATTCCAGGTGGCCGTAGAAGCCCAGGTGGAAGCGCATCTTCTTGAACTCGCGCCGGATGCGGTCCCAGTCGCGGAAGGTCTTGTAGGGAGTGAAGGTCTCGGCCATGTTGCCCACGGCGTTGGCGTCGGCGTGGAAGTTGATGAACAGCTGGTCCCGGGCGATGCCCAGATGTTCGGCCACGGCCGGGTTCAGGATGCGCCGGGCGCTCAGCAGCTCGATGAAGTGATTGCCGCCGCCCAGCACCTCCAGGTCGGTGTAGATGCGCTGGAAGTTCTTGGCGGGCATGAACTTCTGGTAGTCGCAGCGGGCCGGTGCCTGATCATGGCCGCGGTAGATGTTCCCCTGGTAGTCGAAGCGGGCCCGGTCGTGGTCCGAGCAGTCCTCCACAGCGTCCAGCCCCTCCTGGAAGGCCCGCATGCTGAAATCCCGCGGGAAGACCTCGCCCTGCTGCTTGATGCGGATCCGTTGCTGCAGTTCGCCGAACAGCCGGTCCACGTCCTGCTCCTGCAGGTCCTCTTCCCGGCAGGGCAAGCTCTGCAGGTTGTAGCCGCAGCCCGAACCGTTGCCCACGGCGCAGGGCACGATGCGGTCGGCGTCCGTGGCCAGCACCGTCCCGGTGGGAATGAAGTTGCCCACCTTGTAGTGGAAGTCGGGCAGGGCCACCACGTCGTCGGTCAGCCTGTTGGCCCGGCTGATTATGCGCACCCGGCGCACGGGGTCGGCCGTGGCGCTGTCGTCGTCCCCGTGGCCGTAAAAGCGCAGGTAATTCCTGCCGGCGCTGAGCTCAATCTTCTTCATGGCCGTACAATTCGATGATGGGCAAGGACGGGTTGTGGTCGGCGATGGTCCGGGCGATGGCCTCGGCGAAGGTGAAGCTGGAGATGACCACCGGCACCGCGGATTGCTCGGCCAGCCACCGGGGCGGATGCACCGGATAGCCCAGCACCTCCTTGCCCCATTTCTCCGGGCTGGAATCCACCAGGCCCAGCACGTTCATCTCCCGGGCCACGGGCACCTCGCGCAGCAGCTGTTCGGTGTGCTGCCCGGCGCCGTACAGGATCACCGGGCCGGACAGATGGGGCCGCAACCGGGCCTCGACCTGCCCGATGATGCCGGTGTAGGTGGCCCTGTAATCCAGCACGCGACGCCGGTTCTCGGCATAGCAAGACACCAGGGCCGGCGGATGGTCGCTCTTGCGCGCCACCACCCGCAGGGCCTGATTGCGGGCATAGATCTCGCTGCTGCTCACCACGAACCCGGCGGCGGCCAGGGCATTGCCCAGGCTTTGCCGCTGGAAATAACTCACGTGCTCGAAATCGAAATAATTGGCCAGATTGTGGCGCGAGGGCCGGTCCAGGTTGGGCACCTCGATGATGAACAGCCCGTCGTCCCGGAGCATGGCCCGCGCCTTCTTCAGCAAGGGCAGGGGCTCGATGATGTGCTCCAGGACCTGGAAGATGGTGATGACGTCGAAGCAGCCGGCCGGGCGCTCGATGTCCAGGAAGGACACCTGTTCCAGGGCGATGCCATGGTGCCGGCGGGCGAATTCCCGACCCGACAGGG
Organism: Candidatus Krumholzibacteriia bacterium; assembly: GCA_963674845.2. Taxonomy (GTDB): domain Bacteria; phylum Krumholzibacteriota; class Krumholzibacteriia; order LZORAL124-64-63; family LZORAL124-64-63; genus LZORAL124-64-63. The sequence goes on along the minus strand of CAXXKE010000003.1, from coordinate 1,463,300 downwards.
ACAGGTCGCAGCCTTCGACCTGCCAGCCGTCTTCCCGGAAGAGTTTCAGCAGGGAGCCGTCATGGGCGCCGATGTCGAAGACCCGCCCCGGCGCCGCGCCGGCCAGGCTGCGCACGCAGTAATCGTACTGCTGTTGCCGTTTCCGGCCGCGGCCCGCGCCCTCCAGGCTGGCCGCCACCCGCTGGTAGCTGCGGTAATATCCGGCGTAGAATTCCGGGTCGGGCACGGGGTTGATGAAGACCATGCCGCAATCCCGGCAGATCTGCGTGTTCAGGGTCAGGGTCGCGGGATCTTCATCCACCACCACCCGGATGCCCTCGATCTCGTACAGGGGTTCGGTGTGCTCCGAACCGCAGCACACGCAGGGGCGCCTGATATAGCGGATGGCCATCAGTCGCCTTCCTTCACCGCGGCCACGAACATGTGCGAGGACAGACCGGCACCGCGCAGGAAGTCCTGGAACGGACCGCCCTTTTCCTCCCACTCATCCACCAGGATGCGCTTCAGGAAGGGCTGTCCGGAGAGATCGACGGTGCCCGCCAGATGGGCCTTGCGCACCAGCTCGGCATCCAGGAAACCCGGCGTGGAGAAATGCACCGGGCGGAACCCCCGGCGCGTCAGCAGGGCGGTGATGGAAGAACGATTGAACATGTTGATGTGCTCGCCCCCGACGCTGCCCGATCTCTCTCCCAGGACCAGGTTGTCGAAGCCGTCCATGGCGGGAAAACTCAGGACCAGCAGGCCCCCGGTCACCAGGGCCCGCGCGGCGAAAGCCACGAAATCCCCCGGGGCGAACAGGTGCTCCAGAACCTCGAAGGAGACCAGGATCCGGGCATTCAAACCCGCGGGATCCACGTCTTCGAAGGTCGATTCCACCGTCTCCAGCCCGCGCCGGCGGCAGGTCTCGGCCAGGGCCTCGGTGGGCTCGACGGCCACCACCCGCTCGAAGAATCCGCGCGCCTTCATCTCCACGCAGAAGGTGCCATAACCGGCGCCCACCTCCAGCAGGGTGCCGCCGGCGATGCCGTTTTCCCGGCACAGTTCCAGGACCCTGTCCACCCGGGGCCTGAAGATCTTCTCCAGGCGCGCCGGCTCGGTCTGCAGGAAGATCTTCTCGTTCCAGAAGGCGTACAAGGGGTTATCGCGGTAATATTCCGCCAGCATGGCCTGGTCCGGGCGGGGGTTGTTGTAGACCAGATCGCACCCGGCGCAACGCACGTAGGGGAAACCACCCTTGGTGAATTCCGGGGCCGCGGCCCGCTCCCCGCAGGCGGGGCAGGGCACGGTCACGAACTCGCCCTGCCGGGCCAGCAACTGCCGGCGCTTGGCGGCGATGTCCGGCACCTTCTGCAGGTCCTGCATCAGCCGGTCCGGGCGAATATCATCGACGCTGAAACCCCTGGCGTCGGTCATGAGGCGTCGACCAGGCCTTCACCGACCCTGAAGCGCGGCACCCACTTGCCCGATTCATCCTGGCGGAACAAATCACGGTTGGTCCACTTCTCCACCACGCTCCAGAATTCGGCCTCGTCGATCTTCAGGTACTCGCAGAAGTTCCGGATGTACTTCGGCTCGCAATAGCCGTCATACTTTTCCGCGATGGCGATGGCCTCGTCCCGTTCCATCTTCCCTTCCCTGATCTGGCGGGAAACGTTGGTGGTCACATCGGAGAAGCCCATCTTGTAATACTTCAGGACCTTGTTGATCATCTGCAACTCGCTGTCCACCGAAGAGTAAAGCTGCTTGCGGCCGATGAGCTTCTGCAACCACTCGGGAATGTCGATACCCCGCAGCCCGCGGGCGATGGAAAAGTCGATGTTGTGGTCCGGCCCGAAGTCCTTCACGTAATAGCCCAGGTAGATGGCCTTGATGCCGGCGGCCAGCAGGTCCTCCTTGGCGGGGAACTGGTAGGGCAGCAGGTCCTGCAGGCTCAGGTCGTCATCCACCCAGTCGCCGGCGTTGCCCCCGGCCAGGGTGTTGCCCAGGTTCACGTCCAGGGCATCACCCCCGGCGCCGATATCCTTGGCCGCCCCCAGGGTGATGCCCGGGTTCTCGCCCAGCACGATCAGGGGCACGCGGTAGGCCAGGGCCACCTGGAACACCGCCCCGTACAGGGGATACTCGGTGGGCTTGACCGGGTTGCCGTGCTCGTAGAAGGCCCGCTTCACCACCGCGTAGGTGACCTTGGGGTTGGGCCGCAGGTGCACGCAATCGAAGCCCTGCTGGATGAGGTTCTCGATGTTGTGCCGGCCCGCGTCGGTGATGCCCTCGGGGACGCAGTTGACCAGCAGCACGTTCAGCCCCAGCTCTTCCTTGGCATAAAGGGCCTGGAAGGTGCTGTCCTTGCCGCCGCTGACTCCCACCACCGCATCGTAGCCCCCGCGCTCCCGGGCCGTGGCCTTGGCCTCGTCAACGATGGCGTCCAGCTCGGCCCTGATGGCCGTCCAGTCTTTTTCCTGCTGGTGGGCGTTGATGTTCCGGCAGGCCCCGCAAAGGCCGTCGGTGAAGGAGATTCCCGGGCGGGTATTGGGCTGGATGCAGCGGCTGCAATATTCCATGAGCGCTCCTCTGAAGGTTCACGGCTGGTTGATTCAAGAATAGAATATACCACGGATCAGGTTTTTTCCCACCGTGCCAATCGGCCCATCCCACCATCCGGAAATCAGGCAGGCAAACCTTCCCTCCGAACCATCTCTTGCCCGCCATCGGCGACCTGGCTTACTTTGCCGGGAGTCCACCGCCGCCGCCATCAACCCGGGATTTCGCTGAAATCGGGAGATCGTAACCATGAGCAACCCCTGGAACGGCCACCGCCTTGCCCCCGAACTGGACACCGCCATCGCCGCCGTGCGCGAGGCCGGCCTGCTGTGCCGCCAGGTGCAGGCCCAGATAGACAAGGGCGCTCTGGAGAAACAGGACCGGAGCCCCGTCACCGTGGCCGACTTCGGCAGCCAGGCCCTGGTGTGCCGGGCCATCGCCGCCGGCTTTCCCGGCGATCCCATCATCGGCGAGGAGGATTCGGCCGCCCTGCGCGAGGCCGGCAACGAAGCCCTGCTGGAGCGGGTTGTCCAGCACCTGAACCAGGCCCGCCCCGGCACCGACGCCGACACGGCCTGCCGCTGGATCGACCTGGGGGGCGCCAAGACCTACGCCCCGCGCTTCTGGACCCTGGACCCCATCGACGGCACCAAGGGCTTCCTGCGCGGGCAGCAATACGCCATCAGCCTGGCCCTCATCCTGAACGGCGTCATCGAGGCCGCCGTGCTGGGTTGCCCCAACCTGGGCCAGGAACTGGCGGGGGATCGTGGCGCCGGCACCGTGTTCGCCGCCATCCGCGGCGCCGGTGTCTGGCAGGCGCCGCTGACCGGGGACGGGCCCGCCTTGCCCGTGAAGGTCAGCCCCCAGAGCGACCCCTCCCGGGTGCGCTTCTGCGAGTCGGTGGAATCGGCCCACAGCAGCCACGGCGACTCGGCCCGTATCGCCGAACGCCTGAACCTGCAGGCCGAACCCGCGCGCCTGGACAGCCAGACCAAGTACGCCGTGGTGGCCCGAGGCGAAGCCGAGGCCTACCTGCGCCTGCCGCGCGACGGCAAGTACCGCGAGAAGATCTGGGATCATGCCGGGGGAGTGCTGGTGGTGACCGAGGCCGGCGGGCGCGTCACCGACATCCACGGCAACGACCTGGACTTCACCCACGGCTACAGGCTGGAGAAGAACATGGGCGTCGTGGTGAGCAACGGCCCGGTCCACGACGCCCTGATCATGACCATCACCGATCTGGAGATCGGCAGGTTCTAGCTTCGATCATCTGCGCTCAGGGGCACTGGGCCCCGAGGTGCGAGGACAGGAGCACCACATCGGACAGGTTCAGCACGCCGTTGCGGCTGAGGTCCGACCGGAAGTGGTAGTCCCCGAAGAAGTCCTGGGCGAAAATGGTCACATCCACCAGCCCCACGTGGCCATCGCCGTTGATGTCCGGGCTGTTGAAGTTCACGGGCCAGCTCTGGCTCAGGACATCGTCTCCGTTGAGCATGATCACCATCCCGGCCTGGCTGTAGCCGCCGGCGCGGCACGGCTCCTGCCACCAGGTCAGGCCTTCCAAGTCGGTGTTCACATCGGCGGTGGTGCCCCCCACGCAGGGGACCAGGCCATCGTCCAAGGACTCCAGCCACATGTCTTCCCGCGGAAAGCAGCAGATGGGATAGTCCAGGAAATCCTTGACCCGCACGTAGATGGTGCAATCCACCTGGGTGCCGTCGGGCAGGCGGGCTTCACTGAACCGTGCACCCGAGCCGTCCGGCGCCACCAGCACCGTGGGGGTTTCGGGGCCGTCATAGCCCAGCCAGGCCTCACAGTGCGACAGATCGGGGATGCCGGTCTGGGCCAAGCCCGCCCCCGCCCCAAGCAAGGTGATGACCAGGACGATCCCCCGGATCCTGATACTCATATTTTTCCCTCCTTGCCCCCGTTCAGGGGCACTGGGCCCCCACGGCCCCGGCCAGCATGGTCAGATCGCTGAGATTCAACGTCCCGTCCCAGCAGAAGTCCGAGCGGTAATTGTAATCCCCGAAGAAATCCTGGGTGAAGACGACCACGTCGCTCAGGCCCACCGCAAGGTCGCCGGTCAGATCGGCACTGTTGAATTGCAGGGGCAAGGTTCCGGAGGTCAGGGGCGACCCGTTGATCATGACCCAGCAACCCTCGTTGTTGGAGCCGCCGGCCAGGATGGGCCCGCTCCAGTAGGCCCGGCCGCTGCTGTCGGTGTTGCCATCGGCCACCGAGCCGCCGACACACAGCACCAGCCCGTCGGTAGTGGGTTCCAGCCACATATCCTCGGCCGGGAAGTTGGTGATGGGCATGCCGCCGTAATCAACCAGGGTGGCCGTGACGGTGGCATCCACCGAGTAGCCCCCGAAGGCGTATGCCTCGGTCAGGGCCCGGCCGCTGCCGTCCGGGGTCACGAAGAGGCTCACGGCCTCTCCACCGTTGGCCATGATAACGCTGGAAAACATGGGATCGGGTCCCCAGTCGGTGACCGGGTCGTCTGCCAGGGCCAATCCTCCCAAGCAAAGCAGCAGGACGGCCATCAAGGCCGCCAGAGGCATCCTTTTCGAAAAGCGCATGAAACTCCCCATTTCACGGAGTGTCATGACCGGAGTCATGACGTGGCGAACGAAAATCAGGGGTCAGCATCAGTATACATGAAACAGGGCGGTCAAGTAAGACCGCCCTTGGGTTTCAGGGAAAAATCCCGAATATTTGCAGAATATTGACCGGAAACCGGTTTTTTATCCCTCAGCGAATGCGATCCAGCTCCTTGCACAAACTCTCCAGGCGCTGGGCGAAACTGTCGCGCTGGTCGCTGACCAGCCGGCCGGCCAGGCCCCGGTAGTGGCGAATACCGTTCAGCAGGTTCTCCTTGATCTGCTCGGTGTCGCAGTTGCAGGAACCCAGCTGCAGCCCTCGCCGCTCGGCCTCCTTGCGCAGGCCGTCCAGGTGCAGGGACAGTTCCTTCAGGAACATGTGGGGCCGCTCCAGCTTGAAAGGCAGGCTGATGCGCCCGTAGATGTGGTCCACCATCTCGCGCAGGGCCGCCGCGCGGGCGAAGTACACCGTGTTGGGGCCGCAGCACACCGCGGTGTGGGCCAACGGGTCGATGCCCTGGGGCACGGTCACGCTGCCGGCCAGGTCGTGGCAGATGCAGGCCTTGTCGGTGATCTCCCGCTCCCGGGCCGCACGCACGTCGGGGCTCAGCTCGGTATCCTGCAGCTCGTTCAGCTTGCGGCGCTGGTAGGCGCGGCTGGCGGTGCAGATGGGCGCCCGCGTGAACTCTGTGTTGAACATGAGGTAGCCCTTGGGGCAGGCGCTGCCCGGCTTGCCCTCCTGGATGAGTTGCAGCCGGTTCTCCTCGCTGGACGAGCTCTTCAGGCTCCAGAAAGGCACTCCCAGGGGCGAGCTCTGGCTCAGGTGCACGTCGCCCTCCCCCGCGGCACAGATCTTCTGCACGTGGGACGGGTCGATGTTCACCACCTCAGGCACCAGCAGGAAGGGACTGGCCCAGCCGGTGCCGTCCACGCCGTAATCCTCTTCCAGCAGGCGGTTCTCGTCGGCGGTGCCGATGCCGCCCTGCACCGTCACCCGGAAATCGGGCATCTGGCCGGGGGCCGTGCGGCCCAGGCTTTCCATGCCGCCCAGCCACACCTTGTGCAGCTGGTCGCGCAGCTCGCCGCGCCGGTCGCGGAACTCTTCCAGCACCGGGCCCAGCAGGGTGCCCTTGCCGCCGAAGGCATGGCCGCCGCAGTTCAGGCCGCTCTCCACCCGGAACTCGCTGACCCACAGGCCCTGGCGGGCCAGCAGCTTGCCCTGCAGAAGGGCCGAGCGGAAGTCGCTCACCTTCAGCACCAGGCGCTTGCGGATATCGCCGGAAGGATCGGGAAAGAAATCGCTGAACTCGGCCAGGTAGCTGTACAGCTTGCGGTTCATGCCGGCCGACAGGACCAGGGACGAGCGCAGCTTGCTTTGGGCGTACCCGCGCAGGGCGCTCATGGCGTCGGAGAACTTGGGTCCCAGGTCCTGGCCCTTGCTGAGGCGGGCCCGGTCCAGCTTGGTCATGATGTTCACGTCGATGGCGCCGGGGGTGACCATGCCGCGCAGCTTTTCCTGCAGGCGGCCGCGTTCGGCGGGATCGATGGTGGCCTTCATGCGCTCGTACATGCCGCGCAGAGGCGACTCGGGCAGCATCTCGAAGTAGTTGCTGATCTCGCTGCCGGCCTCGAACAGGGAGCTGCGCATCTTTTCCATCTGCCGCTCCACCATGCCGTCCATCATGTTCAGATAGCTGGTGATGCGGCGGGCACGGGAGTCCTCGCTGTTCTCGGGGATCTCCTCGTACTCCTGGCCGTTGTCCCTGGACAGCCGGCTGCGCATCTGCTCGATGAGCACGTCGTCCACCAGGCTGACCACCGAGGAAATGCCGTAGCGGGCCACCTTCAGGGGCGTGTCGATGGTGAAACCGGTGCCCATGACAGGGATGTAGAACTTGTGGACGGGATTCATCAATGGATGAGCCATGGCATCATATCCTGGTCAACGGGAGCGGCTCCCGTGGTTAAGCGAGGCGGAACAAGGATAATCTATCGCACCTTTGATCCCTTGCAACCCTTTTCAGGCCGGGCAAATTGCCATTTTTCCGCCCCAACACGCAATCCACTGCCCTGCAAGATCCTTGCCGGATGGGGCCGATGATGCCTTCCGCGGGCTCGACGTGGCGAGAAAGGGGGTGGCCGGGGGCCCGGCACCGCCCTTGCAACACGGGGGCAAGGGCCCCCCGGGCCATCCTGAAAGGAAGGAGATCGTCATGCGTCGCCAGATCCTCGCCATCGTTTTCGTCTCGTCCCTGCTCATGGCCCTGACCGGCGCCGGGCCCGTCCTGGGCCAGGCCCTTTCGCTGCAAGGCATGGCCGATTGCGAGGGCTGGGGTTGCATGGCCACCCTGAACTACCCTGCGGGCGTCTATTCCGCCGACCTGGACTACAGCGTGGTGCTGACCGAGCAATCCGGAGCCGAAGTCGTGCGCTTCGACTGGGCCGGCGTCGTGAACCGCTTCGAGGACGCCACCATGGTCAAGATGTTCGACGATGTGTGGGGCCAGAGCCTGGACACCGTCTACCTGGCCACCTTCACCTTCCACTTCCTGGGCGAAGAGGCCGTCATGACCTTCGACGTGGTGTGCGGCGACCCCGTGGACCCGGGCGAGGGCGACGATCCGGTGGTCGAACCCTGCCACCGCACCTACTTCGCGTGGCGCGCCGACCCCGACAGCTGGCCCCTGACCGAGCTGCTCATCGGCCAGCAGATGTTCCAGCAGGACGAGCTGCTGAAACTGCGCCTGGACCGCCGCGCCCGCTTCGTGAGCGGCCTGGTGCGCCAGGTGGTGGCCGCCAAGCTGAACGTGGCCGCCGGCTGCGCTGACGACATCGTGGGCACCCTGGAGCGGGCCGACCAGCTGCTGGCCTCGGCCTTCGCCGGCGAGCGCGCCCGGGGCCGCCGCTGGAACATGGATCTGCGCAAGGTCCAGCGCCAGCTGCAGGTGTACAACAACCAGCCCTGCGACGGCGCCGTGATGCGCGGCCTGGACCACACCCTCATCTTCGGCGACACCCAGCTGGACGACGATGCCGACAAGACCGGGCAGATGGAAGACAGCGTCACCTTCTCGGGGCTGAAGGCCATGTACCGCTGACGCCCCGCCCCGCCCCGCCCCAACGATGATCTGGCCAGAGCGGCCCCCGGTTGGTTAAACTGGGGGCCGTTCCGTATTCTCTTTTTCCGTCCGTCCCCAAGGAGCGCCGTGATCATTGTCATCGGAGGCGGCCCGGCCGGTTTCTTCGCCGCCATCACCGCCCGCCGGCAGGTTCCCGCCCCCCCCGTGCTGTTGCTGGAAGAAGGTGGGCAGGTGCTGCGCAAGGTGGCCGTCAGCGGCGGCGGCCGCTGCAACGTGACCAACGCCTGCGCCGATCCCCGCGAGCTGGCCGCCCACTACCCCCGCGGCGGGCGCGAGCTGCGCGGCCCCTTCAGCCGCTGGTCCACCGGCGACACCCGCCAGTGGTTCGAGCAGCACGGCGTGCCCCTGAAGACCGAGCCCGACGGGCGGGTCTTTCCCCGCAGCGACAGCTCGGCCAGCATCGTGGACTGCCTGCGCGACCAGGCGGGCCGCCTGGGGGTGGACGTGCGCCTGCGGCAGCGGGTGGCGGCCATCGCCCCGGCCGCGGCGGGCTTCCGGATTGAGCTGGCCGACGGCCAGTCCCTGACGGCCCAGAAGGTGCTGCTGGCCTGCGGTGGCGGCCGCGGCGGCATGGACCTGGCGGCCGGCCTGGGCCACACCCTGATGCCCCCGGTGCCCTCGCTGTTCACCTTCCACTGCGACGACGAAATGCTGCAGGACATGGCCGGGGTGGCCGCCGAACAGGTGGCCCTGAAGGCCCTGGGCCAGGGTCTGCCGAAGAAAGGGCTGGAACAGGAGGGCCCCCTGCTCATCACCCACTGGGGCGTGAGCGGCCCGGCCGTCCTGAAGCTCTCGGCCTGGGGCGCCCGCCTGCTGCACGACTGCGGTTACCGGTTCCGCCTGCGGGTGGACTGGTGCCCCGCCACCGGCCGCGAACCGCTGACCGCCCTGCTGGCCACCGCCGCCGCCGATCAGGCGCGCAAGCAACTGGGCGGAGCCTGCCCCGTGAACCTGCCCCGCCGCCTGTGGCACAAGCTTCTGCTGCGGGCCGGGCTTTCCCCCGACAAGCCCTGGGGCGAGACGGGCCGCAAGGGCCAGGCCCGGCTGGTGGAGGTTCTCAAGGGCACCGAACTGGCCGTGGACGGCAAGTCCGTTTTCAAGGAAGAGTTCGTCACCTGCGGCGGAGTCAAGCTGGCCGAGGTGGATTTTCGCACCATGGAAAGCCGCCTGGTGCCGGGGCTGCACTTCGCCGGCGAGGTGCTGGATGTGGACGGCATCACCGGCGGGTTCAACTTCCAGGCCTGCTGGACCACCGGCCACCTGGCGGGGCAGGCCATGGCCGCCGGCCCGGAAGGAGATCAGTCATGAAAATCGCCCTGGTGCAGCAGCACGCCGGTCCCGACTACCAGGCCAACCTGGAGCGGGGTCTGCTGGCCGCCCCGCCTCCTGTTCCCTGACCGAAAGACCCGCGACCTTCCCCCGGGGGAAGACCGCGGGTCTTCTCTCTTCACCTGGCCGATCCTACGTGCCCGCCACGATGGCGGCCACATCCTCCTCCACCGTGCCGATGGGCTTGATGTCGAAGTTCTCCACCAGCACCTTGGCCACGTTGGGCGACAGGAAGGCCGGCAGACTGGGGCCCAGGCGGATGTGCCTGACACCCAGGTGCAGCAGGGCCAGCAGCACCAGCACAGCCTTCTGCTCGTACCAGGCGATGTCGTAGCTGATGGGCAGGTCGTTGATGTCCTCCACCCCGAACACCTCCTTCAGCTTCAGGGCCACGTAGGCCAGGGAGTAGGAGTCGTTGCACTGCCCCGCGTCCAGCACCCGCGGAATGCCGCCGATGTCACCGAGGTCCAGCTTGTTGTAACGGTACTTGGCGCAGCCTGCGGTGAGGATGACCGTGTCCTCGGGCAGGGCCTGGGCCACGTCGGTGAAGTAGCTGCGCTCCTTCTGGCGCCCGTCGCAGCCGGCCATCACCACGAAGCGCTTCAGGGCGCCGCTCTGCACCGCCTCCACCACCTTGTCGGCCAGGGCCATGACCTGGGCGTGGGCGAAGCCGCCGGTGATCTGCCCCGTTTCCAGCTCCTCCGGGGGCGGGCAGGTCAGGGCCTGCCGGATGGCGGCGCTGAAATCCTTGGCGCCGCCTTCGCTGCGGTCGGCGATGTGCCCCACTCCCGGCCAGCCGGCCATGCCCGTGGTGTAGATGCGGTCCTTGTAGGCCGCCTGCACGGGGGTGATGCAGTTGGTGGTCATGATGATGGGGCCGTTGAAGGACGTGAACTCCTTTGCCTGGTTGTACCACGCGCTGCCGTAGTTCCCCACGAAGTGCTCGTATTTCTTGAAGGCGGGGTAATAGTGGGCGGGCAGCATCTCGCAGTGGGTGTAGACGTCCACGCCGGTGCCCTCGGTCTGCTTCAGCAGCTCTTCCATGTCCTTCAGGTCATGGCCGGAAATGAGGATGCCCGGCTTGTCCCGCACGCCCAGATTCACGGTGCTGATCTCGGGGTTGCCGTAGCTGGTGGTGTGGGCCTCGTCCAGCAGGGCCATGGCGGTGACGCCCACCTCGCCGCACTGCAGGACCTGCCCCACCATCTCGTCCACGCTCAGCTCGCGGGTGGTGCCGGCCAGGGCGCTGCACATGTAGCTGTAGATCTCGTCCTTCTGGAAACCCAACATGGCGGCGTGGTCGGTGTAGGCGGCCAGGCCCTTCAGCCCGTAGATCAGCAGCTCGCGCAGGGAACGCACGTCCTCGTTGGGCTGGGACAGGACGCCCACCTCGGTGGCCTTCAGGGGAAACTCGGCCACGGCGCCGCGCCAGTTGACGCAGTCCAGGTGGCTGGTGAAGGCGGTGGCGTCAGCCAAGGCATCCCGCCGCTCCATGGCCTCGGTGATGAGGGACTCGATGCGGGCGGTGTCGAAGTTGGCATTGGTGATGGTGGCGAACAGGGCCCGGCAAATGAACAGCCCCGTGTCGCCGGGGGCCTTGCCGGAGGCGCCGGCGGCCTCGGCCACCACCGCCAGCCCCTTCAGCACGTGAACCAGGACATCCTGAAGGCCGGAGGCCTCTTCCTTCTTGCCGCACACCCCGGCCACGGTACAACCGGTGCCCTGGGCCGCTTCCTGACACTGAAAACAGAACATGCTCATGATCTAACCTCGCGAAAATGGGGAGAATTGAACCTCACAATCGCCAAATTGCACCTTTTTATCCTGTTTTCAAGAATTAACTGGATAAAATTATCCTAATAAATTTCTGTGTCATGCCACCCTCTCGCGCGGTCCCACCCTGGCGACACCCTGGTCTGCGCAACTTTCTACCCGATCAGAGGGGATTCTCATGAAGAAAGCGATCCTGCCAGCCGCCGAAGGGCCGACCTTCGGGCTGCTGTTCATAGCCCTGCTGGCCCTCCTGGCCACACCCACCCTGGCCCAGACCCACTGGACCGCCGACCCCGAAGCCCCCCTGGTCATCATCGAAAACGAGACCTACCAGTACAACCCGGTGGTGGTGGCTGACAACGCCGGCGGCTGTTTCGTGATCTGGGCCGACGATGGCGCGACCATTGACGACCGGCGGATCCTGGCCCGGCACATCACCGTCGACGGCGCCTTCACCTGGGGTTCCGAGCCTCTGAGGGTGTGCACCTACGAGAGCAAGCAAACCCGTCCCCAGGCCGTGTCAGACGGCAGCGGCGGTGTCCTCGTGGTGTGGGTAGACGAGGAAGTGGGCACCACCGACAACACCAACCTGTACGCCCAGCGCCTGACCACCGCAGGCCGGGTCTGGAACAGCTCCGGAAATTCGGTGTGCACCGCCGCGGGTGACCAGAGCTATCAAACCATCGCCCAGGACCAAGCCGGCGGTTGCTTCGTCAGCTGGTCGGACGAGCGCGGCGTCGAGAGCGACATCTATGCCCAGCACGTGTCCAGCCTGGGGACGGCCCAGTGGAACACCAGCGGCATCGTGGTGTGCGACGCCGCCAACGACCAGGGCAACTCCATGGTGGCCAGCGACGGAGCCGGCGGGGTGTACTGCGTGTGGCGGGATCTGCGGGACTATTCCGAAGGGCGCATCACGGCCCAGAGGCTGGCCGGCGACGGGACTCCCTACTGGGCCGAGGACGGGATCCCCATCATGACCGTCTACTTCGACCACCCCACCTACGTGCGCCAGGCCATGGCCGACGGCAGCGGGGGGCTCTTCGTCTGTGTGGACGGGTCCACCTACGATGAGGCCGAATACGAATACAAGTACAAGTCCTACATCCTGCACGTGGGGGCGGACGGTAACAACCTGTTCCCCTACGGCAGCGAGCAGCCCACCAGCTACTCCCAGTACAACGGGAACGCCTACCTGCTGGCCGACGGTGAGGGAGGCGCCTTCGTGGTGGCGTCCTACGAGGCCGAGACCGGCAGCGGCGACGTGGTGCGTCTGCAGCACTTCGATACCGCGGGTGACCGGCTGTGGGGGCGGTACGGCCTGGACCTGGGCCGGGACACCCTTTACCAGTATGCGCCTCGCGCCTGCCCCGACGGCCAGGGCGGCCTGGTGGTGACCTGGTACGACAATCGCTTCGACCGGCAATGCGCCTTCGCCCAGCGCTTCAGCAGCGCCGGCCTGAAGCTGTGGCCGGACACGGACATCCAGATCAGCGGGAACACCTTTACCGATTCCGCTCCCCCGGTCATGCTGAGCAGCGGCGGCTGGGTCAAGACCTTGTCCACGAGCTCCGGCAACCTGCACATGCAGAAGCTGGGGCCCTACGGCTTCCTGGACGACCCGCGCCCCGCCATCAGCGCCGTGCGGGACGTGCCCAACGACCAGGGCGGCCAGGTGGCGGTGCACTGGGCGGCCAGCTGGCTGGACGGCCTGCAGCAACCCCTGGTGAACGAGTACTCGGTGTGGATGCGCACGCCGGCCGACAAGAGCGCCGCCCTGAGCGACGCCCAGGCCGCGGCCCTGGCCGAGACCCGGAACTGGCCCCTGGACCAGGTGGCCGAGTTCAACAAGTCCGGCTGGGGTTACGTGACCACGGTGCCGGCCATGCTGGAGGCCGAGTACTTCGCCTTCGCCCCCACCTTCGGGGACAGCACCGGCGCCGGTATCCCCTTCACCGAGTACCGGGTGGTGGCCCACTCGGAACAGGTGTGGATCAGCTGGGAGTGCCTGCCGGCCCAGGGCTATTCGGTGGACAACCTGGCGCCGGGAGTTCCCCTGGCCCTGGCGGCCTCGCGCCAACCCGACCGGACGGTGAGCCTGACCTGGGATGCGCCGGCCGTGGATGACGGCGACCTGGTCCGGTATGCGGTATACGGGGCCGGTAGCCCGGGCTTCGCCCTGGACGAGGCCCACCGGCTGGGCTGGACCGCCACGTCGGCCTTCAGCCACGATCCCGGCACCGACGTGCACTATTACCGGGTCACGGCCCTGGACGCCCACGGCAACGAGGGCCCCGGCAGCGACGAGGTGCGGGCCGCCGGAGTGTCGGCCGTTCCCGAGGCTGTCACCGTCACCGCCCTGCATCCCAACTGGCCCAACCCCTTCAACCCCGCCACGGTCATCGCCTTCGACCTGCCGCGGGGCGGACAGGCCGAGCTGGCGGTGTTCGCGGTGGACGGGACCCGAGTGCGCACCCTGATGGACCGCTGGTGTGAACCGGGGCGGCAGCAGGTGCGCTGGGACGGACGCGACGAGGCGGGGCACGGCGTGGCCACGGGAGTCTACTATTACCGCCTGCGGACCAACGGCTACGAGCGGACGCGGAAGATGGCTCTGATCAGGTGAGCGGGGAGATACCGACAAAGCGATGGGGCCGTGCTCACGGGGAAGAGGGCACGGCCCCGTTGTCCTCCTGCGCGGCCCGTCACCGGGGCCGGCGCTCCAGCAGGGCCTCGATGATCTGCCGGCTCTCGGCGAAGTGGAAGGACTCGGGGGGCGCGAACTGCCAGAACTCGTCCAGCTGCACCGTGCCGGTGCTGCGCTCGTAGACCAGGGCCTGCACCAGCAGATCCACCCGGTCGGCGTCGCGCACCAGCTTGGCCTCGGGACAGCCCAGGGCCTCGAACTCGTCCCAGGTGGCGCGCCAGCGGCCGCCGAAATCCCCGTCCCCGCAAAATTCCCCCAGCAGCTCGTCCATGGCGCTCTGTTCCATCTGGGCCTTGGCTCCCGGCGGCAGCAGGCGCGAGCCGCCCAGGCTCAGATCGCCGGTGACGCTCTCGGGCAGGTCGTGCAGCACGGCCATGGTCAGCAGCTTGCCCCGGTCGAAATCGCCGGGCACCAGATCGGCCAGCAGCAGGGCGGTGAAGGCCACGCCGCAGGTGTGGTCGGCCACGCTCTCGAAGTCGGCGATGCCCCGGACGGCCCAGCCCGTGCGCGGAGTGGTCTTCAGGCGGTTGGCGGTGAGCAGCAGGGTCAGCACGGTCTCGGAGTTTTTCATGGCGGCCTTTCGTGATACATTTCCCGGGTTCAATTCCTGCAACCAATAGTCACGGGCCCTGATCGTGGCAAGACCGGATCCTCACCGGAGGGGAAGACCATGCGCCGCTGCCCCCTGTTCCCGCTGCTCGTTTTCCTGGGCCTGCTGCCTCTGTCGGGCCTGCCTTCCCAGCCCGCCCTGGCCGGCGACACCAACCCCGCGCCAGCCCCGTCCCGCATCATCGCCATCGGCGATATTCATGGCGACCTGCAGGCGGCGCGACAGGCCCTGCGCCTGGGCGGGGCCGTGGACGCGGCGGACCGCTGGATCGGCGGCGATCTGGTGGTGGTGCAGACGGGCGACCTGCTGGATCGGGGAGACCAGGAAGAGGCCATCCTGCGGCTGTTCGACCGCCTGCAGCGCGAGGCGGCGGCGGCCGGCGGCGCGGTGCACGTCCTGCAGGGCAACCACGAGCTGATGAACGCGCGGCCCGACCTGCGCTACGTCACGCCGGGGGGCTTCGCCGATTTCGCCGGGTACGCCCGCGACGCGCGGCCCGACTCATTGCTGCTGGCCTTTCCCCAGGAGCAGCGCGGGCGCGTGGCCGCCTTCCGGCCCGGTGGGCCCATGGCCCGGCTGCTGGCCGATCATCCGGTGATCCTGGTGCTGGGGGACAACGTCTTCGTCCACGGGGGCGTGCTGCCCATGCACGTGGACTACGGCATCGAGCGCCTGAACAACGAGGTGCAGGGCTGGTTGCTGGGCCAGGGCCCGGCGCCCCGCTTCATCCACACCCGCGAAAGCCCCACCTGGACCCGCCTGTACTCGGACGAACTGACCGAGGAGGCCTGCGCCACCGCCACCCAGGTGCTGGACCGGCTGGGCGCCCGGCGCATGATCATGGGACACACGGTGCAGGAGCACGGGGTGGGCAGCCGCTGCGAGGGGCGGGTGTGGTGCATCGACGCGGGGCTGGCCGCCTACTACGGCGGGCACATCCAGGTCCTGGAGATCACGGGCGATCAGGTGCGCGTCCTGTCCCGCCACCAGTAGGTCACAGGCGCCACTCCTCCAGGACGAACTTGCGTTGGTAGTGGGGCACCAGCTCCACCTGGCCCATGAGCCCCGGCGTGACCAGGACCCGCACGGGCTCGCCCTCGCCTTCGGCCGCGGGCAGCACCATTATGGCCTGCACCTTCCCCTGCAGCCTGGGCGGCAGATCCCGCAACAACAGCCCCCCCTTGTGGGGCCCCAGCACGAACAGGGTGGTGGACAGGCCGTCGGCCAGCACGGCCGTGGGGGCCACCACGCTGACGCTCAGCACCCCGGTGGCGGGCAGTCCGGTGGCGGTGTTCATGATGTGGCCGTAGCGGATGCCGTCGATCTCGACGAAGCGCTCGTACGAGCCGCTGGTGGCCACGGCCTGGCCGCTGAGCTTCACGGTGGCGAAGTGCTCGTTGCGGTCCAGGGGATCGCGCACGCCCACCCGCCAGTCATGGCGCCCCTGGGCACCGCCCAGGCAGTACAGGTTGCCCCCCAGATCGACCAGCCCGTTGCGCACGCCGGCCGCCTGCAACCGCTCCACGGCCCGGTCCACGGCAAAACCCTTGGCGATGGCACCCAGATCGAACTTCACCCGGCCGTCGGTCTTGACCACGGCGCCGGAATCCACGTATCGCCAGCCGCCCACCAGGGCGCAGGCCGAGTCCCGCTCGGCCGGCGAGGGCAACCGCCCCTGGCCGCGGTAAAAACCCCACAAACGCATGAGGGGGCCGGCGGTGGGATCGAAGGCGCCGCGGCTGCGGCCCCGCAACTCGTCGGCCTGGGCGAGGCAGCGGTCGAACCAGGGCGACAGGTGCACCACCGAGTCGGCCGGGGCCCGGTTCAGGCGGCTCATCTCGCTGCCGGCGTCCCAGGTGCTGAACACCGTGGTCACCGAATCGTACACCGCCTGCACCAGCGGAGCCCCCTGTCCCAGCTGAATTTCGGGGGGCAATTCCAGGTGGCAGTGGGCCCTGGTGCCCATGGTGTCGAAGTAGAAGTCGGACCACTGGTGATCTTCCGCACAACCAGTTGCTAATATTAGCATTATCAAGATCAGACAGGCGCTTTTTTGCACGGTTTTCTCCTTGATATCGCCCAATCAAATGCCCACCTTTGAAGCTGTCAAACCATTAACAGGGGTGAACACATGGAATACCTGCTGCTCATCGTCAGTGCCATCTTCGTCAACAACTTCGTCCTGGCCCGTTTCCTGGGAATCTGCCCCTTCCTGGGCGTCAGCAAGAAGCTGAGCACCGCCCTGGGCATGACCGGCGCCGTCATGTTCGTCATGACCCTCGCCAGCATGGTCTCCTGGGTGGTGTACCACAAGCTGCTGAAGCCCCTGGACCTGCAATTCCTGCAGACCATCAGCTTCATCCTGATCATCGCCAGCATGGTTCAGCTTGTCGAGCTTGCTTTGCAGAAGCTGAGCCCGCCCCTGTACCGCTCGCTGGGCATCTTCCTGCCCCTGATCACCACCAACTGCGCGGTGCTGGGCTGCGCGGTGATGACCATCCAGAACGATTACAACTTCCTGCAGACCACGGTGTTCGCCATGGCGGCGGCGGTGGGCTTCGGCCTGGCGTTGCTGCTCTTCGCCGGCATCCGCGAGGTGCTGGACCTGGCCGAGACGCCCCGCGTGTTCAAGGGCACGGCCATCGCCCTGGTCACGGCCGGGGTGCTGTCCATGGCCTTCATGGGATTCGCCGGGCTGGTCAAGTAGCGACGCCATCGATCATCATCGTTTGGACAGGAGACAGATTCACATGCTCATTCCCACAGCAGTTCTGGCCGGATTGGGACTCGTCTCGGGCCTGGGTCTGGCCGTGGCCGCCCGGGTGTTCGCCGTGGAGGTGGATCCCCGCCAGGAAGAGATCAACGACGCCCTGCCCGGCGCCAACTGCGGCGGCTGCGGTTTCGCCGGGTGCGCCGACTTCGCCGCCGCCGTGGTGGCCGGCAAGGCCGCACCGGGAGACTGCCCCGTGGCCGACGACGCGGCCCGACAGGCGGTGGCCGCCATCATGGGGCTGGAAGTGACGAAGACCACGCGCCAGGTGGCCCTGGTCCTGTGCCAGGGCGACGAGTCGGTGGCCGGCAAGTCGTTCCGCTACAACGGCCAGGCCAGCTGCGCCAGCGCCGATCTGCTGGGCGGCGGCGACAAGCTGTGCCTGCACGGCTGCCTGGGCCTGGCCGACTGCCAAGCCGTGTGCACCTTCGGCGCCATCGAGATGACCGAGCAGGGAATCGCCCGGGTGATTCCCGCGCGCTGCACCGGCTGCGGCAAGTGCATCTCGGTGTGCCCCAAGAACATCATCAGCCTGGTGCCCGAGGACGCCACCATCCACGTGCTGTGCAGCAGCACGGCCAAGGCGGGCCCGGCCAAGAAGGCCTGCGACGTGGCCTGCATCGGCTGCAAGAAGTGCGAGAAGTTCTTCGAGGACGACCCGCGCATCACCATCCACAGCAACCTGGCCCGGGTGGACTACGACCACGCCCCGCTGGATGCGGCCCTGGTGGACGTGTGCCCCACCGGCGCCATCGTCTTCAAGGACCTGCGCCACTTCGACGCCGACGGCCGGCCCCTGGCCGACTCCGGACAGGAGGCCACATCATGAAGTTTCTGAGCGGCCGGCTGCTGGGCAAATTCCAGGGCGGCATTCATCCCCAGTACCACAAGGAAACGGCCGAGCGCGCCATCCGCGCCCTGCCCCTGCTGTCCCGTTACATCGTGCCGGTGGGCCAGCACATCGGCGCCCCCGGCGAGGTCATCGTGGCCCGGGGCGACGAGGTCAAGCGCGGCCAGCCCCTGACCAGCCCGGCGGGCTTCGTCTCGGTGCCCGTGCACGCGCCCACCAGCGGCACCATCAAGAAGATCGATCTGTACCCCCACCCCCTGGGCCGCCCCCAGCTGGCCCTGGAGCTCATTCCCGACGGCGAGGACCAGTGGTGGGAAGGCATCACCCCCGTGGGCGACTGGCGCAGCCTGACGCCGGACACCCTGCGCGGCGCCATCCGCGACGCGGGCATCGTGGGCATGGGCGGGGCCACCTTCCCCACCCACGTGAAGCTGAGCCCGCCCCAGGACAAGCCCATCGACCTGCTGATCCTGAACGGCGCCGAGTGCGAGCCCTACCTGACGGCCGACCACCGCATCATGCTGGAGTATGCCGAGGACGTGAACGAGGGCATCGGCCTGATGATGCGGGTGCTGGGCGTGAAGAAGGCCATCGTGGGCATCGAGAGCAACAAGCCCGACGCCCTGAAGGCCCTGGCCGCGGCCAAACCGGCCGATCTGAACATCGACTACCGGCTGCTGGAAACCAAGTATCCCCAGGGTTCGGAGAAGCACCTGATCTTCGCCCTGACCGGCCGCGAGGTGCCGGCGGGCGGCCTGCCCATGGACGCGGGCGTGGTGGTGCAGAACGTGGGCACGGCGGCCGCCTGCCTGGAGGCCGTGCGCGACGGCCGTCCCATGACCGAGCGCGTGGCAACCGTCACCGGCAGCGCCGTGGTGCAGCCCGAGAACGTGCTGGCCCGGGTGGGCACGCCCCTGCAGGACGTCATCGACTTCTGCGGCGGCCTGAAGCCCGGCGTGGGCAAGATCATCTACGGCGGTCCCATGATGGGCATGGTGCAGTTCGACCTGGACAGCCCCGTGCTGAAGGGCACCAGCGGCATCCTGTGCCTGCGCCAGGAGGAAGTGAGCCAGTTCACTGGCGGCCCCTGCATCCGCTGCGGCAACTGCGTGGACGCCTGCCCCATGTTCCTGGTGCCCAGCCAGCTGGGCCTGCTGGTGGAGCGTTCGCGCTGGGACGAGCTGGGCGACTACCACGTGAGCGACTGCATCGAGTGCGGCAGCTGCGCCTACGTGTGCCCGGCCCACCGCCCGCTGGTGCAGTACTTCAAGCGCGGCAAGCTGGAACATCGGGAAGTCTTGAGGAAACAGGCCACCACCACAGGAGTTGAATCGTGAGCGCATCCATCAAGGACACCCTCGCGGTGGACAAGCTTATCGTCAGCGCCTCGCCCCACGTGCACAGCGGAACGGACGTTCAACGCATCATGCGCGACGTGATCCTGGCCCTGTTGCCGGGATTGCTGGTGGGCTTCTTCTACTTCGGCCTGGACGCCGTGCGCGTCACCGCCCTGGCGGTGGCCGGCTGTCTGCTGGCCGAGTGGGCCATGAACCGCGCCCTGAAGCGCGACAACACCCTGGGCGACCTGAGCGCTGTTCTGACGGGAGTCTTGCTGGCCATGAACCTGCCCTCGGGCAGCCCCTGGTGGATGGTGCTGGTGGGATCTCTGGTGGCCATCATCCTGGGCAAGGCCATCTACGGCGGACTGGGATTCAACCCCTTCAACCCAGCCCTGGTGGCCCGGGTGTTCCTGCTCATCAGCTTCCCGGTGCAGATGACCCGCTGGGTGGTGCCCGCCGGGCCCGGGACCAAGCTGGACGCCCTGACCGGGGCCACTCCCCTGGGTCTGGCCAAGGAAGCCGCCAGCCTGGGCAAGCCCCTGGCCGAGGCCGACCTGCCCTCCAGCGCCCAGATGCTGCTGGGCAACATGGGCGGCAGCTTCGGCGAGGTCAGCGCGGGCGCCCTGCTGCTGGGCGGGCTGTTCCTGATCTGGCGCGGGCACATCCGCTGGCAGATCCCCGTGGGCTTCATCGGCACCGTGGTGTTGGTCACCGGCATCGCCCACGCGGCGGCTCCCGACCGCTACCTGAGCCCGCTCATTCACGTGCTGGCCGGCGGCCTCATGCTGGGGGCGTTCTTCATGGCCACGGACATGGTCACCTCGCCGGTGACGCGCCGGGGCATGCTCATCTTCGGCGTGGGTTGCGGCCTGCTGACGGCCATCATCCGCCTGTGGGGTGGTTACCCCGAGGGCGTGAGCTTCGCCATCCTGCTCATGAACGCGGCCACGCCGCTCATCGATCGCTACACCCGTCCCCGCGTGTTCGGCGGGCAGCGGCGAAAGCTGTTCGAGGAAAGGGGCTAGCCATGAAAGAGACCCTGAACCTGGCCCTGCGCCTGTCGTTGATCTGCGCGGTGGCCGCCCTGGCCCTGGCCCAGGTGGCCGGCTTCACCACCGAACCCATCCGCCAGGCCGAGGCCCGGGCCCAGCGCGAGGCCGTCGAGGCGGTGCTGCCCTCCTTCGCCAGCCTGGTGGCCGACACCCTGCGCGCCGGCGCCGCCGACCAGGTGGTGTACTTCGTGGGCCAGGGTGAGGCTGGCCCGGTGGGCACGGCCTTCACCACCAGCAGCGGCCTGGGCTACAGCGGCGAGATCGAGCTGATGGTGGGCCTGGACGAGCAGGGCGCCGTCAACGGGGTGCGCATCCTGCGCCACGCCGAGACGCCGGGCCTGGGCGCCAACTACGCCGCGCCCGACGTGCTGGACCGCTTCTACAAGGGGCGCAGCGGCGGCGACGGCTGGCAGGTGAAGAAAGACGGCGGCCAGGTGGACGCCATCACCGGCGCCACCGTCACCGGTCGCGCCATCTGTGACGCCATCGCCAAGGGATTCGAGCACTACGAGGCCGACCGGAAAGCCCTGACCGCGGGAGAAGAGAAATGAGCTACAGCACCACCTTCACCCGTGGATTCTGGAAAGAGAACCCCATCTTCCGGCTGCTGCTGGGGCTGTGCCCCACCCTGGCCGTGACCACCAGCGTGGAGAACGGCCTGGGCATGGGCCTGGCCAGCACCTTCGTGCTGCTGTGCAGCAACACCATGGTGTCCCTGCTGCGCGACTTCATCCCCAAGAAGGTGCGCATCCCGGCCTACATCGTGGTCATCGCCAGCTTCGTGACCATCGTGGACCTGGTCATGCACGCCTACTTCTACGAGCTGCACAAGAGCCTGGGCCTGTTCATTCCCCTGATCGTGGTGAACTGCATCATCCTGGGCCGGGCCGAGGCCTTCGCCAGCCGCAACTCGGTGGGGCTGTCGGTGGTGGACGGCCTGGGCATGGGACTGGGCTTCACCCTGGGCCTGGCCGTGCTGGGCGGCGTGCGCGAGGTGTTCGGTTCGGGCAGCCTGCTGGGCTTTCCCCTGTTCGGCGACAGCTACCCGCCGGCGCTGGTGATGATCCTGCCGCCGGGGGCCTTCCTGACCCTGGGCCTGCTGTTGGCGGGCATGAACAAGCTGGAAGAGAAGCGGGCCATCCGCGCCGGCGAAGCTTACCGTCCGCCGCGGGAAATGGACTGCGGCAGCTGCGTGCTGTGCAAGCTGGACGAGAACATCAAGGCGATGGATGAGGTGGCGGCGACGGGTGAGAAGGACTGACGGGCGAGACGGACCGATTGGCGAGACGGACCGACCGGTAAGACGAATTGGCGGGTTTGGCCCTGTCGGGCGAAGGGCTCTCAGGTATCCCGGTCCCGGTTCCGTCCGAAAGCGATTCCCAGCTTGCGCATCCGGCTGCGCAAGGTGCTGGGATTGACACCCAGGAGATCGGCGGCCCCGCCCTTCCCGTGGATCTTGCCGCCACTGCGCTGGATGGCCGCCTGAATGTGCCGGGCCATGGCCTGGTCCAGGGTGGGGAAGGGCCCGCCCTCCGGTGGTTTCACCTGGCGATCCCGGGAATCCCCGGGCCGTAGCCAGTCCAGTTCCAGCCAGTTTCCTCCGCCCAGGATCAGCCCCCGCTCGATGACATTCTCCAGCTCGCGCACGTTTCCCGGCCAATCATAGGCCATGAGGATATCCATGGCCTCCGGCGTCAATGATGGGATCTGATGGAACTTCAGGTCCTGCGCTTTCCTGGCCACGAAGTGCTCCACCAGCGCGGGGATATCACAGGTGCGCTGCCTCAGCGGCGGGATGGACACGGGAAAGACGTTGAGGCGGAACCAGAGGTCCTCCCGGAAATCCCCGGTCTGAACCATGGCCTGCAGGTCCCGGTGGGTGGCGGCGATCACCCGAACATCCACGCCCACGGATTCCGTGCCTCCCACCCGCTCGAGTTCCCGGTTCTGCAAGACACGCAACAACCGGATCTGCGCCTCGGGCCGCAGTTCGCCGATCTCGTCCAGGAAGATGGTCCCGCCGTCCGCCCGCTCGAACCGGCCGCGCTTCCTGGCCGTGGCCCCGGTGAAGGCTCCCTTCTCGTGTCCGAAAAGTTCGCTGTCCAGTAACGATTCAGGAATGGCCCCGCAGTTGACCCGGATCAAAGGGCCACGGGATCGCGGCGAGACGGCGTGGATGTGATTGGCCAGGACATCCTTGCCCACCCCGGTCTCACCCAGGAGCAAGACCGGGCTGTGGTGGACCGCCACCCGGTGAACCTCGGCCATCACCTTCGCCAGACCGAAATCCATGCCGATGATGGTCTCGCCCGTGCGCTCCAGGATCTCTCGCTGCAGGTAGCGGTTGTCATCCTGCAGCCGCTCCTGCAGGCGCTCGACCTCGCGGTACTTCAGGGCGTTGCTCAGGGCAATGCCGAAGGGCGCCTTGAGCAGGCCCAGCAACCGGGCGTGCTCAAGGGTGAACCGCCCCCGGCCGGAAGCCAGAACCACCACCGCCCCCTGGACCACTCCGTCCAGCTCCGGATAGGTCCCCAGTATTGAGCAATCGCTCCCCTCGCCCAAAGCGTCCAGCATGGCCAGGGAAACGGGATCCGCCTGGGGATCATTGATGAGGAAGACGTTGTCCCGGGGAGGCTGTTCCCGAAATCCCTGGATGGTGGCCCGCTGGGTCGGGTCCATGGGCACCAGCAAATCCAGGGGGGTCCCCTTCTCCGGCGTGGCCACGGCCAGGGAGCGGATGGCGCCGAAATCGTGCTCGTAAGCTTCCAGGAAAATCTTCCCCACGGGCATGAAGCCCTCCAGATAGGCCGCGCAGGCCTGAAGGGCGTGATGAGCCTGGCGGTGGCGGCAGATGGCCACCGTCGCTTCCCGGAAAAATTCCCCCGGAAGGGGGCCGTATTGCGGGGGTGTTTCTGTCATATTTCACAATATTCTGCATTTCGTGAAATATGACAACACATTTATTGCGGCATTTCACATATTTTTTAAAGTAACAACACAAGCGATTGCCAATAAGTGAGTTACCATATGGCACAACCCATGCTTGGGGGACCGATGTTGTCCGTCATCTTGATTCCCCGAGGATGGAAGCCATGTGGCTGGAAACCGTTGTTGTTCGCCCTGCCCAGCACCAGAAAACCGCCCTGCGCGAGTATCTGGACCAATGGCAGGCACAACTGGCCGACAGCCCCGAACCCGTCCAGTGCGAGGTCTTTTTCCGCCTTCCGGCGGGAACCGATACGGCCATCCACATTCGCCATCATACCGGCTCCTCCTTCCCGGCAGCCAATCCTCTGGGATTGCGTCTGGCGGAGAACCTGCGGGAGTTCGGACCCGTTAAACGGAGCCTGTGGGCTCCCCATTCATTCTGAGGTCAAAACCATGAGCAATATCGGGAAACACTCTCCATCTATTCGACTTGCCCTCATTCTGCTGGCCCTGCTTGGGTTCCTGGGCTGCAGCGACGAGGAGGCCGCCACCCCCCAACCGGAATACACCACGGCCGCCGCCTACCTGGAGAGCTCAGGCTGGCAGGGCTCGGTATTCATCCAGCGAGGCCAGGAAATCCTGCTGGACAAGGGATACGGACTGGCCGACCGGCAGTCCGGCCAGCCCAACGACGGGGATTTGAAGTACCGCATCGGATCCATGACCAAGGCCTTCACGGCCATGGCCGTGGTGCAGCTCAAGAACCAGGGACTGATCCAGTCCTTCGACGATCCCGTCGCCCTCTACTTTCCCGATTACCCCCGCGGCGATGAAATCACCCTGAGGCACCTGCTCACCCACCGGTCGGGTTTGCCGGACTATCTGGAGTTTGTGGATTCCACTCAGCCTCATGATCCGGAAGAACTGGTGGGCGCGGTCATGGACCAGCCCCTTCATTTCACACCGGGCACGGCGGTGGAATACTCCAACACCAACTTCGCCGCCCTGGGAATTCTCATCGAAGAGCTGTCTGGCCAGAGTTATTTCTCGTTCTTGCAGACCAGCGTCCTGCAGCCCCTGGGCCTTGGCAACACTTCCTACGGCAGCGACCCCATCACCGCCGAGGACGAGGCCCGGGGTTACAACGGAAACACCGGCTCAGCACCCCTGGACATGTCCGTTCCCTACGCGGCGGGTGCCCTGGTGAGCAACATGGGTGACCTGCGCCTCTGGGCCCGGGCAATCCTGGACGGGCAACTGATCTCCCCCGAGGACCGGAGCGATGTTTTCCCCGCGGCCCCCGACCAGGACGGCCACAACAACGTGGGCATGGGCTGGTTCATCCTGAACGACGACGGCATCACCGTGTATCAGCACGGAGGCGACATCAACGGCTTCACCTCCCTCATGGCCCTGATTCCCGGGCAGGACGGGATCATCCTGATGCTGGGCAACGACGAGTCCCAGTACCTGCTGCGCTACGAGATCATGGAGCAGATCCTGGCCCACGAATTCCATTGAAGGGAGACCATCCCATGACCCGGAACACCATGGTCGCCGAACTGGAAATGCTGACCCCGCCCGATCCCGGCCGCCCCCTCGTGGCGGTGGCCGGGGCCACCGGGCACTGCGGCCTGGCGGTGGTGCGCCAGGCCAGGGAAAAGGGCCTGAGGGTGCGGGTTCTTGTCCGGAACCGGAACAAGCTGCAACCCGTCATCCATCTGGTCGATGAAATCGCCCAGGTGCAGGTCACCCGGGAAGAAACCCTGCAGGGGGTGCTGGGCGGGTGCCGCTATCTGGTCAGTGCCGTCGGCAAGACCCGCCAGAAAGACAGCATCACGCGGCAGGCGGTTGATGTGGACGCCAACCTGAATCTCTTCGACGAAGCCAGGCGGACCCGGGGTCTGGAGCGGATCGCCTTCGTGAGCGTGTTCGGCGCGGACCCGAACAGCCCCGTCGCCATGCTCCGCATGAAAGGCGAGGCCGAGGCCGGGCTGGCCTGCAGCGGGTGTGAACATGTCATCATCCGACCGACGGGCTACTTCAGCGACATGGAAGAAATCCTGGAGATGGCCCGCTCGGGAAGCCTTCTGGCCCTGGGCGGCAACAAGGTCCGCCTCAATCCCATCGGGCTGGGAGATCTTGGCGGCTTCGTGATCAAGGCCCTGCTGGAACGGTCTGGCCCCCGGGTGCGACCGGTGGGTGGTCCGGAGGTCTTCACCTGGGCCGGCCTGGCCGATCTGTGTTCCCGGGTCCTGGGGCGGCCCGTCAAGACCAGGAATATTCCCTTGTGGCTGGTCAACGGCGCCCTGCCCTTGCTGCGACCTTTCAGCCGCGACACCTGGGAGGTGGCCCAGTTCATGGCCGGATCAGCGGCGCTGTTGCAACGGTTGCCCCTCCCACCTGCCCATGGTTCGGAAAAGCTGGAGAATCATTTCAGGGAATACCTCTCGACCAGAAAAACCGAAGGCTGACCATGTGGTCAGCCTTATCCTCGGCCTCCCGGAACGAGAGAATCTGGTGGCCCCAGGAGACTTTGCCGGCGCCCCTACTCCGCCTCGGCCTCGGCCAGGTTCCGGGCCCAGGCCAGCTCCAGCGAGGCGGTGGCCCGGTTCAGGCCCCAGTAGACTTCCATGTTGGAATAGCCGTTGCTCTCGGCGGTCTTCAGGGAGGTGGCCGCCGCGCTTTCCAGGGTGCCCCAGTCCAGGCCGCGATCGCCCGCGGCCCGGGCCATGTCGCGCAGCACGCTCATGGCGAAGCTGGCCGGGTCCACCTGTTCGGACACGGGCAGGGGTTCGCGGTTCACCGCCATGACCGCCGTGAGCATGGCCTGGGCGGCCTCCACCACCCACAGGGGGCTGGCCTGCCCCTCACCGCGGTGCACCAGCTCCAGGATCTCTTCGCCGCAGGCCTTGACCCGGTCCAGATCCATGCCGTGATCGCTGGCCACCCTGGCCGTGGCCTCGAAGCGGCTTTTCGCCGTCTGGGCCAGTTCCATGGCGCTGCGGGTGTCGTGGCAGGGATCGGGCAGCTTGGCGGAATTCATGGGAGTCGGGGGCCTCCGGGTTTTCTGGGCTTTACCTGACCTGTCCTGGCCGGGCAGGATCGGGCGGAACATTCATGGCCGGTCCGGGGTGCTTGACGTCAGGGGCAGCCGGCGGGTCTTTCTCCGAAAACTTAGCAACCCCGCCGGCGATCCGCCAATGCCGGCCGCCCCCGTTCCCTTGGTCGGGGCTGCCGCCGGCCCGGCCGGGCAAGGATTTATCAATTGGCGCCGAGAACCGTAACCCTCTATTCTATGCGCCACTGTCACCGCCCCGCCCTGGCCCGCCGAAAGGATTCACCGCCATGGAAAAACGCGACCCCGCCATCCGCGTGCTCATGATGCCCCGGGACACCAACTCCCACGGCACCATCTTCGGCGGCATCATCCTCAGCCACATCGACCAGGCCGGCGCCGTGGCCGCCATGGAACACGGCTGCCCCCGCGTGGTCACCGTGGCCATGGACAAGGTGGAGTTCCACCAGCCCGTGCTGGTGGGCGAGCTGGTCAGCTACTACGCCGAGGTGGTCCAGTGCGGCCGCACCTCGGTGACGGTGCAGGTGGACGTGTGGTCCCATCGCCGGGAAAGCGGCCAGGACGTGGCCGTCACCAGCGCCCAGCTGACCTACGTGAACATCGACGAGAACGGCAAGCCCCAACCGGTGCCGTCCGCGAACACCCCGTCCCCGTCCGAAGATTGACCCCCGGGCCGGTCCCGTGTTAAGAATGGGTTCAGGTTACCCGGGTTCAGCCCTGCTGAACTACCTCCGCAAAGGAAGTGAATCATGTCCAAGTTTCTGCGTTTGTGCGTCTTGCTGATCATTCTGGTGCCCGTGACCGCCCTGGCCATGGTCGAGCCCGACACCAAGAAGGAATACCCCGACGAGATGACCTTGGGCTCGGGCGACGGTGCCTACACCCTGGTGGCCACGGGTGTCGGCCTGCGGGAAAAGACCTTTCTGAAGGTGGATGTTTACGTCATCGCCAGCTACGTGAGCAGCGACGCCCAGCTGGGCGAGAACAAGGCCCGCGACCTGATGGACCTGAACGCCAACAAGCAGATCATCATGGACCTGACCCGCAGCTTCAGCGCCGAGAAGCTGAAGAAGGCCCTCACCGAGATCATCGACAAGAACTTCGAGGACCAGTCCGCCTTCGCCGACGATCTGGCCACCTTGGTGGGCTATTTCACCGAGGAAGCCCGCGAGGGCGACCACCTGGTCTTCGACTACAACGTGGACACGGGGCTGACCACCAGCCTGAACGGCGAGGTCAAGGGCACCATCCAGAACTTCGAACTGGTGCGGGCCCTGTGGTCCGTGTGGTTCGGCGACTCCTGCGCCGACAAGGGAGTTCGCAAGAATCTGCTGAAAAATATCGGCTGATCCTGAACGCCATTTTCAGGCCCCTTCCCGCCTCCGCGGGAGGGGGCTTTTTTTTGCCCTGCTGTTAACCTGTTATCAACATTCACCTTCCGTCATGAAAACGTCACGACAAGTATAACCCCCTTAAAACAAGACCCTTAATGTTGTTATTTCTGACAATAAAGCTGTTAACTTTTTATCTTGAAAACCGAACATCCCGAATCTAAGGTGTCCGAAGTAAACGTTTGCTAACCAACTGACCGGAGGTTTCTGATGAGGTGCACTTTCCTGATCGTCGCAGGGCTGCTGCTGACGATTCCCTGGCAGGCCTCTGCGGGCAACTCCTACCTGGAGTCCTTCAATCTGCCCGCCGATCGTGCCTACGAGGGATCCGAATCCTGTCTGGACTGTCATGACGAAGTCGGCGAATTCTACGCCCACTCCCCCCACTCTCCTTCCCGCGCTCTGGCCATTCCCGGCACCGACATCGCCGCGTGCGAATCGTGCCACGGACCGGGCAGCGCCCACATCGAGAACGATGGAGACGGCAACATCATCGGCGTCGAAGCCCTGCAGGCCCTGACGGACCAGCAGCGCGCCGACATGTGCCTGCAGTGCCATGCCAGCCAGGCCGTGAACTGGAACAGCGGGCCCCACGCGGGCAGCGGCATCAGCTGCAACGACTGCCACGCCGACCAGGTGCACTTCGGCGGCATGGCCCGTCCCGCGGCCGACTTCCGCAACCAGGGCGAGTTCTGCATCCAGTGCCACGACGACCAGGTCAGCGACTTCCGCATGCCCTTCCGCCATCGCGTGCTGGAAGGCCAGATCAGCTGCGGCGATTGCCACGATCCCCACGGCGGGTTCGACCAGCTGGCCTGGAACGGCATCAACGAGACCTGCACCAAGTGCCACGCCGAGATGGCCGGTCCTTTCGTGTTCGAGCACGCCGGCGTGACCGACGAAGACTGCACCGCCTGCCACAAGCCCCACGGGTCCATGCACGACAAGCTGCTGACCCAGGACGGCAACACCCTGTGCATGCAGTGCCACTACGACGCCGGCTTCAGCGGCTTCCAGATCGGTGGCCAGGCCCACAGCGCCATGCTGGGCAGCGAGGGCCGCTGCACCGATTGCCACGGACAGGTTCACGGAAGCAACGTCGACGCGACGTTGCGGAATTAAGGAGACCAGCCATGAAAACGACCAAGACGATGACTCTGCTGGTCCTGCTCACGGCACTCCTGGTGTCCGCGACCGCGACCATGGCCCAGCAGGAATACCGCATCTGGGCCCCCACCGGTGACCTGATCGGCCAGGACAACCACGGCACCGTGACCATGGGCGTCCTGGACGACTACGGCTTCGCGCCCAAGTTCGGCGAGGACTTCCAGCTGACTGACAAGTTCAACGGCAGCATGCTGCTGGGCTGGCACACCGCCGGCCAGAACGGCCAGCTCATGAGCCTGCGCAGCCTGGCGGGAACCGGCCCCGACGGCCGGCTGAACGGTCACCTGACCTACGGCACCAGCCAGCCCGGCCAGTGGGCCTTCAACCTGGATTACCGGGGCTACACCCACCTGTACGACACCACCAGCGAGCTGCGCAACGTCAGCTTCGCCGCCACGCCGCCCACGGCCCTGGCCGAGGTGCCGGCCCTGAGCTGGACCCGCTACGCCGCGGACGTGAAGTACAAGAGCTGCCCCCTTTCGGTGATCACCGCCGGCTTCACCCACTTCGAGCGCAACGGCGAGAAGAGCAGCCTGCTGTGGAGCCACACCGTGCCCGGCCTGAACCGGCTGGACACCCGCAGCCAGGGCTTCTGGGTGAACGCGGCCTTCGGCAAGAACGCCCTGGCCGGCGACCTGCGCTTCGAGTACCAGGACAACAAGGGCGCCCGCGTCTCCAACGAGACCTACGGCGACGACAACCAGGTGTGGAACCTGAGCCTGAACGCCCGCTACGTCCTGACCCCCCGGGTGCAGGTGCTGGGCGGCGGCGTGGTGGGCCGCCTGGCCGGCGACCAGACCCAGACCTTCGGCGCCAGCGACATGCTGGCCCAGAACGAGGCCGTGACCTCGGCCGGGCAGCTGGGCGTGCTGGCCCAGGTGACCAAGTGCACCACCGTCAAGCTGACGGGCCAGTTCAAGAAGCAGAACAGCGAGGCGCAGGTTTACGAGGATCTGGCCGGCATGAGCGCCATGGACCGCGACCGCACCAGCACGGTGCTGCGTTTCAAGGCCGACTCCAACCCGGTCAAGAAGGCCCGCATCCAGGCCTACTACCGTTACGGCAAGAGCGACCTGGACGAGACCATCGGCCAGGGCGGGCTGCTGGAAACGGCCAGCCTGGTGCAGACCGCCGACCAGGAGCGCACCCGCAACAACGCCGGGCTGAAGCTGCGCTACCGCTTCAACAGCAAGACCTGCCTGCGGGCCGGTTTCGGCTGGAAGAAGGACGAGATCACCGAGACCAGCGCCGGCGACGACATCGTGTTCAAGATGGGCGACCGGAACCTGGACCAGATCAACTGGAAGCTGGCCCTGCACCTGCGCCCCATGGCCGACCTGAGCCTGCAGCTGGGCCACCAGGCCGTGGACCAGACCTACGAGCTGGTGGATGACGCGACGGAGACCACCTGGTCCAGCCAGAGCGGCTTCGCCACCGTCAACTGGATGGTCACGCCCAAGATCTCCTTCCTGGGCACCGTGAGCCTGGGCAAGGACAAGTACGAGCTGACCGACGGTCCCACCGCCGGCGGGAACATGAGCCCCCTGACCTACGACGGCACCACCCTGCGCTACGCCCCCGGCGTGGTGTACAGCTTCAACGACAAGCTGAACCTGGAAGCCGTGTACGAAGGCGTGAACTTCGAGGACAAGGGCGACGCCGCGGCCACCGAGCTGAAGTCCGACACCAGCAACTTCCTGGTGCGCGCCGGCTACGACGTGAGCGAGAGGGCCCGCCTGACGGCCGCCTATCGCCGCTGCGAGCTGGATGAGAACCGCTGGGACGACTACATCCTGGACATCTATTCCCTGAGCCTGACGGGCAGGTTCTAGAGGATGTGCGCCAAGGTGAATTCCGCCGACAAGCAGGCCGCCAGCAAGGGGCGGTGCCGCAAGGACGTGATCCTGGACCAGGCCACCGAGCTGTTCAGCCGTCACGGATTCGAGGGCACCTCCATGCGCATGATCGCGCGGGCCAGCGGCATCACCGAGGCCGCCATCTATCGGCATTTCGAGAACAAGTCCCATCTGTACCAGGAAGTCATCCGCACCAAGGCCGCCGGCCTGGACATCGCGCAGCTGGAGCAGGGCGGCAACCCCGAGGAGACGGTGGAGGACGTGCTGTCGCGCACGGCCCATCACATCCTCGAGGTGGCCACCGGCGATCCCCAGCTCATGCGGTTGATGTTCCACAACAGTCTGGAACGGGGGGCCAGTGCGGCTCTCCTGTTCAAGGAGGTTCGACTGCCGTACATCCTGTTCCTCAAGGGGGAACTGGAGAAACGGATGGACCGGGGCGAGGTGCGCCAGGTCGATCCGCTGATCACCAGCCGCTGTTTCGTGGGCATGGTCATGGACTGCGCCCTGAGCATCGACGTGTGGTCGAGCTTGATGAGTTCACAATTCAAGGCCGGGGACGTGGTGTGCAACAACGTGCCCATCTTCGCCCGCGGCCTGTTGACCGAAAGCGCCTCCTAGAGGCGCCTCAACCTGGGAGAGACCAATGAAAAGATTGATCCCCCTCAGTGGTCTGGCGGTCCTGCTGACCCTGCTGTTCCTCGTCGGGTGTGAACACGACACCGGCAACGAGGTGGACGGCGGGGGCGGCGGCCCCGTGACCACCGACATGACCTGTATCGGCTGCCATAGCAGCGAGGAAATGCTGCAAGAAGCGCTGGGAGGTGAGGAGGGCTCGAAAGTCGAGGTGGCGATCAAGTCCGATGGCTGAGGCGGCGAAGTACCCGCGCTGGAAGCGTGGGAAAAAGTCATCATCACCGGATCCAACGGCACCAACTTCCTGAACAGCGTTCATGGTCCCGACTATGAAGGCGACGATCGTCCCTGGCCCAGCAACCACCCCGACATGACCTGCCAGTTGTGTCACGGTGGCGGGGCCGACTACACCTTCGCCAACATGGAAGAAGCCCATGACGGCATGGTGCGCGACCCCAGCGCCCTGGGCGAGAACGGCTGTACCCAGTGCCACGAGGCCGAGTTCGCCGAGAACAGCTGCGACGGCTGCCATTCGGCCGACGTCGACGCGGCGCGCAACAGCCTGCACACCCAGCTGTGGGGTTACAAGGCCGCCATCTCCGCGCGTTGCGAGTGCGATTTCGAGAACGCCGGCTATGACGAGGGCTTCACCGCCAACTGCGCGGGCTGCCACACCACCTGCGGCCAGTGCCACATCAGCCGGCCCACCAGCGTGGGCGGCGGGTTTGCCCAGATCGCGGGTATCGGGTATTCGCACCGGTTCCGCCAGACGCCGCACATGACCGAGCAGTGCACCGCCTGCCACGGCAGCCGCGTGGGCATCGACTTCCAGGGCTCGCTGGCCGAGGAGATCGAAGCCGGCAACCCGGGCGCCGACAACGTGCCCGACGTGCATTACTCCCGCGGCATGTTCTGCGTGAACTGCCACGGCAAGGACGAGCTGCACGGCGACCCCACCCACACCGCCACCAACCACTACGACAGCCGCTACGAGGTGGCCGAGCTGAAGCGGTGCGAGGACTGCCACGGCAGCGAGGCGGGCTGGGACAACATCTGGCATCAGCGGCACGTGGACGGCACCGGCAGCAAGCTGCAGTGCCAGGTGTGCCACTCGCAGCCTTACAAGAACTGCACCAACTGCCACAACCTGGCCACGGCCGAGAAGTACAACATCGATCCCAGCCAGGTGCAGTTCAAGATCGCACACAACCCCATGGACGACCTGCGGCCGGACTACGACTACGTGGTGGTGCGGCACACGCCGGTGGATCCGGGGTCCTTCGATGACTGGGGCCTGAGCCTTCCCGGGTACCTGAACGTGCCCACGTGGAAGTACGCCTCGCCCCACAACGTCATCAGGAACGCGCCCCAGGCCGGGACCGAAGCCAGCTGCTCGGGCTCCTGCCACAACAGCGACTACTACCTGAAGGAAACCGACCTGTACGAGACCGACGGCGTCACGCCCTTGCCCGATTACCAGGCCAACATCGGCATCGTGATCACGGACAAGGCGGAAGCCAAGTAGCGATAGTGTCCACGAGGGCCGCCCCGGGATGATCCCGGGGCGGCCAACCCAGTGGGTCGTTCGGCGGCCCGGAACCGGCCCCCCTCGGGATGGGGCCAATTCAGGAGAAACAAAATGATGAAACGCTGGTCTTTGCTCGTGATTCTCATGCTCGCCCTGGTGGCCTTCACCGGCTGCTCCGATGATGATGATCCTGTGACCCCCGGTGGCGGGGACGACACCGCCTGGGACGTCATGCTGGCCGCCGGCCTCGACTACATCAACGACAGCGCCGACTGCCCCGGCGTCATCAGCGCCGCCACCCTGAACGGCGCCCTGGACGACTACACCGTCATCGATGTTCGCTCCTACACCACCTACCAGAACGGCCATATTCCCGGTGCCTACTGGACCGACTGGGATAACTTCCTGGACGACCTGGCCAACAACATCCCCAGCGACAAGCCCTACGTGGTGACCTGCTACAGCGGCCAGAGCGCCGGCCATTACAAGGCCGCCGCCGAGATGATGGGCTACGAGAACTTCCAGAGCCTGCTATGGGGCATGAACAGCTGGAGCCCCACCACCGCCACCAGCTGGCCCGTGGCCGAGGGTAACGTGGGCGACAAGCTTACCGACCTGGGTTACACCGCCGAGACCACCAACAACAACGGCGACCTGGTGGAGAACGACTTCCCCACCGTGCTGGACAGCGCCGATGCCGAGACCGTGGTGGCCGATCGCGTCGCCGCCATGCTGGGTGAGGGCTTCAAGCGCACCACTTTCGCCGATATGCATGCCAATGGCCTGGATAGCTACTTCATCCTGAACTACTTCGGCGAAGCCGACTACAACGGCACCGGCGCCACTCCCGGTCACATTCCCGGCGCCTACCAGTTCACCCCCTACGCCAGCCTGGGCGCCGACCAGATGCTGAAGAACCTGCCCAGCGATGGCACCCCCATCGTGGTGTACTGCTGGACCGGCCAGCACAGCAGCCAGGTCACGTTCTTCCTGAACCTGCTGGGCTACAACGCCTACAGCTTGCAGTTCGGTTCCAATGGCCTGTTCTACAACAGCCTGACCGCCCCCCACAAGTGGGTCGACACCAACGTCAACGACTATCCCCTGGAAACGGGCGCCATGATGACCGGCGATTTCGCCGCTCTGGTGGACGCCGGTGACGACTACATCAACGACAGCACTGCCAGCACCGGCTGCCCCGGCGTCATCAGCGCCGCCGCCCTGTACGCCGCCCTGGACGACTTCACCGTTGTCGACGTGCGCACCCAGACCGACTACGACGCCGGCCACATCGAGGGCGCCTACTGGACCAACTGGGACAACTTCGTCAACGACATGGCCAACAACATTCCCAGCGGCAAACCCTACGTGTTCGCCTGTTACAGCGGCCAGAGCGCCGGCCACTACAAATTCTGCGCCGAAATGCTGGGATACACCGACACCCGGACGCTGCTGTGGGGTATGAGCAGCTGGAACGCCGACGCGGCCACCAATTGGACGGACCGGGCCAACGACACCGACGGCAACGACATGAACACCTATGGTTACACACCCGAAACCACCAACAACAACGAGAGCCTGAGCTGGTACCCCTACCCCACCACCAGTGGCACCGTGGAAGAGCGCGTGGCCGACGTGCTGGCCAACGGTTTCAGGGCCATCAGCCTGGAAACCATGCATACCGAGGGTCTGGATAGCTACTTCATCCTGAACTACTTCGGTGAAGCCGACTACGACGGCACCAGCGGCGCCACCCCGGGTCACATCCCCGGCGCCTTCCAGTTCACCCCCTACGCCACCCTGGGCGCGGGCGAGTGGCTGGGCCACCTGCCCACCGACAAGACCATCGTGGTCTACTGCTGGACCGGGCAGCACAGCAGCCAGGTCACCGCGTACCTGAACTTCCTGGGCTACAACGCCGTCAGCCTGGCTTACGGCAGCAACGGTCTGTTCTACACCGACCTGACGGCCCACAAGTGGAGCGAGGCCAACGTCAACAGCTACCCGCTGGTGGCAACGCCTATCAACTAGGTCTGAAGACAGCGCCGGCCTGGACCTGGCCGGACAAGAAAGGGCCCCCGAGAAATCGGGGGCCCTTGTTCTTTGTGGACATTTTCCCATCGAGTGGAAAAACGGGATCAGCCCCTTGCCACCCGCGTGAACAACCAGTCCCCCGTCTCGGTGGGAGGCTCGGTGGCGGCGGCCCAGCCCAGTTCCTCGAAGCCCAGCAGATCAGCCGGCTGTTGGGCCCCCACCTGCAGGGCATGCTTGACCAGGGCGCCCCGGGCCATCTTGCTGTGCACGGCCACGGTCTTGAGGGTGCCGTCGGGCCTCTCTTCCTTGAACACCACCGAGATGAGGGGGCCCTTGAGCCGCTTCACATCCAGGGCCTTCTCGTACTCCCTGGCCGCCACGCTGATGATGGGTTCGCCCGCCTTCAGATCCTTGTTGAGGGCGGCGGTCAGATCGGCCTGCCAGAAATCCACCAGGTTCCTGCAGCCGGCGGGCTTCAACTTGTTGCCCATCTCCAGGCGGTAGAACTCCACCAGGTCCAGGGGGCGCAACAG
Organism: Candidatus Krumholzibacteriia bacterium; assembly: GCA_963674845.2. Lineage (GTDB taxonomy): Bacteria > Krumholzibacteriota > Krumholzibacteriia > LZORAL124-64-63 > LZORAL124-64-63 > LZORAL124-64-63. The sequence goes on along the minus strand of CAXXKE010000003.1, from coordinate 1,427,433 downwards.
CCCGTAAAGCCCCGACAGGATGCGCACGTTCCGCTGGGCGAGCTTGATCTGGGCGGCCGTCAACTCCCCCGCCTCGACGTACTTGTAGACCAGGCCGGTGAAGGCGAACAGGGCCGGGGCCTGGGGCCGCCCGGCCTCGCCCCACAGCACGGCGGCCTGGCGGGTCTCGGCGGCCAGCTTGGCGCTCAGGCCCATGAGCTTGGCCAGCTTCCCCTCGTCCAGGGGACGCAGCAGCTCGGCCAGGGCGCGGGCGTGCTCCAGCTGGCGGGGTCTGGTGGCGCGGGGCGTTTTCGGGTAGGCGATGCCCGCGTCCATGGTCTTGGTCGAGTTGAGAAGCAATTTCATCGCCATCTCCTAGATCGAATCAAGCTCTTCCCACCGCGCGAAGGCCGTTTCCAGCTCGGCCTCCACCTCTTCCAGTCGCGTCTTCAGCGCAGCCACCCGGCTGCCGTCGCCCTCCTGGTACAGGGCAGGATCGCCCAGGTTTCCCTGGATCTGCTCCAGCTCGGTCTCCAGTTCCTCGATGCGCGCGGGCAGGGCCTCCAGCTCCTTCTGCTCCTTGTAGGTGAGCTTGCGGGGCTGGTCCGGCCTGGGCTTGCCCTTCTTCTTGCCCTTCTCGGCCGGCTCGTCCTTGGTCCGGGCCCTGTCGCGCTCCCTGGTCCGGAGCGACACCCGCTCCCAGTCCGAGTACCCGCCCACCGTCTCGGCCACACGGCCGTCCCCCTCCAGGGCCAGGGTGCTGGTGGTGACGTTGTCCAGGAACTCGCGGTCGTGGCTGACCAGCAGCAGGGTGCCCTCGAACTGCACCAGCAGCTCTTCCAGCAGCTCCAGCGTCTCCAGGTCCAGGTCGTTGGTGGGCTCGTCCAGCACCAGCAGATTGGCCGGCTGGGTGAACAGCTTGGCCAGCAGCAGGCGGTTGCGCTCCCCGCCGCTCAGATGGGTGATGGGCGATCGGGCCCGGTCCGGCGAGAACAGGAAGTTCTGCAGGTAGGTGATGATGTGCATGGGCCGCCCGTTGAACTGGATGGTCTGGTTGCCGTCGCTGACGTTCTCCAGGACGGTCCGCGTCTCGTCCAGCTGGCGGCGCTGCTGGTCGAAGTAGGCGATCTGCAGGCGCGTGCCCGTGAGCACCTCGCCGGCGGTGGGCTGCAGCTCGCCCAGCAGCAGGCGCAGCAGGGTGGTCTTGCCCGAGCCGTTGGGGCCCAGGATGCCCACCTTGTCGCCGCGCATGATCATGGTGTGCAGGTCGCGGGCCATGACCTGCTCCCCGTCCATCAGGCCATCCCAGGCGAAGCCCAGGCCGCGGGTGCGGATGACCAGGCGCCCGCTCTGCTCGCTGTCCTGCAGCTGGATGCGGGCGTCCCCCAGCTGCTGCCGGCGGACCTGGCGCTCCTCGCGCATCTGCATGAGGGCGCGCACCCGGCCCTCGTTGCGGGTGCGGCGCTCGCGCACGCCCTGGCGGATCCACACCTCCTCCTCGGCCAGCTTGCGGTCGAAGGCCGCCCACTGGTTCTTCTCGTCGCGCAGATGCTCGTCGCGGCGGGTCAGGAAGGTCTCGTAGTCGCAGGTCCAGTCGCGCAGGCGGCCCCGGTCCAGCTCGATGATGCGCCGGGCCGTGCCGCGCAGGAAGGCGCGGTCGTGGGTGACGAAGAAGAGGGTGCCCGTGAAGCGGATCAGCTGCTCTTCCAGCCACTTGATGGCGTCGATGTCCAGGTGGTTGGTGGGCTCGTCCAGCAGCAGCACGTCGGGTTCGATGACCATGGCCCGGGCCAGCAGCACGCGCCGCTTGTTGCCCGCCGACAGCTCGGCGAATTCGGCGGCTCCGTCCAGCCCGGCGCGGGTCAGCACCTGCTGCACCTGGGTGTCGATCTCCCACTCGCCGGCGTGGCGCTGGTGGGCCGCCAGGCCCTGGGCCACCACGTCCTGCACCGGACCGGTGAGGCGCAGGGGCACCTCCTGGGGCAGGTATCCCACCCGCACCCCCTGGGGCCGCACCATCTCGCCGGAATCGGGCTGCACCTCGCCGCTGAGCAGGCGCAGCAGGGTGGTTTTGCCTTCGCCGTTGCGGCCCAGCAGGGCGATGCGCTCGCCCTTCTCCACGCGCAGATTCACGCCGTCCAGGATGGCCGGACCGCCCAGAGCCAGGGTGATGTTCTTGAGTTCGAGGACCGCCATGGCTGGTTTCTGCTACCTCGCTGGGTTCTGGTTGTGCCCGGGAATCGTTGCTGGCCCGCAATATAGTACGAACCCCCGTTCCGGTCGATAAGATCCCTGGCCGGGGCCCGACCGGCCCGCTCGAAAATTTCTCTTTCATCCCCCTTTCCGGATCGTTCACAGGGCAGCCCACTCTCCCTTCAGGCATCGGTCCGCAGCGGTCCAGCCGGTCCGCTCCAGCCAGGCCCGGATTCCGGGGGGAGGGACACTTGCCACTGTCTTGCCAAGGGGGGATATCTGCGCGAATCAGCCAGCCTGATTCCATCGTCCGCCGGACCACCGACCAGCCGAAAGCGACTCGCGAGAAACCCACAAGAAAGGGAAAAGCATGGACGTGCGAAAAACAACAATGCTCATCTTGTTGTTGGGTGCAATGTTACTCGCCCAGAGTGCACTGTGCGCAACCACGCAGGAACTCCGGATCCCCGACTACCTGGAGGACCAACCGACACTGCCCGCGGGCACCACAATCGCCACCGATTACACGGGCAAGGCCATGTTCATCTACGTGGTCTTCAACGACCAGCTGCCCGACGACCCGGGTTACCCCCAGACCACCTACCAGGATTCCGTCTCCGTCGGGCTGGTCAACCACCTGCGGAACAACTCCGGCGGCCTGGTCGACTTGCAGCCCATGCGGGTGGTCAACCCCGACCACGCCAACGGCTGGTGGGTGTCCGACTTCCCCCTGGCCAGCTACATCAGCGAGGACGCCGTGGACGCCATTCCCGGCGGCCCCCGCTATGACGTGCACCGCGGCACCCGCATCCCCTGGATGGCCGAGCTGCAGGCCGAGATGCTGCACAAGATCTACAACGCCTACACCAGCCACGGCCTGGACAACCCCTTCGACGGGGTCTCCCTGGTCACCTTCATCTATCACGGCGATGTGATCCATGTGCCGCCCTACGCCTACGTGGGGGGCTACGGCTACAACTCGGTGGACTACACCACCTTCAGTTTCATGAACAACCTGGACGACACCTTCATCAGCCCCTACTCGGGCACGGCTCTGCCCGGTTGCCAGCAGGAAGACGCGTCCTACGATGCCGCCAACCAGGAATGGCACCTGTCCTCGGTCTGGAACCTGCGCTGGGTCGTTTCCCACGAGACCGGCCACTTCCTGTCCTTCGCCCATCCCTATGTGGGGGGCTACGACCTGCACCCGGGCAACTCCTACTTCGGCGTGTACAGCAACATGCGGCAGGTCATCATCGACGGGAAGGGCCCCGTGCCCTACCACCCCGTGTACCTGGAACGCCTGGGCTGGGTCGATGAGGTCGAGGTCACCGAGACCACCCTGGGCCTGGAACTGGGCGACATCCGCCTGGACCGGGAATACGTCAAGGTTCCCATCCCCAACGTCACGAACCAGTACTTCCTGCTGTCGTATCACGGCGGAAACGGCATGGACGTGGATCTGGATGAGGACGGCAACACCCTGTACCCCTCGCGCGGCCTGGCCATCTGGCACATCACGGGCAGCGTGTGGGATCTGGAGTCGGCCTGGGGCCGTTTCTCGGACCCCGACACCCTGGGCGCCCCCGTGACGGCCTGGCAGCTGGCCAATGCTTCCACCGGCTACGACAACCACGACTCCTTTGTCGACCGCGCCGATTTCGATGATCAGCACCTGTCCGAATACGGTTGTTACGTGAACTACCACTACAACTATGGTGGCGATTCCCACGACTTCTTCGGCCAGATGAGCGGCAAGACCGACTTCGCCTTCAACAGCAACCCCAGCACCCTGGGGCACAACGGCTCCAGCTATGACCGGCGGGCACCCCAGAACGTGACCAACAGCATGGTCATCCGGGTCAAGGAGGAGTACCAGGACCACGTGGTGCTGGACATCTACCTGAAGGCCAGGAACGACATCATGCTGCCGGTGGCGGACACCATCCATTTCGCCGGCGAACCCATCAGGATCCGCTGGACCAACGACATGAACAGCTACCTGAATTCGACCTGCGCCATCGAGTACTGCGCCGATCCCTCCCAGCCCCTGCCCACCTGGGAAACCCTCATCGACCGCTATTCGGTGGCCAGCAACAGCTGGTACTGGACTCCCGACGCCAGCCACGTGTCCAGCACGGGCAAGATTCGCGTCAAGTTCACCTCCACCAACGGCCAGGTGGCCTACGCCGAGATGGACGGCACCTTTGAAATCCGGACGGCGCCCAACGCCATCTTCGCGGATGTCTCGGCCAACACCTACCTGGACTATGCCGGTACGCCGTATGCCATGAGCACCTTCCTGTTCAACCCCGACGAATACGAGGACCTGTTCGTGTCGCAGGCCGACCAGGCCAGCGCCATGTACGTGGGCGTTCCGCCCACAGCCAACGGCGCGCCCCGGTTCTTCAACTGCACCTCGGTCTGCTACCCGTCAACAGCGGTGGGCAACCGCGGCACCGCGGCGGCCGACTTCGACAACGACGGGGACGTGGACCTGTTCGTCACCAACGGGTCCACCCCCGTCCTGATGCGCAACGACAACAGCACCATGGTGGACGTCACCGCCGCCCAGGGTCTGGCGACAGCCGCCAACCAGTCCATCGCCGCGGCCTGGGGCGACTACGATCGTGACGGCTGGCCCGACCTGTTCGTGGTCAAGGCCCAGTGCTACCTGGAACCGCCGCTGACGGCGTGCGCCGGGGTGCAGCACCGCCTGTTCCGCAACGAGACCCACCTGGGGAACGGCTTCGTGGACGTGACCACCGCCGCCGGGCTGACCGGCACGGCCTACTCCAGCAGCATGTCCGCCTCGTGGGTGGATATCGACGCCGACGGTGACCAGGACCTGTTCCTGGTGAACAACATGGAAATCCCCGTGGGACCCGGCGGCATCAACAACCTGCTGTTCATCAACCAGGACGACGGCACCTTCGTCGAGGAATTCGAATCACGATTCCCCTACGAGTGGCCCGCCATGGTGGGCGAGAAGTGGGTGGACATGGACAACGACGCCGACCTGGATCTGGTCCTGAACGGCTACTACAACAAGCCGGTGGTCTTCTACAACGACGGCAACGGCTACTTCAACGGAACCGACTCGTTCGTCCTGGTGGAGGACAACGACGGCAGCACCAGCATGCAGGTGTTCGACCACGACCTGAACGGCCGCATGGACATCCTGCTGCTGCCCAAGACCAGTTCGGATACGCCCCGCATCTTCGCCAACCTGGCCGGGGCCAGCCAGCCCCAGTACGTGGAATACACCAGCTCCTCGGGCCTGGACTTCACCGGTCTGACCCTGGGCGCCGTGGCCCGCGACTTCAACGACGACGGCGACATGGACCTGGTTCTGGGCCGGACCCTGGCTGCCGGGGATTACTGCCAGATCACCCAGTCGTCGGCGGGCGGCGAGAACCTGAGCAACAGCTACGTGAAGGTGCGCCTGACCTCGCCGTACGGCGCCAACCCCACCAACGGCCTGGGCGCCACGGTGACGGTCAAGGCCGGCGTGCACACCCAGATGCAGCTGGTGGACGGCGGCAGCGGACGCGGCGGACAGGGCAGCCCCGAGCTGATCTTCGGCCTGGGCAACTACGGCGGCACGGTGCTGGCCGACGTGCAGTGGCCCGGCGGCTACCTGCAGAGCGACGTGCCCCTGGTGATCAGCAACAGCGCCAGCGGCGAGACCCTCAACGTCATCAGCGACGACACCACGCCCCAGATCAGCAACGTCCAGGGCTACTACGAGGTGGGCCCGCCGCCCATCGGCATCGACTGGACCTTCAGCTGGGAAACGGACACCAGTTGCGACCCCGATTACGACAAGGTGACCTTCGTGGTGCCGGGGACCTGCTGGGATGATCTGACGGAGCTGGAAACCACCACCTCGGGCGTGGAGCACACCTACGCACCCAAGCCCGGCGGCGGCTACGTGCACACCATGATCATCCGCGACCGTGATTGCGTGCCCGGTTGCGCCTTCCAGTTCTTCGTCACCAGCGGGACCAGCCAGGGCGTGACCAACAGCGCTTCCTACACCCGCAAAACCAAGATCTGCGTGTCGCAGTTATAGTCCCAGGAGGATATGACATGACCAAGAAAACAATCATGACTCTCATCGTGCTGGCCACGGTGCTGGGCCCGGCGGCGCAGGGCCTGTGCGACCCGGCCGGCCTGGGCAAGCCCGGTCAGAACCCGGCCACCATGAAGGTGGACGGGATCATGGGCCTGCACCCCGCCCAGGAGAACAGCTGCTTCGCCATCTGGATTCCGGTGGCGGGCGACCAGGCCCTCAAGGGGATCGAGTGGTACAACAACGACGGCTCGGTGATCTTCCCCGAGGTCCTGGTGCAGTCCGGGTCCGAGGGTTACCCCGTGCAGATCTCCGGGGCGCAGACCGTGGCCCGGGATGTCAGCGGGGCCAGCGAGGCCTGGAGCAAGGTGGAATTCGAGCAGGCCGTGGCCTCGTCCAGGAAGGGCTTCTACGTCCTGATCACCGTGCCCGAGGACTCCAGGAACACCGCCCAGGGATTCGGCGGCGGTCCGGGCCTGGGCTACACCACCGGCAAGGAAGGCTTCACCGGCTGGCTGAGCAGTGACGGCCAGGACTGGGTGCGCGTCAAGGAGGGATACGGCTTCGCGGTGCGCCCCATCTTCGTGGACCGGGAAGAGGGAATGCTGGAAAAGAGCGCCGACGGCGCCGGTTCCGGCCAGAACCTGCAGATCCTGGAAACGCGGCTGAACCCCGCCTATCCCAACCCCTTCAACCCCAGGACCTCCCTGAGCTTCTCCCTGAAGGACGCGGCCCAGGTGGACCTGAGCATCTACAACCTGAAGGGCGAGAAGGTGGCCACCCTGGCCTCGGGCCAGTACCCCCGCGGCACCCATGACTTCACCTGGGCCGGGAAGAACACCCGCGGCCGCCAGGTGGCCAGCGGCGTGTACTTCGCCCGGCTGAAGGCCGGACAGTTGACCATGAGCCAGCGCCTGGTGCTGATCCAGTAACCCATGACCCCGGGGGGCGGGACAACCCGCCCCCCATTTCAACGAAAGCGAATAACCATGCGGCGATTGGTGCTGTTCCTCCTGATCCTGACGGTCATCCACCTGACCCCGGCCCGGGCCCCGGGCGCGGTGTGGCGGGTGCGGCTGGACGGCAGCGGCGATTTCAGCGCCATCGCCCCGGCGGTGGCTGCGGCCAGCCCCGGCGACACCCTCCTGCTGGGGCCTGGCCGCTTCGACACCTTCGTGGACCTGGAGGCCCCGGCCTGGACCCAGCCCACCATCATCCCCGTCCTGAAGGACAGCCTCACCTTCCTGGGGGCCGGCGTCGACTCCACCTTCATCGGCACCGCCACCTTCCACGGCGAGGGCGGCGAGCCCAAGGCCGTCTGTGCCGTGGGCGGGTTCTCGGGAAGGCTGGCCCACATGACCATCGAGAACGTCAAGACCGGCATCTACTGGTGGGGAGGGAACCTGCACATCGACCATTGCCGCTTCCGGGGAACCGCGGATCCGTTCACCTACTACGGCCTCATCGTGGAGTTGAACGACTTCAGCATCAGCCGGTGCAGCTTCCAGACCGGGGGCGCCAACATCGGCCTGGGTCTGCTGGGAGCCACGGGCGAGGTCGCGGTGACGGATTGCCGCTTCAGCGGGGAACGCTCGGTGGGCGTTTACCTGGGGGCCGCCCCGCGGGCCGCCATCGGGGAATGCGTGTTCACCGGCGTGGGCACGGGCATCGACCTGGAGGCGGGCACCTCGGCCACCGTCCGGGATTGCCGGATGCTGGACAACCAGCGGTACGGCCTGGTGGTCAACGACGACAGCCGATGCCGGGCCGAAAGGGTGCTGATCCGCCAGGCCGGCACCGGGGTGCGCGTGGGACGGGGAAGCCGCCTTTCCGGGCGTGATATCCAGGTCCAGGCCCCCCGGCAGGCGGTGGTGGACACCGCCGGCGGCGGACAGGTGGAGGCCGGCGCCATTGTCGTGACAGAATCGCAACCTTCTGCTGAACATGGCGTATCAGTGGGAGTTCTGCTTCCCCCGGCGGAATCCCCAGAGGTAGCCCATGACCCGAATTGCGACCGTTCTGAATGTGGCCCTGCTGCTGGCCATCTGCATCGCTGTTCCCGCCCAGGCCCGGCAGGAAGCCGCTGACTGGAACCCCCGGCTCCATCCCGAGATGACCATCCGGCCCACGGACCGGTCCATCGCCATCGACGGGGTCATCTCCGACGGTGAGTGGGCCGATGCCACCCGCACCGAGCAATTCGTGGAGCACCAGCCGGGCGACCAGACCCGCCCCCTGGTGGATACCGACGTGCTGGTGACCTACGACCAGAAGAACCTTTACGTGGCCTTCATCTGCTACGACGACCCCGATCTGGTGCGCGCCACCCTGTGCAAGCGGGACCGCATCTTCCAGGACGATTACGTCATCATCTGCCTGGACACCTACGGGGACAGCGCCACGGCCTTCGAGATCTCGTGCAACCCCTACGGCATCCAGGGCGACCTTTATTACTCGTCCAACACCGGCGAGGACATCAACTACGACCTCATCTTCCACAGCGCCGGCAAGATCAACGAACAGGGCTGGGTGGCCGAGTTCGCCATCCCCTTCGACAGCCTGCGCTTCCCCGACCGGGACGAGCAGGTGTGGAAGGCCGATTTCTGGCGCAATAGCCCCCGCGACAGCCGCTACCAGATGTCCTGGCCGCGCTACGACCGGGACGAGTCGTGCTGGCCCTGCCAGTGGGGCACCCTGCGCGGCATCCGCGGCCTGACACCCCCCAGCGGGCTGGAACTGCTGCCCGCCGTGGTCAGCCAGCAGGCCGGCGGGCGGCATCACGACGAGGACGGCACCGCCACCGGGTGGGACAACGGTGACATGGTGACCCGCGGCTCGCTGACGGCGCGCTACGCCCTGAGCAGCAACATCTCGGCCGAGGCCACGGTGCGCCCCGACTTCAGCCAGGTGGAATCGGACGCGGCCCAGATCGACGTGAACAGCCGCTTCGCCCTGTTCTACAGCGAGAAGCGCCCCTTCTTCATGGAGGGGGCCGACCTGTTCAGCACCTACTTCAACGCCGTCTATACCCGCTCCATCAACGACCCCACCGTGGCCGCCAAGGTGACCGGTCGCAGCGGCAAGACCAGCTTCGCGGCCCTCAGCGCCTTTGACCGCAACACGGCCATCATCCTGCCCTTCGAGGACGAGAGCTACTTCGTGCGCAACGGCGAGAGCTACTCGACCCTGATGCGCGTGAAGCAGGAGCTGGGCGAGCAATCATACGTGGGCTTCGTGGGGACGGACCGGCGCTATGTGGATGGCGGTTCGGGCAGCCTGTTCGGTGTGGACAGCCGCCTGCGTCTGGACCCCAAGTACCAGATCGAGCTGCAGTATCTGCACAGCTTCACCGAGGAACCCGACGACGCTTCACTGACGGCGGATTTCCACGACCAGACCTTCGACGGTGGCGACCATACCCGCGGCTTCGACGGGGAAACCTTCAACGGCCACGGCATTTACGCCAGCTTCGAGCGCAACGGCCGCAACTGGGGTTTCGATTTCGACTACTGGGAACGCAGCCCCACCTTCCGGGCCGAGAACGGGTTCGAGACCAGCAACGCCCGGCGCAACGGGTCGTTCAACACCAACTACCTGCTGCGCTTCGAGAACAGCAGCTGGCTGGAGTGGGTGAACCCCTCGGTGGTGGTGTCGGGCACCTGGAACACCGACGGCCAGCGCAAGGACATCTACGGTCAGGCCACCCTGGAAACGCGCTTCCGCAAGCACCAGACCAGCAGCCACAGCTACTTCATGAAGTCCCGGGAGGTGTACGCCGGCCGCGAGTACGACCTGTATTTCGGTCACGTGTGCCTGAGCACCACGCCCCGGGCCTGGCTCAAGTGGGGCGGGCATTTCAACCACGGCAAGACCATCTTCTACCAGGGCCAGGAGCGGGGCAGCCAGACCGACTACGGGCTGTGGGCCGACTTCAAGCCCTGGGATCGCCTGCTCATCGAGAGCAGCTTCAGCCACTCCCACAGCAACGCCATCGGCCGCGACGAGACCTTCTTCGACGGCTACGTCATGCGCACGCGCTTCAGCCTGCAGATGAACCGGGAGCTCTCGCTGCGCCTGATCCTGCAGTACGACGATTTCCGCGACCTGTGGGAAGCCGACCCACTGCTGACCTACCAGCTGAATCCCTTCAGCCTGTTCTACGTGGGTTCGACGCGGGATTACCGGCTGTACGGGGCGAACACCAATCCCGAGGAGACCAGCTGGCAGCTGGCGCAGCGGCAGTACTTCGTGAAATTCCAGTATCTGTTCAAGATCTAGGCCCGGACGGCCGGGGTGCCTGTTGCCTACAACCAAAAGAGGCTGCCAATGCAGCCTCTTTTGTTCATTCGGACCAAAACCGCCGGGCCCCGTCACTCTCCCTGGACGACCTCGCCATCGGGAATGGTCACCTGCCCCTTGCCCTCGTTCACCAGCTCGACCTTGCCCTTCAGCACCACGTTCTTGCCGAAGCGGAAATCGCCCCGCACCACCAGCCGCTCGCACTGCACCAGGCTGGGCGGCCCGTAGGGGAAACGCCGCTCCAGGTCGTCCACGAACTTGTAGTGGGCCGGGTCCAGATCGATGAAGGCCCGCGGCAGGGTGCGCGCGGGGTTGGCCACCACGCGGTGGTCGTCGGTGAGGATGTAGTTGTCCGAGCGCACGTCCAGCAGGTCGTTGGTCTTCTTGATGGGGGCGAAGCGCGTCTTGTCGATGCGGATGGCCCCGGCGCCCTCGAACACGGCGATGGCCGACCCCATGGCCGTCTCCAGCTGGTACACCTGCGGGCTGGCGGGATCGCGCGGATCCACCGTCTTGGCGTTGCGGATCATGGCCAGCCCCAGCACGCCCTTGCGCTCATCCATGAGGCGCTTCAGCGCCGGCAGGTCCACCCACAGGTTGTTGGTGTTGAAGTAGCGATGGCGCGCGATGTCCTGGAAGGCGTCCTCGTCCTCGGCAGGACACTGGGCCGCCTCGCGCAGGATGAGCTGGCCGCCGGGCAGCTGGGCCAGGTGCCCGCCCTTGCGATCGGCCTCGGTGCGGTCGGCCACCTCCATCATGAAGGGCAGCTGGTTCTTCACGAAATAGCCCAGGATGCGCTCATCCACCACCGCGCCCAGGTTGTCCGAGTTGCTCACGAAGGCGGTGCGGATGCCCGCCGCTAGCAGCCGGTCCAGCATGCCGCTGGTCACCAGGGCGGTGTAGATGTCGCCGTGGCCGGGGGGACACCACCGGAGCTTCTCGTCGCGCCGCCACTGCACCGGGCTCAGGTCCTCGCGGTCGATCTTGGGCACCTTGTGCTGCAGAAAGTCCAGGGGGATGGGGCCCTTCAGCTCCTCGTACCTGTCCAGGGCCGCCAGGGTGTCGTCGCGGGTGTTGAAGCTGTCCATGAGCACCAGGGGAATGCGGCTGTGCACCGCCTGCTGGGCGATGATGTCCAGGAAGGTCTGGCCGTTCTTCACCCGCAGCAGGGACTTGGCCTTTTCCAGGCCCATGCCCGTGCCCAGACCGCCGTTCAGCTTCAGCAACACCGTGTGCGGCATGGCCTTGCGGCCCAGGGCGGCCAGGTCGTCCCCCAGCTCGGCGGCGTCGGGCAGGTTTTCCACGGGACGGATGTCCGCCTCGGGAATGAGCCCCGTCTCGCCGGCGGCCAGCTGGCGATAATAGTGCTCGAAGTTGCGGATGACGATGTCGGGCAACCCTTCGTCCTGCATGAGGAAGCGGAAGTGGGCAAAGTCGGCGTGGGCGGTCATGGGTCTCTCCGGGTCGGGTCTGGTGAGAGCGGGTACCTGAAAAACGAACAGCGGTTACCAGGATAAGGGAAAAGCGGCCGATCGCCCATTTCCATCTGGTAAAAATCGGCTAACATGGGCCGGAGAGACCTCTTCATCCGCCTGCTTTTTGCCACCCCATGACAGGAGGGATGTCATGTTCTACTTCAGGCTGGACAAGGTGCGCCTGCTGGAAAACCGGGAGTCGGCCTTCCTGTTCTTCAAGCGCAACCTGGGCGAGATCAAGTTCATCAGCTTCATCACCACCGGCGACACCGCCTTTCCCGATCTGGACCTGTTCATCGCCGAGACCGATGACCAGAAGAAGGCCCAGCTGGCCGCGGGCATGGTCAAGCAGGTGGTGAGCAACCGCATCCTGACCACCATCGACAACGTCAAGGACAACCAGGACATCACCTTCGGCGACACGGGCTACGTGCTGTTCCAGGCCCAGGAAATCCCCGAGGACTTCAACTGGTGCCTGCTGGCCCTGGAAGACGACGGCGACCTGCGCGAGCTGGGCGTGTCCATCGACAGCATCATCAACGACAAGGGCTTCGCCGGCTTCAGCCTGCGCCTGGCCGAGGTGGTGGGCGCCGCCAGCAATCCGGGTTTCGTGGCCGGGGTGGAGATCGCCAAGTTCGTGGCCGGGGCCGTGGCCGACCGCCTGCAGACGGGCAAGAACGACCTGGCCGGCCTGCTGTACATGAGCCTGAACCGCCGCGAGCACTACCCCCACGGCAACCGCAAGCGGGACAAGGTGCCCGACCTGACGGGGAACATGCTGGTGGATTACTCGCTGTTCGGGTTCGAGGTCGACAGCTAGACCCGGCCCGGCGGATTTCAGAAACGAACTTCAGGAACTAGTCGTCATCCACGATGGTGCCGGCCGCCTCGAACTGGACGCCGTTCACCGCGTTGTCCGGGTTGGCGATGCGGATGATGAAGCTCTCCACGCCCTCCACGGCGCCGTCCTCCACCGTGTCCACCGTCACGTCCACCGACAGGGTACCCGCCGGAATGGTGAAGGGACCCACGTTGGTCATGTCGAAGTCGGCCGCGCCCTGGGTCGAGCCGTTGTCGTACTGGATGTCGAAGGTCACCGGCACGGTGGTCAGGCGGTCCAGGTCCACGGTGAAGGTCAGGGTGCCGCCCTCCAGGCCCGACTGGTTGGCCGTGAAGTTGATGAGGGGCTGGTCGGCGTCCAGCACGTAGCCGGTGGTGACCATGGGCGCGCCCAGCACCGCGTTGGTGGGGGAATCCAGGGTCACGAAGAAGTCCTCGGCCGCCAACTCGGACAGGCCGTCCACCGTGGTGGGCACCGCGATCTCGTAGCCGGCGCTGCCCGGGGGAATGGTGAAGGGTCCCATGTCGGCATCGTCGTAGTCGATGCCCAGGCGGGCCGCCGTGCCGTCCGTGAAGATGATGCCGAAGGTGATGGGCGCGTTGCTCAGCCAGCTCAGGCTCACCGTCAACAGCACGTCGTCGCCCTCCACCGCGCTGCCCGAGCCGGCGAAGAAGAGCTGGGACGGGTCGGTGTCGTTGATGTAGCTGACGCCGCTGTTGAAGGGGCTGACGGTGCTGTTGGCGGGGTTGATGACGGTGACGTAGAACTCTTCCACCGCGTAGTCGCCGCCGTCCAGGGCCATGGTGGGCACCGGCACCTCCACGAAGGTGTCGCCCGCCGGGATGGTGAAGGGCCCGGTGTCGGCCTCGGAGAAGTCGCTGCCCGCCACCGCCGAACCGCTGGAGTACTGCACGCTGAAGGTCATGTCCGCGGTGCTGGCGTACTCGGCGCTGATGGTGAAGATGGCGTCCTCGCCCTCGTCCACCGTGGAGCCGGCGATGGTCAATTCGGGCGCGTCCACGATGACGGCCGGCAGGTTGACCACGCCCAGGGCGCAGTTGGCGCTGCCCAGGGTGACCAGGATGTTCTCGTCCGATTCGCCCTCCAGCTGGTCGTCCAGGAAGGGCACGGTGAAGGTCACGAAGTCGGTGAAGGGCGGAATGGTGTGGGTGCCGTTCTGGTCGAAGTCGTAATCCACCAGGTGGCCCTGGCTGTCGCCGGGCAGCAGGTTCATGGTGAACACGGTCTCCACCTGGCGCGGCGTGGTCAGGCTGACCTGGAAGATGAACACCGACCCCTCGTTCAGGCGCGTTAACGAGCTCTCCAGGTTGATGCTGGGGAACTCGTCGTCCACGATGGTGCAGAAGGGCGGCTCGGTGTCGCAGTTGCCCGCCGCGTTGACGTGCCCCGTCACCAGCAGCACGAAGTTCTCGTTGTCGTCGTCGTGCGTGTCGTCGTTCACCGGCACTCCCACCTGCACCGAGGGGCTGCCGTGGGGAATGGTCACCAGGGTTGAAACGGCGGTGTAGTCGTCCCCCGCGGTGGCGGTCTGGTCCATGGTGTCCACCTGTAGCGTCACGTCGGCTTCGCTGGTGGTGGGCAGGCCCGCATCGTCGTACAGGGCCAGGGTGAACACGGCGGTGCCGTCGGCCTCGACCAGGCTCACGTCGGCGGCCCGGATGCAGGGCTGGTCATCGTCGAACAGGGTGCACAGGGCCTCCAGCCCGGCAAAGCCCGGCTCACTGCCGCTGTCGATGCGCAGGCGGAAGTACTCCACCGTGGCCTCGGCGTTGCCGTCGTCGAACAGGGGAACGGTGAAGGTCGCGGTCACGGCCCCCGCGGGAATGGTCCACGAGGAGCCAATTGTCGCTGCGAAATCGGACGTCTCCAGGGCGTCCTCCTGGCCGACCGGGTCGCCCAGGCCGTCGCCGTTCAGGGCCGTCACCGTGAGGTTCACGTCGGCCGGGTAAGGCCGGTCCAGGGTGAGGGTGAACACCGCGTCCCCGTCGACCTCGTGGTGGGTGATGTCCTCGAAGTGGATGTTCTGCGGGTCGTCGTTGACGATGGTGCCCACCGCCGGCGGGTCGGTCCACACGGCGTTCTCGGACAATCCCACCAGGGCGGCGGTGAGGGTCTCGTCGGGCTCGTGGACGTTGTCGGCGTACAGCACCACGGGAATGACCCGGCTGGACTGGCCCGGCTCCAGGGTGAAGGTCTCCAGCACGTCCTCGAAGTCCTGGCCGGCGACGGCCGTGCCGTCGCTGGTGACGAAGGTGAAGCTCACGGGGAACTGGGTGGGCGCCGCCAGGGAGACCACGAAGTCCATGGCCCCCGAATCCTCGTCGGCGGCCGCGTCGCTCAGGCTCAGCACCGCCAGGTCGTCGTCGGCGATGAACAGCTGAGCCCGGTCCTGGGCGCCGATATCCAGCCCCTCCACGGCGGTGATGACCACCTCGAAGCTCTCGGTGTATTCCAGGACGCTGTCATCCACCGGCAGCAGGGTGAAGGTGCGGCTCAGGGCGTCGCCCGGCTGGAACGTCACGTCGGTGTCCAGGGTCTGGAAGTCGCTGCCCGCCTGGGCCGTCAGTCCGGCCGTGGCCAGGTGCAGGGTCACGGGCACGGCGCTGGGGCGGCTCAGGGTGGCGGTCACGTCCAGACCCGTGGCGCTGGATTCCAGCATGGTGTCGGCCGCCGTCACGGCGATGGTGGCCACGGGCGGCAGGGTGTCGTCGAAGATCTCCAGGGCCAGGTCGGCAATGGCCAGTCCGCTGCCGTAGAAGGGGTCGGCCGAGACGCTGGTGTGGGAGATGACCAGGCTCTGGTAGTCCTGGTCCATGCTGTCCAGCTCGATCCACAGGGTGATGTCCTGGGCCTGGTCCCAGGCCTCGGGCTGGAAGGTCACGCTGGTGGGGTCCACGTGCAGGCTGGTTTCCTCGGGGGTGACGGTCAGGGTGACGGTCACCGCCTCGGTGGGCCGCGACGTCAGCACCAGCGAGTAGCCGGCGAACACCGCGCCGCCGTCCGATTCCACCAGGGTCAGCAGGGTGTCGGACACCGCCACGCCGGCGGTGTCGTTGTCACCGATAAGGATGGGGATGATCTGGTCGGGCCCCTGCCCGTCGTAGCGCGCGTCGGCCGAGCGCACCAGGAAGCTGAGGGCGTCCTCGTGGGGCCCCTCCTCCACCTGGTCGGGCAGGACGACCACCGTCAGGGTGCGCGGGCGCAGCCAGTCGTCGTCCACGGGGGCGAAGACCAGGCTGTCGGGGCGCCAGGCCACCTGGCTGTCCCGGCTGACGGGATAGATGAAGACCGTGTCCTCGGGCACCATGCCGATGGTCACCTGGAAGGAGGTTTCCTCGGCGTCCTCGTTCAGGACCAGGGTGTCCAGGGGAATGTGGACCAGCTTCAGCTCGGGATCGTACAGGTGCCAGTCGTTGTCCGTGCGGTCGCAGCCGCCGGTCAGGGCCATGAGCCCCACCGCCAGCAGCTGGATCGTCAACAACACATGGCGCCACGCCGTTCGCATCCGCATCCTCTTAGTAGAAGACCAGTCCCACCGAGGCCGAGGGGGCCCCGCCGTACCAGTAATCGTGTTCGTCCCCGTCGCTGGGGTAGATCATGTACTGAGCCTTGACCGAGAGCCCCACGCGCAGGCGCCGGGTCTCGAAGATCTCGTGCTGGAAGTTGGCCTGCACCCCGATGCCCAGCATGCGGTAGTCGCGGCCCATGTAACGCACCAGGGTGGTGCCGTCGTAGATGCCGCCCATGCCCAGCACACCGGACAGGCCCCAGTGGTTCTGCATGCCCTGGTCCATGTGCCCGAATCCGTAGCTGATGAGCAGGCGGTGGAACTTGACGTCGCTGTCCCGGCCGGGGTAGTAGACGCCGGCCGTCTCGTAACGGGTCTGGTGGTAGGCCACGCCGAACTGTCGGAACCAGACGCCCCGGTCCCGCTGGGGCACCACTCGGGGATACTTGGAGCGCCAGATGGCGCCGATGCCGAAGCTCTTGCGCAGGGCGATGACGCCCCCGGCCGCGTCCCGGTTGGTCCGGAAGTTGGACCCGAACATGAACGGGACTTCCACCGAGGCCAGGAAGGTGGGCCACTCGGGCAGATTGTTGAGGTTCTCGCCGCCGTAGCCCAGGCCCGAGAGCACCTGCCACTCGGGGTTCAGGGTGGTATCCAGGTGGAAGGTCAGGCGGCGATTCTCGTGGGCCTGGAAGTGGGGAAAGATCAGGAACTGGTTCAGCTCCCAGTAGGCGCTGTAGCCGGGATCGTAGTCCTCGGGGATGAAGGTCCAGCCTCGCATCTCGAACAGCACGTTGACGTCGGTGTCGTACACGAACACCGAGTAGGCCTCGCCCGGCTTCAGCTGAGCCGTGGGCAGAAAAAAGTGGCCGGGAAAGCCGGGATGGATGTCGGCGAAGAGGCAATCCCCGTCCGGGGTGCAAAATTCTATCTCACCCTCGTGGAAGAAATTGCCATTCTCGTCCTGGATGGAGAACTGGATGAGCTTGGGCAGCTTTTCACGGGCCAGAGCCGGGGAAATGGCAAAAATCGCCGCCAACAGCAGGATCCAGACTGATAGCCTGGCCCGGGCGGTGTGACGGTCGCGGCGAATTTCCCCACGCAAGATCATCTGATAATACCAAACCTCATGGAATGGTGACGGGATGGGCGCAGTGGGCCCTGGAATTCAGGGGAGGGGGTGCAAGGGGTGTGCCCACGGCTGGGAGCTCTGTTTGTGTCCTGATGATCGGGTTGTGCCCCGAAGATTGTTTCTGGCCATGGCAGGGGCCAATTCCATGATGCTCGGGGAGGTTTTTTAACGCGAGAGCGTCTTCCTCCGGGGGGAATGGACCAATTTCGGAGGGTCGGGAGGCCAGCAACAATCTTCGAGGCACAACCAACCCGTCCCAGCTTCAGCTGACCGGGGTGCCGGGGAATAACGACACCAACCACCCTCCCCCCAAACGCAGGTCCGGGACGGGGATGACGAAGCGTTACGAGGATCAAAAAAATCGGGCGCAGAAAAGGAGGCACGCACGGAGTGGCGAATGAGGCGTAGCCAAAGCTACGCCGCAATGAGCCAATCCCAGTACGCCTTTTCTGCGCCCGGTTTGGCCATCCGCAGCAGCTTCGCCACCCCCATCCCGGACAAAAAAAGAGACCCCGCTTCCCTCCGAAAGCGGGGTCCATATTCAGTCCATGGGCTGGTAGCTTACCAGCGGCCGCCGCCGCCGCCGCCACCACCGTAACCGCCGCCACCGGAACGACGGGGACGCTCCTGGGCCTCGTTCACGCGGAGCGCGCGACCGCCCATTTCGTAGCCGTCCAGAGCCTGGATGGCAGGCTCGAGAGCCTCGTCGTCCACTTCCACGAAGCCGAAGCCGCGGGGGCGGCCGGTCTCACGGTCGTTGATCAGGGCGACACTGTGCACGGTGCCATACTGACCGACCAGTTCACGAACTTCGTCTTCGGTGGCGCTGAAGGGCAGGTTGCCCATGTAGATCTTCTTCATTCTCTTCTTCTCCAGATGCCGGATGTCCGGCCAAACCAAGCCTCTCGCGATCACCGGCTAGTTCCGGGAGATCCCTGCGGGCTTCAAACAGGCCCAACCATAAACGGCCGAACCCCAACCCCCGACTGTCGGAGGAAGCTTCAATCATCCCCATGGGGGGATGCGATAATCATAAAGCAAGTGGCCTGGCGATACGGGGGAGTTTTGCTCGGGACCGTTATCGAATATTTATCAGGCACTTATCTGAAGCTGAAAATTAATCGCCGTTCCGCCTCCAAGTCAACCCCATAATGCAGTTTTAACAGATCCTGACATGGCCGGCCTTTGCCCGCTGTAAAGAAAACCATCAAGACATCCCGACCTTGGCCGATTCTGAATCTGGCCATCAAATATCTTTTTCCCGGGGAAAAAACCGCCCATGACGACCACACCTGTCGATCTCGAAACCGCCGTCTCCAACGTGGAACCCAAAGGGGAGGGGATCCAGCGGCAATTCGACATCTTCGGCGCCAACCAGCTGCTCAGGCAGGTCCTGAACGCCATGCCCAGCATGGTAGCCGTCCTGAACCAGGACCGGCGGCTCATCTTCCTGAACGAGGCCCTGTACGTCCGTCTGAACGAGCCCCAGATCCACGAGGTCCTGGGCCGGAAACCCGGCGACGTGGTCATGTGCCCCCACGCTCCCCGATCACCCAAGGGTTGCGGCCACAGCCGGCACTGCCTGGTTTGCGGCCTGGCCCAGGCCTTCGAACAGGCCAAGGGGGAACAGGAGCCCGTGTCCAGGGAATGCGTCATCCAGCAGGAAAAGAACCACGAGGCGCTGGAGTTCATGGTCCGGGTCACTCCCCTGCGCCTGCAGGACGACCACTTGTACCTGGTGGCCCTGCAGGACATCGCCCACCAGAAGACCGTCAGCCTGCTGGAGCGCACCTTCTTCCACGACATCCTCAACGCCGCCGGCGGGGTCAAGGGTCTGGCCCACCTCCTGGACGACGCCAGCGACATGGACGAGGTGGACGACTACGCCCCCCTGATGGTCCAGCAGGCGGACCAGCTGGTGGAGGCCATCCACGCCCAGCGGGATATCCTGGCCGCCGAACGCGGCAAGCTGACGGTGGAAAGCCAGCCGGTGGGTTCGCTGACCATCATCCAGTCCCTGCTGGATCTGTACCATAGCCACCCCGTATCCGACGGTAGAATTTTGAAGCGCGCCGACGATTGCCCGCGCTTTGTCCTGAACACCGGCCGCGTGCTGCTGCTGCGGACCCTGGGCAACATGATCAAGAACGCCCTCGAGGCCTCCCGACGGGGACAGACCATCACCCTGGGCTGCGAAGATTTGGGCGGCGCCCCCCTGGGTCAGGTCCGGTTCTGGGTCCACAACGAGATGGTCATTCCCGAGGACGTGCAGGAGTTCATCTTCAACCGCTCCTTCAGCACCAAGGGCGAGGGGCGGGGCGTGGGCACCTACAGCATGAAACTGCTGGGCGAGAAGTACCTGCACGGCAAGGTGGGCTTCACCTCCCGCCCGGGAAAAGGAACCACCTTCTGGATCGAGCTGCCGCGCCAGGCCTGACGGCGCCCCGCCGCCACCAGACGAGAAGAGCCGCCCCGGTCGGGACGGCTCTTTTTTCGTTGCGGTCGGCAGGCTCTACTTGAGCAACGTCGCCCCCCGGGTGTACTGCAGTCCCGCCGCCCGCAGGCGGTAGTAATACACGCCCGAGGCCACGGCGTGGCCCGCCGTGTCGGTCCCATCCCAACGCACCTCGTGGCGGCCCGCCTCGCACTCGCCCGACACCAGGGTCTTCACCAGGCGCCCCCGGGCATCCACCACCGCCAGCTGGGCCGGGCCGGCGTACTTCAGCTCGAAGCTGAAGGTGGTGACGGGATTGAAGGGGTTGGGATAGTTGGCGTTCAGACGCGCCGGCGCGGCCACGGGTTCGCCCACGGCCGACACCTGCTTCAGGTGGGGGAAGGTGTAGGTGGCGGCGGGCTGGGTGCGCGGCATGCCCTCGCTGCGCCCGGAGGCGTCGGCGGCGGCGATGTAGTACTCGCAGGTGGTGTCCTCGGCCGGGCCGGGAATGACCGCCGTGTACTGGCCGTCGCCCTGGTCGGTCATGGGCAAAACCTGCCAGGCACCCTGGTCATGGCGGTAATGCACCGCCGTCTCGGTCAGGGGCTGGCCACTGTGGGCCACGATGGTGGCCGTCACGGTGGCGGCGCCCTCCTGGGCCTCGCGCAGGGGCACGTGCCCCACCCGCAGCATGCCCCCATCCATGATGCCCTTGGTGCGGCAGTGCAGGGCGTCGTCGCTCAGGAAGCCCGAGTAGTCATAGCCCGTCACCGTGTACCCCGGCGCGGCCTGGCGGTAGGCCTCCAGGGCCGCCTGGTCATGGGCGCTGTCCCCGAAGAACGGCACATAGATGTGGTCGTTCAGGATGATGCTGTTGGTGTAGCTGGCCGGGTCGCCGAAATCGAAGTCGTAGCAATAGACCCGGTGCACCTGGTAGTTGCGGCCGGTGCTGGCGGTCAGGCTGGCCAGCAGGGTGGCCCGCTGTTCCAGGGTGCTGTAGGTGTGATGGGAGGCCCACACTTCCTTGACCAGCACCGTCTCCTCGTCCAGGAACTTGGCCCAGGTGTCCACGTGGTGGATGCCGCCGCTCTCGATGTATTCCAACACGTGGTAATCGCTGACGCCGTAGTAGGTGGACATGATCTCGTCCACCTGGCGCTGGGACAGGCCGTTCTCGCTGGCGGCTTCCTCGTACACCAGGCGGGTGCTGCTGCTGATGTGCGCCCCGTCGGTCATGTAGTTGCCGCCGGTGTGGTACATGCTGTGGCTGTACACGGGAATGCCCTGCTCCTGGCCGAAGTACAGGGGAATGTTGTTGTCGTTGGGCCGCCAGGGGCGGTTGTAGGTGTGGTTGACGATGCCCATCTGGCCCGTCGCGTCGAAGATGAACCACGGCCCGTAGTCGCGGGTCCAGATGCTGTCGTTGTCCCGCACCAGGAAGTGGACGCGAGCCATGTCCACCCCGTTGGCCGTCAGGTTGCTGGTGGCCGTGCTCAGGTAGGAGCTGCTGACCACCACGTGCAGGTCCACGTTGTCGTCCAGGTCGCGCAGCAGACCGTAGGGCAGGCCCAGGGGGTAGCGGATCATGACGCCGGTGGTGGGCTCCCACTCGGCGCAGTTGCGCACCGGGCCCGTGGGGGGATTGTCCCGCAGGTTCAGAACGGGCATCTCGCTCTCGCGGCCCTCCCAGAAGGCGCGCTCCCTGTCCGTTTCGTGGCGTGGCAGCAGAATTTCCAGGCCGTCCACGTCCCATTGTTCCGTTTCCTGCCCCGTTGCGGCCAGGGGCGCAAGAAGGATGATCAGCCCCAGAATGATCCCGAAATGACGCATGATGCTGGTTTCTCCCCCGCATTTCTGATGTGAGAACAAGTGGAAAAATCAATTATACAAGACGACGGCCCAAAAACCGACCAATTCTTCATCAAAATCTCCTCGCCCCGGCCGATAAGGAAATGAACGACAAACCATCATTTCACCCTCGGAGGGGCCAGAACTCGTGAAATCCATGCGCAAGGTCGTTTTGATGCTGGGGCTGAGCCTGGGCCTGGGCGGCGGATTGCTGATCCTGGACAACCAGACCCAGCTGGATACGGATCGGAAACACTCCCACGGCCTGGTCGGCACCATGACGGATCAGCTGGGTTTCGATCGCATCACCCGCCAGGACGGAGCGCCCATGCGGCGCTGGATGGCCGTGGCCGGCGGGCCCACCGACACCGCCGCCCTGACGGTGCAAAATCCCTCGCCCGACCGCCAGCTGGTGGAACTGAAGCTGCCCGGCTTCTTCCTGGAAGACGTGACGGTGGCCGGCCGGGCCTGCGCCCGCGTGGACATTCCCGGGCTGGTGCGCCGCCGTTCGGCCGGCCTGCCCGAAGTGCCCGCCCTGACAGCCACCCTGGCCGTGCCCGCCGGGGGCAAGACCACGGTGAAGATCGTGGACCAGCAGGTGCGGCAGTTCGCTATCAAGCCCGTCGAGCCCTCGGCCGGCCACATCATGCGCAACGTGGATCCCGCTTCGGTGGAAGCCGCTTTCGGCCCCTTCTACAACGAGGGCGGGGTGTGGCCGCCCCAGGTGGCCGAGCTGGGTCCGCCCTTCATCCTGACGGGCACCGCCGGGGTGAACCTGCGGGTCAACCCCGTGCGCTACGACGCGACCAATGGACAGGTGGTGGTGATCGAGCACCTGTTGCTGGAAGTGACCACCACCGGCGGGCATGCCAAGAGCCTGGCCGCCGCCGCGCCCCTGCCCGAGCAGGAACTGGTGGGCCGGCGCCTGTTCGCCAACTGGCCCGCCCCGGACCTCGCCACCTCGGCCGACAAGTACCAGCGCCTGCAAACCGCCGGCCGCATGCTCATCGTGACCCACGACGCCTTCGTTAACGACCTGGCCGAGTTCGCCGACTGGAAGCGGCGGCGGGGCATGGACGTGACGGTGACCCCGGTCAGCGCCCTGGGGGGCACGGCCGAGGGCATCGCCCAGCGCGTGGCCGAGATGTACACCCAGGCGGGCGGCCTGACCTGGCTGATCCTGGCCGGCGACAAGGAGCAGGTACCCACCACCGCCGGGCTGTACGACGGCTCGGATTCCGACAGCCGCTACGCCCTGGTGGACGGTGACGACCTGTACCCCGACCTGTTCGTGTCGCGCTTCTCTGCCGCAAACCAGACCCAGCTGCTGACCCAGGTGAATCGCTGCCTCATGTACGAGATGCAACCCCAGACCGGCACCGCCGCCGACTGGTACAGCCAGGCTCTGGGCGTCGCCAGCGACGAGGGCACCCCCCCCGACGACAAGCGCTGCGACTACTTGCGCGAGGATCTGCTGGACTTCGGCTTCAGCCCCGTGGCCCAGGTCTACCAGGCCACCGGCGGCACCACCACCGACATCGCCGAATCCCTGGAAAAGGGCGTCAGCGTGGTGAACTATCTGGGACACGGCAGCGGCTACGGCTGGGCCAGCGTGCCCTTCGACGTGAGCGATGTGGCCATCCTGAGCAACACCCAGGCCTGGCCCTGGATCATCGACGTGTCCTGCAGCAACGGCAAGTTCGACCTGGACACCTGCTTCGCCGAGGCCTGGCTGCGGGCCGGCACCCCCCAGCAGCCCACCGGCGCGGTGGCCATGATCGCCGCCAGCAGCCTGGCGCCCTGGACGCCGCCCACCATCATGCAGGCCGAGGCCATCGACCTGCTGGTCAAGGACACGGATTGCACCATCGGCGGCATGTTCTATTCGGGCCTGATGCAGGTGCTGGACGCCTACGCCGGGCTGGAGGTGGCCCAGCAGGTGCTGGAGCAGAACGTGATCTTCGGGGATTGCTCGTTGCAGGTGCGCACCGCCACCCCCGAGACCTTCACCGCCGTGGACGTGCCCGAACTGGCGGGCGATGCCACCAGCTGGACCGTGCAGGCCCATGGCCCCGCCGGTTCCATGGTGGCCCTGACCTCGCCCGGCACCCTGCACGGGCAGGCTCTGCTGGACGGCACCGGACGGGCCACCCTGACCCTGGCCGGCGATCTGACCTCGGGCCAGGAAATGACCCTGACCCTGACAGGCTACAACATGGTGCCCTGGTCGGTGGACTTCGCGGTGGGCGAGAACGTCACCGGCGTGCAAGATCCCGACACGCGGCCCGACCCGGCCCTGCCCCCGGCCCAGGTGTCCCTGGTGGGCAACTATCCCAACCCCTTCAACCCCAGCACCACCATCGTCTTCGAGCTGCCCCGGGACATGCGCGTGCAGCTGGCCGTGTACGATGTGCGGGGCAACCTGGTGCGCACCCTGCTGAGCGAGACCATGCCGGCCGGGCGCTGCGAGGTGCCCTGGAACGGGCGGGACCGCGGCGGCCGCCAGGTGGCCAGCGGGGTGTATCTGTACCAGCTGGCCACGCCGGAGGGCAGCTTCTCGGGGCGCATGATGCTGAGCAAGTAGAGCAACCCGAGGGGCCGGATGAACGTAGGTGGGGGTGGCGCCAGTCCCCCCCCACTTTATTCAGGCCGGTTCACCCATGCGTCTCTGGAATTTGCTGTTCTGCCTTCTCTGCCTCGCCGGACCAGCGGACCGCGCCCCGGCCGCTGCGCGCGTGCATCACATCCCGGCCACCAAGCTGATGGATTGCGCCGTCTACCTGCCCGAGGATTTCGATCCCGCCCGCCCCTACCCCCTGGTCATCGGCCTGCACGGCTACGGCGGCAGTCCCCACAACATGGCCGGGCTGTGGGATTATTACCCCGAACACCCCTTCATCCTGGCCCTGCCCGAGGCGCCCTACGCCTACGCCGAGAACGGCGTGAAGTCGGGGACCATGTTCTCCTGGGATTTCAAGGGGCCGGCCCCGGAACTGTGGCCGCAGGCCGACCCCTGGGTGTACCGGTACGTGCTGCAGGTAGCCCGCGAGCTGCGCGCGGCCTACCCCGTTTCGCGGGTCATCCTGCTGGGGCACAGCCAGGGGGTGGCCTACGCCTACGCGGCGGCCTTCCATGATCAGGACGAGCTGGTGGACGGGCTCATCTGCTTTGCCGGCACCCTGCCCGACCCGGAGCGTTTCCCCTGGTTGCTGGACCAGGAAGTCCTGGCCTCGCGCCCCGGCCTGCCCGTCTTCGTGGCCCACGGGCGCAACGACCGGGTGGTGGCCATGGAGCGCTCGCGCCGCGCGGCCGACCGCCTGCGCGGGGCCGGCTGCCGGGTCGAGTTCCATCACTTCGAGGGAGGGCACACCGTGCCACCGGGCGCCCTGGAGAAGGCGCTGCGGTGGCACGGGGTGGCGATGGATTGAGGGTGGCTGAGGTCAGCGGCAGGGGCCGTTGTTGTGGATGCTTGAGATTTCCACCGTATCCAGGGCCGCGGCGAAGGCCTGGGCGGCGCAATTATCCAGATTTTTGTTGTAAGAAATGCGGAGGGAGAAGGCCCGCTCCAGGTTGTCTAGCCCGGAAAGGGATTGCAGGCCATCGTTGGATTCGAGGGCCAGGCTACCAACCTGCCGCAGCCATTCCATTCCCACAAGATCCGTCAGGCCATCGCACCCCTCCACCTGGAAACTGGCCAGGGAGTCCGGGCCGCTGATCCCGGAAACGCTGGTCAGCCCGGTGCAGTAGAGCACCGCGAGCGCTCGCAAACGGGAGAGCTCCCCCACACCCTGGAAATCCTCGAGGGCGTGACAGCGCGACACCTCCAGATCATCCAGCGCCGGCAAGATGGCCAGCGGTCCCAGGTCCACCAGCCCGGGACAGCTATCCAGCCTCACCCCGGTCAGGAGAGGGAAGGCCGGCAACCCCTGCAGGCTGGTGAATTCCTGGGTCCCACGCAGGGACAGGGATTCCAGAGAAGGCAGATCGCCCAGACCTGTCAGGTCGGTTTGCCCTGCCGACAGGACGAGATTCAGGGTGGCCAGGGCGGGAAAATCCCCCAGGCCCGTGAAATCGGTCAGCAACGGACAATCGCTCAGGTGCAGGGTGCGCAGGCTGCTCATGACCCCATGTCCCTCCAGGGTGGTCAGATCGGGTGCCCTCCAGATCAAGAGACTGAGGAGGTCCGGCAGGTCGCCCAGCGTTTCCAGGGTCGTCAGACCGTTGGCGCCGCTGACCGACAGGTAGGTCAGCCCGGCAAGGTTTTGCACGCTGGCCCACTGGAATTGGGAGGCTGTCTGATTCAGGTTCAGGCTCAGGTAGTTCGCCGCTGATGGTCCCACGGCGGGAAAAGCCTCCAGGGCAGGAAGCCTCGACAGGTCCAGGGAATGCAGATCGGACCACCCGCTCAGGGCTTCCAGGCTCCGCAGGCTGGCACAATCCTCGAGAACCAGGGCCCTCACCTGCTGCAGGTTTTCCAGACCGGACAGATCGACCAGGGAATCACAACCGGCCACCCGCACCCTGTCCACAGGGCCGGTCAGGGTCAAGCCCGCCATGCTGCGCAGCCGTCCCATCTCGGCAACTTCCAGGTACCTGAGGTTGGGAAAAGGGCCCAGCCCATCCAGGCCCGTAACCAGGGGCAATTCCCGCAGATAGAGGCCATTCCCCAGGGAATCCAGGTTCACCAGACTCGCCAGGGTTTCCAGGCTGTCCAGCCCCATGAGCGCCAGATCACCGGAAACCTTCACCAGCGAGGACAGGGGGCGCAGATCGGTGACCCGGTCGCCATGGTCCCCGTCCCGGATCCACAGGTCGCCCTGGATTTCCCGCAACCCCCGCATCATGTCAACCTGGGCCTGGCCCCGCAGGTGCAGGTCCTGGGGCATGACCTGCACGCCGTCCACGTACTCGGGGCGCAGGACCGTTTCCTCGCAACCGGTCAGCAGGGCTAGACCCGGCAGCACCAGAGCAATCAGGACGGGCAGACAGGGGCAAATATTTCGCATGGCGCTTCCCTACTTCCCTTCGCACGGGCCATTGCCATGAACGTTGGTGGTACCGGTGATGGTGATCCCGTCCATGAAGTCATCAATCAGGCAGCTGGAGAGATTCTCATTATCCCGGATATAGAGATTGCCCAACTCGGTCACGTTTTCCAGACCCGCCAGACTCTCCAGGCCGGCGTTGTCGATCAGATCCAGATAATTCGCCCTCTGCACCCACTCCAGGCCTTCCAGGCTGGTCAGCCCGGGGCACGACATGAAACTGAGATAGTGCATGGATAGCTTCCCGCCGAAACCGCTCAAGTCGGCCAGATTATCGCAGCCTGCGACCCTCAGGAACATCAGATTGGGGGCCGAACCGATGGTTGCCAGACCGGTCAGGCCCTGGCAATACCACAGGCCCAGGCTGTTCAGATACGGGTGCCGGGACAGATCCCCCAGGTTGCCCAGGGTCGGGCACAGCCTCACGTCCAGCGAACTCAGCGCCGGCTGGTCCGCCATGGCCGACAGGTCGGGCAGTTTGTTGCAGCCATTGATCTGCAGGTAATCCAGGCTCGGCAAGGAGCCCATACCCGCCATTGTCTCGAGCTGGTCCAGACCTATCAGCTCCAGCTGTTCCAGGGCAGGAAGATCGGCAAGTCCGGAAAGGTCGGTGAGACCAGAGCAATTCCGGATCTGCAACCTCTCCAGGGAACCCAGGTCGCCATGGCCGGCCAGGGAACTCAGGTCCTGGCACTCGTATAGCTCCAGAGACCTGAGGTCAGGCAGGTCCCCCAGAGCGGCCATGCTTTCCAGGCCCTCGCACATGTACGCGTGCAGGTCGGTGAGGAACGGTGTGCCGCCCAGGTTGCTCCAGTCCAGCCCGGCCGGCAAATGACCCAGGGATATCCGGAAGAACCGCTGCGCCTGGGACATGTCAGGCAAGGCTTCGACCACGGGCAACGAACGCAATTCCACCGTCTCCAGACCCGTGATCCCATCCAGAACGCTGATGTCGACCAGGCTGGAGCAATCGAACAGGCTCAGGCTCCGCACCTGCGCGAGCCCCTGGAGAAAATCCAGGTTGGCCAAGGAATCACAGTGTAACACGTACAGATAATTCAGGGTGTCGCTGGGACAGAATGTCCCGAAGTCGTTCAGCACCGGCAAGCTTTCCAGCCGCACACCCCGGACACCAGGCAAGGGCCCCAGGCCCGCCAGGCTGGGCAGGGCCAGCAGACCCCCGATTTCCACCGCCCTCCCCACGGTGCTCAACTTCTCCAGGCCGGCAAGGGTTTCCAGGCTACGCAGATCCCGCATCTCCAGGTCCTGCCCCACCACTTCCAGATCGGCCAGGGGGCTCAGGTCCACCACCGGATCGTCCATGGATCCGTAGATGACCAGATCGCCCTGCACCTCCTGCAGGCCGGCCATCAGGTCAACATCGGTCTGGCCGCGCAGGTACAGGTTGCCGGGAAAGACGGTCACACCCTCGATGATGGTGGGGCCCTCGATGGTGTCGCCTTCGCAACCGGCCAGGAATACCAGGAAAACGCCCAGAGCGAGGGCGAGCAATGAAACAGTACAGCGGCGCATGACGGCCTCCGACTCAGGGGGGATGAATGCTGTCCAGGGGTGGGGCGTCGGCGGGCCAGGTTGGCGCGGCCTGTTGCCGACGCCTCCAGTATCCCACATCCGGCGCGCCGCAACAACCCTCTTGATTTCCCCCAATCACTGGACCATCATGACCCTCTCGAAAGGAAGGTTCCCATGAAATCGCTGATGGTCTTCGCCCTCGTCTGCAGTCTGGCCGCCACCCTGGCCCCCGGCCAGGCCCACGCCGACAGCGTGTCCCACTTCACCCCCCAGGCCGACCTGCGGGTGCGCCAGGAGGTCATGGATGGGCTGCTGCCCTTCGCCCCCGACGCCGATCGCAACCAGGTGCGCTTCCGCAGCCGCCTGGGCGGCACCCTGGACGTGGACCAGTACCGCTTCCGCTTCCTGCTGACCAACGAGCACCGGCGCTACGTGCGGCCCGACGGCATCGATTTCGACTGGGACGAGGTCATCGTCGACCAGCTTTACTACCAGCTGCGCCACCAGGACTGGCGCCTGTCGGTGGGCCGCCAGAACATCATCTGGGACGAGGGTTTCTTCATGCTGGAGGGGCACCCCCTGGACGGCAGCCGCAGCATCTACCACGACGCGGTGTACTTCCAGCGGCAGGACCTGGACCTGGCGCTGATCTACAACACGCGCACCGACCCGCTGGTGCTGGCCGGGGACATGGACCGACCCCTGCGCGACTCGGACGAGCTGGCCCTGGCCGTGCGGGTGGGCGGCGATCACGCCGCGGCCAAGCTCATCGTCAAGCGCCTGATGCCCGGCGACGACCAGGACGGCTGGGGACCCGAGCGCACCCTGTACACCGTGGGCTATCGCTTCGACATGGGCTGCAAGACGAACCTGTGGTGGCTGATGGAGGCCGGCGCGCAGTACAACGAACCCGACGGACACGAGAGGGGCCAGGCCAGCCACGCCCTGCACACCCGTCTTGAGCGCCCCCTGGGCCCGGACACCCGCTTCCACGTGGGCGGATTCTACTACGGCAAGGCCTACACCTCGCCCTTCGGCCGCTGGCCCCTGTGGAGCGAGCTGTACATCTACACCCTGGTGCCCGAGGGCGGGGTGGCCAACTGGCGCAACATCGCCGCACCCTTTGCCGGCGTGACCCACCAGATCTGCCCGCGCATGAAGCTCAAGGCCCGGGCCTACTACCTGATGGCCCCCGACGGCACGGGCGCCAACGAGAGTGACTGGGAAAGCCGCGGCCTGCTGACGCAGCTGCGCCTGGATGTGAACATGAACAAGCACCTGCGCGGGCACCTGACCTGGGAGATGCTGGACCCCGGCACCTTCCACGATGCCGAACACCACCCCTTCCCCATGGAAGATGTGGTGCATTTCCTGCGCTGGGAGATGATTCTGGCGCTGTAGGCCCGGTGGCCGTCAGCTCGGGAGGGTGGAGGCCAGCTGGGCCTGCTGCCGCTCGATGGTCTGCCGCATCCACTCGGAACGCTCCAGCTGGCGGATGCACGTTCCCACGTTCTCGGCGAAGACCTGCAGGGCCTGCAGGTCTTCTTCCGTGTAGTCCAGGTCCTTTTCGCGGCTGCTGATGTTGATGACGCCCACCAGCTCGTCCCGCACCAGGATGGGCACCACCATGGCGGCCGTCAGGTGCTTGGCCTGCAGCTCGAAGCCCCGGTAGCTGCCGTTGCCGCTCTTGCCCCCCAGCAGCAGGGGCTCCTTGTGTTCGGCCACGTGGCCGGCGATGCCCACGCCCACCTCGATCTCGGCCCCCATGACCTTGTCCAGATCCTTGTGCCCGCAGGCGGCCTTCACCTGCAGCTTGCCGGTCTCCGGGTTCAGCAGCATGACCGAGGCCTGCTGGCAGTCGAAGATCTCCAGGCAGGTGCCGGCGATGCCGTCGAACAGGTTCTCGGGGTTGCTGACGGCTCCCAGCAGGCGGGTGACGTTGAGCAGGGCGTGCAGGCGGGCGCTGCTGCGGCGGTCGTGTTCGACGGTCTTCTCTTCCAGGGCCCGGAACTCCTGGCGCAGGGCGCGCACCTTCAGCTGCTGCAGCGTCAGGTGCAGGATGAAGATGAGGATCATGCCCACCAGGCCGGCCAGCAAGGCCACGTCGGTGTTGGCGCCGGGCCAGAAGTCGCGCAGGCTCTGGCGGATGACCGGGCTCAGGGCGATGACCAGGCCGGTGGTGCTGATGGCGGTGATGGTGGACAGCAGGTACCAGTTGCGCATGGATTGCACGTCGTAGCCGTGGTGCTGGCGGCTGCGCTGCTGGGTTTTCTCGCGGATCTTCTGCTGGGCCTTCTCGATCATGCCTTTCCGATTTCGCCGTGTTCCGGGGGAACTCCTGATTTTGGGCTTCTTCCGGGGTTTCGGCCGTGCGGCGGGCAGATTTAGGAATAATCAGAGTTAAGTGTCCTGGTCGGCGCTAGTTGCGGCCCCGAACCGGGGAGCGATCCAGAAGGTCGGACTCACCGCCCCTTTCCTGGGCCCTCATACTTCTCCAGCTTCCGATACAGGGTGGCCAGACTGATGCCCAGGGCCCTGGCCGTCCGGGACTTGTCCCCGGCGAACGCCTCAAGAGCCGACAGCAGGTAGTCCCGTTCGATTTCCTTGATTGGCCGCACGCTTTCGCTGGTGGCGGGATGGGTTATTGTGCAGCGTACATCCGGGGGCAAATCTTCCACATGAATCTGGGCCTGCTGGCACAGGACCACGGCATGCTCGATGGCGTTTTCCAGTTCGCGCACGTTTCCCGGCCAGGAATAGGAAAGGAGGCAGTCGGCAGCTTTGTAATTGAAGCTGGTGATCTTCTTCTGGTTCTGCGTGGCCAGCCGACTCATGAAGGTCCGGGCGAGGGGCATGATGTCGTCCAACCTTTCCCTCAGGGGCGGAATGTCAATTTCCACCACCTTCAGGCGATAGTACAGGTCTTCCCGGAAAGTGCCCTCGGCGATGGCTGTTTGCAGGCACCGATTGGTGGCCGCCACGATGCGGACATCCACGGGGCGGGACTGGGTTTCGCCCACCCTGCGGATCTCCTTTTCCTGCAGCACCCGCAGGAGCTTCACCTGCATTTGCGGAGACAGCTCCCCTACTTCATCCAGGAAGAGCGTCCCCCCGCGGCATGATTCGAACAAGCCGATCCGGGCCTGATCAGCCCCGGTGAAAGCCCCCTTGGCATGCCCGAAGAGCTCACTGTCGAGCAGGGATTCGGCCACGGCCCCGCAGTTGATGGCCAGCAGTTTCTTGTCGCGACGCGGCGAGTGGTTGTGAATCAGTTTGGCGAAGCGTTCCTTGCCGACGCCGCTGCCACCGCAGATGAGCACCGAGGTCCCGGTGGGGGCCACCCGCAAAGCCAGATCCAGGACACGACGCATGGCGGCGCTGCGGGCCACGGGAAAAAACGTCTCATCCACTTCGTCCAGGTGCCGGCGCACCTCCTCCCGCTGGGCCATCAGTTTTTGTTCGGCCACCCGCAGCCGGGGGTAAAGTTCGCCGAAGCTCTTTTCGATGGCGGGTTCGCCGTAGTGGGAAAGAATCTCTTCGATCTGCTCTCCCCAGCTCTCCTTGTAGCGACCCACCAGACGACAGAACTTGTCACCCTTGGCCTGACATTCGTCTTCCACGAAGTACACGGGGCGCCCCTGCAGGTAGGACACGTATCCGCTGGCGTATCCCTCGAGGCGCCAGCACTCCGTCTTTTCCGACTGGCCGTGAAGAACCAGGTATTGTTCGGCCTCGATGGACCTTTCCCACCGGGTTTCCACCAGAGGGACATCTCCTTCACCGGTACCCCTTTTGCTGTAAACCAACTCGCCGCACCCGGACATGGCGTGAACCAGGGGCCCGAGACCGCCCTTTTTGGCTTCCGCCCAGGCTTCCGGCACATCCTTCTCCAGAGCTTCCGCAATCCGCCATCCCTGGGAATAGCCGGCCCGCGTCAGGACGGTCCGTGCCACGGATTCTCCCAGGAGAGACACGAACTCGTTGCGCAGGTTCGCCTCGCTGATGGGGTCGGTCAGGAAGGCTCGCTGCCCCATGAAGGTCAGGACTCCGCCCTGGGGATTGAAATCGAGGAGTTCCCTGAGGTCCAGCTGAGAGGTTTTCATTTTGAGCTCCCGGTCAGGCCAATGAGCGGCAAGCGCCCGGTCCGTTGCCCGGCCCCGACGCGAACTTCGCAAATCTAAAATATTTCTTCTAATAATGATAAGTGTATTCTCAAAACGAGAAGTTGTCCTGGGCAACTTCAAAGGCATTCTCCTGTAACTGCTTTAGATTGAGTTAGTTAAAAATTTATCATCCAGGCACACCCCTTGCAATATTTCCAGCGTCATTGCCCCCCCGGGGGGCCTCAACCCAAGCATTTCATGACAAGGGGTCCAGAAATGATGATGAACAGTCGCGGTGTCCTGATCCTGATGGGGGCTCTGGTCTGGCTGGCCAGCAGCACCTTACCGGCCCAGGCAGGGCTTGATTTCGACGCGAACGGGACCAGGGTGCAGGTCGGTGGCTACGCCAAGTTGATGATCACCTATGACCTCGACGGCACCCACGTCGTGCCCTACAACGGCGACCTGCACAGTCCCTACAGCGTGCCCATGGACGGCACGCCCAACGCCGAAGTCGACGACATGCGCATGACGGCGAGGGAGAGCCGGATCTTCCTCCGGACCACCACCCCGGGAGATGACCACACCCTCGGCACCTACCTCGAGGGTGACTTCTTCGCGGACATCAACGCGGACGGTCCCACCTGGTCCAACGGCCACGGCTTCCGCGTCCGTCACGCCTACGGCACCATCACCAAGGGCAAGCACACGCTGCTGGCCGGTCAGACCTGGTCCAACTTCATGGACCTGCCGGGCAGCATGCCCCCCATGGATTTTGCAGCCGATCCGGGTTCGCCCTTCGTGCGCCAGCCCCAGTTGACCTACAAGTACTCGCCCGCCAGGGGCCGCTACTTCCTGCTGGCCCTGGAGAACCCCACCTACGGCCTGGCCGCCGCCGGCCCTGTCACCCTGGTCAACGCGGGCGCTTCCCAGGACGCCATGCCCGACGTCGTAGCCAAGGCCTTCATCGGCGGGAAGAACTTCCACATCAGCCCCCGCGTGGTCCTGCGCCGCTTCGAACTGGACGGAGAGAGCACCTTCGGCTACGCCGTGGCCCTGAATGCCAGCGCCAGGTTCGCCGGCCGCCACCGCGTGGTGGGCGGTGTTCTGTACGGGGACGGCATCGGCCGTTACGCCGGACTGGGCTTCAACGCTGGTGCGGGGCTCAACCCCGAGGGCGAGATCGAGACCATCGCCTACCTGGGCGTCAACGGCGGCGTCATCCTGGGCCTGCGGGATGATCTGCGTTTCTCCGTGGGTGCGGGCTGGGCCGAGCAGGACGACGAGGCCTTCACAGGCGGCGTGCTCACCGGATCCGCGGTCAAGACCACCTTCTCCTGGCACAGCAACCTCTACTGGGACGTCATGCCCCGGGTGCAGTACGCCGTCGGCGCCATGGTCTGCGAAGCCGAGAACATGGACGGTGCCGAGGGCGACATCGTTCGTCTGCAGTCCTACCTGAAGTTCTCCTTCTAGGTCCACCTTCAACGAAAGAGGAATAGGGATGAGTGGAAACAACAAATCGAAGAAGGGCCAGGTGGATCGTTACACCAAGGAAGTCCTTAAGAACGGGATCTCTCGCCGGAGCTTCCTGAAGCGGTCAACCCTGGGCGTGGGCGCCCTGGCCATGACCGGTCTGACCAGCGGCGGCGCGGAAGCCTCGAATCACGGGGATTTTGCCAGCAGTTCCGACGGAGGCGCGACCCTTGGCTTCATGCAAAAACCCGCGACCATCACCGACCGGCAGATCTCCGAGACCAGGACCTTCGACGTCGTGGTGGTGGGGGCCGGAGCCTCCGGTGTGCCGGCGGCCCTCTCCGCTGCCGAGGAGGGTGTCAGCGTGGGCGTGGTGCAGAAGCACCCGACCATCCTCTCCCAGGGCAACACCGGCTCAGGCATCGACCTGAAGAACAGCGACAAGGCCGGCGTCGAGGCCCTGGTGGCCAAGCTTTTGAATGACAACAACCATCGCTGCAATCCGGAGCTCCTGCGGGCCTGGGCCTACAACTCCGGCGATGCCGTCAAGTGGGTCATCGATCGAGCCAAGAAGGGGGGCGCCACCGTGGTGGATCGCGGCAGCGGTCCCCAGTTCGCCATCCGCAAGGTCAACGGTTACACCCTGAATTACGTGACCTCCTTTTTCGGCCCCAAGCCCTACAACACCGGCGACGGCATGCGGGCCCTGGGCAAGACAGCCACGAAGGCGGGAGTCGAGTTCTTCTTCAACATGCCGGCCCAGCAACTGGTCCAGGATCGGTCGGGCCGGGTCGTGGGGGTCATCGCCAGGGGACGCGACGGCAAATACGTCCGCTTCATGGCCGAAAAGGGAGTGATCCTGGCGACGGGTGATTACCAGAACAACGAGGCCATGTGCAACTACTTCATCCCCGATCTGCGCCACTTCCTGCGCAAGCAGATGGATCGCACGGGCGACGGTTTCGCCATGACCTACTGGGCGGGAGGCGTGATCGAGCCCATCGGCCACACCAAGATGCTGCACGATTTCGACGCCGGCCCGGCGCCCATGTGCGACATGCCCTTCCTGGCCGTGAACCGCCGTGGCGAACGCTTCGTCAACGAGACGGTGGCCATGTCCCTGCTCAATAACTACCTGCGGGACGCCGAGAACGCCGGGCACTACTCCCAGGTTTTCGATTCCAACTACATGACCCAGGCCGCGGACTGGCCCGGCAAACTCTACTCCCCCGAGGAGCTGAAGAACTACATGCCCGACCACCCCTCGGCAAAAAAGGGCGTATACCCCTCGCAGACCAACACCCACGTGGCTAACTCCCTGGAGGAGCTGGCTC
Organism: Candidatus Krumholzibacteriia bacterium; assembly: GCA_963674845.2. Lineage (GTDB taxonomy): Bacteria > Krumholzibacteriota > Krumholzibacteriia > LZORAL124-64-63 > LZORAL124-64-63 > LZORAL124-64-63. The sequence continues at coordinate 1,392,137 of CAXXKE010000003.1, read as the reverse complement.
GCAAGCTGGAATGCGATCCCAAGACCTTCGTGGCCTCGGTCAAGCGCTACAACGAGCTGTGCAAGAAGAAGCAGGACGATGACTTCGGTAAGCCTGCGGATCGTCTCGCTCCGGTGGAAAAGGCGCCCTTCTACGGGATCCACCGCCGGGTTCGCATCTCGGCCCTGTGCTCAGGCATGCTGGTTAACGAACGGCATCAGGCCCTGGACGCCGATGGCCGGACCATCGAGGGACTGCACATCGTGGGCAACCTGGGCGGCGGTTTCTACGGCGGGGTCGATTATCCCCTCACCGTTTTCGGCCTTTCCCTCGGGCGTTGCTACACCTTCGGCTACATGGCCGGCAAGCGGGTGGCCCAGCTCTAGACTCCAATGGACCAAGAATCGCGCATCCCCCAGGGGACTCCGAAAGGAAATGATATGAAGAACGATGGACTGTCGAAGGGTGGAATGGTGATCCTGGCGGCGTCAGCCATGCTGCTTCTGGGCACCATGGTGAGCCAGGCCGGGACTCCAAAAAACCCCCCGGTTTTGCTGGATCAGATTCACGCCCAGAACGATGTGAGCTGCAGCGACTGTCACCAGCCGGGCCAGAAACGGGTGGCGGTGACCATGTTGCGGTGCCTGGATTGCCATGACACCGAGGATATCGCCCAGGCCACTGCCGACGTGGAGATGGCGAACCCCCATCGCAGCAACCATTACGGTACGGAAGCGGACTGCAACCTTTGCCACCACCAGCATCAGGCGTCGGAAAACTACTGCACGCCGTGCCACCTGCGTTTCGAGTTCAAGGTGCCCTAGCAGGCGGGGGTGGGCCCCCATCCGGGGCCCGGCAAACCTTGCCGGTTCGAGCCCGAGAGGCCATTCCTCGCCATGGCGGACGCTTTGGTGGGGAATGGCCGCCCGAAAATCGGACCGGCACGGCAGCAAAAGACCGTGGTCCGGCCCGGCCCGACCCGCCCTCGGCCGATCTTCATTTCACCTCCGGCCTCCACCCGAAATACTTCTCCGCCAATTCCACGTGGGCCACCTCGTCGGCGGCGATCTGCCGGAACACCGCCGCCGTTTCCGGGTCGGCGTCAGCCAGGAACTCCACCAGGCGCAACGCCCCCTGGCGGCCGCGCTCCTCTTCCAGGGCGATCTGCAGGCAGAAATCCCGGCCCGTGGCGCAGGCGCTCAGGGTGCGCCAAAGGCGGTCCGACACCGGCCGCCCGGCCGCCGTCACTCCCAGGCGCTCCATGGCCGCGGTGATCAATTGGTAGTGGCGCTCCTCGTCGGGCACCTGGGCCAGCCAGTCCGCCCGCAGCTGATGGGGCACATCGTCGAAATGGGCGGCGGCCCAGCGGAAGGCCGTGATGGCCTGCCACTCGGCGAAGGCGGCGGTGCGCAGGCGGTCACCCACCCCCTCGGCCGTGCCCATGCCACGTGGGCGGGGCGGGCGCTCGCCCGCCGGGCACAGGACGAAATGGCCCGCATCCAGCGCGGGAATTCCGGCGTTCATCGGTCCTCCTCGGGGGCGTGGCGGTCGGCCACGGCCACCAGGCGCTCCACCAGCTGCCAGCCGTTGGCGGCGTGATGGTTCAGGATGGTCCCGCCCAGGGTCAGGTCCAGGGCGGGCACGTGGAAGGCGAAGGTGTTCCAGAAGCCCTGGTGCCCCACGCACAGGTGGTCGCCGGCCATCATGGTCATCAGGCCCAGGCGGTAGGTCTCGGAACCCCGGCCCGTCATGGCCACCAGGGACTCGTCCCGGGCCAGCACCCGGCCCTTCACCAGCCGGCGCATGAACAGGGCCAGCTCGCGGGCATCGGTGACGATGCCGCCCCCGCCGTACAGATCGAACCCGGCGTACCACTGCGTCACGTCGGCGTCGCCGAAGTACTGGTGGGCCCGCGCGCCGGCGGCGGCCGGGGTGGGCTCCATGTATTCCCAGTGGGTGGCGCCCAGGCCCAGGCGGTCATAATCCAGCAGGGCGCGCACCGCCGGCCCCAGCTTCTGCCCCGTCAACCGCTCGATGACGGTGCCCAGGATGACGTAACCACTGTCCGAGTACCTGTACTTCTCGCCCGGGGCCCCGATGGGGTCCATCCACTCCACCAGGTAGCCCAGCTGCTCGGCGCTGGTCCAGGGGTGCCGGGGCTCGTTCATGATGATCTCTTCGAAGCGGGGATCGTTGGTGTGGTCGGCCAGCCCAGCGGTGTGGCTGAGCACGTGGCGCAGGGTGATGGCCCGCACGTCGTAACCGTCCCCGGCAAGGGCGGCAGCCAGGTCGGGGGCCACGATATCCCCCAGAGGATCGTCCAGGCTCAGCCGGCCCTGCTCCACCAGACGCAGCACCGCGGCGGCCACGTAGGTCTTGGTGTTGCTGGCGATGCGGCAGGTGTGGGCGCAGGTCAGGGCCTCGCCACCCTCCCGCGCCGTGGTGCCGGCCGCCCCGCACCAGTCAAGCCCCAGGCGCGGGCTGACCAGGTAAACGGCCACTCCGGAGGCCGTGGGGTTCTCGGCCAGGAAGGACTCGATCTCGGCCTGCAGGTTCTCTTCCAGGGCGGAAGCCCTCGCCGGGGCGGGCAGGGCCAGGGCGCAGTTCAGGAGCACGAATAGCAGCAGGGCGCGTCGCATCATCATGGTTCATCCTTGGTTGGGGTACCGGCCCAAATACTCTTTTTGGGCTAAACGGGTTGCAACCGTTATTTTGGAAGACGACTCCCGGCCCGCCTTCAGAACAAAGGACATCCCGTGGCAACCCCCGCACCCCGCGCCGCCCATGGCCGCGACATGACCACCGGCAGCTTGACCGGCCACCTGCTGGCCGTTTCCTGGCCCGTGGCCGTCAGTTTCTTCATGCAGACGGTGCACAACCTGGTGGACGCCTTCTGGCTGGGCAAGCTGGGCAAGGCGGCCCTCACGGCCCCCACCATCACCCTGCACGTCGAGTTCATCGGCATCGCCCTGGCCATGGGCCTGGGCCAGGCGGGCAGCACCCTCATCAGCCAGTACAAGGGGGCCGGCCGCCCCGGGCAGATGGGCTTGGCGGCGGGGCAATCGGTGCTGCTGCACCTGGTGGTGAGCGTGCTCATCGGCGGGACGGGGCTGCTGCTGGCCGAGCCCCTGCTGGGTCTGCTCAAGACCCCGGCCGACGCCTTCGCCCCCACCCTGGTGTACCTGCGCTGGACCATGGGCGGGCTGCCCCTGCTGTTCATTTTCCAGGTCTACCAGGGCATTTACGCGGGCCTGGGCGACACCCAGGGCCCCATGCGGGTGAACATCGCCGGAGTGCTGCTGAACCTGGTGCTGGACCCCATCTTCATCTTCGGCTGGGGTCCGGTGCCGGCCATGGGCGTGGGCGGCGCGGCCCTGGCCACGGTGCTGGCCCGCGGCCTGACGGCCGCCCTGGCGGTGCCCGCCCTCATGCACGGGCCGGGCCTGCGCATCCAGCGGGAGCACCTGCGCTGGCACCGCCAGATGGCGGGGCGCCTCATGCGCGTGGCCCTGCCCCTGAGCTTCGGCCACGCCGCCACCAGCCTGGGGTTCACCCTGCTCATCGGGCTGGTCAACGGGTTCGGCTCGGCGGTGGTGGCGGCCTTCGGCGTGGGCCACCGGGTCATCATGATGGTGGCGGTGCCCAACATCGCCCTGAGCCAGGCCAACGCCACGGCGGTGGGCCAGAACCTGGGCGCCGGGCAGGTGGAGCGGGCGGCCCGGTCGGTGCGCACCTCGGCCCTGCTGGTGACGGTGGTGCTGCTGCCCCTGACCACCCTGACCTTCTTCTTCGGCAGCCACATCACCCACTGGTTCATCGACGACCCCGAGGTCATCGCCTACGGGGCCGATCTGTTCACCATCACCTCGTTCAGCGTGTTCGCCTTCGGGCTGATCATGGTGATCTTCAGCGCCTTTTCGGGGTCAGGCCACACCGTGCCCGTGATGGTGGTCAACATGAGCCGCCTGTGGGGGGTGCGCATTCCCGCCGTCATCATCATGACACGCCTGTTCCAAATGGGCCCGGAAAGCCTGTGGTGGTCCATGAACCTGAGCAATCTCTTCGCCGGACTGGTGGCCTTCGTCTGGTTCCTGCGGGGCGGCTGGAAGAAGCCGGTCATCGAAAAGGAAGACGGTGTCCCGCTTCAGCCCGAGGTGGACGACCCCTACTGACGCCGGCCCTCGGCCACCCCCCATCGACCGAGGCGGCAACACCGGCGGGGGTTCTGCGTATTTCCGGCGCAGCGGCGATATCTGGCTGCCCCACGTGTTCCTGTGCTCGGTGGGCGACTTCGGCCCGCCCCACGGGGCGGTGATCGAGCAGGTGGTCATCAATCCCGACCTGCCCGACAGCCTGTTCCACGCCCCCGGCGGCGGCGGCTACTGACGCGCCGCCTCCTCCAGGAACACGGTGTTGGGAATGGTGGTGATCTGCCCGTCCTGCTCCAGCAGGGTGTGCACCGGCGCCACCCCGGCCAGGGTCATGCGCTTGCCCTGGATCTCGATTTCCCGGCCGGGCTCGAACAGCTTGCGCACGTAGTAGCCCGCCACCAGGTTGCGCGTGATGTCCCGCGATCCCAGGCCGAAGGTCAGGGCCAGGGCCAGGCTGGCCCCCGCCAGCAGGATCATCACCACCATGCGGATGATCTGGGTGTCGATCTTCAGCTGGGTCACGGCCATCAGCCCCACCACGAACACGATGAGCGACGAAACGATGCGCCCCAGCACCGGGGCGAACTCAACCCCCGAGTCGCGCGCCGAACGGGTCACCGCCCCGCCGGCGAACTGAGCCACCAGCATGCCCACCAGCAGCACCAGGAAGGCCGCCAGCAGGTTGGGCAGGTAGGCGAAGAAGGCGGTGATGGATCCCGCCACCGCCGCCAGCCCCACGGCCTGGGCCGCGCTCTGGATGAACAGCACCAGGATCAGGTAATAGACCAGCCGCGACAGCAGGTGCCCCGGCGGATCCTGCAACCCCAGCCGGGCCAGGGTGCCCGTCAGGCCCACGCGCTCCAGCAGGTCGTCGATGCGGAACTTCTCGAAGGCCGTCTTGATGGCCTTGGCCGCCACCTTGGCCAGGATGAACCCCACCAGGAAGACGCCCAGGGCGGTCAGGGCCTTGGGCAGGAAATCCGAGGCGGCGGCCACCAGCGAGTCAAGCACCGATCCGACGGCGGTCTGGGGGTCGAAACTATCAGCCATGGGTCTCTACTCTTTCCGGTTCGGGTTGTCCTGGCCGGCCGGTGTGGGCCAGGCGTCCATGACCGCCCGCAGGTGGTCCCAGCAGGTGTTCAGGAAAACGGTGAGGGAGAATTCCAGCCCGTTGGCCACCAGGTCGCGCCGGTTGATCTCACGGTTCACACGGCCGCGCAGGTCGTCGTCGGGCGCCACCTCGAAATCGCGCAACTCGGCCAGGGCGTCGTCCTCGCGCTGGTCCTCTTCATGATGATCGTTCCGGGGGGCTTCATCCCTGGATTGATCGTCACCGTTCCGGTGATCAGACACCGCCACCGTCCTTCTCGTAGGCGGCCCGGAATTCCAGCCGGGCCCGCTTGATGCGCATCTTCACCGCCGACAGGCCCAGGCCCAGTTCGTCGGCGATCTCCTGGTACGAAAATCCGTCCATGTCCCGCATGATCAGGGGCACCCGCAGGGTGGCCCCCATGCCGTCCAGCACCGCGGCAATACGCTCGCGCCGGTCCCGGGACTCGGCCGCCGCGTCGCTGCGGGCGGCGCTGTGCAAGGCCGGCTCCGCTTCCAGGGCCGGCTCGTCCACGTCGATGAACTCCTTGCCCCGGGTGCGCCGCAGGTGGTTCAGGCAGTGGTTCACCTTGATTCTTCCCACCCAGGTGCCGAAGGTGCTACGCTCCTGGAAGGAACCCAGATTGTAGTAGGCCTTGACCAGGACCTCCTGGGCCAGGTCACGGGCCTCCTCGGCGTCTCCACTCAGGTAGCGGCAATTGGTCTGCACCCTGCCCTCGTGCCGCCGCACCAGCTCCTCGAAAGCGCGCAGGTCGCCCGGCGCCGCCTTCAGAGCCTGCCTGACCAGTTTTTCATCCGGTTCCCTCAAGATCTTCCTGCTTCCTCGGACCCCGCGGGGGCCCGAAAGTCACATGCCGGCTGGAAAAAGCCATCATAGGCCTTCACGAGGGAGAAAAAAACTCCGGCTTTCTGGATTTTTCATGTGACTTGTGGCCGCCGCCCGTGTCTGGAGGGACAGAGAAGTCTCGCACGAGGTCGAACGACCATGTATCGCCCAACGCCATCTCGATGGAGGAAAACCATGAAGAAGACAATGACTCTCGCCGTCTTGTTGTTGATGATGAGTTCGATGTTCCTGATGCCCGCCCAGGCCGCCACCGACAAGGCTGTCGGCCAGGACAAGCCCCTGTTCAGCGTCTCTCCCTATCTGGGCTGGGGCCTGTGGGATCAGGACCTGGGGGTGGACGACTCGTTCATCTTCGGAGGACGGGCTGCCTTCCACCCCCTGCGCTGGCTGGCCGTGGAGGGTACCTACGGCCGATCCGCCACCCAGCTGAAGCTGGATGACACCGACGTGGACATGGACCACTACGGCGTTGACCTGGTGGCACACCTGAAGCCCTCGGCCCGGGTGGTGCCCTATATCGCCGCCGGCTGGGCCCAGTTCGACCTGGCGGCCAACGGTGGGGACAAGGTGCCCGTCAACGGCGGCGAGGTGGCCCTGGGCCTGAAGGCCAAGCTGGCCGGTGACGACGCCAGCTACCGCGGCCTGCGCGTCGAGCTGCGCGACGTCATGACCGACCTGAACGACGATTTCGGCAACGACGGCGACTGGACCCACAACCTGATCATGTCGGCCGGCCTGGAACTGGCCTTCGGCAAGAGCAGCAAGGACACCGACGGCGACGGCGTGCGGGACAAGGAAGACGCCTGCCCCGACACCCCCGCCGGCGCAGTTGTGGATGAATTCGGCTGCCCCGTGGACAGCGACGGCGACGGCGTGTTCGACGGCCTGGACCAGTGCGAGGACACCCCCGCCGGCGCCACCGTGGACGCCTACGGTTGCCCCCGCGACAGCGACGGCGACGGTGTGCTGGACGGCCTGGACGCTTGCGCCGACACTCCCGCCGGCGCCACCGTCAACACCAGGGGCTGCCCCAGCGACAGCGATGGTGACGGCGTGTTCGACGGCCTGGACAAGTGCCCCGGCACCGACGCCAACCTGCAGGTGGACGTGGAGGGTTGCCCCATCGCCGTGACCGAGGTGGAAGTGCAGCTGCTGGACACCGGCACCATCACCACCAACAACATCGTGTTCGCCTCGGGCAGCAGTGAGATCGATCCCGCCAGCAAGGACATCCTGGCCGAGATCGGCGAGACCCTGACCCGCTGGCCCGAGCTGCGCGTCGAGATCGGCGGCCACACCGACGACACCGGCCGCGCCTCCTTCAACCAGCGCCTGTCCGAGCAGCGCGCCCAGGCCGTGCTGGACTACCTGCTGGCCGGATTCCCCGGCATCCAGAGCGCCCAGTACAGCGTCAAGGGTTACGGCGAGGAGGGCCCCGTGGCCGACAACGCCACCGCCGAGGGCCGGGCCGCCAACCGCCGCGTGGAGTTCAAGGTGCTGAACACCGAGGAGCTGAAGCGCCAGATCGAGAAGCGCCGCATGCTCGAGAAGTAATCAAGTCCGCTTGATCAACGGGGGCCCCGGCCGGGGCCCCCTGCTCATAATCGAAAAAGGAGAATAGACCGATGAATCTGGAGAATATCCTTCCCACGTTGACCACGTTTGCCACCACCTACGGCCTGAAGATCATCGGTGCCATCGTCGTCCTGATCGTGGGTCGCATCGTGGCCAACATCGTGCGCGGCATCATCGGCCGGGTGACGAAGAAAGCCGGCACCGACGCCACCGTGGCCAACTTCCTGGAAAGCCTGGGCTTCTACCTGGTCATGACCTTCACCGTGCTGGCCGCCCTGGGCAACTTCGGCGTCGAGACCGCCAGCATCGTGGCCGTCCTGGGCGCCGCGGGCTTCGCCGTGGGCTTCGCCATGCAGGGCTCGCTGGCCAACTTCGCCGCCGGCGTCATGCTGCTCGTCTTCCGGCCCTTCAACGTGGGCGACTTCGTCGAGGCCGGCGGCGCCACCGGCACCGTCAAGAAGATGAACCTGTTCACCACCGTCATGAACACCCCCGACAACATCCGCATCATGGTTCCCAACGGGAAGATCTTCGGCGACACCATCAAGAACGTGTCCGCCGAGGACACCCGCCGCGTGGACATGGTGGTGGGCATCGGCTACGGCAGCAGCATCGAGAAGGCCAAGGAGATCATGCACCGCCTGCTGCTGGCCGACGCGCGGGTGCTGCCCCAGCCCGCCCCCCAGATCGCCGTGGCCGAGCTGGCCGACAGCAGCGTGAATCTGGTGGTGCGCCCCTGGGTCAAGAAGGAGGACTACTGGGCCGTGAAGTTCGATTTCACCCAGCTGGTGAAGGAGGAATTCGACCGGAACGGCATCGAGATTCCCTTCCCCCAGACGGTCATCCACCAGGCGGCCATGGTGGCCGAGGGATAAGGTGGCCGGGGGATAAGGTTGCTGCTGGACATGGTTGCCGGGGGAAAAGGCTACCCTCCCGGCAACAGAAGGGCCCTGTCTGTCCCGAGGACGGGCCGGGCCCTGATTTTTTTCGCCAGGGGCAGGGATGGGCTAGTGGTTGTGCCCGTCGTGGTCTTTGTCGTCGTGGTCGTCGTGATCGTGCTCGGCGGCGGCCTTGGCCTTGGTGGCGCAACCGGCGCAGTAGTACTTGCCGCCCACCTCGGTCAGCTGGTCCATGGGCACGTTGGTCATGCCGCACCCGCCGTCGCAGTCATGAGAGGCCACCTGGGTTTCCTGGGCGTCGTGCCCGGTCGCGGCCGCCTTTTCAGCCTCGGCGCTCTTCTCGCCGCCACCGCAACCGGCCAGCAACAGCAGGGACAGGGCCGCCGTCAGGATCAACATCTTCTTCATGGGTTCGCTCCTTCCCCGGGACATATCACACAGCATCCTCATGGGATTTTAACAAAACACCCGCCCGGCGTCGACCCCGTTCATCCCCGCGGCCACCGCCCCACCTGCACCGCCCCCTGCAGCATGCGCCCGCTGGTCAGATCGACGGCGGCGTGCAGGATCATGCCCGTGTACAGCGAACCGCTGAACAGGGCCAGCAGGCCGAACACCAGGCCCACGCCCCCCGTCTTGAGGATGCCCCCGGCTCCCTGGTACACGTGCCCCAGCCCGAAGATGAGCGAGGTCAGCACCAGTGCCGGCCACACCCCCAGCACCCCCGTCAGGACGTGTTGCAGGAAGCCGCGGTACAGCAGTTCCTCGCACACCCCGGCGGTGATGGAAAGCCACAGGAAGACCCGCTGCTCGTCGTGGTTGCGCGGGGCCAGGGCCCACAGCCCCTTCATGCTGTCGCGCACCTGGCGCAGGTCGTCGTCGTCCTCCAGCACGCGGTTCATCTGGGGAAACAGCACCCAGGTGGCCAGCAGGCCCAGGGCCACCACGTAGATCTGGTAACTGCCCATGCGGGGGATGAGGCCCAGCCGCCCCAGCCCTTCCATCACACCCAGGGCGCTGGGACCGCCGTCCAGGCCCAGCCACCACAGCAGCAGGCCCAGGGCCATGACCCATTCCACTCCCATGACCCAGAAGTAGAAGCGGACCCGCGCCGACTGGCGCCCCGAACGCAACCAGGCGTGCAGGACGCGGAACTCGGTGATGCCCAACAGGGGCACCACCAGGGCCAGCAGCAGAATCACGGCCAGGGCGAAGGAATCCAGGGCGGCAAGATCCAGGGCGAACAAGGTGAACGACTCCCGCTGGGATGGGGGTGCTTGGGGTTGTGCCGGGGCCCGGGGAAAGACTAATACCGGGCGGCGGCCCCGCCAACTAACGAAATAACGTTACACCGAAATACGGTTGACCAACGCCACCGACATTTCGTCACAACCAAGGCTCCCTGACACGCAAAACATTGGCAAATCATTGAGAAACAGCCAGTTAATTCTTTTTTGGCCCGTGGCACGCCCCCTGCATACTCCTGATCAAGCAAGGCAGTGAACCCGCCCCGGAACCCACCCCGGGACAACCGAAAGGAAAGACCATGAACGCCAATCTCATCAACAGCCTGAACGCCATCCTCGCCGACTCCATCGTCCTGTACCAGAAGCTGCACCACTTCCACTGGCGCGTGCAGGGCCACGGTTTCTTCCAGCTGCACGCCAAGTTCGAGGAGATGTACAACCACTTCGCCGGCGTCAGCGACGAGGTGGCCGAGCGCATCCTCATGATCGGCGGCGCGCCCCTGGCCTCGCTGCGGCAGGCCCTGGAGCTGAGCAGCGTCCAGGAGAGCGCCGAGGTGCCCGCGGCCATGGACATGGTGGCCCAGTTGCGAGGCGACCTGGACAGCTTCCGCGCCAAGATCCGCGCGGCGGTGGACGAGGCCGAGGAGGCCGGTGACCGCGGCAGCGTGAGCCTGCTGGACCCCATCGCCGACGCCCTGGACAAGGAGATCTGGATGCTGGACGCCTTCCTGGCCGAGTAACCCGGCACCCGGGACGAAAGCAGCGCGCCGCCTCCCGCATCGGGGGGCGGCGCTTTTCGTGCGGCGGTCATCGATGGCCGGGGCCATCAACCTCAGTGCAAGGGATTCTCGGCGGGTTCGCGCGGCACAGCCGCCCCTTCCTGGCCAGGCCAGCCGGGCAGGCGCAGTTCGACTCCCGCCATGAAAACGGGGCCGGATTTGTAGGGGAAGGTGTCACCGGCGTTGCCGGTGTAGATGTTGCCCCGCACCTGGGCCGAGACCAGCACGTGGGGCGACACCTCCAGGTTGGCCTTCACCACCGGGCTGAGCACCCAGTTGAAATCCGGCAGGCCGCAGAAGGCGGTGTCGCAGTAGTTCCAGGCATCGTTCTCGTTGGCATGGGAGCGCGAGACGAAGCCGGCGGCCACGCCCCAGATCAGCTCCAGGGCCGGAGTCTTGACCACCAGGCGCTCGGTTTCCAGCTGGAAGATCTTCTGGCGGTACTTGGTGGCGTAGTTTTCCCCCTCGGCGGGAATGGTGCGCACCTGCTGGGTGCCGAAGCTGACCCCGTAGCGCTGGCGCCGCCCCTCCTGGCCGAAGTGCCCGTTGAAGGCCGCCGCGCCCCAGAAGGGGCCCACATCGCTGCCTTCCACCATGCGCACGCTCTCCAGATGGCCGTGAACCCCGCCGTTCCAGCCGGCGTGACCGCACAGGGCCACCTGGGCCACGGCGGGCAGGGCGCCCATAAGCACAAACAGAACAACCAGCATGAATCCAGATTTTCGATCCATGGAAATCCCCTTATCCAAGGTCGTGGGGTGGAGTGGGTACCCGGTCTGCAAACCCCGGTCCAGGCTGATCGTTCCCGTCCGGGGAATCGGCGGTCAGGACCTGACCAGCACCAGGGTGCCCCCGGGGATGGCGCTCTCGCGGATGCCGTCCCCGCGCTGAACCCTGCCCCCGGGCAGAAGGTACAGGGTGCTGGCCCGCTTGTACATGGCCCCGCACAGATCATAGGCGGTGGTGCCGCGGCTCACCTTGCCGGCGAACTCGTAGCCCACGAAGATGCGCGTGCCGGGCGGCAAGCGCCGGAAGTCGTCCTCGCCCATGGTGTCCCCCCGCTTGACCCGCCCCCCCGGCAGCACGTACACGGTGGAGTAGTCGTCGTGGGCCTTGCCCACCAGCACGCTGACGGCCTGGTTGCGCCCCAGGGTCAGGTGGGTGCGCCCGGGGGATTCGGGCTCGCGGTCCGTGGTCTGGTCCAGCAACACCCGCGTGCCCTCGGGCAGGCGGGCCCAGTCCCTGATCTGGTCGCCCCGCTTGCGCGTGCCGGAGGGGAAGACATACACCGTGCCGGGATCGTCATAGGCCTCGCGGGCGATGTACCAGGCCGAGCGCCGGGCGGTGATGATCCCCGCCTCGTCCCCGGGGGCCGCCTGGTCACGGCGCGCGGCCACCGCAGGACGGGCCTCGGGCCGGTACAGCATGCGGGCCAGGTACTCGTCGGCTTCCACCAGCCGCCCGGCGCGCACGTCCGGGTCGAACAGGGGCCGGCTTTCCAGGCCCAGGCGCCGCCGCAGGACCGGGTCGGCGAACTGCATGCCGCAACGCTTGCGCCCCCGGTGGTTGTGCCGGTGCCAGCGGTTGGGGCGCCCGTAGGCCACCATGCTGTGGGTCAGCACCCGGTCGTCGGGCAGGCCGTAGATCTTCTTCAGCTGGCGCAGCAGCTCCTTCAACGAGGCCACCTGCCGGTCGGTGATGGGCTTGTTGTGATACCCCACCACCTCGATGCCGATGCTGCGCCGGTCCAGGTTGCGCACCCCGTCCCACATGCTGCGCCCGGCGTGCAGGGCGATCTTGTTGCGCCGGATGACCCGGTGCACCCGCCCGTCGCGCAGCACCACGTAGTGGGCCAGCCCGCGGCGGCGGATGCGATCCAGGGAGCCGCGGTCGCCGCCCTCGGTGGTGTGCAGGATGATGAAGTCGGTGGAGGGCCGGTTGCTGCGGTACCGGTTCAGGGGGCTGAAGCGATTGCTGATGGGCAGGCCGCCGGCGGCCTCGGCAACCAGGTCCGAGGCCAGCAACAGCAGCAGGGTCAGCAGCAGCAGACGTCCGTGTCTGATCGAGCTGAAGATGGTCATTTCTCCGTGTAATGCTGAATCATCTCGATGATGCCCCGGCGGCAGGCCGCGCAGAAGGGCTTCATCCCTTTGGTGAACATGATGCAATCAAGTTGCGATCGATACAAGCCCTGACTCAGATAACCCGCCCCCTCGAAGGCCCCCACCACGTCCCGGGCAGGGTTGGCGGCGAACCAGGCGTCCACCTCCTGCTGGTGGGCCAGGGACAGGGCCTCGCCCTCGGCCTTGGCCTTCTCCACCACGGCCGGCGCCGCGCCCTCGCGCATGAGGCGGGCGATCTCCTCGTTCATGGCGGCCCGCTCGCGCTGGTTCTCCACCACCATGGCGTCGTACTCGGCCTTGTTCCAGTCGGTGGGCAGCTCGCCGCCGGTGGCCAGATCCGCCCACTTCAGGTGGTCCCTGTCCAGCAGGGCGGTGATGTTGCGCTCGCCGGGCTCGTGCTCCAGGCTGTAGAAGCTCTCGTAGGCCACGCTGCTGCTGTAGTACTCGTCGGCCAGGCCGGCGAAGTGGTGGCCGAACTCGTGCAGGAAGACGTAGTCGCTCCACTGGTTGTCGCTGGTGAAGGTGTTGAACAGGTTGTAGATGCCGCCGCCGCCATAGCGTTCGTGATTCACCATGACGTACAGGGCATCGTAGGGCACCACCTGGGCCACGTCCCGCAGAGCCCGGTTGTCCTCGGTCAGCATGTAGCGCTCGCTGCCCAGGCTGTCGAAGGTGCAGCCCAGGGCGGTGCGGCGGTGGACGCCGCGGCTGGGCTCGTCGCAACCGCTTTCGCGGCTGGGCAACAGCACCCCGCGCAGGTTGATGTGGTCGCGGAACGAGGCGTAGGGCTCGTAGCCCATCATGACGTCGCAGAAGTGGCGGAAATCCTTCTCGAACTTGTCCACTTGCTGGGCGGTGTAGCCCTCGCCCAGGATGACCACGTCCACGCAGTCGTGATGGGGGCCACCTTGGGGCCCGTCGAAGACCAGGGTGCCGGCGGGTGGCGCGTCGCGGCGGATGCCCCAGTGGTCGGGATCGATCTCCACGCGGAAGACTTCCTGCAGCACGCCCGCGTCGTCCCGGGCCTCCAGGGCGAAGACCACCGGATGCCGGGGAAAGGGCGCCAGGGCCGACTCGTGGTAGGTGCGCATGACGCCCCGGCCGGCAGGCCCCGTGGTCTGCCACTCGCCGAAATAGCTGTCGAAGCCGCGGCTCCACAGCAGTTCCTGCCCGTCGGCGTCATACAGCTTGGCGTAGTAGCGGCCCAGATCCAGATCGTCCACCAGCCGGGTGCGGCTGCCGGCGTACACGCCCTGGCGCCACAGCTGGTCCAGGGACACGTATTGCTCGGTGGCGTTGCCGGTGTGGAAATAATCCACGCGCAGGGTCTCGTCCAGGAAGTGCCGGTCGAAGTGTTCCACCGTGTTCTGCAGGGCGGCGCCGGCCAGGGCGGGGACCAGGAGCAGCAAGAGCGCCAGGGCGATGCCGTGGGATTTTCTGAGCATGGAGATCTCCCTGTGACAAGGGGGCTGGACAAGGGACATTGGGTTTTGACCAATCTAACGCCACCGGGGTGCCAGGAAAATGAGAATAATGCGGTTCGGGTTCCCATGCGCAGGGCCTGGCCCCCGTCAAGAAGAAGACCCCCAGGGCCACGCCGGCCATGGGGGTCAGGAACAAGGTATCCGGTCAAACGCGCCCTGCGGAGCCCCTTACTTGAGCAGCAAGATCTTGCGCGAGTCCTGCAGCGACGGCGCTTCCAGCCGCACGTAGTAGGTCCCGCTGGCCACCGGCAGCCCCCGCGAGTCACGCCCGCTCCAGGTGCGGCCGTGACTTCCGGCGGGCAGGGTCTCGTCCACCAGGGTGTCCACCAGGCGCCCCGTCAGGTCGTAGATGCTCACCCGGGTGGGGCCATCCTGGGCCAGGATGAAACGCACCTCGGTGCTGGGATTGAAGGGATTGGGCACGTTGGCCAGCAGACCCGCCGCGGGTGCGGCCTCGGGCAGCGGGTCGGGGGCGGCGCTCAGCTGCCCGGTCTTGATCCAGGCCACCGTTTCCATGCCCGTGAACGGCAGCATGACCTGGGGATCGCCCACCGCCGGCTGCCAGGCCATGACCCCCGGATAGGTGCTGTTCACCGCGGGCACCAGGTTCACCGAGATGGTCTCGCCCGCCGATTCGGCCACGTAGATCTGGCAGGTGGCCAGCAACACCGCGTCCGAGGGGGGCAAGGGCGCACCGCCCAGGCCGATGATCAGGTTGTTGCCGCTGCCGGCGTTGATGAAGTCACCCTGGATGTCCCAGTTGTAGAGGGACGCCGATCCCGTCACCATGGGCGCCAGTTCCCAGCCCGCCACGGCCTCGTAGGGCGCCGGGTTGGTCAGCACCAGGTAGCCGGTCATGAACTCGGCGCTGCCGTCGGTGTAGGCCATGGTGCTGGTGTACTGGTCGTCGAAGAACAGGCCCACCCGGTTCTCGCCGGGCGCCATGTCCACCTCGGCGTTGGCCGCGAAGCGCAGGTAATCATACGAAGGGTAGCCGAAGGTCCAGGACACAACGCCCGTGTACAGGCCCGGCAATTCGGGGGTGAAGAGCAGGGTGAAGGTCCAGGTGGCGCCAGGGGGCATGCTGCCCGAAGGGCCAAGGATGGCCAGCCCGGGTTCCAGGGAGGTGCCGGTGATGTCCATGGAAACGTCACCGGTGTTGGTTAGCTGCACCGTGCGCGAGGCCGAGGAGCCCAGGGGCACGTTGCCGAAATCCACGAAGGCCGGATCCATGTCGCAGGTGATGCCCAGGCCCGTGCCTCGCAGCAGGATGTCCTCACACATCTCGTTGCCCAGCGAAACCCAGGCCTCGTGCTCGCCCCCGCTCTGGGGATGGAAATTGGGGCTCAGGGTGTAGGTGGCCCCGGGCTGCACGGTGGTGTTCCAGCTGTTGCCCAGGCTGAAATGGGGTGTGTCCTCCAGGTCAAATTCCAGGCGCAGGGGTTCATCGGAATTGTTGTGAATCCACATGGTCCCGTACGCGGTCATCCCCTGCTTCAGGGGCTGGAAGTTGAATTCGGTCTGGGAGGGCTGGCAATCCAGGGCCAGGGCAGGCGCAGTCAGAGTCAGGGTCAGGGCCAGGGCCAGGATTATGGACAAAAGAACGAGGTTGCGGTTGGTCATGGTCAATCCCCCTTGGTCTGGATCCGGCACAGGGCGGGCGTCTGCACTGGTGGGTAAATGCCGGACCTCTTCTCCCTCATCGTACAACAAATCCGACAATTTTGCATGGGTTTTCTCATCAGAAATCCCGCGGCCGTGAGAGCCGCGGGATCTCTCGATTTTCAGGATGGCAGGGAACCGGAGGGCCGTCGCAGACCGACCCTCCGGCCGTGGCCTTCAGGGGCGTCAGCGCACCTCCAGCACCGAGATGGCCACCCCCAGCTGGCGGTGGTCACTGCTCTTGGGGTTGGCCTCGGCCGGCACCCAGACGTTGCTCTTCAGCTCCACCGTGAGCAGATCGCCGGCCTTCACCCCGTCCAGGGGCAGCCTCGTTTCCCACTTGCCCTGGGGCAGGTCCTGGTCCAGCAGGAGCGTCCCGTTGGCCAGCACCTGGAGGTGGCGGACCGGAGATCCGGTGCTGACCAGGCCCAGCGCCAGGGTGTCGGGCCTTTCGCCCTCTTTCAGGGGGATGGCCCAGGTCCCCTGCCCATTGGTCCAGCGGGCCCATTCCCCGTTCCAGTCGTGGGGGTTGAACAGCCCCGATTCCACGATGCCGTTGACCCGCCGCCCTCCCAGGTTCTTGCCCAGGTACGAGGGGATGGACAGGGGAATGGGGCAGAACACGTCGCCGTCCGCATTGCGGCGCACCAGGAACAGCTCGGCGGTGTTCCGGCCTGGCCGGAAGACCCGGGGGGAAACGGTGACCTGCCAGGCCAGGCCCTCGTCGCCATCACCGGGGGCATCGGTCCGGAGATAGGTCCGGGTGTAGCCTGCCAGGCGGCCATTCAGGGCCAGGGCCAGGAGCAGGCGCCCATCCCCCTGCTCCTGCAGCTCCGCCAGGCGGCCCATGACCAGACCGTTGATCTCGGCGGGCAGGAAGTTCCCCTTCAGATCCACATCCTTCAGGTCCTGGGGCTCCAGCAACCGCCCCTGCAGATCGCAGTCCGCCGCCATGACCAGATCGGCCACGGGGGTGCCCAGCAACCCGTGCGCGTCGTCCAGGCTGAACAGGCGCTGGTAGTCCCCGTGCTCGCCGAAGGAGCGATGCTTCAGATCGATGGCGTACTGGCGGCTGGCCATGAGGCCGGGGTCGATCTCCTTTTCCCGGTACTCGTCCTGATCCAGGAAATCCAGGGTCGTGCGGCCCGGATCGCCGGTCAGCAGGTTGCGGCCGTCGAACTCCCAGCCCGGATCCACACCCAGGGCCGCCACCAGGGTGGGCATGATGTCCACGGTCTGGGCCCAGGTGGTGTCCACCCGGCCCCGGGTCTGGGCCGGTTCCTTGATGAACAGGGGCACGCTCATGATGTCAGCCTCGGCCCCGTCGGCAAAGCGACGCCTGAACACGCCGGTGCGGAAGGCCAGGCCGTGGTCGGCCACCAGCACCAGGGCCGTCCGGTCCAGCAGGCCCTGATCCTCCAGGCGGTCCAGCAGGCGGCCCACCAGGCGGTCCACGGCCACCACCTGCAGCAGGTGCCGCCGGTAGCTGTGCAGCATCTTCACCGCGTCCGGACCCCAGCTGTTGTCGGCGGTGGCGGGCACCCGGCGGCGGCGGTTGTACACGCGGCCGTCGGGCAAGTGGATGTACTGGGAATGGGGCAGCAACACGTGGGCCACGGCCAGCTGCGGTTCCTTCCCCCGCTGGATGGAGTCGATGAAGTTCTCCAGCTCCTGGATGCGGTTCAGGCGCTGGCCCTGCTTCTCCTCGCTGTCCAGGAAGTTGCCCCACTTGTCGCCGATGGGCACCAGGTGGTCCCGCCACTGCTGGGGCGTGAACAGGTGCTGGGACAGGATCCACAGGTCCTGGAACAGCAGGTCCAGGCGCTGCCCCAGGCCAGGGACGGGTTCGGATTTCAGCTCGGGGGGGCAAAGGTCGGTCTGGGCCTCCAGGGAAATCACCCGGTGGGACGAGCCCAGCAGGGTGAAGATGTTGCGGGGATGCTCGGCCAGCACGGCCTTCTTCTGCCACTCGGGAAACAACCCCGTCATGATGCAGGGCACCGAGCGCAGGGTGGCCGGGCTGACGGTGGTGGCGTTGGGATACCAGGTGCCCAGTTCCGCCAGGCGGCAGAAGTTGGGGAACAGTTCGCAGTCCAGTTCACCGGGGGCCTTCAGCAACGAGGCCAGGGGAAACTCGTCCAGGATGAGCATGACCACCGACTGATCCGACGTCACGCCGCTTTCCCCGGGCGGGGCGGCCTCGGCGAACAGCAGCCGGTTCACCGAACCGTCCAGGAAGAAGACCACCAGGAAGAGCGGCGCCACCCAGGCCAGCCCCGACAGGTTGTCCCGCAGGGGCCGCAACCGACGATAGGCCAGGAAGAAGAGCACGCCACCCGCCAGGGCTCCGGCCAGCACCACGGGGCCGCCGGCCGCCGGGATGCGCTGCAGCAGGGGCAG
The DNA here is from genome assembly GCA_963674845.2 of Candidatus Krumholzibacteriia bacterium. Taxonomy (GTDB): domain Bacteria; phylum Krumholzibacteriota; class Krumholzibacteriia; order LZORAL124-64-63; family LZORAL124-64-63; genus LZORAL124-64-63. The sequence continues at coordinate 1,373,881 of CAXXKE010000003.1, read as the reverse complement.
CAAACCCAGAGCCGCCACCAGGGCCAGTTCGCCGGCCAGCAAGAGTTCGCCCGCGCCCTGCCTGATCCGGTGCACCAGCGCGGCCAGGACGGCACCCAGCAGGGGCACCAGCAGGAACAGGGCCGGGACCAGCACCAGCACGTCGGCCAGGGCGCTGTGGTGGACCACCAGGAAGTCGGTGTTCTCCTTGATCATCTGCAGCACGGGCTGGGCCGCGGCCAGGGCCCACAGGGCCGTCAACTGGAAAAAGGCCGAACGCAGGAAAACCCCTGATCCTCGGGACTGGGAAGTGGACAAGACGACACCTCGAGCTGTTCTGGTTCATGGTGGCGATGCAACAGGAAGCAGGGCCGCTTCACCCTTTTCCGCTCCACGGGGGGCAATTGCATCTTTACATTATTCTCACCGGAAACTTACAATTCCCTCTCATGCCGGACACTGCCGTCCGGGGGGAAAAATTTCAAGCCCTAGAGATAGACGGGATGATCATGACGCACCGGATGTATGCGCTTGTCTGCGTTCTGCTCCTTTCCATTTTCCTGGCCGCCCGGCCCTGGCCTACATCGATCCCGGCACCGGCAGCTTCGTGGTGCAGGGCATCATCGCCGCCGTGGTGGGCGCCGGCGTGGCCGTCAAACTGTTCTGGCACAGGATCAAATCCGCCCTGACCGGTTCCCGGGCCGACGATCTGGACGATGATGAGTGATATCCTGCCCGCCAGTTTTCGCGACCCCAGCGGCTTTCTTTTCCAGCGCGACGGTGTCCTGTACCGGCAGATCAACCAGAGCTACGCCGACGACTACCGGCTGCTGAACGAGTCGGGACTGTACGATCGCCTGGTGGAAAAGGGATTGCTGATCCCCCACGCCGAGGTGGAACAGGCCCCGGCCCGCCCCGAGGGCGCGCACCGGGTCATCCGCCCCGAGCCCGTGGCCTTCATCAGCTACCCCTACGAGTGGTCCTTCTCCCAGCTCAAGGACGCGGCCCTGGCCACCCTGCGCATCCAGAGGATGGCCCTCAAGCGGGGCCTGACCCTCAAGGACGCCTCGGCCTACAACATCCAGTTCCACCAGGGCCGGCCGCTGCTCATCGACACCCTGTCCTTCACCGCCTACCAGGAGGGCGCGCCCTGGGTGGCCTACCGCCAGTTCTGCCAGCACTTCCTGGCTCCCCTGGCCCTCATGGCCCGCCGCGACGTGCGCCTGGCGGGGCTGTTGCGCAACCACATCGACGGCATCCCCCTGGACCTGGCCGCCGGCCTGCTGCCCTGGCGCAGCCGCCTGAATCCCGGGCTGCTCATGCACCTGCACGCCCACGCCGCCAGCCAGAAGAAGCACGAGGACGCCCAGAAGTCGGCGCGCAGCACCAGGGTCTCGGCCAACGCCCTGCGCGGTATCCTGGACAGTCTGCGCGGAGTCATCAGGAAGCTGGAGTGGAAACCGGCCGGCACCGAGTGGGGAGCCTACTACTCGGACACCAACTACTCGGACGGCGCCCTGGCCAGCAAGCGCGCCCTGGTGGGAGAATTCCTGGACCGGACCGACGCCCGCACGGTCTGGGACCTGGGCGCCAACAACGGCTTCTTCAGCCGGGTGGCCAGCGAGCGCGGCCTGCCCACCCTGGCCTTCGACATCGATCCGGTGGCGGTGGAGAACAACTGGCGCGAGGTGAAGGAGAAGGGCGAGCAGCACATCCTGCCCCTGCTCATGGACCTGACCAACCCCAGCCCCGACCTGGGCTGGGATCACGCCGAGCGCACCTCGTTCCTGGGGCGGGCCAACGCCGACGCCGTGTTCGCCCTGGCGCTGATCCACCACCTGGCCATCAGCAACAACGTGCCCCTGCCCCTGCTTTCGCGCTTCTTCGCGCGGGCCGGGCGCTGGCTGGTCATCGAGTTCGTGCCCAAGAGCGATTCCCAGGTGAAGCGCCTGCTGGCCACCCGCGAGGACGTGTTTCCCGACTACACACGGGAGGGTTTCGAGGCGGCCTTCGGCGCGGATTTCGAGACGGTGGAAAGCCAGCCCGTGGAGGGCAGCGAGCGCACACTTTATCTCTTGCGGCGGCGTTGAGCAGCATCACCTTTCGCCCATCGCTGAACCCCGCCGCCTCGAACCGCAGTTAGTATTTGCCGCATGCCGAGCGGATCACTTCAGGAGAACCATCTTCTTCATCTCGGAAAATCCGGGGGCGGCCAACTGATAGAAGTAAGTTCCGCTGGCAACCTGCCGGCCCTGATCGTTCCTGCCGTGCCAGATCACCGTGCAGCTCCCGCCCGATTCGAACCCATCCACGAGGGTACGGACCAGCTTGCCGCTGATGTCATAGATGCGCAGAGAGATGTTGGCCCCGCCGGCCGGTACTACGAAGGAAATCTCCGTGGCGGGGTTGAAGGGGTTCGGCGCGTTCTGCAACAGACCGAAGGCGCCGGAGGGCCGCGGTCCTGCTGACTTCTCGGCCCAGATTCCCAGCAAGGGATCAGCCCCGTCCAGGGGACAGATGAAGGTGGGATCCACGGCACAACGGTAATAGACCCGGAAACCGGCGACCGCTTCATCCAGACCGGGGATGGTGGCCATGATGTCGCCCTCGGTGTAATAATCGCGCGAGTAGTCCACCTGCAAGCCGTCATCGGCAAACTTCACGATGGACATGCCGGGAGCGCTGTAGGGCACCCCGTTGAACTGTCCCGACATGGTCCAGGTCGCCATGTAGACGCCGTCCTGCAGGGTCTCGTCCTCCACCCTGGTGACCAGATCGGGCGAACTGGCGAAAAGGCGCGCGAAGAACGGAACCAGGACATCGAAGCCGAAGATGTTCACGATAGGGTCGTGGTACTCGTAGTCGACGGCGTAATACGGCAGCAGGGACTGCCAGTCCGCCGCGTTGATCTCGACCAGCCGGCGACCCACCTCCAGCCGCGCCCGGTTCAGTTGCACTGGGGAATGCAAGCGGTTTTCACGACCTACGAGTCCGTCGCTCCAGCCAGGGGTGCCCATGGCGGAACCGGCAGTGCTGGGTGGGCCATCCAGGGGACAGTCGAAAGTGGGATCCACCGAGCATCGGTAATAGGTGCGGAAGCCCCAGATTGCCTCGTCCAGACCCGGGATGCCGGCCATGATGTCGCCCTCGGTGTAATAGTCACGCTGGTAATAAACCTGGGCGCTGCGCTCGCTGAATTTGATGATGGAAATGCCCTTGGCATCGTAGGGCACCCCGGCGAACTGACCCGCCATGGTCCAGGTAGCCGCATAGACCCCTCCCACCAGGGTCTCGTCCTCGATGGTCGTGACCAGGTCCGGGGAACTGCCGAACAGCTGGAACAGGAAGGCCGTCATGCTCTCCTTGCCGTAGATGTCGACAATGGGATCGTGGTATTCGATATCATCCGAGTAATATGGCAGGATATCGGTGAGATTGGCGAACTGCACCTCTATGAGCGCGCGTCCCACCTCCAGCCTTTCCTGCTGCAACTGGGGGCGGCCGGCCAAGGACAAAGCGGGAATGAGGACAAGAACGACGGCGAAAAGCAGGATCCGCTTCTGAAGCTTTTGCATGGTTGTCCCTCCGGAAAAACGGCCCCCGGGAAAGAAGACCCGGGAAAATAGTTAAAGGCGAGGGAATAGTTCGATAGTTCGCACGGCATCATATCGCAACGAATATCACAATACAAGACAATAACGCATGGATTTGGCGTCGCTTGCCTTATCGGGGCAATTGGTGGTGTTATCCCGAAACGAAGCCGCCCCACCACGGGGTCGAGGCGGCTGGATGAGCAGGGGGTCACCCGGCCAGCTTGTAGCAGACCACCTCCAGCACCGTGTCGTCATCCACGCCACCCTCGGCCTCGGTATTGGTCTCGCGGCGGTAGGCCTGCACGGCGCCCGTGACCACCACCACCCGCCCATCCGGCAGGATGTGGATGGCGTCGCGGGCCGGATCCCCCGGGGCCTTCAGTTGCACCTGGCGCACGAAGCTGCCCTCCGCGTCGAACTCGTCCACGGTGGTCAGCACCCCTGCGGGCCGCTGCCGATCCCCCTGGCCGGTGCGCACCCACAGACGGCCGTCGGCCAGGGCGGCCACTCCCGTCACCGCCGGATCGGTATCCAGCACCTCCACCCCCGCCACCGGCCGCCCGTACTGGGAGGCGATGGCGGCGTGGCTGCGCCGGGCCTCTTCCCTCTGCTCGCCCGTGCGCCCGTGCAGCCGCGTGCGGCCGGTGATGGTGCGCAGAACCGTGCCGTCGGGAGCGCACACCTGCAGGGCGTACTCATCCCGCTGGGGCGCGAAAACCACGTTACCCTCCGGAGATACCGCGCAGCGATTCCAGACGAAATCGAAACCCTGCTCGGTGAAGACGAAGCGGGCCAGCTCGAAGTCGGTGCTCTTGCCCGTGAAATCCACCAGGGGGTTGCCCTGCAGATCGTAGGAGCGCAGGGCCATCTCCTGGGTCATGTGCCCCTCGCGGCCCATGCGCCACTGCATGGCGATGGCCAGCAGGTCGTCGCCCAGGGCCCAGCCGTTCATGAACAGCACGAAGGCGCTGCCCGAATCTTCCCGGTCGCGGATGCGGAACTTGTCCGACGGCGTGCCGTCGGGCAGCAGGCAGGCCACCGCCCCGGGCAGCACCTGCCCCAGCCCCAGGCGGCCGTCTCCCAGGCGCACCATGCTGTTGACGTTGCTCACCTCGCCGGGCCCCTCGCCGGGACCGCCCAGCTCGGCCACCAGGGCGCCGCTGGCGTCCAGGTGGAAGATCTTCACCAGCTGGGTGTCCAGGACGTACAGGCCGCCGTCGTCCGCGGGCAGCACCTGCAGCACGTTGCCGAAGAACAGTTCGCTGTCCTCGCCGCCCTGGCGCCACTGCTCGGTCAGGGGGGCGGTGGCCACGGTCTGGGCCTGCAGGGGCACAGTCAGCAGAAGCAAAGCCAGCAGGGATAACGTCGGCAGGGAAAGTGTCAGCAGGTTCAGGAACCGGGTCGGCAGCGGGTTTCTCTTCATGGCGCCTCTTCCTTGGCTGGAGTCACGGATCTATGACGCGCAATCGACAGCGAAGTTTCATCTGGCCGTTGCCAGCCGGCACGCGGCGTGCCAATCTGGGGAGCGCGCCTGTCAGGTCCGGCCTATCATGTCCGGACATGTTTCCGGAACCCCAACATCGTCCCATGACCCCTCCCAGGAGATGACCGTGCCCCGCATCCCGGCCCTTTTGCTCACCCTGCTGCCCCTGCTGTGGCTGGCCGCCGCCTGCGGCGCCGACCGGGACATCCTGGAACGCCCCGAGGGCCAGGTGCTCAAGGTCACCGCCACCACCGGCCAGGTGGGCGACATGGTGCGCAACATCGGCGGCGACCGGGTGCAGGTGAAGGTGCTCATGGGGCCGGGGATCGATCCCCATCTGTACAAGGCCAGCGCCCGCGACGTGGACCGCCTGTGGGGCGCCGACCTCATCGTGTACAACGGCCTGCACCTGGAGGCCAAGATGGCCGAGGTGCTGGAAAAGCTGGACCGTTACCGCCCCACCCTGGCCCTGGGCGAGACCCTGGACCCGGCGCGCCTGCTCTCGCCCAGCGGCTTCGAGAACGCCCACGATCCCCACATCTGGTTCGACGTGGATCTGTGGGCCGGCGCCATTCCCTCCCTGGTACGGCGGATGAGCGAGCTGGCCCCCGAGCACGCCGCCGTTTTCAGGGAAGGCGGCCGGCGCTACGCCGCCCAGCTGGACTCGCTGAACAGCTACGCCGCCGCCCGGCTGGGCACCATCCCCCCCGAGCAGCGAGTCATGATCACCGCCCACGACGCCTTCAACTACTTCGGCAGGGCCTACGGTCTGGAGGTGCGCGGCCTGCAGGGCATCAGCACCATGGCCGAGCCCGGCACCCGCGACGTGCAGGACCTGGCCCGCTTCATCGAGCAGCGCCGCATTCCGGCCCTGTTCATCGAGACCTCGGTGTCTCCCCGGGCCGTCAACGCAGTCATGGAGGCGGTGCGCGCCCGCGGCTTCGCCGTGAGCCTGGGCGGCGAGATCTACAGCGACGCGCTGGGTGACCCGGACGGCGACGCCGGCACCTACATCGGCATGGTCCGCCACAACGTGGACGTCATCACCGCCGCCCTGAGGGGCGAGAAAGCCGACACCCATGAATAGCTCATCCGCCCCCATCGCCGTGCGCGTCACCGACCTGACGGTGGCCTACCAGCAGCGCCCCGTGCTGTGGGACATCGACCTGGACGTGCCCGCCGGCAAGCTCATGGCCGTCATGGGCCCCAACGGAGCCGGCAAGACCACCATGATCAAGGCCATCCTGGGCCTGGTGCCCGCCGCCGCCGGCAGCGTGGAGATCTTCGGCAAGCCCTACGCCAGCCAGCGCCACCGCGTGGGCTATGTGCCCCAGCGTGGCAGCGTGGACTGGGACTTTCCCACCACCGTGCTGGACGTGGTGCTCATGGGGCGCTACGGCGCCCTGGGCTGGTTCAAGCGCCCGGGCCGCCCCGAGCAGGAGCAGGCCCTGCAGGCCCTGGACAAGGTGGGCATGGCCGAGTTCGCCCGGCGGCAGATCAGCCAGCTTTCGGGGGGCCAGCAGCAGCGTGTGTTCCTGGCCCGGGCCCTGGTGCAGGAGGCCGACGTCTACTTCATGGACGAGCCCTTCCAGGGCGTGGACGCCCGCACCGAGCGCGCCATCATCGACCTGCTGAAGGAACTGCGCGGCCAGGGCCGCACCGTCATCGTGGTGCATCACGACCTGCAGACGGTGCGCGAGTACTTCGACTGGATCACCCTGCTGAACGTGCGGCGCATCGCCAGCGGGCCGGTGAACGTGGCCTTCAGCGAGGAGAACCTGCGCCAGGCCTACGGCGGGCGGCTGGACTTCCTGGAGGGCAAGGGCAAGCGGGATCCCGAGAACGATCTGGACGACGACCTGCGCGGTCTGGGCAGGATCCGCCCATGAGCAGCCTGCTGGACATCTTCCCCCAGCTGCTGAACGACTACACCCTGCGCACGGTGGCCACGGGGTCGGCCCTGCTGGGCCTGGTGGCCGGCAGCCTGGGGGCCTTCGCCGTGCTGCGCCGCCAGAGCCTGCTGGGCGACGCCGTCAGCCACGCCGCCCTGCCGGGCATCGTGCTGGCCTACATGGTGACGGGCAGCAAGGCCCCCCTGGTGCTGGTGCTGGGCGCCGCCCTGGCGGGCTGGGCCGCCTCGCTGCTGGTGATGCTGGTGGTGCGCACCACGCGCATCAAGATGGACACGGCCCTGGGTCTCATGCTGAGCACCTTCTTCGGCCTGGGCCTGGTGCTGCTGTCGGTGATCCAGCGCACGGCGGGCGAGGGCATGGCCGGCCTGGACCACTTCCTGTTCGGCCAGGCGGCCACCCTGGTGGGGGCCGATCTGCAGACCATGGGCGGCCTGGGCCTGCTGGTGCTGGTGGTGCTGGCGTTGCTGTGGAAGGAATTCAAGCTGCTCAGCTTCGACCCGGCCTTCGCCGGGGCCAGCGGCATGCCCGTGCGCGGGCTGAACATCGTGCTGACCACCCTGCTGGTGGTGGCGGTGGTCATCGGCCTGCAGACGGTGGGCGTGGTGCTCATGAGCGCCATGGTGGTCACGCCGGCCGCCGCCGCGCGCCAGTGGACCGACCGCCTGGGGGTGCTGGTCATTTTGGCGGGGCTGTTCGGCGCCGTCAGCGGCCTGGCCGGGGCCGTGGCCAGCAGCCTGGTGCCGCGCCTGCCCACGGGGCCGGCCATCATCATGGCCATCACCCTGATCACCGCCGTGTCCCTGTTGCTGGCGCCGGGCCGGGGCCTGCTGACGGCTTGGCTGCGGCGGCAGAAGCAGCGAAGCCAGGTGGAGAGCGACAGCATCCTGGCCGATCTGTTCCGGCTGGCCGACCAGCATCCCGACCCCACCCGGGCCCCCCACGAGGTGCAGGCCCTGGTGACCATGCGGGCCGGGGGCGCGGTAGATCGCGGACTGGGCCGGCTGCGGGACCGCGGACTGGTGGGACGCGACGACGACGGCCGCTGGCGGCTGACCGATGCCGGGGCCGCGCGGGGCCGCGACCTGGTGCAGGGCCCGCCCCCCGGAGAGGGGGCCTCGTCATGACCGGGTTCATGAGCGGCGCCATGTGGAGCATCCTGGCCATCGCCGTCATCACCGCCGCGGCCTGCGCCCTGGTGGGCGTCTTCCTCATGCTGCGCCGCCTGGGCATGGTGGCCGACGCCATCGGCCACGCCGTGCTGCCCGGCATCGCGGTGGGGTTCTTCCTGACGGGGGATCTCTCGTCGCCCTGGCTGGTGCTGGCCGCCGCCGCCACCGGCGTGCTGACGGTAGCCCTGGTGGAGGCCATCGAGCGCACGCGATTGCTCAAGGAGGACGCGGCCATGGGGCTGGTCTTCCCGGCCCTGTTCAGCCTGGGAATCATCCTCATCACCCACTACGCGGGCAACGTGCACCTGGACGTGGACGCCGTGCTGCTGGGTGAGCTGGCCTACGCTCCTTTCGACCGCTTCGTGGTGGGGGGACACGACCTGGGCCCGCGGCAGCTCTACCTCATGGGCGGCATCCTGCTCATCAACTTCCTGCTGATCAGCCTGTTCTTCAAGGAGCTGAAGCTGAGCACCTTCGACCGCGGCCTGGCGGCCAGCCTGGGCTTCCTGCCGGGCCTGCTGCACTACGGTCTGATGAGCCTGGTGTCGCTGACGGCCGTGGGCGCCTTCGACGCCGTGGGCCTGGTGCTGGTGGTGGCCCTGATGGTGGGTCCGCCGGCGGCGGCCTACCTGCTGACCGACCGGCTGGATTTGCTGCTGGTGCTGGCCGTGGGCCTGGGCGCGCTGGCGGCGGTGCTGGGCTTCTTCCTGGCCTTCTGGCTGGACGCCTCCATCGCCGGCTGCATGGCCGTGGCGGTGGGCCTGGTGTTCTGCGCGGTGTTCCTGCTGGCTCCGGACCGGGGGCTGGTGGCGGTGTACCGGCGTCGACGCGGGCAGCGGCTGGAGTTCGCCCAGGTCATGCTGGCCATCCACCTGGTCCAGCACGAGGGGCAGCCCGAAGAGGACGAGGAGTCCCGGGTCGAGCACCTGCAGGGCACCCACGTGGGCTGGACGCCCGAGTTCACCGCCGAGGTGGTGGCCGGCGCCGTGCGGCGCGGGCTGGTGGTGAAAGAGGACGCACGGCTGCGGGTGACGGAGCTGGGCCGGGCCACGGCAGGGCATGCGGTGGGGCATGCGGTGGGGGGGTGATCCCGCCCTAGCTGGAAAGCCCCTCCATCAACCGCCGCGCTTCCCGCGCCGGCTCGAAATCCTCCGCCGCCACGCTCCAGGCCTCCAGGGCCTTGTCCAGATGCGCCGCCGCCTGGTCGTTCTTGCCCTGGGCCAGGGCGATGCGCGCCGCCTCCAGCCGGGTGCGGGCGTGGGCGGGGAACAGCTTCATGCCCTCCTCCACCACCTCGGACGCTTCCTTCAGATCCCCTCCCACGCGCAGGGCCTCGGCCAGCTGGGGGTACAGGTTGGGCTCCTCCTGGATCTTCCTGTCCAGGGCTTCCCGGAACAGACGCGCCGCCCCCTCGGTGTCGCCTTCGCCCATGGCGATAACGCCGCCCACCTGGGCCAGGAATGTGCGGAAGGTCTCGAAGTTGTAGGCGTCCACCATGACCCGGGCCGCTTCCAGCTGGGTCCGCGCCTCGTCCAGGCGCCCCAGGTCGGCCAGGGCCCAGGCCCGCCCCGTGCCCGTCAGATCCCGGAAGCCCTCGGGTATGCGGGCCGCGATTTCATCCAGCCTGGCCAGGGCCGCCTCGGGCCGGCCGGCCATGGTCAGCGCCGGAACCAGCATGGCGTAACCGATGTCCAGCTGCAGGGGCTGCTGGAACTGGGCCAGGCAGGCGTACAGGGAATCCAGCTCGGTGGCCACGGCGTCGGCCTGGCCGCGATTCCGGGCCAGATCCAGGGCCAGCACGTGGCACAGGGCGCGTCGGCGCACAGGCAACTCCCGGGCCATCATGGCGGACAGGGCGTCCTCGGCCGCGGCGAAGTTGCCCACCTTGACGTCCACCTTGATGATCTGCCCCTTCAGCACCAGATCGCCCGGATCGTGCAACAGCGCCTCGTCCAGCTGGGCGCGGGCGTCATCGAAGCGGCCGATGTCCATGTAGAAGTCGGCCAGGTCGCTGTACCCGTCCGGGCGGGCGGGGAAACGCTCCACGTAGCGCATGAGGGTGGCCTCGGCCTGGTCGTAGCGCTTCAGCTGCTTCTGCAGGGAGGCGATGTTGTCCAGGTAGTTGTAGGCCGAGGGATCGATCTCCAGGATCTTCTCGTAGGCGGCGATGGCCCCGTCCAGGTCCTGGCGCACGAAGCGGAACAGGGCCAGCTGCTGGTAGGCGGCCACGTCGTTGGGCCACAGCTGGGTCCACATCTCCAGGACGGCCAGGGCCTTGTCCATGTCCTTTTCGATGTTGTAGTAGTACTGGGACTTGATCATGTACGAGGCCCGCTCGTTGACCCGGTACAGGTTCTGCATGGCCATGTCCATGGCCTCGGCGCTCTTGTCCTCCTGGCCCAGGGTCTGGTAGGTGGCGAACAGCAGGAACTGGGCCATGGCGTACTGGGGATCCAGCCGCACCGACTCTTCCAGGTGGGGCAGCGCCCCGGCCCAATCGTTGTGGTGGGTGGCCATGACGGCCCCGGCCACGTGCTGTCGCACGGCGTCCAGATCGGCGCTGGCCATCTCCACCACGGGCACGTCGATGCCGTCCTCCAGGTGGGCCGCGGGAAGGCCCAGGTCCTTGCGCATCTGCAGGCTGGCCTCGTCGATGAGGTCGAACAGATCGGTGTTGCGGTAAGTGCGCTCGGCCATGACGCGGCCCTTCTCGGCGTCATGCAGTTCCAGCTGCACCACCCACTCCTGGCCCTCGCGCTCCACCGAGCCGGTGCAGAACTGGGAGAAATGGTTATCCACCGCCATCTTGCGCATCAGGGGACGCGGCACGCCGTGGCCGTCCGGGTAGCCGGCGTCGCGGAAAGCGTTGGGCATGCTCAGGGGCAGGGCCACGTCCAGGAACAGATCCTGGCTCAGGTCCGAGGTCAGCAAGGTGGGCACGGTTTCACGGATCCAGGGATCGTCCTCGGTCAGGCTGCTCTCCAGGTAGAAGCCCAGCAGGCGCTTGCGGAACTCGTTCTTGGGAATGACACGCTCGGTGATGGTGCCGTGTTCGTCCTGGACCTCGATGGTCTGGGTGACGGCCCCCAGCTCCTTGCCCTGGAAGACAGCGAACAGCAGCACGGCCGCGGCCAGCAGGTTGGCGGGAATGGCCACCTTCTGGGCGCCGCCCAGGGTGTCGCGACCGGGGCGGCCCAGGCTCCAGGCCAGCACCAGGATGCTGGGCAGCAGCAGCAGCAAGCCCAGCCCCACCAGGTTGACCACGTGGGGCGAGAACTGCATGCGCCCCTCGAGAAAGTCCAGGAACTGGATGAGCCCGAAGCCGCCCACCAGGTAGCTGATGGTGAACTGAGGGACGCGACGTTCCCGGATCTCGCCGATCCAATCCATGATCTATTCTCCCCTGTCGTGTAAGCGATGTTTTGAGCGGTAATTATAGTGCATGGGCGGGACAAGTTAAGCACAACCTTTCGGTCATCGCCCATCTGGCGCATCACGGGCGCCCTTCCCCATTCCGCCTGATTCTTCCGGATGCTTCCGGATACAATACCAAAGAAATCCCGTTTTTGGTCGATAACAGGGGGGCGAGACAGGAGTTCTTCGACAGGGATGGTCGAATCCATGATCACAGCCATCAGCACCGCCGCGCCCCACCCTCAAGGCCGCCAGAGCCAGGAACTCACCCCCCAGCAGCGATCCGAGATCAGCCGGCTGAAGGCCCGCGACGCCGAGGTGCGCGCCCACGAGCAGGCCCACCAGGCCGCCGGCGGGCAGTACGTGACCAGCGGCGCCTCCTACTCCTACGAGACGGGCCCGGAGGGCCTCCCCGGCTCCCTCCCGGATTTCCACGCCTGAAAAACACGACGGCCGCCCTCCCGGGTGGCCGTCGTCGTTCCGGAATGGAAGCGGATCAGCGCCAGCCTACCCCCCGCAGGCCAGCACCTCGTTGCCCGACCCGCTGTAGCCCGGCCCCGTCAGGGTCCAGTTCACGGCGCCCTGGCCGTCGTAAACCGCGTTCAGGGTGTAGCCCTGGGCCCGCACCTGCACCGTGCCCTCGGGGCAACCGCCGGTGGCCGTCACCAGGTCCAGGGTCCAGTCCATGTCGAACACACCCGACTGGTTCCCCTGGGGCGACGCCTCTTCCACCATGACCTGGGTGTGGCCCTGGCCCGCCAGGCCGTACTCCTGGCCCCCCAGGTAAGCCACCGTCAGGTTGGTGCTCATATCGTAGGCCATGGTGGCGGACGACTGCTCGTCCTCCATGTGCATGGCCATGCCCGTCACGTAATCCACTTCCATCTCCACGGCCCCCACCGGGTATTGCAAGGGATCGCCGGCCGCGTTGCGGTACTGCAGCCAGATCTCCAGGTTCATGTTCCAGTAGTTGGGCTCCTCCAGCACGAACACCGGGCCCTCGTAGGCGAAGGTGTAGGCCTGCTGGGCGGCGTTCCACTGGATGCTGTCGCTCTGGGCCTTGCCCGCCTCTCGGGACGCCGGATCCTCGATCTTGACGAATTCCATATCCAGGGTCTTGCCCAGATCGGTGGCCACGGCGTTGCTTTTTGCCAGATTGTACTGGGCGAAGTCGCCGCTGGCGAACTCGGGAATGTCGTCCACCAGGCCGTTCACCATGTCCAGGGCGCTGGTGGTGAAATCTTCGGCCTCGTCCGGCGCCAGGGTGATGATATTGCCCGAATTCGCGGGATCCGTGGGGTCGTCGCCCCCGCTGCAGCCGGCCAGCATGAGGGCAACGGGCAGGGTCAGCAGGGTCAGAAGCCATAACTTTCGGTTGCGCATCGTGTTCCTCCGGTAGGGATTTTTGCCATGGCCAGGGCTTGCTCGCTATCAATACGGCAAAAAACATTCCCAAAGGTTTCTTTTGGTTTCTCCACAACCAGCCTGCCACTGGTCCCGAGCCCTGCTTTGTAGTAGGTTTTGAGCTGACCGTGAATCGGGATTCATAGGAGGGTCCACACCGGCGTGCCCGGCTTCTCGTCCATCACCTCGTGGCTGAACATCCGCAGCGAAGAGCTGCGGCCCTTGCTGCTGGCCACCGGCGGCGCCTTCCTGCTGCTGTCCTTCACCATCCTGACCCGCACCCTGCGCGAATCCCTCTTCCTGGCCAACGAGCCCATCGAGAAGCTGCCCCTCATGACCGGGGCCGTGGTCCTCATCAGCCTGCCCCTGGTGGGACGCTTCAGCCAGCTCATGGGCCGCTACCGCCCCCGCCGCGTGCTCACCCGCATGACCCTGGGCGTGATCGTGGGCATCATCGCCCTTTGGAAGGTCCTGCACCTGAGCCCGTGGGCCATCCCCGCCCTGTACGTGTGGACGGCGGTGGGCTCGCTGCTCATGGCTTCGGGCTTCTGGATGGTGGCCGCCGAGATCTTCTCCCTGCGCGGCGCCAAGCGCCTGTTCAGCCTCATCAGCGCCGGCGGCACCCTGGGCGCCATGATCACCGGCCTGTCCCTGGGCTGGCTGACCCAGGGGCTGGACCTGAATCTGCTTGTGCTGCTGTCCACCCTGCCCGCCCTGCTTTTCGTGCTGCTCATGAACCTGCTGCCCGGCGGCCACCGCGAGCCGCCCCCCGTGCCCGCCGGCAAGGGGCCGCCCCTGCTGGAGGCCGCCCGCACCACCTGGCGCGAGAAGCATCTGCGCCTCATGGCCGGCATCATCTTCATCGCCACCACCGTCATGACCCTGGTGGATTTCCAGTTCAAGGATCTGGCCCAGGCCCGGCTGGCCGACGGCGCCGAGCTGGCCTCGTTCCTGGGCGCTTTCTACGGAGCCGCCGGCTTCCTGGCCTTGCTGCTGCAGGTCTTCCTGGCCGGACGTCTGCTGGAGCAGCGGGGCGTGGGCTTCAGCCTGGCCGTGCCGGCGGCGGTGCTGCTGGCCGGTGGCGGTGCCGTGCTGGCCTTTCCCACCCTGGGCGCCATCACCGCCCTGCGCGGCGCCGATTTCGTCCTGCGCAAGAGCCTGTTCCGCCCCACCATGGAGGTGCTCTTCGTCTCGGTGCCCACCCGCTTCCGGCGGCTGACCAAGACCTTCGTCGACTCCCTGGTGGACAGCGCGGCCGAGGGCTTCGGCTCGCTGCTCATCCTGCTGTGGCTGTCCTGGCTGCACCTGCCCACCGGCGGCCTCATGGCGGTGGCGCTGGTGCTGGCCCTGCTGTACCTGCTGCTGACGCGGCTCATGAACCGCAGCTACTTCCACACCATCACCCATCGCCTGCAGGAAGAGGAGAGCCGGGCCAAGCAAGCCGACCGCCCCGGCGCCGAGCAAACCGGCGACAGCGAGAGCCAGAACATTCACATGACGGGCAACCTGCTGCGGGCCACCTTCACCAACCTGGACCTCAGCCATCTGCGGGACGAAGGGGATGATGTGGACCATGGCCGGCCCCCTGCCGACGCCTGCCCCCCCAGTCCGGAGACCCGGGACCTGGAAGACCGCATCCTGGCCGGTCTGGCCGGCGACGACGACACCCTGGCCCTGCGCACCCTGAGCGAGCTGGACACCCTGCAGCCCGAGCACCTGGCCCTGGCCACCCGGCTCATGGCGCGGGACAGCACCTTCAAGGCCGTGGCCCGGTTGATGCGCCGCTTCCCTCACATCACGGTGGAACACCTGGTGGCGCGCCTTCGCGACGAGAAGACCGACTTCGTCGTTCGCCGCCGCATACCCGAGATCCTGGCGGATGTCGGCGGGCCCGAAGCCGACGACGCCCTGCTGGACGCCCTCACGGACAACCGTTTCGAGGTGCGGTACCGCGCGGCGGTGGCCCTGCTGGCCCGGAGGCGCCACGGGCTGCCCACCTCGCAGCGGGACTGGCCCCTGCTGGTGTGGCACGCCATCAGCCTGGAGGTGCGCAAGGACCGCCCCCTGTGGGAGCTGCAGCGCCTGCTGGACGACTTCGAGGTGGAGGACGACGACCTGATAACCCTGAAGGTGGGTGTGCGCGGCGAGCTCAGCCTGGAGCACACCTTCCGCCTGCTGTCCCTGGTGCTGGACCCGGCGCAGGTGCGGGCGGCCTACCACGGGGTCATCTTCGACGATGCCGAGCTGAAGAGCTTCGCCCTGGAGTACCTGGAGATGGTGCTGCCCCGCAGCATCCGCGAGCGCCTGTGGTTCTACATCGGCGACGTGAGCGAGCAGCGGCGGCGCCACCAGGCCCGCCCCCTGGACAACGTGGTGGCCGACATGATGGTCACCGGGCAGACCCTGTTCGGCGGCGAGTTGACACGGCAGGCCCTGGACGAGATGGTGGCCAGGCGACGGACGCCGCCTGCGGGCCGTGAACCGGAAGAGGAAAGCCGATGACCCATTTCGACATCATCCAGAAGGCCTCGGAAGGGCTGGCCACCGCCAAGCAGGACTGGAAGCGGCGCAAGGGCCTGGCCCTGCCCGCCGACCTGCTCAACGAGGCGCCCCAGCTGCTGGGCGTGCTGGCCTGGGTGTATGCCCTGTGTTACGGGGTGGCCTACTTCGGGTCGGGGCTCATGCGGCCCGACGACATTCCGGCCGCCCAGTTCCTGTTCCGCGACTGGCATTCCCAGGCCGCCTGGGCCAGCATCGCCATGGCCCTGGTCTTCTTCTTCCTGACCCGCAACCCCCGCTTCGCCCCCGAACGCTTGCTGGATCTGGGCCTGGTCTTCTTCCTGCTGGGCGCGGCGGGCATCGCCATCCCCGTCTGGTGGGACCCGTTCCCCGTCGGCGTCACTCGGCAGGCCCTGCTGAGCCACACCATCTTCGGCATGCCCTGGACGGCCATGTGGATCCTGGTCTACGCCACCTTCGTGCCCGGCTGCCCGTTCAAGATCCTGGTGGCCTCGCTGGTGGCCGCCACCATCGGCCCCGTCACCGCCAGCGTGTCCATCCTGACCGGAGCCACCTCGCCCGAGCTGGGGCATGCCTTCTTCTGGCGCTACTTCCTGTTCACCAACTACCTGGTGGCCCTGCTGGCCTGGTTCAAGGCGGCCTACTTCCACAAGGTGGGCAGCCGGCTGCTGCGCGCCCACGAGATGGGCGGCTACCAGCTGGTGGCCCGCCTGGGCGGCGGCGGCATGGGCGAGGTGTGGCGGGCACAGCACCGCATGCTGGCCCGGCCCTCGGCCCTGAAGCTCATCAAGCCGGAAATCCTGGGGGCCGATCCCGAGGCCCGCGCCCTGGCCCTGGCCCGTTTCGAACGCGAGGCCCAGGCCATGGCGGCGCTGACCTCGCCCCACACGGTGCGGGTGTACGATTTCGGGCGCACGCCTGAGAACAGTTTCTACTACAGCATGGAGCTGCTGGACGGCCTGGGCCTGGACACCCTGGTGGAGCGCTTCGGGCCCCAGTCGCCGGGGCGGGTGGTGTTCATGTTGCAGCAGATCTGCCACAGCCTGGCCGACGCCCACGCCGCCGGGCTGGTGCATCGCGACATCAAGCCCAGCAACATTTTCCTGTGCCGGCAGGGGCTGGATTTCGACTTCGTCAAGGTCATGGACTTCGGGCTGGTCAAGTGCACCGAGGCCACGGAGAAGCGCGACCTCATGCTGACCAATCCCGATATCACGGCGGGCACGCCGGGCTTCCTTTCCCCCGAAATGGCCCTGAACCGCCCCGACGTGGACGGTCGCAGTGACCTTTACAGCCTGGGCTGCGTGGCCTACTGGCTGCTGACGGGGGTGCCGGTGTTCGAGGGCGAGAGCGCGGTGGAGACGGCGGCCATGCACCTGAAGGACGCGCCGGTGCCGCCCTCGCAGCGCAGCGAGTTCGGTATTCCCGCCCCGCTGGAGGAACTGATCCTGCGGCTGCTGGCCAAGAAGCCTGGAGATCGGCCGGCCTCGGCCGGCGAGTTGCGAAGCGCCTTGCTGAGCATGGAGCTGGACGAGCCCTGGAGCTGCGCCGAGGCGCGCCAGTGGTGGGAGATGCACAGGCCCACGGAGCAGGGGAAGCCGACGCGGGATCAGATCTGAGGACGCCAAAGATAGCGGTCCAGGTCGACGCGGCCCCGGTCATCCACCGCCACCCCCTCGGCGCGCAGCAGGCGCCGCTGCTCCTCGAAGCCGCCCCCTCGCGGCAAGGCGATGCGTCCGGCGGCGTTGATGACCCGCTGCCAGGGCAGCCCCTCCTTTTCCCCGTAAGTGTGCAGCACGCGCACCACCTGGCGGGCGGCGCGCGGGCTGCCGGCCAAGCGGGCGATGCCGCCGTAGGTGGCCACGCGGCCGGGCGGGATGGCGAGGATGGCGTCCATGACATCGCGGGTGAAAGGGCTGGCGGGCACCTTCACTCTCCCTGTTTTGAAAATGAAAAACCCTCAAGCAATACGGATTTCCTGCCGATCCACTAAAGCCTTCACCGACACCGAGCAGCGGTTGTGAAACACCCTCGACCATTCCGGAAGGAGAGATCCGTGCTGTCCAGAATAGCCATGCTTCTGATTTTCGCCCTGACCCTGATAGCGGCCCCCCTGTTGGCCCAGGAAGACACCCAGATATCGGACGAGGCCATCATCGCCCTGGTGGGTCAGGTGTGTGACGAGATGGCCGTCGACGCCCCCGGCACCCTGGCCCGGATCACCGCCGCCGAGCATCCCTACAAGAACAAGGATAATGCGGCCTTCTACGTCTTCGTCTACGACACCGACGTGACGGTCGTGGCCCACCCCAAATCCAGCCTGGTGGGCAAGAACTACAAGGGCAAGCCCGACATCCGGGGCAACATGTTCCGCGACGAGATCGTGGCCGGCGCCCTCAAGGACGCCGCCGGCTGGGTAAATTACGTCTACCAGAAACCCGAGGACAAGGGGATGCACCCCAAGAAGACCTACTTCCAGCTGGCCACCGGCAGCGACGGAAAGCAGTACGTGGTCTGCTCGGGCAAGTATCGGGATCGTCGCTAGCGGTCCATCGGAATAAACAGTTCAGGGCGGGTCCGGGTATCGGGGCCGCGCACCCCCACTCCCACTCTCGACCTGCCGCTTCCCGGGTGCTAGAATTCCTCCGCCGTCTGGACGGAACCCAAAACATCCGGGAGCATCATGGGCCATTTCTCCAAACTCGACATCTTCTGGGCAGTAGCCTTCCTGCTGCTCATGGTGGGCGGTGCGGCGTTCTTCTACCGCCTGGCCCGCCGCAGCGAGAGCGACTTCTTCCTGGCCGGACGCGGCCTGCCCTGGTGGCTGCCCGCCTCGTCCGTGTTCAGCACCCACACCGCCACCGACACGCCCATGTGGATCACCGGCGTCATCTACGCCAACGGCCTGCGCGGCCTGTGGTACACCTTCTTCACGGCCTGGACGGCCATCGGCGCCTTCGTATCGGCGCGCATCTTCCGCCGCTCCCTGGCCTACACCCAGGCCGAGTGGCAAACCCAGCGCTTCGGCGGCCTGGGCGCCGAGATGCTGCGCGGCTGGATGGCCGGCTGGCAGGTGTTCATGAACATGTTCATCCTGGGCTGGGTGGGCATCGCCATGGGCAAGGTCTGCCACCTGGCCTTCGGCTGGCCCGTGTGGGTGGGCCTGGTCATTCCTTCGGTGATCACCGCCTTCTACACCCTGGCCGCCGGCTACTGGGGCGTGGTCATGGGGGACTTCCTGCAGGGCATCGTGGCCGTGTTCGCCATCGTGCTGGTGTCTCTCGTGGGCGTGTCCGCCGCCGGGGGCCCCGCCGCCGTCACGGACAAAATCGTGGCCCTGGGCCAGGAATGGCGCCTGGACGCCTTCGATTTCACCGGCTGGCTGAGCGGCGACTTCCCCTTCGCCTGGTTCCTGACCATGCTGGTCATCGCCGTCCTGGGTGGCTTCGGCATGGGCACCAGCATCGACTGGTACGTCGAGGCCCAGCGCATCCAGTCGGCCAGGACGGTGCGCGACGCCACCTACGGCATCTGGGCCGGCGGCGCGGTGACCGTCATTCGCAACGGCTTCTGGGCGGCGGGCATCCTGGCCTTCTTCAGCATGCTGCCCAACATCGCCGACCAGTCCGACTACGAGCTGGGCTGGTTCCGCCTGGGCTTCGAGCTGCTGCCCGCCGGGCTGGTGGGCGTGTTCTTCGGCGCCATCCTGGCCATCCACCTGAGCACCATCAGCAGCCACCTGAACCTGGGCGCCCTGTACTTCACCCGCGACATCTGGCAGCGCTACATCAACCCCCAGGCCAGCGACAAGCAGCTGGTGGCCCTGGGCCGCTGGGCCACCTTCGTGCTGCTCATCGGTTCGTTCTTCTACGGCCTGATGATGCAGGAGATCACCAAGTGGCTGATCTTCGCCCTGTGGCTGATGATGGCCGGCGTGTGGCTGCCCAACATCCTGCAGGTGGTGTGGTGGCGCTTCAACGCCTGGGGCTACCTGTCCGGCTGGATGGCCAACCTGGGCGTCAGCTGGCTGGTGGTATGGATCCTGCCCTACTTCGGCGTTTACGAACCCCTGCCCGACCACCTGAACTTCTGGCTGCTCATGGGGCTGGGCGCCGTCGTCTTCATTCCCGTGACCCTGGCCACTCCCGCCGAGAAGATGGACCGCCTGGTGCGCTACTACGTCATGACGCGGCCCGTGGGCTGGTGGGGCCCGGTGCACCGCGAGGCCGTGCGGCGCGGGCTCATCGAGGAAGACAGGAAAAGCGAGGGACAGGATCGCCCCCTCATCCGGCGGCAGTGGACCGCCGAGCAGGCCGGCGACTGGACCCGCGAGGACTGGATCGCCATCGTCCTTTCGCCCCTGGTCATGGCCGCCCTGATGATCGGCATGACCAAGGTGCTGCTGCTGCAACCCGGCGGCTTCCTGCTGCTCATCAGCGCGGTGGCGGGCACGGCCCTGATCTACTGGGTCATCGATCCCAAGCTGCGGGCGGTGTCGGCCGAGTACGAGGAGCAGCAAGAGAAGTACGTCAAGCAACTGGAAGAGCGTTTGCGCTGGCAGGATGAAGGGGAGGCGAGCCATGGATAAGGGACTGGTGACACTCATCGGCATGAGCATCGCCTACGTGGCCTCGTTCCTGGGGCTGGGCCTGGCCTGGTGGAGCTATCGCAAGCGGCAGAAGGCGGAAGCCGGCCGGGACGAGAAGCGGTAGCGCCGGCGGCCCATGGGGCGGCTGCACCGGATTGCCGACGCAGGGAAAGACAGGCGGTGGGAGCGGTCCGGAAGCGGGCCGGCCCACCGCCTTCGTTTCATGGGACCGGCACCTTCCAGGCCCGCATCATCCGAGCAGGATCACCTTGCCAGAATCATCTGGCCAGGATCATCTTGGACGAGGCCGTTCCCTGCGGCGTCACCAGGCGCAGGAAATAGATGCCCGAGGACACGTCGCCGCCCCGGGAATCGGTGCCGTTCCACACCACCTCGTGGCGGCCGGCCTCCAGGCGCCGCCCCTGCAGCAGGGTGCACACCCGCCGGCCCGACAGGCTGATCACCTCGGCCGTCACCTCCATGCCCCGGTCCAGGCTGAAGGCGATGGTGGTGCGCGGATTGAAGGGGTTGGGATGGTTGCCCCGCAGCACCAGCCCCTCGGGCAGCTGCTCCACCGCGGACGGCGCCACGAAGGCGCCCTTGAACTGCATGACCGCCGTGCGGCCGAAGTCGCTGTCCATGTCCCAGGAACCGTCCAGGTATGACCAGGTGGTCACCCCGTTGTGGTTGATCTGCCCGCCCATGCCGGGGTTGCCGTAGCCGAAGTACATGCTGGCCCCGGCGGGCACCACCATGTCCTCTTCGCTCACGTCGATGTAGGTGTAGGTGCGCGGCGGATATTCGGTCTCGCTGGCGCTGGCGGCCACGAAGCTGCCGTGATACTGGAAATTGAAAGGTCCCTCGGGCAGGGTGTCGGTGATCCAGACGAACCAGAACTGCGACCACCACCCCCCGCAGGGCCAGCCGAACTCCTGCAACAGCACGTCGTGGCCGGTGTCGTTGTCCCAGCGGGCCAGGAAGTCGCTGCCCCAGTCCATGTAGTCGCCGCCCTGGGTGGCGGGATGGTTCATGGTGCCGGTGGTGTTGTATTCCACATCGGCGGCCAGGGCGGGAAGGGCCACCAGGGCCAGAGCAACAATGACGGGGACAAGCATGACGGGGGCGAACCGCTGGCACATTTTTCCGGGCTTTCGTCGAGGGAACGTTCAAATCCTGGAACAACTATAGCACACTTTCCCCGGCGGGCGGAAACATGGTAGAATGCCGCCATCCGAAAACCTCTCTGCCTAAGGACGCCGAGCCATGAACCAACCCTTGCCCGTCACATCACCCCTGAGCGGAGCCTTCTGGACCTGGGTGGTGCCCCCCGTTCTCTTCCTCATCGCCCTGGTGGCCACCTGGCTGCTGTACCGGCACTTCGCCGGGCGCGACGAGGAATAGCCCCGCGCCTTCACGGAAAAAAAGACGGCGGCCGGTCCACCTCCGGCCGCCGTCCGCTTCCGCCCATCCGGGACGGATCAATCCAGCCTGAACACGAAGGGCAGGGCGATCTGGAAGCGCACCGCATCACCGTCCTTCTTCTTCACCTTGAACTCGCTGCGGTCCACCGCGTCCAGGGCGGCCTGGCGCAACTCCGGTGGCCCTTCCAGGACCTCCTTTTCCAGCATCTTGCCCTGCTTGTCCAGGGTCACCTTCACCACCACCGTTCCGGCGATGCCCTTCTTGCGGGCCTCTTCGGGATACTCCGGGCTATCCAGCTTGACCACCACGACCTCCGAGTCCCGGGCGCTCACCTCGACCACCGACGGCGGCGGCGGCGGAGGGTCGGCCGTCAAGGTGGCCACGGCGCCAGGTTCGGCCGCGCCATCGGGAGCCGGCGCAGGCGGCGGCGGTGGCGGCGGCGGCGGAGCGTCCTGGGCCAGGGCCACGGGCAGGAGGGTCCCCACCGCCAGCACGGCCAGGGCCAGAAGCAGAGCCCAACGAGTTTTCTTCATGGATGATCTCCTTTCAAGAGGATCGAGCCGCTCCAGGCGGCGGCGCAGCAAGGACGGGCCGCCACCGGCCATGGCGGAGGCCATGGCGCCGGTCGGGGTCCGGGCCGGGTCCAGACTCAGCAGAACGGAACCGGCCAGGGCCCGCGCAAAACAGTCGGGGTGGGAAACGCCGCGCAGGGCCGCCTCGTCGGCGGCGAACTCGGCGTTGTCGCGTAGCCGGCGAATCACCACCGGCACCAGGGGATGAATGATCCAGAGGGCCTGCACCAGGCCGTACACCAGCTCGCGCAGGGGATCGCGGCGCCGGCGATGACCTTGCTCGTGCAGGAGAATGGCCACCAGTTCATCATCGTCCAGGGACGCCAGCAGCCCCACCGGCAAAAGGATCACCGGCCGCCGGAGCCCCACCACCTGAGGCATGGGCACGGCCCGGGTGGGCACCACATCCCCGCGGGGAATGCCGGCCCTTTGAGCCAGGACGTTCAGGCGCGCTGCGGCCTCGGGGCCCAGGGGCACGGCCGGCTGGCGCCGGAGTTCGCGCGCCTGTTCCCAGCGCACCTGCAGCCGGACCAGGACCACCAGGGCGCCGGCCAGCCAGACCGAGGTCAACAGGGCGGCCAGGGGCAGCGCGACGGTCGGCGGCAGGCTCCACCCGCTGCCGCCCGCGTCCCCTCCCTGCAAGATGATCTCGGGGGCGGTCCACACCGGGTTCACCCGGTCGCCCAAGGCCATGCCCGCCAGCAACTGCCGGGGCGAGACCAGAAGGGCCAGGTGCCGAGGAATCTCCTGCAGCCAGTCCACCAGCAGGGCCGCGGGCACCATCAGCTTGAGCAGGGCCAGGGACCACACCAGTTCACCCCAGCGTGCGGGCAAGCGACGCAGCAGAGGGCTCAGGATGAGCACCGGCCCCAGCACCAGGGTGGTCTGCCAGAGGTGCGTCAACACCGCGGCCCACAGCGCGGGCAAATTGGTGGCCATGGCCGTCATCTCCGCCTCCCCTCGGCCTCGATCTCCTTATCATCCCGAGGCTCGCGCTCCAGGACGCGCTCCAGCAGGGCCAGGTCCTCGGCGCTCACGGCTTTCATCTCGGCCAGGTGGGAAACCAGGGGCTCGGCCGACCCGGCGAACATGGTGTCCAGGAAGCGCTGGATCTCCTTGCGGATCATGGGGCGCGCCGCCACCAGCGAGCGGTACAGGACGGCCTTTCCTTCCTGCCCCACGCGCTCCACGGCACCCTTTTCCTCCAGCCGTTCGAAGATCTTGCGCACCGTCGAGTAGCTGGGCGGGTCCTCCAGATCGCCAAGGACATCGCGCACCGAGGCCTCACCGCGCTCCCACAGCTTGCTCAGGCACTGAAGTTCGAATCGGGACAGGTCGGGCAGGGGGTTGCTCACGGTCATGTTCCTTTGCCGGGGCCTTTGTGCGACAAATGTCACAATCAATATGCGACATTTGTCGCACCATGTCAACAGGGCCCGGGACGGAAAATGAAAATCCGGGACGGAAAATGAAAAACCCCGGAAGCGCGACGCTTCCGGGGTGGTCATGACGGCGATGATGGGGCCCGCTCCGATGGAGCGCTGAATGCAGGAACCGGCGGGCCCGCCTGAACCCTTTCCGACCCTAGACCAGCAAAGCCAGGCCGGTGGACGTTTCTTCCTCCTGCCCCGCCAGCAGATACTCCTGCAGGTTGACGGTGGCGCCGGTCAGGGATGCCCCTTGCTCGTCCATGGGCTTGATGGACCCGTCGGCATCCATGAAGGGCGGCGGCCCCTGGAACCCGCCCTCGGGGGGCGCCGGAGGCTCGGGCATCTCGCTCATCTCCAGGGTGCCGTTGCCGTCGGTGTCCAGCTTCTCCAGCAGGCCCTCGGCCGAAACGCTCTCGCCGGTCATCTCGCTGATGTGGCCGGCCATCTCCCCCAGTTCTTCCAGGCCCAGGGACCCGTCACCGTTCACATCCATCTCGTTGAATTTTTCCTGGGGATCGGGCGGGGGGCCCATCTTCCGCATACTCTGCATGCTCGCCATGCCGCTGCTCATTCCGCTCACACTGGAAATCATCTCATCCTCCTTTTTCGTTGCACTGGCCGTCCGTTGACCGCCCCAACAGGGGCAAGGGCCGTACCCGTGAACGTGGAGGTTTTGTATCACACCGCGGCGGCGGCCAGCTGGTAGCCCACCCCCCGCACCGTCAGGATCAAACCCGCGCGCCCGGAGCCGTCGGAGAGCTTTCGGCGCAGGCGGCTGACGCGCAGATCGATGGAGCGATCCAGCCCGTCGTAAGGAAAGCCGCGCAGTTCCTGGAAGATCTCGTCCCGGCTGACGGGGCAGCCCAGGTTGCGAACCAGCAGCTGCAGCAGTTCCAATTCGGTGTCGGTCAGGGGAATGACCCGCGAGCCCCGCCGCACCTCGCGCCGGGCCGGGTCGATGATCAGGTCGGCCAGGCGGATGGGGGCCTGGGGATAGCCGGATCGGCCCACCCTGCCTTGCTGATCACGATGCAGCAGGGAACAAAGCCGCGCCACCAGCAGGCGGGGCGACCCCGGCCAGGCCAGCACGTCATCCATGTCCACCGAACGCAGGGCCAGCTCCAGATCCTCGTCCAGCACGGGAGTCAGCGCCGCCATGGGTCCCCCGTACATGGCCCGCACCTGGCTGCACCGCTCCAGGCTGCCGGGCCCCGGGCAAGGCACATGCAGCAGGACCAGCGCCCATTCCCGCAGCTCCAGCAGGGAATGCAGATCCACGCGATCGGGGGCGGCCCAGGTGTGAAAACCGGCCTCGGCCAGGGTGTGCTGGATGTCTTCCCGACCACCGCCGCCGATGGTCAGCACCAGGGTGGTGGCGCCGGCGGGCTGAGCGTGGCGCACGGGGCTGGCCTGGAGGGAGGGCTGCAGATTCATGGCGATCATTTCTCCTGTGGGATCCCTTGTGTCGAATTGTTAACTCAACGCACAACCACTCCATAACCAGCGGAAAAATGGAGATTAATTTTCTCTTCGAATTAAGTCCCTCCGATTTATCTGGTTTTGCGTCCCATGGAACGGCCTCCAATTCGCGCAACCCCCTGCAAAATATTGGCTAAACCCCGACAGGAACCACCCGAAAACCAGAGAGAACAGCTCACAGAAGCCCGCCGCACGGACTTCGTCACATCTGGCCACGCATCCTTGGAACCTCGACCAGGAACGGTTGACCCTTGATTTCAGTCCTCTCGCGCCACCTGCGGTCCGTTGTCCATACCCTGCTGCTGATCCTGCTTTGCTTGCCCCTGACCGTCCTTGGCCAGGAAGTCGGGATCTCGGGCACCTACACGGGAGACGGAGAGCTGACCCGGTCCATCACCGGGCTGGGCTTCACCCCCACGCTGGTCATGATCAAATCGGAATCAGCAACCTACTGCTACCTCAAAACCGCCGAGATGCCCGAGGGCTATTCCATCAAGCCCGCCGACAACAAGGGCCTGGAAACCCGCCGCATCGAGTCCCTGGATGCCGACGGTTTCACCGTGGGGGACAACAACGATGTCAATGAATCGGGAACGGTGTACTACTGGTCCGCCATGGCCACCCAGCCCGGGCTGATCCAGACGGGCACCTACACCGGCGATGGAACGGCCACCCGGCTGGTCACTCTGACCGACCTGGAGCCCGCTGCCGTCATGGTCTTGCCGGCGGGAAACTACTACAGCGTGTGGCGCCAGCAGGAAATGCCCTTCCAGATCAGTGGCTCCCTGAACGGATTCCAGGTGCTGAGCGGCATCACCGCCCTGACCGGCGGCGGGTTCTATGTGGGCGACAACGACCGGGTCAACGCCGACGGTGTGGAGTTCTACTATCTGGCCCTGGCCTCCGAGCCGGGAATCCTGGAAACCGGAAGCTACACCGGGGACGGCCAGTACGGCCGGGACATCGCCGATCTGGGGCTCTCCCCCGGGTTCCTGATGATCAGCAACACCAGCTATCACCCACCCGTCTTCCGGACCCGTAGCGTGGAAGGCGACGCCTCCCTGTACTTCAACAACGGCAGCATCGACGGGGGGTTGGTGACCAGCATCCAGGACAACAGCTTCACCGTGGGCAATTCCAACCCCGTCAATTTGAGCGGGGTGCCGTATTACTGGCTGGCCATGGCCAATCCCGAAACCCAGACCGACCTGCAACTTCAGCTGACCAGTGACCAGACCACTCCCCCCGAGGATTCCGAAATCGTCCTGACGGTTCGGGTGGACAACGCCGGCACCCACGACGCCGGCGAAGTGGCGGTTTCCACGACCCTTCCCGCGGGGCTGGTCTACCAGACGCACAGCGCCTCTCAGGGCAGCTTCGACAGCGACCTGGGCTTGTGGGATGTGACGGATATCACGGCCGGCGCCTTCGCCACCCTGGACATCACCGCCATCGTGGCAACCGGAAGTGGGGGCAGCACCTTCGAGCCCTCCGCCCTGATCAGCGCCATGGCCAACGACGACACCGACACCACCAACAACAGCGCCAGCATGTTGTTGACCATTCCCGCCCCGGCCGGGGCGGATCTGGCTCTGTCCCTGGCGGTGGATCAGACCTCCGCCGACGAGGGCGAGGATCTGACCTACCTGCTAACCGTGACCAATCACGGACCCGAGGCCACCTCGGCCCTGACCATCAGCACCGTGGTGCCGGCCGCTCTGGACCTGCAGGACAACACCCCGCAGCAAGGAACCTTCGACACCGGGGCCGGATCCTGGGACGTGGGACCCCTGGCCGCCGGGACCTCCACCCAGCTGGAGATTGTCGCCCGGCCCACGGTTGGAACCAGCGGGCAGGCCATCACCGTGTCGGCCGCCCTGGACACCGTCACTCCTGCCGATCCCAACGCCGACAACGACAGCGCCCAGGTGGCAATCAACGTCAATACCGTGGACCTGGGGGTGTTCCTGCTGAGCAGCGACGCCACCCCCAGCGAAGGGCAGACCGTTTCCCTGACCGCCGCCGTATCCAACTACGGGCCGGGCCCCGCCACCGGGACGTCCCTGGATCTGGATCTGGTCGCCGGCCTGACCTACCAGTCTGATTCCCCCGAGGTGGGCAGCTTCGACCCGGGCACCGGCATCTGGGATGTGGGCAATCTGGCGCCCGGCTCCTCGACGCAGCTCACCGTGGTCGTTCTCGTGGACGCGGGAACCACCGGCACGACCCTCACCCCCACCCTGGCCATCAGCGCCCTGGATCAGGTCGATCCCATCGGCGCCAACAACACCGCCACGGTGGACCACCTGATCCTGGCCCCGGACGAGATCGACCTGGACCTGAACCAGACCCTGGACAAGAGCGCTCCCGGCGTCGGCGATCTCATCACCTTCACCCTGGTCCTGGACAACCTTTCCGAAAGCACGGCCACCGGCGTGGAAGTGACCTCCCTGCTGCCTGAACAGGTTTCCTTCCAGAACGCCTTCCCCAGCCAGGGCCTGTTCGACCAGGCTTCCGGCGTCTGGACCGTGGGCGAACTGGCCGCCGATCGCCAGGCCCTGCTATACCTGCAAGCCCTGGTGCTGCCCGCGGCCATCGGGACCCCGGTGATCCACACCTCGTCCGTCAGCGCCGCCGACCAGAGCGACCCCTCGGCCGGCAACAACACCGCCAGCACCACCTTCACCGTGCCCACCAGCGATCTGGCCCTGGACATGGTTGCCGACGACAATGCCCCGCCGGTGGGCAGCACCGTGCAACTGACGGCTACCCTCACCAACAACGGTCCGGGCCTGGCCACCGGCACCAGCGTCAACGTGGTGTTGCCCCCGGGGCTGAGCCTCGTTTCGGCCACGCCGGAGCCGGGCATTTTCGATCTCGGGACCGGCACCTGGACCCCCGGCAGCCTGAATCCCTCGCTTTCCAGCACCCTGGTCCTGGAGGCCACCGTGGCCTCGGCCGCCGCCGGCCGGTCCCTGGAATGCCAGGTGGGGGTGTCCGCATCAGACCAGGCCGACACCCAGCCGGCCAACAACGCCGCGACCACGACCCTGGCCATTCCCGGGGCCGACCTGGAACTGCAGCTGGCCAGCGACCAGACGGTGGCGTTTGCCGGGGACACCGTCACCCTGACCCTGGATCTGACCAACCAGGGCCCCGATGCGGCCAGCGGAATCGCCATCGACTTCACCGATCCCGGCCATTGCACCCTGATCTCGGCCGTCGCCGGCCAGGGGACCTACGATCCCGAGAGCCGGATCTGGCAGGTGGGTAGCCTGGCGGCCGCGACAAGCACCGACCTGATCCTCGTGGTCCAGGTCGAGGACGTTTCTGCCGAGACCACCGTCACCGCCACCGCCGCCATCGCCGCCACCAGCCCCGCCGATCCGGTGGGCGACAACGACAGCGCGACCACCGTGATCACCATCCCCGTAGGGGACGGCTCCGGCACGGTGATCTTCCCCGTGGTGGGCACCTCACGGACCGTGCTGCCCGGCGCCGCCCAGGGCCAGACCGTCCTGGAATTCGCCGTGGTCAACAACACCGCCGCTGCGGACACCCTGCGGGCCTTCACCCTGACCAACCTGACCCCCGGCGCCGGCACCGCCCAGCAGATGGACGCCGAGTGGCAGCCCCTGGCCGCCACCGCCGCGGCCACCACCACCGGCAGCCTGATGCCCGGCGCGGCCACCATGGCCTCGGGTCTGGCCGCCTTCACCGACCTGAACTGGGCCGTGGCCCCCGGCGACACCCTGCGGGTGACGGTGCTGGGCGCACCCACCCTTCAATGCCGGGACGGCGCACGCCTGGCCGCCGGCCTGGCCGACGCCGACCATCTGGAATACAGCTCGGCCTACCGCCTTTCCGGCTCGTGGCCCCTGACCAGCGGACACCTGCTGGAAGTGAACGGTTTCGTGGCCGCCCAGGCCCAGGTGGTTGACCAGCCCAGCGCCCTGCTGGCCGTGGGCTCGCAATGCAACCCCGTCCTGTCGGTGAATCTGCCCGCCAACGGCTTCCTGCCCGACACCCTCTCGGCCCTGGCCGTGACCAACTTCGGCTCGGCCCTGCCCGGCGAGGACATCGGCGGGCTGGAATTCTGGGTCGACACCGAACCCCTGGGGTTCGACGAATCCCAGGATCTGTTGCTGGGCACCGCCTCCTATTCCGGTGATCGCTGGCAGCTGACCGGACTGCGGCACCCCGTGCCCGCCACCGGCCTGCGCATCGTCGCCTGCGTGGATATCGCCGAATCGGGCCAGCCCGATCGTGACATCCGCCTGGGCCTGCCCGTGAGCAACGGCCACGCCGTGGAGATGACCAGCGCCAACGACGGCCCCGTGGACGCGGCCCTGGAAAGCGGCGCCTCCTTCGGCATCAGCGCCACCGACCGCATCATCCTGACCAGCGAGTGGTATCCGGGCGGAACCACCCTGCCCGACGCCCGGGAGCTGACCCTGCTCAAGTTCAGCGCCACCAACACCTACACGGTGGACAAGACCCTGTACGGCCTGACCATCGTCAACAACTCGGTCATCGCCGGGGCCAGCGCGGCCCAGCGCGACACCGTGTTCCGCCAGCTGACCCTGGTGCACGACGCCAACGGCAACGGACAGCTGGACGACCTGACGGCCGATCCCCGCCTGGCCAGCGGCATCTTCCGCGACGGCAAGCTGACCTTCACGGGCCTGGACCTGGACCTGCCCGCCGGCGCCGGCACCCGCCTGCTGGTGCTGGCCGATCTGGACCCGGCCCTGATACCCGACGGCAGCTTCCTGGAGATCGAGATTCCCGGTGCCAGCAGCCTGAACACCGGCGGCGCCAACCTGGTGGCCCCCTGGCCCCTGGCCAGCCAGTCGCCCTGGACCGTGGACGGCATGATCGCCCGCCAGGTGCAGTTGCAGGATATCCCCGCCCCCACCCTGGGCCCGGACGAGGGACCGGTGCTGGCCCTGGATCTGCTGATTCCCCCCAACGGCATCTTCGCCGACGAGTTGACCGGGCTGACCCTGCGCAACCAGGGCACCGCCCTGGGCGCCGACCTGCAGGTAGCCAACCTGTACAAGGATGACGGCGACGGCCTTTTCGATCCGGACAGCGACACCCTGCTTTGCCCCCTGACCATCAACGGCAACACCTGGTCCAGCACCGTCCTGGCCAGTCCCATCCCCGGCGACGGCCTGCGTCTTTTTACCGGGCTGGTGGTGGCTTCCGCTCCCAGCGACTCGGTGACGGTCCAGCTGGGCGTGCCCCAGGGCGGCATCACGGTCTCGTCGGGCAATGACGGCCCCGTTG
This sequence comes from Candidatus Krumholzibacteriia bacterium, assembly GCA_963674845.2. Classification (GTDB taxonomy): domain Bacteria; phylum Krumholzibacteriota; class Krumholzibacteriia; order LZORAL124-64-63; family LZORAL124-64-63; genus LZORAL124-64-63. The sequence continues at coordinate 1,343,623 of CAXXKE010000003.1, read as the reverse complement.
ACCAGGCCCTGGCCGGGTTGCAGACCCTGACCATCACCACCTCACCCCTGCGCACCAGCCTGGAATTCGCCAGCGCCGCCACCGACACCGGCCAGGCCGGCCAGGTGATCATGACGGTGCGCAACGCCGGCAGCGAGGTGGTCACCGACATCACCCCCTTCATCGACTTCCTGGAAGGCGGGGAACTGCTGGAACTGGACGCCCCCAGCCCTGCCCAGATCACCAGCCTGGACCCGGGTCAGGTGGTCAACGTGACCTGGCCCTACACCTCGCGCCAGACGGGCCAGGTGACCCTGGAGGGCAACTCCGCCGGTTTCGTCAACACCGACCAGGTGCGCCGCAGCATCCTGACCCGGACCTCGGCCCACCGCATCTACCTGCCGGTGCCGGGTCTGGAACTTTATCCCACGGCCAACCTGCCCTTCTCGGTGAACCAGGGCACCAGAAACCTGTCGCCCATGACCCTGACCTTCGTCAATCCCGGGGGCGACGACGTGGCCGACGCCCACCTGACGGGGCTGCAACTGCGGTTCCGCGACGGGCCCGACGGACCGGGCATCGTCCCGGCCGACCTGGTGGAACGCCTGACCCTGGCCGAGGGAACGGATCTCTACCTGACCACCGACGACCTGCCCACCAGCGGGGACACGGTTGATCTGAGCTTTACCCGGCCGGTCATCGTCACCGGCAGCGAGCCCGTCTCCCTGGGCCTGTACCTGAACCTGAACCTGGGCGCCACCGCCCAGAGCTTCCAGATCGTCCTGGAACAGGCCGACTGGATGACCGCCTCCGACGCGGTGAACGGCGCCCAGGTGGGCGTCACCCTGGGGCAGGGCAGCTTCCCCTTCAGCACCAGCCAGGCCACCCTGGTGGCCCCGGCCACCGGCCTGAACGTTGCCGTGACGGACCAGGGCCCGGCCACCGGTGTGCCCGGCCAGGAAAACGTCGCCCTCATGGCCTTGCAACTGGACCAGAACCTTGGCGACAGCACGTCCTCCTCCGTTGAGGTGGGTCGCCTGGCCTTCCAGTTCCGCAACGCCGCCGGCGCCCCCCTGACCGACGCTTCGGCCTACTTCGAACGCCTGATCCTGCGCAGCGCCTACCAGGTGCACTTCGCGGGGCTGCCCACCGTCCAGGACGACTCCCTGCTGGTCCTGACCCTGGAGGCTCCCCTTTCCGTGGCTGGCACCGCCCAGCTGCCCCTGACCCTGGCCGCCGATCTGGCCGCGCAGATTCCCCTGGGCGCGGTGACTCCCCTGGTGGGCCCTGTGACCCTGTTCGACGCCCGTGACGGCAACATGAACAGCCAGGTGCCGGTGAACCTGACCACCGCCGCCGCAGGCCCGGCCCTGACGGTGCTGAATCCCGCCGCGGCGATGCTGGTGGCCGGGCAGGGCGTGTTGCCCTCCCCCGTTTCCATCGGCACGCGGGACGTGCTGGCCCTGGAGTTGCAGTTCAGCCACCCCGGTGAACAGAGCAGCACCCCGGTGTTCCTGGACAGCTTGACCCTGGGTTTCCTGGATCAGGCCCGCCAGCCCCTGACCCTGAGCCGGTTCATCGACCAGGTGACCCTCCAGAGCGATGACCAGACCGTGGGCGTGGCTGTGGACCCCACCGACGCCTCGGGCGCCGTGACCATCGCTCTGGGCGGCCTGACCCTGGAACCGGGCCAGATCCTTCCCCTGTCGGTGTTGCTGGACTTGAAACCGGACAGCCCCGTCGAGGGATTGGAAGTGATCGTTGACGAGGGCGCCCTGCACGCTTCCGACGCCGTGACCGGTGCCCCCATTCCCCTGGTGCCCGCCGAGGGCACCCTGCTGCCCCTGTCCAGCGGGCCCACCGTGCTGACCACCCCGGCCGATGTGGTCCACGTGGCCGGCACCAGTCTGATGCCCCCCCTGCTGGCCCCCCGGGCCGAGCCCTATGACGTGCTGGCCGTGACCTTGACGAACCCCGCACCCGCCGGGGGCGGCAGCTTGCAGCTGTACTCCCTGAGCCTGACGGGCTCGGCCGCCAAGGCCGACAACCCGGCTCTGGGGGCCATGCTGGCGGCGGCCTCCCTGCGCGTGGGGACCGAGGTGGTGGCCACCTTGGCCGAAATCCCCTCCGAGGCAACTTCCCTGGTGCTGGAACCCTCCTCCGATGTGGTGCTGGCCGCCGGCCAGACCCTGGAAGTGGTGGTCGAGGTGACGGTGGCCGAAAACGCCAGCCCCGGGTCACTGTCGCTGACCCTGGCCGGCGACGGCCTGGTCCTGGGTCCACCGGGCGGACAGGGAGCGGCCGTGCAGGTCATCCCGGCCGCCGGCCAGACCTTCCCCTTCGACACCGAGGTGGGCAACGTGGGAGCGGCCGGGCTGGAAGAGAGCTACGCCAACTTCCCCAATCCCTTCGCGGCCGGACGCGAGGCCACGACCTTCGCCTTCTCCCTGCCCGAGGATGCCCGGGTCAACCTGCGCATCCTGACCCCCCACGGGCGTCTGGTGCGCAACCTCATCAACGACGAGAGCCGCACCGCCGGCTTCTACCAGGACGATCTTTGGGACGGGACCAACGGCAACGGCCGGCCCGTGAACAACGGGGTGTACCTGGCCGAGATCACCGCCCGCTTCATCGACGGGACCACGCAGCGGATTCTGCGGAAAGTGGCGGTGGTCCGATGAAGAACCTGACACGAAACACCAGCGTCCTGTTCCTGCTGCTGCTTGGGCTGCCGATGCTGAACCCCGTGACCGGCGCCCGCGCCGAGCTGGAAGACGGTGGCGGACGGTCGGTCTTCGCCCGTGGCGCGGGTGAGCGGGCCCTGGGTCTTGGCGGCGCCTTCTGCGCCGTGGCTGACGGCCCGGCCGGTATGATCTGGAACCCGGCGGGCCTGGCCCTGCAGCAACGCCGCGGCCTGTATGTGTCCCACTCCGACCTGGTGGGCATGGGCTTCAGCGAGCAGACCGGCGTGCTGGCCCTCCCCAGCTGGAAACTGGGCAACTTCGGCCTGGGCCTGCGCCGCTTCGGCGTGGACGGCATCGAGGGCCGGGACGGACGCGGCACCATCGTGGACGACAACCTGGAAGACGCCGAGACCGAGATCCTGCTGGGTTACGGCCGCCCCATCGGCGAGGCCTGGCACATGGGCCTGCTGTTCAAGTACCAGCAACAGAAACTGGCCGGCTACAGCGACGGCGCCCCGGGCCTGGACGTGGGTTTCCTGACCCGCCCCCTGGTGGCCCTGGGCAGCAGTTCGCCTCTGGCCGACGAACTGCGTCTGGGTCTCGCCATCCGCAACCTCATCGAACCGGAGATCCGCCTCATCGAGGACCCGGTCAAGGATCCCACCGGATTGCGCCTGGGCCTGGCCCTGGATCACGAGTTCAGCGAGAACGTGGCCCTGCTGGTGAGCGCCGATGTGGAAAAGACCCGCGAGATGGACACCCACCTGCATGCCGGCGCCGAGCTGGTCCTGATGGATCTGCTGGCCCTTCGCCTGGGCCACAACGCCGACATGCTGACGGCCGGGGCCGGCGTGAATTACGGGAATCTGGCGGTGCAGTACGCCTTCGAGGACAACGTCATCGAGACGGTGCACCGCTTCGGGGTGGGCTTCAGCTTCGGCCCCAGCGCCGAAGAGAGCCGCCGCGCCGCCCTGGCCGCCGAGGAACAGGTTCTGCAGGAGCGGGTCATGCAGAGCTTCCGCCAGCGCGAACTGGAGCGGGTGGAACAGCTGCTGGCCCAGGCTGACCAGGCCCTGGAAAAGGACGACCCCTACGGCGCCCTGGACCACCTGACCACCTGCCGGATCCTGTCGCCGGACCACATCGGGCTGGACAGCCTTTCCGCCCGTTCCTACCTGCTCATGGGCCGGCATCTGGAAGAGCAGGGCGACCTGACCGAGGCCGCCGTGGCCCTGCAGCGCAGCCTGGCCTTGCAGCCTGACAACCCTGAAGCTCAGGTGGCCCTGGCCCGTGTGAACGAGCAGAGCGACCAGCAGGTGCGCCGTTCCCGGGAACTGCGAACCCTCTTGGATCAGGCCCTGGCCGACTACGCCCAGGGTAATCTGGAACTGGCCCGCGCCGGCTTCACCGCCATCCTGGACCAGAACCCCGACGACCAGGAAGTCCGGGCCCTGTTGCAGAACACCGAGACCACCCTGCGCCTGCGGGAAGAGGCCAGCCAGGCCATGACCCAGGCCCAGCAGGAACGACAGGCCCAGCAGGAACGTCGCGCCGAGCAGGAACGACGGCCCGAGCGGCCCACCACCGCCACGGCCCCGCCCCCGCCGGCCACGGCCACGACGAGGCCTGCCCCTGCGGCCCGTCCCCGCTTCGCGGATCTGGACCAGGCCCAGCAGCGCGAGGTGGCCGATCTGTACCGCCGCGGCCTGCAGGCCGTGCGCGAGAACCGTCCCGAGGACGCGGTGCGCTTCTTCGAGCTGGTGTGGAACCGCGCCCCCGACTACATGTCCGTGGCCGAGAACCTGAAACGCGAGTACCTGGTGCAAGGCATGGATGCCTTCGCGGCCGGTCAGCTGGACCGCTCCATCGAGGCCTGGGAAAAGGCCGACATGGTGGTGCCGGGGGATCCCCGCACCCGCGGGTACCTGACCCGGGCCTACGAGCACAAGTCCCGCATCCAGAAGATCAGAGGTGAGAATTGAAACGGACCGAGGAAAACACAGCGGCACAGGGAGCGGCCCAGCCGCGCTTCCTGATCAGTCTGCGCTGGTCGGCCTCGCTGGTGGCGGCGGTCCTGGTGGCGGCCGCCACCCTGGCCCTGGGCACCATCACCCGGGACGACACCCGCAAGGCCCTGAACGAGGAGGCCCGCCTCAAGCTGGTGCTCAACACCCGGGACATGGCCATCAGCTGCACCGACGCCCTGCTGTCCGATTTTCCCGAGCTGACCCTGGTGCCCCTAGCCAAGGATCTGCTGCGGGACCGGACCGAAATCACCGACGTGGTGGTGCTGAACCACCAGCAGGTCATCAAGGGCTGTGCCGACCCCCGGCAGGTGGGCAACGCCTGGCGCTCCCCCGACGGCTGGACTCCCCTGGCGCCCGCCGGCCTGTTGAACCCCGGCGAGCAACTGTCCCGACAGGGCAAGCTCCTGCGCATGGATTGTCCCATCCATTATTCCGGAGACATGAAAGGCCATCTGGGCAGCGTGGTCATGACCATGGACACGTCGTACCTGGACGGCCTGTTGAAGGCCCAGATGCAGCGGCAGATGAGCGTGGGCCTGGTGCTCATGGGAGTGGCCTTCGTCGTCACGGCCCTGCTGATGTCCCTGCTGTTCCGCTCCCTTTCCCCCCTCAGGGAGGGCCTGGGCCGCATCGGCCAGGGCGATCTGGATTCTCCCATCCGCGTTCGGGATTTCAGCGAGCTGGGCATGCTGGCCAGCAGCGTCAACGAGATGGCGGGGCAGCTGAGCGCCTCGCGCAGGCTGGCCAAGGCCCAGGAACAGGAAGTGCTGGACACCCAGAAGGAGATCATCCACACCCTGGGCGAGGTGGTGGAAGGCCGTTCGTCCGAGACGGCCAACCACACCATCCGGGTGGGAGAGCTGAGCTACGAACTGGCCCTTCTGGCCGGCCTTTCCCGGGACGAGGCCGAGCTGTTGCGGGCCGCCGCCCCCATGCATGACGTGGGCAAGATCGGCATTCCGGACAGCATCCTCAACAAGCCGGGCAAGCTCACCGACTTCGAGTACCGCATGATGCAGGCCCACCCCGAGATCGGGTACCGCATCCTGAACAAATCGGAACGGCCCCTGATCAAGGCCGCGGCCATCATCGCTCACCAGCACCACGAACGCTGGGACGGCAAGGGCTACCCCCGCGGCATCGCCGGCGTGGACATCCACCCCTTCGGGCGCATCGTGGCCCTGGCCGACGTGTTCGACGCCCTGTTCAGCGATCGGGTGTACCGCAAGGCCATGCCCCTGGAAAAGGTGCTGGGCATCATCCAGGAAGGGCGGGGCAGCCACTTCGAGGCGCGGCTGGTGGATCTGTTCATGGAGAACCTCAAGATCTTCCTGGGCATCATCGAACGCTACCAGGACGCCCCCATGGACGATTCGCCCCCGGATCTGATGGACCTGACCCAGGAAGTGCAGAGCACCAGGGTGAACAACGTCTGATTCTGGCGGGAAAGATCAGCGGTCGGATTCAAGCCAGGCAAGGGCCGGGCCGACTTCCTGGAATGTGCGCACCTGGAAGGGGCAGGGAGACGGCCGGCTGGAGGCCCACATCTCCGCGTAGGATGAATTGAGACCGGCCTGGGCGACGATGGCCGAGCGCTGGCGCGTGGCCTGGGTGGGATAATGGGCCATGACCACGTCCCAGATGCGGCCCAGATGCTCGAACTGCAGGAGCAGGGAAGCCCTGGACAGATCCCACAGGTCGTTCCTGTCGGGATATTCCGGACGGCTCATCTCATCCTTCAGGATCTCGATGATGAGGTCATAATTCAGCTCACCCTGCACTTCCACCAGGAAGTACCGCCCCATGTCGGAGATCGCGTACAACTCCCCATCCTCCAGAATTTCTCTCACAATCCCTAGTTGAACATAGCATAGACCCTCTTTGCGAGGCAACAGGTGGAAGAACCAAAATCCCCCTTTTTGTCCGGCCAGGGGAACTCTATACTGCCGGAGCGGTCCCCAGAACTCCCCCGGAAGGTCTTTCATGCAGCGTCTACCCCTTGGTTTCGCCCTGCCTGCCCGCTCCCTCCTGCCGACCCTGCTGGCCCTGTCGCTTCTGGTGGCGACGAGCCCTGCGGCCGCCGCCCGGCGGGCCGGGACGGACCTGGCCGGCCATATCGACCCCTTCATCGGCACCGGGGGACACGGCCACACCTACCCCGGCCCCAGCCTGCCCTTCGGCATGGTGCAGCTAAGCCCCGACACCCGCTTGACGGGGTGGGACGGGTGCTCGGGCTACCACCACAGCGACACCACGGTGTACGGGTTCAGTCACACCCATCTGAGCGGCACCGGCGTGGGCGATTACTGCGACATCCTGCTCATGCCCGTGACCGGCCCCGTGCCCTGGCGCAGCGGGTATCCCGACCTGGCCGACGGCGGTTACGGCTCCCGCTTCAGCAAGGACCAGGAGCAGGCGGCCGCCGGCTACTACCGCACCTTCCTGGGCGACCACGGCGTGGAGGTCGAACTGACCGCCACACCGCGCACCGGTCTGCACCGTTACGTCTTTCCGGCGGGTCGGCCCGCCCGGGTGGTCATCGACCTGGACCACCGGGACCAGTTGCTGGACGTGGGCCTGACGGTGGTGGACGACCACACCGTGGCGGGTTTTCGCCGCAGCCGCGGCTGGGCCCCGGACCAGATGGTGCATTTCCGGGCGGCCTTCTCCCGCCCCTTCACCGTGCATGGAGTCATGGCCGGACCCGAGGGCCTTGATCACCGCACCAGCAAGATGGTCCTGGACTTCGGCGATCTGAGCCCGTCCGGCGGCGAGTTGCTGGTGCAGGTGGCCCTGTCGCCGGTGGACGCGGAAGGGGCCGCCGCCAACCTGACGGCCGAGTGGGCCGGCTTCGATTTCGCCGCAACCCGGGCAGCCGCCCGGCAGGCCTGGACGGACATGCTGGCCCCCTTCCAGGTGGAAGGCGCGACGGATGAGGAACTGACCAACCTGGCCACCGCCCTTTACCACAGCTTCCTGGCCCCCAACCTTTTCAGCGACGTGGACGGCCGCTACCCCGGCATGGACCGTGAAATTCACCAGGCCATCGGCCGCGCACAGTACACCGTATTCAGCTTGTGGGACACCTACCGCGCCACCCATCCCCTGTTCACCCTGGTGCAGCAGGAGCGCACGCGCGATCTGGCGGCCACCGCCCTGTCCCACTTCCGCGAAGGCGGCCGCCTGCCGGTCTGGGAACTGGCGGGCAACGAGACCGACTGCATGATCGGCTACCACGCGGTGTCCTTCCTGGCCGACGCCTGGCTTAAGGGCTTGCTGCCCCGCGACACCTTCGATCCGGACGCCATCCTCAAGGCCATGCGGGACAGCGCCACCCGCCTGCACTTCGGCCTGGGTGCCTACCAGCGGCAGGGCTTCATCACCATCGAGGACGAACCCGAATCGGTGAGCAAGACCCTGGAATACGCCTACGACGATTTCTGCATCGCCCGCATGGCCGCCGACATGGGCCGCGACGACCTGGCCCGCGCCTTCGCCCGGCGTTCCCAGGCCTGGCGGAACCTGTACGACCCGGCCAGCCGCTGTTTCCGGCCGCGCAGCAACGGGCAATGGTTGAAGCCCTACGACCCGCGACAGGTTGACTTCCACCACACCGAGGCCAACGGCTGGCAGTACCGCTTCGGCGCCCCGCAACACATGCCCCAGCACCTGGCCCTCCTGGGCGGCGACGAACAGGGCCTGGCCGTGCTGGACTCCCTGTTCACCGTGAGCGACCAGACCACGGGCCGTCACCAGCCCGACATCACCGGCCTCATGGGACAGTACGCCCACGGCAACGAACCCAGCCACCACGTGGCCTGGCTGTACCACTTCTGCGGCCGGCCCCAGCGCTCGTGGGAGCGGGTGCGCGCCATCCTGGAGCAGTTCTACACCCCGGCGCCGGACGGTCTCATCGGCAACGAGGATTGCGGGCAAATGAGCAGCTGGTACGTGCTGGCCGCCTACGGCCTGTACGACGTGGCCCCCGCCTCGCAGCAGTGGTTGCTGGTGCCGCCGCGCCATCCCCGCATGAGCATGACCTTCGAGAACGGCCGCACCTTCACCACCCGTCGCGAGGGAGAAGGCGCAATCGAAAGCGTGACCTGGAACGGGCGCGAGCTGGAGAGCAGCTACCTGACCCACGAGCAGATCATGGCCGGGGGCGAGCTGGTTTTCCGCCTGGGACGGGACATGCGCTGGGGAGCGCCCTTCCGCGAGCGGCCGGGGGTGGCCCTGGACCTGCCCCCCATCGCCGCCGCGCCCTGGGCCGAGGCCCCCGGGCACAGCTTCCGCGATTCCCTGCAGGTGACCCTGCACAGCATCGACCCCGAGGCCGAGCTGTTCTGGAGCGACAGCCAGAAGCACTACCTGGGCCAGCAGCCCTACACCGGGCCCATCACCGTGACCGAGACCACCGACCTGCACTTCCATTCGCGCCGGGGGCAGGCCAGCAGCGCCCTCATGACGGCCAGCTTTCACGCCATCCCCGCAGGCTGGCGCGTCACCCCGCTGACCCTGCCCAGCCGGCAGTACACGGCGGGGGGGCCGGCTTCCCTCATCGACGGGCGCCGCGGGCCGGACAACTGGCGCACAGGCAGCTGGCAGGGGTTCGACGGGGTGGATTTCGCCGCGGAACTGGATCTGGGCCGGCCCACCCCGGTGACCAGGCTGGGCGCCGGCTTCCTGCAGGACACGCGCTCGTGGATATTCATGCCCCGCAGTTTGGCGGTGGAAGTCTCCAGCGACGGCCAGGAGTGGCGCCCAGTGGGCACCGTGGGACACCAGGTGCCCGAGGGCGAGGAAGGCATCTTCCGGGAAGATCTGACCCTGGCCTACGACGGCCCCCCCGTGCGCTTCGTGCGCTTCCGGGCCCAGAACTACGGCACCCTGCCCCGGTGGCACCGGGGGGCCGGCGGGCAGGCGTTCATCTTCGTGGACGAGCTATTGATCAGGTGAAATGAATCGGAAGAGCCTCCGCCACCAGGACGAGCGGGGCAGGGGAATCCGGTGGTCCACCAGACGCAGTTCGTCCTCGGCGTCCAGCAGGACATAGCCGTTCCAGCTGTGGGGCAGGCCCACAAAGCGGGTGCCGGCCACCACGTGGTCGAACCAGCGATGATGATGGCCGAAGAACCACCAGCGCGGGCGGAAGAATTCGGCCAGCTCCAGCATTTCCGGCACCCCCGTGGGACCGTAGTGCTCCAAACCCGCGGTCTGGGGAACTCCCACGTGGGCAGGGCAATCGTGGGTCAGCAGAACATCCACACTGCCCCGGGGATGCCGCAGGCAAGCCTTGATATCAGCCGGCGTGATCTCGCTGCCGCGGGGGGTGGTTCCCGCGTCCATGTAGCGCGCCCCGCCCAGGCACAGCCCCCGCCAGGGGCTCATGTTGATCACCGAGCCTCGCGGTTGGTAGGTCACCACGTCCGCGTATCGGGCCGTCAGATTGGCCAGGTCGGCGTGGTCCTCGTGGTTGCCCTCCACGCAGAAGACCGGTCGCAGGAAACGATTCCCCGAGCGCCGGAACCAGCCATGCATCTCATCCTGGAAAAACCCCAGATCGCCCAGAACGAAGACCCGGTCCACGGGCCTGCCCGCCAGCTTCTCGGCGTGGGCGATCTGGCTGTTGACCACCGCGAAACGGCAATGCACATCGCTGATGATGAGGTTCAAGTCACCGCTCAAGAAGGGCCTCCGAATTCCAGCTTCAGGGCCGCTTGCTGGGCCTTGATGGCCTGGAACGCCTGCTTCAGTTCGTCCCGCTGGGCCGGCGTCAGTTCTTCCGGATCCAGGTTGTTGTCCACCGGGAGGCGGCTGTTGCGGCGTCTCACCTGGTGCTGCAAGCGCAGGCTCAGAAGGGATTCGAAGCTCTCCAGCAACTGTTCAGCGCTGGCGGAACGCAGGTGACCGATGGCCACCAGGCGCTTCAGCCGGGAACGGGTATTCACCTCGCTCACTCCCAGTTGCAGGGCCCTCAGGCGGACCAGATCCGTCACCTGGGCCTGCACGCCCTTGATGTCCAGGGTGCGCCGTCCCTCGCTGTTCTCTTCCAGGACGAAGGCGCCGAAGGTGTTCAGGGGCGGCTCGTAATGCAGGATGCTGTGAGCCAGCATGGGCAGGAAACGGGGCTGGGCCCGCACCGCGGACAGCAGGTGCTTGTTCAGGGCGGAAACCAGCCCCGCCGTCCCCAGCAATCCCCGGAAATCGAAGAAGATCTTGGCCTGCAGCAAGGCATCCGGATCCAGGGTGTTGATCCAACCGTCGAAGGTGCGACGCCACCCCGCCAGCGACTGGCAACAGGCCGGGTTGCTGGCCATGATTCCCCCCGCGCACAGGGGATAGCCGATCTTGTCCAGCAAGTCGGCCAGGCGTTTGCCCAGTTCCAGGAAATAGGCCTGCACCTCTTCCAGCTGGCTCTCGCTGGGATTGGCGTAGATGATGGCATGGTCCTGATCGGCCATGAGAGTGACCTCTCCCCGCCCCATGCTGCCCATGAGCATGAAATCGAAGGGGCAGGGAGCGGGGCCCAGTTCGGCCATCATCAGTTCCAGGGCGCGGTTCACCACCTGGTCCGCCGAAACCGAGAGCATGCCCACCACCCGGCCGGCCTCGGCTCCGTGGTTCATCATCAGGGCCGCCAGGTCCCGGGTGCGCCGCCCGGCAGCTTCCAGGTCTTCCAGGCAGGTGGCGGTGGCCGCGTCTATTTCCCGGGGCCGCGACAGCCGCGCCGCCACCGCCATGAAACCCACCCGCTCCTGCACCACGATGCGGCTGAGGGTGAGCATGACCCGCAGCACCCGGCCCTCCTTGCCCACCATCTCGGCCTCGTACCGGACGGGGGGCCCGCTGCCGTCCGCCAGTGCCTCCCAGTGGCGCCGGCCGGCCGCCATTTCCTCGTCGGTGGCCCGTACGATGTCGGCCACATCCTGGCCCTCGAATTCTTCCCGGCTGTAGCCCAGCAGGTGCAGCAGACTGGCGTTGGCGTACAAGCCTTCGCCCGCCATGTCCATGAAGATGGCCTCGCCGGCCGACTCCACCAGCGAGCGGTATTTCTCCTCGGAATGGCGCAGGGCCGCCGCCGCCAGCAGGCGTCCCTTTTCCGACTGGAAGCTGGTCCGCAACAGGAAGGCCAGCAGGGCCGACACCAGCACCAGGATGACCAGCGAGGCTCCCTGCAAGCGGCCCTTCATGGCGGCCATCTCGGCGTCCACGTCCAGGGTGTAGACCCCGGTGCCGATGATCCAGCCCCAGGGCTCGAATTCCTTGACGTAGGAAAGCTTGGGGACGATCCGGTCCGAATCGTCCTTCCATTGCCACATGTAACGCACATAGCCGGCGCCCTGGCGTTCCACCACCCGGACCATCTCCACGAACAGCCTCTTGCCCTGGGGGTCCTCGAAATAGGTGAGATCGCGACCCTCCAGATCCGGGCGATAGGGGTGGACCACCATGCGGGGATGGCTGTCGATGATCCAGAAATAGTCCTTGCCCTGGGCGCCGTAATGCAGGCTCCGCACCTGGGCCACCGCGGCCTGCTGGGCCTGGACCCGGGTCATGGCGCCGCTGCGCTCCTCGGCCTCGCAGCGGGCCAGGATATTCCAGGCCGATTCCGTGAGCTCGCGGATCATCAGACGCTTCTGGTCCATGACCACGCGATCCAGGGAGGGCAGCAGGTAAAGGAAAACCACCCCGACGAAAAGGGCGATGGCCAGGAAGGCCGGCAGGACCGTGCGCAGGGCCATTCGTTTCATGCGAACCTCTCGGAACAGCAGCAGTAAATCCAGGGCCCTCCGTGGACATGATACTGCGTCGGATCCCGTCCATACAGGACAATCAGATGATTTTGCTCTTTCAAAACCCATCCCAATGGTATATGAACTATGCCTGAAGCGATATTGATAAAACTTTAACAAGGATCGTCACCCCGACCTGAACCCCATCCCCACCACGCGGCGCATCACCCCCTCAACGTGTCGACCAGGAGGTCTTCCATGCTGCACGGTCCCGCCACACCCAACACACCCGATCCGGCCAGCCGGTACAAGAGCCGGCTGGGTGTCCGCATGTTCATCCTGTATTGCCTGGTCTATGCCGGGTTTGTGTTCACCAACGTCCTGACCGAAGGCCGGGCAATGCAGGCCATGGTCGGCCTGGGCCTGAATCTGGCCGTGGTCTACGGCATGGGGCTGATCATCCTGGCCCTCATCCTGGCCCTGATCTACAACGCCCTGTGCACGGCCAAGGAGAAAGAGCTGGCCGCCAAGTCCTCGCCCGGGAGGAACGCCTCATGAATCTGCACGGCACCCCCCTGAGCATCATCATCTTCTCCCTGTTCGTCGCCCTGGTCCTGTATCTCAGCTACTACTTCGCCCGCCGCGCCCGGTCCGCCGCGGGCTACTTCGCCGCCGGCGGCCAGATCCACTGGGCCGTCAACGGAATCAGCTTCGCCGGCGATTACCTCTCGGCCGCCAGTTTCCTGGGCATCTGCGGCATGATCGCCACCCTCGGTTACGACGGATTCCTGTACAGCATCGGCTACCTGGCCGGCTGGATCGTGGCCCTGTTCGTGGTGGCCGAGCCCATGAAACGCATGGGCAAGTTCACCTTCACCGACGCCCTGGACGCCAAGTTCAACAGCCGCGGCATCAAGCTGGCCGCCGCCATCAGCACCCTGGTGGTGAGCATCTGCTACCTCATTCCCCAGATGAACGGCGCCGGCTCCCTGGTCGAGCCCCTGCTGGGCCTGCCCCACTGGGCGGGTGTGATCATCGTCGGGGTCATCGTCATCACCATCGTGGCCACGGCCGGCATGACCTCCACCACCTACGTGCAGTTCCTCAAGGGGGGCCTGCTTTTGCTGTTCTCCACCATCCTGGTGGGCTTGCTGCTGATGCGGGGCATCAGCACCGAGGCTCCCGGCCTGAAGGGTGACAGCGGGGAGCGCGTGGCCTTCACCCCCGTCGAGGCCACCCATGACGAGCTGGCCGCCCAGGGCTACCGGCCCGTCCACACCCAGGGGGAATTCACCAAGTTCCAGCTGGGTGACGAGGCCAGCTGGTGGGTCATGGAAGGGGGCAAGCTGCACAAGTGCCAGTGGCAGAACGGCGAGCTGACCAACGGCAGCCCGGACGGTCTGCTGTTCCCCGTGGGCCGCGTCAAGGCCCTGGGCGGCATGAGCCCCGAAGAGGCCCGCAAGGGCACGGGCTCGGTTTCGGTGGTGGGCTTCCTGGCCAAGATGACCCACCCCGACACCCGCATCGAGCAGTGGCACAAGACCAAGGTGACGGACGAGGCGGGCCGGCTGACCACCGTCTACTTCCCCAAGACCGTCAGCGGCACCGATCAGATGAAACCGGGGGTGAAATTCAAGGTGAAGACCGGCTGGCAGAAGCTGAACTTCGTTTCGCTGATGCTGGCCCTGTTCTTCGGCACCGCCGCCCTGCCCCACATCCTGATCCGCTACTACACCGTGCCCAGCCCCGCCTGCGCGCGCAAGTCCACCATCGTGGCCATCGCCGCCATCGGATTCTTCTACGTCCTGACCCTGTTCATGGGCCTGGGCGCGGGAATCAGCAGCACGGTGAATCCGGCCGACAACAACATGTCCGCCCCCTTGCTGGCCCTCAGCTTCGGCGGGGTGCTGTTCGCCATCATCTCGGCCATCGCCTTCGCCACCGTTCTGGGCACGGTGGCCGGGCTCATCGTGGCCGCCAGCGGCGCGGTGGCCCACGATCTCATGGATCGCTTCGGCGGCATGGAGATGACCGAGACCCAGAAGGTCAAGGCCGGCAAGGTGGCCGCCTTCGTGGTGGGCATCATCGCCATCATCCTGGGCATCGTCTTCAAGGGTGTGAACGTGAGCTTCCTGGTGGGCTGGGCCTTCGCCGTGGCGGCCTCGGCCAACCTGCCGGCCATTCTCATGCTCCTGTTCTGGAAGAAGACCACGGCCCAGGGCATCACCGCCTCCATCTTCGTGGGCATCGTGGCGGCCCTGGGCATCATCCTGACGGGACCCGCCATGTTCGCGGGCCCCTACGGCAAGACGGCGGCCGACGCCCTGCACCCCCTTGGCCAGCCAGGCATCATCTCCATCCCGTTGAGCTTCCTGACCCTGGTGGTGGTGTCGTTGGCTACGCAGAAGAAAGAGGCCTGACCAGGCCCCTCGTATGGACAAAGGCGGGGACCCCGGGGTCCCCGCCTTTTCGGCCCATCTGCACACCGTGACGGGGCCCTATCCCCGGAACAGGAGCCTCAGCTCCCGCCGGGTCCTCCCCGCCGCCGGTAGACCTCCACCACCTCGTCCCGGAAGCCCACCGGCGTCTCCCACGTCTTGATGTATCCGGCCCGGAAAACCGGGGCGGCCGCCAGGGCCTGGTCCGGCACCCGCAGGTAGCCGCCCTGGGCGTCTCGCACCAGCACCACGAAATCAGGGTCCCGGCCCAGAACATGGGCCGTGTCGCTCTTGAAGTGCTGCCGGCCCGCAGCCCGGGCGATGTGGGCATCCACCAGGCCGAACATGTCCACGATGGGGCGGCGGCTGTGCCAGCCCACCAGCCCGATATCGCTGACGGCCACGCGGTCGGCAGGCCCGGAATTCTGCGCCAGCCATTGACCCGTGCGGGTGTAGGCATCGGTGAGGTAGGTGCCCGCCGCCACGTGGGGCATGACCACCCGCTGCACCTCGCGCTCCACCTTGTAGACGTTCACCCAGGCCACCCCCAGGGTCAGGGCGAAGGCCCCCAGCACCACGGGCTTGCCCCGGCGCGACAGGGGCAGCATCTGTCCCGTGAGCATCTCGTGCAGCAGGCCCACTCCGGCGGCGGCGGCGGCCAGCAACAGGGGATAAACCGGCGTGTAAAAGCGGTAGAAGTGGAACCAGTCCCCGCCCGCGGCGAGCACCACGGCCACCTGCAACGTCAGCACGCCACCCACCAGGGGCGCGGCCCGGCGGTTGCGCGGGTCCACCAGCAGCCCCACCAGGAACAGCCCCACCAGCAGGCCACCGCCCGACTCGCGCAGGAAGTCGACGGTATACAGCACACCCTCCACCAGGCCCCGGCCCTGCCCTGTCACCTTGGCGTGGAAGGTGTTGGGCAGCAAGGCGCCGAAATACAGGGCACGGCCCAGCACCAGGACCAGAGCCGCCCCGCCCACCACCAGCCACGAGCCGCGTCCCGCCCGCCCCAGCAGCAGGATCAACAGGGCGAAGGCCAGGCCCTCGGGCCGCAGCCAGCACAGCAGCACCAGGGCCGCCACCCCCAGGCGGCGCGCTCCCCGGCCCTGCCCCGGCAAGAAACCCCACACCGCGGTCCCCAGGGCCAGGGCGTAGGGAACCGTTTCCATGCCCGTCACCGCGTGGCGCGGCAGCAGGGGCGCCGTGGCCAGCAGCAAGGACGCCAGCCCCGCCGCCCAGTCATTGTCCGGGCACCAGCGCCAGGCCAGGGCGTAGCTCAGCACCAGCACCAGCAGGCCGGCCAGCGCGCCCACCAGCTGGGTCACCGGCAGGGGATCGCCCCCCACCTTCAACGCCACCGCGGACAGCAACACCCAGGCCGGGTTGGAGAACCCTTCCACCCTTTCCCCGGGGTTGAAGACCAGGCCCTGGCCCTCGGCCAGATGGCGCGCGTAACGGAAGCTGATGAAGGAATCGTCCTCCACCCAGCCCCGGTAATGCCAGGCGTGGGCGGCGAAGATCAGCACAGCCAGCAACAAAAGCAGGACACCGCCCCGAAAGCGGTGTCCCGTGCCCATCAGCGATTTGTTCGGGTTTCCCATGGGGGAATTCAAGCACAAACGCGGGCCGCGATCAACCGGCCATAGTCCGGCCAAGTCCGGCCTAGCCCGCCTTGCGCAGCCGGCCGGGGTTCTCGGCCACCAGCCACTCGTACTTCTCGAACAGGCTGTCCATGATCATGGTCCAGGTCTGGCTGCGGGCGTAGGCCAGCGCCCCTTCGGCCAGGTGCCGCCGGTAGCTGACATCACCCATCACAGGGTGCAGCTTGTGGATGAGATCGGTGCTGTTGCCGGGCTCGAAAAGGAAGCCGTTGCGGCCGTCGAAAACGTGATCGATGGGGCCGCCGGCCCGCGCCGCCAGCACCGGCATTCCCGAGGCCTGGGCTTCCAGCACCACGTTGCCGAAGGTCTCGTTCTCACCCGGGAAGACGAACACATCCCCGGCTGCGTAGGCCCGGGCCAGGTCTTCCCCCTTGCGGTATCCCGCGAACACCGTGTTGGTCCCGGCGAAGAGTTTTTCCAGGTTGGCCCGCTCCGGCCCGTCCCCGATGATGGCCAGCCGCGCGTCGGGCCACTGATCCAGCACCGGCCTGATCACATCGACCCGCTTTTCCACCGCCAGACGTCCCACGTAGACGAGCAGGGGGGCGTGGGGACACCCCCCCGTCAACTCGGCCCGTACAGCCGTGGAACGCTTGGCGGGGTTGTACAGGGTTGTGTCCACCCCCCGGCCCCAGATATTCAGGCGCTCGAAGCCACGCTCGGCCAGCTCATCCAGGCAGGTCTGGGAGGGGCACACGTTCAGGTCGGCCTCGTTGTGAAGCCAGCGGAAGAACTGCCACACCGGCTCGGTCAGCAGGGCCATGCCGTACTTCTCCATGTAGCCCGGAATATCCGTGTGGTAGGACATGAGCACGGGCACCCCCATGCTCCGGGCCCGCCGCAACATGACCATGCTCATGAAGGCGGGGTTCACCATGTGAATGATGTCCGGCTCGAAGGACTCCAGCTCCAGGCCCATGTTCACCCGGGGCTGAACGATCTTCAGGGGCGGGTAGAAGGGGCACGAGAACCTGGGCTGCCCGATGATGGGCACCCCGGCATACTGCGGAGGCGCGCCCTCGGGCGCCATCATGACGGCCTCGTGGCCCCGCTCCTGGATGTGCTCGAGCAGCCGGCAGACGGTGTTGGCCACTCCGTCCCACTTGGGCAGGAAGGTTTCGCTGACGATCCCGATGCGCATGGTTCCTCCTCCACAGGCTTGATGTCCCGTCTCGATCTGGAGGTATGATCGTCCGGCCATGTAAATATCCCATCGGGCCCCCGTTAATAATCCATGGTCGTTATGTGGCCGTCTGATGGTTTCCCTGTAAGAGCCCTGTTAACCCCGCGCCCCCCTCTCCCCACACACAACATTAACTTGTTCACGAACCCGGCCTGGCCGAGGTTGCCCGGGATCCTTGCATGGGAATATTCATGATCCCGGCCCCCGGAGACGCCATGACCAAGCCCCCGAAAACGGTGCTCAAGATCTGTGACCTGGTCCAGGCCTACACCGAGAAAAGCGGCGGCATCCGCACCTATATCAAGGCCAAGCAGGAACATGTGCGTCGGCGCCCCGAGCTGGAGCACGTGCTCATCGTCCCAGGGCCCGCCGACACTCACCGCCAGGAACAGAACCTTACCGTCTACACGGTGCAGGGCTGGCCGGTGCCCGGGGCCCATCCTTACCGTTTCATGGCGCGCCCCGACAAGGTCCTGGCCATCCTGCGCCGCGAACAGCCCCAGGTCATCGAACTGGGTTCTGGTTACTGGCTGCCATGGACGGCCTTCAAGTACCGGGACCAGCACCCCGCCGCCGTCATCGGTTATTACCACACCGACTTTTCCACGGCCTACGTCGAAAGGCCCGTCGGCCGCCTGGCCGGGGCCCGCCTGGGCAAGGCCCTGGGTCAAGGGGCCCGCCGCTACGCCGCCGCCGTGTACGGCCGCTGCGATGCCACCATCGTGGCCACGCGCCTGTTCCGCCGGGAGCTGGCCGGAATGGGTGTCGGCAACTGCCACTTCATTCCCCTGGGGGTCGATCTGGAAACCTTCCACCCCCGGCACGCCGACCGCGGCCTGTGGCGGCGGCACGGCCTGGATCCCCGGCAAACCATCCTGCTGTACAGCGGGCGCCTGGACGCGGAAAAGAGGGTGCTGGACATGGTCCAGGCGGTGGAGCTCTTACCCGGCCCCCATCGCCCGGCGCTGGTCCTGATCGGAGCCGGCCCCCTGCGGTCCCGCCTGGAGGATATGGCCGTCTCCCGTCCCTGGCTGCGTGTGCTGCCCTACATCCGCGACCGCCACCAACTGGCCCGCGTCCTGGCCTCGGCCGATGTGTATGTCACCGCGGGCCCCCACGAGACCTTCGGGCTGTCGGTGCTGGAAGCCCAGGCCAGCGGCCTGCCCACGGTGGGCGTCGCGGCTGGAGCCCTCATCGAACGCATCTCCCCCGAGGTGGGCCACCTGGCCGAACCCGGCTGCCCGCTTCAACTGAGCCTGGCCCTGCAGGCCTGCCTGGAGGCCGACCGGCCCGCCCTGGGGCGGCAAGCGCGGCAAATGGTGCAGGAGAATTTCGGCTGGTCGCGGTGCCTGCAGCGAACCTTCGCCACCTACCGGGCCGTCCTCAGCCGCCACCTGGACCACCGGCTCCGAGGAAGACGGGGCCACCTGGCTGCGGAGTTCGGGTCGGGGGTGCGATGAACCGCCATGCGGGAGCAACCTTGAACCCCGGCCAGTTACCGTCTCGTTCCCGCCCAGCCGTTCCCCGGAAAGGGGTCCAGGCCAACCCGCTGGAACGCGGGATCCGGCGGGTCCTGATCCTGATTCCCCTGGGCGTCCTGGCCAACCTGGCCTTTTCCCTGGCCCGGACGGACTTCTCCCAGCTGCCTTCGCTGGTGCGGATCAGCCCACCTCACCTGTTGCTGGCCGTGGTCCTGGTCCTGGTGCCGCCGGTGCTGGGCACCGTCCGCCTGTGGCGATGGTTGCGTTTCCTGGGCTCCGGATTGGGCCTGGCCCAGGTGGTGGAAGTGACGGTGGTGGGTGAACTGGGCGCCGCCGTCAGCCCCACGGCCCTGGGCAGTGGCCCCGCCAAGTTGGCTGTCCTGCGCAGCCGCGGGGTGAACATGGGCACCGCGGCTGCGCTCATCGGGCTGGGATCCCTGGAAAACGCCCTGTTCACCGCCCTGGCCCTTCCAGTGGCGGTGGCTTTCACCGGTGGCTGGCGCCTCCCCTTGTGGCAGCAGATCACCCTGCCCTCTCCCTCCCCGGGTATGGCGACCACCTGGGGAGCCGCCATCCTGGGGACCCTGGGCGCCCTTTTCTTCCTGCAGCGCCGGCATCGACGCCTGGACCTGGGCGGCCGCTGGCACCGGTTCACCCGCGAGGTGCGAGGCATCACCCGGCTGGTGGGACGACGCGGTCTGCCCACCTTGCTGGGCAACCTTCTGCTGGCCGCGGTGCAATGGTCCGCCCGTTACTCGGTCATCGCGGCCCTGGTGGCCGGGCTCGGCCTGCCGGTTGACCCCCTGCGCATGGCCATCATCCAGTGGCTGTGCTTCACCACCATGACCTTCATCCCCACCCCGGGGGCCGCCGGCGGGGCCGAGGCCTCTTTCCTGCTGTTCTACTCGGGCCTCATCCCCGCCGGAACCATCGCCCTGGCCATGGTCCTCTGGCGCTTCCTGACCTTCTATTTTCTCAACGGGTTAGCCCTGCTGGTGTACTTCGCCCTGCCCCGCCGCGGATAGCCGGAAATGCCGCCCTGCCAAGCCCCGTCCAAATACTCTGATTTGTTGATTATTCGGCAACCAGGGTCTAGTTTTGCGGGTCAACAAAATGGCCCCGCCCGGGGCCGCCATGAAAATCCGACGGGATGGGGGCCACGCCGCCTCCGCCAGAGGGGGGACCACCATGTTGAAGAACCTTGCTCTCATCGCCATGACCCTGCTGCTCATCGCCGGCTGCTCCGGTGACAACACCGACCAGGCCGCCGCCGACCACGGCCACGACCACGACGGCCACACCCACGCCCAGGACGCCGATCATCCCGCCCAGCTGACCATCGCCGAGTTCAACAAGGACGGCGAGGCCTACGAGGGCAAGCTGGTGGAGATCGTCGGCACCGTCGACCACGTGTGCAAGCACAGCGGCAAGCGCATCTTCATCCACGGCGATAACGCCGAGGACCGGGTCAAGGTGGAGGCCGGCGAGGTGGGCACCTTCGACGTGGCCCTGGAAGGCAGCAAGGTCAAGATCATGGCCGTGGGCACCGTCATGAAGATGGACAGCGCCTACCTGGACAACTGGGCCAAGGAAGTGGGCGGCGAGGACAGCCTGGCCAACTGCTCCGAGGAGCAGAAGGAACTCAGCAAGGGCGGGGTGGACAGCGAGGAGCACGACTCGGCCATGGACCAGATCAACGCCCTGCGCCAGCAGCTGGCCGACTCGGGCCGCGACTACCTGGCCTTCTGCAGCCTGGAAGCCAAATCCCTCGAGGAAGTCAAGTAGCCGTGACTGAACACAAGACCGCCCGGAAGACAGCGGGCCAAAAGTCCGGTAGCGGCTTCAAGTGGCGCAAGTGGAACAACATCCTGCATCGGGACATCGGGTACCTGATCTTCGGCATGACCATCATCTACGCCGTGTCGGGCATCGCCCTGAACCACATGCGGGACTGGAACCCCAACTACATCATCGCCAACCGCGCGGTGGTGTGGGAGGGCGGCGTGCCCGCCGACCCCGTCAGCGAGGCCCAGGTGCATGATTTCCTGGTCTCCATCGGCGAGGAGAAGGGGTACAAGAGCCACTACAACCCCGCGCCCGGCCAGTTCAAGATCTGGCTGCACGGGGGCAGCGTGCTGCTGGACCGCTCCACCGGCAGCGGCTACGTGGAGCACATCAAGCGGCGTCCCGTGTTCTTCGAGTTCAACTGGCTGCACTACAACCCGCGGGTGCTGTGGACCTGGTTCTCGGACGTGTTTTCCGGGGCCCTCATCCTGGTGGCCATCACGGGACTGTTCGTGCTGAGGGGTCGCAAGGGCATCACCGGCCGGGGCGCCTGGCTCACGGGCATCGGTGTGCTGCTGCCCGCCGTGTTCCTGCTGGTTTATCTCTGAGCGCCCGCTGACCCGCGCCGCGCATGATCTAGCCGGACCCTTTCACGGGGTCCGGCTTTTTCGTGCCTCCCGGAAATTCCAAGACAGCCGTTGCAATGACCCGCGTTCCTGTTACCTTCGGATGGTGCGCTTGACCTTTCTCGTTCCCGACCGGGCCGACGCCCCCTCAAGGAGTGTGTTTCAAGTCCAGCAGCCCTGGCATTCGGTTTGAGTATCCTCGACTACATCATCTTCGGTCTATACCTTGTGGGAATCCTGGCGGTGGGATTCTACCACTTCCGACGCAACAACGACCTGGACGACTACTACGTGGGCGGGCGCAAGATGAGCCCCTACCACGTGGGCCTGTCCATCGTGGCCACCGACGTGGGCGGCGGCTTCAGCATCGGCCTGGGTGGGCTGGGCTTCACCATGGGCCTGTCCGGCAGCTGGTTGCTGTTCACCGGCCTGGTGGGCGCCTGGCTCAGCGCCGTGCTCATCATCCCCCGCCTCAAGACCGCCGACACCCGCCTGGGCCTGTTCACCTATCCCGATTTCCTGCGGCACCGCTACGGCGAGGGCGTGGCCCTGGTGGCGGCCCTCATCTCGGGCATCGGCTACCTGGGCTTCACCGGCGGACAGGTGCTGGCCGGCGCCAAGCTGGCCTCGGCCACCATCATCACCCAGGCCCCCTGGGGCCTGTCGCCCCTGCACTTCAGCCTGCTGGTCATCGGCGTGGTCACCATCGCCTACACAGTGGTGGGCGGCATGAAGGCCGTCATCTACACCGACACCGTGCAGTGGATCATCCTGCTGGCGGGACTCATCCTGGTGACCATTCCCCTGGCCCTGTGGGGCGAACTGGGCGGCATCACCGGGCTGCGTCGGGCCCTGCCACCGGAGTTCTTCAGCCTGACCAACATCGAGCCCATCACGTTGCTGAACTGGGCCGTCACCATCATTCCCATCTGGCTCATCGCCATGACCCTGTACCAGCGGGTGTATGCCTGCGGATCGGTGCGCGACGCCAAGCGCGCCTGGTACCTGGCCGGCCTGCTGGAGTGGCCCACCATGGCCTTCATGGGCGTGTTCCTGGGCATGTGCGCCCGGGTCATGTTCCCCGACGTGGAATCGGAGATGGGGCTGCCCCTGCTCATCAAGACGGCCCTGCCCGTGGGCATCACCGGGTTGCTCATCGCGGCCTACTTCTCGGCCATCATGTCCACCGCCGACAGCTGCCTCATGGCGGCCAGCGGCAACTTCGTGGGCGACATCATCACCCGCTACTTCCTGCACGGCCTGTCCCCCGCGGCGGCCATGCGCCTTTCCCACGGGGTGACGCTGGTGGTGGGCACGGCGGCCATCGTCCTGGCCAGCCGCTTCGAGAAGGTGCTGGAGGCCATCCTGTTCGCCTACAGCTTCATGGTCAGCGGACTTTTCGTGCCCACCCTGGGCGCCTACTTCTGGCGCCGCAGCGGCAGCCTGGCCGCTTTGCTGAGCATGTTGAGCGGCGGCAGCACGACCCTGCTCCTG
This sequence comes from Candidatus Krumholzibacteriia bacterium, assembly GCA_963674845.2. Taxonomy (GTDB): domain Bacteria; phylum Krumholzibacteriota; class Krumholzibacteriia; order LZORAL124-64-63; family LZORAL124-64-63; genus LZORAL124-64-63. The sequence continues at coordinate 1,320,529 of CAXXKE010000003.1, read as the reverse complement.
GAAACGGGAGTGCTGGAGCTGCCCGGCAGCCTGGCCGGCACCGGCATGACCTTCACCGTGTACGGGCTGGCCGTCTCGGCCCTGGTGTTCGTGGTGGGCTCGCTGCTGCGCCCGGGGAACCTGCGCCCTCTTCCCAAAGGACATTGACGCCGAAGGATTGACTCCATGGACACCTTGCAGAAAATCGGCCACAGCCTTATCCAGCACGGGCCCAACAGCCGGCGCGTCTACCTGATGAAGGTCATGGACCAGGACATGCCCGGCCTGCTGGACCAGGTCCTGGAACTGGCAAACGAAAAGGGGTACACCAAGCTGTTCGCCAAGATCCCCGCCCGCCAGCTGGGGGCCCTGGAAAGGGCCGGCTACCACGAGGAGGCGCGGGTGCCCGGGTTCTACAACGGGGTGGAGGACGGCTTCTTCATGGCCCGCTTCCTGGACGAGGAGCGCGGCCGGCTGGCCCCCGACAGCAATCACCGGAACAACCTGGTCCTGGCCCGCAAGAAGTGGGGCGCCGGCCTGCCGGAGGGCGCCGTTCTTGCCGGAGAGTTGATGCGCACCGGACCGGATGACGCCGCGGAGATGAGCCGCCTGTACCAGGAGGTCTTCCAGACCTATCCCTTCCCCATCCACGACCCCGACTACCTGCGGCAAACCATGGCCGAGAACATCCACTACTACGGCGTGCGCCAGGAGGGCCGCCTGCTGGCCCTGGCCTCGGCCGAGACCGACCCCGCCGCCGGCAACGTGGAGATGACGGATTTCGCCACCTCCACCAGGGCCCTGGGCCGCGGCTACGCCCTGTTCCTGCTGGAGCGCATGGAACGGGACATGCGGGACCTGGGCTTCTCCACCTCCTACACCATCGCCCGCAGCGAGTCGGCCGGCATGAACATCACCTTCGCCAAGCTGGGGTACGAACACGCCGGCACCCTGATCAACAACACCGACATCAGCGGCCGCATCGAGAGCATGAACGTCTGGTACAAGCCGCTGCAGCCCTGACCCGCCCTCGCCTCACATATCCCGCACCAGTCGCACCATGTTGAAGATGCGGATGGCGTCGCCCTGGGGCCCGTGGCCCGTGGGATAGTCGGCCGGGTCGCCCTCCTTGGGGTCACTGCGCTGGCAACCGGCACCGTGCACATCCACCCAGCTGCCGTTCATGTATCCGGGCGAGCGCCCGAAGGCCACGTAGGCCGCGCTGCCGCCGCCCATGGCGCTGGCGTGGGTGGTGCCCGTCCAGTAGAAGGCGTAGTCGGGCTGGCCCGCCTCGTTGGTGATGGCCGTGGCGTTGAACAGCGGGTCCAGGGCCGGCGAGTCCGAGGTGTCGGGTGAGCGCGTGTAGTCCACGATGCTTTGCAGCTCCTTGGCGCTGGGCAGGCGCCAGTCCTGGTAACCCAGGTGGGCGGCCTGGTTCATTTCCCCGACCCAGGCCAGGGCCTGCTCCCAGTTCAGCCCAGCGGGCACGGCGACCCCGCTGTCGTCCCGGCTCCACATCAGGCCCGTGGCGACGTCGCCGATGGTGCCGTCGCCGTTTTCCACGAAGTCGTTGACCCCGTAGGCGGTGTTGCCCCGGCAGCAGAGAACGAAGAAGGTCTTGTCCCCTCCCGTGGGCATGGTCAGGCCGTAGCCCTTGATGCGCCCGTCGGCGAAGTTCACCCCGAATAGCAATTGCCCCTCCACGGTGTCGGCCACGTACAGGGTGCTGCTGGCCCACTGGGAGTCGATGACCCTCTCCCCCGCCGCCGTGTTGCCGTACACGAAGGCGAAGGTCTGGTCGTCCATGAAGGGGGTGCCGCCGCTGGGGGATTCGGGGGACACGTCCTCGCCGCTGAACAGGATCAACGAGTACAGTTCCTTGATGGAGGGCAGGCGCCAGTCGGAGAACCCGCCGAACTCGGCCTCGTTGAGGACCGCGGGCCAGGTCTGGGCCTCGGCCCAGGTCAGCTTGTCGTCGGGAGATTCCAGGGTGCCGTCGCCGTCGGTGTCGGCGGTGCGCACCCAGGTCAGGCCGGTGTTCTCGTCATAAACCGTCAGGCTGTCGGCGGCCACGTGGTAGCTGGGCCGGGCCCCGTCGTGCTGGGCGTCCTGGCCCGTGAAGGCGGTGCCCGTGCCCGGGGCCGGGATCACGCCCTCCGTGTCGTAGCACAGCTCCTGTCCGGTATCCACCACCACGTAGTCGGCCGCCAGCGGGGGCGCCTCGTAGGGATCCGGTTCGGAGGTGTGGTCGGGGGTGGTGACGGGGGAATCCTCGTCGCTGCAACCGGCGGCGGTGAGCAGCAGGAACATCAACAGGAAGCAGGCCATGGTCGAGGCCATGAGGTCGGCGGTGGTGAAACTCTTGCTGGTCCATTTCATGATCAGCTCCTCGGCTGGAAGTCATTGCCCTGGCTTCCGCGTGTCCTCACCCAACGCCCCGCCCGCCCGAAACCAGCGAAGACTTTTTCCGATTGTTTCCTCTCCGCGAATCGTTCTGGCAGCGTGAACAAGATGCCCCCGGGGCCCGGCCGGCTCCCGACCCCGTAACCTCCCCGACGCGAAAGCGGAGGACCCGCAATGAAGAAGATCATCATTCCCGTGATCCTGGTGGTGGCCGCCCTGCTGGGCTGGGCCTACACCAGCCAGGGACGCAACACCGAGACCGTGAACTATCGCCTGGTGCAGGTGCAGAAGGGCGATCTGGAGGCCGTGGTCTCGGCCACGGGCACCCTGGACGCCGTGACCACCGTGCAGGTGGGCACCCAGGTATCCGGCATCGTCGACGAGATCCTGGTGGACTACAACGACCCGGTCAAGGCGGGCCAGGTGGTGGCGCGCATCGACAAGACCCTGCTGGCCAACAACGTGGCCTCGTCCCGGGCCCAGCTGGAACGCAACCAGGCCGAGCAGCGCTACGCCGCCCGCGAGTTCGAACGCATCCAGGCCCTGCGGGCCGAGAACCTGGTTTCCGAGAGCGATTTCAACCAGGCCCAGTACACCCTGGAAGCGGCGCGTGCCTCGGTGAAGGCGGCCACCGCCGACCTGGAACGGGCCCAGCGCAACCTGGACTACGCCACCATCACCTCGCCCATCGACGGCACGGTCATCGCCCGCTCGGTGGACGTGGGCCAGACCGTGCAGGCCAGCTTCTCGGCGCCCGAGCTGTTCCTCATCGCCGGCGATCTGCAGGCCATGCAGATCCTTGTGGCGGTGGACGAGAGCGATATCGGCCAGATCAGCGAGGGTCAAACGGCCCGCTTCACGGTGCAGGCCTACCCCGACGACACCTTCACCGGCACCGTGCGCCAGGTGCGCCTGCAGTCCACCACCACCGAGAACGTGGTGAACTACACCGCCGTGGTGGATGTGGCCAACACCACCGGCCGCCTTCTGCCGGGAATGACCGCCACCGTGGATTTCCTGGTGAAAACGGCCAGTGATGTGCTTTACGTGCCCAACGCCGCCCTGCGCTACAAGCCCGACCAGGAAGCCATGGCGGCCGCCTTCGCCAGGCTGCGCCAGCAAAGAAGCAGCGACGGGCAGCAAGCCGGAGGCCCGGGACCTGTCGAAAAACCCGCCGACCGCAGCGCCCTGTGGGCCGTGGACAGCGAGGGCAACCTGACCGTCATCCCCGTGCGCACCGGCATCAGCGACGGCACCAGCACCCAGGTGGCGGGCCGGCTGCTGGAAGAGGGCCAGCAGGTCATCGCCGGCATCTCCCGCAGCAGCGGCACGGACAGCCAGAGCAGCAACCCCTTCCAGCAGCAGCAACAGCAGGGCGCCCGCCGCCCCGGCCCCCCCTCGCCCGGAGGTTTCTAGCATGAGCGCCGCCGAAACCGTCATCCGCCTGTCCGGCCTGCGCAAGACCTACACCATGGGACGCAACGAGGTGCGCGCCCTGCGCGGCATCGACCTGACCGTGACCCCCGGCGAGATGGTCGCCGTCATGGGCGCCTCGGGTTCGGGCAAGTCCACCCTCATGAACATCGTCGGTTGCCTGGACCGCCCCACAGCCGGCACCTACGAACTGGACGGAGTGAGGGTGGACGGCCTGAGCCGGAACCACCTGGCCGATATCCGCAACAGCCGCATCGGGTTCGTCTTCCAGGGCTTCAACCTGCTGGCCCGCACCAGCGCCCAGGAGAACGTCGAACTGCCTCTGCTGTACGACCGCTCCAACCGCAAGCTGGACGTGGCCGGCGCCGCCCGCGAGGCCCTGGAGCGCGTGGGCCTGGGCGACCGCGCCGACCACCAGCCCAGCGAGCTGTCCGGTGGCCAGCAACAGCGGGTGGCCATCGCCCGCGCCCTGGTGACGCGGCCCGCCCTGCTGCTGGCCGACGAGCCCACGGGCAACCTGGACACCCGCACCAGCATCGAGGTGCTGAGCCTGTTCCAGGAACTGAACGAGCAGGGATTGACCCTCTGCATGGTCACCCACGAGGAAGACATCGCCCGCTATGCCCGCCGCGTGGTCGAGCTGCGGGACGGCCTCATCGTGCGCGACGAAGTGGTGCCCCACCGCCGCAGCGCCCGGGCCGATCTGCTGGCTGTTTGACGAGAAATGAGGAAGACCATGCAACCGCAAAAACTGACCCGCATCGCCCTGCGCAGCATCAACCGCACCAAGATGCGCAGCATTCTGACCATGCTGGGCATCATCATCGGCGTGGGCGCCGTCATCTGCATGGTGGCCATCGGCCAGGGGGCCCAGAGCCGCATCGAGCAGAGCATCAACGACCTGGGTGTGAACATGGTGGTCATCACCCCCGGCGCCAGCAACAGCGGCGGCGTCAGCCGGGGAGCCGGCAGCTTCAACCGGCTGAAGATCGAGGACGCCACCAAGCTGGCCCGCGAGAGCACCCTGCTGGACAACGTCAGCCCCGTCATCATGACCGGCGGCCGCATCCGGGGCGGCGGCAACAACTGGCACGCCCCCCTGTACGGCGTGGACGAGAGCTACCGCGAGATCCGCGACTGGCCCGTGCAGAGCGGCCAGTGGTTCGGCGCGTCGGACATCCGCTCCAGCCGCAAGGTGTGCCTGCTGGGCCGGACCATCGCCCAGCAGCTGTTCCCCGACCAGGACCCGGTGGGGCAGCAGGTGATCCTGCGCGGGGTGCCCTTCAACGTCATCGGCCTGCTGGAAGAGAAGGGCCAGACCGCCACGGGCAACGACCAGGACGACTGCATCCTCATTCCCTACACCACGGTGCAGAAGCGCCTGGCCGGACGGCAGTTCATCGCCCAGATCCTGGGCTCGGCCTACTCGCCCGACGACGTGACCGCGGCCATGGACGAGGCCACCGCCATCATGCGCGAAAGCCACGGCCTGGCCGACTGGGAAGAGGATGATTTCACCGTGCGCAACCAGGCCGACCTGGCCGACGCCGCCACCGGCACCACCGAGGTCATGACCATGCTGCTGGCCGCCATCGCCGGCATCAGCCTGCTGGTGGGCGGCATCGGCATCATGAACATCATGCTGGTCTCGGTGACCGAGCGCACCCGGGAAATCGGTATCCGCATGGCCATCGGGGCGCGCCCCGGCGACGTGCTGGTGCAGTTCCTGGTGGAAAGCGTGGTGCTGTCCCTGCTGGGCGGCGTCATCGGGGTGGGCGTGGGCTACGGCGGTTCGTGGGTGGTGGCCGCGCTGACGGGCTGGCCCACGGCCATCTCGCCCCATACGGTGGGCCTGGCCCTGGGCTTCTCGGCGGCGGTGGGCATCTTTTTCGGCTTCTGGCCCGCCCGCAAGGCGGCTGCCCTGGATCCCATCACGGCCCTGCGTTACGAATAACCGGCTTGTGATCGCGGCCCCCTTGCCCCATCTTGAGGCTGTCTGAGACCCTTTTCAGCCCCTGGCAAGGAGCATGAGCCATGAACCAGCTCGTCATCACCATCGTGGGCAGCGACCGCCCCGGTATCGTGGAAAGCCTGGCCGCCGTGGTGGCCCAGCACGAAGGCAACTGGCTGTCCAGCAGCATGAGCAACCTGGCCGGCCAGTTCGCCGGCATCATCGAGGTGGCCGTGGCCGACGAGCAGCGCCAGGCCCTGGCCGACGCCATCGGCGCCCTGCCCGACCTGCAGGTGCACAGCGTCGTGGGCGGCGAGCCCATCGCCGTGGGCACCAGCCCCATGGCCGAGATCGAGGTGGTGGGCATGGATCAGCCCGGCATCGTGGCCCGCCTGACCCAGGTGCTGAACGCCGCCGGCGTGAACCTGCTGCAGTTCGCCAGCTGGACCGAGGCCGCCCCCAACTCGGGCGACGAGATGTTCCGCGCCGTGGCCGAATTCGAGCTCACCGACAGCGTGGACCTGGAAGGCCTGAAAGCCCGCCTCGAAGAGGTGGCCGAGGACCTGGCCGTGGACGTGGAGCTGGGCCTGGACGAGGACGGCGACGGACCCGACGACGACGTCATGGGCTAACCCGCCTTGACCGTGACGAGATCACCCGCCGGCAGGGCCACCTTTCTGGGAACCATGGCCCTGCTGCAGTGGGGCACCCTGGCCCTGCTGACCACCCTGACCGGTCGCATTCCCCCCCTGCAGCTGACCGCCATGGCCTTCGCCGTGGGCAGCCTGGTGGGATTCGCCGCCTGGTGGCCCCGCCGCTTCCACCCCCGGCGCCTGCTGCACCTGCCCCCGGCCGCCTGGCTGGTGGGGGTGGGCGGCCTGTTCGGCTACCACCTGTTCTTCTTCCTGGCCCTGCGCTCGGCCCCCGTCATGGAGGCCAACCTCATCAACTACCTGTGGCCCCTGCTGATGGTGCTGTTCTCGTCCCTGCTGCCCGGCGAGGCCCTCCGCTTCCACCACCTGGCCGGTACCCTGCTGGGCTTCCTGGGCGCGGCCCTGCTGCTGACCGGAGGGCGCGGCCTGAACCTGGACCCGCAGCACCTGCCCGGCTACCTGGCCGCCCTGGCCTGCGCCCTGGTTTGGTCCTCGTACTCGGTGCTTTCGCGGCGGCTGGGTTCGGTGCCCACCGAGGCGGTGGCCGCCTTCTGCGCCGTGACGGCGGTGCTGGCCGCGGCGGCCCACCTGCTGCTGGAGCAGACGGTGCAACCCGCGGGTGGGCAGTGGCTGGTCATCCTGCTCATGGGACTGGGACCGCTGGGCGCGGCCTTCTTCCTGTGGGATGTGGGGGTCAAGCGGGGCAACATCAAGACCCTGGGGGCCCTGTCCTACTTCGAGCCCTTCCTGTCCACCATGGTGCTGATGGCGGGTTCCGAGGCGTGCCTGACCTGGCAGGTGGGGGTGGCCTGTGTCCTGATCACGGCCGGAGCCGTGGTGGCGGCGGGTCTTTTGCGGCCGCGGGGCCGAGGCATCACACCAGGGTCGGGCTGAGGAGTTCATCAACCTGGCCCCTGCCCCCCGCCAGGGCCTGATGCAGTTCGTGGGACAGGCGGGCCCGATCCATGGGTTTGGGCAGCAATGCCGCCACCCCCGCGTCGCGCCAGGCCCCCTCGCCGATGAGGTCCGTGTACCCGGTGCTGATGATCACCGGGAAGCCCGGTCTGATGTCCAGAACGGCCCGGGCCAGATCCAGACCGGTCATGCCCGACATGGTCTGGTCGGTCAGCAGCAGGTCGAAACCGTCGGGATCCCTGGTGAACACTTCCAGGGCCTCGGCTGCCGACGACACCGCCGTCACCGAATAACCCAGGGATGTGAGCATCAGGCGGGCCAGATCCACCAGCATGGCCTCGTCATCCACGAACAGGACATGTCCCTCGCCCAGAGCGACATCCCCCTCGGGAGTCCCGGCAGCCACGCAATCCCCGCTGGCCAGGGGCAGGTACACCCGCACCGTCGTGCCCTTTCCCAGGGTGCTGCGCAGGTCCACGGCTCCTCCGTGGTTGCGGATGATTCCGTGCACCACGGAAAGGCCCATGCCCGTGCCCTCGCCCACCGGCTTGGTGGTGAAGAAGGGATCGAACACCCGCCCCACCAGGTCGGGAGCGATGCCCGGCCCGTTGTCCGCCACCTCCAGGCAAACCAGTCGGGTGTCCGGCGCATGGCCGGGAGGCAACAGGCCTTCGGGTCTTTCGGAACAACGGCCCAGCCTGATGGTGATCCTGCCCCCCTCCTCCCGCAGCACCTGGTAGGAGTTGGTGCACAGGTTGAGAATCACCTGGTGCAGCTGGGAATCGTCGGCCACCACCAGATAGTCTTCCTGATCACCGCAGTATTCCACCTCGATGGTGGCGGGTATGGTGTGCTGCAGCATGGCCACCACTTCCTGGGCCACCTTGCCCAGGCAGATGGGCTCCCGGCTCTCCTTGCTGTGGCGGCTGAACACCAGGATCTGGTTGACCAGATCCTTGGCCCGGTTGGCCGCCACCAGGGTCTGATCCAGGCTGTGGCGCACAAGGTCCATTTCCGGCGGAACGTCCTCCAGGCTCAGTTCGGTGAAGCCCATGATGGCGCCCAGGATGTTGTTGAAGTCATGAGCGATGCCCCCCGCCAGGGTGCCCATGGCCTCCATCTTCTGTGACTGGCGCAACTGCTGTTCCAGGTTCTTGCGCTCGTTGATGTCCACCACCACCGCCAGGACCGCCTGCACCTGGCCGTCCCCGTCCGTCATGGGGTGCAGGGTGTACAGGGCGGTGAAGACCTCCAGCGAACTGCGGACCAGGGACAGTTCCCCCTGGAAACCCTTGCTGCCCTCGGTCAGCAGATTCTCCACCGTCGCCCCCTGGGGAACCACCCCGTCCGGGAACAGCACCGCCAGCCCCTGGCCCAGGATTTCCTCCCGGGAAATGCCGAAGATATTTTCCGCCCCCGGACTGAACTCCATGATGGCCCCGGTCTCGTCGGCCGCCGCGATGATGAACCCCACGTTGCGGGCCGCGGTGAACATGTCCCGCAGTGTCTGCTCCCGCTGCCGGGCCACACGCCTGATCAGGGCCTCTTCGGTGATGTCCTGGAAGAAGCCCTGCATGAGTCGCCGCCCCTTCCACTCCACGGGATGGGCCTTGATCTGCACCAGCCGGTTGATGCCCGCGGCGGTCACCACCTCGGAGGTGAGAGTCCGCCCGTGCTTGCCCCCCCTGTGCCGGGTGAAGGTCACGCTGAAGTCGCCATCCTGTTCGGAATCCGGATGGAAGCTGGATTGATGGCACCCCACGATATCCTGCTTGTCCCGGCCCAGCAGCTGGGCGAAGGCGGTGTTGCAATCCTGGACCCGGCCGGTTTCCATGTCGGCCAGGGCGATGCCGTAGGGGGCCTCCTGGAACAGGGTGTGGTACTGGCGCTCGCTTTCCAGGGCGGTTTCATGGGCCAGGGTCAGGTCGTCCACGTGGCGGACCGACTGGCGCCGGCCATGGGCCAGGAAGGCCAGCCCCAGCAACAGGATGGGCACCGACACCAGGATGGCGTCGCGGGCCTCGGAACGGAAGATGGCGCGGTAAGGCGCCAGGGGGACGGAGATGCTGATGCCTCCGCGCAGATCCCCCACGCGGTAGCCCTGATGCTCGTGGCAGCGCAGGCAGCCCGGCTCGGTCCACATGGGCACCATGACCCGCAGATGGGGCTCGCCCTCCAGGTCCTGGACCCCACTGACCATTTCCGTGTCCCGGGCGAAGCTTTGCAGGGCTTCGTACTCCCAGGGGTCGGGGGTGTTGATGGGATTCAGCAGATTGGTGCTGGTGATGTGGCCCCGGGCGCCGTACTGATCTTGCGCCAGGTCGTGGACCTGGCGGGTCATGTAGGCGGGGTTGACCAGTGTCAGCTGGCGGCCCGTGGGCGTGGTGATGTCGCGTTCCTGCACATGGGTCAGATAGGGATTGGGGGGAGTGTTTTCCGAGACCTGAACATAGGCCCCACCGTGCATGGCCGACCAGCGGCGATACACCAGGTCCTTGTTGTAGGTGGCCAGGGCTTCCACCTCGGCCAGCCGTTCAGCCGTTTCCCAGTCCTGGCGCAGGTGGTAGGCCGTCATGGCCGTGATCAACAGCACCCACGAGACCATGAGGATGGTCCACGATCTGGCGGCCCGAGCCCTGTCACCGGCCATTCCCCCGGCCATTTCCGCTCACTTTCACACTGAAAAACCTCTGTCATCACCACCCCTGGTTTTCGGCAAACTAAAGGAACCCTTAACAGGGGTTTACCCCCGAAATCCCGAAAATGTGGTATAATTGTTGCCTCCCGCAGGCCCCAGATTCCCGAAAATTCCTGGAGATCGTCGTGTTCAAGCCGCTTCGCCCCATTCTGCTGATCACCTTGCTGGCGGTTCTTTTCGCCGGAACCCAGAGCCAGGCCACCCCCGTCACCTTCCAGGTGCATATGGGCCGGCAGATGGCCCTGGGCGCCTTCGACCCCCAACAGGACTCGGTGGACGTGGCCGGCAGCTTCAACGGCTGGGGCACGGCGCCCCTGACGGTGCTGAGCGATGCCGACGGCGATTCCACCTACACCGTCACGGTGGACGGTTTCAGCAGCGGCGAAACCTTCGAGTTCAAGTTCCGCATCAACGGTCTGTGGGACGGCAGCGAGGAATTTCCCGGCGTGGGCAACAACCGCGTTTACACGGTGACCGCCGGCGAGAACGTGGTGGATGTGTGGTACAACGATTTCGCTCCCGGCAGCGGGCAGGTGGACCCCAGCCAGCTCAGCTGGTGGAACGACGCCGTTTTCTACGAGATCTTCGTGCGCAGCTTCAAGGACAGCGACGGCGACGGCATCGGCGACCTGCCCGGCCTGACGGCGCGCCTGGATTATCTGAACGACGGCGACCCGGCCACCGACACGGACCTGGGCATCACCGGCATCTGGCTCATGCCCATCAACGACTCGCCAAGCTACCACGGCTATGATTCCACCGACTACCGGGCCATCAACCCCGACTACGGCACCCTGGAGGATTTCCAGACCTTCCTGGCCGCGGCCCACGCCCGGGGCATCAAGGTCATCGTGGACCTGGTGATGAACCATTGCTCAAACCAGCATCCCTGGTTCGTGCAGGCGGCCGCCGGCAACCCCGACTACCGCGACTACTTCCGCTGGTCGGCCAGCGACCCCGGCGAGATCGGGCCCTGGGGTGACGACCACCGGGTGTGGCACTGGAACAGCGGCGGCTGGTACTACGGCATCTTCTGGAGCGGCATGCCCGACCTGAACTACGACACTCCGGCCCTCAAGACCGAGATGTTCGACACCGCCACGTGGTGGCTGGAAACGGTGGGCGTGGACGGCTTCCGGCTGGATGCGGTGCTGTACATCGACGAGGATCCGGGACAGCTGCAGAACACCCCGGGCACCCTGCAGTTCTGGCACGACTACAACGCCCACGTGAAGAGCGTCAAGGCGGACATGCTGTCGGTGGGCGAGGCCTGGGACAGCACCGGAACCGTGCTGCAATACGTGAGCGACGACCGGCTGGACCTGTGCTTCGAGTTCGAGCTGGCCGGGGCCATGCTGGGTGCGGCCGGCGGCGGCAGCGCCGGGGGGCTGGCCACCAAGGCGGCCCAGGTGTACGGCCTGTATCCCAGCCTGCAGTACGCCACCTTCCTGACCAACCACGACCAGAACCGGTTGTTCACCGTGCTGGGCGAGGACGAGAACAAGAACAAGGTGGCGGCGGGTCTGCTGCTGACCCAGCCGGGGGTGCCCTTCCTGTACTACGGCGAGGAGATCGGCATGGCCGGGGCCAAACCCGACGAGTTCATCCGCACCCCCATGCAGTGGGACGACAGCGCCGGAGCGGGGTTCACCAGCGGCACGCCCTGGATCTCGTTCAACGGGAACTTCGACCAGTACAACGTGGCGGCCGAGACGGACCATCCCGCCTCGCTGCTGAGCTGGTACCGCCGGCTGGTGCATCTGCGCAACGACACGCCGGCCCTGCGCCTGGGGCGTTACCAGGCCCTGGGCAGCGACCGGGACGCCGTGCTGGTCTTCGGGCGGCAGCACGAGGGGCAGACATTGCTGTGCCTGGCCAACACCGGCGATGCGGCGCAGGATCAGATGACGGCCAGCGGGCTGGTGGGGCTGCTGGAGCCCGGGCCGGTGGAGGTGGTGGATCTGCTGAACCCGGCCGACCGCCGCACGGTGGTGGTGGGGGAAGACTTCGCCATCCAGGGCCTGGAGCTTGATCCATACCAGCTGCGGGTGTACGAAGTGCAACATGTCTCGGCCGCCCCCGAGGAAGAGGCGCCCCCCTTGCAGCATGGCCTGCGCCTGGAACCCAACCATCCCAACCCCTTCAACCCCGTCACCGAGATTCGCTATTCCCTGGCCCAGGCCGCACCGGTGCGGCTGGGCGTGTACGATGTGGCGGGACGGCTGGTGCGGCTGCTGGTGAGCGAGCGGCGGGAGGCCGGCGCGGGCACGGCGCGCTGGGACGGATGCGATGAGCGTGGGCGTGGGGTGAGTTCGGGGGTCTACTTCGCCCGGCTGGATGCCGGAGGGCTCAGCCGGGTGATCAAGATGGTGCTGGCCCGGTAGCTGGGCAACGGGGCTTCATCAGCTGTCCGCTTCTTTTTCTTCGTCTTCTTCCGCGTCATTTTCCAGGTCACCGTCCACGGGCTCCTCGGCCTCTTCCGGGACGACGATGGGATTGCCCCACTCATCCAGTTCCACGATGGGGATGCCGGCGGGTCCATCCTCGGCCTTCCGCACGGCGCGGGCCTCGCGCTTGGCGTTCTTCTTCTTCTTGCGGTCCAGTTCTTTCTGGCGTTTCTCGAAACTGAAACGGGACTTGGCCATGATCCTACCTCCCTGTGCGGGTTCTCATGCAGAAGCCCCGCCACTCCCTGAGCGACGGGGCTCCATCAGCTTTCAGGCTTGATATTCAGCTGACCGGCCGGCTTACCAACGACCGCCGCCGCCGCCGCCACCGCCGAAGCCGCCACCGCGGCCGCCGCGGGGCTTGTCCTGGGCCTCGTTCACACGCAGCGCCCGACCGCCCATCTCGAAGCCGTCAAGGTTCGAGATCATGGCCTGCATGGCCTCGTCATCCACTTCCACGAAGCCGAAGCCGCGGGGGCGGCCGGTCTCACGGTCGTTGATCAGGGCGACGCTGTGCACGGTGCCGTGCTGGCCAAAAAGCTGGCTGATTTCGTCATCGGTGGCGCTGAAGGGCAGGTTGCCCACGTACAGTTTCTTCAAAGCATTTTCTCCAAGTGCCGGATTTCCGGCTAACCAAAGCCCCTGGAATCCCCGGCTTCTTCCGGTGATCTTCCTCAGGCTTTCCGATGGTCCGCGGTTCTCACGAGCGGCGGACACCCATCCCCCGACGGTCGAGGGAATCCTGTTTCCGGGGATCGAACCCGGCAATTTCTATTCACATCGTTGGGCTGGCAGCATAACGGTGGAATTCAAAGAGGGCAAGATGCGTGGTCTTGACCTGCATACAATAGCCTCACTCGGCCCTTAAAGCAATGTTATTGCTGAACAGTTGAAAACACTGTTTCAAAATAGAGGGATTTGCTCACATGTTGAGGCCCGCCAACTGGGGGCTGGATGAAGCGCAGGTCGCTCATCTTCACCCTCGTCATCCTTCTGCTGGGGCCGCCTATCGTTGAGGCGAGAGGCTGGGATCGGAGAAGCCTCGGGACCGGATGCTCCCTGGACTTTTTGGGTTCGCCGGTTGTGTTGTCCTGGCCACATGAGCCACCTATCCCATGCGGCGGAGCCGAGTTGCTGCTGGAATTGATGGCCGGCTTCAGATGTTAAAAAAGGACCGACGGATCCACATCGTCCCGCCGGCGGGACGCCCCGCCCTTCCAGGTCCACCTGCATCGCTGCCCCGACTGCGAGCGCGCCTTCGTCGCCACCGGCCGCGGGGAGCTGCCCCCCGGGACTCTGGTACGAGAACGCCGGCCCCTGTTCGGAGGCCGGCGCCCGGTTCGGTCAGCACGTCTCGGTCGGGATCAGCGCCCCAGCAGCACCGCCTTGGCGATCATGCCCGCCATCTCGGGGTTTTCCTTGAGGCGGCGGGACGAGTAGCCGTACCAGTCCTCGCCGAAGGGCACGTACACCCGCAGGGGGTGACCCTCCGCCAGCAGCTCGCGCCGCCGGGGCGGCCGCACGCCCAGCAGCATCTGGAACTCGTAGTCGTCCTTGCTGAGGTTGCGCTCGGCGATGAGCTGACGGGCGTCGTCCAGCAAAGGGTCGTCGTGGGTGGCGATGGCCGCGTACATGCCGTTGTCCACCATGACGCGCAGGCACTTCCTGTAGCTGTCCCGCACCTCTTCCTTGTCCTGGAAGGCCACCTTGGCCGCCTCGCGGTAGATGCCCTTGCACAGGCGGATGGTGGGGCGGTACTCGATGAGGTCGCGGATGTCCTGCTCGGTGCGCCGCAGCATGCTCTGGAACACCAGCCCCACCCGGTCGAAGCCGTCGGCGCGCAGCTTGCGGTACACGTCCAGGGTGGCGTCGGTGTAGGGCGTGTTCTCCATGTCGATGCGCATGAAGATGCCCAGCTCGCGCGCCCGGGTGGCCAGTTCCTTGATGTTGTCGTAGGCGAAATCCAGGTCGATGCCCAGGCCCAGGCTGGTGGGCTTGATGGACAGGCCCGTGTGGCCCGTCATGCCCCCGGCCGCGATGGCCTCCAGCACCGCCAGGCTGTCGCTCTTGTCCTTAAGGGCCTGTTCGCGGCTTTCCACGAACTCGCCCAGCACGTCGACGGTGGCGCGGGCGCCCTCTTCCTGCCACAGCTGCCGGGCCGTGGCCATGGCGTCATCCAGGTGGTCGCCGGCGATGTAGCGCATGCTGACCTTGCGGATGATGGGACGGGGGACCAGAGGCAGAGCGGCGACGACCAGCTTGTTGAACATAGCACACCAACTTGCGGCGGACCTCGAGTGGGTCGACGGGCCCCCTCGGGGGCGGCGGCGACGGTGAATGCAAGGGCTCAAATATGGTATGCCGATCCGGGTGGGGCAAACCCGACCTGCGGGCTGGGACAGGGCCGGATTGGTCCTCTTTCGGTAGAAAAAATCGCTCATTCACTTGACGAATCGGCTGAGTGTTGTAGCCATGGAAGATATGGAAAAATTATGAGTTAGTCTGCAAGGAGGTCATTCCCGTGCGTCCGGATGCCGACCCTCGGCCCGACCAGATCCACATCGTCCTGCTCAGCGTGCACGGCCTGATTCGCGGCCACGACCTGGAACTGGGTCGCGACTCCGACACCGGCGGCCAGACCCTGTACGTGGTCGAACTGGCCCGCGCCCTGGGCCGCCACCCCGCCGTGGGCCGGGTGGACCTCTTGACCCGCCGCGTGGTGGATCCCCATGTCAGCGATGACTACGCCCGCCCCATCGAGCCCCTGGCCCCCGGCGTGCAGATCGTGCGCATCGATTGCGGCGAACCCGGCTACCTTCCCAAGGAAAAGCTGTGGGATTGCCTGGATAACTTCGTGGACGACGCCCTGGAATTCCTGCGCGAAGACGACGCCCTGCCCGACCTGATCCACAGCCACTACGCCGACGCCGGCTACGTGGGACAGGCCCTGGCCGGACAGCTGGGCGTGCCCCTGGTGCACACCGGGCACTCCCTGGGCCGGGTCAAGCGCCGCCGCCTGCTGGCCGGGGGACTGGACCGCCAGCAGCTGGAAAAACAGTACAACATCTCCCGGCGCATCGCCGCCGAGGAGACCACCCTGGGCTTCGCCGACCTGGTCATCACCAGCACCCGGCAGGAGATCGAATCCCAGTACGAGCTGTACGACTATTACCGTCCGGAACAGATGAAGGTCATTCCCCCGGGGACCGATCTGGAGCGCTTCCACTCGCCCACCGGGAACGAGAAGCAGAGCGCCATATTCCAGCAGATCAGCCGCTTCCTGAACGACCCCGACAAGCCCATGATCCTGGCCCTGTCCCGGCCCGATCCGCGCAAGAACATCCCCGCACTGGTGGATGCCTACGGGGCCTACCCGCGCCTGCAGGAAATGGCCAACCTGGTCATCGTGGCCGGCAACCGCGACGACGTGCGGGACATGGACGACAGCTCGCGGCAGGTGATCAACGAGATCCTGCTGGCCGTGGACCGCCACGACCTGTACGGCAAGGTGGCGTATCCCAAGTTCCATCAGCCCGACGACGTGCCCCTGCTGTACCGCCTGGCCGCACAGACGGGCGGGGTGTTCATCAATCCGGCCCTGACCGAGCCCTTCGGCCTGACCCTGCTGGAGGCCGCCGCCAGCGGGCTGCCCATCGTGGCCACCGACGACGGCGGGCCCACAGACATCATCGCCAACTGCAGCAACGGGCAGCTGGTGGACCCCCTGGACTCCGAGAGCATGGCCACCGCCCTGCTGGACACCCTGGGCGACGCCGCCTTGTGGAAGGCACGGGCGGCCAACGGCCTGGAAGGGGTGCGCCGCTTCTACTCCTGGGACGCCCACACCGCCGCCTACGTGGACACGGTGTTGCCCATCATCCAGGAGCAGCAGCCGGCGCCTCGACCCGTGCCCCAGGCCTGGTCCGGGCGCTTCCGGGATCGCGCCCTGGTCACCGACCTGGACAAGACCCTGCTGGGCGACGTTGAGGCCCTGAACCGCTTCATCCAGCTCATGAAGGAGAACCGCAAGCGGGCCACCTTCGTCATCGCCACCGGGCGGCGCCTGGATTCGGCCCTGCGCAAGATGCGCCAGTACGGCATTCCCCGGCCCGACGTGCTGATCACCAGCCTGGGCACGGATATCTACTACGCCCCCAACCTGACCCAGGACACCCGGTGGCGGCAGCACATCGACCAGATGTGGAACCCGCGCAAGGTACGGCGGCTGCTGCGCGAGCTGCCGGGATTGAAGCGGCAACCCAAGATCGAGCAGGGCGAATTCAAGATCAGCTACTATTACGACCCGACGGTGGCGCCCTCGGCCGAGGACATCGCCAGCCTGCTGCACAAGGCCGAGCTGACGGTGAACATGACCATCAGCTACGGGCAATTCCTGGACATCATTCCCGCACGGGCGGGCAAGGGCCAGGCCTTGCGCTGGTTCGCCGCCCAGCGCGAGGTGCCGCTGGAGCGCATCCTCACCGCCGGCGGTTCCGGGGCCGACGAGGACCTGATGCGGGGCAACACCCTGGCCGTGGTGGTGGCCAACCGCCATCACGAGGAACTGTCCGAGCTGGCCGACAGCCAGCGCATCTACTTCGCCGAGGCCGCCCACGCCGGGGGCATCCTGGAGGCCATCGAGCATTATGACTTCTTCGGAAAGTGCCAGGTGCCCGAATCATGAGCCGCTTGCTGCTATGCACCGATCTGGATCGCACCCTGATTCCCAACGGGGATCAGCCCGAATCGCCCGACGCCCGTGCCTTGCTGGCCCGGCTGGCCGCCCATCCCCGGGTGAAGCTGGTGTACGTCACCGGGAGGGACACCCACCTGGTGGACGAGGCCATCAACCACTGGCGGTTGCCCCTGCCCGACCTGGTCATCGCCGACGTGGGCACCACCATCGCCCGGCGGTTGAGCGACCGCTGGCAGCGCTGGTCAAGCTGGGACGGGGTGCTGGCGGCCGAGTGGCTGGGGCTGAAGACCCGGGACCTGCAGGAGAAGCTGGGCCCGGTGGAAGAACTGCGGCCGCAGGAGGGTGATCGCCAGGGCAAGTTCAAGCTGAGCTATTTCACCCCCGCCGGCGCGCGGGGCAGCAAGGTGGTGGCGCGGGTGGCCGAGCGCCTGGAAAGCCTGGGCATCCAGGCCAACCTGATCTGGAGCGAGGACGAGGAAGAGAATACCGGCTTGCTGGATGTGCTGCCCCGGGCCGCCAGCAAGCGGCTGGCCGTGGAGCACCTGCTGAAGGCCTGGAACTACACTCCAGACGAGACGGTGTTCGCCGGCGACAGCGGCAACGACCTGGACCTGCTGGCCAGTCCCGTGCCCGCGGTGCTGGTGGCCAACGCCTCGGCCGAGGTTCGGGAGCAGGCCTTGCGCCTGGCCCGGAACACGGGGCACGAGAACCGGCTGTACTGCGCGGCGGGGGGCGTGCTGGGCCTGAACGGCAACTACGCCGCCGGCATCCTGGAAGGGGTGCTGCACTATCACCCGCACTGGTCCCAGGCCCTGGAAGGGAGTCCGGCATGAGCACGCTGACCGGCCGGCCCATCATCTTCGGCGAAGTCCTGTTCGACCGCTTCCCCGACGGGAACCAGGTGCTGGGGGGCGCGCCCTTCAACGTGGCCTGGAACCTGCAGGCACTGGGCCAGGCGCCGTTGCTGGTGTCGCGGGTGGGCGACGACCAGCTGGGCAAGCGCATCCTGGACGCCATGGCCGAGTGGGGCCTGGACCAGACGGCTGTGCAGATCGACACCCGGAACCCCACCGGCACGGTGGAGGTGGCCATCAGCGACGGCGAGCCCGAGTTCACCATCTCCGAACCCGTGGCCTACGACTTCGTGGGAACGGCCGGCCTGCCCGACCCGGCGGAAGCATCCGTCATCTACCACGGCAGCCTGGCCCTGCGCGCCGACACCACCCGCAAGACCTGGCAGCAGTGGACGGTGGGCACCAGCACGCCCCTGTTCATGGACGTGAACCTGCGCCCGCCCTTCTGGAAGACGGCGCCGGTGCTGGAACAGGTGGGCCGGGCCCGCTGGGTGAAACTGAACGAGCACGAACTGCGCCTGCTGGTGCCCGCCGAGCGCGACCTGACGGCGCGGGCCCGCCGCCTGCTGCACAACAGCGCCCTGGGGGGACTGGTGGTCACCCGGGGCGAGCAGGGCGCCCTGTTCCTGGACAGCACCGGCCGTGAACTGCGCCCCGTCCCCGTGGCCGCCGCCAGGGTGAGCGACACCGTGGGCGCCGGCGACGCCTTCAGCAGCGTGGTCCTGCTGGGACTGATCCGCAACTGGCCCTGGAATGTGACCCTGCAACGGGCCCAGGACTTCGCCGCCGCCGTGGTGGGCCTGCAGGGCGCCACCACCCGGGACCGCGACTTCTACCGAACCTTCAAGCAACAATGGGAGCTCTCATGAGCCTGAACCGCGACTTTCTCCAGAAACTGACCGCCTTCCTGGACCAGGAGTCCAGCACCGTTCTCATGGTGCAGCACCAGCTCCAGAAGCTGAACCGGCCCTTCCTGCTGCGCAGCGATCTGCAGGAGACCTTCGCCGCCGTGGACGGTTCGCCCGACAGCAGCCCCTTGGCCGGCACCCCCCTGGAGAAGGTGTTCCGCTGGGCCCAGGAAGGCGCCCTGGACGGCACCACCCTGTGCGTGGCATTGCGCAGCAGCGTGGCGCGCTGGTCGTACCTGCGCTTCGGCGCCGCCCCCCTGAGCGTGGCCCAGATCTCGGCCACCGAATACCTGGCCTTCAAGGAGCGGCTGGTGCACGGGCACCCCAACATCGACGAGTGGGCCCTGGAGATCGACCTGGAGCCCTTCTCCCGCGAGTTCACCAAGCTGAGCGAGGCCCGCAGCATCGGCCGCGGCGTGGAGTTCATGAACCGCAGCCTGTCCAGCGACCTGTTCGGCGGCAGGGGCAAGAACCTGGGCAAGCTGCTGGACTTCCTGCAGGTGCACAACAGCGCCGGCACCCAGCTCATGGTCAATCCCGTCATCGAGAGCGTGGACCAGCTGCGCTCGGCCCTGCGCGAGGCCGAGGGACTGGTGGGGAATCTGCCCGAGCACGCGCCCTGGGGCGAGTTCGCCCATCAGCTGCAGGGCCTGGGTCTTGAGCCGGGCTGGGGCAACACCGCCGGCCGGGTGAGCCAGTCGTTGCAGCTGCTGCTGGAGGTGCTGGAGGCTCCTTCCCACGACACCCTGGAGGCCTTCCTGGCGCGGGTGCCCATGATCTTCAGCATGTGCATCCTGTCGCCCCACGGCTGGTTCGGCCAGGACCAGGTGCTGGGGCGCCCCGACACCGGCGGGCAGGTGGTTTATATCCTGGACCAGGTGCGCGCCCTGGAGACCGAGATGCGGCGCCGGCTGGGCGAGCAGGGGCTGGCAGTTGAGCCGCGCATCATCGTGGTCACCCGCCTGATTCCCGACGCCGACGGCACCACCTGCGACCAGCCGGTGGAACCCATCCACGGCACCGAGAACGCCATCATCCTGCGGGTTCCCTTCCGCGAGGAGAGCGGCGAGATCGTGCCACACTGGATCAGCCGCTTCGAGATCTGGCCCTACCTGGAGCAGTTCACCATAGACGTGGAACGCGAAGTGCGTGCCGAACTGGGCGGCCGGCCCGACCTGATCATCGGCAACTACAGCGACGGCAACCTGGTGGCCTCGCTGCTGTCCCAGCGCCTGGGCGTGACCCAGTGCACCATCGCCCACGCCCTGGAGAAGACCAAGTACCTGCTGAGCGACCTGTACTGGCGGGACATGGACGAGCAGCACCACTTCTCGTGCCAGTTCACCGCCGATCTCATCGCCATGAACACCAGCGATTTCATCATCACCAGCACCTACCAGGAGATCGCCGGCACCGACAGCACCGTGGGCCAGTACGAGGCCCACACCGCCTTCACCATGCCGGGGCTTTACCGGGTGGTCAACGGCATCGACGTGTTCGATCCCAAGTTCAACATCGTCTCGCCGGGAGTGGACCCGCGGGTGTACTTCTCCCCCAACGACGAGGAGCGGCGGCTGAAGCACCTGCTGCCCGAGATCGAAGAGATGGTGTTCGGCGAGGCCGTGCCCGGCGTGATCCGCGGCCGGCTGGATAACCCCGACCTGCCGCCCCTGTTCACCATGGCCCGCATGGACCGGGTGAAGAACCTGACGGGACTGGTGGACTGGTTCGGCGGCAACGAGGACATTCGCCGCGAGGCCAACCTGGTGCTGGTGGGCGGGCACCTGGACACGGCCGCCTCGTCGGACGAGGAAGAGAAGCACGAGATCGAGAAGATGCACCACCTGATCCAGGAACACGGCCTGGACGGGTCGGTGCGCTGGATCACGGGGCAGCTGGACAAGGATCTGGCCGGCGAGCTGTACCGGCTGATGGCCGACCGGCGCGGGGCCTTCGTGCAGCCCGCCCTGTTCGAGGCCTTCGGCCTGACGGTCATCGAGGCCATGAGCACGGGGCTGCCCACCTTCGCCACCTGCTTCGGCGGTCCCCTGGAGATCATCGAGGACGGGGTGAGCGGCTTCCACATCGACCCCAACCATGGCGACGCCGCGGCCCAGCGCATGGCCGACTTCCTGGCCGCCTGCCGGCAGGATCGCCAGGCCTGGGATCGCATCAGCGGCGCGGCCCTGGCCCGGGTGGAAGAGCGCTACACCTGGCGCCACTACGCCGAACGCCTCATGACCCTGGCCAAGGTTTACGGGTTCTGGCGCCACGTGAGCAACCTGGAGCGGGCCGAGACCCAGCGCTACCTGCAGATGTTCTACCAGCTGCAGTTCAAGCCCCTGGCCGCGGCAATCCGGGATCTCAGTCGGCGGTGAAGTCGTAGACCACGCCGGTGCGTTCCTCGCTGATCTCCCACAGGCGGCGCGCGGCCTCGTCGTCGCGTGCCCGCCGCACCATGCCCACCCGCACGGGTCGTCCCCACATCTGCAGGAAACCGTCAGGGCCGAAGTAGTCGGCGGGGCGCGCCTCCGGGTCGGTGGCCGCGCGCATGGTGGGTAATGCGCCCTGGGGCGGGCTCATGGCCAGCAAGGGGTTCAGGAAACGGAACAGACGGCTGGTGCGCTGCAGGTCGGTGGCCGTCCAGCCGGGGTGGGCCGCGGTGACCAGCATGCCCGACCCCACCTCCTGCAGGCGCCGTTGCAGTTCCCGGGTGAAGAGCTGATTGGCCAGCTTGCTCTGGCAGTAGGCGGGCCACGGCCGGTAGCCCCTGCGGGTGAAATCCAGATCGGAAAAATCCATGCGCCCGCGGCGGGCCGCCGTGCTGGAAACCACCACCACCCGGGCTCCCGTGGTTCGTTGCAGCAGGGGCAGCAGATGGCCGGCCAGGGCGAAGTGGCCCAGGTGGTTGACGCCTAACTGCAGCTCGAAACCCTGGCGGGTGCGGGCGGCGGGGGGCACCATGACCCCGGCGTTGAGGATGAGCAGATCCAGGCGCTGGTTCTGCTCGCGAACCCGGGCTGCCAGGCCCGCCACGTTCTCCAGGTCGGCCAGGTCCAGCAGTTCCAGGCCCAGGGGTTCACGAGCCAGCGCGGCGACCGGCAACTGCTGCCGGATTTGTTCCAGGGCGGCCTGCCCCCGGTCGAGGTCGCGGCTGCACAGGATGACCCGGGCCCCGCGCCGCGCCAGCATGAGGGCCGTCTGCAGGCCGATGCCCGTGTTGGCTCCCGTCACCAGGGCGGTCTTGCCGTCCTGGTAGGGAATGTCGTCGAAGGTCCAGCCTTTCATGCTCGGCACCTACTTGAGAAGGGTCATGCGGCCGGTGGCCTGGTGCTCCCCCGCTTCAAGACGATACAGATACACGCCGGCCGGGGCCACCTTCCCGTCGGCCAGGCGTCCGTCCCAGTCCCGGTGATGGGTACCCGCCGGCAAACGGCTTCCCCCCACCAGGGTGGCCACCTGGTGGCCGGCCAGGTCGTACACCCGCAACCACACTTCCTCCTCGTGGGCCAGGGAGAAGGCCAGGCGGGTGGCGGGATTGAAGGGATTGGGGTGGGCCGGCAGCAGCACGGTGGCCGCCGCCGCCACCGGTTCCTGGGGCGCGGCGCTCACGCCGGTGGGCGCCAGGGCCTCGCTGGTGTTGCCGCTGTAGTCCACCGCCACCAGGCGGTAGAACACGCCCCACTGGTAATTGCTGTCCAGGTAGGTGTGGCCCGCCGTCTCGGCCACCAGGTGAGCCTCGTCCACGGGCACGGGCTGGCTGTCGGACCGGTACACGCGGTAGGCGGTGACGTCCAGCTCGTCCACCGGGGTCCAGGCCAGGGTGTTGCCCCCGGCGCCGTAGTCAACGCTGAACTGGGCCGGGGCCGCCGGTGGCTGGCTGTCCTGCAGCCCGCCCAGCCGCCCCATGAGCAGGGCCGCCTGGGCCGTGACCCCGTCGGTGCCCAGGTACGAGGCCGAATAATGGCTGCTGGTGTAGCTGTCGTACCAGGTGCTGCTCAGCTTCTGCTGGAACACGCAATCCACGGCGAATTCGCGCCGCCAGTCGCGGCCGTCCAGCAGGTCGACGGCCCCGCTCAGGCCCGTGGTCAGGGCCAGCATGGACTGGAAGAAGCTGTGCCCCCGCGTCCCGCTGCCGTAGTTGCCGTCGGCCCAGAGGGCGGCGTTACCGTCCACCAGGCTGCCGCTGCCGCTGCTGGTCCAGCGCCAGGTGGCCATGGTCAGCATGGTCTCGTAGATCTGCCGGGCCTGGGCCCGGGGCAGGCTCAGGTAGGGATAGCTGACCACCGAGGGGTCGGACAGCTCCCACTGGTCCCAGCCCAGCCAGCGATAGGCCAGCAGGAAGTGCCCCATGGGCTCGAACAGGGAGTAGCTGGACGCGGTGCCGGCGGTGGTGTAGCGCGGACAGCCGTCCGCGTGAAGGTTGTAGTACAGCATGTTGGGCAGGCGCTCCTTGAAGCGCTGGTTCACGTACACCCCCGCGTCGCCCAGAGCCTGCTCGGCCCGGTACAGGCCGTACACCGCCCAGCCCGTGTGCAGGGCGTAGGCCTGGGCCGCGTTGTTGCCACAGTTCATGCAAGCGGTGTAGCCGTAGGCGCCCACTCCCTGGACCCCGCTGTTCAGGTCGTACTGGATGGCCACCAGGTAATCCACCATCTGCTGGATGATCAGCTCCCAGGGTTTACCCCGGGCCAGGGAGCCCGTCTGGGCCGCGGTGCCGGCCATGGGGCAGTCGGCCAGGGCGGCCAGGGCCAGGGGCTGGGCCGGGTGCAGCTCGCTGAGGGTGGAATAGATCAGATACCCCGCGCCGTCGTTGGTGCCGGGGATTCCCGAGTTGCCGTCGTCATCCTCGTCGTCGGTGGGAATGCCGGTGACGTTCAGGTTCACCAGCAGGAAGTTCATGAGGCGCAGGGCGTCCTCGGCATAGGGCGAGGTGTTCCAGCGCTGGTCGTTGGCGTCAAGCCAGCCGGTGGGCGGTGTCAGGCCCAGATCCTCGAAGGTGCCGGGCGGGTAGGCCGGCAGGTACCCCGCTTCCAGCAAGGCGGCCAGGTACAGGGCCGTGACGCTCAGACGAGCCGGCTCGTTGTAGGCGTTGAGGTACCCCGTGATCTGGTTGGTCCCGCTTCCCGAGCGCGCCATGCGCTGGTGCAGGTACCACAGGGCGTCGTGCAGGACCTGCCGCCGCTGCACCGTCAGCTGGGCGTCGTCGGCCCCGTCGGCCCAGCTGGTCACCACGTTGGGATCGGGCATGTCGGCCAGCACCACCACCGGGGAGGTGACGAAGAAGGACCCGGCGCCGCCGGTGTTCTCGGCCACCTGCCAGCGGGCCTGGTACACGGTATTCACCGACACCGCGGGATAGTTGACGTGGAAGTCCAGGTCACCCCCGCTGGCCTGGTACCAGCCGTTGCCGTCGGCCCCGGTGGGGTTCAGGGCGTCCAGATCCCATACGCCGTCGGCGTTGGCGTCACAGCGGTAGTAAATGGTGGACGGGGCGTCTCGCACCACCGCCGCCAGCAAGGTGGGCTTGCCGTGGTAGGCGGGCAGGGGGATGGCCGGGTCGGCGGGATCGGCCGGGACGGGCACCACCTCCAGGGCGGCGGCCTCCAGGGCGGGCAAGAGGAAACTGAGGGCCAACAGGATTCGGGTCACCAGAGTCATGGCAGGCCTCCCCGGTCTTTTGATCTTGCGATTGAACATCGCTTATCATAACAGACCGGGGAGCCAATTGCAGCAATTCTCAGTACGACATGCTGTCCAGCTTCACCTTGCCCTTGAACACCCGGTAGATGTGGAAGGTGTAGCCCAGCACCAGGGGCATACCGATGCCCGCCATGATGAGCATGGTCTGCAAGGTCTTCAGGCTGCTGGCCGCGTTGTGAGCCGTCATGCTGAAGGCGTCGTTGGGCCGGCTGTGGATGAGCTCAGGGAACATGCCGATGCCGAACAGGGCCAGCAGCAGGGCCATGGCCGCCGACGAGCTGAGGAAGGCCTGCAGCTCGCGCCCCTCGTGCACCGCCCGCGGAATGTTGGCGATGGCCAGCACGCTCAGGCCCGGCACCAGGAACAGCACGGGGTTGTCCCGGAAGGGCTGGGCCATGTGGGGCAGGTACAGCAGGGTGGCCATGGTCACCATGACGTACAGCAGGATGAAACCGATGATGGTGGGCCGCACCCAGCCCCGGACGGTCTTCTGCAGCTCGCCCTCGGTCTTCATGACCAGGTAGATGGCCCCGTGCATCATGAACATGCTGACCACCAGCAGGCCGGTGAGCACGGCGTAGGGATGCAGCTGGTCCAGGATGAAACCGTGGTAGCGGAAGTTCTCGGTCAGGGGCACCCCCCAGGCCACGTTGCCCAGGGCCACCCCGATGAGCAGCGAGGCCAGCAGGCTGGACACGGAGAA
Organism: Candidatus Krumholzibacteriia bacterium; assembly: GCA_963674845.2. Taxonomy (GTDB): domain Bacteria; phylum Krumholzibacteriota; class Krumholzibacteriia; order LZORAL124-64-63; family LZORAL124-64-63; genus LZORAL124-64-63. The sequence goes on along the minus strand of CAXXKE010000003.1, from coordinate 1,295,185 downwards.
GGCCCAGTCCCAGGTGCTGCGCCAGGCCGACCCCGGCCGCAGGCTGCGCACGTGGATGGACACGCCGCGGAAGATGAGGGTGAACAGCAGCAGGATGAAGGCCACGTAGAAGCCGCTGAAGGCGGTGGCGTAGACGTGGGGGAAGGCCGCGAAGAGGGCCCCGCCCCCGGTGACCAGCCACACCTGGTTGCCGTCCCAGAAGGGGCCGATGGCGTTGAGGAAGACGCGCCGGTCGCGGTCGCCGCGGGCCAGCAGGTGCAGGGCGCCCACGCCCAGGTCGAAGCCGTCCAGGATGGCGTAGCCCGTCAGCAGCACGCCCACCAGCAGGTACCAGATGTTGCCGTAGAATTCGGGGCTCATGCCGTCACCTCCCCGTCCGGTGATGAATGGTCATTGGGTGATTCCTCCGGAAGATCTTCGGCGAGCGGCCCCTTGCGCACCTTCTGGTCCAGCAGGACCAGGAAGACCACGAACAGGGCCACGTAGATGAGGGTGAACAGGATGAGCGAGAACAGCACGTGCCCCGCCGACACGGTGTCACTGACGGCGTCGGCGGTGCGCATGAGCTCGTAGACGATCCAGGGTTGCCGCCCGATCTCGGCCGTGGCCCAGCCCAGCTGGTTGGCCAGCTGGGGAAGCAGCACCGAGAACACCAGCACCCACAGCATCCAGCGCCGGCGGAAAAGGGCGCCGCGCCAGGCCAACAGGCCTCCCCCGCAGGCCAGCAGGATGAGCAGCATGCCGATGGCCACCATCAGGTGGTAGGTCTGGAAGGTCATCTGCACGGGCGGGCGATCGGCCTCGGGCCACTCGTTCAGGCCCTGGACCGGAGCGTCCATGCTGCCCCCGGCCAGCCAGCTGAGCATGCCGGGAATCTTGAGGCCCACCACTTCCTGCTTCTGCTCGTCCACCCAGCCCATGATGGTCAGATCGGCGCGGGTCTGGGTGTCGTAGATGCCCTCCATGGCCGCCAGCTTGGCGGGCTGGTGCTGATAAACCGTCTGGGCACTGCTGTGGCCCGAGGCCAGCTGCAGCAACGAGGCCGCCGCCGCCACCACGAAGGCCACCTTCATGCTGGCCCGGGCGAAGTCCTGGTGCCGGCCCTTCAGCAGGTAGAAGGCCGCCACCGAGATGACGAAGAAGGCGCCGGCCTGCCAGGCCCCCATGAGGGTGTGGGACAGACGGTCCAGGGTGCTGGGGTTGAGCACCGCGCCCCAGAAACTGGTGATCTCGGCCCGCTGGCCCACCGCCGTCTCGACGATGTGGTAGGCGGTGGGGGTCTGCATCCAGCTGTTGGCCACGATGATCCAGATGGCGCTGAAGTGGGCGCCCAGGGCCACCATGATGGTGGCGAAGAAGTGCATGCGGTGGGAAATGCGATCCCAGCCGAACAGCAGCAGGGCCAGGAAGCCCGACTCCAGGAAGAAGGCGAAGATGCCCTCGGCGGCCAGGGGGCTGCCGAAGATGTCGCCCACGAAGCGCGAGTACTCGGACCAGTTGGTGCCGAACTCGAACTCCATGACGATGCCCGTGCCCACGCCGAAGGCGAAGATGAGCCCGAAGACCCGCACCCAGAAGCGGGTCATCTGGTGGTAAATGGGCTGGCGGGTCTTGAGGTACAGGCCCTCCATGAGGACCAGGACCAGGCCCAGGCCGATGCTCAGGGGCGGGAAGAAGTAGTGGAATCCCACGGTCAGAGCGAACTGGACGCGGGACAGCATGACCAGATCCATGACGGCGTCTTTCTGTTCAGATGGCGGGGTTGAGCGTTAACCCTGGGATGATAAGAAATTTTCGGACGCATGCAATGTAAATTATTGTCGCAAAAGCACATACGTTTAGTATGGTTTGTGGTGTGTTTTTGTCTTGTTTGCAGGGACAGGTGAAGTGGGGGGGACAGGAGTGAAGTGGTCCCCGAATTTCGGACAGTATGCTAAGGTGGCTCCCTTCCGACATCCGAAGGAGAGCGAAGATGGCCAAGCGCCGCAATTATCCTGCTGAGTTCAAGGCCCGGGTCGCCCTGGAGGCCCTTTCTGGAGCCTACACCATTGCCGATCTTTCGGCCAAGCATGGCGTTCACGCGAACATGATCACCGTGTGGAAAAAGAAGGCCCAGGAGGGCCTTCCTGACTTGTTCGCCAAGAAGAGCGAACGCCAAGGCGCCGATCGTGAAGCGGAGGTGAAAGAACTCCACGCGAAGATCGGGCAGCTGACCATCGAGAACGATTTTTTGTCAAAGGCCTTCGGCAAATGAGCCGCAGCCGAAGGAAGACCTTGGTGGACCGGAACAACGAGAAGCTGAGCATCAGCAAACAAGCCAAGCTTCTCGGGCTGAGTCGATCTAGCCTGTACTATCAGGCCCAGGGCGAGAGCCCTGAAAACCTTGATCTGATGCGCTTGATCGATGAGCAGTTCCTGGACACTCCGTATTACGGCTCACGACAGATGACCCGGTGGCTTCGGCGCCAGGGGCATGAAGTCAATCGCAAGCGATTGAAGCGTCTGATGCGCCTCATGGGGCTTTCTGTGATCTATCAGAGGCCGAACACTTCGAAGCCTCATCCGGAGCACAAGGTCTATCCGTACCTGCTACGGGATCTGGAAATCACCCGTCCGAATCAGGTGTGGTGTACCGACATCACGTACATCCCGATGCGACGGGGCTTCCTTTATCTGGTGGCGATCATGGACTGGTCGACCAGGGCGGTGTTGTCATGGCGGTTGTCCAACACGATGGACTCCGACTTTTGTGTGGAAGCGCTCCAGGAAGCTGTGGCTCGCTATGGGAAGCCCGAAATCTTCAACTCGGATCAGGGGAGCCAGTTCACGAGCTTCGCGTTCACCAACGTCCTGAAGGACCACAAGGTCCGGATCTCCATGGACGGGAAAGGCCGGTGCCTGGACAACGTGTTTATCGAGCGCCTGTGGCGATCCCTGAAATACGAATGTGTCTACCTGTGGGAGTTCGAAAGCGGCCTGACGGCCATGAAGGAAATCGGGAACTGGATCAGGAAGTACAACTGGGAGCGGCCCCACTCCTCCCTGCCTGATGACATGAGCCCGATGGAAGTGTACAATCAGAAACTGGCGGCATGACAAAGCACTGGGAGTCCACCTTAAATACGCCGCCAACCTGTCCAAAGGATGGGGTCCACTTCAGAGTTCAACGGAACATGCTGCCCAAGCTTCCCAGTGACTGCTTCTCGGTCGAGGAAATATCAGTGCCAGAGAGTTTGGACCCCATTGTGCACTCCAGGGTAGAGGATCACATCGCCACCATCCCGAAATTATAGACTCGACCAGCATCGTGGCACCTCGTTTTAATCGTGCGGCAACCAACCAGCAGAGCTCGGCCTGTTCGAACGTGTTCGAAGCCTTCTACCCGTGGAACAAAGAGGCCCCGGGAATAGCCCGGGGCCAGAGGAGAACAGCCAATGGTTGACTCGCCGTTCCACATCATTTTAACAATACAACTCTACGGTGGCCTTCATAACTACCGGCTTTCATCTCCACCAGATAAACCCCACTGGCCACACGGTGACCATTTTGGTCCTGGCCCTGCCATAGCCATTCGTGGAAGCCGGGAGGCTGCCGGTCGAAACGGGTATGCTGGACCCGCCGCCCCCTGACATCGAAGATCCTGATTTCAACCGACCCCTCCTCCTTCAGGGCATAACGGATCTTTGTTACTGGATTGAAGGGGTTGGGAAAAGCCGAGATCAATTGAGTTTGCTTCACCACTTCCGGTTGGGCCCCCTGTCCCGAGGCTCCCTCCTCGAAATTCGTGGGCAAGGGCAGATGCAACACCTCACCACTGGCCTTGTCTTCCAGATCCACCAGGAGCGGTTCCACAAGCAAAGCCTGGGTCGAGGCCATTTCCAGCCAACCATCCCCCTCGCTGCTCAGATAAACTTTTTGGGCAGAACCGGTGCCGGCAAACCCAATCCCCGGGCCCACTCCCCGGGCCGTCATCTGCTCCGAGGCCGGGTACTGGAACACCACGTAAAACAACCCGGTCGGGCTGCAAACAGATGCGGAAAAAGCCAGATCCGACCAGTTGTCCTCCAGCCCGCTGACATTCTGAAGAATGACCACCGCATCATCCAGGTTGGGCGGCAAGTCCCAAACCCCAGCCACGGCCAGGACCTGGGGAAATACCGTCTCCTCGTCATTATTGTACCACCTCAAGCCCCTTACGGCTTGGCCTTCTTCCAGCGGCACAGCCACGGCCACGTAGGTTTCCTCGGCTATGGGCTGAATGGCCATGACTCCAGCCACTTCGGCCTCCTTGGCTGCGCCCGCAAGGGGCCGCAAGGTCAGGCAGAACAACACCATCATGGTTAGTATTAAACTCGTTTTCATGGGCCTTCCCTTTCCGTTTGTTATTAAAATCCACCCAGACAAAAGGCCCCGGTTCGGGTATTCAAATGTCCTGAAGATATCACCTGGTCCCCCAGGCGACCGGTGATTTCAAACTCGAAGGAGCAGTAAGCCTCGCAGCACAGAGCCGGCACGGTCATCACATGCCTGTAGACACCGTTGGCGATGGGATAGACCTCAATTTCGACACCACTGTCCCCGGCAGCGTAGAGGTACGATCCGCTCTCTGCGGTCATGCACAGGCACCCAAGGGGGTCGTAATCCGCATACAGCACAACTTCCGGCGAGACCTGCTGGGTAGCATCGAAAGTAAAACGCCACTGGTTGGCATTGTCGGGAGCTGCCAGGAAGGCTCCGGTTGCATTCAGAACCTGAAAGCCGATGTGCTGAGGGACAAAACCGAACCCTGAGTTCGAACGATCGATGATCTGGACATCATCAGGGCCTAAACTAATCGTATTACTTGGTGGAGAATACCCGTCGGGCCAGGTAACGGCCACGTCGATATCGTTTCCTGAATAATCACTGATCCCGAATTCCAAAACCCTGGATGACTGTCCTCGGCCTCCAGAAGAGCTTTTAACCCACCGAGTGATAACAGTGTCTTCTAATTCACCATCCTTGATGAACTCCACCGCCACCTTCGTGCCCAGACCTGAACTGTTCGTTGGTCCTGAATGCCCGACGGCCACCCTGAAACACCTCACGGAGTCGGCTTGGGCAGCCCGTTCAAAGGTGTACACCTTGCCTGAATTCTGGGTCAATCCAGCCCTTTTGCCGAGATACAGAGCCGGCTTTCCGGAGCCCCAAGTATTGGAGAACCCATTCCCGAAATAGCCTTTTTCGATCCCTGACGGGCAAAATTCCACAAATCCCCCAAGATCGGACAATTGGTTCAGCAAGAGCCGAGGAGGAACGGTGTTATCCCTGGATACCACGACCAGATCGACTTCACCATTCAAGTCGTAGTCGGCGGCGACAAGATCGCAAATATCAGCTTCGGATTGGGCCAACCACCAAGAGCTCACATCTTCGGCAACCAGGCAAGAGCCGGTATTCCTGAAGAAAAGGAGGTTGTCCTGTTCGCCCATTTTCCCCACCACCAGATCCTGATCCCCATCACCGTCCCAGTCCTCGAACTGGGCCGCGATTACATTGTTTGGGGCCAAAGGTGGACCAAACCATACGTCTGTTGCATCCATGAAGGAGTAGGAGGATTCACCGACAATAAATCCCTTGTTGATCAGGACCTTGGCCCCGAGAACCGCCCCCACACCACCGGAAGAAAAAATGGAAGGACTACCAGTCAGGAACAGATCGGGCTTGCTGTCATTGTTCAAATCCATCCACTTCACCAGGACCGGGGGCTCCTGGCCTGCCAGATCCTCTCCCACCACGATAATCGAACTGGTTGGAGTTAGGTGCAAAACACCCTGAACGTTGTGATATAGCAGGAGATTCACCGCCCCATCCGGATCAGGGTATCCGGAGGGAGCACCATCATCAATCCGTCCCAACACGGCCAGGTCTACCCAACCGTCACAATCATAGTCTCCCCATGCTGCGGCGAAAGCACGGTCGGGAATTGCCGCGGGATCCGCAAAAGTAGAGGAGGTTCCTTCAAAAAAGGATGAATCCTGGTTGCAGTACATGATGGGGGGGGAAGCCGATGGACAGGCAAAAACATCCTCATCCCCATCGTTGTCAAGGTCTGCCGAAACCATCGTCAAAATTTCATCCGCAAGAAAATTGAAGACATCTTGGGTCACATCGAAACAATATGGAGCCCCGTTATCTTCCCCATCCGTTCTCATTGCCTTGCTATATCCACCCCGTGTGAAAACCAGGATGTCTTGGTCCGAATCACCATCAAAATCACAGGGAATCGCCACGCTCTGGGGGTCGTCAATTCCCTCGAGATCACCCGTGCTACTGCTCCTGTCCACAAACCGCCCCCGGGCGTCGGCCACAAGAACGGAGAGGGACCCATTGAAGGTGTTCCACAACCCATCCCGTGCGATGACAGGCAATTCATATTCACCAGGAGCAACTGCTACGAATGGCAACTCGGCGGACCAGACACCATCACTCGCGGTCAAATCCCCATTGGTTGCGCTGTCACTCAACGCGACGGCGTTTCCCAGGCCAATGCTGGAGCAATCAACCCGCACATCCACCATTTCAACACCAGAGGTGGAAACCGCCTTCACTGCCAGCAGGGGATGTGGATCATCGCTTTGAGGAACGGTATAGAGAGGCAGGGCGTAGCGGGCTTTTTCCCCAAGCTGTGGGACAGGAACTCCGGGAGCATCGAAGGAATATGTGCCCTGGCCTGCCGTTCCCACCACGAGGTTCTGGGACCAGGTTCCTTTTCGAAATCCCAGGGCCAGAACCCCTGTATTGCATTCTCCATCGTGGGAGCCGCCGGTCAATTGTGTCCAGGAAACATCAGGAAATCGTGTCAGGTCGCATTCCCAGACCCCGTTCTGTTCGAACATCTGGGTTCCCAGGCCAATCAAGCCGGTTTGCCCGAAACCAGCATATATCTTCCTCGGGTTATCAGGATGGATGGCAATATCCCTGATATTGGTCAACCGTTTGTGGGCCACCCCATCGGGGTACCAGTCGCCCCAGCTCATGGGAGGGTCAATGTTGAAGGTGTTCTCCGCGTCGGCATTGGCAAGCATGACCCAGGCTGAGGCTGGAGGAGCCGTCTCGAGATAGTCGTAGACCGACCCGTTCAACCACAAAGCCGTTCCAATTATTTCTGATTCGATACCAGTCAAACCACTCGTTCCGACGAAAAGGCTGCCGGAGGCCTCATCGAAGGTCAAGGAATTGGGATATGAAGAAGCCTTATTTAGATTAGAATCTGATGGGTCGACAAACCACGCGAAAGTGTTTTCTGGTTCGTCCAGATCAACCATGTGAAGCCCCGCTCCTTCACTGGCAACAAGGAGCTTGTTGGCGGAAGGGAGATACTCCATATCCTGGATTTTGCCCGAAATTTCATAGGATACAGATTCCCCCAAAATCTCGGTGGCAATCCATCCCCCTTCTGAATGCGCCAGCTCATATACCCTGGACTTTTTGGGGGTGTCACCATCCCAATTGCATGCAGCAAACACCCTGTTCGTATCAGCCACTTCAGCGTCGGTGATGGTGTATTCCACTCCGTCATTATAGGGCTGACCTATATCCTGAGAGATAAAGCGCCAGCCAAATCCATTGGGGCCAATCGGTTCTCCTGCAAGCTGCGTTGGGTCGCTAATGGCGATCACACGCTTGGGAATAATGTCCATCAGGGTTACTTGGTCATCCTCATCCACCTCTGTCACACTCGGGAAGCCAAAGTCGTGGAAATAAGAAGCACTCCACGCACCATTATCATCAGCCACATCAATTTTGGCACTAGGAGCATCTCGAACGACCAAGATCTCGTCACCCAGAGCCTCCACATCTGCTACATTTTTCCCACCAATGTGGTATTCATCCCGCCAGTGCGAACCACCCCCTGGGGAATTTTCCTTGAATAGAGACCAATCCAAACAACCGATGGCTACCGTCCCATCCTCCAGAAAGCCCAATCCATGGACTGCCATCTGGTCCAACCCTGTCGTGGACCAATTGTCCTCGCTTCCCTGGGCCCCAACCTGCGTCCAATCCCTCCCCTCGCTGAATGACACGACCATATTTCCGAATATGGCCGCAGCCATGAGGTTGGGATTGTGCGGATGCACAATCAACGGCGTGGTGGAAGCCACAGGGACTCTCTCTCCCCAACCAAACTCCAGGGGTTGGCTGTAGAGTTCCAGGGAAGGATCATGGTAATCGGTAAAGAAATGATTGAGGCCGCCAGCGTATGTGCCATTAATTCCAAGAATTTGGATCCATCCATTCACCGTTTCCACGTCACCATCGCCAACATTTTGGTTGAAGGGACCATATCGATAAAACCCCTGAGCAGTTGTCACAACCCTTTCCCCCACAAAGATTTGGTCTTCTTCCATCGATGGCCCTGGAATCACGGACAGGCAAATCAAATTGTTTGTTGGAGATGAAAAGAGACCTACCCAGGTTGTATCCCTTGGAGGGACATACCCCTCAGGGTCACCAACAAAATCCCACATCAAGGCGGGGGGATTATTGATATCCAGTTCCGTGAGGTTCGTTCTCCACACCCCCGGCACGGTCGAAGGTTCGTCATCTTCCTTGACCATCAAGGCGTAAAGAACATTTTCTCTTCCTGCCGCCACGCCCCAAGGTTTTTCTGCCCTGTTGACGAGGGGAACGCTCTGCTTGTTGGCGCTGATCCATACTTCAACAGGGTGACTGCCTGAATCCGGCCGATGCAAGTGGACTCCCAAATTGGTCACATAAGCCACATCATTGACCGGAGCATTTACGCCCCGTTCGACAATGGCCACTTGCCGGACCAGTCCCGTATTTTTTGAACCGGAAACGCTTTCAAAGCCTGCACTATTCAAGAATTCCCACTTCCAAAGAGAAAACTGGTCGCCACCTTCAACACTTGGCAAATTCGGGTAGAATTCATCATCCCAGTCATACCGTGCATGACCGGCTCCGGCATACAGCACCTTACTTCTCGAATCAAACGCCAAGCTGCTGAAGGGGATCTTGTTTGGGGAAATGGGTGTGGAATCAGTGACTGTGGTTGTAAATGTCAAGCTTTCGGTCAACGGAGCCCATGATCCGTGGGGTTCCTGTCGGAAGAAGATCCCCCCCTGGGTGGCCGCATAAACCCCCTGATATTGTTCAGGGAGCCCACTCTCCTCTCCGAGGACAAGTAAATCGTCAACATAGGATGTGTATGGGATATCGGGCCTTACAAGACCCTCATTGAAGAGTTCCCAGGACCATCCGCCGTTCGTGGTTTTGTACACCCCGCAATTGTCGCCCCCGACATAGATAGTTCCCCCTGTTGAATCGGCAGGGTCATAAGTCATGGCATGGATTTGTCCCGCAATTCCGGGCCCCACTCTATCGGGCAAAACCGAATATTGGCCTATCGCCGGCCCATGTCCCAAAATGAATCCGAAGAGGATAATCGCCAACATCTCAACAGGTATTGTCATTTTTTGCTCTTCGTGTCTCATCTTAGTGGTGTTAAATGTGTGCATTATCAGCTCCCAGATTCGGTTTTTCTGATTTTCCAAATAGACCAAACAGTCAAGTTGACCTCTTCACCCAATGGCAGAAAAACCAAGGTTTGAAGTGGGTGATTGACATAGACTCAAGCCCTGATCACATTTTTCCCGCCCTCCTATTTGAATGTACAGAGCGGAGGGGTGCAAGTAATTGTTGGACAAATTTTTCTGGGTCTTCCGGATTTCGTGTGGGTAACATCCGCATCTCATGACCTGCTGATCCCTGCCGGATAGAGATCCAGCCCTCCCAGATGGAACATGATCGCCGCCTTGAACCGCTCCCGGTTCCGATATCCACAAGCCCACTTCTTCAACCGCTGGATCTTGGCGTTCAGGCTTTCTGCCCCGGCATTGGTCACCTTCAGAACGATAGCGTTGATGATCCCCCACAGATGGCGGCGGACCGTTCTGGCGGCCCTGATCACGGGCTCCAGGCGACACCGCTGAGCCCAGGCCAGCCAGCCTTGCCAGGCCTTCTTGGCCCAACCCCGACGGGTATAATGCCACAGCGTCATCGCAGTCTCCTTCAGCGCCCAGGCGCGAGCTGTCCTCAGCGCCCGGTCACGCAGTTCGCTGAGGGCCGCCCAGGCTCCTGAGCCTATCTTCTCCGGGTTGCGCAGCCACAGATACTTCGTCCCCTTGAGGGTCTCGTCCTGGATCTCCAGAAGCTCTTGATGCTCCTGGCGACGGACCTTGTCCACCGCATCACCGAGGTGCTTGGCCACATGGAACTTGTCGAAGGCGATCTTCTGTTCAGCGTCCGGAACATGCTCAAGCGTGCTTTGGATGTAGGGCTGGTGCATGTCCATGGCCACCGACTCGATGCCGCCAAGCTGCTGGTCATCAAGGCCTTCATAGAACTCGTCCAAGGAGGCCCGGCCCCGGCCGTCGGCCACATGCAGCACATGCCCGCTCTGCTGGTCCTGAACCACGGTGACGTACTCATGCCGGCGCTTGAACGATGTCTCGTCCACGCCCAGGGCCGCCGGATAGGCCGCTTCCCGGCGCTCCAGCCCACGCCTGACGGCCCGCTGCATGATGCCGTCCAGCTGGTCCCAGGTCAGCCCAAGGTTCTTGGCCACCGCCGATGTGGATGTCGTCTTCAGCCAGTCGATGGCCAAAGCCTCGAACATGGCCGTAAACCGGCTTCCTGGTTCACCCCACGGAACCTTGACCATATGGACGCTGTGATCGGGGCAGTTGCAGCGGGGCACCTGACAAGCCAGGATGGTGCGATACTGGCACGTATCCAGGTGCCGCCACCGACGTTCCTTGGTGTCGTACCCGGGAACCGCCTCCCCGCACTCGGGGCACCGAAGAGGCACATTCGGATCGTGCTGAACATGGACAACAACCTCGCCTGCAGGGAGGTCGAGGTCGACCGCTCGGACCTGCCAGGGGGACTGGACGCCGAGGATCTGGGCATAGAGGTCTTTGTCTTGCATGGAGGACATTCTAGGCGAGATCTGCTAAGCTACCCACACGAAATCCGGAAGCGCCATTTTTCTTCATACCCCTCAGCGGACATCTCCACAACCTGAAAGCTGACCCGGCTCGTAATACTGTCGATCGGCAAACAGGGAATGGTTCATAATACCAGAAGCCCCTGCCTGGGACTGGCGGCTCATTCTTAGCAGAGAAAATCTACCAGAAATCGAGGCCTGAATCTTGCAACCTCAGGGTATTTACCCGCGAACAGGGCGCTTGGATTTATATTTTTAAAAACCATGAAAAATCCTGCCGCGGGCCTGCCAGCATTCCTCGGGAACCAGTATAGGGGACTGGCATTCTCCTCCCGCGGCCCCAAATATAAGCGGGGCCAGGACGGCCCCGCTTTTCTGCCGCGCCAGCTGGTCGCCAGCGCCAGCTGTTCAGTCCGGTTCACCCATCCCGCATCATTTCAGCAGGACCATGCGCCGAGACTGGCTGAAGTCCCCGGCCTGCAGGCGGTACAGGTAGGTGCCCGTGGCCACGGAACGCCCCGCCTCGTCCCGGCCGTTCCAGACCACCTCGTGGCGGCCGGGCAGGCTGTCCTCGTCCGTCAGCAGGCGGCGCACCAGGCGGCCCGACATGTCGAAGATGGTCAGGCTGACGGTCTGCGGCTCGGCCACCTCGAAGGCCACGGTGGTGCTGGGGTTGAAGGGGTTTGGGTAGCAGGGTAGCAGGCGGCTGCCGGCGGCCTGGGCCGGGGGCGCGTCGCTCAGGGGGTCGGCCCGGAACTCGAAGTAGTTCAGGTTGAAGTCGTCGGCCAGGGGGACCAGGCGCATGGTCTGCACACCGGCCTCCAGGTTCAGCTCGCCCGTGACCTGGTCCCAGGTCTGCCAGGCGCCCGTGTGGGGCACGGTCAGCACGCCCGACTTGTCCTCGCCGTTGAACAGCAGCTGGAAGGACTTGTCGGCGTCCTGGGCGGCCACGCGCACATCCACGAAGTAGCGACCCGCCGTGGGCACGTCCACGGTGTACTCCACCCACTCGCCGGTGCGGATCCAGCCCACGTTGTAACCGCCGTCCGCGTCGCTGCAGGCCTCGATGTCCACGCCCTCGTCCAGGCGGTACTCGCCGCCCTGGTTGGTGGCGTCCAGGTCATGCAGGGCCACGCCCTCGCCACCCAGATCGAAATCCTCGGCCTCCAGGCGGCCGGGCAGGGCGAAGGCCTGGTCCGCGTAAGGCAGCTGGCCGCAGCCCAGGCCCACCGTCAGGTCCACGGTGGTCTGGCCGGTGGTGCCCCGGTTGTCGGTGGCCACCACCGTCACCTGGTAGCAACCGTCGGCCACGTCGGTCCAGACGAAGCCGTAGGGATAGCTGGTGTCCACGCCCAGGTAGGTGCCGTCATGGTAGAACTCCACGCCCATGACGGTGCCGTCGCTGTCGCTGGCCTGGATCTCGAACACCACGTTCCCCGCGGGCACAGTGCTGCCGGCGGCGGGACTGATCACCGTCACCTCGGGCGGGAAGTTGTCGATGTCCTCGTACACGCGCACGTAATCCACCAGGTACTGCTGAGGCAGGTCGGCGGTGACGCAGGAAGCATCGGTGCAGCCGGTGTACCAGCCGCCCACGGCGGTGTTCAGCAGGAGGTAGAACTCCTGGTCGAAGGGAGCCTCCGGGTTGCTGGGGGCGCCGGCCGACCACCACTGGCTGCTGGTGCGGGTCATGAACAGGGCGTCGTCCACGTACCAGCGGATCTCGCCCTCTTCCCATTCCACGGCGTAGATGTGGAACTGGTCGGCGAAGTTGTCGCCGCCCAGGCTGTAGGAGCCGCTGGTGGAGGTGTTGCTGGGGTAGGTGCCGCCATAGTGCAGGGCGCCGCCCACGGTGGTGGTGCCGTTGGAGGATTCCATGATGTCCAGCTCGCCGCTTGAAGCCCAGCCGCCGTACACGTCGTCCTGGGGCATCATCCAGAAGGCCGGCCACATTCCGCCCCCGGTGGGCAGCTTGGCGCGCATCTCCACGCGCCCGTACAGGAAGCTCTGCTTGCCGCGGCTGTGGATGCGCCCGGAGGTGAAGTTGGCCCCGCCGTAGTTCTCGGCCTTGGTGGTGATGACCAGGTAGCCGTCGCTGACGGTCACGTTCTGGGAGCGGTAGTACTCCAGCTCGTTGTTGCCCCAGCCGCACAGATCGGGGCAACCGTTGCCCACGGCGTAGCTCCAGTTGGCGGTGTTCAGGGTGGCGCCGGAGAACTCGTCGGACCAGACCATGGTCCAGGCCGCCAGGGCAGGCAGGGTGAAGGTCAGGCAGAGCAGGAGGGCCAGGCCGGTCGCGAGAGCAGGGATGGGGCGAGGGCGATTCACCGTGGTGTCCTTTCGGTCGATTCCGGGGGCTGGGGCCGCTGACAGGATGCAGGATAACAGATAAGGGCCGGGGCCCTGTTAAGATTATAACTATGTTCGGTTTCCGAATCAAGTCTTTTCGGGGGTGGGGCGCGTATATCGATATAAACATTTTCAGTATTTATCTATTTTTATTTAGACAAATTTTGTTAATGGTGTATTTTGGGTTGTGCCCTGAAGATTGTTTCTGGCTCGCCCGCCCCCAGCCCGGCATGATTTGCCGTGAGGGTTATTGCTGGCTGGTGCGAAAATTTCCCGCCGGCGGGACGCAAATCGGGGGACTCTGGACCGCCCAACAGGCCAGAAACAATCTTCCGGGCACAACCAACAATCTTCCGGGCACAACCCAACGGGCCCACCCCCTGGAACCAACGACGGATGGCTTGACATGACCGCCTCTCTCAACGAAAACGCCAGCCTGGACCAGCTCAGGTCCGGCTACCGCACCACCCCCACCCACCACCAGTGCCTGTTCTGCGGCGAGGTGCGCCGGCTGGGGCACATTTTCCAGCACGGCGAGCAGCTGATGGACGCGGCCCTGTCCATGCAGCAACACCTGACAGACGCCCACGGCGGCGTCTTCCAGGCCCTGCTGGACACGGGCAAGGCCGGCACCGGGCTGAGCGACACTCAGCTTAACCTGCTGGACCTGCTGCACCAGGGGTTGAGCGACCGCGAGATCGCGCCCCTGGCCGGGAACATCAGCCTGTCCACCGTGCGCAACCATCGTTTCCAGCTGCGCACCCGGGCCCGCCAGGCCAGGGTGATGCTGGCCCTCATGGAATTGCTGGAGGAACGGGCCCAGGATCCGCAGCTGAAGTTCATCCCCATTCCCGGTCCCAAGGCCGCCGACGATGAACGATTCGCCATCACCCATGACGAGTTCGACAAGATCATCAAGGCGTACTTCCTGGAGGGGCCGGACGGGCCCATGAAGGGCATGCCCAAGAAGGAGAAGCGCAAGATCGCCGTGATGATCCACGTGCTGAAGCGCTTCGACCCGCAGCGCCGGTACGACCAGAAGGAAGTGAACGCCATCCTGAGCTCGGCCAGCGACGACCACACAACCCTTTGCCGTTACCTGGTGGATTATGGTTTCATGGGGCGCACCCGGGATGGGTCCCAGTACTGGGTCGAGTAGCCTCCGTTCTTGAAGAAAGCAGGTTTCCGGAGCATGAAGATTGCCGCCGTGCAGATGGACATCGCCTGGCACGACCGCCAGGCCAACTACGCCACCGCCCGCCGCTGGTGCCGGCAGGCCGCCCGGGAGGGCGCCCGCCTGATCCTGCTGCCCGAGCTGTTCGCCACCGGCTTCGCCATGGACCCGGAGCGCACCGCCGAGCCCGCCGACGGCCCCACCCCCACCTTCCTGGCCGAGACGGCCCGCGAGCTGGGCGTGATCCTGGTGGGTGGCTACGTCCTGGCCGGCCCCGGGGGCAAGGGCTACAACGCCGCCCTGGCCGTGGGGCCGGACGGCGCGCCCCTGGCCGAGTACCACAAGACCCACCTCATCGGCCTGCTGGGCGAGGACCGGGCCCACCTGCCGGGGCCGGGGCCGGCGCCCTTCGCGGTGGACGACCTGCAGGCGGCCTGCTTCATCTGCTACGACCTGCGCTTTCCCGAGCTGTTCCGGCTGGAAGCCCAGCAATGCGGCCTGATGATGGTCATGGCCTCGTGGCCCGACGCGCGCCAGGAGCACTGGGACCTGCTGCTGCGCGCCCGCGCCATCGAGAACCAGTGCTTCGTCATGGGGGCCAACCGGGTGGGCCGGGGCGGCGGGCTGGATTTCCAGGGCGGCTCGGTGATCATCGGCCCGGTGGGCCAGGTGCTGGCCGTGCGCCATCACGAGGAAGGGCTGGTCCTGGCCGAGATCGATCCCGGCCAGGTCCGGCAGGTGCGCACCGATCTGCCCTTCCTGGGCGACCGGCGCTTCTGAGGCCGGGCGGGGCGCGGCGCCTCCCTGCGCCCTGAGCGCGCCCCATCAAGCCCAGCGCCTGGCCTGGCCGGGCGCCTCCCCTCTCAATCCCGCCGCGGCGCGCACCGCAACTGCGCCCCCGCCGAGTAGGCCGTGAACTCGGGAGCGTACATGCTCTGCAGCTGGGCCGGCGCCACCTTGAAGGTGCCGCTCATGTTGGCCCGCAGCCGGTGGCGCAGGGTGTACTGGCCGGCGGGCAGGCGGTCGAAAAAGAAGTTGGCCCCCGAGTCCCGCACCTCCTGGTAGAAGCGCAGCCCTCCGTCCCAGCGGTGGCCCGAGTTCAGATCCTCCGGTTCCAGGCCGGCGGCGCGCGGGTCGCGCAGGTGAACGTACTCCATGGCCTGCCGGGCGGTGATGACCAGCTCAACCTCCACCTGGTCGCCGGGCACCAGATAGTCGCCGGCGGCCAGGGGCGTCAGGCGATACTCCTGTCCCTGCCGGTCCCGCCGGAAGAAGCGCCGCTCCACCTGCAGCATGTCGCCCTCACCCCGTGCGGGCAGCCGTTCGGTGCTGAAGTGCCAAGTGGCCGAGGCGAAGGCCAGCCCCGGCGTCTCCTTGCTCACCACCACGGCGTGCATGGCGGCGTGTTCGATCTGCGCGCCCGGCACCACCACGTGGTTGTCCTCTCCGCTGTACTGATCGGGGGCGAAGTGCAGCTGGTGCCGCTGACGGCCCACGGTGACGGTGATGTCCTCGGCCACGCCAAGGCTTTGCTCGTGCTCCAGGTGGTGCACCAGGGCATAGATGACCTCGGCGGTGGCCCGGGTGGATTTCCAGTGGCCCAGGTGCCGGTTCAGGAACAGCCACTGCACCAGGCCCTGGCGGCGCGGGTCGTCCGGGTTCAGCTCGGTCAGGGCCCGCAGCACGAAGGCATGGGCCTCCACCGTGTCGTTGAACCACAGCCAGGACCGGTCTTCGGGAGCCCAGTAGGTGCCCAGATCGGGGGCGGTCAGGGCGCGGTCCATGACCGCGTTCATCACCCGGCGCGCGTCGTCGGCGCGGCCGGCGCGGCTCAGGGTCAGGGCCAGCTGGGCCTTCTGCAGACGCGAGTGCTCGGTCCAGTGCCGGTACGAATGATCCAGCATGGCGTGGCGCGCCTCCTCGTCGAAACCGGTGGCCTTCAGCACCTGGTCCGGCTGGGCCGACAGCAGGTAATTCAGGTAGGTGATGTGGCGCCAGCCGCCCCCTTCCAGGGCCGTGGTGTCGCCCGCCATGAGCTGGGTGATCTCCCGGCGGTAATGCTTGCCCAGGAAACGCCAGGCCTGGCGGCTCATGCCCTCGGGAATGTCCAGGCCGAACTCGGCGGCGCGGGTCAGGCCCTGCAGGACGTACAGGGTCATGTACACCGAGGGATCGCCGCCGCCCCACCAGGGGAAGCCGCCGCTGGAGGTCTGCATCTTCTGCAGCTTGTCCAGTGAGGCGCGGGTCTGCTGGGTGGCGTTGTCCGGGTCCAGCAGGTTGATCACGTCACGACCCCGCCCGTCCTGGCCACCGGATTCGGCCAGCCAGGGAGTCTCTTCCAGCAACAGCCGGCGGTTGGGATCGTCGGCCGCCCAGGGCCGGGTGCTGGTGGTGCGCCCGGCCTGCCGGCGGGCCATCTCCTGCACCTGGGGATGGCGGGCGTACACGCTGCTCAGCATGCCCGCGCTGAGGAAACGGTTCAGGGTCTGCTCGGCGCACTCGTAGGGGTAGTCCACCAGGTAGGGCAGGGCCGCCAGCACGCCCTGGAACAGCTGGGCATCCACCGTGACCACCAGCTTCTCCTGCTCCAGGGTGGGATCGTCCCCGCCGCTCATGGCGGGGAAGTCCAGCACGGCGCGGGCCGTGTCCTGCAGGGCGGCGAAACGCGACTGCATGAGGTGCATGCGTCCGGGCAACACGGGCAACAGATGGCGCTCGCCGTCCCTGTGCCCCCCGCCCTGGGCGGTGACCTTCACCGCCACCGGGCCGGGCCGTCGAGGGGCGGCCAGCTCGTAGGACAGCTCGGCGCTGCCATGGGCAGGCACCGTGATGCGGCGCCTCAGGGCGTCCTGGCCGTCCAGCCCGAAGGCCGCGGCCACGTCCTCGTCACTGTCCGGGTCCTGCAGCGCAAGGTCCACCCGCACATCCAGGTCCCTGTCGGCGGCGTTGTCCACCAGCACCTTCAGCACGGCGCTGTCTCCCTCGCGCAGGAAGCGCGGCAGGTAGGGCCGCACCATCAGGTCCTTGCGGCTGGGAATGGTCAGCCCGGCGCGGCCGTGGCTCAGGTCACGCCCCAGGGCCAGCGCCCACACCTGCCAGTCGGTGACGGCGTCGGGCACGGTGAACTCTATGAGAGCGGCGCCCTGCTTGTCGGTCTGCACGTGGGGCAGGAAGAAGGCCGTGGGGGCGAAATCCTTGCGCAGTTCGCCCTCCGGCTGGGCCATATCGGCCGAGCGCCCGCCGCGCACATACAGCCGGCCTGGGCGCGACACCACACCCGCCTGCTTGGAAAGGGCGTCCTCCACCGAGTCGATGGCGTACTGGGAGAAGGTCTCGGAGCTGATGGAACGACCCGTCATGGCGCTCTTGACTTCCACCATGTACTGGGCCCCCTCCACATCGAAGGCCTGCAGCATGGGAATGCCCTCGATGTACTGGGCGCCCACCTTCAGGGGCCGGCGCAGTACCCGCCACATGAGCCGGTCGCCGGCCGGGTATTCCACGCCGCGGCCCAGTCGCGGCGGCCGCCCCATGCTCTGGCCGCCGTGGGTGCCCAGCTCGCCCCGGGTGGCGAGGTGGCTTTCCTCCCGGCGGAACAACCAGCCCATATGGGGCATGTCGTAGCGGCGGTAAAGATCCAGGCTGCGGTCGTACATGGTGGCCATGATCTCCACCGTGCCGGCGGCCACCGCCTGGGAATCGGGCCCTGTCACCCGCAGCTGGAAGGTCTCCTGGTTGCCGGGAGTCAGGTGATCGCGGAAGCTGATGAGCTCCACGTTCAGGTCCTTGTTGTCCCAGGGCACCAGGACGGTGATATTCCGGTCCAGTTGCTGGAAATCCCGCGCTCCGCGCAGCCACAGGGTGAAGCCGCCGCGCAGATCCTCGGTGATGGGGATTTCCAGGATTTCGGCACTGCGACCCTGGCGCCAGTCCAGGTCCTTCAGGACCACGCCGTCCCGCAGCATCAGCAGGCGCAGGGATTGGCCCGCGTATCCGGACATGGCCGCCACCCGCAGGGTGTCACCCACGGGCACCCTGAATTGCTCGGGCCAAAGCAGGCTGGGCAGCCGGGCGGGCAGGGCGCCGTCCCGGTGCACCAGCAGGTGCCGACTGGCCCGGGCCGGCAGCCCACGCTGGTCGGTGGTCTCCACCGTCAGGCGGTAACATCCGGCCGGCAGGGCGGGCAAGGTCAGATCTTCCTGACCCGACGGGCCCACGGCCACCTGACCCGCGGCCACCTGGGAGCCCGCGGCCCAGCCATGAAGGAAATCCCAGGCATCGGGGGGTTCGCGTCCCATGTCCCAGGAAGGGCCGTCCGGATCGGCCAGTTCCTTTTCGTGAGTCCGGCCAGGCAGATAATCCCGCAACAGCGGCGTTTGCTCGGGTTGCTCCAGCACCTGGACGCGCCAGCTCACGGGGCCGGGCCGGGGCTGGTTGTCCTGGTTGCGGCGCCACACGGGCATCTCCTGCTCCTTGTGCCCGGACAACAGGGCCAGACCTTCGGGCAGCCCCACCTGCACCGCCGGGCGGCCCAGGCGGAAATCGCGCCTGGCGTGACGGGTCTCGCCGCCGGCGCTGGTCACCTCCACCTGCACGCGGTAGCGATACACCACCTCGTCGTCGTCCTGGGCCCCGGGTGACTGGCCGGGGGTGAAGGTGAAGGAGAAGGTACCATCGGCCTTGAGGGGCACCTCCCCCTCGGCCACCGTCTCGTTGATGTTGCGATGGAACCCGATTCGGCGCCGATGGGAAAATTCGGTGTGCTGGCTGACGGTCCACCTGGCGGTGCCTGCCTGCACCGGCAGGCCGAAGTAATATCCCGCCCGGCCCTGCAGGGTCAGAGGCTTGTCGAATTCCGGCTCGGACCCGAGGCTGTCCAGGTGCACCTCGAAGGTGGGGCGCTTGAATTCCTCCACCTGGATGCCGGTGGCGCCTCCCAGCTGGGTGCTGATGGTCCAGCGCCCCAGCACCGCCCGCTCGGGCAGGGTGAAGCTGCCGGAAAGAGAGCCGAAATCGTTGGTGTGGCCGCTCATCCTCTGGATGGTTTCCCCGTGGCTGTCCTCCAGCACCAGCCACAGCTTGCGCTCCACCAGGGGCCGGTAAGGTTCGCTGTCGTCGGGACGACCGTAACACACGGCCTTCCAGTGCACCGTCTGGCCGGGGCGGTACACGGCACGGTCGGTGTAGACGAAGGCGTCGTCATCCCGCCTCGGGATGTCGGGGCCCGACTGGCGCATGCGATGAACCAGGGAAATTTCCACTCCGCGCCGGGCCACCGCGGCGAAATATTCGTCCTCCCCCGGCTGGGGTCGAGCCAGGCCGCGCCCGTCGCTCACCAGTTCGCCCACCGGCAGCCAGTCCTCGGTGGGATCCCGCTTCTCATCGTCCCTGTGG
This sequence comes from Candidatus Krumholzibacteriia bacterium, assembly GCA_963674845.2. GTDB lineage: Bacteria > Krumholzibacteriota > Krumholzibacteriia > LZORAL124-64-63 > LZORAL124-64-63 > LZORAL124-64-63. Next base: position 1,275,257 of record CAXXKE010000003.1, on the reverse strand, counting down.
GAGGGACGGTGCTTGCCCTGGAACTTCAGCAGGGTGAGCTGAACCCCGGGCAGGGGATCGCCCGTGTCTCCATCCAGGGTCCGCAGCTCCCAGTGGTCCTCGATCTCCACGGCTTGCACCAGCAGGCGCCCCACCATGACACGCACCGACTGCAGCAGGTTCTCCTTCTCGCGGAAATCGGGCTCGGTGGAGGCCACCACCACGTAGGGACCGGGCGGGCAGGGGGGCAGCCCGGTGCAGGCCTGGTGCTCCTGGTAGTCGTCCTGCGCCGGCAGATCCTCCGTCCACGTCAAATCAGGTTCGCCGTATCGCAACCACGACAGCACCTCGTCCCGGTCCGGTTCGTTCAGCAGGCGGCGGTAGGGGTCGCTCTGGCCCTCCCAGTCGTAGCGCCAGGCCCGGAAGTGGATCCGCCGCACATTGGTGTAGGCCATCATGATGGTCTTGCGGCCGGGCAGATCCTGGCCCATGGCCTCCAGGCGCAGCCCGGGCGCCTCGATCTCGGCCATGATCCGGGCGCACAGCTTGCCGCCCAGGGAATCGGGATGGCGCCGGGCCCCACGGACGGCCGCCAGGTGGGCGCGCGCCTCGGCGTCGGGCAGGTCTTCTTGACGGGCCAGGCGGGCCAGCCGCCACTGGCCGTAGGACCACCAGGGCAGGGACGGGTCGAAATCGGCCAGCACCGTTTCCAGCTGCTGGCGGGCGGCCAGGGCCTGGTCGGGGAAGGCATCGGCCAGGCAGACGATGAGCTCGACCTGGGCGTGGAAAGCCGCCTCGCGCCGGCCCGCCGCATGGTGGCGCTGGTGCAAGGCCGTCAGCAGCAGGCTCACCCGCTCCAGGGGATGCATGGAGTCCAGGGGATGGGCCTTGACCCGGCGGGTGCAATCCATCAGACGGGCGTAATCCAGGCGGGGCAAGCGGGCCTCGTCCTCCGGCCCCCAGAAGCGGCTGTTCACCTGATCCTTGACCCACAGATAAGTGACCAGATCGGACACGGTGCCGCTCACTCTGGCGGGCAACTCGTTGGGAAAGAGATAGGGCAGGTAGGGCGCCAGGTCGCCGTCGTCCACCTGGTCGCGCAGGGCCCAGGCCCGGCCGTAGGCCTCGTTCACGGCCCGGGTGAACTGGTTCAAGGACCAGCTTTCCAGGTCTTCCGGAGTGGCTTCTCGAGATTCGTCGGATTGTTCCCCGCGCTGCCGGATCTCATAGGAATCGGCCTGCAGGTATTGTTGCAGGGCCTGGGCCTGAAACAGCTCCAGCACCAGGCGGGCGCGTGGATCGTCGGGCCAGGGCTGAGAGCGCAGGACCTGGGCGCAGGCCTTGACCTGCCCCAGACTGCGGTTGAGCTGCAACTCGGACACCAGGGCCCGGGTCCAGGCGCGGGTGTGGCCGGCCTGCCGGGCCTGTTCGCGCAGGGCGGGGGTCATGGCCAGGGCCTCGCGCAGAAGGTCGTCGTCCACCAGGTCCTGCCAGGCCTCCCAGGTCGGCGGGGCGGCCTCTTCCCTGGCGCCCGAGCCCCAGGGCGCACCGGCCAGCAACAGGATCAAAACGAGGATGGAATATGATCTTTTCACGACTTGCCCCCTTGTCGTGGTGTGGGAATTGCGGCCGCCGGCGGCCTTGGATATCGATGACGATCATGGATTTGACGCGGTGGGGTGGGAATGTGTTTACCTGGTGCATGACTGTAGGGAGTCGCCCCCCCCGTGGCAACTCCCCAGATCGGGGCCACGCCATTGACCTGGAGAAAAGCAAAGGCGATAATCGAGAGGTCCGATTTTCAATTCCGGGGAAACAGACCTATCGAGAGCAGGCAGACCATGAACACTCGCCAGGACCCGAAACCCGTGCTGTGGGGCATTATCGGCACGGGCCGCATCGCCGCCAAGTTCGCCTACGCCCTGACCCTGGCCGACGGCGCCATCCTCACCGCCGTGGGCTCGCGCCAGGCCGAGACCGCCCGGCGCTTCGCCGCCGAACACCCCGGACCCGATGACCGCCGCTGCAACGCACACGGCAGCTATGCCGATCTGGCCGCCGACCCCGAGGTGGACGCCGTCTACGTGGCCACCCCCCACTCGCGGCACTGCCCGGACAGCATCCTGTGCATGGAGCAGGGCAAGCACGTGCTGTGCGAGAAGCCCTTCGCCCTGAGCGCCGAGCAGGCGCGGCGCATGGTGGACGCGGCCAAGGCCAACGACGTGCTGCTCATGGAGGCCATGTGGACCCGCTTCCTGCCCTCCCTGCAGCGGGTGAAGAAGCTGGTGGACGAGGGCGCCATCGGCGACCTGCGCCTGCTGGCGGCCGACTTCGCCATCCGCCCCAACTTCGACCCCAACAGCCGCCTCTTCGACCCCCACCTGGGCGGCGGCGCCCTGCTGGACCTGGGTGTGTACACCATTTCCCTGGGCTGCTGGCTGTTCGGCATGCCCTCCGAGATCACCGGCACCGCCCACCAGGGACCCACCGGGGTGGACGACGAATCGGCCTTCGTGCTGCGCCACGCCGGCGGGCGTTTCACCCTGGGCTACCAGTCCTTGCGGGTGGATACCACACGGGAAGCCGTCATTCGCGGCACCGCCGGGGCCATCCGCCTGAACGACCCGTGGTGGGGAGCCCGCGATTTCATCCTGGAGAAGCTGGACGGAGAATCCACCCAGGAGAACTTCCAGCTGCGTGGCCAGGGCTACACCCACATGGCCGAGGCCTTCATGGATCTGATGCGTGAAGGGCGGCGGGACAACACGGTCATTCCCCTGGAAGAGAGTGTCCAGATCATGGGAATCATGGACACTCTCCGGGGCAAGTGGGGGCTGAGCTATCCGGGTGAATAGATCCGGCGTATTGATCCGCGCGAGTTGTTCCGATCAATATCCCCGGCCCAGGGTCCAGGGCACCCCTGCAGCGTCCAGGTCCTTCTCCAGGCGGATCAGGTCCTCCTTGACCAGCTGCTCCAGCTGGTCCTGCCAGGCGCGGAAAGCCCGCAGGCCCAGGTCCAGTTGGTGTCGCTGCTGGGCCGTGGGGCCGTAGGACGAACCCATGGCCGGGGCCAGCCCCAGCTGCAGGCGGTCGTTGATGGAAAGGGGACCGGCGGCGTTCATCCGCGCCCGCCGCTGGTCACCCCGCAGCCGCACCGTCAGATCGGCCAGCCGCCGGTCCAGGGTGTTGGCCGTGGCGTACAGGCCGTCGCCCCCCAGCCCGGCCCGTTCCAGGGCGACCTTGATGGCCTTCACCCGCTCACACGACTGGTCCAGCACGGCCCCCGCCGCGCTGCTTTCCCGCTGCACCTGCACCGCCTCCTTCAAGTAGGCCGCCAGCTGGTCGCCGGCCATGCCCGTCAGGGCCGGAGCGCGCAGGAGTTCCACCCCAAACTCCCGGGGCCCGGCCAGGAGGGTGGTCACCCCGTCCCCACGCCGGGCCAGCTCCACCGTGTACCGGCCCGGAGGGGCCAGCAAACCGCTCTGCACCTTGTCGGGCCGGCCGTCGGTCTCGGCCGCTCCGCTGGGATAGCACAGGTCCCAGGCCACCCGGTGCACGCCCCGCGTCACCGGCCCGCTCAGCGTGCGCACCACCTGACCGTCGGCGTCGCGCACCGTCAGCAGCACGGCCGGGGCGTCCTCCGCATCCTCGCGCAGCAGGGCCGCCCAGCCCGGCGAGGGGGTGTCCTTGCCGTCGGCGGCCAGCTCTTTCTCGGCCTCCTGGCGCTGCTGCCGGGTGGTCTTCGGTTCCTCGGCCAGGTAATAGGTGAACACCGCCCCGTGGGGAGGGTTGGGCGCGGTGTAGTAGCCCGTGCCCTGGGAACCGCGCGGCTCCCAGCCCACCCGGGGCCGGGGCCGGAACCAGGGCGCCGTCCGGGGCGCGAACAGCAGGGCCGGCTGCTCCAGGCTTTCCTCGCTGATGGTGCGCAGGGGCGTGTAGTCGTCCAGCACGAACAGGCCCCGGCCGAAGCTGGCGCACACCAGATCGTTCTCGCGCTCCTGGATCACCACGTCGCGGAAGGCGATGGTTGGCGCGCCCCCCAGCTTCACCCACTTGCGGCCGCCGTCCACGCTGGTGAACATCCCGAACTCGGTGGCGGCGAAGAACAGCCCCGGCTGGACCGTGTCCTGGGCCAGGCGCCAGACGATGTGCCGCTCGGGCAGGTCGCCGCTCATGCTTTGCCAGGACTTGCCGGCGTCGGTGCTGCGGAAAAGGTAGGGCGCGAAGTCGCCCGCCTTGTGGTTGTCCAGCACGGCGTACACGGTCTCGCGCTGAAAGCGGTCGGCCACCAGGTTGTTGACGTAGATCTGCCGGGGCACCCCCTTGGGCCGCTTGCACTGCCGCCAGGTGGCGCCGCCGTCCAGGGTGACGTGGATCAGGCCGTCGTCCGTGCCCACGTACAGCACGTCCGCGTCCAGGGGCGACTCGGCGATGCTGGTGATGGTGCCGAACTGGCTCATGGCCAGCAGGTCCCACAGTCCGTCCACGCTCTGCACCCGGTCCATCATGGGCAATTGCAGGCGGTCCTGGCCGCGGGTCAGATCCCCCGACAGGGGCCGCCAGCTGTCGCCCCGGTCGTCGCTGCGCCACAGGCGCTGGCTGGCCATGTACAGCCGCGCCGGGTCGTGCCGGCTGATGACCATGGGCCCGTCCCAGTTCCAGCGATCCTGGGGTTCGCCTTCGCCGGGCACGGGCTTGATGGAGGTGAACTCGCCCGTGACGCGGTCCACCCGGTACATGCTGCACTGCTGCAGGCTGCTGTAAAGGATGTCGGGGTCGGTGGGGTCGATGGCGGGCTGGTGCCCGTCGCCGAACAGGGTCACCGACCAGTCGGCGTTGCGGATGCCGTGGACGTTGTCGGTGCGCACGGGGCCGTACTGGGTGTTGTTGTCCTGGGTGCCGCCCATGACGTGGTAGAAGGGCAGGTCGTAGTCCACCGCCACCTTGTAGAACTGGGTCACGGGCAGGTTGGCGGTGAACTGCCAGGTGCGGCCCAGATCCCAGCTCTGGTACAGGCCGCCGTCGCAACCGGCCAGCAGGTAGTCGGGATCGCCGGCCGCGAAGGCCAGGGCGTGGTTGTCGACGTGCTTGTCCTCGCTGGCCAGGCTGGTCCAGGTGCCGCCGCCGTCCTGGCTTACCGCCAGCTGCACGTCCATGAAGTACAAACGATCGAAGGCGTGGGGACTGGCGAAGAGTTCCTGGTAATAATGGGGCCCGGTGCCCCCCCCGGCCCGATCGCTGCGCTTCTGCCAGCTCTCGCCGCCGTCGGCGCTGCGGTACACCGCGCCCTGGCGCCCCGCCAGCTCCACCGCCGCGTACAGCACGTCGGGCCGCTGGGGCGAGATGGCCAGGCCGATCTTGCCCATGTCCTGTTCCGGCAGGCCCGTTTTCAGGCGACGCCAGGTGCGCCCGCCGTCGGTGGACTTGTGGATGGCCGACTCGGGCCCGCCGGCCATGAAGGCCGCCACGTTGCGGTTGCGCTGGTAGGTGGTGGCGTACATCACCCGGGGATCGCGCGGATCCAGGTGCACCTCGCCCACGCCGGTGTACTGGCCGCCGCCCAGCACCTTCTCCCAGGTGGCTCCCCCGTCGGTGGTCATGAACAGGCCCCGCTGGCCGCCGGCCGACCACAGGGGACCCTGGGCCGCCACGTACACGGTGCCTGGGTCGTCGGGATGCACCCGGATCATGCCGATGTGCTCGCTCTCCTTCAGGCCCAGGTTCTCCCAGGTCTGGCCCCCGTCGCGGCTGCGGTACACGCCGTCGCCGAAGCCCACGTGCCGCCCGCTCACGTTCTCGCCCGTGCCCACCCACAGGGTGTTGTGGTCCGAGGGGTCCAGGGCCAGGCAACCGATGCTGTAGCTGCCCTGCCCCTCGAAAAGGGATTGCCAGGTGGTGCCGGCGTTGGTGGTCTTCCAGACGCCCCCGCTGCCCACGGCCACGTACCAGGTGCCGGGGTCCTGGGGATCGATCACCACGTCGGCGATGCGCCCCGACATGAAGGCCGGGCCGATGCCGCGCAGGGCCAGGCCGGCCAGGGTCTCGGCGTTCAGGCCGGGCTGCTCGTCCTTGCCGTCGGCGGCCAGGGCGGCCCACGGCAGGGACAGGCAGAAAATCAAAAGGGAGAAACGGGACAGGAAACGGGAATCACGGCGGGCGGCAGAAATCACGGCACGGCTCCTTCATGGCAAGGCCGGGCACACAGCCGGCCCGGCACCAGCACCATACCAGAATCGGCGCCCATTTGTTTCTGCTTTTGTTGGGTTGTGCCCTGAAGATTGTTTCTCGGTCGGGAGCCAAGGGTTGGTGTCAACCACTGGCTCCCGGTTTTCTTGTTCAACTAGGTGTATGGTGGGTCAATGTGGGCTATCCGGGCGGTAATTCAGTAGGCATATTTCAATTCATGCTTGAGATTGACGGGCAGCGGGCGTGTTTCCACCGCCCGGTCGTAGTATTCGGCCCATCGCGGCGGCAAATCAGCATGGCTGCGGAAGATCCGCTCTGAAAATATCTCCTCAGGCGTCAACGGATGATCCGTGATGCCCTTCATCATGGCCGGCGTCGGGCTCCCACGCTCCTTCTCGCGCCGCGGTTTCACGTAATTCCGCCAGACCAGGAAGATCGCCAGCCTGTCCGCCGCCCCCTGCCTGCGCTTGGACCAGGCGATGGTCTCCCGCTTGTGGTTCGAGCTGCAATGGCGGATCAACAGATCGGCCAGGTTCACCGGCCACAGATTGTTATCCTGATCCCGGTGATCGCTGCCCGACGTCAAATGGTGGGTCACGTCACAGTCCAGCTGCTTGATGGCCCGGGGGTAGGCCTGATGGCAATCGCTGTAGACCACCGCCTGGGCCAGATCCTTCAGCACAAACTCCAGTAACTCCCTGGTATCCTTTTCGATAGCCTTGGGGTCAGGCCTGCCGTGAAGCTTCTCCAGCTCCGCCCGGCGTTTCTTCTGCTCGGCGGTCATGCGTCCCTTGCGCCGCATGGGACTGTCGGTGAAATACCAGAAGAAGTCCGAGTCTTTCTCGATGGCCAGGTTCAGATAGATGGGGTAGTACTGGCTCCACTCGAAGGACTCGAAGCCGTCGATGACCACCTCTTGGGGAGGGGGCTGGCCCTGGATCATCCGCAAATGGAAAAGCAAACAATGGCGGGCCATGCGATTGATGTGATGGTCGATGGTGGCCGGGTCAACGCGCAAGTCCCTGGCGATCTGTCGGTTAGCCATGCCGCCGACCACCTTGAAGAAGAGCTGGGGGGCCATGTTGGGCTTTTTTTGCCAGTAATCGCTGGAAAACGTCTGGGTGCTGAAGCTCTTGCTGCAATGAAGGCATGTAAACCGCTGGATACGGATGGTGTGGTGTTGTCGCCAGTAGTATCCTGCCCGTTTGAAGTGCCAGCCATTCCGTAAGGGCTTATGGAACCTGCACTTGGGGTTCGGGCAATGGGGTGGGATGAACTTTTTAAGGGAAACAGACATGCCCCGCAATCGCAATTACGGGGCGAGAAACAATCTTCAGGGCACAACCTGATGCTCAGACCCGCAGCTTGTCGTTCAGCACCTCCTGCACCTTCTGCAGGAAACTGGGGAACTGGAACGGCTTCTGGATGAAGTGGAACCCCTGGCCCGGCGAGCTCAGATGCTGCAGCTCCGAGGGCAGGTATCCCGACATGAACAGGCAGGGAAGGTCGGGCAGGAACTCGCGCACCGCCCCAGCCAGCTGATCCCCGTCCATGTCCGGCATGATGACATCGGTGATCAGCAGGTTCAGCTGGGCCGCGTGCTGATGAGCCAGGGCCAGGGCCAGGGTGGGCGTCTCGGCCATGAGCACCGTGTAGCCCTGGTCTTCCAGGATGCGCGCCACCACCTGAAGCAGGGCCACCTCGTCCTCCACCAGCAGCACCGTGGCGCCGTTCACGGCCAGAGGAGCCGGAGCCTCCCCAGGTTCGGGGATTTCTTCCCGTTCGTGCCGGGGCAGATAGATGCTGATGGCCGTGCCCTTGCCCACCTCGCTGAGGATGTCCACAAAACCGCCGTTCTGCTGGACGATGCCGTACACCGTGGCCAGCCCCAGCCCCGTCCCCTTGCCCTGGTCCTTGGTGGTGAAGAAGGGTTCGAAGGCCTTGTCCAGCACCTCGGGGTCCATGCCGCAGCCCTCGTCACTGATGGTCAGTTGCAGGTACTGGCCGGCGGCCACCTCGGCGGCCTGCCCCCCCAGCAAGGCCGGGCTGCTGACGTTGGTGGTGGCGATGGTGATGCGCCCGCCCTGGGGCATGGCATCCCGGGAATTGACACACAGATTCACCAGGATCTGATCCACCTGGGTGGGGTCCATCTTCACGGCCCAGGGCTCGGCGCAGGGCCGCCATTCCACTCCGACCTTTTCCCCCATGAGACGGCGCAGCATCTTGAGCATGTTCTCCACCGTCAGGTTGGGATCCAGGACTTCCGGATTGATGCTCTGCTTGCGCGCGAACCCCAGCAGCTGGCGCGTCAGGTCGGCCGAGCGCTTGGCCGCCCCCTGGATCTGCAGCACTTCGTCCCGCAGCCCCGGCTCCAGCTGTTCGCGGTTCAGGATCATGTCCGCGTAGCCCAGGATGACGCCGATCATGTTGTTGTAATCGTGGGCCACGCCCCCGGCCAGCCGGCCGATGGTCTCCATCTTCTGCGAGTGCTGGTAGCGGTTCTCCAGGGCCAGCTGCTCGGTGATGTCCCGCTTGACGCCCACGAAGTTGACGATGCGGGCGCGCTCGTCGCGCACGGGCGAGATGGTGGCCGCCTCGGTGAACAGGGTGCCGTCCTTGCGACGGTTGGTGATCTGGCCGGTCCAGGTGTCGCCCCGGGAGATGGTCTGCCACAGTCTCTCGTAGAACCCCTTTTCGTGCCGCCCGCTCTTGACCAGGGACATCTTGTTGCCCAGGGCCTCTTGCCGCGAATAGCCGGTGATGGTCGTGAAGGAAGGGTTCACGTAGCGGATGACGCCCTCGGCGTCGGTGATGACGATCATCTCGCCCACCTGCTCGATGGCGTGGGTCAGGCGTTCCCGCTCGGCCTCGGCGGCCTTGTGGGCGGAGATATCCAGCATGGCTTCCAGCAGATAACGGCGACCCTGCACCTCCATGGGCACCACCGTCTTGAGGACCGGCACCTCCCTGCCGTCGTCCGCCAGCAGGATGCGTTCGGAATGGTCCACCGTCTGCCCCCGGTCCAGGATGGGGCAATCACCGTCCAGGTGGGGACAGATAAAATCATGACAGGACCGCCCCACGATATCCTCGCTGGCCCGCCCCATCATGACCGCGGCCATGGGATTCGCCTCCACCACCGAGCGCTTCTCCACGTCGATGAGCAACACCCCCACCGGCAGCCTGTCCAGCACCTGGCGCACGAAGTCCCACCCGCGCGAACGTTCGGCGGCCAGTTCCTGGGACTGTTGCAGGCGGGCCTTCAGGCGGGAGGAACGGATGACGATGAGCAGGACCACCACACCCAGAACGAGCAGCATGGTCAGCCAGGGCCACACCTTGCGCACGGCCGCGAAGAAGGAAACCCGCCCGTAGTCCTGGTACGGGGGACAGCGCAGCTCCAGCAGGCAATCATGAACGGCCTGGTAGTTCTCGGGGGGAGACCAGCCGGTGCAATGGGCGGCCCGCGCCGCCTCGTCCTCTGGCTGCATCTGCAACAGGGCCGTGGTCACCTCCTTGGCCAGGCGGTCGGGCGTGGCCGCCGTCCGGGCCATGGGCCACTCGGGATAGTGACGGGTGGAATGCAGGAAGGGCATGTGAACGCCGGGGGGGTCGAGATGGGCGTTGAGGACTTTGAAATCGGCCAGATCCACCAGGCCTTCCTGGGCCATGCGCTCCAGGGTGTCGCTGCGCACCGCCCCCACCGCCGCCCGCCCCGACAGGACGGCGAAAACCACCGCGTCGTGGGAGCCCGCGAATTCCAGCGAGGCCAGGTCGGAATAGGGGTCCAGGCCCTGTTCCAGCATTTCCCGCCACTGCATGCGCCAGCCGCCGAAACTTTCCGCGTCCACGGCCATGAAGGTCTGGCCCCGCATGTCGTCCAGGGTGCGGATGTCCTCCCGGTCGGCCCGGCAAAACAGCACGCCGGCGAAAACCCGGTGGCTGGACCCGCCTGCGTGCAGGTTCTCCAGGGTGGCCACGCGCTGCACGCCGTGGGCCACCTCCAGCTCGACGTAGAAGGAGGAATTGGCCAGGATGAAATCCACGCGATTCTGGTCCACCGCGTCCTGGATCTGCTGGAAGCCCAGGGGGACGATAAGGAAACTGTACTCGGGGAGGCGGCGATTCAGGTACTCGGCGGTGGGGCCCCACTTGGCCATGCATTGCTGGGCGCCCCGCTTGGCCAGGACGCCGATCTTCACGGAGCCGCCGGGAGCGGGCGCGGCGCAAAGGCCTTCCGAGCCGGCGGTCAGGTACAGACCGCAGGCGAAGGCGAGAAGAAGTCCGACCAGCCTCGGACCGGGACGCATGAAGAACCTCCATCCCATGGAGTCATCCTGCGCACATGATACCCCCACGGTCGGGAATATCCATGAGATATATCGACAAAGAAGGCCCGCCGGCGGCGGGCCCTCTCATTTCCGCGAATTCCGGGGCCTGATCATACCAGTTCCAGGATGTCCACGCCCTCGGTGATGCTGCCCGCCGTCAACAGCTGGATGACCTGCTGGCTGCCCGCGCGCCTCCCCAGGCCCACCACGGCCATGACGTCGGCGTTGCCCATGCTCTGGGGGCTTTCCTGCTCGGACTGGTCGTCCAGGTATTCCACGCTCTCGATGCTGTCCACCGCCACGGCGTAGGTGAATCCCGGCGCCTCCAGGATGATGGCCTGTTCCCGGCTGCCCTCGCCGTAGTGCTGCACCAGGGACTCGAAGAGGGATTTCATCTTGGCCAGCTCGCGGTCCCGGGTGCGTTCGATGATCTGGCGCGCGCCCTTGTGGTCACCCGCCGCCACCCGCTCGGCCACCTGGGCCGCCACCGCGTGGATCTTGCGGTGCGGCGCGTCGAAGCGCTGCACCATGGCCATGGCCACGTGGTCCCCGGTCCGGAAGGAATCGTACCACCGGCCAAAGGCGCACTGGTGAGGGTCGGTGGCCAGGGTGAAGGGACGATCCTCCTGGACCGATGCCTCCAGCTCGGCCAGCCACTTCAGATGATCTTCCTCGCGGGCCTTCATCATCTGGGAAAATTCCCGGGCCTCATTGCGCTTGCTGGGCAAACCCAGACGCACGCGCAGATCCACCACCGGCAGCACCTCGCCGCGCAGGTTGATCAGGCCGCGCACGCAGCTGGGCGCGTGGGGCACCGGTCGGATTTCCGGCATCTCCAGCATGCCCTGAACCTGGGCGGTGGAAACCCCGTAGACGCTGTCCTTGATCTTGAAGGTCACGATGGGGCAGTTCTGGCAGCCACTGTCCTGTTCCTGTTCCAGCTCATCATCGAAGGGCAACGACATGGATCAACCTCGCTCGGGCAAAACGGCCTGTATCAAAATCCCGGTATACGCTATATCGTCCCGTGGAACAGTTGCTTGATCAAGAAATGGCCCCGCCAGGGGCGCAAGGGAGACGACCGTGGGTATTGCCGGAGACATGGCCATCATCGTGACCGCCGGATTCCTGGGTGGGCTGCTGGCCCGCCGACTGGGCCAGCCCCTGATCCTGGGCTACATCGCCGCAGGCGTGGTGCTGGGCCCCCTGACCGGGGGGGCCCTGATTCACGATTCCCACGACATCGAGCTGCTGGCCGAGATCGGCGTGGCCCTGCTGCTGTTCGCCCTGGGCATCGAGTTCAGCCTGAAGGAACTGCGGCCCGTGCGCGGGGTGGCCCTGCTGGGCACCACCCTGCAAATCCTGCTGACGGTGGCCGCCACCGGGGGGATTGGCCTGCTGCTGGGCTGGCCGTGGACCGATGCCGTGTGGTTCGGCGCCTGCGTTTCCCTGTCCAGCACCATGGTCATCCTCAAGACCCTGCAAGGCCAGGGCCGCCTGGGCACCCTGAGCAGCCGGGTCATGATCGGCATGTTGCTGGTGCAGGACCTGGCCGTGGTGCCTCTGCTGATCATCATGCCCCGGTTGACCAACATCCGGGCCGGGTTGCCCCAGCTGGGCTGGGCCCTGCTCATTTCGGCGGTGTTCCTGGGCTTCATGGTGGTTTTCGGCACCCGGGTCATTCCCTGGATCATCCGCCAGGTGGGGCGCTGGAACTCGCGCGAGCTGTTCCTGCTGGCGGTGACGGGCCTGGGCCTGGGCATCGGCTTCGTGACCTACAAGGTGGGTCTGAGCTTCGCCTTCGGGGCCTTCGTGGCGGGCATGGTGCTGAGCGAGTCGGACCACGCCCACCAGGCCCTGAGCGACGTCATTCCCCTGCGGGATATCTTCGGCCTGCTGTTCTTCGCCTCGGTGGGGATGCTGCTGGATCCGGCCTTCCTGCGGGACAACCTGATGCTGGTGCTGGGCCTCGCGGCGGCGGTGGGCCTCATCAAGGGATTGCTGTGCGCGGGCATCGGCCGGGCCTTCGGCTTCCGCAACGTCATTCCCCTGGCCCTGGGCCTGACCATGTTCCAGGCCGGCGAGTTCGCCTTCGTCATCGGCCGGGTGGGGGTGAACACGGGCAGCATCGGCTCCCAGGTGTATTCCCTGATCATGGCGGTAGCCCTGGTCACCATGTTCGCCACGCCCTTCGTGTCGGCAGCCACCGGACCGGTGTACGGGTTCCTGCGCCGGCGGCGCCAGACCGAGCCCGTCCTGACCATCAACCTGCCCCGGGACGAACTGCGCGACCACGTGGTGCTGGCCGGGGCGGGCAACATGGGTCGCACCGTGGGCGGCGTGCTGCGGGACGCGGGACTGCCCCAGGTGGCGGTGGAACTGGACCAGCACCGGCTGGAAAGCTATCGCGAGCTGGGGTTGCCCGTGATCTTCGGCGACGCCAGCCACCCCGCCGTGCTGGAGGCGGCGCACCTGGACCGCGCCTGCGTCCTGCTGATCACCATCCCCTCTCCCGTGACGGCCCGGACCATCGTCCAGCAGGCGCGGCTGATCCAGCCCGATCTGCACATCGTGGCGCGGGCGAACAGCCCCGAGACGGCCATGGATTTGCGGAAGCTGGGGGTTCACGAGGTGGTCATGCCCCACCTGGAGGCGGGACTGGAGATCACCCGCCAGGGCCTGCTGCACCTGCAGGTGGGCCAGGAAGAAGTGGCCGGTTTGCTGGAAAAAGCCAGGCGGGAACGCTGCGGCCCCCTGCAAAAGGAAGCCGGCAGCTGATCCCGCCCGATTCTTGTCTGTGGCCGGGCCCCGGAGGGCCGGGTTCAACTTACCTTACCGGTAGACGGACTTCAGGGCGTCCAGGGTCAGCGGTTCAACGGCCACGACGCCGGCGCAATTGTAGTTGAAGTCATGGTCGTAGGGGTTGGGGCTGTCGGTGATGGCCCAGTCACCCTGCACGCTGACGCGGTGAATGGACGACCCGGCAGGGGCATCCCCCACGTCCACGGCGCCGGGCAGGCCGGTCTCGTCGAGGAGGCCGTTGAGGTTGTCCCCACCGTAGATGACCGCGTCGATGGGCGTGTCCACCAGGACGTTGGCTCCGGGGGCGAACAGGGCCACCGCGTCGGCGGTGGTGCCCGAGTTCTGGATGTCGGGGTTCAGGTCAATGGCCAGGTCGAAGCCGTAGGGGTCACCGTTCTCCGCGTCGGACATGGGTCCGCCCACCAGGAAGATGGAGCAGGCGCTCATGGCCCCGCTCAGAACAATCTGGCCGTAGCTGTAGTCGGTGCCGCCCCAGGCCAGGATGTAGCCCGACAGGTCCACGCTGTTGGTGCCGGTGTTGACGATCTCGACCCACTCGTAGTCCGTGTCGGTGCCACTGTGGTCGTAGAACACCTCGGAAATGAGCAGGTCGGCCCAGGCGGGAACGGCGGCGAAACAGCACAGGACCGCCAGCAGGATCAATTTCTTCATTGTTCACCCTCCAGAAATTAAATTGTGGGCAAGGACCGGCCCGATCCGGTCCAAAAGGATCCCGACAGTACCATATATCTAATGTCCGGTTCAACCGACCCGGCATCGGTGTGGCCAGGGCCGGGCGCTTTGCGCTACACTGATCGCCCATTCTTCGGATCCCTTTTCCCCTTTGCTGGAGGCTATCATGTTGCTGTTCCGCCGATTCCAACCGGGCACCCTGGGCCTGGCTCTCATGCTGGCGCTGGTCGCCCTGTCGCTGGTGGCCCCGGTCCAGGCCCAGGAAAAAGATCGCACCCAAACCCGCCCGGCGGGTGAGCGAGTGGCCGTGCCCCTGGAGATCATCCGCGTGGGCGATGGCGACACCGTCACCCTTCGCTGGGCGAGGAAGACACCGAGCGGGTGCGCATCCTGGGCATCGACACCCCCGAGGTGGCCCACCCCCACTGGGGTCAGTACCAGGGACAGCCCTTCGGCACCGAAGCGGCAGCCTTCGCCGCCGGGGCCTTTGCCGCCGCCGCCGAGGTGCAGCTGCTGCGCGCCGCCGAGACCGACGGGTACGGCCGCACCCTGGGTTACTTCTTCCTGAACGGGAAGAACTTCTCGGTGCTGCTGCTGCAGGCCGGTATGGCCGTGGAAACGGTGAGCCATTACGGCGACAACGGGTTCCCCGAGATCAGCGAGGACATCCTGGCCGCCGCCCGGGCCCTGCCCCCCGCCCCCTTCGAAGATCCCTACAAGTTCCGGCGCCGCATGCGCGAGATCAGGGACTGGGAAAAGAGCCGCGAGGAAGAGGCCGCCGCGGAACAGAACAACTAGAGAACCCGACAAGGAAGAGACCGGAACCATGCCCCTGATCACACCCCGGGAAGTCGATGAACGGCTGGACTCCCTGTACCAGCTGGTGGCCGACGAGGAAGACGCCCGCAGTTGCCGCGACCTGGACGTCAGCGCCTGCCGCTGGGTGCCCCGCAACTTCTTCATCTACCTGATCGCCCAGACCCTGACCAGCCTGGGCGACGCCCTGTCCAGCCCCAAGACGGTGCTGACCTGGGTGATGACGGCCGTGGGCGCTCCCACCGCCCTCGTCGCCCTGCTGGTGCCCATCCGCGAGTCGGGCAGCATGCTGCCCCAGCTGGCCCTGGGCGGCTGGGTGCGCGGGCGGCCCCTGCGCAAACCGGTGTGGATGGTGGGCAGCGCCCTGCAGGGCCTGTCGGTGATGGTGTGCGCCCTGGCGGCCTTCAAGCTGCAGGGGCGCACGGCGGGGCTTGTCATCCTGGCCTGCGTCATCGCCTTCAGCCTGGCCCGGTCGCTGAATTCCATCGCCAGCAAGGATATCGTGGGCAAGACCATCCCCAAGGGCAAGCGGGGCCGGCTGGGCGGGCTTTCGTCGGGCATTTCCGGCCTGCTGACCCTGGGCGTGGGCGTGGCCTTCCTGGTGATGGGCCGCGGCGAACAGTCCTCCGCCTTCTACGCGGCGCTGCTGCTGGCCGCCGGCGCCCTGTGGCTGGTGGCCCTGCTGGTGTTCGGCGCGTTGCAGGAATTTCCCGGCGAGACGGCCGGCGGCAAGAACGGCTGGAAGGCCGCCTGGCAAAGCCTGGGTCTGGTGGTCAGCGACGCCCCCTTCCAGCGTTTCGTGCTGACCCGCGCCTTGCTGCTGTGCTCGGCCCTGACGGCGCCCTTCTACGTGGTGCTGGCCCGGCAGAACGGCAACGGCAGCGCCTCCATGCTGGGCATCTTCATGATCGCCGGGGGACTGGCCAGCAGCCTGTCGGCCCCCGTGTGGGGCACCATGGCTGACAGCAGCAGCCGCCGGGTCATGATCCGGGCTGCCCTGCTCACGGGCGTGCTGGGCGTGGCCGCCTTCGTGGTCATGACCTGGTTCCGGGATCTGGCCACCTCCTCCTGGCTGTGGCCGGTGTTCTTCTTCGTGCTGGGGGTGGCCCACGCCGGGGTGCGGGCCGGGCGCAAGACCTACCTGGTGGACCTGGCCGGGGGTGTCAAGCGCACCGACTACGTGTCTGTGAGCAACACCCTCATCGCCCTGGTGCTGCTGGGCATGGGGGCCCTGACCAGCGCCCTGTCCTTCCTGGAACCGGCCCAGCTGATTCTGGGGCTATCGGTGCTGGGGCTGGGCGGCGCGGCCCTGGCCGTGACCCTTCCCGAGGTCCAGTAGGTTGTGCCCGGGAAATTGTTTCTGGGGCCCAGACGCAGCTTTTTGACCAGAAATTGGGCGGTTTTTCCGAGGAAAGGCCGCCTTTTTGTATAAAAACCACACATGATCACTCATGGAGGCGGCCATTTTCCGTCAGAAACAATTTCCCAGGCACAACAAAAAAATCCTGATCGTTTTTGTCTCCGTTTTGCGCGTCTTGAGATTGAAAGCCAATCTCTCTGCTCGTGAACGGAGGCAAAAGCCATGTTCAACCATATCAAAATTCTCCTGCTCACCCTGCTGGTCCTGGCCCTGGGGGCCTGCGGCAGCGACCCCACCGACCCCTCGCCCCAGAGCTTCGACGCCGTCATCGACACCGGCGGCACCTACGAGAAGGTGAACCCCTCCCAGGAGATCGAGCTGGTCTCCAGCGCCGAGGAAGAGCTGCCCGACGGCACCATCACCCTGTGCACCGTGGAGCGCCACAGCATCGTGGACGCTCCCCTGGACTACGCCACCTTCGATCCCAACGCCGAGGTCATCTTCCCGGGCAACCTGCTGCAGGGCGAGAGCCTGGGCCGGGCCACCCCCGACCCCATCGTGCTGGACCGGGCGCCGGGCACCATCACCATCAACCTGGTGAACGGGTCGCAGGCCGTGAGCGCCGACGTGGACGAGGTGCGCTACAGCGCCGTCGTCCAGGCCATGAACGACATCATCGCCGAGAACACCGGCACCCTGCCCGCCGCCTTCACCTACCGCAGCAGCGAGGTGCAGTCCCGCGAGGAGATGGCCCTGAACATGGGCGTCAACCTGGAGACCCTGACCACCGACGTGCGGGCCAAGCTGAACCTGAGCAGCGACACCAGCTACAGCTCGTTCCTGGTGGAGCTGAACCAGCGCTACTACACCATGAGCTTCGACATGCCCGTGTCGCGGGAAGCCCTCTTCGCCGGCAACGTGGCCCCCACCGACCTGGCGCGCTACGTGTCGCCCGAGAACCCCGCCACCTACGTGTCGTCCGTGACCTACGGCCGCCGCTTCTACCTGCTGGTGGAGAGCACCGAGACCGCCAGCGACATGCGCGCCAGCATCGAGGCCTCCTATGACGCGGCCCTGGCCGGCGGTTCGGGCCACCTGGACGGGCGCGACGTCAGCACCCTGAGCAACGTGAACGTGAAGGTGTTCGCCCTGGGCGGCAACGCCAACCTGGCCCTGGCCGCCTTCAACGGCGACGTGGACGCCATCGCCCAGTTCCTCACCGAGGGCGGCGCCATCGACACCGGCGTGCCCCTGGCCTACACCGTGCGCAACGTCAAGGACAACAGCCTGGTCAACGTCAAGGTGGCCACCGACTACGAGGTGCGGAACTGTGTTGTCAGGCAGATCGGCACCTACGCCGCCGACTTCGAGAACGGCACCGAGGGCTGGTCCGGCTACGCCGACTTCACCGACTTCGGCACCCGTAGCAGCAGCGCCTCCATCGACGGCAAGTACATGTCCCTGAAGGATCGCGGCCAGGGACAGACCTGCTACTTCCGCGCCCCCCTGGCCTACCACGGCGACTGGTCCCAGTTCTACGGCGGGGTCCTCAGCTTCTACATGTTCATCGGCGGACCCGGCGACTATTACTCGGCGGACGACGTGGTCTTCTACGACGGCCTGGGCAACCGCCTGGCCATGCGCTTCAGCGGCTCCCCCAGCAGCAACGGTTTCTTCCGCCGGCGGGTAGGCCTGGACGAGGCGTCCACCACCTGGAAGTTCAACGGCGCCACCGCCACGGCCGAGCAGGTCCAGCTGGTGCTGTCCGACGTGCAGGACCTGTTCATCCGGGCCGAGTACCGCAACAAATCCGGCGACTGGGCCGCCATGGATATCTTCCGGGTCGAGCAGCCGGACTGATATCCCTGTTCCGGCGGCCACCACGGTGGGGGTGGGATCCGTGGTGGCTGCCGGACAAAATCACTCTTTATTGAGGTTATCATGAAACCCACGCGTAACGAGTTCACCATCCTCTGCCGCCAGGTGGCGGAATCCGGCGGGGCCGACCAGGCCTCGCTGGATGTGTTGATGGAACACGTCTACGCCACCCTGCGCCGGCTGGCCGACCGGCAGATGGCCATGGAGCGCGCCGGCCACACCCTGACCCCCACCGCCCTGGTGCACGAGGCCTACCTGAAGCTGGTGGACCAGGACAAGCTGGACTGGCAGGGGCGCGCCCACTTCTGCGCCGTGGCCGCCCGCGTCATGCGCCGCATCCTCATCGATCACGCCCGGCGCAAGCTGGCGGGCAAGCGGGGTGGCGGGCAACTGCAGGTCACCCTGGCCGAGAACGTGGGCCCGGCGGTGGCCGGCCCCGAGACCCTCATCGAACTGGACCGTGCCCTGACCCGCCTGGAAGAGCTGAGCCCCCGCCAGCGCCAGGTGGTGGAGCTGCGTTTCTTCGGCGGCCTGAAGCACGAGGAAACGGCCGCCGTGCTGGGCGTGAGCGAGCCCACCGTGCGGCGCGAGTGGCGCCTGGCCCAGGCCTGGCTGCAGCGGGAACTGAAGCCATGAACACCCCCCAGCAGGACCGCTGGCACAAGGTCCAGGGGCTGTTCCACCGGGCCGTGGATGTGCCGGCCGATCAGCAGCGGGCCTTCGTGGCGGCCAACTGCGGGCACGACGCCGACCTGGCCCGCGAGGTGCTGGAACTGCTGGCCGCCGATCAGGAGAATCCCGACTATCTGGAAAACGTGCTGGGAGACATCGCCGGGGAAATTGTGAGCGACCTGACGGATGTCATGGACGAACTCTCCGCCGGCAGCCACCCCCTGGCCGGCGACCCTCCGGAAAGCGACCCCCTGGTGGGGGGAATCCTGGGCCACTACACCCTGGCCGCGCGCCTGGCCGAGGGAGGCATGGGAGCCGTGTACCGCGCCCAGCGCAGCGACGGCACCTACAGCGAGCAAGTGGCCGTGAAGGTGCTGCGGCGAGGGCTGGACTCGGAACAGATCCTGGCCCGCTTCCGCGCCGAGCGCCAGATCCTGGCCCGGCTGCGCCACCCGGGCATGGCCAACCTGCTGGACGGCGGCATCACCCCCGACGGGCGCCCCTACCTGGTCATGGAGTTCGTGGACGGCCTGCCCCTGGACCGCTACTGCGACGACAACGACCTGGACCTGCCCGCCCGCCTGCGCCTGCTGCGCACCGTGGCCGAGGTGGTGCAACACGCCCACCGCAACCTGGTGGTGCATCGCGACCTGAAGCCCGGCAACATCATGGTGACGGCCGAGGGGCAGGTGAAGCTGATGGACTTCGGCATCGCCAAGCTGCTGGGTCCCCACCAGGAAGCCGGAGCCGCGCCGGCCACCGTTGAGGACGCGCGCATCATGACCCCCGGCTGGGCCGCCCCCGAGCAGATCCTGGGCGAACCCATCACCACCGCCACCGACGTGTTCGGCCTGGGGCTGGTGGCCTACCGGGTGCTGACGGGACGCTGGGCCTTCGGCGACGAACACAGCACCCGCGCCGAGCTTTCCCGCGCCACCTGCGACCAGGCCCCCGCCCGCCCCAGCCACGCCGCCGCCGGCCGGCACATGGAGCTGGGCCTGGACCGCGACCTGGACAACATCCTGCTCAAGGCCCTGCGCCGCGAACCGGACGAGCGCTACGCCTCGCCCGGCCACCTGGCCGAGGATCTGACCCGCTATCTGGAGGGCCATCCGGTGCTGGCCCGGCCCGCCACCTTCGGCTACCGCCTGGGCAAGTTCCTGCGCCGCCACGGGCGTGCCGTGGTGAGCGCGGCGGTGGTGACGGTTGGCATCATCGGGCTGCTGGCCTGGAACAACGTGCGCCTGGAGAACGAGCGCGATCGGGCCCGCCTGGGCGAGGCCAAGGCCCGCGAGGTGGCCGGCTTCCTCACCGAGATCTTCGCCGAGGCCGACCCCAACCAGAGCCGTGGGGCCGACCTGACGGCCCGGGAGATCCTGGAGCGGGGCGCCACCCGGGTGGACGAGCAGCTGGCCCATCAACCCGACATGCAGGCCACCCTGCGCGATGCCCTGGGCCAAGTGTACCGCAGCCTGGGCATGTTCCCCGAGGGGCGCCGCCAGCTGGAGCGCAGCCTGGACCTGAAGCGCGGCTTCTACGGCGCCGACCACCCCGAACTGGCCGAGACCGCCACCGCCCTGGGCGATCTGGAAAGCCAGGCCGGGCGCTTCGAACGCGCCGACTCGCTGCTGACCGCCGCCCTGGCCATCCGCCGCGGACAGAACCCGCCGGACCCGCGGGCGGTGGCCACAATCCAGCAGTACCGGGGGCTGGTGGCCCTGCGCCTGGGCCAGAACGACAAGGCCCTGCGCCTGTATGACGAGGCCCAGGCGGGCTTCGAAGCCCTGCGCGGCGAGGAGGCCAGCACCGCCCTGTCCATCTGTCTGAACGACAAGGCCCTGCTGCTGCTGGAGATGGGCCGCCGGGACGAGGCCGAGCCCCTGTTCCGCCTGGCCCTGGAGCTGCAGGGGCGGCTGCTGGGACGCGATCACCCCGAGTACGCCAACACCCTGTTCAACCTGTCCCTGCTGCTGCGGGAGCGGGGCGATTACGCCGCCGCCGAACCGGTGCTGCGCGAGGTGCTGGAGCTGGATCGCAAGCACTACGACGCCAATCACCCCACCCTGGCCTACAGCCTTTCCAGCCTGGCGGGCTCACTGGCCTTCACCGGGCGCCTGCAGGAGGCAGAGACCCTGTTCGCCGAGGCCCTGGCCATTCGCCGGGCCACCCTGACCGCGGGCCATCCCAACGTCATCAAGAGCATCGGCTCCCTGGGGCTGACCCTGTGCCGCGAGGGCCGCTACCAGGAGGCCGAGCCCCTGCTGCGGGAGGCCGTGGAGCTGGCCCGCGAGCACCTGGGCCCCCACCGCATCCTCGCCGGCAGGCTGGACGATCTGGGCTGGTTGCTGGCCGACACCAACCGCCTGGACGAGGCCCTGGCCCTGCACCGCGAATCCCTGGCCATGAAGCGGGAAATCCTGGGCCCCGAGCACAAGAACACGGCCATCACCCTCATGCAGATGGCCAAGGTCTTCCGCCTGCAAGGCCAGCTGGGCGAGGCCCGCCGTCACCAGGAGGAGGCCCTGGCCATCTCCCGGCGCCACTTCGGCCAGGAGAACGTCTTCACCGCCACCAACGAGCTGCAGATGGCCAGGATCCTGCTGGATCAGGGCGACCTGGAAGCCGCCACCGTTCACGCCGATGCCGGGCTGCGGGCCATGCGGGCCAGCCTGGGTGAAAACAGCTCGCGGCTGGCCGGCGCCCTGGAGGTGCGGGGCGGCGTGTACCGCGGGGCGGGCGACCTGGTCACGGCCGAATCCTACCTGCGCCAGGGCGCCGAGATCAGGGCCCGGCTGCAGGGCGACGCCAACCCCGCCACCGCCTGGAGCCGCATTCGCCTGGCCGAGGTGCTGCAGGAACTGGGCCGGCACGACGAAGCCCACGCCCTGGCCACCGCCGGCCTGGAAGCCCTGGCGGCCGCCCTGCCCTCCGACCATCCCCGGGTGGTGAAGGCCCGGCAGGTCTGCGGTCTCTGAGGACGGATTTCACTTCCCGCGAAAAATTCAGGACAAAATCAGTCACACATCTTCCGGCCCCTCCGTAAGGCTCATCAGATGCGAGGCCCGCCCACCGCTGCGGCGGCTGCCGGGCAAACCATAGATGACCGAAACGACGCGAGGAAAGGCAAGACCAATGAAGATGCGTAACCTGATCCTGATGCTGACCGCCGCCCTGGCCCTGGGCGCTCTGGCCGGCTGCAGCGACGATGACGATCCCACCACCCCCGGCGCCGAGAGCCAGAGCTTCACCCTGACCATCGAGAACGTGAGCAGCGGCGCCGACAACACCGTCAGCGGCGTGTTCAACACCCCCGTCGGCGAGACCGCCGCCGGCCCGGCCTTCCCCGGCCAGGCCTACGAGTTCGTCTTCGGCGCCAATCCCGGCGACATGCTGAGCTTCGCCACCATGATGGTGCAATCCAACGACCTGTTCTACGCCCCGGGCGGCGGCGGCATCGCCCTGTTCGACGGCGACACCCCCGTGCAGGGTGACGTGACGGCCCAGGTGCACCTGTGGGACGCCGGCACCGAGATGAACGAGGCCCCCGGCGAGGGCCCCAACCAGGCCCCGCGGCAAAGCGGCGCCGACACCGGCCCGGCCGACGCCGACAGCAGCGTGCGCATGGTGAACGACGGTTACATCTATCCCGCCGTGGACGCCGTCATCCAGGTGACGCTGACCCACCTGGGCGACCACCTGTTCCGGGCCCGCCTGGAGAACGTCTCCTCCGGCAGCACCCTCATGACCATGGACGGCGCCGTGGCCGTGCCCCTGGCCCCCGGCGTGTTCACGGTGCACACCGGCAGCAATCCCCTGTTCGTCTCGGGCATGGCCGATCAGTTCGGCCTCGAAGGTCTTGCCGAGGACGGCGATCCCAGCGCCATCATCGCCTCGCTGGAGGCCCGCACGGGCCTGGCCGTGCCCCTGGCTCCCGGCGTGGTGGCCGTTCACGGTGACGCCGCCATGCTGTTCCACAGCGGAATGACCGATCCCGGCACGGGCCTGGAAGCCCTGGCCGAGGACGGCGACCCCTCCGGCCTGGCGGCCACCCTGGACGCGGTCGGCGGCGTGAGCGCCGTGAAGGTCTTCAACACCCCCGTGGGCGCCATGAGCCCCGCCCCCATCTTCCCGGGCGACCGCTACCAGGTCATGTTCAACGCCATGCCCGGCGACCGTCTGGGGCTGGCCACCATGTTCGTCCACAGCAACGACCTGTTCTACGGGTTCGACCCGGCCGGGCTGGAACTTTTCGACGCCATGGGCGACCCCGTGACCGGTGACGTGACCATGTATGTGCGCCTGTGGGACGCCGGCACCGAGATGAACCAGTGGCCCGGCGTGGGGCCCGACCAGGCTCCGCACCAGAGCGGCCCCGATTCCGGCACGGCCGACGGAAACAGCCACGTGCGCCTGGTGGACGACGGCTTCATGTACCCCATGACCGACAACGTGGTGCGTGTGACTTTGAGCCTGAACTAGCGGGCGGGGGATGAGAGGAAATCGTCCGGCGAGTTGATCCGCTGGTGAGTCCGGAATGATCCTCAAATTGATCCGGAAATTTGATCCGGAAATTGATCCTGGCGTTCCCAGGTTGACCATAGATTTGATGCGCATGAGGAAACCGGCCGCCCGTGAAGGTGGCCGGTTTTCATTTCCGCCATTTTTCCTTGTCTGCAGCCCCGCGCCCCTTACCATGCCAGGAAACAGGAACCCGGCACCCTCCAGCGGAGGTCTCTCGTGAACATCGGTCCTTCCCGCCTTCTGATCATGCTCTTCATCCTGACCCTGGTGGCCGGCTGCAACGGGGCCCGGCAGACGCCCGCCCCGCGCACCCTGGAAATCCTGGTCACCAGCGAGGCCGGCCAGAAGCAGGCCGCCCTGCCCGGCGTCCCCTTCCAGGAGGGCCGGGCCCAGGGGCTGGTGGTGCAGGTCTTTCCCGACGTGAAGAAGCAAACCATCGACGGCATCGGCACCTCCTTCACCGAGTCCTCGGCCTTCGTGCTGGCCCACCTGGACCCCGCCCGGCGGCGCCAGGTCATGGAACGCATCTACGGCCTGGACGGCGCCAACTTCAGCCTGGCCCGCACCCACATGGGGGCCTGCGATTTCTGCGTGGAGGGGCGCTACTCCTACGCCGACGTGGCGGACGACGCCGAACTGCAGCACTTCTCCATCCAGCCCGACCGCGAGGGCTTCGACCCGGCCCGCTACCCCGGCGTGCGGGATGCCGCCTACGATCTGCTGCCCATGATCCAGGAAGCCCTGGCCATCAAGGAGCAGCAGGGCTCGGCGCCCCTGCGCATCATCGCCTCGGCCTGGACCGCCCCCCCGTGGATGAAGGACAGCGAGGCCTGGTATGTCCCCGCCTCCGCCGAGAACAACTGGCAAGGCGTGGCCGGTTCCCTGAAGCCGGAACACGAGGCCACCTACGCCCGCTACATCACCCGCTACCTGGACGCCTACGCCGACGCCGGCGTGCCCCTGTGGGGATTGACGCCGGTGAACGAACCCCACGGCAACGGCGGCCACTGGGAAAGCATGAACTTCAGCCCCGAATCCCAGGCCGCCTTCATCAAGACCCACCTGGGCCCGGCCCTGCGGGACGCCGGCCATGGCGACATCCGCCTGCTGGCCTTCGATCAGAACCGGGACGGCCTGCAACACTGGGCCGACGTCATGTTCAACGACCCCGAACTGCGGTCCTACCTGTACGGCATCGCCGTGCACTGGTACAGCAGCACCTTCAAGGTGTACGAGGATGTGCTGGACCGCGTGCACGACCAGCACCCGGCCTACAGCCTGTTGCACAGCGAGGGCTGCATCGACGACCTGGGCAAGGTCGCCCCCGAAGGTTACCGGGATCCGGAGGGTTATCAGGAAGAGGGCTGGTTCGGCAACGACACCTTCTGGTGGAACCGCACCTGCTCGGACTGGGCCTACACCGCGCCCTGGGACTGGGCGAAGGCCGACGACCATCCCCTGTACACGCCGGTGCACCGCTACGCCCGCAACATCATCGTCAGCCTGGACCACTGGTTGACGGGCTGGGTGGACTGGAACATCGTCCTGAACAGCCGGGGCGGGCCCAACCACGTGGGCAACTTCTGCGGGGCGCCCATCATGATCGACACCGCCCAGGGCGAGGTTTACTACACCCCCGTGTTCGACGTGCTGTCCCAGTTCAGCCGCACCATCCGGCCGGGAGACGTGGCCCTGCAGACGGCCCGGCAGCTGGACGGGCTGGACCCGGACACCCTGCACGCCTGCGCCACCCTGAACGACCAGGGGGTGGTCAGCGTGCAGCTGCTCAATACCAGTGGGGAAGCGCTGACGGTGAACCTGCAGGTGGGGGCGCACCACGCGGCGGTGCCCATGGCGGCCAACGCGGTCCAGACGGTGCGGGTGCAGCTGGCCGCCCAGTGAGGTCGCCGCCCCTCGGGCGATCTGAAAAACCTTCCCGCCATCACTCCCGGGAAACCGGCAACTCCCGCAGCCGGTCCTGGGCCCAGTCCAGCAACTGCTGCTGCCCCGGCACGCCCCGGGCCAGGTTCACGCACGCCAGCAATTCGGCCCGCGCCTCCTCCAGCCGCCCGGCGGCCTGATGGGCCGCGCCCAGGAAGCCGTGGGGCGTGGGATCGCGGCCGTCCAGCTGCACCCAGCGCCTACACAGGGGCACCGCCTCTTCCAGGCGGCCGGCCAGGGCCAGGGCCCGGGCGTACACCGGCAGGTAAGGATCGCGCTGCTCGGGGGGCAAGGTCTCGAACAGGGGCTGGTAATAGGTGGCGGCGGTGGCGGAATCGCCGCGCAGGGCGGCGTGCTCGGCCACGGTCTTGACGAAGTCCTGGAAGTGGGTGCCCACCACCGTTGCGGCGGCCCGGCGGAAGTCTTCCTGGCTCAGGGCGGGCAGCTCGGCCGCCAGCTTCTGCCGGGTCTGGGCATCGATGCGGTACAGGCGGATTTCCGGTCCGCGCCGGTCGCTGCCGGCCGCGAACACCTTCACCGCGGGCACCAGCCGGTCCAGGGTCTGGTAGAACCGGTTCTGGGCGGGATAGCGGCCAGGGTCGGCCTCGTAACGTCCGCGCACGAAGGACGAGGTCACCACGAAGTCGTAGTCCAGGAAGTGGCGCGCGTTGTAGTAGAAATCGCTGTGGTTGCTGCTGGTGGTGTACATGGGCAGGTACACCACGTGGGCCGGTTGCAGGTCCAGCCAGCGGCGGCGCTGTTCCTCGCTGAGATGAGCGAAGGCCGGGTCGGCGCGGCGCAGTTCCAGCTGCTTGGCCCGGGGCAAGCGGGGCGAGTACAGCTCCATGGCCACGAAGAGATCCTGTCCCTTGCTCAGGTCCAGCAACCAGTCACGGGACAGCTGCAGGGTGCCGGGCCGGCCCTTGCGTTGCAGGTCGCCGGCGCTGGACCAGGCGCCCGGCAGGGCCGTCAGCAGCACCAGGGCGGCTGCCGCCCCCGCCACCGCCTGCCGGTTGTTCAACCTGTTCTCCAGCACCTCGCGCAGGACCAACCAGCCGCCGGCCAGGCCCAGGGCCAGGGGTAGCAACCCGGGCAGCAGGTAACGATCGAAGCGCGTCTGCAGGAAGGACATGCCCACATAGAAGACCACGAAGGCCGCCAGGATGACCAGCCACGCTCCGCGGCGGAGCCAGGCGGCGGCGCCCAGCCCCGCCAAAGCCAGGAGGAAGGCGGGCCAGCCCAGCCCCGGCCCCAGCACGTCGCGCAGGTAATAAAGGGGCCCCGGCGCCTGGGTGGCGTGGCCGAAGTGCCCTTCGGACATGTGCCCCATCTGGTACTGCATGTCCCGGCCCAGGGTCTGCATGTCCAGCAGCAGGTACGGGCTGGTGAGGGCGAAGGCCAGGGCGCACACCAGCAAAGCCCACAGCAGGCGGCGGTCCCCCAGGGCGCGGGTAATATTCACGCCACCGGCCCGGCCCGGCCCCAGCAGGTGGGCCAGCACCAGCACCGGCAACAGCAGCACCGGGGTGTACTTGGTCGAGGCCCCCAGGCCGATCCACAGGCCGGCCAGCAGGTAATCCCGCAACCGCCCCTCGTCGTGTACCTGCACCAGGTGCCACAGGGCCAGGGCGGCGGCCATGGTCAGCAGGATATCCGGGCTGATGAGCTGGGCATGGGTGGTCAGCAGCGGGCTGGCCACCAGCACGGCCCCCACCGCCAAGGCGCCCACGGCGCCGGCCAGGCGACCGCCCAGCCGCGCCCCCACGAAGGTGACCACGCCGGCGGCCAGCACACCCAGGGCGCGGGCCCACACGGCGATGGGCGTCCAGGTCATCTGCTGCAGGAAGAAATCGCCATGGTCGGCGAAGGCCCCGGTCAGGCGCCCCACCCCGTACTGCAGGAATTGCCAGACCATGTGCACGTAGAAGGACAGGCTGGGCCAGCCCGCCGTTTCCGGGTCCAGGCGCAGCTGGCCGGTGCCCCAACCGCACATCTCGAAGGCCTTCTTCATGGGAAAGGCCTCGTCCTCCAGATCGGGCAGACCCCAGTTCAGGTTCCAGGAGCGGAAGGCCACGGACAGGACTGCCAGCAGCAGGGCCAACCAGAGGGTGTTCCTGGATGCGGGGGATTCCGGGCGATTCTGGGCCATGGCAGAGCAGCCTTCCCTTTTCAAGCAAACCCGGGGCATGCCCTGGCACACCCCGGTGTGGTGACGACCGAATACAGCAGGCTCCCATGATAAGGGCTACGGCGCCTGGAGTCCGGTTTAAAATGGGGGGATCGACAGAACCCTACTGGGCGGAGCTTCCGGAACGACCCAGGCGACAGACAACACTTTTTCATCAAATCTTGAAATATTGGACAGTACAAACACTCATCCTCGCCCATGACCCTGCAACCTGAAAATCGGGGCAGACGATTACGACAGCGAGGCCGGGTACGGCTGGTACAGCTCTCCCGACGCCAACTGGCAGACCACCTACATCGCGGGCGGCCCCGACGAGCTGCAGAGCAGCATCCTGTATTCGGACTGGGGCCGGCCGGCGGTGTTCGAGTTCGACCTGCCCTCGGGCACCTACGACGTGACCGTGTCCGTGGGCTGGGCCGGCCGCACCTACGCCCATCAGCAGATCGCGGTGGAGGGCGTGCCCCTGGTCACGGACGAGGGCGATCCGGGCTACCTGGTCCGCACCGCCGAGGTGGAGGTGGCGGACAGCCGCCTGACCCTGGGCATGGGCATCCGGGACGAGTACACCATGCTCAACTACCTGGAAATCGAGGCGGTGGATGACGTTTCGGCGGCCCCAGAAACGGAGGGCCCCCTGGCCCCCCGGGCCACCCTGTTCGCCGCCCGGCCCAACCCCTGCAACCCGGCCACCCTGTTGCGCTTCCCGTTGCCGGCCGCCGGGGCTGCCGCCCTGTCCGTGTGCGACCTGGCGGGACGGCGCGTGCGCACCCTCATTCCCCGGCAGCCCATGGCCGCCGGTGGGCACCAGGCCCTGTGGCGCGGCGACAACGACACCGGCCGGGCCCTGGCCGCCGGCGTGTATTTCTACCAGCTGGAATTCGGCGGCGAGCGCCAGACCGGACGGGTGGTTCTCGTGAAGTAGGCTCCGGCCAACGACGACCCTCCGCCCTCTCTCCCTGCGGGCCCGGTCCTTCCCGGGCCCTTTCCTCTTCCTGAATCCCGGCAACGGCAACGCCGCGAAGGTCCTGCAGGAGACGGATCACCAGGAGTGAAACCTGCGACCATCTCCCTTTCCCATTATCCTGGGCAGGAGGAATTTCCACTCATGAAGGAGACCTGATGAAGGCCAAGAATGTTGTCCCGAGTATGATCATCTGCCTGGTCATGGCGGTCCCCGCCCTGGCCGGCGGGTTCGGCGCCGGCGCGCAGACCTACGACGGCGACCTGGGTGTGCAGCTGCGCAAGGAATACACCATCGGCGGAGACATCGGTTCGTTCACCGGTCAGGCGGGATTGATCTTCGCCGACAGCGAGGTTTTCACCGTCGACGCCGACTACCACTTCAATCTCACCCGCCAGCAAACCCGCTTCTACGGCCTGGTGGGCCCCCAGCTGGCCTTCAACTCGGACTTCACCGAGTTCGGCGTCAACCTGGGCGCGGGTCTGAACTTCATGCTGACCGACACCCGGGCGGCCTTCGCCGAGGTCAAGGTCGTGGTGGTCTCGGACTACGACGGCGTGGTGGCCACGGTGGGCCTTTTTTTCTGATGACCCCCTCCCACGCGGCCAGGCCCCGGGGGATCGAGATCTTCCCTGTCACCGCACGGGAATCTTGATCCCCCAGACCACGTTCCCCTCATCGGAGCACGTGTAGAACCCGTCCCCGGCTTTGTTCCACACGTAATCATTCACCCTCGTCGGCAGGGGGATGGCGTCCAGGTGGGTGAAGTTCACCGCGTCGTACACCTCGATGGATTCCTCCAGGGCCTGGTAGCAGCGCCGGCCGTCGGCGCTCAGCAGCGGGTGGCCGTACCCCAGCTGACCCACCGGCGACAGGGTCTCGGTGCTGACCACCTGCCCCCCGAACAGGTACAGCAGCTCTCCGTCCGGACTCATGACCACGCGGTCCGGGTCGTCGATGCTCCCGTGGGCGTCTTCCTGGACGATGGGCAGCAGGGGGTCGGTGGCGTCCAGCTTGTAGATGGAGCCCGGGTTGGCATCCTCGGTGAGGTAGATAAAAAGCCCCGCAGGGTCCACCAGGATGTTGGGGCGGGTCCGGAAGGAACGGCCACCGCCCACCCGGGTCTGGGCCATGCCGTCGTTCATGTCCACCTTGACGGCGTAGGCCAGTCCGAAGCTGCTGGGCGAGCCGGTGACCAGCAACACCCCCGGCTGGATTTCCCGGGCCAGGTAGGTCCGGTCGTCACCCAGGGCCGAAACAGGCAGGATGTCCATCGCCTGAGTTTCCAGGTCGAGAACGGCCACGGCCCGACCACCCACCAGGGCGCAGTACAGGGTGTTGCCGTCCAGCCCCAGGGTCATGAGGTGAGGCCGCCCCTGATCCGGCAGCGTGATGGTCTCGACCAGGGCCAAGCTTTCCGCATCGATGACGGCGATGGCCTGCTCGTTGAAAAGGGAGACATAGAGCCGGTTGCGCAGGGGATCCAGGATCAGCGACCACGGCTCCCCCGGTACCTCCACCCTCAACCCGGAACGCACGTACCGCGGCTGGCTGCGAATGGTCTGCCCATCGGCCAGATCCACCCACAGCTGGTAATAATACTCGACCCCCGAAACGACGGTGCTGTCGGCGAAGGTGGTTTGTTCCCGCTCCGTGATGGCGGCCACCAGGGTGGAGGATTCATCCACTCCCGGGTCGGTGTCCCGGAAGATCCGATAGCCCGCGAAATTCCAGCTGGGCCCCATCTGCCACGACAGGTCGATGGTGCCGAAGGTGGCCACCGCCTGCTCGATTTCCCAGCCTCCATAGGCCGTGACCTCCACCCGGGCCTGCAGATCCTCCCCCAGCCGGGCCCGCATGACGTTGGTGTATTCCCGGCCCGGGGTCCAGCGGGTGCTCGCCCGCCCCAGGCTATCGGTCACGGCGCTGACCGGGTCGAAAACTCCCTCATTCTCCCCGTCATCGAAGAACAGTTCGGCTCCCGGCACCGGGTTGCCGTGCTGATCCTCCACCTGGAAGACCAGCGGGTCGGCCAGGGCCAGGCCCACCGTCCCCGCCTGCCCGTCCCCCTCCAGGCAAACCAGCGAGGCCGGAACATCGGGCCGGGCCGTGGCTTCGCAGGTGGCGTTGAAGCCCGGGGCCTCGGCCAACCTGGCGTGCATGCGTTGTTCGCCGCTGGTGGTACCCAGGGTCCACAGCACCTGGACCTGGCCGGAGAACCCCGTATGGGCCCAGCGGGGGTTCAGGATCGCCCCGTCGGCCTCGGTGCTGAACTCCAGGCGCTGGCCTTGCAGGGGCTCGCCCTCCGCATCGGTCAGCAGCCAGGTCACCGGATGAGCCAGGATGTTCCCCACCACCTCGCTCTGGCCACCCCCGGCCACCACTTCCAGCTGGTAAGGTTGGTCAGGGCAGGTGGGACAATCCGGGCAAAAGTTTCCCGGGATGGAGCCCTCCTCATTCCCGCACCCGGGTAACAAGAAGGAAAGGAACACAAGACCGACAACTTGAACCCAGACCCTGCGGCGCATTTTTCATCCCCCCGATGAATGTGTGCATCAGGCCGCATCATATCACGGTCGGGAGGATAATCATCGGCAGAAATGGCGGGACAGGGGGCGGGCCGGCACCCGGATCACCGAACCCCGGAGGTCACTCTCCGTCCAGGATTTCCCGGACCCTGGCCCCCAGGACCTTGGTCTCGAAGGGTTTCTGGATGAAGCACACATCCTCGTCCAGCACACCCCGGTGGGCGATGACGTTGGATGTGTAGCCGGACATGAACAGGACCTTCAGGTTCGGGCACAGTTCGCCCAGCTTGCTTGCCAGCTCCCGGCCGTTGATCTCGGGCATGACCACGTCGGTGATGAGCAGGTGGATGGGACCCTTGTGCTTGGCGGCCAGTTCCACGGCGCGCAGGGGCGAACCCACCCCAACCACCTGATAACCGTTCCGTTTCAGGATGGCCTGCAGCAGATTCAGGATGGACTCGTCATCCTCCACCACCATGATGGTCTCGCCCCCGGTGACCCGGGGAACGTCCTTCTTTTCCGCCACCTTCCGGCGAGCTTCGCCGTCATGATAGGGCAGGTAGATCTTGAAGGTGGTGCCTTCTCCGGGTTCGCTGTAGACGTTGATGAAGCCGTTGTTCTGCTTCACGATGCCGTAGATCATGGCCAGGCCCAGGCCCGTGCCCTCCTGCTTGGTGGTGAAGAAGGGCTCGAACAGGTTTTCCTGGACTTCCCGGTCGAAACCGCAGCCATCATCGCTCACCGCCAGCATGCAATAGTGGCCGGGCTTGAACCCCTCGTGCAGCCGGCAATATTCCTCGTCGAAGCACACGGCCTGGGTCTCGATGGTCACCTTCCCCACGCCGTCTATGGCCTCCCGGGCGTTGACGCACAGATTGGCCAGAACCTGATCCAGCTGCGAACCGTCCATGAACACGGGCAAGGGTGCCGCGGCCGGCGCCCACACCAGATCCAGATCCTCCCCCAGCAGCCGTTTCAGCATGTTCAGGGTACCCTCCACCGACCGGCTCAGGTCCACCACCTCCGGGGCGATGGTCTGCCGCCGCGCAAAGGCCAGCAGCTGCCGGGTGATGCTGGCTGAACGGTCGGCGGCCTTCTGCACCTCCAGCAGGTTGCTGAAGGCGTCCCCGTCCGGGGGAAGGCTATTCATGGCCAGGTCGGTGTATCCCTGGATGACCTGCAGCAGGTTGTTGAAGTCGTGGGCCACGCCCCCGGCCAACCGCCCGATGGATTCCATCTTCTGGGCCTGCACCAGTTGCGCCTGCAAGGCCTCGCGCTCCTCTTCCATCTTCAGGCGTTCCGCCAGGGACGCCTCCAGCTCCCGTGACTTGGCCTGGGTGTCGCGAAACAGGGTGGCGTTGCGGGCGGCCAGGCCGGCCAGATTGGCCAGGGCCCAGGCCAGCCCGATGCGGTTCTCGGGAATGTTGACCGTCTTGCCCGTGGAACCGGCGATGAACGCACCCACGCCCTCGCCATCCACCAGCATGGGCACGTAAAGCACCGTGCGCAGATCACGCTGGCGAGCCACGTCCCGCTCGGCCCTGGACTGGGCGGAGGCCCGGAGGTCCTCCACGATGAGGTGCCGTTTCTCGGTGACGGCCTGCTGAATGTGCGGGTGATCGGCCAGCGGAGCATTGCGCAATTCTTCCGGAAAGCCGGGGGGCAGGGGGGGGTAGGTGGCGCCCAGACGCAGGGTCGGGCCTTCCAGGAGATAGACGGCGGCGCTGTCCAGGCCGGACAGACCCGTGATGCCGTCCACGGCCACCTGCAGGACGGTGGGCAGGTCCAGGGTCCCGGCCAGACGGCGGCCTGTTTCCACCAGCACCTCGAACTCGTCGGCCGATTGGCGGTAGTCGGGTTTCAGATCTTCACTGCTGAAATAGTCAGACATCACCACTCCCAGGTCCGGGCCCTCTAAAAAAATGATTCTACAACATCAGTGGGGTTATCTGCAAGAAGTCGCAAATGAGTATCCCCGGGGCCTCTCTCTTCCCCGCGGGACCAGGAACCGGGGGGAAAGATGGAGTGAGTCCACGGGATCAGGGGGATTCACACGGCGTTGTTGAGGTTCGGGATTCCGAAGCCGCCACCAGGAAATCCTCGATACTACCCAGCACATAACGGTCGAACGCCTGCACGTCGTCGTGGAGATCCCAGACCCGATCCAGGCGCTCCCAGCGGATGATCCGGTCCCCGCACTCCAGGCTGATCACCAGCGAGGGGCCCTCCAGGGAGAACTGCTCGATGAAGTGGGTGCTGCCCTCCTCCTCGAAGTTCACCTTGCGCCAGGAGAGCTCGCCTCCCGCCACCTCATCGGCCAGGACTTGGGTCACGTCGTAACGGGACAGGGCCTCGATCTGCAAGCAGGTCTGGCAGCGCAAGGTGCGGTGGAAATAGGTGGCCGCCACCCGGGGCATGGCTGCCTCCTCGGCCAGGGCCTGACCCACCACTCCCGCCAGCAGGACTAGCCCCAGCATCAACCTTCGCGCCAATCCAGACATGGCCACCCTCCTAGTGAGCCGTCCACAGCATGTACAGGCCGCCCAGGATGACCAGCACGCCACACACCTGCTTGACGCGCCTGCCCGTGGGCGAGGCCGCGTTCCAGTCCAGCACCCGCTGGGTCCAGGCCGCGCTGGAACCGGCCAGGGCGATGACCAGGCAGTGCCCCAGACCGTAGGCGGCCAGCAACCCCACCCCGTACACGGGCCGGCTGCCCGCCACCTTGAAGGTCACCGCCAGCATGGGGGCCATGTAGGCGAAGGTGCAGGGCCCCAGGGCGATGCCGAAGACCAGCCCCAGCACGAAGGCCGCCCCCGCGCCGCGGCTCTGCATGCCCGCCGGTTGGGGAGCCGTCCAGCCCAGGGGCACGATATCCAGCAGGGCCATGCCAACCAGGATGAAGACCCCCCCAACAACCAGATTACCCAGGAATCCCACATCCCCCATGAGACGCCCTGCCGCGGCGGTGACGGCGCCGATGACGGCGATGGTCACCAGGATGCCCAGGGCGAACAGGGAGGCCAGCAACGCGGCCCGCCCCGGGGAACTTTCCCCGCGCCCCTGGATGAATCCCACGATGAGGGGAATGCTGGCCAGGTGGCACGGGCTCAGCACGATGCTCAGCACACCCCAGGCCAGGGCCGCCGCCAGGGCCACGTGGGGGGCACCCTCCACTGCGGCGGTCAGGCTCTCGAAGAGGCCGCCCATGTTTCAGACTTCCTTCTCAGCGGGCGACGCAACCGGAGCCGCCAGATCCGGCAGCACCACGCCCAGTTCGCGCCACTTGGCCAGGATGTCTTCCCGCGAGAAGAACCCCTCGTGGCGGAACAGCTCGGTCCCGTCGGCAGCGTAGAAGATCTGCGTGGGGATGACCCGGATGCCGTAGGACTTCGCCTCGTCCGGGGTCTTCCAGACGTCGATGAAGTCCACGGTCAGGACACCCGCATAGGTGCCCTTCATCTCCTCCAGGATGGGTGCCATCATCTTGCAGGGGACGCAGCGGTCGGCGCCCAGGTCCAGCAAGCGGGGCAGGGCGGCCGCCTCGGGCCCCGCGCCCCCGCCGGAGGCAGAGGATTCGGTTTCGGCCGCGGGCCGCAGGATGTACACCGCCACGGCCACGGCCACGATGGCCACGGCCGCCAGGATGCGCGCGGTTGATCGATTGCCGGTCATTATTTCCTCCGTTGGCCTGCCGTGATGTTCAGAGGCAGGCGGTTCTGCCCGTCCCGCTCAGCACACCTTCCAGGCAGCCGTAGAACGAGGTGATGCAGGGGCACTCCAGGCGATAGAAGACCTGGTTGCCCCGCCGTTCGCTGGACAGGATGCCCACGTTGCGCAACACCGCCAGATGACGCGACACCGTGGACATGTCGGCGTCGATTTGCCGGTCGATCTCGCACACGCATAGCTCGCCGCCCGCCAGCATGTCGACGATGGCCAGACGGGTGGGATGCCCCAGAGCCTTGAAGACCTCGGCCCGGGCCTGGAGTAGCTGTGGCGTGGAAACCGGCATCTGGGTTTTCTCCTTTTTCCGAGATCACAGACCCTTTGCGTATTTGGCAATATTTGCAAATGAACACACAAAGTCAAGCGAACACCCAACCAGGCCTTGAGCCCCCTCTTGCCACCCCCGGCAATGGGTGTTTCTTGTCCGGACCAGCATCCCGGTTGTCCGCCCGGCCGGCTCCCAGCCGTCCAGGGCATTGCAAGGAGAAAGGCCCTGGGGCAGATCACTTCTCTTTTCGTGCGAAAGGTCCTGGCCCAGGCCGACGAGCAGGTGGACAAGGTCGCCCTATTGCGCCAGCTGGGCCTGGATCCGGAGCCCGGCGAGGGCCCGCCCCCCATGATTCCCGCCGCCGAGTATTACGGCTTTCTGGAACGCCTGGCCCATCAGGACCCCGACCCCATCACCCTGCCCCTGCGCGTCGGCGCGGCCATGCGCTGCGACGATTACGGTGCCTTCGGCCTGGCCTGGAAGTCGGCCACCAACCTGCGGGGGTCCTTTGCCCGCGCCGAACGATACGCCCGCGTCCTGACCAGCGTGTCCACCTACCAGGTCGAGACGGTGGACGAAGGCGCCTACCTGCATCTGCATCGCGAGGGATCACG
Source organism: Candidatus Krumholzibacteriia bacterium (assembly GCA_963674845.2). Taxonomy (GTDB): domain Bacteria; phylum Krumholzibacteriota; class Krumholzibacteriia; order LZORAL124-64-63; family LZORAL124-64-63; genus LZORAL124-64-63. Next base: position 1,239,787 of record CAXXKE010000003.1, on the reverse strand, counting down.
GCGCCTGGGCCTGCGCCTGTCCAACGAGGCCACCATCGCCAGCCTCATGTCCATCAGCCGGCAGGTTTCCACCCTGGAATTCCAGCCCCTGGCCGTGTACTTCAAGCACCCTTCACCCGGTTCGACGCAGGCCCACGAACAGTATTTCCGCTGCCCTGTTCACTTCTCTTCTCCGCGTGACGCCCTGCTGGTGGGCAGCGAAACCCTGCAAGCACCAAACCGGCTGGGCGATCCCAGCATCTCGCGATTTTTTCAGTCCCACCTGGATTCGGAGATCTCCGAGATGGAGGCGCAGGTTCCCCTGGAAAGCCAGTCCCTGGATCGGCAGGTCCTGGCCCACGTGTCCCGGGCCCTGAGCCAGGGCGTGCCACGGATTTCCCAGGTGGCCGGCCAGGTCTGCATGAGCCCACGCACCTTGCAACGGCGGCTGTCCGAAGGGGGCTACACCTTCCAGACCCTGGTGGACGAAGCGCGGCGCCAGCTCTCGACCCGGCTGCTGGCCGAAACCGACTACTCTCTCAGCGAGGTGTCCTTCATGGCCGGGTTCGCCGACCAGAGCGCCCTGACGCGGGCCTTCAGGCGCTGGGAAGGTCAGACACCCCGTTCTTACCGCCTGCGCTCCCGCGCACCCTCGGACTGAGATCCATCTTGGCGTGCGACGCCAAAAAGCTGGCGTCCGGCACCAAGAGGACTCCGAGTCCCCCATCTAGATTGTGGCTTCAACTTCCAACGAAAAGGATGAAGCCATGGACAAAAACAGGAACACCAACCGGAACAGGAACCAGCAAGAAGAACCCGGCCAGCCCATCCTGGTCATCGGCGCCACCGGCAAGACCGGCCGGCGCGTGGCCTCCCTCCTGACCGAACAGGGCTACCCCGTGCGGGTGGGATCCCGCTCGGCCAGCCCGGCCTTCGACTGGAACAACCCCTCCGGCTGGGACGCCTGCCTGGAAGGCGTCCAGTCCGCATACATCACCTACGCTCCCGACCTGGCCATTCCCGGCGCAACCGGCGCCATTGCCGCCCTGGTGGGCAAGGCCCGCGAACACGGCCTGCGGCGTCTGGTGCTGCTTTCGGGCCGGGGCGAGGCCGAGGCCCAGGCCTGCGAGAAGATCGTGCAGGAAGGCGGAATGCCGTGGACCGTGGTCCGCGCCAGCTGGTTCAACCAGAACTTCTCGGAGGGCGCGTTCCTGGACATGGTCAAGGCGGGCGCCATCACCTTGCCCGCCGGCCACACCCCCGAGCCCTTCGTGGATGGGGACGACATCGCCGAGGTGGCCGCCCTCGCCCTCACCCAGCCCGGACATGACGGCCAGGTCTACGAGGTCACCGGCCCGCGCCTCATGACCTTCGCCGACGCCGCCGCCGAGCTGTCCCGGGCCCTGGACCGACCGGTCCAATACGTGGATGTTCCCCACGAAGCCTTCGTGGCCGAGGCCACCGCTTCCGGCGCCCCCGACGAGGTGGTCTGGATGCTGGATTATCTTTTCAGCACGGTGCTGGACGGCCGCAACGCCCACCTGGCTGACGGGGTGCAACGCGCCCTGGGGCGTCCCCCCCGGGATTTCGCCGACTACGCCGCCGCGGCTGCCGCGGCCGGAGTGTGGTCCCTGAACGATGAGCGGCAAAGGGCTGGCGAAATGGCGGATTGATCAGCCGTCTGAATGGGAAAGTCGAGGGCCCTCACTCCGGGCGATCATCTCCCCGGAGAGAGCGGCCCTCTCTCGTCTCCGTCGATGTCCCGGATTCAACCGGTGGGGTTCTCTTCGCCGTCCAGCACCCGCCGCACGGCCGTGGCCAGCACCTCGAAGTTGAAGGGCTTCTGCAGGAAGGCCACCCCGGGATCCAGCACCCCCTGGTGCACGATGGTGTTCTCGGTATAACCGGAAATGAACAGGACCAGCAAGCCGGGCAGATGTTCCTGCGCCCGGCGGGCCAGTTCCCCACCGCCCATGCCCGGCATCACCACGTCCGTCAGCAAGAGCTGTGGCTCCAGTCCCTGGTCCACCACCATGGCCAGCCCCTGTTCCCCGTCCGGCGCCACATGGACCTCGTAACCCAGCTTGAGCAGCTGCATTTCCAGCAGTTCGGCCACGCCGGGATCATCTTCCACCACCAGGACGCGCTCGCCTCCACCCCGGGTCTCCTCGAAGGAAGCCTGGGGCCTGGGCCGCGCTTCTTCCTCGACGCTGGGCAGGTACACCTTCATGGTGGTGCCGCCGCCCTCCTCGCTGTAGACCCAGATATTGCCCCCGGATTGCTTGACGATGCCGTAAACCATGGCCAGGCCCATGCCCGTGCCCTGCCCCCGCTCCTTGGTGGTGAAGAAGGGCTCGAAGATGTGCCGGCAGGTATCCTCGTCCATGCCCTTGCCCGTGTCGCTGATGGCCAGCACGGCGTTGGACCCCGGGGTGGCGCCCTCGTGTTCCGCCACGTAGTCGTCGTCCAGGATCACGCGGAATGTCTCGATGGTCAGATGGCCGCCGCCCGGCATGGCGTCACGGCTGTTGACCACCAGGTTCATTATGATCTGTTCCACCTGGCCGGGATCGGCCAGCACCGAGCCCGTTTCCTCGGACAGGTGGGTTTCCAGGATCACGTTCTCGCCGATGAGCCGGCGCAGGAGGGGTTCCATGTCCTCGACCACCGTGTTCACATCCATGACCACGGGCCGCATGGCCTGCTTGCGGCTGAAGGCCAGCAACTGCCGGGTCAAGGTGGCCGCGCGCTCGGCGCAGCCCCGGATCTGGGAGATGGTCATTTCCACCACGTCGGGCCTGGCCAGATCCTCGAGAGCCAGGTCGCAGAATCCCATCTGGGCCATGAGCAGGTTGTTGAAATCATGGGCCACACCCCCGGCCAGGGCGCCGATGGACTCCAGCCGGTGTCGCTGTTCCGCCTGTTCCTGCAGGGCCAGCAGATCGGTAACATCCTGGACCACCCCGTACAGCTGGTCAACCTGGTCATCGCTTCCCTTTTCCGGATAACCACGGATGATGCAATGGCGATAGGTGCCGTCGCGGCGGCGCATCCGGGCGGGCACCACGTAATGGCGCCCCTCCTGGATGGCCCGCTCCACGGCGGAGGTCAGGTTGCCCCAGTCCTCGGGGTGGTAAATTCTTTTCTGGTCGGCGAAGGGAGGGGCCCCCTGGGCCGGATCCATACCCAGGATGCGGAACAATCCGCTGGACCAGGTCACCTCGTCCCGGCCATAGGCCCAGTGCCAGTTGCCGATGCCGGCGATCTGCTCGGCCCGGGATAGCATGGCCTCGCTCTTGCGCAGATTGTCCTCGGACAGGCGGCGGTCCGTGATGTCCTCGGACAGGATGAAAACACCCTGGGGAACCGGATCCATGCGCAGGGAGAAGACTCGCTCCAGCCCATCCTCGTACCGGAAACGGTTTTCCATCTGCACCGGCACCCGCTCGCTCAGGCAACGCTGCAGGTGCTCGTACATCTCCGTTTGATCAATGCCGGGATAAAGGTCGACCATGCGGTTGCCCAGCAATTCCTCGCGGGGCCGGCGGGCATGGCCGGCGGCCTGGTGGTTCAGGTAGAGGTAGCGGAGTTCGAAATCCAGGACCTGGCACCCCTCGAACAGGTTGTCCAGCACCTGAAGGGTCAGGCTATCGAAGGCGGGCCGATCGCGCGGTGGATTCTGATCGTTGGTCATGGCGCATTCTTTTTATTAATAAGGAGAAAAACTTCCCCGGCCCTCATGCAGGGAAAACCATGGATCAACACCGTAGCGCACTGGTGGGGGTTTCGCAAACCCTCTCCCCCTAAACCGGACACTTCATGTTTAATTTTCAGGCATCACCGTGCACATAGATAACTGGCCCGCAAGAACATGGGAATAATCCATTGAAAAACAATCAAATGAAAAAACTTCGGCAACAGATCCCCGGGCCGGATGGCCGCCGTGGTTCCATGCTATTTCGGGATGGTCTTGGGCCTGGTCCATTGGAAGGTGGGCCTGAATAAACCGGGCGGGAGACCAGCTCCCGCCCGGCATTTTCTTCCGTGGGACCGCGCTCTTACTCGTAGCGCTGGATCAGGTGGTAGCCGAAGGGCGTCTCCACCACGTCGCTGATGCCCCCCACCTCCAGGGCGAAGGCCGCCTTCTCGAAGTCAGGGTGCATGCGGCCGCGCCCGAACGAACCCAGTTCGCCGCCGCTGGGGCCGCTGGGGCCGTCGCTGTACTCGCGGGCCATTTCCTGGAAGTCGGCGCCGTCGGCCAGCTTCTGCTTCACCTCTTCGATGCGCGCCAGAGCTTCTTCCTTGGTGCGATTAACCTCGGGCGGCTTGCGCATGGACTCGTTGTGCATCACCAGGATGTGCCGGGCCGAGACCTTTTCCACCTTCTTGCGCGTGATCACGTGGTAGCCGAAGGCCGTCTCCACGGGATCGCTCACCTCGCCCACTTCCATGCCCAGCACGGCGCGATCGAATTCGGGGACCATGCGCCCCTGCACCCAGATACCTAGGTCGCCCCCGCGGGGACCGCTGGGGCCGTCGCTGTACTCCTTGGCCAGCTCGGCGAAGTCGCCGCCGTCCCGGGCCAGGCGCGCCACTTCCTGGGCGCGGGCCAGGGCCTCTTCCTTGGTGCGGGTGATGGAAGCCGGTGCCCGCTGGCTACCCTGGTACATGATGAGGATGTGGGCTCCCGCCAGTTCCTGGGGTTCCTGGGCCTTGGCGGCGGGGGCCGGCGGCGGCGCCTGGTCGTGGGAGGTGGCCTGCTCCTGGGCCTTGTCCTGGCCCACGGCCTGGGAGTCCGACTCTTTCTCGATGTCGTTGCAGGCCGCCAGGGCGCCCAGCGCGATCAGCAGGGCCAGCAGCCCGACCCGAATCATGCGAAACATGGTAATCCATTTCCGGGTTGAACCCGTCACGGCCGGCCGTGAAGCGGTCACCCACTGGAGAGAAGAAGCGGGAAAAACCGATACCCGCGCGGTTCGCCACGGCTGCGACGACCGTTGCATGTTAACCCACGGCCGGATGAGCGTCAAAGGGGTTGGTCGCTGCTGCCGGCCCAGAGCCGAGGCCTCGGCTGTCCTATCCTTCACCGGCCCTGGCCCTACCTGCTGGACGAGGCTTCCAGCAGCCTGTCCCGCACCGCCACGATCTCGGCCTGCAACTCCTCGAATCGCCTGTCCGATAGACCCGTCAACTCCTTGACCGCGCCGAAGAAAGGTTCGGCCCGGGCCTCCATCCGCTTGCCCCTGGCCGTGAGCTTCACCCGGACCTTGCGCTCATCTTCTGGATCCCGCTGGCGCGTCACCAGGCCCATGGCCTCCAGCTTCTTGATGACCGGGGTCAGGGTGCTTGATTCCAGATACAGGATGTGGCCGATCTCGTTGACCAGCTGGCCATCCTTTTCCCAGAGGGTTACCAGGACCAGGTACTGGGGATAGGTGATGCCCAGTTCCGTGAACGCCGGGCGCGTTGCCCGCTGCATGGCCTTGTGGGCCGAGTACAGGGCGAAGCAGAAAAAATCCGAGAGTTTTTTCTTTGTGTTTTCGGTCCTGGCTTGCTCGCTCATTCCCAACCTCCTGTCATGAAACCACTTCTGAACAAATTATAAATCGTGCGCGATTTAATTGCAAGGCCTTGACACCCGGGACATCCGTATATAAATTGCTATTGTCCGATTCAATCGCATACGATCTTTTACCCCATAGAGGAGAGAACACCATGAAAACGACCACGCAAAGAATCGAAAAGATCAACCATCCCCAGGGCAAGGCGGCCGATTTGCTGGAAGGCGTCAAGAAGTCCCTGGGCAGCACCCCGAACCTCTTCACCACCTTCGCCAACGCACCGGCCGCCCTGGAGGGCTACCTGGGCCTCAACGGCGCCCTGGCCGGGGGCAAGCTGAGCGCCCGCACCCGGGAATCGGTGGCCCTGGCGGTGGCCGGCTTCAACGGCTGCGACTACTGCGCCTCGGCCCACACCTATCTGGGGGAGAACCTGGCCGGTCTGAGCGCCCAGGAAACCGAGGCCAACCTCCGGGGCCGCTCGGCCGATCCCCGGACCCAGGCCGCCCTGGTCTTCGCCCGGAAGTTGCTGGAACAGCGCGGACGCACCAGTCAGGCCGATCTGGACCAGGTCCGCGGCGCGGGCTTCAGCGACGAGGAGGTCATCGAGATCCTCACCCACGTGGCCCTGAACACCCTGACCAACTACTTCAACGAGGCGTTCCAGGTGGAGGTCGACTTTCCCCGGCACGTCTCCACCGAGGGCATCAGGCGCTGATCAAACACCGTTCCCCGGCCCTGCGACAGGGCCGGCGGACCTGACCTCCCACCCGGGGACCGGCCGCCGCCGGTCCCCGCTCTGTCTTTTCGTTCCCCGGCTGCATAAGCCATGGCCTTGCCGGGACCGATTTGCTAGCATTGGGGAGATCTTGTCAGCAAAGGAGGGGGAGACTTCCTTTGCGTCGCTGCATCCCGGGGACCCGCGTCACGGGAGTTGGTTCATTCATCGAGAGAGGAAACGATCATGAAGATGTTCCGGCTGATCTGTGTTGTCGTCATCGCCGCCGGCCTGCTGGCCGCCCCCGCCCTGGCCGGGCCCCTGGGCAAGACCATCAAGGGCGGTGTCAGCTACGCCAAGGTCACCAACGACCAGTTCGACGATTCGGACAGGGAGATGGGCTTCGCCGTGGGCATGGCCTTCAGCTACGACCTGGTTCCCGGCATCTCCCTGAACCCCGAGGTGCTTTACGTGCAGCAGGGCGGCAAGTACGAGTTCACCATGATCGACGAGTACGGCATGCCCGCCGGAAACGCCGAAATGGTCTGGGATCTGGACTACATCCAGATTCCCGTGCTGGCCCGGGTGAGCCTGCCCGTGGTGGGTTCGGTTCTGCCCACCCTCATCGCCGGTCCCGCCCTGTCATACAACGTGAAGAAGGAATACACCACCGAGGGTTCGGCCGGCAGCGTCACCGAGGAACTGGACTACATCAAGGACACCGACCTGAGCCTGATCTTCGGCCTGGGTATGAAACTGGGTGCCGGGCCCGCCGGCGTGAACCTGGAATTGCGCTACAACCACGGCCTCACCGATCTGAACGATTCGGTCGATGGGACGGCCAAGATCCAGAACCGTAGCCTCCAGGCCCTGGTGGGAGTCTCTTTCTGATCTTGGGTGACATCCTGGTTGAATTTGTCCCCCGTCGCTGGCTGGCAGAGGCGGGGGATTTTCTTCATGATAGCCTGCCCACCTTCCCGCTCCCGGATTTCTCCCCACACTCCTTGCAAAACGGTGAATGATGATTCAGAATCAATTAATCTCGAACGGTCCCGTCTCTCCAGAAAAAGGGATTCATCATGACCTTTGATCGCCCAAATTCCTTTCTGCGCAGTCTCCTCCCCCTGCTGATCCTCACCGCCGCCCTGGTGGGCTGCTCCAGCGACGACGGCCCCGGCACACCTCCACGCGAACCGGCCTTCACCGCCGAAGAGGTCGAGGAGATGATCATCACCCCCCAGACCGAGCGCGGGGCCCTGCTGGATGATCTGGTGGACGGCGGCATGACCCACACGGACGCCGTGGACTCGGTGTTGCAGGTCTTCCTGGCCGACCCGGACGTGGCCACGGCCAGCGCCAGCGAGTACGGCATCGGCGTGACCTACGCCAACGGCATGGTGGGCGGCATCTACTGGGATCTGCAGGACGACCCCGAAGAGCCCGGCCCCCGCGGCGCCCACGACCCCGGGACGCGCCGCATCCCCGGCGCGGACAAGGCCACGCCCAAGGAGGCCGTATTCCTCAACTCCCACTACTCGGACCGCGTGCGGCACGCCGATCCCATCCGCGACAACTACGGCAACCTCCTGGAGGATGCCGGGTACGGCGTGCTGAACGTCTTCCTGGACGACGACGTGACCATGGAGCAGTACACCCAGTTGGGTGGCCACCGCATCGTGCACATCTACTCGCACGGCGCGGCCTGGCCCACTCCGGACAACATCCAGGAAGTGTACCTCATGTCCGGCGAGGTCTTTTCCCGGGACACCTACGACGATTACTTCGAGGCCGTGGAAGACGGCGAGTTGGCGCTTTTCCTGTGGGGTGGCGAGGACAACCTGTTCTTCGTGAGTCCCCGGTTCATCTCCAAGCACAACAACTTCGGCACCGACACGGTGGTCTACGGCGGGTTCTGTTACAGCTTCCTGGGGGGCTGGCCCGAGATGTTCGCCATGGAAGATGTGGGCGGTTACTTCGGCTTCGACTGGTCGGTGTACACCAGCTACAACGCGGCCTGGAACAGGGACCTCATGGCCACCCTGCTGGACGCGAGTCAGGATCCGCCCCTGACGGTGAACGACTGGCTGAACAATTCCATGGCCAAGTGGTACCGAAACAACACGCTGGACCGCGTGGTGCACATCAACTACCAGGGCCGCCAGATGCTCACCCTGCTGGACGATCCCCAGCCCGAGTGCAGCGAGACCGAGATCGATCACGGCGACGGTTTCGTGCAGGGCATCGTGACCGTGCGGGTAGGTGGCGCGCTGCAGGACGAGATGCCGGTGCGCATCGACTACCAGAAGGTCCACTGCGACGGGCACCTGGGCAGCGTGGGCCCCGTCACCGGCGAAACGGGAACGGACGGGCGCTTCGTGGCGGGCATGCTGGGCTCGTTCAAGCTGGACAACAGCCAGGACCTGGTCATCGTGCGGGCCACGGTGAACGGCCAGACAAAGGAGAAGGTCTTCCGCGTCTCGGCGTTCAACGGGTTCGATGGGGGGAGCATCTTCTTCCCGCTGGTGGCCGAGTTCAGCTTCTATTTCTAGCCGGCCGACGCCGGAAGGAGGCAGGCCGGTCCCCCTTGGGGTCCGGCCTGTTTCATGAGGAACCGCCGTCATGATCCCGGGTGTGGACAAAGCGCCCCACCTGGTTTAGCCATTCAGGATCACTCAACCATGGGGGAAACCATGTTCAAACCAGAAAAGCGGTTCTCGCCCCGCCTGTGCCTGCCCCTGCTGCTCATCTCCCTGCTGCTCATTTCCCTGCTGTCCATGGCCGGCTGCAGCGATGACGACGACCCCACCTCGGTGTTGAAGTGGGATCTGACCATCACCAACAACACGGCCGTGACCTACGATATCTGGCAGGATGCCGGCATGGCCGGGACGGAATTCACCCTGGTCGATCAGGTGAACCCCGTGAGCTCCCGGGTCCTGGCCAACCGCACCGTGGGTGTGACCTACACCTACCGACTGGCGCTGGCCGGCGAGGCGGTGGGCCAGTACGAGCACGAGACCGTCATCTCTTCCGACGGGGAAAACAAGAGCTGGATTGTGCCCTGAGGGTTGTGCCGGGATAATTGTTGCTGGCCTTCCTCGCATGATTTTCGGCGGGGATTCTTGTGCGATAGCGCTGAAATTTCCCGCCGGCGGGACGCGGGAAGGCCTCATTTCGGGCCAGAAACAATCTTCGGGGCACGGCACAAAAAAGGGACCGTGCGGCCGTCATGCTGATCCTCGCCCTGTACCAGCAAATGAGCCACCCGGTCCGATTTTTTGGCCGGTGCGGTATCCCTCACCGACCGAACCATCATATCATGACACAGGGATTGATAAATAACCATTTTACCCATATATTTTACCTATAAAATATAGGCAAATTCTTCCGTGCAAAACAGATCACCCCCCACCGGACAGACAGAAATCCTTATGAAAAACAAAGATACAAGAAAAATACGCTCTGCCCCCAATCGCTGGCAAAGCCGCCTGGAAGAACTGGGCATCAACCCGCCGCCACCCCCCCGCCGAGAATTCACGGACCTGCCGCAGGCCCTGCGCGCCGTGCGCGCCCTGGAAAACCAGCTGAATTGCATCTTCACCTTCACCCAGGTCATGGACCGGACGCATTACAGCGTCGATGAATTCATGGCCCGGGTGGTGGACATCCTGCCCCCCTGGTGGCAACACCCCGAAGTGGCCTGCGCCCGCATCCAGATGGGCGAGCGCGTCTTCAAGAGTCTGCATTACAGGGAAGGCCCGTGGGAGCAGATAGCCCCCGTGGTCTTTCCCGGGGATATCCCCGGTCACCTGGCCATGGTCTACTCCGAGGACCGTCCGACCGCCGATGAAGGGCCCTTTCTCAAGGAGGAGCGCAAGATCATCGACGCCGTGGCCAACCGCCTGGTGCGTGTGGTCAGCCTCAAACAGACCGGCGACAAGCTCAACGAATCCCGGCGCCTGCTGGAAGTCGAGCGCACCTCGTTGCGAGAGGCCAACACCGCCCTGCGCCTGGTCCTGGACCGCATCGAGGACGAGAAGAAGGAAAGCCAGCGGGAGATCCTGGGCAACATGGACCGCATCCTCATGCCCATCATCCGGGAACTGGAGGCCACGGCCAGCCCCGAGCAGCAAAAGTACGTGGCCCTGCTGGCCGAGAACCTGGGCCACATCACCTCGCCCTTCGTCAGGTCGCTGACCCGGGAAAGCCAGGCCCTGACCCCCACCGAGGTGCAGATCTGCCAGCTGATTCGTGACGGCCGGGGCAGCAAGCAGATCGCTGAGCTGCGCGGGACCTCGGTGGCCACCATCCATCGCCACCGGGAACACATCCGCCAGAAACTGGGCATCGCCAACCAGAAGGTGAACCTGGCCAGCTATCTGCAAAGGATCTTCTAGAGGGTGGGTCCCCGCCGGAAAACCCTTTGACCCGGCCCGATCCGGGGGCTAGCTTCACCCCATGGTCACTTCCGACTAAATACCATCGTTTCGCCAGTACCCGGTCCGGCACCACTCGCCAGCCGGCGGCTCTTGCTGTCGCAATATGCCGTCGCTATTCGCCGCTCTTTGGGCCGCCCTTTGGGCCCTTGACGGCGCGGCTTCGCCGGACCTTCCGAAACACGTCAGGAGTGAACCATGACCACGCATACTCGCGGCCTCTTTGAAGCCCTCGAAGATATCCATCGGCGCCCCGCGCCCTTCTCCGCCTACACGGCCCCGCTGCTGTGGACCGATGAGCACATCGCCCACCAGATGCTGGCCTTCCACCTGGATCCCGAGTCGGCGCCGGCTTCCCGCCCCCACGCCTTCATCCATCGCTCTGCGGCCTGGATCACCCGGCACTTCGACCTGGGTTCGGGCGCCAGGGTGGCCGATTTCGGCTGTGGCCCCGGCCTGTACACCAGCCGCCTGGCCGCGGCCGGCGCCCGGGTGACGGGTATCGATTTCTCCCCGGTCTCCATCGCCCACGCCCGGCGGCAGGCCGATCGTCAGGGGCTGGCCATCGATTACATCCAGGCCAATTACCTGGAATGGCAGCCGACGGGCAGTTTCGATCTCATCACCCTGATCTACTGCGATCTGTGCCCCCTGGCCCCGGAACAGCGGCGCAACCTGCTGATCACCATGCGGGACGCCCTGGCCGAGGGCGGCTCCATCCTGCTGGACGTGTTCACCATGGCCGCCTTTGCCGGGCGCCAGGAGTCCGCCGAACACGGCCGCAACCTGATGAACGGGTTCTGGGCCGCCGGAGATTACTGGGGCTTCCGGGACACCTTCAAGTACCAGGAGCAGCAGGTGGTGCTGGACAGGTACACCATCGTCGAGCCCGGGCGCACGCGCACCGTCTTCAACTGGCTGCAATACTTCACGCCGGAGCAGTTGAAGGAGGAGTTCGCCTCGTGTGGGCTGATGGTCACCGAACGGTACGCGGACGTGGCGGGCGCGCCCTTCGCCGGCGGCGAGGTGCTGGCGGTGGTGGCCCGGCGCGCCTGAGCCGGGCGCCCATGAAGAACCATCCCCCGGCAACGAAACGGGGCCCCGCGCAGGCGGGGCCCCGACTTCACCCTCCACCCTCGTCAGATCATTTCAACAGCGTCATCCTCCTGGTCTCCGCAAACCCCTCGGCCTCCAGCCGGTAGAAATAGGTTCCGGAGGGCAGACGGCGACCCGCCAGGTCCAGGCCGCCCCAGAGCACCTGGTTCCGCCCCGCGCGCGCCATCTCGCCAGCCAGGGGCACGTCCACCAGGCGACCGCTCATGTCATAGATGGACAGCCTGACCAGCCCTGCCCGGGCCAGGTCGAAGGCGATGGTCGTCTGCGGGTTGAAGGGATTGGGGAAGGCCCCCAGCAGCACCGTCTGCCCGACCGGCGGCGTTTCGTCTGCGGCGCTCACATCGGGCTGGATGCGCACCCGGTAAGTGATGCTGGTGGCCAGGTCGGCGGCCTCGCGCTTCCAGACGGCCAGGCCGTAGGACCCCGCGGCCGTCAGGTCCACGGTGAAAAAGGCCGGACCACCCTCGGCCGCCGCGTCTACACCTCCCGGCACGATGCCCGCGCTGCACGAGGCGAACTCCACATCCGGGCCGTGCAGGGTGGCCATCAGCCGTCCCTCGCCGCTCAGGTTGTCCACCTGCAGGGAATAGCGGCGGGCCTCGAGGGGCAGATCCAGCAGGTCCAGGCACTGCCCCGCCTCCAGGGTGTAGGGGCCGAAGCTGCCCCCGTCCCCGGCCCTCACCCACAGGGACGAGGACGCTTCCACGTTCACATCGCCGGCGCACCCGGACGCGCCCTGCCGCAGCCCCACGTCGTGGTCGATGTTGTCGCTCTGGTGGTAATTGACCACCACGTAGGCCAGGCCGCCCACCTCGGCGCTGGTCCACATGGGCGACTCGCCGAATCCGTCCCGCGCCCCCGTGGAGGCCTGGTGCAGGAACAGATTCACCTGGTCCGAGGCAGCCAGGGGCATGGCGGCCGCGGCGCGCCACCGTCCGTGGCGGATGGGCATGATGCCCAGGGCGGGCAAGCGCAGGCCGTCGCAGTTGGGATGCACCGTCACCCCGTCGGGGATGTTTTCCGTCCCCGCCAGAAGCTCAGGCGGAGCCGACCTGCTCACCGAGGCACCGTAGCTCAGCTCCAGCGGAGTCCAGACGTATTGCTCGGCGTAGCCGTTGTTGGTCTCGTCGCTCTCCGCCACGGCGTCACCCGTGTCGTAGATGACCGATAGGGTGTGGCGTCCCCCGCGCACGGTGTTGGCAGCCGCGCCGCGGTAGGAGCTTTCCACCTGGGCGCCCAACCCGGCCAGGTAGAGGATGGGCACTCCGCTGACACCGTCCAGGTAATAACGGTTCAGGAAGGAGCCGGTGGCGGCGTAGCCGGCGTTGCGGAACTGGAAGTTGTAGTAGGTGGCCGCCGCGTTGCCCGTCAAGAGGGTGGGCTCCCCCACCGCCCCCGAGGCCTGGGGAGACGAGCCGGGCACCAGGGGGGACCACCACTCCTCGCCGGCCGGGGCCAGGTCGGCCACCGCGGCGGGATGGTCCACCGTGACCACGAAGCCGATGCCCGATTCGGGCAGATCAACTCCTTCGCGGTAGACCACCACGAAGTGCTCGGCGCTGTCGAATACCTGCCACGACAGCACCGCCGTGCCGTCGGGACCCGTCACCGCCGTGGCCGCCGCGTCGTCCAGGTTCAGGTAACAGGCTCCCACCGGATCCAGGGTGGCCAGGTGCAGTTCCACCCCCGGATCGGCCTGCACCGTGGCGCGAATCCAGCCCTGGGATTCGGGCGGCACGCTGTAGCGCAGCAACCGCAGCAGATGGTCAGGCAGCATGTAGAAATACTGCGGCGCCCCCAGATCCAGGTCCGACTCGGCCTCGCGGAAGGTGATGTAGTTGCCCGTGCCGGCGTTGCGATTCACCACCGTGGCCGTGAATTCGTCGCCGGTGTGGCCGAACACGAACACCGCTTCCAGGCTGCCCGCGCCACGGTCCGAAGTGATCACCGGAGCGGCGGGCACGGCCGTGGGCGACGAATCGATGCCCTCGTGCAAACGCAGGGCGTAATCGTCCCCGGCCCCGGTGGGCGCCGCCACCACCGCCTGGGCATCACCGGTGTAGGCATGGTAGCCGTGGCAGTTCTCCTGCGGCGGTCCACCCTCGGTGATGAAATCCCACCCTCCCTCGGGCGCAGGCGGCGCGGCGCTCAGCCAGCCCGTGTGATCGATGGGCAGGGTCATCCCTGCGGCCCAGTACTGGCGGCCCCAGAAGTTGTCGGTCTCGTCGGTCTCGGCGATGGCGTGGAAAGCGTCCACGTAACCGTGGACCGTGTGAAGACCCCGGTCCAGATAATCGCCGGGCCCCTCGTTCAGGATGTAGAAATGGTCGGCCGTGGCCGGCGCGTAGGCCATGGCGCGCATCTGGCCATCGACGTAGTAGGTCACGTCGAATCCGCCGGGTGTGGGATCGCCCCCGAGGTTCCGGCCATGGGCGTTCCAGAATATGTTCTGGGTCCAAAGGACGGCGGGCAAAAGACAGGAAGTCTGGGTGGAGGTGTCGTAATCGTTGGGAACGACGGGGTAGGACCATCCCGCCGCTGGGGTGAAGGCCAGATTCACATCGTCCGCCAGGGCGGTCTGATGAATTCCTCCGGCCACGATCAGGGTGAACAACATTGCCAGGATACCGATTCGAAGCGCCTCATGGGAATACCACAACATGGCCACTCCTTCCCACCGGCGCTGGGCGCCGGCGCACTGCTTCCCCCGAATTCCATTCTGGGCACAATCCGGAATATAGGTCAATTGGGGGAAACCAAACACCCGTCCCGAAGGTGGGTATTGTGGCGCTCGAGCTGCTTCAGTATGCTCATCGGGTGTCCCGCCCACATCAGGGAAGGACACAGGAATCGAGGGAAAAAGTGGTATGGCATCGCGGCGGAGAGATCTTGTTCGTCTGATCGGGGCGGTCCTGGTGCTGAGCCTGGCCCTGGTTGTCCGGATGGCACCGGCGCAACCGCAGCCGCCCCCCCTGCAGCAGCCTCGCTCCCTGCGGCTCTTCATTCCCTACATCAATCATTTCTCTCTGAAACCGGAGGGCACACCCCACGCCTTGACCAGCGCGGGCTTCTGGGGCGTGGGCGCCGGGCTGACCTTCCGTCATCATGGAACGCAATACCTGGGCCTGTCCCTGAGCGCCGCCATCGACTACGAGGTGCCGGTGCCCGTGGGGGTGGATTACCAGGGAGAGCACGAGTCCATGACCACCACCGCCCTGGACCTGAGCAACAACCGCGCGCGTGGCCGATTCACCTTCGGTTACGGGGTGTCCTACGGCTGGAACGAGTGGCGGCTGAACGATGACCTGGGCTCAATCCCCGTGCCCCTGGACCGCAAGGCCTCCACCGACAGCGGGCCGTCCCGGGCCCTGAGCAGCCACGCCCTGGGCCTGGTCTTTCCCGTCACCTGCGCCCTGAACGAGCGCTTCGCCGTGGGCTTCACCTACCGGCCCTATCTGTACCGCCCGGGCCGGGACGCGGGCTTCCACTACGAGCATGTCATCTCGGTGGAAGCCGCCTGGTGCGTGGGACTGTTCTGAGCCGGCCCTACTTCAACAGGACCATCTTCCCCAGGTGCGACGCGCCGCCGCCCGCCAGGCGATAGAAGTAGATGCCGCTGGCCACCTGTTCCCCGGCCTCGTCACGGCCGTCCCAGGTCACGGCGTGGCGGCCGGCCGGCATGGTCCCCCGGACCTGCTGGCGTACCTGCCGTCCCCGCACATCGAAGACCGCCAGGCTCACCGGGCCCGCGGCCGCCACCTGGTACTCGATGGTGGTGCTGGGGTTGAAGGGGTTGGGGTAGTTCCGCGCCACGCCGAAGGCGCCGGGCACCGGCTCGTCGCCCACGGCGGAGGGGGTGGCCCGCTCCACGTCGATGTAGTTCAGGCTGAACAGCCAGCCCGTCAGGTCGCTGTCCGAATCGAAATCGAAGCGCATGATGTGGGTGCCGGCGGCCAGACGGACATCCTCCACGCGGATGGGCGTCCAGAACTGCCAGCCTCCCGTGGACGGCACGTCGCGCCGGCCGCTCACGTCCACGTTGTCCAGGGAGAGAGTGAAGTTGCCGAAGCCCGGCACCGTCGAGACGTGGGGAATGAAGGTGTAATACCCGGTCTCGGGCGCCGAGATTGTGTACTCCAGCCACTCGCCCGCCACGATCCAGTTCACGTCGTAGCCCCCGCCGCCGGCGTTCTCCAGGTCCACGCCCTCGTCCGGCCGGTAGACCATGCCGATGTTGGCCGCTTCCACGTCATGATAGGCGATGCCCTCGCCCCCCAGGTCGTAGTTCTCGGCCTCGATGCGCCCGGGCACCGGGGCCGGCGTGCCGCTGTAGGGTCCGCCGTTGGGCAGCACCGAGACCAGGACGCTGTCCCGCGCCGACAGGCCCAGGCTGTTGGTCACCGCCAGGTGCACCCAGCGGTCCCCCACCTCGGTGAAGGTGACGGTGTTGTCGGCCTGGCTGCTGCCGCCCAGCTCGCCGAAGCTCCAGTCGAAGGTCAGGGGATTGCCGTTGGGATCGAAGCTGTTGCTGCCCTGGAAGGCGATGGTCAGGGGGGACTTGCCGGCCGTCCGGTCCGCCAGCAACAGCACCACGGGCGAGTCGGGGTCGGCCGGCGAGGTGGTGAAGGTGGCCATACCGCGCGGCGTGACCGTGAAGGAGAACCCATCGCTGAAGGTCACCAGGCGCTCGGCCGCCCCGGCGTTGTAGGCCACGTAGGTCAGATCGCCCGCCGGGTCGCGGAACACGGCGTAGGTGGGGATGTCGGCCAGGATTTCCGGCTCCACGTGGCCCATCTTCTTGAGGTTGAACAGCCAGTGCATGGTGTGGGCGCGCGACTCGCCGTCGAAGGGTTCGTAGCCGCTGTCGGCGAAGTAATGGGTCATGGCATGGTTGGCGTCACCCAGGGCCAGGAACTCCCACAGCACGTCCTTCCACACGGTGGGCTGGCCGCCCCGCTCGGCCACGATCTCGTTGTAGTTGGCCAGCACGTAGTCGGGGTGGTGGCCCAGGTACAGGGAGCCGGCGTGCACGGGCAGGATGTTGATGCCGTGGATGAACTCGGGGTCGGCCCCGAACCAGGTGCTGTGCACCCCCTTGCCGCCCCACACCATGCCGATGGCCACGTGGGGATAGGTGGCGGGAAAGACCTGGTCGTCCACGTCGAACCAGTACTGCTCGATGGCGGTCTTCTCGGTGGCGTGCAGGTACACGCCCAGGTCGCGGATGTCGGTCTGGCCCGTGGCCTCGCCCCACAGGATGGCCGCGGTGGCGAAGTTCATGGACTCGGAGCTGGACTCCTGGTTGTTGCCGTCGCCGAAGTCCCCGTGCCCGGCGGCCCAGGAGTGGCCGGCGTAGGCGTCGTGGGAGCGCAGGAAGGGAAAGCGCGTGTCGGCGCGGTCCCAGTTGTTGGCGTCACGGATCAGCATGTTCACCATGCCGCCCCAGTGATCCTGGGCGGCCCAGGTGCTGTCGTAGCGGGCCACGGTGGCCGCGCTCATGATGGCGTAGGCCGCGTGGAAGTGGTGGTCGTTGATCTGGTTGTCCGCCCCGTAGCCCGAGGGGTAGCCCGTCAGCACGTCCCAGCCGTCGATGTAGCTGTACTCCTGCTCGCCCCCCACGGTGAACCAGTCCTCCAGGCGGTTCTTTAGCTCGGCCAGGAAGTGATCCCGCTCGGCGGTGGCCCCCAGCTGGTCGGCGATGTGCACCAGGTGCGAAAAGCGGCCCATGGCCTTGCCGTTCTCGTAGGTGGGACCCACGGGCAGGGTCTCGGCGGCCGCCTGCTGCACCAGGGCCAGCAGTTCACCGGGGTTGTAGTCGCCCATGTCGGGCAGGGCCGGCAGCACGCCGTTGAAGGGCAGGTCGGTGGTGAAGGAGCTGCCCGCGAAGAGCTTCATCTCGCCGTTGGGTGACGGGTAGGAGAAAGGGGTCAGGGGCGCCGCGGTGTTCAGCCACTGGTGGCGGTACAGGGCGGTCATGGTCTGGTTGACGCTGCTGCCGTTGTCCTCCATCAGCTCGGTGGTGTAGGAGTAGGTGGTCTCCAGGGTGGAGGCCGCCTCGTCGTAGTCCCAATCCACGGTGCTGTCGGTGACGAAGGCGTAGGCGTGCTGACGGAACAGCTCCAGGGTGGAGAGGGAATCGTCGGGCAACAGGGCGATGCTCAGGTAGTCGCCGCCGTTCAAGGTCGACTGCAGGGGGCCCGTGCCCGACCAGGTTGAGCCGGTGGGCGCGAATACGCCGTAGTGGCGACCCTGGATGGTCAGGCCCAGCACCCCGTCCTGGTCGTGCCAGGTGGTGAAGGCGCCCTCGGGAGTGACCACCGCGTCACCGCCGCTCATCCTGAAGAACACGAAGGGCAGGCCGTGACCGAAGGTGGCCTCCATGGCGCGGGTGCTGTCGTCCCACAGGGCGGTGGCGGTCCAGTCGCCGTAACCCTGGGTCTGGGTCTGGGGGGCGTTGAGGCCGGCCACGCCCACGGTCAGCTGCAGCGAGAAGGGATACAGGTAGTCGTTGGCCGCGAAGATGTGGCCGGGAGTGTGGCCGATCTGCAGGCCCGCTCCCACGGCCTTGACCATCAGGGGATGGGCGTAGAGGACGTTGGAGTGCGGGTCGCCGTAGAACGGATAGATGAGGCTGCTCCAGAAATCGTTGCTCTGGATGGGCTGGGCGAAAGTCGGCGAAACCTTGGGCACGACGGGCGTGCTGGATGAGTTCTGCGGCCCCACCTCTCCCGCCGGCAGGGTTGTGCTGTAACTGCCCAGGCCCACGTTGACGGTCTGGGCCATGGCGGGAAGGGTCACGGCAAGGCACAGGCCCAGCAGCAGGAGGAAGCGGATAGATTGGCTGGTGGAAAAGATTTGTCTGGTTGTCATGGCGGGCCTTCGGGTGCGGGTCGCTGGTGAAGTCAGGATGTGAGGCGCGCGTGTTCGGGATGGCGAAAACTTTGTTCGGTAAACGAACATACCACACATCCTCGGTGTTTTCAAGCCCTTGGTTGTGCCCGGGAAATTGTTGCTGGCCCTGCCGGGATGACTTTTGGGGAGTGTTATTAGCGTTTGATGCTGAATTTCGGGGCTTGAAAAGCGGTTTTGGCCCCCATTCCAGGCCAGAAACAATCTTCGGGGCACAACCACCAGAGTACGATCGGCCGAATCCCGACCAGGTGAGAAGGAGGGAGCGGGGCCCGGACCCCGATCAACCGGGCGTGCAGGAACCGGGGCACCGCTATCCAGCAGTGCCCTGGTTCATCCAGCCTCTCAGAAATCCTGGTCGGCCAGAGGTTCGATTTTCAGGCCCTTGCTTGAAAACACGATGCGCGGTTTCAGATTGTCCTTGTCGCTCATGATGGCGGCAAAATCCAGGGTCCATGTGCAGGTGCGGCCATCCTGTTCGGTGGCATCCGTCTCGATGACCTCTCCGGGCACCGTCACCACATTGATGAACTTCACTTCAGGCATGGCGGCCTTGATCACGTTCATCATCTCGAAATACATGTCCATGGTTTCGGCGCTGGGCGAACTCAGATCCGGCTCCGCCAGTTCATCGGGCTCGGCAGCATCGGCGGATTCCAGAGCCGAGAAATCATACCGCGCTTCCTTGAAGATCAGCTGGCCATCCTCGCCGGCAAACACGCCGAACCCATCCCCCACTTCCTGGAATACATGCCCAACAACCCAGGAATAGCCTTCCAGGGAATCGAACTCCATTTTCATGGAAACCGTCCGGCGGCCATCCTTCACCCCGGACCGGAAATCCTTGATCTTGACGTCGGCCTTCCTGGCGATGGCCTTCAGTTCGTCGCCGTCGAGGTTGGCCATGGCCGTGACGTCCGTGGCCGGCATGTCCTGGACATCCGCAAACCGGGCCAGGACCTCGGTGACCTCGGGGCTGATGGCCAGCTCCACCTTTCCCTTCCCCGAACCGTCTTTCTTGAGCTCGGTTTCCATCCTGATCTCGACACACCCGGTGGCGAAGAGAGTCAGGGTCAGGATCAGCAAGGTCAGAACGGGACTGGTCATTCGCAACATGGTGTATCCTCGCAAGGTTGAATAGCTGAAGGGTGAGGATGAAAGATGGTCTCCCGGGGGAATTTGAACAGTTTTGAATTGGTTGTGCCCCGAAGATTGTTTCTGGGCGGATTCGGGCGTCAAGAGCGTCCCGCCGGCGGGAAATTCCAGCACCATAGGACAAATTTCCTTTCCACATGTCATGGCCGACAGGCCAGCAACAATCTTCCGGGCACAACGCAACCTTCTGGTTTCGGATGCGTTCGGGTGTTTTTGGACATATTTTATCCCGTTTCCCCCCCCTGAATCCCAACCGAAGGAGAATCGGCACCATGCGGCTCTGCCACGTCCCTGTTCCCGTCCTGGCCCTCATTGTCCAGCTGTGCCTTGCCCCCATTTGCTTCGGGGGTGACACCGGCCCGGCCCCCGCCCTGGGCGACCTGCTCATCACCCGGGTCATCGTGGTCTCCAGTCACCTGGCCGAGCCGCTGCCGCAGCAGGACGTCCTCATCCGCGAAGGCCGCATCGTCACCATCAGCGCCGACCCGCTTGCCCGGCCCGCCGGCACACCTGTCATCGACGGCCGGGGCCGCTTCCTCGTCCCTGGCCTCATGGACAGCCACGTGCATGTTTCCCTGCTGCCCGGCCTGGGCTTCACCGGCACCCCGCGGGCCGACGCCCATCCCGAGCTGGTGGCGGCCTACCTGGAGCAGCAGCCGCGCAGCTACCTGTATCACGGGGTGACGCAGATCCTAGACCCCAACCCGGGCCTGTCCTGGTCCAGCCTGGCCGACGCGCCCCTGGGGCCGGACGCCTGGCGCTGCGAGGTCGTCACCACCCCCGGCACCTACCCCTTCGTGGAGTACGAGGAGGAGGTGGCCCGCGGCCTGTTCCCCTTCCTGGTCCATGACGGCCCCGGCACCTCGCCCGAGGAGGTGGTGGCGCGCATCGCCGCCACCGGCGCCGTGGGCATCAAGCTCTACTTCGAGGACGGTTTCGGCGACCAGAGCCGCTGGCCCCTGCTGGATGACGACACGGTGGGGCGTATTCGCGAGGCCGCCCACGCCCACGGCCTGCTCCTTTTCGCCCACGCCAACGCCTGGGACATGTACGCGGTGGCCCTGCGCAACCAGGTGGACATCATGGCCCACGGGCTGTGGAACTGGGGACCCGACAACGGGGCCCAGGGCGTGCCCGCCGGCATCGCCAGGCTGCTGGACACCATCGCCCGGCGGGGCACCGGCTACCAGCCCACCACCCAGGTCATGGCCGGACTGGGCGGCCTGATGGACCCCGCCATCCTGGATGATCCCGCGGTGATGCGCTCAACCCCGGCCGCCTACCTGGACTTCCTGCGCACGCCCGAAGGGCAGGTCTTTCGCGACGAGATCATCCAGGACTTCGGCGGCCTGGAACCGCCGGTGATCGGCAACATCATCGGCCGCATCCTGGGGCGGGGCGAGCGGGCGCTACTGCATCTGCGGGCCGCCGGGCATCCGTTGCTCCTGGGCAGCGATTGCCCGGGCAACCCCGGCCACGCCAACCAGCCGGGGCTGACCACCTACCACGAGATGCTGGCCCTGGCTGCGGCGGGGCTCACGCCGGCCGAGGTGATGGCGGCCGGGACGGTGAACAACGCCCGCCGGTTCGGTCTGGACCATGACCACGGCACGGTGGAGCCGGGCAAGGTCGCCAACCTGCTTCTGCTGCGGGAGGATCCCCTGGTTTCGGTGCGGGCCTGGGACAGCATCGAGACCGTGGTGCTGCATGGGAGGGCACTGCCGCGGGAAACGCTGGGGGTAAGGTGAGAGGGAGGCAAAGATCGGGGATTTCGGGACTATTCGGGAATAATCGGGCACCGTTTTCCCCCGCGCATGTATACCCATCCCTGGAAGCATCAAGAGAGAGCTGGCGCTCCGCCAACCTGCCCACCCGGGCAAGGTGGCTGCCCCGATCGGGGGATGTGGCCGTCCCGGCAACCAAGCGGGTATCCCATCAGGTGACGTCAACTCTCGACCGCCGATTTGACCTGACAGATTGCAGGGCGGTTCAAACAAATGCTGCTTAAGCGTCGCCGCCTCCCGCACACCAGGGGGCCGGCTACGCCAGTAGTCGGCTGGGGATTTGATGGGAAGCTTTTTCATGAATTACGAGATCTGTGCGGGTTCGCCTGGCCCGAGAGCCTTTCGGGCAGCGACCCGGTTTCGGACGAGGCCGCCCACATCATCTTGACCACCATCAAGGAGTATCTGGACGAGAAGCGGCAAGAGGTGAGGGGAAATGTTGAGGGGGGGGCGTGTCCCGCCCCCCTTCATCCAGGCCGGTTGCCGGTCACTTCGACTTGAGCGGAGCGTGGATTTCTGTCAGTAGATCATCCGGTTTTGTGCGTTCCGGATCATTCAGGTAAAACTCCAACGAGGGAGCCGTGCTGCACTCCCGCCCGCTGGAAGGCAGCCATTGGCCATAGAGGGCTGCGTAGGTTTCGTGCAATTTTTCATAGGGGCCGCGATGCATGGTGACCGCGTAGTCACCGCCCTCGATGGTCTGCTTGCCCACGGCTCCGGCCGGTTGAAAACTCTCGTCCACCACAGCTGAAGCGTCGTATCGGATCTTGTCGGACGGCGTGACCTCGGGGTCATCGTAGCACACACCCACGAACCGCGTATTCGGACCGAGCAGCCCCAGCGGCCCGAGATGCTTGCACAGCCTGTTCCATGCCGAACCACAATCCGCATATGGGCCAATGTGGCGCACGAAGGCCAGGTGAATGGGTTCCAAGGTTTTAATCTTCACATCCATGGCAAATCCTCCGGAATCGGTTGGGGGGAAATCTTCCAGATCACCGTCGGCGCGGAATGGCACCAGAGACACGGCCTGTCGGTGCGCGCCGGTCCCGTTGCAGCTGCGGAACTCCGAAGGAGTCATGCCGCAGCGGGCCTTGAACGCACGCGTGAAGGCCTCGTGCGACTCGTAGCCCGCGTCGAAAGCAACCATGGTGACCGAGGCCTCGCTGTGCTTGAGTTGCCAGGCCGCCCGCTCAATGCGCAAACGCCGTACATGCTCCCTTACCGATTCCCCGAGCATGCCCCGGAAGATGCGGTGGAAGTGGAACGGCGAGAAAGCGGCCACCCGTGCTAGTTCGTCCAGTGCCAGATCATCGTCCAAGTTGCGCTGGATGTGCAGCAGCACTCGGAGCATCCGCTGCCGGTAGTCTTCGAGCGTGGATGGTTTGGCTGGGAAACTCATCCCGATCACCTTTCTTCGTTTCGAACCACCCTTGTGACGGTCTTCATCAGTATCCGGTCCATGCCCACGACGTGCTTGATCATGCTTGCTGAATTCCAACCATGGAGTTCACTCTTCGCGCCTCAGCGTATTGGTTGAGGTCAGTTCCTTTCGCGATCATGGCCCGTCAATTCCGCATCCTCTTTCAGGTGTCGAGAAAGGAAGATCCGGGTAAGGCCCACCAGGCCCATACCCCCACCATTTCAATGCACCATCCGCCACATCGGACACCCACAGGGTCGCGGTCTGGTGGCTCGGCCCCGGCGATTGGTACCACGGGAATTTGGCCGTTCAGCCTCCCGTGACCTTGCGAAACAAGCACAACCTCCGCATACCTGGGGGTCTGTCCCGTGATAAACCTACTGCAGGAATAATGAGGAACAGGACAGGGGAGTGAAGGCGGCCAGAAGCGCCCCCCCTGCGCCTACTGCGCCCCGAACACCCTTTGCAAGAGCTGGGTGGTGCGGGCCAGGGGGTCCTCGCGGATCTTCTGTTCCTCCTTGGCCAGCTCCTGGAACAGACCGCCCAGGGCACGGTCGGTCACATAGCCCACCAGGTCCAGATCGGGGGGATCCACCAAGGGCAAGCTGTTGAGCCTGGCCACCAGGGTCTCGTAGTCGTTGTACCCGCCCACCGCGCGCAGCTTGGTCTCCACGATGGGGCGATAACGCCCCTCCAGCGCGGCGCCGGTGCGGGCGCGGAAGTAATCGGTGGCGGCGGTGTCGTCGCCCTTCAGGATGCCCCAGGCGTCGGCCACGGTCATGCTGCCGATGGCGTCGCCGAACACGGCCACCGCCTCGCCCGCCGCCTGCTCGGCCGCCCTGTTCATGGCCACCTCCAGCTCATCAACCTTGGAGCCCATGCCCACCGAGCGCAGGGTGCCGGCCACGTCCTGCAGATCCTCCGGCAGAGCGATGCGCAACAGGGCGTTGCCCAGGTAGCCGTCCACGCTGCCCACCCGGCTGGAGGCCCGTTGCGTGCCCACGGACAGGGCCTCTTTCAAGCCGCGGGCCACGGTGGCCTCGTCCAGGGGGACGGTGCCGCCCAGGACGTTGCCCAGGTCGATGTTCTGCATGCTGGAGCAGGCGGGGAGGCACAGGGTGAGTGCGAGGGTCGTCAGGATGAGGGTGAAGGTCGGGATGCGAGGCGTGTGGGCGAGGCGCATGAAAACTCCTTCAAGGTAGGTTGTGCCCGGTAAATTGTTGCTGGCCAAATGTGCATGATCCAATGTCAGGAAAATTGCTTCCTGGTTCGCCCCCCCCCCCCCCCGAGGGAACCCCATGGGGCCGCATTTCAGGCCAGAAACAATTTCCCGGGCACAACATGATCATTGAACACCAGAAAACGAAAGGAGTAAACGCCCAACTCCCCCGGTTCGCCAGCGCAGGCGGTCATGGCGGGCTGCCAGGGGACGAGGGTGCCGGCGGTGCGGGAACCATGGAAGTCTCCAGCGACGGCGACGGCTACCTGGAAAATGACGGCACCATCCATGTGCGCAACAGCGGCACCTTCCGGGTGTACGGGACGTTCCAGAACAATGGCGACGGGCAAGTCATCAACGAGGGGGATTTCCTCAACCCGGGTCTGATCAGCAGCCACGGGGGAATAACCGGAGACCTCACCTCCGGCGGGACCTACAACGGCACGGGCAGCCTCAGCGGGACTCTGGTCAATACCGGAACCGTTTCGGGCGGGGTGGTAGGGCCCGAAAACCTGATCATCGCGGCGCTGGAAACCTCCGGTGGGACCATCGTGGCCAGCCTGGCCGGGATCGGCGAGGGGCAGATGAGTCACGGGGATTTCTTAGACATCATCCGGTATGCGGGCACCCTGGAAGGGGAGTTCGGCGTGGTGGACGACACCCTGGCCCCCCTGAGCGACGGCAGGTGGAATGTCCAGTACGATCATGATCTGGGTGATGGCTGGTTCAGCGTGAGGCTGATCTACGAGGATCGCGTGAGCCACGTGGAGGACGACACCGTTCCCGCGGCCTATGCCCTGCGGTCCGCCTATCCCAACCCCTTCAATCCCATGGTCAAGGTGAGCTACGAGTCTCCCGCGGCGGGGCCGGTTTCTTTCGGGATCTACGACATCGCGGGCCGGAAGGTGTGGTCACAGGACAGCGCGGCCTCGCTGCCCGCGGGCCGGCCTGAGCTGGTGTGGCGGGGTGTGGATGATCGCGGCCAGAGCCTGCCGTCGGGGACGTACCTGTTGCGGATGGAGGCGGCCCGGTTCAGTGAGGGGCGGAAGTTGATGCTGGTGAGGTAAAGAGGGGCTCTGTTGAAGGACCTCGTCAGCTGCCGATGGAGGTGGCAATTCCCTTCCGGCCCAAGCAGCACAGCATCCACTGACCCCAAAGGGTTGCTGATCCTGCGGGCAACTGTAGTGCACCTGAGAAGGGACTCATTTCAACAAGGCAGAAAAACAAAAGGGCAGTCTCGTTGAATGTGCAGGAAACGGAAAAGCATGGTAACACTTCTGCTGAGCACAGGTGGAAGCCCAAATTATTGTGCCAACAACCCATTTGCTGTCAGTTCATCAGTACAAAACACCTCAACTTTCAGCCTTGAATTCAAAATATAATGAAGAGCACGCGACTTGACTGGGGTTGCCGCCACCACAGTCAGGGCTTCAATTTTCTCCAACTGCTCCCAACTGACTGCCAAAGTTGCAGCATTGATCTTGTTTATTAGATCCTTGACTTTATTTTCATTATCTTCAGATAATTTTATCCCCTTCGGAGGAGGAACGAAAAACAGACAGCCGGCCAAGTCCCCAACCGGGAAATAGTTCCTCTTCTCATCCGCATACAAATCGACCAGTTCAACGAGCTTCTTCAAAGCGGGAAATACTTGCACTAGAACCCTGTTGCGCATAACAGGATCTTTAGATTTCACCGCCTCATAGAAGCGGTGGCCTGGCCCAACCAGCCCGACACCTACGATGGCCATTTCCCTTTTGCCCTCTCCTGGCCAGGATTGGCTGCCCAGCCAGGTGCTTGGCAATGAAGTATCAACAGGGTCGGAAGCAATGGCGTAACTGATAGGAACAACCGTGGCACCACCAACAAAGCAGGTACTAAGAATTGCTGCATGATTATCCGCGTCTAACGGGATGCTCATGGACTCCTCGACGCCGGTGGGGTAGACCGCACCGCATAAAGAATAGATCTCTCGGTCGCGAGCAGACTGAGGGTCGCGAGACCTCAGCGCCGACACGGTGAAGAAACTCCCACGCCCGGACCCGATATAGATCACTTCAGTGCTCCCATAATCTACAAGAACTCGAGCTGCAACTCTCCCAGCCATCTTGTGAATGAGATCGCCATCAGGTTTAATAGTATTCGGCATCTTGACGACGCGAATGATGCTGACCCTGGGATACACCATGCGCAGCCGTTTTTGCAGGGCTCGATTCTTTTCAACAGGAATATTTGGTCGAGACGTCTTTCTGATCTCAACCAAGCCTTTTGTAAAAGCCTCTTTGACAAAATTGCGGGCAGAACTCGCAGACCGTCCACACAGATCCCCCAAATCCCTGTCGGACAAGGGGCTTTCACCCACCATTAACGGTGCGAATTTTTCAAATGCGAGATCAGCTTTCTGATCATCGGTAATGCCGCCGGGCTTTCGAATTCTTGAGGTCGCACTGAGGCTGGTAATAGAATTTTTTATTCCTGACAAATCTGCCCCTCTCCCAACAGCACAATAAATAATTGCGGATTTCTCACTTACCCTACCCCAAACCTGCGATTTTTTCAAACAAATGTTTCCTGCTAAAGACTCCCCCCCCCTGCACACCATTCCGAACGTTCGAAATATAAAGCTTGGCGGGAAAGATTGATTTCTCAATATTTCGCTTAACTCTGATTCAATCCACAAAACAAAATGCCCTAAATGACATATTGACTGAAACTTAAGACACCATCCACCACCCATTTTGTAGTAAAATTCACAATTCAATCGGCAGTCCCAGCAAGCACTTAAGGCCACCAGTAAAAGGCAAAGTGCAGACACAGGAAACCCGTATAGCCGAACTGGTTTCCATTTCCAAAAGTAGAAAGAGAGGCCCCATCCGAATCAGTTTTTCTAGTTCATTTACAATTCACCCAACACATCGGGAGTTCGATTCTGGCCATGACCGAACTTCCACCCCAAACACTTTGATGTGTGTTGCCACATCAGGCCGAAACCCAATCCAGCTTCTGCTAACGTGGTTGTCCCAGGCACGATTAGCAGAAGACGACCCGCCCAACGCTGATCAGGTATCTGATCATCTGCGGACGAGGCTGAATCCCTTTGACGTGGAACTGATCCCACCACCAGGAGGAGATAACATGCCGAGATCCAATCGCCGAAAGAAAAGGTCCCTGTACCCCCATTCCGACAATTCCAAACCCAAAACTGCACCCAACGCCGAAAAGGGGGAAGCCGTCAGGGCGCTCTATCAGGTCTGGCTCACTCTTTGTGCTATGCCATTTGAGCAACGGTTTGCCGTCCTTGCCATGCTCCTCACTTTCCTGATGACAATCGTACTCGGTATTTCTGTCTGGAGGCTCGCCCAGTAAACCAAAACCCTCCTGGAACCCGCTCAGCCATCCTTTTTCTGAGCGGGTTCCTTTTCGGCCTCACCTGCCTGGCCCAGATACGCCTTGTGAAAACGGGATAATGTTGGAAGCAAATTCAGCAACTGGGTTATCCGAATATTCGACTATGCGCATAACCTCAGAAAGCAAACGGACCTTATCCGATCGCTGTTATTCCATCAGAATTTCAGAAATCCTGTCTCAAGCAAACAAACTCCGCAATTTGTTTTTGGACAACAAGTTACAAAGTATTGGGACGACATTTGGCTGGCACATTCCCCCAAAGCTGAACGGTGGGCAGACCGCCTCAGCTTGGGTACAAGCTTGGTATGTTAAACCCACGGTGGTCGAGTTTGGAGTTCAAGGCCTGAAGATGGATTTGGCCGCGGTGGGTAGACTATTGGGTGTGGTCACCATCCGACACAGCAACGCGGCCTGACCAACGCCGTCATAGTCTGGGGCCAAGGCCTCCCTCACGAACAGCGACGCGATCCATCCCGAAACTTATCTCCTCGACGGACGCCTTAGAGCCGGCCCATGACGATGATCCGGCCCTCGATGTCGGCGGAGGTCCAAAGGCCGTCGCCGTTGGGGTCGTCGCCCGGCGACTGGATCGTCACGCTGACCAGCTCCAGCGAGATGCCCGTGATCTCGGCGCCGGCGAAGTCGGGTTCCTGCCCTTCCAGGGCGCCGCCCGAGAACTCGATGGATTCGAGGGACCCGGTGATGGCCGCACTGCCGTCGGACAGGGTGCGCCACAGGGCGACCTGGTCATCCACGCCGTTGGTGAGCAGGGCCACCGCCTCGGCGAAGCCGGCGCTGTCGTCCGGCCCCAGGGAAATCGTCGTGCCCGCGTCCTCGCCGGTGAGGGTGACCTCGAAGAGCGCGAAGTCCCCTCCGTCCGGCCCCACGAACAGCGACAGGCCTGCGGTATCGGAAACGACGCGGCTGGCCACTCCGGCGGCGACGTCGTAGTAGGCCAGCGGCTGGGGGGCGTCCGGGGTTACGGGAGAATCGTCATCCGAGCAGCCGGCCAGGCAGGCCAGCACGAAGATGGACGCGTAGGACCAGGCGTTGCGCATGGGCGCTCCTATCGTATCGAGGGTCGTGGCTGTGCTTCGGGTTCGTCGGCGAATGCCGTCGGCCGGTCAACGTAATCAAGATTCGCCCGGTCGCCAACAAGGAGAACAGAGCTGGTGGATTTGTTGGGGGTCCTAGATGCGGGGACCTGGGAAACCAAGGACCTTGGTTGATGGCCTGTTTTCAAAGGTTTCCAAACCTGGAGGTTCAGCCAGGTGTCAGGTGATTACCGTCACTGAACACACAGATCTCCCTTTTCTTCTCAAATCCAAGGATAAGCTTTTCGCCTCCAACCTGGAGTTCCGATCTCCCATGCAAGGTGTTTGCGATCGACGCCTTCAACCCAGCGAATGACAACCTGGGGAAACAAATTGTCCGCCGTCAGGACAAGCGATTTCTCATAATCATAGATAATGTCGAACCCAACTCGCTTCCCGAGATACTTCCTCAGTTCCTTGTGATGCCATGACACCATCGCCAAATTCTCGTATTCCTTCGGTAATTCTTGAGATTTTACGCAGAGCGAATTCTTATAGGGGATTCCGAATCGGCGAAGGTCCACAATTTGTAATTCTCCATAGTGGAGCTGGTTTGGTCGATTCCCTACTGCCCCCCTTAGTTGCTCAAGGAAAACGGGTTCCAGCTTCTCCCTTCGTTCCTGCAATTCACGGAGTGCCTCATAGTCGATGGCCATCGCCTGGAGACCACCGGTCACTTTCAAGACGGGATTGGATAGCCATCTTCGTGGAGCTTCAGAAGTCACAAAATTTGAATAGCCTAGCTTACAGCTTGCATCGAATTGGGGAGGTATCGAAAGCTCCACAAGAGGCAAACCGTTGTCCCTGAAGTACTGGATTTTTTCTCGGTCGCAATTATGAGTGACTGCAATCTCAATGTAACACTCTCTGCCTTTGGCTATCCCCACGACATCCACCCGATAGGGACCGACCTGTTTTTCAAGGACGACCTCATCAAAGGTGACTACCTGATCGTCATCCTTGCCCCTCACCTTCAGCCTCTTCGATTCAGCAATGATTTCTTTGGCTTTCAAGTGAAGCAACGTCTCTTGGTTTCCCTGGCATTCTGAATTCGAATGGGCGAAGTGAAGGGCATTTTTTGGTCCTTTCTTGGCAATCAGAGAAGCCCCACAGGCGTCGCACACGCATCGACACGCCGCACCTCGCTCCACCTCTGAGATGTGGACAATTTCTCCGCCTTTTCTTGCCCATTGAAGAAGCTTCATGTCTTTAGTTTACCTTCTCAGGCTCTGAATTTTAACGGAGTTCGGGACACAAAGTCTCAGATTTCGAGCCAAAAACGGCCCATTCCAGGCCGCTGTGAAAACCACCACCATTTCAGGACTCCACCCCCCGACACCTCCTGGCTACCAATTAGCAGCCATCGGGAGATGTCGGAGTGGGCAGGCAAGGAACATCAATCCTTATCGAACAAACCGATCAGCCCGATGAAGGCGGCGAATCCAACCCCGGCAATGGGCCAGACAATCCAGGTCCTGCCCCAATCCATGGTGATGAAGCTCCAGCCCAGATAGATGGCCACCACCAGGGGCCAGTAGAAGGCGCCCAGCTTTTCGATACGCTTGTTCTCGAAACGTTGGTTCACCGAGTATTCCCCTTCCTGGAGAATACACTTGTAGGCCGCTTGCCTGGTCCCGACCGGAATGACGATGAAGACACCCACAGCCACCATGAACAGCAGGACCGCCATCATCATGAGAAGGGTGTAATCAGAGCTGTTCAAAACCCCTGAGATGATCAGGGGAACAGGGCAAATGATGAACAAGGCCACACCCAATGCGGTCATTGTCACATACCTGGACGAGAACTGGCTCAGCTTCTCCTTGAAGACACCATGGACGCCATATTCCAGATCGAACTCCCCCTTGTCGACATCTTGGGCCTCCTGGCCAATTTGACTCGATTTGATGAAAAGGCCGACAGAGATGGCCACGACAACCAGCAGAATGAGAATCCCGATTCCGGCCGCCAGATCCGAGCCTATGGGGAAGCCATCTTGTGAGGCCAGGGCCAGCAGGATCATCAACGGCATGACCCCGCAGATGATCATGAACACCCCTCTGGCCGTAATCCTGGCCGCTGCGAGCTTGACCTCCACATATCGCGTGGCCTCCTCCAGGCTGACCTTCCGCACACCCGGTTCCTTGTCCACGCCAATGGTCTCGATGACTTCCACGTCATCCTTCAGCAGGTAATCCGTCGATACTCCGAAGATTTCCGCCAGGCTGATGATCCGGTTCAGATCGGGAATGCTCGAGGCACTCTCCCATTTGGATACCGACTGTCTTGACACGTCCAACTTCATGGCAAGGTCTTCTTGGGACCACCCGGCCTGCTTTCGCAGCTTCATTATCTTGTCTGCCAAAATCATAAGCGACCATCCTTTCAACGGGTTCATTTTTGATGGCCAGAATGTAGCAATCTCCCCGGTTGCACACTACCAATCAGGCTTTGAGAATTGTCAACCAGCGGTTGCATCACCCGTTTTTTCGGGATATTCGGGGACATGGGCGGAATGAACCAAGGATTCCATTGAGAATTCAAGTGGGAGTCACCGGGGCATTTTTTTGATTCAGGACTGGTGGCATCGTGCCCAGGACGGGCGCTGCAGATGCAATTCATGTTGTCGAAAAGGCATCATCAAGCATCCAGACTTTTCTGCTGGGGAGGGTTGAAACAGGCAGACCATTGAGATGAGAACTTGAAAGGCCTTCTCGAACTCACCGCGCAGGAATCACCATTCTGGCCACGTCTTCCTTCCCCAGCAAAACCGAATCATCACAGACCCGCTGCAACTGCCACCCGACATTCTGGACATCCCAGAACGCGTGGATGACCCGCCGGCCGGTCCGCTTCACGGCCTCAACCAGGGGGACATAGTCCTCGTCGGCGGCAAACAGGACTGCGTCGTCGAAGGAATCGTTCATGCAATGCTCGAGCATCTGGACCGTCAGTTTGGTATCCACGCCCTTCTCCGAGAAATCCAGCTGCTCGTCCTTCAACTCGGACAGCTTCCAGGTGTAGTTGGACATCATGGAGGCCGGGATCTTGCCCTGGTCCTTCAAATCCACGATCCGGCGACTCAACTCTTCCCTGGCCGCCTTGGCATCAGAGTTCAGCTCAACGGCGTGATCAAAGTATTCCTTCAATCCCTGGCGCTCGTCTTCGTCCTCAATCCCGGCAAAGACCTGCTGGACCCACTCGAAGGCCGGCCCATGGCGCAGCTGGACCCGACGCAGAACCATCCGGCCACAGTTGAGATCGGTGAATGCGCTGCGAGTGTCGACCTGCTTCACGAGATCCTGGAAGGTCCTGGAGATCAGGCGGGCACGGTATGCCTCATGGTCATGGACAGGGATGCCGTTCATGTACTGGCCGTCGTCGCGGTCCTCAACTTCGACAGGTGTCCCGGTGTAGAGATTCAGGCGAATGAACTCGCCCTCGTCACCAACCAGGCGGCGGCCCAGCTTTTCGAAATCGATTTCAGCGTGGGGGCCGGCACCATTGGCCAGCCAGGCATTCTTCCTCAGGGTATCACGCAGTGCACTGTAATCGACGAACACCATGGTCCGCCTCTTCGGTCCTCGAGCCATCCGGACAAAACCTCCTGCAATCTTGGTGGGCCCCATATCATGGCACATTTCCGGTTCCGGCGCCACCGGGGGTAACCTGAGGACCATTCCGAAAAGGGTCCCAAACGGCCTGAACCTCTTGAAAACATAGACATATACAAAAAGCACCGAGAGGCTCTCCTCGCGGCCTTCTGCGTTAACCGCTGTGCATCAACAAGTTAGACAGAATAATTTGGCTCCTCGGGTGGGACGCTCTACGAACTCCTTTTCTGAGAACACCCACCTAATCAAGCCGGTGCCACCTGGCCCCACGCCCCCTCCCATGCAGCATGACAAGTCCTTCGTCCCGCATGGCGCTCAACTCACGCTTGATAGTCGGCAAGCTGATCCCGGGGCACTCGGCCTGGACATCGCTCAGAGCGAAGGGACCTATCATCTTGCCCACCGCGACACGGACCTTGGCAGATTTGCTTCCAGCTCCCTGGTTCAGGCCACTGACGCGATCCGTGAATTCTGAATAGGCCCGCAACAAGACCCCCCAAAAATAGTTCAGCCAAGGGTGGGGGTCATGTTCGCCCTCATGCCATCCTCGAGAACTGGCGCCCAGCGCCTCGTAGTAGGTTTCCTTGGATTCTTCGATGACCCTCTCCAAGCTGATGAATCGTCCCACCTGGTGACCCAGCTGGTAAAGCAAGAGCAGGGTCAACAATCTGGATACCCGGCCATTGCCATCGGCAAAGGGGTGGATACACAGGAAATCGAACACCGCCAAGGGAGCCACCACCAGGCCGGGTTGCTGATCGATGTGCAGGGCCCGCTTGTAACGTTGCGCAAGGTCGTCCATGGCCTGGGGAACACCCACTGCCGGATGGGGCTTGAAACGGACCTCAAGCGTGCCGTCGGTGCGTCGTTCGACGATCTCGTTGTCGACGGGTTTCCAAAAACCACCCGGCTGAGGAAGATACCGATACATGGCGGAATGGAGTTGCTTGATCAGGTTCGGGGTGAAATCCATTTCCGGGGCGGATTCATGGATCAACTTCAAGGCATCCCGGTAGCCGGCGATTTCCTGCTCCGATCGATTTCCGGGGTTCGTAGTTTCCAGAACGATACCCTGAACCCGCTTGCGCGGCGCTTCGATCCCCTCGATGCGGTTGGATGATTCAACCGATTCCACCTGGGCGATCTTGCGCAATGTCTTCATGACCTCGGGCAACTGGTCCACATACAGGGCCTGCTTGCCCTGGTAGGTGCCGATCATTCCGAGGGTTTCAAGCTGTGCAGCAGAAAATTTCAGCTTCTCCAGGTATTCCGGGGTCAACGATCTCATGTGCGTCTCCCTGAGCGGTCAAGAATGGATCAATTGCCATTAATTGGATATTAATGGTTCAAAATGAGCCCAATGTCCACCATTAATGGATCATTTTTTGAAAAATTATCCAAATAATGGAGTGATGAGCCAATTCCAAGTTTGCCGAATTCTATGTTTTCGAGTCAGGTCATCAAGCCTCAAGCCGATAATTTTTCAATGCTTTACCTCGTTCTAAACACCCTCCGGGACCTGTTCCGGCCCCGGCCGGATCTGCTGCTGAAAAACCTGGCCCTCAGGCGGCAATTGCTGGTTCTGGAGCGCCAGGTCAAAAAACCCCGCCTCCTGGACCGCGACCGCATATTCTGGGTGGCCATCAGCAAGATCTGAGCGGGCTGGCAAAATCCGCTCCGACTGGTCAAACCTCAGACCGTGGTTTTCTGGCACCGGGCTCTTTGGCGGAAATTCTGGCGCTGGAAGAGCCGACCCAGAACTGGAGGACCTTCCTGCGGAACCACCTGGGCGAGGTCGGCGCCATGGATTTCCTGACCGTGCCCACTGTCACATTCCAGACGCTCTACGTGTTCGTGGTGCTCTCTCTGGACCGCCGCAGGATCCTTCATTTCAACGAAAGACACCCCAAGCGGGTGACCCGTCGAATCGACCGAGAGAGGACCGGTTCGCTGTCGGCCTATCTTGGGTGGTCTGCATCACCGGTATTTTCGGAACGCGGCCTGAATCTCGCCTGCTTTGCCAACAGCTCTTCGCCGGCTCCGGTGTGCCCAGTGACCACCATTTCAGCAAATTGGAGGAAGGCAATTCAAACCTTGAACAGCGGAGTTCCCGCCGGCGGGAAATATTATGTTAAGCTGACACTCAGTTTCGGGAGGGGTCCGGCTGGATCCAAGGTTGAAGTGTTGCGGATGGATTTATTGGACGCTGTGTACTTAACGCAAATTGTTATAAATCAACAACATGAGACTGCGACAGGTATAAACCCTAGTCGTTCTTAGGCTTGCTGCCGTCCTTGGGCGGCTTGGGCTTCTTGACCGCCTTCTTCACGGCATCCTCCCAATCCTCATCAATTTTGACACGATCCGGCCTTGGCCCTGGTTTTTGTTTCATGCTATCAACAACCCCTAGTGTATCAGTACAAATTGACAGTCAACGCAGCTGCCCCAAAATAATCAACTCAAGTCAACTCTTTTTGGTTGACATATTGGTTGTCTCGCTGTAGTGTGCCTGTAACCACTGAAACCGAGGTGACGGTATGGATCAACATCTGGTACAAGCCCTGCGCAATGAAGCGAATAATCTTGAGCGAAAAGCCAAGAAAATTCGAGCCCTTCTTGCTGAGTTTGACTCGAAAGAGCCTGAACTTTTTGATGCAAGGCCAACGTTTTCCCAAAGCAATTCCAAGCTAAATGATGTCATCACGAATAACCCGTTGGACAAGATGGGAATGCGCGATGCCGTGCGTTTTGCTTTTCGAGAAAACGAGGGGACATTGTCCTCACAAGAATTGACTGATTGGCTACAGAAACAAGGATATCGTCCTGCCGGAAAGACAAAGCTGTCAAATCGCGTGCGGTCTGAAATCCACAATCTAAGAAAAAAGGGTCAGATCGTTCTTGACGAACAGACTCAAAAGTACCGGCTGGCCTGACAGCCGGAGAATAGGCGAGGGCCACTCTCTCGCCTGAGCATGGACGCTCGGCCAAAGGAGACGGAGCATTATGCGCTTCCATCACAAGATAATAGATCCTGCCCCGTGTTGCCGGGTGGCCTGGCACGGGGCGGATAAAAGTTGAGCCGCAGGAAGTAGCAGTTCCTGCGGCTCGGCAAGGCCATCCAAACCATGCGCCTGAAGCGGCAATTGCCGCTTCAGGCCAAAGCGGCCTATTTTTGGTGGAGAGTACGAGGCGGTCCTCACGAGGAATTTGCAGCCCTCTGGTACGTTGGCGCGTATTCGGTTCGACTCCGATGCTCTCCGCCAAACTCATCGTGGTGCCCGTGTGGCGAAACTGGTAAACGCACCGGTTTTGGATGCCGGTTCCAGGCGTGGATTGCGGGTTCGAGTCCCGCCATGGGCACCACTGTAAAATAGCATCGTCTTTAAAGGCGGTCAACATAAGAACTGCAGTGCGCCTAGCCATTACAACTTCGGACCCGTCGTTGTGAATCGGACGGGAGGAAGGAGGTGATGCTACATGGCGAAAGCGTGTCCTTGCCGGAAAACGGTACAACGTGTAGTCCGGAAAGGGGCCAAGCCCGGGCCAAAACCGGTCCGGGTGAAAGCTCACACAAGGAGTAAGCCCTGTAAGTAGCAGGCCTTTGACATAGCCGCTAGGCGCACTGCTTTCAACTCCATTCTAACTCAAACTTGTTGGTTCGCGATACATTAATCGTTTACCCACAGCACCCCTAATAACAGAAGCAATTCTTTCGCCATCAGATATCGTGCGTGTATTCCACATGAACTCACTCTGAGCAACGTATCTGTGAAGATGTCTCTTGCTAACATGAATATACGTTCCACCGATACTTCGCTTCAGGCCGGCGAAGAATGATTCAGCAGTATTCGTGTAAGCGTCTCCTCGCACATACTCGCGTCCTGAGTGATTAACTCGCAGGTGTCCACCTGGCTGTTCAGCACCAATAGCGCGATACGCCATGGCTTCATCGGTTACCAGCGTGGCCTTGCGACTGACGTTCTTCCTGATCTCAGTACGCAATGTGCTTGTATTCACCTTCTGCAGCACCTTGGCCCGGGCCTCGCCACCACGTTCGATCAACACCATAACCGGCGTTTTGTGGTCGCTGCCCCTTCGGGGCCCTTGCTTCCTGCTAATGCCATATCGTCCGATTTTGTTGCGAGGCTTCCCGCCAATGTATGTTTCGTCGGACTCAACGTAGCCTTCCATCATCTCGCCTGATGATGGCCCCGACATCGCATAACGAATGCGATGCATCATGAACAGCGCCGATTTGTAGCTGAGTCCGGTTTGACGCTTAATCTCAAGCGCAGCAACGCCATTTTTACAAGAACAAGCCTTCCAAAAAGCGTAGCACCAGTGGCGCAGGGGAATGGCGCTATCCTCAAACACCGTGCCGATGCGCACTGTGTACTGCTTTCCGCAGCTGCGGCAGCGCCACAAGAAGCGTTCGTTCCGTTCTTCCGACCCGCGCTTCTTCATCTGGTACACGTCCTGGCATTCACAATGCGGGCAGCGGGGATGATCGCCCCACCGTTGTTTCTCCATGAACTCAACGGCGGCAGTTTCGTCGCAACAAGCTATTGGCAGTTCGTTAACGATGCTGTCTTTGTCTTGTCCGACTTTGCGCTGTCCCTTGGCCATCTCTCTACCTCCAAATAAGCATAAGTTTATCAGAAAGCGCCGTTTGTGCCAAGTACAAAATTAGATTTCATGCAAAATGCTGCTAATAAACAATTTTTGCGTCAAGTCTACAATGTCCGATTTATTGGTAGGGTCAACTGGCATCGGTACAAACCACCCAGGAAAAGCCGAGAACTAGCCATATGTTAAAAAGAACAGCATGGGTTCTAAAGGACCTTTTCACCCCTTCTCCCCACCAAAAAACCCCACCACTCTTTCGAGCAGTGGGGTTCCAACAACCGTCGACCTCTCGGCCAACTGATTATCGATTCTGCTGGGCTAACCTACCAGCGGTCGCCGCCGCCACCACCGTAGCCACCACGGCCACCACCGCCGCCGCCACGAGGCTTGTCCTGGGCTTCGTTCACACGAAGGGCCCGGCCGTCCATCTCCTGGCCGTCCAGGTTCTGGATCATCGCCGCCAGTGAATCGTCATCAACTTCGATGAAGCCGAAGCCCCGGGGACGACCGGTCTCCCGGTCCATGATCAGCGCGACGGAGTGAACCGTGCCATGCTGGCCGAACAGGTCTTTGATCTCATCTTCACTCGCGCTGAAGGGCAGGTTGCCCACGTAGATCTTCTTCAAGGTCTTTTCTCCAAATGTCGGCGTGCCGACTAAACCAAGCACTCAGAATCGCCGACTTCTTTCGGCAAATCCCCTGTGCTCCAAATGGGCCGGCAATTTGATTCTTGCCGGGCCCCATCCCCCGATGGTCGGGGGAATCTCCAGTACCCGAGGCTCCGTTGTTGTCCAGGCAGTTAACCAGAACGAGCGGCGGGCACGATTTTCTTGTCCAGTTTTCCAGAAACCGAGAGCAGCCGAGGGATTTTTCGACCCCCGCTGTTAACCGCTATCCGTCTCGGACCTCTCATCCAGGGCCGGTCGACAAAACCGGCATCGGCAAAATATTGGTGTGCGGGCACTTATACGAACGCTTCTGTGGCGACGGGATTCTTCATCTGAAATGGCCCAGGGGAGTTCGTATTAAAAGAATTGGCTCCCCGGGTCGGACGCTCTACGAACTCATTTTCTGAGACCTCAATCCTCGAGTTCTCGGAGCACGGCCACCGCAACCTGCTGAGCCAATTCCAGGGCCTTTTCCGCTTCATCTCGGTCCACCTCCGGGCCATCTCCCGGATAGCGAACCTGAACGCCGTAAACAGTCAAATCTTCTGCCGCTCGCAAGACCTTCATGGCCTGCTCTTCCAGATCAACCAGCAAATCCACCAGGGCAGTCAGATCATGGGTCTTGCCGAATTCGATTTGCTGGAAAGTCAGCAGGGCCTTGATGAACTTCTCGACCGACTGCTGGCAATGGAAGGCGACAATCGCCCACAGATCTCCGCCATGGTCCTGAAGAGCCCGTGCCGCATGCAGGTCATCCCGCGCTTTTTCCACCCACTGATTGGCCACTTCCCTGACCAGATCGTCACGAGACGGCATACAGGACCCTCCCGTAGCGATGGGCCGGGTAGGCCAGACTGCCGACGATGTCCTTGGTTTCATGGAACCGGCCAGAGTCCATGACCAGGACATCAATGGGCCAGCCCAGGCCCCGCAACAGCCGACGGATTTTGACGCTTTCCTGCCTGCTGTTTTCAGGGCCGGCCAGCAGGACCAGAAAATCGAGGTCGCTATCGCGGTTCATATCCCCAGAGGCCGCGGACCCGAACAGAATGATCCGTTCCGGATTGGATGCAGCCCTGATCCGCCGGGTCACCTCGCTCAACAAATCTTCGCTCACCTGCAATTTCTGGCCACCCATGGGGTCTCCTTTTAGGAATCAGTATAACAGATACCACCATTTCCTGGCAGGTGCACCCCTCATCTGAGTTTGATTGAGGAATTGGTCAGTCCGAGGCATTCCAAGCCGATATTTTCCAATGCTTTACCTCATTTTGAATACCCTGCTCGACTCGTTCCGCTCTCGTGGGGACCTGATTTTGGAAAACCTGGCCCTGCGCCAGCAATTGCTGGACCGCCGGCAGGTGGTCCATTTTCATGTGACTCGCCACCCCACCGCAGACTGGACGGCCCTCCAGCTTATTCAGGCGTTTCCATTCGACACCGCACCAAAGTATCTAGCCCGGATTATTCATGAAGGAGCTACTGCGGTCGGCCAAAATCAATCCAGACAAGGCGTACTCGGTTTTGCTCGGTCAACGTACCGCACCGGGTACGACTCCCTCCCCAAACCTCCGTGCCCCTTGTCTGGATTGATTTTTCCTCAACCTCGCGACGCTCCTTCATGAATAATCCGGGCTAGTTCGGGACCGGGATAAGATCTACGGTCAGGAGGTTCTGGAGACCATCCACAACCTCGACATGGAGGACCAACCGACTTCCCCGCAGTCGCCTTGGCAAAACGGTTACTGCGAGCGGATGGTCGGGACCCTGAAGCGGGAATGTTTGAACCACATGATCATCTTCAACGAGAGGCACGCCCGTCGGGTCATCCGGGAGTTTCTCGACTATTACCATGAGGACCGGACTCACCAGGGCCTGGACCAGAAAACGCCCGGCGGGCGGGAGATCCAACCGCCAGTGATCGGCCCGGTGAAAGGACGCCCCATTCTGGGTGGACTCCATCACAGATACTTCCGCGAAGCTGCTTGACCCCTGCTGAATTGGGAAATGACCGGATGGCTCAGTGTGTCCAGAATCTGGGTTTTCGGGGCCTGCCGCGGGACTTACCTGAAAAACACCGCCGGCTTGGCTGGTCGGGGTGGAACAAAAGGGGGCTATCTCGAGGGAAAGTGATCTCAGGCCAGAAATCCAAGGCCAATATGGGCTTTTTGGATAGGACAAGGCTGCGTGACAGACGGTCGACCTTGTAGACCACGACGCAGTCGACCCGACCC
Source organism: Candidatus Krumholzibacteriia bacterium (assembly GCA_963674845.2). Classification (GTDB taxonomy): domain Bacteria; phylum Krumholzibacteriota; class Krumholzibacteriia; order LZORAL124-64-63; family LZORAL124-64-63; genus LZORAL124-64-63. The sequence continues at coordinate 1,199,846 of CAXXKE010000003.1, read as the reverse complement.
GCGTCGATGTCGGCCATCAGGCGTTTGAGCGCGGGCCGCTCCACGTTGCCGCCGGTGAATCCGCCGTCGTCGTTCCGGTCGGGCAGGCAGACCCAGCCCTCGCTCTTCTGGCTGGCGATGAAGGCCTCGCCGGCATCTCGTTGGGCATCGAGGCTGTTGAACTCCTGCTCGAGCCCTTCTTCGGTGCTCTTGCGGGTGTAAACGGCGCAGTTGATGGCCGGCACCTCAACTCTTCTACCGACCATCGGCGCCCCCCGCCTGGCCCAACTTGAAGAAGTTGAAGCCATTCCAGTGGGTGCCCGTGACCTTCCTGGCCACCGCGCTCAGTGTCCGAAATACCTCGCCCCCGTACTCGAATCCCCGCGGCAGGACCCGCACGGCGACCGTCTGGTTCTTGTACTTGCGAGTGATGATCGCGCCCGGCATCGGCAGGCGGTCGTCCTGGGGGAACTCGATGGGCGCGGTGGTCGTTTCGCCGCCAGGTGCGACGGGGCGAGGACGCGGCGCGGTCAGGCGGACGTCAGCATCGGCGGCCAGTTCCCTGGCTCGTTTCCGTGCTCGTTCGGACAGGCCGCCCTCCTGGTTGACCTGCTGCCGCCAGACGAGGCGACGGATCAAGTACTCCTTGTGCCGGGACGTCGTGTCTTCACCGAAGACATGGGCGTACTTCCGCCGCAGCTCCGGTACGGTCATGCGCTTCAGCGCGGCGATCTCCTTGCGGCGCTGCTCAGGGGTCAGATTGTCGATGGCCGAATGCGGCATGGGTCGTCTCCGGGTAGCGGTCACACCTCTGGTGTTTACCTACCCGAGGACAGTTTGATGTGTCGGGATTGACGCGGCGAGCGGTGATGCCGCGATGACCGGACCCGAGATCCGGTACCGGCTCCGACAACTTCACCCGGACATTGCGCTCGCGCAGGATTCAAAAGGCAGTGTGACTGGTCGATTACCCTTTTCAATTTTCCTGCGAAGGGATAGCCTGCTTGAATGCGGGGGTGCGGACCGGGGTGGGTTGGATCCGGCGAGAGGCCCCGCGGGCGCCTTATCATGCGGAGGTTTGGAATGAAGAAAAACATGGGTCTCGCGGATCGGACCATCAGGATATTGATCGCCATCCTGCTGGGGATCCTCATATTCGCCGGACAGATCGTAGGGGTGACCGCGACCATCCTGGGGATCGTGGCCATCGTGCTGCTGCTGACGAGCGTGATAGGATTCTGCCCGTTCTACGTGCTTCTGAAGCGCTCGACGCTCAAAAAACCATAAGTACGCCGGACTGGTCGTCGCCGGCTTGACAGGTGGAGCAATTTGCGCATTTCTGCCGCCCGTCGCCCCAGCCAAGTGCGCAGATGGAACAAGAGCGCGATGACGGGCAGGAGGCATGCGAAGATCACCGTGCACCAGAGGAGAGCTACACTTACGTATCGTTTGAAGCCCACTAGATTTGGCGATGCGGTCCGTAGACGCTTGATCCAGATCGCGACCGCCGGAAGCTCAATCTCTGACCGTACCGTTATCTTGGTTGTCTCTTCTATTGGCCAGCGGCAGCACCCCAGCCAACTCCCCGATCACGTTGACCAGTTCGGAATCGGCAGGAACAACGATCTTGGCATTACCGGCAAGGGATCGTTCCACCGTCTCCAGCTTGCGCAGCAGCTGAGCATTGCCAATAAAGTACTTGTCAGCCGCTTCATTGACGAGTTTGATCGCCTGTGCTTCGCCCTCGGCTGCAAGGATATTCGCCTGTCTGACCCCTTCAGCTTTCTTGATCTCTGCCCTGCGTGCGCCGTCTGCCATCGTTTCCGTTGCAGTCGCAAAATCAATCGCGGCCACCTTTTCGTTCTCGGCTTTCACCACCTTGTTCATCGTTTCCTGCACATCGCTGGGTGGATCGATTTCCTTCAATTCCGTCCTGACGATCTCAAGGCCCCAACTCGATGTCTCGCCACTGAGGGTCTTATGAAGCTCGCTATTGATCTTCCCGCGCTCACTGTTCGCACACTTAAGAGTCATCGTGCCAATGATATTACGCAGAGTTGTCCGGGCCAGGTTAACGATCTGGTAGCGGTAGTCGTACACCATGTATTGAGAATTCTTTACACTCTCTTCATCGCTCTTGACCTTGAAGTAGACCTGGGCATCCACTCGTGCGTTGAGATTGTCGTTGGTGATGATTTCTTGTGGCTCCGCATCCACCATCATCTCGGTGATGTTGATGAGAAACAATCGGTCGATCACTGGGATGATCCAATTGAAACCGGGGTTCGCAAGATGATGATATCTCCCTAGCCGTTCCACCAACCCTCGGCCCGTGGGCCGTACAATTCGAATGCCGGCCAAGAAAAAAAGCACCAAGACACCAATAACGCCATAAAGCCAAAACATGTGAAACTCCTTGCAAAGTCAATTAGGTTTTAATCACTGCATCGCCGGCAAAGCCGATGGTTTTGTGCTCGCCCCGATCCTCCTCGCAGTCCATTTGGATAAGGGCCGTGCGACGCTGGATGAGGATCGGGTTTGGCCCCACTCTCACAATCTCCGAGAGGAGATACGACACACAGTTCCCTAAGTGTGCCATTGCATGGGATTATTGACCCACTTTTGGTGGCGACCCAAGCCGTCTAGTCAGTCGCGTTTGATTGCCGCTGCGGCATCACCAACCGCGGATTTTTGCGAATCCCAGGCCGAATCCACGCCGTCCCTCAGTGATTCCCAGGCGTCTTCGCTGGCCTCGGCCAGCTTCGATAGCTCCGTCCGCCTTTCATCGATTCCGTGTTCGAGATCCTTGATTCGCTTGTTCATCTTCAGCTGTTCGTCTGCACTCGCCATCGACGCCTTGGCCTTGAGCCGGGCGACCTCAGCCTTCCATTCGTCCAACTGGGCCTGCCGCTTCTGCTGGTACAACTCTCTGTCATTCATGTCATCTCCTTCTGTAGGTTGGCTCTCGCCCCATTCCCCCAGAGAACGTGGCGTCAGCGGACAACTGAACGCATTCACGAACCTCCGACCAACTGGAGTTTAACCAGTGAACCCGGTTCACCCCCTGGAGTTCTCGATCAACTCGAGTTGCGCCTCCGGGGCCTTCTTGCGCGCCTCGAAGATCTCGACCTCCTGCCCTGCGGGGTCCTTCCGCTTGTGGGCGGTTTCCCCGAACCCGTTCCCACGTCGATCGTTACGGCGATTCGTGGTTCAGCGGACCGCGGTGTCGATTCTCACGTCAATGCGGCGGTTCTTGGCGCGGCCCTCGGTCGTCTCGTTGCTGGCCAGCGGTACGGTGGCACCGAAGCCGCCGGCCTGCAGGCGTGCCCCGTCTCCGGCCATGTTGGCGCTCAGGTAGCTGCGGACCGCCTCAGCGCGCTTCAGGCTCAGTGCTTGGTTGTACTGGTCGTCTCCCACCGAGTCGGAGTGTCCCTCGATGTTCACGGGCGCCCCGGGGTACGTGCGCAGCGCGCTCTGCAGCTTAGTCAGGAGCTTGAAGTTCTCCGACTGAATCACCGAAGATCCGCTCTGGAAGGACAACCCATAGAGACGGATTACCAGGTTGTCGCCCTGCATCAGGACCGACGCCTCGTTGTTACCGAAGAGATCCTCCACCGACTTCAAGTCGCGGCTCCGCTTGTCGTTGGCTGCCATGGCCAGGTCCGTCGAACGCGCCCGGTTCTCCAATGCGGCCAGCGTGGTGTCGAGGGAGTCGATCGTGGCGCCGGCCGTCGCCAATCGTCGCTCGCGGTCCAGCAACTGCGTCTGGAGGTCGGCACGATCGGCGAGCAGGCTGCTCGCCGCACTCCCCACGGACTCGGTAACCGGCACGAATCCCTGGCTGAAGTCGGCGTCGACCGCCAGGATCGTGGCGATCTTGCTGACAGCGTCTTCGTTCGCGAGGATCAGTTTCTCGACCTCGCCATCGTTCTTCTCGCCGACCACGTCCACTGCCTCGGCGATCTGTCTGGCATGTTCGAAATCGAGTGCAGCCTGGCGCGCCAGATCCGCTGCTTCAGCACGCTGGTATCGGTCACTCTTCAGGGTCTGTTCGGCGCTCTGCAGTTCGCGCTCAGCCTTGGTGAAGGTCTGCGGTGCCTTGTCGTCGGCATCGGCGTCACGAGCAGTCCCACGCGCCTTGTTGGCCTGGCCGAGGAGATCGGTGCGGATCGCCTGCAACTCGGCGACGCGAAACAGCCCGGCTGCCTCGCTGGCCTTGCTGCGGGCCTGGTTCTGGTTTCCTTTCTCGACCTCGCGACCGGCGTCATGCATTTTCTCCTTGGCGTCGTTCCACTCCTCGCGAGCGAATTTCGGCGCCTTGGCCTCGATGGCGTCCGCGTGGGCCGACAGGGCGTCCTTGAGCAGGAGGTTGCCCATCTGTTCAAGCTGGGTGGCCTCGTCAAGCTTCGCTCCTGTTTGGTTCAGTTTGTCGCGGATTTCTTCGATCTTGCCGCCTTTCTTGAAGCGCTCCCTGGCATCGGCCAAGCTGCTTTGCGCCTGATCGAAGGCCTCCGGTGCGATGAGGTCCAGGTGAGCCCCCATAGCGACGGCCATGCGGGTCTCGACGGCTGCGATCTCCGACTCGATGCTCCCCGGCTGGCCGGCGACCGGCAGTGAGGCCAGGAGGATCATGCAGGCAATCGCTGCGATGATCTGTCGATTCATTTTCTCGTTCATTGGTACTACCTCCAGTGTGTTTCGGTACGAAACGGGACCTAACGCAGTGACCGTGTGCGACGCATCGACTGGCCGAGTCCCTGCTGTGTGCGCTAATCTGCGATGTCAAACTGACCTGAATCGGCGGAGGGATACGCCCCACGATCCCGACTGACGATCCGGAAGCTCTCGACTTCCGCGAGCGCGTATTCGATGGCCTTCCGGATCTTCGCCACGCAATGACCCCTGAAGGAGCCGTCCCGACCCGGTAGATGGCGCCGACAAGCCGACATCAGGGCAACGTTTCCTTCGGCGATGCGATCCATGAGACTCAGACGATCGTCTTCGTAGGCCACTGACACCGCTACGACCAGGATCTGGTTGGCATCGACCAAAGCTTCCGTGGCCTGGCTATCTCCGGACCTGGCACTATTCAGCAGCTCCATTTCCTCCTTCAGGGTGAGGCGCTTCTGTTTCCTCGCGAAATTCAAATAGTGAGAAACAGCCACCTCTTCCGCTCCTTCTACTGGCAAATACCGCCGGATTTTCATGATTTCCTCTTCTCCAAGAATTGTTCCCAGCTGCCTGCCTCATGAAAGGTCAACCGCCGCCAGAGCCACCCGCCAGCAAGCAATTGCCCAAGCTGTCCAGCACAGCGAACCCGGTTCCCCAACGTGCCCTAGTCATAAATCTCCCCGCAGGCTGCACGGTGGCGTCGTAGCCTTCGTCCTGCGGTCATCAGCTCCAGTTGACGCTCACCTTGTTGGAGCATTCCGGACAGCGGATCGCGATGTTGATCTCGGTGCCGATCAGCTTGTCTGGAACACCGCGAATTTTGGTCAACATTCCCGGAATCCGGGATCGGCTCAATCGGTCGCCCTCGCCGATCTCGAAGACACAACCGCAACTTGCGCAGGTCAACCTCTTGCCAACCCAATCGTTTTGGTGCTGCGGCCAGCGATCACCGTGCTTGATGATCTTCGGCATTTCGACACCTCGCTTCCGGCGTGAGCTCCCGCGACTCGAGTCTACTTTTTGTCGGCATGCTCTCCGTGCTCGAAGCAGGAAACGGCCAGGTCCACCTGGGCATCAAAGAGCTTCTCCTTCGGGACTATGGCTTTCGCGATGTGTTGGATCTGCGATCGGGAGTAACCTGCTTCTGGAGTATCCGGGTGTGAAGACATGAGGCTTCTGTAGAGTCCGAGAGCCGCCTGCAAGTCCTTCGTCGTGTAGTGTGCCGCATAGGCCGCCGCATACAGCGTGCCGGCATCTTCGATCTCTGTTGAATCGGTGTCGTTTCTGCTTCGCATTCTTATTCTCCCATCTTCCTGCGAGGAGAACGCGTCGCAAATCTGGAGCAATGAATCGCCCCGATCAGGTCTGCGCCGTTCCGTGCTCTTGAAACGAACTTTGCCGTCGCCTCAGGTCGTCCTGGTCATGGAGTTCCGTTTCATGGTTATGACAGTTGACCCCGGTAGGAGGCAAGGTACGCACCGCCGACATCCCCCCGCGGATCTGTTGGAATTCACGAAAGAGATTCCGGCCCAGCCCGATATTGTGGTGGTAGGACAGGTTGCCGATCAGGACGAGATAAGGCTGCTGCCGCCGGAGGAGATTGCGACCCACACGCGCCAGGATTCGCCGCCACGAATAGAACCGGCGGTTGCAGTCGATCATTTCGTCGATGACCTGATCGCGATCCAGGTGCCGGTAACGCCCCACGGGCAGCGTCAGGGTGAAGAACTTCCAGTCCTCCGGGAACCGGTCCGTGGCGATCCGGCCCTCGGCCTCCATCTTCTGCCAGAGAACCGTTCCGGGCAGGGGAGTCAAGAACATCACGTTCAGGAAATCCACGTGGTAGGCGGAGGCCGCCTCGGCGATCCGTCGGCCGATACCGGGTCTATCGACATCCAGCCCGATGATGAACGAGCCGGCGACGGTAATGCCATGGCGCTGGATCTGTCGAACCGAGGCGGAGAAGTCGCGACCCTGCCGGACGTGGTATTGCTTGTGCACCTCAATCAGCCCCTCGGCCGTTGGGGATTCGAAGCCGATGAAGACGCCGATGCATCCGGCTTGGCGGGCCAGCCCGAGGAGTTCATCGTCGTCCGCCATGTTGATCGTCGCCTGGCAGATCCACTTCTTGCCCAAATCGGCCGCGATCATGGCCCGCAACAGTTCCTTGGTCCGGGTGACGTGCTTCCTGCTGATGCCGATGAGGTTGTCGTCGACGATCAGGACGCGCTTTTCCCGGATCAGCTGGAGATCCGCGATTACGTCCTGGATCGAGCGGTGACGATAGGTCCTGCCGTTGAAGGCGCTGACGGAACAGAAACTGCAGTTCAGGGGGCAACCGCGCGTGGTCTGGATGGCGCCGAAGCTGTACTCGCCGGACAGCAGGTCGTGCCGGGCCGGTCGGGACCGGCGGAGGTCCTCCTGGCCACCCTCGTAGAGGGACTTCAACGCGCCCCGACCGAAGTCCTCGAGCAGTCGCGGCCAGACCGTCTCGGCCTCCCCGGTCACCACCACATCCACGTACTGAGCGGCTTCTTGACGGCGCATCGTGGCGTGGATCCCACCCATCACCACGGGCACGCCACGCTGCCGCCACACTGCGGCGATCTCGTATGCCCGCGGTGCCTGCGACGTGAACGCGGTTACACCCACCAGGTCCGGAGGCGGTAGCGCACTGTAATCCGGCGTCTCCAGGTTTTCGTCCACGACTTCGATGTCCCATCCTCGCGGCGTGACGCCGGCCAGCACCAGCAGCCCAAGCGGCTTCCAGACGCGGTACTTGTTCCAGCGATTGGCCCGGTTGGTGATGTTCACGAGCGGATTGCGTGGATTTATCAGCAGCAGGCGCAACTTTTCCTTTCCGGCCGCCGGGCGCTCCTGGGCCCAAACCGGGACACCGTATGCTTCTCGAGTCGTCATCTCTTTTCCTCTTTCCACGACAGGAGGGCGATCCGGTCCCAATCGGCGAGGGAGCCGTCTGGGGTGAACACGACGCGTCCTTCGACCGCGAGCGCTCTTTCGATCACCGCGTCGACTGCGTCGTCCAGGACGTCCCTGACGTCCACCATCGAGGTGACTGCGGGTGAACGGCCGGTACGGTCGAGCCCCCCGCGCACGTGAAAGCCCTCCTCGACCAAGAGGGTGGCGCGGGATCCCTTCCGCACATGTTCCGCCACGGCCTCCAGGCCCCGCACCGCCGTGCCGGCCGCTGCGTCGTCGCCCAGGCATCGTAGCGCCCGCTCCGTCTCTCTGGACATCGCCGCTTTGATCACGGGCCAGACGATTTGCCCCAAGTCTCGCGTGGAGGTGGCCGTATGGTCGCCCGGGACCAGCCCGATGAGGGCCGGGCCGTGGACCGTCACCGCCGTGTAGGCGGACAACAGCTGCTTGGTCCCGACGACCACCAGACCCAGGGGATCCGGTTCGTGGTAATGCGCGAAGCATCCGTCGACCTTCCGCACATGGTCCGTCAACGATCCGCCTTCCAACGGACCATGAGGCCGCGTGACAGGGAATCCCTGGTTCCTTACTTCGATCAATTGGTCGCGAAACGCTTCGAAGAGGACGCTCGTTTTCGCGCCCATCGACAGAACGTAGTAGTGGCAATTGAGAGCCATACGTACCGCCTTTCCCCTTTCTTACAGGCTAGGCAAGCGACCGCGCGGCGACAATCGGCCGAAGGATTGAAAAAGGACGTAGGCCGGAAGGACCAGGTGGCGCGGTCTGTGGGTTCGACATCCGGGTGGTTTCGGTGTGCAGTCCGGGCTGCGACGGACTCATTCCGAATCCTTGCAGCGGGCAGATTATTCCGCTTTTCTTACAGGCATGAGTTATTTTTGAAAAACTTTAACAAAACACCCAGATTATCCGTTTACAGACAGCCTGCCCATCCGTGGCCATTCGGCTTGTGGGGCTTTTCATGCCCCCCAAACCTTTGGTCACCGATAACATATTACTTTTTGGCGGCAGATGCGGGCTTCTTGAATGTCTCGTAACTCTTGCCGAGCTTCGCGTCTTTCTTCGAGAGATGCTCGACAACATGCTTGCGCACCTCAGAGGTTTCCAGCCCATCTCTGTGGCTTACACCTTTGGCAATAACACCAGCTGTCTTTTCGTCGGCGCCGGCATTTCTGATTGACTTTTCAATCTTCTTCCGGTCGAAGGCTTCCTGTTTTTCTGAACGTTTCTTGATGTTCATCATGCTACATTCTCCTTTGTTTTGGTTTTCATTCTGCCTAATTAGCAATGTAGTTCCGAAAGGTTACAAACGGCAATGGGCCAGAAGATTGGTTTTGGATCTAGGCCCTTTGGTTCATGGTGTTTTTTTGATGACTACAAAGCTGATGTCATCTTGCCGGGCCGCGAATCGCTCCACATCATCTCTGATCGCATGAGCGATTGCCTGGGCAGGGGCATCTTTTACGCTTCTGATAATATTCTCCAATCGCCAACTGAAATGGTCACGTCCCCTAGCGTGATCGGACAAACCGTCGGTGCTCAACAGTATTAAATCGCCCGGTTGCGAAAGCACTATCTGATTTGTGACATATTTCTGCTTGATCATTGTGTGTCGATTATCGCGGTATGATTCCGAGGGGGCAACGCCGATGGGCAGAGAACTCCTCAACTGGTCCGGACCGAGTTCCATGAATCTTTCAAATTCATTGCTGAAAACGAGTGGAGGGGGGTTGCTTGCCTGAATATAACGAAAGACCCCGCCCGGCGATACTTCACCATAGGTCATGGTGAGGAAAATTCCATCCTGGTTGTAGAAGATATGATTGAGCTTTTCAAATAAACCAGTTGTGACATGGCCATATTCTTCAAGCTCGTAGAGCAGGCCGGTTGCCAACGCATAATAGAAAGCACTTCCCAGATAACTTGTTGTTGCCGAGTGCCCCGAGCTGTCAATGATCACGACTCCGGCTTTGGTCATAGTCTCGCAAAGATCATCTTGCCGGTTTTCATGGTTAATGGATGGAATGTTGTATCTGTCGTTGAAATCCAGGAATAGCAGCAAATCCCCACCGATCTCATTGATGGGTATGTTTTCCCCATGAATATCCACTCCTCTGACAGAAGGCATGGTTCCCTGTAGCGGCACGATCGGCTTGAGCAAATGAGTAAAGTTCTCTATTTCAGAACGGAGAGAGGCGTTGTTGGCACAAATCTCGCCAGTTTCCTTATCAATGCATGGTGGATACTTCATTGAACTCATGACTCCACGAAGACAGTTTGCGTAATACGAGCGTGTTCAGTGATGATGGTTCAGTCTCACCATCAGTCTCGAGTGACAAAGGAGAGACATCCTTACCACCTTCGCCTCGCCTCACAGGCTAGGGAAGCGGCCGCGCGGTGACAATCGGCCGAAGGATGGAAAAGAGACGTAGGCCGGAAGGACCAGGTGGCGTGGACCCCGTGTTCGACATCCGAGAGGTTCTAGGTCACAGGCCGGACTACGCCGGGCTCATTCTGAATCCTTGCGGCGGGCGAAGGCGGCGATCTGGAGGCGGGAACTGAGCGCGAGCTTCTCCAGGATGTTGTGGACGTGGCTCTTGACCGTGTGGGTGGCGATGTGGAGTCGGGACGAGATCTCCTTGTTGCTCAAGCCTTCGGAAATCAACCCGACGATCTCCTTCTCCCGGACGGTTAGTCGGATGGCACTGTCGGGAATACCGGCATCGCTCTCGAGCGCGGACTCGACGATCTGAGTGAACAGGGAGGTAGTCAAGGTGGAGGGCAGCACATTCTCCCCGCGGGCAACGGCCTTGATGGTCTCCACGTAGTCCTGCAGACCGGCGCTCTTTAGGATGAAGCCGGATCCGCCCGCCTCGACGAACTCGACCATGTCGACCTGTTCGGGAAGGATGTCCATAGCGATGACCCGGACATCGGGCTGCTCCGCGCGCAGGCGCTGCATCAACTGTAGACTGTTGGTCTTCGCCAGACCCAGATCCAAAAGGACGACGTCCGGGGTCTGCTCGGACTTCTGCAACTCGTCGAGGGCGTCTCCATCCTCGGCCATGGCGATTACCTCGAAATCACCGTGCTTATCCAGGATGGCGGCTATGCCCTCGCGCAGAAGCCGGTTGTCCTCGATGAGCAGCACTCTCGTCTTAAGCACACGCACCCTCCCTTCGCGGTTCTGGTACTCATGGTCGATCGGCGAATAGAATAGCGGGATCATATCCGATAGGCGATGACGTGGCAATGCCGGGCCCGCGGAGTGCGCGGTTGGGGAGAGCGCCGCTGGTCTGGCCTACCACAATCAATGATCTCCGTCAGAAAGCGAGTTCGCGCCCAGATCCCGTCGTCGAACCTATAGGTATGAGCACCGCCTGGAGCGACGGTTACGATCGGTCGTCGCAGCACACGCCGGCGCTAAAACCGAGAGGTTCGCAACACAGAGAAACCGAGAGTTTTCTGGCCACCCAACGGGATCCGATCGTGACCCTAGCTGTTCCCGCCGCCCCCCGGACTCTCACTCCCAAACCAGAGATTCCGGCCGACCCCACGAAAACCGCGATGACGTAGGATATCTTTCGCACATTTGAGATGAGGGGTGGCCCTCGATCTGATCTAATGCGGTTAGCGACAACCAATCAGATCAGAGAAGGAGAACCACCCATGGATCAGGATAGCACAAAGCTGGCTAATGTCATCAGTATTGACCAGGACTCCCTCAAGGGTCACGTGGGCGAGATCGTCCGCAGCACTGTCGAGGAGACCCTCAACGGGCTCCTCGACGCCGAGGCCGACCGTCTATGCAACGCCACCCGATATGAGCGATCGCCCGACAGAACCGATTCCAGGGCCGGCAGCTACAAGCGGAAGCTCGGAACCCAGGCCGGAGAAGTCACCTTGAAGGTCCCCAAGCTCCGCCAGGCCACTTTCGAGACCGCCATCATCGAACGCTACAAGCGCCGAGAGACTTCCGTTGAAGAGGCCCTGGTCGAGATGTATCTGGCCGGGGTTTCTGTCCGACGGGTGGAAGGCCGACCTGGATGCCTACCTCGTGAAATACAACACCAGGCGCCCGCACCAAGGTCGTGGCATGAAAGGCAGAACGCCCTTGCAGGCGTTCAAGGATGGCCTCAAACTGAGGCCGAAAACGAAGAAGAAGGGGGATCCAAAAGAAGCAGCCTAGACCAGAGCCCAAGCTGGGGCGAGTGTCAGGTGATTACCGTCACTGTACACTTTTTGGTAGGGACAACCATTAATCACTTCTCGCATCGGCCAGGATTCGACCCAAAGCAGCAATCGTCTCACTATCATCTTTTTTTCCAAGCTCCTGCGACAGCCCCTCAGCTTCTTCCAATAAACGTTCTACACCTTCCACCATATTCTCTTCTAACATTGTCCGAGAGATATCAATAGCGACCCGCAGATGCTCCCTTCGCCTTGTAGGGTTATTTCTAAATAATCGGAGCAGTTCCCGAAGACGGCTTATGTAGGTTACGTTGTCTCCCTTCAGCATAGCTGCAATCGCCTTTAGTCGAAGACCATATACTTTCCCTTCTGCCATTTCGTCATCCTCAAAACCAACGGCGACCATCTCCATATACTCTATATCACCCTGCAGCCCACGTACTTCTGCAAAAACAAATTCCATCTCGCGTCGGAACTCAGGTTTGTCACTCACCCCATCCTCAGACATCAGTGACTCAAGAATCGAAAAGGACTCCTGCAATTGTCCGCGATTCTTATAGACCAGAGCCAGTTCATAACTAGCGCGACGTACCCAAGACTCCGCTCTCCAAGACAGCACGTCTTCCGGAAAATCTATTCTTTGCACAGTTCCTATTACATCTTTGAATACTTCTTCCGCGTCATCAAGACAACCACATTCGGCCAAAGCAATTCCATACTCATATAGGACGGCTGCCCGCCTATCGCCCGGGAAGAAATATGCTGTCATCAAATCAACACATTCGCCGAACACCCTTCGCGCATCGACATACTGCCCACTTTTTGAGTATGCCAAAGCCATATCGTGCAGCGAGTCAAATAGTGTTGTTCGGTTCTCCATTTCTCCACATCTACTTTGACACTCAGAATGGTAAAATAATCCCGATGCAAGATCCCCTTTCATATTATACACTTTACCCAGATGGTAAAGTGTCGCGATCGAAACACGACTACCTTCACGTTTATATTCATCCTCAAAAACACCAATTGCCTGATCAAGGTGCCCCTCGTTCTGCAAATAGATTCCCCAACAGTGCTTAACAATCTCACGATCACCTGCAATACGCCTTGAAACACCCATGATCCTTGAGGCCCGACCAGGATGCCCCACCTTCTGAAGCGTCACCCCTGCGATCGCCAGTGCATATCCTACCCTGTTCAGAAATCCCTTTTCTTTCCAAATAAGCGGACACTCACGGCGCACTTCAAACGCAATTCTCAGCAGCCTACTGGCAGCTTCATATAATTTTTTAGAGCCCGCCACGTGTATGCAAATACTCTCTGCCGCCTCTAACCGAAGCATGTACCAGGCCGTAACTTGCAATTCTTCGGTCTCCCCAATTCGCACCGGCCTATCGCCCATTTGCCCCGACTTTTCGACCCTATTCAAAGCATTAAGAACACGCCCCAGTAGATTCTCTAAATCGAACCCCGATCTCTGTCGTATGAATTTAACCATTAGGATTAAAATCTGATCAGCAGCGATGAAGTTGCTTAGTTCAATTGCCAGGAACAATGCTCTTTCGCAATTCCGTAACTCGAGCTCTACCCCCGGGCGAAATCCATCTCTTTCTCCCTGCATCAGAAAACTAGCTAAACTTCCGATCCCTTCGACGTAAACCCAATTAAGAAGCTTTTCTTCCCCTGAATCTCTTGATTCCGGCAATCCGAAGCGCAGAAGTGGATGCAAGCGGAACGTTGGCCAATGTTTGGAAAACACCCAACCATCATCATTTAGCTGGTCAAAAATTCCACCTAGCCCCAATTTTACAATTGCTCGATCTTTTCCAATAGCTTCCATTCTCTTCGTAAAACCCAACAGCGGAGCGACATCACCCTCAGCCTTGCCATCTAATAAAGTCCGCAATGACTCGTATCGAAATACCATCTCTGCCAAATACTCTGCGTGGAACCATCCCCGAAATTGACCTAGAAACGAAACAACTTTCGAACGCGACAATGAAGTTACAGACGCCTCACCGAGTATCGCAGCAGCCACTGGTGGCAAGACAGATTTATCTCCCAACGCAAATGCGCGGACAATATCTTGACTTTCCGAACCTGATTCCACAATAGTTGCGATCGTTGTCGCGGCGACGTAATGTCCCTCTGATAGTTCGCACAACTCATCTAACTCACCATCGTCCATTTCAGCACACCTCGGCGAGATACGCTTCATCTCCTCCTTCAGCCAAGTCATACCTATATCAGTTACAAAAATGTACTCGGCACACCCCTCTTCTGGTGGTACCCGCCTTGAAATCACATAGACATCAACCCTTGACCGGCGCAACTTCTCAATTAATTCACCCCATATTGAATCCCAAGATTCCAGATCCAGGCCATCGAAAATAACGACGTCGTATTCCAACTCGAAAACACTAACTACCGCTCCAAGGTTTTCACTAACATCACTATCAAATGATAGCCCTAGTACCTGATTAATCACTTCTACTGCATCAAGATTCCTGTACCCAATATCTATTTGTGCCGTCCTTAATCCACCATTACCGATAGAATTTCGCCACCGGATACTTTCCTCTGCAACCCGTTGCTTTCCTACTCCTCTTAGTCCGACAAGAAACACAATCCCAAAATTGTCTAGCTTAGTGTGGGCAAGCCTTAGGTATCCATCTAATTCAATTGACGGATTTAAAGCTGGGTCAAGCTGTGCTGACTCGAAAGAAAAGCCTCTACGAGCGTCACCATGTTGTACATCAGCCCCTACAAATGCAACAGGGACTCGCCAATCCTGAAATCCTGCATAATTGACTGTTGGAGAGATAATTTCGGCGGCTTCTTTCCGCATTGCATCAATGGTTGAACTGAGTGCTTCACTCGGTGAAAGTTTTGTTGCTAATCTTCGATAAAAAAATGAGGCAAACCTTGCAACTGTGTCAGGGTACACGGAGTACTTCATAGCCACTACGAAGCAAGAGGCTTCACGAGCTAGCCCCGCCGCAAATGACTCCCCTCCCCCCCCCCGCCATGTTGCACCACTTCGACACGAATTGAGAACTACGAGCGGCACTTTAAAGCGATCTACGGCCGAAGCAATCTTTTTCATCGGCACCGGTTGCGATTTTCCATTGTCGTCAAAAACTAGAGCACCACTACCATTAATATCACCACTAACTCCGTGGCCGTCGAAATGCACAACGTCAAATGGGCCTCGATCATCCAACCACTCCACCAATTTTTCCAATGAGGCCGGATAGAGAATCTTCAACTCGACGTCTACCACGCTACCAACTGCTCTCCTCATTGCATCTACTGTTTTTCGAAGAGGGAGGTCAGGAGAATCAAAAGGACGACACAACGCTAACAAAACTCGCAATGGGCCATTATTGAACTTACGTAATGGCAGATCGTTAACTGTTCGCCGCAGCGCCCCAACGGAAATCGGCTCACCAGACGAATTCGTCAGCCATTCCCACGGAATCCACGTACTATAGCCAGCTGACATATCGATTTGCAAATCATGGTCTAACAGTTCTGCATCCCCGAGAAATACGGATAGTTTCTCGCCCACACGCGATGAAAACGCCTCCATTCGACGCTCAATATTGCGCGCCCTCCCCTGATTGATACGGATTACAGATGAGGGAAACTCCTCAAAGTACCACCGCACATCGCTTTCCAGGACGAAATCGCAAACTGGCTCAACGTAAACGGCGCCACCATCGGCAACGACAATTCCGTTTTCAATTTGTATGGTTTTCAATTTCATCCTCACTATTCACCAATTCAATAATCTTACTCCAAACCGACAACCAGGCCGGATCAGACGACGATTTCACAGCGTCGTCAACTAACCGCATCGCCTCCTCTCGCGTCAACCCCTCCCGCTCTAACGAAAGTACTACCTCACCGCGTTTTCTGGCGGTGGAGAGACCAATGATTTCGTCAACGCGTTTCACTCCGACCCGAACTATAAAAACCGCGGCTGCCAAGGCGAAATACTCAAACGGGCCAAGCCCAAACGTACCTGGTTTGACTTGCTCCAACACTTTGTCGCGCGAAATTTCAGTCGACCAGCTATGGATATCTTCATCCTGGTATAGTTTCGTGACCAGACAGTCAATTCCACCCATTGGAGTCCTCCTAATCCATGAATTGATCTTACCCGTCCATTCCCGACTATTACTTAAGCAACTTTCTTCTCTTTTGCGTACTTGTTCGGGGTCTTGTAACCCAGGCTCGAGTGCAGCCTCTTCTGATTATACCACGATCCGATCCACAAATTGGGAAACCTTTCAAGCCAATGGCCAGACAATCTTATCCAGTCTGTGTTAACCAAAACACCCCCTCCACCCCCAAAATCGATGACGTAGGATATCTTTCGCACATTTGAAGATGAGGGGTGGCCCTCGATCTGATCTAATGCGGTTAGCGACAACCAAACAGATCAGAGAAGGAGAACCACCCATGGATCAGGATAGCAAAAAGCTGGCTAATGTCATCACTATTGACCAGGACTCCCTCAAGGGGCACGTGGGCGAGATCGTCCGCAGCACTGTCGAGGAGACCCTCAACGGGCTCCTCGACGCCGAGGCCGACCGTCTATGCAACGCCACCCGATATGAGCGAACGCCCGACAGAACCGACTCCAGGGCCGGCAGCTACAAGCGGAAGCTGGGGACCCAGGCCGGAGAAGTCACCTTGCGAGTTCCCAAGCTCCGCCAGGCCACATTCGAGACCGCCATCATCGAACGCTACAAGCGTCGAGAGGCCTCCGTTGAAGAAGCCCTGGTCGAGATGTACCTGGCCGGTGTTTCTGTTCGCCGGGTGGAAGACGTGACCCAGGCGCTCTGGGGCTCCAGGGTCAGCCCGAGTACCGTCAGTTCCCTAAACAAGAAGATCTATGGGCGCATTGAAGAGTGGCGTAATCGCCCCATCACCGGCCAGCATGTATACGTCTATCTGGACGGGATCTACCTGAAGCGCAGCTGGGGTGGCGAAGTCAAGAACGTGGCCATCCTGGTAGCCATCGGGGTTAACCAGGACGGATTTCGGGAAGTTCTCGGAGTTTGTGAGGGCGGCAAGGAAGACAAGGCCAGCTGGCTATCATTCCTGCGTCATTTGAAGCAACGGGGCCTGCAGGGCACCAGGATGTTCATTTCGGACAAGTGCCTGGGCCTGGTCGAAGCTCTGGGTGAGACTTTTCCTGAGACGGCCTGGCAACGCTGTACGGTTCATTTCTACCGCAACGTTTTCACGGCGGTACCCAAGGGCAAAGTTCGCCAGGTGGCCGCCATGCTGAAGGCCATTCATGCCCAGGAGGCCCGTGCAGAGGCCGAAGCCAAGGCCAAGCAGGTGGTGGCCAAGCTGAAGGTGATGAAGTTGAAGAAAGCCGCCCATATCGTCGAGGAAGGCGTCATCGAGACTCTGTCGTACTACCAATTCCCGGAGCAACACTGGCGCAGGATCAGGACCAACAACCCGCTCGAGAGGATCATGCGGGAGATCAGGCGCCGAACCAGGGTGGTCGGAGCTTTCCCAGATGGCGAGTCGGCCCTGATGCTCACGGCGGCCAGGCTCAGACTCATCGCAGGGACCAAGTGGGGCTACAGGATCTATCTCAATGTCAGGCTGACAGCAGAACAGGAGGTCGAAAACGAACATAGGGCAAGGTAATAACCGTGGGCCGAGCAGGTCGCGGGCACCCCTCAAGAAAAGTGCGAAAGATTCTGGACACTACCGACACTACCACAACACCCAAGAAACCAAGAGTCAAATTGGCAAGATCAGACCATGCTGTGTTAACCAAACGGGTCTCAGAAAATCGGCCCCTCCGATCGCCATCCCCGCTAGCCCTTTGATTACAGCCACTTATAGGTACGAAAAAAGCGGGTCTAAAAAACCCGCCTTCAGTTCCCCTATAAAAAATTGGCTCCCCGAATCGGACGCTCTACGAACTCATTTTCTGAGAAACGTACCTGGAGGTACACCCCGGCTAATTATTTGAACATGGCCTTGAAGCCACCCAAGGATTTCTTCTCTGTGGGCAAAGGACCATCGGCAAAGGGCTCGAAAGCCACCGTGCACTCGAGTGGCGGAAAAACCACATCGTTGCCGTCATGAATCCAAGCCGCGATACTGTCCCGCTCCGTCGTGCCCCACCAATTCTCCCGCATATCCAAAACATAGTCTGGGTCGCCATGGTGGCCGACCACCCGGACGGCAGGGCCCGTTCCCCGGAGGATGTGGTTATGCCTTATGGTGTGGGAGGTTCCCCAAGTATACAGATCGATGGTTGCAACAGAGCCGGTTGATTCGAAAATGTTATCCTCTGCTTCAAACCTTTCCGAATCACTATAAATGCAATAACCTGGTGATAATAGTTGGTTTCTTTGTAGGACAACGTTCAAATTGTTTGAAAGACTTATTGAGTACCCCACTCCGGAAATTTGGCAATCAAAGATCCCTCCCCCAGAACCCACAAACTTGATTCCCGAATACGACGTACCCTCAGAAACGGCCAGGTCACAGCCTCGAACAAAGCCGTTACCCATCCACTGGAAAAGGACGCCGCACTTGCAATTAAAAAATTGACAATTTTCAACAAGCCCAGAATCCGCAGGGCCATCAACCCACACCCCAATTCTCATGCCCGAGAACTGGCACCGTTTGACCATAGATTGTTCAAAGGATCTGACTCCGGTGTCTCCTCCCACAAATCCACAATCCTCAACCGTCAACCCCACGGCATTCTCCACATAAACCCCCGAATATAGATTTTCAAATGTGACACCAGAAAGACTCAACCCTCCGGGGGCTTGTTGGGAAATACAGACAACACCCCGTGGAATTGGCTCCTCCCCGTCCCAGGTGTATTCGCTCGGACCAAGGATCGTCTGGTCCCGCCCCGCCCCGATTATGACCATCTCGGGAACTTCAATCTTGGCAATGTATATTCTCAGCCCACCATTAGTTTGATATTCCCGGAAATCCTCAAAACGGCCCGGACCGATCCTCAAGGTGTCACCTGAGGTCGCAGCATCCAGAGCATCCTGGATTACTGTGAAATCCCCACTGCCATCCTTCTCAACATTCCAAGTCCGTCCTTGGACTGGAAAAGACAGGGCTTGAAAGCAAATCCAAACCATGATTACCAGAGTCTTCATATTAAGTCTTTCTCCGCGGGATATCCCGCCCAACAAAAGGGTCCGCCCCAAGTACGTCTATTTAATCAACGTTACACGCTTGTTGAAGACCTTGCTGCCAGCTTGCATTCTAACAAAATACATTCCGGATGACACCCTCTGCCCAGCATTATCGACTCCATACAAGCATAGAGTGTGTGCGCCACGGCTTAAAACCTCATTCCTCAGATTCGCCACCCTTCCGCCCTTTAGGTCAAAAATCCCGAGAGCAACATGGGTATCCGAAATTAGGGTGAACCTGATCTCCGTCACCGGATTGAAGGGTGAAGTGGACCCCATCCGTTGGACAGGTGGGCGGCCTTTTTAAGGTGGACTCCCAGTGCTTTGTCATGCCGCCAGTCTCTCATTGTACACTTCCATCGGGGTCATGTCATCGGGCAGGGAGGAGTGGGGTCGCTCCCAGTTGTACTTCCTGATCCAGTCCCCGATCTCCTTCATGGCCGTAAGGCCGCTGTCGAACTCCCACAGATAGACACATTCGTATTTCAGGGATCGCCACAGGCGCTCGATGAACACATTGTCCAGGCATCGGCCTTTGCCGTCCATGGAGATCTTCACCCCATGATCCTTCAGAACGTTCGTGAACGCAAAGCTCGTGAACTGGCTCCCCTGGTCCGAGTTGAAGATTTCAGGCTTCCCATGAAGAGCCAGGGCCTCCTCGAGAGCCTCCACACAGAAGTCCGAGTCCATGGTATTGGACAACCGCCACGACAACACAGCCCGTGTTGACCAGTCCATGATCGCCACCAGATACAAGAACCCACGCCGCATCGGGATGTAGGTGATGTCCGTGCACCACACCTGATTCGCCCGTGTTATCTCCAGCCCTCGTAGCAGGTATGGATAAACCTTGTGCTCCGGATGCGGCTTTGACGTGTTCGGCTTCTGATAGATCACAGAAAGCCCCATGAGGCGCATCAGACGCTTCACACGCTTCCGGTTGACCATGCGGCCTTGGCGTCGCAGCCACCGCCTCATCTGTCGTGAGCCGTAGTACGGGGTGTCCAGGAACTGCTCGTCGATCTTGCGCATCAACTCAAGGTTTTCAGGGCTCTCGCCCCGAGCCTGGTAGTAGAGGCTTGATCGGCTCAGGCCGTGTAAGCGCCGATGTAAAACTCCCCATATTGTGCGAAGTTAAATTCCCCACCTCATAGTTCAAAAGAGCGTTTGGTTCCGGCCAGTTCCGGTTGCCTGAACGCGCGGTCACCGGCAGGGTGTCCTGATCGATTCCTTTATCGCTCAGGAGGTTGCGGTGATCACACATGGGGAGTTATTCATGATCCACAAGCTCAAGGAGGACGGCCTGAACGTCAGCCAGATCGCCCGGCGAACAGGCCTGGACCGCAAAACAGTCCGCAAGTACCTGGCTCTGGGAACCAGCCAGCCCACATACGGTCCGCGAGAGCCTCGCCCATCCATCCTGGACCCATTCAAAGACTATTTCCGCCGCAAGCTCGCTGACCATCCTGATCTGACGGCCAGTCGTCTGAAGCGCGAGATCACCGACCTGGGCTACCGGGGAGGCATGTCCATCGTCAAGGAGTTCGTCCGCGACGTCCGGCCCCCCAAGGTACCGGGCTTCGAACACCGGTTCGAGACCGCCCCGGGCAAGCAGGGCCAGGTCGACTTCGCCCACTTCAGGACCCGGTTCACCAATGAGCCATCACTGCTGCAGACCTTGTGGCTGTTCAGCATGGTTCTGGGCAACAGCCGTCACCTGTTCTGCCGCTTCGTGCTGCGCCAGGATCTGGTCACCCTGGTGCGCTGCCACATGCAGGCTTTTGCCGCACTGGGCGGCATTCCCAGGCAGATCCTCTACGACCGGATGAAGACCGCCGTAACAGGCGAAGACGAACAGGGGAACGTCCTTTACAACCGCACCCTGCTGGCGCTGGCGGACCACTATGGGTTCCGCCCCCGGGCTTGCGCCGCCTATCGGGCCAAGACCAAGGGCAAAGGCGAGCGTCCGTTCCGGTATATCAGGCAGGACTTCTTCCTGGGCCGCGAGTTCCGCGACCTGGCGGATCTAAATGCCCAGCTAGATCAGTGGCTCAGCGAGGTCGCCAATGTGCGCAAGCATGGCACCACCGGTCTGATCGTCAGCGAGGCCTTCGCCGCCGAGCGTCCCGCCCTGCAGCCTCTGCCCGCCGGACCGTTCAACGAGGTGCTTGGTCTGGAGCGCCGTGTCACCCGGGACGGCATGGTGTCGGTCGACGGCAACCTGTACTCGGTGCCCGACACCACGGTGCGCAGGATGGTCGCCGTGCAGATCACCGCCGACCAGATCCACATCCTGGAAGACGACCACCTGCTGGCCGTCCATCCGGCCCTGGAAGGAAGGGGCCACCGCCGGATCGCCGCCGGTCACCGCCACGGTCCTCCACCGGGCAACACCAAGACCAACAGGGAGCAGCACACGCCCCTGGACGACTCGCTGGTCGGCCGCCGGGATCTGTCGGTCTACGACACCGTGGCCGCTTCTCTGGCGGCAAGGTGGTTGTGATGGTGATCTCGCATGTCCCCGTCACAGGCGTCGAGGCGGTCCGCCGGTCCCTGGTGGGGTTGAAGATGCCACGGGCCCTGGAAGCCCTGTCGGACATCGTCAGCCGCCTGGAGAAGGGCGAACTGACCGCCCTGGACGCCATGGAAGCCCTGCTCAGCGAAGAGCTACACACCCGTGAGGGCCGGCGTATCAAGATGGCACTCAGGACCGCCCGCATGACCAGGGTCAAGACCCTCGAGAGCTTCGACTTCTCGTTCCAACCCTCGCTGGATCGTAACCAGGTCCTGACCCTGGCCCAGCTGGGGTTCCTCAAGCGTCGCGAAGTGGTGCACTTCCTCGGCCCTCCCGGCACCGGCAAGACCCACCTTGCCCTGGCCCTGGGCTACGAGGCGATCAAGGCCGGCAAGAGCGTGTACGTGGCCACGTTGGCCGAGATCATCAGCGCCTTGCTGAAGGCGGAACGGGAAGGCACCCTGGCCAACAGGATCAAGTTCCTGACACGCACAGCGTTGCTGATCATCGACGAGGTGGGTTACCTGCCCCTGGAGAAGGGTGGAGCCAACCTGTTCTTCCAGCTGATCAACGCCCGCTACGAGCGCGGGGCCATGATCCTGACCAGCAACCGGGCGTTCAGGGAATGGGGTGAGGTGTTCGGCGACAACGTTGTCGCAGCAGCACTGCTGGACCGGCTCCTACACCATGCGGTGGTCATCAAGATCGAGGGCAACAGCTACCGGCTGAAAGAGCATGCATCCCTGATGCCGGACAACCTGCTGCCCCCAACGGTAGAACCCAGGAAAAGACGCGGAAGGCCAAGAAGGGAGAAGACCGGGGACTGAGGCGGCAACCCACCGCACCATTACTCACAGGGTGGGGAATTTTACTTCGCCCAAAGTGGGGAATTTTACTTCGGCGTTGACAAACATCGCCGAACGCTTTGAAGACGCAGATTTGGACAGCATTGATCGCGATCCTGTTGCTGAAGTACCTCCAGCTAAAGGCAAAGAGAGGCTGGTCATTATCGACCCTGGTGGCCTTGCTTCGCTGGAACTTGTTCACTTACAGGGACCTGTGGAAGTGGCTGGATGATCCATTCGGTGTGCCGCCAAAATCATTGGAAATCCAGCAGTTGGAGTTGGTGTGGTAGGGTGTTGGACAGCAGACGGGGACCAGGACAGCGAGGTGGGGATGAAACTGTCTGAAACCAGGGTTATAGGGTGTTCTCAGAGGGGGCGGGAGAGGGATTCAGATTGTTTTGGACAGCAGTGGTCTACCTGTGGGAGTTCGAAAGCGGCCTGACGGCCATGAAGGAAATCGGGAACTGGATCAGGAAGTACAACTAGGAGCGGCCCCACTCCTCCCTGCCTGATGACATGACCCCGATGGAAGTGTACAATCAGAAACTGGCGGCATGACAAAGCAATGGGAGTCCACCTTAAATACGCCGCCAACCTGTCCAAAGGGTGGGGTCCACTTCACTGAGCCCAGGCATTGGTAAAATAGATCCCCCGAACACCGAACCGGGGGATCTTTTTTCCGTAATATTTTGGAAGATCACCAGCAACCAAAATCTCGACCACCGAATGTGTCAGCAACAAGGCTTTCAAGAAGTTCCCGATTCACTTCGACTCAACTACCATTGTATTGGCCAATTTATCATGCCACCCCTGCCGCTTTTTATCTAGCAGGCTGTTGAAATTCACCCATTGCTGCGCCGCCTCTATTCCCTCTGCAGGGTTTGAGTTGGTGCCTGTGAATTCCATCGCCATCATTTCTCTTTCGGCCACTGTCCTGACTTGAAGCTGTAATCATGTCTCACGGCCTCAAACCAGCCAAACTCAGCTCCAAATCCAGAGCCTTTGCCCCCCGGGGGGGGCATCATACAGCCGCGAAAAGCCGTCTCATCATCACAACGTTGCAGACCGCGGCGGTGAACTTGAATATCCAGCTGACCTTTGCCAGGCCACGGTGCTTCAGCTTCCGCAAACCACCGATGTCCTTCAGCCAGCCGAACCGTTCTTCGACCATCTTTCTTCGACGCTGGCTTTGTTCGTAGCCCTCGTGTCGAGTCGTTCGGCCATCGATCCCGGAGTACTTCTTCTGAGCAACGTGCGGAGTCACTTCGCAGGCCCGAAGGCCTTCGATCAGAACGCGATTATCATAACCCTTGTCCGCGCCCAGGGTCTTGCGGTCAATACCAGGAAGTCGAGAGGCCATCTCCAGAGCAGCTTCAGGTTCAGCGGTTCCTGTTGCTTGGGTCAGTTCAGCATCAACGATCAGACCGTTACGGTTCTCCGTGAGGATGTGGCCGGCGTAGCACAACTTCGCTTCCTTGCCGTCCCCTTTGCGGGCAAGACGGCTGTCCGGATCAGTGGTGCTCTGGTGAGTCTTGTTGCTGCGCTTCTGGCCCTTGAAGTCTACCGTTTGGTTGCGGCCGCCGGAACTGTCGGGGTTGTCGTCATCGCCAGGTTCTTCATCCTTGGGGCGAAAGCTCTTCAGCGAAGCGCTCGCCTCGATCAAGGTCCCATCGACGGTGAAGTGATCCTGAGAAAGAAGCTTCTTGGCGGCGGCCTGATCCCTGATCGCGTCGAAAAACCGATCAGCAACATCATGAAGCAGAAGCCGGTCACGGTTCTTCGAGAAGACCGAGTGGTTCCAGACCTGGTCGTCCATCGACAGGCCGACGAACCAGCGGTAAAGCAAGTTGAAGTCCAGCTCTTCCATCAGCTGGCGTTCAGATCGGATGCTGAAAAGAACCTGAATGAGCATCGCTCGGATGAGTTGCTCGGGCGGAATCGAGGGCCGGCCGCTGCGGGCATACATCTCGTCAAACGTCGAAGAAAGCTCACCGAGGGCTTTGTCGACGATCTTGCGGATGTCCCGAAGGGGGTGCCGCTTGGGGATCCGGTCTTCAAGAGATACGTAGCTGAAAATCGCTTGCTGGTCCGTGCTCTTGCCGCGCAAAAGGAGTCCTCCTTGGTTGGCAAGCATGGTATCACGAGCTCAGGTCAAAGACGAGTTTTTCAACAGCCTGCTAAGTTATTGGGTGTCACATAATTTTTTGGACAGACTCAGCGCTCTTGGAATGTCAATTCGGCTTCCTGCGAACTCTTTACGCAAAAGGTCCTCATTTAGGAAGGTGTGGAATTTCTCCTTTTGCAGATTGTCCACTTTTGCCGCCAGGGTTGCTCCCGGCCACTCTTCTTGAAGGTAGATGTCCTTGAGAGCCGCCCGCACATCCTTTTCTGTTGCTTTCCCTACTACCACCGCGACACCGAAAAAACTGGCATCCAGCCCTCGACTTCTCAACATCAACACCAGGGCATTGTGGGCCTGGTCGCTATCCCACGGGAATAGGACAACATTACTTCCATTTCTCAATATCGAATTTTCCCCAAGGCCGAAATTCTTATATCCCGCACGGCCCTCAGCCAGCAGGGCTCTTGCCCCTTTATCCAGGTAAACCGGAACATCCGTTGATTCGTATATCCGTTTCATTTCCTTGCGAATGTTGCAGGCTGTTAAGCCAATTTCCCCTCCATCAAACCTGGGAGGGACTCCACCTGGAGCGGGCTCTACCAGCAGGGCCTTGCCTTCATCATCCACTTCCACCACCCGCCATCTCCTGCCAGCAAAAACAATCAGCGATCCTTCTCCTATGCCAAATGAAACAGGCAACGTTCCGAGCGTCTTGGCGCCTGCAATAATTTGGTATTCCTCAGGAGTCTGAAAAACCGCGTAAAAGCTATAGTGATTAACGATCTTTTCACCCAGTTCACCTAACAGCAAGGTCCCATCCGGCGCTTGCACAATCAGGTCATGCGCAGCGATTGACCGCAATAGATCAGCAAAGTCGCCTTGGCTGACCCCCTGAAATGGTCCCCGGCCGCAATAGGCCTTCCAGATCTCTCCAGCTCGAACTCCCCCGAATTGAGCGATTGCAGAAAGGACTTGATGGACCAGAGTCGAAAAATGAAAGGCCCCATCAATTGGAGGCTCACACCATCCCTGGATGAGAAGGTTTATCATTGCCACACAGGCAACGAGTCTGGTGCGAATTGCATCCTGTAATGCCAGGGAAGGATCGAGCCCCCATTCCCCTACATATGTCCGAAGGACTGCTGCCTGACCCCTTCTGCCCGACCGTCCCAATCGCTGCCTGAGGCTCGCCACACTTGGTGGAACCCCTACCTGGGCCACGCTTGACACCGCACCTATATCAATCCCCATTTCTAGGGTCGACGTGCAAACTGCCGTTGTTGGCCGTCCGGCCTCCTTGAGCATCCTTTCAACATCCTCTCGGACATCTTTTGAAAGGTTCCCATGGTGAGGCCAAAACTCTTGAGGCAGTTTTCGGTCTTCTGCCATTTGGCGCAATCGGTCCGCAAATTCCTCGACCTTATCCCGGCTATTGGCAAAAACGAGGTTGTCTTTTCCTCGCAGCACATTGAAGAGATGATCAGCGATTGCCCGGTCCGCCTCATCCCAGTTCTCTTTATCGCTGGTACTACTCGCTGGTAGCATTTTTCCCTGGTAGCCCCGGAGTTGGATTTGGAGTTCCTGCCCCCCGGCTTTGGACTCAACGAACACAACCTGGTCTGCTTGGTCAAAGCGGAGGAACGATGCAGCCAGCGCCATATCCCCAAGAGTAGCGCTGAGTCCGATTCTAGGAATCCGTCTGCGAGCGGCCAACTCAACCCTGTGCAGAAGTGACCTCAGCTGCGCCCCCCGCTCGGATCCAATAAACGAATGGACCTCATCTACAACGACATGCCCCAACTCTCGGAAAAGGGCTGGCACCATTGGACCACGGTTGACAAAGAAGGCTTCCAAGGATTCAGGGGTTATTAGGAGTATTCCTGACGGACTATCGAGAAAGCGCTTTTTCTTGCTTCCCGAAATATCGCCATGCCAGCCATGGACGGGGATTTCCAATCGTTCGCAAAGGTGTTCAAGCCGTCCAAATTGATCATTGATCAGGGCTTTCAATGGGCTGACATACATAGCCTGCAGCCCAATCTTTTGCTGGGTGACGATCCTGGAGCAAATGGGCAAGAATGCGGCTTCGGTTTTTCCGCGACCAGTTGCAGCGCTTATTAGCAGGTCCTGTTGGCAATCCAGGATAACCGGGATGCTCCGCTCCTGGATATCATGTAACTCAGACCAGTTCTGCTCCCAGATCCATTTCCGTACACGGATATCGAGGAGATCAAACGAACTGGAATGGTCAGCTGATTGCTCAGACATTTTCCATGAACCTATAACTGAAACGAGGACAGATCATCATCCTCAGTACCATTGTGGGCTGGGCTGTCCAGGTCCTCATCTTCATCCAAGGGAGCCAAATCTGGATTGGATTCAACATTGATTGAGACCCCCTGGATCAGGTCGCTCCACTTCTTTTTAGGGTTCTGGTCAAGGACCGCCAAAAGATTGACAAAGGCGGTGATGGAATTTCTTGGGGTTCGAAAATATGCGTCGCCAATCCGATTGGCACAGTGCTCCATGAATGCTGTGAGGCCCTCATCCGGCAATAGGTACTTTTCCGGATCACCCCAAGCATAGACATGTCTGATCTTGGACAGCAGGACAAACAGATCTTCTGGAGAAAGGTTGGACAACCTCAAAACCGGTCCGGTCATATCCACAAGGCCATCCACGGCAAATGCGTTGTCCGCTAATCGAGATTGAAGGGCCTGGTAACTGTAAAGTCCCTTGCGCGTGTCCATCAAGAATTCAGGGGTACCCCCCAAAAGAACTCCCATCCCGACAGAGGACCCTTGAAGGCTGTCATTTAGAATTCTAAGAATTTGCTCGTAGTTGGTGTTCCTGGCTTGGGTGTTTGACAGCTTATAGAGGTTGACCAGTTCATCCATGCACACAATCAGCCCTCCATATCCGGCCAGCCGGACAAAACGAGCAATCAGCTTCAACTGGTCATAAACATTGGAATCATCAACAATAGTTCGAACACCAAGTGCTCGGCGTGCATCGGTTTTTGTGGAGAACTCCCCCCGCAACCAACGTACCGCATCCGACTTCAGCTGCTCATTCCCGGTATCATGTCCGGTCCAATACGCCGCGATAACCTGAGCGAAATCGTAGCCGCCCAGCATCTCCGTTAATTCCCCCAGTCTTTCCATTATGGTCTGTTCGGGGTCGCAGCCACGCCCCCGCGCTTCTTGGACAGCCGTGCCGACAAATTTCTCTACAACACTTGCCAGTGCCCCACCCTCGGGGCGGGTTCGGGTGGATAGGTTTCGCATCAGTTCCGCATAGAGACTTCGCGCAAAACCCTTCCCTCCGTACAAGCGTCTGTCGGGCGTCAAGTCTGCATGCGTGGCAACCAGCTTCTTCTCCATAGCAACCATTCGAACCAAGTGAAGGAAGAAGGTTTTCCCAGAGCCGTATTCCCCGATTATGAGTCTGATCCCGGAGCCCCCGTCTGCAATCCTATCGATATCAGTAATTAGGGCTTCCAATTCTCTGGCCCGGCCGACCTGGACATGCTTTTGGCCAACTCGCGGAACAACACCAGCACGAAGGGACTGAACGATCGCATCTCTTTCTTTAGGTCTGATCTTGCTGGTGTTCATTAAAAAAACTCCTTGAGGATGGACTCGTCCAAAAACACATCTTCAGCAATATCGAAAAGCGGCTCTTCGGTTTTCTCCATGGCAGCATCATTGATTGTCTCCAATGCCCCTTCCGCCATCAGACCCAAATTGCCCGCGATATCTTCCACTTCCTCCATTGACCATTGGGGCTTTTCAGCCAACCTGGTCAGCATTGCACTGTGGGCTCCATCAAGACCAGCCACAGAAGCGGCTTGGTGGCCTCCCCCTGTGCTTTCGTTCTCAGGCTCTTCTTCCTCGAAGATCTGTCCCAACAAATATGCCGCCGCCTGGGATTCTTTTCTCTTCTGCTCGATGATTTTTGGATCCAGGTAAACTTTTGCGGCTGGGTGGGCAGCCCCCTTTGCCCCTCCCTTTTCTGGGATTGAATACCCCTTGGTTCTCTCCTCAGGGCGCACAGTAACCGGGCCCTCATCCGCAACAGTTCCTGGGGCAGCCATCGAATGCAGGTCCGAGTAAACCGTCTCGGGATCGAGACCTAATTGGCCATAGAGCTTTCGGATCGTTTTGATTTCTTCTGGGTCAATCACTCCATCAGCCGATGCAGTCACCAGCAGTGTTTGTCCCAGGAGGACCCGTGTTGAGGGCTTGAGATCCTCTAGCTTTCTTTTCAATCCAGCCAAGCTAGGGCGCTCAACAAGCAACCACTCCATGTGGGCGCGAAGTCTTTCCTTGTCACCTGGCCGAAGGGCCGAGGACGCCTCCAGTTGTTGTTCCAGTGCGCGTTGCTCTTCCTCGGTCACAATCCCATCCGCCACGGCCACCGCCGAAGCTAGACGCAACGAAAGGCCCGCTGCAACATAGTCGCGAGTGGGCACCTGCGGGACGTCTTTCCCCAACTTAAAAACCACAGCATTGTCCACCGAATCAATGCGGGGACCATTGAAGCGGACGTCAGGTTCCAGCCCGAAACCGAGTTTTTCCATGAATTGAACAAGGCCTACTGCATCGGCTTTTCTATACTTCCCATCTTTTGCCGGTGGCCAATGCTCCAGAATTGCGTCCGATGGTAGAATTCCAAATGGCCGTCCCTCCAGGCCCTCCTCAAACAAGGAGCACAGCTCTTGCGCCTCTCCACCTGCCATCTCCGGAGAAATCAAAACGGCGGGCAACAGGGCCTTGGCCTGAAGGCTATCCCTTGCCTCAGGGTTTCGACCTAACAACCTGCTGAATGCATCCAACTCCGAAACGCAATCATCAAAAATGGCTCGGATCTTGTTGATGGGGCCTTTCAGGCTTGTGACATCAGGAAGGTCTTTTAGCTGAAGTGATTGAATGCCCCCAATGCTGGGACTCGCCGGTCGGTACTCAACCTGGACAGTCCTTTTGTTTGGTTTGATCTTCATTCCATCCCCATACTTGTTCCGATATCGGATCTCGAATAACTGCCGAAGTTCATCCGTGCACCGGGTTGCTGGGGTCCTCAGTGAGTTTTCGGGGTCAAACCAAGCCCAGGAAAAGGCCCATTCCACCGGTATTGGCAACCCATCCCGAGACAACTCGGCAACAGCTACTTTCAGGGACAGGGGCAGTTCCCATGTCTTCTCATGGAACGGTGGTTTTGACCGGTACATGGGTTCAGACCTCATCAAGAGGGCCGAAAAATCCAGGAACGAAGTGGAATATTTGGAGAAGGAGTTGTTGTCCCCATAAATAGTCAACAACCGGGAGACTTCTTCGCGAATGGTGGTTTTTTCTTCCTCAAAAACAGTTGTCAATTTCGGGTCAACAATGACGCGTCTTTCCAATCCGTAGAAAAACAGGAAAACCAGTCCGATGTCCATATCCGGGTCTTTTCTTCCCGTGGATAACCACTCAAGAAACCGGCCTCTACATGCAGCAGGAATACGAGAATATGATGGCCAATAGTCCAGGTCGTTCGAAGAGCACCTGCTCCCGTCCTTTACCTTCATTTTTGGGTCAATCAGTGACGCTTCAACATCATACTGGGAACTTGCCCCACACAGGTCTTTGCCAACGTATACCATCCCCCCAGGGATCTTCCATTTCCCTACCGCGACCTCCATACCAGGAGGAACCCAAAATTTCCCGGGGTCTTTTTTGAGTTTTTTCCCAGACCTATTCCAGCTTGATGAATCCCCGCTATAGACCACTTCGCCAGAAAAGTTTGGGGACCTGGGTTTTGAGCGGGACCGAAAGGGAGCCGTCAGCAGCCTGAATATTAGTTGCAAGACTTTGAAGGCGAGAAAAAGAATCAGAAAAAATATGGCTAAGCCAATAATCACTTCCATGGCCGTCCCCCTGATAAAACTGACCGAGAAAGGCCTCTTTGGAAAATCCCATCCTAGCCTAAAACGGTTTATCAAATGAAAATCATTGGGAAACGAGTGTAAGCCATTGGGCCGACAAGTTAAACTCTAAACTCAACTTAAGCCCATCCGCCCTTGTCCGGTTTTGCTGGCACTGCTCCCTTTCCCTGCAGAGTATCTCAGACTTTCAGACAGAAATGCCCCTCCGTCCCAGAAACACGGCCTGCCCACCAATTCTCAGAATCCCCTGATCTCGACCTGTCCAACCCCCAACCCTTTACCCCCACGCCCTTTACCTAACAAAAAAGCAGCCCATCCAGGCTGCTGTCTCCACCGCACTTTTCGCATTAAATAAATTTGGCTCAGAAGATTGGACAATATTCGATATTATTGTGTATGCAGGGGGGTGTAGGCGCTGAATCCCGTCTTATTGTTCGACACTCTCGTTTTTCGAACGTATTGACTGACAGCATTTATATTGTTAAAATGCGGCCCTCACTAAATTGCAATTTTTCGCCCTCTGTTTTTCGGCTTCGAACTCGATGCTATGAAAGGATTTCAGATGTTTGGGTGGTGGAATCGCGAACAAAAAAAAATTCTTGCTCCACGCTCCCTCTTTGAGATCAAACAAATCGCGAGGATCTTGGTTATTGATGATCGGAGGCCGCAATTGGTTGCGGATTTAGAAAATGAAGGCTGGCATGTTAGATACTTGCCCGACTTGGACAAATATGAAAATACTGAATTACTCGACTCTCATATTATTTGTTTGGACATTGTTGGCATTGGCCAACATTTGCGGTGTGGGGATGGCATGGGCCTTGTCCAAGGCATTAAAGAAAAATATCCTCAAAAGAGGATTTTACTGTACTCATCCGTAAGAGAG
This sequence comes from Candidatus Krumholzibacteriia bacterium, assembly GCA_963674845.2. GTDB lineage: Bacteria > Krumholzibacteriota > Krumholzibacteriia > LZORAL124-64-63 > LZORAL124-64-63 > LZORAL124-64-63. The sequence continues at coordinate 1,168,548 of CAXXKE010000003.1, read as the reverse complement.
CATAACATTTTCGATTCCGCAATTGATTCGGTAGACTGCCGAGTTTTTAAGGATGGCCAACCATATCAGTTCATAAAAGCGGTAGAACAATTGGGATTTCAGGCTTTTGATTGGAAGCATTGTGTTGAATTTATTTATGAACGCCACAAAGCACAATTAGGGAGAGAAATGTCTTTTAGTGAATTCGAAAAAAGCTTTACCAAGTGTATCGATGCCCGTGGGCAACTAGATGTGGAAAGAATTGCAAAATTTGCGCTTGTCGGGCTGGATGTTGCAACAAAGATGGCCCAACTTGCATCTTTCGTAGGTTTGCCATGAAATTCGTGTGTTGGGATATTTCGAGTGGAAACTTAATTTTTCAATATACGGGCCCTAAAGATACGTTGAGCTGTGAAACCTGCCTAATAGACCCAAGCCCCAATTGCTGTGCAGACGGCTTGTGTAAACACGGAAACTTCTGCCTGACAAAGCATGTTCCAGAGGAATCGAGAGCATTTCGTTTTTGCATTTCTGAGGCAAAAACAAGAAAGAAAGCCAACTATTACGCAAACTTGGGTATAAGCGCCTATTTTGCAACAAACAAAATTGGACGTGAGCGAGTGTCCGTTCACAAGAATGCCACAGAACTGGCAGTCCACAATACAAGAAATTTAAATGCCGAAATTAACAGTAAACTTTTGTCCCTTGTAAACGACAATGACCTCACCGGTTCAGAGGATAAAATTCAATATATTCAAGACATGATTTCCAAATCCCCGAAAAAATTTGCCAGAGAATTTCTTTCTATTTTAAAATCAACCGGGCAGATAATGTCGGAATACGATGTTATTGACTTAATGCATCCTTCCGCATCATTTTCTTCGGCGGATTTTCAAATGCACAGGATTCACACTCTGTGCGTTATGTCTTTTTACCTATTTGAGCAAGAATTTAAGAACAAAGGAATTCGAGTGCGTATTGACCGAACCGAAAAACAGTGCTCAGCCAATTTCTCCAGCGCACGGACTGCAATATCCCAAATTCTAGACAACGGTCTTAAGTATTGTAAGCCAAACACCGACATTGTGATTTCATTCAACACCCCCAGCGAGGAACACATTGAATTATCATTGGAAATGACTAGCCTATATTTTAACAACGAGAACCGTAACACACTAACTCTTCCAGGCGCTCGGGGAAAGTATGCCGAAGAATTAAACTTCGATGGAAAAGGGGCCGGCTTGGGAATCGTTCAGCGCATGATGGAGTTAAATAGGGGGTACTTCCTTTTTGAAAGCTTTGAACCATCTATATTTTACTCAGACCGGGTTCCATATTCAACAAATAGATTCGTCCTTGGCTTTTTAAGAAAGAGGAGCATATAGCCCAGTAGACATGGCAAGTAATGTTAATTATAACCACGTCCCTTCCTTCAAGAGCCCAGTTTTTCTTAAGTGTTTTCACGGACACGGTAACATATTGGGAGGAGCAACTTCAAATTGTATAGCGCAATTGTAGTCGGTTCTGAGAAAAAAAGTATTTTCGACTTTTCAGAGAGCCACCTTCCATACCTTAAAGAGTGGTCTACAAGCGGACTGTTTTCTTGCCCAATATGCCAATCGCCATTGCAGGTTAGACTTGGAACCACCAAAAAATGGCATTTTGCTCCCTGAATTCAACTGACAAGTGCAACTCGTTGAAGCTTGGCTAGGTTGGGCCAGCTGGTATAGTCCAGTGCAACCTTCAACCGAGCAGGACGAGGAGGCACATGGACCGCTACTACCAGCTGACCCGAGAACAAAGATACCAGATCAGCGCCCTGAAAGAAACGGGACACCTGCAAAAGGAGATCGCCGCTGCCCTTGGGGTTGCCGAATCAACCATCAGCCGAGAGTTGAGGCGCAACTCAACAGAGGGGTGCTACAGCCCCCAAACAGCCGATGACCTGGCCACCAATCGGCGCCGTACAGCCCGGAAGGCCAGGAAGATCACCACAGCGATGTGGGATCAGGTCGAGGAGCTTCTTTGCCAGGAGTGGAGCCCAGAACAGGTGTCAGGCCGTCTCAAGACCCGTGAGGGGGTACATATCAGCCATGAGTCGATATACGGGCATGTGCGGCGAGACAAACAGGCTGGTGGTGATCTGTACACCTTCCTTCGACAGGGGTTCAAGCGGCGGCGCAAATATGGGAAGCGTGATCTGCGTGGCCATATCCGTGACCGGGTGAGCATCGACGAGCGCCCTGTGGTTGTAGAGGAACGCACCCGTGTTGGCGACTGGGAACTGGACACCATCCACGGCAGCCGCAGCAACGGCATGGTCACTGTTGTGGACAGGAAGGCCGGCCTGGTTCGCATGGCCAAGGTAGACCGGCGGAGCGCTTCAGATGTCTGTTCAGCGACCATTGCCTGTCTGGCAGCCAGCGACGATGTGGTGCTGACGGTAACCTCGGACAATGGGAAGGAGTTCGCTGACCACCGCTTGATCAGCCAGGAACTGGGGGCGGACTTCTTCTTTGCTCACCCGTACAGCAGCTGGGAACGGGGCACGAACGAGAACACCAACGGCCTGGTCCGGCAGTACTTCCCGAAGGGGACTGACTTCGACGAGATCGAAGAATGGGAGGTGCAATGGGTAGAGGACCGACTCAACAACAGGCCGAGAAAGAGGCTGGGATGGGCGACTCCAAATGAGGTATATTACAAAGAGATCGGCAGGGAGAAATCAACTTGACGATTGCACTTGTTGGTTGAATCCGGGCTCACAAACAGGGAAGTCCCGATGATTGCCCTCTGAAGCACATAGATCGATCAAAATATGATACCGTTGTGGCACTTTATCCCTGGTTTAAAAATATTCCTTTAGTTGAAGAGCTTTTGGTTGAGTATTTTCCACCAGAATTTGAAAAACAGACTTATATTGATTTCTATCTTAGAATTGGAAATATGGAATTTTTATATAAAGTCTTAGGGAAGAGAACAGCGAAAAAGACATTTGAAAAATTCGAACAATTGCGAAAGCGATATATTCTTAACTACATTTTTATTGATCAAGAAATTCAATCCTTTAATGGCCAATTCTACCTTAACTCCTCTCAAAATGAATGCTATAAATTGACCAACCAGGCCAATAAATCCGCCAAGTATGTATTTGGAGAATCCCAATACAAAGGGTTCTTAATTGTATGCGATTTAAGCCTGCCCGGATTCAAAATTGTAAAAACAACTAATGAAACGGACCTGGCTAGGGGCCAACAAATTAAGCGGATGTTCTTCCTGCCATTCGATAAAGCGACCATTTCAAAAAAGAATGGCGAGGTTATCTCCATCCAGGAGGCTTAATGGCCCCTATGTCCGCTGAATGCCTCTTGGTCCTCGCGCTTCTGACATGAATTCTACCCCAAATCCACAAAAAATTTGACTTCTGAGTTTCATTTATTATATTTACTCCAAGTTGAGCGACCTGCTCGACCAAAGGCGTTTCGCCAATTCTTCCCGAAACGGCCTTTAAACTCCAATTACAACTCAATAGCGAATTGAAAGGTAGGACAAGGATGTCTTTCCCATGCGCCTCTTTGCGTTCCCCCAGGGTTTCCACCAGTCCCATTGTTAACTTTTTTATGATTTTGGACCGTTGGGATCGAGAATCCGACGGATCCACTCCCGACCTGCCTGCTCCATACGGCCTCCTCAACTAGTCCCCTTCCACAGGGACATTCGCTAACCGAGCCCACGGGCCATTTACCGGCCTCCCGCAGGGAGGTCCGGTAAAATGGCCCCTTCTCTTGATAAGAATAAGAACAATTGCATCAAACATCCCTGTGGGATTGACCGGCTATATCGTGGGATCGTCGTTGAAGGCGGCATTCGGAAAACCATCTACAAACGAATGGTCTGCAAACGCTGGAAGTGCCCCGATTGCGGTCCCAAGCAAGCCTGGATCCTGCAACAGAGGATTGCGGCCATGGTCCTTGAACACGATCTGCACCGGATGCTAACCCTAACCCTGGATCCCAAGCGGGTGGAAGGAGACGCCTACAAGTACCTGAATGAATCCTGGCGGAAGCTGCGGGAAGCCTTCCGCCGGAAGTTCAAGAAGTCCATAACCTTCATTGCTGTGACCGAGTACCAGAAAAACGGAATGCCGCACAAGCATGTGCTCGTGGACCGTTACATTCATCAGGCCTGGGTAAAGCACAAGTGGATGGCCCTCGGGGGTGGCCACCAGGTGGACATTCGCAAGATTCCCGACACGGGGAACGAGGCCGGTTACATCTGCAAGTACCTGACCAAAGACGTTCTCATCAATGCCCCCAAGGGACGTAAACGTGTCACCACTTCCCGGGACATCAAACTTCGCGAGAAAGTTTCCAACGGGGAATGGTCCATGTGGGAAGCTGAACTGGACCGGATTCATGCCCATCGGAAACACCCGGTCAGAGAAGTGGTTAGGAACAAGAGCGGGCGTCTCATGTCCTTCGAGGAACATGAGCCCCTTGACCAGTACCTGGAACATATGGCGGAATACCAGGCCATGCAGGATTGGGTGGATCCGGAAGACATCGTTCTTCCGTTCCAGCACCCCGAAAATGGCAGGGCCTATCACGATGTACTTTCACCTGGAGTGGAGGACCTGGATTTCCCGTTCAAGTTGACCGAAAACGATTTTGAACTTTTCGCCCAGATCAAAGAAAGGGTTCGTTCCCATGTCCAAGGCAGTCATGTATGTCCGAGTTTCCAGCAAGGAACAGCACCAGGATGGTTTCTCCATTCCTGCGCAACGCAAGCTCTTGGAGGACTACGCCAGGGACAATGGCCTGCAAGTCTTGGAGGCCTTCGAGGATGTGGAGACGGCCAAGCGAGCCGGCCGCCAATCCTTCGAGCGCTTGGTGGCCTTCTTGCGGCGTAACCCCGACTGCAAGATCCTGCTCGTGGAAAAGACTGATCGCCTGTACCGCAACATTCGGGACTGGGTAACCCTGGACGAGCTGGACGTGGAAGTCCATTTCGTGAAGGAGAACTTCGTCCTCAATGATGGGGCCAGGTCGTCGGAGAAATTCGTCCACGGGATCAAAGTCCTCATGGCCAAGAACTACGTGGACAACCTGAGCGAAGAAACAAGCAAGGGAATGCTGGAGAAGGCGAGGCAGGGGCTATACCCCAGTTTCGCCCCTCTGGGCTACCTGAACTGCAAGGAAACCAAGTCCATCATTCCTGATCCAGTACGTGCGCCCCTGGTGGTCAAGCTTTTCGAAGCCTACGCCACCGGGCGCCATAGCCTGAGTAGTCTGGTTAAACTGAGTTGGGAAATCGGGCTTCGCACCCGCAAGGGCAACAAGGTGGCCAGGTCGGCCATTGCCACCATGCTGAGCAAACTGACCTACACCGGCGATTTCGTCTGGAATGGAACCACCTACTCCGGAACCTATGAACCCATCCTGTCCAGAGCCCTCTTCGATGAGGTACAAAACCGCCTATCTGCGGCCAGCCATTCCAAGCCGAAGCGGCATGATTTCGCCTTCCGTGGTCTGGTCCGTTGCGGGAACTGCGGCTGCATGGTGACTGCCGACATGAAGAAGGGGAAGTACGTCTACTATCGCTGCACCCACAACAAGTCCAATTGCAAGGAAAAGCCCGTCAATGAGTCCGACCTGGCGGCCATGCTGGGGGCCCCTCTGAAGGACCTGGTGCTTACCAGGGAGAGGGTGGAGTGGATCCTGGAAGAGATGAAGGGCCACCTGGAGGAAGGCTCTCAGCGGCGCTCTGCGGCTCTCCGGCAGATGAACAAGGACCGCAAGGAACTGGAGACCAAGCTGGACCTGATCTACGAGGACAAACTAGCCGGGACCATCACGCCCGATTTCTGGAAGCGGAAACATGGCGAGTACACCGCCCGGCTGAACTGGATCAAGACCGAGTTGCGGGAGATGGAGGCCGCCCCTGCTGATGATCTGGCCAACGCAGAACGAATAATCGAACTCTCGCAAAAGGCGTATTCACTTTACCTTAAGCGGAATTCCCACGAGCAGAGGGAATTGCTGGATATTCTGCAATCGAACTCGACAATGAAGGACAAAAAAGTCCACGTGCAGTTGCGGGAACCCTTTGCAACTATTGCAGATGGAGCGATGGAAGATCGGGAGAAAATTGCGCGGGGAGAGTCGATTTTGGCCCAAAATGAAAATTGGCTCCTCGGGTAGGACTCGAACCTACAACCCTGCGGTTAACAGCCGCATGCTCTACCATTGAGCTACCGAGGAACCATATTCATCATTTCCCGCCGAGTACCCGGAATCCTCGGATACCCCTCAATTTCAGGCTCTACAGCCACCCACACCTCATCGGCACGAGGCAGACAGCCTTGAGTGGACGGGCAATATAGACCACAGAAACCCCTCCGTCAAGAAATCAGCCACTTTTCTCCCGCCTTCCCCATACCCCCCCTCCCTATCCCCCCACCCCACTCCCACCCACCACCACCTCCTCCTCCTTCAACCTCCCCGATGGCGGGATCCGGCCCACACGGCCGGCCCATGCAGTCCTTCACCTCGTCGCTCATCCCGCCATCGGGGAAGCCCGCGCTCTCACCGGCCAATCATCCCGTGGCCCCGGTCCGCCCTGTTCCCCTGTCCTTCAGCCTCCACCAGGTTTTCGGGCCTTCGGGACCGGGCGCTCACGCCGACACCAGCACGGCTTGTCGCGTCCCCCTTCCCTTGCAACCCCCGCTCCAGCCGCACCCCGCCCTGCCCATCTCCTGCTCATCCCGGCCAATCCCCCCATTCCCGCTCCCGGCCACCACTTATCCCCACCCTGTCCCCGGCCCGCCGACTCCCGGCGGACCCACCCCGCGGCCCCCCTGTCTCCCGCCATTCCCGGCTCCCTCCGGCCACCTCCCGCCACTCACCCCCCCTCCCTCTGTCTCCATCTTCCCCGCCGGCCACCGTGCCCCCCCCTTCCCCCCTCCACCCATCCCTCAAGTCGTTTCCCGGCAGGCCGATAAAAAAGGGAACCAGAGCCACATCAGGGACGGGTCCAGGCCCAAGCCATCGGAATCGCCGTGCACCATTCTCGGAACCTGAAGAAACTACCTGCCCTCATCGTCGCCACCGTGGCGATGATCACCCTGCTGCCCAGCCTGCTCATCAAGCTGGGCGTGAACTTCGGGCCCGTCACCGCCGGTGGCGCCGGCGCCCACTACGCCGGTCTGCACCTGGGCCAGTACGTCCTGCGCCTGGATGTAGCCGCGTCCGGCCTCCTGGTCCTGACCACCATCCTGGCCGTGGTGCACCTGCGCATCTCGCCCAGCCGCTTCATCACCCTCATGACCACCTCCCTGGTGCTGGCCAGCCTGGCCCAGATCCTGCAAATCGTCCCGTGCAGCGTCAACAGTCCCGGCGCCGGCGATTTCAAGATCGCCGTGACCCGGGTCGCCACCCTCAGCCACCTGGGCTTCAGCCTCATCATGTGCCTGGGAGCCGCCGCCCTCACCCTGGGCAGCCGCGCCCGCTGGCGCACCACCTACGGCCTGGCCCTGGCCGCCCAGAGCGTGACCCTGTTCATCACCTGGGCCGCCATGAGCGGCGCCTACGGCTCCCACGCAGGCCAGCTGCCCAGCTTCCGACTGGCCGCCGGCTGCTTCCTGGCCTTGACGGCCGTCCTGCTCAAGCCCCGCCTGCGCCCCCGGGTGCAGCGCTTCATGAAGACCGGCCTGGTGGCCATGCTGGTGCCCATGGTGGCCGCCCTCATGTGGCTGCAGCACAGCGGCCATTCCATCCAGGACCAGGGCTTCCACATCGCCGCCCTGCTGGGGTGGCTGGCCCTGCTCATGCCCGCCATGGGCCTGGGCATCGACTACATCAACGCCTTCTACGGCCGCGGCATGTCCAGCGAGCGCGTGTTCCTGCGCAAGGTCGTCGACGCCATTCCCCACTTCATCTTCGCCCGCGACCCCGAGGGGCGTTTCACCCTGGTGAACAAGGCCGTGGCCGACTTCTACCAGCGGCCCATCAACTGGATCGAGGGCCACCGCCTGCAGGACGTCCACCCCGACAAGGACCAGGCCGAGGTGTGGCTGCACGAGGACCGCCAGGTGCTCATGGCCGGCGAGTCCGTGTCCATGGCCGAGGCCCAGACCACCGACGAGCACGGCAACCGCATCTGGATCGACGCCATCAAGACGCCCATCGCCGGCAAGCCCGGCCGGCCGCCCCAGGTGCTGGGCATCAGCATCGACATCACCCGGCAGAAGCGCGCCGAGATCGCCCTGGCCCGCCGCCTGCGCTTCGAGCAGACCAGCACCGCCATCCTTCAGCAGCTCATCCGCTGCACCGTGGAGGATTTCCCCAGCCGCCTGTCCCACGTTCTGGAAAGCCTGGCCCTGTTCGCCCAGGGCTCCCGCGTGGCCGTGTACCGCTGGTCGGCCGACGACCAGGACGCCACCCTGTTGCAGGGCTGGCTGGACGAGAAGTCCCAGGACCGCCCTGCCCATCCCGAGTCCCTGCCCGCCCCCACCCTGGAATGGGCCCGCGAGTACCTGCCCATGAACCTGGCCCGCACCCGCTGGCCCCTGTCCGGCCTGGCCGACAAGCACCAGGAGTTCCTGGACCTGTGGCAGGGCCGCCCCGAAGCCGCCCTGCTTCTGGTTCCCATCCGCCGCCAGGACGAGACCTTCGGGTTCCTGGCCATCGACTCCCTGGTCACCCAGGAGTGGAGCACCGAGGACATCACCCTGCTCAGCCATCTCATGGACCTGTTCATCACCGTCTACAGCAAGCTGGAGGCCGAGCGCGGCCTGACCCAGGCCATGGTCCAGGCCCAGGCCAGCAACCGGGCCAAGAGCGAGTTCCTGGCCAACATGAGCCACGAGATCCGCACGCCCCTGAACTGCGTCATCGGCATCAGCGAACTGCTCATGGAGATGCAGCCCACCATCAACCAGAAGCAATACCTGGAGATGATCACCAGCAGCGGGGCCAGCCTGCTCAGCCTGATCAACGACATCCTGGATCTGTCCAAGATCGAGGCGGGTCAGCTGGAGCTGGATCTGGTGGAGACCAACCTGCGCCACCTGGTGGAAGAGGTGGGCGGGCTCATCGCCTTCAACGCCCAGGCCAAGGGCGTGGAGATGGTGTGCCGCTACGCCCCCGGCGCCCCCGACGTGGTGACCTGCGATCCCACGCGCCTGCGCCAGGTGCTGACCAACCTGCTGAACAACGCCGTCAAGTTCACCAAGCAGGGACACATCTACCTGAACGTGGAACCGGTGGGCACGCGGGACGACCGCCTGCTGCTCAAGTTCCAGGTCAAGGACACGGGCATCGGCATCGCGCCGGCCAAGCTGCAGAAGATCTTCGAGAAGTTCACCCAGGCCGACACCAGCACCACCCGGCGCTTCGGCGGCACGGGGCTGGGGCTGTCCATCAGCCGCGAGCTCATCCGTCTCATGGAGTCGGAGATCGAGGTGGAGAGCACCGAGGGCCAGGGCGCCACCTTCGCCTTCACCATCCCGGTCAAGGCCCGGCCCGAAAGCCTGCAGGCCCCGCCCCAGGCCGAGAACCCCGACTCGCGGGTGCTGGTCATCAGCCATCATGAACTGGGTTGCGAGGTGCTGGCCGAGCAGGTGCGCCATCTGGGCTATGACTGCGCCGCGGTGCAGGGCTGCGCCCAGGGGGTGGAGTTCCTGGAGACGGGCGGCGCCCGCAGCAGCCTGCCCTGGTCCTTCGTCCTGGTGGATCAGGATTCGGCGGACACCGACCTGCCGGCCCTGCGCAGTTACGTGGCGGCCCAGCCCGATGACAGCCGCCCGCGCCTGGTGCTGCTGACCAGTCTTTCCAGCCTGCAGCGCGAGCACGATCTGTCCCTGGGCGAGTTCTTCGGCACCCTGACCAAGCCCGTGCGCCCCCACCACCTGGCCCAGGTCCTGGCCGGCCAGACAATGGAGCACCCCGACCAGCCGGCCGCGTCCCAGCCCGCCGCCACCGATTCCGCCAACCATGACGCCGCCTGCCCGCTGAACAGCACATCCGGCGCGGCGGGACCCGATCTGGGCGCCGAGCCCGAGGACGGCCCCCTCATCCTGCTGGCCGAGGACAATCCCTTCAACCAGAAGGTGGCCCAGGGCATGCTGCGCCTGCTGGGCTGCCGCGTGGAGGTGGCCAACACCGGCGCCGAGGCCCTGGACATGGTGCGCGACCAGCAGTACGACCTGGTGTTCATGGATTGCCAGATGCCCGAGATGGACGGCTACGAGGCCACGCGCCGCATCCGCAAGCTGGACTATCCGCGCAACCAGACCCTCATCGTGGCCATGACGGCCAACGCCCTGAGCGGCGACCGCAACGCCTGCTTCGAGGCGGGCATGGACGACTTCCTGAGCAAGCCCATCACCAAGGTCATGGTGGAGGGCACGCTGGCCAAGTGGGAGATCACCCGCGAACCTCAGCGGGTGTGAGGACGGCCGGCGGCCATGGGTGCCGCCGGTTGGCCCATCTGAAGATTTTTTCCGGGATCAGGAATCAGGTTGCAGATAATCGCGAAGCTGCTGGCTGGTCATGGTGTTCAGCAGGGTGCAGCAGCGTATGCCGGCCTCGTGGGCCAGCTCGGCGCCGTGCCGGTAATCCACCAGGCGGGCGGCGCGATGGGCGTTGGGGCTGATGGTCAGGTACACGCCCATGTCCTGGGCACGCCGGCAGCATCCCCAGTCGATTTCCACGGTGCTGGGGTTGGCGTTCAGCTCAAGGGCTGTGCGCCCCCCGGCCGCGGCTTCCAGCAGGCGGTCCATGTCCAGATGCTCTTCCGTGCAGCGCAGGATGCAATCGCCCACGGGCCGGCCCAGGATGGTCACCAGGGGATGGGAGGCCACCCGCACCGCCTGCTCGGTCAGCTGGTCGCGGTCGTAGCCGCCCTTGTCGGGGAACTCGGGGAACGAGACGATGACGTAGTCGAACATGAGCAGGGTGCCGTCGTCCAGGGGCAGGGTGCCGTCGGGATTGGCGTCCAGCTCCACCCCTTGCAGGATGTCGAAGCCCTCGAACTTTTCGCGCAGGATGTCGATCTCCTGGCGCTGCACCTTGAAGTCGGCCATGTCCAGGCCCTGACGATGAGCCTCGGAGCGGAAATGGTCGCTGACGCCCAGATACTCCAGCCCGATCTCCTGGGCCGTGGCCACCATGCTGGTCAGGGGGTGAGCGCCGTCGGTGTAGCGGCTGTGGCTGTGCAGGATGCCCTTGATATCGCAGGGGCGAACCAGGTCGTTGCCGTTGCGCTTCAGATCCGTCACTTCTTCCAGGGAAAAGTGACCCTTGCTTGAACAGCCGCCGTCGTCCTGGCCGGACCCGGCTTCGTCGTCATGCGGGGAGTTGTAGCAGTCGCTGTACAAGGTCATCCTCTACCGACAGAAATAGGGGCGAAAAGGTTTTCGTTCTCGGGTGGATCCACGTTAAACCCACAGGCGCGGGACCGCAACCTCCCGCCGGTGCCGCGTGGCCGACGCCAGGCGCGGCCTGGCCGGCAGGGAGCGCGGCCAGTGCAAGGCGAGACCGCCGCAAGGGTGAGGGAATTCGCCGCCGTTGTTCCCTCCCGGCTGGAAGAATGGGGGGGGTTTGGTGAAAGTTCAGGCAGACTTCTTGTTTGGGATGCCATCTCCGAGCCCTGCAGAGTCTGTTCTCCTCCTGGTCGCTCCCCCCTCTTGGGGATTCCTGACATGAGCCACCGAATGAGGAATAATGGATTAAAAAAATATATTGCTAGGGATATTTTTTATACATAAAATATATACAACCACAATAAAGGGGGAGTTGTGGAATTCGAATTCGACGCAAAGAAGAGCAAATCAAACCCCGCCAAGCACGGGATTGACTTTGCAGAGGCCCAGCTCCTCTGGGAGGACGAAATGCTCCTGGAAATTCCAGCACGTGTTTCGGGGGAAGCCCGGTTCGTGGTGATTGGAAAGATCCACAAAAAGTACTGGTCGGCGGTGATCACATACCGTGAAGGTCGGACCCGAATCATCTCGGTTCGGCGTTCTCGCCAGGAGGAGGTGGCGCTTTATGAAGGCTAAGGATTTCGACCAGAAGTTTGACGGGGGTGAAGACATCACGTCTGAACTGGACATCTCGAAGGCTCGCAGGTTGAACCAGGAACCCAAGCGCATCAACGTGGATTTTCCGACCTGGATGGTTGAATCGTTGGACCGCGAGGCCAGGCGACTTGGGATCACCCGGCAGTCCATCATCAAGGTGTGGATTGCCGAAATGCTTGAACGCAAGGTGTCTTGACCGCCCCCCCGGCCCACCTGACCGAGCCCTGGAGGGCCGGGAGAGAACGTCGCGAGTCCCCAACCCACACGCATCCACAGTCCCGCCCAGACCATGGGGACCAGGCCCAGGAGGGACGGGGAAGAGCGTCGTGCCCCCCAGGGCTCTAGAAGGCTCCCCAGGGCTGCTTGCCCTTGAGGTAGTAGCTGGGCAGCAGGAAGCGGATGATGTGGGCCATGCGCCGGGACGACTCCACGGCCTCTTCGCTCTGGGCGTGCTTGCGCGCCATCTCCTCGCCGAACAGCTCCTCGAACAGTTCCTGGGCGGCGGCCCGGCGGTCGTCCTCGCTGGCGAACTGGCTGCGGATGGTGTTCAGCTCGCCGTGGTCCAGGAAGAACCCGCCACAGGCCGGGCACTCGTCCACGGACACCTCGCGCTTCACGCTGGCGAAGTGGCGTAGCATGATCTGCTCGGGGCAGCGCGGGCACTTGCGGCTGGCCTGGGTGTCAATGTTCAGGGTCAGATCCCGCTGCACTTCCAGCAGGACTTCGCCGGCCACCTCGTCGGGCTCGTCCACCTTCTTCAGTTCCATCCAGTCGAACCAGATTCCCCCGCAGCCCCCTTCGCACACGTCGACGGCCACGTCCTGAACCTGGACTTCCTTCATGCTATTTCCACACGCTGGGCAATTCACGCTTTCCCTCCCGGGCGGTTCCCGGATTGTCCGTGAACAATCCGGGTTCGATGGTATGATGCTATCAGGGTCGTTATCGACCGATCCGGCGAATCTTTTAGCGCGATCCTGCGTAGTACTTCCGGTCCCCCACCCCTGCCTGACGGAGGCAACCATGCAGCCCACGCCCCTGATGATCCGCGCCGCCCAGCGGGCCATGACCCATGTGCTGGATCTGGTGCCCGACGATCGCGTCTTCGTGCTCACCGACAACCCCACACTGGACTGCGGCATGGCCTTCATCCAGGCCGCCGAGGAACTGGGTTGCCAGGTCAGCCACGTGGTCCTGACCGACACCCAAACCCCGCCCCGGGAAGTGCCCGCCGACCTGCTGGCCCGTCTGGAGAACCGCACCGTGGTGATCAACGCCATCGTGGGCGACACCGACTGGATCCCCTTCCGCATCCAGTGGATCGAGGCCATCGAGAAGACCGGGCGCATCCGCCTGGGTCACAGCCCCGGCATCACCGTGGAGATGATGAACGGCGGCAGCCTGGACGTGGACTACGCCGCCATGAACCGGGGCGCGCACACCCTGGCCCAGCGCCTGAAGGGCGCCGTCACCCTGCGCATCACCAGCGCCATGGGCACCGACCTGACGCTGGACGTCACCGACCGCCCCTTCGTCAACGACCTGAAGGCCACCGTGGAAGACGGCGCCAACCTGCCCTGCGGCGAGACCTACTGCTGCCCCGTGGAGACCGGCGCCGACGGCGTGCTGGTGGTGGACGGCTGCTACGGCGCGGCGGGGCTGGTGCCCCATCCCCTGACCCTGCAGGTGGAAGGCGGCGTGGTCACCCGGGTGGAATGCCAGGACAGGGCGGTGCAGCAGGACGTGGAGAAGCTCCTGGCCACCGACGCCACGGCCAACGTCATTTGCGAGCTGGGCATCGGCCTGAACCCGGGCGCCCGTCTGACCGATCGCATGCTCGAGGCCGAGAAGGCCTTCGAGACGGCCCACATCGCCTTCGGCGGCAACCAGGGCATGCCCGGCGGCCAGAACGTCTCGACCATGCACATCGACTACCTTTTCACCCGCCCCACCATCATGGCCGTGGACGGCCAGGGTCGCGAGACGGTGGTGCTGAGCGAGGGAAAGATCGACCACGAATAGCGGACCCATCGATCGGGGCTTGAGCCCCCGGCCATCTGCTTGCATGATGCGGGCATCGGACCCCCCGGTGCCCGCAATTTTGTGGGGCCGGGACGCCCCCTCCTTCAACCCGGGACAGCCATGGCCAGCGCCCAGCCCACACCGCCCTGCCGCCCACCCAGACCGCGCCTGCTGGTGGGCCCCTTCATGCGGGACACCCACGCTTCCTACATGGCCGGCGCCTTCGACGATTTCGACACCCTGACCTTCGGCGCGTGGCCCGAGGCCGGCATTCAGATGAGCGGGGCCCCGTCCCTGGATCGGATCCTGGCCCAGCTGCCCCCGGGCTGGCAACCGGACCTGTTCATCCTGTGGCGGCCCGAGTACGGCTTCATTCCCGCGGGCCTGGAACTGGCCCCCTTCCCCACCGCCACCCTCACCAGCGACTGGTACCTGGCCTTCGCCGACAGCCTGGATGCCGCCCGGCGCGTGGATGTTGTGGTGACGGGCACCCGCGGGGCCCGCGTTTTCGCCGCCGCCGGCCTGCCCCGGGTGCTGGCCCTGCCCATGCTGGGCTACGAGCCGGAGGTGGACGGGGTGCGCGCCCTGCCCCAGGAACAACGGGACCTGGACGTGTTCTGCGGCGGCAATCCCAGCTGGGCCATCCATGCCCGGCGCCAGCAGATCACCGCCGCCCTGCTGGACCTCATGCCCGGCGTTTCGGTGCATCACGGCCCCTACGTGGGGCACGACCGCTTCAACGCCCTCATGGGGCGCAGCCGGCTGTTCGTGAACCAGACCGTCATCGGCGAGCTGAACATGAAGGTGTACGAGGCCACCGCCAGCGAGACCTGCCTGCTGGTGGAGGAGGGCAACCTGGACGTGGCGCGCCACCTGGAGCCGGGGCGCTCGGTGGTTCTCTTCAACCGGGGTAACCTGCAGGAAAAGGTGCGCTACTACCTGGAGCACGAGGACCAGCGGCGCGCCGTGGCCCGGGCCGGCCGGCTGGCCATGGCGTCCTTCACCTACCGCCACAACTTCCGGACCATCGTGGAGCAGGTGCTGGAGCTGGTGAGGGGCAGCGATATGGAGAGGCCGCGCTCCGAGATCGACGCCGCCGCCGGCCGGGCCGGGCACACCCTGCGCCACGGCGGCGGGCAGGCGCAAGTGCTGGAGCAGCTGGCCGCCCCGGAAAACGGCGGCACCCCGGAACTGGATCTGATCCGGGCCGTGGCCGCCTACCGGAACGCCGTGGAGCACGGAGTGGGTGAGCTGCAGCCAACCCTGGACGCCCTGGAACAGGTTTTCCGGCGCCACCCAGACTACCTGCCGGCGGCCTTCACCTGGACGCGCATCGCCGCTGCCCACCGGCCGGCCCCGCGCGTGCTGGATGTGGCCACCCACACCCTGCGCCTGCTGGAGCACACGGCCGAGCCGCCCTTTTCCAGCGCCCATCACTACCAATGGGAGGCCGAGGTGGCCTTCGCCGCCGAGCGCGCCGCCTGGGAGGCCGTGGAGGCCGGGCGCTCTCCCGGCCAGGCCATCAAACCGTGGCTGCAGGAAGATCTGTGGCTGCTCATGGCCCGCCTGCTGCGCGCCGCCGGGCACGGGGCCCAGGCCTGCCGGGCGGCCGAGAAGGCCGTGGCCTGTCGTCCCGCCGGGCACCGGGCGCGCCCTCTGCTGGCGGAGTGGCTGCTGGCCGAGGACGCGGGCCAGCAGGCCTGCCGCGTGCTGGACGAACACCTGCGGGTCCATCCCCTGGATCTGGACGCCGTGCGCCGGCGGCTGGCCCAGGCCCCGGACGAAGGCTGGCGCCGGCACCTGGCCCGCCTGGAAATCCTGTTCGCTGCCGAGCCTGTCCTTCCCGAGTCAGAAGAAAGGCCCACCTCATGAGCGCCCAACCTTCCCCGTTCATCATCCTTGGTTCGGGCCGCAGCGGCACCACCATGTTCCGCGACGAGATCGACTCCCATCCGCGCATCTGCTGCTTCATGGAGCCCTTTCACCGCCTGGCCGACGACCCCCGCGCCAACCCCCTGTTCCAAGGCGAGCCCCTGTTCGACGAGTTCGCCGCCGATCCCGGGCAAACGCCGGCCCCCAGAACCGACCTCTACGGACCCTTTCTGGATCACCTGGCGGAACGGGCCGCGCTTACGGTGTGGGGATTCAAGATCATCGCAACCCAGGTGGGCGAACGCCCGGGTTTGCTGGAAGAGCTGCGCCGCCGGGAGTTCAAGGTGTTGCTGGTGAACCGCCGCAACGAGGTGCACACGGCCCTGAGCCTGCTCATCGCCGCCAACCGCGGGGTGTTCAACACCCGCGCCGAGGTGCCCGCGGGTCAGGTGCGCATCGATCCCAGGGATTTGCTGCGCACCATCCTGGCCGCGCGCAAGGCCAAGCAGGCCCTGGCCGAGGCCATGGCCCGGCTGGGCTTTGCGGCCCACGAGTGCGTGTACGAGGAAAGGCTGGCCGGGGGACCGCAGTACCTGCGGGCGGCCGTGGCCTTCCTGGGCGAGGACCCCGACTTGCCTTTGCGGGCCTCCACCCTGAAACGCATGGCGCCGGCCCACCGCTACGCCGAGATCATCGCCAACCACGGCGAGGTGGGGCAGGCCCTGCAGGCCGCCGGTCTGGATCATCTGCTGTAGGCCATTCTCCGCCGAGGAAAACTAGATGGTGATGACCTTGTCGGCCGTCCACTGGGCCTCGACCATGTCCTTCATGCCCCCAGCCGTGCCCACCTTCAGCTCGTCCAGCAGCTCGAAGTGGTTCAGGCAGGTGGTGCACACCAGCAGGTTCACGCCCTTTTCCACCAGCGAGGTCAGCTCTTCCAGCACCGGCGACCCGGTGGTGGCCAGCTTCACACCCTCGGCGTACAGACAGATGTTACCGGGCAGCTTCTCGCCCAGGTCCAGCATGTTCAGGAAACTGCCCACCAGCTTGTGACTCAGGACGCTGTCGGCCTCGCCCATGCCGTTGCGGTTGATGATGATGGTGACGTTGGCGCTCAAGTTCACTCCTCCGGTGTTCAGGAAATCAGTGGTACGGATGGGGCACGAAGGCCAGCAGGGTGCCCGGGTACTTGTCGGTCATCAGCAGAAAACCCAGATCGTCCAGCCGGGCCAGGGCTTCCCAGTTGCGGCAATCCTCGCCCGGAACGGTCTGCAGGTAGATGGGCGGGGTATCCGTGCGCACGATGCGATCATCGGGCAGCAGTTGCAGCTCCAGCAGGCGCTCCACGCAGCCCTCGGGGTCGTGGCCCGGCGGCGCGCCGAAGCGGGCGATCTCGGGGTCGGGTCCGGGCCGCAGCTTGCGTTTCTCGGGGGGCCAGAAGTAGTTGATGACCCAGAAGCGCCCCTGCTGGTCCAGGGCGGTGGCGTCGGTCACCCGGTACTCGATGACGGGAAAGGGCATTGCCCCCTGGTAGTTCAGCTCGCTGTCGAAGACCTTGGCCAGGGGCCGGGCCACGCAGTTGACGCCGTTGGCCTCGCTGAAGGTGATGACGCGGTCGCCGTCGATGATGAGGGATTCCTCGGCCACGTTGGGAATATTACACCCCAGGGGAATGGAGGTCATGCGCGTCATGTCCACCACCGAGCGCCCGTTGATCTCGTGGGCCCGGCCGCAGATGAGGTAGCCGGCCATGACCGTGTCCTCCTTGGCTTCGATGGTCATGTAGGCGCGTTCGCCCGCCAGGCCGATGGCCTCCAGGCCGTCGAAGCCCGCGATGACCCGCACCAGCCCGGCGGCCTCGCAGTCGTGCAGCTTGGGGTGCAGGGGTTCGCTGCGGCGACCCTGTACGGCGTCCAGCAAATCCTGCCGGGGAATGCCGAAGAAGCCCAGCATGCCGTCATGCCCGAAGAGCAGCGGATCCTGGGGCAGGATGGCCAGCCAGTCGTCGCTCCAGTCCAGGCCCGAGACCTCGGCGTTGCGGTCGTTCAGGGGGCCCGAGAACTCCAGCAACTGCGGCTGCACCACCGCCGGAGTCTGGGCCACTGCTGCCGGCGCTCCGGCCATGACCCTTGGCGCCCCCGTCAGTCCAGCCACCACGGCCATCACCAATCCCGGACCCAGCCAGCCCGCAGGCTTTGCCCCAACCGCTCTGGCCCCAACCGCTCTGGCCCCAACCGCTCTGGCGGGGCGGAGCCAAGAGGGGCGGGGATGTGCCAAAAACTCCGCAAGCGACCGGAGCGCCCACGCCCCCGACCACGCCATCATGGCCCGAAAGCACCTCACGCCCTCCTCCAACCATCGCCAGCTTGCGGTGTTTCTGTCCATCCTCGCCCCTCTTGGCTCCGCCCCGCAACCCTCAGTACAGCTCGTACCAGACCAACCGTCCATCCAGCCCGCCGTTGCGCAGGGGCATCTTCATGCTGGTCTTCAGACCCACGTACTTGACCAGTTCCTTGTCGCCGAAGTACACGAAGGCCTGGCTGCCCTTGCAGCGATTCTTCAGCCAGTCGCCGAAGTCCTTGCAGAAGGCCTCCATGTCCTCGCCGTGCATCAGGCGGATGCCGTAGGGCGGGTTGCAGACGATGAGGCGTCCCTCCATGTCGGGCAGATCGCGGAAGTCGCTGGTCTTGACCCGCAGCTCGTCGCCGCCGGGGATGCGCGCCGTGTTGCGTCGGGTCATGGCCACGGCCTTGGGGTCGATGTCGCTGCCGCGGATCATCCCCCCGCGCACGGTGCGCAGCTTGTTGTCTTCCTCGAACTTCACCTTCACCCACACGCGCCGGTCGTAGTCGGGCAGGCGCATGAAGCCGAACTGCTTGCGCAGGGTTCCGGGGGGAATATTACCCGCCTTCAGCCAGGCCTCGGCCAGCAGGGTGCCCGAGCCGCACATGGGATCGTAGATGGGGGTCTTGCCGTCCCAGCCGGCCACATCCAGGATGGCCGCGGCCAGGGTTTCCATCATGGGAGCGTCCACCGCCTGCTGGCGATACCCCCGCCTGTGCAACGAGCCCCCCGAGCAGTCGATGCTCAGGGTGGCCTGGTTGTCGTGAACGTGCAGGGCGATCCACAGATCCGGCTCGGTGGTGTTCACGTTGGGACGCTTGCCCTTGTAGCGCTTCTTGAACATATCCACCACGCTGTCCTTGACCTTCAGGGCCGCGAACTGGCTGTGGTCGATCTGGCTGTGGCTGACGTTGGCCATGACGGCGAAGGTCTGGTCCAGGTTCAGCACGTGGGTCCAGTCGAAGCGCTTGGCGTTGAGGTACAGCTCCTCGGGGGTGCGCGCCTCGAACTTCATGATGGGAGCCAGCACCCGGGTCAGCAGCCGCGAACGGTAGATGATGCGGTACAGGGTCTCGCGATCGGCGCTGAAATCCATGCCCCGGTTGATGATGTTCACCTTGGTGGCGCCCAGGGATTCCAGCTCGCGGGCCCCCAGTTCCTCCAGGCCGCCGGCGATCTGGGCGAAGTACTGGCTGTTCTGCTGGTACAGCGGGGTGCCGATGCGCTCGAACTTGTTGAAGTCGCGGGAGCGGCCGGGTCTGCCGCGGTCCTCTGGACGACGGTCGTCTGGACGACGATCATCGCGGGGACGGTCATCACGCCGCCTGTCATCGGGACGCCGGTCGTCCCGCCTTTGGGGGCCGGGACGCCCACGGCCAGGTCCTCCACCACCGGGACGTCCACTTCCCGGGCGACCGCCGAATGAGCGGCCGCCGGCAGGACGACCCTCTTCGCCATCCTGGTAACGGCGCGGCGGACGACCCTGGGGCTTGCCACTGTGGGGGGCTGAAGCGCGGCGGGGCGGCCGGCCGTCGGTTCGGTCATTCCGATCATTGGGTCCATCGGCCCGACGGCCTCCAGGGCCACCGGGACGGCCGGGGCCACCGGGGCGGCCAGAACGAGCGGGCCGATCAGGACGATCAGAGCGACCAGGTCCGTCCGGGCGGCCGGGGCGGGACTTGCGGGCGGGGCGGCCCGAATCCGGGCCACCACTGCGGGGGCGCCGAGATCCAGGGCCTCGGGAATTGGGGGGCTTGTTCATGACTGTTCCTCGGGCATCCTTGTGGTAGTGTGTTCCCGCCAAACATAAACCGCCAGGACAGGAAAGGCACCCAGATGTTGCAATTCACCGACTCGGGCTGGACCACCTTCGCCACCCCCCTGGGCCCCGTGGCCCTGAGCTGGACCCCGGCCGGCCTGAACCGCCTGCACCTGGGTGCCCAGCCGGGCCCTGCGCTGTTCACGCCCGACCTGACCGCCGTGACGCGCCCCCGGGGCGCCACCGCCCAGCTGGTGCGCCGCCTCAAGGCCCATCTGCAAGGCCGGCCCGACCCCTTGCTGGACGTGCCCGTGGACCTGGACCACCTGGGCACCTTCGCCCGCCTGGTTCTGGCCGAGCTGCGCCAGGTGCCCCCCGGCGCCACCATCACCTACGGCCAGCTGGCCGCCCGCACCGGCCGCCCCGGCGCCGCCCGCGCCGTGGGACGCATCATGGGCGCCAACCCCGTGCGCCTGGTCATTCCCTGCCACCGCTGCCTGGGGGCCGACGGCCGGCTCATCGGCTTCAGCGCCGCCGGGGGCATCACCCACAAGGCCTGGCTGCTGCACCTGGAAGGTCACGTTTTCCACCAGGAGCACGCCGCCGGGATGCGCCACCTGTCCCGGCGCGACCCGGTCATGCGGCGTATCATCAAGGCCTGCCCGCCCTTCCGCCCCCTGCCCGACAAGCCGCAAACGCCCTGGGACAACCTGCTGACGGCCATCATCCACCAGCAACTGGCGGTGAAGGCCGGGCGCACCATCGCCGGGCGAGTGCGGGCCCTGACCCCGGGCCACCCCTATCCCACCCCCGAGCAGATGCTGGCCTTCAGCGACCAGGAACTGCGGGCCGTGGGGTTGAGCGGGCAGAAGACCAGCTACGTCAAGGATCTGGCCCGCCACGTGCTGGACGGTTCCCTGCCCCTGAACAGCCTGCGCCGCCTGGACGACCAGCAGGTCATCGCCCAGCTCACCCAGGTGCGCGGCATCGGCGTGTGGTCGGCTCAGATGCACCTCATCTTCCACCTGGGGCGGCTGGATGTGCTGCCGGTGGGCGACCTGGGTCTGCAGATCGCCGCGGCCCGGGCCTACGGTCTGGACGAAAAACACGCCACCCCCGCCCAACTGGAAGAGCTGGGCGAGAAGTGGCGTCCATATCGATCCCTGGCCTCCTGGTACCTGTGGCGCAGCCTGGACCAGGGCGGGTTGTAACTACTGCTCGCCGGCGTACCAGGCCTGCTGCGCCGGCTGATCCTTCAGGCCGTCCGGGCCACGGGCAGCAACAGGATTGCTGATATGATGATTCGCTGGCTCACCATGGCTCCTTTCGTCTCAGCGGTTCAGGTTCACGCCGAAGTAATCCAGCACCCAGCGCACGGCCTGCTTGGCCTGATCGTGGTCGAAGCGGTAAGGATCGAACCCCCAGTACACGTCGGCCCGGCTGCCCGGCTTGTCCTCCACGCTCTTGTATGACAGGTAGCCGAAGGTCCGCCCGTTGACCCGTGAGGTGATGGTTGCCGGGTCCATGATGCCGTCCAGCCCTTCCCCGCCGCAGATCTCCTGCAGGCGCCCCGGGGAGTACTGGCTGTGGGGCCAGTCGGAATCGCCCTCGGCCCAGCGCCGCTGCTTCAGCCAGTCGAAGCGCGACAGCCCCTGGAACATGGGCTCCACACACATCCCGCCGGGCCCGTCATCGCAATTCTGGGGCGCCAGGGCGGCCGGGTTGTCCGAGATGTTGAAGTCCACGAACTCGTCGCCCCGGAACCAGAAAGCGGCAGCCAGGGAGTCCGAACCCGCCGCGAAATCGTCCTGCCAGTCGATGAGGGCGTCGGTCAGCATGGTGTCGGGCAACACTCCCGGCCCCAGCAGGTGGTTGGTCTTGAACTGATCGTCCAGCACCAGGCCCTTGATGCCCGCGCAGGACGATCGTCTTTCCTGATCGGCCAGAGCCAGCGAACCGTAGATGTACTTGCCCACGGGCACGCTCCAGTCCAGCGCGGCGATGCCGGCGGTCTGGTAGGGATACATCAGCGGGCCGCGCGGTTCGGTGCTGCCGTCGGGATTCACCCGGTCGCCGAAGCCCGTGACGAATAATTCTCCGCCCACCACCAGGGTCTCCTGGGGGTTGTCGAAGATCACCGGCACGGCGTAGTTGGGCAGGGCCTCCAGGAAGCTTTCCATGCTGCGGTCGCCCACCAGGAACACCTGGCCGCTCATCTGCTGGTATGGGGTCAGCCAGACGAAGCGGTCCTCGCCGTTCTGGGGGCGGAACTGCTGGAACAGCAGCTGCTGCGAGTGCATGCGCGCGTTGATGAGGGTGGTGCGGTACCACACGACATCGCTCAGGGAGAGCAGCTCGGTATCCGCCGCGTGGTCGCTGTCCCAGTCGAAGTTGTTCACGCCCTCGGCCCCCTCCAGGAACTGCCAGAAGGCCTCGCGGTAGTCCTGGTTGTCGTAGGCCACGACGCCGCCCGGCCCGGGCCAGGCCTGGCTGAACTCGTCCATGACCTGATCCACGAACAGCAGGGGTTTCTGGAACTCGG
Source organism: Candidatus Krumholzibacteriia bacterium (assembly GCA_963674845.2). Lineage (GTDB taxonomy): Bacteria > Krumholzibacteriota > Krumholzibacteriia > LZORAL124-64-63 > LZORAL124-64-63 > LZORAL124-64-63. The sequence goes on along the minus strand of CAXXKE010000003.1, from coordinate 1,145,952 downwards.
GGCTGACGAAGGGGATGACGGTCAGGGTCCACTGCAGCTGGCGCATCTGGCCCTGGTTGTCTTCCACCCTCACGATGAAGGTGTGGACGCCCTCGTTGAAGGTCCTTTTCTCCGCGTACAGGTTGGTCGGTTCCAGTCCCGGCGGCACGGCCCAGCCGGGGTCGTTGGGGTCGTCGGGATCGGCGATATCGAACCCGTGCCGGTAGGCCACGATGGTCCCGTTGTAGGCATCGGCGGACCCGCTCCAGCTGAAGCTGAGCGGCTGTCCCGCCGCGATCTCGGCCTGGCTGTCCTGGTCAGTGATGCCCAGGAAGGTCTCGGCCACCGTCAGTTCAGGACGGAAAAAGCCGTCCCTGATCTGCACGTTGAAGACCTGCGCCCCGTACTCGCGGTCCAGGCTGACCACCCCCAGGGTGTCCATGGCCTGGATGGCCAGCAGGAAGTATTCCTGGTCCGGCTGGTCGGGGAAGGTGATGGCCCGTTGCTGCGCTTCGGCGGAATATGGCATCCACTGCGTCCAGGCGGGATCGGCGAAGTCGATCATCTCGTCCATGTACTGCAGGTACCGGGTGCGCGAGTTGATCACGGTGCCGTCCAGCGCCTCGGCCGAGCGGAACATGAAGCGGACGTGGGTGGGCAGGCCCGACTCCCCGTCGGCGTCCTGACCGCTGAAATTCACGGTGAAGGTGGCGGGCACCCCGGTGGCATAGTTGCCGTCGATGCCGGGCCATTCCCAGGCCACGGTGGGAGCGTAGACCGAGGTCTGGCCCACGGCAGCTGCTGCCAGCAGCAGAGCGGCCCCGGCCAGGCTCAGGGCAAGGAACTGCCGGAGGCTGCGGCGCCATCCCCGGTTCCGGATATCGTGCAAGCGTTTCATGATTCTCCCCTTTTCCCCTTGTGTGGGATCCAAACCCTGTGGTGTCGCGTGGTCGTGGCCAGGCTCACTTCACCAGCGTGATGCGCCGGGTGTCCACCACACCGGCGGCTTTCAACCGCACGAAATACACACCGGCGGCCACCACCCGGCCCTGGGCGTCCCGCCCGCGCCAGACGGCCTGATGCTGGCCGGCGGCCAGACTTTCCTGGACCAGAACACGCACCAGGCGGCCCGCCAGGTTGTACACCGTCAGGGAAACGGGGCCTTCGTCGGCCAGGCCGTACTTGATGGTGGTGCTGGGGTTGAAGGGGTTGGGATAGGTTTCCCGCAAGCGGGTTTGCAGGGGAATGGTCGGCTGAGATGACGGGGGATCATCAATGGACGACAGGCCGCAGCCCACGGGGCGCGATCCCATTCCTCCACAACCGGGTGAGGCTTCAGGGGTGCAAGGAGAAGCCTCCGCCAGGTCGTACTTGTGATCCCCCGCCATGTTTCCGCAGAACAGGGGGTCCAGGGCCAGGTTGCCGCTGGCCTGGGGCGCCAGGGCCACCGGACCGTCGGTACTGTGAATATCACTACAATGGGCCGCGATCAACCCCGAATAATCCCCGCTCCAAACCCCGGCGTCGCTGATGATGCAGCCCGTGGCGGTGACGAAGGCGTCGGCCCAGCAACTGAGGGCCGGGCCCTCGCTGCCGTTGGCGGCCACGGTGCAGTTTTGCAGGGTCAGTTCCACGTTGCGGGCCAGGTTGAAGGCCCCGCCCAGATGGCCGGCCGCGTTGTCCACCACCAGGCAATCCTGCAGGGTGGGGTTTGAATAGCGGAAGGCCGTCAGGGCGCCGCCCACGGCCGCGGCCCTGTTGTGGCGGAACACACAGGAGATGAAGGTGGGGCCGGCGCCCTCACCGCAAAACACCGCGCCACCATGGACCGCGCGCAGATATTCGAAGCGACAGTCGGCGAACACCGGCCAGGCGTCCTGGCACAGGACGGCGCCGCCGCGCCGAACCAGATCCCGTTCATCGGGCGACTGGGCGGTGCTGGTGAAAGTGATGCCCTCGACCCGGGTACTCGAACCCGCCAGCGGTGCCACCGCCAGGATTGATTGTGACCCGTCGGTGGCGATTTTCACAAGGGCGGGCAGGCCGGTGGCGCTGCGCAGGACCACGCCGTCCTTGAGGTACAGGCCCTGTTCCTGGTAGATGCCCGCTCCCAGCAGCACCGTGTCCCCGGCCGAGGCGGCCCACAGGGCGTCCCCGATGCTCTCGCCGGGTTGCACCGGCAGCACGCCGGCGGTGGCCAGGTCGGCGGTGGCCAGGTCAACGGCGGCCAGGCCGGCCGCCAGCACACAGGTCAACACCAGCGCAAGGGCTGGCCCTCGCGACTTCTCGCGTAGCTGGATTTTGGTCATGATGGTCCCCCCTGGTGCGCCCCGGCTCGGTGGGAAGGTCCGGCCCGTCGGACCCGGCGGCGACGCGGTCTTGAACATGAGTGTACAGGATCCCCGAAGGGCGCACAAGTTGGTGAAATCGAAGAATCAACAGGATTTGATATGTGGAACTGCCCAGGGGGACAAACGCCCCCCCCCGGCAGCATCAAGCGGCAAAAATCAGTGAGGCCAGATCCCGAACCAGAACCCTGGCGGGACCATGGGCTCCCATCAGGAGGTTGTGCTGGTGATGGTGGTCACCGTGATGGCGGGCATGATGGCCGCCACCATCATGGCCGCCTGCAGGGCCTGCACCGCGCCCCGGGTGGCCTTGCCCGCGGCCTGCCCGTTGATCAGATCCTCGATGCGCTGTTTGCGCTTCTTCAGGTCTTCCTTGGCGAAGATCTTCTTGATCAGGCCCGTGGCCTTGACCAGGGAAAGAAGGGCCAGGGTTTCGGAGGCCACCTGGCTGGTGTCGGTCATGACCGCCTCGTGCAGGCGGCGACGCAGTTCCTGCTCCGGGCCGGGGTCGCTCTCGGGAAAGACCGTGCGGTTGAAGACCCACAGCACCTTGTCCTGGCGCTCCTTCAGGACGCCTTTCTTGACCAGGCCGCGGGCGGCGCGGTGATGGAGATCCTTGAGGTGGGCGATCTCCTGCACCAGCGCCTGGGCCGTCTTGGGTTTCTTGGCCTTCTTGACCTTCTCCAGGGCCTCGGCCAGCAAGGGGTCCTTCAGGCGGGGCTTGCCCGGCACCCGCTCCACGCGATGGTGCTTGTCCTCGCCGATCTGGATGTGCCCGGTCAGGGCCAGATCGGCCAGGATGGCGCCGGCCATGCCCGTTTGCAGGCTGCTCTCCAGGCCGGCGTGGCCCTTTTCCTCGTCCAGTTCAAGCAGGAGGTAGGATTCGTGGAGGTGGAGGGGGGAACGGGCGGTCATGGCATTACTCCAGACAGGTTGCGGATGGGCGGGTGAATAGTCGCGAGCAGGATACCCGCCGTCACCCGCCGGTATTCATAAGAACACCCCCGGCCGTTGATTGGGCAACGACCGGGGGTCCTCTTAATTCATGCGGGGCCTGTCTCGACCGGCGGGCAAACGAGCTTAGGAGGAAGCTCCCGGCCGGACCAGGGACGAATGTGCCCCGCATTGAAGCGGAGATCCAACAACGAAGAAGTTATCTGATGACTAAGGAATTCCCGAAAGGTGGTCAAGGCCCTCGGGGTTTTTTGGGTGGAATTTTGCCGGTTCGCCTGTCAGCGGGCTATCCCGACTCTTTATCCCCACCGTTGCCCTCAATCTAACCCCAAAACCGGACAAATATATCCAGAGTGTCCCGCCGGCGGGATTCTGCCGCGCCAATCGGCCGCCGGCCGGTAAGGAAACGCCCTCAATTCCGGTGCCCGGGGCGTGGGAGAGGAAGCGTCACGAGGATGAGAAAAAAGCGCCTGAGACGAGGGGCTCGCAAGGATTTGTGAACGCCTCGCCTCAGGCGCTTTTGGCCATCCGCAGTAGCTTCCTCTCCCGCGCCCCGGGCACAAAAAAGAAAGCTCCCCGGCAACAAGGAGGGGGCAGCCTCACCTGCAGCGGGGAGCTATCGCACCGAACTCGGGCCGTGATGCAGGCACAGCGCTGGTCCGGTCCACGATGTCCTTCAGTGAGCCCGGGCGTACGAACAACCCCGCTGGGCTCGCTGAACGTCTACTGTCAACTTACTTGCCGGGGCATTCCGCGGCAATAGCGGCGTCGATGTTCTTATCGGCGTACGCCTTGTCCCACTGAGCGGCGAAATCGCCGGCCAGCTTCTTGGCCCGCTCGTCGTAAGCCTTCTTGTTCTTCCAGGTGTTCTTGGGCCACAGGACCTTGGAGTCCTTCACGCCGGGACAGCTGGTGGGAACCATGACCTTGAAGATGGGGTCCTTCTTGAACTTCACCTTGGCCAGGTTGCCGTTGATGGCCGCGGCGACCATGGCGCGGGTCAGCATGATGTCCATGCGCTTGCCCTCGCCGTAGGGGCCTCCGCTCCAGCCGGTGTTGATCAGGTACACGTCCGTGCCGTGCTCTTCCAGCTTCTGGCCCAGCAGGCTGGCGTAGTCGTCCGGGTTGCGGGGCATGAAGGGCGCGCCGAAGAAGCGGCTGAAGGCCGACTTGGGCTCGGTCACGCCGGTCTCGGTGCCGGCCAGCTTGCTGGTGTAACCCATGATGAACCACAGCATGGCCTGCTCCTTGGTCAGCTTGCTGACGGGGGGCAGCACGCCGTTGGCGTCGGCGGTCAGGAAGAGGATGGTGGTGGGATGTCCACCCTTGCTGCTCTTCTTGATGTTGGACAGGCTCTTCAGGGGGTACGAGCCGCGGCTGTTGGGCGTGTAGCGATCATCGAAGAGATCGAACTCGCCGTTGGGGTACATCATGGCGTTCTCGATGATGGCGCCGTGGGTCAGGTAGTTGGCCTTCTTGAAGCAGGCCTTGTAGATCTCGGGCTCCTTCTTGGGGTCCAGATCGATGAGCTTGGCGTAGCAGCCGCCCTCGAAGTTGGCGACACCCTTGTCGTTCCAGCCGTGCTCGTCATCACCCAGCAGGGCGCGGGAGGCGTCGGCCGACAGGGTGGTCTTGCCGGTGCCGGACAGGCCCAGCAGCAGGGCGATGTCGCCCTTCTTGCCCTCGTTGGCCGAGCAGTGGATGGGCAGGATGCCTTCCTCGGGCAGCATGTAGTTCATGACCGTGAACAGGCTCTTCTTCACCGAGCCCATGTAGGCCGAGCCGTAGACCACGCCGATGCGGCGGTCGAAGTCCATGGCGATGGCCATGGTGCTGGTGCCGCCGATGCGGGGGTCGACGCGGACCTTACCCTGGTACTTCTTGGGGTCGAACTTGTCGTAGGGGCAGACCAGGATGGTGAAACCCTTGTCGGCGAACACGCTCTTGGCGATGTCCTTGGGCACGGGGCGGAACATGTTGTCCACGAAGCACTGGGTCAGGGCGAAGTTGGAGACGGTCTTGACGGGCAGGGCGTAGGTGGCGTCGGCGCCCACGACCTTGTCACTGGAGTAGACCTTCTTGCTCTTGCGCAGGGTGGCCAGGGCATCGCTGACCATCATGTCGAAGGTCTTGGGATCCAGGGGAATGTTGTTGGCGGCCGTCCAGTCGATCTTGTGCGCGGACTTGGGGTGCTTGACCATCAGGGTGTCCTGAGGGCTACGGCCGGTGGACTCGGGCGGAGTCCAGGTCACCAGGGCGCCGTTGGCGCTGACCAGAGCCTCGCCGTTGGCCAGGGATTCCTTGACCAGATCCTTCCGGGCCATGTTCTGGCGCACATTCTTTCCCGCGAGCAGTGTGTTGAGACGGGCCTGGAAACTCATCATCCATTCTCCTTGATCAGGTGCCAGTCATGAAAGGGACGCCCCAGGTGAGGCCTCCCCTGAAAAACGAAATAAACACCAGAGTCATGTGAAATTAATCACAGGTCTTGTTGTCTTATTGGAAGATTAGATCCTTATATGTTCCGAAACAAGGGGTTTCTGGCCAAATCAACCCCCCAGGGCCTCACTCTCCCGACCCGCTCGAAAAAATCACCATTCCAGGACCCGTAACCGGCGGTCCAGGTCGTGATTGACGTTGCGGGCCAGGGTCATGCGCACCGCCCAGGCCTGGCCATCCAGCGGTGTGCCCCCGTCGTTGCGATCGCCCAGCCACTGCCGGGAAAGGTCCAGACCCATCTCCCAGCGCCGTCCGTCGTCCGCGGGAAAGCGGCAACCGATGCCCGCCTGCCACTGGGTGTGGAACAGAACGGTGGAGGTCTGGTCCTCGCCGTTCTCCTGGTCCATGAAGGGGATGGTGAAACCCATCCCCACCCCGCCGAACAGATCCACCCGCCAACCTTCCCGGTCCACCACCGTCCAGCCGCCCTCGCCGCCCAGGGTGAAGGTGTTGAAGCGGTTGGAGTAATCGGTGAAATCTTCCTTCTGCACCATGTAGGGATACCGGCTGCGCCCGATGAGCAGGTCCGCCGTCAAGCGCAGGAGGTAATTTTCGGGGCGTTTTTCCACGAAAAGTCCCACCGCGGGATGCTGGCCGGTGCGGGAAAGGTTGCCCTCGGGCCGCCAGTAGTTCAGGCTCAGGCCCCAGGCCACGGGATCCCGCTGGATCTGCATGCGTTCCATTTCCCAGTCGTACAGACGCTGCAGCTTGGTTCCGGCCAGGCGCCGGTCCCGCAACATTTTCCAGGCCTGGTCCTGCATGCCGGCATAGAACAGGCAGAAGAACTGCTCCAGGCCGCCGGCGGGCACATGGGGCAGCAGCTGGTCGGCCAGGCTGGCGGTGAAGGCGTCGAAATCGGGGCGCTGGGGAGTGAAGTCGGCCTCCGTGGCCACATCGCCCGAGGCCAGCTGGGGCCGGAAGTCGGCGCGGTGGTCCTCCTGGCGCACCGGATCCACGAACCAGATCAGGTAGTCCATGATGTTCCGGCCGTACAGATCCTCGTTGAAGGCCCCGTCCCAGACGGCGCCCAGGATCAAGGTGCGCTGCATGGGCTCGGTGGTGCCGCACAGATCTTCCCAGGTGAACAGCACATTCACCAGCGAGTCGGGGCGCCCCTCGTAAACCAGCTGGGGAAGGATCTCCTGGCACAGGCCCGCCACCCCGGCACAGTCCAGGTCGTTCAGGACCGTCTCCAGGTCCGGGAGGGGGGGCAGCCAGTCGTCTTCACCGGCGGGCGGCGCCTCCTGGGCCAGGGCCGCGCCCGGCCCGCTGACCATGGAGCCGATCAGGGCGCCGGCCAGGAGCAAGCCCAGGAACAGGTTCAGGCGCAAGAGCAGGACACCACCTGGGCGGCCTGCTTTCCTGTCCTGTCCAGCCTCTCTTCTGTGCCGCGAAAAACCGATGAGATTCCCACTCCTTGGCGCGTCAGTCCAGGCGCGAATTCCACTGGGCCAGCTGGTCGGCGCACTGCTCGAACAGGGCGGCGGTGTCACCCTCGATGGTGATGGACTTGATGCCGTCGCCACCCTCGATGGCGTTGACCACGTCCTGGTCCCCCGCGCCGCAAACCTTGCCGAAAACCGTGTGACGGTCGTCCAGCCAGGGCGTTTCCACATGGGTGATGAAGAACTGGCTGCCGTTGGTGCCGGGGCCGGCGTTGGCCATGCTCAGCACGCCCGGGCAGTCGTGGCGCAGCTCGGCCACGAACTCGTCGGCGAATTGATAACCCGGACCGCCGGTGCCGGTTCCCAGGGGGCAACCACCCTGGATCATGAAGTCGGCGATGACGCGATGGAACTTCAGGCCATCGTAGTAGCCCCGCCGGGCCAGGTTGGCGAAGTTGGCCACCGTCAGGGGAGTCTGATCGGCAAAAAGGTCGAGATTGATGGTGCCCTTGTCGGTTTCGATGACGGCTTTGAGGTTGGCCACGGCCCTCTCCTTTTCTTGGTGGAAATCCCCAGGTTCGAGAAGGCAAACATAGCAGAAAGCCCGCACCGTGCCAGCTTTGGGTTTTCCCGCCGGGCGCCTTGGGCTACCATGCCCGGAAGGAACCGGTTCGTCATTCCGCGGGAGCAGCCATGAACCAGCAAACGGTGAGCAAATTCTTTCTGGTGTTGATGGTGATGGTCATCTCGGCCCTGTTCTTCAGCATGATCAAGGGCTTCATCATGGCCGTGGTGCTGGCGGGCATCTTCGCCTCCCTGGCCCACCCCATGTTCGGGCGCTTCACCCGTCTGTTCCGCGGCAGGCGCACCCTGGCCTCGGTGACCACCCTGCTGGTCATCGTGCTGGTGATCATCGTGCCCCTGGCCTCGCTCATGGGAGTGGTCACGGCCCAGGCCATCAAGGTGGGCAACAGCATCACACCCTGGGTGCAGGACAAGCTGGACCATCCCGACAAGGTGGTGCTGTGGTTGCAGCAGCAACCCTTCTACGACACGGTGGCCCCCTACCAGGACGACCTGCTGACCAAGGCCGGCGAGCTGGTGGGCTTCATCAGCCAGTTCCTCATCCACAGCCTGAGCAACGCCACCACCGGCACCGTCAGCTTCCTGTTCCTGCTGGGCATCATGCTGTACACCATGTACTTCTTCCTCATCGACGGGCCTGCCCTTGTGGACCGGATCCTGTACTACCTGCCCCTGGCCGACGAGGACGAGCGGCGGCTGCTGGACAAGTTCAGCTCGGTGACGCGGGCCACTCTCAAGGGCACGGCGGTCATCGGGGCGTTGCAGGGGGGGCTGGCGGGGGCGGCCTTCTTCGTGGTGGGCATTCCCAGCGCCCTGTTCTGGGGCACCATCATGGTGGTGCTGTCCATCATTCCGGGCATCGGGACGGGGCTGATCTGGGTGCCGGCGGCGGTGATCCTGGCCGCGGGTGGGGCCTGGGCCAAGGGCATCGGGCTGGCCATCTTCTGCGGCCTGGTGGTGGGCAGCATCGACAACTTCCTGCGGCCCGCCATGGTGGGCAAGGACACCCAGCTGCCCGACCTGATGATCCTGCTGGGCACCCTGGGGGGCATCACCATGTTCGGGCTGCCCGGTTTCATCATCGGGCCCATCGTGGCGGCCCTGTTCGTGACCATCTGGGATATCTACGGAACGGTGTTCAAGGACATGCTGCCTCCGGGGCGGCAACCGGCGGCGGCCGGCCCGGTGTTGCCCGCCGGTCCGGAGGAGGGCGCGGCCTCCGGGCCGGATCCCGAGGTCGGCACCGACCCGACGGAAACGGATCCTGACCTCAATCGATGATGCCCTGACCGGGATCATCAGCGGGCGGCGCCAGCTGCCGCAACAGCACGTCCAGGCATTTTTCCAGGATGGGCGCGAAGGGCGGCGCGTCCTCGATGCGGGCGGTGGGCTTGACCACCACCGTGCCGTCGGTCTTTTCCACCACCTCGAACTGCACATCCGAGCCGGGGGAATGGGCCTGGATGCGCTTCTGCCCCGATCGGGAAACCCAGGCCTCCCACACCGACAGCCCCGACTGCAGGTCGAAAAGCTCCAGGTTCAGATCCACGTGCCGGATGATGGCGGGGTTTACCGGGCGCTGCCGGTCGTTGTTGTAGGGCCGCTCGTCCGAACGGCGGCCCAGTTCGTCGGTCTGGGGGCCCAGGTTGGTGGTGGAGGGAGTGCTGTCCAGTTCCAGCTCGTCCCGCTCGATGCGGGCCAGCAAGAGGTAGCGCGCGGTCAGGTGGAACCGGTTCACCTCTTTCCACAGGCTCGGGCTGGGACTCAGGCGCTGGGCGTGGCGCTCCAGCAGGCGCAAACCCAGATCGCGGGACACCGTCACGTGGAACTGGGCGAAGGGGAGCACCGTCAGATCCGGATCCAGCCGCCGCAGGGCGTTGACCACCCGGGGACTCCAGTAGAAGGACTGCTGCAGGTAGTCGGCTCGCTCCAGCTCGGCCGGCAGGTCGGGAAAGAGGTTCAGCTCGGCCCCCTCGGCCAGCACCACACCGCCCAGGACCACCCCGCCGTCGATGAAGTCCCGGCCCTTCAGGGGGCCCTCCTTGTAGACGGTCTCCACCTGTGGAGGCAGGCTGGTCGAGCACCCGGCCAGCAACAGCGTCAGGAGGGCCAGGGAGGCCAGGAACAAATATAGGGAGAAAAATCCTGTTTGGCGGGGCATCGAGGCACGACCTTTCCCGGGAGTGTGACGGGCCGGTACAGCCAACGCGTATATTGCCTTGGGCTTCTCCGGACCCTATTTTCAGGTATCGCTCAAATAAACAGAAGAAAGCAGATCCAGAGTTTTGACCAGGTATCTCTACTGCTGTCGCTTCCCGCTGTTCGCCCTTTTCCTGCTCATGGGGGTGCCCGCGTCCGCGTGGGCCGAACCCGCCGTTCCCCCTCCCGTGGACGAGACCAGCGACCCCGACGGCATCCACGTGCTGGACGGTTCCTGCGTGCTGAACATGGGCGAACTGCACGTGAATATAACCAATCACGGCCTCATCGGGTCACAGTATTCCATGGACGTCCCCTATGCCAGCGCCCCTTCGGGTCAGTGGCCGGGCGGATCGGGCAACGAGTACCTGTGGGGGGCCGGCCTGTGGGTGGGCGGCCGCATAGCGGGCGAGGTCTCCGTCACCACCGGTCAGCTGGACCGGGAGCTGCGGCCCGGACCCGATCTGATGGACACCATCTTCGAGGCCCAGAACGGCACCATCGTGCGGCCCAACGTTTTCGATCACGCCACCGGCCGGCGCTATCCCGATTACTCCGCCGACGACGATCATGACGACCAGATGGACGAGGACTTCCTCAACGGCCGGGATGACGACGGCGACGGTCTGATCGACGAGGATTTCGCCCAGCTGGGCGACCAGATGTTCGTGTGCGACATGTATGACGATCTGCCCCTGGTCCGCGAGATGTATCCCGACCACCGCCCCCTGGGACTGCGGGTGCGGCAACGGGCCTTCACCTGGTTCCAGTCCGATCTGGAGAACGTGGTGGGACTGGACTTCGAGATCAGCAACGTGGGCATCCAGACCATCGAGGACGTTTATCTGGGGTTCTTCGCCGACTGCGACATCCAGTCGCGCACCGGCGGCAGCAACGAGCCCGACGACCTGGCCGGCTTCTTCGACGGAGCGGTGCGGGGCGAGAACGGGCTGTTCTACCGGGCCGAGATCGCCTACATGCACGACGGGGCCGCCCAGAACCGCCTGCCCGGGTACTTCGGCGTCATGCTCATCGAGCACCCCACCGAGTTCATCGGCCGGGACGCCCCCTTCCACCAGGAAATCAACTCGTTCCAGGCCTTCGCCACCAACGCCTCGGTGAACCAGGACGGCGAGCCCACCAACGATCTGGACCGCTACGCCCTCATGGCCCAGCGGCACCAGGATCCCAACACCCCCGTGGACGAGTCCTCTGACCTGAAGGTCCTCATCAGCAGCGGCCCCTTCAACCACGTGGTCCCGGGCAAGACCCTGACCTACCGCCTGGCCCTGATCGTGGGTGACGGCATGCAGGGCATGCTGGAAACCGCCGTCCAGGCCGGCAAGACGGGTTTCGGGCGCTTCTTCAACATGGACTATGACTGGGACACCGGGCAGCGAGGGCGGGAAACCAAGGTCTGCCTGGGTGATTACCGCCCCTGGGACGGCGGCGAGGATCCCATCTACGGGCACCGGCTGAACTTCATGAACAACGACTGCGCCGGGGATTTCCCCATCATGTTCCAGGACATGGTCAACGATGAGAACATCGAGGCCGACACCGACACGGGCAAGCGCTGCGTGTGGGTGAACATGGACAACTGCGAGGAGTGCTTCCGCATCCGCGGCGAGGATTGCAACCCGGGGATGTTCCACTCCACCTACATGGGCCCGGCCATGACCGGGGTCAACGGGCGCGAGACACGCATGCCCTGGTCCCGCTATGCGGAAATTCCTCCTCCGTCGCCCGGTATCCGGGTGGTGCCCGGCGACAACCAGGTTGAGGTCCTGTGGGATGACCGCAGCGAGTACGCCTACGACACCAACTACTACTCCTTCGGCGGTTACGGCATCTACGATTTCGAGTCCTACCAGGTGTGGAAAGTGCACCACTGGACCCGGCCGGCCGGGCTGAACCCCGGCGCCACCCCCCCGGCCCACAAGTGGGGACTCATCGCCGAGTTCGATATCGAGAACTACATCGAAGAGGGCGTGAACGAGGCCAGCACCCGCCTGCCCCTGGGCCGCAACACCGGGCTGGATGTGGCCCTGTACACCCCGGGCTGCCTGAGCGATCCGCGCTTCGAGGGCCTGGCCGAGGCCATGCAAACCGTGGTGGACACCGATGTGCAGAACCACTGGATCAGCCTGCCCAGCCTGCGCCAGCACGACGGCTCCGTCACGCCGGGCATGGAGATCCTGGTGCCCTGGGAAAGTTATCCCGACGTGCTGGACACCTTCTTCACCACCACGGCCCGCGAGGCCGCGACGGGAGTGACGGCCAAGCGGGCGGTTCGCTACTACCACTACATCGACCGGGAAAGCACCCACAACGGGTTCCAGCTGTACTACTCGGTGGTGGCCACCGACCACCTCATGTGGCAGAACGACGACGGCAACTGGTTTCCCGCCGGCAGCGGCGTGTCCGAGGATCCGGGCAACAACTTCGTCAGCACCACGCCGCGCACCGATTCCCAGACGCGCCAGCAGCTGGATGACAACGGGCGGAACATCTACGTGTACCCCAACCCCGCCACCCGGGAATCCCTGAAGGAATACCTGGCCCAGGAGCCGACCTTCGCCGATCCCACCGGCGTGCGCGTGACCTGGGCCAACCTGCCCCGGGCCCACAACACCATCCACATCTTCACCGAATCGGCCGACCTGGTGCAGACCATCCAGCACGACGGGTTCAGCGAGGGCGGCAGCACCAGCTGGAATCTCATGTCCCGCAACGGGCAGGAAGTCACCAGCGGCATCTATCTGTACGTGGTGAAATCAGACGGGGGATTTCCCGACTTCCAGGGACGTTTCACGGTCATCAAGTAGGGACGCGGATCCGTTTCGCGTCAGTTCCACTCCGCCACTGAAACCTTGATCATGTTGGTCGAGGCCCGCTCGCCGAAGGGCAGGCCCGCCGTGATCACCACGAACTGGCCGGGCTTGACGTAGCCCCCCTGCAGGGCGGCGCTGATGGCCGCGCGCTCCAGCTCTTCCGTGCTGCCCACCATGTCGATGAGCAGGGGCACGGCCCCGAAGGTCAGGGCCGTGTGCCGGGCCGTGTCCTGGTTGGGCGTGATGGTCAGCAGAACCTGGCAGGGGCGGTACATGGCCACGTTGCGGGTGGTGCTGCCGCTCTTGGTGCAGGTGATGATGGCCGCCGCCTCGATGTCCTGGGCCATCTCCACGGCCGAGTGGGCCACGGCGTGCTTGGCGCTGATCTTGACCTCGCGCTTCATCTTGCGGGTCCAGGCGCGGTAGTCGATGGTCTGCTCGGTCTCGTGGGCCACCTGGGCCATGACGCACACCGCCTCCACCGGATACTTGCCCATGGCCGTTTCCTCGGACAGCATGACGCCATCGGTGCCGTCGTAGATGGCGTTGGCCACGTCGGTGACCTCGGCCCGGGTGGGCCGCGGGCTGTCCACCATGCTCTTGAGCATCTGGGTGGCGGTGATGACGGGCTTGGCGGCCTGGTTGGCCTTGGCGATGAGCATCTTCTGGGTACGAGGCACCGAGGCCAGGGGAATTTCCACGCCCAGATCGCCACGGGCCACCATGATGCCGTCGGCGGCCTCGATGATGTCGTCGATGTTGTCCAGGGCCTCGAACTTCTCGATCTTGGCGATGAGGGGCACCCGGCGGTGATGGTCCTCGATGATACGCATGGCGGTGCGCACATCGTGGGCGGTGCGCACGAAGCTGAGGGCCACGAAGTCGACGCCCTGGTCCAGGCCGAAGCGCAGGTCGGCCAGATCCTTCTCCGACATGATGGGCGCGTTGATGGAGCGCAGGGGCAGATTGATGCCCTTGTTGCTGGTCAGCTCGCCGCCGGTGACCACCTCGCACACCACGTCGGTGTCGGAAGAGGACAGCACCTTCAGCTCCATGGCGCCGTCGGCCAGCAGGATGGTGTCGCCGGTGCGCACGTTGTGGGGCAGGTCGGGGTAGGTCAGGCCCACCTCGTTCACGTCACCCGGCACGTCGCGGTTGGTCAGGGTGAAGCGGGCCCCGGGCTCCAGGGTGACGCTGCCCGCGCCCATGAGCCCGGTGCGGATCTTGGGACCGGCCAGATCCTGCAGGATGCCCAGATGCACCCCCATGCGCGTGGCCACCGCGCGGATGTCCTTGATGAGGGCGGCGTGCTCGTCATGGGTGCCGTGGCTGAAGTTCAGACGGCACACGTTCATGCCGGCCTCCACCAGGCGCTCCAGGGTCTGCGGGTCGCGACTGGCCGGACCGATGGTGCAGATGATCTTGGTCTTGTTCATGACGGGCTCACCTCTGGGTTTCCGGTCAGTCCAGGAAGAAGTCGGGCATCAGGGGCGTTCCCGGGCTGACGGCGTACTTGTCGAAATCCTTCTCACCTTCTTCGGCCAGCACTTCCTCGTCTATGAGGAAATTTCCGGTGCAGGTTCCGGCGGGCCGGGTCAGCACCGCCCAGGCCGCGTCAGCCATGATCTCGGGCTGACGGCTGGCGGCCACGGCCTTTTCGCCTCCCAGCAGGTTGCGCACCGCGGCGGTGGCGATGGCCGTTTTCGGCCACAGGGCGTTGAAGCCCACGCCCTTCTCGGCGAACTCGGCGCTCATGCCCAGCACCCAGACGCTCATGGCGTACTTGGCCAGGGTGTAGGCCGAGAAGCCGGCGAACCACTTGGGGCTCATGTTCAGCGGGGGCGAGATGTTCAGCACGTGGGGATTCTCGGCCTGCAGCAGGTGGGGCAGAGCTTTCTGCGTCATCAGGAAGCTACCGCGGGCGTTGATCTGATGCATGCGGTCGTACATCTTCATGGGCGTCTCCAGAGTGCCCGTCAGGCTGATGGCGCTGGCGTTGTTGACCACCACGTCGATGCCGCCGAAGCGCTCGACGGCCGCGGCCACGGCGGCCTCCACCTCTTCCTCGAAGCGGATGTCCGTCTTGATGGCCAGGGCCTGACCGCCGGCCAGTTCCATCTCGGTGGCGGCGGTGTGGATGGTGCCGGGCAGCTTGGCGTGCTCGGTGGTGGTCTTGGCCAGGATGACGACATTGGCGCCGTCGCGGGCGGCGCGCAGACCGATGGCCTTGCCGATGCCCCGGCTGGCGCCGGTGATCAGCACCGTCTTGTTCTTCAGGCTGCGGGTCATGGTTCTCCGTTTCGCTGGGGTTTTTCAGGAGGAGTAAGCACGGAGCGGGGGCGGTTCGTCAAGGGAGGATCGGAGTGGGTCGAGAAATGGGGTTTCTTTTGATAAATTATACCGAAAATGGGGCCAAATTGGCCCCATTTTCGATGTAATTCATCAAAAATCGCGGCTCATTCCGCCGGCTGGAACACCTCTTCCACCGTCCTGCCGAAGGCCCGGGCAATGGCGAAGGCCAGGCTGAGGGACGGCACGTAGCGTCCCTGCTCCAGGGCCACGATGGTCTGGCGGGTGCAGCCGGCCCTCGCGGCCAGATCGGCCTGGGTCATCTCGCCGTGCTCGAAGCGCAGGCGGCGGATGGTGTTGGTGAACTCAGCCTTCGGCATGGTCCACGGTCCGGCCGAAAACCCCGCTGTACATGACGACGGCGGTCAGGGCCTGGCTCAGGTGAGAGAGGATCATGGTGCTCCAGGCCATGAACCACAGCCAGTTGGCGGGCACGGTGCCTTCCCCCGCGAAGAAATCGTTCAAGCCCATGGCCCCGATGAACACGCCCCGGGAAGCGCTGGCCCGCACCCTGGAACACTTCGGCCCCCTTTCAGAGGCCTGCCTCGAAGCCTTGATGGAGCGGGCCATCCCCCGCCGTCTGGACAAAGGGGCCTATTTTGCTCGGGCAGGACAATCTTCCCGCAGCCTGGGCTTCATCCTGGATGGAGTATTCCGAGCCTTCCCCACCACCGACAACGGGACCGAATACAACAAGACCTTCTTCGGGACCGGAACCTTCATCGTCGCCCTGGCGTCCCTGGTCAGCGGACAAACCAACCGCATCGACATCCAGGCCCTGACACCGGCAGACCTCCTGGTTTTCGATTTCTAACGATTCACGCAGCTCTATGATCAGCACCGTGACCTGGAGCGTATTGCCAGGCGAATGGTGGAATTCGAATGGGTCAAGAAAGAGCAGCGCGAAATCGCCCTGGTGCTGGATGACGCCACCACCCGGTATGCCACATTTCGCCGCGAGCATCCCGACCTGGAAAACCAGATTCCCCAGTACCACATCGCGTCGTATCTGGGCATCACGCCCATCCATCTGAGCCGCATCCGGGGACGCGGGCCGAAAAAGCGGTCCAATACCTGAAGATCTTAACCCAGGTTCATGCCCTCCTGCCTCCCCGGCCAGCCGGGCCTGCTTACCTCCCACGAAACCACCGGCCTGCGGGCCATGCTGGGCTTGCGGGCCCGGCCCGGCCGGTCCTGGCCTTACGCCAAGCTGGGGATTGTCTACAACCACCGAGATGTTGAAACCATGACCTTCGATCACAGGCCCCGAACCTTCGGTGACGGGCAGTATGACACCGGGCTGGTCATCCAGCAGACAAGGCCTGCCGGGGCGGGGCTGGCCCTTGGGTTCGGTTTCGAGGTGGAGGTGACGGAGCGCCTGGCGGCCCACGTGGACATTGCCCTGGCCCTGCTGGCCGATCCTCCAGTTCCCGAGCTGGAATTCCGGGGTGTTCCCGGCCTGAACCCGCGGGACGTGGCCACCGCCACCGACCGGCTGGAGAAAGCCTTCATGGACAACATCCATAACCGTTACCACCTGTTCAGCATCGGCGCCGGCTGGCGTTTCGAATAGGAGGCCGACATGCGCATGCAAGGTAGAACCGTTCTCGTCACGGGGGGAACCCGGGGTACCGGGCGGGCCATTGCTCAGGAACTCATCACCAGGGGGAACCGGGTCAATTTTCTGGAAGAGGCCATTCCCGGCCCCAGACTTCAAGCCGAGATCGCCACCAACTTCACGGCGCCGGTCCTGCTGACCGCCCTGCTGCTGCCCGTGCTCGCGGCCCGATCTCAGGCGGCCATCGTCAATGTCACCAGTGCCCTGGCCCTGACACCCAAGGCCTCGGCCCCGGTTTATTGTGCCTCCAAGGCGGCCCTGGCCAGCCTGACCCGTTCCTTGCGTTATCAGGTGGCGGGCACCTCCGTCCAGGTGCTGGAGGTCATGCCGCCCCTGGTGAATACGGAGATGGCCGGAGATCGAAGAGCCAGGAAAGTCGAGCCGGAAGATGTGGCTCGGGCTCTGGTCCGGGGACTGGAGCAGAACAGACCGGAGGTGGCCGTGGGCCAGGCCCGGTGGTTGAAAAGGATTCATCGCTGGGCACCGATTTTAGCGGCCAGGATTCTGCGTGACACCTAGCCGGCTTCCAGGAGACTTCGCCGGTTTCAGATTACCGGAGGCCCAACGCGGCCATGAACGCCATCAGCTTGGCCGCGTCCAGCCGCCCGTCCCCGCGCACGCCGCTGCAAACATCCACGCCGTAGGGGCGCACGGTCCGAACCGCTTCGGCCACGTTCTCGGGTTTCAGCCCGCCGGCCAGCCAGACCGGCACCGGTGCCTCGCGCACGATTCGGGCGCTCAGGTCCCAGTCGTGGGTGCGGCCGGTGCCACCCAGCTCCTTCACCCTGTTGCTGGGATTCCCTGAATCCAGCAACAGGGCGTCGACGTGGGCAGCCACGGCAAGGGCCTCGGCCACCGAATCTTCGCCCACAACGTGGACGACCTGGACCAGGCTGACACCGGGAAGGGCACGGCGCAGCTCGGCGTGGGCGCCCTCGGGCGAACGGTCAACCAGCTGCAAGGTGGTCGAGCGCAGGCGCTGATGCTGGGCGATGATTTCCTCCGGGTCCGTCCTGCTGGTCAGCAGGAAGGTCTGCACGGCGGCCGGCACGGTGGGAATGATGGCGGCGATGGTCGCCTCGTCGATGACGCCGGGGCCGCTGGGCATGGCCGACACCAGGCCCACGGCCGAGGCACCGGCGTGCACGGCCAGGGCGGCCTCTTCAGGGGTCTCGATGCAGCAGATTTTTGCGTGGGTCACGGTCGGCACTCTGGGATCGGGGTGGCGGGATGGAACCCGCCTTTTTTGTTTCCTGGATTGAATATTGCATAAATATACAGATGGCCACAATCCATTTTTTTACTGTAATTTACCTTGTTTTTTCGTTTTTTGTTCGCTGCATTTAATAGACAGCCCAGGGAGGGGGTTCCCATGCAGAAATTTGCCCACGGAAGATCCGCAAAGCAGGCCCTCGGATTCAGTGAGACGCGGGCCAGTGATTTCTCGCGGCTGGCCGATAAGCTGGAAGGGCTGCCGAAGTTGCGGGGGGCGCTGGAAGAGGGGGAAATCGGGTATACCAAGGCCAACAAGGTGGCCTCGGTCAGCAACGAGGAGAATGAGGAGGCCTTGCTTGAGAAAACCAGGAAGGACGGGGAATCCCTACCTGCGGATCGGGCCGATATGCTGCTCGAATTGCTGGCCAGCTACGCCGAAACAATCAGGACAAGACGGTCTGAAAACTTCCGGCGGCGGAAATCGGCGGGGGGTGCCGGGGCTCGGAATGGGCCCCCGGAGGGCCATCAAGACGTGCGGCAAACCGCACCCCTCCCCCCTTCCAGATTCACCTGCACCAGTGCCCCGACCGCGCGCGCACCACGGTCCAGACCGGCCGGGGAGAAATGGCGGTGACTGCCGCTGCCGGCGCCCTGGCTGCTCAAACACCCACTACCTCGAAATCCACCACATCACCCCGCGCTCACGCGGCGGCAGCAACGAGCCCGAGAACCTCGTCACGCTCTGCGCGGCCTGCCATCAGCTGGTGCATGAAAAGAAGTGGAACATGGTTCGCGAACCCTCACCGACCCATGGGGCCGAAGACCTGAACGCCAAAGCGGCGACCCACGGGCCGCCGCCTCATTCCATACCAGGTTGGGTTCTCCCAACCCGGAATCAGATCTCGTTATAGACCGTGTCGCGCAGCACCGGCCGCAGACCGATGTCCTGGATGAAGTCGCGGATGGTCTCCACCGTCATGCCCTTGCCCGCCGCGCCGCCGGCCGCCAGGGTCACGCGCTCGTCGATGACCGTGCCGTCCAGGTCGTTGGCGCCGAAGCGCAGGGCCAGCTGGGCGATCTCGCGCCCCAGCATGACCCAGTAGGCCTTGATGTGGGGAATGTTGTCCAGCATGAGCCGGGACAGGGCCACCACCTTCAGCTTGGTCACCAGGTCGGGCCCGGGCAGGTGGGCGAACTTGGTGTCCTTGGGGTGGAAGGCCAGGGGAATGAAGCACTGGAAGCCGCCGGTCAGGTCCTGCTGCTCGCGCAGGCGCACCAGGTGGTCCACCCAGTGCTCGGGCTTCTCGATGTGCCCGAACAGCATGGTGCAGTTGGATTTCAAGCCGTGGTCGTGCACCATGCCGCTCACCTCCAGCCAGCGGTCGGCGCTCATCTTCCTGCTGGCGATCTGCTCGCGGATCTCGGGATGGAAGATCTCGGCCCCGCCGCCGGGACAGCTGTCCAGCCCCGCCTCGCGCAGGGCGGTGATGGTGTCGGGCACCGACAGCTTGGCCAGCTTGGCCAGGAAGTCGATCTCCACCATGGTGAAGGCCTTCAGGTGCACCGAGGGGAAGGCTTCCTTCAGCTTGCGCAGGATGTCCACGTACACGGGGAATTTCCAGCGGGGGTGCAGGCCGCCCACGATGTGGAACTCGCTCACGTCGGGCGACCAGTCGCGCCGGGCGATCTCCACGCATTCCTCGGGGGAATAGCTCCAGGTGCCCTCGGCGTTGGGATCGTCGGCGTAGGCGCACAGCTCGCAGCCCACGTAGCACACGTTGGTGGGATTCAGGTGCCGGTTGATGTTGTAGTACACGGCGTCCCCGTGCAGGCGCCGGCGCACCTCGTGGGCCAGCAGTCCCAGGGCGGGCAGGTCATGGCTGTGGGCCAGCTGCAGACCCTCGTCGAAGGACAGGCGCTCACCGGCGGCCACCTTGGCCGCGATGCTGGAAAGGGCGTGATCAGCGGGAAGCATGGAAACCTCGGGGCGATGGGGATCAAATCACTGTTCCTGGGTCCAAAATTAGCGGGAATGGACCGAGCCGCCACTACTTTCCGCACAGGGGTTGACTTGGAAAGCAATGACGGCTCGTGTCAGGGCAGTGATGTTTTGCAGCTCTAGACCAGTTCCGGCTCCTTGCTGGCCTCCCCGGTGAGCATGGCCACTTCAACATCCACCAGGATCTTCTTCAGGTTCAGCAGGATGATGGTCTCGCCCTCGGCCTTGCCCATGCCCAGGATGAATTGCGATTCCACCGTGCCGCCGATGGTCGGGGGATCGGAGATATCCTCGCCCCCGATCTCGCGCACCTCGTTCACACCCTCGACGATGATGCCGATCTGGTCGCCGTCCAGCTCCACCACGATGGTGCAGGTCTGGTCGGTTTCCTGGGTGGCCGAGAGGCCGAACTTCTGCCTCAGATCCACCACCGGGATCACCCGGCCGCGCAGGTTGATGGTGCCCTTGGCAAATTCCGGCCACATGGGGACCTCGGTGATCTCCATCATCTTCAGGATCTCGACCACCTTCAGGATCTCGATGCCGTACTGGGTCTCGGCCAGGGTGAAGGTCAGGAACTTGCCCGCCCGCTCATCCGTCGGCCTGGTGTTGATCACGGTCTCGCTCCCGCTGGTTTCTTGTTCACTCATGCGTATCCTCCTGGGACAACCTCACGGCCTAGATTTCGATCAGACTGTCATCATCCAGAGGGATGACCTCATCCACGGTCTTGTTGCTCTTGCCCTTGCCACCCACCGCCTGGCCGCTGCCGAAGGTGGTGGCGTGGGGCCCGGCGAACTGCTGGGTCTGCTGTCCGAACGAGCTGCTCTTCCTCCGCAACATGCCGGCCATGCTGCGGCGCTCGCCGCGCGCCTGACCGTCGGTGTTGCCCACGATGGCGATGAGCTCCTGCACCAGGCTGCGCATCTCGCTGGCCTGGGCCGACAGTTCCTCGGCCGCCGAGGCCGACTCCTCAGCCCCGGCCGCGTTGGACTGGGTCACGGTGTCCATCTGGCCCACCGCGGTGTTGATCTCCACCACGCTGCGCGCCTGCTCGTCGGCGTTGTTGGACACCTCGCTGATCAGTTCGCTGACCTCGATGATGCCCCCCACCACCTCTTCCAGGATGGCGCTCACCTCGGCCGTGGCCTGCACGCCCATGTCGCTGTTGGCCTTGGCGCCGTCGATGAGATCGGCCGTGCCCTTGGCCGCCTCGGCGCTGCGCTGAGCCAGATTGCGCACTTCCTCGGCCACCACGGCGAAGCCCTTGCCCGCGTCGCCGGCCCGGGCGGCCTCGACCGCCGCGTTCAGGGCCAGCAGGTTGGTCTGGAAGGCGATCTCGTCGATGGTCTTGATGATCTTGGCCGTCTCGTCCGAGCTGTTCTTGATCTTCTCCATGGCCTCGTTCAGACCCTGCATGGCCTTCTGGCCGCGTTCGGCGTTACCCTTCACTTCCTGCGAGTGGGTGTTGGCCTGCTTGGAATTCTCGGCGCTCTGCTTGGAGCCCGCGGCCATCATCTCCAGGGAAGCCGCCGTCTCCTCGAGGCTGGACGCCTGCTCGCTGGCCCCTTCGGCCAGCTGCTGGCTGCTGGCGGAAACCTGGCCCGCCGCGCTGCTGACCTGTTCGCTGCCGGCCTGCATGCCGGCGATGACCTTGTTGATGGGACCCGTGATGCTGCGCACCATGAAGAAGGCCATGAGCACGCCCACGATCACGGCCACCACCAGGCCGGACACGGTGGCGGTGGTGGCGGTGTTCAGGTCGGAAGCCGAATGCTCGGCGATCTCCTCGGTGGCATTCTCGGCCGCCTCTTGCAGGGTCTTGCAGGCCTCGATCATCTGGCCGCCCGCCTCGTCCCGCTTGCCGCCCAGCTCCTGGAGGACCAGCCAGTTTTCCAGGAACTCGGTCATGGAAGCGGCGTAGCCGTCGGCTCCCCCCTGGATCTTGTCGAGCTGCTCGATGTTGTCGGCCTTCTTGGTGTACTGGCGGATTTCCTTGATCTTGCCCGCGATGAGGGGGAAATTCTGCTGTGCGTCCTGCATGACCTCGGGGCTGCGCAGGGCCTGGCTCTTGAAGGCCTTGATGCGCGTGTCGTTGCCCAGGGTGATGATGTCGCTGATCAGGCTGATCTTATCCATGCGTTCGGCCAGCATGGCCTGGTCGACGTTGGCGTCGTTCTCCCTCGCGAAGGCCTTGTTCTGGCTGTCCAGGAAAGCCGCGGCTTCCTTCATGTAGGTGGCCGCGTTGCGATCCAGACCCTCCCGGGCCTCGCTCATGTTGTCCACCACCTGCTTGGTCTGTTCCACCAGGCCCAGGTACTGGGAGGTGGCCTGGTCGATGGTCACAAGCTGGCCGGGCAGCTTCTTCAGGTTGGAAGCGGTCTTGACCAGTTCCTCGCCCTTGGCGATGCCCGCCTGCAGCGCCGCCAGTTCCTTCTGGGCCGCCTCGTAGTATTGGGGCTCTTCCGTGAAGCCGTAGCCCCGCATCTGGTACATGGCCCGGTTGGCCGCGCCCCTGATCTGGGCAGCCACGGTATTCTCCGGGACGTACTCGTGGGATAGCAGGTCCGATCCATCCTTGGCCGTCTTCATCTGCCAGGATCCGAAACCACCCAGCACCGCGCTGATGAGAATCAGGATCCCGAATCCGGCCGAGATTTTCTGTCCCAGGGTCATGTTCTTCATTGTCTGGCTCCCTTAAAAAATAGGTTTGGTATGCAGCCGTTTCCATCCGGCAACTGGTGTCCTTGACTGGGCAGTTATCGACTAAAGAATTCTTTGCTAAATAAGGACATTCCCTAAACACAATAAGGGTTTACCCTGAGTCGAGGCTGGCAGAGGACAGGGCGGAATTTCCTGGTATCCGGGGCAGGGGAAAAAGAAAGAGGCGGCCGCGTGGCCGCCTCGAAATCATCAAGATATTGTTTTACAACAAGTTGTCAGTCATCAGCCCGGGCCGCCAGACGGAACTGGGGCAGCAGGCTCACATCGAAAACCCGTTTGTTGCGGTTGCGCACAGCCCGGATCTCCTCCACGGCCAGCCGGATCCCGGCCAGGGCCCCGGTGACCTCGAAGTTGCTGTAGCGGAACCCGAAGTTGCGCAGCTTCTCCATGGATGCCACCAGCTTGCGCTCGGCCTTGGCCATGTCGTTGGCGTTGAGCAGGGCATAGCCCTGGCAGGCCTCGTGCAGCCCCATCCAGAACACCTCGTCCCGGCCCTGGGCCACGGCCAGCCCTTCGGCGGATTGCTGAACGGCCTCTCCCCACAGGCGGGCGTTGAAGGCCTTGACGGTCTTTTCCATGTGGTTGTCAGTCATTCTCTTCCACCTCTTCGTCTTCGAAATCACCCGCCGTGTCCAGGAACCGGCTCGCCTCGTCCTCGAAGGCGAAACGGGTCATGTCCTCCATACGGTCCACGTACAGGACCCCATCCAGGTGGTCGCATTCGTGTTGCATGACAATGGCGGGAAACCCCTTCAGTTCAAACTCTTCCTGGCGGCCCTTCTCGTTGAAGGCCTTCACCTTGATGTGAGCCGAACGCTCCACCCAGCCCCGCAGGCCGGGCAGGCTCAGACAGCCCTCGTACATGCCCAGGCGGTAGTCCTCGTCCAGCACCTCGATTTCCGGATTGATGATGATCCGGAACTGGGGTTGCCCCTCGTCGTCGGCATCGCCGCCGGCGATGAGCAGTCGCACGGGTTGGTGAACCTGGGGCGCCGCCAGGCCCACGCCGTTGTACTCGGCCATGGTCTCGAACATATCCCTGATGAGACGCTGAACCTCGGGACCGGTGATGGCCCGGGGATCGATGGCTTGGCATTCCTGGCGCAGAACCGGGTGGCCCATGCGGGCGACCTTGAGAATGGACATGGCCTGAAGGCTCCTTGTGCGAATGGGTGTTCAGTGGGTCGGAATTGAAGGCACCCCGAATCCGGCAAAACCCGGCACGGTGTGACCCGTCCACTATAACCCTTTTGTCCGATTTAGCAATTTCAAGGCCGGAACTTCGGAGCCCCGAAACGGCCCTGAAAGGGGGCTGAGCGGGTTTTGGGGCCACCCCCCGCCCTGGACCGGCAAGGTGTGCCGAAACCCAGGGAAGATTTTTCACCCACACCCGGGAAGACGGCCGGCCGGACCGGGGGCCGATTGTGAAATTTCGGTGAGTTGCGGGTTAATTCCACCATTGCGGCCCGGCTCTTGACTGGGACCTCCGGGCCCTGTAGCTTTCAGCGCGGTTTTGCGTCCTCGGCAACCCCCGGTCCCAACCCTTTCGGGAGAACCATGACCGACCGCTCAAACCCGGCCCGGCCCGGCGCCGCCTCGGCGGCCGCGGACGGCAGCCCCCACTGGCCGCGCCTGCTCCTGAACGTCCTGCTGCTGGCCGGCCTGCTTTACATCTTCCTCTTCGCCATCGCTCTTTTCGGCGCCTCCTTCAAGCTGGTGGGCAAGGAGTTCAGCAAGCAGCTCATCGCCACCACCAGCAACCCCGTCATCGGCCTGATGATCGGCCTGCTGGCCACCTCGCTCATCCAGAGCTCGTCCAGCACCACCAGCATCGTGGTGGGCATGGTGGCGGGTGGGGCGCTGACGGTGCAGGGGGCCATCCCCATCATCATGGGGGCCAACATGGGCACCACCGTCACCAACACCCTGGTGGCCATGACCTCCCTGAACCGGCGCACCGAGTTTCAGCGGGCCTTCGCCGGGGCCACCATGCACGACTTCTTCAACCTCATGACCATCGCCATGCTCTTTCCCCTGGAGCAGGCCACCGGTTTTCTGGAGAAGACGGCCACCTGGCTGAGCCTGCACCTGGTGGGGGCCGAGGGGGGACAGTTCCCCAACCCGGTCAAGACCGCCGTCAAGCCCCTGGTCAAGGGTTGCCAGCACCTGCTGACGGACAACCTGGGCCTGGCCAAGGCCGCCGCCGCCGCCATCATGGTGGTGCTGGCCCTGGCGGGCATCTTCTTCGCCCTGACCTTCCTGACCCGCCTGCTCAAGGGCCTGGTGCTAAGCAAGGCCGAGGGCCGCTTCACCAAGAGCCTGAACAAGAGCGGGCTGGCCGCCATGGCCGTGGGCCTCATGGTGACGGTGGGCGTGCAGAGTTCGTCCATCACCACCAGCCTGATGGTGCCCCTCATCGGGGCTGGTATCGTGCCCCTGGAAGCGGCCTTCGCCGCCACCCTGGGCGCCAACGTGGGCACCACCGTCACGGCCCTGCTGGCCAGCCTGACGGGCACCCCCGGCGCTGTGACGGTGGCCCTGGTGCACCTGCTGTTCAACATCTCGGGTATTCTCATCATCTACCCCCTGGGCCCCCTGCGCCGCCTGCCGGTGCGCCTGGCCAGCGGGTTGGCGGC
Source organism: Candidatus Krumholzibacteriia bacterium (assembly GCA_963674845.2). Classification (GTDB taxonomy): domain Bacteria; phylum Krumholzibacteriota; class Krumholzibacteriia; order LZORAL124-64-63; family LZORAL124-64-63; genus LZORAL124-64-63. The sequence goes on along the minus strand of CAXXKE010000003.1, from coordinate 1,120,628 downwards.
CCGCACCGCCGAGAAACGCTACTACGCCTTCCTGTACATGGTGGGCGTGTTCTTCGTCATGCCGCTGGTCTTCGTCCTGCTGGACAGGGCCCTGAAGGGGCACTGAGCCGGCCGCGGCCGTTGCCAGGGAAAGGTTGATATCATGGGCCTGGGATCCATTCTGGACGTGTTCAAGCAGGACAACTGGAGCAACAAGCTGGTCAAGCGCGTCAACGAGATGCTCAAGCTGGGCAGCGAGATGTTCGCCTACACCAGCGGGGTGATGCTGGAGGGCAAGGAGGACAGCGATCCCCAGACCCTGCTGTACGAGCGGGACAAGCGCATCAACCACCTGGAGCGCAGCATCCGGCGGCGCGTGGTCTCCCACCTGTCGCTGAACAACAAGACGGCGGATATTCCGTCGGCCATGATCTTCACCAACGTGGTGAAAGACGGCGAGCGCATCGGGGACTACGTGAAGAACCTGCACGAGGTGGCCACCGAGATGATGCCCGACGACGCCGACCTGGCCCTGTACAACACGTGGCTGGGCGCCCCCACCCGGGCCGTGAGCGAGCTGTTCGCCATGACGCGCCAGGCCTTCGCCGAGAGCGATGAGGAGGTGGCCGGCAAGGTCATCAAGACGGCCAAGGACCAGGGCCGCGGTTACGAGGAGATGATCCGCCGGCTGACGGTGAGCGACCTGGGCACCAACGACGCCGTGTGCATGGTGCTGGTGCTGCGCTTCTACAAGCGGCTGGTGGCCCACATGAGCAACATCGCGAGCACCGTGGTCATGCCGGTGGACATGATCGACTTCTACGACGAGGACGACGAAAAGTAGTCCAGGATGTCCCGGGCCACCTGCTGAGGGGTCACCCGGGCCGAGCCCGCATAGTCGCACGCGTGAGGATTGCCGGGGCACCTGTCCCGGCAATGTTCTTCTTCGGGGAGGATGTGCAGGGCCTGGTTGCCCAGGGGTCCCCACAGGGCCGGCTCGCAGGCCGGCTTGGGACAGAACAGGCTGAGGGTGGGCCGGCCCAGGGCCCCGGCCATGTGCATGGGGCCGGTGCTGGCCGACACCAGCAGATCCAGGGCGGCGATGGTGGCGGCCGTCACCCGCAGGGGTTGGCCCTGGTTGGGCGTGTCCACCCCGGCCAGATCGCCCAGTTCCGCGGGCACCTCGTGGTCGGTGACCACCACCTTGACCTGGCCCGAGCCGCGCAGGATGGCCGCCAGCTCGGCCCAGCGCGCCGCCGGCCAGTTGGGCGCCGACTTGCCGCTGGTCACGTGCAGCCCCACCGCCGGCAACCCACCCCAGCCCTCGCGCAAGCTCTTTCCCAGCTCCTTCTCGGCCGATGTCAGATGGATTTCCGGGGCCGGGTTTTCCGTGCGCACCCCCATGGCCCGCACCAGGTCCAGGCTGTACTCGGCCTCGTGGCGCCCTTTCTTGAACTTGCGGGTCATCACCGGCCACACCCCCGTCAGGGCGTGGAAGAGGATGATGCCGTGGCCGATGCGGAAGGGAATGCCCGCGCAGAAGGTCATGTAGTTGTAGCGCGCCTGGGGCAGCAGCATGAGGGCGTGGCTGAAACGGCCGCGCCGCAGCCGCCCCACCATGCGCCAGAAAGACGAGGTGCGGGTTCCAGGGCGGTAGTCGTCCACGATGATCTCGTCCACGTGGGGGTTGTTCTGGAAAAGGGCCGCCGTGTAGCTGCGCACCAGCACCGCCACGTGGCAGCCGGGCCAGCGCCGCTTCAGCTCGCGGGGCAGGCCCGTGGCCAGCACCGCGTCGCCGATGCGGTCCTGCCGGATGATGAGCACCCGGCGCTGGAACAGGGATTTTCTGGGGCTCGCTTCAGGCATTGATCACCGCGTCCATGTTCAGGCGCCTGCCGGCCACGCGCCACCCGTGCCAGACCCGGGCGCCCAGCAACACCAGGGGCAAGGCCCCCAGCACCACCCAGTGGCCCGTGTCGTTCTCGGCGTAGAGAAAGTTGCCCAGGATGAAGACCAGACCCACCGCCATGGCCAGGAAGCCCACCAGGATGCGCCGGCCCGTCTGCTCGTTGGTATAGGCCAGGGAGAAGGGCATGATCATCAGGAAGGGCTGCAGGATGGTCACCGCGGCCTCGGTCTCCAGCCCCAGCACCAGCACATCCAGGGCCACCACCTGCCAGGAGGCTCCCAGGGAAAAGGCCCGCACCGCGTACACGGCCAGGATGGGAAAGAAGGCCAGCCCGCGGATCATGCCGCGCTGGGCCGCCAGCAGCCGCCCCGTGTCCAGGTCGGCCAGGCCCACCACCCACATGGCCCGGGGCGTGCTGCTGTAGGAGGACAGGAAGATGATGGACGAGGCCATGAAGATCAGCAGGTGGTGGTTGCCCACGGCCAGCAGGGCGCTGCGGGTGATCTCGTGGTCTCCCCGCGTGCTGGTCAGGCCGAAGAACAGGAAGGCCATGATCACCGGCAGGCTGACCATGCCGGCGATGAAGCGCCAGTCCTCGCGCAGGTGATGCTCCAGCAGGCGGCGCACCACCCAGCCCTCACGGCCCGGCATCATGGGTTGCAGCAACCAGGATATCAGCGACGAGTAGTGCCAGCGGCTCGGGCGGGTCTCCAGGGGCTCGGCCGCCTGACCGCCGCCCTCGGACACCAGCAGGCGCAACCCCAGCCACACCATCAGCAGGCTGACCAGAGTGCCGGCCAGGGCCCCCGGCCACACCGATCGCGCCCCCTGCAGATCACCGAAGCCCGCGAACCAGAAGGGCGGCAGGGCCAGCAACAACCCCACCTTGTCGGCGAAGAAGTGGACCAGCTTGTCGGCGAACAGCAGGATCAACCAGAAGTACATGAGGCTGTTTCCGTCGGCCATGAGGGCCGCCACCCGCTGGGCCCGGCGCCGTCCCCACAGACGCACCACCAGGGACAGGACAACCCCCGCGCCGAAGACCAGGCCCAGGGTTTGCACCGTGAGCCCCGCCAGGAACAGCAGGGCCAGCAGCACGGGCGGGCGCCCCGTGACGGCCAGGGCCACCAGGGGCGCCGCCAGCAAGGCCAGGCTGACCTGCAGGGCGGGCATGAGCAGGGTGCCCAGCCGCGCCAGCAGCAACTCGCGCCGGCTGACGGGCCACCAGCCCAGCACCTGGAAATCCTCGTCCACCAGCAGGGAGGGTCCCGCCAGGTTCAGCACCAGGGCCAGCACCAGGAACCAGTGGGCGGCGGCCAGGACCAGCACCCCCGGATGGGGGTGGAAGTCGGTCACGTGCACCAGCAGGAAAACCGTCAGGATCACCGAACCCAGGGCCGTCAGCGTGAGCATGATGGCCCGCAAAGCCCAGGCGCTGATGTTGATGCGCCGGCGGCGGCGGGCCTGGGCGCGCAACAGTTCGTTGCGCCCCTCGGCCGCCCTTTCCAGGCCCTGAAACAGGGGCAGCACCACCTCGGGGCGCCCTCCGGCGGCCCGCACCAGCAAGGCCAGCAGGTTCAGGAAAAGACTCTTCACGGGGTGGCCTCGTCCGCGTCCTCGGTCAACTCCAGGAAGATATCGCGCAGGCCGGCCCCGGCGTGGCTTTGCCGCAGATCGGCCAGGGGCCCGGCGTAACGCAGCCGGCCCTGGTGGATCAGGACCACGTGCTCACAAAGCTCTTCCACCTGCTGCAGGATGTGGCTGCTGTAGACCACCGTGCAGCCGGAGGCCGCCTGCTCGCGCAGCAGATCCCCCAGCCCCTTCTGACTCTTGACGTCCAGGCCGTCCATGGGCTCGTCCAGGAACAGCACCTGGGGCCGGTGCAGCAAAGCGGCCGTCACCAGCACCTTGCGGCGCATGCCCTTGCTGAAGGTGCCCAGGCGGTTGTCCCGCACCTCGTCGATGCAAAAAAAATCCAGCAGCTTCCCCGCCCGCTCCCGGATGGCGGCCGCGTCCAGGCCACGCACCCTGCCGGCCAGCTCCAGGTACTCGTCGGCGGTCAACCCCTCGTACAGGATGCCGTGCTCGGGCACGTAGCCCAGGGCCCGCCGCACCGCCGGCCCCTCGTCACGGATGTCGTGCCCGGCCACGCGCGCCGTGCCCTCGCTGGGTTCCAGCAAGGTGGTCAGCATGTTCAGGGTGGTGGTCTTGCCCGCGCCGTTGGCCCCCAGCAGGGCCACGATCTTGCCGGCGGGCACCTCCACGGTGAGGTCGTCCACGGCCACCAGCGAGTCGAAGCGACGGGTCAGGTTGGTGATCTGGATCATGATTCGGTGGCCTCGGGACCGGAGTCGGCTTTGCCCGCCACCAGGGGATGGGCGGGGAAATTCCTGGTGAAGACCTGCATCCAGGCGGCGGCCTTGTCGGGCAGGTTCAGGCGCTCCATGACCTGGGCACCCAGCAGCCAGGCCTGCCAGTTCCACTCGCTGGCCTGCACCGCCTTCAGCAGCAGGGCCAGGCTCTTGTCCGCGGCCGATTCCCGCAGGCAGCAACGGGCCTGACCCAGGTAGGCAAAGGTGGAATAGCGCTCGATCTGGAGCAAGGCCTGGTAGTGAGCGCGGGCCAGCTCCACATGACCCAGGGCCAGTTCCAGATGACCCATGACCCGGTGACGCGCGTACACGGGCATGTTCACGGCCTGGGCGGTGATGCAGCCCTTCACCGTCTTGAGCAGTTCGAAATCGCGCAGCCCCATCTCCACCAGCGCCAGACACAGGGTCTGGGCCAGCGCCGGGTGTTCGGGAAACACCGCCGCGGCCCTGCCCAGCACATCGGCCGCCAGCGGCACGTGGCCCAGGACCAGGTTGGCCGACCCCAGCAGATGGGCCAGCTCGGGGTACCAGGGCGCCTGCCGGCGCGTCGGGTCATCCCAGTCTTCGGTCAGGAACCAGGCTGTTTCCAGGCCTCCCCTCACCTCGGGCAAACCCGCCACCGGCAGCACCTCGCCGGCCAGCAGCAGGGTGTCCTCGGCGGCGGCCTGGAAGTGCAGGTACGGCTCGTCGGGGTGAAGGGCCAGGGCCCGCTCGAACAGGCGGCGATTGCGGGGGCGCTTGTGGGCCCGGGCCTCGGCCGTGTAGCCGCTGTGACGCAGCAAGAGGTTGGAGCGCAGCACCTGCAGGCCGCGCTCGGCGGCGAAGCGGTTCAGGGAGGGCACCACCTGCTCGTGAATGGGAAAGGTGAAGCGGATGCTCGGATCGTTGCGGAACAGCCGCACCAGGGAGAACTCCTGTTCACCCTCGGGGCGCCGGCTGGTCACCGTGACCTCGTAGCCCGCCGCCCGGGGATTCTCCAGCAGGTGGGAGAATTCGTTGCGGCTCACCGGTTGCAGCACCTCGTCGGCGTCCAGCACCAGCACCCAGTCGGTGGTGACGTGCTCCAGGGCCGCGTTGCGGGCGGCGGCGAAGTCATCCGCCCAGGGGTAATCCACCACCCGGGCGCCCAGCTCCTCCGCCACCTGGCGGGTGCGGTCCCGGCTGCCCGTGTCGCAGATGACCATGTCGTCCACCAGGGAGCTGACCGAACCCACGGCCCGGGGCAGGGTCTCCTCCTCGTCGCGGACGATCATGCACAGACTGACGGTGGGCTTCTCCTGGGACACGGTCAATCCTCCGCGTCCCGGGCGCAGCGGAAACCGATGTTGAAGTCGCTCCAGGCGGGGATGAAGGCGTTGCGGTTGTGCAACGTGTTGCAGCCCCCCTTGCCCGAGAACCAGCCCCCACCCTTGACCACCCGCCACTTGCTCTTTTCCGGTCCCTGGGGGTTCTCGGCCGGGCTGTTCAGGAAGTAGGTGTCCGAGTAGTAATCCCATACCCACTCGCGCACATTGCCCACGGTGTCGTGGATGCCGAAGGCGTTGGGGCGGTAAACGGCCACCCGCACGCTGTGGCCGATCTCGGAGGCCTTGGTGTTGGCCTCGTCATCGCCGATCTCGTCCCCCGTGTCGAAGAGCTTGCTCTCCAGACCACCCCGCGCGGCGTATTCCCACTCGGCCTCGGTGGGCAGACGGCGGCCCACCCAGGCGGCGTAGGCCCGGGCCTGGCCGTGGCTGACACCCACCACCGGGTGTTCCGGCCATTCCTCGCCGCAGCGGAAGCGCTCCAGCCCCCAGAAGATGGGCAGCTTGCGGCCGGTGGACTCGCAGAAGGCCTGCCACTGGGCGTTGGTCACCTCGTGGACGTCCATGTAGAAGGGATCCAGGGTGACCTGATGGGGCTCGCAACCCTCGCCCCCCTTCTCGTGGCCCATGGTGAAGGTGCCCCCGGCCAGGTAGACCTGTTCGGTGGGCTGGAATCCCGGGGGCGGCGCCGGCCGATCCTGTTTTTCCTCGGCGGCGGACAGGAGCGCGGGCAACAGCAGCAACAGAATGGCCAGAGCAGGGAAACGCATGATGAAGACCCTCCAGTCTCGGTATCCTTGAAAAATGACCCGCCGTCACTCTCCCCGGGCCCGCCGCACCGTCACCGATTCGCCGGCCACTCCCCAGTTGTCGGTCTCCACCTCGTCGATGATGACGAAGGTGGTGGCGGGGTTCTTGCCCAGCACATCTTGCAGGAGTTTGGTGGCCCCCGCAATGAGCTTCTGCTTCTGCTCGGAAGTGACGCCCTCGCGGGTGATGCGGATGTTGACGAAAGGCATGGCGGCTCCTTTTCAGCCGGTTCAGGCGGCCGCGCACAGGAAGCGTCAGGCGCGGAACTGCATCTCGTACAGCTCGCGATAACGCCCCCCCGCGGCCAGCAACTGGTCGTGGGTGCCCACCTGCACCACCTCGCCCTTTTCCAGCAGGTAGATGCGGTCCACGTTCTGGATGGTGCTCAGGCGGTGGGCGATGACGATGGTCGTGCGGTGCTTCACCAGGCGGTCGATGGCCTCCTGCACCAGCTGCTCGGCCTCGGTGTCCAGGGCGCTGGTGGCCTCGTCCAGCAACAGGATGGGCGGGTTCTTGAGGATGGCCCGGGCGATGCTCAGGCGCTGCCGCTGCCCCCCCGAAAGCTTGAGGCCGCGGTCGCCGATGACGGTGTCGTAGCCCTCGGGCAGCTGCATGATGAAATCGTCGGCGTTGGCCGCGCGGGCCGCCGCGCGAATGTCCTCCATGGACACGCTGTCCAGGCCGTAGGCGATGTTGCGGGCGATGGTGTCGTGGAAGAGGATGACTTCCTGGGTGACGATGCCCATGTTGCGCCGCAGCGAGGCCAGGTTCAGTTCGCGCACGTCGTGCCCGTCCACCAGCACCTGCCCCTGGTCGGCCAGGTAGAAGCCCGGAATCATGTCGATGAGGGTGCTCTTCCCCCCGCCGCTGCCGCCCACCAGGGCCACCACCTCGCCGGAATCCACCTGCAGGGAAACGCCGCGCAGCACCGGCTCGCCCGGGATGTAGCTGAAGTGGACGTCCCGCAGCTCGACCCGGCCGGTGACCTTCTCGTCCCCCGCGCCCAGCAGCCGGCCCGCCGTGGGGTCGGCCACCTCGGGCGCCGTGTCCAGCACGGCGAAGATGCGCTCGGCCGCGGCCATGCCTGCCTGGATCTCGTTGTTCACCTGCCCCAGGTTCTTGATGGGCCGCACCATGCTGAAGATGCAGAACAGGAAGACCAGGAACATGTCGGGAGCCATGAGCCCCCCGGTGAAGACCTTGCTGCCGCCGTACCACAGCAGGAAAAGGCCCACCAGAGTGGACAGCTGCTCGGTCAGGGGCGAACTCATCTTCATGATCCAGTTGTAGCGGAACACCTCGCGGAAGAGGGCGCTGCTGCGCTGCAGGAACTTTCGGTTCTCGAAGTCCTCCATGGCGAAGGCCTTGATCACCCGCACACCGTATACCGTCTCCTGCAGGGTGCTGGTCAGGTTGGCCATCTCCTCCTGCTGGCGGCGGCTGATGTTGCGCAGCCCTTTGCCGATGCGGATGATCACGCCCAGGCTGGCCGGCATGAGCAGCAGGGCCAGCAGGGTCATCTTCCAGCTGATGATCAGGGCCACGGCCAGGGCCATGACGATGTACAGGGGGTCGCGCACCAGGGTGGTGAAGCTCACGCCCACGCACTTCTGGGCCATGAGCACGTCGTTGGTGGCGCGGCTGATGAGCTCGCCGGCCTTGTTCTGGTGGTAGAAGCCCAGGGGCAGCTGGGTGAAGCGCTCGAAAAGCTGGTTGCGCAGGTCGCGGATGATGCTCTCCCCCACGTACACCATGGCCACCTGGGCCACGTAGCCCGTGGCGTTCTTGATGAGGATGAGCACGAAGAAGGTCAGACACACCCGCAGCAGCATGTCCTGCTTGCTGCCCTGCAGCAGATGGGCGGCGACCCAGCTCTTGAAGCGGGCCTTCAGGCCGGTGACCTGCTGGATCTGGCCCTGCAGGTCGTCAAGGCGCTGGTTCCGGTCTGCGCCCACTGCCTCGAGGCCGGTGGAATCGGTCCCGCTGGGGGTCGGGGGCGTCACCAGCCCGGCTGCGGGCCGGGCGGACTGCGCGGGCTCGGCCACCATGCCAGACAGCTGGCCGCCGCTTTCCGAGAAAAGGGCCTGCATGAAGGGCGACAGCATGGTCACGCTGAACACGCTGAAGAAGCTGAACAGCACCATGAACACCACGCCCGCCACCACCTGTTTCAGGTAGGGGCGGATCATCCGGAGCATGCGCAGGTACGTGGACAAGAGAGATCTTCCTCGGGGATGGAGTGCGGCCGGGACCCGCTCAAGTTGAACCATGCCGCGGCCATGGTCAACCCGCAAACGGCGGCGCCTCCGCCCAGGGCGGAGGCGCCGGCCGTCTTTTCACGTCATCGCTAGCGGGGGATGGCCAGGAAAACGTGCCGCGCCTGCCGCGGCTTGTACACCTTCATGAACACGGGCCGGTCCTTGTTCACCTTCAGGGCGTCCTTCAGTTCGCCGAAGTCGGTGACCTTGTGGTTGGCCACCTCGACGATGATGTCGCCCTCTTCCAGGCCCTGGTCGGCGGCGTTGCTGGAACGCTCCACGCCCACGACCAGCAGACCCTCGATGTCGTCGGGCAGCTCCATCATGGCGCGGGTGCGGTTGCTGATCTCGCGCACCGTCACGCCGGACAGGCTGTCATCCTCGTCCGAGTCGTCGTGGGAGGTTCCGCCGTTCTGCCCCTCGGCCTCGGGGAAGGCTTCCAGCTTCACCTTCAGGTCCTTCTCCTTGCCGTCGCGCACGATCTTCAGGTTCACCTTCTCGCCCACCTCGGACAGGCTGATGGTGTTGCGCAGGTCGCTGGCGTTGCGGATATCCTTGTCGCCCACCTGCAGGATGATGTCACCCTCCTCCAGGCCGGCCTTCTGGGCCGGAGTGTCGTCGTTGACCTGGGCCACCAGCACGCCCTGGGGCCGTTCCAGCCCGTAGTAGGTGGCCATGGCCTGGTCCAGATCCTGGGGCATCACGCCCAGATAGGCGCGGGTCACCTGGCCGTCGCTCTTCAGGGCGTCCACGATGCGCATGGCCATGGCTGTGGGAATGGCGAAGCCGATCCCCTGGCTGCCGCCGCTGCGGCTCAGGATGGCCGCGTTCATGCCCACCAGCTGGCCCTGCATGTTCACCAGGGCGCCGCCGCTGTTGCCGGGATTGATGGAGGCGTCGGTCTGGATCAGATCCTCGTACTGGTTCAGGCCGATGGTCCGCCCCAGGGCGCTGACGATGCCCATGGTCACGGTCTGGCCCACACCGAAGGGGTTGCCGATGGCCATGACCTGGTCGCCCACGCGCAGGGCTTCGCTGTCGGCCACCTCGATGGCGGGCAGCCCGTCGGCGTCGATCTTGATGAGAGCCACGTCGGTGCGCGGGTCGGTGCCCACGATCTCGGCCACGTATTCCTGCTCGCCGGCGAAGGTCACGCGGATCTTCTTGGCGTTCTCCACCACGTGGTTGTTGGTGATGATGTAGCCATCGGCGCTGATGACCACGCCCGAGCCCAGGCTCTTGTTCACGCGCTGGTTCCGGTGGTTGTCGTCATCGGGCATGTTGAAGAAGCGCCGGAACAGGGGATCGTTCAGGAAGGGGTGGTCCATGCCCAGATCGACCACCTTGTCGGCCTGGATGTTCACCACGGCGGGGCTGGCCACCTGGGCCACGTCGGCGTAGCTGCGCAGCTGGGGAGCGGGGGCCGCCTGGGCCTGGGCCTGGCCCGGACCGGAATGCAACTGGGGCACGGCGAAGGCCGCGGCCAGGAAAAGTGCCGCCACCAGCGGCAACAGGCCTTTCTTCAGCTTGAGGCTCATGATCTTTCTCCTTTATGCCAATGTCAGGGGTTCGGGATATTTCCGTATCCTTCAGCGGTGCCTTCTACTGAGGCCACCCGGCTTTGTTCCCCCGGCAGCATAAAAAAAAATCCGGCCCCCCGCCCGGGGAGCCGGATCCAAACACAGAGGCGCGGCGGCTAGCCGTCGTCCCCGATGGCCTCCACGGGGCACTCTTCCATGGCGTCGCGGCAGGCCTGCTCCTCGTCCTCGTTCTCGGGCTGCTTGTTGACGTAGGAATAGCCCTCGTCCTCGTTGCGCTCGAAGTTCTCGGGAGCCGTCTGGCGGCAAAGATCGCAGTCGATGCAGTTGCTGTCGACGTACCAGGAGCCATCGACGTTGGATTCGACCTTGTCGGTGTTGTCAGCCATTGTTTTCCTCCACACTGGAAACCGGAATCCGGCGGGCAAAGTTTGTCTTCACGTTCCTAGATAAACCAGATCCTCGGCCCCGCCAATCAAAAATTTAGCCGTCAATCAGCTCAACCGACTCTTGAAGGGCAGGAAGGTCATGAAATCGGCATGGTGCACGATGTAGGCCTCGGTGCTGCGCGTCACCATGTTGCCCTCGCCCGCGTGGGCGGCGATGATGTGGCAAACCTGGGGCGGCACGCCCGCTTCCATGGCCAGGCCCACGCCGCTGAAGGGGTGGCGCACGTACTTGCCCATCTCGCTCTTGCAGCTCTCGCCGTTCTCGTCCAGGTCGTACTCCAGCAGCTTGCCCACGTCGGCCAGGATGGCCCCGGCGATGCACACGTCCATGTCCACGGGCAGATCCTCGGTGAAGAACTCGTTCATCTTCTCTCCGGCGTCCCGGGCCACGTGCACCACGCAGCGCTTGTGGGCCATGAAGCTGACCTTCAGGTCCGGCACCAGCAGCGTGAAGGGAATGGTGTTCAGATCCTCGGCGCTCAGGGGGCTGCGCTCCAGGGCCAGCTCCCAGGTCTTGGCCGTGGCCTCACGCAGATTCTCGTCCTGGATCCATTCCAGCTCGGGCCACAGTTTCAGCACTTCCTGGTTCATGATCGCTCCTGTGAAGGTGTTCTCGGCCTTCAGGGGGAAGGGTAATAAAGCAGGGCCTCCGGGCTGTCGCACCGGGCCAGCAGGGCGCCATCGGGCAAGACGACGATGGACATAATCTGATAACTGGTGGCCCCCGCCACAAGGTCCCAGTTGCGATCCAGGGGATCACCCACCTGCCGCAGAACCAGTCCAGGTTCCCGGCTGAAAATATGCAATCCCAGGGGCGAGTCCCAGCCCCCGTCGAAATCCAGGTCCGGACAGGCGTCGAAGGGCGAGAAGTCCCACTCGCGCAGCGGTCCCACACCCTTGCGCCAGAGCATGGTCCTCATCTCGCCCGTCCAGATGTGCAGGGCCAGATCACCGGGGGTGTCCTCGGCGGCCAGGAACAGCTCCGGTACGGGCAAGGGCGCCCAGCCCGCTTCGTCCAGATAGCGGACGTCGCCCCGGCACTGGGCCACCAGGGTGCCCTGGGCCGTTTTCTGGAACAGGAAGATCCGATGATCGTCATCGATGGGCAGCAGGTGGGTCGTCGCGGTCCCGTCCCAGCGCCACAATCCAAAATTGTCGCTGAGATGCAGATTCCCCTGCCCATCCAGCATGGCGGACCTGATGCTGGAGTCCAGGTCCACCACTTCGGTGGACACCCCGTCCAGGTAGTGGAGGACATCGTCTCCCACGATGTAGTAGAAATCCCGCAGGGAATGCCCCACCACCAGGTTCGTGTAGCCGAACCTGGGATGGTCCTCCCCCGACAGGGCCAGGGCGCGGACCAGCCTCCCCTGGCTGGGCACCAGCAGGCCCTTATCGTCCCAGGTGCCCGAGGTTCCGTCGGCCAGCTGGAAGAGATTCAGATACATGCGGCCGGCCGGGTCTTCATACCGGGGATAGAATTCCCGATCTTGCCAGAGCAGCTCCCCCCCGATGGTCAGGACCAGCACATCGCCGCCCTGCCCGGGAATGAAGGACTCGATCTGCGAGGACCCGTAAAATGGGTGAAAAATCCAGGGCTCCTCGTCCACCTCCACATAGCGGAGGTAGTTGGGCTCCTGATACCACAGGAACCCCTGGCCCAGCTTCCCCCGCACCAGGGGGTAATCGTTGAAGTAGCCTTCCCGGGCGGGCACCCGCCAGCCGTCGGGCCCCAGCACGTAGAAGCTGTCGGCCAGGGCCACCAGGGGACCCGTTTCGGGCCACAACACGCTGACCACGTTGTTATCGCCCCAGGGCCCATCCGAGAGATCATGCCACTGGTCAACCACGCGCATGAAAAGACAGCCACCCCCTCCCGACACCACCAGGGTGTCATGGCGCGCCGCGGCCCCCGTCAGGTCGGCCGTGGCCGGGAAGGGTTCGATGCTCCAGGAATGGGGACTGCTTCCACCGGTGGCCACCAGGCCCCCCGAGCCCACGGCCCAGGCCTGATCGGATCCGCCCTGCTCGGCGCCGGCCGTCACCAGGGAGAAGTCATGCCCGGGGGCCAGTTGCAAGGCCTGCCAGACGCCTCCCTGGCGAAAGCTCAGGGTGCCCGCGTCGCCCACCGCCACCAGGGTGCCGTCGCCCAGCAGGGCCACGCTGTTCAGGTCGCGATCGGTGCCCGTGGATTCCCGGGTGAAGAGCTGGTCCCCTTCTTTCCACAGGGCCAGGCCGCCGCTGCCCACCACGCACATCTGGCTGTCGGGAGTGGACACTCCGTCCAGGGGGCTCAGCAGGTCGCCCAGGGGAGAGAGGGTTGTCCAGCGGGGATCGGCCGGTCGGTCGCACACATTGCCCGCCCCCACCAGGGGGATGGTTTCCCCCTTGCTGCAACCGCTCAAAGGAACGCTCCACACCAGCCAGAGGGCCCAGCCCAGGGCGATCAGGGCGATGGCCAGCCGGCCGGCCTTCCTGCCCGGATTGCTCATGGGCTCACCCCCTGGGTGACGCGCAGGTATTCGTTGTTTCCACTGATCACATAAACCGCCGACTCTCCCCGGCGCATGGCCGTGCGGCCGTAACGTGAACCGAAGTCGGTCCGGGGTTGGTTCACCCAGGTCTCTCCGTCGAAGCGCAGGAGGTTGCGTTCGCGGGTTTCCCACACCAGGACCGCCCCGGGTCCGTCCCGCAACGAGGCAACGGCGGCGATCTGGTCATGGGACCCGTAATCGGGGTAGTGGGGTGAAATATCCGACCAGCCCAGTCCCGGTGTCCGGCTCAGTATCACATCTTCCCCACCGCAGATCAGGGGCCCGCCCTCCACCTGGACCAGAATCACCACAATCCAGCCCAGCAGGTTCAGATCATTGTGGAACACATGGTCGTTCCAGAAGCCCAGGTGTTCGCCGTCTGACAGCCAGAGCTGGCCCTCATCATCCAGTTCCACGGCCCGGGGTTCACCGAAGGTGGGGGGAAGGATGAAGTCCTCATGGAAGCGCCCGTGGCCGAAGATCTGGATTTCCCGGCCATCGAACAGCGCCAGGCGTCCGTTGCTCAGGGCCCAGCCCTGGTTCCAGCCTGAATTGCCGGAAGTGGCCAGTGTCCGGTAGCCGTCACCATCGTAGGCCTGGATGTTTTCCTCGCCGACCACCAGCAGGTCGCCCGATCCATCCAGGTGCAAGCTCACCCCGAACAGGTATTCGTAGCTGCCCAGGGGCCGCCCGATGATCTCCCAGCCCTCTTCGTTTCCGGCCAGATGCCAACCCTGGGTAAACATCAGGTGTAGACGCCCCTGGTATTCCGCCAGGGCGCAAGCATCCCCCAGCTCCGGCAAGACCCGGGTTATCCCCCCGTTCTCGTCCATTTGCAGAACGGACCCGTCGCTCAGGACAATCAGGAATCCTTGCTCGGCCCGGGCCATGGCGGCCACGCTGGAAGCGTAGATTTCATCGGGCAGGGGCGCCACCTCGGTCCACTGACCGTCCTCGAAGCGGATCAGGGAAAGAAAAGACCTCCTGCCGATGGCATGCAGAACGCCCTGGTGAAAGAAACACCGCAACAGGTCGTAATCGTCGGCCAGCAAGACACGCCACATGACGCCATCGAAATAGTACCCCCAGCGCGAGCTCATGTTGATCACCAGCTGGTCGTGACCGTCTCCATGCACCCTGGGGCGGGAATTCGTCAACAAATCCTCATCGGATAGATCCACCACCAGGACCAGGCTTTCCTCCTGCAGGCGGTACAGTTCCAGTCCGTTATTCACCAGGAAGTCGCCCTGGTCGGGGTGGCCATAGTGGGCCGTGAAATCCATGCCCGATGGCGGGTCCCACACCGTCCAGCCGTCCTGGTCGCGTTGCGCCAGCAGGCCGTCCGCCCCGTACAGGAACAGGCGGTCGCGGGAATCGACCAGCAGGCCGCTCACCCCGGAAAACTGCTGCTGCCCCCCCTCGGCCACCCAGGCATCATCCACCAGGCGGCACAGGAAACCGGTCCTGTCCACCGCCCACACCGAGCCGTCCTGTTTCCGGGCCAGTCCCGACACCCGGCCCTCGGGATCGGGCCAGACCAGATTGGCCAGGTGGTCTTCGCCGAGGCGGAAAACCGCACCTTTCACCATGGGAAGCAGGCTCTCGCCCGACTCCAGGGCCAGCAGGGGAGGATACAGGTCCCAGGAGGGCACGGGCAACCTGACCCGGGTCATGCTCACCCAGTCCTGCTGCTCGGTCCACAGGCCGTCCGGCGGCGGTTGCACCACGAAGCGATCCTGCTGGCCACAGCCCCCGCAGAACAGGACCGGGCCCAGCAGAACCCCCAAGCCCAGCAAGGGCAACAACTTGATGAGCGGGGTCCTCCGCCCGCCTCTCATCCGGGGGAATTTATTTCCTTGCACGACAACACCTTCAACGCAAACCATTGCAAGACAACATTTTATAGAAATGTCGAGATTTTGATTTTCACCATCATTTCATGCAAAAAGCAACTCACGCTCCAGATTGTCGCAGATTGCAGTTTCCCACGCGAGGAGAAAACACCCCTTCGCACCGCACTCCCCTTCCCCCTGATTCCCTAAGGTCCGCTGTGCCTTCCCGTTCGTCCCCGAGGGCCCCCACCTTGCCCCCGGTGGCACCCCCCTTGCAGTTCCGGGGTGTGACCGAGTTTGGGGGAAGGAACAGTCGGGCGGGCAACCTCTCGAAACCCTTGAAGGATGATAAAAATGAAGCGACAGAATTCAATCAAGACCGTGCTGCTGGCCCTCTTCTGCCTGACCATCCTGGCCGCCGGCCAGGCCATGGCCCAGACCACCATGGAAGCCAACTACCAGTGGGCCGCTCCCTCCACCGGGTCCACTGTTGCCCATTACGTCGTGCAGCTGTCCAGCGACGGCGGTGCCACCTGGACCACCCTGGGCACCACCGACACCAACACCTACGCCGTGAACCTGACCGTGGGCGTGAGCCACCAGATCCGCGTGGCCGGCGTTGACGCGGAGGGCCGCCAGGGTGTGTTCTCCGATCCCAGCGAGCCCTACACTCCCGATCCCGGCGCCCCCGGCAAGCCCGGCAAGCCCATCCTGTTCTGACGAACCGGCACAGCGATCAACTCGCCGGTTCGCAAAAAGCCGCCGATCCTCTCCCCTGGGATCGGCGGCTTGCTTCTTTCGGCCCACCGGATGGAAAAGGTCAGTCCGAACCCAGGGGCAACAACCAGCCCACCCGGACCCCCAGGTTGTCCCAGTTGTAGCGCTCGCGATAATCGGACGCGTGGAAGTTCCAGGTGTTGAAACGGTTCACGTTGTAGACCAGGCTCAGTTCGAAATCCAGGACCTGCACCCCGCCGCGCAACGACACGCCCAGGGAACTGATGGACGCGTCGTGGGCCTCCTCGAAGCCGTTGATGAACCCCTTGACCCGGTTCCGGTACAGGCCCGCCCCCAGGGCCAGGAAGGGCCGGGGCACGCGGCTGGAGGTCCCGGTGGACATGAGCATCATCTCCACGCTGTAACGCATGCTGATGGCCTCGATCTTGAACTCTTCCGCCTCGGTGTTGAAGCCTTCCATGTTCCGGTAATCCACCAGATGAAAGGCCGGGGAAACAGAGAAACCGGGAGACAGCATGAAGCGGTAGCGGAAGCCCAGCTCCAGACCGGGCAGGGCGCCCAGCCCCAGGCGGGAAGTCTCGAAATCGTCACCCAGGTTCCCGTAAGGCATGGCCAGACCCGCCTCGACGATCACCTTGCCGGCCAGGGGGTCGACCGGCTCGCTGGCCACCTGATCGCGCTGGCGGACGGCCGCCTGGGTGTCCACCGAGCACAGCAGGAAGAACACCAGGAAAAGGGCCGCAGGCACCAGCACCGGCCGGCTGAGCAGACCCCGAAAACCATTCTTCTTGAACAAGAGCATCCTTTCAGCAACCTGGGGCGGCCGGAGGTGAGGTGGTCCCATCATTCAGGCGACATCATAATACGGCCCCGACGGCTTTTCAATCCTGGTGGGCGTTTGAAGTGCCGGATCCGCCGTCAAGGACCCGCCAGCGCCACCTGATCCCATCCACTGTGTGTCTTCATGACCAATCAAGAAACCCCTCTCCAACAATCAGGGAAACCCCTAACCCATACTAAAGTTATTTGAATAAGGGTCGACAAATGGGGGGTACAGGGGTTCGTTCCGGCCGATTCCGGCCGTTTTTCCGGGTAGCCCATAACGAGGGAGAACGAGAAAATGAAGAAGCTGATGATCCTCCTGATCCTGGTGGCCTTCGTGGCCGTGATCATTCCCCAGGAAGCCTCGGCGGAAGTGAAGGTGGGCGTGCTGGCCAAGCGCGGCGCCCCCAAGTGCATGCAGAAGTGGGGCGCCCTGGGTGCCTATCTGAGCGAGCAGGTCGGCGACCAGGTGCGCATCGTGCCCCTGAAGTTCACCGCCGTCGAGCCCGCCGTTGCTGGAGGCAAGGTGGACTTCGTCCTGGCCAACAGCGCCTTCTACGTGGAGCTGGAGAAGAAGCACGGCGTGAAGGCCGTTTCCACCCTGGTCAACAGCCGCAAGGGTAATGCCCTGAGCCAGTTCGGCGGCGTGCTGCTGGTCAAGGCCGACAGCCCCATCCAGTCCCTGGCGGACATCAAGGGCCAGAAGTTCATGGTGGTCAAGCGCAGCTCCTTCGGCGGCGGCCAGATGGCCTGGCGACTGCTCAAGGAGAACGGCATCGATCCCGAGACCGACTGCGCCGAGTTCATGGAAGGCGGCAAGCACGACAACGTGGTGCTGGCGGTGAAGAACGGCGCCGCCGACGTGGGCACCGTGCGCACCGACACCCTCGAGCGCATGGCCGACGAGGGCACCATCGACATGGCGGACTTCCGCATCATCAACAAGGTGGATGACGACTTCCCCTTCGTGCACAGCACCGTCCTGTACCCCGAGTGGCCCATGGCCGCCTGTGCCGGCACCGACGCCGCCACGGCCGCCAAGATGGCGGACGCCCTGAAGAGCCTGGACGCCGCTCACCCGGCAGCCCAGGCCGCCAAGATCGTGGGCTGGACCGATCCCGCCGACTACGGCCCGGTGCGTGAATGCCTGACGGTCATCAACTACGGAGCTTTCGCCGCCATCCAGTAGCGGCATTTCAAGGGGTCAAATATGTCTGCCAAGATCGGCGTCACAGCCAAGTTCCTCCTGTCCATCACCGTGGCCATCCTGGTCATCCAGACCGGCAGCGCGGTGGTATCGCTGACCCGTTCGCGTCATGCCCAGCAGCAACAGGCGCAGCTCTTTTCCGGGCTGATCCAGAACATCCAGGAGGGGGAAAGGAACCTCCTCCTGGAGGAACTGGAAGCCAAGGAGGCCAGCATGGCCTCGGTGCTGTCGGACATCGCCTCGACCTTCATCATCGGGTATGACTTCGAGTCGCTGAACAACCTGGCCAGGGTGGCCATGCAGGACGAGGACCTGCAGGCCGTGAACTTCTACGGCGCCGACGGCGAAAGCCTCACCGACAACGTGCCCATCGAGGCGGGGGTTCCCACCCACACCCATGACATCCTTTTCGACAAGGAGAAGGTGGGCACGCTGGAGATCGGACTCTTCACCGGGCACGTGGAGCAGGCCTACCAGGACATCAAGAGCCAGGTGGCGGCCAACATGGCCACCGCCGACGAGCAATCGCGGCGGTCATCCTGGGTCATGGCCTACTGGACCGGCGGCATCAGCCTGGCCGGATTGCTTGTGCTGGCCGGACTGACCTGGTTCCTGCTGACGCGCATCGTCATCAAGCCGGTGACACGGGTGGTGCAGGGGCTGAGCGACAGCAGCAGCCTGGTCTCCACGGCGGCCCGGCAGGTGGCGGCGGGCAGCGAGGACGTGTCCAACGGCACGGCCAACCAGGCCAGCGCCCTGGAACAGACCAGCGCCTCCCTGGAGGAGCTGTCTTCCCAGACGCGGGCCAACGCCGAGAGCGCCCAGAAAGCCAGCGAGGAAACCTCCGAGGCCCGCCAGGCGGCGGACCAGGGTCAGGAAGCCATGCGGCGCATGGGCGAGGCCATCCAGCAGATCAAGGCCAGCAGCGACGAGACATCCAAGATCATCAACACCATCGACGAGATCGCTTTCCAGACCAACCTGCTGGCACTGAACGCCGCGGTGGAAGCCGCCCGCGCCGGTGACGCCGGCAAGGGTTTCGCCGTGGTGGCCGAGGAAGTCCGCAACCTGGCCCAGCGCAGCGCCGAGGCGGCCAAGAACACCAGCGCCCTGCTGGATCAGGCCCAGTCCAATGCCGACCACGGCGTGGCCACGGCCGGCGAGGTCAGCGAGATCCTGGGCCGCATCGCCGAGCGGGTGCAGAGCGCGGCGGGTCTGGTGGACGCCATGACCAGCTCCTCGTCGGAGCAGGCCCTGGGCATCCAGCAGATCAACGGCGCCGTCAGCCAGATCGACCAGGTCACCCAGTCCAGCAACGCCAGCGCCGAGGAGCTGGCGTCCGCGGGCAGGGAGATGGCTCATCTGGCCGGTAGCCTGAACGACCTGGTGGACGAGCTGCAGGTCATCGTGGGCGGAGCCTCGGTGCAGGACAGGGCGGGCGCTTCCGCCGCCGGGCAACCCGAACCCTCGGGCAGCCGGTTCGGCGCCACACCGCCCGCCCCCACCTACCGCACCGAGGTCAGCCGACAGCCCGGCGCGCCCGCGGCCAAATCGCCGGCCAGATCTCCAGCCCAATCTCCGGCCAGAGTCGCCGTGCCGGAAGTGGTGGTTCCTCTGGACGACGACGACTTCTGATTTGGACCCCTGCGGCCGCGCGCTTATCCTGTGGGCGCCGGTGACAGGTTCACGACCCGACGAGGCCGGCCAGCCGCCGGCCTCGTTCTCATTCCCAGCAACGCAGGTTTCCCTTGTCCGACTCCCATCAGCAGAATCCGCCAAGCCCCCAGGGGCAGGTGCGCCTGGCCCTGGTCGCCATCCAGATCCTTTTCGGTATCAACTACCTGGCCTCCAAGGTGGTGGTGGACGACATGGCGCCGGGGGCCTGGGCGGCCCTGCGCACCCTGGCCGCCTTCGTGGTGCTGGCAGGGCTGCTGGCGGCCCGGCGCGGCCGGCTGCCCGGGGGCAAGGACGTGGCCCTGCTGGGGGTGGCCGCCCTGTTCGGCGTGGTGCTGAACCAGGGGCTGTTCCTGGAGGGGCTGCACCGCACCGCGGTGGGCCGCTCGGCCTTGATCTGCAGCCTCATCCCCGTGTTCGTGCTGCTGTTCAGCGTGTTGCTGGGCCAGGAGCGGGTGACCCTGCGCAAGGCCCTGGGTTTCGCCGCCGGTTTGCTGGGGGTGCTCATCCTCCTGGAGGCCGATCGCTTCCGTTTCGACGGGCGCTACCTGAAAGGCGACCTGCTGGTGCTGGCCAACGCCGCCTCCTACGGGTTCTACCTGGTTTTCAGCAAGCCGGTCATGAAACGCAACGACCCCCTGGCCGCCACCACGGTGGTGTTCCTGTTCGGGGCGGCGGGCATGTTCCTTTACGGGGGGCGGGCCCTGCTGGCCACCCCGGCGCAGGTGTTCACGCCGGGTATGCTGGGCATCATGGCCTACGTGGTTCTGGGGGCCACCGTGGTCACCTACTTCCTGAATCTGTGGGCCGTCAAGCGGGTGCAGGCCAGTCGGGTGGCCATCTACATCTTCCTGCAACCGCTGGTGGCCGTGGTGCTGGGGGTGGTCTTCCGGGGCGAAGAGGTGACGGTGCGCTTCCTGGTGGCCACGGCGCTGGTCTTCGTGGCGCTGGTGCTTAGAGATCGGTCGGCGAAACGGTCCAGGAGCAACCGCTAGCGGGACCTGGGTCGGTACCTTCCCATGGGTTCCAGATCCATACCCCGAACGGCCACCACGAAGGCTCCGGTATCCCCGGGAGTCAGGGTTTCGGTCCAGCGCACCTCGACCTCTCCGCCCAGAACCAGGCGGGGGCCCAGCGTTCCCCCCAGGGATTCCTTCAGGGCCGTGATTTCCCCGGGGTGGCTGCCCTTGTCGGTGAAGAAGATCAACCGGTCCCGATGGGCCAGACCGAGCTGTGGCAAGCCCTCACAGATCCGGCGAGAGAGATCCTCCTTCACCACCAGGCGATGAACCGGACGCCCTCCCGCAAATGTATCCTCCAGGCGCCAGCTCGTCAGTCCATGTGCGGAGACTCCCGCTACCAGGCTGATCAACACCACCGACCAGCCGGGCAAGCGGCGGGCAACCCCCTGCAGCAGTGACCCCAGCGCCACGGCCAGGGCCGCCGTGGGCAGATAATCATAACGGGGCAGGATGTGAGTACTCAGGAGGGTCGCCGGAGCCAGGGCCAGAAGACAGAGCCCCAGCAGGATGCCAGGCAAATGATCGCCTTGCCTGGCCCTGACCATGGCCAAGGCCACCCAGCACCCCCAGCACACCGCGCCCGCCAGCAAAGGCCAGGTCTGGGTCCATTCGGTCCCGGTTTGCCAGGCGGGGGGGGCGATCAGCCAGAATCCGAGGATCAAGATGTTGCGGGGAACGGCTCCCAGGGAAAGCTCGTATCCTTCCATGGGGCGAACGTCGGCCTGCAGGGCCCACAGGGCCATTCCGGCGGCCAGGCTCAACAGAACCAACACCAGCCAGCGGCCCCGTTCCCGTCCGTGGCCTTGCCGGGTTTGCCAGGCCGCGACTGCCAGCAACAACAAGCTGGACTCCTTGCTGAACAGGGCCAGGATCCCCACGGGCAAGGCCCAGATAAACGCCGGTCCATCCTTCAGTATCAGATGCAGGGCCAGCAACGTCAGGAAGGCCCCCACCAGTTCCACCGCGCCGGTGCCCCAGTACAAGCCCTCGAACGCCACCGGCGCCATGGCAAACAGCACCCCCGCCAACCATTGCCCGGCCCGGCCGACACGCGCCCGGCGCGCCAGGACCACGACCAGCAGTGACGACCCCATGTGCAGGGCCAGCCGGCTGATGGCCCATCCTGCGGGATTCAGTCCGAACAGGGGCCAAAGGGCACTCCAGTACCCCTGGTAGGTCACCCAGCGGGCCAGCCCCCCGCCTCGGGGCTGCAGACCAGCCGCGTCTGCCAGGAAAATCCAGTCATCGTGGAACCACCAGGTTTTGAGAACCAGCACATGAGCCAGAACAGCCACCGCGGCCACCAGCCCGAGGTCACGGTAAGATGCCGAAGGGGGGACACCCTGGGTGGAAGTTCGCACTGGTGACGACCTGCTTGGAGACATGGGATATTGCCTGGAAACCGGGAACCGGAGAACAATACCGGGATGCCCGGAAAGATGTAAACACTTCGTCCGGGAATTTGATCAATCTCTTCTTGATCAATAACTCCACAATGGCAATACTGCCTCCAGCGGAAGGACAACATCACCCATTAGCCATGGGTGTGGTGGTTTCAGCGGAGGTCCCGGACAGCCGGGATCAGCAGATGGAGCGGAAGCGGAGACTGCCGAACCTGGGTCTGTCCCGGCGACCGACTTGCCTGTGCCTGACAGAAGGCAGCGCAAAGTCGAGTCAGGAGCAGGCGCCAGGCTGGACCAGCGACTCACGGCCGGAGGGCCGGGTCCTGTCCTGGTCGAGGACGGAGCCGGACTGAATAGGTTCGGGCACTAAGCCGAGAAGGGCGGAGCCGAAAGGCTCCGCCCTGAGTTTTTCCAGAAGGCCGGATGATCAGAACGTGGGCGCGCTGTAGGGGGTCAGATCGCCCGTGGCCAGGTTCAGGAAGTAGGTGGGGTTGTCGTTGACGTAGATGGTGGCCGTGCTGCTGCCGTTGAAGGCCACCGCCATCGCGTACCCGCCGCTGGAAACGGTGAAGGTGCCGCCGGTGGGATAACCCGTGGCGTGGAAGACCAGACCGTTCATGGCGTAGTTCACCACGTAGGGGCCGGAGGTCATGGTGCCGCCGCTGCCCGCCAGGATGGTCACCGAACCGGTGCCGATGGTGCCCGCGATGTCCGCGGTCAGGTACATGGCGCTGCCGGGAATGCCGTCCCAGGTCAGCACCAGGCCGTCCTCGCCCACGGTGGTCAGGTGGGCGTAGTCGGCGTTGCCGGGTGTGGTGGGCGTGCCGTCGGCGCCGCCGCTGCGGTAATCCACCTGCACCGAGCCGTCCACGTAGTCATAGCCGGACAGATCGTAGGTCTCCACGTCCTTGTTCACGTAGGCCAGGATCTGCGGACCCACCTCGGTCATGGCCAGGGCCACCATGGCGGCCTGGTAGCCGGCGTTTTCCTGGGTCAGTTCGGGGGCCTCGTCCTTGGGGGCCACCGAGTCGCTCTCGCAGCCGCTCAGGGCCCAGGCCCCCAGCAACAGCACGGCCAGGGCCGCCAGGATCAATTTCAGGTTGTGGTTCTTCATGGCGTTTTCCTTTCAAGGCTGACGAGACTAGAAGCCGAACATGGCCCCCATCGAGTAAGTGGTCAGATCGCCGTGGCCCATTTCCACGTTCAGGAAGGCCAGCTTGGCGCCCAGGGTGATGCGGTTCTCCTGCATACCTTCGGTATAAAAACTGATCTCTTCACCAGTTTCCTGGTAGGTGTAGGTCACGGTCATGTCCGACTCTTCCTTCTGGAAGCCGCCGTAAACCGTGACGGTGCCCAGATCCTTGCTGGCGGCCAGGAAGTAGCTCTTGGCGTTGGTCTCGATGAGACTGCCCACATCCAGGGACTGATCGAAGTAACCCACCATGACGTCCACGGGCAGGTTCAGCAGGATGCCGTTGGGGCTCCACTGGAAGCCCAGGCCCATGTACTTGGTCTTGCCGTAGTCGCCCAGATCGATCTCGGGGAACCAGCGCAGGGTGGCGCGCAGTCCGTACACGCCACCGATGCTGGCCTCGGGAGCCAGCATGGGCACGAAGCGGGTGTCCACCAGGCCGGGAATGCCCTCCAGGGAAATGGGAGGACCGCCGGCGTCGGGAACCAGGGTGATGGTGCCCGGGGTCTGGTCGTCACCGAAGATGGTGGGGCCGGCGAACACGGCGGTGCCCGACATGCCGTTCAGGGCGGGGTCGATGTCCCCGAAATCGATATCCGAGACGGTCTTGCTGAAGGTCTGGTCGTCCTCGCTGATGTGGGTGGCCGTGGCCTTGAACCCCACGCTGAAGGTCAGGCGGCCCCACGGGATGTTGGCGCTCTGGTACAGGCCGCTGTTCTGGTTGGCGCCAAAGGCTTCCAGGAAGGGAGACGCATAGGCGCGGGCGTATTCCTCGCCCACCTGCTGCAACAAACCTTCCAGATCCTGATCTTCCGCCTGGGCCAGGGCCGGCACCAGCAACAGGGTGGCCAGGGCCAGCAGCAGCCAACGGTTTCTCATGGCCGGGTCTGAAATCACGCGCATGCTTCATTCCTCTCGATGGGCCGGGAAGGGGACAAGCGCCATCCCAGGCTGTGAAATTCCGTCCTTGTGCATATATATTGTGCGAACTTGAATAAACCCCCCGGACTTGGCGCCCTCGGCGCCCCAGGGGACATGAAACCCCGGATCTGCCCGGAACGCAAGGGCTATCACCAGGTTGCGATCCGGATCATCGCCCGTCAGGACCAGACGAAAGCTCAGATATGACCGACCCCAGTCACGGCCACCAGAACCCAGGCCCCGCCCAGGCTTTCCTGCTGTGGGACATGGCCGGCACCCTGATTCCCTTCGACCCCCTGACCGGCGCTCCCGGGCTTCTGCCCGAGGCGGATCAATTCCTGGGCGAGCTGGGGGAATCGTTCCGCCAGGTGGTGACCACCGGCGACATGACGGCCAGCGCCCGCAACCTGCTGACGGGTTTCGGCATCGGAAATCATTTCGAAAGGGTTTTCGGCGACCTTTTTGCCCCGGTGGGCAAACCCTACGGCGCCATCCTGGGCCAGTTGCAGGGTGACCCGTCCCGCAGCCTGGCCATCGGCGACCGCCTGCGGGCCGACATCGCCTGCGACACCGACCAGGTGGTGACCCTGCTCATCAACCAGGACGGGGACACGGTGACGGCGGGTCTGGTGGCCCACACCATCGGCCGCCTGCGACGCCTGGCCGGCACCTTTCCCCAGGCCTGGGCCACCCTGTGGGAAACGGCCCAGCCCGCCGAGGAACTGGCCGGCCCCCGTGCCGGCGGCACCATAGTCGAGGGGCGGCGGGCCGACCTGGGTTTCCCCCTGCAGCTGTGGCGTTTTTCCCACGAAGCCCTGGACGGACAGCGTCTGATCATCCAGATTTGAGGCCAGATAGGTCGACCCTGTCGCTGTGCATCTGACCCTGTCCCTTGCCCGCGGAGCCAGCCCATGAACCAGACCGTGCGCGTGTTCGTCACCGGCGGAACCTTCGACAAGGAATACAACGAGCGCAACGGCTCGCTGTACTTCAAGGACACCCACCTGCGCGACATGCTGGCCCTGGGCCGCAGCCACGTGGACGTGGAAGTGCGCACCCTCATGATGGTGGACAGCCTGGAGATGGACGACGAGGACCGCGAGGTCATCCTGGCCCAGTGCCGCAAGTGCCCCCAGGAACGCATCGTCATCACCCACGGCACCGACACCATGGAGGTGACGGCGCGGTTGCTGGGACAGAACATCGTCGACAAGACCATCGTCCTGACGGGCGCCATGATTCCCTACGCCTTCGGCAGCTCGGACGGGCTGTTCAACCTGGGCAGCGCCCTGGCCTTCGCCCAGAGCCTGCCCTCGGGGGTTTACGTGGCCATGAACGGCCGCTGCTTCAGCTGGGACAACGTGCGCAAGAACCGCGACGCCGGTATTTTCGAAGAACTGAGCACGAAAAACGGGGAATAGAAACGAGGAGATCGTCATGTGTGACACCTGTGGTTGCAACCAGCCTGCCGAAGCGGTGACCTTCCGGAAACCCGGCGAGGAAGCCCACCACCACGACCACCACCACCCTCATGGGCACGATCACGATCACCATCATCACCATGGGCATGACCACGAGCATGACCACGCGCATGGGCACGCGCATGGGCACGACCATGAGCACGACCATGAGCACGCTCACGGCCACGATCATCACCACCATCATGACCACGGCCCCTCCCGCACCCTGGACATCGAACAGGACGTGCTGCTGCAGAACAACATGCTGGCCCAGCGCAACCGGGGCTGGTTCGAGGCCAAGAACATCCTGGCCCTGAACCTGGTCTCGTCGCCGGGGTCGGGCAAGACCTCCCTGCTGGTGCGCACCATCGAGGACCTGAAGGAGCAGGTGCCCATGGCCGTCATCGAGGGTGATCAGCAGACCCTGAACGACGCCGAGCGCATCGCCGCCACCGGCGCCGAGGTGTTGCAGGTGAACACCGGGAAGGGCTGCCATCTGGACAGCGACATGATCAAGCGGGCCTGCGCCGAGCTGAGCCCCCGGGACAATTCCGTGCTCATGATCGAGAACGTGGGGAATCTGGTCTGCCCCGCCCTGTTCGATCTGGGCGAGGCCGCCAAGGTGGTGGTCATCTCGGTGACCGAGGGGGACGACAAACCCCTGAAGTACCCCACCATGTTCGCCGCCAGCAACCTGTGCCTGATCAACAAGATCGACCTGCTGCCCCACGTGGATTTCGACGTGGAAAAGTGCCGCCAGGCAGCCCTGACGGTGAACCCGCGCCTGCAGTTCCTGGAGATCTCGGCCACCACCGGCGAGGGCCTGACCGGCTGGTATGACTGGATCAAGCAGCAGATGCAACCCGGCAGCGGCGGGGATTGATGGCCCAGGCCGGGGGAAAACAGCGCCGGCGCCTGCTGGTCAACGGCATCGTGCAGGGCGTGGGCTTCCGGCCCTTCGTCTTCAACCTGGCCGAAACCCTGGGCCTGTCCGGCTTCGTGACCAACACCAGCGACGGCGTGGTCATCGAGGTGCAGGGCCCCGGTCCCATGCTGGACACCTTCGCCCGGGATCTGCTCCGCCGGCAGCCGCCCCTGGCCGACATCGTTTCCCTGGAGACCGCGGACGTCGACCCCCAGAGCGAGGCCGGCGCCTTCGTCATTCGTCCCTCGGAAAACCGGCCCGGCACCAGCACCCTGGTGCCCCCCGACGTGACGGTGTGCGCCGATTGCCGCCGCGAGGTCACCGACCCCGCCGACCGGCGCCACGGCTACCCCTTCATCAACTGCACCAACTGCGGCCCGCGCTGGACCATCATCGACCGCATTCCCTATGACCGGCCCTTCACCAGCATGGCCCGCTTCACCATGTGCGCGGCCTGCCAGGCCGAATACGACGACCCGCGCAACCGGCGCTTTCACGCCCAGCCCAACGCCTGCCCCGAGTGCGGCCCCCAGGTGCAACTGGTGGACAACCAGGGACAGCCGGTGGCCGGACCCGCCCTGGAGGGCGCGGCCCGGCTCCTGGCCGACGGCAGGATCGTGGCCATCAAGGGCCTGGGCGGATTCCACCTGGCCGTGCGCGCCGACCGGCAAGAAGCCGTCACGCGCCTGCGCCGGCGCAAGGGGCGCGAGGCCAAGCCCCTGGCCGTGATGGTGAGCGACCTGGTGGCCGCCCGCCGCCTGGCGCGGATCGACGAGGAAGAGTCCCGCCAGCTGACCAGCCCGGCGGCGCCCATCGTGTTGCTGGAAAGGCGCGCCGATGACCTGGGCGACCCGCCCCTGGCCCCGGCGGTGTGCGGGGCCCACCGCCGGGTGGGCATCATGCTGGCCTACACCCCCCTGCATGTTCTGCTGCTGGAGAAGCTGGCGGCCCTGGGCGTGCCCGCCCTGGTCATGACCAGCGGCAATGCCAGCGAGGAACCCATCTGCATCGACAACGACCAGGCCCTGCGGCGGCTGGGAAGCATCGCCGACAACCTGCTGCTGCATGACCGCGACATCCTGCGCCGCGCCGATGATTCGGTGCTGCAGGTGATTCCCTGCGGGCCGGTGGTTTTCCGGCGCGGGCGCGGGCTGGCTCCGGTGCCGGTGCATCTGGACGAGGAAATGATGGCGGGCCCGGGCGAAGCGGATGAACAGGCGGTGCTGGCGGTGGGGCCCGAGATGAAGAACACCGTGTGCCTGCTCAAGGAGAACCGGGCCTTCCTGAGCCCCCACATCGGGGATCTGGAGAACCTGGAGGCAAACAACTTCTTCCGCGAGAGCGTGGACACCCTGCAGGAATTACTGGAGTGCCGGCCCACCATCATCGCCCATGATCTGCATCCCGGTTACTTCAGCACCCACTTCGCCCGGGAGCAGGAAAAGGCCCGGCCCCGGGACATCCGGCTGGTGGGAGTGCAGCACCACCACGCCCACATGGTGGCGGTGATGGCCGAGCAGCACCTGGACGAGCCGGTCATCGGCCTCATCATGGACGGCACCGGCTACGGCAGCGACGGCACCATCTGGGGCGGCGAGGTCCTGGTGGGAGACGCCCACGGGTTCCAGCGTTTCGCCCACCTGCAGACCATGCCCCTGCCTGGAGGCGAGGCCGCCGTGCGCTCACCCTGGCGCACCGCCGTGGCCCTGCTGCGGCGGGCCTTCGGCGCCGACCCGGCCACCTGGCCCGCCCTGCCCTGGCTGGGGGAACACCCGGTCGAACCCGTTCTGGAGATGCTGGAGCGCGGCCTGAACAGCCCCATGACCAGCAGCTGCGGCCGGCTGTTCGACGGAGTGGCGGCCCTGACGGGGGGGGTTCTCGAGGCCCGTTACGAGGCCCAGGCCGCCGCCGAATTCATGGCCCTGACCGACCTGGCCCGGGTGCGCGCGGCCGAGCCTTTCTGCCCGGCCTCCCTGGACATTCCGGACGGTCAGGGACCCCAGGTCCTGATGACCGACGACCTGGTGCGCGCCGTAGCCCGCGCGGTGGCCCAGGGCCTTTCGCCGGCCGAGGTCAGCGCGCGCTTCCACCGCACCCTCATCGACATGCTATGCCGGGCGGCCGTGGCGGCGGCGGACGAGACCGGCCTGTGCGATGTGGTGCTGGGC
Source organism: Candidatus Krumholzibacteriia bacterium (assembly GCA_963674845.2). Classification (GTDB taxonomy): domain Bacteria; phylum Krumholzibacteriota; class Krumholzibacteriia; order LZORAL124-64-63; family LZORAL124-64-63; genus LZORAL124-64-63. Next base: position 1,092,111 of record CAXXKE010000003.1, on the reverse strand, counting down.
GGGGGCGTGTTCCAGAACGAGATCATCCTCATGGGCCTCATGTCCAGCCTGCCCGATTTCGACCTGCAGCCCTGGCGCTCGCTGCAGCTGGGCCCCAACGACGGGGCCGTGGCCCTGGGCCAGGCGGTGGTGGCGCGGGCGCGGAATCTGGGCTGACGGGCCTTCTCCCGCGGCCATCAGGGCCGGAACTGCTCCAGCACCGCGGTGCTCACCCAGTGAATATCCCGCTTGCCGTGAAAGAACAGGAACCGCCCGTCGGGGGTCACCGAGGCGCACATGTTGCTGCCCGGGTCGCTGATGGGCTTTCCGCCCGGACTCAGGTCCAGGTGAACGGCCGGGCCCCAGCCGCCCTCCTCGGTCCGGAAGCTGATGTAGAAATCGTTGTCGCCCTCTCCGCCCAGGGCATCCGGCCGGCCGGCGTCGAAGATCAGCCAGCTCTCGTCCGGCGCGATGCAGGGATGGGCCGCCGGGTATTCATTCAGATGGTCGGGCAGCCTTTCCAGGGGGCCGTACTTTTCCCCGTCCCAGCTCTGCATGGCCAGGCCCCCGCCCACCACATCATGGATATCCGTGAGATAGAGGTTGCGGTTGGCCGCGGTGGTCACGTACATGCCCGGCCCGTGGTAATGCACCTCGCCCCAGCCATCTCCGGCCCGGTCCATGTACCAGATGCCATAGGCGGGCGCCCCCTCGGGCACCCCTTCGCGGATGGCCCCGAAGAAAAGGCGCCGGCCGTCGGCGGTGATGTGGGCCTCGTGGTGCAGGCCGTCCCCGTTGAAGGGGGCGGGCTCGGGGGCGGTCCAGCCCTGCTCTTCCCGGCGGCACACCGAGATGTGGAACTCCCGGTTGAAGTAGAACTCGCCGCCGTCGGGCGAGAATGAGCAGCTGAACTCGAATCCCCCGCGGGTGGAGATCAGCCCGGGAGCGAAGACCTCCGGCTCCAGGCCCGGCTCCTCCTGACCCAGGAACGGCCCCCGCAGCCCGGTCTGCTGTCCCGGTTCCCAGGCAAAGGCGGCCCGGGTCTCGTGGGCGAATTCGTAGAGCTTCCGATCCAGGCCGTCCAGCATCCGGCGGGCGTTGCGGTTCTCAGGATCCAGTTCCAGGGATTTGCGGAAAGCCGCCTCGGCCCCCGGTCCATCACCCTCGTGCAGGCAGGCCTCGCCCAGGCTGTCCCAGGCGTTGGCCGACCCGGGCGCCAGCTCGGTGAGCATCTGCAGGACGGCGTGGCCCTCCCCGGCTCGCCCCGCCAGCAGCAACCGGTAACCCAGCGCGTTCAGCTCGGCCTCGGTGGCGGGTCCCTGGTCGCTGTTCTCGGGAAACAACGCCTTGAACCGGGTCACCGCCTCCTGCGTGTCCATGGTGCCCAGCATGTTTTCCAGGTAGGCCGGGCCGGTCATGGCCCCAGCCTCGGTCACAGCCTCTCCCGGATCGGAGGAGGTGCCGGCGCAACCGGCCAGGATTACACACAGGGCCAAGACGGCCAGAGTGAAGCGGGTCATGGGATCTCCGTTTCCAGATGTTCGGGGGAACCGTGTTGCCGCTGATCCTACGGGTTTGGTGGGCTTTTGATGCAAAACCCGTGCGGAGATCAAGCGACGCCTATATTCTGTGGCTGATTTTCAGTATCAGAAAAACCTAACCCCGAATCGAGGTCCCGGCCATGCTCAAGTTCCCTGCTCCGTTCCAGGCGAACATCTTCGTCTGCACCCACAAGCGCCCCGACGGCCACCCCAAGCCCTGCTGCGCCGATCGTGGCGGCCCGCAGCTGCGTGAAGAGTTGAAGGGCATGGTCCAGGAGCGCGGCCTGGACATGAAGGTGAAGGTCATCAGCTGCGGCTGCATCGGCGCCTGCGACCAGGGCCCGGTGGCCATCCAGTTCCCCGACAAGGAGATCATGATGGCCATCACCCGGGACGATCTGCCAACCATCCTGGACGGGCTGGACAAGTAGAAGCGCCAACCGGAATGTTCAGAAGAAGATGACGAACTCGGCGCCCCCCTCCGGAAGGTTGCGGAGGCTGAACTCGAAGCCGTGGCCCAGCAGGATCTCCTGCACCATGACCAGCCCGATTCCCTGCCCCTGTTCGCGGGTTGAGAAGAAGGGCGTGAAGAGCTGGGCCTCGGCTTCGGCCGACAATCCGGGCCCCGTGTCCCGCAGCCCCAGGTACCAGCGCCCCCCGGCGCGCCCGCCGCTCAGGGTGATGGTCGGCGCCTCTTGGTCCGCCCCAGCCTCGATGCTCTCCACCGCGTTCTTGGTCACGTTCAGAAGCACCTGCTCCATCTGCACCGGGTCGCAGGGGATTTCCGGCATATCGTCCAGCTCCGCCTCCACTTCCTCCCGCCACCCGATGCCCACCGCGGCGCAACGGTCCCGCAGCAGGGTGCCCACCCGCGAGGCGATGAGCCAGGGATTGACCCGGCTGAGCTTGGGCGACGGCAAGCGCACCACATCGGCGAATCCCCGCATGAAAGCATCCAGATTGGCGGTGCGATCGATGGCCACCTCCAGGGCCTGGACATAATCCGCGCGATCGGCCTCGGCCAGTTGCCGCGCATAAACCAGGCAGGACTGCAACAGGGACTGCACCGCCCCGCTGGTGTTGTTCACCTCGTGGCTCATCATGCGGATGAGCTTCTCGTAGGCCTGCTTCTCGGTACGTTGCAATTCGGTGGTGATCTCGTCCAGAAGCAGGAAGCGCCTCGGGAAACCGCGATCCATGAAAGCCGCCGCCCGGCACCTCACCCGACGGCGCCCCTCGAGGCGCAGCAGCAGGGAGTCTTCCAGCTCCAGGGCGGCCAGTTCGTCGGCCCTGGAGATGGGCACCCCCTGGCGATCGGTCATCTCGACCAGAGTGCGGCCCAGCAACCGGTCGGCCGTGGTGTCCAGCAACTTCTCGGCCGCCGGGTTCACCGTGGCCACCTTGCCGTCCACATCGAGGGTGATGACCCCGCCGGGCGATTCCTCCAGCACCTTGCGCAGCAGATGCTCCTGCTCCTCGTTGCGGATGCGCTCATCGCGTAGCGTGTCGACCATCTGGTTGTAGACCACTATGAGCTGGTCCATGTCCTGCTGGCCGGTGGGCGAAAAACGCGTGGTGAAATCCTCTTCCCGGATCTGCAGGGCCCCGCCCCGCACAAGCTCCAAGGGACCGAAGAAAGCCTGCAATAGGCGCCAGCCCACTGCCAGACTCAGGACGAAGAACCCCTCGATGGCGATGATCCACAGGCGGTGGTCCCGCAGGAACCAGACCGCCGCCACCCCGAAGACCATGTGCACCATCAACAGGTAGACCAGGAAGCGCGCCCGCAGGGTCATGGCTGGATCCCGTGCTTTTCGAAGCGGCGGTACAGGGCCGCCCGGCTGAGTCCCAGGCTGTCGGCCGCCCGGCTGATGTTGCCGGCGAAGTGCCCCAGGGCCTGCACGATCATGGCCTTCTCCACCTCGTCCATGGTCATGCTGCCAACCGGAGGCAGCGCCCCGCCGTCATCGCCGCGTTGCTCCATCTCCATGACCCGGTGGCAGGCATCGAGGTCCAGCCGCGGCCCGTCCAGGGTCAGCACGGCCCGGGTCATGAACTGCTCCAGCTGGCGCACGTTGCCGGGCCAGGGCTGGGCCTCGAGCCAGGCCAGAGCCTGGGGCGTGACCATGGGCGGGGCCGCCGCCCGTCCGTAGGCCGCCGCCGAACGGGCAAGGAAATGCCCGGCTAGCACCGGGATGTCCCGGCGCCGCCGACTCAGCGGAGGCAGATGCAGAGTAATGAGGTTCAGGCGGTACAGTAGATCCTCCCGGAAACGGCCCGCCGACACCGCCTCCCCCAGATCCCGGTTGGTAGCCGAGATGACCCGCACATCCAGGCTGCGGGTGCGGCTGCTGCCCAGCACCTCGAAAGTGCGGTCCTGCAGAACGCGAAGCATCTTGACCTGGCTCTGAAGCTCCAATTCGCCGATCTCGTCCAGCAGGATGGTACCCCCGTCCGCGGCGGCGAAGCGCCCCTCGCGATCACGTCGGGCATCGGTGAAAGCGCCCTTCACGTGGCCGAACATCTCGCTGTCGAAGAGGGTGGACGACAGGCCGCCAAGGTTCACCTTGATGAACGGCCCCGCCGCCCGGGGGCTGCTGCGGTGGAGCGCCGAGGCGATGACTTCCTTGCCCGTGCCGCTGTCGCCGGTGATCAGCACCGAGGCGTCGGTGGCCGCCACCCGCCCGGCCAGTTCCAGCACCTTCAGGAATTCCGGATCCCGCCCGATGATGCCCGCGAAGTCAAAACGCTCGTCCAGGTCGTTGCGCGAGAGGGGTTCCTCGCTGGCGGCCGCCACTCCGCTGGCGGCCAGGTTCAGGGCGGTGCGCACCGTCTGCAGCACCTGCTCGTTGCGCCAGGGCTTGGTCACGAAATCCGCCGCCCCGGCCTTCATGCCTTCCACCGCCAGCTCGATGCTGCCCCAGGCGGTAATCAGGATCACCGGCAGCTCCGGACGCCGGGCGTTGATGTCACCCAGCAACTGCAAACCCTCTTCGCCCGAGGTGCGCCGCGAGAAGTTCATGTCCTGGATCACCAGCCGCACCGCCGGATCGTCCAGCCTGGCCAGAGCCTCGGCGGGGCAGTCGCAACACACGCTCGCCAGCCCCGCCTGCTTGAGCAGCAGGGCCAGCGAGTGAAGGACGGCATGATCGTCGTCGATGATGAGGATCAATTTCTACTCGTACTGCAGAGCCGTGGCGGGCAGAACCCGCGTGGCCAGCCAGGTCGGGTACAGGCCGCAAAAGGTAACGAATGCATAGAGCACTCCCGCGGCCAGCAAGGTGCCCCCCAGAAATACGGGCCACCCCACCCCGAAGTTCGCACCGAATATCGGCAATTGCAGGAATACCACGGCGCCCACCGTCACGGCAAGGCCGGTCAGGGCCCACAGCTCACCCAGGATCTGCCAGCGAACCGAAACGGCACTGGCCCCCAGGGCGCGGCGCAGGCCCAGCTCCGAGGTTCGGCGGGTCACCCCCAGCCACAGTACACCCACCAGTCCCAGACCCACCATGATGATCAGGAAAGTCGCCACCACCAGCTGGGCGATCATGGGCGCCAGGTAGGCGGTGAGCATGCTCTTGCGGCTGTTCTCCAGGGACCCTGTGCCGTAGGTCCACGCCGGGTTAACCTGCTGCATGGTTTCGATCATCCTCTCCTCGAAAGCCGCCGTGGTGCCGGGACGAACCCGGACCAGGATCTCGGTCGCCGTGTTGGTGCCCTCATTCATGTCCAGGCACATGAACATGCACAGGGGATCCTCGCGGGTCATGCCGTGGCGCCGGAAATCGCTCATGACACCCACCACCCGGTTAATTGTGGCATCCTCTTCCGGGGACGTGATCTTGCCGTTCTCGTCGAAGAAGGGCATGTCCTTGCCCACTGCGTCATCCAGGCCGAACAGCCCCCTGGCGAAACGCTGGTTGATGACCACCGGGCGGTATTCCAGGGCGCCGTCCTCCTCGTTCACCCAGCGGCCGTACAGCAGCTCCAGGTCCAGAACCCGGGGGAGATCCTCGGACATCATGACCATCTCCACGCCGCGCCGCTGACCCTTGATGAAGGTCGTGTTCATCCAGGTACTGTTGTGGAAAGGCAGGTTGGTTGAAACCGCTGTTTCCTGCACCTCGGGCAAACCCTTGAGGGCCGTCAGGATGCGCTTCATGCTCTCCCGGTCGCGGATTCCCTCCTCCTCCTCGGCCTGCCAGTTGATCCCCTCAACCGACACCGCCCACACGTCTTGGTAGTCGAATCCCAGGGGCTTGCCGTAGCGCCCCCCCAACCCGATGGCAGCCGTCATGATGGCGCACAGGACCAGGAAGCAGATGAAGATTTCCAGCAGGATCAGACCCGTGGAACGCTTGCGGTTCCACACCAGCTTGAAGATGTGCCGGGTCATGAGGTGCCTCCTTTCAGGGCGGTCACGGGATGGCTGCGGGACATCTTCCAGGCCGGCCACACACCGGAAATCAGGCCGAAGATGGTGGCCAGGACCAGTGCAGACAGGAAGATGCGCCAGTTCAGGCTAAAGGGCATGAAGGGCAGCCGAGGAATGAACTCGACCGCCTTGAGCAGGGCCGACGCTCCCAAAAGGCCGATGAGACCGCCGATGATGCACAGCACCACGTTCTCCACCACGAACTGCAGGACCAGGTCGCCGCTGGCCGCCCCGAAGGCCTTGCGCACGCCGATTTCGCTGCTGCGTTCGTAGATGCGGCTGAGGTTGATGTTCACCAGGTTAATGGCGGGCAGGAGCATGAACAGGAGCATACCGCCGCCGGCCAGAAGCAACAGGCGCCGCGGCGCCGACTCTTCCTGGGAGGGAATAATCAGCCGGGACATGGTCTCGAAGGCGGTCATGGGATCGCCGCGCATGGTGTCGAAGTTTTCCGGGTCCGGGAACTCCACCCGGGTCAGACGCTCGGCGAAGGCGGCCCGCATGGCAGTCCTGTCCGCCCCCTCCTCCAGCAGGTAGGCCACCTCGCACTCACCCAGCAGTTGGTCGTAGAAGCTGGGCGACGGGTGTGCGCCCATGTTCAACCAGATGTCACCGCTGGTGGCGAGGCGGTAGCGAGCCACGTTCTCCACCACTCCGACCACCCGCAAGGCGCGCCCGAGAATCTCCACATCCCGCCCCAGCGCCGGTTCATCCCCGAACAACCGCTTGCGCGTGGCCTGGCTGATGACCGCCACCTGGCGGGCCGCGGCGTTGTCCTCGGCCGTGATGGCTCCGCCTTCCAGGAAGGAGAATGCCATGACCTTCCAGTACTCGGGATCCACATAGCGGACCATAAACTCCAGTTTGCGGCCTTCCCTGAAGACCGTGGCGGTGCTGCCGCCGGTGTACACGCTCATGCGTTCCACCCCCGGCAGGTCACGCCCGTAGGTGTGGGCGAACTTGTAGCCCACCCCTGAATTCCAGGTCATGTTTTCGCCGGCCATGGATAGTCGGGTCAGGGTGAGAGTGCGGCCAAGGTTCACCTCGGGATACCCCGGGGCCAGGTAGTGGTCGGTCACAGCGACGACCAGCATGAGGGCCGTCAGGGTAAATCCGATCCCGAACAGGCTGATGAAGGTGAAGAACTTGCGTCTACCCAGCACCCGCCACGCCATTTTCAGGTAATTGCCAAACATATCGCGTCCCTCCTAGTGGACCTGGCGGCCATCGAAGAGCCGCACGATGCGCTGGGTCCGTTCGGCCTGGTGCTGGTCGTGGGTGACCATGACCACCGTGACCCCCGCCTCGCGGTTGTATTCCTCCAGGATCTGCATGACTTCCTCACCCATCTTGCTGTCCAGGTTGCCGGTTGGTTCGTCGGCCAGCAGAAGGCGCGGCGTGCCCACGATGGCGCGGGCGATGGCCACGCGTTGCTGCTGCCCGCCCGAAAGCTGGGTGGGGTAGTGGTGCATGCGCGAACTCAGGCCCACCCGCTGCAGGGCCACCTCGGCCATTTCCCGGCGCAGGCGGTTGCTCATGTTCCGGTACAGCAGGGGAATCTGCACGTTGTCCAGGGCGTTCAGATCGCTGATCAGATGGAAGCTCTGGAAGATGAAACCGATCTCCCGGTTGCGCAGCCTGGACAGGGCGCGATCGCCCATACCCTGCAGGCTGATGCCGTCGAAGCGAACCTGCCCCTCGCTGGGGGCGTCCAGCAGTCCCAGCACGTTCAGCAGGGTGCTCTTGCCCGAACCCGAGGGTCCCATGATGGACAGGAACTCGCTCCCGGCGATCTGCAGATTCACCTCGCTGAGGGCCACCGTCTCCACCTTGTCGGTGTGGTAGATCTTGTTGACCCCGGTGAGGTCGATGGCCACACCCTGAGGCGCCTGCCCCGTTTGCTTGCTTTCCGTGTGCAGGGCCGCTTGGGTTCCGTGTGGGCTCGTCATCGTATCTTGACCTCCTGCATGTTCCGGTAGTCGGACATGTCGCTGATGATGACCTGGTCGCCGGGCACCAGGCCGCTGGTGATTTCATAGAATTCGAAGTTTGAAAGGCCGATCTCCACCCGGGTGCGAACAGCCCGGTCGCCCCGGAGGACGAATACCGCGTCGTTCCCCTCCACGTTGAGCAGGGGGCCGCGTTTGAGTCGCAAGGTGTGCTGGCGATGGTCGGTGACGGTGTGCACGTCGACCCGCAGGTTGGGCCGCAGCATGCGGTGGCCAGGTTCGTCAAGGGCCACCTCGAAGGTGACGATGCCGTTGTTCACCGAGGGCAGGATGCGGTCCACCCGCCCGGTCAGACGCACATCGCCCGAGCGCACGGCGGCGGGCAGTCCCTCCGCCAGACGGCGGGCCAGTACATCGGAAAGCGTGGCGTCCACCCGGAAGGCGGTCAGGTCGGCCACCCGCGCCACCACCTCACCGGCCCCCACGGACGCGCCCTCGCTGGCCACCACCCACGTCACGATGCCCTGGCGGTCGGCGGCAATCACGGTGCGGGCCAACTGCTCGCGGGCCTGATCCAGGTCGGTCTGCAGGATGGCCAGTTCGCGGGCCAGCCCCTCAAGGGCGGCCTCGTGGTCCTGCCGGTCGTAGGCGGCCTTGTCCGCCAGATGCTGCAGCTCGATGGCCACGCGCTCGGCATCTGTCTCGGACTTGCGTACCTGGTCCCGGGTGATGAGCCCCATGTCGAAGAGCTGGCGGTTGCGTTCCACATCGAGGCGGTGCGACTTGAGCTCCAGCTCCTTGATGGCCTTCTCGCTGGCCAGGTCGGAGCGGCCCCGGGCCAGGGCCAGCTCGGAAACCACCCGCTGGTTTTCCTTGAGGGCGATCTGCTCCTGCAGACGGGTCACATCCCGGCGAGGACCGCGATCGTCCAGCAGGGCGATGGTGTCGCCCAAGCTCACGGCAGCGCCCGGCTTTTTCCGGATGCGCGCCACCCGGGTGGCCAGAGGTGCAGTGATGATCTGGTCGAAACGCGGCACCACCAGTCCCGTGGCGTCGATGGTGGCCGACATCGAGCCCTCCTCGACGGTGGCCAGGCGGATGCGGTCGTGACGGACGGAGGGCTTCAGCCAGCCCACCAGTAGGCTTCCCACGGCGATGATGGCCATCAGGCCGAATACATAGGGCAATGTGGCCCGCAAGCGGCGGCGGCGGATTGTTGTCTTGTCGATGGGTCGATCCATGGGGTCCATTGTTCACCTCCGACCTGGAGGAAGCATGGACCGTGCCTGCATTCAATTTGTTTTATTTCAATGCTTTAAAAAAACAAACACCCGTTGCCCGCGTTCGACTACGGGCGATTGGTGTTCGGATCCGGACAGCGGGGGAACTCAGTCCAGTTCCCCCGCCACGTAGGGCTGGAAGCGTTCCAGCAGGAAATGCCGCCAGGTGCGCTCGATGACCTGGGGCCAGCCCTCGTGCACCTCCCCGGCGCCGTGCACCTCCACGGTGACGGTGGTCTGGTCATCGCCCAGCGGGGCGAAGGTCCAGGTGGTGACCATGTGCAGGGCGTGGCCGGCCAGCCCCAGGGGCCCCTCGTAGCGCAGCATCTTGCCCCGCTGTGCGCCGGTGACCACCGCGTGGCGCACGCCGTCTCCCTGCTCGTTGAATATCTCCATGAAGGCGCCGCCCGGGCGGGGCTCAACAAACATCTTCAAGGGGTCGCCGCTCATGGTGTGGTCCCACCAGGGGGTGATGTCCCCGGTGGCCTTGTCGAACACCTGCTCCGGCGTGCCGGCGAACTGGCCGCTGATGATGAAGCTGAAGGCGCCCACCGGAGCGTCCTTGACGCCGCTGATTTCTTCCTGGGAGCGGGCCGGGCCGCCACCCGGCCACACCGTGCTGAAGAGGGTCGCGACCAGAAAGACCTCCAGGATCATGGGTGTGTGTTTCACTGGACCAGTTCCTCTCGCTGGTAGGCGCCGTCCGCCACGGCCGCCGCCGTGCGGAAGGCCACCCGGGTCAGGGCCGCGAACATGGGCCCGTTCAGGGTCTCCACCGTGTCGCTGCTGCGATGCAGATGGGTGTAGCTGTAGCTGGAGGCAAAGTAGAGGGTGGGCAGCCCCAGGGCGTGGAAAGGCGCCGCGTCGGCTCCTCCCCCCCGCCCGGTCTGGGCCTTCATCAGCCGGTCGGCCTTGCGGTCGAAACCGTAGGCCAGATCCCACAGCCCGGGCGCGGTCTTGCCGCCCCAGGCCTGGATGCTGTCACCGTGGGCCACGCAATCCAGATTGATCATGGCCACGGCGCGGTCCAGGGGCAGGGCGGGCTGATCGGCGTAGTGCCTGCTGCCCACAAGGCCCTGCTCCTCGCCGCTGAACAGGACGAACACCACCGGCCGTCGCGGCTTGACACCGCCCTGGACGAAGGCCTCGGCCATGGCCACCACCGCCGCCGTGCCCGAGGCGTTGTCGTTGGCACCGGGGAACAGGGCTTGCCCCGCCTGGAGTCCCACGTGGTCCAGGTGCGCGCCCACCACCAGGCACTCCTGGGCCAGGGCGGGGTCGCTGCCCGGCAGAACCCCCACCACGTTCATGGTCTCGGCGGTGGGGTCATAGGCCGTGTCCACCTTCAGGCGCACCCGCTTACCCAGGGGCTGGGAAAAGGGGGCCCTGGTTTCGTCGATGCGGGTCTGCAACCCGGCCAGGTCCATGCCCAGCCCCTGCACCAGGGCGTCGCCCACCGCGTGGCTGATCTGGGCCTGGGGAACATTCAACGGGTGCTCGCCCGGACCGTGCATGACGCTGGCGATGAGGGGCTGGGGTCGTTCGTCGTTGGGGCGGCTGACCATGAGCACCGCAACCGCGCCATGGTCCAGGGCGGTGCGGGCCTTGGGGCGCGGCATGTGGGCCCGGCCCCAGCCACCCTCTTCCGGTTGCCAAGGGGGACTCTGCTTGAACACCAGCACCACCTTGCCCTGCACATCCACCTGGGCGTAGTCGTCGTAACCTTGCTCTGGCAGGGACAGCCCGTAGCCACAGAAAACCACCGGTGCCAGCACGTCGCCCCGGCCGGTGAAACCGCGCAGCAGGTAGTCCCTGTCCAGGGCGCAGCTCACCAATTGCCCGTCGGTCCCCTCGTAGGCCAGTTCGCAATCCGGCAGGATGGTGTTGCGCTCGATGGGAAAGCGTTGCAGGTAGCCGTCGTTCCCTGCGGGCTGCAGACCCAGCTGGGCGAAACGATCGGCCATGGCGCGGGCCGCAGCGTCGTAGCCCGGGGTGCCCGGCAGGCGGCCCTGCCAGTCGGGGCGGGCCAGCTGCTCCACCCGCTGCAGCAGACCATCAGCGGTGATGAGCCCGGCGGCAGCTGAGGCAGGTGATGCGTCAGCTGCCGGCTCAGCGGTCTTGACCTCCGCCCGGTCAACCGGGGCCGGGTGGGAATCGATCTTTTCGCCGCAAGCGCTCAGCAGGATCAAGAACGGTAAAAGGAGCAGCAAGGGAGATTCTTTCATGGGCCTTTCCTTGGGAGGGGAGTTCACGATGGCCCCATGGTAGCACAAAGGTTGCGCCCTGAAGAATGTTGCTGGCCGCGGAAGGAACTATTTCCATGATGCCCTGGGAGGATTTTTTGCACAAGAACCTCTTCCCCCGGGGGAAATGGGCCCACTTCGGGGAGTCCGGAGGCCAGCAACAATCTTCGGGGCATGGCAAAAAAAAGAGCCCGGCGAAACGCGGGCTCTTTTTCCATCTCGAGAGGACTGACTAGCGGTACAGCGCCTTGACATCGCCGAAGCTCACGGCTTCATCGGCCACGATGGTCAGGGTGAAGTTGCCGCGAATCTCGCCGTCGGGAAACATCTCGTCGTCACTGAAGACGTTGACGTACAGGCGCTCCTCGAACAGGGCGTTGGCCACCTCGGCGTCCACGTACCAGGTGCCGGCCAGGGGAGCGTTGCCGCCCAGAGCCAGGGCCTCGGGACCCACGGTGCCCACTTCGCCCACGAAGAATCCCGCGTGACTGAAAGTAGCGTCCAGGCCGGCGAAGTTCACGGTGTAGTTGATCCAGGTCATGGCGTCGTTCATGATCAGGGTGGCGTGGCCAAAGGCCGTGGAACCCGAGGGGACGACTTCCTGATCACCGGTCAGGTCGGCTTCGTAAACGCGTTCGGCCATGACGGGGGCGGCAGCCAGCAAAAGGGCACCGCACAGCAGCAGAGTATTAACGAGCTTCATCCAACAAGCCTCCTGGGCAAAGAAAGAATCAAAAAGCAAAAATCCACCTGTTGCATTGTATTATAGCACATCCGTGAGGTCTTTTCGGTGGTTTTTTTGACCAATTAAGCAAATTATCTTGATTCCATTCGTACCCAATAACTTGCGGCCCTAAAAATAGGGAAAACAGCATGAAAATCCAATTTTTGAACAGCATTTTTTGATATTCATCCTCATTTTTCCCGGGGACTGAAGAGTGGGAAATGGTGATCTCCGCCCTTGACACCCTCCTGGGCTGTAGTGTATTCTGTGTTTGAAACTTTTCAAACGGAGAAAACATTGCCTCAAAAAAGCAGCACCTCCAGCAAAAAAGCGCCCCGGGCCTCATCCCGGAACACGGGCCAGCGCATCAAACAGGAATTCATCCAGGATTATGGTCTGGGCTACCAGATCTTCGGCCTGCCCAAGCTCATGGGCCAGGTGGTGGGCCTGCTGCTGTTCAGCGACGGCCCCCTCAGCCTGACGGACATCACCGAGGAGCTGCAGGTCAGCAAGGGCCCCGTCAGCCAGATCATGCGGCGCCTGCGCGAGCACAATCTGGTGCGGCGCATCTGGGTGCCCGGCAGCCGCCGCGACTACTACGAGGCCGAGCAGGACATCTTCGGCCAGGCCTTCACCAACCACATCAAGCTGCAGGGCCAGAACCTGGCCCTGGCCCGCAAGTACACCTCGGCCATCCAGGAGAACCGGGACCAGGTTCCCCCCTCCTTCGCCGAGCGCATGGACGAGATGGAGCGGTTCTACACCCTGATGAACAAGCATCTCATGAATTTTCTGGACGAGTGGCAGACCGAGATCGGCCACGAGGAATAAACGCGAGGAGAACGCCATGAATCGTCTGCAAGACAAGGTGGCCGTCATCACGGGCGGCAGCGCGGGACTGGGCAAGGCCACGGCCCTGCTGTTCGCCGCCGAGGGCGCGACAGTCAGCATCTGGGACGTGAACCAGGAGGCCGGGGACGCCCTGGTCGCCGAGCTGGAGGCCGCCGGCCGCAAGGCCGAGTTCCGGCGCATCAACGTGGCCGACACCGCCGCGGTGGACCAGGCCATGGGCGCCGTGCAGGAGACGTTCGGCAGCCTGGACATCCTCATCAACAACGCCGGCATCACCCGCGACGGCACCCTGCTGAAGATGGAAGAAGAACAGTTCGACCAGGTCATCGACGTGAACCTGAAGGGCGTGTTCAACTGCGGCCGCGCGGCGGCCCGCCTCATGACCGCCCAGGGTCACGGGGCCATCGTCAACACCAGCAGCGTGGTGGCCCTGTACGGCAACTTCGGGCAGACCAACTACGTGGCCACCAAGGCCGGCGTGGTGGGCATGACCAAGGTCTGGGCCCGCGAGCTGGGCCGCAAGGGCGTGCGCGTCAACGCCGTGGCCCCCGGCTTCATCGCCACCGAGATGGTCATGGCCATGCCCGAGAAGGTGCGCGACATGATGGCCGACAAGACCCCCATGCAGCGCCTGGGCAAGCCCGAGGAAATCGCCCGGGCCTACCTGTACCTGGCCAGCGACGAGGCCAGCTTCGTCCACGGCACGGTGCTGAGCGTCGACGGCGGGCTGGTGTCCTGATGGCGCGCAACGCGAAGATCATCGCCACCGCCATGCACGCGCCCGAGAAGGTCGTGCCCAACGCCTGGTTCAACGAGCAACTGGGCGAGGACGTGGACACCTGGCTGCGCGAGAACCTGACCATCCGCGAGCGGCGCTGGTGCGCCGAGGACGAGAGCACCGCCGACCTGGTCACCGCCTGCGCCCGCAAGCTGCTGGACAGCGCGGGCCTGCAGCCGGGGCAGCTGGACCTGCTCATCGTCAGCACCGACACGCCCGAGTACGTCTCGCCCTCCACGGCCTCGGTTGTGCAGCATCGCCTGCGCGCCGAGGGCGTGGGTACCTTCGACGTCAACACGGCCTGCGCCGGGTTCGTCACCGCCCTGGACATGGGCGCCAAGTACATCCGGGCCGACCGGCGCTACACCAACGTCATGGTCATCGGCGCCTACGCCATGAGCAAGTACCTGGACCTGACGGACAAGAAGACCGTCACCCTGTTCGCCGACGGGGCCGCGGGCGTGATCCTGCAGGCCCACGAGGGCGAGCGCGGCTGGCAGGCCGCCCGCCTGCACACCGAGGGCCAGTACGCCGAGTGGATGGGCATCTACGCCGGCGCGGCCGCCCGGCCCGTCACCCCCGAGGTGCTGGCCGCCGGCGACCACAAGCTGCGCTTCGTGAAGAAGTTCCCCAAGGAGATCAACCCCACCACCTGGACCAGCATGATCACCGAGACGGTGGCCGACGCCGGTTACAAGGTGGAGGACGTGACCCGCATCTTCTTCACCCAGATCAACATCAACAGCATCCGCGAGACCCTGGACAACCTGGGGCTGCCCTTCGAGCGCACCCACTGCGTCATGGACCGCTACGGTTACACCGGCAGCGCCTGCATTCCCATGTGCGTGGCCGAGGCCGACGCGGCGGGCCAGCTGTCCGAGGGCGATCTGGTGGTGTTCATGGGTTCGGGCGGCGGGCTGGCCTTCGCCTGCGCGGCCTTCACCTGGTAGGAAAGGCGAAGCATGGAACAGACCGCATCATCAGCCCTGACCAGCGCCGGCTGGGCCGTGGTGGCGGCCTATGCCGCCGTGATCCTGTTCTTCGTGGTGCGGGGTGCCCGGCGCAACCGCTCGGTGGCCGACTACGCCCTGGGCAGCGTCACCTTCTCGCCGGTGGCGGTGGGACTGGCCCTGGCCGCCAGCATGACCAGTGCGGCCACCTTCATCATCAACCCGGGCTTCATCGCCCTGTACGGCCTGAGCGGCGTGCTGTCCTACGGCATCGTCATGCCCCTGGCGGCGGTCACCTCGCTGGTGCTGCTGACCAAGGGCTTCCGGCGCCACGGCACCAGCGTCAAGGCCCTCAGCCTGGCCCAGTGGATGGGCACGCGCTACCACAGCCGCGCCCTGTCCCTGTTCTACGGCTTCCTGTCCCTGCTGCTCATCACCTTCATCGTGCTCATCGTGGTGGGGCTGACCAAGGTGCTGAGCAAGACCCTGGACGTGCCCGAGACCGGCGCCATGATCGGCGTGGTGGTATTCGTCTTCGGCTACATGATGTTCGGCGGCGCCAACAGCATGGTCTACACCAACACCGTGCAGGCCGTCCTGATGCTGGTGGTGGCGGCCATCCTGCTGGGCAGCGGTCACGACCACTTCAGCCAGGGCGTGCACGGCTTCCTGGACAAGCTGCGGGCCATCGACCCCAACCTGGTGGCCGGCACCAACCCCGACAGCTTCCTGTTCCGCAGCTGGTTCGAGATCATCGTGGCGCAGATCATCGTGGGCGTGGCCATCGTCTGCCAGCCCCACATCATCACCAAGAGCCTGCTGCTCAAGACCGACCGGGACGTGAACCGCTACCTGGTCACCGGCGTGGTGGCCGAGCTGATCTTCTTCGCCGTGGTGGCGGTGGGACTGTTCGCCCGCCTGGAGTTCCCCGACCTCATGTTCGGCGGCCAGGCCCTGAAGATGGACGGCATCATCCCCGCCTACGTGGTGCGCGAGTTCCCGGTGTGGCTGGGACTGGTGGTGGTCATGGGCCTCATCAGCGCCGGCCTCAGCACCCTGGAAGGCCTGGTGCAAGCCCTGGCCACCACCATCACCAGCGACCTGGTGGAGCCCCTGGCCGGCGGGCTGTTGCCCCCGGCGGGCAGCGAGGCCCGGGACCGCGTCCTGCTGGCCACGGGCCGGGCGGCCCTGGTGGTGCTGGCGGTGGTGACCATCTTCCTGTCGCGCGACCAGCTGCTGAATCCCAAGCTGAGCGTGGCCATCTTCGCCCAGAACGGCGTGTACGCCTACTTCGCCGCGGCCTTCGTGCCCATCCTGTTCGGCATGTTCGTGCCCCGCACTCCGCGGCGTGCGGCCATGGCGGCGGCCCTCACGGCGGTGGTCGTTCATTTCTCCATGTACTATGGCAAGGTGGGAGTGCCCGGCACCAGCGCCACCGGCGAGAACCCGGGAGTGGCGGTGGCCGTGGCCATCGTGGCCTCGTTGCTGGTGGGCAGCCTCCTGACCTTCACGGCCAAGGAGGAGCAGGCATGACCGGTCAGCAATTCCAGCAGGAATACGGCCCCCACATGGACCCGGCCATCGACTGGCTGGCCAGGTGGGCCCGCTACACTCCCGGGCGGCTTTTCCTGCGCGACCACGCCAGCGGCCGCAAGTGGACCTACGGACAGGCCCAGCAGCGGGCCTCGGCGGTGGCCCACGCCCTGCAGGACCGGGGACTGCGCCGCGGCGACCGCTTGGCCGTGCTGGCCGGCAACTGCAGCGAGTACGTGTTCCTCATGCTGGCCTGCGTGAAGCTGGGCGCGGTGCTGCTGCCCCTGAACTTCCGGCTGACGGCCCGCGAGCTGGC
Organism: Candidatus Krumholzibacteriia bacterium; assembly: GCA_963674845.2. Taxonomy (GTDB): domain Bacteria; phylum Krumholzibacteriota; class Krumholzibacteriia; order LZORAL124-64-63; family LZORAL124-64-63; genus LZORAL124-64-63. The sequence goes on along the minus strand of CAXXKE010000003.1, from coordinate 1,075,528 downwards.
CGTGATGATTGACGACGCCCAGCCCCGCCTGCTGGTCACCGACCCGGCCTTCGCCGACACGGCGGCCGCCCTGCTGGCCCACGATGACGCCCCCACCGAGCTGCCCCTGGACGAGGTCCACACCCTGGTCTTCGGCGCGGCCGATCCGGGGCCCGAGATGGTGGCCGACCCCGTCCTGGGCCTGGACCACCTGGTGATGATCCTCTACACCAGCGGCACCACCGGCAAGCCCAAGGGCGCCATGATCACCCACCGCATGCTGCTGTGGAACGCCATCAACACCACCCTGCGCCTGGATCTGAACGGGCAGGATCACAGTCTCAGCTTCGCCCCCTTCTTCCACACCGGGGGCTGGAACGTGCTGCTGACCCCGTTCCTGTTCAACGGCGCCAGCCACACCCTGCTGAGCGGCTTCGAGCCGGGGACCATCCTGGAGCTCATGGGCCGCGAGAAGGTGACCCTTTTCTTCGGCGTGCCCACCATGATGCAGATGCTGGCCGACGACCCGGGCTTCGCGGACAGCGACCTGGGCAGCGTGCGCTACGCCATCGTGGGCGGGGCGCCCATGCCCGTGCCCTTGATCAACCTGTGGCACCAGCGGGGCGTGTTCATCCGCCAGGGCTACGGCCTGACCGAGGTGGGCCCCAACTGCTTCAGCCTGCACCAGGACCAGGCCGTCAGCAAGCGCGGCAGCATCGGCTTTCCCAACTTCTACATCGAGGCCCGCATCGTCGACGCCGACGGTGACGACTGCGCCGCCGAGGAGGTGGGCGAGCTGTGGCTGCGCTCGGAAGTGGTGACCCCCGGCTACTGGCGTAACGAGGAGGCCACGGCCGAGGCCATGACCGACGGCTGGTTCCACACCGGCGACATGGTCCGTCGCGACGAGGACGGCTTCTACTTCGTCATGGACCGCAAGAAGAACATGTACATCTCGGGCGGGGAGAACGTCTACCCCGCCGAGGTCGAGGCGGCCCTGGTCGCCCATCCGGCGGTGAAGGAAGCCGCCGTCATCGGCGTGCCCCACCCCCGCTGGGGGGAGACGGGTCACGCCTTCCTGGTCCTCGCCGAGGGCCAGACCCTGGACCAGGACGCGGTGACCCGTCACTGCCTCGAACGCCTGGCGAAATTCAAGATTCCCAAGCACGTCACTTTCATCAACGAACTGCCGCGAAACGACGCCGGAAAGGTCGATGGCGCCGCGCTGCGACAGCTCACCAACCCCTCATAGGAAGGTACTCTCATGCGCAACGTTCTGAAGTATACCTGGTTGATGCTCGCCATCCTGGCCCTGCTGAGCCTGGCCGCCTGCGGCGATGACGACGACGACAACAACACCGGCACCAACCCCGAGCCCGAGGCCGACGCCTGGGTGGGCAGGTGGCTGAGCGCCGGTGACGATGTGGCCCCCGTTCTTGTGAACGTCTATCAAAACGACAGCATCTACGTCACCTTCGCCGACGACAATACCGTTACCCTCGAATCCCATTCGCCCGGTTCGGCCTGGGTCACCACCATCGGCACCTACTCCGTCACCGAGAGCGCGACAGGCGATCTGCACACCATCAACGTCAGCTATCCGACCTACGATCAGGAAGGCATCATCCAGGTCTTCCCGGCCAACGTGGATTCCCTGTGGCTGGAAGCGGTTCCCCTGAACTACGGGTTTACAATCCCCTCCGTGAACGCCGGGTTCGGTAACAACGACCAGGGCACCGACAACATCCAGGTGTACCGCCGAGTCGAGTAGAAAGCAAAACCGTCAAGGGGTCGGCCGAAAGGCCGGCCCTTTTATCAGGGTCACCACTCCAGCCCGAGGTCAGCCATGAGGAATTACTTGAAACCGTTGCTCCGGACCACCGCGATCCTGATGGTCCTGGCGGCCACTTCAGTGCCCGCCTGGACCGGAGCCGCGCGGGCCGCCGAGCCTTTTCCCGAAGACAAGGACCAACGCGATCCCCAGGAATTGAACTTCATCGGCTACTACTTCATGAAGGGGACCTATTCCAACATGGCCCCCACCCTGGAATTCCTGAAGGGCCAGGTGGTGGGCCGGCTGTTCGGCGGCAACACCACCCAGACCAGCAAAGCCACAGGCAGCTATGCCGAGCAGCGCTTCATCCCCATGTTCACGTACTCGCCCCGCCTGTTCGACGGCTGGGCCAAGATCCGGGCCAGCATGGAGCTGGACTGGACCTGGGGCGACGCCAACTACGGAGTGGGCGGCAACTTCGGCGGAGCCGCCGGCGCCGACTACGTGAACATGCAGACCCAGAACCTGTTCCTGGAACTGCGCCCCCAGAACAACCTGTTCATCAACGCCGGCCTGCAGCGCATCTTCGACAACGTGCGCGTGCCCTGGTACACCTTCACCGACGACCTGGTGTACAAGGGTTACCGCCTGGCCCTGTTCGGCACCGACGCCACCGGCCTGACGGGCCACTGGATGTTCGCCCCGGACGCCCGGCTGCGCGCCGGCTTCTACCAGTTCTACGAGAACAACGTGGACCAAAAAGATGACGTGGTCATGTACGTGGCCGACTATGAGCGGGACCTGGGTATCGATTCATCCCTTGGGTTGTCTCTGTATTACCTTCGGGATTTCGCCAACGGCGAGGGCGGCGTTTCAGCCGTGAGGCAGGGGCTCAATTCGACGCTTGCCGATTACAACGGCGTGTTTCGCTTCGATCTGGGAGCCGAGGATTACACTGCCGACATTTTCTGGGCCGGCACCAACTTCCACAAGGACCCTCTGCTGCGGCAGGGCCGCTTCGGCTTCGGCGGCTTCGGCGTCTACAACTTCGGTAACGTGGAAACGCCCACCCGCAGCATCGACATCGGCGGCTTCGCCGGCAACCTGCGCCTGGCCTACCAGTGGGGCCGGCAGAAGAACGACCAGATCGTGGTGGACACCATCTACACCACCGGCGACAACAACAACGTGAGCGACAACAAGTACAGCGGCGTGCTGACGGGCAACAACTGGACAACTCCCGGTGCCGTCTACTTCAGCCACGGCCTGTACCTGCTCATGGCCCATGGCAACGTGGTGAACCGATTCATCGGGGCCACCATCGACATCCAGAACATGGGCTACGGCATGTCCGCCACCAGCCTGCAGGTCAGCAAGGATCTGGTGCCCAACAAGCTGCGCGCCAAGATCGGCGGCGGCGTGGGCTTCGCCAGCAAGACCATCGACGGCATGGGCAGCCAGATCGGCACCGAGCTGAACTTCAACCTGCGCTGGACCATGCGCGTGTACATGGACCTGGAACTGCACGCCAGCTACCTGTGGCTGGGCGACTTCTACGACAGCGACGCCGTCAACGGCGATCTGATGGGCCCCGGCGAGCGCCCCGACGATCCCTGGACCGTCTTTGCCACCTTCAAATGGATCAGCTTCTAAAGGAGGGGAATCATGCGAAACCTGAAATTCATTCTACTGGGAGCGGTGATCCTCATGACCTTGAACGGCTGTTCCGCTTCCCGCCAGTGGTACCACCTGCCCGCCGCCGAGTTCGACCAGATCGACTACGGCTACTCCATGCAGCGGGCCAAGGTGCGCAACATCCACGTGGGATTCATCGACGAGGGCGAGGGTGAGCAGACCATCCTCCTGATCCACGGCCTGGGCAGCAACGCCAAGGGCTGGCAGCGCAACATCGACGCCCTGGCCCGGGACCACCGGGTCATCGCCGTGGACCTGCCCGGCTACGGCTACTCGGACAAGGGCTACTACGAGTACAGCCTGAGCTTCTACGCCCAGGTGCTGGCCGAGTTGCTGCAGGGCCTGAACATCGACCAGGCCGTGTGGATGGGCCACAGCATGGGCGGCCAGATCGCCCTGACGGCGGCCCTGGAGCAGCCGGCGGCGGTGGAGCGGCTGGTGCTCATCTCGCCCGCCGGCTTCGAGAGCTTCACCGATGGCGAGGGCGACTGGATGCGCAAGGCCGTCAATCCCAAGTTCGTCAAGGAGACCACCATTCGCAGCATCGCCGTGAACCTGGCCTCCAACTTCTACGCCAAGCCGGCCGAGGCCGACTTCATGATCACCGACCGCATCCAGGTGACGGGCGCCAGCGACTTCGACCGCTACTGCTACGCCGTGGCCGAGAACGTCGAGGCCATGCTGGACGGGCCGGTGCTGGACCGCCTGGGCGACATCACCCAGCCGGCCCTGGTGCTGTTCGGCGAGAACGACCGGCTCATCCCCAACCGTTTCCTGCACGGCGGGCCCACCGAGGACATCGCCCGGCAGGGGGTGGCCATGATGGCCAACGCCAAGCTCACCATGATTCCCGAATGCGGACACTTCGTGCAGTTCGAGAAGCCGGCCGAGACCAACGCGGCCGTGCTGGCCTTCCTGCGCTGAGCCGAACCGGATCCGGACAAGACGAAGCCCCGGTGGTCAATGCGACCGCCGGGGCTTTTTTCGCGGACTTGAAATGCAGCCCCCAGGGATCAAAAGGACGCGCGGAACCCCGCCGTCACGTAGTGCAGCCAGGCGAAGCTGTACACCTCTTCCACGTCGGCCCCGCCTTCCACCGTGCGGTAGCCCAGTTCCAGGGCCACGGCCGGGCTCAATTGCCGCCCCAGCTTGAGGGCCAGATCCTCGGCCCGGCCCGGACCGCCGGCCAGGGCATCCAGGTCGAAGCTCCAGTACCAGCCGCGAGCGAAGTCGTGGCGCCCATCCACGTGCAGCAGGGGCACGAAACCCACGTTGTCCTTGGTGGAAACCACCCCGTCCTGGGCCAGCTGCACCCGCGCGTCCCGGATCTTGGCCGTGAAGCCCAGCTGCCAGGTCCAGCGCTCGCCCTGGTGCATGAGCCGGTTGTAGGTCAGGCGGTAGCTGTTGAAGCGGTAGGTGGCCTCGGCGGAACGCCCCCCGGCGATGGTCACGCCGTTGAACAGGAGATCCTCTGCGGGCACCCCGCTTTCGGTGAAGGACAGGGGCGCCACCAGAGCCCTCAAGGTGCTCTTCTCACCCAGGCGATAGCCCACATAGGCCCGCCAGACGTACTGGGGCCCCTTGCCGGCCAGGTCCACCAGGGAAAAGCGTGTGCCCTGGCTGGTGTTGGGAATCTGGTTGTCGTTGACGGTCTGCCACACCGGCCCGGCCTCGAATTGCAGGGTCCAGCGCGGTTGGCCCTGATCATCCTGGATATCCTGAGCGGCCCGGGCCCGGGTTGCGGGCAGGATTGCCGCCAGCAGGGCCAGTATCAGAAACGGGTGCAAAGGCAAAGGCAGGGTGAAAGAGCCCCCGTGGGGGGTTACCTTTTCCATGGTCAATCTCCTTGGTTGAGCACGATGATAAGGCAAAAACGGGGTTCCACAAGAGTCTGGACAATAAATTTATAAAACTTTCTATACAAATTCGCGACAACCCATCTCCCCCCCGAGTCCCATCAAACCTGACGCCAGCAGTATATTTTATGGCGTCCAGCGCCAAGAGGCCCCCAACCGGCCCGCGTATCTTGTGCCCTCAACCCTGGACCAAGGAGAGCCCCATGATATCGGACCGGATCAGCAAGACCACCCAGATCACCCTGGCCCTTTCAGGCATCATCCTCGCCGCCGTGGGCGGCCTCCTGCTGCTGGCGCCGACCGCCATGCACCAGGCCAACGGGGTCCAGCTGGGCGACACCCCCAGCCTGCTGAGCGAGGTGCGCGCCCCCGGCGGCGCCCTCCTGGCCCTGGGAACCCTGGTCCTGGCCGGGGCCTTCGTGCCCCGCCTGACCCACCCCGCCAACCTCATCGCCGCGACGGTGTATCTGGCCTACGGAGCGTCCCGCCTGCTGAGCCTGGCCCTGGACGGCCTGCCCGCCCCCGGGTTGATCCTGGCCATGGCCCTGGAGCTGGCCCTCGGCGCCGCCAACCTGGGGTTGCTGGTGCGCGCGGGCGGCCGGCAGCCGGTGGCCCGACGGGTGCAAACCGCCCGGGCCTGAGCCTGAACCTGCCGGCATCGTTTCGCGACAAACGAACAGGGGCCGGATTACCGGCCCCTGCATCACCTCGCCTGAAGCGGTTTCCTCAATTGAAGGGGTTGGGACGGGGAGGGTACAACCGGTTCTCGTAGGGAATGGGCGGCGGTATCAGCGCGGCCTTCTGCCCTTCTTCCCCCACCGGCCCGTGCCGCAGCTCCGGCCCGGCGTCCTTGGCCCGGGGGTCGAACACCAGTTCCACCGACCGGGCCCCGCTCAGATCCCGGTGAAGGGTCACGCTGCCTTGGCCGGGCACGTAGACGCGGAACAGCATTTCCCCGTTGAAGGTGATGATCCCCAGCTCATCCCCGTCCTCGTTGAGGGCAACCTGGTCCTCCGCGTCCAGCACCTGGGGAAACAGGCGGGCGTCGGTCAGGATGAGGCGTCCCTCGGCGTCGGTGGTGCCCATGTCCTCCTGGTCGTAGTCCAGGCGCACCAGCAGCATGCCCTCCTGGTCTTCAAACAGCAAGGCCTGGTCCAGGGTGTCGCGCATGACAATCCGGGCATGATAGACCCCGCTGGGCATGTCCACCGCGTAAGCGGTGTCCATGCCGTTCCACATCCAGTAATGGGACCCCGCTTGCACATCCTCCTGGGTCCAGGAAAAGACGGTTTCGCCCAGAAGGTCCTTGATGATCAGCTCCACGTCGCAGAGCCGCTCGTTCTGAAAGGGGATCTGCACCGCGGCCCGGGAACCGGCGCCGGCCTTGGCGTCCTGGTAATAAGGCAGGTCGGGCACCATGATGATGCGGGCTCCCGGCACGGGGTCGCCCGCCGGATCCACCACCGTCAGGGTGAAGCTGAAGTTTTCGGGGTTCACCGGGTCGTCGTCATCCCCGCATCCTGCCACCAGCACCAGCCCGGCCAGCATCATCATCAGCATCAGGAATAGAACTCGCTTGCTCATCAGCGCACACTCCAGGTGAAGGTGAATTCCTCGCTGCCGTTCACGTCCCGGTTGAAGCGCATGCGGTTGCTTGTGCCCTCCTCGGACAGCAGGAAACGCATGTCGGACGTGATGTCGATGGTCCCGACGGCTTCGCCGTTCTCGTCGTAGGCGGTGATGGGGTCGATGTCGTACAGGGAGGGGAACAGGGTACGGTCCGTCAGCACCAGCCGACCGTTGTCGTCGGTGGTGCCGATGCCCGTGTCCCCGTCATCAAGCCGGGCCAGCAGCATGGGCCGGCGCTGATCGGCCACCGGCTCGCCGGGATTGACCAGGCGCGCCTGGAAGCGGGCGTAGTACACCCCCGAACAGGCCACCTCGTCCACGCTGATCCGGCCGTCCCAGATCATCTGGTGCCGCCCTGCCGGCAGGATATCGTCACCCAGCAGGGTGCGGATGGTCTCGCCCTCGATGTTCTCGATGGTCATGCGGATGTAGGCCTCCTGGGGTACGGTGAACTCCAGGGAGGTGGCCGGATAGAAGGGGTTGGGGTAGGCGGGCTTCAGCTCGTACTGGACCGGCGGCAGATCTCCGGGGACCACGGCGGCCGCCTTGCCGTCCATGTAGAAGGACGTTTCCGGAGCCAGCCCCACCTGCAGGCCGGGCACGGGGTCCCCCTGCTCGTCCACCACGTTGATGGTGACGGCGAAGCTCTCGGGACCGGAATCGTCATCACAGCCGGCCAGCACAGCCAGGCCGGCCGCCAGCAGGATTGCCGAAAGAAGAATAACAGGGCGCATCAACAAGAACCTCCGCAGCGTGGGGCGAAATGGCAGGGGGGCAAGACATCGCGGGCACAACGCCGGTGTGGTAGACTTTCCCCCGCGGTCCATTATCTTTCAATAGTGCACCGCCTGTCAATTTTCCTTCGAGGTGATCGTATGTGCCTGGCCATTCCCGGGAAGATCGTCGAGCTATTCGAGGAGAACGGCCTGCCCATGGCGGTGGTGGATTACGCGGGTACCCGCAACACCGCCTGCCTGAGCTACACTCCCGAAGCGGCCGCCGGAAGCTACGTCCTGGTGCACGCCGGCTTTGCCCTGCAGGAACTGAACGAGGAAGAGGCCCAGGCCTCCCTGCGCGAGTTGACCCGCCTGTCGGCCATCATGGAAGCCGAATCGTCCGGCGAAGACGAGGACAGCCCATGAAGCACCTGGACGAGTACCGTGACCCCGTCCTCGCCCGCAAGCTGCTGGATCGCATCGCCGCCTCCGTCACCCGCCCCTGGGTGATCATGGAGATCTGCGGCGGCCAGACCCACAGCATCATGCGCCACGGCATCGACCAGTTGCTACCGCCCGAGATCACCCTGGTCCACGGCCCGGGCTGCCCCGTGTGCGTCACTCCCCTGGAAACCATCGACCGCGCCCTGGCCATCGCCGCCCGTGACGACGTCATCTTCACCAGCTTCGGCGACATGCTGCGGGTGCCCGGCAGCCACGACGATCTGTTCCGCATCAAGAGCCGCGGTGGGGACGTGCGCATGGTGTACTCGCCCCTGGAGGCGGTGAAGCTGGCCGCCGACAACCCCGGCAAGGAAGTGGTGTTCCTGGCCGTGGGCTTCGAGACCACCGCCCCCGGCAACGCCATGGCCCTGAAGGCCGCCCGCGACCAGGGCCTGAGCAACTTCAGCCAGGTGGTCAGCCACGTGCTGGTGCCCCCGGCCATGCGCGCCATTCTCTCCTCGCCCACCAACCGGGTGCAGGGCTTCCTGGCCGCCGGCCACGTGTGCACCATCATGGGCTGGGACGAGTACCTGCCCCTGGCCGCGGAATTCCAGGTGCCCATCGTGCCCACGGGTTTCGAGCCGGTGGACATCCTGGACGGGATCCTGAAAACGGTGGAGCTGCTGGAAAGCGGCCGGCCCCAGGTGCACAACAAGTACCTGCGGGCGGTGCAGCAGCAGGGCAATCCCCACGCCCGGCAGGTCATCGACGAGGTGTATACCGTATGCGATCGCAAGTGGCGGGGCATCGGCACCATTCCCGGCAGCGGCCTGCGCATCCGTGACGAGCTGGCCGCCTTCGACGCCGAGAAGAAGTTCACCGTGGACGGTATACAGACCGAGGAACCGTCCGTGTGCATCGCCGGCGAGATCCTGCAGGGGCTGAAGAAACCCGACCAGTGCCCGGCCTTCGGCAAGGAATGCACGCCCATGACGCCCCTGGGGGCCACCATGGTCAGCAGCGAAGGCGCCTGCGCCGCCTACCACAAGTACGCCCGGAGAGGCTTGATATGAGCGAGCAGAACCCGCATCCCGACTTCGACCAGATGAGCTGCCCCCTGCCCCTCATGGATCACGACACTGTGCAACTGGCCCACGGCGCCGGCGGGCGGCTGTCGGCCGATCTCATCGACAAGATGATCATGCCCCGCTTCAGCAGCCCCGAGCTGGAGGTGCTGGAAGACCAGGCCGTGCTGGACCTGCCGCCGGGCAAGGTGGCCTACAGCACCGACACCTTCGTGGTCAGCCCCATTTTCTTTCCGGGGGGCGACATCGGCGACCTGGCCGTGAACGGCACGGTGAACGACGTGGCCATGAGCGGCGCCGATCCGGTGGCTCTGAGCGTGGGCTTCGTCCTGGAAGAGGGCCTGCCCCTGGCCGACCTGCACCGCATCCTGTGCAGCATGGAACGGGCGGCGAAGACGGCGGGCGTGCGCATCGTCACCGGCGACACCAAGGTGGTGGGCAAGGGCAGCTGCGACGGCATCTTCATCAACACCTCCGGCCTCGGGGTAGTGCCCGCGGGGGTGGAACTATCGGCGCGCAAGATCCAGCCCGGTGATAAAATCATCCTGAGCGGCACCCTGGCCGACCACGGCATGGCGGTGATGACCACCCGCGAGGGGCTGAGCTTCCGGTCCACCGTGACCAGCGACACTGCCGCACTGAATGGGCTGACGAAGCTCATCCGGAAGATCTGCCCCGCCGTGCGCTGCATGCGCGACCCCACCCGGGGCGGCGCGGCCACCAGCCTGAACGAGTTCGCGGCGGCGGCCGGGGTGGGCATCAAGATCGACGGCCAGGCCGTGCCCGTGCGCCCGGACGTGGCGGGGGCCTGCGAGATCCTGGGCATCGACCCCCTGTATGTGGCCAACGAGGGCAAGCTGCTGGCCGTGGTGCCGGGTGAGTGCACCGCTGAAACCCTGGCGTCAATTCGTGGGAACCCCCTGGGCAAGGACGCTGTTGTTCTGGCCGAGGTGGTGGCCGACCACCCGGGCACCGTGACCCTGCTGACCGGCCTGGGCGCCGAACGCATCGTGGACATGCCCGTGGGGGAACAGTTGCCGCGCATTTGCTGATTCGATATTTTCAGAATGCTGGGCCGCCCGGGCGGCCGCCCAGCGGGACCGCGCCATTCTTTCGGAGGGAACCTTCCTATCGAGTCCTTGCTAGGCCCTGCCGCGTCTGACACCATGACCATGTCACCTTGAGATTCTGCACGGCCTGACCCCTGGGGTGCGTGCGCCACGGAGTACCCTGTTCCACACTGGGGGGTTTTCATGCATTGCACAGGAAAGGCGCCGGCCGTCCGCGGCCCCGCCCCCAACATCGCTCTGGCTGCCGCCATCATGACCCTGTCCGTTCTGGCCCTGTCCTCTCTCGTTGTGCCCGGGCAGGCCTGGGCCGACGCCGTCCCTGCCGACGAGATCGGCCAGCCGGCCGACGGCCCTTCCGTGAAGATCAAGCCCATCGAGCCCGACCTGGAACTGGCCCTGGGCGTGGACTACACCCACCTGGCCAGCCGGGACGAGAACAACACCTACACCGGAATGCCCGGCCTGGCGGCCACCGTTTCCGCCGCCATCGGCAAGAGCACCCGCTTCTTCCTGGCCTCGGGATACAGCCGGACCACGGGAGATCCCTACTACGACCTGGACGGCGACTTCGGCGACAGCGAATCCACCCTGAAGCTGATTCCCGTCACCCTGGGCCTGCGGATCAACGCCGCCCAGAACGCCCGCGCCCGCTTCAACCTGGAGATGGCCCTGGCCTTCGGCTGGGTGCAGGAAACCCTGCCCGGTGAGGCCTCGGCCTACTACGATCCCAGGGCCTCGGGCATGATCAACGGCTTCAGCCTCGCCTTCGGCCCCGAGTTTCCCCTGAACGGGAACGCCAGCCGCTGGCTGGGCCTGGAAATGGGCTGGAGGTCCCTCAAGGCGGATCTGGGCGACTCGGACCGTGAAATCGATCTTTCCGGCTGGCAAGCCCGCGCCTATTACGGCGTGAGACTCTAGGAGGTGACCATCATGCGCCATTCAAGAATTTTCCCCAGCGGCCCCTTCCTGCTGCTGCTGACCGTGGCCCTGAGCCCCATGGCCATGGACGCTCCCGCCCTGGCCGACGGCATGTTCATCTCGCCCCCCGGATCCTTCATGTACGAACCCGCCCAGCAGGCCTTGCTGGAGTGGGATCAGGACAGCGGCACCGAGACCTTGACCATCCTGCCCTCCTTCTATGGTGACGCCACCGAGTTCGCCTGGGTGGTGCCGGTGCCCGGCGTGCCCCAGATGGAAATGGCCCACCAGCAGCTCTTCTATGCCCTGGATTACCGAACCCAGGCCGTTTATCGCTCCCGTGACGGCGAGTGGGACTGCTTCGACAGCACCCGGTCTTACGATTATGTCGCCGCCGGTGACGGCAACCAGGTCAACATCGTGGACATGGAGATGGTGGGGTTCTACCAGGCGGCGGTGATCCAGGCCGACGACTCGGCAGCCCTGCTGGACTCCCTGACCACCTGGGGCTATCTGCACGAGGACAACCGCGAGGCGGTGGCCGAGAGCTTCGCCTCGTACGTGGACCGCTCCTGGTACTTCGTGGCCATGCAGGTGGACAGCGCTTCCCTGGCCGAGTACTGGCAGTACAAGGCCAACGAACCCCAGGACAAGAGCCTGGCCCCGTACTACTACCCCAGCTGGGCCCTGGAACCGGTGACCTTCACCTTCGCCAGCGAAGGACCCGTCTACCCCATGCGCATCAGCGGCTACAGCGCCTGGGACAACACCCAGGTCAACCTGTACGTCAAGGCCGATCACCGCATGACCTTCCCCGAGGCCCAGACCATGTACGCCAACCGGCTGAGCCAGGACGAGGCCGTGAGCTGGGGTCGCGAAGAGGCCCTCGGCGGACGCTTCCAGGCCGGGGATTTCCTGACCAAGCTGAATCGTTCCTACATGCCGGCCGACATGGTCGACGACATCGAACCCACCCGGGCCGCGACAGATGACGAGTTCCGCTGGATCATCTACAGCGGGGTGCCCGTGACATCGGTCCTGTTGTTTGGCTCGCCGGTGGCCTGGGTTGTGTATCGCCAGCGGCGATCCCTGTTCAACAGACGCCGGAAGGGAGCCGCCCCGCGTGGCTGAGCTATCCCGGTCCTCGCGCAACGCCCTGAATTGGCGCGCCGCCGAGCACTTTCCCGGCGACACCCTGTTCGCCCGGCTGGCCCGGGCCGTGTGCGAGGCCGGCTGTCTGCCCCGCAAGGAACTGTACGAGGCCTGGGAAACGGCCCGCCGCGTCAGGCGACATCTGCGCGGCGGGCCGGTGCTTGACCTGGCCGCCGGCCATGGCCTGCTGGCCTTCGTCCTGCTGTTGCTGGACGACACCTCGCCCACCGCCCTGTGTGTGGACCGTGAACAACCGCCCAGCTTCCAGACCCTGCTCCGGGTCCTGGAGGAACACTGGCCGCGGCTGGCCGGGCGGGTGGAATACCAGGTGGGCAACCTTCAGGAAGTGGCCCCCACCCCGTCCACCCTGGTGGCCTCGGTCCACGCCTGTGGCTCATTGACCGACCGGGTGCTGGATGTGGCCCTGGCCGGCGGCAGCCCGGTGGCCGTCCTGCCCTGCTGCCACGACCTGGACACCTGCGACACCGGGCCCCTGGCCGGCTGGATGGACGGCCCCCTGGCCGTGGACGCCATGCGGGCCACCCGCTTGCGCCAGGCCGGTTACGAGGTCAAGGCCCTCAAAATCCCCTCTGATATCACCCCCAAGAACCGTTTGCTGTTGGGCTGGCCGGGCTGATCTTTCAACCGCCGCCTCGAGGCGGGGGGATTGACAAACTCCCACAAAAATGATCTGATTTAAGCGGGCCGGCCGGGATGCGGGCCCGTTTTCCTCTTGGCTGCAAGGAGTGTCATGATACCCAGGCCCCGGCTCAAACCCCGTTTCACCATTCCCCTGGATGGGCCGGAGCACGCCGAGCAGGTCATGACCCGCCTGGGGAAATTGCTGGAATCGGACCGGTGCCCCGCCATGGGCCAGGTCCTGCGCGAACACGCCTACGTCGCCCTGCCCCGTCAAGAACGCAGCCTGCTTTCCCCTTACCTGAACCTCAGCGTCCGCAAGGATGACGGCGATCAACTCATCCTTTTCGGTCGGTTCAGCCCCCACCCTCACGTGTGGACCGGATTCATGGCCACCTACGCCGCCATCGGCTTCGTTGGCTTCTCGTGCCTGGTCTATGGCTGGGCCCACACCCTCAACGGCGACCCGGGCCCCATCATGTGGGGCTTTCCCATCTCCCTGGGGCTCATCGCCTTCGTATGGGGGGCGGGCATCATCGGCCAGGGGCTGACGGCCGATCAGATGTACGTGCTGCGCCGGGTGGTGGATGTGGCCGCGGGGGTGTGCGACAACAGCTTCCTGGATGAGGACGAGGAAACCGGGAATCCTGCCGGCGGGACATAAACGCCCTTCTGGTCCTGAATTAGTTGTGCCCCGAAGATTGTTGCTGACCGCGGAAGGGGCCCACTCCATGATGCTCGGGGAGATTTTTTAACCCATTAGTCTTTTTTCTGGGGGGGGAAATGGGCCCATTTCGGGGGGCGGGAGGCCAGCAACAATCTTCAGGGCACAACCCAACCATTTATGAATAAATATGTTAAATCAAAATCATACTATTTAGATCTGTTTTCCCTTTTCACGCCCGCCAAATTAGTCTAGAATGAAAATCAATATCAAAGCCTTCCCTGTCTTTCCTGACGGCCCGGGCCTCCGCCCGCGGCGTCCGGAATTTCCGGGCGGGCCAAAGGAGATGCTCATGGCCTTCATATTTCCGTGGTCCAGCTCCCCGGCCAAGGGGGCGCCTGCTGCCCTCGTCTCGGGGCTGGCCTTCTTTCTGGCCTTGACCCTGATGGCCTTGCCGGGGCAGGGACAGGAGGGGACCACAACCCAGGCAACGGCCGATCCCGTGGCCAACCCCGCCCAGGAAGAGGCCGCCGTGGCCGCCTTCGAGGAACACCTGGGCGAGATCGTCCCCGCCGACATCGTCCTGCGGGACGAACAGGGCAACGACGTGGTGCTGGGCGACTTCATCGACAAACCCACCATTCTCATGTTCGTCTACTTCGAGTGTCCCGGCATCTGCACTCCCCTGCTGAACGAGGTGGCCGACATCCTGGGCAAGAGCGGCCTGCATCCCGACCAGACCCCCTTCCAGATCCTGACCGTCAGCTTCGAACCCACCGACACCCCCGCCATGGCCCAGCAGAAGCGCGAAAACTACCTCAAGCTTGTCGGACGCCCTCTGCCCCCCGAGGCCTGGCGCTTCTTCACCGCCGACCCGGAGAACATCCGGCGCTTCACCCAGGCCACGGGCTTCCGCTACATGCGCGCCGGCACCGAGTACACCCACCCCGGCGGCATCATGTTCCTGTCCCCCGAGGGCAAGATCGTGCGCTACTTCTACGGCCTGGAGTTCCTGCCCTTCGACTTCAAGATGGGCGTGTACGAGGCCCAGCGCGGCAAGGTGACCCCCACCACGGCCCGCTTGCTGCAGTTCTGCTTCAGCTATGACCCCGCCGGCCGCACCTACGTGTTCAACCTGGCCCGCGTCATCGCCGTGGTCATGATCACCAGCGTCGTATTCTTCCTGATCTTCCTGTACTTAAGCACCCGCCGCCGCCGGCGGCAAGGAGGCCTCAGCGCATGAGCACCACCAGCACCGCCGACTGGGGGCGCACCGGCAGCTACCTGGACAGCCCCCCGGCACGTCCAGGCCTGATGGGCTGGCTGACCACCACCGACCACAAGCGCATCGGCCTGATGTACCTGGCCGCCATGGCCGCCTTCTTCCTGGTGGGCATGACCATCGGCCTGCTCATCCGGCTGGAGTTGATGCAGCCCGGCCAGCAGTTCTACGGCCCCAAGACCTACAACACCTTCTTCACCCTGCACGGCGTGATCATGATCTTCCTGTTCATCGTCCCGGGCATTCCCGCCGTGTTCGGCAACTTCATCCTGCCCCTGCAACTGGGGGCCGATGACGTGGCCTTTCCCAAGCTGAACCTGCTGAGCTGGTACGTGTACATGGGCGGCGCGGTGCTGGCCCTGACCTCGCTCTTCGCCGGCAGCGCCCCACCCGACACGGGCTGGACCTTCTACGCCCCGTACAGCATCAACAGCGGCGGTTCGGTGTCGCTGGCGGTGCTGGGGGCCTTCGTGCTGGGCTTCAGCAGCATCCTGACGGGCATGAACTTCATCGTCACCATTCACCGGCTGCGGGCGCCGGGCATGGGCTTCTTCCGCATGCCCCTGTTCTGCTGGGGCCTGTACGCCACCAGCTGGATTCAGATCATCGCCACCCCGGTGGTGGGCATCACCCTGCTGCTCATCGTCATGGAGCGCGCCTTCGGCATCGGTCTGTTCGATCCCAGCCTGGGCGGCGATCCCATCCTGTACCAGCACCTGTTCTGGATCTACTCCCACCCCGTGGTGTACGTCATGATCCTGCCGGCCATGGGCGTGATCAGCGACATCCTGCCGCCCTTCAGCGGCCGCACCATCTTCGGCTACAAGGCCATAGCCCTGTCCAGCATGGCCATCGCCATCGTGGGCTACGGCGTGTGGGGGCACCACATGTTCACCGTGGGCATGAGCGACACCGCCCGCTGGGTATTCAGCCTGCTGACCTTCCTGGTGGCCATTCCCACGGGCGTGAAGATCTTCAACTGGACGGCCACCCTGTACCGCGCCTCCATCGACGTGCGCGTGCCCCTGCTGTATGCCGTGGGCTTCATCTTCCTGTTCTCCATCGGCGGGCTGACAGGCCTGGTCAACGGCGCCCTGAGCACCGACATCCACGTGCACGACACGGCCTTCATCGTGGGCCACTTCCACTACACCATGTTCGGCGGCGCGGGCATCGGCCTGTTCGCGGCCCTGCACTTCTGGTTCCCCAAGATGTTCGGGCGCATGTACAACGAGAAGCGGGCCACCTGGGCCTGGGGCCTGATCATGGTTGGCTTCAACACCCTGTACTTCCCCATGCTGGTGCTGGGCATCATGGGCATGCCCCGGCGCTACCACGACTACCTGCCCGAGTTCCAGGTGCCCCACGCCATCAGCACCGTGGGCTCGTGGATCCTGGCCACCGGCATCATCTTCATGATCGTCAACCTGGTGAAGGCCGCGCGCAGCGGCGCCAGGGCCCCGGCCAACCCCTGGGGCGCCACCACCCTGGAATGGAAGACCACCTCGCCGCCGCCCCTGCTGAACTTCGCCCAGCCGCCGGTGGTGACCACCGACCCCTATGACTTCAGCGGCCGCCGGCCCGGCCAGAGCCACGAGGAGGTGACGGCATGAACACCCCCGCTTCCGCCGCCGCCGGCGCCGTGAACCAGGGCCACGTGGCCCACAAGGATCCCGAGGGCGCCAAGACCGGCATGTGGCTGTTCCTGTTCACCGAGCTGCTGCTGTTCGGCGGCCTGTTCATCATCTACGCCGTGTACCGCGGCATGTACGGCGAGGCCTTTCATCACGCAGCCGGCGAGCTGAACGTGTGGATGGGCGTGACCAACACCGTGGTGCTGCTGACCAGCAGCCTGACCATGGTGCTGGGGGTCAGCGCCCTGCAGCGCCGCCAGATGGGGCTGGCCCAGCTGTACGTGGCGGCCACCCTGCTGCTGGCCGGCACCTTCCTGCTCATCAAGTTCTTCGAGTGGGGGGGCAAGTACCGGCACGGCATCTTCCCCGGCATGGAGCACCTGCACGCCCTGCCCGGGGGCGAGGGCGTGTTCTTCAACCTGTACTTCATGATGACGGGCCTGCACGGCATCCACGTCATCATCGGCATGATCGTGATGATCGTGGTCTACAACCGGCTGCAGAGCGGCACCCTGACCCACGAGAATCAGGGCATCCTGGAATACACCGGCCTGTACTGGCACCTGGTGGATCTCATCTGGGTCTTCCTGCTGCCCCTGTTCTACCTGACGGCCTGAGCCAATGATCCTGAGACCGGGAGAATGGAAATGGAAAGCACGACCATGAACGCGGGCCCGGCGCCCGAGGCCGGTCACGGCGGCGACGGTGAACACCACACCGTTCCCGACCGCACCATGTGGAACGTCTTCGTGGCGCTGATCGGCCTGACCACCGCCACGGTGTTCGCCTCGGTGAAGTTCCCGGGGCCCATCGGCATCGCCACGGCGCTGGTGGTGACGCCCGTGAAGGGCGCCCTCATCGCCATGTACTTCATGCACCTGAAGTTCGAGAAGCCGGTGTTCGTCATCATGTTCCTGGTGGCCCTGGGCATCCTGGCCCTGGTCATGGGCCTGACCATCGTGGATTACCTGTTCCGTTGAGAGGCATGCAATAACTATGGCTGGCGCATCAACATATTCCGGACTCGTCGATCAGGCCTTCTGGTTCATCCTGGGGGCCTCGGTGATCATGCTGGCGGGCATCACGGCGACCATGATCTATTTCCTGGTCAAGTACCGCCGGGACAGGAACCCGGACCCCGCCCAGATCAAGGACAGCAAGAAGCTGGAGCTGCTGTGGACCATCCTGCCCACGGTGCTGGTCATGGTCATGTTCTACTACGGCTGGGCCGGGTTCAAGGTCATGCGGGACGTGCCGGACGACGCCATGGAAGTCATCGTCAACGCGCGCATGTGGTCCTGGTCGTTCCAGTATCCCAACGGCAGCCAGTCGGCCGAGCTGTACGTGCCCACGGGCCAGCCGGTGGTGCTGAAGCTGAAGTCTGCCGACGTGATCCACAGCTTCTTCGTGCCCGAGTTCCGCCTGAAGGAGGACTGCGTGCCCGGCCGCGAGAACCATGCCTGGTTCCAGACAACGCGCGACGGCACCTTCGACATCTTCTGCGCCGAATACTGCGGCGACCTGCATAGCCAGATGCTGTCCAAGGTGGTGTCCCTACCCCCGGCTCAATTCGCCGACTGGCTGGATGACAACGTGAACAACGTCAGCCCCGAATTCCTGCTGCAGGTCAAGGGTTGCAACGCCTGCCACACCATCAACGGCCAGCGCCTCATCGGGCCCAGCTACAAGGGCCTGTTCGGCAAGACCGAGACCGTGCTGACCGACGGCCAGGAGCGCCAGCTGGTGGTGGACGAGGAGTACATCCGCCACAGCATCCTTGAGCCCCAGGCCGACGTGGTGAAGGGTTACGACCCGGTGATGCCGCCCATGAAGGGGCAGATCACCGACGAGGAGATCGACATCATCATCGAGTACATCAAGACCCTGAAGTAGCGCGCCGGAAGGACGACCCTGACCATGAAACCCTGGCTGCAACTGCTGAAGCTGCGCATCACCCTGGCCAGCGCCATCACCACCCTGGTGGGCTATGTCATGGCGCGCGGCCAGGTGGACTGGCCGGTGGCGCCGGTGCTGCTGGGGATATTCCTGCAGGCCTGCGGGGCGGCGGCCCTGAACCAGGTGCAGGACGCGGCCACCGACCGGCGCATGGGGCGCACGGCGGGTCGGCCCATTCCCTCGGGTGCGGTGTCGCGCCGGGCGGCGGGCCTCTTCGCCGCGGCCTTGCTGGCGGCCGGTTCTGTGATCATGGGCACGGTTTCCTACACCGCGGCCGCCCTGGGCCTGGGCGCCGCCGTGGTCTACAACGGCATCTACACCCCCATGAAACGCGTTTCGCCCTTTGCGGCCCTGCCCGGGGCCGTCATCGGGGCACTGCCTCCGGTGGCCGGGTGGGTGGCCGCCGGGGGGTACCTCAGCGATCCCACCATCCACCAGGTGGCCTTCTTCTTCTTCATCTGGCAGATTCCCCACTTCTGGCTGCTGCTGCTGTTCTACGAGCGCGACTACCAGGCGGTGGGCATGCCCAGCCTGTTCGACCGCTTCGACCGCCGGCAGGTGGTGAAGCTGACCTTCCTGTGGATCGCCGCCACCTGCGTGTCGGCCTTCCTGATGCCCCTGTTCGACGTGCTGGAAAGGCCCTGGCTGGCCTATCTGGTGAGCGCCGCGGGGCTGCTGGTGATCTGGCGCAGCGTGGCCCTGCTGCGCCTACAGGCCCTGGGGCTGGCCGAAGAGCTGCGCGTGGCCTTCGCCCGGAGCTGCCGGGTGCGCTTCATGGAGATCAACACCTTCGCCCTGCTGGTGTCGGTGCTGCTGGTGGTGGATGCCCTGAACTGAGCGGGCCCTCCCTCTTTTCCCTCACATAAATCGAAAAACCTCTTACATCCACCGACCACGCGGCGTTCATGCAGTATCGCCTTCCCTGCCAGGGCCATGCGGCGCCTTCGCGCCGACCCGAGGACAACCAGCCTGGCGATGAACGGATTCAGTGGCACGGGCACCCGGCGGGATCTGGTGCCTGAAGGGGAGGCGACGTCCGGGTTGCCCCGGGCCCGTGCCACCCCCACTCCCCGGGGTCCATTGACCCCGGGACCCCGGATGGACTAGAATCACCCCTGAAAACCGATTCTGATTCTGCTTCAAATTTTCTCTTACAGTGTGCCCGCAGCCGCGTTCATGGAGTGTCGCCCCTTCAAGGCACTCACCCGATGCGAAAGGACAACAACCATGCGTCGCCCCTTTTTCCTGATCCTGTTGCTGGCCGCTGCCCTCCTGCTGGGGGCCTGTAGCCAGCAGGAAACGACCACCGTCCAGCCCGAAAGCGGCATCACCGACCAGTCCGCCGACAAGCGCCCCGGCACCCAGGTGATCTTCGACGATCCCCTGCTCCTGGCCCTGCAGGACGCCATGACCGGCATCACCGACGCCGATTTCGACTACATCGAGGTCAAGCTGGGCGGGGGCAAGGCCCTGTGCGAGGCCTACTCCACCGTGCAGAAGGACATGCCGCCCATCCAGGTGAGCGTGGATCTGATGTTCGCCATGGCCGATGAATTCACCTTCGAGGTGGGCGTGCCCTATCTGAGGGACGGCCAGCCCTGGTACCTGCCGGGCAACTGCGTGCCCATCCGCTACCGCACCGATATGGCGCGGGAAATCGTCGAGGCCATGATCATCACCGTGCCCTACTGGTACTTCAACGACCGGGCCATCGCGACCCCCTACTACCGGACCTTCGACATCGGCGAGGACGACGAGGGCCACGTCTACCCCATCAACGTCTTCTACTACACCGATCCCGACTTCGATCCCCTGGGTGATGATCCGCACCTGGTCACCGAGATCTCCAACCTGCGGGTGCCGCCCCAGACGGAAGTGGTTGAGACATTCATCGACCCCGAGGGTTACGACGACGACTATTGATCGGCGTACAGCTGGTAATACCCCCAGTAGAAGGGGTGGGACCAGCGGGGATCCTTTTCCCGGAGTTCCAGGAGGGCGGCCCGCAACGCGGCCGCCCTTTCCATGCCCCCCTGCCAGCCCCGGTAGAAGGCCCGGGCCACCTGGACGGCGGCCTCGTCCTCCACCAGCACCAGGGAGGCGATGACCGAGCGGGCCCCCGCCTGCTGGAAGGCCTGGGCGAAGCTGGTCACGCCCTGGCCCGCGGCCTGGTGGCGCCGCCCGCCCTCGCAACTGCTCAGGAAGACCAGGTCGGCCCCCACCCGGGCGGCGGCCAGTTCGGGCAGGGTCAGGACGCCCTTGGTGCCCGCCAGGTGAATGGCCGAGCTGCCGTCCACACCCTCGTACACGCTGGTGTGGCTGCTGATGTGGATGGCGCGCCAGCCTGCCAGGCCCCCGGCCAGCAACTGCCTCAGGTCTCCCTGCGGGCCCAGGCGCAGGGTGACCCGGTCCGGCGGCCACAGGCGGGCCACGGCCCGGGCCTCGGCCTCGGCGTGACGCAGTAGGGGTTCTTCGTCTTCCCCCGCGCGATCCGAGGCCAGCACCAGCAGGCGTCCCCCGACGGGGGCGTCGTACTGGCGGGCCTCGCCTTCCGGCTCCTGCCCTGGACGGAGCTCTTCAGCGCCCGAAACTCCGGTGATCATGGCCAGGGGCCCCCGTTCCAGCAAGCACTCCCCGGGGCCCCCTCCTGAACCGGAACCGGCCGGAACGGGCAGGGCCGCCCAGGGCACCGTGTGCAACTCTCCGTGGGGAACCAGTCCCAGGGTGCGGCCCGGGTCCCCCGGAAGGTCCTGTAACAGGGCCTCACCCAGGGCCCGCAGGGCCTCCTGATCCACCGGGCGGCCGGGATATCCCGTGTCCACCGTCACCGCCAGGACCAGCCGGGCCAGTTCCGGCGCCGCCGGCAAGGCCCGCCAGCGCCACTCACCCGATCCCGAGCCGCTCCACACGAAGGCCTCTTCCCGGCCCACGAAGAATTCCAGGGCCGGCCCCGGCCAGGTGGAGGGCTGCTGTCCCCGTCCCCAGGCCGCCAGGCGGCGGGTGTGTCCGGCCACATCCGATCCGGCCAGACCGGGCTTGCGAGACAGCAGGCTCAACAGGGCCTCGGCCGTTTCCTGGACGATGGAGGCGTTGAAGCTACGGCCCACATCGGTGCCGCTGCCCCCGCGGCCCCGCTCCAGGATGGTCCGGGCCGCGCGCAGGGAAACCAGGGCCTGCCTGTCCTGCCCCCGCTGGGCCAGGGCCTTGCCCTTCTCCAGGCTCAGGCGGGCCGCCAGGTCGGCCGGGGGATCGCTCCCCAGCAAGGTCTCGGCCTGGCCGAAGATCTCCAGGGCCCGGGCGGGCTCCCCCGTCCGAACCAGGCTCAGCCCGGTGATGAGGGTGGCATTCAGGCGGGTCCAGTACTCGGGCGCGTCCAGATCCCCGGCCACCAGCGTGGCCGCCTCCTCCGGATTTCCACCGGCCATGAGGCTGGCCGCCAGGCCCACCCGGCTGCGGGATTGCAAATCAGGGGCCCCCAGGCTGTCGGCCAGGGCCACGCAGCGCCGCCAGCGTACGGTTGCCGATTCCTGATCCCCGGTCAGCACCGCCACCTGGGCCCGGGCCTCCCAGACGTACCAGAGTTCCTCCGCCGGTGCACCTTCGCGCTGGCCATCCACCATTCTCAGATCGGCTTCCGCCAGGTGAAATTCCCCCTGCCGGGCGTGCAGCTTCGCCGCACGCATCTTCAGCTGCGATTGAGGATCGTAGCCCGCGCTGGAAGGCGTACTGTCCAGCAATTCTTCCGCCCGGCCCAGGGCCCGGTAGGCCAGGTCGGGGCGGTTCGTTTCCATGCCCTGCTCCAGCAGGGTCATCTGCACCCCGAAAGCCGACAGAGGATTGCGCCGGGCCCCGGGGCTGGCGGCGTAGCGGACCAGCAGGGTCTCGGCCTCGGCGTAGCGGCCCAGCTGGCTGAGCAGCATGGCCCGGTAGCGATCCACCATGTAGCCGTTACCCCTGCGCGAGTAGGCCTCGGCCAGTTCATAACCCCGGCCGAACCACTCCTCGGCCTCGGCCAGCCGGCCCTCCCGCCGCAGGGCGTCGCCCACGGCCGCCGCGTCGATGATCATGTAGGCCGTGTCCCGGGCGGCCGCGTCCAGCTCGAAACCCGTCTGGAAATGCCGCCGCTGCCCCGCCAGATCCCCCACCAGGGCCGCCAGGGCCACCCGCCGCCCGATGGCCTGGCGAGCAGCCTGGCGGTTATCCTGGGCCCGGGCCTGATCCAGACAGAAGGCGAAGACGGAATCGGCCAGCGCGAACTGGCCGCGCTCCTGCAGCACGCGCCCCTCACCGATGCGGGCACGGGTCAGCAGACCCTGATCATCGTTGATTTCCGCGCAGCGCTGGGCCAGGGAAATGGCCGCCAGGGCATCACCCAGCCGGCCCGCTTCCAGGGCGGTGTTGTTGATGTCGTACCAGACCAGGGCCACCAGCTCGGCCCCACCGGTGGACCAGGCCAGGGGCAGCAAACCCAGCAGGTGATCCAGGGCGACAGCCTCCTGTCCGGCCTTGCGCTCCAGATAGGCCAGCCGTCGGCGGGCCAGGAATTCCAGGGCGGGGTTTCCCTTTTCCGCGGCCGCCAGACTGACCACCGCCCCTTCCAGTTCCTCCCGGGCCCTGTCCAGATCCCGCAGGGACGCGCCCCGTCCCTGCACGAAATGAAAGATGGCCGCGGCAGAGTCCGGACCGGCGGCCTTCTCCAGCAGTTCCGTCCAGCGGGGGTCCCGCTTGAAGTGGCGGGCCTCCTGCAGGGCCAGCTCGATGTAGGCCGGGTTGGCGGGATCCTGCCCCCAGGCCAGATAGAAACTGTCCTGGACGGCCCCTCTGGTCGCGGGATCGCTCAGGTCCGCCCGCCACAACCGGGTGCGGCGAAACAGCCCATCAGCCGTCCCCCCTTCCTGATCCCCGGCCAGCCAGGCCCGGGTCAGATCGCGGGCGGCGGCCACCGCCGGCGAGAGGTCGGCCAGCCCCGCGGGACGGTTGTTCCGGTCCGGCGAAGAGCATCCCCACCAACTGGACAGGGAAACAGCGCAAAGCAGCAAGGAGAGGACGGCGCGGCGAACAGGGCGAGAGGCAGCCATGTTTCACTCCGGTTTGGCAGGAGGTTTGACAGCGTCATAACTGTCTTTTTATGATATAGTTTACGCTCCATAGAGCAACGACTTTCCCATTCCGGGCCCAAACTTCCCCAAGCAACGGATTGCCATCCAGGACAGGCCGGTCATGCACCTCGATCCGCAGCAACTGCACCAGGACATGGCGGAATTCCGGGGCGGATCCGCAGCCGCCGCAGACCGGCTGTTCGGTGCCCTGCACCCGGTGGTCCACCGGGAGGCCGCCCGCATGCTGGGAGGGCAGGATCTGGAGGTGGATGACGTGGTCCAGGAGTGTCTCACCGTCACCCTCGGCTACATGGAAAGTGAAAGGGGCTTCAGCGGCGACGTGGTGCGGCTGTCCGTGACCATCGCCCGCAATCGCTGCCGCGACATCCTGCGCGCCCGCAAACGGCGACCCCAGGTGGAAATCGAGACCATGGCCGCCTGGCTGGCCAGCCCCCGCCGCTCGGCCCTGGACGACCTGGCCGAGAGCGACCTGTTGTGCCTGCTCCAGTTGACCCTGGATCGCCTGGAAAAGGCCTGCCGCCGCCTGCTGAGCGATCTGTACCTGCGTGGCCTGAGCACCGAGCAGGTGCGGGCCGGCCTGGGCCTGGACACGGTGCAGGGGGTTTACCAGCGGCGGATCGTTTGTCTGGAAAAAGCAAAAAAATCCTTACAAAGGTATCTCCGTTTCGGTTCATGGACTGGAGATCAGAAAAGCCAGGGGGGCCTCGAACCCACACAAAGGCGGAAGCCATGACCCTTTTCGGTCATCAAGAGAAATTTGACCTTCCGGAATACGAATGCATCGACCCCGGCCTGGGCCAACAGATGTGGCGCCTGGCCGACCCCCATTGCCCGGACGAGTGGAAGGGCCGCCTGGAAACCCACCGGGCCCACTGCGCCCACTGCCGCCTGCAGGTGGCCTTCGCCGACAAGGTGGAGAAAGGATTGCGCGACGGGCGCCTTCACCTCAAAAGCCCCGCGGCCGGGATCCTGAGGCTTCCCCGGCGCCTGGCCCTCGGGGGATCGGGGCTGGGCGCCGCTGCCCTGGCCGCGGCCCTGGGGGTGCTCATGCTGTTGCCCCCGCGCTCGGCCCTGGACGGCCGCATCGTGCGGGGTGATCATGACGCGGCCATCATCCGGCCCGTTCCCGACGAGGTGACCCTGGGCGGAAATCCCCAGCTGAGCTGGACGCCCCTGCAGGGCGCCACCCGCTACAACGTGGAGATCCAGAAGGTGGGAGGTGGCCACACCTGGACAACCACCACCCAGGAGACGCAGATCCGCGTGCCCGAGGGCATGGAACTGCCGGTGGGCCAGCGGTACAGGGTGATGGTGGAACCCGTTCCCCGCCACGTGGCCCCCGACGGGCACCTGGGGTCGTCCTTCTCCACGGGCAGTGTGATGTCCTGGCTGGGTTATCGCCTGCGCCAGGGCCAGAGGGCTGGACAGGCCCTGGCAGTGGTGGGCCTGGCTCTGCTGGCCTTCTCTGTCCCCTTCATCCGGCGGCGATAACCCTCGCCACGCCGCTGGAATGAGGAACCGGCGCCACCCTTCCAGGTGGCGCCGGTTTTTTGCATCCCGGACGGGACCGGACTAGGCGTCGCCGGTCTTGGTCGTTTTGGTTGTGGCCGTTTTGGGGCAGGTCTTGCCACAGGCAGGCTTCTCACCGGGCTTGCAGGCGGGCTTGGTCTGGCCGGCCTGAGCACTGCTAGCTTCGGCACCGCTTACTTTGGCACTGCAGGCCTTTTCACAAGCGGCCTTGGTGGCCGCATCGCAATGAGCCTTCCCGTGGTGGGCCTGGCAGTCCTGGGGACAGGCCTTGGTGCAAGCCGTCTTGCAAGTCGTCTTGCAAGTCGTCTTGCAGTCCCTCTTGCACGCTTCCCGGCAAGCCGCCTTGTCACCCTTGGCGCAGGCGGCCTTGCAGGCCTCGCTGCACTCCTTGGAACAGGACTTGGTGCAGGCCTCGGCGCAGGTCTTGGCGCAGGTCTTGGCGCAGGCGGGCTTCTCGTCCGCCGCAGCGGTCGCCGTGGCCTTGGCCTCGTCGGTGGTACAGGCCGCCGCCGCCGTCACGCCACAGGTCCTGGCACAATCGATGGAGGTGCCACAGGAGGTCTTGGCCTTGGGCTCGGTCTTGGGCTTTTCATCCGTGGCCATGGCGCTCACGGCGACCACCACCAGCATCACCGCCGCCAGCAACAGGGCGGCGCGTTTCAGGGTCTTGAACATCCTGAAATCCTTTCATTCAAGGGTCTGTAAAAAACTTCGTTTCTGGAAATGACCCGCCCATCGGCGGGAGGCCTTGTTCAGGCAAACAGACCCGGTCGGGGAGGCGGTATGGGGGGTTCGGATGCACGGGACACGGCGGCCATGTCGGCCTTCTCGATGACGCCTCGCCCACTTTCGGGGGCGGGCACGGCCAGGCGATGGGCGGTTTCCATGGCGGTGCTGCTCAGGGGAATGCGCAGGCAGCACCCTCCGCCCGAGGCGCAGGAATCGGCGGCCGGGCAACACCCGTGACCGGAACAGGCGGGTTTCTTTTCCGGTTGCAGCCGGACCAGCCAGTCCATGTCGCAGGACTTCAGCTCTTCCGCGTTGACGATGAAGGAACTGCCGCTGCGGGTGTCGATCACCAGGTACCGGCCATGGGGCACGGACGACAAGCCCAGCATGCCCAGCATCAGCACGGGCAACACCAGCATGGGTAAGCCCGTCCTGAAAACCCTGGTGAGCAAGCGTCGCAGCACGCCATCCATCCTTCCGGAAACCACACAGAAAAAAGACCCCGGGCATGGGCCCAGCGCCCCAACCCGGTAAATCCCGAAATTTCAGTGGGAATTATACTACAAACCGGCCCATCTGTTCCTGAAAAAACAGCTCCCCGAACAGGAATAATCCCCTTTCCCAATCCCCGGCGGGAAACCTATTTTTCTATCCTGAACTCGGCCTTTCCACCTCCTGACCCGGGAGTCCAGCTCATGAAACCCCAGCTTTTCGCCCTCCTGACCGCCGCCGCCTGGGGCATCGGCGGGTTTTTCGAGAAAAAAGGCCTGCACATGGGACATTTGCCGCCCCAGGTGGGTATCACCATCCGCACGGCCGTGGCCCTGGTGGTGCTGGGCTTCGTGGCCGCTCCCCAGCTGAAATCCGTGACCCACGCCGGCCCCCGGGCCCTGGCCTACATGGTGGTGGGCGGCGGCGTGGTGGCCGGTTCGCTGGGCATGTTGTGCTTCTACACCGCCCTGAAGGGGGCGCCCCTGACCAAGGTCATGCCCATCGCCTTCACCTCGCCGCTTTTCGGCGCGCTGCTGGCCTTGACACTGGGGGGCGAACCCATCACCCTGAAGACGGCGGCCGGCATGCTGCTGACCGTGGGCGGAATCATCCTCTTGACCATCGGCTAGGTTCAGGAAGAGCGAGACAGGTGGACAACCCCAGCACATTCCAGATCATCAGCGCCGCGGCCCTGGGCCTGGGCCTGGCCGCCGCCGTGGGCTTCCGCGTGTTCGTGCCCTTCCTGATGGTGGGCGTGGCCGCCCGCGGCAACCTGGTCAGCCTGGGCAGCGGCTTCGAGTGGCTGGGCAGCGATGTGGCCCTGGTCATGTTCGGGGTGGCGGCCCTGGCCGAGGTGGGGGCCTACTTCGTGCCCTACCTGGACCACCTGCTGGACCTCGTGGCCGGACCGGCCGCCATGGTGGCCGGCACGGTGCTCATGGCCTCGGCCCTGGTGGATGTGGCGCCCTGGCTGCGCTGGACCCTGGCCGTGGTGGCCGGCGGCGGCACCGCCGGAGTATTCCAGGGGGCCACGGCCGGCTTGCGGGCCGGGTCCACCGTCACCACCGCCGGGCTGGGAAATCCGGCCTTCGCGGGGCTGGAAACGGGCAGCGCCGTGGTGGTCACCCTGCTGGCCTTGCTGGTGCCACTCATCGCCCTGGTCCTGCTGGTGGTGGTGCTGGTGCAACTGCTGCGCAAGGTGGGGCGGCGGCTGCGCCTGGTGGGAGCAAAATAGGCGCAACAACGGCGGGGTGTGCTGCGTCCTATTCCAGGTTCCTGCGCCCGGATAAGCCCCGCCCGGCAACCGGCGCCGGGCCCGCGACCACCCTCCCCGAGCAAGCGACTGGAGATCACCGGCCCATGACGCGGCACATCGTCACCACCCTGTTCGGCATCCAGAAGGACGAGATCCGTCCCGCCCTGCTGTCCGCCCTGCTCTTCTTTCTCATCCTTTGCGGCTACTACATTCTGCGCCCCATCCGCGAGGAGATGGGCCTGGCCGGCGGAGTCCGCAACCTGCCCAACCTGTACCTGGTGAACCTGGGAGTCATGCTGGCCCTGGCCCCGGTGTTCGGCGCGGTGGCGGCGCGCTGGTCCCGCCGGGTGTTCGTGCCGGCGGTGTACCTCTTCTTCATGGCCAACATGGTGGCCTTCTTCGTGCTGATGCGGGTGATGCCCGAGCGGCACTCCATCGCCCTGGGCCGCGTGTTCTACGTGTGGGTCAGCGTCTACAACATGTGGGCGGTGTCCCTGTTCTGGGCCTTCATGGCCGATCGTTTCGCCCTGCAACGCAGCAAGCGGCTGTTCGGGATGATCGCGGTGGGGGGCAGCCTGGGGGCTGTGCTGGGTTCGGGCATCACGGCCCGATTGGTGGCGGTGGTGGGCGTGCCCTATCTGATCCTGGTGGCCGCGGCGCTCATGCTGGGCGCGGCCTGGTTGGTCCGCTACCTGGGGCACCAGACGGCAGCCGTGGTCCCGACCGGCGGGGTCGAACAGGGGGGCCGCCCGGACCGGGGGCACTTCTGGTCCGGCTTCACCCAGCTGGTCAGGTCGCCCTACCTGTCGGCCGCGGCGGGATACATCCTTTTGTTCACCATCCTCAGCACTTTCCTGTATTTTCAGCAGGCCGAGATCGTCAGCCAGGCGGCCATCGGCCGCGCCGAGCGCACCGGCATCTTCGCGCGCATCGACCTGTGGGCCAACGTCCTGACCTTCAGCCTGCAGATCTTCTTCACCGGCCGGCTCATCAGCGGCTGGGGCGTGGGCCGTGTGCTGATGATCCTGCCCGCCGTGTACATGGTGGGCTTCACGGCCCTGGGCGCGTCGCCGGTGTTGAAGGTGCTGGTGCTCTTCCAGGTGCTGCGCCGGGCGGCCAACTACGCCCTCAGCAAGCCCGCGCGCGAAACGTTGTTCACCGTGGTCAGCCGTGACCAGAAGTACAAGGTCAAGAGCTTCATCGACACCTTCGTCTACCGGGGTGGCGATGTCATCGGCTCGCAGACATATGCCGTGATCATCGGCAAGGTGGGGCTTTCCGGACTGGCCGTGGTCACGGTGCCCCTGGCTCTGTTATGGTGTCTGGGTGGATACTACCTGGGCCGCAAGCAGGAACAGCTGGGCCGGGCGGCGGAAGTGGCCGCGCCCGCGCCTTAAGTCTGAGCAAAGGAGACGAACATGACCCTCAGCCGCCGTCGCTTCATCCAGAACAGCCTGCTGGGCGCCGCCGCCCTGGGCGTCACCGGCAACGGCTGGGCCACCCGGGCCCTGGCCGACATGACCCGCGTGCGCGCCGACCGACGCCTGAAGATCCTGGTCCTGGGCGGCACCGCCTTTCTGGGCCCCGCCATCGTGGATGATGCCCTGGCCAGGGGTCACGAGGTCACCCTGTTCAACCGGGGGCGCACCAACCCGCACCTGTATCCCGACCTGGAGAAGATCGTGGGCGACCGCAAGGTCAGCCACGACGCCCTGAAGGGGCGCAAGTGGGACGTGGTCATCGACACCAGCGGCTACTACCCCCGCGTGGTGCGTGAAGCCGCGGCCACTCTGGGCGACAACGTGGGGCAGTACATCTTCGTCAGCACCATCAGCGTGTACGCCGACTTCTCGCATAAAGGCCTGAACGAGGAATCGGCCGTGGCCACCGTCGAGGACGAGACCACCGAGACCGTGACCGCCGAAACCTACGGCGCCCTCAAGGCCCTGTGTGAACAGGCTGCCGAGGCGGCCTACCCCGGACGCACCTGCAACATCAGGCCGGGCCTGATCGTGGGCCCCCGCGACCGCAGCGACCGCTTCACCTACTGGCCGGTGCGCATCGCCAGGGGCGGCGAGGTGCTGGTGCCGGACAGGCCCGAGACGGTGACGCAGATCATCGACGTGCGCGACCTGGGGCAGTACATCGTGCGTTGCGCCGAGCAGAAAAACAACGGCATTTTCAACTGCACCAGCCCCACGGGCGAGCTGACCATGGGCGAGATCTTCGAGACCTGCAAGAAGGTGAGCGACTCCGACGCCACCTTCACCTACGCCGACGGGGACTGGCTGGAGGAGAACGATGTCCACGCCTGGAGCGACATGCCCGTGTGGTCCCCTCTGGAGGGCCCCGAGGCCGGCCACCCCTTCATCGATGTGAGCCGGGCCCTGGCCACCGGGTTGCTGTTCCGCCCCGTGGCGGAGACCGTGCGCGGCACCCTGGACTGGTGGGAAACGGTGCCCCAGGAGCGCAAGGACAAGCCCATGCGTGCCGGCCTGACGGCCGATCGCGAGGCCGAGGTGCTGGCCCTCTGGAAGGATCACGAGGGCTAGGGCTGCCGACGTAAGTTGAAAATGGACAACATTTTCCGGCGGTTAAGAAACTTCGAATATTTAAAATTTTTTCCGCTGGTTTTTTCCTAGCCGGGTGTTTGGTGGGCAAATCGCTCAACACACCCGGCCCGTTTTTCAGGCCGCGTCTACACAGGGGGGAAGGAAGAAACCATGAAGAATCCCGTGATCAATCTGCGTGT
This sequence comes from Candidatus Krumholzibacteriia bacterium, assembly GCA_963674845.2. GTDB lineage: Bacteria > Krumholzibacteriota > Krumholzibacteriia > LZORAL124-64-63 > LZORAL124-64-63 > LZORAL124-64-63. Next base: position 1,045,157 of record CAXXKE010000003.1, on the reverse strand, counting down.
CGCCGTCCTCGCCCTCGTGGCCGTCATGGCTTTCACCGGCCTCGCCGAAGCCCGCTGGGGTCAGCCCGCATCGGGCTGCAACCAGAACGGTGGCCGGGGGCAGGGTCGCTTCGCCGGCCGGGGGCAGGGCAACTGCCAGACCGCCCTGGCCGACCTGCCCCGGGAAGACCTGAACGATTTCGAGAAGGAGTCCCTGCTGCTCATGCGCGAAGAGGAGAAGCTGGCCCGCGACGTGTACCAGGCCCTGGGCCAGAAGTACAGTCTGCGGGTTTTCAACAAGATTCCCCGCGCCGAGCAGCGCCACATGGACCAGTTGGGCTTCCTGCTGGAGCGCTACGGCCTGGAAGATCCCATCGCGGGGATGGAGCCCGGCCAGTTCAGCCACGCCGAGTTGCAGAGGCTGCACGATCAACTGGTGGCCCAGGGCAATGAAAGCGAAGTGGCCGCGCTGAAGGTGGGCGCCACCATCGAGGATCTGGACATCAGCGACCTGAACAGCGCCCTGGCCAGCGGGAAGATCGACAACCAGGACATCACCAGGGTCTACGAGAACCTGGCCAAGGGCTCGCGCAACCACATGCGGGCCTTCGCCGGCCGGCTGGCCGCCGCGGGCGAGACCTACCAGGCCCAGTATGTTACCCAGGCCGATCTGGACGCCATCCTGGCCTCGGATCACGAGCGCGCGATGGCCGGTGGTGGGCAGATGATGACAGGCAAGAGGATGACCCGCGTCCATGGCCCCGGTCAGGGATGGCGCAGCAATCAGGGCAACTGTGCGGGCTGCCTCCAGGCCTGCACCTCTCGGAGCGGCAGCTAGAATGCCCTCCTGCTGGCAATGGCAGGCCCCGGGCTACAGCCCGGGGCCTGAGGGAATCGACAAATCGTTGGCGAGCCGTTCCACATCATGCGGCATAAAAGGCAAAGAATTCGGCGTCAAATAATGATTCATCTCCCAATACGACCTCAACCGGAAGCGAGCAAAACAAACCAGCCGAAAGCCCTTATATTTGAAATCATTCCTCAGCACCTCCGACCTTAAAACCAAACAATTTTAATTGCCGCAAATCATATGGTCCTTCAACCAAATCACTACCTTGAATCACCCTACGGAGCTGGGAAACCTTTTCCGGCACACCATCTCCAAGAGAATATGATTCCAGGCCGTACCCAAGAATCATCAACTGTTGGCGACTTGATGATTCAAAAAAATCAACAACCCCCTGAAAGTCACCAATATTCTTGTCTTGGTTCCTACCATCACCCTCTATGCTTGCGGTAACAAATACTTCATGTTTTGCAGATTTTGGATACCACAAGAACTCCCCCCACTCATTAATTTGGACAATATTTACACATTCGGATAAATTTTCCTTCAAATAATATTCATGCAACAAACTATTTGCCTCAGACAAAGCCATTTTTTCAGAAGCCAATTCTCGCCTTACTGAAAAGACGTACTTCCAATACTCTGATACAATTCTGCGATAATCCGATATTGCCTGATTAAAGGTTGAATTCTTTTTGATCGCCTCTGTAATATATAGGACACGGTCAAACAAAGTGTCTGACCTACTCAAACCAAGAAACTGATTTATATTCTCCCCTTTCTCCGCTTCGATTTTATTTGAATAGATACAAAACTGATTGACAAAAAAGCCTCCAGATCCTTCATCGAAAGAAACATTCAATTCTCTATATTCCTTGCCACCAACAAAAAGGAATTCATTGTCCTGCAGCTTATATTCCGACACCAACTCTCCCAGAGCCAATGAAGGGAATAACACCGAACAGACTCCAAGGAATAACAATTTTGACCGGAATTTCATTGCAGGCCCCTAGTCTCTTAAATAACCTTTCAAACTCCAAAAAAATTTGGCTTCAACAGCTACCCCGTACGAAGTTCCTATTTCTGGACACTCAGCTCCACCCACACTTAATACCAGGTTATCTTTGAGGTAATTGGCAGGCAAGTTCAGTTTGGATACAACAATTTGCCAATCCACTGTTTTCGGCTCCCGCAGGCATCCTCAGCGACCCAACAATTCACCCCCTCCTTCCCGGAATAGCGCCCCAACCCATCCGCCCCTGAAGATGGACCAATAATCCGGTTGCAAGGCCTCGAAGAACCTAGCGACCGGAATGATCGAGCCCAAATACTGAGATGCCCTCACTCGACCAGCGCCATCTTCCGGGTCTGACTCACCCCTCCCGCCGTCAAACGGTACAGATAGATCCCTGCCCCCTGGCCCGCGCCCCCATCGTCAGTGCCGTCCCACACCACTTGATGCGATCCTGCGGCCAGGCTTTCATTCACCAGGGTGGCCAGCCGCCGCCCCCCCAGGTCCAGGATTTCCAGGGTCACGGGCCCGGCCTTTTCCAGCCGGAAGTCGATGCGGGTGGAGGGGTTGAAAGGGTTGGGCACGTTCTGGCGCAGGGCGGCCACCGTGGCCTCGGGCACGGGGCTCACGGCGCTCTCCACGCGGTACACCACCCCGTTGCTCATGTCCACGATGTACATTTCCCCGAAACCGTCATGACCGAAGGCCACCACCGACCCGAAACTTCCCGACGGCGGGGTCATGGCATGGCTCATATCCACCACCGAGACCACCCCCTCCTGGGCCGACCAGCGGAGGGCCCAGATCTGGTTGCTGCAATAATCCGAGAACAGGTACCGGCCCTGCAACGAGGGAAGGTTACGGCCCCGGTACACCTCGCCCCCGCTGATGGAGCAGCGGTAAGGATCGCCGCCGTGGGTGTAGGTGTACTCGGGCAGCAGCAAAGATCCGTCATTGCATCCGGTGGCGGGCTCGTAGCAATCGCCCCCCTCCATCAAGGGCCAGCCCAGGTTCTGGCCGCCGGGCAAATCGACCGGCAGGATGTCCACCTCTTCCAGGTTGTTCTGCCCCACGTCCGCGATGTACAGGTCCCCGGTTTCCCCATCGAAGGAAAAGCCCCACGGGTTGCGCAGGCCCATGGCCCAGATCTCGGGCCGGGCCCCTCCCTCGACGAAGGGGTTGTCCTCGGGAATGGAGTAGCCCGATTCCTGGTCCACATCCAGGCGCAGCATCTTACCCAGCAGGGACTGGCCGTCCTGGGCCGTGGCCGTGTTGCCCCCGTCCCCCATGCCCACGTACAGCATACCGTCGGAACCGAAGGCCAGGTGGCCGCCATTGTGATAGACCGCCGGCTGGGGAATGATCAGCAGGTTCTCCTGGCTGGAGGCCACCGCCTGGTCGGGGGTGGTGTGGATCACCCGGAAACGATCAACGCGGGTGCTGCCGTCCAGATCGGTGTAGTTGATGTAGAAGCGCCCGGTGTTGAAGAAGTTGGGCGCGAAGGCCAGGCCCAGCAAACCGCCCTCGCCCAGGGATGAGATCTGGTCCGAGATGTCCAGGAAAACCCCGCGGGGGGATCCATCCTGGTTGAAGACGCGGATGCGCCCGGTGCGCTCCACCACGAACAGCCGAGGATCGCCGTTGGGCGCGGCCACACGGACGGGGGCATCCAGCCCCTGGACAGCCGGAACGACGGCCCCCCGGACCGGGCTGCCCAGCCAGGCCAGCAGGAAGAAAAGGGCGAGCGAGAATCGAGATGTCATGGTCCCCCTCCTTAAAAGGATAAAAAGCGTCTTTTTTATATAACGCCAAATCCGGGCAATGCCCACCGCGCGGGAAGAAGGAAAATATCCCCATCCCGGGGCCGGGATGTATATTGTCCGGGAGCAGATGTCCCAGACGCACCATGGTCCAGCGAACCGCATCCTTTCCCGCCATATGGGAGCCATTCATGAAACTGGTCATCACCTACTGTTCCGCCAGCAAGCGCAAGGACCCCGGCGGCCTGCCCGCCCTGGAGCGCTACGAAAGCCAACGCATCCGCGACCTGGCCGAGAACGGGGACGGGTTCTTCCTGATCCTGTCCGGAGAGTTCGCCCTTCTGGAAGCCGACCAGTGGATCCCCTGGTATGACCACCTGCTGACGGCCGACGAGGTGATGGAGCTGGCCGTCACCGTGGCCGACCAGCTGCTGGAGTACGAGCCCTACGAGGTGGAGTACCACACCGCCGACCCCGAAGCCTACCCCGAGGTCCAGCCCTACGCCCAGGTCATGGAAAAAGCCTGCCGCTTCGCCGGCGTTCCCCTGCACGTGGTGGTGCTGGAAGGGAACCCGGATTGAGCATGCTCCTGATCGACCAGCCCTACCTGAGTGAATTCCTGCGCCGGACCATCCTGGACTCGGCCCTGCCCGTGGTCCTGACCTCTGCGGCCCGGGCCCTGGGCCTGGACAGCGCGCCGGGCGCCCTGAGCGAGGACGAGGCCCGCGAACTGTTGCGGGCCACCCCCCACCCCCGGGTGCTGACCAGCAGCGAGAACGCCCTGAGCTGGCTGGCCGAGGCCGCCCCCGCGGGCGCCCTGCCCGACGCCATCGAGGTGTTCAAGAACAAGATCGCCTTCCGCCGCCTGACGGCCCCGCTGTATCCCCACTTCCGCTACCAGGCGGTGGACCCGGCGGAACTGGACGCGCTGGACCCCTCGGCGATAGGCCATCCCTTCGTCCTGAAGCCGGCCGTGGGGTTCTTCAGCCTGGGGGTGCAGGTGGTGCAGAAGCCCGCCGACTGGCCCGCCGCCCGCGACGCCATCCGCCGCCAGGAGCAGACCATGGCCCGGCTGTACCCGGCCCGGGTGCTGGACCCCTCGCGCTTCATCCTCGAGGAGATCATCACCGGCACCGAGTACGCCATCGACGCCTACTTCGACGCTCAGGGTCGCCCGGTCATCACCAACATCCTGGAGCACATGTTCAGCTCGGAAGAGGACGTGAGCGATCGCGTCTACGTCACCGGCGAGAAGATCGTGCGGGAGAACCTGGAACGCTTCGGGGACTTCCTGGAGCAGGTGGGGCGCCTGGCCGGGTTGCGGAACTTTCCCCTGCACGCCGAAGTGCGGGTGGATGGGGCGGGACGCGTGGCGCCCATCGAGATCAACCCCCTGCGCTTCGGGGGCTGGTGCACCACCGCCGATCTGACGGCCCTGGCCTACGGGTTCAATCCGTACGTGGAATTCCTGCGCGGGGGCAGGCCCGACTGGGACGCCATCTTCGCCCACCGGGGTGACCGGCTGTTCAGCATCGTGGTTCTGGACAACAGCACCGGCCTGGCCGGCGAGCAGATCAGCGCCTTCGACCTGGCGGCGGTGGCCGCGCGCTTCAGCCGGTGCCTGGATGTGCGCCCGGTGGACTGGCGCCGGCATCCCCTGTTCGGGTTCGTCTTCACCGAGACTCCCGCCGGTGACACCGGCGAACTGCTGGACATCCTGCACTCCGACCTGCGGGAGTTCGCGCGGGTCTGAGGCTCATTCGGGCCAGTCGAATCGCCGGCGCAGGCTGACCACCGTCCGATCCCGGTCGGGGATGTTGATCACCACCGAGATGCTGTTCACCGACGAGCAAACCGTCAGTGCGTCGATGCCCTCGACGCACAGGGCGCTGAAGACCTCGGCCGCCAGGTTGTGCTTCTCCAGGAAATGCGGTCCGTACAGGGTCAGGATGGTCACCGGCGCCGAGGCCCGCACCAGATCGGGCTTGAACTCGGCCTCGATCTCGTCCAGCAGGTGCCGGTGGCCGGCCATGACCTCGGTGTGCACGCAGAAGGACATGTTCTTGCGGCCGGCGGTGTCCCGCCCCATGCTCAGGTAGCTGAGCGAGATCTGGGCCTGGCCGAACTTGCCCAGGATGCCGCAGGTCTGTCCCGGCTGCCATTCGAAGCCCATCACCTCCACCAGGCACAGGTCGCGGCGCTCCATGAGCCCGCCGATCTGGATGCGTTCGGTCATCTCGGTTCACCCTCCGAAACGACGGGCAGGGTCACGCTGAAGCGGGAACCCTCGCCCGGCTTGCTGTCGAGGGCGATGGCGCCCCCCATCCCGTTCACGAACTTCCGCACGATGGACAGCCCCAGGCCCGTGCCCAGATTGCTCACCTTCTGGGCGGCGGGGCTGCGATAGAATTCCTCGAAGATGCGCTCCTGCTCGTCCGGGGCGATGCCGATGCCCTGATCGGCCACCGCCAGCTGCGCCTGCGACCCCTCCGGTCCCGAACTCCGGGTCAGGGTCACCGTCACCTGGCCCTTGTCCTTGTTGTAGCGCACGGCGTTGCTCACCAGGTTCATCACCACCTTGTCCAGCATGGACTCGTTCACCATCATCAGCACCGGCTCGGACGGCAGTTCCAGCTTGAAGTGGATGCCCCGCCGCGCCGACAGGTCCGCCTGGTTGTCCACCACCCGGTTCACCAGGGCCACCAGATCCACCTGCCGCAGGTTCTCGGGCTTCATCATTCCGCCCCTGGTCAGGTCGGCCAGGTCGTTGACCATGCCCACGGCCTGTTCCAGCCGGCGCACGCCCCGTTGCAGCATGTCCTCCACGGCGGGGCTCATCTGGCCGCCCCCCAGCTCCAGCGCCGTCTCCACCGCCGACTGGGCCGTGCTCACGGGCGACTTCACCTCGTGGGTGACGAAGCGGAAGAAATCCACCTTGGCCCGATCGGCCTCGATGAGGGCCGATTGCCGCTCCACCAGCTCGTCCTTGATGGCCCGGTTGTGGCGCATGATGGATTGCCCCATGTAGGCCGAGAAAAGCATGACCAGCCAGAACGAACCCAGGGTGGCCGCCAGGAAGGGCTGCTCGTGGGTCAGGTCGCTGGCGCTCAGCAGGTGGTGATGGGGCAGGATGTGGGCGTACTCCAGCAGCACCATGGCGGTGAACAGGCCGATGGCCAGCCAGGCGATCTGCCACACCTCGCGGCCCTTGAACAGCAGACTCGCGATGATGACGTGGATGACGTAGAGGTAGAGGAAGGGATTCTCGACGCCGCCGGTCAGATTCAGCACCGCCGTCAGGGCCAGCAGGTCACCCAGCATCTGCAACTTCACCAGGCGAATTTCGGACTTGAAGTTGACCGGAGGAAGGCGGCGGTTGCGCAGGACGTACAGCAGGTTCAGAACACCCAGCACGCCCACCACCAGGACCAGTTGCTTGAAGGGCAGCTCGAAGCCCAACCCGGCCCCCGCGGCCAGGGCGCAGCCGATGATGCCGGCCAGGGCGCCCCAGCGCAGGCGGTTGAACCAGTCCAGCCGCACGCGCAGGGACGCGGTGGAAACGAAATGGGAGGACTCCGGCTCGATGCGCGGCGGTTTGCTCAGCAAATCGTCCTCCCCCTTCGGGTTCTTCCTCGTGATCCCTCGCCCCCCGAGATCAGACCGGGTCGGGCCTGGAGGAGCGTCACGAGGAGGCGATCAGCACGTCCCCTAGGCGCTGGCCGGCAGATGCTTGCGCACCATGTCCACCAGCTTGCGCGGGCTGATGGGCTTCTCCAGGAATTCGTCCACGGGCAGGAAATCCCGGTCCTTGGCCGGATCGAAATCGAAACCGGTCTGATCGACCACGGCGGTGAGCATGAGGATGGGAATACCCTTGGTCCCCTCCTCGCCCCGCAACTCATACGCCACCTGGAATCCCTCGTCAACCTTGCCCATCATCACGTCCAGCAGGATCAGATCGGGGTGCATCTCGCGGGCCATGTCCAGACCCCGATCCCCGCTCTGCGCGTCGATCACGTTGTAGCCCTCGTTCTCGAGAGTCACCCGGATGATCTCGACCAGGTCGATATCATCGTCAATGACCAGGATGGTCTTCTTGGTAGGATTTCCCGTCATCGGGTTCAACCTCCGCTTGGATGATGGAGATGACACGGGGAACGGCCGCCGCCACGACGTCGCTCAACCCCTTGTTGATTTCGATGCACTGGGGCTGGACCCCCACGATGATGATCCGTTCCGGCAGACAACCCAGCTGGGCGGCCATGGCGAAGGTCTCGGCCAGGCCGAAACCGTGCATGGACAGATGATCGCTGTTGATCCTCATGTTCACGTCCTCGGGACGGAACCACGCCACCTCGCCCGGGGGCAAGCCCATGTCGGCGGCGTCGATGATCACGTTCAACTCGCCCGGCGTCAGGTGATCGAGCAGGGACAGGGCGTCCGTGTGGGCGTCGAAAAGATCGGCCCCGGGGAATGTATCGGCCTTTCTGATCTGATCCAGGACGGCCGCCCCGACCCCGTCGTCACCGTAAAAAGAGTTGCCTACCGCCAGGACCTTCATGGTACCCCGGCCTATTCCACGAAGTCCACGTCCAGCATGTGGACACTGCAGCTGATGCATGGATCGTAGGCCCGCACCAGCATCTCCAGCTTCAACGTGATCTCTTCCTTGGATTGATCGATGATCTCCGGCACGAGCTTCTTCATGTCGTCGTCGATGTTCTCCAGGTTCTGACCCGTGGGGATGATGCAGTTGGCCTTGGTCAGGCAACCCCTGTTGTCGTAGCTGTACTCGTGGTACAGGATGCCGCGCGGCACCTCGGTGGAGCCCACGCCGGTGCCGAAGCGGGTCGGCTCCTGGTTGGGCTTCTCGTCCTTGAGGCCGTCGCTCAGCAGCTTGTCGATGATGGCCACGCTGTCCAGGGCGCAGTACCCGGCCTCCACCACCTGGGCGATGGTGTTCATGTACGGGTTGCAGCAGCCGGGCTTGAGGCCCAGCTTCTCGGCCGCGTCCAGGGCCACGTCGTTCAGCTTGTCGTGGTTGTTGTTCCAGCGCGCCAGGGCGCCCACCATGTAGCTGCTGCGGTTGGCCTTGCAGTGCTTGCTGGTGCTGTGGGGAACCACGAACTCGTTGGTCATCTCGCGGTACTTCTCGATGGGCACGATGCCCGTGTCGCTGCTGCAGATTTCGCCGTCGTACAGGGCGTACTCGTCGCCGCGGCGCAGGCTGATGAACTCGGTCTCCCGGGTGAAGTCGGGAATGGCACCGGCCAGGGCCTGCATGGTCTCGACGGTGGCCACGAAGTCGGGCACCATCTCCTCCACCAGGCGCTTCTTCAGACCCAGCAGTTCCTGCTCGGTGGGAATGCGGGTGAAGCCCCCCGGCACCGGGGTGATGGGGTGCACGGCCCGGCCGCTCACCACGTCGCCGATGTCGTTGGCCAGCCGCTTCATGCGCAGGGCGCGCACCACCACGTCCGGGTGCGACTGGACCAGGGGGAACACCGAGCCCACGCTCAGCAGGTCGGGGGCCGCCAGGAAGTAGGCGTGCAGCACGTTGGACTGCAGGGTGGCGCCGTGGGTCAGCAACTTGCGCAGCAGGCGCGTCTGCTCACTGATCTCCAGGCCCAGGGCCGCCTCGGTGGCCTGCAGCGAACACAGCTGGTGGCCCAGGCTGCAGATGCCGCAGATGCGCGAGGTGATGATGGCCGCCTCGTGGAAGCTGCGCCCCTTGAGCATGGCCTCGAAGTAGCGCGGCGCCTCGACGATGGCCAGCTCGGCCCTCTCCAGCACCCCTTCCTTCATGTTCACCACGATGTTGCCGTGGCCCTCGACGCGGGTCAGGTGCTTGACGTTGATATCGAGGTTGGTGCTCATAACGACAGGCCCTCCAGCTCGTTGGCGTTGTACAGGTGCATGCGCTTCCAGGCCTCTTCCACGGACAGGCCGTGTTCCACGAGGATCTCCTTCATGGCCTCGAGGTTGGGCTCGGGAACCAGGCCGCGGCAGCCGGTGCAGTACTGGCCGACGCTGGTGCAGTGGGCGTTGCAGCCCGCGCGGGTCACGGGACCCAGGCAGATCATGCCCTTCTCGAACACGCACTCGTTCTCGTTCAGCTTGCACTCGACACACACCGACTGGGTGGGTTCGATGGGCTCCTTGCCCATGACCAGGGCGGTGAAGACCTTGAGGAATTCCACCTGGGTCATGGGGCAGCCGCGCACGTTGTAGTCCACCTTGACCACGGCCGAGATGGGCAGGGCCGGCAGGGTGGGGAACAGGTACTTGTCCTCGCCGTACACCTCTTCCCGCACCTCCTCGATGGGGTGGGTGTTCTTGACGCCGTTGACGCCGCCCTGCACCGCGCAGGCGCCCAGGGCCACCAGGACCTTGGCCTTGCGCCGCACCTCGTGGATGCGCTTGATGCAGTCGGGAGTGGACAGGCTGCCCTCGACGAAGGCGATGTCGTACTCGTCGGCGTGGCCGTCCATGGCTTCACGCCACTCGACGATGTCCACGTGGGCCAGGATGTCCAGCAACTGGTCCTCGAAGTTCAGCTGGTTGAGCTCGCACCCCTCGCAGCCGGTGAAGTCGAATATGGCAACTCTGGGTTTTTGCGCCATCACAACGCCTCCTGCAGGGACTTGATTTCGGTGTAGTTGTAGACGGGACCGTCCTGACACACGTAGGAACTGTTGATCTGGCAGTGTCCGCACTTGCCCACGCCGCACTTCATGCGCCGCTCCAGAGACATGTAGATGTTCTGTTCGGGCAGGCCGCGGGACTTGAGGGCCAGCAGCACGAAGCGGTACATGACCGGAGGCCCGCACACGCAGCACACGGTGTTGGGCAGGTCCAGATCCAGCCCCGGAATCAGAGTGGTGATGACACCCGTCTTGCCCTGCCATTCCTCGGACCCGTGATCCACGGTGACGTGGTACTCGATCTTGGGGTCCTTGGTCCACTGCTCCAGCTCGTCGGTGAACAGCAGCTCCTTGTCGCTGCGGCTGCCGTAGCAGATGATCAGGCGGCCGAAATCGGCCCGGTTGTCGATGACGTAGTTGATCATGGAGCGCATGGGAACCAGGCCGATGCCGCCCGCCACGATGAGCACGTCCTTGCCCTTGAACTTCTCCACGTCGATGCCGTTGCCGAAGGGCCCGCGCACACCCAGCTTGGTGCCCACGGGGTAGCGGGACATCACCTCGGTCAGCATGCCCACCTTGCGGATGCCCAGCTCGAACTCGCCCCGGTGGGTGGGGGACGAACTGATGGAGAAGGGCGCTTCGCCCACGCCGAAGATGGAGACTTCCACGAACTGGCCCGGCTTGTGGCCCAGCTCGGCGCCGTCGGGCAGCTTGACCGTGTAGAGGGTTTCCAGCTCGGTCATGGGCTGGACCTTGGTGATTTCCGCCATCACAGGAAGGTAGAGATCCTTCAGTTCGGCGGGTGCGGCCAAATTCTTGTTGGTCATGTCGTTCACTCCCGTCTCACTGATCCTAGATGGGGGCCACCACGGTCTTCTCGTAGTCGCCCACGAGCTTGTTGACCATGGCCACGATGCTGATACCGGCGGTGCAGTAGGCGGTGCAGCGTCCGCAGCCCACGCACCAGGGCTGGTTGGTGTCAGCGCTCAGGTACTTGAACTTGCGGAACACGCGGTGCCGCTGGCGATCGGCCACTTCCTCGCGGAACACCTCGCCGCCGGCCACGGCGCTGAAATCGCGCAGCATGCAGCCGTCCCAGCTGCGCTCGCGGTCGCCCTTGGTGACGGTGATGTCCACGTTCTCTTCCACGTTGAAGCAGTAGCAGGTGGGGCACACCAGGTTGCAGGTGCCGCAAGCCACGCACTTGGCCGCGCTCTCGGCCCACACCTCGTGGTTGTAGCTCTTGTTCATGACCTGGGACAGCTTGGCCTGGGGCACGAAGATGTGCTGCTGGAAATGGCCCCGGGCGGGCTTGGCCGCCTCGTTGGCCGGCAGGTCCAGACCCTCCATGAGCTCTTCGCCCGCGGGGGTCAGCACATCGATGATGTAGCCGTCCAGCAGCTTGGTCAGGAAGATGTCGAAGCCCTGCATGTCGTAGGGATCGATTCCCACGCTGCCCGAGAAGTGGAACTCGTCCGGCTCGTAGCTGACGCCCACGAACAGGCAGCCCTGGCGCCGGGTCAGGTAGTTCTTTTCGGGATGACCCTGGCTGAAGTTGTGGTCCAGGCGATGGACCGCTGCCAGGTCGTAGGAGTGCACTCCCAGGAAAACGGCGTTCATGGGCTCCGGTTCGGGCGCCGCGAACGAGTTTTCCGTCAGATCGAAGGCCAGCAGCTTTTCCCTTGGAGGCAGGAAGAACTTCTTGATGCTGTGAAGAGTCCGGGAGTAGTCCAGTACCACCTTTTCCGGGTCCACCACCAGGTCAAAGGCGAAGCTCTTTTCACCCTTGCGGTGGGGCGCGTACACGGGCTTGCGGCCCTGCAGATGCGCGACGAAATCGGCGATGCGATCGCTTTCGAGGAAGAATTGAACCATGTGACACCCCTTGGTGTTGGGCTGGGCCCGGGAGGGTCGATGCCCGGGAATCCCTGTGATCAATGGTCTAATCGGATATTCGGGTATGTCCCTGAATGAAATGTTTTATTTTTACCAGTTAATGTCAAGAAAATAACAGGGATTTTTAAACAACAACTTTCAATTGTCCGGTTTGCAGAGAAATGTCTTGTTTTACTTCCAGTTAACCAGATTTTGCGGCCCGCTTGCTCTTCTTCAGATTGGCCGGGTTTTTTGCGCCAGATATTTGGATTTTACCATTTCAGACACTCGCGCCTCCTTCCATCCGGGTCCCGGCGGCCCCGCACCGGGCATCATGGCCGACCGAGAACAAATTTTCAACTCCTGCGTACTGCTTTGGTTGTGCCCTGAAGATTGTTTCCGGGCAGATCGCGCAGCCAATAGCGTCCCGCCGGCGGGAAAGTCCAGAGTCATGGGACAAATTTTCGTACCGGACATCATAGTCGTAAGGCCAGAAACAATCTTCGGGGCACAACTTTCACCCCCTCAAGGCGGTACCGCATGCGTCGGCTGGTTATCGGATCCCTGTTCCTGACCCTGGTGGCCACCCTCACGGGGGCCGGTCCCTCCGGGGCCGAGGTCATCCCCTTCGACTCTCCCCGCTGGGTCAACCTGAACGGCGAGGTGGCCGAGTTCGACGGCCGCCTGTGCCGCACCGGGTCGGCTTACCTGCCCGACGCCGCCTTCGAGAACGGGATCATCCAGTACGACGTCATGCTGGACGGCAGCCGGGGCTACCCCGGCGTCACCTTCCACGCCACCAGCCAGGCCAGCTACGAGCACATCTACATCCGACCCCACGCCGGGCTGCGCAACGACGGCCTGCAATACGCCCCCTGCTTCGGGTCGGGATCGGACTGGCAACTGTACCATGGGCCGGGTTACACCGCGTCCATCGCCATGCCCGCCCAGCGCTGGCTACACGTGCGCATCGAGGTGCTGGGCCGGCGCGCCCGGGTCTTCTTCGACGGCGCGGCGGAACCGGCGCTGGTGGTGAACCACCTGCAGCACGAGCCCGTGGCCGGCGCCATCGGCATCCAGTCGGCCCCCAACGCCTCGGCCCGCTTCGCCAATTTTGAAGTCACCCGGACCGACGACCTGGAATTTCCCCCCGCACCTCAGGAACACCAGCCCCGCGGGCTCATCACCCACTGGCAGGTTTCCCAGAGCTTCCTGATGACCGACGTGGACGGCTCGGTCTATCCCGACGACCAGCTGCTGGAACGGATCCAGTGGACCGAGGCCCAGACCGAACCGGGCGGGCTGCTGAACATCTCGCGCCACGCCCGGCGCAGCTTCGGGGGTCGCGCCGATGTGGCCTTCGTGCGCACCACCCTGACGGCCGACACTCCCTGCGCGCGCAAGCTGTCCTTCGGCTACAGCGACCACGTGACGGTGTTCCTCAACGGCCGGCCCATTTTCTCGGGCAACAACGCCTACCGCTCGCGCAACGCCGACCACCCCGGCGTCATCAGCCTGGACGATCAGCTTCACCTGAACCTGCGGGCGGGCCGGAACGAGCTGCTGTTCGCCGTCTCCGAGACCTTCGGCGGCTGGGGCCTGATGGCCCAGGACAACGAGGCCGATTTCGTGAGTCCGGACCTGGCCATGCTGTGGCGCCTGGAGACCGGCAATCGCCTGCCCGAGGCCGTGGTTTATGACGACCAGCGGGATGCGCTTTACGTCACCCAGTACTTCCAGGGGGGCAACGAGTTCATCAGCAAGGTGGGCCTGGACGGCTCCGTGCTGGAGCGGGAATGGATCAGCGGCCTGCAGCGTCCCACCGGCCTGCACCTGGACGGGGACCGCCTGTGGGTGGTGACGCGGCGCGAACTGGTAGAAGTGGATGCCGCCGCCGGACAGGTGCTGAACCGGTTCCCCATCCCCGGGGCGGTTTTTCCCAACGACGTGACGGCCGACGACCAGGGAGCCCTGTACGTGACCGACACCGCCGGCAGCAAGGTGCACCGCTTCCAGGACGGACACTTCAGCGTGTGGCTGGACGCCGGCCAGGTGCAGCGCCCCAACGGCATCAAGTTCCACGAGGGTCGCGTTCTGGTGGGGGAATCGGACAGCGGACGCCTGCTGGCGGTGGACCCGGCCACGGGCCAGGGGCAGGAAGTGGCCCGGCTGGGTGACGGGCAGAACGTGGACGGCATCTGCGCCGATGGCCGGGGCGGACTGGTGCTGTCGGCCTACGACGGGCTGGTGTTCCACCGCACGGCGGACGGGGCCGTGACGCCCCTGCTGGACCTGACGGCCTCGGGCACCAAGAGCGCCGATCTGATCTTCATTCCCGGAAAGCAGCTGCTGGTGGTGCCGGGTCTGTACGACAACCGGCTGACGGCTTATCGCTGGTCTGCGCCCTAGCCTGAGCCCTGGTCTTAGCCCTGGTCTTAGCCCTGGTCTTAGCCCTGGTCCGTGCCCAGCCCCCGCTTCACCGCCCGCGGCGAGTCGCCCCGCCGGCCGAAACCGATGGTCTCGCCGATGGCCTCGATGCTGGCCTCCAGGCGCCGCCGCGTCTCGGGCGCGTTCTCCGTCAGGCCGGGCTTGCCGTTGTACAGCTGGTAACCCGCGCGGTATTCGGTGTCCGTGACGTTGGGCATGATGACGTTGGCCCCGGCCAGAAGCCCCATCTCGCGCCCCGCCGGATCCAGGGCCTGCAGGGCCGTGGTGGACGCGATGTTGGCGTCGGGCAGCAACAGCCGCGTGCAGGCGATCATGTTCAGGCCCAGACGAATCTGGCGCGCCGCAGCGAAGGTGAAACCCGCGTCGAAGCTCTGCAGGTCCCGGCCCAGGGGCGTGTCGTCGTGGGGGATGTAGGGTCCCATGCCGATCATGTCCACATCCTGCTCCACGAAGAAGAGCAGGTCGCGGGCCAGGTCCCCCAGGGATTGACCCGGCAGACCGATCATCACCCCGGTGCCCACCTGGTAATCCGTGGCGCGCAGGTGGTCCAGGCAACGCCGCCGCTCCAGCCAGCAGGCCTGCTCCCCGCAGTCCGGGTGCAGCCGGGCGTACAGCTCGCGGTTGGTGGTTTCCATGCGCAGCAGGTAGCGATGAGCCCCGGCCTCGCGCCAGCGGCGGTACACCTCGCGGGTCTGCTCGCCCAGGGACAGGGTCACCGTCAGCTCGCCGCCGGTGGCCCGGTGCAGCTGCGTCAGGGCCTCGGTGATGAAGTCGGTGTGGGCCACGTCGTTGCGCTCGCCCCCCTGCAGCACCAGCGAGCCGTAGCCGAACTGGTGGGTCAGGCGCGCGGCCGCCACGATCTGGTCCACCGTCAGGGTGAAACGTGGGACCTGGTCGTTGCTCAATCGGATGCCGCAGTACAGGCAATCCCGGGCGCAGTTGTTCCCCAGTTCCACCAGGCCGCGCATGAACACCACCGGGCCCACCTCGCGCAGCTTCACCTGGTAGGCGGCACGGTGCAGGGCCTGGGCCTCCTCATCCTCGGCCGACAGCAGCAACTCCAGGTCGGCCACGGCCGGGGCAAGCCCGCCTTCGCGCGCCTGGTCCAGGGCCGCCTTGAAGGCCGGGCGCATCATCAGACCCGCTGCTCCTGCCGGTCGAAGGGTTCCATGGCGCGGTCCAGGATGCCGAAGCACTGGGCGATGGCCAGGCCGTAGTTGGTCATGGGAACCCCCGCGGCCCGGCACAGGCGCAGGCGCGACAGGATCTCGGTGCGGTTCATGGTGCAGCCGCCGCAGTGGATGGCCAGCTTGAAGGGGGACAGATCCTCGGGAAAATCGTGGCCCTGAACGGTGGTGAACTCCACCTCGCCGCCCACCTTCTCGCGGATCCAGCGGGGCAGCTTCACCCGGCCGATGTCGTCCTCCACCGGGTGGTGAGTGCAGCTCTCGGCCACCAGCACCTGGTCGCCGGGGCGCAGGGTGTCGATGACCCGGGCGGCCTCGGCCTGGGCCCGCAGGTCGCCGCGCAGGCGCGCCATCAGCACCGAGAACCCGGTCATGGGCACGTCGCGGGGCACCACGGCCTCCACCTCGCGGAAGGCCTGGCTGTCGGTCACCACCAGGGCGGGCGGACGTTTCAGGTTGTCCAGGGCATGGGCCAGCTCGCTCTCCTTGACCACCAGGCACTGGCAGTCGCCGTCCAGCAGGTCGCGGATGGCGTTGACCTGGGGCATGATCAGCCGGCCCACCGGGGCTTCCTTGTCGATGGGCACCACCAGCACGCACAGCTCCCTGGCGGGGACCAGATCCCGCAGCATGGCGGGGTTCTGCTCGGCCTCGGGGGGCGCGAAGTTGACGATGGCCAGACGCAGCTCCTCGATGCCCTCGCCGGTGGTGGCGGTGGTCTCGATGACGGCGTCCACCTGGCCGGCCAGGCGCTCCTTCAGGGCGGGGTCCACCCGCTGCCGGTCGCTCTGGTTGAACACCACGATCACGGGCACGCCGCGCTTCTCCAGCTCGGCCAGCAGCTCTTCCTCGTAGCCTTGCCACAGCCCGGCCGCCGTCGTCAGCAGCACCACGTCGCAGCGATTCAGCATGGCGCGGCTGCGATCGTTGCGCAGGGTGCCCAGCTCGCCTGTGTCGTCCATGCCGGCGGTGTCGATGAACACCACCGGGCCCAGGGGCTGCAGCTCCATGGGCTTGGCCACCGGGTCGGTGGTGGTGCCGGGCACGTCGGAGACGATGGCCACGTCCTGGCGGGTCAGGGCGTTGATGAGGGAGCTCTTGCCCACGTTGCGGCGCCCGTAGATGCCGATGTGGGTGCGGAAGCCGCGCATGGCGCCGACCTTCTTCGCCGTCTTGCCCTTGGCTGAACTAGCAGAAGACATCGCTTTTTCCCTTCCGCACCAGGTCGACCATCTTCTCGGTTTTCGCGCGATTCTCGGGGTCCAGGGTGGCCAGCACCCGGGCCATGCAATCCTCGCCCACCTGCCGCGTTTCCTCGCTGCCGAAATCGCGCAGGTATTCCATGAAGCTGCTCATGCCGTTGGGGTCGCAGTGCTGCTTGATGAGCCCGGGGCGGGCCAGGTCCATGAAATCGGCCCCTGTGCGGCCCAGGCGGTAGCAACCGGTGCAGAAGGAGGGCATGTAACCCAGGCGGGCCACGTCGCGCACCACCTCGTCCAGGCTGCGGTGGTCCCCCAGGCTGAACTGGGCGCCGGATTGGTCCGGAAGATCGGTCTCGTCCTCCGAATACCCGCCGGGATTGGTGCGGCTGCCCGCCGAGATCTGGCTTACCCCCAGGGCGAAGGTCTCGCGCCGGATGTCCGCCGACTCGCGCGTGCTCATGATGATGCCCGTGTATGGCACCATCAGGCGCAGGATGGCCACGATCTTGCGGAAGGCCAGGTCGCTCACGGGCCGGGGCGGATGGCTGGCCAGGTCGGCGCCGGCCGCCGGCTCAAGGCGCGGCACGCTGATGGTGTGGGGGCCCACGCCGAAGCGCTTTTCCAGGTGGTGGATGTGCTGTTGCATGGCCAGGATCTCGTAGCGCCAGTCGGCCAGGCCGAACAGCACGCCGATACCCACGTCGTCGATGCCCGCGGTGAAGGCCCGGTCCATGGCGTCCAGACGCCAGTCGAAATCCATCTTCTTGCCGCGCAGGTGGACGGTCTTGTAGACCTCGCGATGATACGTTTCCTGGAAGATCTGGTAGGTGCCGATGCCGCGCTCCTTCAGGCGGCGGAATTCCTCCACCTCCAGGGGCGCCACGTTGACGTTGATGCGGCGGATCTCGCCCCGGGGCCGCTTCACCGCGTACACCGTGTCGATGGCCTTCAGGATGTAGTCGAAGCCCTCCTTGGGGTAGGCCTCGCCCGCCACCAGCAACACGCGCTTGTGGCCCTCGTCCACCAGGCGGGCCGTCTCGCCGGCGATCTCGTCCTGGGTCAGGGCGCGCCGCTTGAGGCCGCGATTGCTGCTGCGGAAGGCGCAGTAGGCGCAGTCGTTGGCGCACAGGTTGGACACGTACAGGGGCGTGAACAGCACCAGGCGGCGGCCGTAGATCTCTTCCTTCACGTCGCGCGCGGCGTGGAACAGCTCGCCCAGCAGCTCGGGGTCGCTGATGCCGCACAGCACCGCCACCTGATCGGCGTCCAGGCCCTTCATCTCCCGGGCCGTGGCCAGGATCTCGCGCACCTGCGCCGCGTCGGCGGCGGCCGTCTTCTGCAGAACCTCGGCGATGGCCGCCGGGTTCAGGATCTTGGTTTCCTGTTGCTGACTCATGATGTTCTTTCTTCCGACTGGTTGCCGGCCCCGCCGCTGCGCGACAGCGTCACGGTGAAGGTCGAACCCACGTTGTCCTCGCTCTGCACCGTCACGTCCCCGCCGTTGAGGCGGGCCAGACGGCGCACGATGCTCAGGCCCAGGCCGCTGCCCAGGATGGCCCTGGTCTTGTCGTTCTTGATGCGCACGAACTCGCCGAAAAGGCGGGCCACCTCTTCCTCGGTCATGCCGATGCCCGTGTCCCGCACCTGGATGGTCAATGTTTCATCGTCACCGCCGACCCGGACCTGAACCACGCCGCCGTCGCGGTTGTACTTCACGGCGTTGCTGACCAGGTTGTTCAGGATGATCTCCAGCTCGCCCTCGTCCCCCTGCATCACCGTGTCGGCCGTCACCTCCAGGTCCATGCTGATGTCCCGCACGTCGGCCTGGGGCGCGAAGGTCTCCATGACCTTGTCCAGCAGGGTCTTCACGTCCACCTGGTGCAGGCTGCGCTGCTTCTGGCCCGACTCGATGCGCGTCAGGTCCAGCAGGTCGAAGATGAGCTTGCGCATACCCTCCAGCCGCACCAGGCAACGGTCCACCACCCGGGCCTGGGTCTCGGGCTTGCCGTCGGTGATGCCCTCTTCCAGCAGGCGCAGATAGCCCTCCACCGCCCCCAGGGGGGCCTTCAGCTCGTGGGCCAGCACCGACAGGAACTCGAAGCGCACCCGGCGCTTTTCCCGGGCCAGTTCCCGGGCCACACGCCGGGCCAGCAGGTGGCCGGCCGCCTTCTCCACCACCTGCCGCAGCTCGGCCGGGGTGAAGGGCTTGGCCAGGAAATCGAAGGCTCCCTGCTTGGTGGCCTTGACGGCCATTTCCAGGGAGGCGTAGGCCGTGACCATGACCGCCATGACGTCGGCCTCGGTCTTGACCAGGTGGTCCAGGATCTCCATGCCCGTCTTGCCCGGCATGGAGTGGTCCAGCAGGACGATGTCCACGGGCTCTTCCCTCAGGACGCGCAGGGCCTCGTTGCCGTCGGCCGCTTCCTTCAGGACCACGGTGAACCGGCCGCCCAGATCGTCGTTGGCAACGGCGATGTCCTCCAGGGTGCGGACCATGCCCCCGCGAATGCCGGCCTCGTCGTCGGCCACCAGGATGGTCAGGATGTTCTCGGTGTTCATGACGAACTCCCGCGGATGGTGCTGTTGAAGTCGCCGCGGTTGCCCACCGGGCCGCCGCCGCTCTGCTGCAGGGGCAGGGTGATGGTGAAGGTGGTGCCCGTGGGGCCCGCCGCCCGGTCGGCGTTGCTTTCCACCTTCAGGTTGCCCCGGTGCATCTTGACGATGCCGTAGCTGACGGCCAGGCCCAGGCCCGTGCCCTGGCCCTGCTCCTTGGTGGTGAAGAAAGGCTCGAAGATGCGGGACAGGTTCTCCCGCGGAATGCCGCAACCGTTGTCGGCCACCATGATGGCCACCTGGTCCTCGCCCTGGCGCTCGGTGGTGATGGTCACCACCGAGGACCCGGTGGTCGGCGCCACCGCGTTGTTCACCAGGTTGATGAGGACCTGGCCCAGCTGGTCCCGGTCCACCGGCACCTGCACCTGCTCGTCGCGGTTCTTGACGTGCAGCTTCACGCCCTCGGGCAGCAGGCAGCCCTCCAGGGCCATCTGCACCAGATCGCGCACGGGCATGGGTTCCAGGTCCACCTTGTTCTGGCGGGCGAAGTCCAGCAGCCCCGCCACGATGCCCTTGCAGCGGTCGGCCTGCTGGGCGATGAGCTGCAGGTCCCGCCCCGTGGGGGAATCGGGGTCGAACTTCTCGCTCAGCAGGTGGGCGTACAGCAGCACCACCCCCAGGGGGTTGTTCACCTCGTGGGCGATGCCCGCCGCCAGCTGCCCCATGCTGGCCAGGCGCTCGCTGTGCATGAGCTGGTCCTGGGTGCGGGTCAGCTCTGCGTGGGATTCGTTCAGGTCGTGATGGGAGCGGTTCAGCTCCTGCACCGTGTGTTTCAGGGTGTCGATGACGTAGGGCAGGCACATCTCGCTCTCGGCCATGCCCTTGTAGATGGCCATGGCGTGGCGGCGGCAGGTCTCGTAACCGCAAGCGCGGCAGTTCAGCTCGTCCGCCGGGGTGTGCTTGCCCATGCGGTGCAGGATCTGCTTCAGCTCGGCCTCGCTGGGCTCGCGCATGCGGCGGTCCTCGGACTGGAAGCTGCGACTCAGGTCCAGATCCTCCAGCTGCTCCATGGCGTCCAGCCAGCGGCCCTTGTCCATCTTCTGCTGGCGGTTGTGGACGAATCGGCTGACCCGCGCGCGGCGCCGGAACAGGGGCTCGTTGGTGGACATGCCCGCTCCCATGATGCAGCCGTTGCAGCACAGGATGTCCAGCAGGGCCGCGTCCAGGTCGCCCGTCTCGAATTCGCGCAAGGCCTCGGGAAAATCCTGGCGGCCGTCGGCGGTGACCACCATGCCGGTGGTCAGGTCCTCGTCCAGGGCGGCGGCCTGGGCCATGCCCCGGGACAGGGCGAACACCGCCCCCAGGTTGGCCCGCGGCTCGGCGAAGTTACCGGCGGTGATGGGCTGGCCCAGCAGGTCGTTGGCCTCCAGCAACTCCGTCAGTTCGCGGAAGGTCAGGGCCGCGTCGATGCGCCCCTCGCCGCGGGTGCGGGCCGCCTCGCCCTTCTTGGCCACGCATGGCCCGATGAAAACGATGCGCAGGTCCGAACCGTGCAGGTGACGCAGGGCCCGGGCATCGGCCTCCATGGGCGAGACGATGGGCAGCAGGGAGGCGGCCAGGTCGGGATGGTAGTGCTCCACGTACTTGACGATGGCCGGGCAGGCCGACGAGATGAAACTGCGGTCCGGGTTATCGGCCATGATCTTGCGGGTTTCGCGCGCCACCAGATCGGCGCCGAAACCCACCTCGTGCACCAGGTCGAAGCCCAGGGCGTGCAGCATGCCCACGAACTGTTCCTCGTCCAGGTCCGGGAATTCCGCCGGGAAGGAGGGGGCCACCGCCGCGGCCACCCGGTGCTCGCCGGCCAGCAGGGCCTGCACCGGCACGATGGAGCCCGTGACCACCTTGGCATTCTGGCTGCAAACCTGCACGCAGTTGCCGCAACCGATGCAGCGCTCGTGCAGGATCTGGGCCTGGCCGTCGGCGATGCGGATGGCCTTGGCCGGGCACTCGCGCACACAGGTGTAGCAGGTGCGGCAAAGCTCGCCGATGGTGGTGACCAGGGCCATTTCCGGTGTGTTCACGGTGCTACTCCCGGTCTCGCTGAAGGAACTGTTTCCCCACCTTATCGACCCGGCTGTTTATTTCTTAACATCGCTTCCAGGAACAAAAATGGCTGCCATGGACTGGAGGGTCAAGCTGTCCATGTTATTTTTTTAGCAAGTTATTGATTTTTTTTCATGGCCGAATTTTTGATGTTTTATTTTTACCGTTTTTTTCGGGACTCAAACAATCTTAATTCCTTCATTTGCTTGATGTTAATGCCGTATTTTCCCTCTATTTACGTCCATGTTTCAGGCAAGCTCAAGTGAGATATCACCCAGACGTTCCTTCATGAAAAACCGGCCCTGATGGCCCACCAAGCCCTGCTGGAAAGGACACCACCTGGGACCAGGCCAGACAGCAACTCGTGCCCCTCTGGCCACCAGCTCCTCCACGAGAAAAATGGGCGAGACAAGCCTCAACCATATATAAAGTTAGAAATAACCGTATACGGTATTCAGGGGCGGGCCACCCCCTCAGTGCCCCCGCAACAGGCGATCCCCCAGGATCCTGGGCAGCCCAGCGGCCAGGATGGTTTCCCGGGCTCCCTCCACGTCGTAATCCACCCGCATGAGGCGCAGCTTGCCGGCCCCCCGGTCCCACAGGGCAAAGGACGCCCGCGCGTCCCCGTCCCGGGGCTGCCCCACGCTGCCGGGATTCATCATGACGCGCAGATCGGCGGGCAGGTCCTGCCACACATCGGGCTCAAGTTCCCGGCTACCGCCGGCGTGGAAGGCCGGCACATGGGTGTGGCCGAAGAAACACACGCCCGGCCCCAGGCGCTCCATGACCTGGCCCGCCGCCTCGGCCAGCTGGCTCTCGTTGATGAGATAGGAATCCTGGTAGTCGGGCGACCCGTGAATCATCAGGGCGCCGGGGTGGCATTCCAGCTCGGTGGGCAGGTTGGCCAGGAACCCCAGGGCGTCGGTGTCCAGCAGCCGCCGGTTGTGTTCGGCCGCCAGCAGCGAGGTGGACGAGTAATGGCGACCCTCGTTCTGCAGGGTGATGAGGGAGTCGTGGTTGCCCTGGATGCAGCGCGCGCCCCGGGTGCGCATCAGGTCCACCACCTCCTGGGGCTGGGCCCCGTAACCGGCGATGTCGCCCAGGCAGAGGATCTCGTCACAGCCCTGGGCGTCCACCACTTCCAGGACCGCGGTCAGGGCATGCAGGTTGCTGTGGATGTCGGACAGAATTGCTGAAAGACCCATGCTTGATCCTTGCGCGGGAAAAGGACTTGGCCATGTCGAGGGTCAATTTAACACAGGGGGGGGAAAGCGACAACGGCACCGCCCCCGAATGCCTCCAGCGGAACCCATGGGCGGGCGGGCCCAAACAAAAGTGGCTGCCGGCGCAGCCACCTGTCTCTTCACCATCCGATTTCTTCGTCAGGACGACGCCCTCAGCTCCCCACCAGGCTGCCCACCTGGTCCAGCTCCTCCCGCACGCCGTCGGCCACATCCAGGGCGAACTCCTGCTGCTTGCGGTTGATGGCCGCCACCAGGTCCACCACCTGGGTTGTCAACCCCGGCGAGGCGATCTTCAGCGTCTGCCCCTCCAGCACGTGCACCTCGTCCATGGCGAAGGCGTAGTCGTGGTTCTGCAAGGCCCCGATGATCAGGTTCAGCCGGTGGCGCGCGTCGCTCAGCACCGTGTCCAGCACCTCGGCCGCCAGGCCGTTGCCCGAGCCGCTCGCGGAACCGTCCACGTCCTGGTTGCGGCCCTCGCCCAGCAGGACGCGGCGCATGACCTGGCAGATCTGCTCGGTGCTGACGGGCTTGGGCACGTAGTCGTCCATGCCCGCCACCAGGCATTCCTTGCGGTCCTCGCGGGAGGCGTGGGCCGTCATGGCCACCACCGGGGTCTGGCGGTTGGGCTGGCCCGCCCGTCCGCTGCGCAGCACCCCCACGGCCTCCAGACCACCCATGTCGGGCATCTGCAGGTCCATGAACACGATGTCGTACACCTGCTCGTCCAGGCGCCGCAGGGCGGCGATGCCGTTGTCCGCCGTGTCGGCGGTGCAGCCCAGCTTTTCCAGCATGCCCAGGGCCACCCGCTGGTTCAGGGGGTTGTCCTCCACCAGCAGGATCTTCAAGGCCTGGGGATCCAGCTCGTCACCCAGGGTGGGGGCCGCGTCCTGGGAGGAGCGGCTGTCCATGAGGCTTTCGATCTGCCGGGGCGTGGCCTTGTCGAAGTGGGCATCGAAGGAGAAGGTGGTGCCCACGCCCACCTCGCTTTCCACCTCCAGGTGGCCCCCCATCTTTTCCACCAGGCGGCTGCTGATATGCAGCCCCAGCCCGGTGCCGCCGAACTTGCGGGTGATGGACGGGTCGGCCTGGGTGAAGGGCGTGAACAGATCCTTGCGGTACTCGGCGGGGATGCCCACACCGGTGTCCTTCACCGCGAAGCTCAGGGTCTGGCGCCGCCCGGCGCTGCTCTTGGGCCGCACGGTCAGCGTGACGCCGCCCTTCTCGGTGAACTTGATGGCGTTGCCCAGAAGATTCAACAGGATCTGGCGCAGGCGGCCGGGGTCGCCCACCACGAACTCGGGCACCTGGTCCATGTCCCCCAGGTCCAGGTCCAGTTTCTTGTCCCGGGCCTGCACCCCGAAGGTGTCCATGATCTGCTTGATCAGCTCGGGCAGCAGGAACACCACCTGCTCCAGCTCCAGCTTCTCGGCCTCGATCTTGGAGAAGTCCAGGATCTGGTTGATGAGGTTGGCCAGGATGCCCGCGCTGCCGCGCACGATATCCACCGTCTCGCGCTGCTGCTCTCCCAGCTCCATGTCGTCCAGCAGCTCCAGCATGCCGATGACCGAGTTCAGGGGCGTGCGGATCTCGTGGGTCATGTTGGCGATGAAGAAGCTCTTGGCCTTGTTGGCGGCGTCGGCCTCCATGGCGTGGCGATTGGCCTCGCGGATGGCCATCTCCAGTTCCTCGTTGGCGCAGGCGATCTCGGCGGTGCGGTCGGCAACCCGCTTCTCCAGGGTCTCGTTAAGGGCGTGCATCTCGCGCTCGGCCACCACCCGGGCGGTGATGTCCCGCACGAAGGCCACCACCAGGCCGTCGTAAGCCTGGGGCAGCACATTGGCCGAGATGCTCACATCCACCTGCGACCCGTCGGCACGCTGCAGGCGGGTGCGCAGGTTGCTGGCGCCGCCTTCGCGCTCCACGCGGCGGTGGTAAACCATGATGCGCTTCTGCAGCTGTTCCGGGAACAGCTCCAGCTGGCTGCGGCCGCGCATTTCTTCCACGCCGTAACCCAGCAGGGCCGAGGCCGCCTCGTTGACGTGGCGGATGATGCCCGTCCGGCTTTCCAGCACGAAGATGGCGTCCCGGCTGTTCTCGATGACCTCTTCGAAAAGATTGCGCTGATCCTGCAACAGACGGGCCTCGGCGATGAGCCCATCGAAGCGAGCCACGGCCGCTTCCTGAGCCGCCTCGAAGTGGCGAATCAGGCTCTCGATGGATCGGCCCTGGTTCATGGCATTGTCGGTCATGATGCTTCCTCGAAAAATCCCCTGTTAACCCATGGCGAACACCCCCCGCGCGCCTGTCCCTGACGACACCGCGCATCGTCCTTGTTTTTCGGCCAAGGCGTTGATTTCTAAAGAGGTTTTTGCGGGGTATTGCGACAATCGAGGGGGGCCAGGTCGACCAGGGAGGTGTTCACCGTGCCGTCGGGGGCCACCAGGGGGCAATGCCCACCCGAGGCACAGCTGCTGCACTTGGCGGGTTTCTGGCGGGAACCCCAGTAGCGCAAGCCCAGCCCCAGCAGGGCGGCGCCCACGATCAGGCCCACGACGATCATTTCCACCAGGGAGGACATCACACCACTCCCTTGCCCACCAGCAGCCCGATCTGGTGCACGGCGAAGGTCACGATCCAGGCCAGGGCCGTCAGTCCGGTGGTCTGGGCCAGGGCCCACCACACCGAGCCCGACTCTTGCCGGGTGATGGCGAAGGTGGCGATGCAGGGGGTGGAAACCAGGGCGAACAGCATGATGCAGAAGCCCACCAGGGGCGAATAGCGCGAGCGCAACTGGCTGCGCAGGTCGTCCGATTCCTCGTCCGCCTCGCCCACGGCGAAGACGATGCCCATCTGGGCCACGAACACTTCCTTGGCGGCCACGGCCCCCACCAGGGCGGTGCCGATGCGCCAGTCGAAGCCCAGGGGCGCCAGGGCCGGTTCCAGCAGGCGGCCCACTCGGCCGGCCACGCTGTAGCTCAGCTCGGCGGCCTGCCGGGCGTTGGCGTCTTCCAGCTGCCCGTAGGTGACGGCCGGCGCCGTGAGGGCGCTTTCACCCACGCCATCGAAACCCTGGGGCGGCACGTAATCGGCCGGGGGCTTGGGGTAGAAGGTCAGCAGCCACAGGATGACCGCCGCGCCCAGGATCACGGTGCCCGCCTTCTGCAGGTACAGCCAGGCGCGGGTCCACATCTGCATGAGCAGGCTGCGCATGGTGGGCAGGCGATAGGCGGGCAGTTCCATGAGGAAGGGCGTGTTCTCGCCCTTGAAGATGGTGGCCCGCAGCACCCGCGCCATGGCCAGGGCCAGGACGATGCCCACCACGTACAGGATCCACAGCACCGGCCCCTGCCACTTCGGCGCGAAGAAGGCCGGGATCATGAGGGCGTAGATGGGCAGGCGCGCGCCGCAGCTCATGAGGGGCAGCACCATCATGGTGATGAGCCGGTCGCGGCGCGTCTCCAGGGTGCGGGTGGCCATGATGGCCGGCACGGTGCAGCCGAAGCCGATGAGCAGGGGAATGAAGCTCTTGCCGTGCAGGCCCACCTTGCTCATGAAGCGATCCATGACGAAGGCCGCCCGCGCCATGTAGCCCGTGCCCTCAAGCACGGCGATGGCCAGGAAGAGCAGCACGATGTTGGGCAGGAAGACGATGACGCCACCCACGCCGCCGATGATGCCCTCCACCAGCAGCGAGCGCAGGGGGCTGGTGGTGCCCGGCGCCCAGAAGCTGTTGATCAGGTCACCCAGGCGGGTGAAGCCTCCGTCGATGAGATCCATGATGGGCGTGCCCACGGTGAAGGTCAGGGTGAACACCACGTACATCAGGCTCAGGAAGATGGGCACACCCCACACGGGGTGCATGACCACCCGGTCCACCTTGTCGCTCATGCTGTCCCGGCGCGGCGACTTCTGGCGCATGGTCTGCCGGCACATGCGGCCGATGTGCTCGTAACGGGCCCGGGCCAGGAGGGTGTCGATCTCCTCCTCGCCCGCGGGGGCATCGGCCTCGAACTCGGCCACCAGGGCTTCCAGGGCGGCACGGTCATTGGGATCGGTCACCAGCTTGAGGGCTTCGGGGTCGGCATCCAGCACCTTCAGGGCCAGCCAGCGCTGGTACGGCACCTCGGGCAGATGGGCCTCCAGGCGGGGCATCATCTTCTCCACCCGCTCGGGGAAGGGCGCCACCAGGGATTCGTGGGTGGGGTCCACATTGGCCAGGGTGGCCGGGCCGGGACCGGCGGCGCGGCAGATGTTGGCCGGGCCGGGCAGGTGGGCGATATGGGCCTTGGTCTCGGCGATGGCCTCGATGATGTCCTCGGTGCCGATGCCCTTGTTGCCCACCGCGGGAATGACCGGAGCCCCCAGGCGGCGCGCCAGCAGGGCGGTGTCGATGGCCAGCCCCATTTCCTGGGCCACATCGCTCATGTTCAGCACCACCACCATGTGGATGCCCAGCTCCATGAGCTCGGTGGTCAGGAAGAGGTTGCGTTCCAGGTTGGAGGCGTCCACCACGTTGACCACCACGTCGGGGGCGTGGTGCAGCAGGTAGTCCCGGGCCACCAGCTCTTCCTCGCTGTAGGCCGTCAGGCTGTAGGTTCCGGGCAGGTCCACGATCTTGAGTTCCAGGTCGCCGCGGCGCAGCCAGCCTTCCTTCCACTCGACGGTGACGCCGGGGTAGTTGCCCACGCGCTGGTGAGCGCCGGTCAGCTGGTTGAAGATGGTGGTCTTGCCGGCGTTGGGATTGCCGGCCACCGCCACGGTGATGGCGCCGGTCTCGGCCTGGTTCCTGTTCCGGGTCTGGATGCGCGCCACGGGGAATTACTCGACTTCGATGCGCGAGGCCATGCCCCGACCGATGACGATGCGACTGCCCTTGACCGAGACCACGAAGGGGCCGTGCCCCGAGTTCTGGATGACCTCCAGCTCGGCGCCGGGCAGCAGGCCCATGGCGGCCAGGCGGCCCCGTAGCTGGCGTCCCCCGGTGATCTTCTTGAGGATGGCGGTGCGGCCCTCGTTGAGTGCGCTGAGCGGCATGATCAACCCTCGCCCTTCTCTTGTTGGCGGTCCCGGGTGGTGTTGGCGGTGGTGTTTTCCCTGCTGGAGGCGGCGGGCAAGCCGGCCATGCGGCAGCCGTCGCGACCGCAGCCGGAGGCGGGGCCCGGGCCCTCGTGCTCCCCGCGATTGCCGCAGGTGAAGCCCGTGTCCTCGTCCCAGCTGGTGTCGTTCAGGGGGCAGCGGTCGAAGTACTCGACGAAGGCCACCAGACGGTCCAGCACCTTGCGGCTGGTGGCGTGTTCCATGCGGCAGGCCTCGGCGTCGGCCTCGGCCTCGGTCAGGCCCAGCACCTTGAGGAAGAAGGCGCGCAGGGTCTCGTGGCGGCGCACCACGTCCAGGGCGATGGTCTCGCCGGCGGTGGTCAGGGTGATGACCTCGTAGGGAGCGTAGTTGACCAGCTTCTTGTCGGCCAGCAGGCGCAGGGCCTGGGTGACCGAGCTGTTGTTCACACCCATGGCCTGGACGATGTCCTTGGCCCGGGCGGCACCCTTGGCGCGCGCGGTGTGGTAGATGGTCTCGAGGTAGTCCTCGAGACTGGCGCTGACGCTGGTGGTGTTGCCGGTCATGGTTCTCACCTCGCTCCTTGGCCAGGGTGTAGTTTCCAGAGTCCCTGGGTCCGCGTCCATCATGCGGTCCATACCGGACATTATCTCTCGAAGTTTGATGAACCGCAAAGTTTTTGTTGCAACTAAAAATCGACACAACTTAACGGAAAGTAAAGGAAAAATTTACAGTTGAGGGGCCTTCGGCGGGGGCAGAATCCCGCCGGCGGGACATTAAGGATGTCTTCATCCAGTTTGTTTCACGCCTTTTTGCCCTTGCCGCCCCCGGAAACCAGGCGATCATGTGGGGGCGATTTTGACAAACCATTCCCGATCGATCCCCAAGGAGACAACGACATGGCCGAATTCAAGCTCAAGGGCAACCCCTTCAACACCGTGGGCCAGCTGCCCGCCGAGGGCGCCGACGCCCCCGATTGCACCCTGGTGGGCGCCGACCTGAGCGACGTGGCCCTGGGTAGTTACAAGGGCAAGCGCGTGGTGCTGAACATCTTCCCCAGTCTGGACACCGACGTGTGCGCCGCCAGCGTGCGCCGCTTCAACAGCGAGGCCTCCAGCCTGGACAACACGGTAGTGGTGTGCGTGAGCAAGGACCTGCCCTTCGCCCACAAGCGCTTCTGCACCACCGAGGGCCTGGACAACGTGGTCACCGCCAGCGATTTCCGTACCAACCAGAGCGGCGGCACGTTCGGCGAGGCCTACGGCGTGCTCATCGCCGATGGCCCCCTGGCCGGCCTGCTGGCCCGCTCGGTGGTGGTGGTGAACGAGGAAGGCGACGTCATCTTCAGCCAGCTCAACGCCGAGACGGTGGAAGAGCCCGACTACGAGGCCGCCCTGGCGGTGTTGAAGTAGGGCACAGCCCCCAATGATCAAAAAGAGGCTGCCACCCCGGCAGCCTCTTTTCTTTCTGTCCGCTTGTCTCTTATCGGGAATGCCACGCCGCCAGCACCTCGGCCTCCTTCTCGGCCGGGATGCCCGCGCGCCCGTTGATGCGTCCCTGCTGCTCTTCCGTCAGCTCGTTGTACCAGTCCACCGTGTCTTTCGCCGTCTGCTTCACCGACCGGAAAGTCAGGCCCGCGTCGATGGCCCGGGCGTTGCTGCGGGTTCCGAAACCGGCGTACTCGCCGTCGGCGGGAATCCAGTTGGGCATCTGCATCCAGGGGCCGATCTGGTTCTCGGTCAGGAACTCGGTGGCCACCCAGGTGAAGGTGGCATCCGAGCCGGTGGCCGCCCGGCAGTTCTCCAGATAGCGCAGCATGGTCAGGGGCGTTTTCGGGTGGGGGCCGATGACGTTGAAGGTGCCGCCGGTGCCCTGCTCCATGCAGCGCACCTGGAAGGCCGTCAGATCCCGCGCGTCGATGTTCTGGATGCGCGTGAAGCCGTTGCCCGGCGCCAGCACCTCGCCCCCGCGGGCCACGCGCGTGGGCCAGTACACCCCGCGGAAGCTGAAGTCCCGCGGCCCCACGATCAACCCCGGCCGGTAGATGGTGTGGTTGTCCGGGAAGATGCGCCGCACCCGGTTCTCGCACTCGGCCTTGAAGGGGCCGAACAGGGCCATGGTGAACTCGGTCTCGTCGGCGTCGGGGGCCTCCAGCACCGCCGCCGTCTCGTCCATGTGGGGCTGGCTGTTGTCGGCGTAGGCGCTCAGGCTGGACACGTACATGAAGTGGCCCACGCTGCCCTGCAGCAGGGTGGCGGTGGTCTCGACGATCTTCGGGATATGCGGCCAGATGTCGATGCACACGTCCCAGGTGCGGCCGCTCTTCACCTCGGCCCGCAGGGCGTCCAGCCCCTCGGGCTTCTCCAGGTCACGATCGGCCACGATGCACTCGATGCCGGGGAACAGCTCGGCCGAGCGGTTGCCGCGGTTGCACAGGGTGATGGTGTGGCCGCGGGATTTCAGCTCGTTCACCAGGTGGGGACCGGTCTGGCCGGTGCCGCCCAGGATCAGCACCTTCAGGGGTTTGCCGGCGGCCCAGGCCGAGGAAAGCAGGGGCGATCCCAGGCTGGAAAGGCCCAGGGCGGCCCCGGTCAGGGCGGTGGTCTGCAGGAAGCGGCGGCGGGTCAGGATGGTGGCCATGTTCAACTCCTGGGTCTCGGAAATTATCCGGGGAAGAAATGATACGGGGAATCATACGCAGGGCCGGGCTCCGGGTTGCGCCGGCGGCGCCCCCCATCATCCTCGCCAGGAAATCCCTTGCAACCCTTTGCCCGTTGCGGGTGTCATAACCAGTGTCGACATCCTGCAGGAAACCCGGCGGCCGCCACGGTGAAATGGATGAGAGCTTGAGCATCGAGTCACTGGAAAACCGAATGATCCTGCGCATCCGCGGGGGCGACGCCCTGGCCGAGCGGCAGCTGTACGATGCCCATGTGGACCGCATCTACCGGCTGGCCTACCGCATGACCCGGGACGGCGCCCTGGCCGAGGACCTGACCCAGGACACCTTCATCCGGGCCTTCGACCGGCTGGAGGACTTCCGGGGCGACGGACCCTTCGGCGCCTGGTTGCACCGCATCGCCACCTCGGTCATCTGCTCGGGGTTGCGCAAGCGCAAGCGCCGCCAGGACCGGGAGAGCATCCGGGAGGATCTGACCGAGTTCGGTCACGCCGCCCCGGGCGCCAACCCCGACCTGAAGCGGCACCTGGACCAGGCCATGGAACGCCTGGAAGAGAATCATCGCCTGGTGTTCGTGATGCACGACATGGAGGGCTTCACCCACCAGGAAATAGCCGAGGCCATGGACAGTCCCGTGGGGACGGCCAAGGCCAGGCTCAGCCGGGCCCGCGCCCAGCTGAGGGAATTGCTGACCGGAAAACTGGGGCCCGACATGGGCATGAGGTTGGAATGATGCAGGACAGGGAACTGGAAAGGCTGGTGGAGACCATGAAGAGCGGGCACAACCAGCCGCCCCCCACGCCGCGCGACCGCATGTGGCAGCGCATCGAGGCCGCGCGCCGGGAAGCGGCGGGGATCGATACGGCGGGACAGGAAACAGCGGCCCCCCGGACGGCCTGGCGCCCCCGCCAGCGCTTCTGGACCACGGCCGCCGCCATGGCCGCGGTGCTGGTGCTGGGCGTGGCCATCGGCCGCTGGACCGGAGCCCCCGCCCCCGGGACCGGCCCCGATCCCGTGCAGCAAACGGTGGCCCAGCTGGAGCCCGCCCCCCCCGACGGCGCATTCCGCCACGGCACCGCCAACCTGCTTTACGTCAAGGCGGCCGGTGACCTTTTCGACCGTGCCGACGTGCTGCTGACCGACTTCAAGATCACACCCTGCGCCGAGCAGGACCTGCAGGCCGTGCCCGACTGGGCCGGAGGCATGCTGCTGCAAACGCGGCTGCTGCTGAACACCTCGGTGGCCGAGGATCCCGCCCTGCGCGACCTGCTGCTGGACCTGGAACTGGTGCTGGCCCAGATCGCCGGCCTGAACCCGAACAACTGCTCCCGGGACGCCGCCTGGATTCGCGACGCCCTGGATCAGCAATCCACCATCGACCGGCTGCGCCTTCTGCGGCCCCAGGACAACAGACACGGTGTGTAATAGAAAGGACTGACAATGAACACCTTCCCCAAACAAACATCCGTCGCCATCCTGCTGGCCCTGGTGCTGATGCTGGATGTGGGCATCGGCTGCACCGGCCAGGCCCGGGCACAGACCCGTGACCAGGAAAAGGCCGCCCAGGAATACTTCCAAAACGCCCGGGAAAAGCTGAACCGCCGTCACTACGAGGACGCCGCCGAACTCTTCCAGCGCGCCTTCGAGCTGGGCCTGGACCACGAGCGGGCCGGTGATGCCCTGTACTGGCAGGCCTTTTCCCTGTACCGCCTTGAACGCACCCTGGAACTGCAGAAAGCCGTCGAACTGCTGAACCGGCTGCAGAGGGAATACCAGGACTCCGCCTCCGCCGAGGAAGGCGAATCCCTGGCCGCCCAGGTCTACGCCGAACTGGCCGAGCGCGGCGAGGCCGATGCCGCCCGGGAGATCACCGAGCGCGCAGGCGAGGAGAAAATCCGCCAGGAGACCCGCACCGCCGCCCTGCAGGCCCTCATGCAGATGGACGAGCGCAAGGCCCTGCCCATTCTCGAGAAGATCGTCCAGGACGACAGCCCCGAGAACCGCGACCTGCGTCGCAACGCCCTGTTCATCATGTGCTCCCAGGGGGGACGCCGCACCGAGGATCTGCTCATCGGCATGCTGGCCAAGGAGAAGGACCCCGAGTTCCTGGTGGACCTGGTGCACTGCCTGGCCATGAACGGATCGGAACACGCCCTGGACGCCATGATCCAGGCCTACCGCAACAATCCCGACAGCGGGGTGGCCTCCGAGATGCTGCTGGCCATCGCCCACCAGGGCGGGCCCAGGGTGTTCGATTTCCTGGCCGAGGTGGCCCGGGACAAGGACCAGGATCCGGAGATCCGCGCCCACGCCCTCATGGGCCTGAGCCACACCGACCGCGAGCGCCAGGCCACCCAGGTCATGCTGGAAATCCTGGAAACGGAAACTGATCGGGAGATCCTGGAGATGGCCCTCATGTCCCTGTCGCACATGGATGATCCGGCGGCGGCCGATGCCCTGAGCAACCTGCTCAAGAACAACTGGGCCGGGAAGGACGAGGAGTTCCAGGCCATGGCCCTGCACTTCTGCGCCTCCAGCGGCAACCTGGATCTGGACACCATCCGCCAGCTTTACAAGAATGCCGCAAGCCACGACATGAAGGAGCAGATCTGCCACGTGCTGACCATGGTGGACGACCAGGACGGCGCCCTGGATCTGCTCATCGAGATCGCGCGCAACGAGGAAGACCCGCGCATCCGGCGGGACGCGGTGTTCTGGGTGGGACAGTTCGACGACGAGCGCGCCGCCCAGTTCCTGCTGGAAGTCATCAACGAGGATTGACGAGGACCCCGGCCGGGGAGAAGTACTACTTCTCCCCGAGCTGGAAGCTGTTGAAGAAGGTGATGTAGTCGGGGTTGCGGGCCACGCCGCCCTGCAGATCCCAGGCCGACAGGATGTAGATGTCGTTGGCCACCAGGAACCCCCGCACCCAGACCTCCCCCGCCCCCGAAACCTGGGCTCCCAGGGCATCCAGACCCTCGGCCTTCACGCCGTTGTCGAAGGTCAGCTGGAACGGTTTCTGCTGCATGAGCTTGGCGCCGTACTCCTGGAGCTTCTTCTCCATGCGCGCCACCACCTCATCGGGCCCGGCCTGTTCGCCGTCGGCGGTCTGGCCGTTGAAAATGACGGCCACCATGCAGCCCGCCCCCTCCTTGCCCGAGCGCGTGCAGTGCACGGCCACGGGGTATTCAACGGTGAACACCTCGTCGCCGCTGGGTTCCTCGCTGGGCGTGCGCGTCTTCAGTCGCGAACAACCGCTGGGCCAGGTCACCCGGAAGTTGCCGTCAATGCTGTAGGAGGTGTGGGCCTCTTCCTTGGGGGTGACGGGGTTGTCCCCCTCTCCCGTGAAGGGGTTGGGGGGCTCCTGGGCCAGGCCAGGCCCGGCCCCCAGGAAGAGCACCGGAACCAGGGCCATGAACAGCACGGGCAGCTTGAGGGTCTTTTTGGTCATGAAGTTCACTCCCGTCAATCCAGCAATTCTTCCACCTGGTCGATGAGGTTACCGAACAGGGCAATGACATCTTCCATGGGTCCGCTTCCGGCCAGATCGACTCCGCCCAGCTTCACGGTATCCACGGGATAAAGACTGCAACCGGAACGCAGAATGTCCAGATATTGTTCCCGTTCGGTTTCACCCCCCGCCAGGACCTTGCGGGACAGGGCCACCGCCGCACTGTAAGCCGTGGCGTACTGGTACACGTAGTAGTTGTAGAAGAAGTGGGGAATGCGGGACCAGGTCAGGCGGCTGCGCACGGGATCGAACTCCACCGCCGGCCCCCAGTACTTGATCAGCAGTTCCTGGTACAGATCGCCCAGCCACTCGGCCGTCAGGGTGTCGCCCTGCTCGCCGTGGCGGTGCATGCGGTATTCGAACTCGGCGAACATGGTCTGCCGGAAAACGGTGTTGTTGATCTGGCTCAGGTGGTAGTCCAGCAGGAACAGCTTGCGCTCCCGGTCCTGGGCGTTCTTCAGCAGGTGGTCCATGAGCAGCAGCTCGTTGAAGGTGCTGGCCACCTCGGCGGTGAAGATGGGGTAGTCGCCGTACACGTAGGGCTGGTGGGCGGCCGTCAGCCAGGAATGCATGCTGTGGCCCAGCTCGTGGGTCAGGGTGAAGGTGTCGCCCAGCTGGTCGGCCCAGTTCAGCAGGATGAAGGGGGGCGTGTCGTAGCTGCCGTTGCTGTAGCCGCCGCTGCGCTTGCCCTCGGTCTCGTGCACGTCGATCCAGCCACCCTCCATGCCTTCGCGCACCGTCTTCACGTATTCCGGACCCAACGGCGCCAGGCTGTCCAGCACCACGGGGCAAGCCTCGTCGTAGCTGAACTTGAAACGGCCGGCGGGGAAGATGGGCACGGCCAGGTCGTACTCGCGCAGGGGGTCCAGCTTCAACACCCGCCGCTTCAGCTCGGTGAAGCGATGGATGGTCTCGGCCCCCCCGTCCACCGTGTCGATGAGGGAGTGGAAAACCTCCACCGGCACCCCGTCCGGGTGCAGCGAGGCCGCCAGGGTGCCCTCGTGCCGGCGGGCCTGGGCGAAGAACACGTGATTCTTGACGTTGGCATCCATGTTGGCCGCCAGGGTGTTCTGCAGGGAGCCGTAGCTGTCCAGGAACTGCTCGAAGCACTGCTGCCGCACGCCGCGGTCGATGCTCTTCATGTGCTTGTAGAAGCCGCCCTTGGTCAGGGGCACGACGTTGCCGTCCTCGTCGGTGATCTCGCCCAGCTCCAGGTCGGCGTTGTCGAAGGCGTTGAACACCTGGCCGGCGCCGCGCGCCATGAGCCCCGCTCCGGCCAGCAGGCCCTCCTGCTCGGCGCTGAGGGTGTGCTCGCGCTGGCGCTGGATGTTGTGGAAGTAGTGGCCGTACAGCTCCAGGCCCCTCTCCTGCTGCACCAGCGCGTCCAGCTGTTCGGGGTCCATGGCCAGCAGTTCGCTTTCCCACCAGCTGACGGCTTCGGAGAAGCGCACGTACAGGCTGCCCACCTTGCCCTTGCGGGCGGTGTGGTCGCTGACGCGGGTGTCCTCGTCGCTCTTCATGCCGGCGTACAGGTAAGCCTTGACCAGCTGGCGTTCCACCGTGTGCACCTGCTCGATGGCGGCCAGCAGGCCCGCTCCCGAATCGGCCAGCGTGCCCTGCAGGGCGGCCAGAGCCGGCAGGGCGGCCTCCACCTCGGCCACCGTCGCGTCCCAGGACTCCCAGTCGGGGAAAATCTTTTCCAGCTTCCACTTGTACTTTTCGGCCACTTCGGATCGTTTCACGAGGGTTCCTTTGCCATGGTTGCGGGGACTTGCCTGCCCCGGGGGGAAGGATGCCGGCTTGCTCTTGAGTGTAACGGCGATGGGGGCAAATCGCCGCAAAAAAGACCCCCTGCCCGGCTTGCTTCAGCCAGGCAAGGGGTCGCATTCCAGGCCGGGAAATCAGGGCAGCGGACAGAAAAGGTCCAGGCAGCTGATGACGTCGTCCCGCAGGGTCTGCATGTTGAAGGGCTTGGGAATGAACTTGGTGGCCCCCAGGTCCAGGAGGTCGGCGATCTCGTTCACACCCACCACCCCCGACATGATGAGGATGGGAATCTTCGGCAACGACTTGTCCCGCACCACCGTGCTGATGAGCATGCGGCCGTCCAGCACAGGCATGCTGATGTCGGTGATGAGCAGGTCGAAATCCGGGTTGCAACGCAGGGCGTCCAGGGCATGGATGCCGTCGCTGCAATGGTGCAGATGAGCGTCCAGGGGCTCCAGGGCCTTGTCCAGCAGGCGTCGCATCACAGGGTCGTCGTCGACAATGAGAATCTTGGCCATCGAGGTGCCCTCCTACTTCTGATATACGGCCGGCATGACGTACCTGTACTGGGTGTCGTCGCGACCCAGGGTTTCGGAATGGCCGATGAACAGATAGCCGTTATCGACCGTGTGCTTGTGATACTTGGCGACCAGGTTGTTCCGAGTCTCCCGGTCGAAATAGATCATGACGTTGCGGCAAAAGATGGAATCGAACTGCCGCTTGAAGGGAAAGCTCTGGTCCATCAAGTTGTGCCGCCGGTAGAAAATGCGGGGGCGAACCTTGTCTGAAACTCGCAATAAACCGTCGCCGTGGCGCTCGAAGTACTTGTTGCGCAGCGCGGGGGGCAGCTGGGCCACCCGGTCCGACTCGTAAACCCCGGCCATGGCCGTCTTCAGGACGGTGGCCGAGATGTCGGTGGCCAGCAGGGTGACGTTCCACTGATTGAATTGTTGCCCGAGGTATTCCATCATCAGCATCATCAGGGTGTAGGGCTCCTCGCCCGACGAACACCCGGCGCACCAGATGCGCAGGTCCTTGTTCTTCAGGGCGCGGTGCCGTTCCACGGCCTCGGGCAGCACCTTGTTGGCAAAGAACTCGAAGTGGGCCTTCTCCCGGTAGAAGAACGTGTGGTTGGTGGAGATGCGGTTGGCCAGCTCGTCCAGGGCCTCGCCGGAGGTGTCCTGGGTCAACCACTGGTAGTAGTCCTTGAAGTTGGTGAAGTTGCGCTGGCGCAGAACCTTCTGCAAGCGGCCCACCACCAGGGTCTTCTTCTGTTCGGTCAGGTTGATGCCGAACTTGCTGTAGACCAGTTGCCGGATAGCCTGGAATTCCTTGTCGGAGATCCGGGCCTCGGCCGGGGGCGACACATACTTGACGGAGTTTGCCATCCCGATTACACGCCTTTTCTAGAGGGGAATTTCCAGTTCCAGACCCAGGTCCTGGAGAGAGGAAATCAGCTTCTTCTTCTCGATGGGCTTGACGACATATCCATCGGCCGAGGACTTGAAGGCCGTCAGGATGTTCCTGTGGTCCTCGAGACTGGTGGTCATGATGATCTTGGCGCCGTTGCCCAGCTCGCGACCGGCCCGGGCTTCCAGTTCCCTGATCTCCTTCAGGCTCTCGTGGCCGTCCATCTCGGGCATCATGATGTCCAGGCAGATCAGGTCGTAGTGCTCGCCGGCCTGGAGGGCGTGCTCCACGGCTGTCAGGGCTTCATGACCGTTGATGGCCACGTCGCATTCCCCGTAAGCTTCCAGGAACCGGCACAGCAAACGGCGGCTGATGAAATCGTCTTCCACGACCAGGATTCTCATTCTTTTCCTCGCCTTGTTTCTGCCCAGAGGCAGAGGTTTGGTGATGTTTCTGGGAATTCTTTCGTCATTCCGGCTCCAGACTTGAATATTTCTTTAACGGGGGAGGTATGTTTGGCGGAACCGGGCCGGCCATTGTAGTTTTCAAGGAATCCGGCCGGAAATCAGGCTTTTCCAGGCTATCCACTCCCAAAACGGAAACGAGGAATCATGGGGTTGCTGGGCACATTACTGGGTGGAACGGTGGGCTTCATGTTCGGCGGCCCCTTCGGCGCCATCCTGGGCGGCGCCCTGGGCGCCAACCTGGGCGGGGGGTTCTCGGCTCCCCGGTCGCCCTACGAGGGCACCCGGACCGGGACCGCCTTCAGGGAAAACCCGAGCCCGCGTTACAACCCGTTGCAGGCCCAGCAGGCTTTCATGGTGGCCCTCATCAGCCTGGCGGCCAAGGTGGCCAAGGCCGATGGCAAGGTCACCCGGGCCGAGATCCAGAGCTTCGACCGCTTCCTGCAACAGAACCTGCGCATGGGCACCGAGGAGCGGAAAATCGCCGCCCGTATCTTCAACGAGGCGCGGGACAGCAGCATTCCCGTGGAGGATTTCGCCCAACAGATTCGCGAGGTCCTGGGCGGCCGGCGTGAACAGCTGCGGGATCTGGTGACCATGCTCATGATGGTGGCCATGGCCGATGATCACCTGCACCCCGAGGAAGAGCGGATCATCCGGGAAGTGAACCGCCACTTGGGTCTTTCCCCCCACGACTATGACGCGGCCAAGGCCATGTTCCGGCCCACCGCCAACGTGGACGCCGCCTACAACACCCTGGGCCTGGCCAGCAGCGCCAGCAACGAAGAGGTCAAGAGGGCCTACCGCCGCCTGGCCAAGGAGTACCACCCCGACATGGTGGCCAACAAGGGCATGGGCGAGGACTTCATCAAGTACGCAGAGGACAAGATGCAGGCCGTGAACGCTGCCTACGACCAGATCAAGAAAGAGCGGGGGATGTAGCGGCCATGCCCGAATTGCCGGAGGTGGAAAGCGTCGGCCGGGCCCTGCGCGACAAGCTGCAGGGTCGCCGTCTGACAGGCCTGAAGGTGGCCTTTCCCGGGGTGCTGGGGCAATCGGCGGCGGCCACCCGGCAAGCCCTTCTGGGGAAGGAATTGCGGCGGGTTCATCGCCACGGGAAATACCTGATCCTGACCTTCGGCCTGGGCGGGCAGGCCGGCGATGCCGACGACGACGCCCACCTCATGATCCACCTGCGCATGACGGGGCAGATCTTCATCCTGGACGGATATCTGCCCGACAAGCACGTGCACCTGACCTTCGACTTCGAGGGCCTGCCCGTCCACTACCGCGACATCCGGAAGTTCGGTCGGCTGACCCTGGTGGAAGACGGCACCAGCCCGGCAGCCATGGCCCACATCGGGCCCGACATGATGCAGGTGCGCTTCGCCCGGTGGCACCCACGCATGGCCGGTCGCGCGGCGCCCATCAAGGCCCTGTTGCTGGATCAGGGCATCGCCGCGGGACTGGGCAACATCTACGTGGACGAGAGCCTTTTCCTGGCCGGGGTGCATCCCCTGGCGCGGCCCTGCGATCTGGACAGGGAAGTGCTGCAGCAGGTGTTGCGCCAGGCCAAGCGCGTCCTGCGCCTGAGCATCAACCACGGCGGCACCACCTTCCTGAATTTCACCGACTTCCACGGCAAGCCGGGCAACTTCCGGAGCAAGCTGCGGGTGTACGGGCGCGCCGGCCAGCCCTGCAAGAAGTGCGGGACGGCCATCCAGTCCCTGCGGGTGGCCGGGCGCAGCAGTTGCTTCTGCCCGGTCTGCCAGCCTCTCTGAAAATTTCGATCCGGAAAAATCAGACGCAGGAATCGGGCCGGGGCAGGCCCGCCACGCGGCACGCCCCCTTGGCAGGGCCGTTCTCGAACAGCTCGTAGATGCGGGCCAGGGAAAAGCCCGTCTCCTTGCAGAGCACGCGGATCATGGGAGCCACGCCGTGCTGGCCGTGGTACCGGCGCAGGAAGCGCAGCAGGGCCCAGTGGTCCTCGGTCAGCTGGGCAATGCCCTC
Organism: Candidatus Krumholzibacteriia bacterium; assembly: GCA_963674845.2. Classification (GTDB taxonomy): domain Bacteria; phylum Krumholzibacteriota; class Krumholzibacteriia; order LZORAL124-64-63; family LZORAL124-64-63; genus LZORAL124-64-63. Next base: position 1,005,400 of record CAXXKE010000003.1, on the reverse strand, counting down.
GTCCAGGGCCAGGCGCACCGCGATGTCCTCGGTCCACGCCTCGAAATCCAGCATGTAGCCGCGCTCGTCCAGTTCCACGGGAAAATCGGTCATGAAATTCGATGGTCCTGATGTCTAGGGGTCCTGAGACCGGGTTGTCCAGTTGACTTACCGCCCCGGCTGGCCGGTCACTTGACCAGGACACCCTTGCTCAGCTGGACGCCCTGCGCACTCTCAAGCCTAAAGAAGTAAAGGCCGGTGGGTTGCGGCAACCCGTTTTTGTCCCGGCCGTTCCAGGCGAAGCTGTGGGCCCCCTGGACCAGCGGGCCCTGATGCAGCAGGCGCACCCGGCGGCCGGCCACGTCCAGAACCTCCAGACGCGCGGAGCCGGCCTCGGCCAGGGTGAATTGCACCCGGGTGAGAGGATTGAAGGGGTTGGGAGCGATGTGCAGGGCGCCGTGGCTTTCCGGCAGTTCCACCGGGGCCACGTCGGGATCGTTCACGCCGATGGTGGCGGACGGCAGGGTCACGCCGTCGATGAGCCCGGAAACGGGAGCGGTCAGGCCCACCTCCACCGTGGCGATGGGAGAATGGCCGGCGGCCAGGGCTTCCACTTCCCAGTAGAACAGCTCCCCCGGACCGGTGATGTAATCCTCGGAGCCCATGACCACGCAGTAGCCATGCCAGCTGCCGGGGGCCGTTTCCTCGAAGCCGTCGAAAAGGAAGAATCCGCTGTCGGAGTAGAGCAGGCCGGGACCACCGCCCAGGGTGGCCACAACGGAGGGGTCGAAGTCCACGAACACCTCGATGGTGCGGACATCCTGCACATCGTCCAGGTAGATGCCCACGCGGGTGGTCTGGCCCGGGGCCAGGACGGTATCCGCCGGAGAATAGCGCAGCACCGGCTGGGCCGTGGCGGGCACGGCCAGGACCAGGGCTGCGGCCAGTAGAATGATGGCGAGGATGGTCTTCATTGTTTCTCCCTTGGCTATCCCTCGGATGATCCTAGCAAAGTTGCGGCCGTTCCAGGGAAAATTCCCGTTGGGGGCGACCGGGGTCCCGTGCAGGGGCACCCCGGCCGCCTCTCGAGCAACATCCGTTTCGTCGACCTGTTGCTCTATGACCTGCTTGCACAGATCCTGCTTAATCAGCGTCCTACTTCATCAGCGTCATTTTGCGCACCTGGCTGTAAGGGCCGGCGTCGATGCGGTAGAAGTACGTGCCCGAAGCCACACTGCGACCACCGTCATCACGACCCGTCCACAGCACCTCGTGCAGGCCAGCCGAGCGCGTCTCGTTCACCAGCGTCGCCACCTTCCGGCCGTCGATGCTGTAAACCGTCAGACGCACGTCCTGCGGCTCGGGCAGGCTGAAGCTGATCTTCGTCTGCGGGTTGAACGGGTTGGGGAAGTTCGGCTGCAACGCGAACACCCGCGGCGTCAACGTGTCGCTGGAAGTGGCCAGGCTCACGTCGATCCGACGGTTGTCGCTGCCCCGGACCTCGATCACCAGCTCGTCAACCGACACAGGGGCGCTCGTCTCCAGGACGAACAGGTCGCCCTCGCCACGGAACCCCTGGCCCCGGCCCATCACCGCCACGTTCACGTCCAGGCCCTCGCCCACGTTCCGCAGGAACGTCAACTCGTTCTGCCGGTCCAGCAGGTCGCCCGCAGACACCCGGTCTACGGTGACATCCACCTCGGACTCGGGCAGCGTCACCCGCACGCCCTTCACGCCGGCCCCGTCCTCCAGGCGCAGGGCGTAACGCCCCTCGCCGTAGGTCACCCAGCTCAGCTGAGCCACCGCGTCGATCACCGGCTGGGACTTGTTCGTCGCGTCCACCACGCCGTAGTTCATGGCGAAGATCATCAGATCCTCGAAGTCCACACGGCTGTCCGTCAGCGGCAGGCCCACACGGCTCCAGTCGTCGGTGGGACCCACGTCGCAGCAGGCGTTGTAGTGCTCGCCGCCGTCCACCGTGCCGAAGGCCTGGCCCAGGTCGTCCATGTCCGTCAGCGGGTCGATCTCGCCCGTGCCGTCCACGTCACCCAGCCAGTAGTTGGTCGACGCGTCGTTGTTGGCCGCGGCGGTGGTGTTGCCAGCCGCGTCAACCGCGAACACCTCGTAGTAGTAGATGCCACGACCGGTGGTCATGGCATTGTCCTCGATGGTGTTGGTCCCCACCGGCAGGTCGGCCACGTGGGCCCACTCGCCGCTGGTGTTGGCCACCGTCGGGGTGCTGGGCCGCGTCGGCACCGAGTATCCCGGCAGGTCGTTGTACTCGGGATAGGCGCTGGTGCCCACGGCAGTGTCGTACACCAGGCCGCGGTACAGCACGTAGTGGTCCACGTCGGTGCCGTCGTGGGTCCAGTTCACTTCCACCCGGTTGTGGTGCGGAGCGGTGGTCACACCCGTCACCGCCGCCGGGGCCGTGCAGTCCACCGTGATGGTGGCGCCGGTGGGATTGGTGGCCAGGGGCGCGTTGAAAGGATCCCGCAACAGGAAGCTGTCGAAGGTGATGGCGGCGTCACCGTCATCCGCGGTGATGAAATCGATGCTGAAAAGGTCGTAGGTTCCCGGTTCGGTGATGGGATAGGTGGGACTGCCCACCGTGCTGCCCGCGATGTAGAACGAGCCGTCGCCCTGGTCCACCGCGTAGAAGGTCTCGCTGTCGTCGGTGAAGGGCTTCAGGTCGTGAACGCCGCTGGTCAGCGCCGTCACCTCTTCGCTGAAGCGCACCACGGCGTTGTAGCCGAACACGTCGTCGGTGTATTGGTCGGTGGTCAGCTTGAAGGTCAGGGTCTGGGTCTGGCCGCACATCAGCGGTCCGCTGGTGGCGGGAACGGTGGTCACCACCGCGTTGCCCGAGATGAAGTTGAAGGTGGCGATCTCGCCGCTGACCAGCTCGATGGTCAGGCCGTCCACCATGCCCTCGAAGCCCTCGGCCCAGCCCGAACCCGTGGCCAGGCCGAACAGCATCAGCGTCTGGGGGCCGTAGTACGGATCGGTGGCCATTTCCTGCAGGAAGCCGTCGTCATAGCCGCCCAGGTCGATGTTGCTGTCGAAGAAACGCAGGCGGTTGTTCTGCCCCGCCGAGGTCTGCCAGCGGGTCCACTGACCCGGCGTCTCCACGATGCTTTCCGAGAAATACGGCTCCGAGTTGATGCGCTCCCCGTACCAGCCGTGGGCGGTGCCGTTGGTGTACATCTGGACGAACCAGTCGGGTTCGTTCCCCATGTTGTGTTCGGTATCCTTGCTGGTGAAATAGGAAATGCTGTGCAGCTCGGCCACGTGCACCGGCCGCCCGAAGATCACTTCGGGAGACAGGCCGTACTTGGTGTACTTCTCGGCGTCGGCGGCCGTGACGTTGGCCTGCAGAGCGCCCGGGTCGAAACCGCTGGCGTATTCACCATCCAGTCCCAGGGCCGGCGTTCCCTCCCAGTAACCGTAGCCGTCGGTGCCCAGGGCCGGACTGGTGGGAGCCACACCCAGATCGGCCACCACCGAGGTGGTGCGACCCGTCCAGGGGGTGAACAGGATCTGCCCGCCCACACCACAACCGGTGCCGACCGGGTTGGCGAACTCGGAGTAGGGCCCGCTGGCCGAACCCCAGTCGTTGCCGGTGGCGTCCACCAGGCCGGCGCCCACCACCACGCTGGCCACACCCCAGCTCACGTTGCCGAAGGTGTTGCCGGTCACCGTCACGGTGCCGGCCGAGGCGTTGGCCTCGAAGAACACGGCGATGGCATCGGACGGGGTCTTGTGGTCCACCAGGTTGGTCACGGTGTTACCGCTGACCACGGCACCCGGAGTGTTGCCCTCCAGGCCGATTCCGTGGGCCCACAGGCCTTCCAGATCATTGACCGTGTTGCCGCTGATGACCGCGTCGACGATCTCGCCGTCCACGTTGCCGCTGTGGTTCAGCAGGATACCGTAGGCGCCGTGGCCCACGTTCCAGGCGCTGGTGTTGCTGCGCACGTGGTCGATGACATTGTCCCGGATGACCAGGCCCGTCACATCGAAGGTTCCCGTGCTCCAGCCCACCGTCACCGCGCTGGCGCTGCTGTAGGGGCCGGCCTCGATGTTGGAGAAGGTGTTGTCCTCGATGACGATGTCATCCATATCCTGTGCGGTGCAGACCACCGCCAGGGCGTGAACGTAGGACTCCAGCGCGCTGTTGCCGATGCCGGTGATCACGTTGTCGTGGATGTACAGATCGCCGTGATCCGTGGTGGCGATGGCCCGCACACCCAGGGAGTTGGTCAGGGTGAAGCCGCTGATTTCCACGTTGTCGGCGTTCACGTTGACCAGGGTGCCACCCATGCCGCCGATGGTGGTGCTGCCGGCCCCGTTGACCGAATGCAGATCCACGCCCACCGCGATGTTCAGGTCCTCGTTGTAGAAGCCGTCGCTGACGGCGATCTCGTCACCCTCGACGGCCTCGGCCAGGGCCGCACCGATGGAGGTGTAGTACAGGCCCTGCGTCACGTTGTGAACCGGCGTGCCGGTGGTGATGCTGTAGTTGCTCACCACGAAGCCCTCGTCACCCGTGACGTAGTTGGCCATGGTGTCGCCGAAGATCCAGTTGTAGCCGTAGGCCACGTCGGTGCCCAGCTCGTCGGGGGCGCCGGTGCCCACCAGGTTGCTGGAATCCTGGATATAGGCCGGAGGGGGCGGAGCAATGGTCAGACCGCCCACATCCTCGAAGGTCAAGGGACCGGAGTTGCCGATCAGGACATGCAGCCAGCTGGTCCCGGTGCTGGCTCCGGGCGTCTCGTACACCTTGCAGGTCTTGGTTTTCAGTTCATCCCAGCTGGTCACGTCCCAGCGATTGTCGCTCCACTCGGGATTGGAAGGTTCGTTGGCGATGACGGCGTAGTGCCCCAGGCCGTCCGTCACCCAGATGTTGAAATAGGGACCCCAGAGCGAACCGGAATCGGCGGGATCATCCAGCCGGTCCACGTGAAGGGTGGTGATCTCGGACACCAGGGCCCCGTTGGCCATGTTCGTGCCCAGCCCGGCCTTCTGGCTGCTGGCGAAGGTCACGAACTCGGTGGCCACCTCTTCGTAGTTGTCGTTGTACTCGATGAGAGGCAAACCCTCGGTGGCATTGCCCCGGATGATGAAGGCCGACCAGCCGGACTCGATGACCGGGCTCTGAGCCCAGGCCGAACCGGCAACCAGAGCCGCCGTCAGCAGCCCCAGGACAAGCAGACCATACCTGGCGAAACGGAACATGGATAATCTCCCTCGGTCTTGACGAGGCAACCTTGCCCCCGGCCCATCCCGGCCCTGGTCCACCCCGTCGACATGGACGCGAAAGCGCCGGGCGGTCCCCCATGGAGCCGCCCGGCGCCCATCGCAGGTGATCTACTTCATCAGCGTCATCTTGCGCACCTGGCTGTACGGCCCGGCCGCAAGGCGGTAGAAATAGGTGCCCGAGGCCACGGCGCGCCCCGAGTCGTCCTTGCCCGTCCACACCACTTCGTGGTGCCCGGCGCCGCGGGTCTCGTTCAGCAGGGTGGCCACCAGATGGCCGTCGATGCTGTACACGGACAGGCGCACGTCCTGCGTCTCGGGCAGGGCGAACTTGATGGTGGTGGTGGGATTGAAGGGGTTGGGGAAGTTGGCCTGCAGGTTGTAGGCCGCGGGCAGCTGGGCATCGCCGGTGCCGCCGAACTTCACTTCCAGATCGCGGTTGTCGGTGCCGCGCAGGCTGAGGGCCAGGTCGGCCGCGCTCAGCGGGGCCGCGGTCTCGACCACCAGCAGGTCGCCGGTGCCGGCGAAGGAAGCGCCCACACCCAGGGTGGCCATGTTCACGTCCAGGCCGGTGCCCACGTTCTTGAAGAACACGGGACCGCTGCCCGCCAGGTCGCCCTGGCTCACGGACACCGCCGCGTCAACAGCCGCGCGCAGGTGCACGCCCTGCACCGGGGCGCCACCCAGCAGACGCAGGGCGTACACGCCCTCGTCCAGGCTGACCCAGGACACGTTGACCACGCTGCCGGGGACGGGGTTGGCCTTGTTGATGTCCGAGACCACGGCATAGTTCATGGCGAAGATCATGAGATCCTCGAAGTCGATGACGTTGTCGGTCTCGGGGATGCCCAGACGGCTCCAGTCGTCGGTGGGGCCCACGTCGCAGTGGGGGTTGTACAGCCCGTCCAGGGGGGTGGTGGCGAAGCAATCACCCAGGGCGTCGATATCCACCGTGATGTTGACGAAGCCGTCGCCGTCCACATCGCCCAGCCAGTAGTTGGTGGCCCGGTCGTTGTCCGGGGCCGCCAGACTGCCGTTGTCGGCGGCGTCCACGGCGAACACCTCGTAATAGTAGACGCCGCGGTCGCTGAAGTCGGTGAAGATGTCGTCGAAGGCGGTGGTGCCCACGGCCACGCTGCCGGCGTAGAACCACTCGGGGCTGACGTCGGCCACGTCACGGTTGCTGGGGCGGGTGGGAATCTCGTTGTCCGGCAGGTCGTCGTATTCAGGGTAAGCCGAGACCGCGGGATCCAGGTCGTACCACAGGGCGCGGTAGATCTCGTACACGGCGGTGTCGCTGCCGTCGTGGGTCCAGGTCACGTGCACCCGGTTGTGATGGGGCTCGGCCACGATGTTGTCCACCGCATCGGGAGCCGTGCAATCCACGGTGAAGCCCGTGCCCACCATGTCGGCAAAGACGGGAGCGTTGTCCGGGTCACGCAGCTTGTAGCCCAGGATGTCCACCGTCACCGGGCCGTCGCCGTTGCCGATCAGCATCAGGGTGAACAGGTCGGCGTCGTCCAGCAGACCGGGGGTCAAGCCCAGCACCGCATCGTTCACGGTGAAGGTGCCGTCGCCGTTGTCGATGACGCGGAAGTAGCTGTCACCCAGGGCCGCCAGGGCGCCCAGGTCGGTGAAGTCGCCCTCGTCGAAGGCGTCCACGGGGCCGCTGACGGCCAGGGTCAGCTCGTAGCCGCGCACACCCACGGTGGCGGCTTCACGGTCGAAGCTGAAGGTGACCATGGTGGTGTCGCCGCAGGCGATGGGACCGGCCGGGTCGGGGGCGGCCAGCAGGGTGGCGCCCATGTTCATCCAGCCGTAGGCCAGGGCGGCCGTGCACTCGCCGCCCTCCTCGGGCACGTGCATGCCGTCACCATACAGGAAGCCGCCACTGCTGTGCTGGGCGGCGGCCAGCCACTGCACGCCCCCCGCGAAGCCCGCCAGGGCCGCGCCGGTGAAGGGCACGTTGTCGTGCAGGGCCAGCACGGCATAGGCCGTGCCCTGGTAGTCGCGGTCGTTGAAGCCGGGCTCGGCGCCGTACTGGAAGCTGAAGGCTCCGTCAGGGTACTGGCACTCCAGCAGCTTGGCCTCCAGGGCCGGAATCAGATCGGTGTGGGTGTTGGTCACCTGGAAACAGCGCATGAGCCCGCTGATGCCCAGGCTGTAGGCCCAGAAAGTGTGGTCGGCGTAGGTGGGATCGGCACCCATGTTGGCGCCGTAGGGGGCAAAGTAACCCGGGTCGTTATCGTAGCTGTCCGACCAGAGGACCTCGGCCATGTCCACGGCGCCCGCGCCGTAACCGTTGCCCGGATACAGGGCTTCCAGGCGCATGAGCACCTCGGCCCAGGGGGCCACGTCCCAGGGAATCAGACCAGGCCAGCTAGGATACCGGTAGTTTCGGATGTAGGCCGCCATTTCCTCGGCGTTGCTGTAGTTGGTGGACGTCATGCGGTAGTCCCAGATGGCCACGGCCGCCGCCCGGTAGTAGGCGGGGTCGGTGCATTCGGGAAGGTCGGCGAAGTCCAGCACGTACAGGGCGTCGGCTGCCGAGCTGACCTGTGTGGGACCGCGGGTGACGATACCGTCAGCTGCGTCCTTGACGGCGGTGAAGATGGCCGCGTCGCCGGAGAACAGGTAGGTCTGCAGCAACCCGTTGGCCGTGGCCCCGGTGATGTTGCCCGGGCTGGCACCCGACGAATGGGTGAAGTCGTAGGTGGTCCAATCCCAGCCACCGTCGTCGGGGTCGTCATCGGTGAAGCCGTTGCCGGCATTGTCCTCCGTGATGTCGGCCTGCAAAAGGCGCAAGTAGGTGGCCCCGGCCATGGCGGCGGATCCGTAATCCGTGGGATCGCCGAAGGCCTTGAGGGCGGGCATGGTCAGCTTGGGGGAAATGGTGGCGCCGTCAAGGTCGTGAGTGGCGACGGGTCCGGCGGCCAGGGCCCCTCCAGCGGCCACGACCAGGATGAATAACAGGGAGGCAATGGTGCTCAACTTCATCATGGATCTCCTCGCAATAAGGTTCGCAGTAAGTCATCCCTCCGGGCCACCAGGTTCATAAGCAGGCGTCAGAAACTCGAGGCGGTAAACAGGTGTCCGCACTCGGCCATGGTGTTGCTGGTGGCCAGTTGATCAGAAGTTGGGCGAGGACCGTGACTATGACAGAAACCGGGGGTTTCCTCAAGAAAAAAACATTTCTTCATAAAGATATCTCATAGGACAATTTTCGTCCTCTTTGGGCGCAGAAAAAAGCCCCGGGAGGTTCTCTCCCGGGGCGGTCGGTCCCGCTGGCCGTTTTTGCGCGCCCCGTCAGGGCAACAGGCGGTAGGCCTCCTTGGCCCGACGGATGTCCTCGCTGGAGGGCTTGGTTCGCACCGAGATGTATCCCTCGATGCGGCCGGCCCGATAACAGGGGAACACCATGGCCCGCACCCAGTAGACCCGACCCTCGGCGCCGCGGTTCAGGACGAAGCCCTGCCACATCTTGCCGTCCTGGATGACGCTCCACAGATCCGCAAAGGCCGCCCGGGGCATGTCCGGATGCCGGATGATGTTGTGGGGCTTGCCCACCAGCGATCCCGGCTCGTACTGGGCCACGCGATAGAAACAATTGTTGGCGAAGGTGATGCGCCCCTTGGTGTCGGTGGCCGAGATGAGGATGTCGTTCCGGTCCATGATGTACTCGGCCTCGATGGCGGTGAAGCGTTCCGGGGCCTTGAAGTCGCTGGCCGCCACCACGCCCGCCAGCCGCTGCAGGGGGTCCAGGGGAGTCTGCAGCAATTCCTGTTCGCGCATCAGCTCCATGAGGTAACCCATGGTCTCGCCGATGGTCTGGAACTCGCCCACCTCGTTCTCCACCTTCTGCGAGGCGCCGTCCAGCTGGTTGAACGTCTCCAGGCTGCTGTGGATCTGGGAATGGAACTCCTGGGTCTGGCCGTGAATGGCCACCACGTTGTCCGTGGCCCTGTTCACCGTCATCAGGGATTCGTTCATGACCTCCCGGGCGTTCATCACCGTGGCCGACAGCTCGTTGATGGCCAGGCCGATGGTGGTCAGGGTGGTCTGGATCTCCTCGTTGGCTTCCTTGGTGGTGCGGGACAGTTCCTTGACCTCGTTGGCCACCACGGCGAAGCCCAGGCCCGCCTCGCCGGCCGTGGCCGCCTCGATGGTGGCGTTCAGGGCCAGCAGCTTGGTCTTGTCGGCGATCTTGTCGATGGTCTTCAGCAGGGTGTCGATGTTGCCGAACTGGCTTTCCAGCTGGTTCATGCGCTCGGACACTTCCCCCAGCTGCTCCGAGGCCGAGGCCGTCTCCTGCACCACGCCGTCCATATCCCCGTGGATGGTGGCCACGTTGTTGTTCACGTCGTCGATGGACTGGATGATGGAGTTGAAGTAGTCGATGCTGGTGCGGATGGCCGTCATCTGCTCGCGGATGGAATTGGTGGCCGACTCGGCCACCTGCTGCAATTCCACTCCCGAGGCCTGGATCAGTTCATTGGTCAGGCGGTCGGGTTCGAAGTCGGGGACTCCTCCCGACTCTTCGGTCGCCGGATCCTGGGCCTCACGCAGTTCTTCCCCCTGGTCCACCGCCACGGTGGTCTCGTCCAACACGCTCATGAAACGTACCCTTCGGTAAAGGCCAGCCAAGGCCATCTCGTCGCTGCTTTCAGGGCCTTGTTCGTCCGGGTGGAGGAAAACTTGAGGGATTAGGGGAATCCTGTAGGGCGGGCCGAGGTCAGTCCATCAGTTCTCCCACCACCATGCCCAGATCGGCCATGACGAAGGGCTTGGTGATGACGGCGGAAAAGCCGTGGCTCTGGAAATCCAGCATGGGCGGTTCGGTGGTGCTGCCGCTGGCCAGGACCAGGCGGGCGTCGGGGTCCAGGTCCAGGATCTTCTGGCCGGCCTCCATGGCGCCCATGCCGCCGGGCACGCGCAGGTCCAGGATGACCACGCTGACGGGATAGTCCGTTCCCAGGGCCGCCGCGTAGATGTCCAGGGCCTCCTGGCCGTCAGTGGCCAGCTCCACGTCGAATTCCAGGCGGGTGAGCATGAGGCGGGCGGTGGCCAGGATCATCTGGTCATCGTCCATGACCAGGACCTTGCCGGGTTGGCGGCGGATGGGCTCGAGCATGTTGTCGGTTCCTTGCCGGGCGAGGACAGGAAACGAAAGCCGGCCTGCTACTCCTTGTGCTGGCCGGCCTTGACGCGGGCTGAGGCGCGGCTGGCGGCCAGGCGCGCGCGCTCACGATCCAGGTCGTTTTCCATGGCCTGCAGCCGGCCACGGGCACGGTCCAGGGCTTCCCTGGCCCGCTTCACATCGATCTCGGCGGCTTTCTCACAGGTGTCGGTCATGAGGTTGACCACGTTGTCGCTGATTTCCACGAAACCCGCGCCCACCGAGAAATGCCGCTCGCTGCCCTGGTCGTCCACCTTCAGCAGCACCACGCCCGGAGCCACGGCGGACACGATGGGAGCGTGGTTGGCCCACACTCCCATGTAGCCGGTCAGGCCCGGGATGGTGGCCGAGATGGCCTCACCCTCGTAGGCGGTCTTGTCCGGGGTCACGATCATAACCTTGAAACTCTTGGCCATGTTTGGACCTACCCTTTAACCTTCCGCCTGCAGCTTTTCGTAGTTTTCCAGGACTTCCTCGATGGCGCCGCACATGTAGAAGCACTGCTCGGGGATGTGGTCGTACTCGCCGGCCACCAGGCCCTTGAAGCTGCGGATGGTGTCCTCCAGCTTGACGTAACGGCCGGCCATGCCCGTGAACACCTCGGCCACGAAGAAGGGCTGGGACAGGAACTTCTGGATCTTGCGGGCGCGCTCGACGATGACCTTGTCGTCGTCGCTCAGCTCGTCCATACCCAGGATGGCGATGATGTCCTGCAGATCCTTGTAGCGCTGCAGGATGGTCTGCACCTGACGGGCCAGGTTGTAGTGCTCGTCACCCAGCACCCCGGGCTCCAGGATACGGCTGGTGCTGTCCAGGGGATCCACGGCGGGGTAGATGCCCAGCTCGGCGATCTGCCGCGACAGCACGGTGGTGGCGTCGAGGTGCGAGAACGCGGTGGCCGGGGCGGGGTCGGTCAAGTCGTCGGCGGGCACGTAGATGGCCTGCACCGAGGTGATGGACCCGTTCCTGGTGGAGGTGATGCGCTCCTGAAGCTGGCCCATCTCGGTGGCCAGGGTGGGCTGGTAACCCACGGCCGAAGGCATGCGGCCCAGCAGGGCCGAAACTTCCGAACCCGCCTGGGTGAAACGGAAGATGTTGTCGACGAAGAGCAGCACGTCCTGGTTCAGCACGTCACGGAAGTGCTCGGCCATGGTCAGACCGGACAGGGCCACGCGCAGACGGGCTCCCGGCGGCTCGTTCATCTGACCGAAGACCAGGGCGGTGTTGTTGATCACGCCCGATTCGGTCATTTCCAGCCACAGATCGTTGCCCTCGCGGGTACGCTCGCCCACACCGCAGAACACGGAGTAGCCGCCGTGCTGGGTGGCGATGGCGTGGATCAGCTCCATCACGATCACGGTCTTGCCCACACCGGCGCCGCCGAACAGGCCGATCTTGCCGCCCTTGGCGTAGGGAGCCAGCAGGTCCACGACCTTGATGCCGGTCTCGAAGATCTCGTTGGCCTCGCCCTGGTTGGTCAGCTCGGGGGGCTTGGCGTGGATGGGAGCCTTCTTGTCGGGCTCGGCCAGCTCACCCTTGCCGTCCAGGGTCTTGCCCAGCAGGTTGAACAGGCGGCCCAGGCACTGGTCGCCGACGGGCACGGAAATGGGCGCGCCGGTGTCCAGGCCCTTCATGCCGCGAACCAGACCGTCGGTCGAGTCCATGGCGATGGTGCGCACCACGTTGTTGCCGATGTGCTGGGCGACCTCGGTGATGAGGTTGATGCCCTTCTCCTCGTCCACGATGTGGATGGCGTTGAGGATTTCCGGCAGGTGATCCGAATCGAACTCGAGGTCCACCGTGGGGCCAATGACCTGCTGGACCTTCCCGTAGTTCTCGGCCATTTCCTATTCTCCTTGCTTTCGTTCACTGCGCAGGGCTGGATCCGCCGGAAAAGCGGCTTCGCCCACCATGAAAAAACCTAGAGGGCGTTGGCGCCGCCCACGATATCGAGCAACTCGGCGGTGATGGCGGCCTGACGCTCGCGGTTACGCTGCAGGGTCAGGGCGCTGATCAGCTCGCCCGCGTTTTCGGTGGCCGCGCTCATGCTGGTCATGCGCGCCGCGTGTTCACTGGTGAAGGCCTCGCTCAGGGTCATGAAAACCCGGTTGCGCAGGTAGAGCGGCAGCAGCACGGCGAACAGCTCTTCCTGGCTGGGTTCCCAGATGTAGTCCACGGCGCGATCGTCCACGGCCGCGTGCTCGTCCTGGCCCTCGGCCCCGACGCCGGCGCTGTCCGGCGCGATGGGCAACAGGGCCGCATCCACGGGCTTCTGGGTCATGGTCGACACGAAGCTGCTGTACACCACCCGCACCTCGTCGAAGGAGCGGCTGGTGAAGGCCTCGGTCAGGGCGGTGCCCACCGTGTTGCCGCGCTCGCTGTTCATCTCGCCACCGAAATCGATGTGCTTTTCGAACAGGGTGTAGCCGCGCTTGGCGAAGAAATCGGCGACCTTCTTGCCCACGGCGTAGATCTCGGTCTCCACGCCCTCGGCCACGCTGGCGTCCACGGCCTTCTGGGCCAGCTTCAACACGTTCATGTTGTAGCTGCCGCACAGACCCTTGTCCGACGCGATGACCAGGAACAGCCGCCTGGTCACCGGACGCACCTCGAACAGGGGGTCCGACAGGTCGGCCTTGCTCGCCAGCTGCGTCATCAGTTCGGTCAGCTTGCGCGAGTAGGGACGCGCAGCCAGCATGTTGCCCTGGGAACGCTGCAGCTTGGCCGCCGCGACCATCTTCATGGCCTTGGTGATCTGCTGCGTGTTCTTCACCGAGCGGATCCGCTTGTTCAGTAGTTTGACCCCGGCTCCCGCCACAGGTCACCTCCTATTTTAGTTCGAACTGATCATGAAGAAGCTTCTGCGGATGGCCCAATCCGCCACAGCAAAGGCGTTCTCGGATTTGCTCGGTCAACGTACCGCTGTGGGTACGCCTCCCTCGCAAATCCTTGCGAGCCCCTTTGCTATGACGAATTGTCCTCATCCTCGAAACGCTCCTTCATGCCCGGCTCGAACTATTGGGGCAATAAAGACATGTCACTTAGCGACCCGCGGCGAACTCTTCGATGGCGGCGGTCAGGTGCTCCACCGTCTCGGGCTCCAGCTTGCCGCTCTCGGCCAGGGCGTGCAGCACGCCGCTGTGCTTCTCTTCCATGAAGGCGTGGAAGTCGGTCTCCCACTGGGCCACGTCCTGGATGGCCACGTTGTCCAGATAACCCTTGCCGGCGGCAAAGATGATGGACACCTGCTTCTCCATGGACATGGGCACGTACTGGTCCTGCTTCAGGATTTCCACCATGCGCTCGCCACGGGTCAGCTGCCGCTGGGTGGATTTGTCCAGGTCGCTGCCGAACTGGGCGAAGGCCGCGAGCTCGCGGTACTGGGCCAGATCCAGACGCAGCGAACCGGCCACCTTCTTCATGGCCTTGGTCTGGGCGGCGCCACCCACACGGGACACGCTGATGCCCACGTTGATGGCGGGGCGGATGCCCTGATAGAACAGGTCGTTCTCCAGGAAGATCTGCCCGTCGGTGATGGAGATCACGTTGGTCGGGATGTAGGCAGACACGTCCGAGGCCTGGGTCTCGATGATGGGCAGAGCGGTCAGCGAGCCGCCGCCGTGCTCGTCGCTCAGCTTCACGGCACGCTCCAACAGCCGGCTGTGCAGGTAGAACACATCGCCGGGAAATGCCTCGCGCCCGGGCGGGCGCCGCAGCAGCAGGGACATCTGCCGGTAGGCGTTGGCCTGCTTGGAAAGGTCGTCGTACACCACCAGGGTGTCCTTGCCCTGCCACATCATGTGCTCGGCCATGGTGCAGCCGGTGTAGGGAGCCAGGAAAAGCATGGGTGCCGGATCGCTGGCGTTGGCCGCGATGATGGTGGTGTACTCCATGGCGCCGTGCTCTTTCAGCTTCTTGTGCACGCTGGCCACGGTGGACTGCTTCTGGCCCACGGCCACGTAGAAGCAGTGCACGCCTTTGCCCTTCTGGTTGATGATGGTGTCGATGGCCACGGCGGTCTTGCCCGTGCCGCGGTCACCGATGATCAGCTCGCGCTGGCCGCGGCCGATGGGAATCATGGCATCCACGGCCTTGAGCCCCGTCATCAGGGGCTGGAACACCGGCTGGCGGTCGGTGACGCCGGGCGCCTTGATCTCGATGTTACGGGTCTGGTCGGAGGGCACGGGGCCCTCGCCGTCGATGGGCTGGCCCACGGCGTTCAGAACGCGGCCGACCACGCCGTCGCCCACGGGCACCGAGGCGATCTTGCCGGTGCGGGTCACCGTGTCGCCCTCCTTGATGTGCCGATCCTCGCCGAGGATGGCCACACCGACGGAGTCCTCTTCAAGATTCAGCACCATGCCGACGACGTCGCCGGGGAACTGGACCATCTCGCCGGCCATCACGTCCTGCAGGCCGTAGACGCGGGCGATGCCGTCGCCCACCTGAAGGATGGTGCCGACGCTCTCGACCTCGAGGTCGCGGTCGTACTTGTTCAGCTCCTGGCTCAGGACCGAGCTGATTTCTTCAGGCCTAAGTTTCAATGCCCATCTCCTCGTTTGTTCCGGCTTGTCTCCCTGCTTCCAGGGTTCCCGGGGGCACCGGGGCCGGGTGTTCCGCGGTCAGGCCGCCTTCGGCGTTTCTACCGAACCGGCGCCTGCTCCAGCTTCTTGCGCAGCAGGTCGAGGTTGGTGCGCACCGTGCCGTCCAGGACCTTGTCCTTCAGCGTCACGCACACGCCCCCGATCACCGCGGGATCCACTTTCTTTTCCAGGATGATCTGCTTGCCCGTCAGGCCGGCCAGCTTGGCTTTCAGCTTGTCCGCCAGCTCGTCGTCAAGGGCCACGGCGGTGACGACCCGGGCGCGCACGACGCCCATCTCGTCCTCCACCTGGGCCGCGAATTCCTCACCGATATCCTGGAGGTTCTCGATGCGGTTCTTGTCGATCAACAGGTAGAAGAAGTGCAGCAGAACGGGCTCGATCCTCTCGCCGAACACGCTCTTGAGCAGGTCCTTCTTTTCCTGGGTGGCCACCTGGGGGCTGTCCATGAAGGTGATCAGCTGTCCGCTACCGGCAGCCACTTCCATGACCGTGGCGTAGGACTCGGCCACGCCTTCCAGCACACCGGCTTCCTTGGCCGAAGCCAGCAGCGCGCCGGCGTAACGCGTGGCTACCTTGCGATCACGCATTGGGGCTCTCCCCCGTTGTCCCGATATTATCGATGTAATCCAGGATCAACTTCTTGTGCAGGTCGTCGTTCAACTTCTCGCCGATGACCTTCTCGGCGGCGCCGATGGCCAGGGAGACCACGTTGTCACGCAGCTCGAGCTGGGCCTTCTGGGCCTCGATCTCGATATCCTGCGCGGCCTTGGTCTTGGCCTCGCTCGCCTCGGTGCGGGCCTTGCCGACGATTCCCTCGGCCAGATCCTCGCCACGCTTGACAGCCTCCTGGACCTTCTCCCGCTCGATGACCTTGATGTCGGTCAGCTTGCTCTCGAAGTCGCCCTTCAGCTGCTCGGCCTCGGCCAGGTTCTTCTCGGCCGCCTCGTAGTCGCCGTCGATCTTCTCGCGCCGCTCATCCAGCAGGTCGAGAATCGGACCCCAGGCGAACTTCCGCAAGATCAGCACAAGGATGATGAAGCCCACCATCTGCGTGAGAAATTGCGGTATTTTCGGGATGACCATTTCCATGACAGGTTACCTTCCGGGTCGTGTTCACCCAGCGTGTGAGCGAGGGGGCGGAATCGCGGCCGCCCCCACCGCATCGCAATCAACGCACGCCGGGGTTCTCCCCACTAGTTTTTAAAGATTACCCATCAGCATGATGGTGGCGACCAGGGCGTAGATCGTCAGGGCCTCGATGAAGGCGCAACCGATGATCATGGCCGTCTGAATCTGGCCGATGGCCTCGGGCTGACGACCCATGGCGTTCATACCACCCTCGATAGCCTTGCCCAGTCCCAGGCCGGAACCGATGGCGGCCATACCCAGACCGATAGGAAGAGCCAGTCCCAGAATGTTCCCGTCCATTGCTTTCTCCTTTTAGTGCGTGCGTTGCACTTCTTGGTTCGCGGGTTTCCCCGCCGTTGCCGGGTCTCCAGTGACCCGATTAATGCCCGTGGGCTTCTTCCCCGTGTTCATGATGACCGTGATCATCGTGGGGCAGCCACAAGGCAATATAGACAGTAGCCAGCAGCGTGAAGACCAGCGCCTGGATGGTGCTGGACAGCAGGCCCAGGAAGTAGAAGGGCAGCTGCAGGGGCACGCCGGGCAGATAGGCCGCGGCGTCGCCGGCCAGAGGCTTGACGATGAGGTAGCCCAGGATGACCATGGTGGCCACCAGGGTGTCCTCGCCGAAGATGTTACCGAAAAGACGCAGGCCCAGGCTGATGGGCTTGATGAGCTCGCCCAGCAGGTGCAGGGGGAACATGAGGACCACGAAGCCCCAGTCCAGGGCGGTCTTGGGCGACCCGGCCATGTGGTGCAGGTAGCCGCCGATGCCGTTGAGGCGGATGGCCCAGAACTGCACGAAGAAGAAGGTCATGATGCCCAGGGCGAAGGTGGTGGTGTTGAACGCCGAGGTGGCGGCGTGCATGCCGGGGACCATGCCGAACAGGTTGTTCAACCAGATGAAGATGAACAGGGTGCCCAGGAAGGGCACGTAGCGCCGGGCCGTGGGGCCGATGATGCTGCGCACCAGGCCGTACAATCCGCCCACCAGCAGCTCGGCCAGCATCTGCAGGCGGCCGGGGTTGCGGGCCTTCAGGTTGCGGCTGACGGAGATGAAGAACACGCACAGCAGGATGATGATCACGGCGGCGAAGATGGGGTCGACGAATTCTTCCAACTTGGAAGCCGTGCTGTGGGGCAGCTGCTCGCCGATGACGGCCACCAGGTTCTTGAGGTGGGGGGTGGAGCCGTGGTGCTCGCCGGCGTGTTCGTCCCCCTCGCCATGAGCCATGGCCTCGCCGTGGGCGTCTTCCCCATGAGCGTCCTGACCATGGCCATCCTGGGCCTCGTGACCTTGGGCTTCGTGGGCCACCTGCTCGGTCTGGTGGTGGCTGTCGGTCTGCTGATGGGGATCCTCGGCCACGGCCGGTCCGGCGGCAAAGAGAAGGGCCCCGGTGAACAGGGCCGCCAGGACCAGGGCGGAGCGGGCGAAGCGGCTGGCTTCGCGGCTCGACACGAACGTACTCTGCTTACCCATCATCTCCCCGGGGGGTTGAGAGGCTGATTTCCTCGCGAACCTGTTGAGAACGCGCGATTTCTTCGGATCGGGCTCGTGCGCCCAGGGCCACCAGGACCACCAGCATCAGGGTGAATCCGACGGCGTGGCTGATGGGCGGGAACGGGCGGGAAAATAACATCCACACCGCTATGCCGTAAACAGCCAATTTGGCCATCATCCACAGAATAATGGCGAAAATGTTGCGCGGGGTGCCCGGCGGCAACACCACCGAACGCAAAAGGCCTTCCAGAGCCCGGAAGCCGGCAACCGCCCAGACGGCGGTCAAAAAAAGACCCAGCCCGAAATCAAACGAAATCGCAAGCCAGGACACCAGCCCGCAGGCTAACGCGACCAAAATAGTCCATAAATAAACCCTTGCAAGGAGGTTTTGATTCAAAATTGATTTTCCTTATCAAAAAATGGCCGCCCGGGGGGCGGTTTTGACCGGAAATGGGTCCAAAGGGTCATTTGCAGGGGGAATATCGGCCAGAACGAGGATTTGTCAATAGGTGTTCAGGATTATGCGGTCAGTTCCAGCATTTTCCGCAATTTGGCGCGCAGATCATCGAAAGTGAAGGGTTTCTGCAGGAATCCCGCCGCCCGGTCCACCGTCAGGTCCACCGACGTGTCCTGCTGGTTGTAGCCGCTGCTCAGCAGCACCAGGGCCTCGGGATCCAGGGCCCGGATGGCCTGGAAGACCTCGGTGCCGTCCAGGCGGGGCATGGTCAGGTCGATGAGGGAGCACACGATGTCTCCCCGGTAGCTGCGATAAACGTCCAGGGCCTCGGCGCCGTCGGGGGCGGTCAGCACGGTGAACCCAAGGGTTTGCAGCATGCGGCGGCCCACTTCCAGGACGGTGGGGTCGTCATCGGCCAGCAGGATGGTGCCGGACCCTTCCCAGTTTCTTTCCGGCCCCTCGACCGGAGGGGTTTCAGCCCCGGCAGGCGAGGCCTGGGCGGCGGCCAGGGCGGCCTCGTCCAACGGCAGCAGAATCTGGAAAAAGGTCCCTTCGCCCACCCGGCTGTCCAGCCGGATGGCCCCCTTGTGGCCGCGCACGATGCCCAGCACCGCCGACATGCCCAGGCCCCGGCCCGTGAACTTGGTGGTGAAGAAGGGCTCGAACAAGCGGTCCAGGGTGTCCCGGTCCATGCCGCACCCCGTGTCCCGCACCTGGAAGTAGAGGTACTCGCCGGGCTGGGCCCCGCTCTCGCCGGGCTGGGCGGCCCGGTCGTGTTGGCGCAGGTATTCCTCATCGCAGTGCTGGCGTCCGGTGGACAGGGTGATCACACCGGGGGTGTCGCCGATGGCCTCGCTGGCGTTGGTGATGAGGTTCAGCAGGATCTGGCGAATCTGCGTCACGTCACCCTCGAACGGGGGCAGGCCCTCGGCCAGGTCGTAACGCAGTTCCACCTTCTTGGAGATGGAAACCTCCAGCAGGCTGCTGGTCTCACGGATCAGCTGGCCCAACTCCATGCTCTCGATGACGAATTGCCCCTTGCCCGAGTAAGCCAGCATCTGCTTGGCCAGATCGGCCGCCCGCTTGGACACCCGCTGGATCTCCCCGATGTATTCCAGGACGGGGGAGTCGGGGGGCAGATCGGCCTCGGCCAGGTCTGCGTTGCCAAGGATGGCCATGAGCAGGTTGTTGAAGTCGTGGGCGATGCCGCCGGCCAGCAGCCCCAGGCTTTCCAGCTTCTGCACGTTCAACACCTGGCGCTCCATGTCCAGGCTGTCCTGCTGCGCCTGCTTGATGTCGGTGATGTCGGTGTGGGTGCCCACCAGCCGGGTGGCCTTTCCCGACCCGTCCCTTTCCACGGCCTTGCCCTTGCCCACGATCCAGCGCCAGGTGCCGTCGCGGGCCTTCATGCGGAACTCCACCCGGAAGTCATCCTTTTCGGGGCTGTCGATGACTTCCTGGATGGCCGCCATGGCCAGCTCCCGGTCCTCGTCATGGGTGAGTCCGGCCCAGGTGTCGAAACCGGGGGCAATACTTTCGGGTTCGTAGCCCAGCATGGTGGCGTACCGCGGGCTGAAGTAGACCTCGCCGGTGCCCACCTGCCAGTCCCAGATGCCGTCCTGGGCGGCCTCGATGGCGTGGGCGAAGCGCTTCTCGCTGGCCTCGAGGGCGGCGGTGCGCTCGGACACCAGGCGGCGCAGGGATCGGCTCCAGATGATGACCAGGGCCCACACCAGGACCAGCACCCACACCAGCATGCCGTACAGGCGCCAGTTGCTCCACACGGAGGGGCTCTGGTCCAGGGCCAGCCAGCGCTGGCGGATGGCGCGGCTCTCGTCCTCGGTGATGGTCTGAAATCCCTTGGTCAGGATGCTGTTGAGCACCGGCCAGTCGCTGCGGCTGCCGAAGGTCAGGTGGAAGTCCAGGGCCGGGACGCGGCCGGCCACCTTGAGGTTGCCCAGCCCCAGCTTGGCGCTGGTGGCCGAGGCCACGGCCATGTCGGTGACCATGGCGTCGGCCAGGCCGAAGGACACGGCCTCCAGGCCCGAGCCCGTGTCCGGCACGGGAAACAGCTCCAGGTCGGGGTGGTTGGCCTCCATGAAGCGGTGGGTGCTGTAGCCGTTGACCACCGCCACCGTCTTGCCCGCCAGGTTGTCCAGGGTCAGGTGGCCCTGGTGGTCGCTGCGTGCCAGGATGACCATGGGCACGTCCACGTACACGGGGGAAAAGAGCAGGTACTCGGCCCGGGCGGGAGTGGGCTGAATGCAGGGCACCACGTCCACCTCGCGGTTGCGGGCGGCGGTGATCAGCTCGTCCCAGGAATCGGTCTGGACGATCTGGAAGCGGAAGCGCAGGCGCTCTTCCAGCAGGTCCATGTACTCGCGGGTCAGGCCGCGGTAGATGCCGTCCTCGCCGCGATACATGATGGGGGCGTAATCGGGATCGGGGGCGATGCGGATCCGCCCGTCGTGCTCGTCCAGCCAGGCGCGCTCGGCGGGGGTCAACAGGTCGGCATCGGGGGAGGGCGGTTCCTCGGCAAGGGCCGGTAGCACCACCGGGGCGAGGCCAAGCAGAAGCAGACAATTCAGAAGCAAGACCGCGCCCGGAATCCGGGCCTCACGCCGGTTCCGAACCCAGGAAAAGATGTGCCTGCCCTGCTTCATGAAAATAGATCCTGACAACAAGTGGCAAATGAAAAATGAATGCGGCCGTTTTGCCGGAAAATCCGAGCGCCATTATGGGCGAACGGGGCGCATGGAAGCAAGGACCGATCCGGGGCCCCGCACCTCCTGTTTTCGGATGAAGGCGGTCGAGCTTGAGGATTCCGAACCCGGCACCTTCCAGAAAACCCATACTCCGATCAGTACAGGGCCGCCACCTGGGCCAGCTGTTCCTTCAGGCGCGCCACCAGGGGCGCCGGTTCCAGCAGCCGCACCTCCCGGCCCAGGGACAGGGCCCAGGTGATGACCTCCGGTTCGCTGGTGGCGGTGAACTCCCAGACCATGCGGCCGCCGCGACGGCGGGTGATCTTCTGGTCGGGACTGAGGCGGCGCTCGGCCATGAAGCCGGCGGCCCAGCCCCACAGCTCGGCCTTCACCCGGAAGGCGCCGCCCTTCATGATGCCGAAGTGGCGGTTGAACACCTTCTCGAAATCGTAGTCCGCGGGGCGCTTGAACGGTGTGTCGGTCATCTGCACGGACTCCATGCGCTGCAGGGCCAGCAGGGGGTCGTAGGGGGCGGGCTTGAACAGCTCGCCGGGCATCTTGGCGTAGCGGGCGTGGACGTAGATGGTCTCGCGGTACGAGAACACCTTCAGCGGCTTGATGCGCGACACCTTGGCCATCTTCTGGCCTATCTTGCGGTAGGCGATCTCGCACACCCGGCCCTTCTCCATGGCCTCCAGCAGGGTGCGCCAGTGGTCCTCGTGGGGGGTGTAGTCGATGGCGCCGGGACGGTACACCCCGAAGGGGGCTTCCAGGTCGCCGGACTGGCCCTCCAGCTGCTCGCTCAGCAGCTGCTTGCTCTTGTCGATGGCGCTCATGGCGGTGACGAACTGGTCGCGGCCCAGCAGGTGGCCGGTGAAGGCGCGGCACATGAGCAGCACCTCCATCTCGTCCTCGGTCAGGGCCGGGCGCTTGTGGCCCAGGCGGGAGCGCTGCATGCGGTAGTAGCGGCGGCCCTTGCGCAGGGTGCTGTCGATGATGATCCAGCTCTGCTGCTGCAATTCTTCTATGAGGGAGATGACCGTCTGCTTGGAGCAGTCCAGGTGCTCGGTGAGCTCGGTGAGGGAGTATTCACGCCCGCTGAAGAAGAGGCGGGCGAACAGAGCGATGAGTTTCATGCCGCGGGTGCGGTCGGGATTGCGTCGTGCCTGCATGGTATATCCTCTTGTGCCGTATGGGGTTCGTATTAGGCGAGCATGGCACGGGGTGGGGGGGCGCTCAAGAAAAATCCCCTTTTTTGAAGATTTTTTTATCCAAAAGGGGTGTTCGCAGGTTGTTCCCATGGTCGGAACGGTGGGCGGCTATGGTTATTGACGTCGATGGACCGGTAGGGGAAGCCGGCGGCCGGCGCATCCCGCGTGGGCGATGGGCCGGGCGGCCGAAGGAACCAGGAGGGCGCCGGTCCCGAGACCAACCCCTTCGCGAACCCCTGGAAGCAGCATCGGGCGAGGGCTGTGGACAGGGGTTTGCGGGGGGGGCATTTGCACCCAAGGGCAAACCCAAGATTGAGGTTTCCCATCGAGCGCCCCTGGAATATCCTGGCATCAGTTTCATTTCCCCGGCACATCACCCAGGAGCATCCGTGGACTGCCCATTTTGCCATCCAGAGAACCTTGACCCCATCCACGAAGGTGAACTGTTCATCACATTCCGGGACAAGTTCCCCGTGTCCGAGGGCCACACCCTGATCATTCCCCGCCGCCACTGTGCCTCTTTTCAGGATCTTACCCAGGAAGAAAAGCAGGAACTGATGGTCGCCATCGACCGGACCGTGGCTGACCTGGCTTACCGGCATCAGCCCGCGGCCTTCAACGTGGGCTGGAACGACGGGGCTCAGGCCGGCCAGACGGTCTTTCATTTTCACGCTCATGT
This sequence comes from Candidatus Krumholzibacteriia bacterium, assembly GCA_963674845.2. GTDB lineage: Bacteria > Krumholzibacteriota > Krumholzibacteriia > LZORAL124-64-63 > LZORAL124-64-63 > LZORAL124-64-63. Next base: position 982,704 of record CAXXKE010000003.1, on the reverse strand, counting down.
GATCCCGCGTTATGAAGGCGATGTGGAGGATCCCAGGGGTGGGGTCAGGTGGGTCTTGCCGGACCGGGCTCGGTACTGGAGAACTGATACCCCATGAACCCCCCTTCCCCGGATTTCCAGCTCCAGTTTCTGGATTATCTTCAGCGCCTTCTGGATGGCGGAATGTTCACCGCCACTTACAAATATGCCCTGCTCATGGCCCTTGCTGATCTATCCGTTGAAAAGGGTGCGGACAACGACCAACCCCTGCCGTTGAGTGCCCGGGATGTGGCCGAAAAATTCATTGCCTATTATTCCCGTCAGGCCAGTCCCTTTCCTGGAGCATTGGAGGGAGAACAGGCCATCCTTCACCAGAATACTGGTGGGCAGGCTGCGGTCATCAATCATGTCCGAGAAGCAATTCCCCTGTATGGCTCCCAGAACCATTCCCGGTTGGTGCGTCGCCTCCAGGCCGACCGCGGTCTGGTTTCCCGGGTGACCCGGACGGTGATCGATCAGCCCCTGTGGAAACTTCAGACCATTGGCAACCAGACCGATGACTTCCTTTATCCGTGCCGGGGGTCAGGACCCAGCTTTGAACTCAGACCTGGGATTGCCTTCTGTTTTCGAAAATTCCACGGCTTCATCTATCGACTGGCCCAGGATGGCTGGCTGAGGTTTGTCCGGGATCGCCACCAAAACCAGCACCTGCTTGGCGATGTTGCCGACCTCAACAGCTTCATGTTCGGAAACGAGCGGCAGCCCCTGGAGCCTTACCGCCCCATCCTGCGTGAAATTCAGGAGGACCGGTGTTTCTATTGCCATGGAAAAACCGGCGCCGGTCATATTGACCACTTCGTTCCATGGTCCTGGTACAGTCTTGACCTGGGCCATAATTTCGTTCTGGCTTGCGACCGCTGTAACCAGCGCAAGAAAGACCATCTCGCCGCCCCCGCCCACCTGCGCCAGTGGTTACTCCGAAACGAAGAATTCCATGCGAACCTGATCTCCTATTTTGAATGCGAAAGCCTGCCCCATCACCGGGATAGTTCTCTGCTGATAACCCGCTGGGCATACGGCCGCGTTGCAGCCAGCAATGGGGTCACCTGGGTCCAGGGAAAGGATTTCGAGAGGATCTCCCTGGCCCAGGGTTGGACATTTCCATCTCTTCTGGGAAATACAGGAAACTAGTCCCCAAACCACCCCTCACTCCCCCTCCCCCGGCACCCACCCCGGCACCATGTCGCGCCGGGTCCTGGCCCTGAGCTTTCCGTCCACCATGTAAATCGGCATCTCCCTCACCACAGGCCCCTGGTCCGGCTTTTCCTTGGGTATGACCTGGGCGAAGATGACCCGCCCCAGGTGGAAGGTGCGGTAGCCCTGGCGGCGGAAACAGAATCCCGTCAGCAAGGGGCCGTTGCGGTGTTCTGGCCGCACGACGCGGCTGGTGCCGGAGTGGCCGCCGCCCCAGTAGGTGAGGCGCAGCAGCAACCCCCGGTGCAGGGCCAGGTTGACGGCCTGCTCGATTTCAGGCAAAGGCGCGAAACGCACGATGTCTCTCCCTCCCGATTCTTTCCGGCCCCTGGCGGTTCATAGGGGCGACCACCGGATGATGGGGAAAAACATAGCACAGCGGTGTTCGGTAAATCGGAACGGAAGGGCGGCCTGCCAGGGGAGGGTACCGGGTCAAGCCCGGGCGCGAGAAACAGGGACTACGGCGCCCCCGCCTCCAGCTTGAACCAGCCGCTGGACGACTCGCCCACCCGCACCAGATCCCGGTAGGCGCTCACGCTCCACAGGTAGGTCTGCCCGGCCTGCAGGCGCCCGGCCAGGTCCGCGCCGGCGGTCCAGCCTTGCAGGCTGTCGGCCGGCTGGTGGGGGATGTTCTCCTGCCGGAAGACCACATCCAGATCGGCGGTGAAGATCTCCAGGGTGTAGCGCCGAGGCAGGGAAGAATCGGCCGCTGCCACCGACCAGACGAAGTCCGTCGGTGCCGCATCCACATCACCGCGAGGCCGTTGCAGGGTGATCTGCGCCGCGGCGGGCGCCTCGCCGCCCCCGCGCATGACTTCCGCCGGCGGAAGTGATCGCGGCCCATCGCCCTGTCCCACCGGCGGCGCCGTCAACCGGGGCCACACCACGAACACAGCCAGCACCGCGGCGGCGGCCAGCGGGGCATACACCGGCACCCACAGGCGGCGCCTGCGAACACGGAGCGGGGCCGACCGGCTCTCCCCGGTCGCCGGGGGCCGGGGCTTCTGGTCTTCCGGGGTCCCAGCCTGACCGGCGAGGCTCCACCCGTCCAGGGCCTCCTGCGCCTCATTCCAGCCGGCGTCCCGCGCCGCCTCGTCATCCCCCTCGGCGTTCTCGAAACGCTGGAAGCGCAGCACCTCCAGACGGCACAGGGCACAGCCGGACAGGTGGGCGCCCACCGCGTCCCGTTCGGACGCCGGCAGCTCACCCCGGGCGTGGGCCAGCAACAGGGACAGATCCGGGTGATCGTCAGGACCGCCGGCCGCCGGGTTCGCCGGGTTGTTCTTCCGTGTGTCGTCCGTCATGGCCCCTCTCCTTTCCTGCCCATCCGCTTGATTCGCTTCGGCCTCTACCGCTCCGGCTTCATGCGCTGGAACTTGCGCCGCGCGTTCTGGATCAAGGTGCGCGCCCCTGTGGCGTTCTCACAGCCCAGCATCCGTGTGATCTCCTTCACCGACAGACCGTCACGATAGTGAAGCACGAAGGCCTGCAGCTCCTCTTCCTTCATGACCTGCGCCGCCCGTTCCAGCAACGCCCGCAACTGGTCCACCATCTCGGCCTGGTGCAGCCCTTCCAGCTGCGCCGTGTCCGCGGGTTCCAGTCCCTCCAGCTCATCCAGCCGGGCCAGCCGCCGCCGCCACTGGCGCTTGCGCGTGCCCATCACCGACAGGCAGTGGTTGCGCGCGATGCGATACACCCAGGTGCTGAAGCCCGCGCGGCCGTCGAACCCGTCCAGCCCCGCAAAGGCCCGAACGAACACCTCCTGGGTCAGGTCCACGGCCTCGTCCCGGTCGTGGCAGATGTTGAAACACCAAACGTACACCTTGCGGCGATGCCGGCGAAACAACTCGGCCGTGGCGAACTCGCACCCCTGCCGGCGCACCAGGGCCACCAGTTCGCTTTCCGGGGTGTGCGCCAGGCGTCCGCTCATTCCCTTTGACTGCCTTCCCGTGAAAACCGCACAGAGTTTCTTTCTGCTGCTTCTCGGTGGTGACGGGGGCCGGCCCGGCGCACGCGCCCCGCGCCCACGACCAGCAAGCCCAGCATGAGGGCGCCCAGCGGGAGCAACACCCAGCGGGGTGGAGCCGGCCGGACCGGGCAGCGCACCCCGCCGTCGCCCACCAGCACGAACCCGCCCAGGGCCGGCCACCCGGTCGGCGCCTCGGCCAGGGCCTGCAGCTGGGCCCGGCGCAGGGCCTCGGCCGCGCTGGCGCCGGCGGCCAGCTCCTCGTAGAAGCCCTGCATGACACCGCCCGCGGCCTGGTCCGGCACATCGGCCAGGGCGGCCAGCACACAGCGTCCGCCCCCGTGCAGGAAGGCCTGGGCCAGTCCCGCCACTCCCTCACCCGCGGCGCGCGGGCCCCGGGCCGAACGGCACGAAGCCAGGGTCACCAGGTCGGCGCGCAAACCCAGCTCGGCGATCTCGTGCCATTGTAACAGACCATCCAGCACCGCGGCAGAACCGGCGGCGGGGGGGGCTGCCGGCTCGGCTGAATGGCCCCGGTTCAGCACCACGTAGCTGCGGCGCGGGTCGCGCTGGTCGGCGTATCCGTGAGCCGCGAAGTGGATGATCTGGTGATCGTGGGTGACGGCCCGGCGCAAGCCGGCCTCGCTGGCCGCCGCCCCGGTCAGGGTCTCGCCCGCACCGTAGGCCGCCACCACCAGGCGGGCCTCGTCCTCGGCCCCGGGCAGGGGCGGCATGGCCTGGTCGTTGAACAGGTGAAAGCGGTCGCCGGCCTGACCCTTCCCATCACCGGTGCCGGTCCACGAGCCCACACACCCCACCGCCAGCAGGGGCGCGCCCCCGGTGGCCCGCCGCCGTAAATAGGCCAGCGCCCGCAACGAGGGCACCACGAAGCTGGCGTGTTCTTCCAGCAGCAGACTCTGGTCCCCTTGCAGATAGGCAAAGGGCAGATCGTGCAGCACCCCGTCCAGGGCCAGCAACAGGGTGGCGTCCGGCGCCAGTTCGTTTTCCACCGGACCCAGCAGCATGCCATGCAGCTGCCGTGCGGCCCGGGTCATGACTTCCGGGGGCAGGTCCTCGCCGTGCCCTTCGCCGGCCGGACGCCACAGCCGCAGGAAGAGCCTGACTTTCTCCTCGATAACGGCGCGGGCGGGCAACGGGTGCACCCGGACCTGGTCGCGGGTCACCGAGAACAGGAGAGACTGGTCCGGGCCCAGCAGGTAGGAGAGCAGATGCTCGCCCGGCTCCAGGATCTGGCCCGGCTCCAGGTCCTGGGCCTTCGCCGCCATCAGGTGCGGCGACTCGTCCCCCAGCAAGAGCAGGTGGTGTTCCACGACGGAGATTTCCTCCCGCAAGCTGTCCCGTTCGGCGCGAGGGCGATCCCCCTCCTGGAGCCGTGCCTGCAGGAACGCGCGCCGCGCCAGCCACCCCCGCCGCTCGGTCTGGGCCGGCGACTCGCGCCCGGCCGAGGCCCGGGGTTCCATTGCCGCCCGCAAAGCGTCGGCCAGCATTCCCGCCCGATAGCGCTCACTCACGGCGAAGGCCTGGCCGGGCTGTGCACGGTCCACCGTATACAGCGCCATGAGTTCCCGGTACGGGGCCGTGGCCGGATTCAGCATGGAACGCCGCAGCTCGTCGCTGCCGGCCCGGCGGCGCAGATGCTCCAGGGTGTCCACCGCCTGCAGCAGCTTTGCCTCGGCCTGGTCCGTCTTGTCCGTCTTGTCCGCCCTGTCAACCTGGCCCAGCCGGCCCAGCTGGCGCAAGCGCCGGCCCACTTCGGTCTGGGCCGGCCACAGGCGGTGGGGCAGGCCTCCTTCGCGGGCCCGTTGCTCGGCCAGCCGCGCCCAGACCAGGGCCTGCCCCGGGTCGCTTTCCACCCGCGACCGCATCAGGGCCACCGCCGAGCGCGCCCGGAAATGTTCCTCGTCTCCCAGCAGGGTCCAGGCCCGGGCCAGCAGGGAGTCGGCGCGGCCGGTGTCGCCCTCGTGCCAGTGGTGCTCGGCCAGATCGTGCAGCGCCCAGATCTCGGCCACCCGATCCTGCCAGCGCCTGGTGATGGCCAGCACCCGGCGCAAGCTGGCCTCGGCCTGATCCGGCTTTCCGGTGGCCGCGTGAACCGCCGCCTGGATGGCCGTCACCCCGCGCAGCAACTCCTGGGCTCCGGCGCTCTCGGCCAGGTGGGCCGCCTGGTCTGCATGGTCCAGGGCCCGGGCGTAGTCGCCCAGGCGCAAGTACACCTCGGCCATGCTGGCCAGAGCCTGCCCCTCGCCCTCCTCGTCCTGCAACTGCCGGTACTGTTCCCGCGCCTGATCCTGAAGCTGTAAGGCCTGACGGTATTCCCCCCGCAACGCGTGGATATCGCCCAGGCTGTTCAGGCACCAGGCGGCGCTCATGTCGTCGCCCATTTCCTGATTCACCTGGCGGGCCCGACGGAACTGCCGCTCCGCCTCGTCCAGATAGCCCAGCTGCTGGTTGCTGTGGGCCAGCCCGCCCAGAACCCAGTTGAGGATGAAGCGCCCCCCCGTGTTGTCCAGGGTGTCCAGGCACTGCTGGTAGTGGCGCCGCGCCTCGGTATAGCGGCCCATCATGGACAGGTTGTAGGCCAGGCGCTGGCGCGCCCCCAGCTCGCCCTGGACGTTGGCCTGTTGCCCGCTCAGTTCGATGGCCTGGCGGTAGTGGGCCACGGCCTGGTTGCGCCGCCCCTGCATCTCGTTGAGGGCGCCCAGCCCCGACTGGATGGGTCCGCGCAGGCGATCGATACCCCAGCGTCGGGCCAGATGGTCAGCCTGCTCCAGGTTGCCTCGGGACTCCGGAAATCGCCGCAGGCTGGTTTGCTGGTAGCCCAGGTTGGCCAGGGTCCGGCACTGGCGGGCAGGATCCTTCAAGGCCTCGGCCTCTTCGCGGGCCTGTTCCAGCAGGGCCACCGAATCCGCCAGGCGCCGCTGCTTGCTGGCCAGGGCGCCCAGGGCGTTGAGGGCATCGCAGTGCAGGGTGGCGTAGCCACCTCGGGCGGCCTCATCCAGAACCCTTTCGTGAAGGGGGCGAGCCATGTCCAGGGCGTCCTGTTTGAAGAGGGCGTTGGCCCGAAGGATGGTGCGTTCCAGCTGGATCCGTTCCGGCAGGTCCGGACCGGCTTGAAGAGAGGAAAGGCCCTGGAGGGCGGCCGCCAGGCCCCGGCTGTCCCCTTGGTCGATCCTGGCCCGAGCTGCCCGCAAACCACATGCATGAGCTTCGGCCAGGCGGCCCTGGTTGGCGCAAAGACGGCCCAAGGCCAGAAAAGTATCCGCCGCCGCCATGAACTGATTGTTCCGGGCCAGGCTTTCCGCCCTCAGAAAAGCCGCCGGTCCCGGCGCCCTGGACCAGGGCTCATGAATGACGGTCAGGGAATCGGCCGGGACCAACCGGTGAAGAGCCTGCAGCCAGCCGTCCACCGCCCTCAGATCGGGGGCCGAGGCCAGGGGTTTTTCAAAATGTTGCCTGGCTGCTTCGGGAAGGCCGCGATCCAGCAGGGCCATCCCCTGGTCCCAGTCTGTCCAGGATGGTTGGACACCCACAACCTCCTGGCCCACACCGGCCACGGCCAGGGTTCCCCAGAGGGCGAACAGGATGGCGAGCCAGGCTCGGTGGTTGAGAATCCGGATGAACACACCCCTCCCTCCGGTGGTCCAATTGAACGGATATGATCATAGACCAAATACCCCACCGGATAGAAGTAGGTTGTGCCCTGATGATTGTTTCTGGGCCGTTTTGTGAATCGAAACGGGCCCACAGGGGGGTCAAACAAGCACTAAAGGGAAAAAAACTCACAGGGAATCATTCCGAAGGATGGAGAGAGGCCAGAAACAATCTTCTGGGCACAACGAATAAACTGCCTGTGGGGGGTGTATTGCTCCGACGGTGCCCCCGTTCCACCACCGCCACCCATGTTCCCCCTCGCGACTCAAGACGGAGAGTGCGCCTCATGATTAAGTTTCTGCTCTGGCTCATCCTGTTCGTGCTGTGCTGGCCCCTGGCCGTTCTGGGCCTGGTCCTGTACCCCTTGATCTGGTTGCTGCTGTTGCCTTTCCGGCTGGTGGGTATCGTGTTCAAGGGCGTTTTCGAGCTCTTGAAGGGCATCATCTACCTGCCGGCCCGGCTGCTGGGGCAACGGCCCTGAGAGCGGTGTGTACCGTATACCAAATACGAAGCGGACCTTGACGCCTGGTTTTCTTGTCATCAAGGCGAATTTTGCCCCTCCTGGGGACCCTGGCTTCCCCCGGGGGAAGATCTGAACCCAGACATCTGGCTAGCCAGCACCAGGCAGGCCTGCGCGCCCAGGCCACAAATATACCGTATACGGCGCAACCCTCCCCGCCCCCTTGCGTAATCAACCTGCCGACCGCCCCGGCCCACCTCACAGGCCGCGGCTCTTCCCTGGGTCGCCATCTCGCCAGCACAGACCATGATGCCGCCGCCGCCATCGCCACCTTGATGGGGGTCGGCCCGACCGTCATCAACAGGGGGTACTGGCCCATGTTTGCTTTCTCTGGTTTCGCATTCGACGGGGAGATTCTCTCCTTCCAAAATCCCGACAACATGGAAGACGAGGTGCAGGTTTCCGAGGACGGGGAGCTGAGCATCCTGGGTGAACCGGTGCCCATGGATTCCCGAAACCATCAGAATCTGGAAGAGCTGTTTGCCGAGGCCGTACGCCTGGGCCAGCTGCTGGATCAGGCCAGCGACCACCTGGCCGAACTGGACGCCGACAGCCAGGCCCGTCTGCTGCGCGGTGACGACACCGAGCTGGACGCGTCCTTGCGCGCCGAACTCAAGGATCAGATGGAACGGGTCAGGGAGGTGCTGGACACGGTGCGCAGCCGGGTGCCCGAGCTGTCGGACCTGGACTGGTTGCTGGCCGAGTGACGGACGGGCAGGAGCTCTGGCCAGGGTGGGCGATCCGCCACGGGTTCATGGCGGTCGTTTGACCAGCGCGGACCAGCGATCAGCGCTGGCCTTTGGCCCCGATGCGCCACAACAAGGGCAGCACCATGAACGCGGGCCAGAAGTCTCTCAGGTTGTGCCACAGGAAATCGAAGGTCGCGCCCCAGCGGGCCATGCCGTCCGGACCGGCCAGGGCCGGGGCCTGCTTCCAGATGAGGTGTCCCCCCGCCGCCAGCATGAGCAACACCACCAGGGTGCACAGCAGGCGCCCCATGTTGCCCTGCAGCAGGTACCAGAAAGGCCCCAGCAGGAAGCCGCTCACATGCCAGCGCGGAACCGCCGGCGCCACCAGCTGGGCCCTCGTTTCCCCCAGGGCGGGCAGATCTTCGTGACCGGCATTGGCGGGCGCCGACGCGATGTCGTCCAGGGCGGCAAGCAGGGCCCGGTCCAGGGGCCCGCCCAGCATCCAGCAGCGCGAGAAACCCAGGGACAGGCCCACCACCAGGGCCGCCGGCCCCAACAGCAGGCAAACCAGCACGCCGTTGACCAGGGCCCGGGACACCTTCCCGGCAAAGGCCATGGCCCCGCCGGCGGGCAGTTCGTAGCGCCCCCGCACCACATCCACCACCACGGCCAGGTCGGGGGTGGTCACCACCAGCACCACCGCGGCCACCACCAGCAAGGCCACCCAGATGATCAGGGTGCCCGCGAAGACGGCCAGGGCCGGCGTCGAGGCCTGGGCCAGGGCGGCCGACCGCGCCGATTCGTACTGGGCCCGCGGTGATTGCCCGCTGGCCCCGGCGGCGGCCGCAGCCTGCCGGGCCGCCGCCACCGGGTCGTGATTGTGCCAGAACCAAACACTCCAGCCCGCGGCCCAGGCCATGCCCGCCGCGGCCCAGGCGGCCAGCAACCAGCCCGAAATTCCCGCGCTCTGCAACAGGCTCATCATGCGGGTCGGCCCCCTTCCGGCCCTCGGCGCATGGCGCCCGACCACAGGGCCAGCAGGAAGGACCACCCCACCGCCAGGCCCAGAGAAAGGCCCAGCCCCAGCAACCGCAGACGTTCCGGACGGACCACCCGGTCCTGGATGGCCAGGAAGGTGGGCACATCCCCCTCCATGAGATGCCGGATGAACAGGATGTGGGACTGGAAATGCATGAGGCCCATGGCCGCCAGGATCTGCAGGCACCAGATGGCGCCGGCCATCAGGAACAGCCGGCCCTGGGCCCGGGCCCGGTGGGCCCTCACCACCGGATCCCCGGCGCCCCGGTTCAGGCGGCGGCGGCGCCAGGCCAGGAACAGCATGAACACCAGCCAGAAATACTGGTCACGCAGGAAGCCCCCCAGGAAGGGGTCGTGGGCCCGGAGAAAGCTGAGCACGGGGGACGGCGCAGCCGGCCCGGTGCCCAGGTCCCGGTACTCCCCGCTGATCAGATCCAGAACCTCCATGTGGATGTCGCTGACCTGACCCACCCGGTCCTGGAAGACATGGGAAAAGCCCACCAGCAGGCGATCGTCCCCCGCCTCCACGTAAAAGGTGTTGTGCCGGCCGTGAAGGAAGCCGACCACGCCGTCGGGCAGGGGCCGCAAGCCGGGAATGTCATCCAGGGAAAAGACCATGCGCACCGCCGCAGTGTCGTGGTCCTTGTCCAGCCGGCCGTTCAGGGGATCCAGCACCCGCTCTCTTTCCTCGGGCCAGTAGCCGCGCCTGACGAGGAATTGCTCAAGCGCCGCGTAGTGGTTGGTGCTGGGGTCCACCACCAGGCGCAGGCTGCGGCCCGGGTCCTGGTCCGCCCTGGCCACGGCGCCGCCGGCCGGAGCCAGCAATACCGGCCCCAGCAGACAGAAGACAATGGCGATGAAACGCGACACGCCCATGGGCGGTGGTGCCTTTCCGGGGGCCGTCAGGACGACCCTGAATTCTTTTTCAAGAGCAGGATGATCTGGTGAAAAGCGGCGGCCAGGCCAAACAGTATACCGCATACAGTTACGTAAGGCGCTCCACCCCAACGACTTTCAATCAGCCAGGCCAGCCCGTAACCCGCCGCCGGGCCCGCCAGCATGAGGGTGGGAATGAGGGTGTAGGTGCCCAGTTCGCGGGTCTGCTTGCCCGCCTTCTCGTCGAAGCGCTGGAAGAAGCGGCCCCGCGACGAGCCCTTTCTCGCCGTCCGTTCCTGCTTCATCCTGCTGCGCAGTTCGTGGACCCGGGACAGGTCCGGGCGCTCGGGAAATCCATCGGGCAGATGAGACTCGTCGGGGGCCTCATCGGCCCACCAAGGAGTGGTTTCATGCCGGGGATCGTCCTGGTCATGGCGGGGCCCGCGGTCGCTGTTCATGGCCGTCCTTTGCCGGGGAAAATCGTGGGCGCGCCCTGTGTATAACCCACGCCGGGCCCTGTTGTCAAAACCCGCCCGGCCCGGAAATAATTCGACCCCTCCGGCGCCGCGTCAGGAGGGGTCGAAAGCCATCGTCGCCGGTACCGCGTCTACCGGTAGAAGCTCTTGATTCCGTCGAAGGTGGAGCTCTCGGTGGGCACCGGATCACAGGCCATACCGGGGAACACGCCCGTCAGGCTGCCGGTGCAGCTTTGCAGGCCGGCCTTGTCCACCAGGGCGGCGAACTCCTCGTCCACCGGCACCGGGGCCAGGTCCGAGTAGAACACGAAGATGCCCGTGCCAACCGGGCCGGGCTCGCAGCCCATGCCTTCCATGGGTTCGAACTTGAACAGGATGCCGTCCACCCCGGGAATGCTGGGGTCGCCGGAACACTCCAGGTTGGCGGCGTAATCCACCGAGCAGCCGCCCTCGCCGTCCGAGCTTCCGGCGATGGCGTCGAAGAAGATGGCCTCGTCAAAAGCCTCGCAGCCACAGGTTCCGCCGGGCAAGTCCACCACCAGATCCAGGTGGCTCAGGCCGTAGGGGCTATCCATGTCCCACATCACCGTCAGGGTGTACTGGTAGGCGGGCAGCATAGGATCGGTGGTCATCTCGTAGGCCATGTCCCCGGACAGGGAACACTGGGCCAGGGCCGGGCCGGCCACGGCCAGGCTCAACATGGTGGCCACGGTGACGCTCTTCAGAAGCAAGGTTCTCATGATTTGTATCCTTTGGTGTTGCGTTCCCCCGCAATCCACAAATTCCAGGGGCATGGTAACACAAATGCGATAATTTTTGCAACACAAAAAGGAACCATTTTAGTCATGTTTCAATTGGGCAAATTGGTTGTGCCCTGGAGATTGTTTCTGGCCTCCAGGGCATGACCAATAATCAGATAAAACACGGTCCCATATCGGGTTATCCCTGCAGAACGGGCTCCCCGGGCCCCCTTCACGCCCAGAAACAATCTTCAGGGCACAACCTACTTGACCAGGGCCAGCTTGCGGGTGGCCTGCCCGGCCCCCGTCCACAACCTGGCCAGATACACCCCAGCCCCCACCCGGCCGCCGCGCTGATCGGTGGCGTCCCAGGCAAAGGTGTGATCCCCGGCTTCCAGGCGCTCCTGAACCAGCACCCTGACCAGGCCACCGCGCAGGTCGAACACCTCCAGGCGCACCTGGCCCGCGCTTTCCACCGAGAAACGCAGCTCTAGCGCCGGATTGAAGGGGTTGGGGTAGGCCGTCAGGCGCAGGGCCTGGGCCTGGGGCACCGCCGAGACATTGCCCAGTTCGTGCACGCCCATGTCCACCACCGCGCCCGGACCCTGGCCCGTGTCGGCGGTGGCGGGATCGTCGGCGCAGCGGGCGTTACCGAACAGATCCCGCGGCAACACCTCGGCGCAATCGCCGTCCAGGTCCAGGTCGCAGCTGTCCAGGGGCACGGCCTGGCTGTTGCCCGCGTCGATGCAGGGCGAGCCGGCCTGGAGGTGGAAGTCGCCGGCCTCCGGGTCCACGAACAGGGGATCGCCGGCGTTGTTGTGCAGCCCGGCGTCCTCGTAGCCGGCCTGCTGGATGTTGCAGTAGGTCACCACCGCGGCGCTGTAGGATCCGTCGTACACCACGTCGCTGCCCGAAAGGATGCAGTTGGTGATGACGGGATCGGAGAACTGCACGCTGTAGATACCGTTGCCCACGCAGCCCGATTCGTTGTCATACAGCACGCAGTTGGTCAGCACGGGGCTGGAGCTGGTGCTGTAGATGACGCCGCCGTGGGCGTTCCCCGCCGTGGCCGTGTTGCCGTGGAAAACGCACTGGGTCAGGGTGGGGTCGGTGCCGGTGTTGTACACCGCGCCACCGTACATGCCCGTGCTGTTGTTCAGGAAACGGCAGCCCACCGCGCTCACCTGGCCGTGGCTGCCCGTGTTGTACAGGGCGCCGCCGTTGTAGTTGGAGCGATTGTTCTCGAAGGTGCAATCCACCAGCCGGGGCTGGGCGTAGTCGCTGTTGTAGAAGGCGCCGCCGTCGCCGTTGCCGCTGTCCACCAGGCCCGCCTGGTTGTCCTGGAATACGCACTGGCGAAACACCGGCAACGAGCTGCCCATGTTCACCACCGCGCCGCCGCCCCGGCCGGCGGTGTTGGCCACGAAGCTGCACCCCGTCACCAGGGGCGAAGAGTCCTCGTTGTACAGCCCCCCGCCCCAGCAATAGGAGCCGCCCACCGACTGGTTGTCCGTGAACACGCAGTGGGTGATGGTGGGCGAGGCGTCCTCGTTGTACATGCCCCCGCCCCGGCGGTTGTCGCCTCCCACCAGGTCCCCGTTGCCGTGGGCGATGGTCACTCCGTCCAGGATGGCGGTGGCGTCCAGGTTGCTGCCCGGACCGTGGTAGAACACGTGGAAGCAGTTGTCGCTGCTGTCCCCGCCCACGCCGATATCCCCCGACAGGATGACCGGGTTGGCCAGCCAGTCGCGCTGCCCGGCGGCGGTCTCGGTGCCGGCGAAGCCGCCCAGCACGGCCACGCCGTTCTTCAGGACGAAGGCCCGGTGGCGATCGGTGTCGCCCCCCGCCATGACTGTGGGCACGTAGGTTCCCGCGGCCACCCAGATCTCGCCCCCCTGGGCGGGGGCCGCGTCCAGCGCGTCCTGCAGCACCGGGAAGGCGTTCTCCCAGGAGCTCCCGTCGGCCAGACCGGTGGCTGCGCCGTCCACGAAGATGGTCTGGGCCAGACCCTGGCCGGCCACCAGGATCACGAACAGTGAAACGATCAATACCGGGATCGACTTGATGGATGTATGCATGATTCCTCCCGTTCCCAACACGGACCCCTGCGGATCCTTCACGCGATTCTCGATGAAGATGATTGCTGGTTCCCCCCTCCAGGAGAGTTGCTGATCATATCATTTCAAAATCCCCGGAACAAGAGGGCGGATTGGTGGGAGTTCGGCGGGCGGGGCCCGGACAAAAAAGGGCCACCCGCCGGGGGTGGCCCTTCCTTCAAGCTGCCGCGCCCGGGCGGGGCGGCGACTTCTTGGCTCAATCTTTGCGTTACTTCTTTTCCTCGGGCTTGGCCGCCAGGGGCGGCGCCGGCGCGGGAGTCTTGCGGTTGCCCGACCCCATGGAGCAGTTGCCCTCGAAGAACACGCCCTCGTCGATGACCAGGCGCTTGGTCTTGATGTCGCCCTCCACGTGGGATCCGCTCTGCAGTTCGATCTTGTTCTCGGCGGTGATGTTGCCGATGAGCTGGCCGCCGATGATGGCGTTCTTCACGTTGACGCTGGCGTGCACCACGCCGGTCTTGCCGATGACCAGGCTCTCGGGAGTCTCGATGGTGCCCTTGAACTCACCCTCGATGCGCAGGGTGCCGTGCACCTCGATCTTGCCGTCGAACTTGGCGCCCTGGGCGATGATGGACGTCTGGCCGGCGCTGACGGTGGTGTTTTCCGGTTCTTTTCCGAACATGGTTTTCCTCCTTGGCCCGGGGTGGCGAATGTCACCGCAGGGCTGCCACGTTTGTCCCGCGGGGACGGGGCCCGAGGGTCTTCTTGCTATCGATCAACGAGTCGGCGGATTCCCCGTGAGGAATTCCCTGGGATCCACGGCCTCCCCCTGCTGTCGGATCTCGAAGTGCAGATGCGGGGCACTGGCTTCGCCGGTCTGCCCAACATAGGCGATGACCTGGCCTTCGTCGACCTTGTCGCCCTGGCTGACGGCCACCCGACTGCAATGCCCGTAAACTGTTAGGTACCCCAAACCATGCTGGATTTCAACAAAGTTTCCCAGGAATTCCGCCTGGCCGGTCCGCACCACGATGCCCGCACCCGCCGCCAGCACCGGATCGTCCTCGGCGGCGGCGATGTCGATGCCCTCGTGGGGCCTCTTGCCGTTGGTCACGTTGCCCCTGGTGAACTCCCGGGTGACCATGCCCGCGGCGGGCCAGCGGCCGGGCGCCGGACTCAGGGAAATGGAGGCGGCCCGGCGAATGGCCTCGGCCGCCGAGTCGGGTTTCTTCTCCAGCCAGGCCAGCAGCGAGTCGGCCGCCGCCGGGGTGCTTTCCTCCACCCCCAGCATGAACAGCAACCGCGCCTGCATGCTCTGCATGATGACCAGTTCCTGTTTCAGTTCACCGCTCAGCTCTTCCACCCGGGCGGCGCGGTACTCGGACTCGGCCAGGCGCTTTTCCAGGTCGATGATGTGGGCACGCTCGCTGGTGCGCACGGCGAAGGACACCATGAGCAGGGCCATCAGCAACAGCAGCATCACCAGCAACGTCACCAGGGTGACGATCATGGCGCGGGTGATGGCGTACTCCCGGGTGGACCGGTCGTCATCGGGTATCAGGATGATCCGTGTTCTGGCGGGAATGGCCAATTGTTTGCCCCTATCCTGGCGGTGTCCCGCGGCTCGGCCCGCTAGTTCACCGGAGAGTCGTCGATGAGGGAATTGCTTCCCGTGTCGTGGCGCGCCTCGGGAAAGGACATGCTGAAGATGGTGCCCAGTCCCTTGCGGCTGTCCAGCTCGATGCGCCCGCCGTGCTCATGCACGATCCGGGCCACGATGGAAAGTCCCAGCCCCGTTCCCTTGCCGTAATCCTTGGTGGTGAAGAAGGGCAGGAAGACCTGCTCCTGGTCGGCCTTGGCGATGCCCTCGCCCGTGTCGGCGAACATGACCATGACCTCCCCCGGGTCGCCCTTGCGAATGGTCACCCGCACCTCGCCGTTCTCGCGCCCTTCCAGGGCGTCGATGGCGTTGGCCAGCAGGTTGAAGAACACCTGCTCCAGCTCGTTGCGGTTGCCGTGCACCCAGCTGGGGCACTTCTCTTCCAGGGCGAAATCCACGCCGGCCACCTTCAGGTTCTTCTCCATGAGGTAGCTGGTTTCCTTGATGACATCCGTCAGGTTCACCCGCTCGCGCCCGCTGCCCGTGGGCCGCGCGAAGTTCAGCAGGCCCTTGATGATGCCGCGGCACTGCTCGGTCTGGCGGATGATGCGGCGGATATCCTCGGCCGCGTCCTCGTCGTCGATGTCCTCTTCCACCATCTGCGCCGACAGCAGGATGCTGCCCAGCGGGGTGTTCAGCTGGTGGGCGATGCCCGCGGCCAGCTGCCCGATGCCCGCCAGTTTTTCCGTCTCGCCCATGCGGCTTTCCAGCTGCTTTTCCGAGGTGATGTCCCGGGCGATGATGACGAAGGTGGTGCTGCGTTCGGCCAGCAGACCCGAGCCCGGACGGATGGCGTTGACCGTCATGTGCAGGATGGCCGGCGGCCCCTGGGGACGATCCTTGCGCACCTCGAAGCTGAGGCTGCGCTGGGTGCGCAACGCGTCGTCGAAGACCGCGGGCAGGTCCAGGTCCAGGTCCAGGTTCAGCTCGGACAGGCGCTGGTTCAGCACCAGGCGGCGGGGCAGGTTGAACAGCTCCTCGGCGGCCTTGTTCCACTCCAGCACCAGGCCGCGGTTGTCCAGCAGGAAGATGGCCTCGCCGGCGTGGTTGATGATGGTGCGGTACTTCTGCTCCGAGCGGCGCAGGCGGATGTGGGCGTGCTGCCGCATACGCAGGCGCAGGTACATGCTCCAGCCCAGCAGCAGCAGCACCAGCTGGAAGAAGCCCGTGCGGAACAGGTCCAGGAAGGTGGTGCCCGAGGCCCACTCCACCCGCCACAGCTTGGCCAGGCTGCCGGCGTTCTGGTAGTCCAGGGTGAGCTTCTGCAGATTCACCGCCAGGTACAGGATGGAGAAGGCCGCCAGCAGGTACAGGAACACCGGCAGGGTGAACACCCGGCGCAGCCAGCGCGCGCGGGTCATCTGTTTGAGAGCGGCGGGCAGGCGGATGTGCATCAGAGTTCCGTGTCCACGCCCATGATCTTGAGCACCCGGATCAGATCGTCGTCCGAGTAGAAGCGCACGTTCACCGAACCCTTGCCCGAGCCGGCGTTGCGGTCGATGGTCACCGGGGCGCCGAACACGCGCTCCACCCGATCGGTCAGGGCGCGCAGGGCCGGATCCTCGGGACCGCTCACCCTGGCCTTGCTCTTCTTGCGCGTGGGCCTGGCCCCGCCGGCCTGCACCCGCTGCTCGCACTCGCGCACGGACAGGCCGCGGCTGTGGCACAGCTTGGCCAGTTGTAGCCGGCCGGGTCCCGGGGGCATGCCCAGCAGGGCCTTGGCGTGTCCGCGGGTGATCTTGCCGCTCTCCAGCAACAGCAGGATTTCCTGCTCCAGGGTCAGGATGCGCAGCATGTTGGCCACGCTACTGCGCTTCTTGCCCAGCATCTCGGCCAGCTCTTCCTGGGTGGCGCCGTAGCTGTCCATGAGCCCGCGGTAGGCCTCGGCCTCTTCCACCGGGTTCAGATCCTCACGCTGGATGTTTTCCAGCAGGGCCACCTTCAGGGCCTCGGTTTCCTCGTAGGTGCAGACCAGGGCCGGCACTTCCTGGAGGCCGGCCAGGCGGGCGGCGCGAACCCGGCGCTCGCCGGCCACCACGCAGTAGCGCAGGCGGCTGGCCGGGGCATCGCTGTCCGGATGCTGCTTCACATGAGAGGCATCGGCCACCTTCATCACCAGCACGGGCTGCAGGATTCCAACCTGCCGGACAGAATCGCTCAACTCCTCCAACTTGTTGTCATCAAATAGCTTGCGAGGCTGAAGGGGGTTAAACCCGATCTCCTCGAGAGGAATCTTGGCGATGGTCGTGGCATCATCCACCACCTGGGGAACACCCTTCAGATCGGCTCCCTGGATGAGGGCCGAAAGCCCCTTGCCCAGCACACGGTTCTTGCTCATGACTGGCCTCCCGCCGGCTGTTCACCGGGTGCGGTGTTGCGAGCGATGACCTCCTGGGCCAGATCCAAATAGCTGCGGGCCCCCACGCATTCCACGTCGTACAGCAGGATGGGCTTGCCGAAGGACGGGGCCTCGCTCAGCCGCACGTTGCGGGGAATCTTGGTCTCGTAAACCATGTCACCGAAGAAATCGATGGCCTCCTCGGCCACCTGGTTGGACAGGCGCAGGCGCCGGTCATACATGGTGAGCAGCACCCCTTCCAGGCGCAGGTCGGGGTTCAGGCTGCGCTGCACCAGCTGGATGGTGCTGAGCAACTGGCTCAATCCTTCCAGGGCGTAGTACTCGCACTGGATGGGAATGAGCACCGTGTCCGCCGCGGTCAGGGCGTTGAGGGTGAGCATGCCCAGGCTGGGAGGGGTGTCGATGATGATGAACTCGTAGCGATCCAGGACCTCGCCGAAGGCCCGCTTGAGAAATCGCTCCCGTTCCTGCTGGGCCACCAGTTCCACCTCGGCCCCCGATAGCCGGGGATCGGCCGGGACCACGTCCAGGTAGGGCAAATGGGTGTTCTGCACACATTCCGCGAAGGTGCTGCTCCCCAGCATCAGCTCATAACTCGTTGAGCCATTGGCCGTTATCCCAGTTCCGCTTGACGCGTTGCCCTGGGGATCCAGGTCCACCAGCAGGGTCCTTTTTTCGGCCACAGCCAGGCTGGCGCACAGGTTCACGGCCGTGGTGGTCTTGCCGACCCCGCCTTTTTGGTTGGAAATCGCGATAATCTTCGTCACAGAAGTGGGCCTTTCTCGGGAGGGAACAACCGGGACGGGCCTCGGCCTTGCAGACGGCGGCGGGCTCCGGTCACACACATGTCCCCGAGGCTTGGGTTCGGGGCAAGGATGACAATTTACCTCTTCACCAGGATCAGCGTCAAGCCGCCTCATCCAGATGCTCACAATTGTTCCACGTGGAACACCCGCGGGAAGCGGAGGGATTGTTCCACGTGGAACATCTGAGGCTGAGGGTTTGCTATATATATAGTGAAAGGACCAGGCTGGCGTCCTGGGCCCGACTGGCGGGCCAGGTCAGGACCTCGGCGCCTTCGTGCCGCCAGCCGGCAATCTCCAACCCGGGGACGGGCAGGCCCAGGTGATCCTTCAAGCCGGCGTCCAGGGTCTGGGACCCGGGGTAGTAGCGAGCCACCACCACACGAGCCCGGGAACCGGAATCACCGCCACCCCCCAGTCCGGCCAGGATCTGGTGATCGGTCAGGTGCAGGGCTTTAAGAGAGATGACCGCCAGGTCAATCGGCCCTTCAAGCCCAGGACAGGGCTCATCCCCCCAGGCCGCCTCCAGCACCTGGTGGGCCGGAGTGCCCGCCAGTTCGCTGTGCCGGCGCAGGAACCAGGCGCGCTTTTCCCGGGGCTCAACCAGACAGGTGGACAGGTGGGGATGGGTCCGGCTGAAGAGGTGGTGCCAGACCAGGCCCGGCAACCCGCCACCGGAACCCAGGTCGAAATAGTGGAGGCCGGGTGATTCACCGGGCGGCAACCAGCCTTTCTCGTCCAGGGCGACCCACAGGGCCTGCCCACCATGAACACACTGCTGCACAAGGTGTTCGGCCACCCGCTCCGAGTCTTGCCGGCTGACCAGGCTCATGGTGCGGTTCCAGCGCAACAAAGCCTGGGTATACGCGCTCAGGAACCCGCTTTCCGGCCCGGGTGCGTTCATTCGCCCTCCTCACCGACCGGGCGGTCTTGCCCGGAAGCGTTACCGCGATCCCGGAATTTCTTCATGTGGACCATGAGCACGGCCAGATCCCCGGCCCGAACTCCATCGATGCGCCCCGCCTGGCCCAGGGTTTCCGGGCGCACCCGGTTCAGCTTTTCCCGCGCCTCGAAGCTGAGGGCGGTGATGGTGTGGTAGTCCAGGTCGCGGGGCAGTTCCAGATTGTCCAGGTGCTCCTGGCTGCGGATGAGCCGGTTGTGCTTGGCGATGTACCCATCATACCGGAAATCATTTTCCAGCTGGTTGAGGGCCGACTCCACGAAATGAGTGCTTTCCGATATGCTTTGCAGCTTTGCAGCTTCGCAGTCAAAAACATTCCAGAACTCCGCATCGCACTGGATGTCCTGCCGCATGGTGGTCAGGGTGGCCCCGGGAAAGCGCAGGTAATCGCCGGCCATGAGCCGGCGCCCGCGCTCCTTGTAAAACACGCTGGTCCGGGTGAGCAGATCGGACAGCCTCGCGATCATGGCGGCCCGGGCCTTCAGGTTGGCGGCGTGAACCCCGCTCAACAAACCCATTTCCAGGGCCAGGGGGGTCAACCGCCCCTCGGCGTTGTCGCAGCGCAGAGCCAGCCGATGCTCGGCTCGGGAGGTGAACATGCGGTAGGGCTCGGTGATCTCCTTGGTCACCAGGTCATCCACCAAAACCCCCAGGTAAGCCTGGTCCCGGCCGATATCCAGGGGAGCCCGGCCATCCAGGGACCAGACGGCGTTGACCCCGGCCACCAGGCCCTGGGCCGCCGCTTCTTCATATCCTGAAGTTCCCAGCAACTGACCCGCAAAATACAACCCCAGGACGGGCTTGGTTTCCAGGCTGCGGTGCACCTGCCAGCTGGGAACGCTGTCATACTCGATGGCGTAACCGAAGCGGGCCAAGCGGGCGTTTTCCAGGCCCTCCACCGAGCGGACAACCCGCTCCTGCACATCGGCGGGCAAGCTGGTGCTCAGGCCGTTGACGTAAATTTCCGGATCGTTCCGCGCCTCGGGTTCCAGGAACAGCAGGTGTCGGTTCTTGTCGGCGAAACGCACCACCTTGTCCTCGATGCTGGGGCAGTAGCGAGGCCCCTGGCCCTCGATGACGCCCCCGAAAAGCGGCGACCGTCCCAGGCTTTGGCGGATGATCTCGTGGGTGGCCTCGCTGGTGTAGGCCATGTGGCAATCCACCTGTTGGGGCGAGAATTCGCGGGTTCTGGAGGAAAAGGGCTGAGGGTGATCATCCCCCGGTTGGGGAGCCATGCGCTGGAAATCGATGCTTTCCCGCCACAAGCGGGGCGGGGTGCCGGTCTTGAGCCGCTTGAGCTGGAAACCCACTTCCCGCAGGCTGGCGCTAAGCCCCTCACTGCTGGCGGCGCCTTCCCGGCCACCGACCCTGCGATCTTCTCCCACGTGCATCAGGCCCTTGAGGAAGGTTCCCGTGCACAGCACCACGCGCACGCCCTCGATATTCCGCCCGTCCCCCAGAAGAACACCCCGCACCACGTGGCTCCGGAAGGAAGAATCGGCAGTAGCTTCAGCCAGTGAAGCGTTGGTAAGGGTTTCCACCAGCAGGCCGGCCGCATCCCCCTCGATTACGGCCAAGTGGTCCTGCTGAAGCACGCGGTTCATCATGTTTCGCTGGTAATCGTGCTTGTCGGCCTGGGCCCGGGGGGACTGCACGGCGGGGCCCTTTTTGCGGTTGAGAAGCCGGAATTGAATGCCGGATTGGTCGATGGCGTGACCCATATCTCCGCCCAGAACATCAATTTCCCGCACAAGATGCCCTTTGCCAAGTCCGCCGATGGCGGGGTTGCAGGGCATGCGCCCGATCTCGTGGACGTCATGGGTGACCAGGGCGGTGCGGGCGCCCAGGCGGGCGGCGGCCAGGCACGCTTCGATCCCGGCATGTCCACCACCCACAACCACCACGTCAAATTTACGCGCTGAATTCACGACAGACATTCTGGTTCACTTCTCCGCATCATCGCTGATGCTGGTTCCGCGGCCCGCGGGATCACTTGCCCACACAGAACCGGCTGAAGATGGATTCCAGCAGATGCTCGCTGAACACGCGTCCGGAAATTTCGCCGAACTGGCCGAGGATGGACGACAGCATGGTGCCCACCACCTCGCCCCCAGGATCGCCGACGGCCAGCTGATCCAGCAACAAGGAAAGCTCTTCGCGGCAAACCTGCAGCTTGTGCTGGTGGCGCTCGTTCAGCACCACCCCCATGCCAACGGCCTGACGCAATCCGGATCCTTCCAGTTGCTGATGCAGGGTGTCCCACAGGGCGGGCAGACCGCGGCCGTCCAGGGCGCTGGTCAGCACATCGTAACCTTCGGAGGCGGCAATATCCTGGTCGGCCTTGGTTCCCACACGGATGACGACGGCCCCGTCAGCCTGACCATGGGCTGTGCCGGCAAGAGCGTCGTGTCCATTTCCGCAGGCGGCGTCCAGCGGCAGATGCGAGGCCTCCTGCAGATGCAGGACGATGTCCGCCTCGTTCAGGCTGCGCCGCGTGCGGTCCATGCCCATGCTCTCGACGCGTCCGGCATCCTGACGCAACCCGGCGGTGTCATGAAACTCGAAGCGCACACCCCGATGTTCCACCACGGCCGAAACCACGTCGCGCGTGGTGCCGGCCTCGTCATCGACCAGGGCGCGATCTTCCTGCACCAGCCGGTTGAACAGGGATGACTTGCCCACATTGGGCGGCCCGGCCAGCACCACCTGCACACCGTCGCGCAGCAGACGGCCGGCCGGCGCCAGGGCCAGCAGTTCGGTGATCTTTTCCACGGCCTCGGTCAGGATGCCGTGCACGCGCACCGGGTCCACGCTCATGTCCTCGTCCTCGGAGAACTCGAGAGAGCCCTCGATCTCGCTCAACAACGACAGCAGGGGTTGCTCGATGGACGTGAGCTGGCGGTCCAGTCCGCCCAGCAATTGACCGATGGCTGCCCGGGCGGCGTGACGCCCCTCGGCATGAATCAGATCGGCCACGGCCTCGGCCCGGTCCAGGCTGAGCTTGCCGTTCATGAAGGCCCGGCGGGTGAACTCGCCCGGGGTGGCGGGACGGGCCCCGGCCTGGCGACAGGCAGCCACCACCAGACGGGAAACCGCGCGTCCCCCGTGACAGAAGAACTCCACCGTGTCCTCCCCGGTGTAGCTGCGGGGGGCCAACAGCGGCAGACATAGAACCTCGTCAATGGCCTGGTAATCGGTTGTCTCACCTATGGTTGGAGACTTCAGTATACCGTATACCGCCCTGTGGCTCACCGGCGGGACAACCCATTCCGCAGTGTGGAAGACCCTGTCAGCCACGGCCACGGCGTCGGGGCCGCTGACCCGAACCACGGCCAGGCCGGCCACCCCATGGGCGGTGGCCAGCGCCACGATGGTGTCGTTATCAAGCATTGACCTTCACCTCCACGGCCCCCATTTCAGAGAAAAGGGCGGCGCCATTTCCAAGCACGGCGCCGCCCCATCAACTGACCGACCGACCTCAGCGGTAGCTGGGATAGTCGTCGTCATCCACCACCAGTTCGTTGGTCTCGGGCTGCGGCCCGTCTTCGAACTCGTCATGATGATGGCTGCCGCCAGCCTGCGCCTGCTCCTCGTTTTCACTCTCGTTCTCAACAGGAGCTTCGCTGGTCTCGGCTGCCTCGTCGCCGTCCAGAGCGATGACCACGTGCTTGCCGCCACCTCCTCCGATGGTGAAGGTGCGCACACCCTCGACGGGCTCCACCTGCAGGTGGACCATGCGGCGCTCGCGCGGGTTCATGGCCTCCATGTGGAAGCTCTTGCCCTGCTCACGAACCTGGTCGATGGCGTCGGCCACCCGGTCCTGCAGGGTGTCCTGCCGGCGTCGCCGGTAGTTGTTGATGTCCAGGTTCATCTTCACCCGGTCACCGGTGGCGATGCCGGCCATGCGATCCACCAGATGCTCGATGCTGTCCACGGCGGAACCGTGACGGCCGATGAGCATGCCGGCGCTGCTGTCGTCGGTGATGATCCGGATCTGCCGGTACTCGCCAGGCTTGACCTCACAGCGCACGGGGAAGCCGGCCCGGATGAGCATGCCGTTGGTCAGGTCGAAAAGCGCCTGGTCCAGCTGATCGTCACTCACGTCCCGCAAGGGCTCGGCATAGCGGATGGCGGGAATGTCGCTGAGGATGATCTGCTCGGGGTTCATGCTCTTCTCGTTCCTGTTGTCGTCACCATGGTCCACGGCAGCGTCAGCTTCCCGCTCCACGCGAGCGGCCGCCTGACGCCGGCCGTTGTCGTTCCGGTCATTGCGATCATTCCGGCCGCGGCCATCTCCAGACCGCTCGGGGCGCGAGCTCTCGTCCCGCGACTCACTCCTCGCCTCGTTCTGGGCCTCATTCATGACTTCATTCATGACTTCATTCATGACTTCATTCATGACTTCACTGCGCCCCTCGACGGGACCATCGTCGCGGCCACCATCCCGGCGGCGGTTGCGGCGGCTGCGGCTACGGGAGTTCTCCCGGTTACTGCCCCGCTCATCATCACGACCGCGATCCCGGCGCGGCTGCTCTGAGCGGGCTTCCTGACGATTGTCCTGCCGACCCTCATTCCGGTTGCCATTCCGGGACTCATTGCGGGACTCATTGCGATTCTCTTCCCGCGATTCGGTCCGCGCCTCATTCCGGATTTCTCCCCGGTCCTGGCCCTGGTTGCCCCGGCCCCGGCGGCCGCGGCCTCCGCGACTGCGCCGACGGGACGAGCCGCCCTCGCCGCGCCCCCGGCCCTCGTTCCGGTCGCGTCCATCGCTCCGGGCGTTTCCTTCGTTCCGAGCGTTACCTTCGTTCCGATCCCGCCCCTCATCATTCCCACGGGACTCAGTGTTCCCCCGGGCCTGGCGATTCTCTGAACGATTGTCCGACCGGTTCTCCTGGCGGTTCCGGCGCTGCTCGTTGTTGCCGCCCTGGCCTTCGCCCCGCTCGTCATTCCGCCGACCGCCACGACCCCGGCCGCCACGACGGCGCCCCCGGCTGTTGCCGCTGTCGTCATCGCTCAGCTGATGAGCCACGGCGTCGCTGTTCCTGTCACGATAGTCCCGGCGGCCGCTGCCGCCACGGGAAGATTTGCGGGAGACCAGCACCCGGGCCTGCTTGCCCCCGATGAGTCCGAACAGTCCGCTCTTACCTTCTTCCAGGACCTCGATTCTCACTTCGTCCCGGCGCGCGCCCATTTGCAGCAGCGCCTCGTTGACCGCGTCATCCACGGTCTTGCCTTTTGATTCGATCTTGTCGGTCATGCTTTCTCAGCACCTCCGTCAGTGTCAGCCGCCCGATGAATCTTCCAGGACTGGTAGACCTGGAGAATGGTGTTGACGAGCCAGTAAAGGACCAGCCCGGACGGCATGTTGTAGAAAATGAAGACCATGAACAGGGGCATCATGGTGGTCATGGCGGCCATCTGTCCGCCGGCGCCACTGGTGGGCGTCACCTTCCCCTGGTAGTACATGGCCAGTGCCATGAGGATGGGCAGCACGTTGAAATCATTGCCCAGGAAGGGCAGAGCGAACGGCAGCTGGAACAAGGCGTCAGGCTGGCTGAGGTCGTTGATCCAGGCCACGAACGGCTGGCCCCGCAAGGCGATGGTGTGGCTCAAGCCCTGGTACAGTGCGAAGAAGATGGGCATCTGCACGATCAGGGGAAGACAGCCGGCCAGGGGGTTCACGCCCTCGTCCTGGTACAGCTTCATCTGAGCCTGGCTGAGCTTTTCCTTGTCGTTCTTGTACTTCTTCTGCAGCTCATCCAGCTTGGGTTTGAGGTCCTGCATCTTCTTCATGGATTCGGTCTGCTGCTTGGACAGCCGATAGAACATGACCTTTGTCATGAGGGAGAAGATGATGATGATGACCCCGTAGTTGGGAATGAACTGGTGCATCCAGTTCAGCAACCAGAGCACGGCCTGGGACAGCGGGCGAATCCAGCGGATCCCCAGGTCGATGCCTCCTTCCAGGCCGTGACCGTACTTGTTCACCAGTTCCATGGTGGCCGGTCCGACGAAGAGGCTGATGGAAGCATGAGCCACCTGGTTGCCGGTGCCGCGCAGGGCGGGCACGTCCATTTCCCAGGTCTGGTTCATGCGTTCCTGGTCGCCGCCCAGGCGGACGACCCCCTCCACCGCCGCGCCACCGTCGTCATGGACGATGCCGAACACGGTGAAGTACTTGTTCTGCACACCGGCGTAGTGGATGGAGCCGCGATACTGGCCCACCACCTTTTCCACGTCCTTGGTCAGGTTCTGACGTTTCTTGGTGTGCGTCTCGTCCCCCACCCGCGCGATGCTGCGCATGGCGGTCGCCTCCAGTTTCTGGATGCGTTCGGTGGGGGCGATACCCTGATTCCAGCCGAAGCGGAAATCCTGAGCGGTGCCCAGGACGTTCAGGGTTTCCCGGGCCAGGGCCTCGTCGGTCATGGCCAGGTTCAGGTCCACCTGCATGCCGTACTCGTCGGCCATGAAGGTGTAGGTCTTTTCCACCTGCAGGCCGCCGGCCAGGGCGGTGCGCAGGGTGAGGGTGCGGGTCTCGCCGGCCTCGAGGGTCAGGCTGCCACCCGGCTCGGCGAAATGATAGTTGGCCTTGCCCAGGGCCATCTGGCCACCGGGAAAGATGAGGGCGTCGTTTCCCTGCTGGGGAATGTCGGCAGGGATGAGCTGGACCATGCCCCCCTCGTGGCTCATGTGCTCCTTGGTCTGGAAGCTCACGATGCGGCCCCCCACGCTGCTGATCTCCACCACGTACAGCGGGGTGTCCACGGTGAAGATCTCGGCGGGGCCGGAAGTGTCCACCTGCAGGGCCTGCTCCAGGCTGGGCACGGCGCCCTCGGGCACGGGCTGTGACGGCGTCACGGCGGCGGGAGCAGCCGCTGTGGCGGCCTGACCGGCGCCCTCACCAGCCACGGTGGCCGGCGAGGTGTTCACCACCATGCTGGAATCGGCGGCCTCGGCGCCGTTGGCGACTTCCTCGGTCTCGGGAGTGGGCTCGGGAGGGAAAAGGACCATCTGCAGGGTGGAAAAGCCGATGATGACCAGGGCCATGAGGCCGAAGGCAATGGCTGTGCGCCTATCCATGGATTGATTCTCCGTTACTCGGTGAAGGGGTAGCCGGAAGGGTCCGGTGTGAGGGGTCGTGACAGCAGCCGTGAGCAGGGGGAACGGGATCCACCCCGCCGGGATGCCAGGGATGGCATCGGGCGACACGGCGCACGGTCAACCACGATCCCCGCCAGAAACCGTGGACCTTGAGAGCTTCCAGGCCATAGCGTGAACAGGATGGGTAAAACCGGCAGGTATCAGGCAAGAGCGGCGAGATGAGGCGCCGGTAGCCCAGAATTAAGAAATATGGCACACGCCACATACTGACCTGCTGTTGCGGGGTTCAGAGTCGAATCACTGGCCGGGGCGCCATATCACAAGATTCTCGGATGTTGCGCGTCAAGTTGCCTGGCAAAAACCCGTGTCGTGCGGGCGGCTCCGCGTCAGGCCTGGTCCGGGGCGTTGGCCGGGGCTCCAGGCGCGTCGGTGGCCACCATCTTCTTCAGGAGGTCGTCCAGCTCAGCCCGCACCTCGGGCGATCCCACGCCCAGTATGCGCTGTCTGGCGACCAGCACGACCCACAGGCCCGCTTCACCATGCTGTGATTCGTTCTCGTCCCCTTGAACGGGAAAAAACCGGTCCGGGTTGCCGTCCATCGCCGCCAGGCGGGCCCCCATGCCGTCAAAACGACCATTCTTGTGGGCCTGGAACAGAGCATCACGCAGAAGGCGCTTGGCGCGGTTTCGCTGCACCGCTCCCCCGACCTTCTTGCTGGCGACCACGGCCTGGGCCTGATTCTCAGGGCCCCCTGCCGGTAACAGGTAGACTACGAGGAAGCGTCCGACTTGCTTGACACCTTCCTCGTAGACCCTCTGGAACTCGTTTTTCTTGCTCAAAGACCGCCATGTCATATCAGGACAATCCGGTCTCGATCACCAACCTCAAGCGGAAATGCGCTTGCGGCCCTTGGCCCGACGGCGCTTGAGCACCAGACGGCCGGCCTTGGTGGACATCCGCTTGCGGAAGCCGTGGCGATGGGCACGCTTGAGATTGCTGGGTTGAAATGTCCGCTTCACGGATCTCTCTCCTCACACAGAAAATGTTCAGTTCAGCCGGGAAAGATTAGTTAAGGGGAAACCGTCTGTCAAGAAAAAGCCCCAGTTATCCACAACTCAGCGGTGGCCTGGAGGAGGCCATCCAGAGGGGATAATTTTCCGAGCCCTGCCGGCGGGCGGTGACCTCTATGTCCGCCATTTTTATTAATTTTTCCTAAAATAAGGAGTTACAAACCAATTGTTCGGCAGCCGAAAAAAATCTCTTGCTGACCCCCCACCCCCATGCTAGTTTCACCCACCTGACGATAACTAGATCGCGGGAGATAAATACTTATTCACACTGGCTTTCGGTTGTGAATAACCTGCCCGTCGCCGGATCATTGGTTTTTCAACTTGTTGTACTACTTGGTGTTATTCCTTGATAACCCTTGTGGATAACTTTGGGTTAAACTGAGATCTCGGAGGCCCGGGTAGAGAAAGGCCAACCCCACCTTCTGATGGCAATCCTGGAAAAATACTGGCCTGAAATTCTCGATGTCGTCCGGCAGAAGGTGCCGCAGCAGACCTTCAACACCTGGTTCCTTCCCCTGCAGCCCCAGAACACCGAAAACGGCGCCTACCGGGTGGCCTGTCCCAACCATTTCTTCATGGACTGGTTCAGTGAACACCATCTTTCGGTGCTGAACGAGGCGGGGTCCTTTTACTTCGGCCAGAAGGTTCTTTTCAGCCTGGATGTGGTGGAATCCTTCAACAGCAGCGCCCAGGAATTGCTGTCCAATCTGCTGAACGAGACCGAGAACGAGCAGGAAGACACCCTCTCACCCGAAGAACTGAACGCCGCCCAGGCCGCCGACGGGGCTCTGCCCTGGAATACTTCGCCCTTTTCCGCCGCGGCCCTGCTGAGCAACACCGCCCTGAATCCGGCGCTGCCTTCCGGATCCCTCTCCGGAGCCATTTCCGGAACAATTCCGGGTTCTGTCCGGAGCAACATGACCCCCGCAAGACCGGGCGACCAGGATACTTTCCCCCGCAACGGGGGCACGGCCATGCCCGCCGCCCGGCCGGCTCCCCAGAGGCGCCCGACCGCTCCCCCGGTGAGCGGCAGCCCGGCCAGCAACCTGAATATCGACTACACCTTCGAGAACTTCGTCATCGGTTCGGGCACCGAGCTGGCTTTCGCCGCGGCCACGGCCATCGCCAACAACCCGGGAACCCATTTCAACCCCCTGTTCATTCACGGGGGCACGGGGCTGGGCAAGACCCACCTGATGCAGGCCATCGGCAACCAGATAAGCCGCCAGCACCCGCAAAAGAAGGTGTGCTACGTCACCACCGAGCAGTTCACCAACGACCTCATCGGCAGCATCCGTGACAACCGCACCCCCGATTTCAAGCTGAAGTACCGTAGCGTGGACGTGCTGCTGGTGGACGACGTGGCCTTCCTGGCCGGCAAGGAATCCACTCAGGAGGAGTTCTTCCACACCTTCAACACGCTTTATGATCTGAAGAAACAGATCGTCCTGACCTCGGACCGTTCGCCCAAGGAAATCACCACCCTGGAAGAGCGGCTGCGGTCACGCTTCGAGTGGGGCCTGATCACGGATATCCAGCCGCCCAACCTGGAAACCCGCATCGCCATCCTCAAGCGCAAGATCGACGTGAACAACATCTATATAGCCGACGATGTGGTCACCTATATCGCCGACAACGTGACCGACAATATCCGCCGTCTCGAGGGGGCGCTCATCCGCCTCCTGGCTTTCGCGAGTCTGACTGGGCGTGAAATGACACTGGAAATGGCCAATGAAGCTCTCTTCTCCTATTTCCAGGGTCATTCAACCGGGCCTGTGAAGATCGCCGATGTCATGTCCACGGTGGCCGACGCCCACGACATGACGGTCGATCAACTCAAGTCCAAACGACGCACCCAGGACCTGGCCCGGGCCCGTCAGATCGCGATGTACCTGGCCCGTGAGCTCACGGACGCCTCCCTGAACCAGATCGGTATGGCCTTCGGGAACCGGGACCACAGCACCGTTTCCCACGCCCACAAGAAGATCAAGGCCGACATGGCCGGCGATCCGCGCTTCCGCGGCTTCGTCCGGGACATCCAGGAAGGCATCCAGAAAGCGGGCTGATGGCTCTCTGGGCGAGCTCTGCGCCCTTGTCAAGAACCCGGATCCGAGGGCCTGGCCTTCCGATCCGGGTTTTTTCATGCCAGAAAGGACCGGCCTTGAATGAAAAAATCCCCTGCGCAGCGGGGAACCGGCGATGTAAACAGCCCGTCAAAACGGGGTCAGAAGGCTGTAAAAACGGTGGATAAGTTGGGGGACAAGTTGGTGTAACGCGGGCACTGTTTCGCCCACCTGGGGATAGTGCACCACCCCTCGTGAATATCTTGAATAAGTGCTCGACTTGTCCCCAGGTTAAGCAAGCGACGAATCGGGAAATGAAGGGCCTCAGAAGCAGGCAAGGGGTTTATCCCTGAACTTATCCACTATTTCCCAGCCCCTACTCTTAAAACTGAATTTCTAAAGAAATATAGAGTTAAGAAGGGCCGGGCACATTCCCGGGGAACACGCACGCGGGGCTTGCCTGGAGAGGCCTGATCTCCTATCATGGCCATCCTGCCGAACAGCATCGGCCCCTGAAATGTTTGCCATGTCCCTTTGACCGGAGGACCCGCCAGTGAAATTCGAGATCCAGCAGGAAGAACTGCAGAAGGCCCTGGACGTCATCGCCAACGTGGTGCCTGCCAAGACCACTCTGCCCATCCTGACCTGTGTGCTCATGGAAGCCGCCGAGGGCAAGCTGCGCCTGTCGGCCACCAACCTGGATATCTCCATCACGACGGCCACCGACAAGGTCGACATCAAGGACGAGGGCAAGGTGGCCATTCCCGCCACCAAGTTCGTGCCCTTCGTGCGCAGCCTGCGCTCGGGCACCGTGACCCTGGCCCAGACAGGCGACAAGATCCGCCTGGACTCGGGCAAGTCCAAGCTCACCGAGAACACCATGAACGTCGAGGAGTATCCCGCTCTCAAGGTGCTGGAGGAGAAGGACGGCGTGGACCTGGAAGGCGCCCAGCTCATCGACATGATCAACGAGACCAGCTACTCGGTCAGCCGGGACGAGACCCGCCCGGCCCTCATGGGCATCCTGTGGGAAGTGCGCAAGGACAGCCTGACCCTGGTGGCCACCGACGCCCACCGACTGGCCCGCAGCCGCCGCGCCATGCAGTGGGAAGTGTCCGGGGACAAGGACATGATCGTGGATACCGCCGGTCTGCGTCAGCTGCCCCGCATCGTGAGTTCCCTGAAGGACGACGAGGAAGCCTCGGGCAACGTGACCATGTACATGGGCGAGAACCAGCTCAGCTTCAAGGCCGGCGCCACCGTGTTGCACACCCGCCTGCTGGAAGGACCCTTCCCCGATTACAACGCGGTCATTCCCAAGAACAACGACAAGGACGCCACCGTGGAGAAGGACCTGTTCGCCCAGGCCATCCGCCGCGTCAGCATCACCGCCGACCGTATCACCAACCAGATCCGCCTGGGCGTGGAGAGCGGCCGCATGGAACTGTCCGCCACCGGCACCGAGGGCAGCCGTTCCGAGGACGAGATCGAGGTGGCCTACGACGGCGAGGCCATGGAAATCGGCTTCAACTACAGCTACCTCCAGGACATCCTGAAGAACATCAAGGCCGACAACGTGGTCCTGTCCCTGCGGGACGCCCAGAGCGCCGCCCTCATCAAGCCCGTCACCGAGGACGGGGAGGAGATGGGCGTGCTCTGCCTGCTCATGCCGCTGCGACTGGCTGGGGATTAGCCCTCGGGCCACCGTGCGAATCCTGAGCATGAAACTCAACGGCTATCGGAACCTCGCCGAGGCCGCCTTCGAATTTTCGCCCCGGGTCAACCTTGTCCTGGGGCGAAATGGTGAAGGGAAGACCAATTTCCTGGAAGCCCTCAACTACTTCAGCCTGGGCCGCTCGCACCGGGGCAGCAAGAACGACGAGCTGGTGGGTTTCGACGCCGACTCCCTGCACGTGGGCCTGGAGGTGGAGGAGGAGTCGGGCACCCGCCTGAGCTGCGAGTTCGGCCTGGACCGCGCGGGCGGCCGGCGCTTCCGGCTGGACGGTGAGTCGGTACGCCGCCGGGCCGATCTGGTGGGCCGCCTGGCCACGGTATTCTTCAATCCCGACAGCATCCAGCTGGTTCGCGGGGCTCCCCAGCAGCGCCGCAACTTCGTGGACCAGGGCATGTCCGAGGTGGATCCCCTGTACCTGGCCGCACTGACCGACTACCAGCGGGCCCTCAAGCAGAAGAACAGCCTGCTGCGCGATCTGAAGACCGGGCGCTTGAACCCGGGCCAGGTGCGCGAGGAACTGCAGGCCTGGAACCGGGAACTGGCCGCCCAGGCGACGGTGATCTGCCTGGGCCGGCTGGAGTATGCCCGCCAGTTGACCCCGCCCGCAGGGCAGTGTCACGGCACGTTGACGGGTGACGGCCAGAACCTGGATTTCCTGTACCGACCCCAGCTCGAAACCATGCAAAAATACATGACTTACGAGACCGGCAGGGAAGAGCAAATTCCTCCTGAAAAAGACCAATTGGAAGCGGAAATTTTCGACGAAATTGATTATATTGTGGGACTGGAAATGCAGCGTGGAAGGCCTCTGAAAGGCCCCCAGCTGGACGATTTCGAAGTCAGCGCATCGGGCCTCGATCTGAGAGTCTACGGCTCACAGGGCGAGACACGCACGGCAGCCATTTCCCTGATCCTGGCCAGGAGTGATGTGCTCTTTGCTAGACGCCAGGTCAGACCGGTCCTGTTCTTTGACGACATCTTCAGCGAACTGGACCGCGAGCGCACCCGCCGCTTGCAGGAAATGGCCGCCCGGCTGCACCAGGTGTTCATCGCCACCGCCCGCAGGGATGATGTGACGGGCTGGCGGCCCGCCGAGATGAAGGTGTGGCAGGTGGTCTCGGGCGTGTTGTCCGAGGAGACCTGAGCCCGGCCTTCCGGCGGGATCTTCCGGCACTAACAGCCAAGGAGTTGTCGCGCCCTCATGACATCCCGACGCGGCAACCGATCAGCGGAATCCGGTCCATCGACCGACTCCGGCAACGGCAACTGGAGAGCCAGAAAGCCCGTCCGGAAGGTCGGTCCCCAGCCCCTGTCCAAGATCCTTCCCGGCGTGCTGCAGCAATGCGGCCTCGAAGAAAGACTGGAAGAGCGCATGCCCCTGTTGCACTGGCGCCGGGTTGTGGGTCCCGAGATCGCCGCGCACTCGGAGGCGGTGGATTTGCGGGACGGAGTGCTGGTGCTGACGGCCGATCATGGGGCCTGGCGCCAGGAAGTGACCATGCTGATTCCCATGATCATCCAGAAATTCAACGCCCTGTTCGGGCCGGGCACCGTCAACGAGGTGCAGTGGCGCGGCGGACACGGCGCTCAATCCAACCGCAGCAGGAAGCAAGGCGGCAGAAGATGACGGAGAATTCCTCCCCCCAGGACAAAGACGAAAGCATGACCCAGGAAAACAACGCGTCCATGGCCCATGGCGCCAACGGCGCCGAGGGAGCCAAGAACTACACGGCCCAGGGCATCCAGGTTCTCAAGGGCCTGGAGGCGGTGCGCAAGCGCCCGGCCATGTACATCGGCGACACGGGTCTGCGCGGCCTGCACCACCTGGTGTACGAGGTGGTGGACAACTCCATCGACGAGGCCATGGCCGGCTATTGCTCGGACATCACCGTGATCATCGGCGAGGGTGACACCATCAGCGTGCAGGACAACGGCCGCGGCATTCCCGTGGACATGCACAAGACCGAGGGCAAGCCCGCCCTGGAAGTGGTGCTGACCAGCCTGCACGCCGGCGGCAAGTTCGACTCGGGCAGCTACAAGGTTTCCGGCGGTCTGCACGGCGTGGGTGTCAGCTGCGTGAACGCCCTGTCGGTGTGGCTGAAGGCCGAGGTGCACCGCGACGGCCAGATCTACCTCATGGACTTCGAGCGCGGCCAGCGCGTGGGGGAGATGCGGGTGGGGGGCGAAAGCGATCCCGAGGAAACGGGCACCATCATCAGCTTCAAGCCCGACCACGAGATCTTCCCCGAGCGGGTGTACAACTACGATACCCTGCGTGCCCGCCTGCGCGAACTGGCCTTCCTGAACCGCGGCGTGAAGATCACCATCCGCGATGAGCGCGAGGACAAGCAGCGCGAGGAGACCTTCCTGTACGAGGGCGGCATCGTGGAGTACGTGCGCTGGCTGAACGAGGGCCGCACCGTCATCTGCGACGAGCCCATCTACATCACGGGCGAGAAGGACGGCATCCAGGTCGAGATCGCCATGGATTACAACGACGGGTACAGCGAGGCTCTGTTCACCTTTGCCAACAACATCAACACCACCGAGGGCGGCACCCACCTGAGCGGTTTCCGCGCCGGCCTGACCCGCACCCTGAACAGCTACGCCACCACCTCGGGCCTGATGAAGAAGGACATGAAGGGCCTGACGGGTGACGACGTGCGCGAGGGCCTGTGCGCCATCATCACGGTGCGCATTCCCGAGCCCCAGTTCGAGGGCCAGACCAAGACCAAGCTGGGCAACACCGAGGTGAAGGGGCAGGTGGAGGCCCTGGTCAACACCTACCTGGCCGAGTACCTGGCCGAGAATCCCAAGTCGGCCAAGGGCATCGTGCAGAAGTGCATCCAGGCGGCCCAGGGCCGCGAGGCGGCGCGCAAGGCGCGGGACCTCACCCGTCGCAAGAGCGCCCTGGACTCGGCGGCCCTGCCCGGCAAGCTGGCCGACTGCAGCAGCCGCGATCCCCAGGAATGCGAGCTGTACCTGGTGGAGGGTGACAGCGCCGGCGGCAGCGCCAAGCAGGGGCGCGAACGGCGCTTCCAGGCCATTCTCCCGCTGAAGGGCAAGATCCTGAACGTGGAGAAGGCGCGGCTGGACAAGATGCTGGGCAACGACGAGGTGCGAACCATCATCACCGCCCTGGGCACCGGCATCGGCAGCGGCGTGTTCGACATCAGCAAGCTGCGCTACCACAAGGTCATCATCATGACCGATGCCGACGTGGACGGCAGCCACATCCGGACCCTCATCCTGACACTGTTTTTCCGGCACTTCCGGGAGATCATCGAGCAGGGCTACATGTACATCGCCGAGCCGCCCCTGTACCGGGTCAAGAAGGGCAAGCAGGAGATCTACGCCTACAGCGACGCCATGAAGGACCGCCTGGTCAAGGAAATGGGCGAGAAGGGCGTGTACGTGCAGCGCTACAAGGGTCTGGGCGAAATGAACCCCGAGCAGCTGTGGGAAACAACCATGGATCCCGAATCGCGCACCATGACCCGCGTGACGGTGGAGGACGCCGCCGAGGCCGATCACATCTTCACCATCCTCATGGGCGACGAGGTGGAGCCGCGGCGGAAGTTCATCCAGGAGAACGCAACGCAGGTCCGGATGGAGGACCTGGATATTTAGTGGTGCGGATCACGAAGGGAAAAGCTACTGCGGATGGTCAATCGAACAGTAGTCCGAATGTCCTCGAATTTGCTCGGTGCGGCGTACCGCAGATCTTTCCAGGTCGGGTACGCCTCCCGCGCAACTTCTCCGGGTCTTCGACCTGTTGCCCGATTTTCTCATCCTCGTGACGCTTTCCCCTCCGTAACCCGCACCTGATTCCGGTGGGCCGCCCAGGGATATGGTTGTGGGGGCTGTCCGGCCGAATGCGGTAATAAAAATCGGGCCGGGATTTCAGGCCTCCGGTTGTTGAGAGCAGAAAAGTAATATTACCGTTCGGCGCGGATCCGGTGTGAAGGTAATAATCCAGAAGGAACGGAAATGTCCGACGACAAGATCAACAACGACGACGTGAACGAGAACCAGGACGAGAACCAGGGCCCCGACTCCCTGCAGGGCGCGGATCAGGAATCCATGCCCGAGGGCGGCGCCATGCCCGAGGGCGGCGCCGTGCCCAACAAGACGGGCGAGACCATCCTGGACGTGGGCATCAGCGAGAAGATGCGAACCTCGTACCTCGAGTACTCCATGAGCGTCATCATCAGCCGCGCGCTGCCCGACGTGCGCGACGGCCTTAAGCCGGTGCACCGCCGGGTGCTGACTGCCATGAACGACCTGAACCTGTCGCCGGGGCGGCCCTACAGGAAGTCGGCCAAGATCACCGGCGACACCACGGGCAACTACCATCCCCACGGGACCATGGCCGTGTACGACACTCTGGTGCGCATGGCCCAGGACTTCAGCCTGCGCTACCCGCTGGTGGACGGCCAGGGCAACTTCGGTTCGGTGGACGGCGACAGCGCCGCGGCCGAACGATACACCGAGGCGCGGCTGACCAAGATCGCCACCGAGGTCATGGCGGACCTGGACAAGGAAACCGTCGACTTCGTGCCCAACTACGACGGGTCGCGCATGATGCCCTCGGTCATGCCCAGCAAGGTGCCCACCCTGCTGGTCAACGGCGCCGACGGTATCGCCGTGGGTATGGCCACCAAGATCCCGCCCCACAACATGGGCGAGGTGTGCGACGGGCTGTTCGCCCTGCTGGACAACCCGGACCTGGAACCCCACGAGATGCTGGACTACGTGCAGGGCCCGGACTTCCCCACCGGCGGCGTCATCCACGGTCGGCGCGGCATCTACGACTACGTGACCACCGGCCGCGGCCGCGTGGTGGTGCGCGCCCGCACCGAGATCGAGCTGCTGGACAACGGCAAGAGCCAGATCATCGTCAGCGAGCTGCCCTACCAGGTGAACAAGGCTTCGCTCATCGAGAAGATCGCCAACCTGGTGCGCGGCGGGACCATCGAGGGCATCAGCGACCTGCGCGACGAGAGCGATCGCGAGGGCATGCGCATCGTCATCGTCCTGAAGAAGGACGCCTTCCCCCAGGTGGTGCTGAACAAGCTGTACACCCACACCTACATGCAGCACACCTTCGGCGTGATCAACCTGGCGCTGGTGCACCAGCAGCCCAAGGTCATGACCCTGAAGGAAACCATGCAGGAGTTCCTGGCCTTCAGGGAAGAAGTGGTCATCCGCCGCACCCGGTACGAGCTGCGCAAGGCCGAGGAGCGGGCCCACATTCTCGAGGGCTACCGCATCGCCCTGGACAACATCGACGAGATCGTCGAGCTCATCAAGAACAGCGACTCCACGGACACGGCCCGCGAGGGCCTGATGTCACGCTTCGGTTTGAGCGAGGTGCAGGCCCAGGCCATCCTGGATCTGCGCCTGGCCCGCCTGACCGGCCTGGAGCGCCAGAAGATCGAGGACGAATACCAGGCCCTGGTGCAGCGCATCGCCGAGCTGAAGGCCATCCTGGACAGCCGCGACCTGGTGCTGCAGATCGTGCGCACGGAGATCGAGGAGGTGCGCGAGGCCTACGCCGACCCGCGCCGTACCGAGATCGTCGAGGACGAGGGCGAGATCGACATCGAAGACCTGAT
Source organism: Candidatus Krumholzibacteriia bacterium (assembly GCA_963674845.2). Lineage (GTDB taxonomy): Bacteria > Krumholzibacteriota > Krumholzibacteriia > LZORAL124-64-63 > LZORAL124-64-63 > LZORAL124-64-63. The sequence continues at coordinate 946,067 of CAXXKE010000003.1, read as the reverse complement.
TGCCGACGAACCCATGGTGGTGACCATCAGCAACCAGGGTTACGCCAAGCGCATTCCCCTGGACACGTACAAGCAGCAGGGCCGCGGCGGCAAGGGCATCACGGCCATGGGCACCAAGGACGAGGACTTCGTGGACAACCTGTTCATCGCCTCGACCCACCAGTATCTGCTGGTGCTGACCGAAAAGGGCCGCCTGTACTGGCTGAAGGTGCACCGCCTGCCCAAGGCCGGCCGCACCAGCAAGGGCAGCCCCCTGGTGAACCTGATCCAGATCCAGCCGGGAGACAAGATCCACGCGGTGGTGCCGGTGCGCGAGTTCAGCGACAACCACTACCTGGCCATGGCCACCAACCAGGGCATCATCAAGCGCACCCCGTTGCAGGCCTTCAGCAACGTGCGCAAGGCCGGGATCATCGCCATCAATCTGCTGGAGGGCGAGCACCTGATCTCGGCCAGGGTCACCGACGGGGACAGCCACATCATCATGGCCAGCAGCTCGGGCATGGCCATTCGTTTCCACGAGACGGATTGCCGCAGCATGGGCCGCACGGCCCGCGGCGTGCGCGGCCTGGCCCTGGGCGAGGGCGAGGAAGCGGTGGGCATGGTCGTGGTCGGCAAGGAGGAGGAGGGCGGCGCCCTGCTCAGCATGACCGAGAACGGCTATGGCAAACGCACCCCGCTGGACGATTACCGCATCCAGAAGCGCGGCGGCAAGGGCCTGATCACCATCAAGTGCAGCCGGCGCAACGGCCCCCTCATGGGTGTGCGCGACGTGCACGAGGGCGAGCAGCTGATGGTCATCACCCGCGGCGGCATCATGATCCGCATCGCGCTGGACGATGTGAGCCTGCAGGGCCGCAACACCCAGGGCGTGCGCATCATCAACCTGAAGGGTGAAGACCAGGTGGGCGGCATCGCCAAGATCGGACAGGACGCCCTGGCCGATGAGGACGAGGATGCCCTGGTCGAGGCCGGCGGGGATGCTGGTGATGCTGCTGGGGAAGTTGATGGCGCTGATGGTGTCGGTGGAGTGGAAGATGGCGGAGCCGCGGAGAGTGGCGATGCTGAGGATGCCAACGAAGAAGACAACGAGGACGAAAAGTAGTGCGGGAATAAAAATTCCGCCGAAAATAGCGACGAGTAAGAACCGCCGGTTGGCCTTGAGCCTGCCGGCGGTTTTTTGGTGCGCTGATTGCAAGGCAGGATGAAGGAGGTTTGGAACATGCAGGATTCCAGGAAGAACGAAGCTCCAATGGAGACCGGGGAGAAACCGCGGTTAATGGACAGGGTGACAACGGTGATCAGGATGAAACACTACAGTCCGCGAACCGAAAGGAGCTACCGAAGATGGATTCTTCGCTACATTCGGCACCACGACACCACGAATCCGATCCTGATGGGGGAAAAGGAAGTCACCGATTTCCTGAGCAACCTGGCGGTGAAACATGGGGTGAGCGCGTCAACACAGAACCAGGCTCTGGCCGCCTTGGTCTTTCTTTATCGGGATGTCCTGGGGGTGAACTTACCCTGGCTGGACGAGATCGTTCGCGCCAAACCGTCGACAAACCTCCCTGTTGTCCTGTCCCGGCCGGAAGTCAGGCTCCTTCTATCCCACCTGAATGGAACCCCGGCTATCATGGCCAACCTGATGTACGGAACAGGAATGCGGCTGCTCGAGTGCTGTCGGCTTAGGGTCAAGGACGTGGACTTTCAGCGCAGACAGGTTTCGGTGCGGAGGGGAAAGGGCGGCAAGGATCGGGTCACGCTATTCCCCGAGAACTTGCGGGACCAACTGGAGACTCAGTTGCAATCTGTCATGGAATTGCATGAAAAGGACCGCTCCAGGGGGGCCGGCTGGGTCCTGCTGGATGAGGGATTGCGAGCCAAGTACCCCAATGCGGGATCGGAACTGGCCTGGCAATGGCTATTTCCGGCAACCAGGGTCCACATCGAAAAGAAAACCGGAAACGGCTGGCGACACCATCTTCACGAAACGGTGCTTCAAAGGGCCATCAAGGAAGCGGCCATCAAGAGCCGGATTCCCAAGCGAATCACCAGCCACACGCTGAGACACTCCTTCGCAACCCACCTCCTGGAGGATGGATATGACATACGAACAATTCAGCAACTTCTTGGGCACAAGGATGTCCGCACGACCATGATCTACACTCATGTACTTCAACGAGGGCCCATGGGGGTCAAAAGTCCACTCGATAGATTGTGAGCGCCGATCACAGCGGTTTATCCCCACTTCTTATCAACATGTGTGAAAACAAACCCAATCGGCCTTGAATCGGGGTTTCCTTGAAGTTCAAGGCCGTTTTCGGTATGCTCATGGTGGCAGGGAGGATATTCCGACTGGGATTTCACAGCTTGGATTTAGACGTTCTATCAAAGAACAACAGAAAACATGTTAGGCGTATTGACGAGTAGGGGGCACGGTGAATTCAATGATTACAATTATTGCTACCCTTTTGGTTTTATCCGGGGGTGCAGAGCGTGGCCCTTTGAGCCTTACGCCTGATTGTACAGTTGAAAATTTTGGTGGATTCGAAATAGCCCCATCATTCCTTGACAGTTTTGCGGTTGACTATCCTGAAATGGCAAGGCGTGCTCGTATTGAGGGGCAAGTGAAACTTCGAATTTATGTTAACAGCAACGGAGAACTGGCCTGTGTCAAAATAATCGAAAGGTTTCACCCCATTCTTGATAAGCGAGCAATGGTTGCCGCAAAATATAGCAAATATCAACCGGCAGAAGCGGGGGGAAAACCAGTCAATGGGTACTTTGATGTAAACTACAATTTCAATCTATCAAGTTGGGCAAAAGACATGGGCGTAAAGGTTCGGGATAAAAAGCCTCCCGTTGATTTAGTTCCACCGATGATAAGTCAGCTCGGCATTCGAACAAATTCCGACGAACGGTTTCCAAAGTATGAATATCGCGGAGTTGGGTTTGCAGGGGATGTCTCCTTAAGGGTCTATGAGGAGTGCCTGGGACAAATTTCAGATAAGTTGCGTGGTCCGGAGATACCCTATTGGGTGGTCCACCGTTTGGTTTGGCCCACGACAAAACCCAATGACTACATTACGAAAGGAGACTTGGAAATCAAAACTTGCGAAAAGGGGTGCGAACCCAATCGGCATGGACGAGGCCGGGTTTTCAAGTTCGTAAATGAAAACGGCAATTATGTTCTGGTTGAGACACCAGGCGTTGAAATCAACTGGATTGAGTAACGCCTAACAATCGCTTGCACCTGCCGCGCGCGACGGGCACCCCAGCTTGCTTTCGCAACCTGGGCGCCCTGGCCGGCTTCGCCGTCCCGCGCAGCGCAGGTGAACCTTCATGTTAGGCAGATCAATCAATAGGCGGGGAAGAGGGGGCTTGGGTGCGAAATGAATAACGTAATAGGACGGGTCTTGGAGAGTCGCACTGTTCTGGAGGTGACGGAGGGCAGCGCAGATTCGGTGTTTTTGAAGAAGATTACGTTGCCTGCAAAATTGCTGCGCGCCTGTGAGGTCTCGGGCAATTCAGATCAACTCAAGATGGAGGCGAGGCGTCAATTTCTGGTCAGCCTATGTTCTGCGTTTGAAGTGTATTGGAAATGGGTGTTGCAGGACGCGGTAGGCAACTATGAATTCAGTTCGGGCGCCCTTGCTCGAATGAAGAGCAAAGAATATAGAATTGGCGATATATATGAAATTCTGGGCCAAAGCATTTCATTGGGAGAACTCCTGTCTCATTCGGTTGTTTTCAATTCCGCCGATAAAGTCAATGCTTTCTGCTTGGACGTTTTTGAATACGACCTGTTTCGCGAGTTGGGAAAGTCGAAACTCACCATAGTGGCTCTCGCACCTGGTTTGAGGCGAGAACTCGATATTGACGGTGAGGTCGCACTGGCGGCTCGTGCCAAAATCGAGCAGTGTTTTGAGATCCGTAACCTTACGGTTCATTCGTTCGCTACTCATCACGAGGTAACAGCCGCCCAAGTCGATGAGTTTTTTGGGGCAATGGTGCGCTTCAATTCGCTTGCTTATGCCCAATTGAGATTCGATCTAATGCCCAGCAAGACTAGGTGCGAGGTAGACGGTGACGAAAAAATGGGTTATGTCCTGCCAGGGCAGGTATTGCTCAACTCATTGCAGTCAGTTTTCGGTGAGTTTGAAGATGCGGTAGACGGCAAGCAGAAGCCATGACTTGCCTAACAATCGCTTGCACCTGACGGTCGCGCCGGTCACGCTGCTTGCAGAGCAAGCATCGCGCCCTGGCCAGCTGGCGCTGGCCCGCGCCCGCAGGTGAACCTTCATGTTAGACCAACTTGCAGAAATTTGAACCAGTTGCGCTTTCGGCCTGTCTTGCGATAGACTATAGGCGAGACCTGAGCAGGGAGTTCAGCCAATGATGATGATCGACTTTTTGCAGGAAAAACGCGATGACGTACTGAAAGTCGCTAAGCGGCATGGGGTTACGTCTATCCGTGTGTTTGGTTCTGTAGCGCGTGGCGAGGAGTCCGCAGAGAGTGACATCGACCTTTTGGTGACCACGGGCCCCCAGGTGAGCGCCTGGTTTCCGGCAGGGCTAATCCTGGATCTGGAAGACCTCCTGGGTCGCCACATCGATGTAGTCACCGAGTCTGGGTTGAATCCACTACTTCGCGATCATGTCATGGGCGAGGCGGTTCCTCTGTGAAAAGCGACGCAACGTACCTTCGTCACATCCTAGATATGATTGGTCGTATTGAATCGGCTACCTCCGAGGGCCGGGATTCGTTTCTATCTTCGCAACTCCATCAAGACGCTGTTCTCCGCAACCTCCATACATTGACTGAAACAACTCAGCGCCTTTCGAGCGACCTTAAATCAGCTCATGCTGACATAGATTGGCGAAAGCTCGCGGCATTTCGAAACGTACTGGTCCACGACTATCTCGGCATAGACATCGAGTTGGTGTGGTCCGTTGTTTCTCAGGACATTCCTGAGTTCAAAAACCAGATTTCGGGAATCCTGAAAGACATCCAGTAGACCTGGGGGTGGTCTAACAATCGCTTGCACCTGACGCGCGCGACGGGCACCCCAGCTTGCTTACGCAACCTGGTCGCCCTGGCCGCCTTCGGCGTCCCGCGCAGCGCAGGTGAACCTTCATGTTAGGTTGATTGGAGACATATGGGGGAGCACAAAGGGCCAGCGGAAGTGCGCCAAGAGATTTACAAAGCAATGCCGCAAGAGTTGGCTGGCGTTTACTTGGCGATCACAAATGAACTGCAGGCGCTATTTTTTGAATGGCGTTGGTTCAATGAACTTTACGGAGAATCTGAAGAAACACTAGAAATACTGAATCGCACTGCAAAATCGTTCTTTGGTCACATGCAACACGTTCATATGGGGAGTATTGTCCTCCGGGTGGCCAAGCTCGTGGATAGTGCAACCGGAACAAAGAAAAATGTGCCCAACGCTTCATTTCAATATATGCTGCGTACGCTGAAAGAAATAGGCGAAGTTGATTTTGCTGAGGAACAGTACCGTATTTATTCGGGTGCAAAAAAGGCTGCGGCGGTGATGGTGGACCATCGATCGAAAAAGTACGCGCACTCAAATCTTGAAATTGCGACAGGTGCTGCAACGCTCGACCGATTGCAGAAGGGAGAGTTTGAGGCGGTATTGGACACATTGGCAACGGTGGCAAACAATGTTGCATACAAGTACATGAGAAGTACGCTCTTTTATGCGCATGGTTTTGAGGACGGGGGGCCAACAACAATGGTTCACTGGTTAGCGGAGGGACTGGCCCACAAGCAGTGTAAAATGAATGAACTAAAGAGAAAATTGCATGGGGATTAACAACCTAACAATCGCTTGCACCTGACGGACGCGCCGGTCACGCTGCTTGCGGGGCAAGCATCGCGCCCTGGCCAGCTGGCGCTGGCCCGCGCCCGCAGGTGAACCTTCATGTTAGCTGTATTGCTAGGGCTATTGACAAAACCTCCAAACAGCGATAGTCTTACCAGTAAGACAATAACGCGGGAGGCTATTAATCATGAAACCATCCACCACCAAGATGTCCTCCAAGGGCCAGGTCGTCATTCCTGAGGAAATCAGGAACGAACTGGGCCTTGAGCCCGGTACCCAGTTTGTTGTCGTGGGCGACAAGGACGTAGTCATTCTGAAAGCCCTGGCCCCACCGGCATTGAGCGAATTCGACGTCCTGATCAAAGAGGCGCGCCGCCAGGGCAAGCGGTCGGGCCTGACTAAATCAGGGCTGCAGGACATCGTGAAGTCAGTTAAGGGCCGTAAATGAGGGCCATCATCGACACCAATGTTTTGATGTCAGGCATTTTCTTTGGGGGCCCTCCGTACGAGATTCTCAATGCCTGGCGCCAGGGCCGGTTCCAGTTGGTCATGTCGGCCGAAATCCTGGATGAATATCAGCGAGTGGGCCATCGCCTTGGATCTAAATACGGGGGACTGGACGTTTCATCCATCCTCGCGTTGTTGGCGGTTCACTCCGAATTGGTGGCTTCTCCAGCGCTAAAAGAATCAGTGTGTGAGGACCCAACAGACGACATGTTTTTTGCGTGCGCCGTGGCAGCCGATTGCCGCATAATTGTTAGTGGGGACCGACATCTGCTTAAGGCCAGTGGCTATGCAGGGGTAGAGGTGGTTCGGCCTCGAGAGTTTGTAGACCAATATTTGTCGCAATAGCAACAGCTAACAATCGCTTGCACCTGACGGTCGCGCCGGTCACGCTGCTTGCTGGGCAAGCATCGCGCCCTGGCCGCCTTCGGCGTCCCGCGCCCGCAGGTGAACCTTCATGTTATACTTGCAAAATGGAGAAGTGAATGAGGTCAATAGGCGCTAAATATATTTTGCCCCTGTTTCTGATTGTTGCTTCATCGGCTCGTTCGGATCCCGTACTCCTTTCGGTTCATTTTGGGGCTGACTTCGTAGGCGCCGCATCCAGAGTCGAGGGGGAAAACGGCTGGTCTGGAGAGGTTGGGGGTGGGCGAGTATTTGGTGGAGATCTGGTTGGTCCACGACTATTGGTTGGTGTTTGCCCGCAGATTTCCGGGGACTATGTGGACAACGGGTCGACAGGCGGTATGACGATCGCTGGATCGTCCTCTGTTTTCGCCGCCGGCGGAATGGTGCCATTTCGTATTGGGAAGGCGGTTGCAGAGGTTTTCATGGGCGCCGCAAGAATCACTGATAAGTATTCTGTAACGCCGAAACTTGGTGGTGAGTCGACGCACGAGAAATCGTCTTGGGGCCTTGCGTCTGGCATGAAGCTTCGGTTCCAGTTTCTCGATCAGGTGGAAGCTGTCGGCGGATACCGCTTCTATGTTCGAGACCGGCTGAAATTTGAGGGGGAAACCTTAGAGAGTGGAAAGTACACAGGTGCTGGCCGTGGGGCCGATCATAATTTTTGGTTCGGCGTATCAATCGCTCTGGGTGAAGTATAACAATCGCTTGCACCTGACGGACGCGCCGGTCACGCTGCTTGCGTGGCAAGCATCGCGCCCTGGCCAGCTGGCGCTGGCCCGCGCCCGCAGGTGAACCTTCATGTTATATTGCTTTGGAGATAGAAGGCCGTCAGGCAATTATTTTTGAAAGCTGCTTCTTGGTCAGTCCTAGGCTGAGCAGCGCTTTCAGCAACAGGTCAACAGAAACCGATGGGTCCCCGGCCTCCATTTTCGCTACCCGCGACTGACTAGAACCAAGCATCTTTGCTAACTCCACTTGAGTGATTCCCTGTTTCGTCCGTTCCGCTTTCAGACTATCGCGAAGCGCCAGTTTCAGCTCAATGTAGCGGGCCTCATCGGGAGTCAGCTCAAGGAAATCCTTGGCGTCACCAACAGCCCATCCCTTGGCCTTCAGGTTTTTCCTTTTCTTGTTATCCATCTCAACCCTCACCTTGGGAATGGGCATCGTAGCGCTTCATTCGAGCCCTGCAGTTGTCAATAACGGCCTTTGGGGTTCTGCCGGTTTTCTTTTTAAAGACCTCTAGAATCACAATGGCGTCCTCGTCCATTCGGTACAGAACCCGCCATGTGGAATCCTGGTCGTTAATCCTCAATTCATGGCACCTGGCCCCAACCGAAGGCATCGGTCGGGAATGTGGCAGTGAAAGCATCAGTCCGGCCTGGAGGCATCTCAACAGGTAGCCGGTTTCAAGCCGGGCTTCCGGTCCCATGGGCGGAGTTTTGACTTCCCCGCTGAGCCAGACAAGAGGTTTGTCTTTAGGGTTAATCCTCACATTGTATGTCAAATAGGACATATTGTCAAGGGTTGAAGTTATGCCATGAATTGTGCCAGGCGGGCTATTGTGGTAGTCTTATTGAGCTTTTGGGGAGAACAATATAACAATCGCTTGCACCTGACGGACGCGCCGGTCACGCTGTTTGCTGGCGCAAACATCGCGCCCTGGCCGCCTTCGGCGTCCCGCGCCCGCAGGTGAACCTTCATGTTATATGGAAATCAGCACGACTGAAAAGCCGTGCTTTTGTTTGAATTCTCAGAAAAGAGGGAACGCCGAGTTACCTAGTTTTTAGGCCGCCACTCAATAGCCAGGCGTTTGTTTTCCGCTGCGCAGTCCCGAAGATACAGGTTAATCAGGGTCTGGTAGGGAATGCCGGTTTCTTCGGCCAAATCTTTAAAGTAGGCAATGGTGCCCTGGTCCAGGCGAATTGTGACCTGCTTCTTCAGCCTGGAGGCGTAGGGGTTCTTTTTCCCTTTTGAAAAGTCGTACTGTTTCCTCATGGCTTCACCCCGTACTGCAGCCGCTCTGGTTTGGTGGCCTTCCTGGCTGAGAATATCCTAATGGTTGTGTCACTTTCCCTGTAGCAGTGGCAGACCACCAAAACCCTAAGGGACCAACTCATTCCCAGCAAAACAAAGCGCTCTTCATCGGCTGAATGGTCCGGATCCGGAATGACCAGGGCATTCTCGTCGGAAAACAGGGAAACAGCCTCCTCAAAAGAGACTTTGTGCTTCTTAAGGTTGGCTTTTGCCTTGTCCGGGTCCCATTCAAACTTAACTTCCATCATAAGTACATTGTAAATACGTCATGGTGCAGGCGCAAGGCCAAAGTGGGCCAGTTGTTTTGCTGGCTTTGATTGGGTATACTCAACACCGAGGGTTGTCCATATAACAATCGCTTGCACCTGACGGTCGCGCCGGTCACGCTGCTTGCGGAGCAAGCATCGCGCCCTGGCCGCCTTCGGCGTCCCGCGCCCGCAGGTGAAGCAAAACGTTAGACCAACTTGCAGAAATTTGAACCAGTTGCGCTTTCGGCCTGTCTTGCGATAGACTATAGGCGAGACCTGAGCAGGGAGTTCAGCCAATGATGATGATCGACTTTTTGCAGGAAAAACGCGATGACGTATTGAAAGTCGCTAAGCGGCATGGGGTTACGTCTATCCGTGTGTTTGGTTCTGTAGCGCGTGGCGAGGAGTCCGCAGAGAGTGACATCGACCTTTTGGTGACCACGGGCCCCCAAGTGAGCGCCTGGTTTCCGGCAGGGCTAATCCTGGATCTGGAAGACCTCCTGGGTCGCCACATCGATGTAGTCACCGAGTCTGGGTTGAATCCACTACTTCGCGATCATGTCATGGGCGAGGCGGTTCCTCTGTGAAAAGCGACGCAACGTACCTTCGTCACATCCTAGATATGATTGGTCGTATTGAATCGGCTACCTCCGAGGGCCGGGATTCGTTTCTATCTTCGCAACTCCATCAAGACGCTGTTCTCCGCAACCTCCATACATTGACTGAAACAACTCAGCGCCTTTCGAGCGACCTTAAATCAGCTCATGCTGACATAGATTGGCGAAAGCTCGCGGCATTTCGAAACGTACTGGTCCACGACTATCTCGGCATAGACATCGAGTTGGTGTGGTCCGTTGTTTCTCAGGACATTCCTGAGTTCAAAAACCAGATTTCGGGAATCCTGAAAGACATCCAGTAGACCTGGGGGTGGTCTAACAATCGCTTGCACCTGACGCGCGCGACGGGCACCCCAGCTTGCTTACGCAACCTGGTCGCCCTGGCCGCCTTCGGCGTCCCGCGCAGCGCAGGTGAACCTTCATGTTATGCTTCGATTCGGCCGGCCCAGATCTATTTGCCAAACGGACACAGGATTAATCGGGATGAAGGGTGGGAGCATAACGCTTGACGTTAATAACGAAATGCGTTAATATGTAGCTATGATTCGATCCTACAAGGGCAAACTGGCTAAACAGGTGTTCCAGAGGCAACGTTGCCCTGGTTTGTCGCCAGACGTTCAACGGCGGGCCTACAGAAAATTGGCCATTTTGGACGCAGCAGGGGCCCTCTCTGATTTGCGGGTTCCGCCTGGCAATCGTTTGGAGAAGCTCTCTGGCGACCGGAAAGGCCAGCACAGTATTCGAATCAACGACCAATGGCGTATTTGCTTCGTTTGGCGCCATAGGGATTGCTTCGACGTTGAAATCGTCGATTACCACTAGGAGGTTTGAAAATGGCGGCCAAAAAACTACCTCCCATTCACCCCGGGGAAATCCTGCTTGAGGAGTACCTGGTTCCCATGGGAATCAGCCAGTACCGCCTTGCCAAGGAAATTAGTGTTCCTGCTCGGCGCATAAATGAAATTGTCCACGGTAAGCGGTCAATTACTGCCGATACGGCTCTTCGTTTGGCCCGGTTTTTCAAGACCACGGAAATGTTTTGGGTGAACTTGCAGACCCGATATGACCTGGAAACAGAGAAGGACAAATTGGCCAACCGTCTCGACCGGGAAGTCAGCGTTTTTACTGGGACCGGGGACTGGAATCAAGCATAACAATCGCTTGCACCTGACGCGCGCGACGGGCACCCCAGATTGCTTGCGCAACCTGGGCGCCCTGGCCGGCTCCGCCGTCCCGCGCAGCGCAGGTGAACCTTCATGTTAGGTATAGAAAAGAGTTTTGAAAGGAAATTTAATGCGCCGGCCACCAACCACATTCTGGATCCTTTCTTTGGTGTTTTTCATATCCGGTTGCACCTCATACCGCCATGCGATCCTTCCTGGCCAACAAGGCATTCCTGAAAACGATGGCGGCCCTCTGGTGGTTGAAACCAAAGCGAACGCTAGGGTAACGCTGAAAACAGGCCATGTTTGTTCCGGTCAGGTTTTGCGGTGCTCCGAAGAAGAGTTAGTCCTCGGCAAAATTGGGAACTTTGGAATGGAAGAGACACCCCTTCGCGCCGGGGAAATTGAGACCATTGAGGTTGAATACAGCTCCTCGCGTGACAAGGCCATCATCTACCCCTTAATTGGACTTGCCGCAGCCGGAATCGCCGTGTTCGTTGTATTTGCCAATGGGCTTGAGGACGGTTTGTCCGGGCTAAACTAGTGGGGTCGGCCCAGTTTGAAGGTCAAACAGTGGTCGGCCTTCTCTATTTTTTGGCTCAATGGTGACCCCAAAGGTGGGGGTGGTTCGGGCCATCCACTAGCTTTGTGGCAAAATGAAGGTGACCGGGCAGTTGAATTGTTTGGCCGGGTTCAATTCATTTAGGTTTGGGTTGCAGAACGACCAAGAAATGAGAATGGTGCTCGCGTCTGGGACATACCTAACAATCGCTTGCACCTGACGGTCGCGCCGGTCACGCTGCTTGCAGGGCAAGCAGCGCGCCCTGGCCAGCTGTCGCTGGCCCGCGCCCGCAGGTGAACCTTCATGGTTAGCAAGACTATGAATGGGCATCGCATTTGATTTTCATGGGTAAAAGAGAAGGGGTGGAAGCGTGTTTGGCCACATTATTCTAGAACCGGAACAAGTTAATCTTCTGTATAAGTTGGTCGAAGCGGTTCGGAATACGCCAAAAGACCAACGACAAAAGTTTATGCTACTGAAAAGAATGGGGGGAGCCAGCCTCCATCATCCTGGGCTAAAGAATGAGGACAAACCTGTCTATGAGGGTGATTTAGAAATCTTGGCCGGGGAGGGCCTTTTGAACGTTTCCTTTGGGGGAAAAGGGACTCCAAGCTATGACGTAACCCCTTTGGGGTTCAAATACTATGAATACCTTCGTCAGGAACAGGGAACCCCCCTTGAAAAAGTCGAAGAATCTGTAAACCAGTTTATAAACGGCCCTGGATTTATCGACCGCTATCAAAAGGCCTATAAGAAATGGGCCGAATCTGAAAAATTGTTATGGGCGACTGATTCCGAGGATCAACTCACGACAATTGGCCACCTATGCCGGGAAGCCGTTCAAGAGTTCGCGACTGAACTCATTAGAAAACATAATCCTCCAGGCGCCACTCAAGAAGTGACAAAAACCGTTGGTCGAATTCGAGCAGTTTTGGATCTTAGAGCAGAAAAAGTTGGGTCCACAATGAAGCCGTTTTTGGAGGCACTACTTGCATTCTGGGGGACGACAAATGATCTAATTCAACGGCAGGAACATGGGGCACAAAAAGAGGGTGAGCCGCTTGTATGGGAGGACGGGCGAAGGGTGGTTTTTTCTACTGCAGTCGTAATGGTAGAGATTGACCGCGCCCTTATGTAATCCCTAGGGTTTGCTCGGGGTGGCTTGCTAACAATCGCTTGCAGGCGACAACTGGACCGGTCACACCCTTTGCTTTCGCAAAGGCCGCGCCCTACCCGCTGACGCGGGTTCCAGTTGCACCTGAAGCAAAACGTTATGCTTCGATTCGGTCGGCCCAGATCTATTTGCCAAACGGACACAGGATTAATCGGGATGAAGGGCGGGGGCATAACGCTTGACGTTAATAACGAAATGCGTTAATATGTAGCTATGATTCGATCCTACAAGGGCAAACTGGCTGAACAGGTGTTCCAGAGGCAACGTTGCCCTGGTTTGTCGCCAGACGTTCAACGGCGGGCCTACAGAAAATTGGCCATTTTGGACGCAGCAGGGGCCCTCTCTGATTTGCGGGTTCCGCCTGGCAATCGTTTGGAGAAGCTCTCTGGCGACCGGAAAGGCCAGCACAGTATTCGAATCAACGACCAATGGCGTATTTGCTTCGTTTGGCGCCATAGGGATTGCTTCGACGTTGAAATCGTCGATTACCACTAGGAGGTTTGAAAATGGCGGCCAAAAAACTACCTCCCATTCACCCCGGTGAAATCCTGCTTGAGGAGTACCTGGTTCCCATGGGAATCAGCCAGTACCGCCTTGCCAAGGAAATTAGTGTTCCTGCTCGGCGCATAAATGAAATTGTCCACGGTAAGCGGTCAATTACTGCCGATACGGCTCTTCGTTTGGCCCGGTTTTTCAAGACCACGGAAATGTTTTGGGTGAACTTGCAGACCCGATATGACCTGGAAACAGAGAAGGACAAATTGGCCAACCGTCTCGACCGGGAAGTCAGCGTTTTTACTGGGACCGGGGACTGGAATCAAGCATAACAATCGCTTGCACCTGACGCGCGCGACGGGCACCCCAGTTTGCTTGCGCAACCTGGGCGCCCTGGCCGGCTCCGCCGTCCCGCGCAGCGCAGGTGAACCTTCATGTTAGGCAGACGGGGTTTTGGCGTTGCGCTAAAACAAACGGAGACATCCGTGAACATCCATCAAGTCTTAGACATCGACGAACTGCGGGGTAGATTGCTCCAACACAGCCGGCGAGCGTACGGGTTGCTGCCCTCGCTGAACAAGCCGCAGATACTGGACATCGGCTGCGGTCGAGGGCTGCAAACCATCGAGTTGGCAAACCTTGGAGGGGGGAAGGTGGTCGGCATAGACGTGGATCAGGCTGCGATCGCAACTTTGCAGCAACGAATCGACAATGCTGGTCTCAGCCACAGGGTTAAAGCCCTTCATGTTTCCCTGTTCGACAATGAATTCGCCGACGGGCAGTTCGACCTTCTTTGGGAAGAAGGGGTCTTCCATCTCCTGGATACGTCGAGGTGTTTATCTGAATGTGTTCGACTGCTGAGGCCTTTGGGGCATCTGGTCATGCACGAGACCATTGAGTGGCTCAAACAGTCGAAAGGGACTCTCTGGGAACTGGGTCTTGAGTTGATGAACCAACACGTTCTTCCAAGGGACTTCTGGTGGACAGAGTATGGAGCCCCACTTGAAGAGCGAATCCGGGCCTATCGGGCGGCCCGAGGCGATTTGGCTGATTACCCTGAACTGGCGATGTATGAGAGCCAGGTTGACTCAATCAAAAGGGATCCGGATCGGACGGCTTGCGGTATCTATGTTGCGCGAAGAGTCGCTTGAACTACCGCATACCGTCCACGGAAAAACAAAGCGGTTCGTGTGGCTGCCTAACAATCGCTTGCACCTGACGGTCTCGCCGGGCACGCTGCTTGCGGAGCAAGCATCGCGCCCTGGCCGCCTTCGGCGTCCCGCGCCCGCAGGTGAACCTTCATGTTAGAAAGACAGGAAATGATATAGGAGCCGCATATGGGGAAAGATGATCATCCCACAGAACGCCAGGTCGCATACGCCAAGGATCTTGGCGTTGAAATCCCCAAAGGCATTAGTCGCGGAGAGTTGAGTCGGCTCATAGATGAAGAGCTAGCAAGGCAGAATCCACCAAGTGAACTAAATCTGGCGGCCGCTTCTGATTTTGGTGTGGAGGTTGAATACCCTTTAACCAAGAAGGGGCTCTTTGATCTAATTTGGGACACTCTTGAATCCTCGGGTCGAGACGAAGATCTTGCCGCTTGGTTCGCGTACAGAATTTGCCGAGGCTGTATGGAGGGTGGTCCAGATCATCCAGATGCAGCCGGTGTGAACTCCTCTACAATTCGGAGAATTGCACAAGAGTTGTCATCTGATCCAAAGCTGATTAAGTCCATCAAACGCTATGGTCCTAGAGATGTAATTTGGTTCGGCCGTTGGACTACGCCAGATGGAATGGAGTTAGAGGGAGGAAGCAAGCGCACGGCTTCCTTCAAGGCTGCGGCAATGATGATCCAGCGGGAGCTTGGTCTAGAACACCGCAATAAAAGAGCAAGCGCTGGGCGGGGTTCTAATAGAACGGCATCGCGCCAGCAAGGCTGTCTAGTAATTGCAGTTGGCCTGGTCGTTGTGCCGGCTCTTCTGTTTCGGTTTTTGTGGTAGAATGATATGGCTGTATTTGGACGGCTTTCTAACAATCGCTTGCACCTGACGCGCGCGACGGGCACCCCAGCTTGCTTACGCAACCTGGGCGCCCTGGCCGGCTTCGCCGTCCCGCGCAGCGCAGGTGAACCTTCATGTTAGGTGGAGTTATTAGAAACAACGGAGAATGAAGTTTTTGTTCCCCGTTCTCTCAGCCCGCATTGCTCAGCAAGGCCCCTACGGGGGCCTGCTTTTTCTTTGAGGACCCCAGACTTGGCTCCTGGACTCGGCTATCATCGACAAGTGGAACTTGCTTCGGCCGGGTAAATGCACCGACCACTAGCCGCTGGTGTTTTTCGTTGAGCTTCGCTCCTGGCAGGCACTTCGAGGCGATGGCGGCCTTGCTGCAAGCAGGCTGAGAGATTGCCTCTGGTGAAGGGTCAGGGTCATTCTCAGGCCTTCCGTTCGGCCCTTCACCCAGCCCGGACTGTCGCAAAATGGCCAATGAAGGGGTTTGCTTTGGTTTTGAGGCCTTTTGTCCTCAGTGGGGAAGGCCAGCTCGGTTGAGGTCTGGGCGGTTGTGCGCCAAGCCCATTTCTCCGGAAGTCGGAAGTTGCTCTGACCAGGCAAACGCCCGCCCGCAAGCCGTCGATTCGACCACTTGGAAAGTGCGAGTTGTAGGCCTTCTTCGGGAAGATGCGGTTGCTTTGACCGGGGCAAATGCTTCGGAGGATGTCCACTTGTGGGTCTTGCGCCCTCCGGACTTGGCAGGCGCTTCGAGGATCTGCCGCCAAGGCCAGATCATGGCTGGGTTTTCAGGGCCGTTGCTTTCGTCCGGGGGGATTGGTAAACTGAGATATCGGAGTCAATATGGAAAAAGAAGTGGGTCCTGCTTCGCAGCACCCACCTAACAATCGCTTGCACCTGACAAGTGCACCAGTCACGCGGCTTGCTGACGCAACCCGCGCGCCTTGCCGGCTTCGCCGGCTGCCCTTGCAGGTGAACCTTCATGTTATATTCATTGGGGGAAGAAGGTGAGCATCTCCAAAATTTGGACCCTTGGGCTTGGCCTTCTTTGGGTTTTCTATTCGTCTGCCGCCATAGGTCAGTCCCCAGAATGTACCTGCCATTTTCGCCTGGTGGTTTCCGACTCCTCAATCATTCAAATCAATGGGGTCAGCTATCAAAATTGTGTCATAGGCGGCTTCTTCAATAGTGAAGGTGTCTGGCTAGACCAGTCTATGACATGGAATAGCATTGCTTCCTTAATAAGCTCCCAGGGAATCCCGGTGGAGGACTACCAAAATGTCCCATATATCCAGGGCCTCATGGGTGACGGGAGGCCACTCGTAGAAGCATTGCGTATTGCTGAAAGGGACAAGAACAACTTCTTCAAGGAGCTAATCGGGGAACTTGGGTCCGTGCAGAGCACAGAGGATTTGGATAGGCTGGCCGATTCAATCAAAGGGCACCCCATCGTTGAAGGTTTTCAGTTTGAACTGTTGTGGAATGAAGGACTCCACCAAGCCTTTTACTCCATGCTGCCAGGCAAACAATGGGCGGGAATTGGACCGTGCAAAAGATTCTTGGGTCCAGAAGTCGAAGTAAACGGGCTGGTATCGAGTTGCGGTGGCGCCGTTGAGGCCATTGAAGGTTTTCTTGCCCACGGGGAAGTGCCTCCGTTCAAGGGAGTGACCATCCAGGACGGCAAAGTTTCATGGACGGAGCGAGGCAGCATTGAGGAGTTGAAAAAGGCAGTTGGTGGTCTGTAATATTATCGCAAGAATATAACAATCGCTTGCACCTGACGGTCGCGCCGGTCACGCTGCTTGCGGAGCAAGCATCGCGCCCTGGCCGGCTTCGCCGTCCCGCGCCCGCAGGTGAACCTTCATGTTATACCTACGGAGAATCCCACTTGAACAATTTGATGGAACAGGCCGAAACCCTCCAGAACTTGCTCATTTCGCGGGCAACCGGTGGGTCCGAATCAAGTGTAGATTTCCGACAACTGCGGCAGGCCCTCATTGAGGACCCGAATTCGCAGAAACTGCTTCCAAAGTGTGTCAAGACCTGCAGGTCTCTTGACCAATTTTGGCAATTTATTAAATACAAGTTCGATACATACACCGAGAGAAGCTCCTTTCTGTATGCTGAATTTCAACCTCTCTTGGACCACTTGGAAAAGGGTGGAAATGCTGCCGGAGATGATTCAATAAGCATTGCACTTGGTGAATTCGACTCAGAACATGTCCAGGTTGCTTGGGCGAAGGCCCTCTCACGAAGGGAAACTGATCCCGAGGGGGCGATTACCGCGGCGCGCACGCTTCTGGAATCAGTATGCAAGCATGTACTTGACGACCTGGGGGAAAGTTATTCGGAAAGTGCGGATTTGCATAAACTCTACGGCAAAACGGCAAAGGCATTGAATTTGGCCCCAGACCAGCACAATGAGGAAGTTTTCAAAAAGATTTTGGGTGGCTGCACATCTGTAGTTCAGGGCCTTGGGTCATTAAGGAATAAGTTATCTGATGCACATGGAAAAGGCCGGTCACGGGTGAAGCCAGCGCCGCGCCATGCTGAGTTGGCGGTTAATCTGTCGGGCTCTATGGCTAGCTTTTTAGTGGCGGCCTTAATGGCAAAAAAGGCAGAAGAGGTATAACAATCGCTTGCACCTGACAAGTGCACCAGTCACGCGGCTTGCTGACGCAACCCGCGCGCCTTGCCGGCTTCGCCGGCTGCCCTTGCAGGTGAACCTTCATGTTAGACAGAGAATTGGAGGGGGAAAATTGGAGCGTTCTTCAATAAAGGAGTGTCTTGCTGCCTTGCCTTTGCTGGTGTTTCTAATTGTCAGCGGAGCCGGCTGTACAGACGGAAAAAATGACGGGATTGTGGGCCCCAATGCGGTCTACTGGGCAGGACTGTATGACTGGTCTGACATTTCTGTATGGGACGACCCGGGGAATTGGCCAGATGACAAGCTTCGGTCTTTTGCTTATTCGGGGATTGCCGCGCATCCTGACTTTTATTCAGAAGACCTAAATGGTGGTTTTCGCTACTATGAGAATACAATCAGTATAGGGACTGAATCGGACAAATGGATAGAACTATCAACGGACACCAGGGATTCAGCCTACACATGGTCGGAAATTTCTGCAAACAACGGCGCCTACTACAGAACGTTGGAGTCCGAAAGAGAAACGGAGAAGTTTTTTGAATTTAGGCGAGTCTATTTAGAACGGCCAACTGATATCATGCTCAGCAGAGTTCACAAGACCAGTTACTTGGATCGGTCTATGTTCAACCGTTTCAGTTCTTCCGATACAGTGGGGGTCTATAACATACGGCCAATCTTGGGTTCTGAAGCTCAAGAGCTTATTGAGTATATGTGGAAAACATGCAGGTTAGTTGACTTCGGCAGACCATTGACGAGGAACTTTTCAGAATCCGACTCAGGTTTTGAAGAAGAAATCTATTTCAACTACACAATTGGTGGAGACTGGGGGATTTGCGACGGTGTGGTGCTCGGGCGGGCGGTAATTCGTGTGGACAAAAATTCTGGTGCGGTAACACGTTTTGTCGAAGAACTTCGAGAAATTGACGGGGTTTGTTACGAATAACTGGGGGCCTGTCTAACAATCGCTTGCACCTGACGCGCGCGACGGGCACCCCAGCTTGCTTACGCAACCTGGGCGCCCTGGCCGGCTTCGCCGTCCCGCGCCCGCAGGTGAACCTTCATGTTAGGTGGAGTTATTAGAAACAACGGAGAATGAAGTTTTTGTTCCCCGTTCTCTCAGCCCGCATTGCTCAGCAAGGCCCCTACGGGGGCCTGCTTTTTCTTTGAGGACCCCAGACTTGGCTCCTGGACTCGGCTATCATCGACAAGTGGAACTTGCTTCGGCCGGGTAAATGCACCGACCACTAGCCGCTGGTGCTTTTCGTTGAGCTTCGCTCCTGGCAGGCACTTCGAGGCGATGGCGGCCTTGCTGCAAGCAGGCTGAGAGATTGCCTCTGGTGAAGGGTCAGGGTCATTCTCAGGTCTTCCGTTCGGCCCTTCACCCAGCCCGGACTGTCGCAAAATGGCCAATGAAGGGGTTTGCCTTAGTTTTGAGGCCTTTTGTCCTCAGTGGGGGAGGGCAGCTCGGTTGAGGTCTGGGCGGTTGTGCGCCAAGCCCATTTCTCCGGAAGTCGGAAGTTGCTCTGACCAGGCAAACGCCCGCCCGCAAGCCGTCGATTCGACCACTTGGATAGTGCGTGTTGTTGGCCTTCTTCGGGAAGATGGGGTTGCTTTGACCGGGGCAAATGCTTCGGAGGATGTCCACTTGTGGGTCTTGCGCCCTCCGGACTTGGCAGGCGCTTCGAGGATCTGCCGCCAAGGCCAGATCATGGCTGGGTTTTCAGGGCCGTTGCTTTCGTCCGGGGGGATTGGTAAATTGAGATATCGGAGTCAATATGGAAAAAGAAGTGGGTCCTGCTTCGCAGCACCCACCTAACAATCGCTTGCACCTGACAAGTGCACCAGTCACGCGGCTTGCTGACGCAACCCGCGCGCCTTGCCGGCTTCGCCGGCTGCCCTTGCAGGTGAACCTTCATGTTAGGAAGATAAATTGAAAAGTGTCCTCATAACCGCCGGTATTTGGCTAATTCTGGTTGCGGGCCCTGCATTTTCGCAAACCGTTCATCTGGAAAAACTCAGGGGTTTTCAAGGTTTGGTTCAGGCGAATTTAACCAAGAAGAGTCGACAACTGACATCCAGTAGTTTCATAGAATGGACTTTTCATCCAGTAAACAGAATGGTAAACCGGGATCCCGATAAAACATGGTGGGGAATTGAAAGCTATCTTTGGCTTGGCTACCGGCCGAATCAGGCGCCTCTCTATGAAGTTCCCTCCATCGGCCTTGCGATAGTTCCCCTTCAGGATCTGGTTGGTTTTGAACGGCAAAACCATGTTCTGTCCTTTTGGGCCGTCAAGGGAGACAGCTTGGAGTTCCAGTTTTTTAATCCGCAAGTATATCCCGGAGGGATAGGTGACCTGACCGTTCGGGATGTACTGGATTTGGGGAAGGGAAACCTCCTCTTGGTTACGGAAGTGTACTCCACAGATCATGGTGTTTTTGGCCAACTTTCCTTTTCAACTTGCAACTTAGATTCAAAGAGGGTTTGTGAGGTCCACAAGGCCAGATATTCGAGTATTGCAGGTGCGGCAACGGGGGATACGTTGAGGTATGAGCTTGTGGAAACTGCACAACAGGTCAACGCCTGTCTCATCAGGCAGCAATTGCTTTACTCGAAAGGCGAAAAGACCCAATTTGGTTACGAGAGAATTCGAGAAGTAGCAAAGACCGATACATTGGAAATTAAACTATCACCCAAGTATTGGTAGGTGACTTCCTAACAATCGCTTGCACCTGACGCGCGCGGCGGGCACCCCAGCTTGCTAACGCAACCTGGGCGCCCTGGCCGCCTTCGGCGTCTCGCGCAGCGCAGGTGAACCTTCATGTTAGGCAAACCAAAAAACAAAGCAGGGAAAGAACCATGAAATTGGGTATATCATTTTTCGTTTTGCTTATGTGCACCATTGGGGCTGGCAACTCAAAGGCGGTCGAGTCCTTTGGGGTGGTTGGTGGGGTGAACGTTTCTTCCTGGCGCACAGACCTGGATAGCCAGGACCCGGTTTCCCGAAGCGACCTTTCCATCGGCGGCTTTGCTTCCTTCAGGCTATCCAGCAGGGCAACGCTTCTTCTTGAGGGACTATATTCTAAGAAACACGGTGATTTGGATGTAACAGTAGAGAGTGCATACGCCAATTCGCCACAGATGATTCAATACCTGACCGATTTTGAGTACCTGGAATTTCCTGTGTTGCTCCAGTTGGGCAAAAAGGCCACAAACAACCTTGAGGTTTTCTTTTTGGCAGGCCCTGTTTTGTCCTTCGAACTAGACGCCAATTTTGAGATAATTTTGCCAGAAGGAACCCATGCCGAATTTGAGACCAGTGGTTTTTTTGAGGGCACCCAATCTCCTGATTTAGGCGCACTATTTGGGTTGGGCCTAAAAAGTTGGGTCAAAGGGCGCCCAATATGTCTCAGCGCGAGATACAATCATGGGGTCACCGAGGTTGTGGAGAGGTTTGGGGAGCCGAAAAACCGAGCCATAATTCTCCTTATTTCGGTTGGGATTTAAGGGGGGCGTTGAGCCCCAGAAATTGTACGAAGCGTGGTTGCCTAACAATCGCTTGCACCTGACAAGGTCGCCAGTCACGCGGCTTGCTGCCGCAACCCGCGCGCCTTGCCGGCTTCGCCGGCCGCCCTTGCAGGTGAACCTTCATGTTAGGCTTATGAAAACGAATTGATTGGGGGGAGGGGCATCCCAATGTACAAAAGGCAATTCTTTCGGCAATTATCCGCAATATGCATTTTGGCCATTCTTTCAGGGTGTGCCTCATCACGGGAGGTTGCTTTTCCCGGAAGGACCCCCAACCGAGGACCCGTTTCCGAAGAGGCCCATGTTTTGGAAGTTGGGAACAAGGTAGTTATAACAAAAGTGGACGGAACAACGGTTCGTGGCAAGGTAACTGAGCTTGAGGCCGGCTTTATCGTGGTTGGTTGGACCGGAAATTATGGGTATGAGGAAATGGAAATTTTTTACGGTTCCATCGATGAAATACAAAGGACTGATACCGGGAATATTTGGCCCTTTATTGGCCTGGCGGTAGCTGGATTTTTCGCCATGGTGTTACATGGATTATCTCAAATGGGCTGAGGGAATGGGATGGGGCCCTGTGGAATTTGCCGATTTTGGCGAACCCAGACAATAGCAAGAACTTAACGGGAGGGACGGTCAACCCGGCTTCACCTTTCCCCGCTTACATGTGAATTGCTTGTCGGAGCAAATTGAGAAGTAGTACGTTTTTGGCGTGGATAAGGATGGCAAATGGGTATAAGGCGAAGCAAAAGTGGAGTGTTATCCCGAATTCGCTGAGTAGCCATATTGATCGTCAAAGCCTAACAAGCGCTTGCACCTGACAGCCGCACCGGTCACGCTGTTTGCTGGCGCAAACATCGCGCCCTGGCCGGCTTCGCCGTCCCGCGCCCGCAGGTGAACCTTCATGTTAGGTGGAGTTATTAGAAACAACGGAGAATGAAGTTTTTGTTCCCCGTTCTCTCAGCCCGCATTGCTTAGCAAGGCCCCTACGGGGGCCTGCTTTTTCTTTGAGGACCCCAGACTTGGCTCCTGGACTCGGCTATCATCGACAAGTGGAACTTGCTTCGGCCGGGTAAATGCACCGACCACTAGCCGCTGGTGTTTTTCGTTGAGCTTCGCTCCTGGCAGGCACTTCGAGGCGATGGCGGCCTTGCTGCAAGCAGGCTGAGAGATTGCCTCGGGTGAAGGGTCTGGGTCATTCTCAGGCCTTCCGTCCGGCCCTTAACCCAGCCCGGACTGTCGCAAAATGGCCAATGAAGGGGTTTGCCTTGGTTTTGAGGCCTTTTGTCCTCAGTGGGGGAGGGCAGCTCGGTTGAGGTCTGGGCGGTTGTGCGCCAAGCCCATTTCTCCGGAATTCGGAAGTTGCTCTGACCAGGCAAACGCCCGCCCGCAAGCCGTCGATTCGACCACTCCGAAAGTGCGTGTTGTAGGCCTTCTTCGGGAAGATGCGGTTGCTTTGACCGGGGCAAATGCTTCGGAGGATGTCCACTTGTGGGTCTTGCGCCCTCCGGACTTGGCAGGCGCTTCGAGACTCTGTCGCCAAGGCCAGATCATGGCTGGGTTTTCAGGGCCGTTGCTTTCGTCCGGGGGGATTGGTAAACTGAGATATCGGAGCCCGGATTCAACCAACAAGTGCAATCGTCAAGTTGATTTCTCCCTGCCGATCTCTTTGTAATATACCTCATTTGGAGTCGCCCATCCCAGCCTCTTTCTCGGCCTGTTGTTGAGTCGGTCCTCTACCCATTGCACCTCCCATTCTTCGATCTCGTCGAAGTCAGTCCCCTTCGGGAAGTACTGCCGGACCAGGCCGTTGGTGTTCTCGTTCGTGCCCCGTTCCCAGCTGCTGTACGGGTGAGCAAAGAAGAAGTCCGCCCCCAGTTCCTGGCTGATCAAGCGGTGGTCAGCGAACTCCTTCCCATTGTCCGAGGTTACCGTCAGCACCACATCGTCGCTGGCTGCCAGACAGGCAATGGTCGCTGAACAGACATCTGAAGCGCTCCGCCGGTCTACCTTGGCCATGCGAACCAGGCCGGCCTTCCTGTCCACAACAGTGACCATGCCGTTGCTGCGGCTGCCGTGGATGGTGTCCAGTTCCCAGTCGCCAACACGGGTGCGTTCCTCTACAACCACAGGGCGCTCGTCGATGCTCACCCGGTCACGGATATGGCCACGCAGATCACGCTTCCCATATTTGCGCCGCCGCTTGAACCCCTGTCGAAGGAAGGTGTACAGATCACCACCAGCCTGTTTGTCTCGCCGCACATGCCCGTATATCGACTCATGGCTGATATGTACCCCCTCACGGGTCTTGAGACGGCCTGACACCTGTTCTGGGCTCCACTCCTGGCAAAGAAGCTCCTCGACCTGATCCCACATCGCTGTGGTGATCTTCCTGGCCTTCCGGGCTGTACGGCGCCGATTGGTGGCCAGGTCATCGGCTGTTTGGGGGCTGTAGCACCCCTCTGTTGAGTTGCGCCTCAACTCTCGGCTGATGGTTGATTCGGCAACCCCAAGGGCAGCGGCGATCTCCTTTTGCAGGTGTCCCGTTTCTTTCAGGGCGCTGATCTGGTATCTTTGTTCTCGGGTCAGCTGGTAGTAGCGGTCCATGTGCCTCCTCGTCCTGCTCGGTTGAAGGTTGCACTGGACTATACCAGCTGGCCCAACCTAGCCAAGCTTCAACGAGTTGCACTTGTCAGTTGAATTCAGGGAGTCAATATGGAAAAAGAAGTGGGTCCTGCTTCGCAGCAGCACCCACCTAACAATCGCTTGCACCTGACGGACGCGCCGGTCACGCTGCTTGCTGACGCAACCCGCGCGCCCTGGCCGCCTTCGGCGTCCCGCGCCCGCAGGTGAACCTTCATGTTAGCTTGACAGAATAGGAAGGGAACGACGTGCTGGGAATTGGGAAAGTTCCGGAATTGCTCGACACACGACAAATCGAGTCGGCCCTGCTTGAGGGCTTGGCAACGGCCGCGCCTGGTGAAGAGAGTTGGATAATCACCCCCTACAGTACCATGGATAAACTTAGTTCTGTTCGCCGCGGAATAACGGAGGCGTGCAAGCGGGAAGTTCAATTGCGATTTGTAGTGCGGGACGAACCTGAGCAGGTGGAGTCAGCAAGCAGAGGCCTAATGGAAGCGATGGGTGAGGGAATGGAGTTATTTGCCCTTCACCGGCTTCACGCTAAGCTGTATTGGTTCGAAAAAAACTTTGGAATCCTCACTTCTGCAAATTTGGTAGATGGGTCCTTTGAAAAGAGCACAGAGGTGGGCCTCCTCGTTCCTTTTGGGGGACTTCACGAACAATTGCGAGGCTGGATTGAGTCCAACATTGAACAAACGATGAGGCCCATCGCCGGTGAATTCCAGTCTAGTAGGCTAAACGGCCATACCAGACTCAATCCCAACCGGAAGGTCCCGTCAAAGGATCCCCAGGGCGGCTACTGCATTAGGTGCGGCAAAGGGATTCCGGCTGACCCCAAAAAGCCGTTTTGCTATGACCACTACAAAAACTGGTCTGCATTCTCAAACCCCAACTATGAAGAGAAATTCTGTCACATTTGTGGTCGCACTGCTGAGACATCAATGGCGCGGCCGATGTGCTACACTTGTTTCAAGAGAAGGGCAAGCTAACAATCGCTTGCACCTGACGCGCGCGACGGGCACCCCAGCTTGCTTACGCAACCTGGGCGCCCTGGCCGGCTTCGCCGTCCCGCGCAGCGCAGGTGAACCTTCATGTTAGGTGTACAATGGAAATTGTCCGAGGTCGGCTTGGCCCGATAGAGCGAGGGGCGGAGGCTGAAACTGTCGGTTCGGGCTTTTGGGTTGAATTGGGTTGCCGGTTCCCCATCCTTTTCAAAGCCAACGGGTGGAACTTGGTTCATGTGGGAACAGGGGTCCTGATATTGGGTTAACTAGCCCCTGGTGAACGCTGAAGTGCGACCAAGACCAATACAGGGTGGGGAAATACAAATATGTTAATTGGAATTAGAAACAGCCTTTTTTGCACAATAATTTTGTTGTCGCTGGCTTTTTCAGTGGGTTGCGCTGGACCCAAGCGTGCAGTGCTTCCTGTCGCGGAAGGTGATCAACAAAACCTACCAGCCCACCTTCGAGTGTTGCACAAAGGTGACTTGGTCCAAGTTGAATTGCATTCAGGGCGATTTGTAAACGGTGAAGTCGTCGAAGCCACAAGCGAAGAGTTGCTTTTGGGTCGGGCCAGCAACTATGGCTACCAAGAAACAACGGTTGCATCGAAAGACATTAAGTCCATTCGGTTGGGCGGTGGGGCTACGGCAGGTGACGCGGCTAAGGGGGCTTTTGTAACGGTACTGGTAACAGTAGGGCTATTTGTGGCTGGCTTACTAATATGGGGCTGGGGCGGAAGCTAAAATGGGACACCTAACAATCGCTTGCACCTGACAACCGAATCGGTCACACCCCTTGCTTGCGCAAGGGCCGTGCCCTGGCCGCTACGCGGCCTTCGGTTGCAGGTGAACCTTCATGTTATGTTGATAAAGCAAAATGAGATAACCAAGTGACCTGGCTGACTGGAGCCGCTCGCCGGTGTCAAATATTGACATGTTTTGACATTTTTGGTACCATATTGGAAACATCGTCAAAATGGAGGTTTCCAAAATGAATGTCTCAGTTGGCAAGGAATTCGAAGAATTCGTACGGGGAAAGGTAGAATCTGGGGATTACGCCTCCGTAAGCGAGGTGGTTCGAGACGGGCTCCGCCTTCTGAAGGAAAAAGAGCTTCTTCTTGAGGCGCGGCTTCAGTCGCTACGTGGGGAAATTCAAAAGGGAATTGACCAAGCAGAGCGAGGCGAACTACTGGACGGCGAAGAAGTCATGGCTGAACTGCGTGCTCGCATTCTGAACCGAAAGTCTTAAAATGGCAGGGTACTATTTGGTTCCAGACGCCAGGCTGGACTTGATTTCTATCGTGGACTACATCATGGACGAAAGCACAACCTCGGCTTTGCGGGTGCAAGAGCGGTTTTTGGAAATCTTCTCCCTTATCGGGGAGAATCCAAATGTGGGACATCTTCGGGAAGATCTTACTTCACGGCCCGTTCGTTTCTTTCCAGTATTCTCGTACTTGGTGATCTACCTGCCGGACACAAACCCCGTTCAAATTGTCCGTGTTCTGGGAGCAGCTCAGGATGTGAAGAACATTTTGAATTAGGGTCTATAGGAGAGAATAGAGTGCTGGGCGTGGTACAACATAACAATCGCTTGCACCTGACAACCGAACCGGTCACGCCCCTTGCTTTCGCAAGGACCGCGCCCTGGCCGCTTCGCGGCCTTCGGTTGCAGGTGAAGCAAAACGTTATATTCATTGGGGGAAGAAGGTGAGCATCTCCAAAATTTGGACCGTTAGGCTTGGCCTTCTTTGGGTTCTCTATTCGTCTGCCGCCATAGGTCAGTCCCCAGACTGTACCTGCCATTTTCGTCTGGTGGTTTCCGACTCCTCAATCATTCAAATCAATGGGGTCAGCTATCAAAATTGTGTCATAGGCGGCTTCTTCAATAGTGAAGGTGTCTGGCTAGACCAGTCTATGACATGGAATAGCATTGCTTCCTTAATAAGCTCCCAGGGAATCCCGGTGGAGGACTACCAAAATGTCCCATATATCCAGGGCCTCATTGGTGACGGGAGGCCACTCGTAGAAGCATTGCGTATTGCAGAAAGGGACAAGAACAACTTCTTCAAGGAGCTAATCGGGGAACTTGGGTCCGTGCAGAGCACAGAGGATTTGGATAGGCTGGCCAATTCAATCAAAGGGCACCCCATCGTTGAAGGTTTTCAGTTTGAACTGTTGTGGAATGAAGGACTCCACCAAGCCTTTTACTCAATGCTGCCAGGCAAACAATGGGCGGGAATTGGACCGCGCAAAAGATTCTTGGGTCCAGAATTCGAAGTAAACGGGCTGGTATCGAGTTGCGGTGGCGCCCTTGACGCCATTGAAGGTTTTCTTGCCCACGGGGAAGGGCCTCCGTTCAAGGGCGTGACCATCCAGGACGGCCAAGTTTCATGGACGGAGCGAGGCAGCATTGAGGAGTTGAAAAAGGCAGTTGGTGGTCTGTAATCTTATCGCAAGAATATAACAATCGCTTGCACCTGACGGTCGCGCCGGTCACGATGCTTGCGGAGCAAGCATCGCGCCCTGGCCGCCTTCGGCGTCCCGCGCCCGCAGGTGAAGCTTCATGTTAGCTAGTTGAATGAACCAGCTTCTTGTATTTGCGCCGGGTGGATTATGGTCTTTCGTCACTTCAGCCTTTTGTCGCCTTGAAAAGTGCGGAACGCCCACGGAACCGGAAATCCGTCTCTATTGGGTTTTTTAAGTGGGCTGGTTTTCTGGTGGGGCTTAGAGTCGAAGGCTCAATCCGTAAGGACCAGGCGCTTCGGCCTGCTGCTCAATGTCGAATGGACCTTTTCCCGGTCATCTGGCAGGGCGAAAGTGAGTACTGTATACCGCTTTGGTTCCTTCCAGCTCATTCGTCTGGGGGGCGCTCCGCTTCGACCTGGGTCATGTCCGGATTGCCCAAATTGCCATGAACAGGTGACATCGCCTGCAGGTGGCATTTTGAATCCATGCCTTGGAAGTGCCTGGCAGGCGCTTCGTTCGGTTCTCAAGTATGGCCGGCCTTGTTTGACTGCAGGCCGCATGGGATAGAATTGGTTGGGCGATTTTGGTAAAATATCAAGAAGGCTGGCTCCACCGAGACAGAAACTTCGTTCCTGCCTCGACGTCACCAGCTAACATTAGTTTGCACCCGTCAACCGAACCGGTCACAGCCCTTGCTTTCGCAAGGGCCGCGCCCTAGCCGCTTCGCGGCTTTCGGTTGCGGGTGAAACAAGACGTTATCTGTATTGGGGATACTGGGCCTATGAGGCGTTCCAAAATTTTCATACATCCAATTTGGGCCGTTTTGCTTTGGGTTCTCTTTTGGGGAGAACAGAGCCATTCATCAATGATGGAGCCCTTTGATCCGTACCGCTACGTTTACTTCAATGAAATACTTTTTTACGGAACGGTTCTGGGGGACACCGAACTTCCTCTGGAGGAAGGACTCAATGGGGACCCGAGGGAGGCAGGTTGGTTTTATCCAACCAACATGGCCTGCCTGTTGGTTGACCGGGTTCATTTACTTCGGCACGGGGCAAGTATTGTTGAGGGGGACACAATTTGCTTTAAGTATGCCACCAGCAACAACTATTTTAACCCCGACAAGCCTGGTTTAATGGGCTTTTCAGGTGGCTTAAACGGTCCCCTTGGGTTCGATGTTGGTGACAGGGGCCTTTTTGGTCTCAACCTTGTAGGCGACGGCCGTATTCAAAAGGGATACTACTTTGCTTTAAGCGATTCAATGGCCGCCAAGGTGTACGAGGTTTTGGTGCAACTGAAAGCTGATTCGACGCAAACAGTAGAAGAAATTCGGAAGCACTATGGTGGCCGAAAATGGAAATGGTGAGTTCAAGTAAACAGATAACAATCGCTTGCACCTGACGGTCTCGCCGGACACGCTGCTTGCGGAGCAAGCATCGCGCCCTGGCCGCCTTCGGCGTCCCGCGCCCGCAGGTGAACCTTCATGTTAGCTACATTAGGAGGCGTGAGGTATGCGAAACCGGATTTCGGCCGTCATTTTGATCTTTGGGCTCTGTATTCTGTGCCTGTCGACGACAAGCAACGCAAATCAAGAAGGGGGGGCGGTGAAGCTCACGATCCCCGGACTGAAGACGGATACAATCGTAACGAAACTTTCAGATGACAGCCTCGGGAAAATTAAACGAACCGTAATCATTCGTTTAAGCGGGAAAATGAATGAAAGTGACCTAAAACAAGTTGCGCATTTCATAAAAACATCTGATACCAAATCACATGAGAAGACATTTATTTCGTACTACTTGCCAGGCTGGGACCTTGAAGACATTGCTTGGGCTACAACGCACTTTAACCCGGACCTTACTGTCAAAATCTTAGGCCTGTCTTCCGATTCAGAAGCATCCTTAAAGATCGGCTCAACAAAGGCCGGAGTCGAATCTTTGGGTGTATGGCTAGACGAAACACCCTATGCTGGATGTCGAATAACTATATATAAAAAATCCAGTAAGTATTATTTGGAAAGGAAATACGAGGATGGAAGTTCCGGTGAAGAGGAAGTCCTCAAAAAACAAACACCAGAAGGAATTCGATTTGATCCCCTTGAATCAAATTGGGCTGAAGACCATTGGCTAATTGGAAAAGACGGAAACCTACAAATTCGAGACTCCGAAGGACTGATTGCAACAGCTCGCAAGTTGGGAAGTAAGTAGCTAACAATCGCTTGCACCTGACAACCTAACCGGTCACACCCCTTGCTTTCGCAAGGGCCGCGCCCTGGCCGCTTCGCGGCCTTCGGTTGCAGGTGAACCTTCATGTTAGGTGGAGTTTTTAGGAACAACGAAGAATGAAGTTTTTGTTCCCCGTTCTCTCAGCCCGCATTGCTTAGCAAGGCCCCTACGGGGGCCTGCTTTTTCATTGAGGACCCCAGATTTGGCTCCTGGACTCGGCAATCATCGACAAGTGGTACTTGCTTCGGCCGGGTAAATGCACCGACCACTAGCCGCTGGTGCTTTTCGTTGAGCTTCGCTCCTGGCAGGCACTTTGAGGCGATGGCGGCCTTGCTGCAAGCAGGCTGAGAGATTGCCTCGGGTGAAGGGTCAGGGTCATTCTCAGGTCTTCCGTTCGGCCCTTCACCCAGCCCGGACTGTCGCAAAATGGCCAATGAAGGGGTTTGCCTTGGTTTTGAGGCCTTTTGTCCTCAGTGGGGAGGCCAGCTCGGTTGAGGTCTGGGCGGTTGTGCGCCAAGCCCATTTCTCCGGAAGTCGGAAGTTGCTCTGACCAGGCAAACGCCCGCCCGCAAGCCGTCGATTCGACGGCTCCGAAAGTGCGAGTTGTAGGCCTTCTTCGGGAAGATGCGGTTGCTTTGACCGGGGCAAATGCTTCGGAGGATGTCCACTTGTGGGTCTTGCGCCCTCCGGACTTGGCAGGCGCTTCGAGGATCTGCCGCCAAGGCCAGATCATGGCTGGGTTTTCAGGGCCGTTGCTTTCGTCTGGGGGGATTGGTAAACTGAGATATCGGAGTCAATATGGAAAAAGAAGTGGGTCCTGCTTCGCAGCACCCACCTAACAATCGCTTGCACCTGACAAGTGCACCAGTCACGCGGCTTGCTGACGCAACCCGCGCGCCTTGCCGGCTTCGCCGGCTGCCCTTGCAGGTGAACCTTCATGTTAGGAAGGCACATCGAAAGCTTGCAGGGAATATATACCCTCTCCAGCAAAAGTTGGAACTGTTGGCCTATACAAGGAGACGCTCCATGTCTGACAAATCCGCAGATGAGAGATTGGAACGCTACCGGAGATTTGCAGAATCAAAAAACCAACCGTTGCCAGAGAAAGAAGCACCACATTGGACAGAGCCGATACGGGAAGACATACGTGACACGCCTGGGTTGGATGCCCGGACGTGTTTCTTCAATTTGCCAGATGAAAAACAACGGGATTTGGTTGAGGAGATTGTTCGGGACGAGACAGAGGCTCTTGGCTACGCGTTATACGAAATCGATTGTTCGCAAGCCACCGAGGCGACCTTTCGCGGCGAATGGATTCTGGAGCTAAACAAGCCCGGCGTTCGTGCCTACCCTGATTGGTGGGGCGAACAACCCGCCAGGGTTCTGATAAAAAACATCGACCAGCTTTCGGGTGACGCCATTTCAGCAATGGCACAAGTGGTCGACTGGCAGTTCAACCGTGACATCCCCTGTAATTGGATGTTTGTGTTTCTACTAACCAAAGCGGGCCAGGTCCCAAGGTCGGTGATAGAGCACGCAAATCCTAGTATTAAGCGAATTTGGAACTTACCAGATTTAGGGTGGAAGCCAGGGGCGGGAATCCGGTAATCCACACATGTGGAGGGCTTCCTAACAATCGCTTGCACCCGACAACCGAACCGGTCACACCCTTTGCTTGCGCAAAGGCCGCGCCCTGGCCGCTTCGCGGCCTTCGGTTGCAGGTGAACCTTCATGTTATATGGAAATAAGCACGGCTGAAAAGCCGTGCTTTTGTTTGAATTCTCAGAAAAGAGGGAACGCCGAGTTACCTAGTTTTTAGGCCGCCACTCAATAGCCAGGCGCTTGTTTTCCGCTGCGCAGTCCCGAAGATACAGGTTAATCAGGGTCTGGTAGGGAATGCCGGTTTCTTCGGCCAAATCTTTAAAGTAGGCAATGGTGCCCTGGTCCAGGCGAATTGTGACCTGCTTCTTCAGCCTGGAGGCGTAGGGGTTCTTTTTCCCTTTTGAAAAGTCGTACTGTTTCCTCATGGCTTCACCCCGTACTGCAGCCGCTCTGGTTTGGTGGCCTTCCTGGCTGAGAATATCCTAATGGTTGTGTCACTTTCCCTGTAGCAGTGGCAGACCACCAAAACCCTAAGGGACCAACTCATTCCCAGCAAAACAAAGCGCTCTTCATCGGCTGAATGGTCCGGATCCGGAATGACCAGGGCATTCTCGTCGGAAAACAGGGAAACAGCCTCCTCAAAAGAGACTTTGTGCTTCTTAAGGTTGGCTTTCGCCTTGTCCGGGTCCCATTCAAACTTAACTTCCATCATAAGTACATTGTAAATATGCCATGGTGCAGGCGCAAGGCCAAAGTGGGCCAGTTGTTTTGCTGGCTTTGATTGGGTATACTCAACACCGAGGGTTGTCCATATAACAATCGCTTGCACCTGACAACCGAACCGGTCACACCCCTTGCTTGCGCAAGGGCTGCGCCCTGGCCGCTACGCGGCCTTCGGTTGCAGGTGAACCTTCATGTTAGGTAGCCGAGAGGGTGGGGGAACGATTATGCTTCGATTCACAGCCATATTGTGGGCCTACGCAGTGTCTTGGGTTTTCGCAGCCTTTCTCCATTCGGTTGACACCGACATGAGCGGTTTTCAGTCACTTTTTGTTCCAGCCGTTTTTGCGTCGGTTTCCCTTGTAGCTTTGGCCATACTTATCCCGGCTACATTGTGCTATGTGGCGTATAGCCGGGGTAGTTGGCGTACTTTTTTTAGTACAATCTGTGCCTTCGCCATTTGCTTGAGTACGGTTTTGATGGTGTTGGGCTTCGGAGGGAATTCCGTGGGAGAATGGTTTGTTGGGTTTTTAGGATCAGCGACAATTTTTTGTGTGGTTCTCGTAGTGGTTTCATTGCCGATGGTTTTATCTCGTGCAAGTCGGAATGCAGTTTCGGGGGCGCGTACCTAACAATCGCTTGCACCTGACGGTCGCGCCGGTCACGCTGCTTGCAGGGCAAGCAGCGCGCCCTGGCCAGCTGTCGCTGGCCCGCGCCCGCAGGTGAACCTTCATGTTAGATATACGAAAAGCGGGGGGGGACACTGTGAGAATCGCCTGGCGCCTTGAGGACATACCAGAGCTTCGAGGGCTGTCTAAAGCAGAGCGTACTGAGGTTTGGGTGGCCACAATTCAACACCGCGCCAGCGACAAGTTCATGCTAGTTATGTTTGTGCCGTTCTTCCTAATAGTCGGGCTTGGCAACTACCTCGGTGGTGTCCTTTTCCCAATACGTTATGGTAACGCCCTGGGCGGTGGTTTAGGCGCCGGAGTAGCAATATTGCTTTTCATGGCCGTGGCTATCAACCGAAGCCGGCCCTTTCTAGCTGCAGAGGCTCGACGTCGTTTAAAGCCCCCAACTGATTGATTGCTTGGGCGGGGGGCAGAAACAAGAGGTTTTGTCAGGCCAGGGGCCATTCAATGGTGTAAAATGTTGGGTGTACAAGAAATATCCAGGTATCTAGTTCTTGTTGCGCTTGGTTTTCTAGGTGCTGCGAATTTAACACCGTTGCGGTTGAGGTCGGCCCCGCCCATAGGCTCTGGTCCACACCGCTGGCCGTGGCAATTGCGGGACAGATATACAACCAAAGGGTTCATCTTCAACTCGGTGGGGCTAATCCTGTGGCTAGTGGGTTTGGCCATCGGCCTAATTCCGTGGTTTGCTTGAATCCGGGCTTGGCTCCCGGTTTGGTTTTGAAGCGGGTTGATATCTAACAATCGCTTGCACCTGACGCGCGCGTCGGGCACCCCAGCTTGCTTACGCAACCTGGGCGCCCTGGCCGGCTTCGCCGTCCCGCGCAGCGCAGGTGAACCTTCATGTTAGATATACGAAAAGCGGGGGGGGGCACTGTGAGAATCGCCTGGCGCCTTGAGGACATACCAGAGCTTCGAGGGCTGTCTAAAGCAGAGCGTACTGAGGTTTGGGTGGCCACAATTCAACACCGCGCCAGCGACAAGTTCATGCTAGCAGGCTGTTGAAAAACTCGTCTTTGACCTGAGCTCGTGATACCATGCTTGCCAACCAAGGAGGACTCCTTTTGCGCGGCAAGAGCACGGACCAGCAAGCGATTTTCAGCTACGTATCTCTTGAAGACCGGATCCCCAAGCGGCACCCCCTTCGGGACATCCGCAAGATCGTCGACAAAGCCCTCGGTGAGCTTTCTTCGACGTTTGACGAGATGTATGCCCGCAGCGGCCGGCCCTCGATTCCGCCCGAGCAACTCATCCGAGCGATGCTCATTCAGGTTCTTTTCAGCATCCGATCTGAACGCCAGCTGATGGAAGAGCTGGACTTCAACTTGCTTTACCGCTGGTTCGTCGGCCTGTCGATGGACGACCAGGTCTGGAACCACTCGGTCTTCTCGAAGAACCGTGACCGGCTTCTGCTTCATGATGTTGCTGATCGGTTTTTCGACGCGATCAGGGATCAGGCCGCCGCCAAGAAGCTTCTTTCTCAGGATCACTTCACCGTCGATGGGACCTTGATCGAGGCGAGCGCTTCGCTGAAGAGCTTTCGCCCCAAGGATGAAGAACCTGGCGATGACGACAACCCCGACAGTTCCGGCGGCCGCAACCAAACGGTAGACTTCAAGGGCCAGAAGCGCAGCAACAAGACTCACCAGAGCACCACTGATCCGGACAGCCGTCTTGCCCGCAAAGGGGACGGCAAGGAAGCGAAGTTGTGCTACGCCGGCCACATCCTCACGGAGAACCGTAACGGTCTGATCGTTGATGCTGAACTGACCCAAGCAACAGGAACCGCTGAACCTGAAGCTGCTCTGGAGATGGCCTCTCGACTTCCTGGTATTGACCGCAAGACCCTGGGCGCGGACAAGGGTTATGATAATCGCGTTCTGATCGAAGGCCTTCGGGCCTGCGAAGTGACTCCGCACGTTGCTCAGAAGAAGTACTCCGGGATCGATGGCCGAACGACTCGACACGAGGGCTACGAACAAAGCCAGCGTCGAAGAAAGATGGTCGAAGAACGGTTCGGCTGGCTGAAGGACATCGGTGGTTTGCGGAAGCTGAAGCACCGTGGCCTGGCAAAGGTCAGCTGGATATTCAAGTTCACCGCCGCGGTCTGCAACGTTGTGATGATGAGACGGCTTTTCGCGGCTGTATGATGCCCCCCCCGGGGGGCAAAGGCTCTGGATTTGGAGCTGAGTTTGGCTGGTTTGAGGCCGTGAGACATGATTACAGCTTCAAGTCAGGACAGTGGCCGAAAGAGAAATGATGGCGATGGAATTCACAGGCACCAACTCAAACCCTGCAGAGGGAATAGAGGCGGCGCAGCAATGGGTGAATTTCAACAGCCTGCTAGTGTTTTCAAG
This sequence comes from Candidatus Krumholzibacteriia bacterium, assembly GCA_963674845.2. Classification (GTDB taxonomy): domain Bacteria; phylum Krumholzibacteriota; class Krumholzibacteriia; order LZORAL124-64-63; family LZORAL124-64-63; genus LZORAL124-64-63. Next base: position 911,124 of record CAXXKE010000003.1, on the reverse strand, counting down.
GAAGCCGACGAGTTGTTGAAGGACCGAGAAAAGTGAAAATCAAGTTCACGCCATCGGCTCGGATCCAGTTTCTCGAAGGGCTGGAGTACATTCGACAAGACAGCCCTTTGGCGGCGGCGGATTTTCGCGAAAAGGCCCTCCGTAGATTGGAGGAGTTTCCCCAATCGGGCCGATCTATTCCCGAGTTCCCTGGTTTGCCCCACAGGGAAGTGATCGTACGGCCATATCGGTTCTTTTACCGCGTTGTGGGGAAAACTGTCTGGATAGTCGCCGTATGGCACGGGGCTCAATTGCCCGAAGGGCCACAGCACTGATTTTGTATAACAACCGCTTGCACCTGACGGTCGCGCCGGTCATGCCGCTTGCTTGAGCAAGGGGCACGCCCTGGCCGGCTTCGCGGCCCCGCGCAGGGCAGGTGAACCTTCATGTTAGAAGTACTGGGGATGGAGGGGTTTTGCGTCCAGGCACCGCGTTGATTTGGGCAATAGCTCTGTTGGCAACAACCGCGGCCAGTCAGGCTCAGTCGCAGGAGCTATGCTTTGTCATAGACTCCGACACGCCCGCAGCATCCGTTGGAAAGGGTTCTCCAGCAGTTCCTTTGGAGATCTCCCCTGGATTAGCTTTTTGTATGGGGTACACATTGAAGTCCCCATTTTTGTCCGACAAGAGACTTCGTTGGGGCGTAAATGTAGGGATTCGGTCACTTCGAGTAAATCGCCGGGACTCGCCATCAGAGCGATATAAATACTCTGAGTTCAGGATGCAATGGATAGCCCACTACGATTTGTTCGAAACAGAGGGCATTGTTCTAAGCTGTGTATTGGGCCTAGGTGGCAAATGGGTGACGGATTCAGTTCCATGCAACACCATGTTTTGTGACTTCCCAGAGTTTGGCCTTATAGCGACGCCGTCCGTGCGTGCGAATATCGCCCTTACTTCCAAACTGTCGGTTATTTGTGAGTATAAGTATCCGGCGTATCTCAACGATAGTGGCGCGACCTATCCCTTCAAATCAGGTAGTGTTTTCGGGATAGGAATTGGAATCGGAGCTTGGAACTCAAAGCAGGGGTTGAACTAGACTTTTTTCAATCGCTTGCACCTGACAGCCGAATCGGTCACACCCTTTGCTTGCGCAAAGGCCGCGCCCTGGCCGCTTCGCGGCCTTCGGTTGCAGGTGAAGCTTCATGTTTGGTACAGCCTTGGGACCATTTGAGCAGGAACAAAAAATGATTAACTGGGGAAAAAGAACTCTATTGCTGTTTTGCCTTTTGTTGGGCACAGGGTCTGCGCTCCCCGGCCAGGTATATGACCTTGAAGTGGTAAAAGAACCCGCAATCGTCAGTTTTCCGCCTGCACCAGAGAACCAGGAAGTGGTTTTTGTTGGCCTTCATGGCCAAATTTTCCCCCGCTGGTCGGGTTGTGATGCCGAAGCTTTGGGTGAGTTCTCTATTCGGTATAGACATTCCATGCACCCCAATAGCCTGTACTATCCAGAAGAAGTTATAGGCTTCATTAATCAAGTAACTCGGAAACACGGTGGGAATCTATCAGTAATTTTCAGTCATTATCAGTCCGGTAAAGTGTTTTATGATTCCCCTTTGCGCATTTACAATGACACGATAAAAATTTTCCATCTAACTGAGAGCGATTGCCGCCCTTTCTATTTGTTTTGGGAAAATAGTTTCTACAGGGAACTGGACTGCGAGTGCGACTATACCGTTCTTGGGCCCAGGCTGTCTTCCGAATACCGTGATTCGATTTACGGGCAAAGACGGATGGATATAATCAGAACGGTCTTTTGTGATTCATTAGAGGCACGAGGCGGTGACGCTCTAAGAATACAATTGGACGCTAAACACATCACGGGCCAGGTACTGAAGTTAGAAACCCAGGATTGCCTTGGCTTAGGAGATCGCAAATAGGAAATTCGCGGGCGTACCTAGCAAGCGCTTGCACCTGACGCGCGCGACGGGCACCCCAGCTTGCTTTCGCAACCTGGGCGCCCTGGCCGGCTTCGCCGTCCCGCGCAGCGCAGGTGAACCTTCATGTTAGACGTATTGGAAGCAGAGGGGGGATCTTGGGTACACGAGCGCTATCAATCATTATTTTGGCCATGGTTTTCCAGTTGGCCGCACCGGCAAGGGCTGAAACTGGAATCAGTGTGGGTCTTGCACTATCCCGAATCCACTGCTCCAACCCAAAATACGGCTACTCTCAATGGGAAAGCGGGCCTCAAGTGGGGCTGTATCATATCCAAGGGTTACGTGAAGGAGTTGAACTCCAGGCCGGCTTCTACTATGTCCAACGAGGAGGAAGCTTTGAGGACAAATGTTGTGGACCAACAGGTGAGCAGTCTGTAGTCAAGCACCTTGGCTATGAGCTCGACTATCTTGATTTTCCGGTGGGATTCAGGCTTAAACCACCTTCAGCGCCAAGTTGGGTTCCGGAAGTCCTGGCCGGGATTTCAATAGGATACGTTCTCAAGTGGGACCTCATTGATCAGGACGTAGTGTTTTCCGGATACGGGGATGATCAATTCGATTGGGCGCTTCAAGGCGGGTTATCCAGAAAGTTAGGCTTTATTGGGGATTCAACCTCGGTGGACGTTGTATACCGCCACTCGATGGGTTCACTGGGCAGCGGGTGGAACGTTGATTTTTTTCGATCGGACAGCTTAAGTCTTCTGCTCAACGTAGGCTTCTGAGAGTCCAAGGGTAGAAACGTCTAACAATCGCTTGCACTTGATGGTCGCGCCGTTCACGCTGCTTGCGGAGCAAGCAGCGTGAACGGGGCCCCTTTCGTCGTCCCGCGTAGAGCAGGTGAACCTTCATGTTAGACAGTTCAAGGACAAGAATGACTATCTACCGTCGCTTGTTGTTGGTCTTTTTGCTATGCAGCGCCACTCCGGCACACCCGGAAAGTGACTTGGGTCCATATCAAGGCACATATTCAAGGTCAAAAATCTTGGTCAAGGCGGAATACTGTCCCGGGTGGGGTCCGAACAATCGAATTGTTGTCATGGATTGTACCGGGACGATCAAAGTAGTCGGCGTGTACGGTGACGGTTCCCCGGTAATTATTCATGTTCCTCCCGAAACAGCCGTAGATCTAATAGATCGCCTTTTAGGCTTGGACTTCTTTGGTCTTCCAGAGAACTATCGGCCTCTCAATGGGGGTGTCAGGCCCAGGGACAACGAAACGGTTGATATTGTAGCCCGTCAATCGATTGACGGTGGTTTAACACGGGTGACGGTCTATCTTGGGCCACATAGCCACACCGTGTCCCTGTCCAATCCATCTCATGGCTCGCCGCCAGAACTTCCGGCCATCGTGCTAGAGTTGAAGAACTTGGTAAGTGAGGAACTCGGAGAGAAGTAGAGCAAGTTTGGCCAGGCAGTTGTTGAATGTTCGGGGGAAATCAATGTCGGAGCATAGTCGGATTCAAGAACTGTCTACAATCGCTTGAACCTTTCGCGCGCGACGGGTAGCCCAGCTGGTCTGCGCAACCTGCGCGCCATGGCTGCCTCGGGGCCCGGTCCAGAAGGTGAAACTTCATGTTTGATAAAGGAAAACGGGTGGTAACATTGTGATGATCTCCTGGCGCAGGGGAGACATTCCAGAGCTTCGCGGGCTGTCGAAAGCAGAGCGTACCGAGATTTTGATTGCCACAATCCAACAACGAGCAAGCGACAAGTTCATGCTAGTCATGTTTGTGCTGCACTTCCTGATAGTCGGGCTTGGCAACTACCTCGGGGATATCCTGTTCCCAATACGTTTTGGTAACGCCCTCGGCGGTGGTTTGGGCGCAGGAGTAGGCATTTTGCTATTCATGGCTGTGGCCAACAACCGAAGCCGGCCATTCCTGGCTGAAGAGGCGCGATGTCGTTCAAATCCCCCAATTGATTGATTGTTCGGGTAAGGGCAGAAGCTGGATTTTTTCCACTCAGGGGCCCATAAATGGCGAAAAAAGTTTGGTGCAGAAGAAATTTCCAGATATCCGGCTCTTGTTGGGTTTGTCTTTCAAGGTGCGGCGAATTGGCCATCGTTGCGGTCGAGGCCCCCCCGGGGCGCGTGCCCGGTCCCGGGAACCTATCAGCGCCGCAAGCGTTCTCAAATCGGGCACTCTGGTTGACTTCACCTTCACCCTCCCGCACCCACGGCCGCACCTACATTTAAGACTGATTGGGGAAAATCTCCATGGCCAGGAAAAAAGCACTCACCCCCCTCATCTCCCTCCTGGTTTTCCTATGTGCCGGATGTGCGGGTAGCCTGTCCGGGGAAAAAAATATTGTCGCCTCGGAAGGGGCGGTTCGCCGAGCTTCGGATATTCTGGTCCGAAGGGTTGTGGGGGACGAGGTGTTCAAGCTGGGGTTTGATGTATCCGGCGGGTGGAACGCGCGGTCAAATGGGTATCTGTTCACGTATAGATATTCCTTTGATCGTGACGACCGCCCGACGGTGGTCATCAAGACCCATGTTTCACGAAGCGGAGAAGCGTCCCTGAGGCACCCGTTCAGCTGGAGAGGGCCCCATGATTTTGGCGAAAACGGGGTGAGGGGATATTTCCGGAAAAATCCTCTGGACGCTTTTGCGGCGGTCAAGGAATCGGATATCGGGAATCCCCTGGCCCCGTGGAGTGTCGAGCTGGGCTGGGACTGGGAGGAAGACACTCTTGCCTGGAAAGTTGCGCAGCCTGTCCCCAACGGAGCAGATTCGTGTTACGACACGGCCCTGGTCGATCCACGGACGGGCCTGATCATGAAAAGGTATCGGAACGTCCTGGGGTTTCGCAACTAGCCAACCTGGCTGGTTATCCTGAAAAACACGGGGGGGCTATGCGACGGGGTGTCATTCCATTTCTGCTGATCTCCTTGTTTGTCCTGGGTTGTTCAAACGGCAACGAACAGCAGCCCGGGGGAGATCTTGAAGAATACCTGAAGACCATTCAAGAGAAGGGGATGTCGGAGAGGGCCGACCCCGACCTGCGCACCGTGGGCTCGATCTTGATCGGTCATGCCAGCCTTTCGTTCCAGCGGAGTGGTCCCGGGGGGCGTTGCTGGCCCCGCTTCACCTCCAACAACTGCCCCAACCCGGACATGACCGCCGAAGAGCGCCAGGAGTTCGCCAGAAGGTCCCAGCTCCAGTATGAAGAACTGCTCAGGGTGTTGAAGCCCATGGCGGATCTGGACGGGTCCGGGTTTGTCTCGACGGAAGAGGCCCGGGAGTTCAGGGGATTGTTCGAGTTCGGTTGCCTGGCGCAGCATGTAAGGGCTAACGAAGGCGAGGAGGCCGCACTGCTGGCCTCGGCCGCCGCGTTGAGTCCCGAGGTCCTGCCGGCAAAGGCGCGCCAGTTCAACGAGCTCTGTCGCCGGTTGCAGGAGGCCGATCCCCGCTTCGACGTTTCACCCATAGATTCAAGCTGGCTGGGAACGGAATAGGCGTGATGATTCTCGCGTCCGCCTTGCTGATGAAGGCGATCGAGAATCCGCGGATTTTGGTGCGCCGGCTCGGGTGGCGGGAAGAGTTGCGCGAGTTGCCATGCCTCGTGCGGGAGTTCCTGCGCTTTGCCGCGAGGGAGGTGCGACGGATGGGCAGATGGATAGCAATAGACCAGTCCGGAAGAAAAGGACCAAACCAGAGGGGCCCACGGTGCGAACCGCGATGAAACATGAAGCGACGCCGACCCGACACATCGTCCGGGCGACACTCATCCCGGTGGGGCTCCTCGGGGCCGGCCATGGCTACTTCAGCGACAGCCCCGCCTTCCTGTTCGGCGGCGCCCTGTTGATCCTGGCCGCGATGTTGTACACTCATGAATCGCTGGAACTGGCGGAAGTGCTGGTTCAGAACCCGGCCATTGCCGATGACGTGGAAATCCTGGGAATACTCGCCAACCTTCCCGATGGTTGGCGGGGGATGTACATCCCCATCCGTGAGCAGGCGCAAGGTTTGCTTGATGAAGCGATGGGGGCGGCGCGCATTCATCCTGCCGGAGCTGTTCAATGGAGCGGGACCAAGGAGTGAAGATTGACACGCTGGCCGAAAACCTTGACTCCCGAGGATGCCCCGCACGCCCTGGTCCAGCTGGTCGAGGACTTGATGCCCCGACTGCTGGCCGGCGAGCATCCGTCCCTGTCCGTTTTGCGGTCCCAGCTGGAATCCTCACGCCTGGAAAGCGTCGAGCTGACCGGGGCCGGGTTCTATGTCCATTTCGCGGTGGACGCCGCCGCACCGCGGGTTGCTCCCTCCGGGTTCTTCGGGGGCGAGGCCCAGATCCGGCTGGCTGGTCTTGAGCGGGGGCTTGGCTGCATGATCCATGTGCGCGAAGGAAGGATCGCCACCCTCGAGGGTTTCACCTACCAGGAGGACTGGCCGGAGGAGTTCCGGGTCCTGGCGGTGGAAGAGGTCATGGCCATGGAGCCCCCGGCTATTCCCGGCAAGGCGACGAAAACAGAATACTGATGCGCCCGGGGGAGATGTTACTTCCCCGGGAGCCTGCGCGCCGGTGCCGGTGGAAACCATCAGCTTCGTCAGCTTCCGGGCCCGATATCGGTAGTCTGGTGTCGCCTGGGCCCCCATCCACCAGAGGCCAACCTGGCAGCATAACGTTTCTACGCTTACCCTCCCTGGCCACAAACAGAAGGAAGGACAAGCGTGATGAAATCCAGTATTGCCAGGGGAGGCGCCCCCATTCTCTGCCTGTTTCTGGGGACCCTGGTGTGGGGCCACGCCCTGGCGGCCGGCGGGCCGGTCTTCGACGCCTCCCTGGAGGGGTTCCCCTACCCGTTCGCGGAAAACGTGTTCCGGTTCGAGTCGCAGAACAGGCCTCTCGAGATGGTGTACATGTACCTGCCGGCCTCGGGCGACAAGCCGGTGGTTGTTCTCCTCCACGGAAAAAATTTCAATTCCGCCTACTGGGAGGACACGGCTCGGCTGTTGACCGCCCAGGGATATGGCGTCCTCATGCCCGACCAGATCGGTTTCGGCAAATCCTCCAAACCCACGGACTACCAGTATTCCTTTGCCGCCTTGGCCCACAACACCCGGATGCTTCTGGATTCCCTGAAAATCGAGAAGGCCGTTGTCGTGGGCCATTCCATGGGGGGAATGCTGGCCACCCGCTTCGCCCTGAACTATCCGGATTTCACGGAAAAGCTGATCCTGGTCAATCCCATCGGCCTGGAAAACTACCTGCAATTCACCCGGTACAAGGATGTGGGGTTCTTCCTCCAGAGTGAACTGAAGAAGACCGCGGCAGACATCAGGACCTATCAGCAGAAGAATTACTACGACGGCCAGTGGAATGACCGGTACGAGGCACTGACGGCCCCCCTGGTGGGCTGGGTCAACGGCCCGGACTGGCGGGAGATGGCCTACGTGAACGCCCTGACCTACGACATGGTATTCACCCAGCCGGTGGTGGAGGAATTCGCCCACCTGCGGGTTCCGGCGGCGCTGATCCTGGGCACCCGAGATCGCACGGGTCCCGGTCGCCATTGGATGAAGGCCGGCGTGGACCACGAGCTTGGCCGATATGATCAGCTGGGGCGGCGCGTCCAGGCCCGGAACAGCGCCATCGAGCTTTTCGAACTGGAGGGCCTGGGGCATCTCCCTCAGATCGAGGATTTTGCGCGATTCCAGACAGTATTCCTGAAGGCGCTGCCGTAGGGGCCGGTTCCTCCCAGGAGTCATGATGCCGGGGCAAACAGGGGATGATGGCGGGCCCGGACTGAGGTACACTGCCGGGTGCAGCCGGGTGAGGACCCGGTTCTGGAATCCATCACGCTCGCGGGGGAACCGATGAAATCCATCACCATCATCGCCATCATGCTCTTGGCCCTGTCCAGTGCCCAGGCCTACACCTTGAAACTGGATTTAGACGAGGACCTGGATCCCGCCACCATGCAGACCACCACCCAGGCCGAGGAAAATATCGTCTCCATCCAGGTGTGGCCGGACCAGCCGGGGGAGATCGTGAACAATCTGTACATGCTGGTGGACGGCCCGGTCACCTTGATCCGGTTCGTGGCCGGAGTGTGGGCTCTGGAAGGGCCTTTCTGTCCCGAACAGCCCGCCTGGCGCGTGGCCATTTCCAGAGTGCCGGGAGAGGCCCACCGGGTGGAATTCCTGCCCGCCAGCACCCCCCTGGAAAACACCACCTGGGGCCATGTGAAGGCCGTGAATCGCTGATATGGAAAAGCGCGCCGCCCCTGGAAATCCTTCTCTGACCGGCCTGTCCCTGTCCGGCTTGTATCTGGGCTGTTGCCTCCTGCTCGCCCTGTGCCTTGCGGGTTGCTTGCAGGAGGCGGACCCGGTGGTGCCCTCGCTCGACCATGTGAGCGAGGTGGGGGCATTCGTGGAGCGGCGCGAATTCGAGGACGGCTCCATCTCCGTGTACCGCTACGAGGGCATCCTGGTGAACGGCAACATGGCCGTGCCGGATCTGGAGGCGGCCCTGCGCGCCGTGGCCGATCAGCTGGCGGATGGGGAGGTCGTCATCGCCGTGGCCAACTACCGGGCCTGGCCCGATTCGGCCCTGCCCGACGACCTGGCCGGTTACGATGTGCGCGTGTATTCCTGCACCGCCGTGGACCATGACAACTGCGACCGCGGCCATTTCTGGAACATCTCGGATGGCGGCCGGGGAGAGATCGTCTCCCAGGGCCTGTGGATCGTGTGACGGGGCCTTACCCGCCCCAGCTGACCGGAGGATCGATCATGAACCATCAGCGCGTTTTCAATTCCCGTTCCCTGGCCCCGGCACTCATCCTGGGAGTCGCCCTTCTGGCGGCCGGTGTCGCCCTGGCGGGCACCCCGGGCGTGACGCCCTCGTCCGCCGACGGCACCCCCATCGCCTACGAGGTTTTCGGTAGCGGCGAGCCTACCATCATCCTGGTGCACGGCTGGAGCTGCGACTCCCGCTACTGGCGCGAACAGGTGGCCCCCCTGGCCGCCGGCCATCGCGTGGTGACGGTGGACCTGGCCGGGCACGGCCATTCCGGGTCGGGTCGCGAGGTCTACGGCCTGCCGGCCTTCGGCCAGGACGTGCAGTCGGTGGCCGACGCCGTGGGCGGCGACCGGTTCGTCCTGGTGGGTCATTCCATGGGAGCCCTGGTGGTGACCGAGGCCGCGCGCCTGATGCCCGGCCGGGTTCTGGGCCTGATCGCCGTGGATGCCCTGCACGATCTGGATTATGTGGTGACCGAGGAACAGGCGGCGGGCATGATCGACCCCCTGGCGGCCGACTTCTCCGCGGCGTGCTTCCAGTTCGCCGGGTCCATGATCCGGCCCGAGACCGACGCCGACCTGGCCGCCTGGATCCAGGCCGACATGGCCTCGGCCCCGGCCCGTGTAGCGGTGAGCGCCATGCGCCAGTACATGGCCCACTGGCTCAGCGGCACCGTTCCGGCCCTGTTCGAGGATCTGCCCCTGCCCGTGGTGGGGGTGTACGCCGACCTGTGGCCCGTGAACATCGAGGCCAACCGCAGGCACATGCATTCCTTCGAGGCCGAGGTGCTGGAGGGGACCGACCACTTCCTGATGCTGGGGGCGGCGGATGAGTTCAACCCGGCCCTGGAAAAGGCCCTGGAAAGCTTGATTCCCTGAGGCCCGCCGGGGGGAATTTGCTGCTGGGCTCGGCCCGGATTCGGGGAAAACAAGAAGGCGCTCCTTGCCGGGGGCCAGCCGATCATCAAAGCAAGGGGGGATTGTTTTGAACGTTGCCGTATACTGGGATTTCGAGAACATCCATGCCTCGTTGTGCACTGTTCGCATGGGCCAGAACTGGTATCGGGACAACCGCAATTCCCGGCAACCAACCCTCATGGATATCAATTCCCTGATGGAATTCATCTCCGGCCTGGGGGACGTGAACATCAACAAGGCCTACGCCAACTGGGGCTTCTTCTTTCCCTACAATTACGATCTGCAGGGCCACGCCGTGGACCTCATCCAGTTATTCCCCCGGGGGCGGCATGGCAAGAACGGGGCCGATATCCGCATGGCCATCGACGTCATCGAGGACATCACGGCCAACCCCCACATCACCACCGTGGTCATCGTGGGCGGCGACAGCGATTACATCTCCATTGCCCAGAAAGTGCGGCAGCGGGGCAAGTCCATCATCGGCATCGGGGTCAAGGAGACCACCAACCAGTACTGGATCAAATCCTGCAACGAGTTCAAGTTCTACAGCAGCTTGCTGATGCGTTCGTCCAGCATCGTGGACCTGGAATCGGAGGGCTACGAGGAATCGGACATCGAGGAGGCCCGAGAACTGCTGTGCAAGGCGGTGGCCCATCTGGCGACCGGCAACGACAAGAACCTGGCCAAGAAGGCGGCCGTAAAGCCACTTATGATGCGTCTGGACCCCTCCTTCGACGAGAGCAACTACGGGTTCAAGTCCTTCGGCGAGTTTCTGGACAACTTCCGCGACACCATCACCATTTCCCAGGGTGAGTACGACCACATGGTTTCCCTGGTCTCGGCGGATGGGCAGGCCAACCCCCTGCCCGAGGTGGCGCCCCAGCATCCGTACCAGCGCATTCTCAAGAGACAGCAGATCCGCCTGGTGGACCCGAAGATGTTGAAGGCGGCCGTCAGGCAGACCTGGGAGATCTTCCAGACCGAACCCCAGCTATCCTCGTATCGGGACTTCCGGGAGCGGCTGGTCAAGGGGCTGGAGCTGGAGGGGTTCAGGCCTGACGAGACCGACATCTCGAAGATCAAGGGCATTCTCTACAAGTGTTTCGTCTTCAAGCAGGACCCTGTGCACCGTGTCATCGGCCTGAGCCCCAGCATCAAGAAGGGCGCCGATCTGGAACGGATGGTCCAGTACATGTTCGTCAAGCGGATCCTGGACAACACCGAGGATGAGCCTGATCTGGCCGAGCTGGCCAGGATCATTCACGGTGACCCGGCTCAGGCCGGCGAGGTGGCGCCCCTGGTGGAGCATTTCAAGCGCTTCAACCACAACCATTGAGGCGCGCGGCGGCCGGTGGGGTCGGGTTCACTCCCCGATGATCTTGACCAGCACCCGCTTGCGCCGCCCGCCGTCGAACTCGCCGTAGAATATCTGTTCCCAGGGCCCGAAGTCCAGGCGCCCCCCCGTGACGGCCACCACCACCTCGCGCCCCATGACCTGCCGCTTCAGGTGGGCGTCGCCGTTGTCCTCGCCCGTGCGGTTGTGCTGGTAGCGGTCGATGGGCGCGTGGGGAGCCAGTTCTTCCAGCCAGCGCTCGTAGTCCCGGTGCAGGCCGCTCTCGTCATCGTTGATGAAAACCGAGGCCGTGATGTGCATGGCGTTAACCAGCACCAGGCCTTCCTGAATGCCGCTGGCGGCCAGCTCGCTCTCCACCTGGGGGGTGATGTTCAGGAAGGCCCGGCGGCCCGGCACGTCGAACCACAGTTCCTGGCGATGGGATTTCATGCCCGTTCCTTTCGCGGCGCCCGCGGCGAGCAGGCGGCCGTCTGGTCTGGCCGGGCAAATGCCCGGGTCAAAATCGGTTTTCGGGAGTATATACTAAGTTGCACCCCTGAACGAGGACCCGCAGGCACCGTCCCAGGAAGGCCGCCATGAACAACAAGCAGACCCGCCCCTCCTTCGAAGACGTCTACATGGACTTCGCCCGCGGCATCGCTCGCCGCAGCACCTGCCGGCGCCTGCAGGTGGGCACGGTCATCACCACCGACGACTTCCGCAAGGTGCTGGCCGTGGGCTACAACGGCAACGCCTCGGGGCTGCCCAACACCTGCGACCGCGAGGAGGCGGGCAACTGCGGCTGCCTGCATTCCGAGGAGAATGCGGTCATCAACTGCGACGCCCCGCGCCAGACCGCCAAGATCGTCTTCGTCACCCACCTGCCTTGCTCGGCCTGCGCCAAGCGGCTGATCAATCTGGGCAACGTGAACCTGGTGATCTATGACCAGGAGTACCGCAACCTGGCCTCGCTGGAGTTGCTGCAACAGGTGGGAATCGAGGTGCGGCAGTACCGGCCCACGGTACAGGAAGATACCTGACAGGGGCGGTCCCGCGTCCCTATATTACAGATCATCAAGGATCCCAGAGCTTGAATGGCGTGCCTCTCACCGCTGCGGCGGCGGGGCTGCTCGAAAAACCCGCCCCCGAGGCGACCGGAGAGAAGACCATGACCCATCGCGCCCCTCGAAGGATGACCCTTGTCGCCGGCCTGCTGGCCCTGCTGGCCCTGCTGGCCACCCTGACCCTGGGAGCCGCCCCGGCCGCCCTGGCCGCCGGCCCCGAGAGCGGTTTCTTTGTGGGTGGAGGGGCCCACGTCCTGTATGTGCCGGGTGAAGGCAGCTGGGACGGCCTGGAATTCAACATCAAGGAGCCGCTGACCGGTGACCCCGACGCCCCGGTGGGCTTCTTCTGGTCGGACAACTTCCTGCTGGGCGTCAAGCCCATGATGGGCTATCGCGTCAACGAGAATCTGGCCTTTCAGGCCACCTACAGCGTGAACATCCCCAAGACCACGCAGCAAAGCTATTCCGAATCAACGGTGAACACCTACTACGAGCAGGGAATGCAGGCCGAGTGGCGCCAGCGCAGCATCGAGCTGGTGGGCGTTTTCCAGCCCTCGGCCTACAGCGACTTCTTCATCTACGGGGGGGTGGACCTGCTGCGGGTGACCATGGACGTGACCCTGTACGAGGGCGTGGAGACCACCAACCTGTTCGGCGATCTCATCACCGCGGGGGAGGTGCAGATGTATTCCGACCATCTGACCACCTCGGGGTGGCTGGTCGGCATGGGGCTGGAGTTCCCCTCGCAAAGCGAGTTCAGCGAGGTCTACGTTTCCGCCCAGTATTCCACGGCCCGTTCCCAGGGGGCTTTTTTCGGCACCCCGGATTTTGACGTGGATCTGGGCGGTCTGTCCGTCACGGTGGGCATGCGCATCTACCCCTTCTGACCCGCGGCGGGATCAGCGCAGGACGCCCTGCCCTGCCAGGCGCCGGCTGTACAGGAACAGGGCCACACCCACCACGAAGATCAGGCCCGAGAAGATGAGCTGGCCCGGCCCGCCCATGACTTCCAGCCCGCTGGACAGGAAGAAGTTGTGCACCGTGGTGATCACCATGGCCACCAGGGAGACCAGGAAGAACCAGACGCTGATGCGCAACCGCAGGAGCAACAGGGCCGACCCCGCCAGGCTTCCCCAGACCGCCAGGGCCCAGGCCGCCTCCACCCAGGCGGGAAATCCGTAAAAGTATTCCAGCTGCTCGGCGGTGAAGTTCTGCATGTACCACTCGGCCCGGGTCTGGGTCATGAGGTAATCGAAGCATCCCATGGCGTTCCACAGCAGGGAAAGAACACCGACGATCCACAGCAGCTTAGGCGTTCTGATGGGCTTGGAGGATGAAGCGTTGGACATGGGGCGACCTCTGGGCGGGGGAAAAATCCGGCAGATTGGCATTTCTTGATCAATGATCCGAGTCTAGAGCCGATAAATCCTATTGTCAACATGGGTCTTCAGGGGTGACCTTCTGTATGGGGCGACCGGGCCGCTTTGTGGTAACATGTTTCCACGGCTGCACATCCGGCAGTCCCCCTTTATCCGGACCGCACCGTGGTTCGGAAACCCCAAGAAAGGTCGTGGATCATGGCCGACTCCTCCCTTCTCGCCATGCGCAAGTTCCTGGCCCCGGAATTCATCTTCGGGCCCGGCTGTCTGGACCTGGTGGGGATTCACACCTGGAACCTGGGGGCGCGGCGGCCCCTCATCGTCACGGACAGGGGCGTCATGGAGGCGGGCTGGGTGGAGCGGGCTCGGACCAGCCTGGAGGAGGCCGGACTTTCGTGCCTCGTCTTCGCCGGTGTCTCGCCCAACCCGCGGGCCGGCGAGGTGGCCGAGGGGGCGCGGTTCTACCTGGAGAACAACTGCGACTCGCTGGTGGCCGTGGGCGGGGGCAGCCCCATGGATTGCGCCAAGGGCATCGGCATCGTGGTGAGCAACAACCGCCCCATTCTGGAATTCGAGGGCATCGACCAGGTGGCCGAGCCCATGCCTCCCATGGTGTGCGTGCCCACGACGGGAGGCACCTCGGCCGACGTGTCCCAGTTTGCCATCATTTCCCACCAGGACGAGCACCGCAAGATCGCCATTGTGAGCAAGGCGGTGGTGCCGGACCTGGCTCTCATCGACAGCGTCACCCTGACCACCATGGATCCCTACCTGACGGCCTGCACGGGGCTGGACGCCCTGACCCACGCCGCCGAGGCTCTGGCCAGCCTGGGCTCGTCGGCCATGACCCGGCTGCACGCCCTGGAGGCGGTGCGCTGCCTCAAGGCCCACCTGGTGTCCTCCCTCGAGGAGCCCGATAACCTGGAGCACCGGACCCAGGTCATGCTGGGCAGCCTGCACGCCGGGCTGGCCTTTTCCAACGCCAGCCTGGGGGCGGTGCACGCCATGGCCCACAGCCTGGGGGGACAGCTGGACCTGCCCCACGGCGAGTGCAATGCCCTGCTGCTGGAACACGTGGTGGAGTTCAACTTCCGGGAGGCCGCCGAGCCCTACCGGGCCATGGGCGAGGCCCTGGGTCTGGATCTGCGCGGGCTGACCGGCGGCGATGCTGCCCGGCGGGTGCTGGACGAACTGCGGGAGCTGCGGCAGACGGCGGACGTGACCGGCGGCCTGGCCCAGCGCGGCGTGAAGATCAGTGACATCCCCGGCCTGGCCGGGAACGCCATCAAGGATGCCTGCATGGTGACCAACCCGCGCCAGCCCGACCAGCGGGACATCGAGGTGATCTATGAACAAGCCCTCTGATTCCTGGGACAACTTGCGGGATCAGATCCTGGGTCTGGGGCAGCAGTCCACCCGCAAGAGCTACTATCCCGCCCTGCGGCGCCGCATCGCAGAGCTGGAGGCCATCGAGGCCGAGCTGCGGGAAAGCCAGGAACAGTTGCAGCTGGCCCTGGGCGGGGCCGAGATGAGCATGTGGGACTGGGATGTGGGCCAGGGCGTGGTCCAGTTCAGCAACAGCTGGTGGGAGATCCTGGGTTACGATCCCCAGGAGGTAGGGCTGTCCATGCAGGCCTGGGCCGATCTGCTGCACCCCGAGGACAAGGACAGGGCGGTGGCCGACGCCATCGACCACATCAAGGGGTTGACCCCTTCCATCAACAGCGAGTTCCGCCTGCGCAAGAAAGACGGAGGCTGGGTGTGGTTCAGCAGCAAGGGCAAGGTCCTGCAGCGGGACGAGCGGGGCCACGCCGTGCGGGCCTGCGGCACCAATCTGGATGTGACCCCGCGCAAGCTGGCCGAACAGGAACGCGCGCAGCTGGAAAACCAGGTGCAGCACGCCCAGAAGCTGGAAAGCCTGGGGGTGCTGGCGGGGGGCATAGCCCACGACTTCAACAACCTGCTGGTGGCCATCCTGGGCAACGCCGATCTGGCCACCATGGAGCTGCCGCCGGGTTCCCCGCTGGCCGATTACCTGGGGGAGATCGTGACCGCCGCCAAGCGGGCCAGCGAGCTGACCAACCAGATGCTGGCCTACTCGGGCAAGGGCCGCTTCGTGGTGGAGAACCTGGATCTGAACGAAGCCGTGGGGGAGATGGGCCGGCTGCTCACCGTGTCCATTCCCAAGAAGGTCATGCTGCGCTACAACCTGGCCACGGCCCTGCCCGCAGTGGAGGCCGACGCGGCCCAGATTCGCCAGGTGGTCATGAACCTGGTGACCAACGCGGCCGACGCCATGGCCGACCGCAGCGGCGTTCTCACCATTTCCACGTCCCTGAAAAAGGTGGACCGTTCCTGCCTGGTGGACTCCTATCTGAACGACAACCTGCCCGAGGGCATGTACGTGGCCCTGGAGGTCGAGGACACCGGTTGCGGCATGGACGAGGCCACGCGGCGGCGCCTTTTCGATCCCTTCTTCACCACCAAGGCCAGCGGGCGCGGCCTGGGCATGGCCGCGGTGCTGGGTATCGTGCGCGGACACCGGGGCACCATCCAGTTGAAGTCCACCCCGGGGGTGGGCACCACCTTCACCGTGCTGTTGCCGGCCACCGAGGTGGTGAACGGCGAGGCCCTGGCCGAGGCCGATCCCGGCCAGAAGGCCGGCGAGAAGATGAAGTCCGGGGTGCTGGTGCTGCTGGTGGATGACGAGGAGAGCGTGCGCAACCTGACGGGGCTGATGCTGGAACGGCTGGGTTTCCGGGTCATCAAGGCCGGGGACGGGGAAGAGGGGCTGGAGCTGTTCCGCCGTCACAGCGGTGAGATCGGCCTGGTGGTGCTGGATCTGACCATGCCGCGCCTTGACGGCCGCGAAACATTTCGCCTGTTGCGGGAACTGGATCCCCATGTCAGGGTGGTGCTGAGCAGCGGCTACAGCGAACAGGAAGCCGAGACCCACTTCAACGAACAGGGCCTGAAGGGCTTCGTCCAGAAACCCTACACCTTCGCCCATTTCTCGGAAGTGGTGAAGAAGGCCCTGGAATGAGATTCAGCCCGGGCAGCCGGCCCGGGCCGCACCCGGCGGGAGGCGCCCATGTCCGCCCATTCTCCCCTGACCATTCCCATGCAGCCCCTGGGTGTCATCCGCACCCCCTACGTCGACCCGGCGGGCATGCCCATCCAGCCCAGCGGGGCCCGCGGCGTGCAGGGCCAGGTCCAGGTGCTGCCCCGCTTTCGTGAGGGTTTGCAGGACCTGGAGGGCTTCTCCCATGTCATCCTGCTATATCATTTCCATCGCAGCCAGGGCTACCAGCTGCGGGTGACGCCATTCCTGGACGACCAGGTGCACGGGCTTTTCGCCACCCGGGCGCCCCGGCGCCCCAACGGCATCGGCCTGAGCATCGTCAAGCTGGTGGAGGTGAACGAGGAGGGCCTGCTGGTGGAGAACATCGACGTGCTGGACGGCACGCCCCTGCTGGACATCAAGCCCTACGCGCCACGCTTCGACGCCCCGGATGAGGATTGCCGCACCGGCTGGATGGAGAAGAGCGGCAAGGCGGTGGAGGGGCACCGGTCGGACGGGCGTTTCCAGGACGAGGAATGATCAGTCCAGATTGTTGATCAACCCCACAGGATGATCAACCTTTGCCGCGCAGGAAACGGCGCCGGGTGCCTGCGTCCTGGATGGCCTGCATCAGGCCGGACCGGCGATAAGGTTTGTGCAGGAAACCGCACAGCCCGCTGTTGAGCAGGTCGCGCACCGAGTCGGGCTCGGCGAAACCCGAGGCCAGCACCACGCAGGCGTGGGGGTCCATGTCCCGGATCATGTGGAAGGTCTGGCGCCCGCTCAGGCCGGGCATGATCAGGTCCAGCAGCACCACGTCCACCTGCTCGATGTTCTTCTTGAACAGGTCGACCCCCTCCTTGCCGCCCGAGGCGGCGATGACCCGGAACCCCAGTCCCACCAGCAGATCCTCGGCGATGCCCCGCACGGTGTCGTCGTCATCGATGACCAGGACGGTGGCCGGACCGGGCAGGGGATGGGGGGCCGGCGGCTCGCCCACGGCCAGCAACTCCACCTCGTGCAGGGGCAGGTCCAGCACGAAGGTGGCCCCCTGATTTTCCCGGCTCTGGACCTTGATGGCGCCCTGATGAGCCTTGACGCAGCCATATACGGCGGCCAGGCCCAGCCCGACGCGCCGGTCCTGGTGGCCGGCGGTGGTGAAGAAGGGTTCGAAGAGGCTGTCCTGGGCATGAGCGGGAATGCCCGGACCCGTGTCCTGGACGGTCAGGCGCAGGAAGGCCCCCGGGGTCAGGGTGAAGCTGCTGTGCCGGCAATGGGATTCATCCAAGTCCACCACCCGGGTGGACAGCCGCACCGTACCCCCTTCGGGCATGGCGTCATGGGCGTTCAGACAGAGATTGATGATGGCCTGTTGCAGTTGCACCGGATCACCCACCATGCCCGCGCGGGGGGCGGCCAGATCCATCTCCAGGGTGACCGATTGCCCCACCGTGCGTTCAAGCAACCCCAGGGCGTTCTGGATGATGGCGTGCAGGTCCAGGGGCGAGGAAAGGATCCGTCCCTGGCGGGAGAAATCCAGGAGCCGGTGGGTGAGGTCGGCCGCCTTTTCGCCGGCCTGGAGGATGTTGTTGACCGCCTGCAACTGCTGCGGGTTGTCGCTAAGGTCCAGCTGCAGGATCTCGGCGTAGCCGATGATGCCGGTGAGCATGTTGTTGAAGTCGTGGGCGATCCCGCCGGCCAGGCGCCCCACCGATTCCATGCGCTGGGCGTTGTGAAGCTTGCGCTCCAGGTTGATGCGCTCGGTCACGTCGCGGAAGACGATGACCAGTCCCCGGATCCGGCCATCGGCGGACCGGATGGGGGCCGCGCTGTCGGCGATGAGGATGTCTCCCTGGTGGCGGGTTTCCAGGATGGTGCCCCGGGTGATCTTCACCGGCTGCCCGGTGCGCAGGACCGACTTGAAGCTGTAGTCCACCGGGGAGCCGTCGGGGCCGTTCTCGCCCGGGCGCAGACGGAAGACCTCGGTCAGGGGACGCTGGCGGGCCTGTTCCTGGGACCAGCCCAGGATTTGCTGAGCGGCCGGGTTCAGGGAGGTGACCCGTCCCTCGGGGTCGGTGGTCAGCACCCCGTCCCCCATGCTGGCCAGGGTGGTGGCCAGTTGTTCGTGGTCAAGGCGCCAGTTTCTGGCGGCCCGGCGGGCACGACCGGCAGCCAGGACAAGTCCCGCGATGATCAGGGCCAGCAGAAGGCCCGCCGCCGCCGCCAAAATGGTCACGGTCTGATCCGGAGAGGTGCTGTTCTGGACCTGGGCATGGGCGGGGAAGACGGTTGAACCAAGGAGGGGGACCATGAGCAAGCGCCGGCTGGAGCTCTCAAATCCTGAAAAATAAGCACTAAATTTGTTGTGATTTTGTGTTTTCATTCAATAATTATATGAGGGGTATCTTTAGAAGTCCAGTAAATAATGGCCGAATTGGCCCGGGAGGGCCAGGGGCCAGCTGAAGGCAGTCCAGGGGGCGGGGTTCTCGGAAAAACGCCACCGCCGGCGAGGCGATGGCGTTTCCCGATCAAGGTCACGGCTGGCCAGACCTGCCGGATCCAGTGAAGCCTGTCAGTCCATCAACAGCTTGCGGTCCAGCTTGAAAACCAGCAGCACCGTTTTAAGTTGCAGGAAAACCAGGGCCGCCACGATGATCCAGTACACCACGCCGAACTTGGGCAGCACGTTCAGGCGCACCAGACCCATGTTGAGCACGAACATACTGAATACATGCAAGGCCACCCCGGGGCAGATGAGCGCGTAGCTGAGGTTGCTGCGCTCGTTGCCGTCGATGAAATCGTCGAAATAGCCCACCTGCTTCATGACCAGCCAGCCCAGCATGCCGAACACCACCTGCAGGGACAGCAGGAAGAACAGGTTGGTGAACATCTGGCCGGGCTGGGTGTGGACGTGCAGGTTCATGTGCAGGCCGTGATCAACCCGCACCAGGGCGATGCCCACCAGGGTGACGATGGGGATGACGATCCACAGGGTGGGGCTGTTTTCCCGGTCGATGCCGAATTGCATCATGGCCCGGAACCCCATGAACAGGCCCTGCAGCCCGATGAGCACCGTCAGGCTGAGGAAGAACATGCTGCCGATGATGCCGATGACGCTCCACAGCAGGGTGTTGCTCATGGCGCCTGGGGCGGCGAAGCCCACCCCCACCATGGCGAAGGCGAACACGGCGATCATCTGGGACAGGCTGTTGTTGCGGGCGCAATCGAAATCGCCGGAGGCCAGGATGCGCGTCATGAACTTCAGGAAGATGCGCACGGCGAAGATGCCCACCACCAGGAATCCGGCCAGGGCCATGGGGAAAAGGTATTCCACGAAGTTCCACAGTCCGGGCACGAAAACCCCGCCCAGGATGAAGAACACGTTGATGCTCATGGCGAAGGTCAGGGGAATGGCCGACAGGCTGATTTCCGCGTTGCTGGACACGAGGGCCGTGTAGGCGGGGGTCTTCTTGAAGGCGTTGAATTCCCTGATGTTCCAGATCAGGAAGTAGTAGTGGCGCACGGCGAAGAAGAGAATGGCCAGCAGCACCAGCCCCACCAGGATGGAGGTCAGCAGGTTGTCTCCCAGCAGCACCGGCTTGATGGCGTCGAAGGTGCACATGGGAACGGTGACCGGTTTATCGTGGCCGGCGACTTCCATCTTCAGGTGCTTGAGCATGAAGTGCAGATAGATGTAGAAGCTGGCGGCCAGGCCGCCGTTGCCCAGGGAGGCGAGGAAGAGAGCGGGAGAGTACTTCTCGCCCAGGTTGGATTTCAGGCCCATGGTGCCGTCCTTGTCTTGCGGGGTCCGGTGGTTTCGCTCCGGCGGATATTGTAAAAGGCAAGGGATGGAATTTGAAATGGCTTTTCCTTTCGAGGGTGGCCGGCGGCGGAGGCCCCGCTGGCGGGGGCTGCCGCCAGGCACGGGAGGGGCAACACCCGGCGCCAATTTGCGTAGGGACAGAGCCCCACGCCAACACAGGAGCGATTCCCATGCTGGAACGATGGACGCCCCGGCCGCTGTTTCTGGTGCTTTGCCTGACCCTGTCCCTGGCCTTGAACTGGGGGCTGGCCGGTGTGGCCGGCGCTCAGCCCCACCCCACCTACCCGGACGTGCGCCTGGCCCGGTTGGATTACTCCAACGCCAGCGGCGAAGAAGGGGCCACCTACTTCCACTACGACCGGTACGGGGTTTTGCGGGTCAGTTTCTGGACCTTGCTGGACGGCAGCCGGTTCAGCCGGGGGCGCCACCTGTATGACGACGCGGGCCGCCAGGTCAGGAAGCTGCGGGCCTTCAGCGACAGCCTGACCAGCGTCGAGGAGTTCAGTTACGATCCCGGGGGCCTGCTGATCGGGGAGATCTTCAGCCGCTCGGACGGCAAGTCGGGCAGCGCCCGGTATGAGTGGGATGGGCAGGGTCGACTGCTGAAGATGATGGCCCGGCAACACAAGGGCTGGTTGCGGGCGGATATCGAGTTCCATCATGGGCCGGGGCCGGGCGGCGGGCCGGTCATGACCGACGCCATCATGACCCGGGAGGGTGAACCCCTGGGCACCATCACCTACACCCACGCAGCCGACGGCCACCTGGAGAGGGCCCACTGGGATTTTGCCGGTCGCTGGAGCCAGACCTTCGGCTACGTCTGGGAACCCATTCCTGCCGTGTGCCACGCGGCGGCCAACCCCTTGCAGCAGCAGAACACGCGCTACCGGGTGGTCCACGAGGATTACGACTGGAACAACGGAGAAAACGGGGGACCCTCAACCTACCGCTACGGCCCGGACGGGCGGTTGCTGGAGAAGGTGTTCAGCCGCGCCGACGGCCTGACCACCACCACCACCTACCAGTACGGCGACCGGGGGGATCTGATGTCCAGCCACCGGTCCTACCACGACGGGCGCAGCGCCGACTTCACCTACCGCCACGACGAGCAGGGCCGCCTGGTGGAGAAAACCTTCATCCGCTCCGATGGAGCCCGGGGGCGGGAGCTGTACCGGTACGACCCGCAGGGTCTGCTGAGCACCATGGAATACGAGAACATGGATTTCTGGCTGAACGGCACAGTCAGCCTGGATTACGACGCGGGGGGACGGCCCACCGGCGGCACATTCCGGGGCCGGGATGGCTACGATGCGGCCCTGACGCTGAACACCGATGACCGGGGTAACGTGACGAAGATCCACTGGGACTTCGACTTCGGCAAGACCCAGACCTACCTTTTCACCTACGAACGGGTGTCACCCTGATAGGGTGGCCCCATCTCCCGTGGGAACCGGAAAGCATGGCTGGTGGTTTCTGATTGGTTCCAGAGCCGCTCCGGGGTGGTTCCGGGAAGGCGACGCTCCCCGAGCCGGGCCGCGCTAAAACGCGCCGGGGCAGGATGATTCGCCGCCGGCGCGTTTCCGGGTTGCTATCGGGAGGCCAGTTTGTCTAGTATCAGCCCCATGGTTCGAGCAACTTCACAGCACCCGCGGGCAGGGGCGGCGTCCCCTGTCCGGACGGCTCTGTTCCTGCTTTTCACCGGCTTGCTTGCAACCGCCGGTCCCCTTGTGAGCGCCGCCCGGGCCCAGTCCGAGGTCGCTCCCCTGACCCGCTATCAACTGCTTCCCGAATACACCGTTCGTCTGGATGAGGACGGCACCTGCCTGGTTTGGCGGCAGCACGACGCCGAGCCCCTGCTGACGGTCAAGGTGGCCGGATTGCTGGACGGTCCCCGGGGCAAGCGGCGCGGCCTGGAGGACTCGGGGCTGACGGCTCTGCTGCACGAGCGCAGTCCGGGCGGGGCCCGCGGTTTTTCCAGCGACGCCGACGATGACCAGGACGGGGCCGTGGACGAGGATCGCCTGGACGGCCTGGACAATGATGGCGACGGCCTGGTGGACGAGGACTTCGCCGCCGTCAGCGATCACATGGCCGTGGTGCAGCGCCGGCTGGGCGGCCGCTTCGTGCACCAGGAAAGCTACCACTGGCCCCTGCCGGGCCTGCGTTCCACGTTCTTCCTGAAGCTGGACACCGACGTTCCCGATGGCGCCACCCTGGAGCTGGACGGCCCCGCCGGCCACTGGCTGGCCACCAACCTGGCCACCTATGAACATCTGGCCACGGGCAAGGCCATGTCCGAGAATCTGCAACCCTTCGTCATGCGGGTGCCGGTGGCCGGGGAAGGGCAGGATTCAGGTTGGCTGTGGCTGGGCGTGCTGGTGCTGGATGGGCCCGACGGGTGGCGTGCCCGGGAAGATGGCACCGAGGGCCGTTTGCAATTGCCTCTGGCCGGGCAGCCCCTGGTGGTGGCCGTGGCCCTGGCGCCCTCTTGGACCCGCCTGTCCGTGGAGCTGGGCATGGCCCGCCGGGTGTACGAGGGGGTGGCCGATCCCGTGAGCGGGCATCGGGCGCGCTGGATCGTTCCGGCCACGTGTTCCCTGTGCCGGACGGTGGCGGCCCCGGCGGCCAGCCTGAAGTCCACGCCGGATGGCGACCTGCTGGTGACCCTGGCCATGACCGAGGGGGGCGCCGCCCTGGTGGATTGCGACCTCTTCAGCCTGGCCGGGAAGCCCCTGGGCCCGCCTTCGCGCCTGGTCTGGCGGCCCGAGAACCAGGCTGCGGTCAAGCTGGACTGGCAGGAAGTGACGCCCCGGACCCTGCAGAAGCACGGGGGCTTTGCCGGCCACCCCTTCGTCCGGACCGGTACCGACGAGGCTGCTCTTTCCCGCCACACGGGCCCCGGGCAACTGGAGCTGACTTTCCCCGGGGCGGAACTGTCGCCGGGCGCCAGGCCGGACGCCAGGCCGGAACAGCTGAATGGCTACTGGCTGGATGGCCGGGCCTTCAGCGCGCGGGTGCAGGCTCCCGGCAAGCCGGCCTTCACCGCGGTGCCCACCGCTCAGGAGAGCCAGGCCGCCGGGGGCGAGGGAGGGTCCGATCCCGGGACCACCAGCCGGAGCTTGCGGCAGGCTGAACACCCGCCCACCCTGGCTCCCGAGCTGCTGGAGGGCTGGCCCAATCCGTTCCAGGATGTGATCCAGGTGCGTTTCAAGGTGCCCAGCACGGTGGGCGAAGCCTTTGTCTGGGTTGAAGAAGAGGACGCTCCGGCCAGCCTGGACAAGGACGCGGCGGTTCCCTGGCAGGGGTCCGGGGCGGTCTGCTCGGTGAAAATCTACAATATCAATGGCCAGGAGCTGGTGACCCTGTACGAGGGATCCGGAATCAGTGGCGAGGTCACCGTCAGCTGGAATGGAACGGACAGTTTTGGGCGCCAGGTGGCCTCGGGAACGTATTTCTGCAAGCTCCAGCTGGATGACTGGAGCGTGACCCGTCGTGTGGTTTATTTACGTTAAAACAGGCACTTATGCGAATTTGTCACGCCGCGCGGACAAATTTTTTCATTTTATCTTGGCTTGATTTCTGATGCCGGGTTTTGATTCTGGCCATCATTTTCATTAACATAACGCTTGCTGTACTTGAGGATCTAGCCCAGGTTTTTGTACCGAAATATGCCCACTCGACCAAATCAGCGACAAAAAGTATCATGTCCCTTTGTTTTTTGATGGACAAGACCCAAAGCGGCATCGTATTATATATCACGTCCAAACGGAAATTTTGTGAATTAGTTACACCTTTGCGCTGCCTAGGATAACTCCAAATAGTTTTGGGGGGTGTTTCGTGGAAGAAAGACTTGAAGCCTTACAGGAGCCATGGACCAGCTTTGTGATAGAGTTTCCGACCTATCCCAAGCAACTGGTGCACGGCAGGGAAGAGAGCCAGAGGATTCTGTTTCTCTGCCCGCAATCCGAGGCTAATCCCACGGAGTTGTGCTTGGCGCTGTTTGGTTCCCAGATCCTGATGCATCGTTTGCAGCAGGGGGAATCAACGGATGTTCTGGCCACCACCGGCTTTATTTTCGTCTACTCGGCCGAGACGCCCAATGCGCTGCGGAGCGTTCTCGACCGGTACCAGACGATCACCAATGCGCCGGTGCTGGTGGCTCAGAAGTCCAACGTTGTAAAGACGGCTCATTTCGTGACGGAGTTCCTCAACCGGGTGACCAGTCCGGCCTTCAGCCAGGCCATGGTCGCGGATCACCAGGGTGGCATGTCCATGGGCAACGCGCCCATGGACACCGACACCTTCGTGGCCCCCACGGACGCGGAGCTCTGGAATGAGAATCTGCCGGACATCGTTCTCGTTGACGAGGACGGAAACACCGTACACGCCTCGCACAACCTGCAGGACTACCGGGCCGAATACGCTTGTCGTTTCGTTCTGGCCCACTACAGTGAGAACATCAACCGGGACAAGATGGCCGAGATGGTCAACCTCAGCCCCGGTTATTTTTCGAATCTGTTCCGGTCCGAAGTTGGGATGAGCTTCAGCGACTATCTCATTCAGGTAAGAATCGAAAACGCCAAGAGCTTGCTGCGGCGTTTCGACCTCTCGGTCGAGGCCATCAGCAAGAAGTGCGGCTTCAACAGCCTGGCTCACTTTTCGAGGACCTTCAAGGACCGCTGCGGCCTTTCGCCGCTCAAGTTCAGGAAGAGTCCCCACCTGGTGAACTGATTGCTGGTTTGGATAAAACGCCCCCCCGGTTCGCTGGGGGGGCGTTTTTTGTTGGTGTTTGTGGTGTTCCGGGTGAGGGCCTTGTTTGGCTTGGCCGATGTCCTCGCTTCTCGCTTTGCTCGTCGCTGCGGATTACGGCCACGCCAAACAAGGCCCTCACCCTGGAACAAGCAGTCCCCCAACAATAACGTCCGGCCCAGCGGGCCGGCCATTTCCGGATGAGGCGCTTCGGGGGAAAGGCGGTGGTGAGTCCTCTCCCGGGGGAAGTGCGGGTTGGGAGTTGCCAGCCTGGTGGGCTGCCTGTGGCGACCCGAACCATGCCCCGCCAGTCGATCCCATGATTTTCCTCGACAGTGGGGGCAGTGTTCGTTTCCTTGGGCTGCCGGATATTGTCGAGAGAAACAATCCGCAGCCATGTGCTATCTTTCCCTGTGATTCAATCAGGGCAGGCGAGGACGTTTCTCACGACAATGTCCGGCAGCCCAAGGAAACTATCTCTCAGCCCACTGCCGAGGAATCCACCGTGGCCTTGCTCTCACTCTCGGACGCCCACTTCGACTACGGCCGCGAAAAGATCCTGCGCGGGGTGAACGTGGCCCTGCACCCGGGCATCAAGTACGCCCTGGTGGGAGCCAACGGGGCGGGTAAGACCACCCTGCTGTCGGCCCTGTCCGGTGAGCTGGATCTGCAAGGCGGCTCCCGGCAGATCATGGGCTCGGTCCGGGTGCGCCTGTTGCGCCAGGACTCGTCCCTGGAGCCCGACCAGAACGGGCCCGGGCCCTTGCTGGAGACGGTGGCGGGAATGGCCTTCGCCCGGGAACGGGAAATCGAGGCCGAGCTGGAGATCCTGGCCCACCAGCTGGCTACGGCAGCGCCCGAGCAACACGATGAGCTGGTCCATCGCCAGGGCATCCTGCAGGCCGAGTTCGAACGCCTGGACGGCTACGCGGTGCAAGCCAGGCTGGAGGCGGCCCTGCGCGGCGTGGGCCTGCTGCCCGAGACCTGGGACCGGCCCGTGGACCGACTGTCCGGTGGTGAGCGCCGCCGCGCGGCCCTGGCCGCGGTGCTGCTGTCGGGCGCCGAGCTGTTGCTGCTGGACGAGCCCACCAACCACCTGGATCTGGAATCCTGCGAGTGGCTGGAAAGCTTCCTGGACCAGTACGCGGGGGCCGTGGTCATCGTTTCCCACGACCGCCATTTCCTGGACCGGGTGGCTGCCAGGACCCTGCACCTGGACCGGGGCAGGCTCATCACCTACAGCGGAAACTACAGCTTCTACGACGAGCAGAGCCGCCTGCGTTACGAGCAGGACCTGAACGCCTGGCAGCGGCAGCAGACCAAGATCAAGCAGACCGAGGAATACATCCGGCGCAACATCGAGGGCCAGAAGACGCGGCAGGCCCAGGCCCGCCGCAAGCAGATGGACAAGGAAGAGAAGCTGGAACGGCCCTCGGCCGAGCCGGGCCTGTTCCGCTTCAAGCTGGAACCCGTGCGACCCAGCGGGGGCACCGTGTTGCAGCTGGAGGGGCTGGCCAAGGGCTTCGGCGAGCGCCGGCTGCTGACGGATCTGGACCTGCACGTGTCCCGGGGTGAGCGCCTGGGCATCGTGGGCCCCAACGGCTGCGGCAAGTCGACCCTCCTGAAGATGCTGGCGGGCCGGGTGGTGCCGGACGCGGGCAAGGTGGTGCTGGGCCACAACGTGGACCTGGGCTACTACGACCAGGAGCTGACCAGCGTTTCGGACCACAACACGGTCATCGCCGAGATGGGGTCGGTTGATCCGCGGGCCACCCTGGGCGAGCTGCGCTCGTTCCTGGGCGCCTTCGGTTTCGGCGAAGATCTTTTCGATCGCCAGGTGAGCAGCCTGTCCGGGGGCGAGCGGGGCCGGCTGGCCCTTTTGCGCCTGATCAAGGAGGGGCACAACACCCTGCTGCTGGACGAGCCCACCAACCATCTGGACATCCGCAGCCGGGAAAGCCTGGAGGCGGCCCTGCAGGATTTCGGAGGCACCTTGATCGTGGTCAGCCACGACCGCCGCTTCCTGGACAAGATCATCGACAAGTTGCTGGTGTTCCCGCCGGCGGGGGCCGGGCCCGAGGAAGCCGGCAACCTCACCATCCACCTGGGCAACTACGCCGACTTCGCCCGCACCCGGGACCGGCGGCGCCAGGAGGCGGCCCAGGCCTCGGCGGCCGACCGCAAATCCGCCACCGCCACCGCGCCCAGTCCGGCCGGGCCGACCAGGGCCACAACCCCGGGGACCGGCCAGGCCGGAGCCACTGCGCAGGGCAAGACCCCGCTATCCAAAAACGAGCAGCAGCGCCGCCAGCAGTGGATCGACGAGGCCGAGGCCGCTATCCTGTCCCTGGAAGAGGAGAAGGAATCGGCCCTGCAGGTGATGCTGCAACCGGACCTGGCCAACGAGCGCCGGGCGGATCTGGGCCAGCGCGTGGCCGCCATCGACGCCGAGACCGAGAAGCTCATGGCCGACTGGGAACAGTGGAGCCTGGAGATAGAGGAAGGAATTTGAAGCCTTGGGTGAAGTGAACGACAGCAGGACCGGATTCGAAACCGAGGTGCCCCGCGACCGCGCCGTGCTGGCCGGCGTGAACCTGCCCGACGCCTGGTCGGGTGGCCTGGGCGGCCAGACCGACCTGCCCGAGCTGGGACGCCTGGCCGACACCGCCGGGGCCGACGTGGTGGGCCAGGTGGAGCAGAACCGCCATCGCCCCGCGCCCAGCACCTACCTGGGCAAGGGCAAGCTGGAAGAACTGCAGGAACTGGTGGAGGAGACCGAGGCCAACCTGGTCATCTTCGACAACGACCTGTCGCCGGCCCAGGGGCGCAACCTGGAGAAGATCCTGGACGTCAACGTCATCGACCGCACCGAGCTGATCCTGGACATCTTCGCCCGCCACGCCAGCACCCGGCAGGCTCGCCTGCAGGTGGAACTGGCCCAGCTCCAGTATCTGTTGCCGCGCCTGACCCGCCTGTGGTCCCACCTGGAACGGCAGGCCGGCGGCATCGGCACGCGCGGACCCGGCGAGACGCAGCTGGAAACGGACAGGCGCCTGCTGAACAAGCGCATCGCCGGGCTGAACAAGGCCCTCAAGGAGATCGACACCAACCGGCAAACCCAGGTGCGATCGCGCGAGGGGCTGTTCAAGGCGGCCCTGGTGGGCTACACCAACGCCGGCAAGTCCACGCTGATGAACGGCATCACCGGCGCCGACGTGTACGTGAAGGACCAGCTGTTCGCCACCCTGGACGCCACCACCCGCCGGGTGGACATGGACGAGCGGCGGCGCTTCCTGCTGACCGACACGGTGGGGTTCATCCGGCGCCTGCCCCATCACCTGGTGGAGAGCTTCAAGGCCACCCTGGAGGAGGTGCGCGAGGCCGACCTCATGGTGCACGTTGTGGACGCGGGCAGCGAAGATCCCGACCACCAGATCGATTCGGTGAACCGGGTGTTGCAGGAGATCGTGCCCGAGGAGAAGCCCACCCTCATGGTGTTCAACAAGATGGACCTGGCCGACGGCGAGCTCTTCATCAACCGCTACCGCCGGCAGTATCCCGACGCGGTCTTCGTGTCGGCCAAGCGGGAGGGCGGTCCGGAAGAACTGCGGGACGCGGTGGTGGAACGCCTCATGGGGGCCGAGACCATCTGCGCCGTGCGCGTGCCCATCACCAACCTGCATTGCCTGAGCCGCTTCCATCGCACGGGGTCGGTGCTGGAGCAGACCTTCGAGGGGGACATGTGCCGGGCGGTGCTGCGCCTGACCGAAGAAGAGCTGAGCCGGTTGCTCAATCGCGAGGGCGCCGTCCTGGACCAGGATTGACGGAGCGCGGGCCGTCCCCCGGGCCCGCCACTTGCAACGGGTTTTTCAAGGGATCCAAAAAGCCTGTGAACATTGCAAAGGGCCATGTCTGCCATGGGCCGCCGCCGCATTTTGCCTCAACTTTCCCCCCCCACCTGCCGATAACACCTCAAGAACCAGGAATGGGAGCGATGCGCCCATATATCGCCCTGGCATGGGGATTGCTGCTCGAACCCCGAGGCAGTGTCCTCGAAATCGGCAATTGGGGCCGTTTTGGCCCCGTAAAACAGTGGTTTGGGGGAAGAAACCATGAACCTCGTGCACCACGGAAAAGGGAACAATCTGCCCCGGGCGAGCCTCGGCCGGACCGGCTTTTCCCTGGTGGAGATGATGATGGTGCTGCTGCTCATCGGGCTGGTGGCCGGCATTGCCGCGCCGCCCATGATGCGCCACCTGCGCTCCACCCAGCTGCAGACCCAGACCGATCAGCTGGCCGCTGATCTGCAACTGGCCCGCAGCATGTCCATCGCCAACAGCTCGGTGATTCGCTTCGCCAGCACCACCGCCGGCTATCAGCTGATCAACCCCGCCGACGGCTCCATCATCAAGGAACGCGAGTTCGACGACGGCCTGGCCCTGGACGGGGACAGCGACGTGTTCTTCTTCCCCTGGGGCATGGCCGACCAGCACACCTACAACCTGCAGACGGGCGCCATGGCCCGGCAGGTGAATGTCCTGCCCACGGGCATGGTGGAGGTGGTCTGCCCATGATGAAGCGACTGCTGCAGATTGTGCGTCGCATGCGTCGCAGCGCTCCTTGCCCCGGCAACGAGGGTTTCTCCCTGGTGGAGATCCTCATGGTGCTGATGATCCTGACGGTGGGCATCATTCCCCTGGCCGTGGTCCAGCATCACGCGCGCAAGGAAGTTCAAGAATCCAACAGCTACACCCTGAGCCTGAACGTGGCCCAGTCCCAGCTGGAACGCCTGAAGGGCATGGGCTTCGGCAACGCGGCCGCCGACTCGGGCGTGGTGGACAACGTCCAGTGGCGGGCCCAGGTGGTCAACGTCAGCTTCGGCCTGGATCGCATCACGGTGACGGCGGGCATACCCGGCGCGGGCGCCAGTGATATCGCCGTTTCCGGTCTGGTTTCCATGCGGTAGGGGAAGGATCAAGCTGCCATGAAGACATTGATGAAGAACAAACCGATGACGCTGGCCGGGCTGGACCGCCGGGGCATGACCCTGGTGGAGATGATGATTTCAATCACCATCTTCGCCGTGGTTTTGGGGGTGGTCATGGGTTTCCTGACCACCAGCGGGCGCAGTTACAGCGCCACCCGCGAGAAGGTGCGCTACCAGCAGAGCATGCGCGCCGTCATGTCGCTGTTCACCAAGGAGATCCGCTCGACGGGGTGTGATCCCGAGGGCGTGGGCTTCGACCGCTTCGTGGTGGCCGACCTGACCTCGCTGCGCTGCCAGATGGATCTGAACGGGGACAGTGACGTGACCGACCTGATGCCCGACGAGAGCGTGACCTATTCCTACAACGCCGGCACGGGAGAGCTGTCCCGGGACAACGGCACCGGCGCGGTGGTGATCCTGAACGGGCTGACCAACCTGACCTTCACCTACCTGGACGCCGACGGCAACGTGCTGGGGGCCCTGCCCCTGAACGCCATGGACCGTTTCGAGGTGCGCTACGTGGACCTGAACATGAGCGGGGTGACGGACGCCGGCGAGCCGGTGGACTACACCACCCGCGTGGCCCTGCGCAACGGGTGATGGACAGGAATGATGTTGACGGCAACCCGGCGCCCCGGTGGCCGGAGGGTTCGAAAAAGGGAGAACCGATGAATACAGCAAGGATGATTGCCCGGGCCGACAGGCCGGACAGGGAGGGTTTCGCCCTGGTGACCACCCTGCTCATGGTGCTGGTGCTGGGTGTGCTGGCCGTGGGTGTGGTGTGGATGGCCAGCTCGGAGAAGAAAACCAGCTTCGCCGAACAGGTTCACGTGAACTCGGTGTTCGCGGCCGACGCGGGCGGCGAGGCGGGAATCAACTTCGTCCGCCTTTCAGACGGCCCACCGCAGAACGTCGACTATAGCACCAATATAGTGACCTCGGTGGGAGAGACGGGCATGGGGGGCTCCCAGAGCTACGAATACGATTGCCTTTTCAACGGGAGACACCTCAAGCCGGGCTGGGGCCTGGATTATTTCGATTTCGACTTCCGTATCCAGTCCCACGGCGAGGCCTCGACCCAGGGGCAAAGCGACGTGGAAGTGATGGTCAGCAGGTTGTTCAAGCAAGGGTATAACTAGACCCTTTATCAGGGGGCGGTCGGGTCGCGCGCGGGCGGGGTCCAGGCCTCAGGAGTAAAACATGATGGCACAGTTGAAAAACAAGGGACTGGGTTGGCTGGCCGGCGGGATTCTGATCCTGCTGGGTGCTTGCCTGGCTCCCGCCGGCATCGCCCAGGCGGCCGATTGCGAGATTCCCCTGTTCGTCCAGCAGGGACTCGTGGGCGCCAACGTCATGATCGTGGCGGACAATTCCGGTTCCATGAACCAGGCGGTCTACCACGTGGAATACGATCCCGACATCACCTACTCGGGGTACTTCAACTCCAGCAATACGTATTACATCTCGAAGGACGGGCTGCGCGAGCCGCGGGATTTCAACTATTACTGGCCCACCTATCCGTCCATCTACCTGGTGAACTCGGACAACGGCGAGGACGGGCGCTACCCCGGCAACTACCTGAACTGGATGTTCTTCCACACCACGGAAGCCCAGCGGGCCACCATTCCCCAGGTGACGCGCATCCAGGTCCTGAAGACCGTGCTGGAGGACGTCATCGACACCTCCAAGCGGCTGAGCTTCGGCCTGACGGTGTTCCACCTGGAAGGCCCGGGCAATATCGTGGCCAAGTGCGGCGTGAACCCCACCTCCCTGGTGGCCACCATCCGCGGTCTGACGGCCAACAAGTGGACCCCCCTGGGCGAGACCCTGGAAACGGTGCTGGACTACTTCAGCTATGACGGCCCGGACGCGGCCATCCAGGTGGAGTGCCAGAAGAACTTCTGCATCATCGTGACCGACGGTTTGCCCACCATGGACCGCGACGTGAGCGGCTACCTGTGGGATCACGACAATGACGGCAACGACCCCGGCAGCTGCGCCAGCATCGGGGCCCCCTATCCAGAAACCAATTATTGCAGCGACCACCTGGACGACGTGGTGCACTACATGGCCACCGAGGACCTGCGTCCCGACCTGGACGGCGACCAGACCATCGCCACCTACGTGGTGGGCTTCCACGAGAACGGTCGCCTGCTGCACGAGACGGCGGAGAACGGGGACGGCCTGTTCTTCCTGGCCGAGAACGCCAACGAGCTGGCCGCCAGCATCGAGTACGCGGTGCAGGACATCCTGCGGCGAATCTCGGCCGGTTCGGCCGTGGCCGTGGTGTCCACCGAGCGGGGCACCGACGACCGCCTGTATCGCGGCAAGTTCATGCCCCTGGACTGGTACGGCTACATGGAGTGCTATTCCCTGCCTTACGAGGTGGGTGACGACGCCGTGTGGGAAGCCGGCGCCATCATGAAGGCCAAGGGGGCGGCCAATCGCCGCATCTTCACCGCGCTGGAAGACGAGGCGATGGAGTTCTCCGAGGGCAACGCTTCGCGCCTGAAGGACGACATGGGCGTGGCCACCGAGGAAGAGGCCGCCGCCCTTATCGCCTGGGGCCGTGGCGAGGACGTGCTGGGTTACCGTACCCGCCAGGAGTGGATCCTGGGTGATATCGTCCACTCGACCCCGGTGGTGGTGGGCCCGCCCGCCGGCTTCACGGGGGAGGAGACCTACCAGGATTTCTACAACGACAACAAGGACCGGCGGAAGATCGTCTACGTGGGGGCCAACGACGGCATGCTGCACGCCTTCGACGCCGACGACGGTGAGGAAGTGTGGGCCTTCGTGCCCCAGTTCGCCCTGCCTGATTTCGCGGTCATGGCCGATTCGGGTTACTGCCACGCCTACACCTGTGACCAGACGGTGTCGGTGGAGGACGTGCGGATCAACGGCGACTGGCGCACGGTGCTGATCACCGGCGGGCGCGAGGGCAGCTCGGCCATCTTCGCCATGGACATCACCGAACCCGGCAGCCCCGAGGTCATGTGGCAGAAAGACCTTCCCTACGGTCACGCCTACGCCTCGCAGGTGGAAGTGGTCAGCATCGGCGACGTGCCGGTGGCCCTGGTGGGCAGCGGCCTGGACGAGGTGGACCAGGACGCCTACATGTTCGGCTTCCGGGTGGACACGGGCGAGGAGCTGGATCCGGCCTTCATCAGCACCACAAAGACCACGCGCAACAAGGCCTCGCGTCCGGCGGTGGTGGACCTGAACCTGGACGGCAACGTGGATCTGGTCTACTACGCCGATCTGAACGGAGACGTCTACCGGGCCAAGACGGGTGACAGCTATGTGCCGAGCCACTGGTCGGTGACCCAGCTGTACGAGGGCGACCAGGAAATCACCGCCCCGCCGGTGGTGGCCTACGGCCAGAACGGCGAGGTTTACGTCTACTTCGGGACGGGTGCCTACCTGACCGAGGACGACATGATGACGGTCACGCCTCAGAGCTTCGTGTGCGTCATCGACAACCACAGCGGTTTGACCTACGACAAGAAGGATCTGGAAGACCAGACCGATACCATCCACGAAATTGAGGGAAGCCCCGGCTGGTTCGTGGACCTGTGGTTCGAGGAAGGTGAGCGGGTGACCGAGCAGGCCGTGGTGGTGGCCGAGTCGGTGATCTTCACCAGCTTCGCGCCCACCCTGCAGGCCTGCGTGTCGGGCGGCAACAGCTACCTGTACCAGATGGCCTACGACAGCGGCGGTCTGGTGGACAGCGAGGACCAGGAGAATCCCGAGGATCGCGGCAGCGAGCTGGGCCAGGGCATCGCCTCGTACCCGGTGGTCGACCTGGCCACGGGCAACGTGGTGGTGCAGTCCAGTGACGCCAGCATTCACATCGCCCCCATCCAGTCGCCCTATCAGCGGCTGATCGTGCGGTCCTGGCAGGAGAGCTTCGACATGGAAGCCTACCAGCAGACCCAGGACGAAGGCGGCGAAATCCAGTAGTGCCGGCGGCCCGGGAACGGGCCCAGGCAGGGAAGGATCGATATCATGAAACGCATCATCCCCATTCTGGCGGTGGCCGCCTTGCTGGTCGGCGTGCTGGGCACGGACATGGCGCAGGCCGGTCTGCTGGACAAGTGGAAGAACAAGGACAAGAAGGAAGACCCGGTTCCGCGGTACGACAACTACCCGACGGTGTCCTTCTACGCGGGAAAGCTGGGCCACGGCCTGGGCACTTCGTGGCAGCTGGACGACGTGGAACTGCACTTCCTGCCCGGGGCCAAGGTCACCAGCGACTACGGTGACGATCAGGGCCTGCGCGAAGGCAAGGACGCCCTGGTGGTGGGCACCAAGATGGGCGACATGATCGTGGTGCACCGGGTGCGCGTCATGAAGGATGACAGCAACTTCATGGGGCATTCCAGCGCCGAGACCTTCATTCCCAGCGAGGTGGATCCCACCGTGGGTGAGGGGACGGGGCCGCAGTAAGGTTTCCCGTTCCGCGAAGGTGAGAAGCGCCGGGTCGTGTTGGCCCGGCGCTTTTTGTCATGTCTTGTTGCCGGGCGGGGCGCCATTCCGTAATCTCAAAAGGAAACCAAACTCGGTCGCGAAGGGGGAACGATGCGCCGTGCTGTTGTTTTTCTGTTGCTTAATCTCCTGACTATCTGTGGCGCCGCTCAGGCGAAGGATGTGGACTGGCCCGGCCTGGAGCCCCGGGACTGGGACGCCCTGGACAGCCAGCTGGACCGGGTGCTGCTGGTGCGGATGCACATGTTCAGCGACGA
Source organism: Candidatus Krumholzibacteriia bacterium (assembly GCA_963674845.2). Lineage (GTDB taxonomy): Bacteria > Krumholzibacteriota > Krumholzibacteriia > LZORAL124-64-63 > LZORAL124-64-63 > LZORAL124-64-63. Next base: position 876,338 of record CAXXKE010000003.1, on the reverse strand, counting down.
GGCGCCGGAACGGATCCGGGCGCGCTACGAGGAACTGGTCACCCCCCCTCTGGAATTTCCCCCTGTCAGCATCGAGGAATTTGCCGGCCTTGCCCAGGCGGCACGGGATCGTCGGCACAAGGTGGCCGAGGGGTACAGCAACGCGGCTCGCCGCTCGCTGCTGGCCTTCGAGCGGGTGCGGGATGCCGGGCTGTCCAACGAGGGCTTGAAGAGTTTACCGGCTAGCCGGAGCGACCGGGGGTCGGAACTGGTGCCGCGCGCCATGGGCGGATTGGGCGCCGCGGTTGCCGCCGACCCCCGGGATCCGGTGGCCTGGTACGACCTGGCCTACTTCGCCGGTTGCGTGGGCGACGGCGAGCGACAGGCGCGGGCCCTGGAGGGTTTTCGCGCCGCGGTGGGGACGGCCGAGCCGGCCGTGCAGGCGGCCCTGTTCCCCTGGCGCATCAAGGCCGAACTGGACCAGGCCTGGCTGCACCGGGAGAGGGGCGAACTGGAAGAGGGGCTGGCCGCGACCTTGCGGGCGTCGGCCCTGATGAAAGAGGATCCGGCGGCCAACGGGGAGCTGTCCACCGAGGCTCGCCTGGTGGCGGCCCTGCTGCACGCCGATTGCGGGGATGTGGACCAGGCCGCCATCCTGGCCAAGCCCCTGAAGGATCTGGAAACCAGGGAGCGAAACCGCATCGCCCACACCGACCCCAAGCTCCATCAGGATATCGCCAGGGATATGAAGGCCATGTCCAATGCGGCGGCGGCGGGGCAGGGGCTATGGGCCAAGTATGTTCCCAATGCCTACCAACCCACCGTGCCGGCACAATCGGAGGCCTGGGATAGCCGGGCCTGGCCCTGGGCCCGCAACTGGGTGCTGGCCCTGGTGGAGTTGCGGCTGGGCAACGTGCAGGGCGCCCTGAAAAAAACGGCCTGGGTGGACCCCCGAATCATGTTCCCCCAGCGCCTGGGGTACCGGTTCTGGAATGATCTGAGCCGCATAGCGGAAGCGGCGGGGGACAAGTCCGGGGCCCGGCGGTGCACGGCCACATCGGTGATCCATCGGCCCTTCTTCATCTTCTATTCCCTGGAAGGCATGCGCGGGCTGGCGCGCACGGCCGATCCTGCGGAGGGGGGGTACAGCTACTTCCTGGGCGCGGGCGAGTTCTACGGGGGAGGCAGCCTGTTCTCCTACGCGGCCAACAGCCTGCTGATGTGGGAGCTGGAGACCATCCCGGCGCGCAAGCTAACCCTGGAGAGGCAGGCCCTGCGCTGGCTGACGGCCTGTGTGCGGCGCAACATCCGGTTACCCCAGGCTCTGGCCATGCGCGGGCGTATGCGGTTCCTGATGGGCCATGGAGGGGCGGCCGAGGTGGACCTGCTGCAGGCCGACGAGCTGTTGCGGAAAGAGGGCCGGCAGGATGGGGAAGTGCCTCTGCTGCTGGGCCTCATCGCCTTCAACCTGAAGGATTACGCGGGGGCGCAGCCCTGGCTGGAACGGTTCACCGCCCACACCCCCGAGGTGGGGGTGGGCTGGCGGGCCCTGGGTCTGACCGAGGTCTTCCTGGGAAACCTGGAGGACGGCGAAGCGGCCCTGACCCGGTCGGTGGAACTTGAGCCGGAGAATGCCGGCGGCTGGTTCAACCGGGCGCTGGTGCGCATGAAACGGGGCGATCGCGAGGGGACGCTGGCCGATCTGGACCGGGCGGCCGAGCTGATTCCCGACAACCCCGACATCCCGCGCATCCGGGAGGCGGCCAGCAGCGGGCCGCTGCCCGACGTGGGCCTGAACGCCACGCCCATCACCCTGACGGCCTCGCGTCAGGAAGCGCGTTTGCTGGCCCGGTTGCAGGGTGGGGCGCGCCTGGACCTGGCGGCCGAGGCGGGCGACGGCGGTGGAGCGGCGGCGGGCCCCTCCTGGCAGATGGACGAGGAGGATGCCCAGGAGCAGCTGGCCGATCTGCGGCGGGCCTACCGGTACGACCCCTCGCCGCAGACCATGGCCGATCTGGCCCGGGCGTTGCTGGCCCTGGATTTTCCGCGCGAGGTGCAGGGCATGCTGGCTCCGCACTTCGAGACGGATCTGGAACCGGCGGCGCTGGTCATGCTGCTGGAGGCGGATCGTCGGCTGGGCGAGGGGGCGCGGGCCATCAGCCTGGCCCACGGGTTGCCCGTGGTGGCCGAGGTGTATCCCGACCCCGAGGTGTGGGCCCAGGTGGGGGCCATCTGCATGGCGGCGGGCCGGCGCGATCTGGGCCTGCGGGCCCTGGAGCTCAATGTGGGCCGGCCACGGAACGAGGCTGCTGCGCCAGCACCTGCTGCAACTGGTGGATCTGCGCCTGCTGACCCTCACTGAGGTGGGGCAGGGCGGCGGCGTGGGCCAGGGCGCTGTCCGCGGCAGCGGGCCGGCCGTTCTGCAGCTCCAGCAGGGCCAGATTGAACCAGCCGTTGACGTAGCGCGGGTAGTCGCGTGTCAGTTCCCGCAACATGAGCCGCGCCTGATCCACCTGCCCGGCCTCGGCGAAGGCCGCGGCCAGATTTGCCCGCACCCGGCGATGCCCCGGACCGCGGCGGCGCGCCTCGGTGAAGGCGGCCAGAGCCTCGTCCGGCTTGCCCATGGCCCGGTAGACCAACCCCAGCCTCAGCCACGGATATGCCCAGTCGGGGGATAGCTCGGCGGCGTCGCGGAAGTCGCGGGCGGCCTGTTCCAGGTTGCCCAGCTCCTCGTTGTTTCGCCCCATCTTGTAGGGGATGAGCCGGTTCTGCGGCGCCCGCGAGCGTGCCAGCTGCAGGGCGGCCAGGGCGTTCCGGCGCTCTCCCATGTCCTCCAGATACAGAGACAGATGGAAAGGCGTGTCGGCCAGACCGGGGCGCACCTCCTCGGCCTCTTGCCCCCTGACCAGGGTGGTGCGCAGCTGCCCCATCTTGCTGGCCCGGGAGGCCTCGTGCAGGTGCACCTGCCACAGGATGTCGGTCTGGTCCAGGGCTCCCCAGGTGGGCCACAGGGCGGCCACCAGCAACACGCCGCCGGCCAGGGCCTGCCAGCGCCGCCGCCCCGAGGCGCGCCACACCGCCGCCAGGTAGACGGCCGCCGACACGGCCAGGATGGGGGCCAGGGGCTGGCGATAGCGGCTGGTGGGGAAAAAGGGCAGCAGGCTCACGAAATAGGCGCCCACCAGGGCCAGCAGGATGGCGCGCTGCTGGCGGGGCGCGGCCAGCAGCCCCAGCAGCCCCAGGGCCGACAGCACGGTGTAGGGCAGCACCAGGGGCTTGAAGGCCGGAAATTGCTTGCGCCAGTAGTCGTAGCTGACGATCTGGGGCAGCTCGTACCCGTTCCAGAAGCGGTAGACCTTGCGCACGTAATGCATGGGCATGGCGGCCAGGTCGTCGCGGAAAAGGCGCCAGGCCCGCCCCGTCAGGATGCGCGACACCTCGCTGCCCTTGAGGTCGCGTCCCAGCTCGCGTTCCAGGGTGCCTTCCATGGAGGGATCGAACTCGGCCTCGGGGTCGGCCTGCAGGGGGGCGAAGATGCCCTTGTAGGCGGCATTCTGGCCGATGAGCAGGTTCACGCCGCCGTTGCTGGTGAGGATGACGAAGTCGTCGGCCATGATCAGGTTGCGCACGGTGACGGGCACCAGCATCAGGACCACCGCACCGGCCAGCACGGCCACTCGCGCCAGGCGCCGGAGGGTGGTGACGGGGTTTTCGGCGTGGCTGGACTTCGCCCGCCACACCAGATAGGCGGCGGGCACGGCCAGAAGCAGCATGTTGCCCCGGGCCAGTCCCGCCAGCCCCATGACCACGCCCAGTCCAATCAGGCGTCCCCAGGTGGGACGCTCCACAGCCCTGATGAGGCGCAGGGCCGCCCACAGGTACAGGGTGGTGCCCAGGGTGGCGATGAGCAGCTGCCCCGCGTAGAACACGGGGGCTCCGTAGAAGGAGTATAGCCCGGTGGCCAGCAGGGCCTGCCCGTCGCTGCCGGTGAGGCGGCGGCCCAGCACGAACACCAGGTACACGTTGAACAGGCTGAGGGCCAGCTGCAGCAACAAGGCCACCGCCGAGCCGATGCCGAACAGCTTGTAGGCCACCGCCAGCAGGTGGGGGTACAGGGGCCCCATCCAGTAGGAGTGGTCGCGGCCCCAGTCGCCGCGCACCAGATCGGCGGCCCACTCGTGATAGGTCTGGCTGTCCAGCAGGGGGACGGCGGCCAGGGGGTGGTCGTGCAGATCGCTGAAGAACCACAGCCGCACGGCGGCCCCCAGCAGGAGCAGCAGATAAAGCCAGAATGCGGTGGAACGACGGATCATGGTTGCAGCGCCTTTGAGAGCCGGAGGCGGATGAACTCGTTGTCGTCGGGCCGGCCGGGGCGGCGACCCTGGCTGAAGGGGTAGTTGTTGTCGTTGACCAGCAACAGCGTTTCCGGATCCAGGACCAACAGGCTTTCGGTGGTCACGTAGGGGAAGCTGTAGCGGGGGCCCAGGCCGATGGCGCCTTTCCTGGCCGGATTCGCCTCGGCCGCGTCCGCCTCGGCCCAGGTGAAGCCGTCGGGGTCGCGCAGATCCAGCAGATCGCACACCAGGGTCTTGGTGACGGGGGACGCGTTCAGGTCGATCTGGTAGACGCGCTTGAGGGCAGCCTGGTCCCCCTCGAAGCTGTCGCGTTCCAGGAGCAGGAAGCGCCCGGGCCCCAGGGCCTCGAGGGTGGTGACGCAGGCGTCGTTGCGGTCGGCCTGGAAGAACCAGAAGCGCCCGGTGAAGCGGGCGGTGGCCGGGTCGAACTCCAGGATGGTGCGGCGGGTCTGGTCGGGGTCGTCCAGCAGGGCCTTCTCCACGGACACGTACAGGTGGTCGGGATCCGGACCCAGGGCCATGCCCTCCAGGCCGCCGCTGCCCGGCAGGTTGGGGGGGGCCTCACCCAGTGTTGGATTGTCCGGGCTGCTCAGGTGGTCGAGGCCCCGGGCGAACTCCTGCAGGGGCGGCACCACGGGCACGGGCACGGGGGCCTGCAGCAGCGCGCCGTCGGGGGAGAAGTGCAGCAGGAAGGGGCCGAACTCGTCTCCCACCCACAGGGTGCCGTCGGGCATGAGGGCCAGGGATTCGGGGTCGAAGTCCGCGCCTGTGAGGTGGCGCGGCTGCTCGGGGCAGGTCAGGAGGAAAGGCACCAGGCTGTCCGGGTCGCGCAGGGTGACGTGCTCGAGGACGCTCACCGAGCCGCTGCCGCTGGCGGGATTTTCCAGATCCAGCCGCAGCCGGTACCAGCGCAGGGGGTAGTCGGCGCTGTTGGCGCGGGCGCCGAAGCCGTTGTCCGACAGGGCCAGGAAGGTGCCGTCGGGCAGGGGCACCAGGCTGCTGAAGCCCTGGACGGGGACCGCCTCGAAGGGCGCCTTGCGCAACAGGTCCTTGCCGGCCAGGGCCTGCCCGGTGGCCGGGCCGGGGCCGAAGGTGTCGGCGGGCAGCACGGCGCGCCCCGTCAGGCGGGCCGCCGTGTCGGTGGGTCGGGTTTCCGTTTGACGGCATCCCCCGCCGCTGGATATGAGTGACAGGAAGATCAGGGTGACCGCCAGGGCGGAGGGCTTCTTCATGGGGCCTTTCTTTCCCGGGGTGGAATGCGCTATCCTCGCCAATCTAGCCATGTCAATCTAGCATGAGGACCTGGATTTTTCATGAAGGAGTGGAGCGAATTTACCCCTTCGCCGTGGATGCTCCAGGAAAACCCCGGCTTCAAGGAAGGACCCCAGCCGCCCATGAACGAGGAGACATTGCAGGTGAAGGCCCGCGCCCAGTGGGCCCGCTGGCTGCAGAAGAACGCCCAGGGCAGCACCGGCATCTGGCTGGTCTACTTCAAGAAGCACACCGGCAAGCCCACCATCACCTACGAGGACGCCGTGCGCGAGGCCCTGTGCCACGGCTGGATCGACTCCACCGTGCGCCGCATCGATGACGAGCGCTACATGCAGCGCTTCGCCCCGCGCCGCAAGCGCAGCAACTGGTCGAAGGTGAACCGCCGCCGGGCCGAGGAGCTCATGGCTGCGGGGGAGATGAAGCCGGCCGGGCTGGCCCAGGTGGAGGCCGCCCGGGCCAACGGCCAGTGGGAGAAGGCGCTGGATCCCAAGAAGAAGGCTCCGGTGGAAGTGGAGATGCCTGCCGAGTTGCAACAGGAGCTGGCCGGCAACAGGGAAGCGGCAGCGGCCCTGGCGGCCCTGGCCCCCGGAAAGCGACGCACTCTGCTGGGCTGGGTGGCGGTGGCCAAAAGGGAAGACACACGCCGGCGCCGGGCCGCCGAGGCCGCGCGCCTGCTGGCGGCGGGCCAGTGGACGGGTCTGAAATAGGGACAGGCTGGAAAAAAGAGGGGCGGATCAGCGGTACAGGGCGCGCACGGCGTCCCAGCTGGCGGGCCGGGCGGCCACGGCGTCTTCGGGCAGCAGCTCTTCCACCAGCAAGGTGATCTCGTCCATGTTCAGGCCGTACTGGCTGTAGCGCAGCACGCCGGCCGGATCGATGACGGCGTTGTAGGGAAAGCCCCCGGCCATGGGAAACTCCCGGAACAGATCCCAGTTCGCTGCCAGCACGATGGGGTAGGACAGCCCCTTCTGCTGCGCCCAGCCGGCCACCAGCGCCGGGTCTTCCAGCAGGTCCACCCCCAGGATGGTCAGCCCGGCCTCACGGTATTCCGTGTACAGCTCCTGCAGCAGGGGCGCCTCTTCGTTGCAGGGAGGGCACCAGGTGGCGAAGAAGTTGATGACGATGACATGGCCCTGGAAATCGGCCAGATGGACGGGCTGCCCGTCCAGATCGGGCAGGGCAAAGTCGTCCACCGTGTCCCCCAGCTGATAGGTGGCCAGGGCGGCGGGCACGGCGCCCAGGAACAGGGCCAGCAAGGCCAGTGTGACGCGCATGATTCCTCCTTTCCCGAGCCAATGGCCGATGGCCTGCCGGCGTTGCTGAATCAACAGGTTGTGCCCCGAAGATTGTTTCTGGCCGGTTCGGTGGTCCCGCAGCGTCCCGCCGGCGGGAAATTTTCACATCAGAGGGCAACAGAAATCATAGTAGATCATGCCGAACCCGGGGGCCCTGGGCCAGCAACAATCTTCAGGGCACATCCCAATCAATACCAGCATACCAGGATTTCCCGTCGAGATAAACCCCCGGGGCGATCAGCCTGTTGACTGGACAGGAATTCAGGCCGGCGCGTCGGGCCTTGGCGCGCGCTGATCAAGGGTGATGAGGGCCGGCTGGTCGGTGCGGCCGTTGAGCAGGTCGTCGCTGTGGGCCACCAGGGCCGCCAGGTCCATGCCCAGCCGGCGCCCGTCGGCCCAGGCCACGTGCTTGTGGGCGTGACCCACCAGGCGCCGCCCGCCCGCCCGCTGGCCGGTCAGGGTTTTCAGATGAGCCGCCGCGCACTGGATGACGGCCTGCAGGGCGTGCCCGGCGGGGGTGCCGATGCCGGCGGCGTGCCACAGGGCTTCCAGCACCTCGTGGCATTCCCACCAGTAGCCCTGATTGAAAAGGTCGATGCCGAACAGGTAGTGGGGGCATTCCTGCCAGGGGGCGGTGTTCAGATCGGGCAGGTCGGGTTCGGGCAGACCGAAAGAGTGCCCGGCGGGGTCACGGGTGGGGTGGGGCGTGCGGCCTGGCACGTGGCGATAGGGCGGCATATCGGTGGTCGTGTAACGCGGGACGGTCATCAGTGCACGATTTCGTGACCGGTGCGCTGCCACTCCACGATGCCGTAGCGCAGGTTGATGACCTTGCTGAAACCCTGATCCACCAGGACCTTGGCGGCCACGGTGCTGCGGTTGCCGGTGCGGCAATAGACGAAGACGGGGGCGTTCTTGTGGGGGGCCAGTTCGCCCACGCGGCGCTGGAATTCCTGCACGGGAATGAGCTGGGCGCCCTTCAGGTGGCCACTCTGGTATTCGCGCGGGGTGCGCACGTCCACGATGACGGGCTTGAGGGTGGCGATGAGTTCGGCGGCCTGGGCCGATGTGACTTCCTGGTAAGTGGCCGCGGCCAGCTCGATGGCCTGGATGACGCCGCTGCCGCCACCGGCGGTGGTGAAGGGGAAGCGGCCGGTTTCGGGCACCTTGAAGTAGGACTTGTCGCCGGGTTCGGCGGGGAAGGTCTTGTCCACCTGCAGGTCGGCGATGCGGAGGGTCAGTCCGGGAGCGTTGCCCGCCGGCTCCACGCGCACGTAATCGCCGCGGTAGATGGTGAAGTTCTGGTCGGCCGCGGCCGGGTCGATGGTCAGGACACGCAGGCCGCTTTCGATGGTTCCGGAGATGTGGGCCGTGGAGGTGGAGGCGCTGTCAGCGCCGCCGTCGCCGCAGGCGGGCAGGAGGAAAGCCAGGCCCATCAACAACAAGCAAAGAGACCAGTTCTTCACCATGGAAGCACCCTCAGGTTCGTGGACGAGAAAATTGGTGGTTCAACGAAGCCGAGGAGCCATGTTAAACGGAACGCCGGAAAATGACCACAGGAGATGACCGGTGGCCGGTTTTCCGGCGTTGATTCCCGCTGGTTTCGGTGGTTCAAAGGGCCGATCGTCCGGCTGATCTTCCGCTAATCCTCGGGGAATATTCCCCACTCCACCGGCACCATGTTGCCGTGATAATCCTGCACGTTCAGCACCAGCACGCCGGGGCCGTAGGTCTGCATGAACAGGTGCAGCAAGGGGCCCAGGTCGAACAGCTCCTGGCCCATGAAGGCGGCATCGCAATCTTCGGCCGTGTCATGCACCGCCAGCACGCGCACCTGGGGCGGCATGCTCTCCATGAAGGCGCCGTCGGTGAACAGCCTCCAGATATGGTCGGGCTGGCACCCGCTGAAGCCCACCTCCAGCTTCAGGAAATGGTCGTCCACGATGCGGGCCGAGGCCAGGGTCCAGGGTTCGCGGTGCAGCGAGTCCAGGGGGGCGTTGCTGATCTGGATCTGGGGCGGGCCGACGACGATGTCGGTGAACACGCCGAAGTTGGCGTGGATGAAGCTCTGCAGCTCGCCATCGGGGCCGGTGGTGATGACCACCTGCCGCGGGTTGGGGGTGGAGAAGGCGATGGGGGCGAAGGTCTCGATCATGGGCTCGTAGAATACCGTATACAGGCCGGCCTGGCTCAGGGGCCACTCCCAGCGCCCGGCTTCATCCACCAGCACCTCTTCCATCTGACCGCCGGGCAGGGTCACGCGCACCAGGCCATGGGGCATGACGCCCTCGCCGAAGTCGGGTTGGCCGTTGCGGTTCTCGTCCCAGAAGCATACCCCGCCCAGGATGGACCCCACCGGTTCCAGGCCGAAGTGGGCCCGGGCGGCGAAGCTGAAGGGCTCCATCTGGGTGCCCAGCTGGAAGGTCCACTGGCGGGCGGCGCTGGTCTCGCCGGGGCTGAGCACGCCGTCCTCGCCCAGCAGGTCGCTGTAGTCCATGCCGTAACCGATGCCGGGCTCGGGCCCGGGATTCAGGGGCGAGTCCTGGGGGGAAAGAGGCACCCGCACCTGGTCGGCGTTGCGCAGGTACACGTCCTGGGGTTCGAACTCCTCGACCCAGACCATGGCCGGGCCGTACAGCGTTTCCTGGTGCCGATTGTGCAGGGCCACCATGAGGCTGACCCGGTTGGAATCGGCGTCCACGGTCATGTCGCTCCCCACCAGGTCCACCAGCAGGGGGTGCCCATCGGGGGTGGGCTCGTCCATGGTCTTCAGGACGAAGGATCCCGCGCCGGGGTCCAGGTTACCCAGGGTTTCCGAGCTGTCCAGGTTGCCTGAGGATTGGTCCGGGGAATCGGACTCGCTACAGGCGGAAATAGCCAGCAAGGCCAGCAGGGACAGGGCGAACAGCGGAACTCGGGTGGCGATTCGGAACGACAACATGGCGCAACCTCCCCCATGCGCGTGACAAAGAGATACACAGGCACAGTATACGGTATATCCGGAGGGATTGTCCACGGGGCCGCCGGGTTGCCGGGCTGCCGGGTCCTCGCCCCGGGGACAACCTTCTTGCTGACGGCCGCCCCCGGCGCCGCTATCATGATGCATCATCACCACCTTCGGCCAAGGAGCCCGCCATGAGTCCCCTGTCCAGTTTCCCCCCGGAAATGCAAGGCAAGAAACTGACGCCCCCGTCCCACCCGGGGCTGGGCCTGGTGCGGGTCACCGAGGCGGCCGCCCTGGCCGCGGGCCGCTGGATGGGCCGGGCCGACCGCGAGGCCGCCGACCGCGCCGCCCAGGAGGCCATGCAGGTCGCCATCAACCTGTTGCCCATGCGCGGCACCATCGTGTGCGGTGAGGAGTTGCGGGTGGGTAGCAGTCACTCCGCCCTGCAAAGCGGGGCCGCCGTGGGGACGGGCCAGGGGCCGGAACTGGATGTGGAGGTGAACGCCATCGACGGCGCCGGGCTGGTCTCCCAGGGGCAGGCCGGCGCGGTGGCCGTGGCCGCCCTGGCGCCGCGGGGCAGCATGTGGCACCCGGGAGCGGCCGTGTACATGAACAAGCTGGTGGTGGACCGCGAGGTGGCCGACGCCATCGGTCCCGAGGCCCTGGACGCCCCGCCGGGCTGGACCCTGGCCCTGGTGGCCCGCAAGAAGAAGAAGAACCTGGAAGATCTGGTGGTCTTCGTGGTGGAACGCCCCCGGCACGAGAAGCTGATCCAGGAGATCCGCCGCGCGGGCTGCCGCGTGATCCTGCGCAGCGGCGGCGACGTGGGTGGGGCCCTGCTGGCCGCCGACCCCGAGACGCCGGTGGATGTGCTCATGGGTGTGGGCGGGGCGGCCGAAGCCCTGATCAGCGCCTGTGCCGTCAAGGCCCTGGGCGGCGCCATGCTGGGTCAACTGGCCCCGCAAAGCGTGGTTGAGAAGCAGGCTTTGCTGGACGGTGGCCAGGATCTGGACCAGGTTTTCACCTGCCATGACCTGGTCCAGAGCGAGGATATCTACTTCTCGGCCACCGGCATCACCGGCGGCCTGCAACTGCGTGGCGTCGGGTATCACGGCGATCTGGTGGAAACCCACAGCCTGGCCCTGCGTCTGGAAACGGGCACTCGCCGCCTCATCAAGGCGGAGCATCGCATAAAGTGAGCAAACGGATTTGAACACGGCCAACCCAGGCATGCCCGGCAGGAAGAAACGAGGCTGGCGCGAGCTGCTCAGGGAGGAGTCCGCCCTGCTGGCCCGTCCCTGGGCCATTCTGCGGAGCTACGAGAAGTCCTTCATCAAGCCGGACGTGGTGGCCGGCGCCACCATCGCGGTGGTGCTGTTGCCCCAGGCCATCGCCTACGCCCTCATCGCCGAGCTGCCCGCCCAGATGGGCCTGTACACGGCCATCGTCGCCTCGGTGGTGGGCGCCCTGTGGGGCAGCAGTCGCCACCTGCACACCGGACCCACAAACGCCACCAGCCTGCTGATCCTGGCCGCCCTCATGAGCGTGGCCCAGCCGGGCACCCCCGAGTTCCTGGCCAGCGCCGGCCTGCTGGCGGTGATGGTGGGCGTGCTGAAGCTGGCCATGGGGCTGCTGCGCATGGGAGTGCTGGTGAACTTCGTGGCCGACAGCGTGGTGCTGGGGTTCACGGCGGGGGCCGGGGTGCTCATCAGCATCAACCAGCTGCGGCACATCACGCGGGTGGATATTCCCGGCAGCCCGGACATCATCGTCACCCTGCAGAGCTTGGCCGGGCGTATCCACCAGACCCATCTGCCCAGCCTGTTGCTGGGGCTGGGCACCATGGCGGTGATCCTGCTGGTGAAGCGGCTGCGCAGCACCTGGCCGGCCACGGCCATCGGCATCGTGGTGGCCAGCGCGGTGACGGGCATCGCCCACCTGGACGAGCAGGGAGTGCAGGTGCTGGGAGCTTTTCCCCAGAGCTTGCCGCCCCTGGCCGATCTGCCCGTGCCCACCTTCGGCCTGCTGGGCAAGCTGTCGGCCGGCGCCCTGGCGGTGGCGGCCATCGGCCTGGTGGAGGCCGTGACCAGCGCCCGCAGCATCGCCGCCAAGAGCGGGCAGAAGCTGGACAGCAACCAGGAGTTCGTGGGGCAGGGGCTGGCCTGCGTGGCCTGCGGCCTGTTCTCGGGATTCTCGCCCAGCGGTTCGTTCACCCGCTCGGCCATCAGCTTCAGCACGGGCAGCAAGACTTCCCTGGCCGGGGCCTTTGCCGGGCTGTGGGTGCTGGTGGCCATGTTCGTCCTGGCGCCGCTGGCGGTTTACCTGCCGCGGGCGGCCCTGGCGGGAGTGCTGCTGGTGGCGGCCTGGGGCATGGTGGACAAGGCCGAGGTGCGCAAGGTGTGGCGGGCCAGCGTGGGCGACAGCTCCATCCTGGTGGCCACCTTCCTGGCCACCCTGCTGCTGCCCCTGGAGTTCGCCGTGCTGGCGGGCATGCTGGTCAGCTTCGCGCGCTATCTCATCAAGACCTCGACCCCCGGCGTGTACCCGGTGGTGCCCGACGAGAACTTCCGCCACTTCGTGCACGTGGAGGACTCGCCGGTGTGCCCGCAGCTGGGTGTGATGAACATCGAGGGTTCGCTGTACTTCGGGGCGGTGAACCACGTGGAAGAGGCCATCCGCGCCAACCAGGAAGAGAACCCGCGCCAGAAGTTCCTGCTGCTGCGCATGTACATGGTGGACCACTGCGACGTGAGCGGGATCCACATGCTGGAAGGTATGGTGCGTCGCTACCGCAAGCTGGGGGGCGACGTGTACATGGAAGGCGTGCGGCCGCGGGTGCTGCACATGATCCACCTGTACGGTTTCGACCGGGTCATCGGCAGCAAGAACCTGCTGCTGGCCGAGGACGCCATCAGCCACCTGTTCCACAAGGTTCTGCACCCGGGTTTCTGCGTGTACGAGTGCCGCCAGCGGGTGTTCGCCGAGTGCCAGGCTCTGCCCAAGGACGATCACGCGGCCGACTTCCAGTTCATCACCGAGAGCCCCGATCACGAGGTGGACCAGCTGGCGCCCACGGTGCTGAAGCTGCTCATGGACAACCCCGATGAGAAGATCCTGCTGGTGGATGTGCGGGAGAAGGGCGAGTTCCGCAACTGGCACATCAAGGGGTCGCGCCACCTGCCCTTGCGCAACCTGGGCGAGGAGGGGCCCGAGCTGCCGCCGGGCTACTCGCTGGTCTTCGTGAGCCGCATCGGCAGGCGCAGTGAACTGGCGGTGCAGATCATGCAGGACCTGGGGCATTTGCGGGCGTTCAATCTGAAGGGCGGCATCCTGGCCTGGGAGGCCGCGGGCTTCCCCATAGCCGTCGAGTAGGAACGGGAGGGGTGAGGGGTGGTGGTGCAGGGCTTGAACCCGTCAGGCCGGCGCCCGCGGGTTAAGCCTTCTGGAGGGCCGAACTTCGGGTTGAATGGGTGGTCGTGAGGGATGTGGGTGGTGGATTTTTTTGCTTGAACTGTGTGGGCTTGGATTGTATGGGCCGGCGCCCGCGGGTCAAGTTTCTGTGGCAGAACATCACAATGAGGAACCAGGCTCTTCCCCCGGGGAAAATGCGCACCATCATGAACGCAGCCACCAAGAACCCCCGCCGCGCCCTGGTCTTCGGCCTGCTGGCGGTGCTGGCCTGGTCCACCGTGGCCACGGCCTTCAAGCTGGCCCTGCGCCACCTGGACCAGTTCCAGTTGCTGTTCCTGGCCACCGTTTTCTCCCTGCTGTGCCTGGGCGGGGTGCTGCTGGCCCAGGGCAAGCTGGGGCAGCTGCGGCGCCTCAGCCGCGACCAGGTCCTGCTGAACTGCGGTCTGGGCCTGTTGAACCCCTTCATCTACTACCTGGTCCTGTTCAAGGCCTACGATCTGCTGCCGGCCCAGGTGGCCCAGCCCATCAACTTCACCTGGGCGTTGACCCTGTCCTGGCTTTCGGTGCCCATCCTGGGACATCGGCTGGGCTGGCGGGACGCGGTGGCCGGGCTGGTGTGTTACGCCGGGGTGGTGATCATCAGCACGCGGGGGTCGCTGAGCGGCTGGGAGGGGTCCGACCCGCTGGGGGTGGCTCTGGCCCTGGGCAGCACCATCATCTGGGCTCTTTACTGGCTGGGGAACACGCGCAGCACCGCCGATCCGGTGGCCGGTCTGACGGTGGGTTTCGCCTTCGCCCTGCCCTTCGTGACGGGGGCCACGGCCCTGTTCAGTGATTTCAACTTCAACGGGCCGGGCTGGCTGGGGGGACTGTACGTGGGCGCCTTCGAGATGGGCTTCACCTTCGTGCTGTGGCTGACGGCGCTGCGTCTGACGGACAACACCTCGCGCATCGCCAACCTCATCTTCCTGGCGCCCTTCGTGTCCCTGCTGTTCATCAACTTCGTGCTGGGCGAGACGGTGGTGCCGGCCACCTTCGTGGGGTTGGTTCTCATCGTGGGCGGCTTGCTGTTCCAGAACCGGGGCCGCAAAGAGGGGGCGTGTGCGTCATGAGGCAGGCGGTGGAAAACGGGATGTTCGTGCGGGAGGTTCCGGGCACGGGACCGGCCCTTCTGTTCATTCACGGCCTGGGCGAATCGGGCCTGTGCTTCGAGCATCTGTTGCGGGCTCCGGCTTTGGCGGGGCGCCACATGCTGGTGCCCGACCTGCCGGGTTACGGCCGCAGCGTGTGGTGCGCGGGGGAAGCCCGGAGTCTGGCCCAGCAGGCCGACCACCTGGCGGACTGGATCGAATACAGAAGCACCGGGCCGGTGGTGACAGTGGGCCACAGCATGGGCGGGGTGGTGGCGCTGCTGATGGCCGAGAGGCATCCTGCCCTGGTGGCCGCGGTGGTGGATGTGGACGGCAACAAGTCGCCCGGGGACTGCGTGTTCAGCAGCCGGGCGGCCAGCTGGGAACTGGAGGCTTTTTGCGCTCGCGGGTTTGACGAGTTGCGCGCGGCTGTTCACGCCGAGGGCGTGTCCGACCAGGCCCAGCGCGGCTACTACGTCAGCATGCGCCTGGCCGATCCTCGCGCCTATCACCGCAACAGCCGCGAGTTGATGGAGATGTCCGTGGCGCGGAACATGGCGGGACGTCTGGGGGCCCTGCCCGTGCCGAAGCTGTACGTGGCCGGCGTGCCTGACGGTTGCTCGCGGGAGACCCACGATCTGCTGGCCGGGGCGGATGTGCCCCGTGTGGAGGTGCAGCCCTCGGGCCACTGGCCCTTCATCGACCAGGAAGAAGAGTTCTGCCGGCAACTGGACCTTTTCCTGAAGACCCTTTGAACACCCCGGGCCGTGCTGCCGGCCCCTGTTCCCACCGGACCAGACGGTCCCGGCGTGTGGCCGCGTCCAGATCGCCGGCGCAGGTTTCCACCAGCCAGTCCTGGAAAGCATCGTTGTCGGGGTCGTCGGGATAGGGCGGGTCCCAGACGAAGCGCCTCATGTTGTGGAAGCTGAACCCTGAACCCAGCACCAGTATGTTCTCATCCAGGATGGTCTCGGGCGGGTGCACGCGATCGGGAAGCTGTTCCATGAAGGCCACCATGGCGGCGTGCCCGGGATCGCCCAGGACGGGGAGGGGGCCCCCGCCGTGGGAAAGATTGATGGCGGTGCCTGGGCGTGATTTCTGGTCCGTGCTGGTGTTCATACAACCTCCGGTTCGCCGATGTGAGGGTCCAGGTTTCCAGCAAGGGGGGGTCCATACTCTGGGCGTTTGGCCGGGTGGTGCGGTCCGGCCACGTTTCAGAAGGTGTCCCATCCCTGGCCGCCGGGGTGAAAATGGGACATTTCGGTGGGACACATTCCGAACATCCCGGGGGTGTCAATCATGGTACAAAAACTACAAACAGCTGTCTTGCAACAAGTTGAAATATGTACCGTGTTTTTGGCATTCGGTTTGCAATGTTCTGGGGCAGACGCCTCCTGATCCAGCTTTTTGAGCGAGGGGCTGGATCAACAAAGCAACGAGGCCGGACGGGCGAACCCGGCACCGTTGCTCTCCAAGAGAAACCCGGATGGTCCCCCCCCAGGGCGAACGAGCCATCCGGGTTTTTCTTGTGGACCGCAAAGGGCCAGGCGAAGCTACTGCGGATGGCCAAAGCACCTCCCCGGATTTGTTCTCGGATTCCCTCAGTGCGGCGTAGCTCTGGCTACGCCTCCCTCGTGAACCCTTGCGAGCAAATCCGGGGAGGCGCTTTTTCCTCATCCTCGTGAGGCTTCGATTGGCCCTCTGCGGTCCGCGATGGGGGGTGCTTTTCCCTTGAATCCCCGGCCCGGCCGTCCTACCTTTGGTCGCGCATGAGGACTGTACTCTAGGCAACAGCACGTCCCGGCCAGCTCCGGGTTGACGCTCCCAGCGGGAGCGCCCTTCTGCGTGCCGTTGCTCATTCCCGCTCGACACAACCAGATGAATTCGCGGCATTCCCGGCCTGTGGGCCATGGGATTGCTCCATTCCTGTGTTTTCATGGAGTACAGAACAATGAGCAATAACGAACTGAACTTCGACAAGATCATGCACGCCATCCACCACATCTTCGACCCGTCCCTGCCGCGCCTGGCACCGGGCAGTGACGCCAGCACCCGGCGGGCCCTGGACCAGCTGTTCAACGGCGGCCTGGGTTGTCTGGCCGGAGACTTCCAGGTGGTGGACATGGGGTGCGGCAACGGAGCCCAGACCCTGTGCCTGGCCCGGGAACTGGGCTGTCCGGTGACGGCGGTGGACAACCACCAGCCCTATCTGGATGAGCTCATGCGCAGGGCCAGAGCCCAGGGGGTGAACGACCTGGTCCGCCCTCTGTGCGCGGACATGAACACCGTGGACCTGGCGCCGGCCAGCTTCGACCTGGTGTGGGCCGAGGGCTCGGCCTTCGTCATGGGCGTTGCCGAGGCCTTGCAGGCCTGGCGGCAACTGCTGAAGCCGGGGGCGGCCCTGGGCTTCACCGATCTGTTCTGGTTGAAGGACGGGGCGCCGGCCCCGTGCCGGGATTTCTTCGCCGGCGTGTACCCGGCCATGCCCCGGGCGGCGGATGCTCCGGCCATCATCGATCAGGCCGGTTTCGATCTGGTGGGGCGCTTCACCCAGCCGGCCGACTGCTGGTGGGAATCGTTCTACCAGCCGTTGCAGGAGTGGCTGCCCGGCCTGGTCATGCCCGACGACAGCCCTGAATCCCGGGCTGTCCTGGACATGGTTCACGGCGAGATCGCCAACTACCAGCAGTTCTCGGACTGGTTCGGGTACGTGTTCTTCCTGCTGAGAGCCCGGGCCTGAGGGCGGGCGCTCCTTGCGCGCGGCCGCGGTCTTCCCCCTCGCGGGAGGGCCGCGGCTCCCCCCAGGTCAACGTTGTTCACGCCAAAGAGGAGTGGAATGGCCCTTTGCTTGATTTGGGCCGGGTTTTTGACGATTTTTCAACAGGTATCAACCCGCGGGCCACCCGCACCCCCGTCATTCAATCACGCTCAACCACCGTGAGGAGATCGGGATGAATATCGAGATTACCAGAAACCCCAATCCCGCCACGCCGCCCGCCGGCGATTACGGTTTCGGCGCCATCTTCACGCCGCACATGTTCGTCATGGACTATGCCGACGGACAGTGGGGTACTCCGCGGATCCAGCCCTACGGCCCCTTCAGCATGGACCCCGCGGCCAAGGTTCTGCATTACGCCCAGGAAATCTTCGAGGGCATGAAGGCGTACAAGAACGGCCAGGACGGCACAGTGCACATGTTCCGCCCGGACAAGAACATCCGGCGCTTCAACATTTCCTGCCAGCGAATGTGCATGCCTCAGGTGGACGAGAAGCTGTTCATGGAAGCCTTGAACACCCTCATCGACATGGACCGGGAATGGGTGCCCGAAAGCCCCAACGCGTTGTACATCCGGCCGACCATGATCAGCACCCAGCCCACCCTCGGCGTCAAGGCCAGCACCAGCTACACCTTCTTCATCATCATCGGGCCGGTGGGCAGCTACTTTGCCGGCGGCATCAACCCGCTGAACCTGAAGGTTGAAGAGAAGTACGTGCGCTCGGCCCCCGGCGGCACCGGCTTCGCCAAGACCGGCGGCAACTACGCCGCGGCGCTGCTGCCCATCTTCCAGGCCCAGAGCGAGGGCTTCGACAACATCATCTGGCTGGACGCCCGCACCATGGAATTCGTGGAGGAGATGGGCGCCATGAACATCTGCTTCGTGTACGACGACAAGGTGCTGACCGCGCCCACCGGCGACACCATCCTGGACGGCGTGACCCGCGACTCGGTGGGCGTGCTGATCCAGGACATGGGCAAGAACTGGGTGGAGCAGCCCCCGGCCATCGCCGAGATCATCGAGGACGCCCACAGCGGCAAGCTGAAGGAAGTGTTCGCCTGCGGCACCGCCGCTGTGGTCACTCCCGTGGGCAACATCCACTACAAGGGCGCGGATCACAAGATCGCCGATGGTGGCGAGGGCGAGCTGACCCTGCACCTGCGCAAGACGCTGACCGGCATCCACGCCGGCAACAGCGAACTGCACCGCGAGTGGATTCACGTGGTGCCCGAGAAGTAGCGGACAATCCGCAGCCCGAAAACTCTCGGTCCCCTGGGCTCATCGTCCAGGAAGGGACGGATGCAGTTTTCCCTGGAGCCTGTCGCCCGTTTTGGGGGGCAGGCTCTTTGTCCTTCTGGGCTGGGAGTGTGCCTGAATGGCTGCTGCGGGTGGTCCTGGCCAGCCCTGAAACGGCGTACTCGGATTGGCTCACTGCGGCGTAGCTTCTGCTACGCCTCATTCGCCACTCCTTGCGTGCCACCATTTCAGGGCTGCCCAATCCTCACCCTCGCCACGCCATTCGGGCCCACTCCCAGCCCCGTGTTAATCTTTGAGGTGGAGCCTCGCGACGGTTTTCCCTCTCCGTCCCAGCCCATTATTGCATTCTGAGGGAAGGGTCGCTCTACGCCATTCAGGCCCATATCCAGCCCATGAGCGGGGTCGCCAATTCCATCAGACAAGTCCGACAAGAGCCTGACCGGGATTGGAATAACCACGAGCCTTTTGCTATACTGCGCCCACCGAAATCCGAACCCGAGACAGAGGTGTCACCGTGCAGAACCTATCCCTGACCCGCCCCCTGGCCATCTTCGACCTGGAAACCACCGGCATCGATGTGGACCGCGACCGCATCGTCCAGATCGCCATCATCCGCGTGGAGCCAGGGGGCACCCGCCGCACCTTCGACACCCTGGTCAACCCCGAACGGCCCATCCCGGCCGAGGCCACCCGCGTGCACGGCATCAAGGACAGCGACGTGGCCCACTCGCCCACCTTCGCCCAGATCCGGCGGGAGGTGGAAGAGCTGCTGCAGGACGCCGATCTGGGTGGCTTCAACTCCATCCGCTTCGACACTCCGCTGCTGCAGAACGAACTGCGCTGGTCCGGCAGCACCCTGGACCTGGGCCAGGCCCTGCAGGTGGACGCCATGCGCATCTTCCACGCCAAGGAGCCGCGCACCCTGGAGGCCGCCATGCGCTTCTACTGCGGTGAGGACATGACCAACGCCCACAGCGCCCTGGCCGACACCGAGGCCACCCTGGCCGTGCTG
This sequence comes from Candidatus Krumholzibacteriia bacterium, assembly GCA_963674845.2. Taxonomy (GTDB): domain Bacteria; phylum Krumholzibacteriota; class Krumholzibacteriia; order LZORAL124-64-63; family LZORAL124-64-63; genus LZORAL124-64-63. The sequence goes on along the minus strand of CAXXKE010000003.1, from coordinate 856,906 downwards.
GACGCCCAGCTGGGCCGCTACGACGACCTGCCCCGGGACATCGAAGCCCTTCACAAGTTCTGCAATCCGGATCAGGGCCGCTTCGTGGACCGCACCCGCAAGTTCGTCTGGACGGACGAGGGCCAGGCGGCCTTCACCTTCGGCAAGCTCAAGGGCAAGACCCTGCAGCAGGCGGTCCAGGGCGAAAGCCGGGGTTACCTGGAGTGGATGCTGAACAAGGACTTCAGCGAGGAGGTCAAGGATATCCTGCGCAAGGCCCTGGAAGGCACCTTTCCCGCCCGCTGAAAGCCGGGAGACCCGCCAGCCGGATAAACGGGTCAAGATCCGGCGTGACTTGCCGAAACCTCAAATAACACAGGGGATGGAACGAAGGTTGCTCTGCACGGGCGATCCTTCACTGCTATTCTGCGTTCTGGACCCCTGAGGGGGGACGCGTTCGAGGTTTCAAGCATGACCCGATTTTTCAGCAGCGGCCGTCCGCAAGACCGTGAAAGCCTGGTGGGCCTGGCCATCATCGCCCTGACCCTGATCCTGTTGCTGCCGGTTCTGAAGGCCGAAATCCGCGGTCTGACGCCGGAAATGGAGCCGTCCGGCCAGCCTTTCCCCTTGCAGGCCACCCTGGTCAAGCACACCGCCCCGTCGGCCCCTCAGACCGTTACGGCCACAGCCGAGGAGGCCCGATGACCACCCGCACCGCCCGGACATCGCAGCGCGCCCAGTGGCGAAACTTGCGTTTCGAGGTGCTGGAGAGGGTGGAGAAGCTGCCCAGCCTCAGTACGGTGGTGGTTGAATTCCTGGCCATGGCCAGCGCCGAATTAGTGTCGGCCAAGGATTTCGAGGAAATCCTCATGAAGGACCAGGCCCTAGTGGGGCGCCTGCTGAAGGTGGCCAACAGCGGCCTGTACGGGCGCACGCGCACGGTGGGATCCATTCCCGAGGCGGTGGTGCTCATCGGCCTGAACAATCTGAAGAAGCTGGTCTACACCGTCAGCGCCGAACGCTTCACCTGCACCCACATGGACCACTACGACTTTCACAGCCAGCAGGGATTCTGGCACCACAGCACCAGCGTGGCCCAGGCCACCCGCATCGTGGTGGAGGCCTCGCCCCGCTGTCGCATCCATCCGGAAGAGGGTTTCGTGGCGGGGCTGCTGCATGACGTGGGCAAGCTGGTCATCGACCACTTCCTGGACACGGCCCCCGGAGCCTCGGTCAGTCGCGAGGAAGAACGCCGGGCCGTGGGCATCGACCACGCCGAGCTGGCCGACTACATCCTGAACCAGTGGAACCTGCCCGAGTCCATCACCGCCGCGGTGCGCCATCACCACGCGCCCCGGCAGGCCGGCAAGGGGACCACGGCGGCCGCGGCCCTGTCCCTGGCCCAGGGGCTTTGCGAGGAATGGGGGATCGGGCACCGCCACCCGGTGGACCTGAGCGAGGAGATCCTGCATTGTCGTTACCTGGACCGGCTGGACGACCTGGGGCTGTCCTCCGAGCACTGGGACAAGCTGCTGTGGGATGTGCGCCAGAGCCTGGTCCAGTTGCAGGAGCTGGCGCCTGAATACGCCTGAACCCGTCTGAATACACCCGCCCTACCTGATTCCAGGCGAGTCGGCGGTCAGCGCTGGACACCTTCCTTGAAGATCTCCCGCCACTCCTTCTTCATGCTGACTTCCCAGGCCGCGTCGTGGTCCCGGGCGAGATCGGCCATGCGGCCGGTGCCCCGGTTGTAGGAGTATTCCCGCCCCTTGTCGTCATGATGGATCCACAGGGCCAGGCCTCGCCGGGGGCCGGTGACGGCGTACAGGCACATGGGCTGGTCGTTGTTGCTGTTGCCGGCGGCGAACACGGGGCGCCGGCCGATGCGCGTCTCGATGTTGGCGGGCTTGTGCTCGTGGCCGTTGTAGACCTGGACCGAGTCCCGGACGATGGAAATGGTGCCGTCTTCCACCAGAGCCACCGCAGGGGTCCAGCTGCCGATGACCCGCTCCGGGGGAATGCCGGTGGCCTGCTCGATGTACGAGCGCACGAAGTCCTGCTCGGCGCCCGTCACCACCCACACCTGAAAACCATGCTGTTCCAGCAGGCGGGCCAGCTGCAGCATGGGGCGGTAGTAGAGCTCGGTGTAGCGCACCTTGAACTCGCTGTGGGGGCGGCTGTCCAGGAAGGCCACGGCCGAGTCGCGGTAGGCCTGCACGGGCATGCCGGCGAAGGCCCTGTTCATCATGGCGTAGGCGCGGGACCACCCGTACTCCCCCAGGGCCTTGCGGTCGTAGTCGCGCCAGGCGGGATAGGGGGGGGTGTCGGGGTCGGCATGTCCGTCCCGGATGCGGCTCATGAGCAGACGCCGCTGGAACTGGGTGCTGGCATAGTCGGGGCGCTCGCACCAGAAGGTGCCGTCGTTGTCCAGCACGGCCACCCGTTCGTTGGCGGGAATGAAATCGGGGTGGCCGGGGTCGGTGATTTCCTGCAGGTAGGAAAGGATGGCCAGCTTGACGGGGCCGTCCTGCCAGGAAGGCAGCGGGTCGGATGGCAGCGGATCGGCACCCTTGTCCGCGGCCGGAACGGGCAGGGCCCACAGGGCGCACGCGCCAAGGAGAATGACCGTCAGCAAGGTGTTCCGGGTGTGGGAATGAATGGTGTTCATGGCTGCTTTCCTGGCGTCTTCGGCCCGGATTTCCCGGACGCGGTGTTGAGGTTTTTTCGCGCACGATTTGCGCCCGAGAAGTTGGCGCGATCGGCGTGATCCAGATTCATCCGGTCCACGGCCTGGCCGTCCGGCCCGTTGGGCGCCTGGGAGATGCCGTCGATTTCCAATCCGCCGTGCATGCTGCCCCCGGCGCCGCCGGCCCCGGGTTGGCCGGTTTCGAAGCGGCAATCGTCATCGACCTGGGGTTGCTGCGCGCCCGTGGTCAACAGACCGATGCACCAGCCCCCGGCCCCGCCGGCTCCGGCTCCGCCATCGCCGCCCCGGCCCCCATGTCCGCCCTGACCGCCACTGCCAGATTCTCCGGGACAACCGTTTCCCCCCATGCCGCCTTCCAGCCCGTCATGGCCCACGCCGCCTCGGCCCCCCTGTCCCCCCTGTCCTCCGTTGCCCGTCTTGAACAGGCAGTTGCGAAAGACGGCGGGGCTGTTGACGCAGGCCACGCACACGGTGTGGCCGCCGGCCTCACCACCCCTGCCGCTATTGCCGCAGTGGCCACCACGGCCGCCCATGCCCCCGCCGCCGCCGCTGGAATCGGTGCCTCCGCCCCCGCCGCCGCCGCCGCCGCCGGTGCGGCCGTTGTCCCCGTATGTCCCGTTTTCGGAGTCCAGGTTCACCAGGCTGAAAGCGCTCAGCTGGCCGATCTGTTCGGGAGGGGCACCGGGTCGTCCGTGCTGACCGTCCTGGCCATCCTCGCCGGGCTGGCCATCCTGGCCGGGAGCACCGCCCGAGCCACCGGAACCCGGGAGGTAAGCGAAGCCATCAAGGCCAGGCTCCCCGGGGGCGCCTCCGTTGCCGCCACTGGCAGTGTAGGGGAACTCGGGGTCCCAGCCTGCGCCCCAGCCCGGCTCGTCGCCCGGGCACTGGCCGGGCTGTCCCTCCATGTCCACGTCGGGTGTTACCGGGTCCCCGTCCTCGCCGTCCCGGCCATCGTCGCCGTTCTCGGCGTCGGGGACCTGAAAGACGCAGTCCTCGAACACCAGATCGCTGGACCCCCCGAACACGTACAGCACCACCTGGCCGGGGGAATCAGGCACCAGCTGCTGGAACTTCAGGCCACGCAGGCGGGTGGGTGTCTTGATGGCCGAGGCAACAATGGTGCGGTAGGCCAGGGTGATGGTGGACAGGCTGTCGGGCACCGGCTCCCAGGTCAGGGGGTCGCATCCGCCGATGATGTCCACGCCGGCGCGTATGTTCCAGTCCTGGGTCCATTGCCAGGAGTAGTTGCCGATGGCCATCTTGATGCTGGCTTTCCGTCCGGCCTGGATCAACTCCTGGGCCCGGTCCAGGGAGGGCACGGGGGCGTCCGCGGTGCCGGGGTTGGTGTTCAGGCCGCTGGGAGCCACATGGACGATGGTGGACTGGCCCAGGGGAATGGGCACCTGGGGGTCGCCTGCGCAACCGGCCAGTCCCAGCACCAGCAGAAGTGAGCCGAACAGGGTGAGCATGCGGGGTGTGCGTTCAGCCATGGGCATGATAGTCTCCGGGAAATGGGCCAGCATGACTGGGAATTTCACCGATCTGCCGGGCCAAGTCAACAGTGCCCAGTCAACAGTGCCCAGTCAACCGCGCCCAGTCAACCACCCGCCCAGCCAACCACGCCAACTCACCCCATGGGTCGGCAGGGTCTGGACGGATGAGCTCAGTTGCCGCACATTGTGTAAGCCCGGGTTTCCGTTTTCCCGGGGAGGAATCGCCCGGAATGTCCGGAATGTCCAGAATATCCAGAATCTCCAGGAGTATGGTCATGATGAAATCCCTGCGCCCCAGGTTGCTCGTTGCCCTGGCCGCCCTCTTGCTGCTGGCCGCCTGCGCCACCGTGCCCATCACTGGCCGCCGCCAGCTCACTTTCATTCCCGACAGCCAGATCAACAGCATGAGCTTCCAGCAGTACGACCAGGTCCTGGCCGAGGGCCAGCTGAGCGACGACGCCGAGGCCACCGCCATGGTGCGCCGGGTGGGCCGCCGCATTCAGGCCGCGGTGGAAGAGTACTTCCGTCAGCAGGGGTTGAGCTCCCAGCTGGATGGATATCAGTGGGATTTCAATCTCCTGGAGAGCGACCAGGTCAACGCCTGGTGCATGCCCGGGGGCAAGGTGGCCTTCTACACCGGCATCCTGCCCATCTGCCAGGACGAGACGGGGGTGGCCGTGGTCATGGGGCACGAGGTGGCCCATGCCATCGCCGAGCACGGCAACGAACGCATGAGCCAGGGACTTCTGGTGCAGATGGGTGGTGTGGCCCTGAGCGAGGCCCTGAAGAACAAGCCCGAAGAGACCCAGGCCCTGGCCTTGACCGCCTTCGCCGTGGGGGCCCAGTACGGGGCGGTGCTGCCCTACAGCCGCAAGCACGAGAGCGAGGCGGACCACATGGGGCTGATCTTCATGGCCATGGCCGGCTACGATCCCCAAGCGGCCCCCGTGTTCTGGGAGCGCATGGCGGCCCAGGGCGGGGCCAAGCCCCCCGAGTTCATGAGCACCCACCCCAGCGACGAGACGCGGGTGCGCCAGCTGCGCGAGCACATGGCCGAGGCTCTCAGGTATTACAAGTGACGGGCAGGGGGAGCCATTTCTCCAGGGCGGCGGCCAGGGTCTGGGGCTTGATGGGCTTGGCCACATAGTCGTCCATGCCCGCGTTGAGGCATTTTTCCCGATCGCCCTGCATGGCGTTGGCCGTCAGGGCGATGACGGGGACGCCGTGGTTCTTCACCGGCGAGTCGGGTTTGCGAATCTCGCGCGTGGCGGTGTAGCCGTCCATCACCGGCATCTGGCAATCCATCAGCACCAGGTCGTAATCGATGGACGCCAGGGCGGCCAGGGCCTCCTCGCCGTTGGCCACGGTGTCCGCCGGCAGCCCCAGTTTCTTCAGCAGCCCTTTGGCCACCTTCTGATTCACCAGGTTGTCTTCCACCAGCAGGATGCGCGCGTCGCGGTCGGCGAAACGGGGCCCGGTGACGCTCTTGCCCGGCCTTTCCGGGGCTCCATCCGCCGGGGCGGGATCCTTTTTCCCCAGCGAAAGGCCCTTGACCAGATCGCCCGGCCTGATGATGGGCTTGACCAGGGTGCCGCCCCTCAGGGACGAGACCAGTTTCGGGGACAGGTGGGGTGGCACCAGGTGAACCAGGCGGGTGGTGCCCAGGGGCTCCAGACAGCGGCCCACCTCGTCGGGGTCGGTCTGTTGGTGGGCCTTTTCGTTGAAGGCCAGCAGGCAGTGGGTGTAGGGCAGGCCGCGATCAGTGGCTTCTTGCAACAGGAAGCGGCCCTCATCCGGGCTGGCGCAGGTGCGCACCGCCGCCCCCATGTGCCGCAGGCTTTCGCCCAGGCGCTCGGCCGAGGTCAAGCCGGGATCCACCACCAGGACCTTGTATTCCTGCAGGGAATCGGCCACGGAAGACGTCAGCGCCTCGGGCTTCTTTTCCTGCTTTTGCAGCCTGGCGGTGAACCAGAAGGTGGTGCCCTTGCCTTCCTGGCTTTCCACGCCGATTTCCCCGTCCATGATGCTGGACAGCTGGCGGGAAATGGCCAGACCCAGCCCGGTGCCGCCGTAGCGGCGGGTGGTGGAGGCATCGACCTGGGTGAACTGGTCGAAAAGACCCTCGATCTTGTCGGCGGGAATGCCGATGCCCGTGTCCCGCACGGTGAAGCGCAGGCAGGTGGTCTGGTCCTGGTCTTCCACGGATTCCACGCGCACCTCGACCTCGCCCTGCCGGGTGAACTTGACGGCGTTGCCCACCAGGTTGATGAGGATCTGGCGCAGGCGCCCCGGATCGCCCACCAGTTTCAGGGGGGTGTCGGGGGCGATGGAACAGATGAACTCCAGGTCCTTCTGGAAGACCCGGAAGGACATGATCTCGGCAAACTCGGTGAGGGCCACGTCCAGGTCGAAGTCCAGCGCTTCCAGTTCCAGCTTACCCGCTTCGATCTTGGAGAAATCCAGGATGTCGTTGATCAGGCTGAGCAGGGATTCGCCGCTGCTGTGCACGGTCTGGGCGTAGCGCCGTTGCTCGGGGCTGAGGTCGGTGTCCATGAGCAGGGCGGTCATGCCCACGACGCCGTTCAGGGGCGTGCGGATCTCGTGGCTCATGTTGGCCAGGAACTCGCTCTTGGCGGCGTTGGCCAGGTCGGCCTGGGCGGCCAGTTTCCGGGCCTGGAGGCTGGCTTTCTCCAGCTGGGCGTTCATGGCCAGCAACTCGTCCTCGGCGCGCTTGCGGTCGGTGATGTCGGCGACCACACCCCGATAGCCGCAGAAGATCCCCTCGGCGTCGAAGTAGGGCACCCCCGAGGTCTGCATGCAGACCAGGCGGCCGTCCCTGGTCAGGTTCCAGTTCTCCAGGTTCTTGATGGGTTGCTGGTTGGCCAGCAGGCCCGCGATGGTCCCGCTGATACGGTTCACCTCGTCGGGGGGCATGAGGTCGAAGGGGGTCTTGCCCAGGATTTCCTCGGGGGTGTAGCCCAGGGCGTTCAGCACCTGATCGGAAGCGAAGGTGTAGCGGCCCTCGGGGTCGATCTGCCAGATCCAGTCAGCCATGTTCTCCGCCAGATCGCGGAAACGGTCCTCGCTCTGCTGCAGGGTGCGGGTGCGCTCCAGCACTTCCCGTTCCAGCTTCTGGTGGTCGCGGAACAGCATGCCTGTCAGGGCCGCCAGGGCCAGACTCAGGACCAGGCCCCCGACCAGGGCCACCACGGGCGAGCGGACGGAATTGATGGCGTGAAAACGCTCGCTGGGGTGGGCGTGAACAGCGAAAGTGTTGCCGTAGCTGAACAGGGGCCAGGTGAGGGCCAGGTGGTCGTCGCCCAGCAGAAGGGAAGGCTGGGAGTGGCTCGACAGAAGGGGAACGGGCGGACCGCCGGGCCTCAGCTGGAACAGGGAGTACCGGGTCAGCTGGCTGGCGAACATGGACTGCTGCCCCAGTCCGGCCATGGCCAGAATCGATGTGGGAGAGACGGCGGTGATGGCCACGGCTTGCAGCTGCCGGTCACCGTCGGGTGTGGGCTTGAAAATGGGCCGCAGAAGATAAACTTCCTGCTCGTGGGTGGTGCTCTGGTCGCCGACGGGAGCGGGGACGCTGTTGCCCATGGTGGACTCGAAGGCCTCGGCCAGGGCCTTTTTCAGGGGGTGGTAGGAGCGCAGGTTCAGGTCCAGATCCCGGGCTGCCCGTTCCGAACCCAGGAATTGTTGCCTGTGGAAAGCGGTGCCCGGAATGGGCTCGACCGGCTCCAGGATGGCGGCGAATTCCAGGCCCGAATTCAGAAGCAGATTTCGGGTGTAATCGTGGAATTCGTCCGGGGTGATCTGGTCGGAGTTGGAATAGAACTCGGACAGGCTGCCCAGGAAAACCCGGTCCACCAGATCCACGGCCCGGGTGATGTTGACGGCCTCGACGTCGGCCAGGCGGTTGAAGGTGTGCTCACGATGGCGAGATTCCACCTGGAATGTGGACCAGGCCACGGCCCCGGTGAGGATGATGCCCACCGTCAAGGTCAGGAGGGCTTCGGCATGGCGTCCCAGGAATCCGGCGCGCCGGCCAGACCCCACGGGCAGATCCAGCAGACGCCGGCCCATGAAAAGGAACCCCAGCAAAAGGCCGGTGAAGACCAGGGGCGCACCCCCGGCCATCAACCAGGCGCGCTGGGTGGGCCCGGGGTTGAATTCCACGGCCAGAAAGCCCAGTTGCCGGCCGGTGGCGTTATCCTTCAGGGGCACCTTGATGATCTGGGTCGGGGTTGTTCCCGTTTCCGATGATTTCCGGTTCCGCGCCACCACCATTTCGGTTTCCCGGGCGGGGGTCCCTTCCACCAGGGAAAGAACCATGCGCCGGCTTTCGGGAACGAGCACCAGACAGGATTCCAGGTTACGCTTGAGTTTCTTGAAGTAGGGGCTTTCCGTATCGCCCTTGACCAGCGCCAGCTGGGCCAACTCCTGGGCCGTGATGGCCTGGCCGATGCGGTGCACCGCCTCACGCCGGCTGTATTCCAGCTCGTGCCGGTGCTCCAGAACGGACCACTGGACGAACCAGGTTCCGAACAGCAACACCAGGGTCACCGAGAAGTTGAACCAGATTTTCCTGGCTTCGGCCGTCATGTGGTCCGTATCCCCCATCCGGACGAGGTCCAGCCCCGGCCCGATGCATGATCATGAGTGAAGGCAACCTGTTCCAGATAATGATCGACTGACTAGGGGACATCTTTAACGGGTTGTTGGGAGGATCAAATCCCTGGAAACATGGGGGGCCAGGATGTATATACTTCGTGGTGTAAAGCGGTTTTCGACGGAACGGAAAGGGCTGTCTTGGCTCGCAAGGAAAAAGCCTCAAGGATGAGGTATCTCTTCACCGGGGGCGGCACCGGCGGACATCTGTATCCCGCCCTGGCCGTGGCGCGCGACCTGGCCCGCGATCCGGAAAACGACCTGCTGTATGTGGGCATCCGGGGCCGTGCCGAGCAGAAGATCCTGGGCGGCGGTCGCCGGGATCCCCGCATTCCCCTGGTCCATGCCGTCAGCGCCGGGTTCCCCGGTGCCCGTTCCTGGCGTCTGATTCCCTTCCTGCTGACCCTGGGCGTGGGCATGCTGCAGGCCACCTGGCACCTGCTGCGGTTTCGCCCCCATCTGGTGTTCGCCACCGGCGGCTACGCCAGCGCCCCCACGGTCTTCGCCGCCGCGCTGCTGCGGCGCCTGGGGCTCAGCCGGGCCCGCATCCTCATCCACGAGCAGAACGTGCAGCCGGGGCTCATGAACCGGCAGGCGGCCGGTGTGGCCGACCTGGTGGCCCTGACCTTCGCCGCCAGCGCTCCCCGCGTGCCGGCCCGCAGCCGGCGCCTGGTGGGCTATCCTGTGCGCCGCGATCTGCTGGAGCGGCCTCCGCGGGAAGCGGCCTGCGCCCACTTCCACCTGGACCCGGCCCGCCGGGTGCTGCTGGTGTTCGGGGGCAGCCAGGGGGCCCGCTGCATCAATCATTCTCTTTATGGTCTGCTGCCTCACCTGTTGCGCGCCGGCATCCAGGTCATCCATGGTCACGGCACGGCCAGCGGGGCCTATGACGCCCAGGCCCATCACCAGCGGGTTCTGGCCCGGCTGAAGGACGACGCCGAGCTGGCCCCCCTGCTGGAACGGAACTATCGCGCCTTCCCCTACCTGCACGACATCAATCTGGCCTACGGGGCGGCCGACCTGGTGCTGGCCCGCGCCGGGGCGGGAGCCATCTTCGAGCTGGTGACCTGCGGCCTGCCCTCGGTGCTCATTCCCAAGATGGGCCTGCCCGGCGATCACCAGGTGGCCAACGCGCGGCTCATCGAACGGACCGGAGCCGCCCGCGTCATGCTGGAGCGCCCCCTGCCCGTGGACACGGGGTTCGAGGAAGAGGTGGACGGCGAGGCCCTGAAGGATCTGGTGCTGGGTTTGATCGGTGACGAGCAGGCCCTGGCCGCCATGGGGAAGAGCTGCGCCTCGCTGAGCATGGCCCACGCCCTGGACGGCTTCGTGGATCTGGCCCGGCAAATGGCGGCCGGGCAGCCGGTGGCGCCGGAGCCGGTGGAGGCGGACGCCCCCGACGCGGAATCGTCCCGGCTGGAACAGTTCGGTGACGAGGCCTTGCTGGCGGTGGCTCGGCGTGGGGGGCCGGACCCCGAAACCCGGCGCTACCTGGTCTACCGGTACGGGGCGGCCCTGGCCTCACCCGCCTGGGCGCGCCGCAACGTGGGCATCAAGCTGGCCGGGGCCCTGCAGGACCCGGACGCCGTGCCGTTGCTGCTGCACATCATCAACGATCCCCGCCGGGCCGGCTGGCTGTCCCGCCTGCTGGGTGAAAGCCACTACCAGAACGGATTCATCCGCCGCAATCTGGCCACGGCCCTGGGGCAGATCGGCGTGGCCAGTCCCGAGGTCATCGCCTGCCTGCGCCACATGCTGCAGGACGGCTACTGGGAGGTGCGCGTGGAAGCGTTGCGCGCCCTGGCTCGCCTGTCGCCCGGCAGCCACCCGCAGGATCTGTCCGACCAGGCCCGGAATTTCCTGCGCCGCCGCTGCTTCGAAGAGGTGACCGCGGCCCTGGCCTACTGGGACGCCCGGGGCCTCACCGAGAACTGGCGTGAGTTGATTCTGCCCATGCTGAAGCACAACAACATCCGCGTGCGCGAGGCGACGGTGCGGGTGCTGGTGAACCAGGTGCGCGCCGGGCGCTTGCCCGGTGACGAGCTGGCCCCCGTGCTGCGGGACGTGCTGGTGACCAGCACCTACTTCTCTCCCGAGTTTCCCATCAAGTCGGGTCTGCGCGAACTGGCCACGGCCATCGATCAGGCGCCCGCCGCCGCGGAAGGAGAGGCGCGATGATCCAGTGGCTGGCCCATCTGCTTGCCGAGAACAACGAGGGCTGGGGTTTCCTGCGCCTGTTCGACTACCTGTCCTTCCGCGCCGTCATGGCCACCATGACCACCTTCTGCGTGACCCTGCTGGTGGGCCGGCCCATGATCCGCATGCTGCACGCCCGGGGCATGCGCGACGTGGTGGAGGATTACGGCGTCATCGACACCCGCGCCAAGCGGGGCACGCCCACCATGGGCGGCCTCATCATCATGGCCAGCTTCCTGTCGGGATACCTGCTGTGGTGCGAGATGATCAATCCCTACGCCTGGGGGGGCATGCTGGTCTTCATGGGCTTCGGCGGCATCGGCCTCATCGACGATCTGGGCAAGGTGCGCGGGGGCGGCGGCAAGCACGGCCTGTCCCAGGTGGCCAAGCTGCTGCTGCAGCTGTTCATGGCCGGCTTCCTGGTGTGGTGGCTGCTGTCCGACCGCTCGCCCATTCCCGACGAGCTGCGCACCCAGCTCTTCCTGCCCTTCCGCAAGGGGCCGGTGGCCGACCTGGGCTGGTTCTACGCGCCCTTCATGGTGTTCGTGGTGCTGGCCGTGGCCAACAGCGTGAACTTCGCCGACGGCATGGACGGTTTGGCCACGGTGCCGGTGGCCGTCAGCTACATGGTGTACGCGGTGTTCGCCTACGTCATCGGCAACGACGTGTACAGCAACTACCTGCACTTCGACTTCATCCTGGGCAGCGGCGAACTGGCGGTGATGGCGGGAGCCGTCCTGGGGGCCTGCATGGGCTTCCTGTGGTACAACTCGTACCCGGCCGAGGTCTTCCTGGGCGACACGGGCAGCATGGCCCTGGGGGGCCTGCTGAGCATGATCATCCTGGTGCTCAAGCAGGAGTTCCTGTTTGTCATCGTGGGGGGCATCTTCGTGGTGGAGGGGGCCTCGGTGTTCCTGCAGCAGCAGGTGGGCTTCGCCATCCTGGGGCGGCGCTTGCTGTTGCGGGCGCCCATCCATCACGCCTTCGAGCGCATGGGCATCGCCGAGACCAAGATCGTCATCCGCTTCTGGATGATCAGCATCATCCTGGGTTTCATCGGGCTGCTGAGTCTGAAGGTCCGGTAAAGGAGCGGGAGATCTGTCGGGGTGCCTCCCTGGTCGGGGAGGCACCCTTTTTCATGTCAGGCCAGGTCGGTCTTGAAGACGCGCCAGCGCCAGGCGAAGACCATGGCCACCCAGCAGACGCCGGCGACCAGCAGGGCCCAGCCCAGCCAGGCGCCCTTGCTCCAGGTGAGCGCGGCATGGAAGGCGAAGAAGGCCAGGGTGCCCGCCTGGCTGAACACCTGCATTCCGCCCCGCACGCGCCACAGGGAATGAACCAGGATCTGCACCGGCAAGAAGCAGAACGGCAGCAACAGGATGTGCCAGGGCGCCGCGCGGAACTCCAGCAGGCAGCCGCGCCAGGTGACGGCCGGCAGGAAATGGTGGCCCACCAGGAAGAGCAGGTAGATCACGCTCCCCATCAGCAGGGTCTGGATCAGGGAGAGCGGGGCGCTCAGCAGGCCGGCCCGGAACATGGCCGGCCGGCTGTGCAGCATACCCAGGGGCCGGGTCTTGATGTAGTGGAAGCCGGGCAGGCTGAAGAAGGCGGCCAGGAAGACCATGCCCGGGAACCAGCCCACCAGATCCTGGTCCTCGGGGTCGCGGGCGATCCAGGCATCCCAGTAGCCCACCCACAGGATGAAGGTCAGGATCATCAGCGCCAGCAGGAGGTGCCACACCCGCCGCCGGGGGATGCTGATCATGAAGGTGGTGGCGGCGGCCTCGGCCAGAAGGGCGCGGCCGTGGTGGGCGCGGGCAGCGGCCTGGGCGGCAACTTCCAGACACCAGCGGATGAGTCCGCCACCGGGCCGGCTTTCGGCCTCGAGGGTGTTCTTGTGGCGGCGCCGGGCGTGCTTGAAGGCTTCCATCCTGCTGGTGCTCTTCAGGTCGACGATGGAGAAGAAGGGGCGTTCCACCAGGCGCCGGTGCAGGCCGGGGTTGCCCAGGCGGGCCAGGGCGGCGCCCAGGGCGGCGGCGCCCAGGGGCAACCACAGGATGGGCTGATCCAGGAAGCGGGCGGCCTGCGCGGGGTCGACGCCCAGCAGGAACTTGATGAGGAAGAAGCTGAACCAGAACACCTGGAACCAGATGAAGGCCGAGAAGGGGGAGATATACAGCACCAGCTGGATCAGGCTGTAGGCCAGCATGGCCAGCCCGGCGGTGCTCAGGGCCAGGGCGAACAGGGAGTGCCCGCCGGTGTGGGCCGCGGTCTGGAAGACCGGCAACAGGAAGACCGCCGCCAGGGTCAGGCACACCAGGACGCCGGCCGTCAGCAGGTTCTGCCGCACCATGCTGCCGCGCAGGCCCGGCAACAGGAAGGTGAAGGACTTGCTCAGGAATTCCTGCTGGGCCGAGGCCAGGAAGAAGGCCGCGCCCCCGGACACGCCGACCACGCCCAGCAAGGTGAGCATGAGGTTGGCCTCGCCCCGGAAATGCAGGGCCAGCAGCCCCGGCACGGTCAGGGCCAGCCCGGGCAGGAAGGCGTACAGCAGCAGTTGCCAGTTCTTCAGATACAGCCGGAAGTGGTGCGCCGTCTGGTTCATGCCGATACTCCTCACTTGCCCGTGACCACGAGGCGATAGATCTCCTCGAATTCCAGGTTGCGGATCTCGCTGCGGCAGCTCAGCCGTTCCACCTCGCCCAGCAGCTGGGCGCGATCCGGGTTGTGGACGGTGACCAAGGCGCCGGCGCCCTCGTGCTGGCTGTGCTTCAATCCCGTCAGGCCCAAATCACGGGGCAGCTCGCCCTGCAGGGCCTGCAGGCTGACGCGGAAATATTCCTCGCGCAGCTCGTCCAGGGGCTGGAAGCAGTGCACCGTGCCGCGGTCCATGATCAGCACCCGGTCGATGACCTTTTCCACGTCGGTCAGGATGTGGGACGAGATGAGAATGGTGCGCTCGCCGTCCTGGATCAGATCCATGAGCAGGTCCAGGAAGTCCTGGCGAACGATGGGGTCCAGGCTGGCGGCGGGTTCGTCCAGCAGCAGCAGCTCGGGCCGGTGGCTGACGCCCAGCACGATGCCCAGGCGCTGCTTGTTGCCCAGGCTGAGGCCGCCCACCTTCTTGCCGCGCTGCAGTTCGAACCGCTCCAGCAGGGTTCCGGCCAGCTGGTCGTCCCAGTCCTGGTGGTGGGCCCGGGCCAGGTCCAGGGTCTCGCCCACGGTCAGCCAGTCCAGCAGCTCGCTCTCCTGGCTGACATAGCCGATGCGCGCCATCTCGCCGCCCGTCAGGTCCAGCGCCTCGCGGCCCAGGGTCAGCACGTGGCCGTGGCTGGGGCGCAGCAGTCCGGTGATGTGCTTGAGCAAGGTGGTCTTGCCGCTGCCGTTGGGGCCCAGCAGGCCCACCACGGTGCCGCGGGGGATCTCCAGGTCCACCCCCTCCAGGGCGCGGGTCTTGCCGTATTCCTTGGTCAGGTTGCGCACGCTGACGATGCTGTCGGTGCTCATCATGGTCATTCCCCTTTGTTCTTCTTGCTGGCGAACTCGTTCATGTGCTGGCGCAGCAGGTCCACGGCCCGGGTCACGGGGACGTTCAGCTGCACGGCCAGGCCGGCGGCGTGGTGGAGAGCGTCGGAGAGCACCTTCAGGCGGCGCGATTCGGCGGCTTGCCGATCCACCGCGGCCACGAAGATGCCCACCCCCTTGCGACGCTCCACCACGCCCTCCTCGACCAGGTACCCGTAGGCCTTGCTGATGGTCATGGGATTGACCTTCAGCCGGGCCGACAGGCTGCTCACCGAATCCACTTGGTCGCCGGGTTGCAACTGGCCGGCTGTGATCTGCAAACGGATCTGATCCATGACCTGGCGGTAGATGGGCACTCCGTTTCTGGGATCGATGTGAATCATGGGCGGACCCTTTTCTGTCGGGTTGGCTATATTATTCAACTAATATAGTAGGACGGTATACGAGGGATTGGCAAGGGGGTTTCACAATATTTTGGGTTGTGCTCAGAAAAATATTTCTGGCCTGGCTGGCGGTCCAATGGCGTCCCGCCGGCGGAAGGTCCGGGGCCACGAATCATGCCGAAAACCGGGGAAGGGGAATTTTTTAAATGAAATTATTACAATGTTTTATGTTGCTTTTTCGTCAAAATTTCGCTATTATGTAGGCCACTTCAAGGAGGGAGCACCATGCAGGCATTTGTCCGAGGAAAATCCGCCCAGACCGCCCATCAGGCCGTGCTGGCCAGGGTCCAGATCATGGATCGGGCCAAGCAGAACGCCGTGCTCAGGTTCGCCGACATCAAGCAACGCCAGCTGTACCGGCAGCTGGGTTATTCCAGCATGAACATGTACGCCAAGCAGGCCCTGGGCTTCAGCGAAACCCAGGCCAGCGATTTCTCGCGGCTGGCCGACAGGCTGGGGGAGCTGCCCTGATTGCCGGCGCGCATCGGTCCAGACCAGCCGGGGCGAGTTGACCGTCACCCCGGCCACCGCCGAGCGCGCCCAGTGCGATGCCCGGGTGGATGGGCCCGACCGGCGCAACACCGCCACCATCCCGCCGCGCATCCGCCGCCGGGTGCTGAGCCGGGACCGCCATCGCTGCCGGCGGTCAGGTTGCGAAAACACGCGCTTCCTGGAGGTGCACCACATCATCCCCCGGACCGAGGGCGGCGGCGACGACCCGGCGAACCTCATCACCCCTGTGCTCGGCCTGCCACCAGATCGTGTACGAGAAGAGGTGGGCGCTGGCCGCCATGGTCAGGGAAAGGGCGCCGCAGTATGGAACATCGTCGGTCGGCTTGCCGTTGAAGTGGCCGCCCACAACGGCCGATGTTACTCTGCCGATGTTGTTCTCCGGTTTCCCGATGGAAAGGCTGAATCATGGGTCTGCTGCGAAGAAAATGGGTGCGTGCGCTGGCCATCGTCCTGGGCGTGCTGGCGCTGACCGTGCTGGCGGTGGTGGTCTTCCTGCCCACCGAGAAGATCCGCGACCTGGCCCTGGCCCAGGCCCGGGAGAAGCTGGGCCGCGAGGTCACCATGGGCGATGTGGGGGTGTCCTTCGGCGGCGGCCTGGGGGTCAGCCTGGCCGACATCGTGGTCCACAACCCCGAGGGCTTCGCGGGTGACCCCCTGGCCAGGGTGGGGGCGGTGGATCTGAAGCTGGCCATCGGCCCACTGTTCAAGGGGCAGGTGGAGGTCAAGCGCCTGGTCCTGGACAGCCCGCGCCTGAACCTCATCAACCGGGCTGACGGCACCAACAACTACACCTTCGCCCCGGCTGGCAGCCAGGCTGCCGCGGGCAACCAGACCTCCCCCGGCCCACAGAGTTCTACGGGCCCACAGACTTCCGCCGGCGGAAGTGAAGTCTCCCGACCTGTGCGCGAAAACGGCACCTCGGACCAGACCGGCCAGACCGGCCAGACCAACCAGGCCACCCCGGCGGCCATCACCATCGACAACTTCAGCCTCCGCCACGGGATCCTGGATTTCACCTCGGGTCAGCAGACCACCACCCTGAGCGGCATCGACGGCAGCCTGGTCCTGAAAACACCCACCCCGGGCGTCTTACATTTGCAGGGGAACCTGAAGGCCGACAGCACCACCCTTTCCACCCTGCCGGAGGCGCCGGACCTGCCCCTGGATTTCGCCTATGAGCTGCAGTGGGATGACGCGGCGCGACGCCTGGATATTCGCACCATCCAGGGCAGCGCCGCCGGTTTCGACCTCGCTGGTTCGGGCCAGGTGACGGTTTCCGACGCAGGCCCCACCACGGCCCTGGCCGTGACGGCGCGGGACCTGGACCTGGCGCGGATCCTGGCCGTGGCGGCGCCCCTGCTGCCTGCCGGGCCGCAGCTGACCCTGGCCGGCCGGAGCGACCTGGACCTTGCGGTGGGAATGGGGCCCGGCTCGGATCCCGCGACCCTGAGCCTGAAGGGCCAGGCCACCGTGCGCGAGGGAGCCTTGGCCGTCACCGCCGGCGGCCAGACCACCAGTCTGCAGCAGGTGTCGGCCACCGCCCATCTGGACGGGAGCGGCCCGGCGGTCTTTCATTTCACCGGAGACCTGAAGGCGGGGAACATCGGCCTGTCCAGTCTGCCCGCGCCCCTGGATCTGCCCCTGGATCTGCGCTACGACATGACCTGGAACAACCAGTCCCGCACCCTGGCCATGACCCGGGTAGCCGGCAAGGCCGCGCAGTTCGACATGAGTGGATCGGGCCGCGTGCAGGTGGCCGACGCAGGCCCCACCACCAACCTCTCCCTGGAGGCGGCGGACCTGGATCTGGCCGCCCTGTGGCAAACCCTGCGCCCCCTGCTGCCCCCCGAGCAAAAAGGGGAGCTGGCGGGCCGCGCCGGGGCCACTGTGGAACTGACCATGGGCCCCGGCGGTGGCCTGGATGCCTTGCGTTACAGCGGCCAGGCCTGGCTGGATGACGTCAGCTTCACCCGCACCGAACTGGTGGACGAGCTGCAGGAGCTGGATGCCCGGCTGAGCTTCGACCAGGACACCTACACCATCACCCGCAGCCAGGCCCGCTTCGCCTCGGGCTCATTCACCCTCACGGGCAGCCTGCGGGACCCGCTGCCCTACTTCCTGCCCCCCGAACTGCAGGGTGAGGGCCCGGTGAAGACGCCCCACCTGGAGTTTGCCCTGCACACCCCCGATCTGGATGTGGACCGCCTCATGCCCGCCGCCAGCCCCAGCGGGCAGCAGGCGGCGGCGAATGTGTCCGGCCCCGGGTCAGGAAGCGCCGGAGAGCCGACCCCCGCCGGCGCCACCCGCCAGCTGGACATGGAATTTCCCGACCTCACGGCCAGCGGCACCCTGCGGGCCGACCGCCTGGTGTACATGCAGGTGCCCTTCACCGGCATCACCGCCCAGGTGACGGTGGCTGACCGGGAGCTGAAGATCAGCGATGTCCAGGGTCAGGTCTACCAGGGCGCGGTGACGGCCCAGGCGGCCATCGACCTGAAGGACCTGAACAACCCCGGCTACAGCGGGCAGTACCAGGCCAGCCAGATCGAGGTGAACGACTTCGTCACCCGCTTCTTGGGGGCCTCGGGTCTGGTCATGGGCAAGACCAACATGAGCGGCAGTTTCGCAACCCACGGCCTGGACCCGGCGGTCATTCGCAACAGCCTGTCCCTGAACTCGGACGCCTCCCTGCAGGACGGCCGCCTGGTGACCCGCGACGTCATTCGCGGCAGCCTGGCCCAGCTGGCCCAGCAGACGGGTCACACCATCGGGGGCGAGCAGATCATCAGCGACCTGTTCACCCACATCCAGGTGGCTGACGGCAAGGTCTCCCTGCAGGATCTGAAGACCGGCCTGGGGGACTGGGGCGAGCTGCGCTTCGGCGGCCACTACGCCTTCACCGGCGATCTGGACTACGCCGGCACCCTGCTGCTGACGGCGCAGCAGACGGACCGGCTGTTCTCGGGTGGCGTGCTGAAGGAGCTGGCCCGCCTGCTGGGCGACCAGCGCCCGCAACGCCTGGCCATCCCCCTGACGGTGGGGGGCACCCAGACCGACCCCCGCGTGCAACTGAAGCTGGGGGCCACCCTGGATGACTTGCAGAAAAAGGCCGTGGACAACCAGAAGAACCAGCTGGAGGACAAGGCCAAGGAAGAGGTGAAGAAGGGGCTGGAAGGGCTGCTGAAGAAGTTGAAGTGAGGGGCGCCGGTCCGGTCGATGGGTCCGGCCGGCACCCCCGCCGGCTGTCTCAATCCAGGGCCGGGATGACCCCCACCACCAGGCCCAGGGTGGCGCTCTCGTCGAACTGGGGCACGTCCAGGCGTGCCTCGGTGATCAGCTCCAGGCTGTCCGACAGCAACACGTTGTAGCCCAGGGCCAAGGCCCCCCGCTCCAGGTCCGGGGTGCCGGGCTCGGGCCGGTCGTGCAGGGTGATGTCGTACTCCAGCACCAGCTGGCGCCGCGCGCCCAGGTCCAGCTCGGTCTCGGTCTGGTCGAAGTTGCCGTCCGCCGCCAGGGCCGTGCCCACGTAGGCCGAGAACCCGCGGGCCACACCCCAACCCAGCACCATGCTGCTGCCGATGGACTGTTCTTCCGTGCGGGCGCCCACGCCGCCGTATCCCGAATACATCTCGAAGTTGCCGGAACCGGCGTCCCACACGTCCAGGGTGTCGGTGGCCCGGACCGCGGGGGCGGCCACCAGCACCATCAGGCAAATCAGACCCAGGTTGATGCGTTACAGGATGATCTCCTTTATCAGGTGAAAAGCCCGCCCACGCCGTAGGCCGTCATGGCCAGGACATAAGCCAGGGCTGTGAGTCCGAAGAACTGTCCCCAGGCCCAGCGCCAGCTGCCCGACTCGCGCCGGACCACCGCCACCGTGGCCATGCAGGGGGTGCCCACCAGCAGGAAGATGATCAGGGCCAGTCCGACGCGCGGGCTGTAGTCGCGGCTGATGAGCTGGCGCAGGTCGCCCTCCTGGCCGTCCTCGCCCAGGGCGTAGACGATGCTCATCTGCGAGACGAAGACCTCCTTGGCGGCGAAGGCCCCGATGCTGGCCGTGACGATGCGCCAGTCGAAGCCCAGGGGGCGGAAGGCCGGCTCAAGGGCCGTGCCCAGGCGCCCGGCCAGGGAGAAGCGCAGATCCTCGGCGGCGCGCTGTCCCTGGATCTGCTCGCTGCTGAGCTGCGCCCCGGCGGCCACGTCCCGATCCACCTGGTAACTGGTGGGCCGGGGGAAAGTGGTCACCGCCCATAGCAAGATGCTGATGCCCAGAATCACGGTGCCGGCCTTGCGCAGGTAGGCCCCCGAGCGCTCCAGGGCCCGGCCCAGCACGGCCTGGCGGGAGGGCAGTCGGTAGGGCGGCATCTCCAGCACGAAGGGGGTGGTCTCGCCCCGCAACAGGGTGCCCCGCAGCAGCAGCGAAAGACCCAGGGCCAGGGCGATACCGAAGATGTAAACCCCCCACATCATGGGCGCCCGCAGGGCAGGGGCGAACAGGGCGGGAATGAGCAGCATCCAGATGGGAAGCCGCGCCCCGCAGCTCATGAGGGGCAGCACCAGCATGGTGGCCAGGCGGTCGCGTTCGTTCTCGATGGTGCGGGTGGCCATGACCCCGGGAATACTGCAGCCGAAGCCCGTCACCAGGGGCAGGAAGCTCTTGCCGTGCAGGCCCACCCGGCTGAGGAAGCGGTCCATGAGATAGGCCGCACGCGCCATGTAGCCCGTGTCCTCCATGAACGACAGCCCCAGGAACAGCAGCACGATGTTGGGCAGGAAGACCAGCACGCCACCCACCCCGGCGATGATCCCGTCCACCAGCAGCGACAGCAGCAGCGAGTCGGGGGACCCGGGCCAGTGGGTGGTGATGGCGTTCTGCAGCCAGCCCACGCCGCTGTCGATCCAGCCAATGGGCGCCTCGCCCAGGCTGAAGGTCATCCAGAACACGGCGTACATCACCGCCAGGAAGATGGGCAGGCCCAGGGTGCGATGGGCCAGCACCGTGTCCAGCCGCCGGCTGATGATGCGCGCGTCGGGCCGCGCCGGGTTCAGGGTGACCTGGGCCATGATGCCGTCGATGGTGATGGCGAAGCGGCGGGTGCGGTTCAGCAGCTCGCCCTCGTCATCCTCGGGGTGGTCCACATGCTCCAGGAAGGAGCGGGTGTCCTCCAGAACGGCGGCGACTTCCGGGGCGGGCTGGCGCGGGGGCGTGCCGGCGGCCCGCACGATGACCGACTTCAGGCGGTCCAGACCGTGGCCGTTGCTGGCGGTGGTCTCCACCACGTCCATACCCAGCAGGCGGCCCAGCTGGGGCACGTCAATGCGCTGGCCCGAACGGTAGGCCTCGTCGGCCATGTTCAGGCACAGCACCACCCGGGTCTGGGTCTGCAGCACCTGCAGCACGAAGTTCAGGCTGCGGCGCAGCACGGTGCTGTCCACCACCACCACGGCCACGTCGTGGTCGCCGCTCATGAGTTCGCGGGTGGCGATCTTCTCCTCGGGCGAGTACCAGCTCAGGCTGTAGGTGCCGGGCAGGTCCCGGATGTGAACCTCCTCGGCCTCGACACGGAACTTGCCCTCGCGCTTTTCCACTGTGACGCCGGGGTAGTTACCCACCCGCTGCCGGGCGCCGGTCAGGCCGTTGAAGATGCTGGTCTTTCCCGAGTTGGGATTACCCACCAGCAGGGCCCGCACGGGGCGGGTGGCCTGCAGATGGATGGGTTGCAACTGCTCTTTCATTTGTTAGGCACCTCTAAAAGGGGGGCGAAAAAAAAGGCGGCCGGCCAGGGTGATCACTCCTGGACCTCCACAGCCACGGCCTGGGCTTCGTTCATACGCAGGGCCAGCTCGTAACCCTGCAACTGGATCCACACCGGGTCGCCGGCCGGAGCGATGCGGGCCACGGTGATGCTGGTGTCGGGCAGCAGGCCCATGTCCAGCAGGCGACGGCGCACCGCGCCCTGGCAATCTACCTGCTGCACGCGGCCTTGCTGGCCGGGCTTGAGATCGGCAATGCTCATGCGTCTGGTCCTCGCGGGAAGGTCAAGGGGAATGGCGTCGCACTCGTGGGGGCACGGGGTGAGGCCGGGATGAACGGCGGAACAGGACAGGAAGCGATCAACGTGCTCGCGCCCCTCGGGGCACACCTCCATGTACTCGAACAGCCTCACCATCTGGTCCACGGCCTGGGGGGACAGGCTGTGCTCGGCGGCGCAGGCGTCCCGTTCGGCGATGTCGGCGGGCAGGTTCAGGATGGAGGTGAAGAAGCGCCGCAGGATGCGGTGCCGGGCGTAGACCTTGCGCGCGGCCGCCTCGCCGGCGGCGGTCAGGCCCACGTTGTCGCGCTGGTGGTACCGGATGAGGCCCATCTGGTCCAGGCGTTTCATGGCCGGGGTCACCGAACCGGGCTTGACCTCGCGCTCCTTGGCGATGTCGCCCACGCGGGCCACGCCGACTTCCCCGATGAGACGGTAGATGGTCTCCAGGTAGTCCTCGAGGGCGGGGGTCAGTCCGGGGTGAATGATGTTCTCGGCCATATTTGCCTCCTGTTGTTAGACTAGTCTAATTTCTCTGGGAAGTAAATCAAGAAAATTTTCACAGGTGCTTCAACCTGCTGCAAGTCAGTTGTTTACGGGCTTGAGCAGGACAACCCGCAGGGCGGCTGAGTCGCCCTCCCCGGCCCCTGGGTTCTTCTGGTCGCCCACCTGCACATTTCTTCCCGCGGTATGGGAGGCCATGGCGGATGAGAAATTTTCCAGCAGGAGGACCCGGCCGTCGGGCAGGAAAAGGGGACGGTCAACTTCGGGTCGATGGGGGAAGGCGAACCGGCGTTCCTCCAGCAGGTGCCCCTCCAGGTCGAAGACCGCCACCTGCCGGGCCATTCCCGGGGGCAGGTCCCGTTGTCGGTCCGGGCTGCTGACCCAAAGTTCATCGCCCATGATTTCCATCTGGTCGATGGCCGGATCGGTGTCCGCCATCCTGTAGGAGATGTGGGGCAGGGTGCCGTCGCTGGAGAAAGAGTAAGTATTCTTGGCCGCTGCCTTCTCTTCCGGGGTGCGCTGGTGGAGTTCCCAGGCCCGTTGGATAAGGAGTTCCCTTTTTCCGTCCGGGTCCAGCACCTCGATCTCGTAGCGGTCCCGGGAGATGCACCGGAAAACACGACCGCCGGGGCCCAGGCCCCACAGGCCGAGGGGCTGAAACGCTTTCTCTTCATCCACGGTGATGGCCCGGGTGAAGTCGTACCCGTCCCGCCACTGGGTGTAGCGCACACGTTCCTTGCCGTCGGGGCCGAAGCTGCAGACGAAGTTCAGATTATCCTGAACCTGTCCGTTCCCCAGCATCATGGAACCCTGACCGACCATGTGGCCGTCGCGGCAATGCAGCTCCAGCAGGAAGAAGAAACCGTGGGCCCTGTCCAGGTTGTCGTCCGACTGGAGGGTGAAGTCCAGTCCGGGCAGGGGAAGTCCGTCCCTGTCCACCTGGATGAGGCGGCCGGGAAATCCCTGCAGCAGGCCGATCCTGTCGGGGGCGGGCAGGCACATGGAGAAGACGTTTTCGATCTCGCCGGGACCCTGGCCGCGGCGGCTGACCAGGCCCAGATACCGTCCTTCCGGGCTGAACTTGAAAACCTGTTGCTGCTGAAGATCCAGCAGGTACAGGTTGCCCTGCCTGTCGGCGACGGCATCGATGATGACGCCGAAGATGAATTCCTCGCCGGGGTCGTCTCCCGCACGCCAGGCTTCCTCGTATTGCACCACTGTGGTGCGAGGCGCCGAGCGGGGATTTTCCATGGTAAGCGAGGGGGGTGCGCCTCCGGAGGCTGGAGCCGGGAGACAGAACAGGAGATACAGAAAGACCAGGCGCATGGATTCCCTCGATGCTGGGCGTGGGAAAGATGAAAAGGGAATCCTAGAACAGGGGGAAAGGGAAGGGAAGCGCCCATTCATGGTCCGGGGCAGGAAAAAAAATGCGCCCCGGAGCTCGCATGAACCCCGGGGCCTTTCCAACCATCAAAACAACGACGGCGCTACAGCTTGGCGCAGACCGCCTCGGCCATCTCGGTGGTGGTGTTGCTGCCACCCATGTCGTAGGTGCGAACCTTGCCCTCGGCGATGACGGCGGCCACGGCGTCTTCCAGCCGCTTGCCCATCTCCACCTCGCCCAGGTGGTCCAGCATCATCTTGGCGGACAGGATCATGGCCAGGGGGTTGACCTTGTTCATGCCCACGTACTTGGGAGCCGAGCCGTGGCTGGGCTCGAACACCGCCAGCTTCTTGCCGATGTTGCCGCTGCAGGCGAAGCCCAGGCCGCCCACCAGCTGGGCGCACAGGTCGCTGACGATGTCACCGAACATGTTGCTGGCCACCAGCACGCCGTAGTCCTCGGGGTTCTTCACCAGCCACATGCACATGGCGTCGATGTTGGTCTCCCACAGATCGATGCCGGGATACTCCTCGGCGATCTTGCGGGCCTCGCGCACCATCAGGCCGCTGGTCTCGCGCACCACGTTGGGCTTCTCGACGATGGTCACCGTCTTGTAGCCGAACTTCTTGGCGTACTCGAAGGCGTCGCGCACGATCTCCTGGCAACCCTTGCGGGTGAAGATGCGGGTGGAGATGGCGATGTCCTCGTTGGCCGTGCCCTCCAGCTTGCTCATCTGGGCGGGGTGGGTCTCGGTCAGCTTGTCGCGCACGTCCTGGGGCAGGGGGTGGTACTCCACGCCCATGTACAGGCCCTCGGTGTTCTGCCGGAACACCACCAGGTCCAGGCCGTCCTTGAAGTTCAGGGGGTTGCCCGTGTAGGCCTTGCAGGGACGCAGGTTGGTGCTCAGCTGGAATTCCTGACGCAGGCGCACGATGGGGCTGCGGTAGACCTTGCCCGTGCCCTGAAGTTCGGGAACCAGGGCGGCCTCGGCCTCTTCCTTGGGCAGGCTGGTGATGGCGCCGAACAGGGCGGCGTCCACCCCGTGCAGCATCTCGATGGTGCGGTCGGGCAGGGGATTGGCCTCGGTCTTCCAGAATTCCCAGCCGATGTCGCCGGGCAGGTACTCGGCCTCGAAGCCGAGCTTGTCCAGAACGGTCCGGGTGGCGTCCATCACGTCGACGCCGACACCGTCGCCGGGCATCCAACCGATCTTGTACTTGGCCATTTTGCTCTCTCCTTGCGGGGATGGCAGGGGGGTCGAAAGGCCCTCGCATGGGATGACGCGCGGGCCCGGAAACTTCCCCGAAAGATATTCACACGGAGTTCAAAAAGCCAAGATATCCGGCAGGAAAAGCCGTAAAAGAGGAAAAAAGGAACGAGGGGATGGCCGGAGTTCAGCGCAGGGGAGTCTGCAAATTCTCCCGCATCTCCACCATCTCGGCCCGCCCGGCCATGCGGTTGTGGCTCTGGTCCAGGCGATGGGCCAGACCCACCGAGGCAGCCACGAAGTACAGGGGCACCAGCAGGGGCAGGAATCGCTTCCAGCCGGCGCGGGCCAGCAAGCGAATGGTGCCGGTGGTGCCGGCGGCCAGGATGACACAGAACCCCAGGCTGGTCAGGTACAGGTGGCTCAGGTTCCACCACTGCCCCGTGTAGTCGACCCCGGTGAAAGGCAACAGGGTGATGTAGGTCCAGGCCAGGAAGAAGCGGATGGCCTTGCTGCCGAACACGAACCCGAAAAAGCTGTAGGACAGGATGCTGATGGTCAGAGCCACCCGGATGACGGTGCGCAGATCGAAAGCCAGGCGCAGCAGGGGGTGGGCCGTTTCCAGGATGGGGCTCATCTGCATGGGAAAGAACATCATGTTCAGGTAACGGAAGATGTTCTTCAGGCTGATCCACGAGAAGGTGGTCTGCACGTCCGAGACGTGGAAGATGGTGGGTGCCCGGTAGCCCCACTGGGTTTGCCCCAGGTGAAAGAGGATCCCCACCCCTGCCAGCACCAGCAGGTCCGGTGACAGGATGGCCCGCCCCTGACGCCAGCGATAGAAGAAGGCCTTGTAGGCCATGAGGGTCAGGATCATGCTGAAGGAGGCGGTCTTGGTCAGGCCGCTCAGCAGGAACAGGCCCAGCCCCAGGGCGAAAAGGGGCGAGAAGATCCGCCCGTCCCGCCGGAAGTCGTTGCGGATGAAGAAGTAAAGCACCAGCAGGTGCAGGGTGGCCAGCATGAGCGCTTCCAGGGAGTACACGTTCATGAGGATCTTGCCGTAGCTGCCCACCCCCAGCACGAACAGCACCCCGGCCAGGATGGCCAGCCTGATGTGGGGAAAGAGCATGTGCACCAGCATGTACACCAGGAAGGCGTTGAAGGCGTGCAGCAGCAGGTTGACGGCGATATACCCGGCCGGGTTC
Source organism: Candidatus Krumholzibacteriia bacterium (assembly GCA_963674845.2). Lineage (GTDB taxonomy): Bacteria > Krumholzibacteriota > Krumholzibacteriia > LZORAL124-64-63 > LZORAL124-64-63 > LZORAL124-64-63. The sequence goes on along the minus strand of CAXXKE010000003.1, from coordinate 831,044 downwards.
ATGCCGAAGACGCGGTATTCCAGCAGGAAGGCCAGCTGCAACAGGGGCTGGCTGAAATAGAAGCCGATGTGCTGGAACATGGCAGGTGAGGCGTTGCTCAGGTTGTGGGCATCGCTCAGAATCTGGGCATCGCCAAAATCCCACAGAGGCGTGGTCATGAACTTCCCGAAGGCCAGGAAGCTGATGGCGATCATCATCAGCAGAATGGGTCCGTGAGCGCGAAGGGTTTTCATGATAGGAGTAAGGTAATTCTCCAGCTTGAATATGGGAAAGGCTTGTTTGAATACGGATGCTTGAAGCTCTGGGCCAGTGATGGGACCCAGGCTATTATAACATGAGGGCGGGGATCACGGTGCAGGAAAGGATACGGGGGTGCAGAATGACCCGGATGGGAAACGAATACGACCAGGCTTACGGCCAACCTGATTACTTCGGTTCCTCGGAGAGTCCCCTGCTGAAGCGCTACGCCCAGCACATTCCCCCCGGGGCGACGGTCCTGGATGTGGGCGTGGGACAGGGCCGCAACGCCCTGCCCCTGGCCCGTCGTGGACTTCGGGTGACAGGCCTGGACACCAGCGAAACCAGCATCCGCCAGGTGCAGGAGGCGGCCGTCCGGGAACGGCTGTCCCTGCAGACCCTTCAGACCGGGTTCGCCGATTTCTTTCCCAGGGAGCCCTTCCAGGTGGTGCTTTGCTTCGGCCTGTTACAGATGCTGCCCCCTGACCAGGGGGCCTCGCTCATCCACCGCCTGCATGGGTGGACCGCTCCGGGCGGGCTGCTCTTCCTGGTGGCCTGGCACGTGGACGACCCCGGTTTCGCCACCTGCGCCCAGCAGTGGCAGCGCACGGGCCGGCGCTCTTTCCGCTCACCGGACGGCGAACGTTTCCGCACCTATCTGGGTCGGCAGGAGGTTCTGGAGTTTTTCCGGGGGTGGAACACCATTCACCATCAGGAGGCGCTGGGCCCGGTCCATCGTCACGGGGATGGCCCCGAGGAGCGCCACGGCGAGGTGGAACTGGTGGCGGTCCGATCCTGATGGAGGTTCTTTTTATTCCCACAACACCTGCCTGATGTGATACCATATAAGGGTATCCTTATGGCTGGGGGCTGATCCGGGGAAAATCTCGCCACGGATCAAACCCTTGACCGGGTACGGACAACCTTTTTGTGGTGATGGCGTACTACAACACCATGGTCGGCTGCATCACAGGAAAGGGCCGCCAACCGGACGACGGACAACAATGACCGACTGGCTCTGACCCGGCCACGAAAAATCCGGGTCCTGCAAGGAGGCGTTCTGCACCGGCCGCTGCGACGGGCTCGCGAAAACTCGTGGGCCCGGGACGGTAAGGCGCGTCGCCGCGAGCCAAGGAGGCCCCACCATGTCCGCACACATCTACTCCGTGGATTATTTCTACACCACCGTCGAGGATGCCCCGGGCCAGGGGTGCCGCTTCCTGGAAATGCTGGCCCAGGAGGATGTGAACCTGCTGGCGTTCAACGCCTTTCCCGTGGGAACGGACCGCACCCAGCTGGTCATCTACCCCCTGAACAGCACCTGGCTGGGCGACCTTGCGCGCCACGAGGGCCTGCGGCTGGTGGGGCCCCATCACGCCTTCATGGTGCACGGCGACGACGAGCTGGGCGCTCTGGTAACCATCCATCAGAAGCTGTGCGATGCGGAGATCAACGTGTCCAGCAGCAACGGCATCAGCGATGGGCGTGGTGGGTATCGCTACATCATGCACGTTCATCCGGACGACTACGAGCGCAGTCTGGAAGTGCTGGGAGTGGACCAGAACGTCAAGCCGGTGGCCGATTTCCACCTGAATATCCATCGCCGCTTCCAGGCGCGCAGCTAGGGACCGGCGGCCGGCGGCCTGGCCGGTCCCTCCGGCGGGCCTAGTCGGGCTGGGACACGCACACGCGGTTGCGGCCGGCTTCCTTGGCGGCGTACAGGGCCTCGTCCGCGTCCTTGATCATGTCCTTGGCCGACAGATGGCTGGTGCAGCGCGAGGCCACGCCGATGCTGATGGTCACGTTGCCCTGGAATTCCGGGGTGGAGATGAGGTTCTGCTCCACGGCCCGGCGAATACGATCGGCCACGAGCGTGGCGGCTTTCAGATCGGCCCCTGGGCAGATGACCAGGAACTCTTCCCCCCCGAAGCGGCACACGGTGTCGCTGTCCCGCATGGTGCGGCGCATGACCGCCGCCGTCTCGTGCAGGACGATATCCCCCGCGTCATGACCGAAGTTGTCGTTGACCCGCTTGAAGTGGTCGATGTCCATGACCATGCACAGCAGGGACTCGTCGGCCCGGCCGGCGCGTGACCACTCCTGGTCCAGCCGGTCCAGGCCGGCCCGGCGGTTGGGCAGGTCGGTCAGCTGGTCCACCATGGCCAGGTGTTCCAGCTGGCGGTTCAGGATGGACAGCTCGGCCAGGGTGACGCGCAGCTCTTCCTGGGCCTCTTCCTTGTCCTCGTAGTTGTCGATGGCCCGACAGGCGGCGCGCATGCGGGCCTTCAGCACCTGGTGGTTGATGGGCTTGGTCACGTAGTCGTCGATGCCGCAGTCGAAGGCCTTGATCAGCAGATCGTTCCCTTCCTGGGCCGTCATGATGATGATGTAGGTGCTGGCGGCCTGCTTGCTCATGCGCAGGGTGCGGGTCAGCTCCAGGCCGTCCATCTCGGGCATCATCCAGTCGGTCAGGATGAGCTGGGGCCGGGTTTGCAGGGCCAGTTCCAGGGCTTCCCGGCCGTTGCTGGCCTTGATCAGGTCGTGCCCCTGGGCGGTGAGCTTCTTTTCCAGGATGCGCATGTCCACGGGGCTGTCGGTGGCCACCAGGATCTGCAGTCCGCGGTCCGGATTCAGATCGGGGTCGACGTGGTACTGCTCCAGCTGCTGGGCGATGGTCAGGGACGGGCCCTCCTCTTCAGCCTGCCCGGCCCCGTCGGGGGCGGCCTCGGCCTCGGCCGGGGTGATGGCCGCGCCGGGCTTCAGGGACTGGGGCCACTTCTTCCGCTCGGGAATGACCCCGCGGTAGGTGTTGGCCCGCTGGATCAGGTCGTCCATGCTGGGCACGTTGCTGGTCAGGATGTTCAGCACCCGGCCCATGCGTCCCCATTCGATGAGGATCTCGTCGTACATGGTGATCCAGGCCTCGTCGGTGTATCCCCACAGCTTGCCCACCTGCATGAACTCCAGCACCATCTGGTGCCGCTGGGGCCCGGTTTCCAGGCAGATGTCGGCGGCCAGATGGGCGAAGTGCAGCAGGATGGCCAGCTTCTGGGCAGGGCCCTTGCCCACGGCTCCGTCCAGGGCCTGGTGGCTGTCGATGTCCTCGTATTTCTGCACCGCGTCGCTGAAGTAGGCGGGCAGACCCCAGTCGCTCATGAGCACCGAGCTGACCTGGCCGTGGTTGATGGACAGGGTCTCGTGCTCCAGTTCCTGGAGATTGCGGTCGGGGTCGGCCACCCAGCGTTCCAGGATCTGGCCGTACTTGGTGGGGTAGACGCTGGCCAGGGCCAGCTGCCCGATGCCGCTGAGCAGGCCGCAGGTGAAGGCCTCGTCGGGACTGACCGAGCGCAGGCGCTTGCTGATGGCCTGGGAGCTGACGGCCATGCCCAGGGAGTGGGTCCAGTAATGCTGGTAGTCGAAGGTGGGGCAGGGCCCGCTGCGGGCGCTGGACAGGACGCTGAAGCCCAGGCAGAGCTGGCGGGTGGCGCTCATGCCCAGGCGCACCAGGGCATCGTTGAGGTTGGTGATCTCGGTGCGGCTGCCCGATTCGGCGCTGTTGGCGTATTTCAGGATCTGACCGGCCAGGGCGGGGTCGCCCTTGAGAACCTGGGTCATGTCCTCGGTGCTGCTGTCCGGATCCCGGGACAGTTCCAGGATGGTCAGGGCCACCCCCGTGGGCGAGGGCAGGCGGCCGGACGCCGTCAATTCGGTCATGATGCTGTTGTCGGTCAGCAGCAAGAGGGATCCTCCACATTCTCCAGGTGATACATCTCCCCGGGGCCACCCATGGGCGTCCCCATCCCGTTGTGGATTATTTATCGGCCGCCCTTACAAGGGCTTGAGGTAGGGGTGCCTTTATTTTGAAGGGAAGGATTGCCCGGATCGGGGTCGCCTTTCCCGGCAGAGCCGCCGGGCGGGGCCCTTGCCCCCCACCTTGCTCCCCGGGAAGGGCTCTGCTACCTTCTGTGGGCCTGCCTGTGGGCGGCGTCGTGAACACATCAGACTCCAGCAAAGGACTGTCATGAGCGGTTCTGTCCCCGTGAACAACCTGAAGTCTTTCATCGCCTTCCTGGAGGAGCGGGGCGAGCTCGTCCGCATCGCCGAGCCGGTGGATCCCACCCTGGAGATCACCGAGATCGCCGACCGCTTCGTCAAGGCCGGAGAGAACCCCGCCCTGCTGTTCGAAACCCCCGTTCCGGGGCGCTGGAGCATCGAGGCCGGGCGCACCGAGCAGGCCCGCGACGCCTCGGGTAAGCCCGTGCCTGTGCTGATGAATCTTTTCGCCAGCAAGCAGCGCACCGCCTGGGCCCTGGGGGCGCAGAGCATGGCGGAGCTGGAGGCCAAGATCCGCGAGCCCCTGCAGATGGGGCCCCCCACCGGGCTGTGGGACAAGGTGAAGATGCTGGGCAAGCTGAAGGATATCGGGGGGGTCATGCCCAGGACTGCCAGGGGCGGGCCCTGCCAGGACGTGGTGGTGCAGGGGGACGAACTGGAACAGCGCGGCCTGCTGGACCTGCTGCCGGTGCTGAAGACCTGGCCGGGGGATGGCGGGCCCTACATCACCACCCCCCTGGTGATCACCCGCAATCCCGAGAACGGCCGGCGCAACATCGGCATGTACCGGATGCAGGTCTACGACGGCCGCACCACCGGCATGCACTGGCAGATCCACAAGACCGGGGCGGCCCACTTCGCCGAGCACGAGAAGGCGGGCACGCGCATGCCCGTGTGCGTGGCCATCGGCGGGCCGCCGGCCCTGACCTACGCCGCCACCGCGCCCCTGCCGCCGGATATCGACGAGGCCATGTTCGCCGGATTCCTGACGGGCCAGCCCATCAAGATGACCCGGGCCGTGACCTGCGACCTGGAAGTGCCGGCCGAGGCCGATTTCGTCATCGAGGGCTACGTGGAGCCGGGCGAGCGCCGGATGGAGGGGGACTTCGGCGACCACACGGGCTGGTACAGCCTGGCCGAGGAGTTCCCGGTATTCCACGTGACGGCGGTGACCAGCCGCAAGGATCCGGTCTACCTGAGCACCATCGTGGGCCGGCCGCCCATGGAGGACGGCTGGCTGGGCTGGGCCACCGAGCGCCTGTTCCTGCCCCTGCTGCAGGTGCCGTTGCCCGAGGTGGTGGACTACCACCTGCCGGTGGCGGCCTGCTTCCACAACCTGGTCATCATCAGCATCAAGAAGCGCTACCCGGGCCACGCCCGGAAGGTGTGCCAGGCCCTGTGGGGCACGGGGCAGATCATGTTCACCAAGACCGTGGTGGTGGTGGACGAGGACGTGAACGTGCACGATCCGCAGGAGGTGCTGTGGCGGGTGACGGGCAGCCTGGATCCGGTGCGGGACGTGTTCTTCAGCGAGGGTCCGGTGGATCAGCTGGATCACGCGACGAATCTGGCCTGCTACGGGGGCAAGATGGGCATCGACGGCACCCGCAAGTTGCCCGGCGAGCTGGGCTACGAGCGGGAGTGGCCCGACGTGGTGACCATGAAGCCCGAGGTGAAGGTCGAGGTGGAGAAGAAGTGGTCCGGCCTGCTGGCCAGGTTGACCAGCGACCAGCTGAAGGCGGGCAAATGAGAGCGGACGGGAACGGCAACTTCGAGGATGTGCACGGGCGCGACGCCGCCACCTGGCAGGTGCGTGACCAGGAACAGCACGGCAAGCAGGTGCGCGGCATGTTCGCGCGCATCAGCGGCGTGTACGACTTCATGAACCACCTGCTGAGCCTGAACCAGGACAAGCGCTGGCGCAAGAACGTGGCGGCGCGCCTCGACGATGACGCCTGGGAGGTGTTGGACCTGTGCGCCGGCACCGGCGATCTGGCCCTGACCTGCCTGGCGGCGGGCAAGGGGCGCAGTTTCATCGCGGCCGATTTCTGTCCCGAGATGTTGCTGGGCGCCCGCGGCAAGCAAAACGCCGAGCAGTTGCAGCTGACGGCGGCCGACGGCATGGCCCTGCCCTTCGGCGACCGCAAGGTGGACGCGGTGACGGTGGGTTTCGGCGTGCGCAACTTCGCCGACGTGCGGCGCGGCATCGGCGAGATCGCCCGGGTGCTGCGCCCCGGCGGGCAGATCATGATCCTCGAGTTCTACCGTGACGACAGGGACGCGGAAGGCGAGGCGCGGGGCGTGCCCGGGCTGATTCGCTTCGGCCTGAACACGGTGATTCCGGCCCTGGGCAAGCTGGTGGGGCGCGACGGCGCGGCCTACAGCTACCTGCCCAGCAGCATGGGCGAGTTCCTGACGCCCACCGAGTTCGCGGATCTGTTGCGCGAGTTCGGCTTCGAGGATGTCTTCATCGAGCGGCAGACCTTCGGCATCGCCCATATCGTCGGCGGGAGGCTCAAAGATGAGTAAGCGGATCGGTGTGGGCTGGACCGGTGCCAGCGGTCTGGCCTACGGCGTGCGTCTGGTGGACGTGTTGCTGCAGGCGGGCGTGGACGTGGACCTGGTCTTCAGCGGGGCGGTGGAGCAGACGGCCCCGGCCGAGCTGGGTCACGACCTGGCCGGCCTGGTGGAGCGCATGCGCATCATGGGGCCGGGCCGGCTGCGGGTGTGGGGGCAGCAGGAGTTCGGTTCGCCCCTGGCCAGCGGCAGCTCGGGCGTCGAGTCCTACGTGATCATTCCCTGCAGCATGGGCACGGTGGGGCGCCTGGCCGCCGGCACCAGCGAGACCTTGTTGCTGCGGGCGGCGGACGTGTGCCTGAAGGAGCGCAAGCAGCTGATCATCGTGCCGCGCGAGACGCCCCTGGCCACGCACCACCTGGAGAACATGGCCAAGCTGAGCGCGTGGGGCGTGACGGTGATGCCGGCCATGCCGGGGTTCTACCACCGGCCGACCTCGCCGGGGGATCTCATCGACTTCATGGTGCAGCGGGTGTGTGATCACCTGCAGGTTCCGGTGGAGCTGGCGCCGCACTGGGGAGAAGAAGAAGGCCCGGGGCGTTCATGAATCTCATCCGCCGCTACATGGACCTGGTGAAGTTCGAGCATACCATCTTCGCCCTGCCCTTCGCCCTCATGAGCCTGCTGGTGGCCAGCGGTGGCCGGCCCGGGTGGCGGGTGCTGCTGTGGGTGCTGGTGGCCATGGTGGCAGCGCGCAGCGCGGCCATGGCCTTCAATCGCCTGGTGGACGCGAAGATCGACGCGGCCAACCCCCGCACCGCCGACCGGCACATCCCCGCCGGCACGGTGTCGGTGAAAGGGGCGGGATTGTTCGTGGTGCTGTCGGCGGGGCTGCTGGTGCTGGCCGCGTACATGCTGAACCCCCTGTGCTTTTATCTGAGCCCGGTGGCCTTGATGGTGGTGCTGGGCTACAGCACCATGAAGCGGTTCTCGGCTCTGGCTCACCTTGTTCTGGGGTTGGGCCTGGGCATCGCCCCGGTGGGGGCCTGGTTGGCGGTGACGGGACAGTTCGCCGCGTTCCCCCTGTGGCTGTCGGCGGCGGTGCTGTTCTGGGTGGCGGGCTTCGACACCATCTATGCCTGCCAGGATTTCGAGTACGACCGCCGGGTGGGGCTGCACAGCCTGGCCTCGCGCCTGGGGGTGGAGCGCGCCCTGGTGCTGTCACGCGTGTTCCACGTGCTGAGCGTGGGGTTCATGGCGGGGGCCTTCCGCCGCACCGAGCTGCTGGGCCCGGTCTCCCTGGCAGGGGTGGTGGTCATGGCCGGGCTGCTGGCCTGGGAGCAAGCCATCGTGCGCGGGGGTGACATGCGGCGCATCGACAAGGCCTTCTTCGAGATCAACAGCTGGATCGGCGTGATGCTGCTGGCGGTGGTGCTGGGGGATCTGTATCTGGTTTGAGGGGGCGCCCGCGGGTTGGTTTTCGCCCCCAGGATCCTGGATGCGGAAAGCGCGCGGTTGAGCTAGACTCTGGGCACAGGAAACAGTCCGCCCCGGCGGCTGGATTCACGCGACCCTGTCCCCCAGCGAGGCCCCATATGAAGCTCTCCAAGGCCAAGAAACCCTCCGCCGAGAATCCCATCTACCTGGACTACAACGCCACCACGCCCATCGCGCCCGAGGTGGCCGAGGCCATGCGCCCCTACCTGGACGAGCACTTCGGCAATCCCAGCAGCGGCCACTACTACGGTCGGCAGACCCGCCAGGCCGTGGACACGGCGCGGCTGAAGATGGCCGCCCTGCTGGGGGCCGACACCGACGAGATCGTCTTCACCAGCGGCGGCAGCGAGTCCAACAACTGGGCCATCAAGGGGGCGGCCTGGGCCGCGCGGAAGCAGCGGGGGGACAGGGCCAATCACATCATCACCACGGCCATCGAGCATCCGGCGGTGCTGGAGGTGTGCGACTACCTGGCGGACAACGGCTTCCGGGTGACGCGCCTGCCGGTGAACGAGCAGTGCCTGGTGGAGCCCGCCGATCTGATGGCGGCCCTGACCGAGGACACCATCCTGCTGTCGGTCATGCACGCCAACAACGAGACCGGGGCCATCCAACCCGTGGCCGCCCTGGCCCGGTTGGCCCGGGAGCGTGGCGTGCTGGTGCATTGCGATGCGGCCCAGTCGGTGGGCAAGATCCCCGTGAAGGTGGCCGACCTGGGGGTGGATCTACTTTCGGTGGCGGGGCACAAGCTGTACGGTCCCAAGGGGGTGGGGGCCCTGTACATCAGGCGCGGGGTGAAGCTGGAGAAGCTCATCCACGGGGCCGATCATGAGCAGAACCGCCGCGCCGGGACCGAAAATGTCATCCTCATCGCCGGCCTGGGCGCCGCGGCCGAGCTGGCCGAACAGAACATGGCCGCCGGCATGGCGCACAGCCGCACCCTGCGCGACCGCCTGTGGGCGGCGGTGCAGCTGTCCATCCCCGACCTGCATCTGAACGGCCCCGAGGAGGGGCGCCTGCCCAACACCCTGAGCGTGAGTTTTCCCCACGTGGAGGCCAGCGCCCTGCTGCAGGCCCTGCCCCAGCTGGCGGCCTCGGCGGGGGCGGCCTGTCACACTGGCGCCGGTGGCGTGTCGGGAGTGATGGCGGCCATGGGAGTGCCGGCCGGGCTGGCTCGGGGCACGGTGCGCTTTTCCACGGGAAAGTACCTGAGCGCGGCGGATGTGGACCAGGCGGGGTTCCTGGTGCTGGAGGCCTACTGCCGGCTGGTGGACTCCCAGTAGGTTGTGCCCCGAAGATTGTTGCTGGGCCCTGAACCGGCCCGGGTGGCCCCTTTTGCAGGGATAACCCGGCACATGCCGGCAATTTATCGGCTAATCCATCAATCGCGCACCGCCAGAAACAATCTTCGGGCCACAACCCTCAAAATACCTGTGGCGATCTTTTGCGGCGTGTATAACCTGCAGTCAGAGACATTCATGCCGATCTGGCTCAACTTTGTCAGGAAACCAAACAAAGTTGTTGAGGAATCGGCGAAGTTGGTCTATCTTATGCGACCGTTGAATTTATTGAATCCAGGACGGATCGACGCGACCCTGGCGAGAAGGACACTAACCAAGGAAGTCTGACATGGCCTTGAAACTGGGAATCATGGGGTTCGGGCGACTGGGACGGAACATGTTCCGCATCGCCCATGACGACCCCGAGGTGAAATTTGCCGCAGTCAGTGACCTGGCCAGCGCCGAGGTGCTGACCCATCTGACCAGGAGCACCACGGTGGAGGGGCAGTTCGAGGCCGATCTGCACCTGGAAGGTCACACCATGGTGACCGAGAACCAGCGCACCCGCATCGTCCACGGTGACAGCCCCGGCGACGTGCCCTGGGATGTTCTGGATGCCGACATCGTTATCGAGAGCACCGGCCAGTTCCGCGACCGGGCCACCCTGCAGCGCCACATCGACGTGGGCGGGGCCAAGAAGGTGCTGCTGAGCACGCCGTCCATCGGCGAGGTGGACCGCATGATCGTCAACGGCTTCAACGACGACGAGCTGACCGCCGACGACACCATCGTCACCAACGGCAGCAGCAGCATCCATGCCCTTTCGTTGGTGCTGAAGGTCCTGCAGGACGAGGTGGGCCTGAAGCGCGCCACCATGACAACGGTGCACGCCTACACCGGCGACCAGCAGCTCAGCGACACCGCCAGCGGCGGCCTGCGCTGGAGCCGCTCGGCCGCCCAGAACATCATCCCCAACAGCAGCTGGGCCGCCAAGGCCGTGACCAAGCTCATGCCCGAGCTGGAGGGGCGGATCAACGGCATCGCCCTGAACGTGCCGGTGAAGGCCGGCTCCAACATGGATTGCGTGTTCGAACTCGAGAAGAACCTGAGCGCCGAGGACTACAACGCCATCATGAAGGAAGCCGCCGAGGGCAAGTACAAGGATCTGCTGGGTTACACCACCGAGCCCATCGTCAGCAGCGACGTCATCGGCGATTCGCGCTCCGGCATCATCGACGCCCAGGCCACCCTGTCCCTGGGTAACGGCATGGTCAAGAGCATCGTCTGGTACGACAACGCGTGGAGCTACGCGCACCGCCTGCTGGAAACCGCCAAGATGATGGCGGCCACCATCGAAGCCGGGGAGGTCAAGTGATGAGGATTGCGATCAACGGCTTCGGCCGCATCGGCCGCTCGGTTTTCCGGCTGCTGAACCAGAAAGAGAACGTCACCGTGGTGGCCATCAACGACCTGGCCGACAGCGAGGCCCTGGCCTACCTGCTGCGCCACGACACGGTGATGGGCAAGTTCGAGGAACCCGCGGAGATGCAGGGCGATATCATGGTCACCCCCACCCAGAAGGTGAAGATGACCGAGTTCCGCAACCCCGCGGAGCTGCCCTGGAAGGAAATGGGCGTGGACTTCGTGGTGGAGTCGACGGGCGTGTTCCGCAAGCGCGAGCAGATCGCCATGCACCTGGAAGCCGGCGCCCGCAAGGTGCTGCTGACGGTTCCGGCCAAGGACGAGATCGACGCCACCATCGTGCTGGGTGTGAACGACGAGGAACTGAAGCCCGAGCACAAGATCGTCTCCAACGCCTCCTGCACCACCAACTGCCTGGCGCCGCTGGTTTACGTGCTGGACAAGGAGTTCGGCATCGAGCACGGACTGATGACCACCGTGCACGCCTACACCAACGACCAGCGCCTGGCCGACGTGCCCCACAGCGACTGGCGCCGGGCCCGTGCCGCCGCCGAGAACACCATTCCCACCACCACGGGCGCGGCCCGCGCGGTGGGCAAGGTTCTGCCCAAGCTGGCCGGCAAGCTGGACGGCATGGCCATGCGTGTGCCCGTGCCCAACGGGTCGGTGGTGGACCTGGTGACCATCATGTCCCGGGACGTGACGGTGGAAGAGGTGCGCGAGGCCGTGAAGGCCGCCTCGGAGACCGAGCGCTTGAAGCGCACCCTGCGCTACGCCACCGAGCCCCTGGTCAGCAGTGACATCGTGGGCGATCCGCACTCGAGCATCTTCGACAGCGAGTACACCAGCGTCATCCAGGGCAACATGCTCAAGACGCTGAGCTGGTACGACAACGAGTGGGGTTACAGTAACCGCGTGGTGGATCTGCTGGATCGGATGGATGCCATCGGGTAGCGGCGGGTTCTTCTTTTTCTCGTGGTGGGAGTGAGATGGGGGAGAACTCCGCGCTCGCTTCGCTCGCTCAGGGCGCCGAAAGGCGCCCTGAGTCGTTCTTCCCCCATCTCGCTCCCACCCACGAGAAAGAGGAGAGCCGGCCGCCTGCCTGGGGGGTGGGCGAGCTGATCGACCCACTTGTTGACCTACTTGCAAGAGCAGAGCGACCGCGCTCGGGATGGGGTGTGCCGATTATTTGGGATATACCGGGCCCCCAAGTCGGCGTCAGGGGTGGCCATGTCCCACTGAAAAGGGGGGGCAGGAAGAGGGAAAAGCCGGCCGCTTGCCTGGGGGGGGCGAGCTGATCGACCCACTTGTTGATCTACTTGCGAGAGCAGAGCGACCGCGCTCGGGATGGGGTGTGCCGATTATTTGGGATATACCGGGCCCCCAAGTCGGCGTCAGGGGTGGCCATGTCCCACTGAAAAAGGGGGGGGCAGGAAGAGGGAAGAGCGACTCAGGGCGCCTTTTGGCGCCCTGAGCGAGCGAAGCGAGCGCGGAGCTCTTCCTCTTCCTGCCCCCCCCTTTTTCAGTGAGACATGAACCACCCCAGCTCCCGGAGCTCGGGGATTTCCCTTTGCAGTTCTTTGGCCAGTTCCTTGACCACGTCGGCCTGTTGGCCGATGTCCTCGCCGATCTTCTCGATCAACTCGGAACGCTTCTCGAAGTCGGCCTTCAACTTCCTGTCCCGTTTCCGGTCGCTGCGGCTCTGCTTCTGGTCGCCCAGGCCACGCAGGGCGTCCTTGATGGCCACGGCGGCAAAGGCGGTGGCATCGGCGGCCAGCTCCTCGGCATCCTCGGCGATGAGCCCGGCCTGGCGCTCCAGCTCCACCGATTCCCGGTAGAACTTCTTCAGAAGCTTGACTTCATGGGAGCTGGTCTGGATTTCCCGGCCGTCGATGGTCAGGACTCCGTCGGCGGTGACGACCACCTCTTCGCGTGCCGAGCGGCCATCGCAGGTGATGATCAGCTGGTCGCCGTCCACTTCCAGGGAGGAATGGTCGGACACGAGGGTGTTGCGCGCGTGATGCTTGCCATGGCCGGCAAGAGCGATGGCGGGCAGGGTGAGAATGAGCAGGACGGCAAGTCCCAGGGTCGACTTTCGCATGGGGCACTCCTGATCGATCGGGCCGCGAACTGGTCGCGGCGTGGAATCGGGGGTTCCCCGCATACGGATTTGAGGGCCACAGGTTGCCGCCGGGCAGGGTGAGCCCGGGCTGGATGTGCGGGGGCGGAGTTCTTCCCGATCCTCAATCCCCGGCAGGTGACAGCACACGCTCGAACACCTTCTTGGCTGACCTGTCTGCCCGAAACACCCCCCAGTGCTTCTCCACCTCCACCGGATCATCCCCGCCCTTCCAGTTCTCGTCGAAGGCCTCGAAGAAGAACACCACCACGTTCTCGGCGGCGGCCCAGCGGCGCACCTGCCGCCAGAACACGGCCTGTTCCTTCTCACCGACGGTGCCCTTGATGAGCCTGGCCTGCTCGCCATGGTTGGCCACGCTGGTGGCCCAGCCCGTCTCGCCCACCAGCACCGGACGGCTGGAGTGGTAGGCCCGGCAGGCCATGTACTGCTCTTTCAGCCAGTTGACCGCGTTGTCCAGGGGCTGGCCGTTCCACATGGGATGGGCGTGCAGGGTGATGAAGTCCACCTGCTCGGCCAGGGCCTTGCTCTCGGGCTTGTTCCAGAAGTTGAAATCGTCGGCCACGGTGACGGGCTGGTCCACGGCCCGACGCACCTGGCGCACGTAGCCGATGAGCCGGTCCAGCGGGCTGCGGTGGGCCGACCATTCCACCTGGGTCTCGTTGCCCACGCACACGGCGATGACGATGTCCTTGTAGGCTGCGGCCAGGCGCACCGCGGCCTCGATCTCGGCCTGGTTCTCGTCCTCGCTCTCGGGGGCGATCCACACCCCCAGCACCACCTTCATGTCCACGCCGTCCTCGCGGATGACCTGCAGCAGTGTTTCGGCGAAGCCCCCGGCCCCGTAGATGCGCAGCATCTTCCAGTGGGGGGCCATGAGGGCCAGGTCCTCGCGAAGCTGCTCGGCCGTGGGCTGAATCCCGTCGGGGCTCTGGCCGTCGCGGTGGGGGCCGTAACACACGGCGCTGCGCAGGGACGCATGGTCGCTGAACCCGCTGAAGACGCGCAGGGGCGAGTCGGGCAACTCGGCCCGGGTGCGTTCGCCGCAACCGGCGGCCAGGATCAACAGCCCCAGCAGGACAAGAACGTAGCGCTTGCTCATCATGATCACACCTCCGCCTTGCCGCGTCGCTCTTCCAGCTGCATCCTGATCTGGTAGGCCATCTCCTCGGTGATGGGGAAGCGCGCCACGGCCCAGATGGCCAGGGCCGAGGTCACCACCGGCACCCCGGCGTCGAACAGGCGCATCAGAGTGATGGTCTGGGCGGGTTGGATGGCACCCACGTTCACGTCGAAGCCCGTGAAGTTCAGCAGGTAGCCGCCGCCCAGCAGGGCAGCCGACAGGCCCAGCTTCACCATGAACCAATAGATGGAACCGTACATGCCCTCGCGCCGCTGGTGGGTCTTCAGCTCGTCCATGTCCACCACGTCGGCGGTCATGGAGGGCATCAGGGTGAACAGGGTGCTCAGGCTGAAGGCCAGCAAGGGGGCGGGAATCAGCACCATCCAGGGGGTGGACGGATGGGTGAAGAACCACTTCATGGCGTAGCCCGAGTCGGCCCACCCCATCATCCAGGCCTCGGGGGCCGGGCTGTAGCACACCCATTTCAGGGCGTAGCCCAGCATGGCCAGGCCGGTGGCGAACATGAAGGTGCGCCGCTTGCCGATGCGGGTGGCCAGCCAGGTCACCAGCACCACGCCGCCGAAGGCCGCGAACTGGGTGACGCTGCCGGCGATGCCGAACAGCTTGGCGCCGGCCACCTCGTCTCCCGCGGACACGAAATAGATCATGACGTACTTCTGGAACGCCGCGATGAGAATGAAGCCGTTGAAGACCAGGAAGGTGGCCGCGCAAAGCTTCAGGAAGGGGCCGGACTTGAGGGTCTCGCCGAAGTTGTTGAAGAACTCGCCCCAGCGCTCCTTCATGGCGGGGCGCGCTTCATCAGGTTTGTCCGGCTCTTCCTGGGCGATGTTCCGCTCCCGCAGGAAAAGGGCGGGCAAGGTGCCCAGGCCGAGGACCACCAGGGCGATGACGATGGCCAGCCCGCCGGCCCCCGCCACCTGGTCGGGATTGCCGTCGGCGTCCTTGAAGAACTTGCCGCTGTTCATGATGGACAGGAACCAGGGCGTC
This sequence comes from Candidatus Krumholzibacteriia bacterium, assembly GCA_963674845.2. Taxonomy (GTDB): domain Bacteria; phylum Krumholzibacteriota; class Krumholzibacteriia; order LZORAL124-64-63; family LZORAL124-64-63; genus LZORAL124-64-63. The sequence continues at coordinate 815,989 of CAXXKE010000003.1, read as the reverse complement.
ACCAGGTAGACGATGCTGCCGGCGAAGTACTGGGTGCCCATGAGGCGGGTGCGTTCGTGGTAGTCGGGGGTCAGCTCGTAGCCCAGGGCCACCCATGGCGTGGCCATCATGGTGTAGGCTATGTAGAAGAGGATGGAGAAGACCAGGAACCAGAGGAAGGTGAATTGCTGGCTCCAGGCGGGATTCAGTTGCCACATGATGGCGAAGAGGATGGCCACCAGGATGGCGCCCACGAAGATGTAGGGCCGCCGGCGTCCCCAGCGCGAGCGGGTGCCGTCGCTGATGAAGCCCATGAGGGGATCGGTGATGGCGTCGGTGATGCGGGGGATGAAGCCCAGCCAGCCGATGAGCACCGGATCCATGCCCAGGCCCAGGTTGAGGACGATCATCATCTCGCCGGGCGCGGCGCCCAGCAGGTTGTTGGCGAAGGCGCCCGCGCCGTAGGCCAGGCGGCGGAAGAAGGGGACACGGTCCTCGGGGGCCGTCTGGTGCCGGACTTGTTCGGGAGGGGTCATGATCTCCACCTGGATTGGGTTTTCTTTGTACGGCTGACGAACAAAGTTACCTGATTTTCGGGTCCACGGTCAAGGGATATCTGCCCCAAGTCAAGTTTTGAGTCGGGGTTCCACCGCAGGTCATGACGAGTTTGATTTCAATGCCACAAGAAGGATCAGGGCCTCTTTAAAAATATCCCAAAAATCTAAAATAGGACTTGATTCGGTTACCGAACATAGTCTATAATCGTGTAATGAAAATCCGTGTGGTGGGCCTTGCCACAACGTGAGGCCGCCTGAATTTCAGGTTCTACCGCTACCTTTGCCCACACGGAAGCCTTGTCTCCAAATGAGAGGTCATGAAAATGAAGAAGAGTGTTATCGCCATTTTCGCCGCCGCCCTGATGCTGATGGCGGCCGCCAGCTTCGCCCAGACCCCTTACTTCCAGGACTTCGAAGCCCTCGCCCAGGTTGACGGCCAGCTGGCCGGCGACGGCTGGCTGGTTTACGGCAACATCTTCGATCCCGCCGGCAACTTCCTCTGGGGCCATGGTCCCTGGCCTGCTCCCAACAACATCGGCAACTGGTGCGACATCGTGGTGGACGAGGGCGGCCCCGACCAGGAAATGCAGCAGCTGGTCATGTACAGCGACTACGGCAACGCCGACCACGCCGTGGGCAACCTCATCGAGAGCAACCTGTTCCAGGAGCAGGTCCTGCCGGCCGGTTGCAGCGGCACCTGGACCTTCACCTTCGACGCCAAGATGGGCAACCTGGGCGGAAGCAGCACCGCTCTGGCCTTCATCAAGATCCTGAACCCCGCCGACTGGTCCACCACCATGTACAGCGTGGACATGACCAGCATCCCCGTTGAGTGGGCCAACTACAGCGTCAGCGTGGACGTGACCGGCCTGGACGGAATGTACCTGCAGTTCGGTTTCGCCAGCACCGCCGCCAACTACGAGCCCTGCGGAATCTTCTACGACAACGTGGCCTTCAGCCCCGAGGGCACCGTGGCCATCGAGGACACCAGCCTGGACAGCGTCAAGGCTCTGTTCCGGTAAATCCGGTCACTGTCGAACAGATCAATTCAAGGGCCCGGCTTCGGCCGGGCCCTTTTTTGTGGGCCGGTGCGGAGAGGCGACCAGGGCCCAGATGGCCCGGGCACATCATGGTCCCGGCATGCCATGGACCGAGGCTGCGCCTGACCGTGCCGAGGTGCGGGTGAACAGGGCGCAAAAAAGAACCGGCGGGAGGGTTGCCTCCCGCCGGTGATCGTCGATCATGCCCCGGGTTAATTCCGCGGAATCCCCACCTCGACCCGGGCCACCTGCCCCGTCCGGCCGAAGATCTCGCGGCAGACATCCTCGTCCACTTCCAGCCGGCGCAATTCGCGTCGGGCGCCGGCGGTGTCCACCGTTCGCACCCAGCCCGCCTCGTCCACCAGGCGGTACACGAAGGGCACCTGGCAGCAGGTGAAGGCCAGGGCGTGGGCGGGCAGTTCGATTTCCCGGCGCTCGCCGCTCACGTCGTGGTACCCGAAGGTGCGCGGCTCGGCGTGGAATTCGCTCAGGTCCAGATAGGCGGGGTTGATGCGCAGGGCGCCGCTATCCACCAGCACACCCAGCTCACCGCGCCGGGTCAGGATCTCTTCCTTGACCTGGCCCGTCATTCCGGGCTGGCGGGCGCCGCCGTCGGCGGGAGTGTGGCTGTAGGGATCGCTGGGGAAGGCGCCGTACTGCTCCACGGTCTTGCGGTAGCCCAGCCCGTCGCGCACCCGGCTGTACATGGCGCGCAGGCCGTCACGCACGGTGGGGTCGGCCTTCTCGGCCTCGGCGCGCTGCCATATTTCCTGCACGGCCAGCAGCAACTTGGACACCATGTGCCAGTAGATGCAGCCGATGCCCTCGTAACCATACATGTAGCCCGAGCGCCCGGTGTAGCGGTGGTGCTGGAAGACCTTCTCGAAGAGTTCCAGCACCTGGTCTTCGCAGCGGCGCGCGTCGTGGGCCCAGTGATGATCGGCGGCCACCTGGTCCAGCACCGCGGCCACGTCCTTGGCCTGGCGGAAGTGCCCCGGGAAGCGGAACACGCCGTCGGCGTCGCGCAGCAACAGGCGCTGGTCGCCGGCGTCCAGCATCTTCACCAGCAGGGGAATGCCTTCCACGTGCTCGGCCGGGACGATGTTCTTTTCCAGGAAGCCGGGCAACTGCCGCTCGGGATACAGCAGGAAGCTGTTCTGGTCCTCGCGATACAGGGGGCTGTCGTACATGGCGCGCAGCAGATCCAGCGCCTGCGCCGGCTCGATGAGTCCCGAACTGAGCACCGCCACCTGGCCCTCCAGCATGACGTGCAGGCGGCGCACCTCGGCGCTCTCGCGGGCGCTGTCCATGTCCAGCAGGTTGTAGGTGTGGTACAGGCCGTCGGGGCGCAGGTTCTGGACGATGCAATGGTCCACCACGTCCAGCGTGCGCCGGAACACGCTGCCCACCCACTCGGTGGACAGGCGCTTCTTGCCGCTGAAGCCGCTGGTGTACACCCGCTGCCGGTAATAGCTGAAGGCCTGGCCCAGATCGGCCATGACGCGGAAACGGTCCCGCGCGTCCAGACTCCCGTCGGTCAGGCGGTCGTGCTCGCGCTCCAGGATCTCGGCCACTTCCTCGAACCAGGCGACCACCTCGTTGCTGACGGGCAAGGGCGTGTCGCCGCGCCGGTCCAGCAGGTCGGCCAGGAAGGACAGGTAACGTCGCAGGTAGCTCAGCGTCACCATGGACACCCCGCCCCCGGCCAGGGCGTTGTTGGCGTCGTTCCACTCGGGCCGCTGGGTGTTCATCCAGATGCCGGCGCCCGGGGCGTAGTTGCTGAGCTTGGCCAATGCCGGAACCAGCAACTTCTCGAAGAGGTTGGCGTGGTAGATGCCCCCCTTGCCGTCGCGCAGCAGGCGCGCGTCCGAACCCTCCTCGGGCACACGCGCCATGATGGTGCGGTCCAGGTCGCGGTCGAAGTCGATGGTCTCGGCCGGGTTGTCCACCATGGCGGCGAAGGGCTTGAGGCGATAGGGCACGTTGGCGTAGCTGAAGATCTCGCGATCCAGGTTCTCGGCGATGCCCTCGGGCTCGTGCTGCTGCCAGCCTTCCAGCAACTTCAGCAGGTAGATGATCTGGTGATCCCCCCAGTAGCCGATGTTGCTCCAGGGATCCTCGGGGTTCACCGTCTCCCAGTCCACGCCCTCGCGGGAAATGCGATAGGGGTTGAACCCGTCCACGGTGCTGGCGTTGACGAACTTGGCCGCGAAGTGCCGGTAGAACAGGGGATAGGCCGTGCCCAGGGCTTCCCAGTTCTGGAAGATGTCGCGCCAGTTGCCCTGATAGTCCAGGGCGGGGCTGCCGTCCTCCTTGCGCACACGGATGGAGAACCAGTTCCACGGCCGGCTGGGATCGCCGTGCCGCCGGCCGAAGTGCAGGGGCAGGTATTCCAGGCACAGGCGCTGGAAATCGTCATCCCCCGATTCGGCGGCCAGCTGGTGCAGCTGGGCGATGGTGATCTTTTCCGGGTTGCCCGGCAGGGCGTCCAGGCGCGCGGCCTGGGCCCGGGCCACGGCCGAGTTCCGCACCTGCAGGAACTCGCGCAGGTCGGCCACCGGCAGGTTGTAGTTGTCCTGGAAAATGCCGCCGCGCATGCTGTTGAACATGACATTGGCGAAGTGATGGCTGCTGGTGGCCGTGTCCCCTGCCAGCTGCATGCCGTCGCCCCCCGCCACCAGGCGGCACAGGTTGCGGCGGGATTCTTCCAGGGCCGTCTCCACCGAGGTGGCGAGCTCTTCGTCGTGGCGCAGCATCTGCCGCAGCTCGGCCACGCGCGCATGATCCAGGCCCACGTCGGCGGCCATCTGCCAGGTGGTCTCGCTGCCGGGCTCCAGCTCCAGGAAGCAGCTCACCAGATAATTGCCGCGTCCGCCCTTGAGCACCTCCTCGGCGCCCAGGATCCGGCCCTGGCGGAAGGCGTCCACGGTGCGGCCCGACAGGTGAATGCGCGCCTGGTCCAGTCCGCGATGCCACACGGTGTTGGCCCGCAGCACCTCCAGGGCCTCGGCCCGGTCGGTGATGCCGGCGGTCAGGCTGAAGATGCCCAGCCCGGTTTCGGGATCCACGTCGGTGCGCTTGTAGGCATCCACCAGGGTGCTGGCCGACTGGTACAGGCCCAGGGGCGCGCCGAAGGGCAGGATGTTGCGCAGGCCGTCCAGCAGGGTGGCCTGCCGCCTGGCCGAGCCCTGGTTGCCCAGGGTGGCGGTGCGCACCCAGCCGAACTCGTCGCAACTCGCCCACTGGTAACTGAAGGTCAGCTTCAGCTCGTGATTGATCTCCTCGAAGATCAGGCGGTTGCCGCAGGCGCTCTTGTACAGGTTGCGTTCGACGGAGGGGTTCTCGTCGTTGGCGGCGCAGAAGGGTTCCCACAGCTCGTGACCCTGCCCGGCCTGCTCCAGGCGCACCACCGTGACGGGTCCGGTGTGATGGTGGGCGTCGTGCAGCTGGTCCACCGTGTGGTAGGGAAACAGGCTGCCGTCGGCGTCCACGCGGCCGGCGGTCAGGCCACCGCCCGAGGCGATGAACATCCACAGGTCGGTATCACTGGGCACGCTCATGAAGAAAGGCTTCAACCGGTGAAAAGCCTCGATCTTGAAAAAAGGCTCGCCGTTCATCTGAACCCACTTTCCGCCCACGGTGGCGGGCAAGGTCAGGTTAAGAGGCAAGGCTTGTGCTGTCGAAGGTTTCCCTTCCATCGTCACCACCTGAGAGTCCTATTGTGTGCTTGACAGAACGTCCCCCCATTATACACTATGTTCGGTAGCCGAACAAAGCTTTTTTCCAGACAGGTGTTAATAATGTGCCCACTGATCTTTCCCGACGGATTCACCTGGGGCGTGGCCACCAGCGCGCAGCAGATCGAAGGGGCCGTGGGCCAGGACGGCCGCGGAGAATCCATCTGGGATCGCTTCGCCGCCGGGCCGGGCAACATCGAGGACGGAACCGTGCCCACGGTGGCCTGCGATAGCTATCACCGATGGCGTGATGACATCAAGCTGATGCGGGACATGGGATTGAACGCCTACCGCTTCTCCGTGGCCTGGCCCCGCATCCAGCCTACCGGGCAGGGCCCGGCCAACGCGGCGGGCCTGGATTATTACGACGCCCTGGTGGACGGCCTGCTGGAGGCCGGCCTGGAGCCTTTCCCCACCCTTTATCACTGGGATCTGCCCCAGGCTCTGCAGGACCGGGGGGGCTGGACCAGCCGGGAAACGGCGGCTCGCCTGGCGGATTACGCGGCGCTGGTGGTGGCCAGGCTGGGGGACCGGGTGAAGCGCTGGGTGACGCTGAACGAGCCCTGGTGCGCGGCTCATCTGGGCCACCAGGAGGGGTGTCACGCCCCGGGCCTGAAGAATCCGATGGCGGCCCTGACGGCGGCCCACCACCTGTTGCTGGGGCATGGCCTGGCGGCGGGGGTCATTCGCGACACGGCGCCGGCGGCCGAGGTGGGCATCGTCAACATCATGTGCCCGGCCGAAGGGCGCACCGGCGCTGCGGCCGACCTGGACGCGGCGCGCTGGTTCGACGGCTTTTTCAATCGCTGGTACATGGACCCGCTCTTCACGGGCAACTACCCGCAGGATGTGGTGGCCGACCGTGTGGCCGCGGGGGATCTGCCGGGCCCAGAGCTGTCCTTCGTGCGGCCGGGGGACATGGAACTGGTGGCGGCCCCGCTGGATTTCCTGGGCATCAACTACTACAGCCGCTCGGTCATGGAGGCCGGTCCCGACGGCCAGCCCCGGGCCCACCTGCCCGTGCCCGAGGAAGAGCGCACGGACATGGGCTGGGAGGTCTATCCCGAGGGATTGCGCCGGGGGTTGCTGAATGTCCTGCGGCGGTACAACCCCGCGCGCATCTACATCATGGAAAACGGGGCCGCCTATGACGACCCCGCTCTGCCCGACGGCAGCATTCCCGACCCCCGGCGGGTTGACTACCTGCGCGGCCACCTGACGGCGCTGCACCAGGCCATGGCCGAGGGAGTGCCGGTGGCGGGGTACTTCTGCTGGAGCCTGATGGACAACTTCGAGTGGGGGCTGGGCTTCGCCAAGAAGTTCGGGCTGCACGCGGTGGAAGAGGGGACCCTGCGGCGAATTCCCCGGGACAGCGCCCGCTGGTATGCCCGGGTGGCGCGGGCCAACGCCGTGGAGGACCAGGAGGCCTGAGTCGGCGCCGGGATGGGCAGCGGTGTGCTATACTGCGGCCCGGTGCTGATCTCATGGCTCATCCGGAGGGAGATACCCGTGGCCGACCGGTCCTTTGCCCTGTCCATTTGCGCCCTGATCTTGCTGATAAATCTGAACCTGGTGACAGGCCCGGCCCAGGGTGAAGAAGCCCGGGCCGACAAGACACAGGGCCCTTTCGTGTGCCTGCTGGAACAGGGCGCCGGCGCTGCTGGTCTAAGGGCCTATCTCAGGACGGCCCAGCGCCAACCGGTCGTCGACCCCCGCCAGGAACGGTTCGATGTCCTGCATTACGATCTGCAGCTGAACCTGGACCCCGGGGCGGCGGCCCTGAGCGGCCGGGTGGCGGTGACTTTCACCGTGGTGGCCGATACCGTGACGGAGCTGGTGCTGGATTTCCTGAACACCATGACCGTGGACGGGGCCAGCGCCCTGGCGCCCGTGCCGGCGGCTCTGGATCATTCCCACTCCCTGAACCTGGTGACGGCCGTTCTGGCGGCGCCCCTGACCCAGGGCCAGCAGGCCACCGTGGCCATGGACTTCCACGGCGCCCCCCAACCCGACGGGCTGTTCGGTTTCCAGTTCCTGCGCACCGACGCGGGGGACACGGTGGCCGCCTCTCTGAGCGAACCCTGGAGCGCCCGCAGCTGGTGGCCCTGCAAGGACACCCCCGGCGACAAGGCCACAGTCACCACCACCCTGACGGTGCCCGCGCCCATGACCGCCGTGGGCATCGGCAACCTGGCCGATAGTTTCGCCGGGGCGGGGGGCGCCACCACCACCTTCGTATGGGAAGAGTCCCAACCCGTTTCCTCCTACCTGGTCAGCGTGGCGGCCTCGGTGTACGAGCAGTTCGGATCGGAGTACTCGGGGCCGGCCGGCGACGTGGCCATCCGCCATTTCGTGTTTCCCGAGGTGAGCGCCGCCGCCCATGAGGACTTCTCGGTGCTGCCGGCCATGCTGGACTGGGCGGGCCAGTTGCTGGGGCCTTATCCCTTCGCCGGCCAGAAGTACGGCATGGCCACCTTCATCTGGGAAGGGGCCATGGAGCACCCCACCGCCGTGACCTACGGCGACACCCTGATCACGGGGGACCATTTCTACGACACGGTGATCGTGCACGAGCTGGCCCACCAGTGGTTCGGCGATCTCATCACTCCGGTGGACTGGACACAGATCTGGCTGAACGAGGGCTTCGCCACCTACTGCGAGGCCCTGTGGGCCGAACACACCGGGGGCCCGGCCGCCTTGCAGCAGTTCATGTCCAGCCACAGCTGGGGCGTGGGCTGGCTGGGCGACCCCATCATTCGCGCCCCCGAACCGAGCTGGGCCTCTTATTACTTCAACCCCATCGTCTACCACAAGGGCGGCTGGGTGCTGCACATGCTGCGGCGCGAGCTGGGTGACGCCGACTTCTTCCAGGCCCTGCGCGACTATGTCAACGACCCGGCCCTGCGCTGGGGCACGGCCGAGACCGCGGATTTCGTCACGGCCTGCGAGAAGGTGGCCGGCCGGTCCCTGGACTGGTTCTTCGACCAGTGGCTGCTGGGCAGCACCTTCCCCAGCTACAACCTGACCTGGCAGGTGCAGAACGACGGGGCGCGGGATGTGCTGCGCATCCGCCTGCGCCAGGTCCAGGAGGCCGATCCCTACCTGGGCGAGGCGCCTTACCAGACCCACGTGGATGTGAAGGTCTACCAGTCGGGCGTGGACACAACCCTGACCCTGTGGAACGACCAGCGCGACCAGGAATTCACCTACGTGCCCGACGGCACCGTCTACTGGTTGCAGCTGGACCCGGACCAGTGGTTGCTGAACAACGGCCGGGTGGTGAGCGCCGCCCCGGACGAGGGGGGGCTGCCGGGGACCGGCGCGGGGCCGGTGCGGGTGCACCCCAATCCCTTCAACCCGCAGGTGTGGTTGAGCTGGGAAAGCCCGGATGGTGGGGCGGAATTGCTGGAGATCCTGGATGTGCGGGGGCGGGTGGTGCGCCGTGCTCTGGTGGGCGAGGGAGAGGCCGGCCCCGGCCGCCGCTACCGCTGGGACGGCAGGGACCAGGAAGGCCGGCCCTGCCCTTCGGGCACCTACCTGTATCGCCTGGGCGCAGGGCAGGGCGCGGGATCAGGACCGCGTCACGGCAAGATGACCCTGGTCCGCTAGGGGGCGTAGACCCGCACCCAGTCCACCAGCATGGTCTGGGGGAAGGTGGTGGTCTGGTCGGGATTGCCGGGCCAGCGGCCGCCCACCGCCACGTTCAGCAGCATGAAGAAGTCATGGTCGTACACCCAGCGGGCCCCCTCGGGGAACCGGTCCCGCTGCACCCGGTGGTATTCCACCCCGTCCACGGTCCAGACGATGCTGTCGGCCTGCCAGTTCACGGCGAAAACATGGAAGTCGTCGTTGAAGCCGCCGGCGGGCAGCTGGTAGGTGTCGCCGATGGAATCGTCCCCGGCGTGGCCGGGCCCGTGGATGGTGCCGTAGCTGGTGCGCACGTCCTGGCCCAGGTATTCCATGACGTCGATCTCACCGCACCCGGGCCAGCCCACCTGGCCGATATCCGCGCCCAGCATCCAGAAGGCCGGCCAGATGCCCTGGCCCACGGGCACCTTGATGCGGGCCTCGACGCGGCCGTAGGTGAACTCGAACCTGCCCTTGGTCTTGATGCGCGCCGCGGTGTAGGGCTGGCCGTTGAAGTCTTCCCGGCGGGCGGTGATGGCCAGGTGGCCCTGGCCGTCCGTGCTCACGTTGCGGGGATGGTCGGTTGTCCACTCCAGCTGCTTGTTGCCCCAGTCGGTGCCCAGGTCGAACACCCAGCGCTCGGGATCGGGCAGCTGCCCGGCGGGACCGTCGAACTCGTCCTGCCAGACGGGAGTGGGGGCGGAGGTCTCACCAGGATCGGAAACGGCGGCAGGCGGGCGGCAGGCCATCACCAGCAGGAACAGGCAGAGGGTCCGGGTCACCGTTTCTCCAATCGCCGCGGGGCAGGTCAGGTCTGTGAGGCCGCTCCCACCGTGGGAAACAGGCTGCTGTCTTCCAGGGCGGCCTTGAGCACCAGGGTGGCCGCGCCCACGGCCACGGACCGGGGGCCCAGGCGGCTGGCCAGGATGCGCGCCGCCGCCACCGAGCTGACCAGGGTCAGGTTGCGCACGCGCTGGCGCAAGGGGGCCAGCACCAGCTCGCCCAGCCGGGCGAAGTCGCCGCCCAGCACCACCACTTCGGGGTTCATGAGGTTCAGCAGGCTGGCCAGGGCGGTGCCCAGGTGTTCCGCCGCCTCGTTGACCACCTGCAGGGCCACGGGATCGCCGCTCAGGGCGGCATTCTCCACCTCGTGGATGGTCAGGTTCTGCAGGTGCCCGGCCAGCTGGCTGTCGGCGTGCTCGGCCACCAGCTCGGCGGTGCGGGCCAGGATGGCCTGGCCGCCGGCCAGGGTGACCAGGCAGCCGCGCAGTCCGCAGAGGCAGGGTTCGCCGGCGGGGTCGATGGCCATGTGGCCGATCTCGCCGGCCACGCCGGTGGCGCCGCGGTAGATCTCGCCGTTGATGACGTGCCCGGAACCGATACCCGTGGCCACCTTGATGTAGGACAGGTTGTCGGACTGGGGGCCTTCGCCCCACCAGTACTCGGCCAGGGCGCCCAGGTTGGCGTCGTTGTCCAGCAGCAGGGGCACGCTCAGCTCGTCCATCAGGTCGTCCAGGCCCAGTTCCTCTTTCCAGTCGGGCAGAACCACGCGGGACAGGCGGCCGGGGTTGTTGGGATCCACGGGACAGGGCACGGCCAGGCCCATGCCCACCAGGGGGCGGTTGCTGGCCGCCGGGCCGTTCAGGCACTGGCGGCACAGCTCGGCGATGACCTGCCGGGTGCCCACCGGGTCGGTGCGCACGGGGTGGTCACGGGTGACCCAGTCCAGCACCTGGCCACGCAGATCGGTCAAGGCCACGGCCACGTGGGCGGCCCCCATTTCCACGCCCAGGATGACGCAAGCCTCGTCCCGGAATTCCAGGACGATGGGGCGGCGCCCGCCGCGGGAGGGGCCCTCGCCCATTTCCCTGATCAGGCCCTTGGGCAGGATTTCCTTGATGATCTCGGACACGGTGGAGCGCGACAGGCCGCCCAGCCGGGCGATGTCGGCGCGGGAGATGCGCTGCTTTTCCCAGATCAGGCGCAGGACCGCGTCGGCCAGGGGGCGGGGCTGGCCGGGATCGGATCGTCGCAGGCCCTTCCACATGAGGTTGGGGTTGTTCATGGCATTCTTTCCACTGCTGTTTCCGACGGCGTCGGAACGCTTTGTTCGGCTTCCGCTCAAAGCATGAGGCAACGGGCGGCAGAAGTCAAGACGGGTGGGTCGGGAGGGGGCGGGCCCACCGGGGGGAGCGAAAAAGCCCCGCCCGGAAAAAAACCAGACGGGGCCTCAGAACACAACAGAAATTCGCGCGGACACCTCAGACAGGCAGCCGGGCGAAGGCCTGGCAAATCTGCGTGGAAATCCGACCCAGGGGAACCTCTTCATCGGCGGCCCCCAGCTGGATGCCCTCGCGGGGCATGCCGAACACCACACAGCTGGCCTCGTCCTGGCAGATGGTATGGGCTCCAGCCTGGTGCAGCTCCAGCAAACCCTGGGCGCCGTCGCGCCCCATGCCCGTCAGCAGGGCGGCCACGGCCGTGCCGCCGGCGGCCTGGGCCACCGTCTTGAACAGCACGTCCACCGAGGGTTTGTGGCGGCTGACCCGCGGGCCGTCGCGCAGTTCGGTGACCAGCCGCGAGCCCTGGCGCCGCACCAGCAGGTGCCTGTCGCCGGGGGCCACCAGGGCCAGGCCCGGTTCCAGCACCTCGCCGCCCTGGGCCTCGCGCACGGTCATGACCGAGGACCGGTCCAGGCGGTCGGCCATCTGGGTGGTGAAGCCGGGAGGCATATGCTGCACGATGACCGTGCCCGGGGTGTCGGCCGGCAGACGGGGAATGATCTGGTTGAGGGCCTCGGTGCCGCCGGTGCTGGCCCCGATGGCCAGGATCTGGCTGGAGTGCCCCTTCACCGGCCGGTGGACCAGGCTGCGGTCGATCTGGGGCGCTTCAGGCCGGGAGAAGGACTGCCGCTTCACCCGGGCGTCGGCGGCGGCGCGCACCTTGCGCACCACCTCCAGCATCAGGTGGTTCAGGTTGTCCTCGGCCATGTTCTTTTCCACGACCTCGACGGCGCCGAGGGCCAGGGCGTCCAGGGCCTTCTGGCTGCCTTCCCTGGTCAGGGTGGAAACCACCACCACCGGCAGGGGGAAGTGCTTCATCAGCTTCTTGAGGAAGGTCAGCCCGTCCATGCGGGGCATCTCGATGTCCAGGGTCACCACATCGGGCGGATCCTTGACGATCATGTCCCTGGCCACGTAGGGGTTGGGCGCGGTTCCCACCACGGTGATGCCCTGGGCGCGGGAAAGGCCCCGCGTGAACAGGCTGCACACGGTGGGTGAGTCGTCAACTATGAGGACACGGATATCGCCCACATCAACTCTCCAGTTTGAGGCCCAGGAACACCGGGTTGTCGTCCAGGTCGAAGCCCAGGAAATCGTCGTCGTCCTGCATGGCCGCGAACTCGTCGGGGCTGACAGGGCCCGTTTCCGGAGAGTTCAGCTTGAAGTTGGCGTTCCCGCCCACCAGGGACATGATGACGTGGCCGCAGACCACGTTCAGCATCTCGGCCAGGGCATCGCGGCGCATATCCTCGGGCTGCACCTCTTCAGGCTCCAGACCCAGGATGTTGGCGGCGATCTCCACCGTCACTTCCTGGGGCACGGCCAGGGTCAGGCGGCCCGTCAGGTCGCCGCTGAAGTCCATGGCGGCCTTCATGAACAGGGTGCCTTCGGTGTCCAGCTCATTCTTGTGGACCTGCTCGCCGAACATGAAGGTCAGTTGCTCGACCACCTCCAGGAAGGTCGAGCCCAGTTTATCGAGGTTGCTAGTCTGCATGCTGGATCACCCCCATCACCTGGTCCACGACCTCGCGGATACGCTCGGGCGTGAAGGGTTTCTGGATGTAGTCGCGCACTCCCTTGTCGCGCAGGCGGGCCACACGGGGTTCACTGCCGGCCGAGGAGACGATGACCACGGGAATGGTGTCGATCATGCCGTTGGCATTCATGGCCGTCACCAGTTCCTCGCCATCCATGACGGGCATGCTGATGTCGCAGAACACCAGATCCACCCAGTCCTTCTCCAGAACCTCCAGGGCTTCTTCCCCGTTGCCTGCCTGGTAAAGCGCGTTGATATCGACGCCGGCAAGCTTGAGGGCCTTGCTGATAACGGCACGCACCGTGGCAGAGTCGTCAACGAGTAGAATGTTGAACGCCATTGGGCTTTCCTTCCGTGCTTGGCTTGTACATGTCCTTCAGATCTTCCATGCCGCCCATGACCGTCAGGACGATTTCCTCGGCCATGCCGATCTTCAGTCCCAGGCGGTCGTTGGCGCGGTCATCCAGGCGATACTGCAGGCCGTCCGAACCCACACCCCAGCCCACGTTCAGGCACAGGATGTCGGCCACGTGGACCACGTCCACCATGACCTGGTGTTCTTCCGGGGCCCGGGACGGTTCGTGATGGTAGCGGGCACTGGCGACCACCTCGCCGGGCAGGTGCCAGTCCTCCAGCAGGGCGGCTGCCACCTCGGCGTGATCGATGCCCAGGACCATGCGCTCGGCCTCGTTGAAGGCCAGCTGGTCCGAGCGGACGATCTCGCGGATGGGTTCGTCGTCAACCTCGACGAAGGTGCCCAGCACCACCTTGCCCATGTCGTGCAGCAGGCCGGCGGTGAAGGCCTCCTTGGCCTCCTTGAGCTTCAGCTTCATGGCCAGCTGCTCGGCGCACACGGCCACGGCGATGGAGTGCTCCCACAGGGAGCCGGCGTCCATGTCGTAGCCCTTGATGGGCTTGCTGACCAGCGGGGCCACCGACATGCACAACACCATCTGGAAGATGCGGTTGGTGCCCAGGCGCGAGATGGCGTCCTTGACGCTGCTGATGGTTCCCGCCCAGCCGAAGTAGGCCGAGTTGGCCAGCTGCAGCACGTTGGCCGTCAGGCCGGGGTCGTACTGGATGACCTTGGCCAGCTCGTCGAAGCTGACATCCGGGTCGTTCAGATACTGGCGCAGTTTCATCACCACGGATGGCAGTGACGGCACGCTCTTGACGGTCGCCAGGATCCGGTCTTTCTCCGTCATAGCTCCACCTCCTTGCCTTCCGACTTCACCGTGGTCCGTCCGTCCTCCATGTACAGGTACAGGGTCCGGGCCTTGGATCCTCCCACGTCTTCCTTGTCGATCAGGATGTTGTTTTTCCACAGGAACTTCCTGAGAATGGTGTAGTTGCGCTGACCGATGCGGAAGGTTTCTTCCCGACCCAGGGGCGAGCCCGCGCCCGCGACCTTGGCGATCAGATTCTGACGCTGGGCGCCCATGGCGTACAGCTCGCCCAGCATGGCGGCGACACCGGTGTCGACGAACATGAAGGGTTTGAGCTTGGCCTTCTCCGGATCGATCTTGGACAGGGGCAGCATGCAATGGATCATGCCGCCCACTCCCGCCACGGGATCGAACAGGGTCAGACCCACGCAGGAGCCCAGGGAATACGTCACCAGCACGTCAGCACGATTGTTGCTCAGCTTCATGTCGCTGATGTCAATCGTGATGTTGGCTCGCGGCCGCATCACCTTGCTTGGTCTGGTCAATAGTTGTGTCAACCGTCCACTCCATCATTGAGTCGTTGGTATACCGACGGCTTGATCGTGCGATACAGCTTTTCCATTCCGATCAAGGTCTCGGCATGCCCGATCATGAGAACACCCCCCGGGTTGAGCAGGCGGGCGAACTCCTTCACCATGCGGGCACGCAGATCGCGGTCGAAATAGATCATCGCGTTACGGCAGAAGATCACGTCGAACATGCCCTTGATGGGGTAGGGCATGACGGTGAAGTTCAGCCGGCGGAACATGATCATCCGCTTCAGTTCTTCCGAAACGGCGTAGGCCTCTTCCTTACCCGGTTGTGGCCTGAAGTGGCGCTGGCGCAGGTCTTCGGGCACGTCGGCCAGGCGGTCGGCGTCGAAGATTCCCGCCTGGGCGTGGGCCAGCACCCGGGTGCTGATGTCCGAGGCCAGGATCTTCACGTCCAGACCATGCTCCTGCACGTGGGGCAGCAGCGTCATGGCCATGGTGTAGGGCTCTTCGCCGGTGGAACAGGCGGCGGACCAGAAGCGGAACCGGTTCTGACCCCGGGCCGTCCACTCCGCCATCTTCCGGTCCAGGATCTCGAAATGATCCGGTTCGCGGAAGAACTTGGTCACGTTGGTGGAAATCACATCGATGAGGTGGACCAGCTCCTCGCCCTGCCTGTCTTTCTCAAGGAATTGCAGATACTCGGAGTAGCTGCTCATGCCCAGCGCGCGCAGCCTCTGGTTGACCCGGGACTCCACAAGCGCCTGCTTGTTGTCCGTCAGGACGATGCCCGACTGGTCATGGAGGATGCGCTGGAACACGGCCAGGTCTTCGGGGGTCATGGTCTGACGCTCAAGATAACCCGGCTTGTTCCCGCCCTTGATTTTCGACAACAGGGACATGGTCTCCCTCGGGCCCTACTGGGCCTGCTGCGCGATGCTTTCCAGTTCCTGACCGTCCAGGACACGGTCGATGTCCAGCAGGATGACGACCTTGTTCTCCAGCTTGCCCATGCCGGTGATGAAATCGGCCTCTTCCATGCCGCCGCCGAAGCTGGGCGGGGGCTCGATCTGGCCGTCACCGATGTTCAGCACCTCGGACACCTCGTCCACCACGATACCCATGGTGATCTGGCTGTCGGCGTGGGCCACCTGGACCACGATGATGCAGGTCTTCTCGTCATCCTCGACCGAGGGCATCTTGAACTTGTCCCGCAGGCTGATGATGGGAATGACCCGGCCCCGCAGATTGATCACGCCCCGCACGTAGGACGGGGTGCGCGGCACGCGGGTGATGTCCATCATGCCGTTGATTTCCTGGACCTTGAGGATTTCCAGTCCGTACTCTTCCTGACCGAGCACGAAGGAAAGGTACTTACCGGCCTGCGCGATTCTGGCAACAGGTGCTTCGACGGCCATTTTCAACCTCCAGATGTCGGGATCCGGTCCCGCTCGTGTTCCCCGCGCCGAGGCCCGGGGGCTTGCCGATCGCGCCTGGGCGCGACCCCTTGGTCAGTCGCCCCGTCCTCAGACGGTCAGGGGCGGTTGCTCTTCCTGCGTCGCTTCGTCGGACACCGCGTCGGCGTCCACCTCGTCCGTTTCCGGCTGGATTTCCTGTTCTTCCACGACCTCGGCGTCCGCCATGGCGGACATGATGTCGGGATCCAGGGATGCCGCGGCCTGCCGGGTGGTGTCGGTGGTGTGCGCCACCCGCACGATGCCGGCGATATCCAGGATCAGGGCCACCTGGCCGTTGCTCATGATGGCGCCGCCGGCCACACCGTCGGTGCCCTGCATGGTCTCGCCCAGGCTCTTGATGACGATGCTCTGCTGACCCAGCAGATCGTCGGCCATGAGGCCGATCTTCTTGCCCTCGTCCTCCACCACCACCACGGTGCCTTCGTGGGGATGCGCCCTGGCTTCTTCCACGTCGAACAGGCTCGAAAGGCGGAACAGGGGCAGGTGCTCGCCCTCGAAGGCCAGCATCTCGCCCTTGTCGAACACGTAGGTGATGTCCTCGGGGCGGGGACGGATCAGGCGCACCACCGACAGGGTGGGGATGATGTAGTGCTCGCCGCCCACCAGGATGACCATGCCCTCGATGATGGCCAGGGTCAGGGGCAGCTTGATGCTGAAGGTGCTGCCCTTGCCCTTCTCCGAAATGATCTCCACGGTGCCGCGCAGCTCTTCGATGTTGCGCCGTACCACGTCCATTCCCACGCCGCGGCCGCTGACCTCGGTGACCTTCTTGGCGGTGGAGAAACCGGCCTCGAAGATCATGTTGAAGATCTCGCGGTCGCTCAGGTTCTCGCCCTCGCGCACCAGGCCGCGGCTGACGGCCTTCTCGAGGATGGCCTGCTTGTCCAGGCCACGCCCGTCATCCTCGATCTCGATGCAGATGTTGCCGCCCTTGTGGAAGGCGCGCAGTTCAACCCGGCCGCGGGCGGACTTGCCGGCGGCGGTGCGGTCGTTGCTGTCGGGTTCGATGCCGTGATCAACCGAGTTGCGCACCATGTGCACCAGGGGATCGCCGATCTTGTCCACCACGTTCTTGTCCAGCTCGGTGTCCTCGCCGCACATGACGAAGTCCACGTTCTTGCCGGTCTTCTTGGACAGGTCGCGCACCAGGCGGGCCATCTTCTGGAAGACGGGCCGCACCGGGACCATGCGCAGGGACATGCCGATCTCCTGCAGCTCGCGGCAGATCTTGTCCAGGTGGTCGACGTCCTTGGTCAGCTTGACGGACATCTGGCCGTTCTTGATCTCGGGGGACTGGGTCACCATGGATTCGGCGATGACCAGCTCGCCGATGGTCTCGATGAGCCGGTCCAGGCGTTCGGAATCCACGCGCACCGCTTCCTTCACCTTCACGGGCGCGGACGCCTTCCTGGCGGGGGCGTCGTCACCGGCAGCGGCGGTAGGCTTGGCCGCAGGGACGGGCTCGGGCTCGGTGAAGGCCGGGGTTTCGGGGGCGGCCTGGGGCGCCGGGGCGGAACTGGCCGCAGCCGGAGCGGGGGCTTTCTTCTTCATGTTGCCCAGGGGGATGAAACCGCTGGTCTTGGGGGCGGCCTCTTCCCGGGAAGTTTCGGCCGGGGTTTCGGCGGGGGCACTGGCCGCAGGGCTGTCCTGAGCCACCGGCTTGGCGGCCGCCGCGGGCTCGGATTCGAGCGCGGGCGGAGCCGCGGGGGCGGCATCCACCGGGGACTGACCGCTGGTCAGGGCCACCAGGTTGCTCATGAGTCGGGGCAGGGCGGCCTCCTCGACCAGGATGCCGTCGCCGCCCATGGCCGTGATCACGCCGCTGACCAGTCGCTTCATCATGTCCACCGACTCGAAGACGGCGTCCATGTTCTGTCCCACCAGCTCCAGTTCCTCGCGTCGGGCCATGTCCAGCAGGTTCTCGGCCTTGTGAGCCAGATCCTTGATGTGGTCCAGCTCGATGAAGCCGGACAATCCCTTGATGGTGTGGAAGCCGCGGAAAACGGCGTTCAGGGCCTCGGTCTCGCGGGGGTCGCTCTCGATGGTCAGCAGGTGGACCTCGGCGGCGTCCAGATGCTCGTTGGCTTCTTCCACGAAATCAGACAGCAGGTCGGGATCGCCTTCCAGGATGTTCTTGCCCACGTAATCCACCACCGGGTAGGCCTGGGGCGCGGGAGCCGCCGGCGGAGCCTCGGGCGCGGCCGGTGCGGCAGCCACGGGCTCCGCAGGGGGCGAGGGTTCGGCGGGAGCCTCGGACTGGGCGGCCTCCTCGGGGGCGGGGGCCCCCTCCTCGGGCTGGGTGTTCTTGTCCCCGACGCACTCAACCATGCGGGCCGTCATCTCCTCGGCCGAGACGGGAGCCGGGGCGCCGTTGCTGACATGGCGGAAGTACATCTGGAACCAGTCGTTGACCTCCAGCAGGCCCTCGACGCAGGCCTGGATGGAATGCTTCTGGATCATGTCTTCCACGGTGTGGCACAGGTCCGACACCACGTTCATGCCCAGCAGGGCCGACTCGCCCTTGAGGGTGTGATAGAAACGCAGCAGCCAGGTCTCATCGGTGTCCTGGCCGTCCTCCACGCCCAGCAGGTGCTTCTCCACGTCCTGCAGGATGTCCATCTGGCGCGACAGGAATTCGCCCAGGATGCCGTCGTCCACCAGCCCTCCGCTTTCACATTCGCCGGAAGCGGTGGGCGCGGGGCCGTCTTCCGCAGGGGTGACCTCGGGCAATCCGGCCGTCAGGGCCTCGGGAATGCCGGCCTCTGCACAGCTGCATTCCCCGCTCAGGCAGGCCTGCAGGCCATTGACGGTTTCCACCAGGACCTGGAGGCCTTGCAGCCAGTCCACGGCCCCGTCCAGCAGGTTGACCGACAGGGCAAGGGCGCTCTGGCACACCTGGGCCTCGTCCTCGCTGCCCAGTTCACGCACCATGGCTCCCAGCTCTCCGAAGAGCTCGGGCAGGTTCTGCAGGTCCTGCTGGTTGTCCTTGTCGCCGAATACCAGGGCCTGGGAAATCTGGTCGAGCAAGCTCATCACTTCGGGATTGTTCATCGGGTCACCCTCTGGATTCGTGGGTCCGTTCCTGGCCTTCGAAACTCAGGCGCGTCAAGAATCTGACCAGTGGTTGCTGATGCCGGGCCCATCGGCCGGAAACGTCTCCGATCATTCCGGCCACGGCAAATCGGGCTCACCATCAACGCAACCTCTTTGATTTCATTGTGTTGACTGCGGATACGGTATTTCCCGACCCGCTGTCGTCACCTTAATCTTCGCTATATTAAGGTGTTTCTTTAGATATTATTGCCAGCCCTAGGGTTATCACTGGCAACGGCCGTGCCACACGGGGAATTACCGGGCAGGATGAGGAATAACGGGGAAAGAGCGGGGAACCCGATCCGGCCGGGCCCGGCGGGGAAACGATTCAGCGGGAAAGGGTTTCGAAGCGCCGGGCGATGCCCTGGGTCAGAAGCAACCACGCCGCCGCAAAGGCCACGTTGGCCAGGGCGAAACCCGTGGGCGAGAGGTGCAGGATCCTGGTTCCCAGCAACACCACCAGGGCTGCCATGACATCGCCCGCCCTGTAGAAGAAGGTGTCGATGGCCTGCTTGGCCTTGTACTTCTCCTGCCGGCTGGTGGGCAGGAACAGCATGTTGCGCACGGTGTTCTGCAGGCTGTAGTCGGTGGCGTTCTCGGCGGTCTTGGCCCAGCGGGTCACGGCCAGCACCGGGAAGGCCGCCATGAGGGCGTACCCACCCAGGGCGATGAGGGGCAGCAGGCGCAGGCCCCAGCGCACTCCGAAGAACTGGACGATGCGCGACACCAGGAACAGCTGGGTCAGCAAACCCACCAGGTTCACCACCGAGAAGAAGTCCGCATAGAAGCGTCCGATGTTGCGGCCCACCTCGCCCTGGCGGGCCAGCTGGGCAGCGGCGAAGTCCTGGTCGCTCATGCCATCGGCACGCACCACCTGGGGCACGGCTTCTTCCTGACCGGCGGCCACGCGGGCGCCCAGCACGTACTCACCCGTGGTGTTGACCAGGTTGGCCACCACCATCATGCCGGCGATGAGCAGCAGGTACCGGCTGCGCATGACCAGGCTGAATCCGTTGGCCCCCTCCAGGTTTTCCTGAGGGGCGGGTTCGCCGGCCCGGCGCCGGCCGCCACCCTCTGCGGCCAGGGTCAGCATGAGGCTGCCCACCAGCAGGACCGCCGACAGCAGAAGCAACTGGTACAGGCCCACCGGTTCGATGAGCCGCGCCGTGATGACACCTCCGAAAACGGCGCCGGCCGAGGCCCCGAAGCCCACGATGGCGAACAGGCGCTTGCCCTGGTCGGGAGTGTACAGGTCGTTGGCGAAGCTCCAGAACTGGGCCACCACCATGAGATTGAAGATGCCCACCCACAGGAAGAAGGGAATGCCCAGGGGGGCACCGGTGCGTGCCAGCAGGTAGAAGGCCACCAGGCAGGCGGCGAAGAACAGCAGCACCACCGAGATCAGGCGCCGGCGATTCACCCGCGCGGCCAGACGTCCGTACAGGGGCACCGCCCCCAGCAACAGCAGGGCCTGCCCGGCCGAGGCATAGATCTTGGCCTCGGCGCCCCATTCGGAAAGGATCAGGGCCTCGCGAACGGGCTTGATGATGTAGTAGGCCGTCAGCAGCAGGAACACGTTCAAGGTCAACAACAGGACCTGCCGGCCTTCCCCGGCCCGGACGGGAGAGAACATACCCAGGGCGCGATCCAGCAAGCTGCGTGTGGTGGCCTGTTCCTGTTGCACCTGTTTCCCGCTTCCGTTCATGTCAACGATCCAGCGCCACGATGAGCCCGTTCTGCCGGCTCCGGTACACGGTGGTGGAGGGGCTCCAGCGGCCGTCTCGCCACAGCTGGCACTCCACGGCCAGGAAGGGATGTTCCCGGGTCAGGGCCGGGGCTCCGGCCAGGGGAACCAGGGGGTCGCCGGTTTCCTGCCAGGCCGTCCACTGGCCGCCGGCGCGCTCGTGATCCACGGCGGCCAGCCGGTAGCGGTAGCGTCGCCCGGCCGGATCGGCGTAGCCTTTTTCCACCGCCAGATCGCTGAAGCGCAGCCCTTCCGCGGTGACCTGGAAGTAATCCAGGGGGGGAACCTTGGCGAACCAGTGGCGCACGATGGCGTCCCGCCGGGCGGCCAGGGTGGCCACCAGGTAGTCCACCGAGGCGGGATTGCGATACCCGCCCTGTTCCACCACCAGGCGCAGCTGGCGGTCGTCGAAGGCGCTCAGGATCTTGGCCGCCCAGTACCCATCGCGGTCGGTGAGGTTGGCCATCATGGTGTTGGGCCAGTCGGGTTTCCACTTGTGGGGCTCGAAGGGGTCGGCCACGAACATGCCCACCTCGTTCAGGCCCTCCGCCTGGGTCACCCGCACCCAGGGGTCCTCGTGCAGGCCCAGGGCCAGGGTGCGACCCAGCATGGGGAACACGTCGAAGCCGAACTCGTAGCCGAAGCGCGGCACGGGCTGGTCACCGAAGGTGCCCAGGGTGCTGGCGAAGTCGATGAGGTGATGGCGCACGTGCCCCTGCCCCTCGGGGCCCACGTACATGTCCAGGCTGTTGTGCATCTTGGTGTCGAAGTGGTTCACCCAGGCGCCGAAGACCCGCACCGCCCGCAGGGAGCGGCGGTCCTGATGGTTGATGCGGTCGTTGGAATCGTCGTCCCGCACGCCCTGGTTGTCGAAGGGGCCCAGGGGAATACCGTCCAGGTAGCGGCTGGCCAGGGCCTGGTAGTGGCCACCGAACACGCTGTTGGTGGCGTCCAGGAGGGAGTCCAGGTTGGCCTCGGTAAGGGCCACCTTCTGCCCGCGCATGAGCTTCATGGTGGTGCCGGGCTGCACCCTCAGGTCGGCGCGGTCGAAGCTCACCAGCCGGTCCACCGGCACGTTGTAACCCAGGGCGTGGAACAGCAATCCCGTCACCACGCCGCTGCGGATGGACATGCCCGGATGGTGGGGCGGGTCGAACTTGAGCAGCCACACGTCGCCTCGCCCGTCACGGATGCGGAAGCCCGGCGTGACGCCGGCGGTCTTGGCGCCGATGATCAGCCAGGGCTCGCTGCGATCGGGTCCATCCACCAGAGGGGTGCCGGCCGCCGGGCCACCGGTCAGCTCGTCGTCGGTCAGGGAATACATGCCCAGACGGTTGGTGAACCAGGTGCTGCCGGGCACCTCGTCCAGGGCGTTGATGTCGGCGGCCGCCCGGGCCCGGTCGCCGCCGCCCACCCAGCGCAGGAAGCGGCCGGGATGCAGGAAGCGTGAGACGGGGCCCGAAACGAAGGCGTTGAAGGCCGTGGGAACGATGCCGGGTTCCGCGAAGTCAGGGACGGCGCTGGGGGCATCGTCGGCCTCGTACCACAGCACGGGACCGTGGCGCAGGGGCTGCCGGCGGGGATCGGGGGTGTGCTTCACCGGCCGGGGGGCGTCCTGGGCCAGGGCAAACGACGCCGTTCCCAGGCTCAGAACCAGGGCAAGAAGAGCGGATGCGGCCCATCGCTCAGCGCCGCCGTGTGGGATCCTTGCCACCCAGCAATCCTTTCTTGTCGTACTGGAAGGTCTGGCTGAATTTCACGGAGAACTGGGTGCTCTCCCGGCTGAAACCCACTTCCAGGCGTCCCAGGAAATTCCTTTCACCGCCCAGCAAGCGTAGGCCCACCCCGCCGTTCACCTGCATCTCTTCCAGGGCGATCTCTTCGGTCTGCATGAACACCTGGCCCACATCGCTGAAAATGTAGGCATCCAGGCCGGAGCCCACCCTGTCCACCACCGCCCAGATGGGCCAGCGGTACTCGGCGCTGAAGCCGATGGTTCCCTTGCCCAGCCAGCGCTCGTCGGTGAAGCCGCGCATGAGATCGGGCTTGGCGAAGGTCATCAGGCGGGCGAAGGGAACCTCCACGTCTCCCTTGTTGTCGATGTGGTTGAAGAAGGCGCGCACGGCCAGGGTGCGCCGGGTGTGCCAGAGGGGAAAGAACTGCTCCAGGTCGGCGCGATAGACGTTGAACTCCAGGTCGCTGCCGTCGTCGGCCATGAAGCGCGAGACGCTGAGCTTGCGGAAACCGCCCCGCTGGGGCCGGGCGTTTTCCCGGCTGCTGTCGTGCATCAGGCCCAGGCGGTAGGTCATGCCGTGGGACTCCTGCCCGAAGCCCAGGGGCATTTCGTCGGCGTGGATGCGTTCCAGCTGGCGGTGGACATGGTAGCGGGTGGAGCCGCTACGGACCCGGCTGTGGAACACCCGCACCTCGACCCCGAAGCCATGGCCCAGGTCGTGATCGCTTTCCAGCCCCACCCACCACGACTCCCGGTGATAGTAGGACAGATCCCCGGCCCGGCTTTCCGGCCCCACGCCGAAGAACCTGGTCAGGGGGTGGCCCGTGTAGCCCAGGCCCAGCTGCACGGCCCGCTCATCGTTCAAGGGGAAGTAGGTGCCCAGGGCCAGAACTCGCGCGCGCTTGGTGCTGGACGAGGCCTGCAGGCGGATCTCGGCTTCGGTGGTGGGCAGGTCATAACGGCTGAGGCCAAGCCCGTAGGAGATGCCCTCGCTTTCCGAGTACCCCGTGTCGGGCATGAGGTACAGCCGGCCGGGCAGTGGCAGTCCCAGGTGTTCGGCCGGGGGCATGTCGAACCAGCCCAGGTTGTCGGCGAATTTGAGGCTCTCGTAGCCGGCGGTGCCCAGCAGCTTCAAGGGGATGCCCACCAGGTGGTACGGCACCATGGCCGCTTTTTCCCAGCCGGGGCGGGGGCGGTTGGTGAACAGGCCGGTGCCGGCGGGGGTGCGGGCCGGGATCAGACCCCAGCGGCTGCTGCGGCCCCCGCCCAGTGTTTGCCGGCCAGGGGAGGGGACGGTGCGGAGAGAGTCGGTGGGGGTTGCCACGGCCTGGCCATCGGGACCGGTGGGAATCGGTTCCGGCAGGGCAGCTGAAGGCCGCGCGGGGCCGGCCAGACACGAAAAAAGGAGGACCACCGGGACCAGGGCGCGGGCGACAGGGGACAGGGAGGTAAGCGGCTTTCTCATCAACCCTTCAACCGTCTGGCTCCGCGGAATTTCTGTTTCCACCAGCCGTTGTTCAAGCTGTCCTTGCGCACGGGCATGCCCTTGCGGGGGGCATGGATGAATTCCGACCCGCCAACGTAGATGCCCACGTGGTTGACGCCGCTGCCCTGGGTGTTGAAATACAGCATATCTCCCGGCCGCAGCTCGGTACGGGGGATCTCCCGGCCCATGCCGGCCTGGCGGCTGGAAACCCGGGGCATCTGGACGCCCAGCTTACCATACACGAAATACGTCAGGCCGCTGCAATCGAAGCGGTCAGGCCCCTGGGCTCCCCACTTGTACATCTTCCCCAGCTGTTGCCGGGCCAGGGCCACCGCCCTTTCCCCGAAGGGAGCGGGAGAGGTGGCCGGTCCTTTCACCACCTCGGCCGGGGGCTGGGCGGGGGCGGGCCGGGTTTTCACCGGCGGCCGGCCGGGTTTGCGCAAGGCGGGGGCCTGGCCCGAGGGGACCTCGTCGAAGACCACCTTCTTGGGGGTGCAGCCAGCCCCGGCCAGCAGGGTGGCCGCCGCCAGGCCCACCAGCAGGGGCCGCTTCCATGTCCGAATACAGCGCATCATCCTTGTTCCTGGCTCCAGGGGCTCCTTCATGCTAGTTTTTACCCACTATGAATGAAATGAACAACAACAAAACACCCGACGGCGGCAGCGATCAGCAGGCGGGCCAGGAAACCCTGGAACTGTCCATCGAGAAACTGCTCAACGGCGGGGATGGTCTGGCCCGACACGAAGGCCAAGCCATTTTCGTGCCCATGACGGCGGTGGGCGACCGCGTGCGTGCCCGCATCACCAAGCGCAGCAAGAATTTCTCCCAGGCCGAGGTGGAGGAGATTCTGGAGCCCGGCCCGGGCCGGCGCCAGGCCCCTTGCCCCTATTACGGCGACTGCGGCGGGTGCAACCTGCAACACATCGACGATCAGACCCAGGGCCGCACCAAGGCCGCCGTCGTCGAGGATTGCTTCACCCGCCTGGGCCGCATGGACGTGAAGGACCTGCTGACGGGCCCCCTGCCCGCGGGCGGGAACCTGGGCTATCGCAACCGCATCCGGCTGTTCGCCAGCCCCATGGGCCCCTACGGTCTGATGCGCAAGGGAACCCACCAGGTGGTGCTGCTGGACAGTTGCCCCATCATGGCCGAACCCTTCAACAGTCAGATCCTGCCCTGGTTGCGCATGTTGCCCCCCATGGAGCAGATCGTCGTGCGCATGGAGGACCAGGGCAGCTGGTTGCTGTCCTGCTTCGGTTCGCCCAACCGCCTGAAGGTCATGCGCAAGATGGTGGGCGCCCTGGCCGAGGGTGAAGAGCCCGCTCCCGGCTGCCGCGGCCTGCTGTTCAACAACCGGCCCATCTGGGGGCACGACTATCTGGTGCACCAGGTGGCGGGGCACAAGTTCCGGGTCAGCGCCCAGAGCTTCTTCCAGGCCAACCAGGCCGTGACCGAGCACGCCGTGGCCACGGTGCGCGCCTGGCTGGGCGAGCTGCAGCAGGCCGGCGAGCTGGGCGGGCTGCTGGCCGACATGTTCTGCGGCGTGGGACTTTTCAGCCTGACCCTGGCCGATCTGTTCGAGCAGGTGGTGGCCGTGGACAGCGACGAGAGCGCCTGCCGCGACGCCGCCAACAACGTGACCCGCGACCAGGCGGCCCGCGACAAGGTGACGGTGCTGACCGGCGACCTGGCCGCCGTGCTGGCCGAGAAGGATCCGGCCACGGCCGAACAGTGGCGCCAGGGCCTGTGCCTGGCCGATCCGCCGCGCACCGGACTGGGCAAGCCCGGGGTGGCCGCCATCCTGGAGCGCAGGCCCCGCCACGTGCTGATGATGAGCTGCGACCCGGCCACCCTGGCCCGCGACGCGGCCGCCCTGGTGGAAGCCGGCTACCAGGCGCGCAAGCTGGAGGTGCTGGACATGTTCCCCCAGACCTCGCACATCGAGACCATCATGCTGCTTTCCCGACAGGACTGAACCGGATGAGCGAAGAGAGGAAGCCGGAGGAAGGCGGCGCGGCCGAGGTCATGGGGGAGAGCCTGGCGGCGTCCCTGGACGGGGCCGGCCTGGCCCCCGACCTGGACAACGTGATCGTGGTGCTCAGCCACACCACCGAGCCCATGAACATCGGCGCCACCTGCCGGGCCATGAAGACCATGGGCCTGAGCCGGTTGCGGCTCATCTCGCCCCTGAACCCCAAGGGTCGCACCGCCCGGGCCCTGGCCCACGGCGCCGAGGATATCCTGGACAGCGCCGAGGTGGTGGACTCCCTCATGGACGCCGTGGGTGACGCCCTGGTGGTCACCGGCACCACCGCCCGCCGCCGCCAGCTGCGCAAGCAATCCCACCTGCCGCCGGACCGGTTCGCCCAGCACATCGTGGACCACAGCCGGGCGGGCAAGGTGGCGGTGCTGTTCGGCACCGAACGTTCGGGGCTGACCAATGACGAGGTGGATATCTGCCGTTACCTGTCCAGCGTGGACACCGCTCCCGAGCACGGCTCGCTGAACCTGTCCCAGGCCGTCATGCTTTACGCCTACGAGATCCGGCAGGCCTGGAGCCTGGCCCGCGATGATAAGCCGGCCCCGGCCCCGGCCCCGGAACAGCCGGCGGTGCGGCGCCCCGAGATGCGGGTGCGTCATCCGCACCGCGCCACCCGCCTGCCCAGCCAGGTCGAGC
Source organism: Candidatus Krumholzibacteriia bacterium (assembly GCA_963674845.2). Lineage (GTDB taxonomy): Bacteria > Krumholzibacteriota > Krumholzibacteriia > LZORAL124-64-63 > LZORAL124-64-63 > LZORAL124-64-63. Next base: position 789,321 of record CAXXKE010000003.1, on the reverse strand, counting down.
TGAACAACATGTACGGCCACCTGGCGGCGGTCATGGACGCGGTGGGCTACACGCCCCACGAGAAGCTCAAGTTCATGACCTATCTGCGGCAGCTGCACATGCGCGCGGGCATAGTCAACTGGGAGACGCACATCTACCACATCCTGTGCCGCAAGATCCTGCGCCGGCTGGACGCTCCCCCCTTCGCGGGGGTGGGAGAGGAAGACGAGACCGTGTGACGGGCGCGCTTCCAGGCACGAAAATTAGCCCGGAACAGGGATGGCCTGCTCCGGGCTTCATTTCATTATCAGAGGTCCAGTCGGCCTGATCAGGTGGTCGTCAGGCCGCCGATCTTCTGGCAGACCTTGTCCAGCTCTTCCTTGATGACGTCCAGGTTCTCGCTCACCGTTTGCAGGTCGTCCTGGCGCGCGGCCAGCTCGGCCTCCTTGCAGACGTGGGCCAGGCGCGGGGCTCCGTAGGTGGCGCAGGCGCCCTTCAGGCTGTGGGCGTGGGCGGCCAGGTCGGTGGTGGCCCCGCTTTCCACGGCCTGGACGATGGCTTCGAACAGGGGCGGAACGTGCTCCATGAAAAGGTTGCTCAGTTCAGCCAGAATGGTCGGGTCGCCACCGAATTCATTCATCAGTCGGGTTTCGTCAACCACGGGCAGATCATCGCCGGGCAAGGTGAATTCGTAGCTCACGCGAAAGTCCTTTCGGGTGTTGGTCGGCTGTCAGTGCTCACACTACTGTTTCGCCCCCCGGGGATAAATCTTTACCCAAAGGTTGTGCGGCGCCGGGGGAGGCTTGTATGTTTTGGCCCCCGGCAGGCGGCTGATCACCCGGATCCGGCGAGCCCGTTTCCCGCAAACGCCTGCCCACAGGCCCTGAACCCCGGAATCGGAGCATTTCCGTGAAGAAGCAGATCGCGCGCAACGGCAAGAAATTCCTGGAAGCCACCGTCTTCGGTTTGCGCAAGGCCCTCATCGAGCGCGGCCTGGATTCCCGGCGCGATTCGGCCGTCATGCCCTGGGCCACCTACAGCCCCTGGTTGCTGGACAGCGCCTTCATGGATTGCCACCGCGTCATCAAGGACTACACCCTGGTGGACCTGTACCGCTGCTACGAGCTGTGGCACCTGCTGGGCCAGACCGCCGGCCTGCCGGGCGACGTGCTGGAAGTGGGCACCTGGCGCGGGGGCACCGGGGCGCTGCTGGGCCACCGGGCGCAACTGCTGGGCCTGGACTGCTCGGTGTTCCTGTGCGACACCTTCGCGGGGGTGGTGAAGACGGGTGACGAGGATGTGGCCTACTCGGGCGGCGAGCACGCCGACACATCCCTTCCCGTGGTGCGGGATCTGCTGGGGCGCCTGGACGTGTCCAACGTCACCATCCTGCAGGGCATCTTTCCCGAGGACACGGCCGAGCAGGTGGCCGACCGCACCTTCCGCCTCTGCCACATCGACGTGGACGTGTACCAGTCGGGCAAGGATGTGCTGAACTGGGTGTGGCCGCGGCTGCCGGTGGGCGGCCTGGTGGTGTTCGACGATTTCGGGTTCGCCAGCACCACCGGCATCACCCAGCTGGTGCACGAGCAGGAGCAGCGCGACGACCTGGTGTGCGTGCAGAACCTGAACGGGCACGCGGTGTTCATCAAGACCAGGGATTGATCAGCGGTTCAGCGAGAGCAAAGGACCAATGACCAGTGATCAATGACCCGGGCTGCTGGGCACCCCGGGCCCGGCCGGCCCCCCGCCCCGGTGGGAGCAGGGGGGGCAACCCTCGGGAAAGGCGCCAATCTGGCGAGTCCCGTTGTTGCGGGCCAGGGCGGGCGAGTCGCCGCACAGAGTGAAGGTGCCTCGCGGCGGATCACAGAACAGCGGGTCGGCCAGGACCTCGTCGGCCGCCGGGCCGGACCCCAGCAGATCTCCCGAATCATTGCCGAAGAAGATGTTCTCCCGCCGGTTGGCCGGGGTCTGGGACTCGAGGCCGAAGCTGTCCTTGCTGCCCGAAACGATGTTCCCCGTGAATTCCACCTGGTCATTCAGCCGGACGGCGGCGTAGCCGGGGGCCCGGTTGGCGTGAAAGGTGTTGCCGGCCACGCGGCCGTGGGCCGTGCCGTCGAAGGCCAGGGCGCCGCTCAGCAGGCCCTGGTTCTCCTTGAACAGGTTGTTTTCGAAGACGGCCAGGCCGCTGGTGCAGTTGACGGCCCCGGACGAGCCCTGGGACGAGTTCCCTGCGAAGACGCAGCCGGTGACGGTGAGCCGGGCCTCGTGGCTGCTGCTGAGGGCGGCGCTGTGCAGGCCCGCTGTGTTGTCCTGGAACAGGCAGTCGCTGAAGGTGGCCCGGGTGTCGGGGTGGCGCACATGCACGGCGTTGGACAGGGTGGCGTGGCACTGACGAAAGGCGCAATGGTCGACCCGGGCCCGGGCGCCCTTCCAGATCAGCAGGGCGGCGGCGTCCTGGTCCACTCCGTCCACGAAGTCCAGCCCGGCCAGGTTCACTTCCACGTCGTACTCGATCAACATGATGCGGAAGCGGCCCTCGCCGTCCAGGGTCACGTCCCGTTCGCCGCTGGCCGAGAGCAGGGTCAGGCTTTTCTGGATCCAGATGGTCTCGTGATAATTGCCCGCGGCCACGGTGACGGTGTCGCCGGCCGAGGCGGCCAGAATGGCGCCGCCGATGGTGGTGTTGGGGGTGGATCCGTCGGGGTTCACCGCCAGGACCCGCGCCAGTCCCGGCTGATGAAAAGCCAGGGCCGCCAGCAGCAGGACCGGGGCCGTGGCCCGGAAAAATAGGCGTACCATGAAAGTGATCCCCCGAATAATATGCAGCAAATGCGTCGGCGCCTGACCATGAAAGGCCAGAGCCTCTCTATTTTACCCAGGCGTTGTGGGACGGTTCAAGAATCAAAGGGAATTAATTCACATCAATTCTCGGGCAGGCCGGCCGATTCCTAGGGCTTTGCCGGATCGAACCCAGTACCCCAGGTTGTTCCCCAGGAGGATCACCATGAAAACACGGATGTCCCTTTTCCTGGCCTTGCTCACCTTGCTGAGCGTGGCCCCCCTGTCCGCCCTGGCCATGGGGCCGGTGGATCTCGAAGCCGAGCTGGCCCTGCACAGCAAGTACGTGTGGCGCGGCATCATCGCCACCGACGAAGCCGTCCTGCAACCGGGAATCTCGGGCAGCATCGCGGGCTTCGGTTTCGGGCTGTGGGGCAACATGGATCTGACCGATGCCAACCAGACCGACAAGGAATTCAACGAGATCGACTACTCCCTGACCTACGGCATGTCGTTGCCCCTGGTCTCCTTCGAGGCCGGCCTGGTCTATTACGACTTCCCCAACCTGGACGCCGAGGCCACCACGGAGCTCTACCTGTCGGCCGAGGCTTCGGTCATCCTGTCGCCCCGGGTGGCCGTGTACCAGGACATCGATGCCATCAAGGGGGCCTACTGGGAACTGGGCGCCAGTCACGGCGTGCCCCTGAGCCCCATGGCCGATCTGGTCTTCGACGCTTCCCTGGGCCTGGCCTCCAAGGGTTACATGAACGGGTACTTCGGCGGCATCGCGGGCGACCTGGACGGGCCTGCGGGCCTGGAGGACTTCACCGGGGCCAGCATGAGCAATTTCAGCCTGGCGGCCGGTCTGCCCTACCATCCCGTGCCCCTGGTGACGGTGACGCCCAGCGTGGCCTACCACACCCTGCTGGGTGATGCGGGCGACGCGGTGGACGCCGTGGGCGGCGACAAGGACACCATCACCTTCGGTCTGACCGGAGCCTTCAAGTTCTGATCAGCTGCCTGCCTGTTTGAAGCTTGTTTGGGGGGGCCGCCGCCGACGGTCCCCTTTTTTTGCCGAAACTCGTGGCGGGGTGATCAATATCAAGAGGGTGGTTTGATTCTCGACTTTTATGAATTCCCATATCAGGAGCGTGCCCGATGATTTCCCGTCCTGTGCTTTCGCCGGTCTTCAGGCTGTTTCCCCTTGTTCTTGTTTCTCTTGTGGCCGCTGTCCTGACCGCCTCTGTCTTGACCTCTACTGCCTGGGCCGCGACAGCCAAGCCCATCCAGCACCAGTTGCCCGCTCAGCCCACCGCCAGGGTGACCGCCAAGCTGCGGGAAGTGTGGCGGCGCGGGGGCGAGGGCGACGAAGAATTGATGCTGGGGGTCGTTGCCCGGGGTGTCATGGACGGCCAGGGCAACACCTACCTGCTGGACCGCCAGCTGTGCCAGGTGGTGGTCATCGGCCCCGATGGCGAACTGGTGGGCATCCTGGGCCGCGAGGGCGCAGGGCCAGGAGAGTTCGAGCAACCCAGCGACCTGTTCCTCATGGACCAGGGCCGGGTGGGCGTCACCCAGGGCTTTCCGGGTCAGGTCGTCATCCTGAACCCCGACGGCACCCCCGGCGGCTCCATCGTGGTGGGTGACGCCGCGGGCGAGGGCGGCTTCTTCTTCATGAGGGGGGCGGCCATGCGGGGTGGCCACCTGGTGGCCCACAGCGGACGAGCCGTCTTCGACCGCGAGGATGCCAGGAGCACCAACGTGTCCACGCTGGCCCTGTTGGACAGGGACGGTCGGGAAGTGGTGCGCTTCGCCGAGAAGACCCAGGTGCAGAATTACCAGCACCCGAGCTTCGACGAGGCCGAGAGCTTTTCCGAGCTGAACTCCTGGGCGCTGGCCAAGGGGATGCTGGGCGACGGGGTGCGGGATGATCTGGTCCTGTACACCCATCCTTCCAGGGACGAGTACGTGCTGAACGCCTACGACATGACCGGCCGGCTGCGGGCCGTCTTTCGCCGGGATTTCACCCCGCGGGTCCGCACCGACGAGGAATTGAAAGAGATGGGAACCAGCAGCAGCCGGCGCCGGCGGGGGCGGGAGATCACCATGGAGCGCCACATGCTGGACACCGATCCGGCCATCGTCGGTCTGGATGCCGCTCCCGACGGCTCCCTGTACGTGACCAGTTGCTTCGGCCGCCGCAGCGTCCTGCCGGAGGGGGTGGCCCGTCTGGTGGACGTCATCAGTCCCGACGGCAAGACCCTCACTGAGCTTCGCCTGGAGCTGGCCGAATTCGACCAGGAGCAGGACACCCTCCTGTTCCTGGACGGCCGGCACTGGCTGTTGATCCGCAACTTCGATTCCGCCCGGGATGCCATGGGGGCGGGGGACGATGCCGGCGCGGCTGCGGCCGGCGAAGACCAGGGCGAACCGGAGCCCCTGGAGGTGGTGCTCTAAGTCCTGCCGGATTGATGGGGGCCAACCTTTTTCTTGCCGGAACCCGGGTGGGTGTGTTCAGTTTCAAGACAGCCGTTCACGCCCGGTCTTCACCCCCACCTCATCAGGAGCGTCCCATCGTGACCCGTCGTCCTGTGCTCTTGTCCGCCCTCCTGGTTCTCGTCTTGGTTCTCCTCTTGATTCCCCTGGCGTCCGGGGCCCAGCCCACCCATATCCAGCTTCCCGCCCGGCCCACGGCCAAGGCCAGCGTCGACCTGCAAGAGGTGTGGCGGCGCGGGGGCGAGGACGAGGAAGAGCTGCTGCTGGGGGTGGTGGGCGACGGCCTGAGGGATGACCAGGGCAACACCTACCTGCTGGACCGCCAGCTGTGCCAGGTGGCGGTCATCGGCCCCGACGGCGAACTGGTGGGCACCCTGGGGCGCGAGGGCGAGGGGCCCGGAGAGTTCCGGCGGCCCAACGGCTTCTTCCTCATGGACGAGGGGCGCCTGGGCATCGTCCAGGGCTTCCCGGGGCGGGTCATCATCCTGAATGCGGACGACACTCCCGGCGGCGCCATCGTCGTGGGTGAGGCGGCCGACGAGGGCGGCTTCCACTTCATGACCGAGGGCGCCATGCGCGCCGGCCATCTGGTGGTCAGCAGCGGCCGCGGCAGCATGGATCGCCAGTCCGGGCGCAGCACCAGCGTGTCGGCCCTGGCTCTCATCGACCAGCAGGGCCGGGAGAAGGTGCGCTTCATGGAGGCGGAGCAGGTGCGGAACTTCCAGAACCCCGTGTTCGACGAGAAGGAAAGGTTCTCGGAGCTGAACATCTGGGCCCTGGGAGACGGCATACTGTATACACACCCCGAGCGGGACGAGTACATCATCAACGCCTACGACATGACGGGTGAACTGAAGACCGTTTACCGCCGGGACTTCAAAACCCACGTGCGCAGCCAGGAGGAAAAGGAAGAGGTGGGCCCGGCCCGGCTGCGCCGATTCCGCGGACGCGAGATCACCGTGGAGCGGCACATCCTGGACACCGAGGCGGCCATCCAGTTCCTGGGCGTGGGGCCCGACGGCAGCCTTTACGTGTTCTCCTGTTTCAGCAAGCGTGCGCTTCTGCCCGAAGGGGTGGCCCAGGTGGTGGATGTGATCAGCCCGGACGGCGCCTCCCTGCAGCAGCTGAGCCTGCGGGTGCCGGATTTCAACCCCGAGCAGGACCGGCTGCAGTTCCTGGATGGCCGTCACTGGCTGCTGATCCGCAACTTCGACTCGGCCCAGGACGCCATGCAGGCCGGCTTCAACGGCGGCCAGGAAGCAGCCCAGGACGAGGAAGATCTGGGCGACGTGGAGCCCCTGGAGGTGGTGCTTTACGTCATGCCGGATGAATAGCCCGATCAGCCTTGGTCCCGGCTGACCCCCAGCTTCTTCATGCGGCTTTGCAGGGTGGTGGGTTTCAGCCCCAGCAGCTCCGCCGCGCCACCCTGCCCGTAGATCTTGCCCCCGGTGCGCCGCAGCACCCGTGCGATGTGCCGGCTCTCCAGCTGGGCCAGGGTCAGCACTTCCCCCTCGTCTCCGCAGTCCTTTTCCTCCACCGCCGCGGCCGGCAGGCGCCGCCGCGCCCCGGGCACGGCCACGTGGGGCAGGTCCAGCTTGCCCCGCGGCTTCAGGATGGTGGCCCGCTCCAGGGCGTTGACCAGCTGACGGATATTGCCGGGCCATTCCTGCGTCTCCAGTTCGCGCCGGGCCGCGGTGGTCAGTTCCCACGGGCCCCGGCCGGTGCGCCGGTGCATCTGCTCCAGGATGGACTCGGCCAGGGGCACGATGTCCTCGGCCCGATCGCGCAGGGACGGGATGTACAGGGGGAAAACGTTCAGCCGGTACATGAGGTCTTCCCGGAACTGTCCCTCGGCCACGGCCTGCTCCAGGTCGCGGTGGGTCGAGGCCAGGATGCGCACATCCACCTTCACCGTCCGGTCCGAGCCCACGGGCTGGAAGGTGCCCTCCTGCAGCACCCGCAGCAGCTTGGCCTGGGCCTGCAGGGGCATGTCGCCGATCTCGTCCAGCAGCAGGGTGCCGCCGTTGGCCGCCAGGAAGCGCCCGGGGCGGGCCTTGTCCGCCCCCGAGAAGGCGCCCTTCACGTGGCCGAACAGCTCGCTCTCGATGAGGGTCTCGGGAATGGCCGCGCAGTTCAAGGTGAGCAGGGGTTGGTCGGCGCGGTCGCTCCAGCAATGGATGGCCTGGGCCATGACCTCCTTGCCCGTGCCCGTCTCGCCCTGGATGAGCACGGGCGCGGTGGTGCGGGCCACCTGCTGGGCCTGATGCCCCAGATTGACCATGACGCCGCTGCGGCTGCGGGCCAGCTTGTCCACCGCGGTGCAGGGACCGCCGGCGCTCTGGCTGAGCACCCGGTTGCGCTCGTCCAGCCGCTGGCGGTAGCGGTCCAGCAGGTCGGCCTGCTCGGCGTACAGGAAGGCCAGGCTGATGATCTGTCCGTACACGTCGGCCAGGGCCACGGTGGTCTCGTCGTAGGTGCCGCACACGGTGCGGTCGAAGGTCATGAGGCCCAGGGTGCGATCGGCCGAGTACAGGGGCACCACCATGCACGAGTGCCCGTGGGGCAGGTCCACCACCCCATCGTAAGGGTCGCCCTCGCCGTCGGAATGGTCGTGCTCTTCCAGCACCACGGGGCGGCGGGTTTCCAGGGCGCGCTGGATGCTGGGAAACTCGGACAGCAGCAGCCGGTGGTTCCTGACCTGGGGGTTGGACAGGCTGCCGTGGGCGGCCAGCACCCGCAACACGCCCTGGTCCAGCTCCAGCACCGCGGCCAGATCGTGGGGCACCAGGCGGTTCAAAGAGGCCAGGGCCTTGGTCAGCATCTGCTGGCGGGATTCGGGCTGGATGGCCAGCTCGGCCAGGTCGCGCAGGTCGCGGGTGGCGTCGTACAGGTTCTGCATGGGGCCTCTCCGGGTCAGGGCTCAACGAATAATCGGTATATAACGATAAATCGGTGATCGCGGCAACGGTTATTCGGTTGTAACAAGACTGAGTTCGCGACGCGTTTCTGTAACTTGTTTTATTGAAACAAATTAAATAATTGCAAAAAGTGGCAACAGTCTTGCATGAACCGGGCAAGTCGATTAACCAAACCCTTTTCCGAGGAGAATACACAATGAGCGAGAACCTCAACGCCCCCGAGACCCAGTTCGCCCAGCCCCTGCTGCTGGAGGAGCCCGCCCCCCAGTTCACGGCTCCCACCACCCACGGCCAGAAGAGCCTGTCCGACTACAAGGGCAAGTGGCTGATCCTGTTCAGCCATCCGGCGGACTTCACCCCCGTGTGCACCACCGAGTTCATCGCCTTCGCCAAGGCGGCCGAGGACTTCCGCGCCATGAACACCGAGCTCATCGGCCTGTCCATCGACTCGGTCTACAGCCACATCGCCTGGGAGCGGGACATCAAGGAGAAGTTCGGGGTCGAGGTGACCTTCCCCATCATCGCCGACCTGAGCATGGACGTGGCCCGCAAGTACGGCATGATCCACCCCGGCGCCGGCAGCACCAGCGCGGTGCGGGCGGTGTTCGTCATCGATCCCGAGCAGAAGCTGCGCGCCATGATCTACTACCCCATGACCACCGGCCGCAGCATCGCCGAGGTCAAGCGCCTGGTGCAGGGCCTGCAGCTGAACAGCCAGCACGGCCTGGCAACCCCCGAGGCCTGGCAGCCCGGCGACGCCTGCATCGTGCCGCCCCCGGGTACCGCCCAGGACGCCGAGAAGCGGGTTGGTTCGGATTACGACGTGACCACATGGTACTTCAGCAAGACCGACGACCCCTCGGTCTGATCCGTTCCAGCCCCGCAAAAAAGAACCCCCCGGCCGTGATGACCGGGGGGTTCGCCTTACCGCGCTGGAGGATGCGGTCAGGGCGCGATGAGCGTCAACGTGCCGGGCCCGAAGGCCGTTTGCCCGACGTAATCGACCCGCTTTGACGGATTGAGGATCCACGCCACGAAATCATCCGGTGCCGGCACCTGGTACGGGAAGGTTTGCGTGGGGGCCACATGGGGGTTCAGGTCGATGTTGTTGTACAGCGTGCGCAGGTTGTTGATCACTTCATTCAGGGCTTCGACCACGGGCTCGTCGGCCTCGCCCCGGTTGTACTGATCTCTCAGGGTCGCCTCGGGCAGCAGGATCAGCTTGCCACCGATGTACAGCGTGGCAGCCAGGTCGGTGATGATGGCGCCTTCGACGGCGTTATCCCGACCCTGCAGGAAAGTGATGTACGCACCTGGTTCGGGCTCGGTCAGATCCCAGCCCTTCCCCGGTCGAAACACGGGCTTCTCGTCGATCAGCAGACCGACCAGATCCATGATTTCTTTGGTTTCAGGTAACGTGAGAGTCACGGCTGCTTATCCTTCCTGCCAGATAATGATGACATGGGCCTCCAACCCGTTCGGGCCGCGGACGGTCTGGGCCATTCCCTGGATGCCGCTGGCGAAGAACTCGATGCAGCTGCTGCCTTCCAGGAACAGGGGCAGACCCAGCTGCACGGCCTGGCCGGCCTTGGCCCGGCTGGCCTTCAGCACGCCGGCGGCCACGTTGGCGATCTCGCCGATGGCATCGGCCATGTCTTCCATCTCGGGTTGTTCCTCGGCTTCCATGGCGAACAGGGCGCGGGTCAGATCCTCGCAGCCCACCTTGTTGGCCATGACCGCCAGGTTCCAGCCGCCGTTCTCGGCGGTCAGCGCGATGCTGCTGCCGTACTCGACCTTGGCTTCCCGGGGGTCGGACGGGTTCGCGTCCACCTCGAGCTCCAGGTCCATCTGAATGGAACAGGTGTCGACCACGGCCTTGACGGCCTCCTGCAGCACCTGCGCAGGGACGCTGTTTCCCTTGACGCTTTCGGTATCGATGGTATTGGTGGTCATCAGCTGATTGCCTCCAGCATTTTCGCCATAGCGCCAAATCATCAAGACCTGCAGGGACTCGCCCCCGGGCCCCCGCAGCTTCTGCGCGATGGCATTAACCTTCCTGGGAAAGTAAGTGATCCAGCTGTTGCCCTTGAGGAAGATGGGCAGTCCCAGCTGGTATTGCTCGCCGGCGGTTTTCTCCCGCATGGCCTTCCACACGCCGGCGGCCACGTTGGGAATCTCGTTCAGGGCATCGCTCATGTCCTCCATGGTGGGGACCTCGTCGTCCTCCATGGCGAACAGGTTGCGGGTCAAGCTCAAGGCCGTGTCCTCGGTGAAGACACAGGCGTACTGATAGTTGACGTCATCGTTGGTCAGGGCGATGGTGCTGCCGTACAGGATGCCCTCCGGATCGGGGACACCGGGCATACCTACCCTTTCCAGCTTCAGCCCGAATTGCACTTCGAAGGTCTGCAGGGCGGCGTCGACGGCCTCCTTCAGAGCTTCCATCTTGGTCATCAGGTCGGTGGGGTCCTCGACACCCCGGGTGCGTCCGGCAATTGTCACGACACGAACGCTCCCAGGACCTGGGCCATATCGTCGGCCGTGAAAGGCTTGGCCAGCAGGAACATGGCGCCACCCTCGGTGGCCTGGTCGACCATTTCCTTGGTGCTCTCACTGGTGACGAACCCGAAGGGAATCTCCAGCCCCTCGGCGTTCAGGGCCGTCAGGAACTCGATGCCCGTCATGATGGGCATGTGCCAGTCCGAGAGGATGAGGTCCGGCTTCTCGGCCTTGGCCTTCTCCAGGGCTTCCTGCCCGTTCTCGGCTTCCACGATGTCGTGGCCGGTGAATCCCGCCTGGCGGATAGTCCGAGAGACGATGCGCCGCATGGCTCTCGAATCGTCTACGACCAGAATCTTCATTGCGATCTCCTTATAGCTTGTCCGGTGCCATTCACCGCCCGGCTCCGTCAAGGGGCATCCCACGCCGTAACGGTGACCTGTCGGGAAGCGAGGCTTACCCGATCACACACCATTGATCGGAAAGAATGGAGTCGGGTTAAGGGTTTTCTTGTGGGGAGAAAAGAAAAAATGCCCCCTCGAGAGGAGGGGGCGCGGGGGGGGCGGCAGCCGGGGCCGGGCCAGGGCCGAGGTCAGGCCGTTTCGGCCCCGATGACCACCTTGGTGGCGCATTTCATGGCCTCGGCCACGGCCCCGTCCAGGTCCATGGCCTCGGAATAGCGCTGCAGGTCCTGGGGCCGGGCGTTCAGCACCGGCCGCGGCGAGCGGATGGAGCAGCAATCGCGGTAGGGTTGGATGCTCAGCTGGAAGGCGCCGATGGTCTTGCTCCAGGCCGTGATCTCCATCTTGTCCATGCCGATGAGGGGCCGCAGCACGGGCAGGCTGATGTCCGGGGCGATGGCCCCCAGGTTGTCGATGGTCTGGCTGGCCACCTGGCCCAGGCTGTCCCCGCTGATCAGGGCCTTGCAGCTGTTGCGCCGCGCCATGGCGTGGGCGGTCTTGAACATGAAGCGGCGGAACATGACCATGTCGTAGCTGTCGGGCACCACGCCGATGCTGCGCATCTCGAAGGGCACCACCGGCACGTGATACAGGGCCAGGGGCACGGGATAGAACCCCGCCAGCACCCGGGCCAGGGCGTCGATCTTGCCCACGTCTGCCTCGTCGATGTTGCGCCCGCTGTAGAAGTGGATGAACTCGGGGCGCAGGCCGCGACGCATCATGAGCCAGGCCGCCACCGGCGAATCGATACCCCCCGAGAGCAGGACCATGGCGCGCCCGCTGCTGCCGGCGGGCAGGCCGCCGAAGGCCGTCAACTTGGCGGCGAAGGCCAGGATCTGGTCCTTCAGCACCAGCACGTTGACGGTGAATTCCGGGTTCTGCATGCGCCCGGGCAAACCCATTTCCTGGTGGATGGCGCCTCCCACCAGCATGCTGATGGTGGGCGAATCCAGCTTGAAGCCGCGGTCGCTGCGCCGGGTCTCGACCTTGAAGTTGGCGGCGTCGCCCACCTCGGCCCGGGCCACCTGCAGGGCGGCCCGGCACAGGGCGCTCAGGGCGGGCTGGCGCCCGGCGGCCTGGTCGTCGGCCAGCTCGGCGTCCGTTTCCCGGCGGCTGACGGTCAGGGCCGGCGAAACCCACTGCAGCCCGAACACCTTGCGCATCTTGGCCGTCACCCGCGGGGCCGCTTCCGGGTCATCCAGATGGATGAGCAGCCGGCTTTCCACGTGCTCGATGTCGGCGATGGGTTCGTCGGCCAGGGCCCGGCGCAGGTTGTTGATGAGTCGCCGCATGAACATGCTGCGGTTGCGCCCCTTCAGGGCGATCTCGGCGTAGGTGGCGGCGATGACGGGCGTGACCAGGGACATGGATACTCCGCGGACGGGAATCGGCGCTGATGGGCATTGCGTCCGGCCACCAGCGGTGTATTGTGGGCTTGCTTATATATTGTCTCGTCGTTTCCGTCACGCAAGCCCGATTGGAGAAGGACCATGATCGTCGAAGCCGGGGGAATCAAGCTGGATGTCTCCGCCACCGAGCATTTCCTGGCGCCGGCCGCCCGCGACGAGTGGCAAGCGCAGGTCAGCGCCGCCTCGGCCGAGCTGTACGCCGGCAGCAGCCCGGGCTCGGATTTTCTGGGCTGGCTGGATCTGCCCGCCCGCATCAACCAGGATCAGCTGAACGCCTACGCCGAGAGCCGGGACCGCGCCGCGGCCGACTCCGAGGTGTACGTGGTGGTGGGCATAGGCGGCTCCTACCTGGGAGCGCGCGCCGTGCTGGAAGCCCTGGGCGGCAGCGGCCCCGGTTGCCCCGAGATCCTCTTCGCCGGAACGGGCCTGTGCTCGGTGGCCCTGGACAGGGTGCTGCGCCGCATCGGCGACCGCGACTTCCGCATCTGCGCCATCTCCAAGTCGGGCACCACCCTGGAACCCGCCGTGGCCTTCCGCATCCTGCGCCGCCTGCTGACCGAGCGCTACGGCCCCGAAGAGGCCGCCCGCCGCACCACCGCCGTCACCGACGCCTCGCGGGGGGCCCTGCGCACCCTGGCCCAGCAGGAGGGCTACGAGACCCACGTCATTCCCGACGACGTGGGAGGGCGCTTCTCGGTGCTGACCCCCGTGGGCCTGCTGCCCCTGGCCGTGGCCGGGGTGGATGTGGGCCGCCTCGTCACCGGCGCGCGCAACATGATGGAAGTTTGCCGGCAGGAGGACATGGCCGCCAACCCGGCCCACCTGTACGCCGCCGTGCGCAGCGGCCTGTACCGCATGGGCTACACCACCGAGGTCATGAGCACCTTCCACAGTGGTCTGCAGCAGATCCAGGAGTGGTGGAAGCAGCTGTTCGGCGAGAGCGAGGGCAAGGGCGGCAAGGGCGTGTTCCCGGCCTCGACGGTGTTCACCACCGATCTGCACAGCCTGGGCCAGTACGTGCAGGACGGCAAGCGCAACCTGCAGGAGACCTTCCTGTGCGTGCGCCGGGCCGTGGGCGACCTGAAGGTGCCCGGCGAGGGCGAGGGCGGCGCCAACCTGGACGGCCTGGACTACCTGACGGGCCGCAGCCTGGACGAGATCAACTGGCTGGCCTACGAAGGCACCAAGACCGCCCACCACGGCGGCGGCGTGCCCTGCACCAGCCTGGAGATCGAATCCCTGACCCCGGAGACGGTGGGCGGGCTGCTGTACATGCTGGAGAAGGCGGTGGGCGTGAGCGGCCGCCTGCTGGGGGTGAACCCCTTTGATCAGCCCGGCGTGGAGACCTACAAGAAAGAGATGTTCCGGTTGCTTGGAAAACCCGAGTAATCGGCCTATTTTGGTTGTGAATCGTGTTGACGATCATGAGATCGTTTGTTCAACGAAAGACCAGGAGATAACGCCCATGTTCATCACCCGACCCCGTTTCCGTTCAGCCGCCATCCTGTTCGGCCTGCTGGCCGTGAGCGCCTTCATCTTCGCCGGCTGCGGCGGCGACCAGGGCAACGACGAGACCGTCGAGGCCCAGCCCGCGCCCCAGGCCGCCCACCAGGCCGAGGGCCACGCTCCGGTGCCCACCTCGGTGCCCGGCGCCTTCATCAGCGGCACCATCGTCGAGACCATGAACAGCGGCGGCTACAGCTACGTGCTGCTGGACACCGGCGACGCCCGCGTGTGGGTGGCCGGCCCCGAGACCGCCGGCCTGGCCGAGGGGCAGACCATCAGCGCCCCCGACGGCATGGAGATGAAGAACTTCCGGGCCAACAGCCTGGACCGCACCTTCACCAGTATCCTGTTCGTGGGGGCCCTGAACACGGGCAACGAGGCGGCCGCCGCCTCCAACCCCCACGGCGGGGGCATGGGCGGCATGTCTTCCGGAAATCCCGGCATGGGCGCCCAGGCTGCCGGCGGGGAAGGCGTCAACGCCAACTCCATCGTGGCCAAGGTCGAGGTGGCCAAGCTGGACAGGCCCGACGGCGGCTACAGCGTGGCCGACATCTACGCCAAGGCCGGCGAACTGAGCGGCCAGACGGTCCGGCTGCGCGGCCAGGTCATCAAGTTCTCGCCCCGCATCATGGGCACCAACTGGGTGCACATCCAGGACGGCAGCGGCGCCGAGGGCAGCAGCGACCTGACGGTGACCACCGAGGCCACCGTGGCCAAGGGCGATGTGGTGCTGGTGGAGGGCGTGCTGGCCGTGGACAAGGACTTCGGCGCCGGATACAAGTACCACGTCATCGTGGAGAAGGCCGAAGTCATCAAGGAATAGGTGATCAAGGAATAACATCGAAGGATTTCAGCTTGCCCGGTCGCATCGAAGCCATCTGCATCAGCAAGGAAAAGGGGGTCGTCAAGACCCCCGTTTCCCAGGCCCTGTTGAAGGTCGCCCACGGCATCGTGGGCGACGCTCACGCCGGCGACTGGCACCGCCAGGTCTCCCTGCTGGCCGTGGATTCCATCGCCCAGGTCAAGGCCCTCATCCCCGACCTGCAGCACGGGGCCTTCGCCGAGAACATCGTGGTCTCGGGGCTGGAACTGAAAAGCCTGCCCGTGGGGGCGCGCCTCAGGCTGGGGGAAGCCGAGCTGGAGGTGACCCAGATCGGCAAGGAATGCCACAGCGGTTGCGCCATCAAGCAGATCACCGGCGATTGCGTCATGCCCCGCGAGGGAATCTTCGGCAAGGTGCTCAGCGGCGGCACCATCCGGCCGGGCGACCCGGTCAGCGCCGTCTCAGACCTACAGTAACGCCACGCTCTTGACCTGGGCAAAAACGCCCTTCCCCGCTTCCAGTTGCAAGGCCTCCAGGCTGCGCCGCGTCACGGCGGCCAGCAGCCGCTGCTCCCCGGCCGCCAGCCGCACAATGACGCGGGCCGGGCCGTCCCCCCAGATGGCATCCACCACGGCGGGCACCACGTTGAGGATGCTGCTGTCCCGGGCCGGGCTGAGGGCCAGGCTCACGTCCCGGGCGCGCACCAGCAGGCGCACCTGCCGGCCCGTCTCCACCTCGGGCCGGGCCGGGCTCCACAGGTCGCAGCCGGGACCTTCCAGGCGCAGCAATCCGTCCCTGTCCGGACCTGCCAGGACGCGGGCCGGCAGGACGGCACAGGCCTCGGTGCCGGTGGCCAGCCCCGCCGTCTCATCCGTCAGCACTTGTTGCAGGGGGCCCCGGGCGGTGACGCGGCCGCCGGCCATGAGCACCAGGTGGTCACCCAGCCGGGCGGCCTCTTCCAGTTCGTGGGTCACGTGCAGGGTGGGGCGGGCGAATTGCCGGTGCAGTCGGTCCAGGAAGGGATAGATGGCCCGGCGGCCGGGACGGTCCAGGGAGGCCAGGGGCTCGTCCAGCAGCAGGCCGTTCGGATCGGCCAGCAAGGCCCGGCCCAGGGCCACCCGCTGGCGCTCTCCCCCGGACAGGTTGTCCACGGAACGCTCCAGCAGGGGAGCCAGCTCCAGCATGGCGATGACCTCGTCCCGGGCCCCGGCCGTGGCCTTCCCCGCGAAATCCAGATTGCCCGCCACGCTCAGGTGGGGGAACAGGGCCCCGCTCTGGAAGACCATGCCCAGCCGGCGCCGGTGAGGGGGCAGCCAGGTGCCATTTTCCTGGTCCTGCAGCACCCGCCCCTCCAGCACCACGCGCCCACGGGCCTGTTGCTCCAGGCCCGCGATGGACCGCAGCAGGGTGGTCTTGCCGCAGCCCGAGGGACCGAACAGGACGGTGAACCCGTCCAGGGGCTGATCCAGTTCCACATCCAGGGTGAAGCCGGTGGAGCGGCGCAGCTCCAGGCGCACGGACCAGCTCATGCCGCCCTCCCTTTTCCCCGCCGGTTCAGCATCTGCACCACCAGCAACAGGGCGAAGGATATCACCAGCAGGGTGGCGGCCAGGGCGTGGGCCCGGCCGTAGTCCATGGCCTCCACGTGGTCGAAGATGGCGATGCTGGCCACCCGCGTCTGCCCGGGAATATTGCCGCCCAGCATGAGCACCACGCCGAACTCGCCCAGGGTGTGGGCGAAGCCCAGGGTGGCCGCCGTCAGGAAGCCCGGCCTGGCCAGGGGCATGGCCACCCGCCGGAAGCGCTGCCCGGGCGAGGCGCCCAGGGTGGCGGCGGCTTCCAGTTGCCGGGGGTCGATGGCGGCGAAGGCGTCGCGCAGGGGCTGCACCACGAAGGGCAGGGAGTAGATCACGCTGCCGATGACCAGGCCGCCGAAGGTGAACACCAGGCTGCCCCCACCCAGGGGGCCCAGCAGGCGTCCCACCAGGCCGTCGGGGCCCAGGGCCAGCAGCAGGTAGAAGCCCAGCACCGTGGGGGGCAGCACCAGGGGCAGGGCCACCAGGGTGTCCACCAGGGGGCGCCAGGGCCGCCGGCTGGTGGCCAGCCACCAGGCCAGGGGAGTGCCCAGCACCAGCAGGACGGCGGTGCTGGTCAGGGCCAGGCGCAGGGTCAGCAACAGGGCTTGCCAGTCGCCGGAAGCCGGCATCACGAGGCATCGCTTTCCACGCCGTACCCGAAGCGCGCCATGATGGCCGCGGCCTGGGGAGTGCGCAGGAAGGCCAGGAAGGCCCGGGCCAGGTCAGGGTCCTGGGCTCCGGTCAGGACCACGGCGTCCTGGCGGATGGGTTGATGCAGATGAGGGGGCACCACCAGGTGCCAGCCCCGGTCGTTCCCCTTGACCTGGGACAGGGCCAGGAACGCCCCCTGCACGTGACCGCTGGCGGCGAATTGCCACACCTGCCCCACGCTGGTGCCCAGCACCAGGCGCCCGTCCGGATGGGTGGGCGAGGCCAGGTCGGCGGGCAATCCCAGTTTGGCCAGGGCTTGCCGGGCCGCCTCGCCATAGGGGGCCAGGCGCGGGTTGGCCATGGCCACCTTCTTCACCCAGGGCAGGGCCAGCAAGTCGGCCAGGCCGGCGGTGGTGTCGGCAGGGGCCTGGCTCAGCCACAGGACCAGCCGGCCCCGGGCGTAGGTGAAGCGGGAATCGGCCAGGGCGTGCCCTTCCGCCACCAGGGTGGCGCAGCTGCTCTGGTTGGCGGCCAGGAAAACCTGGAAGGGGGCGCCGGCGCTGATCTGCGCCGCCAGGCGGCCGGTGCTGCCCACGATGGGCACCACCGTGTGCCCGGTGGACTGCTCGAAAAGCGGGGCCAGTTGCTCCAGGCAGGGAGCGAAGTTGGCGGCCACGGCCACCCGCAGCTCGGCGGTGGCCGCGGGGTGGGCGGTCCCCATCAGCAAACAGAACGAGATGATGGTCAGAAAGCGGGACATGGTGTTCTCCTTTGTCCCGCATGATGGCACCTCCGGGCCCGACCCCGCAAGGAAGGATCCCCTGAACGGGGGATGAACAGGAGGGCCGTGCCGAGGTCAGGATTTCCCTCACGGCCGGTCTGGAGTATACTTCAGGGAAGTGAATCCCTCGCCCCCGGTGGGACCGGGCCGGCGAGTCGCCCCGAAGGAGCGCCCTTGCTGCAGGACCAACATCAACGTCTCATCAACTACCTGCGCCTGTCGGTCACCGACCGCTGCAATCTGCGCTGCCGCTATTGCCGCCCGTCCGGCCCCCTGACCCTGGCCGAGGAACCTGATGTCCTGACCGCCGAGCAGATGCGCCGGGTGGCCGCCGCCGCCGTGGGGCTGGGCATCCGCAAGATCCGCATCACCGGGGGCGAGCCCCTGCTGCGCCGGGACATCGTGCCCCTCATGGCCGACTTCGCCGCCCTGCCGGGGCTGGAACGCCTGGTCATGACCACCAACGGCATGCTGCTGGCGCCCCTGGCCGGGGATCTGCGCCGGGCCGGGGTCAGCGGCGTGAACATCAGCCTGGATTCCCTGGACCCCGAGCGCTTCGCCGCCATCACCCAGGGCGGCGATCTGCGGCGCTGCCTGGCCGGGCTGGAGGCCGCCCTGGCCGCCGGTCTGCGCACCAAGCTGAACGTCGTGGTCATGGCGGGGGTGAACGACGACGAATTGCCCGCCTTCCTGGATCTGGCCTGCTCTTATCCCGTGAGCGTGCGCTTCATCGAGTACATGCCCACCCGGGGCAAGAGCCATCCGGACGGCGCCGGCCTGACTCTGCCCAGCCGCGAGCTGCTGCAGCGCCTGGGCCGCCTGTGCCACCTGCAGCCCACTCCCTCTTCCGAGATCCTGGGCCTGGCCGGGCCCGCCCGCAGCTTCACGGTGAACGAGGGCCAAGGCCGGGTGGGGGTCATCTCTCCCGTGTCCGATCACTTCTGCCAGGATTGCAACCGCATCCGCGTGACGTCCCAGGGCGTGGCCCGGGGCTGCCTGTTCCACGACACCGGCGTCGACCTGAGACCCTGGCTGCAGGAAGAGGACGACACGGGCCTGCAGGAAGCCCTGCGCCGCGTGGTGCAGGACAAGCCGGGAGGGCACGGCCTGGCCCATCGCCGGGACGACGATCCCGGGACCGTGCCCATGTGGCGCATCGGGGGCTGACGGCCCGGTTCAACGCAACTTGAAGCGATAGGGCACCGCCACCCAGACGGGCACCTTCATCTCCCTTTGCCGGGCCGGGCTGAAGCGGCACTTGCGCGCGGCCAGCAGGGCCTCCTTGTCGATGATGGGATTGGCACCCTGCACGATGACGGCCTGGTCCACCCGGCCGTCCACCCCCACCAGCACCTTCACGATGACCGTCCCCTCGATGCCCGCCCGCCGGGCGATCTCCGGGTACTGGGCTTTGGCCTGGAACTGCAGCACCGGCTTGCTGGAGGCGGCCACGAAGTCCACATCGCCGCCCATGGGGATGGAGGGCCGGGGCGGTTCCACGGGGAGGATGATGTTTTCCCAGTTCGGATCCACCGGCACTTCTCCGGGTTTGGCCACCTCGATCTCGGCGGGAATGCGCGGGGGCGGGGCCGGCGCCGGGGGCTCGTCGACGAGGGGCGTATCGGGCAGCTCGATGAGCTGGAATTCCTGGCTGGCCCGCAGCTGGTAGGGCCGGGGGGCCACATCGGGCCACAGCCACACCAGCAGGGCGGTCAGCAGCAGGGCGGCCAGGGCCGCGGCTTTCAGGGTGCGGGAATAACGGAGCTTGAAGGCCTCGTTGGCGGAAAGTGCGGAGAGCGCGGCAGCGCGCAGATCAATTGTCAGGGTCATGGTCGCCTGCCCTGGTCATGTGGGGTTCAACATGACATGCATGACAATCGGGAGTGGCCGGCCGGCCGTCAACCGCCCGGCCCCGGTGGCGCGGGATTTACGCTGGCGGATCCCGCCGGCAGGAGGCATTCTCAGGGCGACATCGGCGCCTTCCATCCAGCCCCGGAGATCGGCCATGCCCATGACCCTGGTGTTCCTGTTTCTTCTGTTGTTGTTGCCCGCGACCGCGCCGGGCCAGGACGCCGCTTCCCGGGACGCGACTTCTTCTGCGCGCGTCCAGCGCGACCGGGTGGGTTTCGTCGTCAGCGAGGCCGACTTCCAGGCGGTGTTGCAGGCGGCCCTGAAGGCCGAGGGGCTGGACCTGCCGGGCGACGGATCATCAACGCCCCCGGGGGTGGCCGTCATCCTGCCCCACGACGACTACCTGTACGCCGGCCGCACGGCGGTGCACGGCCTGGCGGCCATGCAGGCCCGGCGCTGGGTGGTGCTGGGCGTCTGCCACGTGTGCCGGCGCATGGGCGTGCGCGACCAGCTGCTCTTCACCGCCGACACCCGCTGGCAAATCGCCGGCCGCACCTTCGCGGTGGACACCCAGCTGGCCGATCTCATCATGGAGGGTCTGGGCGAGGAGGCGGCCGTCCTGAACGACGAGCGCCACCGCAGCGAGCACAGCATCGAGGCCCTGCTGCCCTGGCTGGGGGCCGCGGTGGACCAGCCCCTGTTCGTGCCCATCCTGGTGCCCGGCATGGAGATGGATCGGCTGGAGGATCTGTCGGCGCGCCTGGGCCGGGTGTTGGCCGACATCTGCCTGGCCCGCGACTGGCAGCCTGGCCGGGACCTGGGTCTGCTCATCTCGGCGGACGCGGTGCACTACGGTTGCGAGGGCTGGGGCGGCAACGGCTACGCCCCCTTCGGTTGCGACGCGGAGGGACACGTCCAGGCCCGCCGCCAGGACATGAGCATCGCCCGGCAGCAACTGGGCGGACCCCTGACCCTCGCCAAGATCCGCACCTTCACCGACCTTGTGTGGGACCGCGACCACCCGGACTACCCCACCTACCCATATCGTGTGACGTGGTGCGGCCTGTACAGCATTCCCTTCGGATTGAACACGGCCCGCTGCTGGACCGAAGCTCTGGGATGCGGCCCCCTGGAGGGGCGGCTGCAACGCTACGGGGATAGCCTGACCGACGGGCGGCTGCCCCTGGAGGGAACCCGGCTGGGCGTCACCGCTCCGAACAACGAGAATCACTGGGTCGGGTACGTGACCCAGATTTATCAGGAAATGACAAATGAGCCCAAGGAAGACCCGCGTTGAAGGAGACAGCATGAAGCGCCGAGCGATGCGATCCCGCATGGTGCGCCGCGGCAACCCCGGCCTGGCGCCCGGCACCCTCAAGGCTCCCGAGGGGGCCCAGCCCAGCTCCCTTTCGGCCCTGGTCTACGGGCCGGACGAACTGGTGGCCATCGAGGCGCTGGACCTGGCCGATCTGCCCGCCCTGCGGGAGCGCTACCCGGTGGTGTGGGTCCAGATGAGGGGCCTGGGCGACGCCGAACTGTTGGCCGGACTGGGGCAGGCCGCCGGGCTGCATCGCCTGGCCCTGGAGGACGCCCTCAACATCCCTCAGCGTCCCAAGTTCGATGACTACGGGGATCACCAGTACCTGGCCGCCCGTCTGCCCGTTTCCGAGGACACCCTGCAGACCGAGCAGCTGAGCCTGTTCCTGGAAGAAGGCCTGGTGATCACGGTGCAGGAAAGCACCCATGACGCCTTCGCCGGCGTTCAGGAGCGGCTTAAGACCCAGCGCGGGCGCATCCGACAGAGCGGGGCCGACTACCTGACCTACACCATCCTGGACACCCTCATCGATGCCTACTTCCCCCTGCTGGAAAGCGCCGCCCGCAGTCTTGAGGATGTGGAACTGGAAATGCTGGCCAATCCGGACATGAACCCTTCCTCCCGTCTGCACGAGCTGGGGCAGGGCCTGGTCACCCTGCGCCGTTACCTGGTTCCCCTGCGCGAGGCCTTCGCGGTGATGCAGCACGAGGACGGCGACTACTTCACCGCCGAGACCCTGGTCTACCTGCGGGACTGCCAGGACCACGCCCGACAGGCCGCCGACCTGGTGGATTCCTACCGGGAAATGAGCGCCAACCTCATGAACCTGCACCTGTCCCTGCTGAGCCAGAAGATGAACGAGGTCATGAAGGTGCTGACCATCATCGCCACCATCTTCATTCCCCTGTCCTTCGTGGCGGGTCTGTACGGCATGAACTTCGACCGGGATGCCTCACGCTGGAACATGCCCGAGCTGGGCTGGTCCTTCGGCTATCCCGCGGTGCTGGGGGGGATGGTGCTGCTGGCGGGGGGAATGCTGCTGTACTTTCGGCGCCGGGGCTGGTTCAAGTAGATCACCCCTGGGGGAAGGGGGGCATGGGGTCGGCGTCGCGCTTGAACAGCACGTAGCTGTACAGCACAACCCCTATCACCAGCAGGGCCGAGGCCACGTTGAACACCGGGAACCACACCTGGGGCCGGGTCATGGCCAGCACCACCAGCAACAACCCTTCCAGCACCATGCCCCAGCCGGCCAGGCGATTGGCGCCCACCCAGGCCAGCTTGCTCCTGAAGGTCCAGGGCGTGCGCACCCCGAAGAGGCGGTTGGGCCGGGTCTTGCCCAGATAGTTTCCCGCCAGGATGAAGAAGGACCCCACCAGGGCCGGCAGGAAGGCGGCCAGGCCCACCTCGGGAAACAAGCCGCCGATCATGACCACCAGCTGGGCCAGCAGCAGCACCAGGGTGATGACGAGGCGGAACTCGGGCAGGCGGGCCACGCGGTTGGGCCCGGTCTGGAAGCTGGCGTCGCGCAGGGGGACCACCAGCATGAGGGCGTACATGGCCACCGCCACCAGGGGCACGAAAAGCAGCCCCATGAACTTGCCCCCGTGGCCATCCACCTGGCCCAGGGCGTTCATGTGGGTGGGCAGCCGGTCCGGGGCCGCCGGCCAGGCGGCCAGCATGGCCACCAGCCACACCGTCAGCACCAGCAGGGTTGGGATTTCCTTGCGCCAATGGATATTCATGTCGTTCCCTCCCCGTCCAGTGATTCCAGTTTCAGATCCTGTTCCTGGGCGCCGCTTTCCTGGCCCACCTTGAACAGGGCGAAAGTGGCCCCCAGGGCTTCCTCGCAAACGGATGTGTTCAGGCTGTAGACGATCCGGGTGCCCAGCCTCTCCTTGACCACCAGGCCGGCGCCGTGCAGCACCTTGAAGTGGCCCGACATGGTGGACTTGGCCAGGGGGAAGTGCTCGGCGATCTCCCCGGCCGACAGGTCGCCCTTGCCCAGCAGGGCCAGGATTTCCCGCCGGGTGGGGTCGCCGAGGGCGTTGAAGATTTCCGAGAGTCCCATGGCCGCTTCCTTGTAGTTCGGTATTTCGCCAACAACCGAAATATATCATCGGCAGCCCCCCCCGTCAATGGACTTTTTTCCGCTGCAGGCCCCCCTTTGTGCCTGTTGAAGTGGGGCGCTCGTCTCGCCCCACATCGGGCGCGGCCAAGTCCCTGGCCGACCACCGGGCGATGGGAGCGCGGTCGGGCAAAGAAAAGCGACCCGGGTAATCCGCAGCTCCGAGGGAGCGAGGACAACCCGGGTCGCTATTTGTTTGCACCGACCGTCAGCGATTACTTGTGGTCGCTCAGGTACTTGGCCACGCCCTCGGCGGTGGGGGTCATGGCGTCGTCGCCCTTCTTCCAGTTGGCGGGGCACACTTCACCGTGCTCCTCCAGGTGCTGCAGGGCGTCCAGGGTGCGCAGGGTCTCGTCGATGCTGCGGCCCAGGCCCAGGTTGTTCACCACGGCGGACTGCACCACGCCGTCCTTGTCGATGATGAAGGTGCCGCGCAGAGCCATGCCGCCCTCCAGCAGCAGGCCGTAGTCCTGGCTGATGGTCTTCTGGAAGTCGGCCACCAGGGGGAACTGCACGTTGCCGATGCCGCCGTTCTCCACGGGAGTGTTCTTCCAGGCCCAGTGGCTGAAGTGGCTGTCGGTGCTCACGCCGATGACCTCGCAGTTACGGCTCTTGAACTCTTCCAGCATCTTGTTGAAGGCGATGATCTCGCTGGGGCAGACGAAGGTGAAGTCCAGGGGGTAGAAGAACATGGCCACGTACTTGCCCCGGAAGTCGGAAAGCTTGAAATCGTTCTTGAAGCTGTTGTCCGGCATGACGGCCGTGGCCTCGAAGTCGGGGGCCTCGGTGGAAACCAGGGGCATGGGGATGAAATCGAAGTCCATGTTGTCCATTTTCTTTTTCTCCTTCGTGACATGTTGGTTCGGGCCTCCAGCTTGGGGCCCTCGGTGGTGAAAGAACATCTATCGAGCAGATCGGGGCCCCGCGGGGCCCGTGAAATCCCGGCCGGTCAGTTGGCGGAAGACTGACGGCACGCGGGACAGATCCCAAAAAATTCCTGCCGGCTACCCTTCACCAGGTAGCCCGCGAGCTCGGCGGGAGGATTGACCAGCAGGCCGTCCTCCGGGAGATCCTCCACCTTGTGGCAGCGCGTGCAGCGTATGTGCAGGTGAGGATGGGTCATGGCGTCGAAGCGGGCCTCGGCGCCGGCCAGTTCCAGCTTGTTGATCCGGCCGTCCTCGCACAGGACTTCCAGGTTGCGGTACACGGTGCCCAGGCTGATGCGGGGCAGCTTGCGCCGCACGATGGTGTGCAGTTCGCTGGCCGTGGGATGGGAATGCAGCTGGCGCAGTTCCTCGAGAATGACCCGCCTTTGCGGGGTGTTCCGGCGCAGCTTGCCGTGGGGCCTGTTTTCCTGGCTCACGGTATTCTTCCTCTCGGGCGGCGAATCGGGAATTCCTGGCCTGCGGTACCTGTCCGGGGCAGGGCCAGCCTTGACGTGGCCCAATAAATAGTAATGATTATTGATGTCAATTAAAAAAATGAGGTATTTAAACCCTTTTGCCCCGAAACTCGTCTTAATTAAGAATCAATCGCTGGGAATCGCCACTGGATAGAGGCTCCATTGCTTTCAAACCGCACAGAAACGGGCAGAAATGATGGCTCGACCAGGGATGGGGAAATGATGACCCAGGACCTGGACCTGGCCGAGAAATCGGCGGCGGGCGACCGCCAGGCCTTCGAGACCCTCTACCGGCGCCACGTGAACCGGGTGTACGGTCTGTGCCTGCGCTTGACGGCGGACGTGGCCGAGGCCGAGATCCTGACCCAGGACACCTTCGTCAAGGCCTGGTCGGCTCTGGGCGGGTATTCGGGGCGGGGTGGCCTGGGGGCCTGGCTGGGGCGCATCGCCGTGAATCTGCGGCGTGACGGTTTCCGGGCGGCGGCTCGCCGGGAAAAACTCAACGAACAGGTGATGCTGGAAGGGGATTATCCCACCTCCCAGCCCGATGGGGTGCTGCCCCTGCTGACGGCCATGGATCTGGAAAAGGCCCTGGCCAAGCTGCCCGAAGGGGCACGTTCGGTTTTCGTCCTCTACGAGCTGGAGGGTTTCAGCCACAGGGAAATCGCGACCCTGCTGGATGTGGCGGAGGGCACGGCCAAGGCGCAGTTGCACCGGGCGCGCGCGCTGTTACGGACAATTTTGACGGAAAAGAAAGGCAACGCTCATGAAGCGTGATGAACAGAAAGGCGTCCTGGACCGGCAACTGACCCAGCTGGCCGGGCAGCTCAGGGAGCAGGGCCAGGCGCCCCGGCGCGATCTGTGGCCGGGAATCGAGTCCCGGATCGAGGCGGTCGAACAAGCTGACGCCCGGACCCGGACCTCGGGGGGCCATGGCCGGTCCGCGGCGCAAGGAACTTCCTGGGGAGCCAACCTCTGGCGAGTGGGTTCGCTGGCGGCCGTGCTGGCCCTGATGGTGGGCTTCGGCTACGTGGGGCTGAACAGCGACGCCCTGGACCCAGGGGTGGCCATGGGCACGGACGCTGCCGACGGGGGAGTGGCCCAGATGTCGGTGCTGCGCCGCCTGGACAACACCCTGCAGGAACTGAATGCCGCCCTGGAGGCCGACCCCGACAACAGCCGGCTGGGCAAGCTGGTCATCCTGGTGCATCGCTCGCGCACCGAGGTTCTGCGGGAACGCTCGGAAGGGTGGAGCGGGGGAAATCTCTGAAAACGAATTCTGAACTGGCAATAGACAGGCAACAACGACAACAGGAGGAAGGAAAATGAACAGGCACGGAAGATTGGCGACGGCCCTGGCCCTGGGGGCCATCCTGATCCTGGCCACCGGCAGCGCCGTGGCCGGCGAGAAGGTCGACCGCTCGGGCAAGGCTTCGGCCGAGGGCGCGGTCTATATCGAGAACATCCTGGGCTCGGTGGAGGTCATCGGCTGGGACAAGGAGGAGATCAGCCTGGAAGGTTATCTGGGCGACGACGTGGAGGATCTGAAGTTCGAAACCGGTGGGCGCAAGAGCATCATCGAGGTGGAGTATCCCCGCCACGCCCGTAATCTGGATGATGGGGCCGAGCTGGTGATCCACGTGCCTCACGGCAGCCGGCTGTACATCGAGACGGTCAGTGCCGACGTGAAGGTGAGCGAGGTCAAGGGCGAGGTGGAGGCCGAGTCCGTCAGCGGCGAGGTGGAGGTGTCCGGCGGCAACGAGGTGGATGCCTCTTCCGTCAGCGGTCATGTGCTGGTGGACAGCGAGGCTGCCGAGATCGAGGCCTCGTCCATCAGCGGCGGCGTCACCGTGCGCGGGCACAAAGCCCACGTCCAGGTCAGCACCGTCTCCTCGGGCATCGAGGTGGAAGTGGACGAACTGCTGGGGCTGGAGGCCGAGACCGTGTCGGGGGATATCGAGGTTCACGCGGCCCTGTCCAGGAAGGGCGATTTCTCCCTGGATTCGGTCAACGGCAACATCACCCTGGTGCTGGCCGGCGACGTGAATGCCGAGTTCGAGGTGAGCACCTTCAACGGCGGCATCGACAACGAGTTCGGCCAGAAGGCCCGGCGTACCAGCCGCTATGCCCCCGGCAAGGAGCTGGAGTTCTCGGTGGGCGGCGGCCAGGCCGAGGTGGAGATCAACTCCTTCAACGGCAACATCCGCATCAAGAAGCGTTGATGGCCTCGGGTCCACCGGCCTGGAATGACAGAAAGCCCGGACCGCTGGCGGTCCGGGCTTTTCCTTGTCCGGCGGTGATTGTCAGATTCCCGGGAAGTTGAAGACCACGCCGCCGCGCAGGTCAATCCACTCGGTGGACGAGCCGTCGACGGTCATGCCGTCGATGGTCTCGTCGCTGCCGGGCACGTGGTGATACACGGCCTCGACGAAGCCCCCCGTGTTGGCGGCGCCGAAGAACTGGTAGCCCAGGCCGACGCCGACGCCGAAGTCGGTGTCGTCATAGGAAACGGAGAAGCCGTCCTGGGAGCCGCTGATGCTGGCCTTGTACATGCCGGCGTTGAACTTGGCGTACAGGCTGGACATGGCGGGCATGAGGTCGACCCGGGCCGTCAAGGTGTACTGGGTGATGCGCACATCCATGTCCACGCCGTTGGCGTCGGCCTCGGCCTGGATCTCGTCGGCCAGTCCGTACATGTTATAAAAGACTTCCCCGCCCAGGGTCAGGGCGGGAGTGACCTCGAAACCGAACCCGGCGCCGAACTGGGGGCCGGTCTTGGCCACGTCACCGAAGTCGCCCATGGGCATGGACAGGCCGGCGCCGGCCCACAGTTGCTTGCCGCCGGTGGCCAGGGCGGGGGTGGCCAGCAGGGTCAGGATCACCAGAACGATGGTCAGACGTTTCATTGCGTTCCTCCGGAAGAGAAAAGGTTTTCAAGGCGCCTGGATGATGCCAGATGTCGGGCCGTCGGCAAACCCAATAAACAAAAAAAGCCCCGGACCGAAGTCCGGGGCTTTCCCGCATCTCCGAAGAGAAGCGGAGTTCGTGTTCCGAAGAACTAGAACTTGACGGTGGAACCGATGCTGAAGCCGTAGGGGCTCTCGCCGGCGGCGGAAGCACCAATGCTGCTGCCCCAGCCGTTGCCGCCGATACCCTCGGCGGAAGCGTCACCGTTCATCATCATGGCGTACTGCACGTAGTAGGACACGCTCTTGCAGTAGTTGTGATCGATGCCGATGCTCAGCAGGTTGTACTCGTCGTCGTCGGCGTCGGTGTTGGGATCAGCCATCCACATGCCGCCCTTGAAGTTGAACTTCTCGTTCATCTTGAACAGAACCTCGCCACCCATGGTGGTCGCGCTCAGGTCGGCCACGCCGTCCACGTCGCTCAGGCTCTGGAAGATGGCGGCCACGGCGAACTTCTCGGCGGTGTACTTGCCGGCGAAGCGCATACCCATCTGGCTCTCGCCGTACATCGTGGTGCCTTCGTAATCGTAGCCGCTGAAGCCCTTGGACAGGTTCTCCAGGGCGGCGCCGATGTAGATGCCGTCCTTGTTGTAGCTGGCCATGGCGCTGAAGGCGGTCATGGCTTCGTCGGCACCCAGGTCACCCTGGTCCATCAGGTAAGCGCCGAAGAAGCTGAAGCCGTCGAAGTCGGGGCTGATGTAAGCCACGACGTCCTGCAGACGGCGGTCCCAGCCCATCATGGCGGCGCGGTTGTCTCCAACGGTGTCGTAGAAGAAGGTGGTCTTGCGACCCAGGGTCTTGAAGGGGGTGTCGTGGATACCGGCCACGAAGGTACCCCACTCGCCCTTGACGCCAACGAAGCTGTTCCGGTTGGCCAGGGTCTCGTTACCAAACTGGGCCATGTTCAGCTTCTGCTCGAACTGCCAGATGGCGGTGAAGTTCTCGTTCAGCTCGTAGCTGCCCTTCAGACCGAAGCGGGAGGTGTTGCTGGTCAGCCGCATCTGGCTGTCCTCGCTGTCGCTCACCATGTTCAGGCTGGTGTGCAGCTTACCGTAGACCTTCCAGTTGGCATCACCGGCGGTGGCCATGCCGGCCACGAGGGCACTCAGCACGACCAGCATAAGGATCATCTTCTTGTTAAACAATTTGGACCTCCTTGAAATCCACTGGGGGTTTTTCCCGGGAGCCCCGTGCACGCGGGCTTCCAGGAATCTTCGAGGTCCGGCAGGGGCGCCCCCGTCGAACTTCGAACTTGGCCGGCACGAACCCCAATGTTCGTGACGGACAAAACCGGGCCACCCTGTGGTGGCTACTCTCCATGAGTTCAGGCGGTGTCGTTGTCATCCTCGAAGCGGTGCTGCCTGAACCTGCACAAAGACAGACCTCAACCCTGCCGGTTGAGAACCGGTGTGGGTCGGGATCTTCCTGTGCTGCGATTGACAGTCTGCATCCGCTCTTTCCCCACCCTCGCCGGCAGGCCGCATGGCCCTGAGCGAAGGGGGCAAATTCGAGGTCATGCCAACGCACGACCTGTGCCTGACTGCATTTTCCCGGGATCTGGACAAACATGTCAACATGTTTTGCCCAAATTTTCCGCCGAGAAATTTCCCGGGTCCCTGCCGCGTCAGAAGTCGCGGCGGCAACCGAGAACGCATTCAGCCGCAAAGGGTAACCATATTTTCTATTGGATCAACATATTTTTCGCCCATTGTGATTGTCTGTTTTCAGTGGCGGGTGGGCGCCGAGGCGGGGTCTGTCAACGCTGATGACCTGCGGAGGATCAGGGGGCTACCCCCGGGCCGCGGGTGAGGCGCTCTGGATTTCCCCGGCAAGGATGGTAGGGTTGGTTGCCTGGACTCGGGCATTGTCCCGCCGGGCGTGACCGTGGATAATGGTCAATGGTCCCTCGCCCTGTCCCCTCAGCCGAGACAACCTGGAGAGATGTCCATGCTCCGCGCGTCACGCTTCACCATTCCCGCATGCACCCTGTCCCTGATCCTGGCCTCCACGCTGGCCCTGGGTGCCGGCCAGTGGCCCGGCACTCCCTTCGAGGAATCGGGCGGCGCCCGCACGCCGCGCTACGAGGAGACCGTGGCCTGGTGCAACCGGCTGGCCGACGCCTCGCCCATCATCCATTACGACACCTTCGGCGTCAGTCCCGAGGGGCGGCCCTTGCCCCTGGTGGTGGCCGACCTGGAGGGGCGGTTCGATCCCCGGGATCATGAACAGCGCGGGGACCGGACCGTCCTGCTGGTGGAGGCCTGCATTCACGCGGGCGAGTCGTGCGGCAAGGATGCGGGGATGGTCCTGCTGCGCGACCTGGCGGCCGATGCCGACCTGGCCCGCCGGTTGCTGGATCGCACCACCCTGGTGTTCATCCCCATCTTCAACGTGGACGGCCACGAACGCTTTTCCCCGTACGGGCGCGTCAACCAGAACGGGCCCGAGGAAATGGGCTGGCGGGTGACGGGGCAGAACCTGAACCTGAACCGGGATTTCCTGAAGGCCGACACGCCGGAAATGCAGGCCTGGCTTGGGCTGTTCGACAGCTGGGATCCCGACTTCTTCGTGGATATCCACTCCACCGACGGCGCCGATTACCAGTACGTCCTGACCTACGGGCTGGAGTTGCGCGGCAACATGGAGGCCGGGTTGACGGCCCTGACGGCCGAGTACCGGGACGCCATGCACGAGGCCATGGCCGCGGAGGGTTTCCCCATCTGCCCCTATGTCTCCTTCCAGGACTGGCACGACCCGCGCAGCGGCTTGAAGGCCGGGGTCATGGGGCCGCGCTTCAGCCAGGGCTACACGGCTGTTCGCAATCGCCCCGGGTTGCTCATCGAGACCCACATGCTCAAGCCCTACCCGCAACGAGTCCAGGCCACCCGGCTAATGCTGATGCACACCTTGCAGTGGCTGGCCGATCGGGGCGCCGACCTGCGCCGGTCCGTGACGGCGGCCGATGCTTTCACGGCTTCGCCCGCCTTCCGGGCCCATCTCTTTCCCCTGACCTTCAAGCGGCAGGAGGGCAGCCGCCCCTTCACTTTCCTGGGGGTGGAATACGAGAAGCAGACCAGCGAGATCACCGGGGGCGACTGGTTCCGCTATGACCCGAACCGGCCGGTGACCATGACCCTGGATTTCCAGGACGGCATGGAGCCCGACGCCACCGTCCGGCTGCCCGAGTTCTACGTGGTGCCGCGGTCGTGGCCGGTCATCATCGACCGCCTGCGGTGGCACGGGGTGAAGCTGCAGCGCCTGCCCGCCGACACCGAACTGACGGTGCGCACCTACCGCTTCAAGGATGCGGACTGGCGCCAGCGACCCTACGAGGGGCACCACCCCGTGACCTTCACGGCCCAGCCCGTGACCGAGGTCCGCACCTTCCCGGCGGGATCGGTGGTGGTGGACATGAATCAGCCCCTGGCCCGGGTGGCGGCCCATCTGCTGGAGCCGGAGGGGCCCGACGCGCTGGTGCGCTGGGGCTACCTGGACGCCGTCTTCGAGCGGGTGGAATACGTGGAATCCTATGTCATCGAGAACATGATTCGGGAGATGGTGGCGGCGGATCCGGCCCTCCTGGAGCGGCTGGAGAAACGCAAGGCGGCCGACGCGGAATTTGCCGCCAATCCCTGGGCCATTCGCACCTGGTTCTACGAGCAGACGCCCTACTATGACCAGAGAGTGGGAATGTATCCGGTGGGGGCGGTGGATGACCGTCGGGCGCTGGAAGGTATGATGAAGCCGTAATGAATTTTACAATAACGCGGGCGTTTTCGACAATATATGTCATAAATGGGCAAAAAACTGTCTGTAATGTATTGTCAATTTAACACGGTTCTGATAAAGTCAGGTCTTCACAAGGGGTGGAGGGTGAAGATATGGGGAAAAATATCTCGCTGAATACCCTCCGGTCCTGACACACCTGTGGAGGGTATCATGCAGAAAGTTATTATCGTCCTGCTGGCGGTGGTGCTGCTGGCCGGTCTGGCCCAGGCCCAGAAGCCCGCTCTCGAGAAGCCTCTCACTCCCCTGTCCTTGCGCCTCGACCTCACCGAGAACGAGCCCAATGACGATTGTACCGTGGCCGACTACCTGACGGTGGACGACAACTACTCCTGCGCCATCGACCTGGCAGGCGACGAGGACTGGTTCGAGGTCTTCTATCCCGCCGGCGGCTCCTTGACCTTCGAGACCCACCCGGGTGATGCCGGCGACACGAAGATGTATCTCTACGCCGACGACTGCTCCACCGAGCTGGCTTTCGATGATGATGACGGCGAGGGCTATTATTCCCTGATCGAGTATGAATTGCCCGCCAACACCACCGTGTACGTCCGGGTCATTCATTACAGTGCCACCGGCACCGGTTCCTACTTCCTGACCTGCACCGAGGCCGAGCCTCTCTGCCCCGCCCCGGTGAACAACACCTGCGCCGGCGCGCTGCCCCTGCCCTTCGGTTCCTCCTTCACCGTGGACAACTGCGGCGCCACCAACGATTACGCCATGACCAGCAGTGGCTGCACCGGCTATGCCACCAGCGACATCGACATCGTTTACAGCGTGGATCTGGTGGAAGACCAGCAGCTGACGGTCAGCGCCATCTCCACTTACGACATCGCCATGTACCTGATCACCGACTGCAACGATCCCGAGGGTTCGTGCGTGGCCGGTATCGACCTGACATACGGCAGCCAGCCCGAGACTCTGATCTTCGACGCCGGCGCCAACCCCGGTACCTACTACCTGATCCTGGACGGCTACAGCTCCACGGCTCATGAGGGTATCTGGGAAGTGACGGTTGACGGCGTGGTGCCCACCGAGAGCACCAGCTTCGACAGCCTGAAGAGCATGTATCGTTAAGACCGGTTATTCGTCAGGGCGGTCATCCGTGAGGATGGCCGCCCTTTTTTGGGCCTTTGGTGGAGAGCCAGGGATGGCGAAGCGGACCGCAAGCCAAGTCCGACGAAGGCATGGATGCCGCAGTCGGACGTCCCCTTCAACCCATGGCGGCCCTCTTCTCCCTCACCGCCGATCATACAGGATCACCTTCACATAACTCCCGCTGCTGCACCCGAAACCATCCAGCGTCCGGTAAGCCTCGCCGCTGTCGTTGATATAGGTCACGGACAGGCTGCCGATGGCGCCGCAGGTCTCGGCCCCCTCGATGCGCGAATCGTAGCTGCTCTGGGTGATGGTCACGTCGGGCAACTCGCCCCCGCTGGCCTGGAAGTCGCTGCTGGCCCCCGAGTCCATGCTGGCGCGATTGCGGGCCGACCAGGTGAGTACGTGGTAGTCGGACGGGTCCATGGTGGCGGTGATGTGTCCCGAGTAATGCACGCCGTTGGTTCCGGTGCTGTCCCAGGTGGCGCTGAAGGAGGTGCCCGAGAAGGTGCCCGGCACCTCGACGAAGTTCATCTCCTGGTTGTACAGGGTGGAGCTGCTGGTGCTCCAGTCGGCGTCGTACTGGATGCGGATCTTGCCGTGGGTGAATTCGTGCTCCGGCGGGTCGGTGTGGCGCAGGCGGCCTTCCAGGTTGAGGCTGGTTGTGCCGTCATAGGTGGGGCCCGCGAAATGCTGGTTGGTCACCAGGACCATCACCTGGTCGTAGTTCTGGTTCAGGGAGGGCAGGTTGGTGAGGGTGACCTTGCCGTAGGCGTGGCTCAGGAACTGCAAGGTGGCCGGGGGCTGGACCCCGTACACGGACAGCCCGTACTCGGCGGCGTCGGCCCAGAACTCCAGGCGATCGTACTGGGTGTAGGCGTAGCTGTTCAGGTTGACGTACCCGATGCGGGCGCTCAGGTCGGGCATGTTCCAGCTGGTGGTGCCGCTGGTGTCGGCGGCGCTGTTGATGTCCAGCACCTCGTGGATCAGGGGCTGGGCGATGAGGGTGGACAGGGTCACGTCGGGGTAGATATTACCCGCCACCAGCTCCTCGATGATTTCCATCCAGCTGTCGCTGATGTCCACGGTGGTGTTGGCCTGCAGGGCGGCGGCGGCGTGGGTGCCGGCCTTGATGTCCTGGTAGGTGGCCAGGATGAAATCGTCACCGTCGGGTTCAGCCTCGTACAGGTACCGGATGAGGGACGACAGGCCGTACCCGTGGTCCGCCAGATCGCGCCCGGTGCGGGGGGCCAGCAGTCCGTCCAGCAGGGCCAGTTCGCGCCCGCCGCGAGCCGAGCTGCAGTACTCCTCGCTGGGGGCGTAGTAGTCTTCGATGTAGACGGCGGTGGCCTCGTCCAGCCAGCGCTGGGGGCTGCCCACCGTGCCCCGCGCGTATACGCTGCGCGGATCGTAGAAGTATTGGCAGAAGTGCAGCAGTTCGTGGCCGGCCGTCAGTTCCAGCTCCACAGGATCGTCGATGAACCGGGTGCTGAAGCCCAGATGCCCGCCCAGCTTGCGCGGGTCGGGGGCCCAGTGGCCGAACCAGTCGTAATACTCGACCAGGACGTTGATGGGCCAGTCGGTGAAGCCCTCCTGCTGGAAGCCCATGAAGTCGTACTGGGCCATGGCGTTGTCGATGAACCCCATGAGCCGGGAGATCTGGGCGTTGGTGGCGGTGGCGGGAAACCAGTAGAACTTGAAATGATTATCCGCGGAAACGGTGCTGGCGATGCCGCGCACCACGGTCACGGTGATGGGCGCGGTGGTGCCGGCCTTGTCGGGCGCGGGGCCCGCCACGGGCAGGTCGAAGATGGCCCAGCCCAGGGAGTCGGTGACGTCGGCTACCTGCCAGGTGGTGACGGTTTGCTGCAGGCTGGGGATCCAGGATTCCTGTCCCACCAGGGCGACCAGCGAATCTCCGCTGGCCGAGGTGTGGGCCAGGCGCAGGGGAAAGTCCTGCGCCACGCCCACGGGAATGCCCTCGATGCGCAGCACGGGGCCGGCGGCCTCGGCGGGCAGGTCGGGGTGGTCATCCTCGGTGTAGAGGGCCAGGGCGGCTTCCCCGTCCAGGGAGCCGGCTGGGACGGCCAGGGCAAAACCCTCGTATTCCAGCAGGCCGCCGCCGGCGTCGGCGGTGGTTTCGGCCACGGGGGGCTCCTGCTGGGGGATGTTGGGAGAGGAGTCGTCGCTGGAGCAGCCGGCCAGGAGGATGGCAGAGCCCAGAAGCAGGGCCGTGATCAGGTGTCTCATTTTTGTCCCCCGGAAGTCTCGCGGGCACCACACCGGATCAGGCCGCGGCCAGGGCCCGCGCCCCCGTTTCGCGGCAATACTGAAAAGAGAGTATCACAAATGCGTGACGAAGTACAGAGGCTGGGATCCCGCCGGGGGGACACTCTGGATATTGTTATCTGGCTATTGAGGGTCTGAGGTTCTGATGGGCAACCACCAGAGCAATGCAGGGCCGGACCACCCTGGCCCGGGCCCACCCTACGCGATGGCCCCGTCTTTCCCCAGCATCCTCCGCAACAACCCCAGCTGCCCGATGTGGTAGGACTCGTGGAACAGCAGCCCCGCCAGCAGCGAGCCCACGGTCTCTTCCTCGTCGCCAATGGGGCTGAAAGGAGCGGGCTTTTCCAGGACATCGATATTCACCGTGCCCAGGGTGGCCAGCAGATCCTTCTTGGTGGCCGCCCAGTCCTCCACCATCTCGGCCAGGGGCACCACCTTGGGCCCATCCTTGAGAATGGGCTCGGTGCCGCGGTTGTAGCGGGTGTACTTGTTGAAAGGGAAGTGGAAGGGGCAACCCAGCAGTTGCAGGGTGATGGCCCGGTGCTGCACGATGTGCCCGGCCACCCAGTTCAGGCAGTTGCCGCCCTGGGGCTGGACGAAGGCTTCGTCGTCGGTGACGCCCTCGAGATTGGTCAGGAAAGAGGCCGAGGTGTACAGATATTGCCGCTGAAGAGTTTCTTGAAACGTGGTGGGAATCATGATGGCCCTTTCCGGAGGGGTGTATGAAATCCTGTGCCTGAATCGTACCGAATCTACCTGTGGATTTCCCCCATGTCGAGGATCCAGGCAGCGAGCGAACCCACGGTTTCGCCCGGAGGGTGATCAGGAACTGAGTACGGCGCGGCGGGCCGTTTCCCGGATCGGTCGAGGAGGTGTCTGGAGGTGTCCGTAGCCAGGATGGCGAAAGACACCGGAAGCCAAGTCCGACGGAGGTATGGAAACCGCAGTCGGACGCCCTCCGAGACCGAGCGGGGAAGGTCCCGCCCCCTGTTCTCCGTGCCTGACCCTCCTCGACTAATCCCGCGTCAACTTGCGGTACTTGATGCGATGGGGCTGATCTGCGTCCACGCCCAGCTTCTCGCGGCGGTGCGCCTCGTAGTCGCTGTAGCTGCCCTCGTACCAGGTCACCTCGCTGTCGCCCTCGAAGGCCAGGGTGTGGGTGCAGATGCGGTCCAGGAACCAGCGATCATGGCTGACTACCACCAGGCAGCCGCCGAACTCGATCAAGGCGTCCTCCAGGGCGCGCAGGGTGTCCACGTCCAGGTCGTTGGTGGGCTCATCCAGCATGATCAGGTTGGCGCCGCTCTTGAGCAGTCGGGCCAGATGCACGCGGTTGCGCTCGCCGCCCGACAGGGTGCCCACCTTGCGCTGCTGGTCGCTGCCCTTGAAGTTGAACCCCGAGCAGTAGGCGCGGCTGTTGACCTTCACGCCGCCCAGGTCCAGCTCCTCGGCACCCTCGGTGATGTTCTCCCACACGGTCTTGTCGTCGTCCAGGTCGTCGCGCCCCTGGTCCACGTAGGCCATCTGCACCGTGTCGCCCACCCGCAGAGCGCCCTCGTCGGGGGTCTCCTTGCCGGTGATCATGTTCAGCAGGGTGGTCTTGCCGGCGCCGTTGGGTCCGATGACGCCCACGATGCCGCCGCGGGGCAGATCGAAGCTCAGGTTTTCGAACAGCAGCTTCTCGCCGTAGGCCTTGCGCACGCCCTCGGCCTTGACCACCACGTTGCCCAGGCGCTCGCCGGCGGGGATGCGGATCTGCGCCGTGCGCTGCTGCATGTCGCGGTCCTGGGCCACCAGGTCCTCGTAGCGGGCTACGCGGGCCTTGTTCTTCTTCTGGCGGGCCTTCTGGCTGGCCGACACCCACTCCAGCTCGCGTTCCAGGGTCTTCAGGCGCCTGTTGTCGCTCTTTTCCTTCTCCATGAGCTTCTGCTGCTTCTGGGCCAACCAGCTGCTGTAGTTCCCCTCCCAGGGAATGCCCATGCCGCCCTCCAGCTCCAGGATCCAGCCGGTGACGTTGTCCAGGAAGTAGCGATCATGGGTCACCAGCACCACGGTGCCCTCGTATTCGCGCAGGTGGCGCTCCAGCCAGGCCACCGACTCGGCGTCCAGGTGGTTGGTGGGCTCGTCCAGCAACAGCAGGTCCGGCTTTTCCAGCAGCAGGCGGCACAGGGCCACGCGGCGCTTCTCGCCGCCGGACAGGGTGGTTACGTCGGCGTCACCCGGGGGGCAGCGCAGGGCGTCCATGGCGATGTCCAGGTGCCGGTCCAGATCCCAGCCGTTCTTGGCGTCGATCTGGTCCTGCAGCTTGCCCATCTCCTCCATGAGGGCGTTCATCTCGTCGTCCTCCATGGGCTCGCACATCTTCATGCTGATCTCGTTGAAGCGGTCGACCATGCCCTTCAGCTCGCCCACGGCCAGTTCGATGTTGCCCTTGACGTCCAGGGAGGCGTCCAGTTCGGGCTCCTGGGCCAGGTAGCCCACCTTCACCGAGGGGTCGGGCTTGGCCTCGCCGATGAAGTCCTGGTCGATGCCGGCCATGATCTTAAGCAGGGAGGATTTGCCGGCGCCGTTCAGGCCGATGACGCCGATCTTGGCCCCGGGGAAGAAGCTGAGCCAGATGCCCTTGAGGATCTCGCGGTTGGGGGGGACGACCTTCTTCAGGCCTTGCATGGTGAAAATGTACTGCTGTGCCATGGGAACCTCGCGGTTTTGGACGAAAATGAAAGACTATCTCAAGGGCCTATATACATTCCAAATCACCGTGACGGCAACTTGATTTCCCGCTCGTCCTGGTGAATATTCGGGAAACGAGGGGGGTATTGCGCCCATTACCGGTCATCAATCACTCACCATTTGCGCGAGGAGCGGGGCCATGGCAGGAACGGCCAAGAAATGGTTCATCGGATGCGGTATCGGTTGTGGGGTCATGTTGCTGCTGGTGCTGGGCCTGGGAACGGCAGGCTACTTCGGCATCAAGGGCGCCATCGACCGGGGCGAGAACATCGAGGCCAGCTTCGAACAGCTTGAAGCCGAGTACGGCGCCCCCGGCGAGTACACCCCGGACCCGGCCCTGATGGTGGCCGCCGATCGCATGGACGTTTTCCTGGGCATCCGCGAGGAGATGGCCCCCCAGCGCAAGGCCATGGGCGACCTGCTGCGCACCCTGGACGGCCAGGAAGTGGACGGGCGCAAACCCGGCGGGCTGGCCAAGGCCAAGGCCGGTTTCCGCCTCATTCCCGACCTCATGGATTTCATCGGGCAGCGCAGCCGGACCCTGCTGGAAGGGGGCATGGGCCTGGGCGAGTATCTCTATATATACAGCCTCAGCTACCCGGTGCTGCTGGAGAAGGATCTGCAGGCCGGGCCGGGCTTCACCCTGGCCAGCGAGGGTGACGACGAAGAAAACGGCGGTTTCCACTGGCGGATGGACCCGGACGCCGAGGGCTCCCTGGACGTGAAGGCCGACCGGGAACTGAAGATCCGCACCTACCTGCACCGCATCCAGCTGAAGATGGCCCGCAACCAGCTGGCCGCCCTGCAGGCCACCGGCGGTGACGAGGCCGGGGCGGCCGCCCTGGAAGCCGAGATCGGGCGCATGGAGAGCGAGACCCGGCGCCTGCTGTGGGAGACGGATATGCCCGAATCCCTGCGCCGCTCCCTGGAGCCGTATCGCGATCGCCTGGAAGCCCAGTACGATCCCATGGTGAACATCCTGGAGTCGGGGCTGGTCGAGGCCGAATGAACCGCCGGTCGGGCATGATCCTGGTGCTGGCGCTGGCAGGGCATCTCCTGCTGGCGCTTTCCAGTATCCGGGATCCGCAGCCCCTCATCTACAACCTGCACAACGACACCATCCACCGGGTGGGCCGGGCCGCCGACTTCTTCGCCCTGTATCACGCGGGGGTGAACCTGAAGGCCGGGGGCGATCCCTACGCCAACAACCTGGACGGCGTCACCCCCTACTACTACGTGTTCCGCTACCTGCCGGCGGTGGCCTACGCAGGCATTCCCCTGACGGCCCTGTCCCCGGCCACGGCCTACCTTCTGTGGATCCTCATCCTGGAAGGGGTGCTGGCCGCCCTGCTGGTGGTGCTGTGGCGCCAGTTGCCCCCCGACCGCTGGCGGGTGTGGGTGCTGGTCCTGCTGCTGCTCAGCTCTCCCTACTTCCTGGAACTGTTCATGGGGCAGTTCACCTTCGTGTCGGTGGCCCTGCTGTGCCTGGGGCTGATGGCCCCGCGCTGGGGCGCCCTTTACGTGGTGTCGGTGCTGGTCAAGCCCATGGGGCTGGCGGTGTGGCCGGTGCTGTTGCGGCGGCGGTCGCTGTGGTGGCTGGTGGGGGTGTCGGGGGCGGCGGTGCTGCTGACCACGGTGCCCTATTTCCGGGCCCACCCCGACCAGTGGCGCACCTTCTACGCCGCCAACATCCTCATGGAGGGCGGTTTCCATTCGGGCAATTACGGCCTGGTGTATTTGCAGCGCCTGCTGGTGGAGGACGCGGGCTGGCAGACGGGGCTTCGCTTCTGGATTCCCATGATGCAGCTGTGGCGCAACCTGCTGCTGGGCGGCACGGCGGCGGTGGTGCTGGTGGCCCGCCGCGACCAGTGGCGGCTGGCGGCTCCGGCCCTGCTGCTGGCTCATTTCCTGTCCTACCAGCACGTTTGGGAGCATCATCTGAGCGCCGTGGTGGTGCTGGGGGCGGTGGCCCTGACGGCGCCCGAACTGGGCCGGCGTCAGCGCCGGCTGGTGCTGGCCAGCCTGCTGCTGCTGGCCGTGCCCTCGCCCTTCGGTCTGCTGGACGCAGCCAAGGATCCGCGGGCCTGGAACCCGGCCGAGACCTGGCCCCACGGCTATTCTTACCTGAACTTGTTGCCCAAGGTGGTGCCCACGGCGGTGATGTACGCCGTGCTCATCCAGGGCCTGCTGCAGGACGGCTGGCGGCGGCCTCGCGAGATCCTGGCCCAGCTGCGCTCGGTCTGACCGCGGGCCTGTCCTTCCCTGTTCCGGGGCCCCCGAACGGGCCAGGCAATACCGCTTCTCCATGGACATGGCTTCGCTGAAGGCGGAATGAAAGGACGTCCCTCATGAAGACACGCACACTGGGAAACAAGGACCTGGGCAGCGACCTGACGGTCTCGGCCCTGGGTTACGGCTGCATGGGCTTGAACTTCGGCTACGGCGCGGGGGTGGAGAAGGCGCAAGGCGTGGCCATGATCCGCGCCGCCTTCGAGCGCGGGGTCACCTTCTTCGACACGGCCGAGGTGTACGGCCCCTTCACCAACGAGGAGGTGGTGGGCGAGGCGCTGCAGCCCATGCGCGACCAGGTGATCATCGCCACCAAGTTCGGTTTCCGGAACGGCAAACCGGCCGATGGACTGGACAGCAGTCCGGCCCGCATCCGGCAGGTGGCCGAGGAGTCCCTGCGCCGCCTGCGCACCGACCGCATCGATCTGTTCTACCAGCACCGGGTGGATCCGGCCGTGCCCATCGAGGATGTGGCCGGCACGGTGCAGGAGCTCATGGCCGAGGGCAAGGTGCGCCGTTTCGGCCTGTCCGAGGCGGGGGTGGCCACCATCCGCCGTGCCCATGCGGTGCAGCCGGTGACCGCCCTGCAAAGCGAGTACTCCCTGTGGTGGCGCGAGCCGGAACAGGAAATCTTCCCCGTGCTGGAGGAACTGGGTATCGGCTTCGTGCCCTTCAGCCCCCTGGGTCGCGGTTTCCTGACGGGCAAGATCGATGCCGACACCACCTTCGCCGCCGATGACTTCCGCAACTCGGTGCCGCGTTTCGACGCCGAGAACCGGGAGGCCAACCTGAAGCTGGTGGAACGGGTGAAGGAGGTGGCCGGCGGGCGCGAGGCCACCCCGGCCCAGGTGGCCCTGGCCTGGTTGCTGGCCCGCAAGCCATGGATCGTGCCCATTCCCGGCACCACCCGGTTGCCCCGCCTGGAGGAGAACCTGGGCGGCGCCGGGGTGGAGCTGAGCGGAGACGACCGGCAGGCGCTTGACCGGGCCCTGGCCGAGACGCCCATCGCCGGCGGGCGTTACGCCCCCGGGGTGGAGCGCATGATCGACCGCTGAGCCGCGGATGAATCCGGATGAATCCGGACGAATTGCCGGTGGGCGGGGAGTGTGCTATGTATGCCCCTCGCCGTCTTCCTTCAGGCCCAGAGGAGAGATCATGAACAAGCGCAAGACCATCGCCCTGGTGGCTCACGACAACCGCAAGCGCGACCTGGCCGAGTGGGTCGAGTACAACCAGGGCACCCTGGCCGGTCACGACCTGGTGTGCACGGGCACCACCGGGCGCCTCATGGAAGAGACCCTGGCCCGCAAGCGCAACCAGAAGGACGGGGCCCGGGGCAACCAGCAGGTGACCAAGCTGCGGAGCGGCCCCCTGGGCGGGGACCAGCAGCTGGGGGCCATGATCGCCGAGGGGCGCATCGACCTGCTCATCTTCTTCTGGGATCCCATGGAGCCCCAGCCCCACGACGTGGACGTGAAGGCGCTGCTGCGCATCGGGGTGCTGTACAACGTGCCTATGGCCTGCAACCGTTCCACGGCCGACTTCATGATCAGCTCGCCGTTGTTGGGCGAGGTGTACGAGCCCATCGTGAAGGATTACAGCGGTTACCTGGAAAGGGAAGTCTAGGGCGGCGGGCGGTTCTTCCCCTCCCGGCGGGTTGGGCGGGGCGCCGGACCTTGGGAAATCATGAAAATTCAGGGAATTTTGCGCGGGAAACGCGCCTGAAATATGGCCTTCGGCGTCGATAGTTTCTATCGAATCTTTGTCATGGGACCTCGGGGCGGGAATAGCTACTATTGATCGTACTTGATTCGGGGTTTTCATCTTGAAACCCAGGCAATGGAGGCGGTCAAGGAATGAACGACTACGACAGAATCTTTCAGCTGAACCTGAACCTCCTGGTGCCCCTGCACGAACTCCTCAAGCGCAGGAACGTCAGCGCCGCGGCCGAGGCCGTTCACGTCACCCAGTCCACCATGAGCCGGAACCTGCAACTGCTGCGGACCTTCTTCGACGATCCGCTGCTGGTGCGCTCGGGCCACGACTACATCCTGACGCCCCGGGCCAAGCAGCTGGCCGAGGGCACGGCCGGCATCCTGGACTCCCTGAACATGCTGCTGGAAAATGAGTTCAATCCCTGCAATGCCCGCTGGGAAATGACCCTGGCCGTCCCCGACTACGTGGCCAACCACGTGGTGCCCGACACCTTCGCGAAAGTGCTGACCCCCAACATGGGCATCGATCTGTCCATCATCAACTGGGACTGCTTCGCCCGCGAGCTGCTCATCGCCGGGGAACTGCATCTGGCCATCAGCCTGGACGACAACTTCGCCGGCAACATCCACCGGCGCATCATCGACGAGGATCGCTGGGTGTGCGTGGCGCGCCCCGAACACCCCATCATCAAGGATCCGACCAGCGACCTGGTGGGTTTCTTCGAACGCACCGAGTTCGTGGATATCAACACCGGCGGCGGCAGCTGCAAGCCGGTGGATCTGAAACTGGGCGAGGTGGGTTGCCAGCGGCGGGTTCGCGTGAGCGTGCGGGCCTACAGCACCGCCTTCGCCCTGGTGACCAAGACGGACCTGTGCGCCATCGTGCCCGAACACGTGTTCCGCAACAGCATCCGTTGTAGGGATCTGGCGGCTGTCCCTCTGCCCCTGGACCTGCCCCTGACCCGTTTCTCCCTGTGGTGGCACGAGCGCTTCCACCAGGATGTGCGCCACAAGTGGATCCGGGACAACCTGTTCCCGTCGATCCTGTCCCATCCCTGTCAGCTGGGCCTTTCGGCCAGCGGCGGCGTCTGAGCCTCGCTGCATCCTTTCGATGGCGGGTATTCAAACCTTACCCGCCGATCTTATCCCGCATCGATCACACCGATCCCACCTATCGAACCAATGTCGTGGTTTGACGATCTCCCCCCGGCTTAACTAGACCACCCGCGGCAGGTTTGCCGCAACGAGTCTGAACCCCAAAAGCCCAAGGAGGCCGTACCGTGG
Organism: Candidatus Krumholzibacteriia bacterium; assembly: GCA_963674845.2. GTDB lineage: Bacteria > Krumholzibacteriota > Krumholzibacteriia > LZORAL124-64-63 > LZORAL124-64-63 > LZORAL124-64-63. The sequence goes on along the minus strand of CAXXKE010000003.1, from coordinate 746,581 downwards.
CAACAGCTTCTCCTCCCATCACCCCCAAGGCGCCGGGTGCCCCGAGATCCGCATTCGGTCTCGGTCAGATCGGATTTCTTGCCGGTATCCTGGTGGCCGTCGTGGTGAGTCTGCTTCCCATCGAAGGGTTGAGCCCGGAAGGCCGGCGCTGCCTGGGCCTCAGCCTCATGGCCGTGATCTTCTGGGCGACCAAGGTCGCTCATCCGGGCTACGTCTCGGTGGCCCTGCTGACCCTGTACATCACCCTGGGGGTGGCGCCCGTCGAGGTCACCTTCGGCCTGTGGACCAAGCCCATCGTCTACCTGGTGGTGGGTGGTTATCTCATCGCGGCAGCGGTGAAGGGTTCCGGACTGGGCCAGCGCATCGCCTATCAGTACATCCTGCGCTTCGTGACGGGCTACCGCAGCATCATCGTGGGCGCCTACGCCCTGGGACTGGTGCTCAGCCTGCTCATTCCCCATCCCTGGCCGCGCAGCTTCCTGATCATGTCGGTGATGATCGGCATCATCAAGAGTTCCGGCATGTCCCGCAAGGACGGCGCCAACGTGGGCCTGGCCGTGTTCGCCGGTTCCGCGCCCACGTCCATGATCCTGCTCACCGGCGATAGCCTGATCAACTCCATCGCCTGCCAGTTCTCCGGTCAGGCCGTGTCGTGGCTGGGTTGGCTCAAGTACATGGGCGTGCCCGGCCTCATCGCTTCCATCCTGACCCTGGTCCTGCAGCTGAAGCTGTACAAGCCCGACGGCGAGTTCCACCTGGACAAGGAAAGCATCCGCCAGAAGCTTAGCGAGATGGGTGGCTTCTCCCCCTCGGAGAGGCGCTGCATGTTCTGGGTCGCCCTGGCCATCGTCGCCTGGGCCACCGACAGCATCCACGGCATCAACACCGCCTGGGTGGCGCTGCTGGCCGTGGTGGGTCTGTCCATGCCCATGATCGGCGGCGTGCTGAAGCCCCCCTCCTGGAACGACGTTCCCATCGCCACCCTGCTGTTCCTGACGGCCGCCCTGGCCATCGGCACGGTGGGCGCCTACACCGGCATGAACGAGTGGCTGGCCGGAGTGCTGCTGCCCGAGACGGTGCCGGCCAATCCCTTCCTGTTCGCGGCGCTGGTGACGTTGCTGGGCGTGGCCATCCACATGGTCCTGGGCAGCGTGCTGGCCGTCATGGGAATCGTGATTCCCACCATCATCACCTTCACGGCCGCCTCGGGCATGAACCCCCTGGTGCCCTCCCTGCTGGTGTACACCACCCTGGCCATGCACTACGTGCTGCCCATCCACCACATGAACCTGCTGGTGGGTCTGGGCGAGGACCAGGGTCTCTACACCGACAAGGACGTCATGCGTCTGGGCCTGCCCCTGACGGCGGTCGTCTTCGTGATCACCATCGGCGTCGAGGTGATCTGGTGGCGGATCACCGGCCTGCTGTAGGTCGAGAAGAGGAGGCGGAATCATGGGTGAGAAAAAGAGACTGGTCGTGGGCGTCAGCGGAGCCAGCGGAGCCGGCCTGGCCGTCAACCTCCTGGAAGTCCTGCGGGGCGAGGAGGACTGGGAAAGCCACCTGGTGGTTTCCGGCGGCGCCGAGCGCACCCTGCGCCACGAGCTGAACATGTCCCTGGACGACCTGGCCCGCCTGGCGGACACGGTCTACCCCCTGGACGACATCGGGGCGGCCATCGCCAGCGGGACCTTCCGGTCCGAGGGCATGGCCATCGTCCCCTGCAGCATGAAGACCCTGGCCGGTGTGGCCCACGGCTACAGCGACAACCTGCTGCTGCGGGCGGCGGACGTGATCATGAAGGAGCGGCGCAAGCTGGTGCTCATGACGCGGGAAACGCCCCTCAGTCTCATCCACCTGCAGAACATGACCACCCTGGCCTCGTTCGGGGCGGTCATCCTGCCTCCCATGCTGACCTACTACAACCGGCCCCGCACCCTGCAGGACATGAACGACCACATGGTGGGCAAGGTCCTGAGCGAGTTCGGGCTGGAGCACCCGCGCTTCAAGCGCTGGGGCAGCAAGGGCCAGCAGTGTCCCTATGAAGCCCTGCGGAGGGTGGACTAGTGAACTGTGGCCGGGCATGGAGCGAAGGTGAGGGTTTCGCCCTGAGCGAGACCTTCCGGGACCGTGACATCGTGCTGGTTCCCTGCCGCATGGGCCAGGACCTGAACGTGTCCCTGTCCGGGGGAGACCGGGCCCATATCGGGGCGGTGGCCGTGAGCGAGCCCCGCCCCAGTTCCCAGGACCCGTCCCGCACCAGCGCCACCACCTCGGTGATCACCCTGGGCAGTCACAAGGAGGACGTGATCGCCCGCGCCGTCTCGCGCCGTCTGGCCGCCCGCCTGGGCGTGACCGTGACCGTGGCCTGCGGCATCCATTTCGATGACCTCCATTCCGAAGATATTCCCCGCATTCAGCACCTGGTCGACGGCTTGATCGACCGGCTGATAACGATCCTGGCCGGTCCGGAGGGCTGAGCCGGGGGTTTCGTCAGCCGGCGGCGGGCCAGTCCGGCCGCCGGCAATCACCACAAAAGGAGCGAGCGATGAGTTTCAACTCCCTACGTGACTTCCTGGCCAAGCTCGAGGAAGAGGGCCAGCTGGTCCGCTTCACCGACGAGATCATGCCGGAGCCGGACATCCGCGGTATCGCCCGTGGGTCGGCGGACATCGGCCCCACGGGCCCGGCCGTCATCCTGAACAACGTGAAGGGCCACAAGGGCAAGGAAATCGCGGTGAACGTCCACGGTTCGTGGGCCAACCACGCCATCATGATGGGCATGCCCAAGACCACCTCCCTGAAGGAGCAGTTCTACGAGCTGGCCGACCGCTGGGATTCCTACCCGGGCGAGATCAAGTGGGTGGACAACCCGGCCTGCCAGGAAGTGGTGGTCGAGGAGGACTTCAACCTGCTCGAGCTGCTGCCCATCTACAAGGTGAACAAGGACGACGGCGGGTTCTACCTGTCCAAGGCCTCCGTGGTGAGCAAGGACCCGGATTTCCCCGACAGCGTGGACAAGGAGAACGTGGGCATCTACCGCCTGCAGGTCCAGGATGCCAACACCCTGGCCATGCAGGGCCTGCCCTTCCATGACATCGCCGTGCATCTGCGCAAGGCCGAGGCCCGCAACGAGCCCCTGCCCGTGGCCATCTGCCTGGGCGTGGATCCCATGCTGAGCTTCATGTCCAGCACGCCCCTGGCCTACGACGAGTCCGAGTACAAGATGACCGCCGCGGTCAACGGCATGCCCTACGAGCTGACCAAGACCACCGACGGTTACCTGGACGTGCCGGCCGGCTGCGAGTACGTGCTGGAAGGCGAGATCCTGCCCCGCGTGCGTGTGCCCGAGGGCCCCTTCGGCGAGTTCCCCGGCAGCTACTCGGGCACCCGTCGCCAGGTGGTCATCAAGATCAAGAAGGTCACGCACCGCAAGAACCCCATCTTCGAGAACCTGTACCTGGGTCGGCCCTGGACCGAGATCGACACCCTGCTGGGCCTGAACACCTGCATCCCCCTGTACAAGCAGATCCGCGAGACCATGCCCGAGGTGACGGCCGTCAACGCCCTGTACCAGCACGGCCTGACGGTGATCATCGCCGTGAACCCGCGCTTCGGCGGCTACGCCAAGTCGGTGGCCATGCGCTGCGCCAGCACGCCCCACGGCATCTCGTACTGCAAGAACATCATCATGGTGGACGGCGATGTGGATCCCTTCGACCTGAACCAGGTCATGTGGGCCATGTCCACGCGTCTGCGCGGCGAGAAGGACATCATTGTGGTGCCCGCCACGCCGGGTATGCCGCTGGATCCCGGCTCGGAGCCGCCCGGGATGGGCGTGAAGATCATCATCGACGCCACCACGCCCGTGGCGCCCGAGCCCAAGCTGCGGGACACCATGCTGGTCGAGAAAATCGAGTGCGCCGAGCACTACCAGAAGGTCATCTCCGATCTGCACGCCAGCCTCTAGCAGGCGGAAAGGAAAGCGGAAATATGAAATGCGTACGTTGCCTGGAAGGCGAAGTCAAGATCGTGGCCAAGGCCCCGGACGGCAGTAATGCCTGGGAAATCTACAAGTGCGACCACTGCAACTACGGTTGGCGCTCCACCGAACCGGAGGAGATCACCGTGGTGGCCAAGCGGGACCCCCGCTTCCAGATGGTGGGCGTGGATGTGGAGACCCTGTTGAATCCGTGTCCGATTCCGCCGCTCGAGAAGTAGGTCAACACGACAGTCAGCGCGGTGGAGCACCCGGCCGGGAACCTTACCGGACCGGCCGGGTGCGGCATCATCCCAACGATCACTCCCATCGACAAGGAATCGCCATGAAACGATTGATGGTTCTGTGGGCCCTGGCGGCCCTCTTGCTGCCCGGTCTGGCCGCAGCCGGAACGACGGTCCAGCCCTACACCTTCGGCTATCTGGCCCTGCCGGACGGGCTGAACGACACCTACCGGTTCGCCTGGTTGCGGGTGGGCGCCCGGCTGCATCCCGAGACCCAGGTTCCGGGGACCCTCCTGGTCCGCACGGAATTCGACATCAGCCGGGACAGCTTCGACAATGCCTTCAAGTACGGCTATGCCCAGTGGACCGGCGATCTGGGTGAGGCCGGAAAGATTTCCCTGCTGGCCGGCAAGTTCCTGAGCCCCGTGTCCTACGTTTGGCCCGGACCCCAGCAGACCCGGACCATCAGCATGACAAAGGCCCAGCGGGGCATGCCCCTGTACGGCACCGGCGTCCAGGCCTTCTATCACGGACCGGTGAATGTCCGCCTGGCCCACGTGAACGTGGAAGGCACGGACCAGACCTGCATGACCGGCTGGGCCGAATGGAAGGGCGCCCAGGTCTACTTCGTGGAGGACCTGTCCGTGGGCGTGGCCTACACTCGGGCGGCGGCCTGGTGGTTGAACGGGACCATCGGCGTGACCAGCTACGACGAGGGCGAGCGGGACGAGTTCTGGCTGGAACACTACTTCCAGCTGGACAACTTCCGTTTCAGCACCGTGCTGGAGATGACCGAGTACGAGGATCCGGACTGGACCTTCACGGCCGACTACGCCTACGCCCGTTTCAGCAGCCTGCGGGCTGGTTACGCCACGGTTGACCGCACTTTCCGGAGCGGTATCGCGTTCAGTTACTAGAGATTGACCGGGGTTGCGGCCCGGGTTACCCCCTCGGCCCCAGCCGGGCCGGCAGGAGCGAAATGATGACCCAGAACGGCGAAGAGCTGGTGGTCCTGGTGGACAACGAGGACAACGAGATCGGTGTCCTGGAGAAGATGCAGGCCCACGTGGCAGGAGCTCTTCATCGGGCCGTCTCGGTCATCGTCTTCGACTCCCGGGGCCGCATCCTGCTGCAGCAACGGGCCCTGAGCAAGTACCACGGCGCCGGCCTGTGGGCCAACACGGCCTGCACCCATCCACGGCCGGGGGAAGATCCTGCGGAGGCGGCCTCCAGGCGCCTGAAACAGGAGATGGGGCTGGAGGCGGATCTCCATCCAGCCCTGTCGTTCATCTACCGGGCCGAGTTCCCCAACCGGCTGGTCGAGCACGAACTGGATCACGTTTTCTGGGGGAGGTGCGACGACGAGCCCCGACCGGATCCGGCCGAGGTCATGGCCGTGCGCCGGATCGATCTGGCCACCCTGCGCCGCGAACTGCGGGCCCGCCCCGGTGACTTTGCGCCCTGGTTTCACATCATGTTTCTTGAGGTCGACCTGGGGGTGGGTTGGCCGTCTCCGGTTCAGGTCGGGGGGAGCATGGTAGACCAGGGCGCGCCCCTGGAGGGGCCGCACTGATGCCCACCCTGGCGACGTTCTCTCCCACGGGGGGTGCCATCAGGATCGCCCGGCGCGTCATGACGGCCATGTTTGGCCAGGATTTCCGCCATTTGGATCTGACCCGGCCGGAATCCGCCGGCACGGCGGTTACCCTGGCGAAAGACGACCTGCTGCTGGTGGCGGTGCCCGTTCACTACGGCCGGGTGCCGGACCTGGCAAGGCAACGGCTTTCCGCCTTGCGGGGAAACGGCACCCCGGCCGTGCTGGTGGTGGTCTACGGGAATCGCGACTTCGATGACGCCCTCCTGGAACTCCAAGAGCTGGCCGGCGAGGCCGGCTTCCGGGCGGTGGCAGCGGCGGCCTTCGTGGCCGAGCACTCGTTCTCCCTGTGGGCGGTGCCCCTGGCGGCAGGCCGGCCGGACGCGGTGGATCTCATGTGCGCCGAGGAGTTCGGCCGGGTGGTGAAGGCGCGGCTTGAGCGGCCCGGGTGTGCCGAACCCCTGGCCTTGCCAGGCGCCAATCCTTACCGGGAAAAACCCGCCCGGGTTCCGACCGTGCCAACCACGGTGGCACGGGGGTGCCGGCTGTGCGGGCGCTGTGCCCTGGCTTGCCCGGCCGGCGCCATCTCCCTGAATCCGCTGGTGACAACCGACCAGGACCGCTGCCTGCTTTGCTGCGCCTGCACCCGGGTCTGTCCTTCCGGTAGCCGCACCCTGGAAGGGGATTGGGTCGAGGGCGTGAGAGCCCGGCTGGCCCTGGCCTGCGCCGAGCGACGGGAACCGGTGTTCTTCGTGGGGGCCGGCTGTCCCACCGGGAATTGACGGGAGCCTGGGAGAAGGCTCAATCCTGCCCCTTGCGGCACCAGAAGGTGCGCACGTGGTGGGGCCTGCCCCGGCCCACGGGAAAGTCCAGGGGTGGCCGCAGGTCCAGCACGGTGCAGAAGTTCTTTTCCAGTTCCCGGCGATAGTGGCCGTGCTTGCCGCCGCGGTGATTGTTGGCGAACACGGCGGCGCTGTCGGGACCCATGAGGGTGGCCAGCTTCTCGGCCAGCCCGGCCCACTCCTTCTCCACCGAGAACTGGCCCCCATCCTTCGAGCTGGCGAAAACCGGCGGGTCGCACACCACCAGGCCCAGCCCCTGGTAGGCGCCCGGATCTTCCCGGCGGCGGCGCAGTTGGCGTTCGATCCACTTGCGGGCGTCCTCCTGCACGAACTTGCCGCGTCGGGTCTCGGTCAGCTCGTTCAGGGCGAAGTTGGTCTTGCCCGTTTCCAGGCAGGCCCTGGCCGTGTCCACCGAAAACACCACCTCGCATCCCGCCCGGGCCGCCACCACCGAGAACGAGCAGGTGAAGCTGAACAGGTTGGCCATGCGCTGGCCCTGGGCCACCAGCATGACCCGCCGCCGGGTGTCCCGCTGATCCAGGAACAGCCCCGTATGCTGGGTGCTCAGCAGGTTGATCTCGTACTGCAGGCCGTGCTCGTGGACGGTGAAGGTTTCGGGGGGGGCTTCACCCACGGTGCGGGTCTGGCTCACCAGGTTCTCGCGGTGGGGATTGCGCCGGTGGTTGCGCACCACGCCGCCCCGCAGATGGTACACCTTCATGATCTGGCGCAGCAGCGGATCCAGGCGGCCGGCGGCCTTGCGCGAGTCGGCCGCCTCGTCGTACCACACGGCGTTGAAAAACTCTCCGTAGATGTCCACGGAGGCGGGCAAACCCTCGATCTCGTCCCGGTGCACGGCGCGGAAAGCGTCGGTGATTTCATGCAGCCAGCCGCCGCGCCGGTCGCGGCACAGGGCCAGACCCAGGCGCGAGGCCGAGGTGTCGCCCCGCTCCAGGCAGGTGAAGCTGCAGGGTTGTGGGCTGTGGACGGGGCCCGGCAGTTCGGGCCACATGATTTCCCGGCAGTGCAGGCACAGGCGGGGAAAAGGGCGGCCGCCGTGCTCGTCGTCGCCCAGGATGGGAATGCCCTCGCGGGCGGCGTGGCGGCGGATCTGATGCTTGCGGCCGCGGGTGATGCGGGCCCGGTAGCGGAACAGGGGGGCCGGGCGCTGGCCGCCCTCGCCCTCGCCGCCCTGGCCGGCCAGCGAACCCAGGCAGGTGAAGCGTGTGCTGGCGGCCTTCCCGTCGATGGCCGCGTCCACCACCCAGCTTTCCTTGAAACCCAGGGCGGCGGCGTCCACGTGGGAGATGAACTCGTAGATCTTGGCGGCCTCGTCGTTCTCGTGGATGGCCTGGGCCCGGGCCGAGGCCTCGGCGTTGCGCGCCAGCAGCAGCACCCCGCTGGTGCCCCGGTCCAGCCGCGACACCACCTGGCAGGGCAGGTCCAGGTGCAGATCCAGCCATTCCACCACGCCCAGCTCGCCGGGCGAGGCGGCGTGGGTGGCCATGCCCTCGGGCTTGTCCACCACCACCCAGTCGTCGTCCCGGTGCAGGATCATGGGGTCACGGACTCCTCACCTGGTTCTCAGGAGGGCGATGATTTCCTTTTCCAGGGCCTTGCCGCGGTCGCGCCCGTAGAACAGGTGCAACCGCTCCAGAAGATCGGGTTTTTCCAGGCCCTCGTCCCTGGCCTGGTCGAACACGGCCTGGGCCGCGGCGGGGCGCGGGCCCCACTGGAACAGAATGTCGCCCTGTTCGTCGAAAGCCGCCAGCCGGGGGATGGATCGCTTCCCGTCGGTGAGGAACTCGTCCATGATGTCCAGGTTGGCGTCGCGCAGCACGTAGCGCAGGGTGATGTTGGCGTGGTCCCGGGCCAGGACGGCGAAGTAGGGCATGCACTGGGCCGAGTCGCCGCACCAGGGTTCGGTGATGACCAGCCACAGCTGGGGCTCGGTGATGGCGGCCATCAGGCCGATGATGGGCCCGGTGGGCCGGTAGGTGCGCTCGATGCGTTCGCTGCGGTGCAGGTTCAGCCGGGTGAATTCCAGCTTCTGCGCGGCCTCCTCGTCCAGGCCGTCTTCATCCTGGTCGGCCTGCTGCCGCATGATGTCCATGTACTGATCGTGGTCCAGTCCCTGCTGAACCCGCGGGTCATCCCAGAACTTCCAGCTCATGAGCTCGTTCACCTCGTCGTGTTGAGGGCGGAGGAGGGGCCGGCCAGGCCGGACGCCGCAGCCACCCGATTCCCGGTGGGCTTGTTCACGGAAAGATATCCTTGTCGGACCGGCCCGCCTCGTCAAGTGGGGAAACACCTGAACTGGACCTGAACTGGACACGGGCCGGTTCCGGCCCAAATTGGGAGTGCCCTGGGTGCTGGCCATGCCGTATATTGGAAGCACTGCCCCTGCCGGCAAGCGGCCTGGCGGGGCAGGTTCAAGCGGGCATGCCTGAACGAATCCCCTGGAAATGCGGAATGACCCGACCCGGAAAATTCACCCCCAGTTTTCGCCTGGGCCCCTGGCTGGTGCGGCCTGACCTGAACCGCGTGGAGAACGCCGAGACCGGCGCCCCGCCGGTGCAGATCGAGCCGCGGGTCATGGCCGTCCTGCTGTGCCTGACCGAGGAGCCCGGCCAGGTGGTGACGCGCCTGGATCTGCTGGATCGGGTGTGGGGGGATTCGGTGGTGGGCGAGGAGATCCTGACCCGCGCCGTGAGCGAGTTGCGGCGGGTCTTCGGGGATTCGGCGCGGCAGCCGTGCTTCATCGAGACCATCCGCAACCACGGGTACCGGGTCATCGCGCCGGTGGAGGCGGTGGAGACGGAAGTCCTGGAAACGCTGGAAGCTCCGGCAGTCCCGGCAGGGCCCGGGGCCGCACCCGGACCCGCGCCCACAACCGCGCCCGCGCCCGCGCCGGAGCCCGCGCCTGAGGCCGAGGCCGAAGACCCGGTCCCGGAGCCCAGTGAACCGCTCGCCCCGGCGGGGCCACGGCCTGAACCATCACCTCCAGAATTTGCGGATCCTGACTTCCCGGTGCTGGGGACCGTCAGCCCGCGCCGCGTCCGCTGGCGCGTCTTCGGGCCCGGCCTGGCGGTGCTGGCGGTGGCCGTGGCCATGATCCTTTCCTTTCCCCGGTCCCAGGGCCCCGAGGTGGCCCGCCAGGCTCCGCCGCGCCTGCGCGCCTTGCCCCTGACCAGCTATCCGGGCCGTGAGCGCCATCCCGCCCTTTCTCCCGACGGCACCCGGGTGGCCTTCGTGCGCAGCGAGCCCGGGGTTGCCGGGTCCCATCTGTTCCTCAAGCAGCGGGAATCCGAGGCCACTCTCCAGCTGAGCGAGGGACCCGGCTGGGCCGCCTGGCCCGCCTGGTCTCCCGACGGTCAAAATCTGGCCTTCGTCCACGGCGATGACGAGGGCCCGGCCATTTGTCGCGTGTCCTCCCTGGGCGGACCCCTGCGGGTGCTGTGGCGCGGGCCCCACCTGGTGGAGGGGCTGGACTGGTCTCCCCGGGGGGATGTGCTGGTCTTCGCCACCCTGGACGAGGCGTCGGGGCGCCTGGATCTGTTCTCCCTGGACCTGGCGGACCTCACGGTCCAGCCCCTGGCCCCGCCCCCGCCGGGTCTGGCCGGCGAGCTGCATCCCGTGTTCGATCCCCGGGGTGCGCGTCTGGCCTGGGTGGGCCTCATGGCCGACGGTTCCATGGGTTTGCTGGTGGGAGACACCGCAGGTGGGCAGCCCGAGGTGGTGGCCGAGGGTCTGGCCGAGGTGCGCGGGCTGGCCTGGGCGGCCGACGGTGGCTCCCTGGTGTATGCCGCTTCCCCCGGGGGAAATTTCAGCCTGTGGCAGGTTGATTTGACCGGCAGCCAGCGGGGCCACAGCCACTGGCTGTCCACCGAGGGCGACGGGGCCTGGAATCCCACCATCGCGCGCAGGACGGGTGAGCTGGCCTACGAGGATGTGCGCGTGGACCAGGACCTTTGGCAGGTGAAGGTCCTGGCGCAAGATCCCTACCAGCTGGAAACGTCGGTCTTCTTGCAATCCACCCGCTGGGAATACGCCGGCGCCTTCAGCCCCGATGGGGGGCAGGTGGCCCTGGTCTCGGCCCGTTCGGGGTATCCCGAGATCTGGCTGGCCGACGCCCAGGGGCAGGATCTGCAGCGGCTCACCGACCTGCAGGGGCCGGGCCTCACCGACCTGTGCTGGAGCCCCGACGGTTCCCAGCTGGCCTTCACCGCGGTGCGCCAGGGGAGGCGGGTCATCCTGGTCCTGGCGGCCAACGGGGGCGCCCCCCGGCAGGTCACGCCCGAGGGGGAGCAGGAAATCAGGCCCAGTTGGTCCCGGGACGGCAAGGAATTGCTGTTTGCTGCCCGCCGGCAGGGCCGCTGGGAAATTTCCCGGCGGCCGGTGGCCGGGGGGCCCCGGGTGGCGGTGACCACGGCGGGGGGGACCAGCGGGCGCCTTTCCCCGGACGGACGCAGGCTTTTTCACACCCGGCCGGGCGAGGCGGGATTGTGGGTCGTCGAACTGGAAGAGGGCCGGGCCACGGGCCAGCCCACCCTGATCCTGGCCGATCTGTCGGTGCGGGACCAGGCCTGCTGGGCTCTGGCGGCGGGTCCGGCCCCTGCCGAGGGAGCCCCGGAGGTTGACGGCGGGCAGATCCTGTGGGTGCGCCGTTCCGGCAACGCGGCCATCCTGGCGCGCCACGATCTGGCCACCGGAGAGACATCCTACCTCACCACCCTGCCGGGCTTTGCCGCCTCCGAGCTGGGTGTTTCCCCCGCCGGCCACACCATTCTCTTTGCCCGGACGGGTTCTTTGACGGGTGATCTGATGATTGTTTCCCGCTGGAACGGAAAAATCTGAAAATTTTAACCATTTGATTTTAAACAACATCGGAAATATCCGACTCGTTTCCGGCCAACCTTCAGGTAACCCTCAGGTGTCCTTCAGGCTTCCCCCGCCCGGATTTGGTTTATTCCCCTCGAACGCGCTGACGACACCCCGTCGGCCGACACATGGTTCAAGCGGCAGCGCACCTGCAGTGAGAGCCAAAGGGAAGCGAGGGAGGTTCAGGCACCGCGCCCGTTCGATTCGAAACCGGATCCGTTTTCACCTGGTCGCCTTGAGGATCCATCGAATCACCGGGCCCTGGATGAGGAGCAAGCCGGGTAACATGCCCCCCCGGCGGAAACCGATTCCAGGGTTGCGGTCCTGACCTCCTGAGCTCTCCCGCCCGGATTTGAAAAACACCCGGCTGCATTCCTTCTGGCGGAAGAAACCGATCCCCCTCGCGTTCTTTCTGAAGGAAATGCCGGGTGTTTTTTTGTCCTGGAGGTGGTTGGCGTTGCTACTGCGGCCGGTTAAAACGGCGCAGGAAGGGGCGTACTCGGCCCGGCTCACTGCGGCGTGGCTCTGGCCACGCCGCATCCCGCCCGGCCCAGGTGTTCGGCCAGGGCCGCCCCGCGCAACCCCTTGCGCAGCTTGGCGAAGGCCCGGTTGCGCAGCTGCCGCACCCTTTCCCGGGACAGGTCCAGGGACCGGCCGATGACCTCCAGGCTGGCCTCGGCCTCCCGGTTCAGCCCGAAGTAGCGCTCGACGATGGTCCGTTCCCGGGCATCCAGCAGGGAAAGGGCGTCCTCCAGATCGGCGGACAGTTGCCGGCGGCCCAGGGCGTCCTCGGGCCACTCGGCCCCGGGGTCGGTCAGGGTCTCGGCCAGGGTGCCCTCGTTATCGCCCACGGGAGCGTCCAGCCCCACGTTGGCGATGGTGGCCCCCCTGATGCTCACCAGCTTGTCCACGGGCATGTCCAGGGCCCGGGCCAGCTGCTCGCTGTCCACCGGCCCCATGTGTTCCTGCTCCAGACGCCGCTCGGTCTGCACCAGCTGGGGGATTTGCCGCACCCGGTTGGCGGGCAGGCGCACGGTGCGGACCTTGTCCTGCAGGGCCGTCTGAATGGCCTGGCGGATCCACCACACGGCGTAGGTCACGAAGCGGAAGTCGCGGCGGTCGTCGAAGCGCCGGGCGGCGGTGATCAGGCCCACATTGCCCTCGGCGATGAGATCCATGAGGCTCAGCCCCCGCCCCTGGAAGCGCTTGGCCACGCTCACCACGAAGCGCAGGTTGGCGTTGACCAGCTCGTCCAGGGCTCTCTTGTCGCCGCCACGGGCCAGGCGGGCCAGCTCCACCTCGCGGTCACGGCTCAGCAGGGGGTAGCGCGCGATGGTGCGCAGATAGTTGCGCACGGCGGGGTCGTTGCGCAGATCCTGTCCCAGTTCCACTTCGTACATGGCGTTCTCCCTCTGTATCTGATCGACGGGTGGCGTGGGCCTCTGCCCGTCCGGGCGATTTCCTTCTGCCGGTTGGTCCGGCCTGTGTTAGAATGGATTACGTGGCTGCCATGGATGTGTGACCGGGTTTGCCCGGCTCATGGGAGGATCGGTATGCTGAATTTTCTGCAAAAACGATGGAAGGTGCTGCTGGGAGGCGCCGCCGGTGGGCTTTTCCTGGCTTTTCTGGCCTTCTCCCTGCTGATCGGCCACCAGGTGCGCGAGGCCGTGGCCGCCGCGCAGGATCTGGAACAGGGCGAGCCCGTGGCGGCCCTGATGGCGGTGGCCCGCTCGCCGGAATACACCCTGAAGCAGCGCAACAACGCCATCTGGGCCCTGGGCCAGCTGGGGGATGCCCGGGCCTTGCCCATCCTGGAGAACCTGCACGACGGGCAGGAATGCCGGCACCAGGACGCGCTTTGCCAGCACGAGCTGCGCAAGGCCATCGACGGCTGCCGGGGCGGCGTCAACATCGGGGCGGTGGTCTGGCGACACGGAGACCTGGCCAGCCGATGACCCAGGTCTCTCCCTCCACGGCGTCCCGCCTGCAAGCCCTGCACCTCCAGGATTTCGGCCTGGTCGTGGCCGGGCGCGTTTTGCTATCAGGGATCGATCTGCACCTGCCCGCCCGGGGGTTGACCGCCGTCTTCGGCGCCAGCGGGGCGGGCAAGTCCACCTTCCTGCGCGCCCTGGCCATGCTGTCTCCCCACACCGGCGCCCTCATCACCCGGCCCGGGAACGACCTTCTTTCCCACCCCGAGCGGTACCGCGCCCGGGTCCAGTACCTGCACCAGGAGCCGGCCCTCTTTCCGGGGACGGTGCGGGAGAATCTGGCCCTGCCCGGCACCCTCAAGATCAACCGGGGCCAGACGGCAGGGCCAGAAACCTGGGCCCGGCATCTGGAGGCTTTCGGTCTGCCCGGGGAAATCCTGGCACAGCAGACGGAGGAGCTTTCGGGCGGCGAGAAGCAGCGCCTGGCCCTGGTGCGCGCCCTCACCCTGGAGCCTGATTTCCTGCTGCTGGACGAGCCCACCAGCGCCATGGACGTGGCCACCGAATCGGCCACCCTGGCCACCTTGCGCCACCTGTCGGACCGCTGTGGCATCATCATGGTGACCCACTCGGTGGAGGCCATCAACAGCAGCGACCGCGTGCTCCTGCTGGCCGACGGCGGGTTGACGGAGACGGCGCCGCCCCTGGATCGGGAAACCGTGCGGCGGCTGGTGGGTCCAGGGGGTTCCGGCCATGGTTCAGGCAATGGATCCGGCAATGGTTCCGGAAATGGCGCAAGCAACTGGCATGGCAAGGATTCCACAAACGAGAAGGGGGCCTGATGGGCAACACGGTGGACATCGGCCTGTGGTCCATGCTGGTCTGCTATCTCATGGCGGCGGGCATCGTCACCCTCTTCGCCCGCCTGCGCCTGGACCTGTCCCGCGACCTGGTGATCAGCCTGCTGCGCATGTCGGTGCAGCTTCTGGCGGCCAGCCTGGTGCTCAAATACCTGTTCGCCCTGAACAACGTGGCCCTGATCCTGATGCTGTTTGCGGCCATGTCGGGTTTCGCGGCCAACATCATCCTCAAGCGCAGCAAGACGGCGGGATTCGGCATCTTCCCCAAGCTCATGGGCGTGGTGTTCGTGGTGGGGCTGGCGGTGACGGGGGTGTTCGTGGCCCTGGTGGCCCGGCTGGACCCCTGGTACGAGGCGCGCTACTTCATCCCCCTGTCGGGCATGATCCTGGGCAACAGCATGAACGGCTGCGCCCTGGCCCTGGACCGGTTCTTCAACGCCATCAGGGACGACCGCAAGGGGGCCGAGACCATGCTGGCCCTGGGCGCCACGCCCTTCGAGGTGAGCCTGCGCTACATCCGGGGAGCCATCCGCTCGGGGGCCCTGCCCTTCGTCACCAACATGAGCGGCATGGGCATCGTCTTCATTCCCGGGCTGATGACGGGGCAGCTGCTGTCGGGCACGCCCCCGCTCATCGCCGTGAAGTACCAGATCGCCATCATGATCAGCATCGCCACCAGCGTGGTGCTGACCTCGCTTTTGACCCTGCTGCTCACCTACCCCCGCCTTTTCGACCAGCAGCACCGCCTGGTCTTGCCCCGCTGAAAATCTGAACTTGCCGGCTCAATTAAAAAAGTACCAAAGGGGTAGCGTTTTTTGGAACAAAACATATAGTATTTTGGTAGGATTAAGCCCTGCCCACCCAAGAACGAAGTCAATCCGGGGCCCCGGCCCCTTGGAGCTCCGAAAGGAAATAGCATGAAGAAGCTCGGTATTTTCCTGATGACCGCCCTGCTGGTGGTCTCTCTGTCCGCCTCCGTGGCCCTGGCCGGCGACGGCTGCAAGAAGTCCTGCTCCGGCGACAAGCTGCGGGCCGCTGCCGCCGGTTGCGGCACCAAGGCCGCCGCGGCCTGTGGCGACAAGGCCACCGCCACCGCCGCTTCCGCCTCCTGTACCACCATGGGCCAGTGCTGTATCGACGCCGCCCAGGCCGGCAAGGGCTGTTGCGGCAAGGACGCTGCCGCCGTCAAGGCCGCCTACGCCGAATACACCGTGGCCGAGGCCGCCAAGGCCGACATGCACAAGTGCTGCGTCGAGGCCCTGGCTGCCGGCAAGGGTTGCTGCGGCAAGGACGCCGAGGGCGTGAAGGCCGCCTTCGCCACCAAGGTCGCCGAGCACAAGGCCGCCGCCGCCGCCAAGGCCGGCATGCACCCCTGCTGCAGCGAGGCCCTGGCCGCCGGCAAGGGTTGCTGCGGCAAGGACGCCAAGGGCCTGAAGGCCGCTTACGACAAGAAGGTGGAAGAGGCCCAGAAGAAGGTCGCGTCCATGTAAGAAGCTTTCCCTTCCACTGGGGAAATGCCGGGGCGTGGTCAACCTTGCACCTTCCCTGATCGCGAACCGGCAGGACAAGAGCGGGAACCCTGAAGAGGGTTCCCGCTTTTGCTTGGGTCCGGGCGGTCCCGGGCTCAGGGCACCGCAATTTCCCGGCACAGGCTGATCTCCATGGCGGCCACCTCGCTGCCCTCGCCGAAGTCCACGTTCTGAGCGCCCCGACTGGCCCAGCGGGCGAGCACGTAACCCTTGATCAGCAGCGCCCGGTCATCCCCCAGAAAACGAATACCGTCGAAGTCGGGGTCGGCATCGGCGGCGAAGGAGACCTCCTGCAACCATTCTCCCTCGGGAGAGAAGGTGTCGTAGGTGAGAAAAACGCCCTCGGGTTGGTCTTCACCGCTGCGGCTGTGCAGGACCCAGAGCACACCGTCGTCATCCACGTGCAGATCCACGATGGCCGGTTCGTATTCCTCGACTTCCTTGATGACCTCGCCGGGAAAGCCGGTGGTCCAGGCATCGATCAGGGCGTTGAAGCGGCGCTTGCTGTCCGCGTCGCGCCGCAGGTTCTGGAAATCCTTTTCGATGACCAGGGACAGGGTCCCGTCAGGCTCGAAGACCTGGATGGCATACTCGTCGCGAGAGGCCACGGTGTAGACCTTACCGTCGGGGCCCAGGGTGCTGGCCAGCAGGAAGGGCGGCAGCAGTTCCGTCTCGACGAAGCGCAATTGCGTGAAATCCAGCGTGACGTTCTGCTTGCGAAGGCGGGTCTTTTCCTGCCCGGCCGCATCCATGGTGGCCAGGTACTGGACCCGGGCCTGGCCGGTGTCCGACTGGCGGGAGTTCTGGGCGGCCAGCATGAGGTCGCCGCCCCGGCACTCGGCCTGGAACGCGGCCGAGAAGCCGGCCTGCGGATCGCCGGGATTTCCGATGGTCACCGACCCGGCAGGGGTCCCGTCGGGCGCCAGGGTGACGATGTGGGCGGGGAAAAGCTCGAGGATGCCGAGATTGCCGTCCGGCATCATGACCAGGTCCTGGGGAACCCGCACCTCGCCGGGTCCCTCGCCTTGCCCACTGATGGTGCGCAGGTGTTCGCCTTCCGGCGAGAAGACCTCGACCTGGCAGAGCTGGGCGTCCAGCATGTAGATCTGTCCCGTGGGGTACTCCAGGGCATCGATCATCATGCCGAAGATGATGTCGCCGTCTTCCCCGCCAACGGTCCACTGCTCGTCCAGCTGAATGGTGCGAGGCGGGAGCCTGGGTTCCTGGTTGTGGATGGTGACAGGTTCAGCGGCCGCGGGGCCGGCAAGGCCAAGAATCAGCATCAGCGGGAAAAGTGACAGGGGCAGGGCTTTCATTGGGAACTCCTGGGACAGGGGTGATGATTACCCACCAGCTACGGGGCAGGAAGAAGAGATGTTTCACCACCGGTGCTATCCGGGACGGACCGAGGCCATGAAAAGGCCGGCGGAATGTCCTCCCGCCGGCCCGGCCTGTTTCAATGATGCGTTCCGACCCTACCGGGCCAGGTACTTCTCCAGCAACCCGGCGAAGGTCTGCGGGATCATGGCCATCTTCTCGGGCGTGGCCACGAAGGCCACCCGCATCTGGGTGCGCCCGGGATTGGGCTGCCCGGCGGGCATGCTGTAGAAGCCGGCCATGGGGGCGGTCAGCACCGTCAGGGGCTTGCCGTCCACATCCACCGAGCCCTCGCTGGCGCACCACATGACGAAGTCCACGGCGCTGAAGTTCTCGTCCACCAGATTCTTCACGTCGATGACGCTGTACAGCGCGGCGTCGGGGCTGCTGACCACCACGCCGGGCAAAGCGGCTTTCATGTCCCGGGTGAAGGAGAACAGCATCTCCTTGTAGTAGTTGCGCTGCTTCTCGTACCAGGCCCGCAGGGTGGCGTGGTCCTCGTGGGCCACGGCGCCGAACACGTACTGTCCGATGACGCTGCTGCACAGGCTGACGGTGTGCTCGGCGATGGCCTGGCGGTTGAAGTCGGGGTTGTCCGTGACCAGGGCGCCGATGCGCAGCCCGCAGGCGTTCCACACCTTGCTGGTGGTTTCCACGCTGATGCGCCGGCCCTCGATGCCGGGCACGTCGGCGTCGGTGACGCCCCAGATGGAGGTGCATCCGCCACCCGTGTAGTACAGCTCGCGGTAGGCCTCGTCGCTCACCAGCCACAGGTTGTGCTTCACCGCCAGCCGCGCCAGCCCCACCATGGCATCCTTGTCGTAGTACTGGCCGGTGGGGTTGTCGAAGGGGATGACGATGATGGCCCCGGGCTTGTGCTCCTCGATGACCTTCTCGATCTCCTCGGTGCCGGGCAGGCTGAACTTGCCGTCATCGCCCAGGCGCCGCGTGATGCTGCAGGTGGGGCGGTCCAGGCGCTGGCACAGGGTCTTGTAGTTGGTGTAGGCCGCGTCGATGAGCAGCAGGGGTTTCTCGCCGCTGCCGCCGGGGCCGCAGATGCCGCACACCAGCAGCTCCATGGCCTGGGTGCCGCCCTCGGTGATGTGGCCCTCCAGCTTGCCGGTGTCGAACCCGCTGCTGGCGATGACGTTCAGGAACGCGTCCATGCATTCCTTGGTGCCGCGGGTGGCCGAGTACATGACCACCCCGTCCTTGAAGGGACTGTCGGGGGCGTCCATGTTGTGCAGCCGCTCGATCATGGCCGGGTACATGGGCAGGTTGATGTTGCCGATGGCCACGTTGATGGCCTCGGTGCCGTCCTGGCGCTCGTCGAAGCGGATCTGGGCCATGCGGATCATGGAAGGCTTGCGGCCCTGGAAGAGGGGAGACATCTGCGGCTTGTTCATGGCGTGCTCCTGGCCCGCGCCGGGCTGGTGACAGTGCCTTCGGGTGACGCGTTCACTGGGGGACGGGGAACAACGCCCGGTCGTTCTCCGCCCTCCGGGGAAACGTGGCCAAGAATGGGGAGCGGCGCAAGTCACTGGGCAAGAAAAAGCCCCCGCCAAAGCGGGGGCTTCCTCTCGTGAATCCAGGCGGATGACGACTAGTCGGTCAGTTCGTCGTAGGCCTTCTTCAGCTCGAACCGGCTCAGGCCCTGCTGATGGGCGGGATCGCCGGCATAACCCAGGGCCTTCCAGTCGATGCGGCCGCTGCCGTCGGTGGCGTGGCAGGCCTTGCACTTCAAGGCGTCCTCCTTGGGGGCGACCATGTGGTTCACGCGCCACCAGGCCTCGGTCTCGGCGAAGCCGTACTCGCCGCTGTAGGTCTGACCCACGGACTTCATGCCCTGCTCCAGAGCGCTGTTCCAGTCGAAGCCGTTCTTCCAGAAGCCGGTCTTGCCGAACAGCTTGGGCACGGCGATGATCTTCTGGCCCTTGTCGTAGGGCTGCTTGCCCTTCATGACCTTGAAGGGGTAGATCTTGGCCTTGGCGTCCAGGCGGTCACCCTGGGGGTAGTTCAGCTTGGTCACGCCCTCGGGATCGATGGCCTCGCCCAGCAGGTACTGGCCGCTCACGCCGTTGTACCAGGCGTAGGTGGGCACCACGTTCTTGCCCCACTCGAAGGTGCCCTTCTTCTTCACGAAGGTGGGCTTGCCCCACTCGTCCTTGGTGGCTTCCAGGTTGGTGCCGGCGGTGGACCAGTCCCACCAGGTCTTGGTGGGATGCTCGCGGGCGAAAGCGGGAATGTGGCAGGTCTGGCAGGCCAGGGACTTGCCGTGCCAGTTCAGGATGCGCTTCTCGTGCACGTCCTCGTCGTGGCAGCTGGTGCAATACAGGTGGTTGGGGCCGCCGGGGCTGACGAAGATGGCGTTGCCGGCGATGTCGTGGCTGTCGGTGGTGTGGCACTCCTGGCAGCTGAAGTCCTGGCCATCGGCGCTCATGTGCACGTCCAGGCTGCGGCTGGGCTCCAGCAGGCTGTTGTCCAGGTCGCCGTGCTTGACGTTGTCACCGCCGCCGCCGTTGAAGTGGCAGGCGCCGCAGTTGTGGCGGGCGGGCTTGCCCACCGAGCGGGCCAGGCCGGCCAGATCCTGGGGCTCCCAGATCTTGCCGTTCCATTCCTTGGGCTCGTAGACCGGATGGCCGGCGCCCGTGGGGAACTTCTTGTACTTGCCGGTCTGGTCGTGACAGACCAGGCAGTCCACCTTGGTGGCGTCGCTGAAGTCGAAGCTGTCGTCCTTCCAGCCGTAGCCGGCGTGGCAGCTGGTGCAGCGGGGCCAGTTGCTGTTCACGGCGATGCAGAAGTTGTTCAGGGTGTTCTTCTTGCCCAGCATGATGGGGCCCTTGCCCACCACATCCTGCTTCAGTTCCCAGGTCCAGTGGCTGGTCTTCATGAAGTCATGGGCGGCATCCTCGTGGCAGTCCAGGCAGGCCTCGGTCACGCTGGGACCGTCGGTGAAAGGGCCTTCCAGGTCCTGGTGGTCTTCGACCACGTCGAGGGCTGCCACAGCCCACAGGGGCAGGGCCAGCACGGCCAGGATCGTGAGAATGGTCTTGGAAATGTGGCGCATCATCGGGCCTCCAACAGGGGTTCGACTAGAGACATCATCCGGGCATCGTGGACCCTATAGGGGGTCAGGGGGATAACCCGGCATCAACACGGATTTTAAGTAGGATTCGGCTGCTTTCAAAGGAAATAATGACAAATATATGACAAACGTGGTGGGATTTTCCGGCCCCCGGATTTGGCGAAAATCCCCGGAATCAGGCCCGGGCAGGGGTTTTCGCTGATTATCGTTTTCAATCTACTGAACAAAAATTCCAGAATATCATTAAAATATTTTTCCGTTGATTGATTGAAGGGGGTTCCGGGCAAGGAGCAGGGGCCGGGAGCGGCGCAGACACTGATTTCCAGGTTCAAAAGGGAGAACGGAGGGCCCTCGCGGATCAGGAGTCAAGACCGCACCCGGTTTGCCGAAATCCAGGAAAAGCCAACCACTCGCAACAGGGAAGCCCACAAGCATGGACCAGGAATTCTGCCCGCATCTGGAAATATACGCCCGCAATTTCGGCAACACCCGGGATGCCTACCTGGATTGTCTGGAACTCATGGATCACATCCTGAGCGAGGGCGTGGAAGAGGACACGGTCTTCAAGGTCCAGAAAGCCCTGGACAGCTGGGAGCGCCACACCCGGGATTTACGGGGCCAGTTCGTGGGCCTGGTCAAGACCGGTGAGGTTTTGTTGCCGCGTGAAGGCCAGAACCCGACTCCAGTGTGTGCTCACTGCGGGGCGGTGGTGCCGCGCCTGGAGTTTCCGGAATTCCGCTGGGAAGAGGACGGCAGCATCCTGTATCGCGGCCAGCAACTCGAGGTTCCCGAATCGGTGGCTTCCTGACCCTTCCTGACCAGTTCGCCCCCGATCAGGCCCCGAAAAAGTTCGTGGGGCTGAAGTCGTCGGCGTCATCCCCGTAAGACAGGACCGAATCCCCGTCCACGATGAAGGTGGCGTGGGTGCCGAACACGCGGCTGAATTCCACCTTGCGCCGGGTGCCGCCGGCGTCGATCAGGGTCAGCTCCGCAAACTTCTTGTTGCCGGCGCTGGTCAGCTCGGCCCCGCACACGGGACAGGAAAAGGTGACGGTGGCGCCGGGCTTCAGGACCTTCTCCACGCTCTTGTCGCAGATGTACTTGAAGTTGCCCGGCTGGGGGCTGAGCAGGATCATCCCCTTCTTGCGGTTGTACTGGGCCACCAGGAGGATTTTCACGCTGGGGTTCAGGACGGTTTCACAGTGGGGGCAAGCGAAAACGTTCTTCATGGTCTCGATCCTTCCAGCCGGCCCGGGTGGCCGGGATGTCGTGGCGAGTGAAATTCCCTGGCGAAATTTTAAGACAGATGGGAAATAATGACCACCTTGATCCGTTCAATGATCCTGGCAGTGTTTTAAAAGATGCCGGTGCCCCTGTAAAGAACTATCGCGGACGGAATCGGTGGTGTTCAGGGGGGCGGCCCAACGGGAGTCGTGGCATGAAGCGTGTGTTGTTCCTGGCGATGGGGCTGGTGCTGGTGGTCTTGCTGGCGGGAAGCCTGCCGGCCTGCAAGAACGACGAGCAACCGTCCGATCAGGAGCTGGCCCTGGCCCGGGTGATGGCCCTGAACACGGACCGGGCTCCCTGCCCCTGGCCCGAACCGGGTCTGAGCACGGGGCAGAGGGTGGGTTACTGGGCCCGCTGCTTCCTGGACCAGGGCAGCAGCGCCTACTGCTTCGGCCTGGCCGACGAGGGCTACGTCAAGCGGGGCCTGCTGGTGGCTGACGGGGCCATGGATTGCGTGAGCTTCGTGTATCGCTGCACCGAGCTGGCCCGGGCCGGCAGCGACAGCGCGGCCCTGTGGCAGGCCCTGCAGACCCGCTTTGCCGGCGCTGATCTTGCCCTGCTGGTGGACGCCGCCGGCCGGGTGGATTACGACTCGCCCCGGCACCTGGACTTCAGCGTGGACATGGTGCGCAGCGGGCTGTGGGGCCGGGACATCACCGGCACCCTGACCGGAGCCGTGCAGGACGAGGAAACCACCTTGCGCTCCGCCCCCCTCAATCCCCAGGAGCAGGCCGCCGCAGGGGTGTTCACCTATGTGCCCAGCGGGGCGTTGCAGCCGGGCCAGCTGCAGGAGGGGGACATCGCCTGGCTGGTGCTGAACCCGGAACACCCCGGGGCGCGCACCCTGCGCAAGGAGTACGGCCTGGTCATCGGCCACCTGGGGGTGATCGTGCGCCGGGGCGAGGACGCGCTGCTGGTGCACGCGGCGGCCTCGCCCCTGCCCGGAGCTTACGAGAAGAGCGGAGTGGTGTCGGTGCCCCTGGCCGAATACCTGCGCCGGGTGGACAAGTTCGCCGGGGTCATGGTCACGCGCCTGCCCTGACGGCAACCTCCGCCGGGTCCCTGATCGTCAGGCCCCGGATCGTCAGGTCCATGTTCGTCAGGTCCCTGTTCAACGCGCCAGCACCAGCTTGCGTGTCTGCGTTCCCTGCCCGCTCAGCAGCCGCGCGAAATACAGCCCGCTGGGGGCCGCGGCGCCCCTCTCGTCCCGGCCGTCCCACACCGCGCGCACCGTGCCCGCCGGCTGGGGACCGTCCAGCAGCCGGCGCACCAGCCGGCCCCGGGCGTCGAACACCGCCAGGTGAAGGTCCTGAGGTCCATCCAGTTCGCAACTCACCGTTACCCGCGGGTTGAAGGGGTTGGGCCAGGCTTTCATCACCAGCGGGGTTGCCGCCGGGGGGGCGGCCGCCGGGCCGTTCTGTCCGTGCCGGGCCAGGCGGATGACCTGGTTCCCGGGAACGCCTTCCACGGTGTCGCGCCGGGCCCAGGCCAGCACCGGCCGGCCCTGGGGGCTGACCGCCAGGTCCAGCTGGGCTTTCAGCCCGCCGCCGGGCTCGGCATCCAGGAAGTCGCCCGCGTCCTCCCACAGGCCGTCCTGCGCCACGTGGTATTCCAGATAAGCCTGATGCGGAATCAGATCGCCCGAGGTGTCCAGCTGGTGCCAGAAGGCGTGCACCTGGCCGTCCAGGCCCGCCGTCAGGCGGGGGCTGAGGGGCTGGTCGTAGTGCCCGTGATCCATGGTCAGGTCCTGGAAAGGCTGCCACACCTGGGCCTCGGTGTGTTGGTAGATCACGGTGCCGCAGGGGCAGGTGGGCTGGGGGCCCAGGCCCAGGATGGCCCACTCCCCGTCGGAATTGCGGGTCACGGCGAAGGGTCCGCCCAGGGGGGTGTTCAGTCCTCCCAGGCCGTCCGGCACGGGGACCGGGTCGGACCACACCCAGCCCACGTTCCAGGTGCGGGCCATGAGCATGGTTCCGTCCTGGCCCACGGCGGGGTAGAAGACCACCGCGTTGGTGTCGAACAGGCTGCTCTCCCAGCTGACCTGGGACCAGGCCCAGGGCAGGTTCTCGGCAACCAGCTCGGGTTCGGACCACACCCCGTCGGTGCAGCAGGCGAAATAGCAGCGGGCGTCTCCGGCGTAGGGCCCGGAGGGGCCGCACACGGTCCAGGTCAGGTACACGTCGGGGTGGTCGGGTTCCAGGGAGGTGTGGGGAATGCCGTACAGATCCATGCTGACCACGTCACCTCCGGCGGGGATGAGGTGGGTGGTGGCCGGGTCCCACACGCCCTCGTGATCGCCCTGGATCAGGGTAAGCATGAGGCCGTCGGTCTTGGCCAGGGTGAAGCCGTCGCGGCTCCAGCAAACCTCCGCGGCGTAGCCGGCGCCCAGGCCCACCGGGTCGCCCCAGAAGTCGGGGAACTTGCCGCCGTCAGCGTCGGGCAAGGATGTGGGCAGGGCCTCGGTGGGGACGATCATGGTGGAGACGAAGCTCATGGTCAGGGCGCCGTCGTGGACGAAGGCCACCACCGTGACCCCCGCATCGGAAGAGGCCACGCGGGGGCTGGAGCAATCCTCGGCGGGCAGGGAGATGGTGTCGAAGACCATCTGGTCGGAGTGGGCGGGCGCCGTCGGCACGAGCAGGCCGACGGCCAGCAGGACGATGGATAGAATTTTCACGGGTCCCTCCTCCCGTTTTCAGGACGGGGATCAGTCGGGAACCACCTCCGCCGGGATGGTGACGGTGCAGGTGGCCGTGGCGTATTCCCCGTCGGCATACACCCGGGCTCTCAACACGACCTGGGTTTCCTCGCTCACGGTGGGCACCTCCCACAGGGCGGTCCAGGTCTCTGTTCCCTCGGCAGGCTGGAAGCCGTTGCCGTCGCCGGAGTCGAAATGGACCCCACTGATCTCGGTGGCGGACCGGGCCGACCCCTGGACCTGCAACGTCGTGCCCCCGGTCACGGTGTTGCCGTCGAGGGGGGCCAGGAAGCTGATTTCCAGGTCCTGTGCCAAGTATACCACGAAATCGCTGAGGATGGCCGATTCCGCCCAGTCGTTGCGGAACTGGCCGTAAATGGTCTTGAAGCCCGCGCCGGGGCTGAGGGCGAAGTCGAGCTCTTCGCTGTAGGGTTGCCAGGGCAGATCGGTGAAGTCGGGGCTCTCGCTGAAGCGCATCCGGGTGGCGGCGGCCTGGTTCAGGATGGTCACCACGGCCGACTCGGCCTGGTGGGCCGTCTCCAGATCGAGGGCGAACGAGGCGTCTGCCAGGGTGGAGGGGGTCACGCCCAGGCTGGCGATCATGCTGAAGCCGAAGTCGCTCATGAATTCGCCCCAGATCACCTGCCGTTCCACCGCCTCGGAGATCCGGTAGGTGTGGGAGGGGCTGTAGCGCAGCCAGGTCTGGTCGGCCAGGGCCTCGGGGGTGTCGGCGAAGCGGATGAAGAGCAGTCCCTGGTCGGGAATGTCCAGCTCCACGTCCCGGCTGCCGACGGCGGTGGAGTCCTCCAGCGAATGGAACACGGGACGGAAGTTCACGTCGAGGGTGGCCTCGAAGACCTCGCCGGGAGAGTCCAGGGGGAAGGCCTGCACCCGAAGATCGAAGGTGGTGTCGTTGCTGGTGGCACCGGGCAGGGTGAAGGGAATATTACCGGTCTCGCCGGGGATGGGGGCGGCGGTCACCATCTCCCCGTCGGGATCTTCCACGGTCCAGATGCGCAGGCTGTCGCCCTGGGAAACGGTAATATTCAGGGTGATGTTACGGGAGCCGACCTGGGTGCCGCCGTCGTTGATGGTCACGCGGGGCGGGGTGGCGAAGGACAGGTTGGTCGTGGTGCTCAGGTTGGTGAAATCACCGCTCGCGTTGTAGCCCTTGAGACGGAAGTAGTGGGTCCTGGTGGGCTCGGCGTCGCGATAGGTGAAGGTCTTGGCCGGGGTGGCCACGGTGCCCAGGGAGAGGAATCCGCTGGTGGGGCTGAAGCTGTGGGACACGTCGACGAACTCGATGTCGAAGCCCTGGGGAATGGTCCAGGTCAGAACGACCTTGAAGGAGTCCAGCATGGCCGCGTTGAGCTGAAACGGGTCGCCGCCGCCGTCGGCCTCGGGGTCGAAGATGTTGTCGAAGGTCGGGGCCTGCGGGCTGTTCTCGCAACCGCTGAGGGTTACCATGAACAGGGTGGCCGCGGCCAGGGTCAGCATCAGGAAGATCAGGGACTTGCGCATGGCTTCATTCCTCGGAAATCAGAAGGACAGTTTCACGCCGGCGTGGACGGTGCTCAGGTCGAAGGTGCCGGTCTTGCTGGTGCCGGCCTGCTCGTACTGCCCGGGGTGGACGACCCCGGTGCCCGGGCCCGCCTCGAAGCCGGGGAATGTGATCCAGGCGTCGATCATGCTCAGCAGCACGGCGCCGCCGGCCACCATCAGGCCCATGTTCCGCATGTCCTCCTTGTCGGTCATGTTCTGGTAGGCCTGGCTGCTCTTTTCCTTGTAGTAGGCGATGTCCTCGGGGTTGATGGCGGTATCATAACGCGCCTTCAGCAGGAGGTAGTCCTTGCGCTCGTTGACGCGCCCCGCCTCGCCGACCACGGCTGTGAGCAGGCCGCCGGCCTCGGCCAGGTTGTAGATCCAGCCACGGGTATGATTCTCGGAGTAATGCTGGCCCAGCCCGGCCAGGACGATATTACTCAGCACGGCGGTCTTCTTGCTGAGGGGCGTCATGCGCACGTGCAGCCGCTGCCAGTCGCTCTCGTCGGCCAGGTGTACCGTGGTGCGGTAGTCCTTGTGTCCGGCCAGGGTGCACTGGACGGTGTGGTCGCCGGGGCCCAGGTCCAGGGGGTGGTCCAGGGGAAACTGGCCGCGGAGGCGCCCGTTGACCATGACCGTGGCACCCTGGGGGCCGGTCAGTTCCAGGATGGCCGCCTGGGCCGCGCCGGCGAGGGCGCAGCACAGCAGGGCCAGGCCCACCAGGGCCGGCAGGCGGGGGTTCATGCGGGAAAGGGGCTGGGTCATGCCGAAAACTTCCTGTGACGATGGAGTGGTTTCTTTCCGCCGGGGGCGGAATTCCGAGCAAATAATAGAGGCAAACGCCGCCAAAGGACAGTCCTGATTGATCTCAGGCCCGGTGGTAGGGCTTGCCCCTCAGAATGCTGAATCCGCGATAAACCTGTTCGCACAGCAGCATTCGGGCCATTTCATGGGTCAGGGTCATGCTGGACAGGCGAACGGTCTGGCGGGCCGCCTGGCGCACGGCGGGGCCCAGGCCGTCGGCCCCGCCGATGACGAAACTGATGTTGCCCTGGCTGCCCAGCAATTTGGCGAATCGGTCCGAGGACATTTCCTGGCCCTTCTCGTCCATGGCCACCACCAGGGCGGTGCTGCCCGCGTCGGCCAGTTTGGTGGCCAGTTCCTGATCCTCGCGCTCGTTGCTGGAGTCCTTGATCTCCACCACCTCCACCCGGGCCATGGGCCGGCAGCGCCGGAGGTAGTCCTGGGCCAGGTCGGCCAGTCGACGATCCTTCATCTTACCCACCGCGTAAATCCGGATCAAAATTCTCGCCATTTCCCGCGCCCGGTTGGAAACGCGCATTCAGGGTTGACCATGGTCTAACTTAACCATCGACAAGGGTATAGCTCATGCCGGGCGAAGGTTCAAACAATACCTTGACACCAATGGTTTCGAATTATGTAATTTGCGGGACTTGTTGTCGAATAATCGACTTGACTGGCATTTTCATTTCCTCGCGATTCGCGGAATCGAGCATGTCCGTCACGACAACCAGACGAGGTTGCCCGCCCTCCGAACGAGAGAGTCGCGGGCCCTGCATCCGGCACTTGCCCCCGAAGGTGACGGCCCGCCGCCCTGCCTTCCGGGCAACAACGAAAACCGGGATATTCCATGAGTTTCATGAGTTGCCTGCCCCCTCTGGGGACCGTTGCTCCCGATTTGTCATTGCACTTCGCGACGGTCTTCATCTTCGTGCTGGTGGGATTCGTGTTTGCCGGCATCGCCCTGGCGGTGGCCAAGCTTCTGCGGCCCCACAATCCCAGCCCCGCCAAGCAGACCATCTACGAGTGCGGTGAGTTGCCCCGCGGTTCCAGCTGGATCCGCTTCAACGTGCGCTTCTACCTCATCGCCCTGTTCTTCATCGTCTTCGATGTGGAAGTGATCTTCCTGTACCCCTGGGCGGTGGTCTTCAAGGATCTGTTCCGCGCCGGGCTGGGCTCCCTGGTCCTCATCGAGATGATCGTTTTCCTGGCCATCCTGGCCGTGGGACTGGCCTACATCTGGGTCAAGGGCGATCTGGACTGGGTCAAGCGCCTGGTCGAGCGCAATCCCAACGCGCCCCTGGCCGGCGACGACAGCACTGCCAACACTGCTCAGCAGGAGGAGGTTCCCGCCCAATGAGCAAGGAATCCACCACCCCGCCTGCCGGTTATGACGTTCAGCGGGAGCAGATGCTCGATTTCAAGGTGGCCGACCAGCTGAAGCAGGTCGTGGACACCGACGAGAAGAATTTCATCCTGACCACCGTGGACGAGGTCTTCAACTGGGCCAAGCTGTCCAGCATCTGGCCCGTGACCTTCGGTCTGGCCTGCTGCGCCATCGAGATGATGGCCACCTCGGCCACCCGCTACGACATCGACCGCTTCGGCGCCGGCGCCTTCCGCGCCACTCCCCGCCAGGCCGACCTGATGATCGTCTCGGGCACCGTGACCGCCAAGATGGCCACCCGGCTGAAGCTCATCTACGACCAGATGCCCGAGCCCAAGTGGGTGGTGGCCATGGGCAGCTGCGCCATCGGCGGCGGCCCCTACTTCAAGTACGGCTACCACGTGGTCAAGGGCGTCGACTTCATGGTGCCGGTGGATGTGTACATTCCCGGCTGCCCGCCGCGCCCCGAGGTGCTGCTGGACGGCCTGATGCGCCTGCAGGACAAGATTCGCGGCCGCGAGGGCAAGTTCCGCGCTCCCAAGTGGGTCACCGACTACGCCAAGAAGATTCCCTACCGGAAGTAACCTGCGGGTTGCCCGGACAACGCTGAACGACAAGGGATTAAAAGGGTTATGGAACAGAAAGCCATTTACGACCTGCTGGCCGAGAAGCTGGGCGAAGCCGCCCTGGGCTTCAGCGAGGACAGCGGGGACCCGGTGGCCGACGTGGCGCCCGAGAAGATCGCCGAGGCGGCTCTTTTCCTGCGCGACGACGAGAGGCTGCAGTTCGACCAGCTCATGTGCCTGACGGGCCTGGACTGGGATGGTTTCGACGAGAACCTGAAGGGCAAGTCGGCCGCCATCCTGGGCTACAACGACGACGGCAGCCCCGAGACCGGCGATCGAGTGGGCGAGGGCGACCTGGGCGTGGTCTACAACCTGTACAGCCACGGCCAGCGCCACAAGTTCACCCTGCGGGTGCGCGTGGCCCGCGACGTGGCCCAGGTGCCCACCGTCAGCACCGTGTGGTCCACCGCCGGCTGGCACGAGCGCGAGGCCTGGGACCTGCTGGGCATCCGCTTCGCCGGGCACCAGGACCTGCGCCGCATCCTGCTGGAGGACGACTGGGTGGGCCATCCCCTGCGCAAGGACTACCAGATGCCCAGCGAGTGGAACGGCGTTCCCATCGCCGGCAAGAACCTGGTGGCCAATCCCTTCGCCGGATCCACCCCCGATGACCCCGCTCCCGCGGACAACCCGGAGGGGCAGGAGTGATGAACTACGAACTGAAGAACATCGGGTCCCACGGCTGGGCCGCCCAGGACCACGCGGGCGAGATCAAGTCCGAGCTCATGGAGCTGAACATGGGCCCCCAGCACCCCGCCACCCACGGTGTGCTGCGGCTGCTGCTGGAGACCGACGGCGAGATCGTGCACAAGGTCACCCCCGTGCTGGGCTACCTGCACCGCTGCGCCGAGAAGATCGCCGAGGGCGTGGACTACAAGCAGTGGGTGGTCTACACCGACCGCTTCGACTACCTGGCGCCCATGTGCTGCAACCACGCCTACGTCACCGCGGTGGAGAAGCTGTGGGACGTGGAGGTCCCCGAGCGGGCCGAGCACCTGCGCGTGGTCACGGCCGAGCTGAGCCGCATCGCCAGCCACCTCATCGCCCTGGCCACCTTCGGCCTGGACATGGGAGCCTGGACGCCCCTGCTGTACTGCTTCCGCGAGCGGGAGGAGATCCTGAACCTGCTGGAGCGCATCAGCGGCGGCCGCATGCTGTACAACTACATGGTGCCCGGCGGCGTGCGCTACGACGTGCCCAACGACAACTGGGAGAGCGACGTCCTCGAGTTCATCACCATGCTCGAGAACAAGAAGCTGGCCGACTACAACAACCTGCTCAGCTACAACAAGATCTTCATCGAGCGCCTGGCCGACGTGGGCGTGCTGAGCGTGCAGGACGCCTTCGACTACGGCTGCACCGGCCCGGTGCTGCGCGGCTCGGGCGTGAAGTTCGACTGCCGCAAGGACGACCCCTACTCGGTGTACCACAAGTTCGACTTCGACATTCCCGTGGGCACCGGCGAGATGGGCACCGTGGGCGACTGCTGGGACCGCTACATGGTCCGCGTCCGCGAGATCGAACAGAGCTGCAAGATCATCCGCCAGGCCATCGAGCAGCTGCCCGAAGGCCCCTATCTGGCCCAGGAGCTGAAGAAACCCGTCAGGGTGCCCGGCGGCGCGGCCTACAGCCGCACCGAGAGCTCCAAGGGCGAGCTGGGTCACTACATCATCAGTGACGGCGGCACGGGCGCCTTCCGGAACAAGGTGCGATCCCCCTCATTCTGCAACCTGCAGGTCATCGAAAAAGTCGGCGTGGGTCAGATGGTTTCCGACCTCGTCGCCTTCGTGGGATCGCTGGACATCGTACTCGGGGAGATCGACCGCTAATGGGTATCCTTTCCGACCTGATCAGGAACATGATGGGCGAGGGCGCCTCGGAGATGACGGTGTTCATCGCCGCCGCCGCCACCATGGCCACGCTCATGTTCACCGTCATGGCCATCTGCGCCATCGTCTTCACGTGGATGGAGCGGAAGGTGGCCGGGTTCATCCAGAGCCGCTACGGCCCCATGCGCACCGGACGCTGGCACGGCTGGGCGCAGGCCATCGCCGACATGCTGAAGATCCTGGGCAAGGAAGACATCATTCCGGCCGAGGCCAACAAGCCCCTGTTCATGTTCGGACCCATCCTGGTCCTGCTGGGCTCGTTGCTGGCCTGGGCGGCCATTCCCTGGGGACCCGACTTCGTGGCCGCCGACCTGGATCTGGGCCTGTTCTACATCTTCGCCGTCAGCAGCATGGTCATCATCGGCATCCTCATGTCGGGCTGGGCCAGCAACAACAAGTGGGCCCTGTACGGCGCGGCGCGCGGCGCTGCCCAGATGGTCAGCTACGAGATTCCCCTGGCCCTGGCCACCATTCCCGTGGTCATGGCCGCCGGCTCGCTGAACACGCAGACCATCGTCGAGGCCCAGGGCGGGGGCATGTGGAACTGGAACATCAACCCCATCCACAACCCGTTCCTGTTCATCGCCTTCTTCATGTACTTCATCGCCAGCATCGCCGAGACCAACCGCGGTCCCTTCGACATGCCGGAAACGGAATCCGAGCTGGTGGCCGGTTACCACACCGAGTACACGGGCATGCGCTTCGCCTTCTTCTTCCTGAGCGAGTACGCCAACCTGTTCCTGGTGTCGCTCATCGCGTCCATGGTCTTCCTGGGCGGCTGGCAGGCTCCCTTCCCGTTCCTGGAATTCATTCCGGGGTGGATCCACTTCGTGATCAAGGGCGTGCTGCTGGTGTTCCTGAACATGTGGGTGCGCTGGACCCTGCCGCGTGTGCGCGTGGACCAGCTGATGCACCTGTGCTGGAAAGTGATGATTCCCATCACGTTGATCAGCGTGGTGGGCGCCGGTCTCTGGATGATGGTGACCGGTCAGCTTTCGTAAGGTTTGTAACAGTCGCGAGGGCTCTGGCCCGAGGAGACGTCAAATGGTTCGCTACTTCACCGACATGTACCAGGCCGTGAGCAGCGCGTTCATCGGCATGGGCATCACCATCAAGCACATCTGGAAGAAGCCGGTGACGCTGCAGTTCCCGGACGAGCGCCAGGTCATGCCGGAGCGCTTCCGGGGGTTCGTGCACAACGACACCCTGAAGTGCGACGCGTGTAATATCTGTGCCAAGAACTGTCCGGTGGACTGCATCTACATCGAGACCGAGGGCAAGGCCAAAGAACGGTACATGACCCGGTACGCCATCGACTACAACAAGTGCATCTGGTGCTCCCTGTGCACCGAGAACTGCCACACCGGTTCCATCACCATGAGCCACGACTACGACCACTCGGTGTACTTCCGCGAGAGTCTGGTCTACGAGTTCATGGATCCCAACGAGGCCAAGGTTCCCTGCCACCGTGCCACCCGCGAAGAGCTGGGCTGGTGGGTGGAGCCCAAGGAAGAGAAGGCGAAACCCTCCGATGACAAAGGGGAGACGAAGTGACCGCTGACCTGATTTTCTTCCTGCTGGCGCTGCTGACCGTCGTGCCCGCTTTCTGGGTGGTGCTGAGCCCCAACATCGTGCACGCCGGGTTCGCCCTGCTGTTCACCCTGTTCGGCGCCGCCGGCCTGTACGCCTGGATGGGCGCCGACTTCATCGCCGTCACCCAGCTGATGGTCTACATCGGCGGCGTTCTGGTGCTGATCCTTTTCACCGTGATGATGACCCGGGTGCCCCAGCCCGGCCGGCGCAGGCACGGCCTGGACAAGCTGGTGCCCGCGGCGGTCATC
Source organism: Candidatus Krumholzibacteriia bacterium (assembly GCA_963674845.2). Taxonomy (GTDB): domain Bacteria; phylum Krumholzibacteriota; class Krumholzibacteriia; order LZORAL124-64-63; family LZORAL124-64-63; genus LZORAL124-64-63. The sequence continues at coordinate 714,190 of CAXXKE010000003.1, read as the reverse complement.
GCCCTGGCCGTCATGGCCCTGCTGTGGAAGGTCATCAGCGGCACCCAGTGGGCCACCAAGGGCCTGGGCGAGGTGCAGCCCACCACCGCCGAGATCGGCACCAATTTCATGACCCGCTACATCTTCCCCTTCGAGTTCGTCTCGCTGGTGCTGCTGGCCGCCATGATCGGCGCGGCCATCCTGATCCGCGAGGGACGGGCCAACGGTGAGGAAGAGGAACCCGCCAGCCGGGACCAGGAGGTGCAGTCATGACCGTGGGCCTGACCCATTTCCTGTTCGTCAGCGCGGCGCTTTTCTGCCTGGGGCTGTTCGCCGTCATGATGCGGCGCAACGCCGTCGGCATCCTGATGGGCGTGGAGCTCATGCTCAACGCCTCGAACATCAATTTCGTGGCCTTCAGCCGCTACGTTGAACACGGGATCGACGGGCAGATCATGTCCGCCTTCATCATCGTGCTCGCCGCCGCCGAGGCGGCCGTGGCCCTGGCCATCGTTCTGGCCCTGTTCCGGAACTTCGGCACGGCCAATGCGGACACCGTCCAGAGCCTGAAGCGATAAGGGAGAAACCGAAGCGATGAGCGAAACCGCCGTCCTTTATTCCGCGCTGGCGATCCTGGGACTGCCCCTGCTGTCCTACACGTTGATCTTCTTCTTCGGCAAGAAACTGCCGCGCAAGGGGGACTTCATCGGGGTGGGCCTGCTGGGCATCACCTGGATCCTGGCCATCAGCATCTTCGTGCACTTCTGGAAGGTGGGCGACCCCTCCTACAAGGTGGAGGCCGCCTTCACCTGGCTTGACCTGGGCAAGTTCCACCTGGATGCCGGCATCCTGGTGGACGGCATGACCAGCGTCATGCTCATGGTGGTTTCGACCATCAGCTTCCTGGTGCACCTGTACTCCACGGGGTACATGCACGGCGACCGGCGCTACGAGCGCTTCTTCGCCTTCCTGGGTTTCTTCACCTTCGCCATGATGGGCATCGTGCTGGCGAACAACGTGTTCTTCCTGTACGTGTTCTGGGAGCTGGTCGGTCTGGCCAGTTACCTGCTCATCGGCTTCTTCTTCCACAAGCACTCGGCGGCCAACGCCAACAAGAAGGCCTTCCTGACCAACCGCGTCGGCGACTGGGGCTTCTGGCTGGGCATCCTGGCCTTCTTCACGGCCACGGGCACCCTGAACTACTTCGAGCTGTTCGCCAACGTGCACGCGGGCACCATCACCGGCAGCCTGCTGACCTTCGCCGGGCTGGGCCTGTTCATGGGCTGCCTGGGCAAGTCGGCCCAGATGCCCCTGCACATCTGGCTGCCCGACGCCATGGAGGGCCCCACCCCGGTGTCGGCCCTGATCCACGCCGCCACCATGGTGGCCGCCGGCGTGTACATGGTGGCCCGCCTGTTCCCGCTGTTCGACCCCACGGCCATGCTGGTCATCCTGTACGTGGGCGCCATCACCGCCTTCATCGCGGCGACCATCGCCCTGGTCAAGACCGACTTCAAGCGGGTGCTGGCCTTCTCGACCCTGAGCCAGCTGGGCTACATGGTCATGAGCCTGGGCGCCGGCGACTCGGTGAACGCCATGTTCCACCTGACCACCCACGCCATGTTCAAGGGCCTGTTGTTCCTGACGGCGGGTTCGGTGATCCACGCGGTGCACAGCCAGGAGATCACCGACATGGGCGGCCTGCGCAAGAAGATGCCCATCACCTTCATCACCTACATGGTGGGAACCCTGGCCCTGGCCGGTGTGCCGGGCCTGTCGGGCTTCTACTCCAAGGACGGCATCCTGGGTTCGGCCCACGCCTTCGGCCTCATCGAGGGGCACCACATCCCCTTCGCCCTGGGCATGCTGGCCGCGCTGCTGACTCCCTTCTACATGTTCCGGCTGACCTTCCTGAGCTTCTTCGGCAAGCCCGCCGACCAGGAGCGCTACGACCACGCCCACGAGTCGCCCCTGGCCATGACCATCCCGCTGATGGTGCTGGCGGTGCTGAGCATCTTCGTGTCGGGCTTCAACACGTCGGACAAGTGCTGGTTCAACAAGTTCATGCAGCCCTATGACCTGGATGCCATCACGGCCGGTTTCCACATGCAGAGCGCCGGGCATCCCACCCACGAGCTGCAGGTGGCGGAGAGCCGGGAGACCGCCCACGGTGAGACGGCTCATCACGAGCCCGTCGGCCATGACGCCGGTCACGGCGAGGAGCAGGCGGCGGCCGCCCACGGTGAGACGGCTCACGGCGAGGCAGCGCACGGCGACCACGACGCCGAGCACCACGCCCACATCCACCACACCGCCCACGTCCGGGCCATGATCATGTCCATCATCATGGTGATCCTGGGTATCGGCGGCGCCTACTGGGTGTACTTCCTCAAGAAGGTGGACACCGCGGCCATCCAGCAGCGCCTGAAGGGCGCCTACACCGTGCTGCAAGGCCAGTATTTCTTCGATGAGTTCTACGCGGCCACCGTGTACCGCTTCACCCTGTGGTGGGCGGCGGTGTGTGCCGCATTCGATCGCATAGTTATCGACGGAATCGTCAACGGCACCGGCTATCTGACCCGCTCGGTCAGCTGGGTCTCGGGGGCCATCGACAGGTACTTCGTTGACGGAGCGGTCAATGGCGTCGCCGCCTTGCTGCAAGGCGCCGGCGAAGGGTTCCGTCGCATCCAGACGGGCCGCATCCAGACGTACCTGGCGTACGCCGGCGGTTCGATTCTGGTCCTGGTTCTGATTTACAATGTCCTGTAAGAATGCGTCCCGTGAGGGACGAGTCGGGTTGAAAACCCTCGAGAGGAGCGCCACGCATGGGTGAGCACATTCTATCCTGGATGACCTTTTTCCCGGTCATTGGGGCGGCTGTGATCGCTTTCGTACCTTCCGAAAGGAAGGAGATCATCAAGACGGTGGCTGCGGCCGCCGCAGCCGTGCCCCTGATTCTGGCCGTGCAGCTCTTTATCAACTTCGATAGAGGCACATCCGGGATGCAGTTCGTCGAGCACTACACCTGGATCAAGAGCTTCAACATCGAGTACTTCATCGGGATCGACGGCCTGTCGGTGCCCATGGTGCTGCTGACGGCCTTGCTCTCCTTCATCTGCGTCATCGCCTCCTGGGGGATCGACAAGGCCGTGAAGGGCTACTTCTCGCTCTTCCTCATCCTGGAAGCGGGCATGTTCGGCGTCTTCGTGGCCCTGGACTTCTTCCTCTTCTACGTGTTCTGGGAAGTGATGCTGCTGCCCATGTACTTCCTCATCGGCATCTGGGGCGGACCCCGCCGGGAGTACGCGGCCATCAAGTTCTTCCTGTACACCCTGGCCGGTTCGGTGCTCATGCTGCTGGCCATGATCGCGTTCTACCTGAACGTGAAGGACCCCGTCACCGGCGGGCACACCTTCAACATGCTGCACATGTTCGATCAGGGTAACCACAACGCCTGGCTGCAGCTGACCAACATCCGGCACCTGCTGTGGTTCGGGCTGTTCATCGGGTTCGCCATCAAGGTGCCCATCGTGCCCTTTCACACGTGGTTGCCCGACGCCCACGTCGAGGCGCCCACGGCCGTGTCCGTCATCCTGGCCGGCGTGCTGCTGAAGATGGGTACCTACGGCATACTGCGCATCAGCTACGGCATGCTGCCTGACCAGGCCCAGTGGTTCGCCTACCCCATGGTCATCCTGGGGGCGATCAACATCCTCTACGGCGCCTACTGTGCCATGGCCCAGACCGACATGAAGAAGCTCGTGGCGTATTCTTCGGTCAGTCACATGGGTTATGTGCTGCTGGGCATGGGCGCCATGTGCAAGGTGGGCGTCGACATGGCTCACGCCCAGGCCGCCATCAACGGCGCCGTCCTGCAGATGTTCAACCACGGCACGATCACCGCCATGATGTTCCTCTCCGTCGGCGTGATCTACGACCGGGCCCATCACCGCGAAATCAACGGCTTCGGTGGACTGGGCATGCAGATGCCCGTCTACTTCAGCTTCTTCAGCTTCTGTCTGTTCGCCGCCCTGGGCCTGCCAGGCCTGAGCGGCTTCGTCAGCGAAGCCATGATCTTCATGGGCACCTTCCCCGCCTACCGGACCATCGCCATGATCTCGGCTCTGGGCATCATCATCGGCGCGGCCTACGTGCTGTGGATGCTGCAGCGGGTGTTCCTGGGCCCCAAGAACGACAAGTACGACGAGCTGCCGGACATCAACACCCGCGAGATGTTCACCCTGGTGCCCATCGGCATCATCGTGCTGCTGCTGGGTGTTTACCCCATGCCCGTGCTGAACCTGATGAAGACTTCCTTGACCGGCCTGATCAAGATGGTGGCCGGCGCGTAGCCGTAGTTGCATAAGGAGTGTTCCTTCATGGAACTGACGATGTTCATTCCCAAGTGGTCGGACATGGGGCACTGGATCCCCGAGGCGGTGCTGTGCGGCACCTTCCTGGCCGCCCTCATCGGTGATCTGCTGTTCCGTGGCCGCCGGGCCAGCGTGCCCTTCGTGATCTCGGTCATCGGCCTGATCACCGCCGGCAGCTACGCCGTGGCCCACGTGCTGCACGCCGACCAGCCCACCTACACCATCATGGGGCACCTCGTGGTGGTGGACGGCCTGGCCGGGTTCTTCCGCCTGCTGTTCATCTTCACCGGCCTGGTCACGGTGCTTTTCGCCTGGACCAGCGAGGAGATCATGGGCAGGGGCCGGCAGAACAAGAGCGAGTTCTACGCCATGACGGTCATGATGACCGCGGCCATGTGCGTCATGGCCGAGGCCCAGGACCTGCTGATGTTCTTCCTGGCCATGGAGGGCGTGGGCCTGGTGAGCTACGTCATGGCCGGCTACATGCGCGGCAGCCTGCGCAGCACCGAGGCGGGTCTGAAGTACGTGCTGTTCGGCGCCGTGAGCAGCGGCATCATGCTGTACGGCCTGAGCCTGCTGTACGGCATGGCGGGCAGCATGAGCTTCGCGGGCATCCAGTCGGCCCTGGCCGCCGGAAGCGCGAACCCCTTCGGCCTGCTGGTGGCCATGATCCTGATCCTGGCCGGCATGAGCTACAAGATCGCCGCCGTGCCCTTCCACTTCTGGTGCCCCGACGTGTACGAGGGCGCGCCCACCCCGGTGAGCGCCCTGTTCAGCGTGGGCCCCAAGGCGGCGGGCTTCGCCCTGATGATCCGCTTCTTCTACACCACCCTGGCCGGCGACAAGCTGGTGGCCGACATCAACTGGCCCCTGCTGGTGGCCGTCATCTCGGCCGCCACCATGACCTACGGCAACCTGGTGGCCCTGCGCCAGGACAACGTGAAGCGCATGCTGGCCTACAGCAGCATCGCCCACGTGGGTTATCTGCTCATGGGCTTCGTGCTGCTGACGGGGGAGGGCCTGGCCAGCATCCTGTTCTATCTGCTGGTCTACACCTTCATGAACCTGGGCGCCTTCTTCTTCGTCACGGCGGTGAACAACCACCTGAAGAGCGAGGATCTGCGCGACTACGCGGGCCTGGGCTTCCGGGTGCCCTGGGCGGCGGCCATGATGGTGATCTTCCTGGCCTCGCTGACGGGCATTCCGCCCTTCGCCGGCTTCCCCGGCAAGTTCTACCTGTTCACGGCGGCCATGAACAAGCAGCTGTTCTGGCTGGTCATCGTGGCGGCCCTGAACTCGGTGGTCAGCCTGTACTACTACTTCAAGGTGGCCAAGGCCATGTTCTTCACCACCCCCGCCGAGGGCGCCGAGACCGGCCCCCTGAAGCTGCACTGGCTGCAGTACACGGTGCTGGGCGTGCTGGCGGTGCCCACCCTGGGGCTGGGGCTGTTCTTCGGGCAGTTCAAGGCCCTGGCGGACACGGCCATCAAGCTGATGTCGGGGATGTAGAACCCGCAGACCGGTTATTGCCTGAACGCCCCCGCCGGACGGATGATCCGGCGGGGGCGTTTTTCCGTGCCCGGGGGAATGGGGGTCGCCCGGCGGTGCCCGGCGGGGTATGATGAAGGCACCGTATCAAGACCTGTCCTGGAGGGTGCCGTCATGACCAAGCGCGAAACCGTTTCTCTTGCCGTGAAGATCACCGCCCTGTTCATCCTGCTGAATCGCGTGGGTGGATTCGTGCTGACCACCATGGCCAGCATGGGGGTGCGCAACCCCGTGAGCGACGAGCCCATGTGGCAGATGAACGGCCTGCTCATCTCGGGGGCGGCCCTGGCGGTGGCCCTGTGCGTGGCCCTGATCCGGGGCAGCGACCAGGTGGCGGAGTGGGCGGTGCCCGAGGACGGCGAGGTGGGGGGGGCCGGCGAAGGGGGCGCCCGAGGCATGGAGTTCGGGGACTGGTTGACCCTGGGCATCAACCTGATCAGTCTCTTCGTCATGGCCCAGGCCCTGTTCGAGATGGTGGAGCAGGTGGCCATGCACCGCGGGCTGGTCAGTTCCTACGGCAACTACCCCGTGCCCGACGAGATCCTCAAGGAGCAGTTCCTGCCCCGGTACCTCTCCATCGTCGTGCGCCTGGTGGTGGGCCTGGTCCTGTTCCTGCGCCCGCGGGGGGTGGCCAACCTGTGGGCGCGCTTCCAGGACAGCCGGCGCATTCCCGGGGAAGAGGACCGGGAGATCTGACGGGGCGGATCTTCCAATCGATGGGAAATCGTCTTCGCGTGACCAGCGGGGTGTATTTCGCCCGGGCCGATACTCTGCGGGTCGAGCAGGACGGCTCGGGCGACTTCACCATCATCCAGGATGCGGTGGATGCCGCAGCCCACTCCGGATATCCCGCCCCACCACCCCGTGATCTCTTTACTTCCGAAGGGGGAACTTTCCCGGCAAGGGACGGAGTGCTTTCGCTTTTCCGGAAATTGAAATGACATTGTTATGACAAACAGTTCTGTAACTCCTTTGTATCCAAAAGGTTGTGACCCTGCTGACAGCCGCAACGCCTTGTAAATCAACGGATTAACTTCAAAACAGTGGGGATGGGGCCCGCCGGATGGTAGCCTGCCGTGGCAAGGCCGCACGCGGCTTTTCCTAGTAAAACTAAAGGATTTACGCTCCTCCGGTCGCGAAAGGAGGCCCCACCCCCCGGGGGAAAATCGTTCGCCCGCACCCATGACGGGGCGGGAAAACCCGTCACACCACTTTCGCGAGGTCCATTTGTGATGAAACCTAGAAATCTCAGTCAGGCAATGCCTGGATACCTGCTCCTGGCGGGCATGGTGTCCTTGCTGGTCTTGCCGACCGGGGCGCTGGGTCAGTCATCGGGTGAGTACGTGGGCACCGAGACGTGCCTCGAATGCCACGATGGTCTGGCCGAGAGCTATGCGCACTCGCTGCATGGCCGCCTCCAGGAGCACCAGTTCCTGGGCAGGGGCGAAGGCTGCGAGTCCTGCCACGGTCCCGGCGGCAAGCACGTCGAATCCGAAGACCCGGCCAATATCTTCGTTCCCGCCGCCGACCTGGGCAACGACGGGGCCAGATACTGCCTCGATTGCCACAAGACCGGCGCCACCCACAACTGGGAATTCAGCGGTCACGCCCAATCGGACGTGGCTTGCCTGAGCTGCCACAAGATCCACGGCAACGCGCGGCCCGCCCTGCTGGCCGACAAGGAAGAAGACGTGTGCTTCTCCTGCCACACGGACATGAAGGGCAAGTTCCAGATGCCCAGCCACCACCCGCTGCGCGAGGGCTTCATGACCTGCTCGACCTGTCATGACACCCACGGCGGCCAGTACCAGAACGTGGCTGACAGCGAGACCACCCGGGATGCCTGCCTGGCCTGCCATACCGAGCACGCCGGCCCGTACATCTTCGAGCATTCCCCGGTGGAGGAAGACTGCGGTATCTGCCACGACGTGCACGGCACCGTGGCCAACAACCTGCTGAAGCAGAATGAACCCTTCATCTGCCTGCAGTGCCACCAGCCGCATTTCCACAGCATCCTGGCCGGATACGAGGGGGACTACGGCACCGCCGGATTCGACTACTCGGATCCCGATGCGGCCGACTACGACCCCGCTTACGGAGGCCTGAGTGGGACCTCGCACTACGACAGCATGAAACGCGTCATGCTGACCAGGTGCACCCAGTGCCACCAGTCCATTCACGGAACCGACCTGCCGTCCCAGTCCATCACGGGCCAGGGCCGGGCTCTGAACCGCTAACTGCTGCCGTCCGGTGAAGGCCCGAAGGCCGCCACCGGGGCACCGACAAAGATGAGGTTAAAATGCGAAAGCAAGGCCTGTTCATTTGCGCGGCGGTTCTGCTCTGTCTTGCGGGCACCGTCGGCTACGCTGATGACGGGGAAGCGTTCGTGACAGGAACCCAGTCCGTCGGCGCGCATTCCACCAACTACACCGACAATCCCAACCGGGCGGGCGAGTACGTCAACCTGGACGACGCCAAGAGCGTCATGGCGGATCTGTATCTGGGTGTGGCCGGGGGAACCGAGGACGCGCTGTACAACCTGGGCATCCTGTATCGGGACTCTTCCACCAACAGCTTCAACTTCAACCTGAAGACCAGCAAGTACCTGTCCGTGGATCTGGCGTACGACAGCTTCGTGCACAACCTGGACCATGACCTGCTGGCCAACCTGAATGCCCGCGAAGCCAACCCCGACGGGGCCGGCGGCTACACCCCCGGCGGCAAGCAGGTGTACTACACCGACAACGACCCCATGCAGCGCTACTTCCTGGAGTACAGGAAATTCCACGGCAACGTGGCGGTGCAGATCCCGGGTGTCCAGAACGGTGAGATCGCCCTGGGTTATCGCGAACAGCGCAAGACCGGGTACAAGCAGACCCTGACCATCGATCACTGCGCCGTGTGCCACGTCGAGGGCCACACCCAGCGTATCGATCAGCAGACCGACACGTGGACCGCCGACGCACAGGCCACCTTCGGCAAGGTCAGCCTGAACTACGGTTTCCTGCGTCAGGAGTACAGCGATCTGGCGAACAATCCTTCCCGCTACTGGAAGAACGCCGCCCACCCCACAATGGGGAACATCGACAACGTCACCGGCGCCAACTACGACGTGGAGTTCGGCTCGCGCATGATCTTCGAGGACGCCACCATGGCCTTCGGCCTGAGCGCCGACACCGAGAAGACCAGCCACAGCGCCGGGCTGAAGATGGACCTGGAAGAGGGTGGCACGGTGAAGGCCAGCTACACCTACGCCAAGAACCGCAACTTCCACAACGGCATCGAGAACAAGTTCAACGCCGGGGCCTTCGGCTACGCGGTGAAGTTGAACCCGAAGATGCGCCTGACGGCCAAGTTCCTGGCCTACGAGACCAAGGTGGACGATTACTTCGTCAACCTGCCCCTGTTCCGCGAGGCCCGGCCGGCCGGTAACCTGGATTTCGACTGGACCCGCATCAGCGCGGCCAACCGCAAGGTGTACCAGCTGGACGCCAACCTGGGCTGGAAGCTGGCCAAGCGCCGCCACCTGAGGCTGAACTGGCGGACGCAGGTCATCGATCGCCCCGCCATGGCCCAGAACCAGACCAGCTACCTGTTCAACGACGACGGCACGGTGGCCGCCCTGGTGGCCAGCGAGCCCTTCGAGAACAAGACCACCATCAACCGGCTGAAGCTGCGTTACGACGCCAAGCTGGGTCTGAAGGGGCGCTACAACCTGACGTACGCCTACACCATGGTGGATCAGCCCTACATGAACCCCACCGCCATGTGCGAGGAAAGCCTGGCCGGCGCCAACAACCCCGGCGACACGGGCCGGATCTACTACTTCCAGCGCCAGCGGTACGGCATGGGCAGCAACCAGCCCAACCAGGCCCACAAGCTGACCCTCAAGGGGACTTACCAGCTTTCGGCCCGGTCCTCGTTCAACGCGTTCCTGACCTACGCCAAGGACAAGAACGACGACCTGAACATCTATGAATTCGAGCGCGACATGTTCACGCCCGGCTTCAACTTCTGGACCGCGCCGACGGACCGGTTGCTGTTCACCATGGGCTGGACCCACAACAAGGTGAAGTCCAATGCCAACATGTGCATCCCGATATTCGATGGCTGAGCGGGTCATATCGAAGGCTCCGGTGCGGACGCCGAACATTATGACTCGACCAGCGACACCAGCGAATACACCACCGAAACCAGCGTGCTTTTCGTCAACGCCAACCTGACGGCCACGGACAAGCTCAGCTTCTTCGTGGAGGGCGTGTACACCACGGCCAAGGGCAGCTTCGATCCCTTCGACATTCCTCTGCCCGAGGACATTCCCGAGGACGTGAACATCAGCCCGGATTTTCCCGGCGGTTCGTCCAAGGGTGCGTACGATTACACCGTGATCAGCGACTACAGCGATCTGGACTACACCCAGCTGGAGGGAACCTTCGGCGTGAACTACAAGCTGGACCGGAAAGCCTCCGTGTACGGTTCGGTCAACCTGATGGACCTCCAGGATGACCAGACCTACGTGTACGGCGATCTGACCGGCTCCATCATCACCTACGCCGCGGGGATGACGGTGGGCTTCTAGCTCATCTTCCGATCTGAAAGGGTGATGAAAGGGGAGGGCCCGCAGGGGCCCTCCCTTGTTGTTTGCCGGCCCTTGTTGTTTGCCGGCCCTTGTTGTTTGCCGGCCCGTGGCGGTGGCGCCGCGATCAGCGCAGCAGCACCATCTTGCGTGTCTGCACCTGTCCCGCCGCGTCGATGCGGGCGAAGTAGGTGCCCGAGGCCACCGCGCGCCCGTGGCTGTCCCGCCCGTTCCAGACCACGCTGTGGCGGCCCGCCGGATACACCTGGCCCGCCAGCCGCGCCACTTCCCGTCCGCTCAGGTCGATGATCGAGAGCTGCACCCTCGCGTCCTGTTGCAGGGCGAAGGAGATCTCGGTGCGGGGGTTGAAGGGGTTGGGCACGTTGGGCTCCAGCTGCACAACGCCCGCGGGCTGCAGGTCGGGGGCGGCGCTGGGGCAGCTGCCCAGGTGGGCGGCCACCACATCGCGGAACAGCTCCTTGGCGGCCGCCCGCACCTTGTCGAAGGGGGGCAGGGAGGCGTCGTCGCAGAAGACGCCGAACACGTAGCTCTTGCTGCCGAAGCCGTCACGGCAGTAGGGCAGGGTCACCACGCCGGCCACCGACACGTACTCGTGCATCACGCCCACGGGCGCCTCCAGGGTGTAGCCGCCGGGCTTCCAGGCGAACTGCATGGCGGCCTTGAAGGAATCCACCGCGGGGTAGCCCAGCAGGGCGGCTTCCTCGTCCACGGTGTCGAACAGGTCGCCGGTGAACCACCAGGGGCTGGGGGTGTCCTGGTTCTGCATGACGCTGTAGAAGCGGTCCCGGTTCAGGCCGTTCAGCAGGGTCAGGTTCTGGATGCCCTCGTACAGGGTGCCGGCGTCGCGCAGGGTCAGGCGGTTGGGGTTGGCCAGGGCCTGGGAGCCGCAGCCCAGGGTGTGGTTCAGCTCGGTGCTGGTCATGCCGGCGATGTTCTGCGCCGTGTTCTCGATGGCGGCGGCCCCGAAGAAGTCGGCGATGCCCTTGGTGGCGGCGTTGTCCGAGTTCACCATCATGGCCGTGGCCACCGACTGCAGCGGGCCCACGTTGTTGTCGGCGCCCACGGGGCAACTGCCGGTGTAGACGTCCGTGAAGGGGATCAGCGAGTTCATGAAGGCGTTGCCCAGCATGACCTGGCGCATGGCGTGGAAGTTGTGGATGGCCTTGATGGTGCTGGCCGGCTCGAACTGGACGTCGGGCTGCAGCGAGGCCAGGGTGGCGCCGTCCACTTCCTTCAGGAACAGGCCGGTGCTGCCGTCGCGGCCCCAGTCCAGGATGTCGGAGATCTCCACCGTCAGGTCGTTGCTGTTGTTCAGCAGAACGATGTTGTAGCGATAGTCGCCGGGGCCGACCTCGTAGGGATCGATGTCCACGATGCGCGAGCCCGCCTGGCTGGACAGGGTGGCCAGGTCGGCGGCGGCCACGTTGTAGTACCACCACCAGGTGGCCGGGCGGTGGTAGTCCAGGTCGATGAGGATGGCGTCCAGGGTCTGGGCGGCGGGGTCGCGCACCTCGAACTCCAGGATGCGCATGTTGTTCTCGTTCATCCAGGCGGTGACGTCGGCGGCCGGAGTGTTGAAGAACCAGCCCCAGGACGCGTAGTCGTCGCCGGTGTTGCTGATCATGATGACGGCGTAGACCCGGGTGCCCTCGCCGTTCAGGTAGGACTCGATGTCCACCAGGCGGGCGTTGTTGCGGGTGCAGTACAGCTCGATGTCGGCGGCCGAGATGCCGCTGTACCACCACCACGCCTTCTCCTGGCTGCCGGTGTTGGGCACCATGACGATGGCGTAGCGGCTGGCGCCGTCCACCTCGTAGCGCTCGATGTCGATGAGGCGCCCGTTGTGTTCGTCGATCTTCTCGGTGACCTCTGCGAAGGTCAGGCCGTAGTACCACCACCAGCCCGAGGCGTACTCGCCCGCGTTCCTGACGAAGGCGGCGGTGAAGCGCATGGGGTCGGTGGAGTGGACCTCGATGTCGATGAGGCGTGCGTCGTTATCGTTGATGATGTCGGTGATCTCGGCCTCGGTCTGATTGTAGTAGTACCACCAGGCGGTCTGGGTGTCGCTGATGCGGTGGGTTTCCGCCAGGGCGGGGACGGCCAGGACCACGGCCAGCAGGATCAGCAGCGGCCAGGGACGGGTTCTATGGGTTCCATGCAGGGGTTTCATGGGTTTCCTTCCTCTGTTATCGGTTGAAACAGACGGTCAAGACCCTGGGTTGCCCCGCACCCGCTCCCCGTGTGATCCTTGCGGACCCCCGGCCAGGGAATCAAAACCATACTTGTAAAGTAGGTGTTTGGCCATGGGGGAGGGTCTTACAGGAAGGTTGTGCCTCGAAGATTGTTTCTGGCCTGATTGGGGGCCCAGGCACGTCCCGCCGGCGGGACTTTTCAGCACAAGAAGACAACTCATAGCACAGCAGATCAAGGCGGCTGCGGGGTGAGTGAGCCAGCAACAATCTCAGAGGCACATCCTGTGTGTCAACTATTTATTGACATTCCAGCAACAGAATGAGTTTCTTTGCGTAATAATGGCTGAAGACAGCGAAAATACTGACATGAAAAGTTGACGACCAGAGGGAGAGATCATGGACAAGCGCGAAAACACGACCAATCCGGGAGAGGAGGGTCAGGTTTCCCATCTGGCGGAGATGCAGGCCTTGCAGGAGGCGATCCAGCAAGCGGTCATCGGTTCCGATGGGCTGGATGCCGAGCTGGAGCGCTCGCCGGAAGCCTATTTGCGGTTGGTGGCCCGCTCGGACTGGGCTCTTGAGGAATCGAATCGCCTTTTGGGCGAGGCTGTCAACCAGGCCCGGCGCATGGGCCACTCCTGGTCCGTCATCGGTGGTGAACTGGGGATCTCCCGCCAGGCGGCCCAGCAACGGTTCGGGCCCGGCCGGGACCAGGCGGTGTCCGACGAAAGCACCAGGCGCATCGTCGGTGCCACGGCCCTGAACGAGATGGCGATCCTGCTCAAGGAGGGGCGCCGGGGTAACCATCTGGTGTCCTTCGGCGCCGGCTACCTCATGGTGCAGGGCAGCGACCAGCGCTGGGAGCACCTGCGGGTGACCACCATTTTCATGGGGGACCTCAAGCGCCAGCTGGGCCAGGCCGGCTGGGAATACGTGGGCACCTGGTTCCCCTTTCGCTACTTCAAGCGGCCCCTGGGAACGCCGCCACTCCCCGAAGACTGATGACACCGGCCGGTACCAGAAGAGGGCGCCACCGCGAAGGGGCGCCCTCTTTTTCATGAGGCGGGAAAGCCCGGCCAGGGGAGGCTACTTGGCCAGCAACATGCGCCTGGTCTGGGTCTGTCCGTCGACGCTCAGGCGGTAGAAGTACACGCCCGAGGCCACGCTGCGGCCCTGGTCGTCCCGGCCGGCCCACACCTTCTGCTGCCGCCCGGCGCTCTCGGTGCCCGAGAACAGGCTGCGCACCAGGCGTCCGGCCACGTCGTAGATCTGCAGATCCACCGGACCGTCCACGCCCAGCTCGTAGCTGATGGTGGTGCTGGGGTTGAAGGGATTGGGGTGGTTCTGGAACAGGGTCAGGCTCAGGGGCGCCAGCATGTCCTCGTCCTCCACGGCGTCGACGCCGGGATTGAACAACCTGACCACGAAGTCGGGGCGGTCGATGAAGGGGTTCCGGTTGTGCTGGATGTCGTACACGGCCTCGTTGCGGTCGATCTCCTTCTGGTCCACGGGATCGGCGGCGTGCCACTCCAGCAGCATGGCCTCGGCCCAGGGCTGCAGCTGGGACTTGATGGTCATGGGGGTGGTGTTCCAGCTGCTGTCCTCGGTGTAGTAGCGCACGGTGACGTAGAAGTAGGTGCGGGCGAAATCGCCCTTGTACTCGTCGATGGGCTCGAACACCGTGCCCGTGTAACCGGGGTAGCTGCTGGGGCCGCGTTTGCTGCCGTTCAGCGACACCCAGTCGGGGCTGCTGGTCTCGCCGTAGGGGTAGTTGCTGCGCATGTTGTTCACGCGGTTGTCCGTGGGGTAGACCATGAACACGTCGGTGTAGGCCGCGCCCGAGGCGTTGTACCAGCTGCTGGGCCAGCTGTGCTCGCGGTTGTAACCCGTGCCCTCGGCCGAGGCATCGCCACCCTCGTCCACGCCGAAGGTGTACTCGTAGGGAGGCGTGCCGCCGGGCACGTCCGAGTACATGTCCCACACCTTGCCGTTGGGCTTGTCGTCGGTGGTGTAGTAGGCGGTGTACAGGCCGTCGTAGCTGATGGTGGTGTGGCCGTCGATGATGTTGTGCAGGGCCAGGCGCAGATCCTCGCCCGTCAGGCCCTCGGCGCTGTCGTAGTAGCCGGCGGGAACGTTGCCGCCGTAGAACTGGAAGACGAAGACCTGTTCAGACAGCACGTTGCCGTGGGCGTCCGCCACATCGCTGACGGTCAGGGTCTCGGACCCGGCTTCCAGGGTGCTCGCCAGGGTCAGCACCACCTGGGCGTCGTTACCGGACACAAGAGCCACGCTGCTCAGGGTCTCTCCGGTGATGCTGTAATTGCCCACCACGGATCCGCTGACGGGATCGATGGCCTCGGAAAATGTCACCGTGACCAGGGCGGGGCCGGTGGCCACCACGTCCACGACCTCGGGGGCGGCCGTGTCGCTCACGAAGACGATGTCGGAGCTGTTCCTGGGAACGATGCCGGCCCGGGGCTCGGTGAAACCACTCATGACGCCGGTCACATCGTAGTGGGTGCCCATGTCCAGGTCGGGAGCCATGGCCATGTCGTCCACGAAGAGAAAGCCCGTCCCGTCATTGACCGCGAACAGCGAGGAGCCCTCGTTGTCCAGGACGCAGGAGGCGTCGCTGACGCTGACCAGAACGCCCTCCCAGTCCTCGTCACCGGCCTGGGCGGTGGTCAGGCTGGCGGCCGGGGGCAGGGGGGAGGTGCCGGTGATGGCCAGGCTGCCGCCGCTCAGCACGGTGTTGCCGTCGATCTCGGCCACGGTGGCGCTGCCGCTGACGGCATGGCCCACGCCCAGGGAAACGGAATTCTCCAGCCACACGCCGCTGCGGGCGCCGGTGCCGTCCTGGATCACGTAGTAGGAACCGGCCACGGCGGTGACCACGCCCGAGGTCACCACTTCCTGGCCCAGGTAGGGCGAGGTGGCGCCGGTGCCCTGGATCTGGGCGATGGTCAGGCTCAGGGGCAGGAAGTAGCTGAACTCGTCGGACACGGTCTCGGCGGGCACGTCGTTGCCGGCGGTGACCTGATAGAATACCTCGGTGCCGCCCACCTGCGCGGGAATGGCGGTGTCGGTCTGGAAGGTGTCGCCGCTCAGCAGGCTCATGCTCACGGCGTTGCCCAGGCTGCCCGAGACGGTGCCCCAGTTCAGGGTCACGCCGGTGATGGTGGCCGCCGCGTCGGTGACCACGGCCTGCACATGCACGGTCTCGCCGGCCGCGGGGGTGGAGGGAACGGTGA
Organism: Candidatus Krumholzibacteriia bacterium; assembly: GCA_963674845.2. Lineage (GTDB taxonomy): Bacteria > Krumholzibacteriota > Krumholzibacteriia > LZORAL124-64-63 > LZORAL124-64-63 > LZORAL124-64-63. The sequence continues at coordinate 698,250 of CAXXKE010000003.1, read as the reverse complement.
CCACCGTTGCGATGGCCGGGCCGTCACCGGTGGTGGTCCAGTGGGTGCCGGGGGTGGCGTCGGTGGGATAGTCCACGGCGGTGGCGGTCCACTGGGCGGCGTTGTAGGTGGAACTGGGGGCGGTGATGCCCTCGTTGCGCACCAGGTCCGCGTTCTCGAAGAGGGTGTCCGGGGCCAGCACCTCGTCGACGACGGTGCCGCTGCCGTTCTTCAGTCGCGCGCCGTCACCCACCTTGCCGTTCCAGGTGGAGCAGTTGTCCGACCAGGCTTCCAGAGGGAAATCCACCGGGAAGGAAACGATGGTGGTGGCGTCGCCGGCGACCAGGGCCTGGCCGGGGGCGATGTTGCCGGACAGGTTCCAGGTGAAGATCTCTCCCCCGTTGCCCAGGGCCACGATCTGCCAGCCGGTCAGGTCGACGGTCTCGGGTCCGCTGTTCCAGATCTCGATGTACCGGTCGGTCAGGTAGTTGCTGCGGGGGTCGCACAGCTCGGACAGCAGCACGTCCGCCTGAGCCAGGGGGGCCGCCACGGCAAACACGGTGCAGGCCAGGAGCACCGCCGCGAGCTTGGTCTTCAGAGACGCCATTTTCATTCTTCAACCTCGTGGAAAAAGAAACACGCGCCTGCCGGGTTCCGGCAACACCTCCGGCCGGAAAACAGGGCGCTCATCGATCTTTCGTTCGGGCTCCGGGGAGCGGGCGATTTGATTTCTACAATTATATCACAATATGATGTTTAGGTCAGGAAAAACCTCGATGAAAAATCAGTAAAACCGGGTAGGATGGGCCCGGCGTTCAACTCCCGAGGAGCATCATGGCCCAGGATCTGGAAATATTCGAGGGAACCCCCTGTCTCAATTGCGGTTGCGAGCTCACCGGCCCCTTCTGTGCCCAGTGCGGCCAGCGGGCCACGGACGTGAACCTTTCGGTGCGCACCCTGGTCGTTGAGTTCGCCGAGAGCCTGTTCAGCTGGGAGCTGGGCTTCTGGCAGACCTTCAAGCGGCTGGTCTTCCTGCCCGGTTCCCTGAGCGCCGAGTACATCGTGGGGCGGCGCAAGCGCTACTCGTCCCCCATCAAGCTGTACCTGGGCACCAGCCTGATCTTCTTCTTCATCATGAGCGTCCTGCCCGGGGTGGGGGATCAGACATCCATCCAGGTGGGGGATGACGAAGGCGGCACCAGGGTGCTGACCGGCCCCGAGGCCATGCAGGCCCTGAAGGAGGGCTTCCGCGACAGCATGGAGGACAGCACCGCCGCGGCCCAGGCCGACTCGGCCCTGCAGGAGGTGGTGGGCCGGGTGCCCGCCGCCGACAACCTGGAGCGCGCCCTGGAGGATCCCGACAACCTGAAGAAGACCTTCTTCAGTTATCTGCCGCGAGCCATGTTCCTGATGGTGCCCCTGTCGGCCCTGCTGTTGCAGCTGGTCTACTTCCGCCACAAGCGGCCTTATCTGCACTACCTGGTCTTCTCGCTGCACATGCACGCCCTGTTCTATTTCACCACCAGCGTGGCCCTGCTGGTGGGTCGCATTCCCCCCGAGTGGCTGGGGGACAGCCTGGCCATGATCCTGCTCCTGTCCATTCCCGTGAACTGCGTGCGGGCCCAGCGGCGGGTGTTCCGGGACGGCTGGTTCAAGGCCTTCCTGAAGGCGGGCCTGGTGTGGCACGTGTACCTGTTCTTCCTGTCCCTGGTCATGGCCGGGGTGGCCGTGCTGATGATCTTCCTGGCCTGAGAAGGCCGGCGGCCCTGTCCTGATCCCGGGCTGCGGCCCGAACTCCGGCGAAAGGTTCCATCCGTGAAAACTCCGGCGATATTGATGGCTCTGCTGATTGGGATGGGAATGGTGCTGGCCGGCTGCGGCGAGAAGATCACCGACCAGCCCCGCATGGCCGATGGCGACATGGCCGCCGCCGCCCGCCTGGCGGGACTGGACCTGACCCGGGCCGAACGCGATCTCATGGCCACCGAGCTGGTGGGCCAGCTGGAAGGTTTCCTGGCCGTGCGGGCCTTGGACCTGAAGAACAACCAGCGCCCGGCCCTGGTTTTCGATCCCGAGCTGCTCACCGGGCCGCCCGCCGACCTGAGCGACCCGCCCTGCCGCTGGACGCAGGTGGGCCCCTTGCGGCGCCCGGCCGACGACGCCGACCTGGCTTTCCTGACGGTGGCGCAGCTGGGAGCCCTCATCCACTCGGGACAGCTGGGCTGCGAGGAACTGACCCGGCTGTGTCTGGAACGTTTCGAGCGCTACGATCCCCAGCTGCTGTGCACCGTGACCCTGTTGCCCGAGCGAGCCCTGGCCCGGGCCCGCCGGCTGGACGCCATGTTGGCGCGGGGCGAGGACCTGGGCCCGCTGCACGGCATCCCCTACGGAGCCAAGGATCTGCTGGCGGTGGCCGGCGCGCCCACCACCTGGGGTGCGGCGCCCTACAGGGAGCAGGTCTTCGATCAGACGGCCACCATCATCGACAGGCTGGACGCCGCCGGGGCCGTGCTGGTGGCCAAGACCACCCTGGGCGCCCTGGCCATGGGCGATGTGTGGTTCGACGGCATGACGCGCAATCCCTGGAACCTGGAGCAGGGCAGCAGCGGCTCGTCGGCGGGCTCGGCCAGTGCGGTGGCCGCCGGCCTGGTGCCCTTCGCCATCGGCACCGAGACCCTGGGCAGCATCGTCTCGCCCAGCACTCGCTGCGGCACCACCGGCTGCCGGCCCACCTTCGGTCGGGTGAGCAAGGCGGGGGCCATGGCCCTGAGCTGGAGCATGGACAAGATCGGGCCCATCGCCCGCCACGCCGAGGATTGCGCCCTGGTGCTGGACGCCATTCGCGGCGCCGACCCCGCCGATCCCACCGCCGTGGACCGCCCCTTCGGCTACACGCCGGAGGTGGACCTGACGGGCCTGCGCATCGCTTACCTGGCGGAGGATTTCGAGGGGGATTATCCCGGTAAGGAGCTGGACGCGGCGGCCTTGCAGGTGCTGCGCGACCTGGGGGCGCAACTGCACCCCATCACCCTGCCCGTGCAGGAGCTGGGGCTGCAGAATCCCTGGGCCGTGGCCTCGCTGCTGACGGTGGAGGCTGCGGCGGCCTTCCAGGAGCTGACCCTTTCCGGGCGCGACGACCTGCTGACCGAGCAGGGCCCCTACGCCTGGCCCAACTACTTCCGCGCCGCCTACTTCGTGCCGGCGGTGGAGTACGTGCAGGCCAACCGGGCCCGGGTGGAGTTGATGCGCATGATGAAGGACATCTTCGCCCAGTACGACCTGTACGTGACGCCATCCCTGCGCGGGCCCAGCCTGGTGGTCACCAACCTGACGGGGCATCCCCAGGTGGTGGTGCCCGACGGTTTCCTGCAGGACGAGGAGGCGCCCCGGGTGCGTCAGCCCCACACCATCAGCTTCGTGGGCGATCTTTATGATGAGGCCACCATCCTGGCCGTGGCCCGGGCCTACCAGGAAGCGACGGGGTGGGACGAGGAGCATCCCGCGGGTTTCCAGCGCTGATCCTCGCGGTCAGAGTAACCCCGCCTTGCGGGCCATGTCCTCGCACTGGCGCGCCAGGCGCTGGAATTCGCCGTCGCCCGGCGCCAGTTCATGCACCCGCCGCGCCGTGTGCATGGCGGCCACCACCTGCCGGGTCTTGATCTCCAGCTGGCATTGCAGCTTCAGCAGCAGCACGTGTTCACCGCAGGCCTCGGCCGCGGCGTTCAGGCCGGCCTGGGCCTGTTCCCAGTGCTGCCGGTCCACCAGCAGGGAAATCAGATCGTGCCAGGCGAACAGCCAGCCCGGGTTTTCGGTGACGGTCTGGAATAGCAGGGCGATGGCCTCGTCGGGCCGGTTGTCGGCGCGGAACAGGCCGGCCAGCAGGGTGGCGGCCCTCTCCACCACCGGGCCCTGAAGCTTCCCGCGGCAAAGCTCTTCCAGAATGGGGATGGCCTGCCGTCCCTGCCCCTCCTGCACCAGGATGGTGGCCAGCTCCAGCTGGCCCTTGGGGTCGTCGGGGTTCTCGGCGGCCTTGCGCCGCACCAGCTGGCCGTACAGCTGGTTGCGCTGCCGGTTGTGCTGGGCGCCGCGCACGTAGCCGTAGTGGTGGATGGGCACCTCCAGCAGGCTGCGGGGCAGGCCGGCGGCCCGGACTGAGGGGGATAGATCCTCGTGCACGCGGCCTTCCCAGCGCAGGCCGTGTCCGGTGGGGAACAGGCGGTATTGCTCGGCCACGAAGAAGCCGGACTGCCCCTTTTCCCGCTGGGGGTAGCGCCCGGTCACGGGTTGCCACTCCTGGTGCCGCGCGTCGTCGTAGTAGTTCCACTGGGGCAGCATGAAGCACAGGGATGGGCCTGCCGCGGCGGCAAGCAGGCGCGGGAAATCGGCGGGGTCGATGAACTCGTCCACGTCCAGGCACAGCACCCAGTCGCCGCCGGCCGCTTCCAGGGAGTGGTTGCGCGCGGCGGCGAAATCGTCACACCAGGAGAAGTGATGCACCGCGGCGCCGTGCTGCCGGGCAATGGTCACCGTGTCGTCGTCCGACCCCGTGTCCACCAGCACGTGCTCGCCGGCCAGGGGGCGGTGATGGTCCAGGAACGCCGCCAGCCCGGCGGCCTCGTTCCTGGCGATGGTGATGATGGACAGCACGGCCGTTCTCCAGAGGATGAAGGAGCCCTTATCTTGCCGCAGGCCGGGCCGCGCTGTCCATCAAAGATCAAGGTCAGAGCTTCATCTGCAGGCCCATCATCAGCATGAACTCGGTGCGGGGCTGGTTGACGGCCTCGTCGGCGCTGTCGTAATCGTAGCCGTCGCGGGGGTTGATGTGGTCTCCGTCCGGGGTGTAGGCCGTGTCATGGCCGTCCAGGGTGTCGCTCTGGAAATGATCCAGCCCCACCTGCAGCACGAAGTCGGTGCCGGGCTTGACGGCAAAATACGTCTCCACGCCCAGGCCCATGCCCCAGGGGCTGGTGCGCACCTCGAAGTCCTCGTTGCCGCCCACGTAGACGAATTCGGCCTTGTAGCTGGCCCAGCGCGGGCCGCCGAACAGGTAGATGCGCTGGGGGCCCAGCCGGGTCAGGGGGAAGACCAGGTCGAAGCGCGCCTGGTAGTAGCGTGCGCTGTCCTCGGGGGTGCCGTTGGTGTTGTCGTTGATGAACACGTGACGGGCGGCGTAGGGGTCACCGGCGTCGGTGCTGTGGTAACCCAGGGAAAAACGGGCCGTCAGGGGCAGCTCGGCGGCGAAGTCCCGGAAGCTCCCTTGCAAATGGCCACCCGGGCCGGCCTCGGTGCCCACATTCAGCCCGACGGCCAGATCGCCGGCCCGGGCCAGGGTGGCGGTGCCCAGCAGGGCGCCAAGAATCAGGATGATGGCGGACGATGGCGTGAACTTCTTCATGATGTCCCAACCCCTCACGGAATCTGGTGATCTCTGGCGTGAATGTCGTATCCCCGGAAGAGGGAGCAGCAAAAAGCGGACCATTTCTGTGGCGAATAGGAGCGGCTCGTTTTGGTTGGGCATTTTGTCCGGTACAGGGTATTTTTTATCCCCATCACCCCGATCCCGGAGTTCGCGCATGAACAACATGGCCCTCGACATCCTGACCCTGGCCCGCCAACACGCCGACAGCGTCGCCTTGCGCCACAAGGTGGACGGGCAGTGGCTGCAGTTCACCTACGGGGATCTGGCCCGCCTGGTGGATGCTCTGGCGGCCGGGCTCATCGAGCGCGGCATCAGGCCGGGCGAGCGGGTGGGCATCTACTCGCCCAACCTGCCCCAGTGGATCATGGCCGACCTGGCCATCCAGTCCGTGCGGGCGGTGACCGTGCCCATCTACGCCACCAACGGTCCCGAGCAGGTGGCGGGCATCGTCAACGATTCCCGGCTGGGGCTCATGTTCGTGGGGGGAGAGAGCGAGGCCCGCAAGGCCGAGGAGGCCCGTTCCTCCTGTCCCGGCCTGGGCGAACTGGTGCTGCTGGACCAGCAGGCCGATGGGGCCGATCTGCCGGCCACGCCGCTGGCCGATCTGCTGCTGGAGGCGCCCACCGAGGAAACGGTGGTCCAGCGCGAGACGCGCCGCCATGCCGCCCGTCCCGACGATCTGGCCACCCTCATCTACACCTCCGGCACCACGGGCGAGCCCAAGGGCGTGCAGCTGACCCACGCCAACTTCGAGAACCAGTTCACCAGCCTCGACAGCCGCTTCGTGGTGGGGCCGTCGGACCATTCCCTTTGCTTCCTGCCCCTGAGCCACGCTTACGAGCGCACCTGGTCCACCTACGTGCTGCGCACGGGAGCCGTCAACACCATCCTGCGTGATCCGCGCCAGGTGGCCACCGCCCTGGCCGAGGTGCAACCCACCGTCATGGTCTCGGCCCCGCGCCTGTACGAGAAGGTTCATTCCACCATCATGGCCAAGGTGGCCGAGGCCCCGCCCCTGCGCCGGCGCCTGTTCCACTGGGCCGTGGGGGTGGGGAAGCAGTACTGGTCCCGGCGGCACGCGGGCCAGGGCGTGGGCTCATTCCTGGCCCTGCGCTACAAGCTGGCCGATGCCCTGGTGCTGAAGAAGGTGCGCGGGGTCATGGGCGGCCCCAAGAATTTCCTGTCCTCGGGCGGGGCGGCCCTGGATCGCAGCATCGAGGAGTTCTTCCAGGGGGTGGGGCTGCTCATCTGCCAGGGTTACGGCCTGACCGAGACGGCGCCCATGCTGACCTGCAACTCGCCGGGGGCCTTCCGCTTCGGTTCGGTGGGGCTGCCCATCGACGGGGTGCAGGTGCGCATCGACGAGCAATCGGGAGAGATCCAGGCCCGCGGACCCAACGTGACCAGCGGCTATTTCGGCAGGCCCGAGGCCACCCTGGAGTGCTTCAGCGAGGGGTGGTTCCGCACGGGGGACATCGGTTATCTGGACGATGACGGCTATCTGTTCATCACCGATCGCCTGAAGGACATCATCGTCACCTCGGGGGGCAAGAACGTGGCGCCCCAGCGCATCGAGACCCTGGTGGGCAAGGACCACTACATCGATCAGCTGGCGGTCATCGGCGACCGGCGCAAGTTCATCAGCGCCATCGTGGTGCCGGCCTTCGAGAATCTGGCCGAGTTCGCCCGCAGCCGCAAGCTGCCCTTCCGTGACCACGAGGAGCTGATCAAGCTGCCCGAGGTGGTGGAGCTGTACGCCCAGCGCATCAAGGAGCACAGCATCCACCTGGCCCCCTTCGAGAAGATCAAGCGGTTCACCCTGGTGGCCCGGGAGTTCAGCCAGCAGGCCGGGGAGATCACGCCCACCCTGAAGATCAGGCGCAAGGTGGTGGCGCGGAAGTACCACCAGCTCATCGAGCGCATGTACGGATCGGAAAAGGCGGGGGCCGACGGGGAGTAGCCCCGCTCATTCATCCAGGATTTCCCTCACCCGGCGCAGCAGATCGTCCCGCTGGATGGGTTTCTGCAGCAGCTGGAAGCCCTTCTTCAACACGAAATTGGTGTGGATGGCGTCCATGCTGTAGCCGCTAGCGAACAGCACCTTCTGGTCGGGCTTGATTTCCCGCAGCCGGTCAAATGTGGCCTGGCCGCCCAGCTTGGGCATGACCACGTCCAGCAGGGCCAGGTCCACAAGCCCCGGATCCTCACTGAACACCTGCAGCGCTTCTTCACCGTTGGCCGTCATGATGACGGTGTAACCGGCGCGTTCCAGCAGGGCTTCCAGCAACCAGCGCACCATCTCGTCGTCCTCGGCCACCAGGATGGTCTCGGTGCCGCCGGGAGCAGGGCCGGTCTGGGGGGGGCGGGTTTCGCCCGGCTGGGCTTCCAGCAGGGGCAGGTAGATCTTGACCGTGGTGCCCCGGCTGGGCTCGCTCTGGATTTGAATGAAACCGTTGTGCTGCTTCACCAGGCCGTACACCGTGGACAGCCCCAGTCCGGTGCCCTTGCCCACGCCCTTGGTGGTGAAGAAGGGGTCGAAGATCTTGTCCAGGTTTTCGGGGGGAATGCCCTCGCCGTCGTCGGCGACCACCAGCACCGCGTACTGGCCGGGCTCGGCCCAGGAATGAAGGCGGCAATAATCGCCGTCAAGATCGGCGGTGCCGGTCCGGATGGTGATGGTTCCGGTGCCGTTGATGGCGTCCCGGGCGTTGACACAGAGATTGGTCAGGATCTGGGTGAGCTGTCCCGGATCGGCGTTGACGACGATGGGCTGGTCCTGCCGTTGGAAGTCCAGGGTGATGGGCTGATCCATGATGCGGTCCAACATGGTCAGCATGTCCGCCACGGCCAGGTTCAAATCCAGGGTCTGAATTTCCAGCACCTGGCGCCGGCTGTAGGCCAGCAACTGCTTGACCAGGGTGGAGGCCCGGCGCCCGGCCTTCAGGATGCCCTGGCCCGCGGGCCGGGCGGGAGAATCCTCGTCGATGAGGTCCATGATCAGGTCGCCATAACCCAGGATGACCTGCAGCAGGTTGTTGAAATCGTGGGCCACGCCCCCGGCCAGCTGGCCGATGGCCTCCATCTTCTGGGCCTGGCGCAGCTGATCCTCCAGGATCTGTTCGTTGGTGATGTCCCGTCCCAGGACCACCAGGCCCTTGCGCGAACCGTCCTCCTCGAACAGGGGGACCTTGATCACGTCGAACACCAATCCCGGCCCATCGGGTCGGGGAACGGTTTCCTTGGTCCGGTAGATGGAGCCGGCCTGCCAGGCGGCCTCGTCGCTCTGTTCGCAGCCCAGGAAGGCATCGCGGTACAGGGGTAGGCTGTGGTCGGCCAGCTCGGCATCGGTCTTGCCCTGATAGTCCACGTCCTCCAGGCCGAAAAGCTCCAGGTCGGCGTGGTTGGCCACCAGCCAGCGCCCCTGGCCGTCCTTGAAGCAGATGACGTCGGGGGTGGAGTTGATGAGGGCCGACAGTCTTTCCTCGCTTTCCAGGATGGCTTGCTCGTAGCGCGCCCGGTCGGTGATGTCGCGGCTCACACCCAGGATGCCTCTCGGCTCGGACCCTGGCCCGTCGTAAGGCGTTTTCAGGGTGTAGAGCATGACGCGGGATCCATCCGGGTAGGTGACCCATTCGTCGATGTGTCGCGGGCAGCCGCTTTCAAGGGTGCGCCGGTCATCGGCCCGGAAGGCCTCGGCCACTTCCCGGTCGAACAGTTCCAGGTCGGTCCTGCCGATGATTTCATGGGCCGGACGGCCGACGAAGGCTTCGAAGGAGGGGTTACAACCCAGGTAAACTCCCTCGGTGTCCTTGTAGAAGACCAGGTCGGGCAGGGCGTCCAGCAGGCTCTTGAGCAGGGCGGCGTGCTCCTTGACCTGCTGCTCGGCCTGCTTGCGCAGGGTCACATCCCGGGAAACGTGCACCGACCCGACGAATTCTCCATCGGGGGTGGTCAGCGCCGAGGTGGTGACCAGGAAGTGGCCCCGCAGGTTGTTCCACTGGACTTCGGTGGAGGAACCGTGACCTTGGGACATGGTCTGCACGTGAGGGCATTTCTGGTCGGAATGGGGACCGTGGTTGCAGCCCAGGCACTCGTAGCAGGTCTTGCCCAGCAGCTCTTCCTTGGGGAGGCCCAGCCGGTCGGCGAAGGCCTGGTTCACCCGGGTGATGCGGAACTCCCGATCCACCAGGCAGACCATGTCCGGCACGGCGTCGAAGGTGCGCACCCATTCGGCCCGGGCCTGGGCGACGGCCTCCTCGGCCTCCTTGCGCTCGGTGATGTCCAGCATGGAGGTCAGGAAGAACTGTTCGCCCTGGTTCTGGATGATCTCCCCGGAGAACAATCCGTGCCTCATCTTGCCGTCCTTGCGGCGCACGCGCAGTTCCAGGTTCTCCAGACGTCCATCCTGAAGCAGCTTCTCGGCGGCGGCCATGTGGTCCGCGACATCGGGAAACATGTCCAGGTCGGCGGTGGTCCGGCCCAGCACCTCTTCCTCGCTGTAGCCGGTGGTTTTCATGAAGGCGGCGTTGACCGAGAAAAAGGTCTGGTCGTCCAGGCGGGACAGGGCCATGGGGGAGGGGTTGTGCCGGAATACCTGTTCGAAACGTTGCCGGGCTTCCAGCTCGGGGCCCAGGTCGCGGCACACGCCGATGACGCAAACCTCGTCGTGCCAGGTGCTCACCCAGGTCCTGATTTCTATGGGCATCAGGTCGCCCTGTTTGGTCACGAGCGGCAAGGGGACATCGTTGCGTTCCCCCCTGATGGTGGCCGCCAGGTATTCCCTGGCCTCTTCCTGCTTGTCGGCAGGATGCAGGCCATACACGCTCATGGCGGCCAGTTCCCCGGAGGTGTAACCCAGCTTGGCGGTGGCGGCGTGATTGGCCAGGAGAATATGCCCATCCTGGCTGACGACCATGACGATGTCGTCGAGGTTGTTGAACAGGGCCTGGAGGGAGAGCTCCTGCTCCTGACCGCCCTGACCATCCGGATCATGAGGAGGTTGGTTCTTGTCGGTCAAATCGGCTTCTTCCCCGGCGATCAGTCAATCGGTTGGCAAGATAGCCGGACAATGCCGGATTTTCCGGCGGCGGTCAAGCTTCCAGAGTGGTGCCGGGCGCAAGGAAGCCCAGAAAAAGCGCCGGCTCCCCTGGGGGAACCGGCGCCTGTAGCTTCAGCTCGGGTGGCGTTGGGTTTCCCTGTCGCATGGACCGCAGGAACCTCAACAGCCGTTGCCCGGAGATGCCCCGTCAACGCAGGGACGCCACCTCCACTGAGCTCGATCTATGTTCACCCACTGGATCACCTCCTATCCCCGGAATGTTCAGGAACAGACCGGGCAGATGGGCATTCCTGCCGCGGCGAGACCCAACTCGCCCGGCCCTGACGGCAGCCCCGGCCGCCCTGGCCGCCACGCTGCTGCGTGGTTCGGAACGGGGAGTGAGCAGGGCTCGCTTCCCCCGTGAGATCATCATACGGCGGGCCGCAGTCGGGCGCCACCGTTTTTCCCCCCTTGATACACCTTGATATCCCGGCGCCGCGGACAGCGATGGCGGGAACGGGGCTCAGAACAGGCGCAGACCAAGCCGTACGGTGTTCTGGAAACGGCTGTACTCGATGAGGCTGGTCCCCCGGCCCACCACCCACTGCACGAACAGGCCGTACCGCGGGGGGGCCTGCCCGAAGGGAGGGCGGCGCAGCCAGGGCGGAGCGAAGCCGATGGAGGCCTCCAGGTTGGTGAACAATCCCGCCCGGTTTTCGGCCAGGCTGAAATGGGAGGCCACGTCCAGCCAGGCCCGGCCCAGCAGGGGAAGCTCGTGACGGGGGGCGAAGGCCAGAGACAGCCGGCCGTGCCCCGCGTAGGCGGTGATGTCCTCGTTGCCGGCCTCGATGTTGAAGGGGGCCCAGGCCACCAGGGCGGCGGTCCATTCATCCCGGTCGGGGTGGCCGTACCAGCAGGAAAAGTTGGCGTGATTCCAGCTGCGGGAAAGGGGGCCGTCCAGTCCGTTGGAGTGATGGCTGTAACTGATTCCCAGGGAAAGCCGGGCAGGCCCAGGGCGCGCAGCCCCACGGTGTAGCGAAAGGCCAGGCGCCGGGTGGAGGGGTTGGCGGCGAAGAAGGTGGGTCGCGTGGGCGCGGGCAGGGCTGCTACCGTGTCCGCGGCCGCAAGGCCCAGCAGAAGCAACAACAGGAGTCTCGGGCGCATGGCGGACATTCCTTCCCGGTATACCCGGCGGGTGAGGCCGGATGGCTGGCGGTCGGGGGAGGATATGGTATCTTTGGGCCTCCTGACAACTGGCCCCAACACGAACCCCGGAAAAATCATGCTCACTTCCCGCTCCATGCTCGTCCTGGCCCAGACCATCCTGGTCTTCGGGGCCTGCAGCCTGGCCTTCGCCTCCTCCAAGCTTTTCGGCAAGGCGGTGGACCTGGGCTTTCCCTCCTGGCAGGTCTGGGTGATCCTGCCGGTGGCCGCCGCGTTGGGCGCGGCCAAGGCCATCTTCGTCATGCGCAAGCGCATGCGCCAGAACATCGCCCGGCTGCGGGCCACCACCGGGCGCCTGTGGCCCTGGCAGATCTATCCCCCCCAGCTGCTGGCCTTCATCGTCGCCATGGTGATTCTCATGAACGTGCTGAAGCGGGTCCTGGTGGGTAGTCCCGGGGGCATGGCGGCTCTGGGCGGGGTGGACGTGGCGGTGGCCGCGGCCCTGATCATCGCCAGCTTCGAATACCGGCGCTGATGTCCCCTGCGGGGGACACTTTGCCCCTCGCGGAGGCCGAATCAGCTCGCCCCGGGCCTGGTCGCGATTTGTCTAATCAGTTGTAAAATAACAAAATAAGAAATCGCGGTGTAGGGAACACCTCTTGCAATCTATTGGATGTCAACCAGGAACAGGGCAGCCATTCAAAGGATCGTAGGAGGTTGAATCATGACACGCATCAACAAGAACATCATCATCCTGGCGGCCCTGGTCGTCGGCATCATGAACGCTTCGGTTTCCCAGGCTCAGGCCGGCGTGGTGGTCAGGGCCCGCATCGACGGTCCCGGCATCAAGGTCAAGGTGGACACCCGCCGCCCCGGGGTGCGCGTCAAGCCCGTGGTGGTGGTTCACCGCCTGACCCAGCTGGATCGCCACATGGCCCGGCGCCTGGCCAGCGTCACGCCCTACAGCAAGAAGCGTTTGTTGAAGATGCGCCAGAGCGGCAAGAGCTGGCTGGGCATCGCCCATCAGCTGGACATCCCTTCCCGGATCGTGGCCGCGGCTCATCACAAGATCAGCTGGCAGCACTACCTGGACAGCCGTCACCAGCGCCGCGTCAGCCACGGCGACAGTTTCAGCTACGGATGCCGCAAGCCCGTGCTCAGGTAGATCGGAAGTTCGAAAAAAGCGACTCATGTCATCGCGATGTCCCCCGACGATGACAAAAGGACCGGGACGGATCCCGGTCCTTTCTTTTGTGTGTGGTGCGTCCGGTCGCTTACCGGGGCGGATCAGCCCTCGTTCTTCTCGTCGGTGTCGGCCAGGGTCACGCCCTGCACGTCCACGGTGATCTCGTCCAGGCGCTCCTGGGTCTCGGGGCGCACGTCTTCCTGCACGCGGCCGCCCAGCTGCTTGGCCAGGAACTTCTCCATGGCCACGGCCAGGGCCTTGCGGTTGTTGGGGGCGCGGAAACCGTGACCCTCGTCCGGGGCCACGATGTACTCCACGTACTTGCCCTTGTCCCGCAAGGCGGTGACGATCTGATCGGACTCGTGCTGCTTGACGCGGGGGTCGTTGGCGCCGTGCACCACCAGCAGCGGGGCCTTGATCTGGTCGCAGTGGAACAGGGGCGAGCGGGCGATGAGATCGGCCTTGTCGGACTCGACCTCGGGGTTACCCACCTTCTTGTACCAGCTGCCTTCCAGGAAGGGCTTCCAGTACTCGGGGAAGCTGTTGATCAGGGTCAGCAGGTTGCTGGGGCCCACGTAGGGAATGCCGCAGGCATACACGTCGGGGGTGAAGGTCACGCCGGCCAGGGTGGCGTAGCCGCCGTAGCTGCCGCCGAAGATGGCCACCTTGTCCTTGTCGGCATAGCCCTGCTCGATGAGCCAGTTCACGGCGTCGGTGACGTCGTGCTGCATGGCGCCGATGCCCCACTCGCGGTTGCCGGCGTTGGTGTACTGCTTGCCGTAGCCGGTGCTGCTGCGGTAGTTGACCTGCATGACGGCGTAGCCGCGGTTGGCCAGGAATTGGCAGTAGGGCTCGTAGCCCCAGAAGTCCCGGGCCCAGGGGCCGCCGTGGATGTACATGATGGTGGGCAGGTTCTTGGGTTCCACGCCCTTGGGCAGGGTCAGATAGCCGTGGATCTTCATGCCGTCGCGGGCGGTGTAGGTCACGGGTTTCATGTGGGCCAGGTGCTCGCTGGGCAGCTCGGGGCGCGAGCGATACTGCAGAGTGCTCTTGCCGGTGGCGGCGTCGAACAGGTACACCGAGCCGGGGTCCACGTCGCTGCTGACCGAGACCAGGACCTTGCTCATGTCCGTGGCCATGCTGTTGATGCCGATCTCGCCGTCGGGCAGGCTGGCCTTGACGGCCTTGTAGAACTTCTCGCCCTCGGGGGTCTGGGGATACACGCGCACGCGGTCGCCCACGTAGACGGTGGCCAGCAGTTCGTCGGTCTCGGGGTGGAAGAAGGCGCCGCCGAAGTCCACCTCGTTCTCGGGATCCTTCTCCACCAGTTCCCACTGGCCGGTGTTGATGTCCAGCAGCATGAGCTCCTGCAGGTCGCGGTCACCGTGGTTGGTGGTGACGTAGCAGCGCTTGCCGTCGGGATGGAAGCCGGTGGGGAACATGTCCTCTTCGTAGGTGGAGGTGGCGATCTGGGTCAGGCCCTGCATGTCCACGCGCAGCAGCTCGGCGCCGCCGCCGGGCAGGGGGCGGTAGGCCAGGCGCAGCTCGCCGTGGTCGTCGAAGATCCAGGCGCCGATGCCTTCCTTGTTCTCGCGCACCAGGGTGCGTTCGCCGGTGGTGATGTCCACGCGGTAGATGTCATGGTAGCTGGGGTCGCGGTCGTTCAGGCCCACCATGATGACGTCGGGCATGTGCTTGGGCACGGACAGGATCTGGGCCCGGATGCCGTCCACGGGGGTCAGGTCGCGGCAGGGGGGCACGCCGGTGTCGGCCTCGGGCTTGGCGGCGGGGTTCACCGACCAGACGTGGAAGTTCTCGTCGCCGCCCTTGTCCTGGACGTACATGAGATACTGGCTGTCGCGGCTCCAGAAGTAGCCGGGCACGGGGCGCTCGTCGGCGGTGACGGGCTTGGCGGCCTCGAAGGGCTCGTCGGCCTTCTTGATCCAGATGTTGCGGGCGCCGTTGTAGGGCTTCATGAAGCTCATCCACTGGCCGTCGGGGGACAGCTGCGAGCCGCTGATCTTGGGGTCGCCGAAGAAGAGTTCGCGATCGAGAAGGGGAGCGGGGGTCATGGCCACATCCTGGGCTTGGTCGTTGTTGGCGGTTTCCTTGTCGCCGCCGCAGCCCGCCATGGCGAGGAGGGCGAGGGCGGTGATGAGGCACAAGGTAATACGAAGCGAAAGTTTCATGAAACTCTCCTTGGTCGGGAAGTTGGGGAATTGCCCACAGGATACGACGAGGGGAAGAAAAATGTTACAAGGGAGTTGCCCGTGTCTTACCCTGTCCAGCGGCAGTGATTTTCCACCAGCCAGGAGGCGGTACCCGTGCCCGGATTGATGCCCTGGAAGCCCTTGTTCCCCTTGTTTTTGGTTCTTTTTTCGGTGGTGGCGCAGGCCGGCGATCCCTCCGACCTGGTGGACCCCTTCGTGGGCACCCTCAACATGGGCCACACCTATCCCGGGGCCACAGTCCCCTTCGGCGGGGTGCAGCTGAGCCCTGACACCCGCCGCCTGGCCATGTTCGACGACCAGGGCCAGTACGTGCGCGAGGTGTACCGTTACTGCGCAGGTTACCAGTATGAGGACAGCACCATCACGGGCTTCAGTCACACCCATTTCTCGGGTACGGGACACAGTGACCTGGGAGATATCTCGCTGATGCCGGTGCGGGGGGCGGTGAACCTGGATGACCCGGCTACCTGGCAGGCCGGGTTCTACCACGAGAACGAGGAGGCCTATCCCGGCTATTACGCCGCGCGCCTGGAGGAACCGGCCTGTGACGTGGAGCTGACCGCGACCACGCGGACGGGTTTGCACCGCTACACTTATTTTTCCGGAAATCAGGGCAGGGGGCGGGCCGGCGTGGTGCTGGACCTGACGGCCAATATTTATGATTACGAGGGCAAGAACGTGTGGACCTTCCTGCGGGTGGAGAACGACACCCTGGTCACAGGATACCGCACCACCAGCGGTTGGGCGCGTACGCGCACCGTCTACTTCGCGCTGGCTTTTGATCGGCCCGTGGTGGACTACCGGATAAAACGCCTGGATAAGACGCCGTATAACGGTTTCTACCGCCGCTTCGACCAGGAAAACAACTTTCCCGAGGGTGCGGGCCGCCAGGTGCGGGCCGCCTTCTTCTTCGATCTGCCCGAGGAGGGGAAGCTGCAGGCCAAGGTGGGGTTGTCGGGAGTGAGTTGTGCCGGAGCCCTGGCCAATCTGGAGGCCGAGGCACCGGGCTGGGACTTCGACGGCGCCCACCGCGCGGCCCGCCAGGCGTGGAACACGGAACTGGATAAGATCCAGGCCAAGTTCATGAATAATGATCAGGCTTCTGTGTTTTATACAGCGCTTTATCACAGCATGCTCAGCCCCGTGGTCTACCAGGACGTGGACGGTTCCTACCGGGGCCTGGACCAGAACATCCACCAGGCCGAGGGCTTCACCAACTACACCATCTTCTCTTTGTGGGACACCTACCGGGCCCTGCACCCCCTGTTCAACCTGATCCAGCCCGAACGCAACGGCGACATGGTCGCCAGCATGCTGGCCCACCAGCGGCAGAGCGTGCACGGCATGCTGCCCATCTGGAGCCACCACGCCAACGAGAACTGGTGCATGATCGGGTACCACGGCGTACCCGTCATCGCCGACGCGCTGGCCAAGGGTGTGCCCCTGGGGGGCGGGTTTACCGCTGGCGACGCCCTGCAGGCCTGCGTGGAGACGGCGCGGGTGCCCTACTTCGACGGGGTGGGGGAAATGGTCAAGCTGGGCTACGTGCCGGACGAGGTGAGCGGGTCATCGGCCAGCATCACCCTGGAGCTGGCTTACGACGACTGGTGCATCACCGAGATGGCCAGGAGCCTGGGCCGGGACGGGGTGGCGGCCGAGTTCGAGGCCCGGTCCCGCAACTTCGAGAATATCTTCGATCCGCGCATCGGCTTCATGCGACCGCGCGACCGCGACGGCGCCTGGCGGCCCGATTTCGACGTCATGGCCACCCACGGCCAGGGCTTCATCGAGGGCAACGCCTGGAACTACAGTCTGTACGTGCCCCAGGACGTACCCCGGCTGGTGGAGCTCATGGGCGGGGGCGAGAAGTTCAGCGCCCACCTGGATTCCCTGTTCACCATGCAGATCGACGACGAGCACATCGCCCATACCGAGGACATCACCCGGGACGGGATCATCGGCAACTACGTGCACGGCAACGAACCGGGGCACCACATTCCCTACCTGTACAACTGGGCCGGGCGCCCCGACCGCACCCAGGAGCGGGTGCGGGAGATCATGGGCAGCATGTACGGCACGGGCCCGGCCGGCCTGTGCGGCAACGACGACGCCGGGCAGATGAGCGCCTGGTACATCTTCAGCGCCCTGGGCTTCTATCCGGTGTGTCCCGGCTCGGCGTGGTACGCCCTGGGCAGCCCCCTGGTGAGCGAGGCCCGGGTGGATCTGGGCCAGGGCAAGGCCCTGGAGGTGGTAGTCCATGACCAGGGCCCGCAGAACATCTACGTGAAAAGGGTGGTGCTGAACGGGAAGGAAGTGAAGGGGGTGGTGGTGAACCACGCCGACCTTGCCGCCGGCGGCAAACTGGAATTTTTCATGGGTTGTGCCCTGAAGAATGTTTCTGGGCCGGGAGCCGAGGGGTAATGTCAACCTTGGGCCCTCGGTTTTCTTGTTCAACTGGATGTGGGGTGGATCGATGTGGGAGGTTTGTGCGGCAATTCAGTAAGCATACTTCAGTTCATGCTTGAGATTGACGGGCAGCGGGTGTGTTTCCACCGCCCGGTCGTAGTATTCGGCCCATCGCGGCGGCAAATCAGCATGGGTTCGGAAGATCCGCTCTGAAAATATCTCCTCAGGCGTCAACGGATGATCCGTGATGCCCTTCATCATGGCCGGCGTCGGGCTCCCACGCTCCTTCTCGCGCCGCGGTTTCACGTAATTCCGCCAGACCAGGAAGATCGCCAGCCTGTCCGCGGCCCCTTGCCGACGTTTGGACCAGGCGATGGTCTCCCGCTTGTGGTTCGAGCTGCAATGGCGGATCAACAGATCGGCCAGGTTCACCGGCCACAGATTGTTATCCTGATCCCGGTGATCGCTGCCCGACGTCAAATGGTGGGTCACGTCACAGTCCAGCTGCTTGATGGCCCGGGGGTAGGCCTGATGGCAATCGCTGTAGACCACCGCCTGGGCCAGATCCTTCAGCACAAACTCCAGTAACTCCCTGGTATCCTTTTCGATAGCCTTGGGGTCAGGCCTGCCGTGAAGCTTCTCCAGCTCCGCCCGGCGTTTCTTCTGCTCGGCGGTCATGCGTCCCTTGCGCCGCATGGGACTGTCGGTGAAATACCAGAAGAAGTCCGAGTCTTTCTCGATGGCCAGGTTCAGATAGATGGGGTAGTACTGGCTCCACTCGAAGGACTCGAAGCCGTCGATGACCACCTCTTGGGGAGGGGGCTGGCCCTGGATCATCCGCAAATGGAAAAGCAAACAATGGCGGGCCATGCGATTGATGTGATGGTCGATGGTGGCCGGGTCAACGCGCAAGTCCCTGGCGATCTGTCGGTTAGCCATGCCGCCGACCACCTTGAAGAAGAGCTGGGGGGCCATGTTGGGCTTTTTTTGCCAGTAATCGCTGGAAAACGTCTGGGTGCTGAAGCTCTTGCTGCAATGAAGGCATGTAAACCGCTGGATACGGATGGTGTGGTGTTGTCGCCAGTAGTATCCTGCCCGTTTGAAGTGCCAGCCATTCCGTAAGGGCTTATGGAACCTGCACTTGGGGTTCGGGCAATGGGGTGGGATGAACTTCTTAAGGGAAACAGACATGCCCCGCAATCGCAATTACGGGGCGAGAAACAATCTTCAGGGCACAACTAACAGCAAGACCCCGGACATCCCCCGGGGCCTTGCCTGCCAAATGGATCGACCTCGCTACCTGATCAGAACCATTCGCCTGACTTCTGGTTGCCCGGCGGCTTCCAGGCGGTACAGGTACACGCCCGAGGCCACGGCGGCCTGGTCGTCGTCCCGGCCGTCCCAGACCACCTGGTGCTCACCCGCTTCGCACACCTGGTTGTTGACGAGCGTGCGCACCACGTGGCCGGCCATGTCGAATACCCGCAGGCTGACGGACTGCCGCTCCGACAGGGTGAAGGCGATGGTGGTGCGCGGGTTGAAGGGGTTGGGAACGTTGGCCGCCAGGCGGGCGGCGGGCTGCAGGTTCTGCCCACCCACCTCGTGCACGCCGCTGACGATGCCCGAATCCCAGTAGATGTCGTCCAGGGCGAACTCGCAGGCGGCGCCCTGCTCTTCCAGGATCACGAAGCTGTAGCTGAGCATGCGCAGATCCATGGCCGTGCCGCGGATGTCGCTGACGGGAATGGCCGCCTGGCCCCACTGGCCGTCGCGCACCAGGCCGTAGGTGGTCTGGTTGGCGGGGAAGCTTACGTAGTTCTGGTTCCCCCAGGCATCAATGATGCCGATCTTGAAGGTGACATGGGCGGGGATCTTGATGCGGAACTTGAGGTGGCCCTCGCCGAAATCGAACAGGTTCAGGGGTTGCTCGGCCATGACGCCGGCACCGAACCAGCCCAGGCCGGTGGTCTGCCAGGTGATGCCGTTTTCGCCCTCGTAGGGTTCGATGGATCCGTCGGTCAGGGTGCCTTCCCAGACATAGATGAACTCGTCCACGTCGGGGGTGAGGCGGGCGTTGACGGGGGTCTCGTCGGTGTAGATGCCGAAGACGCCGTGCTGGAACTCGGGCGGGCCCACGTTGACCGAGCCCTGGCCGTTCCACTCGTAGACACGGATGTAGTCCACGAACATCTGGGCGGGGAAGGACATGCTGACGGGCAGACCCGAGCCCGGATCGCCCAGGTTGTAGGCGTCGGTGAAAGCGCCGCCCACGGCCAGGTTGGTGATGAGATAGAAGGGTGCCTGGAACTCGTCCGATTCCTCGTCCATCTCGAAGGGCGTCTCGAAGAGGTCGTGCTCGACCCCGTTGTCCACCACGGTCATGCGCAGGGTGCTGTCGTCCCAGTACAGGCGGTAGATCAGGAAGCGTTCCACCAGGCCGGGGTCGTAGTTGTAATAGGGACGGGCGTACACGTCCTCGGGATCCCAGGACAGGCTGGCCGCGCCCGAGGGGTTGCCGGGGTTGATGGCGGCGTCGGAGTAGTAGATGGCGTTGGCGCCCACGGACTGGTTGACGGTGCTGTTGTCCAGCCCGTTGCCGCCGTTGTGGGTGTCGTGCAGGTCACGGCCGGCCTGGGTGGAACCCATCTCCATCATGTCGATCTCGCCGCAGCGGGGCCAGGCGTAGTTGCTGGTGCCCAGTAGCCACACGGCGGGCCAGCCGCCCAGGTTGATGGAGGGGATGCGCACGCGGGCCTCGATCATGCCGTACTGGACGGAGACCTTGGATTTGCTGTTCAGGCGGCCCGAGGTGTAGTTCAGCGGATTGCCCCACTGGTCGGTGATGCCGGGGCCGCTTTCCTGGCGGGCGGTGATGAGCAGGGCGTTGTTGCCGGGCTCGCCGGGGATCTCGGCGATGCTGACGTTGTCGGGGCTGTAGTACTCGAGCTCGCCGTTGCCCCAACCCCAGGCGCCGTTGCCCGTCTCGATGATCCAGTTGTCCAGGGAGTCGAAGTTTTCCTCCCAGATGAGCGGGCCCACCTGCGCCCCCGCGGTGGCCGCGCCCAGAAGGGCCAGTATGGTTATTGCCAGGAATTTCTTGGTCATGATCAGCCCTCACCGGTCAGGTAGTTGTCAATGGTTTCACAGGATCAGGTTGATGTTAGCACAATGTTCGGTAACCGAACAATTAAAAAATCAAGCACCAACAAGAAAACCCATGTAAAAGCAGAAAATAACAATTTTGTGATACGGAAAATAATAAAGAAAAATGTACTTTGTTTGCCAACCGAACTTAGTGTATCATCTACCAGGGAGACCCCCCTGGCTTGCGCCTCAGCGACCGGGGTTTAGACAATCGTTCCGGTGGGAACCAAAGGAGACTGGACATGAATTTTGGCAAACGCACCAGCCTGGCCTTGATCGGCGCCCTGTTGATCCTGGCGGCCTCAGCCTCGGCTCAGAACCTCATCCTCAATGGCGACTTCGAGACCGGCGATCTGACCGGCTGGGAAGTGAACGGCGCCGGCGCCAGCGCCATGGCCATGGTTCAGTCCGGCGACAACGGGCCGGCCGCCACGGGTAACAACAACGCCTACCTGGAGAACTACGCCGAGGCCCTGGGCCTTAACCTGAAGCAGGCCACGCCCATCGGCTCCATCGAGGGCGGCACCGTGTTCTACAGCTTCGACCTGAAGCTGGACCAGGCCGACGTGGGTGGAGTTCTCTTCGTCCAGCTGTTCGCCGAGCAGGAAGGCGTGGGCATCGTGGGTGGTTCGGGCCTGATGGGTCCCTTCTGGCCCTGGAACACCTGGGAAAGTTATGAAGGCTCCTTCGAGGCGCCCGAGTCCACCGACTTCGTGACCATCCAGTTCGTGGCCACCACCGGCGCGGCCACCGGAACCAACTGCGTGGCGCACGTGGATAACGTGGTTGTGCACCAGGGCCTGGTGCCCGTGGAAAGCGGTAGCCTGGACAGCATCAAGGCGCTGTACCGGTAGTTCCGCCCCACACGACAGTCAAGGCCGCCTCCCCCGCAGGATCTTGTCCCCGGGGGAGGCGGCCTTTTTTTGCGGGGTTGGAAAAGGGGGCCGGGTTCATTAGGTTGTGCCCTGAAGATTGTTTCTGGCCTGTTGGCTTTGATTATCTGTAATTATAGTTGTTTTGATGTGTTGAGTTTGCCCCTCCGGAGGGTCCATTTAACCCCTCTTTCAGCCCAGCAACAATCTTCAGGGCACAACCAATGGCACAAGGATGAGGAACAATGAACTGGATCGAGATTCTGGGCTACGCAGCCTCCGTGCTGGTGGCCGTGTCCCTGACCATGAGCAGCCTGGCTCGCCTGCGGGCTCTGAACCTGCTGGGCAGTTCGGCTTTTGCCGTGTACGGCTTCCTGGTGGGGGCCTACCCGGTCATGGCCGTCAACGGCTTCATCGCGGTGGTCAACGTGGTGTACCTGCTGCGCATGCAGCCGGGGCGCAGCGAGGCCTTCGAGTTGCTGGCCCTGCAACGGCCCGAGAACAGTTATCTGCGGCGCTTCCTGGATTTTCATCTGGATGATATCCGGCGCTTCTTCCCCGACTTCGACCCCGTTTTGCCCGAGGATGCCCAGCCGGTTTTCATCCTGCGGGACATGATGCCCGTGGGGCTGGTGGTGTGCCGGCGCGATGATGATTCCACCCTGGACGTGCTCCTGGATTACGTGATTCCCAGCGATCGGGACTTCCAGTGCGCCCGCTACTTTTACCGTTCGTGGTCGGAGGTGCTGGATTGCGCCGGGGTGTGCCGTTTCAAGGCGCGGGGCGAGACCGAGCAGCACCGGGGCTATTTGCAGAAGATGGGTTTCGCAGCGGTGGCCGGGGGGCAGGGGACCGAGTTCGAGCGCACCGCCTGAAAGGGCGGACCCGCAAGGCCGGATCTGCGAGTGGGGTCCGGGGCCCGTCAGGGGCCGGTAGCTATCCCCGGAAAAATAGATTGAAGAAAAAGGCGAGTGGCCCGTCCTATCTGGTTGAAGACCCCAGACTGGTTGAAGACCCAGGTCAGGGTGAAGACCCCGGCAACGGAAGGCGCCCCATGAACTCGCCCGCGGGAAAGATGACGAACGAAACCCTGGCCGGCCTGGTCCAAGACCACGCCGCCGGGGTTTTTCGTTTTCTGCGGTCGCTGGTGGGGGACGAGGAGGCGGCCCGGGATCTGGTGCAGGACACCTTCCTGAAGCTGGGGCCGCAGGCGGCCGGGAAGGGAGAGATCGGGGCGGCCCTGGTTTTCACCGCGGCGCGCCACCTGGCCATCGACCATCTGCGGCGGCAGCGCACCCGACGCGCCCACGTGTCCGGCGCCGATTTCCAGGTGGTGGCCGAACAGGTGGGCAGCGAGGGGGAGCGGCCCGACCGGCTGCTGGAGCGGGCCGACCTGCGGCGCGATCTGCTGACCGCCCTGGCCCGGTTGCCGGAAGAGCAGCGGACGGTTTTCCACCTGAGCGAGATCGAGGGACTGCCCTACACCACCATCGCGGCGGTGCTGGGTGTGAGCGAGGGCACCATCGCCTCGCGCAAATATCATGCGGTGCGCAAGCTGCGCGCCCTGTTGAGGAGTCAAGGTCATGGCCGGTGAGAAGTGGCTGATCGAGCTGGAAGCGTTCCTGGACGGCGAGCTTGAAGGGGCGCAGGAGGCGGCGTTGCGGCAGCAACTGCAGCATGATGCCGGGTTGCGGCTGGCCCTGGCAGAGCGGCAGGGGGAACGCGGCCTTTATCGCCAGGCCCTGAGGGATGGCACGCAGGAGCCGGCGCCGGCAAGACCGGCCTCCCACGAAATGGATAACCCTTTCCCTCGACGGCGGCCCGTGCGCTGGCAAACCGTGGGAATGGGACTGGCGCTGGCCGCGGCCCTGGGGCTGTTCATGCTGGCGCCCTGGAAGTCGCGCGACATCGATGGAGCGGAGG
Organism: Candidatus Krumholzibacteriia bacterium; assembly: GCA_963674845.2. Taxonomy (GTDB): domain Bacteria; phylum Krumholzibacteriota; class Krumholzibacteriia; order LZORAL124-64-63; family LZORAL124-64-63; genus LZORAL124-64-63. The sequence goes on along the minus strand of CAXXKE010000003.1, from coordinate 674,888 downwards.
GCCCCCGCTCCCCGTTCACCATGTCCGGCCAGGTGGCCGCGGTGCGCTTCGGGGAAAGACCCGGCGCCACGGTGATCCTGGAAACGGGCAGTGCTGATTTCACGGCCGTCATCGGCCAGAGGACGGAGGGTTTGTGATGAGAACGATCATGCTGGCGGGGGCGATGTTCCTGGCGCTGTTGCTGACCTCGGGAGCGTCGGGGCAGACGGTGGATCTGAAACTGAAGGACGGCAAGGTCCTGAAGGACGCGCTGGTGGCGCGGGTGAACGACGCCACCTACGTGGTGCAGACCCAGGACGGGCTGCTGGAACTGAAGGGCGACGAGCTGGCCCCCGGCGCCCTGGCCGAGGTGGATTTCAGCAACCGGCTGCGGCCGGCGGTGACCCATCACTTCGACGATGTGCACGCCGACGGCACGGCCACGCGGCACTGGACCATTCACTTCCGCAATCGGGACAGCAAGGTGTGGACCGAACTGCGCATGGGCCTGGCGCCTTGGGAGCTGCGCATGGTGGATCAGCGCCGCTTCGTGGATGAGCACGGCATGCCCCTGAACGTCACCTACGACCCGCCGCGCAAGAAGTGGCAGGCCGACCGCCAGAAGCGGGTGGAGTACACCCTGCCCCTGAACGTGCCCCTGGCCCCCGGCGAGGAGAGCAAGATCACGGGCACGGCCACCAGCGCTTACGCGGCGCGGACGGACGAGGGGTGGCGCTACCGCTTCGTGGGCGACTACGCCGAGGACCGCCTGCTGTCCCTGAAGGTGAAGCTGCCCCAGTGGGCCGAGGTCACCAGCATCACCCCCGAGCCCAGCGCCACCTTCGACCACGACGGCTGCCGGTACGTCATGTGGCGGCGCTTCTACCACCAGGGCGAGCGCTTCCCCCTGGAGATCCACTACAAGCTGCCCTGAGCCGGGCTTGTCGGAACGCCGGTTTCCCTGCCTGAAATACAGCGCCCGTTCCCGGGGAGGGAGCGGGCGCCTTTTCTTGCGAGGCGGGGTTCGAGGCCTACTCGAACCGGATGTCGTCGAAGTAAAGGGTCACGGGATAGCGCATGCCCCCCAGGCTCCAGAAGAAGGGGGTCTTGACCCGGCTCAGATCCTTCCCCTTCAGCTTGATGGTGTGCTGCTTCCACTCGCGCTTCAGCTTGATGCCCTTGCGCTCCACCTTCAGGGAGTCGTGGTATTCCCGGTCGCTGCCCAGGATGCCCACGCCCACGTCCAGCTTCTCGCCCCCGCGTTCGCTGCGCACCCAGAAGGTCAGCTTCCGGGCGCCGGTCAGGTCGTAGCCGCCGGGCTGGTCGCCCCAGTCGTTGACGGGGTTCTGCCAGGCCACCCCCACCCAGTTGCCGATGCCGTCGTAGGTGAAGCGCAGGCAGGTGTCGCCGCTGTGGGGGTTGTCGGGGCAGGCCTGGTCCATGGAGAGTTCCTCGTGCACGCCCATCCAGCCCGAGGGGGCCCAGGGGGCGGGCCGGCCGTCGGCGTACACGGCCAGGGGCATCTTGATGCGCGCGCCGCCGGTGGGGCCCTCGGCCTTGAGGGGGATGCTGCCGCAGGCGCCGCCACCCTGGCCGTCGCCGGCCGTCATGTACAGCCGGTACAGGCCGCCGGCGGGAAGGATGAGGGTGGCGCCGCGGGTGGAGGCCTCGGTGATGATCCCGTCCAGCTCCAGGGGGGCGGGCGGGCTGTCGCCGAAGGTGTCGTAATCGGCGATCTCGCCGGTGACCTTCCAGTCCACGCTCACGGGGGCGCCCTCGGGGTCGACGATGTCCAGGCACACGCGCACAGTGTCGCCCACCTGCACGGCGGCGGGTCCGGCCAGGGCGAAGGAGCGGATCTCGGGGCACAGGTTGGCGGGGGGGCGGCCGCTCCACAGCCGGGTCATGGCGTCCACGGCGGCCAGCTTGCGGCCGTCGGGCAGGAACATGCCGTACCAGGTGCTGGTGGCCTCGATCTTGTAGCCCCAGTTGAAAGCGAAGCCGCCCAGGCACAGATCGCCGGCGTCCAGGCAGCCGGCTGTGAAGGCGCGGCGGTAGGCGTCGGCTTTCCGGGTGCTGGTCAGCTCGGGCGGGGCGCCGAATTCTGTGAAGGGGATCTCCCAGGTGCCGGGGGGACCGAACTCGGTGATGATGATGGGCTTGGTGCCGCCCAGTTCGCGGTAGCGGCCGGGCAGGCTGGGGGCCCCGCCGTAACTGTTGATGCCCATGATGTCCACGTCGGGACAGTGGGCGTGCACGGCCTGCACCCGGGCGCCGCCGATCTCGGCGGTGACGGTCATGGTGGGATGGTGCGGATCCAGCTGCTTGATCATGGCGGCGATCTGCTGCACGTGGTCCCACACGCGAGGGTCGTCGCCCTCGGCGAAGCCCTCCATCTCGTTGCCGATGCCCCACAGCAGCACGGCGGGGTGGTCCTTCCAGGCCAGCACATCGCGCCGCACCCGGGCCAGCTGCTGGGCCACCATGGCCGAGTCGCCGTAGTCGAAGCCGTGGCGCGGATGCCCCAGCCAGTGGCCCACCACCACGGCCAGGCCCAGGCGCTGGGCCTCGTCCAGCTGCTGTTGCAGATCGGGGCCCACGCCCCAGGTGCGGAAGGTGTTGCCCCCGGCGGCGGCCAGGGCATCCTTGGGACCGTCGCCGCCGGCGCCCTTGATGAAGTAGGGCTGTCCGTCGCGCAGCAGTTGCCACTGGCCGGGCGCGACCTCCATCAGATCGACGTGAACGGGCTGGGCCTTGGCGGTGGGTTGAGTCAGGGCCGAGGACTGGGCAGAGGCGGAAGGCGGGGCCAGGAACACGGGCAGGACCAGGCATAGCGCCATCAAGGCGGCCGTGCAGAACCGGGAAGTGCGCATGGAAGAACTTTCGAGCCAGAGGACGGGTGAGACGGTCCGCCCGTCATTGTAGCCAGCCCGGGGGGCAGGATCAACCGCTTCCGGCGGGGCAGGCTGAAAAACCCGAGGGGTCCCTGGCCCCGCGCGGAATGGAGCATCGGTGCGGCTTCGTGCGGATGGCCGCATGAAGTCGTTGGTCCAGTCAAAAACCATGGGCGTCCGTCAGCGGTGCACTTCCTGGATGGCCGCCACCACCCGGTCCTGGTCGGAGTCGCTCAGGTCGGCGAAGAGGGGCAGGCTCAGGGCCTCGGAGTAATATTTCTCGGCGTGGGGGAAGTCGCCGGGTCCCAGGCCGAATCGGCGCCGGTAATAGGGCTGCAGGTGCACGGGAATGTAATGGACCTGCACCAGGATGCCCTGGCGGTGCAGGTGGTCGTACAGCTCGCGCCGCCGGTCGCTGCGGATGATCATCAGGTGGTAACAGTTGCCGTCGTCCTGGTGAACGCGGGTCACGGTCTGCAGGCCCGGTACCCCGGCCAGCAAGGTGTTGTAGCGGTCCACCAGTTCCAGCCGCCGCGCCGCCCAGCCGGGCAGGTTCTTGAGCTGGTTCAGACCCAGGGCCGCCTGCAGATCGGTCAGGCGGGCGTTGATGCCCAGTTCCTGCATCTCGTAGTACCAGCCGCCGTCGTTCTTCTCCAGCCGGCCGGGATCGCGGGTGATGCCGTGGCTGCGCAGCAGGCGCAGGCGTTCGGCCAGGGCGTCGTCCTGGCAGGTGATGGCGCCGCCCTCGCCGGTGGTCATGCTCTTGACGGGGTGGAAGCTGAAGGTTCCCATGGCGGTGCGATGGCACGAGCCGGCGGCGTGCCGCGTCCCCTGGCGGTCGGTCCAGCGGCTGCCGATGGCGTGGCAGGCGTCCTCGATGATGGTCACGCCGTGCCGCTCGGCCAGATCGGCCAGGGCATCCAGGTCGCACATGAGGCCGCCGAAGTGCACGGGTAGCATGACCTTGATCTCCGGGTGGTCGGCCAGGGCGCGCTCCACCTGGCCGGTATCGATGTTCAGGGTCAGGGGGTCGATGTCGGCGAACACGGGCTCGGCGCCGCACATGAGGCCCACGTTGGCGGTGGCGGCGAAGGTCATGGGCGTGGTCAGGAACTTGTCCCCGGGGCCCAGGTCGGCGGCGCGGCAGGCCAGGTACAGGGCCATGGTGCCGTTGGCCACGGCCACGCAGTGGCGGGCCTGGCACAGCTCGGCCAGGGCGGCCTCGAACTCGGCCAGCAGGGGACCCTGGGTCAACCAGTTGCTGTCCAGCACCTGCTTCAGCAGGTCGTGCTCGTCGGCGCCGATGGACTGGCGTCCGTAGGGAATCTTGTCGCTCATGGGGCCCGTTTTCCAGGGTTGAAGAGAAGGATGACAGCCCCATGGTACGACAGAAAGGGGGCGGCCTCCAGGGAATATGGGTGAGGGGAGCGGGGGGGGATGGTTTGTTAAACAGCCCACAGGGTGCTGGTCAAAATCCAGGCGGTGGTATACCCTCGGTTGTGCCCCGAAGATTGTTTCTGGCCTGATTCAGGCCTGATTCCGGGCCAGAAAGGGCCCCCTGGGGGGCTTTTTCGGCACCAACAGTCAATTAATGTCATCACGGATCATCGCCCCGGGGTCAGAAACAATCTTCAGGGCACAACCGTCGGGTCAGGAGAGCTTCTTGTCACCAGCAGCCGACAACCCCTCCCCAACCGCTGAACGACTGCAGCAGCTGCGCCTGTCCGGCCACCTGAACGAGGCCCTGGAACTGGCCAGCGGCGCCATCACCACCCAGCCCCCCGACTGGCAGGCCATGGGCGAGGGCATCCAGGCCCTCATCGCCCTGGATCAGGCCCAGACGGCGGCCCGTCTTTACCAGGCCTTCACCGCCCGGCCCGAGCTGGGCAACAATTTGCCCCCGCCGGCCCTGGTGCGGCTGGCCCTGCAGCTGGGGCGGCGCGATCTGCTGGTGGGCATGGAACCCCCGGCCGACCCATCGTGGCTGGTCACGCTGCTGACCACGGGGGAGGATCCGGTGGCCTCGCTGGTGGTGGCCGATACCCGCATCAGGGTGGAGAACGGCCACTCCATCTTCACCTTCTCCGGAAGCTGCCCCCACTGCGGGCACGGTCAGGAGCGGGAGTTCCGTGCCACCCTGATGGCCCTGCACGGCTGGGTGTGTCCCTGCTGTTTCGGCCTGGTGGAGCTGGATCACCGCACGGCCCGGGATGCGGTGGCCCGCCAGTTCCTCATGGCCCGCGATTTTCCCGGGGCGCGTGACCACGACCTGGACCGCCTGGACGGAGATCTGGTGGAGCGCATCATTCCCCGGGTGACGGGGGCCGAGCCGGCGCCATTCGTGGTCCGGGCCCTGGCTCAGGAATACCATTTCCTGCTGAACGAGATCATCCTGAAAGCCGGGTCCGGGGTGGACGGCGCCGGGGAGGACCAGTCATGAAGACCATCTTCCTGAACGGGGTGATGCTGGACCGTTGCGCCGTCTTCGTGAACCGCCTGGCGCGGCGCTACCGGGTGGCCGCTCCGGGCCTGTCGTCGGGAGACCCGGCCCTGAACCTGATGGACTCGCTGGCGGTGGCCGGCCCGCCCACTGATGCGCAGAAGGCCGACACCGCCCGGCGCATGGAGGAGCAAACCAGCGCCTTGGCCGCCAGTCTGGCCGACGACCTGACGGCCGTGGCCCCGTCCTTCGCGCCCGGCTGGCAGGTGCCCCGGGCCATGGTCCAGCAGGACCTGCAGCCGCGGGTGGAAAAGATTCTGGGGGACGAGCTGGCCTTCCGCAACTTCGTGGCCCGGCAACCGGTGGATCTGGTCATCAGCGGCTCCGATTACAGCAGTCACTCCCGCGTGACGGCTATGGTGGCCCGGGAAATGGGCATTCCCACCCTGAACCTGGAGCACGGGTTCTTCTTCATGCGCTTTCGCTACCAGGGCGAGGGGCCCCGGGGCGTGTTGCCCACGGTGTTCACTTCCGAATACGCCAACCTGGACAACCCGCTGGAGGTGGACGTCTTCCGGCAGCGCGCCGCCGCGGTACCCCATCTGTCCACCCGCTACCTGGCCCTGGGCACTCCCGTGGCCACGGTGGCCGGCACTCCCCTGGATCCCGCCCGGGCCCGGCAGACCCTGGAACTGACGGGAGAGCGCAAGCGGGTGCTGGTGCTGGGCAGCTGGATCGAGGCCCGGGCGGTTCACAGCATGGTGCAGGGGCAGCTGGACATGATGGATCTGTACGAGGATCTGCTGGGTTCGCTGGGCCAATCCGAGCTGGGCCGGGAGGTGGAGCTGCTCATCAAGGTCCACCCGGTGGAGGGGCATCCCCAGGTGTTCCCGGGAGTGCGGGCGGCGCTGCTGCGCATGGCCGAGCGGCACGGCTTGCCTGCCCCGCGGGTGTTCAACGACCGCCTGCCCGAGCTGCTGACGGTGTGCGACACGGTGGTTTCCCTGGGCTTTTCCAGCGTGCTTTTCGAGGCCTTCCAGCTGGAGAAACCGTCCATCGTCATGGTGCCCCGCTTCCTGCAGCCCACCCATGTGGAGGGCTGGCAGACCAGCATCTGCGCGCCCCTGGAGGAGAAGGTGGTGGCGGTGGCCGATGACGGCGCCATGGCCTGCGCCCTGGTGGCGGCCAGCCTGGAGCCCGGCGCGCGGGAGCAGCACGCCGCCGCGGTGGCCCGGTTCAAGCAGCGCCACGGGCTGAATTTCCCTTCGGTGGAGCAGAAGAGCGAGGCCATCATCGACTGGATCGATGATTTGCTGGCGGGGCAGGAAACGTCCGGCTGCAACCAGGCATCCGACTGAGGTAAAGCTTCCGGCGGCGCCCGTCAGCTGCCCATGATGCCCTCGGCCAGGGGTTCGAAATTCTCCCGGATATCCCCCGCGGCCTGCTTCACCAGCCGGGCGATCTGCAGGCTCAGTTCCACCGAATGGACCGTGCGGCTCACCGGATCGTCGGCCGGCGCCTTCTGCTGCGAGATGGCCATGATCTTGTGGCCCACCAGGCTGTTGATCAGGCGGGTCTGGAGGGTCCGCCCCTGAAGCTCCTTCTCGGCCACGGCCAGCCGGTCCAGCAGGGGTTGCACCTGGCCCAGCTTCCGATCCCGGAACAGCTTCAGGACGCGGGTTCCCGTCCGCTCGATCTGCAAGGCCGCCTCGGCCGCCGCCTTCACCTGATCCATCTCCTCCAGGATGGCCCGGCCCAGCGCGGCCGGGTCGGGGAGCGGGGTGGCCTGGACCGCCTGGTCCAGAACCGCGGCTGCGTCCAGATGGTCAGGGCAGTGACGGTCCACCGCCTCGGCCAGGGTCATTTCCCGGAAGCCCTGGAAGCGGGCCCCGCCCTCGGTGGCGTTGATGAGGGTGCGGTCCCCGGCCCAGGTCTGCCCGGCCGCCTCGAACCAGTAGCGGAACGAGCTGTAGACGGGTCGCGTGGGCACCATGCCCCGGCCGCCCCAGGCCTCCACCTCCATGGCCTCCCACTGGCCCTCGCCCCGCCGGCCATCCAGATAGTTGAAGGTGATGAGGTTTTGCTCCCGGTCGAACTGGATTCGGCAGCACCCGGTTTCCGCGTGCTGGGAGTGGGTGCGCCCATCGGTGAAGGCCGCGTCCATGCCCACCAGGATGATGGGGTTGCAGCCCAGATGATGCAGGATGGTCAGGGCCGCGCAGGCCACGCTTCCCCCGGCGGGCAGGGGCCTCAATCCTGCGGCCTTTTCCAGCCAGTCGCTGCTGGTGCGCCCGTCCTGGTTCAGGGGCAGCAGCCCCTTGTAGCCCAGTTGCAGGTGGCAGGGGTGGGTCTGGGGGTCCACCGCCAGGTAGGTCTGGTCCCGCCCCGTCACGCCCTCGAAGAAGTAGTCCAGCTGGTGCCCCTCGAGCATGGTGAGGATGTGGGGCACGATGCCCAGCCGGGCCAGGGGCTGGGCCGCCGTGTGCACGGCGCAGACCAGGGCCCGGTCCCGCGCCCGGGCCAGCACCTCCATGTTCCGGTCCAGGGAGGGCCCGGCGCCCACCAGGATGCCGGGGCGATCCCGGAACACGGGGGGCAGGGCCGCCAGGGGGGGCGACTGGACCAGGGCGGGCAGGTTCAGGCGCAGGTGCTCGGCCCAGTTGACGGCGAAGGAATCCCGGGTGCTCTGGTTGATCTGGATCCTCTTGAGGGCCTGGTTCAGGGCCTCGCGGAAGGCATCGAACTCGGCGGGAAAGAGCTGGCGGTAGGCGGGGATGGCCCCGGCGGCCAGGTCGTGCCGCACGGCGGAAAGATGCTGCGCGGCGGCCTCCACCAGGTGGCCGGGGTTGGTGATGAGGACGGCCCGTTCCAGCTCCAGGGGCAGGCGGGGCAGCACCTCGGCCAGCACATCCAGCCGGGGTTCGTAGATGAGCACCGGCGCGTCGGTCTGCTGTTCGATGAAGCGGGCGTGCAGGCCCAGGCCCAGGCCGAAGAAGACCACCAGGTGGGGCCGGCGGTTGGCCAGGAAGGCGCCCACCTCGCCCGCGGCCTGCTGCACCGGGGCCTCGGGGTGGTGCAGGTCCTGCCCGGCGAAGGTCAGCCGGGGCGGTTGCCCGGATGATTGCCCGGATGGCTGACCTGACGATTGTCCCGGCGGCAAGTCCAACGCCACCTGGACGGGGCGGTCAGAGGCGTCCAGCAGATCCTGCAGCTGGCGGGCCAGGGCCGGGGGCGCGCCCAGTCGCTCCAGGTTGCGGGCCAGGATTTCCGGGGAAGGATCAGGGCGCATGATCACCCTCCCGCGCGGCCAGCCAGGCGGCGGCCCGGCGCAGATCCACCAGCTCGCCCTCCCGGTACAGCTCGTCGTACAGGGCTTGCAGGGTGGCCAGCTCGGGGGCCGTGTCGATGGACAGCTTGCCGTCCCGCATCATGCCCGGTTCGGGGTCCAGATAGGCCGTGCGCAAGCCGTGGGCCGGGTCGTCGGCGTGGCGCATGGCCCAGGCGGTGACATGCTCCCGGGCCAGGGAATCGTCGCCGGCCGCCTGGCGGGTGTAGCGCAGGGCCCGGGCCGAGATCACCTCGCCGCCCTGGAACAGGGAGGGTCCCCCGCCGGCGAACTTCACCACGTCGGCGTCCTCCTGGTGGGCCAGGCTCAGGCAGCGGTTCAGGAACGAGGGGTCGAACAGGGGCGAATCTCCGCAGACGCGCACCACCCAGCGGGCGGGATGGCGGTCCAGGGCCAGAAGGAAGCGCCCCAGCACGTCGTCCTCGCTGCCGCGCACCGTGGGCAGGCCCAGCTCCCGGGCCACCGCGGCCAGCTGGTCGTCCCGGGGCGCGGTGGTGGTGGCCAGCACCACGGGCAGGTCCGGGCCGATGGCGGCGGCCCGCTGCAGGATGTGCCAGATGAGGGGGCGGCCGGCCAGCAAGGCGGCCATCTTGCCTGGCAAGCGGCTGGACCCCATCCGGGCCTGGACGATGACCGTGGCCAGGGGAATGTCGTGGTGGGCGTTGCTCAAGGAATCCATCTTTCGCGTGGCGTGAGTGTTCGCCACAATCTATCAAAGCCATGGGGGCCCTTCAACAGGGAGCTGCCATCGGGCGGCCCAACGAAAGAGCCCCTTGCGCCGGAAGCCTTTTCCCGTCATCCTAGCGCGCACTATCGGGTAAAGGAAAGGACCACGGATGGCCCGCTTCATCGCAGAGATATCCAGCAACCACAACGGGGATCTGGACCGTTGCCAGGAACTGATCCGCCAGGCGGCCGCGTGCGGTTGCTGGGGGGTGAAGTTCCAGCTGTTCCGGGTGGAGAGGTTGTTCGCCCCCATCGTCCTGCAGTCCAGCGCCCAGCACCGCCTGCGCCGCCGCTGGGAATTGCCCCGTTACTACCTGCCCGAGCTGGCCGCCTGCGCCCGGGACGCGGGGCTGGCCTTCGGTTGCACTCCCTTCGATCTGGAAGCCGTCCAGACCCTGCGCCCCCACGTGGATTTCCTGAAGATCGCCTCCTACGAGCTGCCCTGGCTGGAGCTGGTGCGGGCCTGTGCCGCCACCGGTTTGCCCCTGCAGATTTCGCGGGGCATGGCCCGGGCCGCAGAGATCGCTTCGGCGGCGCGCACGGCGGCCCAGGCCGGCGCCACCGACCTGACCCTGCTGCACTGCGTGAGCCGCTACCCGGCCCCGGCCACCGAGTGCAACCTGGCGGCCCTGGGTGGACTGCGCGACCTGCTGGCGGCCGAGGGGGTGGCCGCCCGGGTGGGCTGGTCCGACCATTCGGTGGACGCGGGGGTGGTGAGCCGCGCCGTCCGGCACTGGGGGGCCGAGGTGGTGGAGTTCCACTTCGACCTGGAAGGCCGGGGCGTGGAGTACGCGGGCCGGCATTGCTGGCTGCCCCGGGACATCCAGCCGGTCATCGCCGGGCAGTCCTTTCCGGCCCCCGCCGGTTGTGACGGCAGCGGGGATCTGGAACCGGTGGCGGCCGAGGCCGAGGAACGGCCCTGGCGGGCCGACCCCTCCGACGGGCTGCGGCCCACCCTGGCGGTGCGCCGTCAGTGGCAGGAGCGCCTGGAAAGGGAGAGCGCTGCCGACCCCCTGGTGGTCCTGGTGGCCGGCGGCCCGGGACTGGGGCATCTGGCCCGCCTGCTGGCCCTGGCCGAAGCGTTGCGGGAGGAGCAGTCCGATTGCCGGCGCGAGGGCCAGCCCGATGCCCAGCACCAGGAGTCATCCCCGGAACGCCGCCTGCGCTTCCTGTTCTTCCCTCCCGCCCAGGACAAGGCGCAGGCGCAAGGATCGCAGGCCGTCCTGGCCCGGGACATGCTGGCCCGCCACGGCTTCGCCTGGAGCGATGACCCACCCACGGCGGAGAACCTGCTGGCCGGCGGGCCCGCCGCGTGCGTGGTGGACTTCAAGGAGCCCTGCGCCTCGTTGATCGAGGCCCTCCAGAAAGCCGGCTGCCCCACGGTGGTGCTGGATCGCCCCGACTGTGCCCAGGCCGACAGGGTCATCGTGCCCTGCTTCGCCTGGTCGCCCGCCCGGGAGCTGCCCCACGTGGTGGGCGGACCCGAGTATCTTCTGGTGCGCCAGGACATGGCTCGGTTGCGGCCGGCCGTCCCGCCGCCGGTGGGCCGGCGGGTGGTGGTCAGCTTCGGTGCCGAGGACCCGTTCCTGTTGACCGAAAAGGTGGGCGCGGCCCTGGCCCGTCTGCCTGAACAGGTGCCGGTGGACTTCATCCTGGGGCCCGGGCTGGCCCAGCACCGCCCGGTGTGGCCCCCGCCCCAGCTGGACCGCGAGAACTTCCGTCTCATCACCACCAGCGACTCGCTGGAATCCCTGCTGCCCGGGGCGGGGCTGCTGATCACCGCCCTGGGAGTGACGGTGGCCGAGGCCCAGCAGCTGGGGGTGCCCGTGGCCGTCCTGACCAACTACGAGGCCGACGCCCAGCAGATGGCCGCCATGGCCCGTGCCGGCGCGGTGGCCGATCTGGGGTATCACCGCGCGGTGACCGAGGACGACCTGGCCCATTCCCTGGCCGCCCTGTGGGCCGACGGGGAGCGCCGCCGGCAACTGGCCGGGGCCGGCCATGGCCACGCCGACGGGCAGGGCGCCGCCCGTTGCGCCGCGGTGGTCCGGGCCCTGCTGGATGAGGGGGCGGGAGGGGAATCATGCTGAACCTGGCCACCTTCTTCCACCTGAACCTCATGTACTCGTCCATCGCCGAGGAAAACCGGGCCGAGGTCATCCGGCGCTGCTATCACCCCCTGCTGGATCTGGCCCGGGCGGACCGTCCCATCTCCCTGGAGGCCACGGGTCTGACGTTGGAGCTGATCGCGGGGCTGGACCCGGACTGGATAGCCCGGCTGAGGGCCGCCATCCAGGACGGGTCGGTGGAGTTCGTGGGCAGCGGCTACAGCCAGATCATCGCCCCCCTGGTGCCCGGGCAGGTGAACCGGGCCAACCTGCGCCTGGGGCTGGCCGCCTACCGGGATCTGCTGGGGGTGGAGCCGGGCCTGTGGCTGGTGAACGAGATGGCCTACGGCGGCGGCGTGCCCCAGCTGCTGGCCGAGGTGGGTTGCCGGGCCCTGGTCATGGAGTGGAACAACACCTGGAAGGGGCATCCCGAGTGGGACCCCGAGTTCCGCCACCATCACCAGCGGGCCGTGGGGTGCGACGGCACCGAGCTGCCGGTGATCTGGATCGACACCATCGATTTCCAGAAATTCCAGCGCATGGCCGGCGGCCAGATGGAGCTGGAGGAGTGGCTGGGCCACTGGGACGCGCGGGCCCGGGACGCCCGGGAGACCACGCGCTTCGGCGCCCTGTACGGCAGCGACGCCGAGGTCTTCGACTTCCGCCCGCGGCGCTACAGCCACGAGGGCGATCCCCTTCCCCGGGGCGAGTGGACGGCCATCGCCCGCGCCCTGGACAGCTTGGCCGGCCGGCCGCAGACGCGGTTGACCCCTCTGGGCGCGGCCCTGGGCCAGGAGGCGTCGCCGGTGTGCGGGCAGCGCATCCGCCTGGAGTGCACCCATCAGCCGGTGGTGGTCAAGAAGCAGGAGAAGTACAACCTGAACCGCTGGGCGCTGACGGGCCGGGGCGATCTGGAGGCCAACACGGCCTGCTACGCGCGGGCGCGGTCCTTGCCCGCCACGGCGGGGGACCAGGAATGGCGCGATCTGCTGTGGAACTGGTCCTCGGATTTCCGCACCCACATCACCGCCGGACGCTGGGCGGAACTTGGCCGGCGTCTGGGGCTGGATCAACCGCCGCCGCCGCTTCCCGCCGAGGATCCCGGCCAGGAATTGCCCTTCGACGCCGCCGGCAAGCGCCTGGAACTGACCAACGAGCACGCCCGCCTGAGCCTGGACCTGACCCGCGGCCTGACTTTGCGGCAGCTGGTCTTTCCCCTGCTGGGCCAGCGGCCGGTGGTGGGCACCCTGCCCCACGGCCACTTCGACGACATCGCCTTCGGGGCCGATTTCTTCACCGGCCACGCCGTGGTCCAGTATCCCGGGCGGCGCAAGCTGACCGATCTGCAGAGCTGCGCCGCCACCACCCGGCTGATGCGCCTGGCCGATGGTTCCCTGCAAGCCGCCACCGAGGTGCGCGACGGCGACCTGCGGCTGCGCAAGAGCGTGACCCTGGCCGCAGCCGGCCCGGAGGTGATGCTGGCCGGCCACCTGGAGCTGCCCGCCCGCCAGGTGGGCGAGATCCACCCCGTGCACGTGACCCTGGTGCCCGGGCTGTTGCGCGCCGAGGGCCTGCAGTTCCGCACCCACAACGGGGGGCTGACCGAGGAGGTGTTCCCCCTGACGGAGAAGCCGGTGCACCACGGCGCCGCCTATTCCACCCTGGTCACGGCCAAGGGCGGGCTGGGCGCCACCGAGGGCACGGTGCAGGTGGGCGACGGTCGGCGCTTCCTGGTGATCCGCCACGATCCCACGGTGTCGGCCCTGATTCCCACCCTGCGCTTCGAGAAGGTGCGCGGGGGCGACTACTTCCTGCGGGTGCGCTACAGCGCCCAGGAGATCGACGAGACCTTCGTGCCTCACGACCGGCCCTGGCGCCTGTCCTGGCGGGTGAGCCTGAGCCCCCGCCTGGTGGATGACGAACCGGCCAACCCTGGAGACGATGATGACCGCAGATGACCGAGGCAGCCCGGCTGAACACACAGGATCCGAGCCCACCAGGTCCGAACGAAACCAGCGCGAGGCGGCCGAGTTCGACGCCCAGACCAGCGAGCGCCTGGCCCACGGCTTCGTGCCCGACTGGCGGCGCCTGGCCCCGGTGGACTGGTTCTACAACAACGTGTGGCGCGACCCGGAAATGGCGCGGCTGCACTGGGGGCCCCGGCTGGAGTGGATCATCGGCCAGGCCGTCCAGGCCGGCGGGCCGGTGCTGGAGCTGGGTTGCGGCAGCGGCATGCTGTCCCTGGAGATGGCCCGGCACGGGCTGGCGGTGACCGGGGTGGATCTTTCCCCCGCCAGCATCCGGGCGGCGTGCCGCTACCGCGACGAAAATCCCTTCACCGAGGGCTTCGGCCGGCTGGACTACCTGTGCGACGACTTCTTCGCCCTGGACCTGCCGGCGGAGGGCTTCGCCACGGTGGTCTTCTTCCGCTCGCTGCACCATTTTCCCGACATGGGCGCGGTCATGGCCCGGGTGAACACCTTGCTGCGGCCCGGGGGCGATCTGATCATCTGCGAGCCCGTTCGCGCCCATTTCAACCAGGATTCGGCCCGCATGGCGGCCATCCTGCGCCTGGTGCTGCCCACCTGGGAGCCGCGCGCCGACAAGCTGGCGGGCGAGTGGACGGACAGGCGGTTCGCCGAGAGCTTCACTAAGATATTCGAGGAGTACACCTACGCCGGTGAGCATCACCAGTCCGAGTGGGACAACAGCACCGACAACGCCGAGGACATCAAGGCCGCGGTGCGGGAGCACATGACCATCGTGAGCGAGAGCTACAGCGATGCCTTCACGGACAAGTTGCTGGGCGGGTTGCGCGGGGACGATCGCCACGATCTGGCCCGCTTCCTCATCGCCCTGGACGCGCACCTGGTGAGTAACAATATCCTGCCGCCCTCCTCGCTGGAGCTGCAGGCCAGGAAATAGAAAATGGAGCCCGGATTTGAATAGAATTCTGTCTGCCCCGGTGATGATCAACCTGGAGATCACCGAAGCCTGCAACCTGACCTGCCGCCACTGTTACAACTTCTGGCGCCAGGACGACGGCCCCAAGCCCGTGCGCCTGACCGAGGAGCGCATGGCCACCCTCATCGACATGATCGACGAGGCCCAGGTCTTCCACGTGGTGCTGTCGGGGGGCGAACCCCTGGCCAACTACAAGATCCTGAAATTCGCCCTGGAGAGGCTGCACCAGAAGGGCATCTCGACCAGCGTCAACTCCAACCTGATGCCCATGACCGCCGAGCGCGTGAAGGAGCTGAAGGCCGTGGGCCTGGACCACGTGCTGACCAGCCTGAACAGCGCCAACGCCGCCACCAACGACTACATGGTGAACCGCGAGGGCGCCCTGAAGGAGATCATCAAGGGCATCAAGGTGACCATCGCCGGGGGCGTGCGCGTGAGCGTGAACATGATCATCTCGGACGCCAACCGGAACGACATCTACGAGACGGCGCGGCTGTGTGCCGAGCTGGGGGTGCAGAAGCTGTTCGCCACCCGGCTGGTGCCCTCGGTGCGGGATCTGGTGTTCTCGGAGACCGACCGCAAGCTGGGCCAGGAGGCCGCCCTGGCCGCCCTGGACGAGATGGTCCGGGCGCGGGACGATTTCGGCATCGCCATCGGCACCCTGATAAGCTACCCCCTGTGCCTGCTGGGGGATCTGGAGAAGTACAAGGACTTCGTGGGCCGGGGCTGTCCTGCCCAGCGCGGCAACCGCATGGTCATCAACGCCACCGGGGCCACCCACGCCTGCACCCACGAGGAGTACAGCTACGGCGACGTGTTCGAGATCGGCATTGCGCAGGCCTTCCAGAACATGTCCGACTGGCACGACGGCACCTACCTGTTCGAGGACTGCAAGGAGTGCCGCTACGTGAACGTGTGCAACTCGGGCTGTGCCTCGGCCTCCCAGGCTTACTATGCCGACAAGAAGGCCAAGGATCCGCTGTTCAAGGGCTTCGGGGCCATCACCCGGGACTTCGAGATCACCATCCCGCCCGAGGTGGTGGCGGCCGTGGAGAACGACGAGGCCTTCCGCGTGCCCGGGACCATCCGCTTCCGCCAGGAGGACGGCTTCATGAGCGTGAACGTGCGCTGGGCCAACACCTTCTCGGTGGAGCAGGAGGTGGGCGACTTCCTGCGCGCCCGCCAGGCCGACGGCCGGAGCTTTCGGGTGGGGGACATGGTGGGGGACGACCCGCGCCGCACCGTGACGAACCTTGTTTACAAGGAGGCCATTGTTCCGGACAATGCCGAGCTGAGAGCCCTGTTCGAGGGGGGCGTGAAGCTGGGGTGCAGCATCGATCCTGATCAGTTGCAGGACTGAGGGCCGCATCCGGAACGAAGGACACGCATGACCGGAACCATCGCCATCATTCCCGCCCGCGGGGGCTCCAAGGGTATTCCCCGCAAGAACCTGGCCCTGCTGGGCGGGCGCCCCCTGCTGAGCTATTCCATCGCCACGGCCCTGGCTTGCCCGCGCATCCAGCGCACCATCGTCTCCACGGACGACGAGGAGATCGCCCGGGTGGCCCGGGAGCACGGCGCCGAGGTGCCCTTTCTGCGGCCGACCGAGCTGGCCCGGGACGACACGGTGGATTATCCCGTGTTCCGTCACGCCCTGGACTGGCTGCGGGAACACGAGGGTTACGCCACCGACCTGGTGGTGCACCTGCGGCCCACCTCGCCGTTCCGGGCGCCGGATCTCATCGAGCGCGGCCTGGACCTGCTGGCCCGGCACCCCGACGCCCACTGTCTGCGCACCATCAACACGGCGCCGGTGACGCCCTACAAGCTGTGGCGGAAGGACGGGCAGTACATGGTGCCCTTCGCCCAGCTGGAGGGGGTGGAGTCCTACAACATGCCCCGCCAGGACCTGCCCGAGGTGTTCTGGCACAACGGGGTGCTGGACGTGATCCGCAGCAGCACCATCCTGGAACTGGGCTCCATCAGCGGCTCGCGCATCATCCACCTGGAAATGGACGAGGCCGATGTGGTGGACATCGACAGCCCCGTGGATCTGGCCCGGGCGGAATTCATCCTGAACTCAGCAAAGGAAGGCTGATCGTGAACAGAATCGACAGCGCCGTCCTGCGGCGAAACGTGGTCCGCATCTTCGAGGCCATGGGCGCCCTGCCCGAGCACGCCGCCCTGGTGGCCGATTTCCTGGTGAAGGCCGAGCTGGCCGGTTACGGATCCCACGGCGTGGGCCGGGTCAAGCAGTACGTGGGCGGCATCAGGAAGGGCATCCTGGATCCGGCCGCCGTGCCGGAAGTGGTGCAGGACTTCCCCGCCGCCGCGCGGGTGGACGGCAAGCGGGCCTTCGGCCAGGTGGTGGCCAGGTGCGCCATGGAAACGGCCATCCGGAAGGCCCGGGAGACGGGCCTGGCCATGGTGGGCGGCTTCAACAGCAACCACGTGGGGCGCCTGTCCGACTACGTCAAGATGGCCGCGGCCGCCGACATGGTGGGCCTGCTCATGTGCAACGGCGGCGGGCCCAACGTGGCGGCCCACGGGGCGCGCAACAAGGTGTTCGGCACCAACCCCATGGCCTTCGCCGCGCCCTCGGCCACGGGGCGCACCATGGTCATGGACTTCGCCACCTCGGCCGTCACCGAGGGCAACCTGCGGGTTTACAACAACCGCGGCGAGAAGCTGGAGGAGAAGGTGGTCATGGACCGCGACGGCCACTTCACCGACGACCCGGGGGCGTTCTTCGCCGGGGGAGCCACCGTGCCCATCGGCCGCCACAAGGGCTCGGCCCTGAGCGCCATCATCGAGATCATGGCCGGCGTGTTCACCGGGGCGCGGTGTTCTGCGTTCGAGGGTTACGTGGACGGCAACGGCATCATGGTGCAGGTCATGCGGCCCGACCTGTTCCGCCCGCGCGAGGAATTCGACGCCGACCTGGAACTGCTGTACCGGAAGGTGACCGGGGCCGACAAGATGAGCGGCGTGGACCGCATCTACTTCGCCGGCGAGCCGGAACTGGAGGACGTGGAGCGCATCAGCCGCGAGGGCGTGACCTTGGACGATCCCACCTGGGACAGCCTGCTGGAAATCGCGGCGGAAATTCAGGTGGATTTTGACGTCTCCTGAGCAGAATCAACAGAACAGGCCGGGCCAGCGCTTGCTGATCATCGGAGCCGGCCCCGAACAGCTGCCGGCCTACGAGCAGGCCCTGAAGATGGGGCTGCAGGTGGTGGGTTCGGACATGAACCCCCAGGCGCCGGCCTTCGCCCTGCCCGTGGACAGGATCATCGCCAGCACCTACGACCCGGACGAGACCCTGGCCGCCGCCCGGGCCTATCACCAGGAGCGGCCCATCGACGGCGTCATGACCCTGGCCTGCGACGCGCCCCTGACGGTGGCGCGGGTGGCCGGGGCCCTGGGTTTGCCGGGCATCAGCGAGGAGTCGGCCCTGCTGGGCACGGACAAGCACGCCCAGATCGTGAAGTTCCAGGCCGACGGGGTGCCGGTGCCGGCGTTCGCGCTGATCGACGGAATGGAACAGGCTCTCGCGCGGGCCCGGGCCTGGGGCTACCCCGTCATCCTCAAGCCCACCGTGGGCCGTGGCGGGCGGGGCGTGCTGCGCATCACCGACGAGCAGCAGCTGGTCGCCGCTTTTGCAGGAACCGGTGAAGGCGGCCTGGCCGAGAGCGGCGCCGGCCCCCTGCTCATCCAGCAGTACCTGCACGGGCCGCAGATCAGCTCCGAGACCATCATCGTCGAGGGCGTGGCCTACACCGCCATGCTGGCCGGCCGCAACTACGAGCACCTGGACACCTACGCGCCCCACGTCATCGAGAACGGGGGCTGGCTGCCGGCCGCCTTGGAGCCGGGGCAGCAGCAGGAACTGGAGGCGGTGATCCAGCAGGTGGCCGACTCGTACGGCATCCGCAACGGCTACATCAAGGGCGACCTGGTGCTCACTCCTGAGGGCGTGAAGGTCATCGAGTTCGCCGCGCGCATGGGGGGTGGTTACGCCGTGTCCCACAGCATCCCCGCCACCTGCGGCATCAACCTGGTGGAGCAGTCCATCCGCCTGGCCCTGGGCCGGCCCATCGCCACCCAGGAGCTGGTGCCCCACTACCACAGCGCGGCGGCCATCCGCTTCTGGCTGCCGGGGCCGGGGGTGGTGAAGGAGATCCGCGGCTTCGACGAACTGGACCACCTGGAGGGGCTGCTGCTCAAGAAGATGTACATCGAGGTGGGCGAGATCATCGAGCCCATGACCAACCACACGCGGCGCGCCGGTTGCGTCATCGTCACGGGCCGGGACCTGGCCGAGGCCGAGGCGCGGGTGCGCCGGGCCATCGCCGCCGTGCAGATCATCACGGAGCCGGTTTAGCCCATGACCTTCGCCCCCCGCTTCTTCCTGCGCGACGCCGTGGCCATCCTGCCCGGCAACCGCCGCGATCTGGCCGCCCGGCTGGAGCGCTCGTGCGGGCTGGCCCGGGAGCTGGACCTGGACCTGGAGATCACCCTGGACGCGCGCTTCTTCCGGGACGGGCAGGACGAGCTGCTGGCGGCCATCGCCCGGCAGGCGGGCGCTTTCCGGCGCACCCTGTTCCACCTGCACAGCGGTCCCGACCTGCCCCTGGGGGACAACGCCCCCACCCGGCAGCTGGTGGACTACTGCCGGAAACTCATCGCCGCCGGCCGGTTGCACGGCGTGTGCGTGCACCCCGATCTGGTGGCCGACTTCGCCTTCCTGCAGCCCCTGCACGGGCCGGAATGTTACCTGGCGGCCGAGGTGCTGGACGAGAAATGCACCAGCCACAACACCCTGGCCGAGATCCGTGATCTGCTGGAGCGGCACCAGTGGCTGGGGCTGGTGCTGGACACGGCCCACATCGCGGGCATGCTGCCGGCGGGCGAGCCCGACCTGGCGGCCTACTGCGCGGCCTTCGCCTCCCGGGTGGTGGAGGTGCACATCTCCCAGATGGGCAACCACTACGACCCGGCGCAGATGGGCCCCGACTTCGCCACCAACCACAGCCTGCTGGTGCTGGGCGAGCGGCCCCTGGCGGCCAACCTGGAACCCCTGCGCACGCTGGATCCTTTGCACCAGAAGGGGCGGGTGAACCTGGTCATCGAGGGCGTGATCCCCGCGGGCGAATACGGTAGACTGCTGCTGGCAGACGAAGCACGATCCTTCCGGGAATTTTTCAGATAAAGGAGTGACCCCATGCAGGTATTTCTGGACACCGCCAACGTGGCGGACATCCGGCGTTTCGCGCGGATGGGCCTCATCGACGGCGTGACCACCAACCCCGCCCTGGTGGCCCGCGAGGGCCGGGACTTCCGCGAGGTGGTGGAGGAGATCTGCTCCATCGTGGACGGCCCCATCAGCGCCGAGGTGGTCAGCCTGGACGCCGAGAACATGATCAAGGAAGCCCGGCTGATCTCCCAACTGCACAGGAACATCGTGGTGAAGCTGCCGGCCACCAGGGCCGGTTACGAGGCCCTGAACGTGGTGAGCGGCGAGGGCATCAAGACCAACTTCACCATCGTCTACACCGCCAACCAGGCCTGGCTGGCGGCCAAGGCCGGGGCCACCTACGTGAGCCCCTTCGTGGGGCGCCTGGACGCCACCTCCACCGGCGGCAGCGAGCTCATCGAGGAGATCGTCCAGATCTTCACCATCCACGATTTCCAGACCAAGGTGCTGGCGGCCAGCATGCGCAACGAGATCTACGTCAAGCACGCCGCCCTGGCCGGGGCCCACGTGGCCACCATTCCCCCCGAGGTGCTGGACGCCATGATGGAAAGCGAGCTGACGGACGTGAGCCTGCACGGCTTCCTGGCCGAGTGGGAGAAACTGCCCCCCGAAAAGCGGCAGTATTTCAAATAGTGAAGCGGCAGTATTCCCAATAGCGAAGCGGGAGATATTCCAATGAGATTGCAAGACAAGGTGGCGGTGGTCACCGGCAGCAGCAGCGGCATCGGCGAGGCCATCGCCCGCGCCTACGCCGCCGAGGGCGCCCAGGTGGTGGTGACCTACCTGACCAAGCAGGACGAGGCCCGGAAGATCGGCGGCGAGATCGGGGCCCGGCTGGTGCTGCCCCTGGACGTGCGGGACCGGGCCGGGGTGAAGGATTTCTTCGCCCGGGTGGGTGCGGAGCACGGCCACGTGGATGTGCTGGTGAACAACGCGGGCATCAACCGCACTGCCGACTTCGACAAGCAGACCGAGGAGGAGTGGAACGAGGTCCTGGACGTGAACCTGACGGGAGTGTTCCGCTGCTGCCAGGAGGTGCTGCCCTATCTGCGGGACGGCGGACGCATCATCAACATCGGCTCGCTGTCCGGGGAGTACGGCGGCCCGCGCACGCCCTCCTACGCCTGCGCCAAGCTGGGCCTGACGGCCCTGACCCACAACCTGGCCCGCTTCCTGGGGCCGCGGGAAATCTGCGTGAACACCCTGTCGCCGGGGGTCATCGGCAACGAGTTCACCGAGAAGACCATGTCGCCCGAGGTGAAGGAGACGGCCCTGTCCCTCATGCTGATCAAGCGCTTCGCGCGGGTGGATGAGATGACGGGGGCGGCGGTTTATCTGGCCAGTGACGAGTCGTCCTATTTGACGGCGCAGACCATCAGCATCAATGGCGGGGCGTGGGTGAGGAGTTGACGTGAGAAGACCCGACACCTGCGTTCCCACTTGCTTGACCCTGGTCCTTCTTCTGCTCATTCCGACCCTGTCCTATGCCAAGGTCTTCTATGTGGAGAAGGACGGCAGTGGGGATTACACCGTTATTCAGGATGCGGTGGACGCGGCGGCCTCGGGCGACACCATCCGCATCGGGGTCGGGCGATTCGATGACAAGCAATGGGTGGTCTGTCCGGGGTGGTCGGAGTTTGTCATGGTCAAGGTCTTCCAAGAAGAATTGACCATTATCGGGTCAGGCCCTGAAACCATTGTTGGGTCTTCAAGCCCGTGGGACGCGAGCCAGGGAGATCCAAAGGGAGTGGCCTGTGGTGATTTGTGGGGGAATGAGCGATTGGTTTTGGAAGACCTGTGTGTGGAAAACATGAGAGATGGAGTCTATGTCAGCTACGAATTTGCCTCCAACTGCTCTCTTGTGATTTCAAACTGCCTGTTCAAGCGAAACGACTATTCCTTGTGGCTGCTGGGGGTGGGCGCGGACATATCTGTCCTGGATTCCCGCTTCGAACATCTGGCGGATAGGGGGGGCCATATTGTTGGTTGGCAGCATGAAAACCTGACCATCGATGGGTGTGAGTTTTTCATGGATTGGGATATTTACGGCCAGGATGGCGTGTCGTTGAATTGGGTCGACAACGCCACGATCAGCGATTGTACCTTTTCCTACGGGACGACTGCTGTGGACAGTTACAGCACTTTGTTTGAGGTGAGGGATACGGTTTTTCATGGGCAGGGGAATTACGGGATTTATGTCTCAGGGGAAGGTGGGGGCGGAGCGATCCAGAGATCCACGTTCCGTCAGAACGGCTGGGGCCTGGCCGATTTCTCCCTATCATCTTCTCCGTTGAGGGTGACGAACTGCCTTTTCGAGGATGTTGACGACGGTAGCATTGCTGTGGATTACGGAAGTGGGTTGTCGGTCAACAACTGTGACCTTTCGCGGGGCAGAGTCGGCGTTTTCTGGTCGATCGATCAGAGTACCTGCCCCGTGACCAGCACCATCGACATGGAGAACAACTACTGGGGCACGGCCGATCCTGACAGCATCTCGGCCTGGATCCTGGACCGTAATGATTCTCCCGACGCTTGTGGTCTCGTGGACTTCGAACCCTTTTCCGTTATTCCCCTCCCGACCGAGAAGCAGTCCCTGGGCGGCTTGCGCAGCATGTTCCGTTGAGGGGTGGTCCCTCCAGGATGCCCCTGTCTTCGACCCATACCCCGTGGAGCATCAGCCTTTCCTGCCCGTGTTGTCCTGGCCCCCGGGAAGCGCCTCGGCAACCTTCACTTCCAGCTCCCCCCGAGTCTCCCCCTGCGCCATCTTCACCGGACGCTGCGCCGTCCCCACTCCATCGGCCGTGAACACCAGCGCCGTCGGCAACGGCGCCAGGGCCGCCGGCGCCCCGCCCCTTCCGGCCAGGAATAGCACCATCTCCCCCAGCAGATCCCGCTCGGTGCAGGCCGGCAACAACTTCTCGAAGAAGAGATCGCCCCCCAGGTCCAGGTGCACCTCCACCACCCGGGGCCGGCCGCCCGGCTCGCAGCGGCAGGACAGGTTCATGACCGCCCGGTTCAGTTCCATCGCTCGGGCCAGCTGCCGGGCCAGGTCCAGGGCCGCCGCCGCCTCGGGCCCGCCGTCGAAGATGGAGGGCACCGCCACCCCGTCGAAGCGGATGCTGCCGTCGGGCCGCACGCGGGTCAGCTCGTCCCTGGTCAGCAGGAGGTGCGCCTCCTGTCCGATGACGGCCACCGTCAGGGAGAAGTCCCGGCCAGGCAGGTATTCTTCCAAATTCACACGGTCCGAGATGGCGGCCTGCCGGGCCCGTTCGAAGGCGACCGCCAGCCCGGCGGCCTCCGGCACCACCGTCACCCCCGACTTGCCCACCGCCGACATGGCGGGCTTGACCACGCAGGGGAAGGTCAACTGACCGGTCGGCACATCTTCCAGCCGCCGGACCGGGAAGCACCACGGCGCCGCGATGCCGTGCTGGTGGCAGGCGGCCATGAGGGCGGCCTTGTCCGTGAGGGTGCGGGCCGCCTGGGGGTGGGGCCCGTCCAGGCCCAGGGCGCGGCCGATGACCGCCGCCGTGATGACCGGCGGCCCGGACGAGCGGTTGATGACCCCCAGCCAGGCGTAGCGCGAGGCCAGGTTCTCCAGGGCGGGCAGGATGGCCTCGGGCTGGTGGGTGCTGGCCACCACGGCCTCGTCGCAAAGGGCCAGGCCGGGGGCCCGGGGGTCGCGATCCACCCCCACCACCGCCAGGCCAAGTTGCCGCGCCTTGCGGATGACCGGCAGCTGGGCCGGGCCGGCCGCCAGGCAGATGACGGCGGGCCGCAAGGTGTCGTCGGTGGCGGGCAGGTGCCCATTCTTGCCCTGCTGCATCTTTGCTCCCACTTAATCCTGATGGGGTCCACGAACTCCCGAAATTTCCTGAAAATTTCCTGAAAATTTCCTGAAAATTCAGCGTATCGGGGCCGACGGCTATTGTCTATTCTATATCCCAGTGAATGAAACGGCGCCACGGCGCGGAACCGAACCCCCCGAGCGAGACCCATGAATTTTGCCCAAGCCCTGCTGAGCAGCTCCGCCCCCCGGGACAAGATCGCCCTTTTCACCCAGCAGGGTGACGCAACCTACGCCGACCTGGCGCACCAGGCGCACCAGGTGGCGGGTTTTCTGCGCGCCCGGGGCTTGCAGCCCGGCGACCGGGTGCTGCTGGCGGCCGAATCCTCCATCTTCTGGGTCCAGGCTTATCTGGGCGTGGCCCTGGCCGGCGGCGTGAGCGTGCCCCTGGCCGTGCCGGCCAATCCCGAGTTCTTCCAGAAGGTGGTCCGGGCCACGGCGCCGCGCTTCGCCTTCGTCCAGGCCAAGTGGCTGCGGCGGATGGATCTGTCGGCGACCGGTTGCGAGGTGGTGGTGGCCGACGCCCGCCCGCCCCGCCTGGAGCTGCCCATGGAGCTGGTCACCACGGCCGAACTGCCGGCGCCCGATGCCGCCGATCCCGCGGAACCCGCAGAACCCGTCGTTCGCGAAGCCGACGATCTGGCGGTCATCATGTTCACCTCGGGTTCGACGGCCACCCCGCGCGGGGTCATGGTCAGCCACGGCAACATCCTGGCCAACAGCCGGGACATCATCGCTTCCATGGACATCGGCCCGGACGACCGCATGATGGCGGTGCTGCCGTTCTACTACTGCTTCGGCACCTCCCTGCTGCACACCCACCTGCTGGCCGGGGCTTCCCTGGTCATCGACAACCGCTTCCTGTTTCCCGAGAAGGTGCTGCAGAACCTGCAGGAGACCCGCTGCACCAGCCTGGCCGGCGTGCCCAGCACCTACCAGATCCTGCTGCGGCGCAGCAACCTCAAGAAGATGGATTTCCCCCACCTGCAGAAGATCCAGCAGGCTGGCGGCAAACTGGCCCAGCTGTTCATCGACGAGCTGGAGCAGGCCCTGCCCGCCGCCCGCGTGTTCATCATGTACGGCCAGACCGAGGCCACGGCGCGCCTGTCGTGCATCAGCCCCGAGGATCGCCGGCGGCATCCCGGGTCCATCGGCCGTGGACTGGAGCATGTGGACCTGCGGGTTCTGAAGGAGGACGGCACTCCCGTGGCCCCCGGCGAGGTGGGCCAGATCGTGGCCACCGGACCCAACATCACCCTGGGCTACTGGCAGGATGAAGAGGCCACGGCGCGCAACTTCAGCGGCGGCCTGCATACGGGAGACCTGGCCACGGTGGACCAGGATGGCTTCATCATGATCGTGGACCGCGCCCGCGACTTCCTCAAATGCGGCGGCAAGCGCGTCAGCGCCCGGCAGATCGAGGAAAAGCTGCTGCACTTCCCGGGCATGACCGAGACGGCGGTGGTGGGTGTGCCGGACATGGTGCTGGGCGAGGCGGTGTACCTGTTCGCCGTGCACCCCGACGGGCCGGCCTGCGCCGACGCCCTGCAGAAGTTCTGCGAGAAGGAACTGGATCACGTGCTGCTGCCCAGGGGGGTGGAGTTCCTGGACGGATTGCCCCGCAACAGCTCGGGCAAGCCGGACAAGCTCACCCTGAAGAAGAAGCTGGAAGCGGAGCGGGCCGGAGACGACTGACCGTTCGCGCTGAACGTCCAGCCATTCGTCCAGTCAATCGTCCAGCTTCTGCAGCATCTTCTTCAGCTGCTCGATGTTCAGCATGTCCGGGTTGGTGTCCGACGAGTAGCGGAACCCCCGGGGCACCAGCTTGCCGCCGGGCCGCACCCGCTCGCCGCCCCCCTCCAGATGAATCAGCGGATACACCACCAGGTGCGAGCCGTAGTCGAAGGTGCTGCGGGATTCGTCCTCGGTCAGCAGATCCTCGTGCAGCTTCTCGCCGGGGCGGATGCCCGTCTCCACCTGCTGGGCATCGGGGTGGATGGCCGTGGCAAGATCGGTGATGCGGCACGAGGGAATGCGGGAGATGAACACCTCGCCACCCTGGCCCAGTTCCAGGGCCTTCAGCACCAGATCCACGCTCTGCTCCAGGGTGATCCAGAAGCGGGTCATGCGCTTGTCGGTGATGGGCAGGGTGTCCTTGCCCTGCTCCTTGAGCTGCCGGAAGAAGGGCACCACCGAGCCGCGGCTGCCCATGACGTTGCCGTAGCGCACCACGATGAAGGCCGGGCCCTTCTCTCCGCCGTAGGCGTGAGCCGAGCGGAACAGCTTGTCGCTGACCAGCTTGGTGGCCCCGTAGATGTTGATGGGGTTGACGGCCTTGTCGGTGGACAGGGAGACCACCCGGTCCACCTTGCGGTCGATGGCGGCGTCCAGGATGTTGCTGGCCCCGGTGATGTTGGTGTTCACCGCTTCCAGGGGGTTGTATTCCATGAGCTCGACGTGCTTCAGGGCGGCGGCGTGGATGACCACGTCCACGCCCACGAAGGCGCGGTAGAGCCGCTCGCGATCCCTGACATCCCCGATGAAATAGCGCAGCCGGTCCTTGTGGGCCCGGAACTCGCGGGCCATGTTGAACTGCTTGAACTCGTCGCGGGAGTAGATGACGATCTTGCGGACCTTGGTCTGCAGGAAGCGGCGCACCAGGGCCACGCCCAGGGTGCCGGTGCCGCCGGTGATGAGGACCGTCTTGTTCTGCCAGTATTTCGAGGTCATGGATATCTCCACTGGGTGCGAATGACGTTGAATTCACACCAGTATCCCATGGACTCCCGGCTAGTCAAGGGCATTCGCCACGCCGTTGGCGGGACGCAAAGAAGAAGGCGGCCCCCGCAGGAGCCGCCCTTTTCCTTCGTTGCGGCGGGTTCTACTCGGCCCAGCCGCCACCCACCAGGTCGATGATGGGTTCCTCGGCATCCTCCGCCCCGAACTCGTGAACCTGGTCGGGCACGAATCGAGGTTGGGCGGGGGCGCTGGGACCCGCCGGGCCTTTCTTCGGTGCCTGGTGGCCCTGGCGGACCGGTTGGCTCTTCTGCACCGGATCGCTGGCCCTCAGCCGGAACTGGGAGATGAGCGATTGCAGGTGCTGGGCCTGGGCGGCCAGCTCCTGGCCGGCCGAGGCAGTCTCTTCGCTGTTGGCGGTGTTCTGCTGTGTCACCTGGTCGATCTGGGCCAGACCCTCGGTCACCTCGGCGATTCCCTGGCTCTGCTGGACGTTTGCCTGGGCGATCTCGGCCACCAGGTCGCTGGTCTTGGTCACGCTCTCGACGATGCTGGCCAGGCTCTCGCTGGTGGTGGTGGCGATGCTGGTGCCCCGCTCCACCTTGCTCAGGCTGCCCTCGATGAGCTGGGCCGTCTCGCGGGCGGCCTTGGCGCTGCGCCCGGCCAGGTTGCGCACTTCCTCGGCCACCACGGCGAAGCCCTTGCCGTGGGCGCCGGCCCGGGCCGCCTCCACCGCGGCGTTCAGGGCCAGCAGGTTGGTCTGGAAGGCGATGTCGTCGATGACCTTGATGATCTTGGCGATCTCCTCGCTGCTGCCGCTGATGTCGGACATGGCCCGGGTCATGTCCTGCATCTGCTGCACGCCGGTCTCGGCGAAGTCCTTGGCGGTGGTGCTCAGTTGGTCGGCGTGGTTGGCGTTCTCGGCGTTGGTCTTCACCCGGCTGCTCAGCTCGGTCATGCTGCTGGTGATCTCCTGCAGGCTGGCGGCCTGCTCGGTGGCGCCCTGGGACAGGCTGGTGCTGGAGTCGCGCACCTCGCGGCTGCCGGCTTCCACCTGGAAGCTGGTGGTCTGGATGCCGGACAGGGTCTTGCGCAGGCCCTCGGTCATGGTTTTCAGGGCGTTGCCGAAGGCATCGTCGCTGCTGCTGGGGTGCACGTCCATGGTCAGGTCACCCTCGGCGATGCGCCGGGTCAGGTCGGCCTTCTGGCGCAGGCTTTCGGTCATGGTGTTCAGGGCCTGGGCCAGCTTGCCCAGCTCGTCCTTGCTGTCCACCTTCAGCTGCTGGGACAGGTCGCCCACGGCCACTTTCTCGGCCACCTTCACGGCCTGGACCAGGGGGCGGGTCATGCGGCTGCTGACCACGAAACTGAGGATGCCGATTAGCAGAACGGCGCCCAGGCTGATGGACACCAGGACGATGGTGTTGTGGCGGCTGGAGGCCTTGATCTGGTTCTCGGCGGCCAGGAAATCTTCCAGGTAGGCGCCGGCCCCGATGACCCAGTCCCAGTCCTGGTAGTAGATGGCCCGGGCCACCTTCATGCGCGCGGCGTCTTCACCCTTGTTCTTCCAGGGGTAGCGTTGCTCCACCAGGGTGCCCGGCGCGGCCTTGCTCTTCTTGATGAGCTCCTGGATGAACAGCACGCCGTCGGCATCCTTGGCCTTCCAGATGTTCTCGCCGTCCCGCTTCCCTCCGGCCGAGATGATGTAATCACCGGCGCTGTTCAGCACGTACACGTAGCCTGATTTCCCCACCTTCAGGTCCATGATGTCCTGGCGAAGGTCCTGGCTGGCCACCCCATGGGCGTCCACCTGCCCGGCGGCCGGGTGGTATCGCTGCTCGGCCGCGGCGGCGTTGTACACACCCTTGGCCACGTGGTCCAGGGTGTCGTAACCCAGCTGGCTGCACTCTGCATGGGCCACCTTGGTGGTGGCGCCCTGGTTGCGGAAGGTCAGGGCGCACAGCAGGAAAAGAGGGATCGCCGAGAGGAGGAAGCCGCTCAAGACGAGCTTTCCTCGGAGGGATTGCAGGAAGGCCATGATTTTCTCCAGGGCCGGGGGTGAGGCCAGCGGGCATTGAACTACTGCCCGGTTTTCATTGGCTTTATCGGAGGAATTTCATGGGACTTGAGGATATCTTGACGTCGGCAGGGGGCCGCCACGCGAGCCCCTGCCAGGGAAAACCGTATGAATTGATATGCGATATTACTTGATCATCAGCATCTTGCCCCGCAACACGCCCTCCCGGCTCTCCAGGCGATACAGATAGACGCCGCTGGCCATGAGCAGGCCCCGGTCGTCCCGCCCGTTCCAGCTGACCTGGTGGTAGCCGGCCTCCAGGGTGCCGCTGGCCAGGGTGCGCACCCGGTGCCCGTGCACATCGTACACGTTCAGGCTGACGGGCTGGGCCACGGGAAGGCCGAAGCTGATGACGGTGCTGGGGTTGAAGGGGTTGGGAAAGTTGCCCGCCAGCTCCACGGCGGCGGGCAGGTCCTCGTGGCCCACCGGCGCGGCATAGGAGCATTCGCCGCGGCCCAGGGCGCCGATCTGCTGCACGCAGATGTTGTTGTCGGCCAGGCAGGGCGAATCGGCGGACAGGCTCAGGTCGCCGGCCATCCAGTCGCAAAAGCGCGGATCCATGTCGGCGAAGTCGTCCTGGTTGGAGAATCCGTAGTTACCACCCTCGTTTTGCCAGGTGATGGAGCACTGGATGACAGGTCGATCGTCCAGATAATCAAGCACGTCGACGGTCATGGGGCCGCAGTCCCGGCCGTG
Source organism: Candidatus Krumholzibacteriia bacterium (assembly GCA_963674845.2). Classification (GTDB taxonomy): domain Bacteria; phylum Krumholzibacteriota; class Krumholzibacteriia; order LZORAL124-64-63; family LZORAL124-64-63; genus LZORAL124-64-63. The sequence continues at coordinate 645,818 of CAXXKE010000003.1, read as the reverse complement.
GCTGATGACGCTGTTGATGACCTGCACTCCCCGGGTTATCCAGCCGGAGGACGGCCTGTGTTGATAGACCTGGCACGGATGGAACAGTCCCCCGTTCCGGTTGGCCACCATGGTGCAGTTCTGGATGACCAGTCCGCTGCCCCCCGACAGGGCGGCGCCCCGGTCCTGGCTCTCGTTGGCGAAGAACACCGAGTTTTCGACGGTGCCGCCGGAAGCCAGGTACAGTCCCCCGCCCTCGCCATCGGTTTCGTTGCTCACGAAGGTGCAGCCGCTCACCAGGCTGGTGGAGCCCATGTAGGACCCACCGCCCATGAATTCGGACGTGTTGCCGATGAAGGTGGAGTTCTCGAGGGTGCAGGGTCCGCCGGTGAGCAGGCCACCATGCAGGCCCCCGTTGTTTTCGAAGCGGGTGTCGCGGACCGTGAGCAGGGAGACGCTCCCTTTCAGGCCCGCCCCCTCGTTGTCCTGGAACAGGCAGTCGGCCACCGTGACGGCGGTTCCGGCCGAAAGGGATTCCGCAAACAGCCTCAGGCTGCAAGAGGAGGGGTTCTGGTTGGCGATGAACCGGCTGTTCTGCACCAGCACATCTTCCGGTCGGTACAGATGCAGGGAGATCGCTGTCTGTTCCTGGAAAAGACAGGAATCCACCACGGACCCGGCCATGGCCTGGTGGGAATGGATTCCCCCGGTGCCAGCGCCCCGGTTCCGGCGCACATCCAGCCCCCGGAAGATCTGGACACAGGAACCGCTGTAGATGGCGCCCCCGGGCAGCTGGTAGTCGCTCTGACCCGTGACGTTGTCCAGCACCTGGGTGCCGGTCACGACCAGGGTGGCGGTGGAGTCTGCCGGCTCGAAGTACAGGCCGCTTCCCCCCAGGCCCGCGTCGTTGGTCTCCAGAAGACCGCCGGTCATCTCCAGCCGCCGGGCGGTGGCCATGATGCCGCCGCCATTGCCCTGGACCACGTTGCTGGTGAATGTGACCCCGTCCAGCTGGATGGTGTCGCAGGTGGCGTGCACCCCCCCGCCGCTGCCGTCCAGCACGGGGTGGCTGGCCTCGTTGGCGTCGAAGACGGCGCCGTCCAGGCTCAGCCGGTCGGAGTCGGTGTGCAGGGCGCCGCCCATGCCCGCCAGGTTGGTGGTGAAGGTCCAGTCCCGGGCGGCCAGGCCGCCGCTGCCGGTCTGGCGGATGGCGCCGCCGTCAGCCGCCGCCACGTTTCCGGTGAAGCTGTTGGGCAGGTCACCCGGCGCGCTGGTGACGGTGCAGTCCGCCAGGAACAGGGCGCCGCCGCTGTCCAGGGCCTCGTTATCCATGAACTCGCAATCGGTCAGGGTCACGTCCCAGCCCAGGGCCGCCAGGGCGCCGCCGTTACCCTCGGCCACGTTCGCCATGAAGAGGCAATCCTGGAATTGCGGGCCTTCCTCGTGTCCGGTGGCGTCGACGAAAAAGGCGCCGCCGTGACTGACCGACCCGGAGGAGCGGAATGTGCAATTTTCGAACCCCGGGGCCGAGCCGCGCCCGATGCGCACCGAGCCCCCCTCGTCCTCGGTGTATCCCCGCCACAGGTTGAGCATGCGGAAGGTGGGGCTGGCGGGAGTTCCCGTGTCCAGGTTGATGTGGCGATGGTAGGGCCCTCCGCTGAAGGCCATGGCGTCCAGAAGCGGGGCGTGCGCGGCGTAGGGACGGCCCTCCAGGGCCAGGTCCTTGCCCTTGAAGTCCAGATCGCACATGCCCTCGCCCCGGTAGGTGCCCTCCACCAGGGCGATGCGCGAATCGGCGGGCACGGCGTCGATGGCGGCCTGGATGGTGGCGAACATGCCCAGCCCGTCGGGCAGGACCTCGTAGGTGGCGGTGCGGTCCAGGGAAGGGTCAAGGGCGCCGATGCGGCCGCAGGGAAAGTACAGCTGGGCCAGGGGCGAGTCGGCGGTGGGGCGCAGGTCGGCGGAGTAGAGCCTGGCCGGATCCACCAGCTCGGGATCCAGGCTCAGGTTGTCGTTGGCCAGGCCGCTGCCCGCGCCGTTGACCCAGTCGCCGCCGCGGTTGCCGTGGATCAGGGTGCAGCTGATGGCGAAGCCCGCCGAGTACCAGTCGTACACCGCGCCACCGTCGCGGCTCCAGGCGATGACGGTGCTGGTGACGGTGGCCTGGGCGTTCTCCGTCAGGTAGATTCCGCCCCCCTCGGGGGCGCCGTTGCAGGCCAGGGTGCCCCGGCTGACGGTCACGTCGCTGCTGGAGAAACCGGCCAGGGCGCCACCGCTGACGTCGGCGGTGTTGTTGGCGAACTGGCAGCGGATGAAGTCGACCTCGCTGCCGTCCTGCCCGTACCAGGCGCCGCCGCTGCCGGTGGCGTGGTTGTTGATGAACCGGCAGTCCTCGAAAACATAGTGCCCCCAGCCGGTGATGACGGCGCCGCCGTTGGTCCAGTAGCCCCGGCGCAGGGTCAGGTTGCGGATGGTGCCCCCCGTCTCCTCGGCCAGGTTGAGGATGTAACTGGGTTCGTCGGCATCGGCGTAGGCGTCGATGAAGCAATCCTCCCAGCTGGTTTCCCCTTCCAGGGTCACGTTGGCGTAGAACTCCAGCCGCACGTTGCCGGGCCCGGTGTAGAGGCCCGGAGCCAGCTGGACCACATCCCCGTCGGTTGCCGCGTCCAGGGCGGACTGGATGGTGGCGTATTCGCCGCTGCCGTCGGCCTTGACGTGCAGGGTTACGGCTCCGGCGGGGCAGGCCAGCAGGGCCAGGATCAGGCAGACGAGTGCTGCTTTGGCGGGTTGCATGAGTGATCTCCCTCCAGTCGATTCAATCCGGGCGAAAAAGAGCCGGCGCGGGCTGGGCTGCCCGCGCCGGCATGATGGATCTGGTCACTTCAGCAGGACCATCTTGCCCTGCCGGGCGCCCTCGGCGCTTTCCAGGCGGTAGAAGTACACGCCGCTGGCCACGGCCCCGCCCTGCTCGTCCCGCCCGTTCCAGCTGACCTGGTGGTAGCCGGCCTCCAGGGTGCCGCTGGCCAGGGTGCGCACCCGGTGCCCGTGCACATCGTACACGTTCAGGCTGACGGGCTGGGCCACCGGCAGGCCGAAGCTGATGACGGTGCTGGGGTTGAAGGGGTTGGGGTAGTTGCCCGCCAGCTCCACGGCGGTGGGCAGGTCCTGGTCACCCACCGGCGCGGCATAGGAGCACTCGCCGCGGCCCAGGGCGCCGATCTGCGCGGCGCAGGGGTTGTTCTCGGCCAGGCAGGGCGAGTCGGCGGCCAGGGTCAGGTCGCCGTCCATCCAGTCGCAGAAGCGGGGCTCGAACTGCATGCCGGCGGGGACGGTCTCGCCGTCACCCAGGTCGTTGTGCCAGACCGTGCTGCAGGTGAAGCTGGCATCGCCGTAGATGTAGGGCAGGAGGATGCGAACGCCCGCGCAGTCCTGCCCGTGGCTGATGATGCTGTTCTCGACACTGACCCCGCTGCCGATGCCCATGGGGTCGTCCGGGTCAGCCTGATAGACCTGGGCGGGGTACAGCCCGGGATCGCTGATCCGATTGTTGGTGATGGTGCACCCGCTCAGTTCCAGACCCTCGCCGCCGGTGAGGGCGGCGCCGGTGCTGCCCGCGGTGTTGCCCCAGAACACACAATCCTCGATGCGGGTGTTATAGCTCTCGCTGGTCAGGCCTCCCCCCTTGTACACGCTGGTGTTGCCCAGAAAACGACAATTCCGGGCCAGTTCGAGTCTGGGGAGGTTGGCTCCCCCACCGGCGCCCGCCGTGGTGTTGTCGATGAAGTCGCAATCGATGATCTGGCAACTCATCTCCACCTTCAGCCCCCCGCCCCCGGTGCCGAGGTAGGCAGCCGAGTTGCCTTCGAAGACACACCTGGTCACGGCCGAATCGCCGTTTCGCAGGAAGGCCCCGCCTGAGGTCCAGCTCTGGTTGCCCCGGAACACGCAGTCGGTGAGGTCCACTCGCGAATCGTAGGAATCGAGGGCTCCGTAGACGCCGCCGCACCCGGATTCGGGGGTGATGTTGTCGATGAACGAACAGTCCCGCACATGGGCGGTGATGGGGGCGCCGGCGGTGTCGGTCAGCAACAGGCTGCCGCCCTGGTTGCCCTCGAAGTGGCACGAATCCACCGCGGCGGTCCCCACGGGGAGGTCGCTGAACACGCCGGCCAGAAAGTAGCCCCGGTTGCCCCGGACGTTCAGGTTATTGAAGGTCTGCTGGCCCCCGTGGACGTACACTGCTCCCGTGGGATCGAAGACCGGGGCCGTGGCGCAGATGTTGTCCAGGATGTCCAGGTGCTTCAGCTCGACGGTGCTGCTGGAATCGGCGGCCTCGATGTGCAGGGCCGATCCGCCGCTGCCGGCGTCGTTGGCCTGGTAGGTGCCCAGGCTGCCGTACACATCGGCGGCACGGATGAAGCCGGCCCCGCCCGGGCCGTAGGTCACGTTCTCCCGGCAGGTGAGGTTCCGGATCTGGACCAGGTCGGCATCGGCGTAGAAGGCGCCGCCGGCGTGGTCCGTGGCGCCCTCGCCGGCCTCGTTGCGCAGGAAGGTGCAAGTGACCACCTCGGCCTCGTCTCCCGCGCAGTACAGGCCGCCGCCCTGGCGGGCGCGGTTGCCGGTGTAAAGCCAGTTGAAGGAGACGAAGCGGTCTCCCTCCTGGGTGCCGAAGACGCCGCCGCCCCGGCTGGCCGCCGAGTTGCTCCGGAATTCCCCGTACAGGACTCCGTCGAGGGTGTGGGGCGTGCAGTTCCGGGCGTACAGGCCGCCGCCGTCGCCCAGGGCTTCGTTGCCCTCGAACGCGAACCAGGCCATGTAGAGGATGCTGTTGGCTGCGGCCATGCCGCCTCCGCTTCCCTCGGCCAGGTTGTCGTAGAAGAAGGTGGCGTGGAACTCGGGAAACTCCGTCTGGCCCGAACCGTCCAGGAACACGGCGCCTCCGTCGGTGGCGGTGCCGTTGTCCCTGAAGGTGACGTTATCGAAACGGGGGGCCGATCCCCCGCCGATGCGCACCGACCCGCCCGGCTCGTCCATGAAGCCCTCCCTCAGGGAGAGGTTCTTGAGAGTGGGGCTGGAGGGCGTGCCCGTGAAGTCGAAGTGCCGGTGGAAGGGGCCGGTGGGGGAGCCGCCGGCATACAGGCGGGGCAGGATGGCTTTTTCGTCCCGGCCGCCCAGGGTCAGGTTCTTGCCGTTGAAAACCAGGTCCCGGTTGCCGTCGCCGGCATAGGTGGCCACGTCCAGGGCGATGACATGCCCGGCGGGCACGCCGTCGATGGCTGCCTGGATGTTGATGAACATCCCCGTGGAATCGGGGGCGACCCCGTAGGTTGCTTGCGGAATCATCACTCGGGGGAAGGAGCCCACGCGACCGCAGGGGTTCACCCCCTCATCACACGGAGAATACTGGCTCAGGTACAGGTTGGGCTGGGGAGCCATGGGGTCCACCAGCAGCGGGTCCACGTCCATGTTGTTGTTGATGGCCGCGCTGCCCGCGCCGTCGGTCCAGTCGCCGCCGCGGTTGCCGTATATCAGCGAGCAGCTGATGGTGAAATCAGGGGCGTAGTAGACGCTGACGGCCGGGCCCTCGAAGCCCCAGGCCACCAAACAGTTGCCCAGGTTGTAGGTGGCGCCGTTGGCGGCCCGCAGGGCGCCGCCCGGCGAGCCGTTGCGCACCATGCTGCAGCCGTCCATGGTGATCTGGGCGTCGCTCTCGGCGGTCACGCAGGCGCCGTGGCCGCCGGCGGTGTTGCCGATGAAGACGCAGTTCTGGAAGTCGGCCTCGGCGGCGTCGTAGCAGTACAGCACGCCGCCCTCGCCGCCGGCGTGGTTGTCGGCGAAGTAGCACGAATCGAAGATGTAGTGTCCCCAGCCCGCCTCGGCCACGGCGCCGTTGCTCCACCAGGCGTTCTGGATGGTCAGGTTCTGCAGGATGCCGCCGGTCTCGTTGACCAGGGAGAAGGCGAAGTGGGGGTCGGCCTCGCTGCCCTGGCAATCGATGATGCAGTCGGACCAGCTGGTCTCGCCGCGCACGGTGACGGCGCGCGGGAACTCCAGCCGCCGGTTGCCGGTGCCGGTGTAGGTGCCCGGCGCCAGCTGGATCACGTCGTTGGTGGCCGCGGCGTTCAGGGCGGCCTGGATGGTGGGGTAATCGCCGGTGCCGTCGGCGTTCAGGAAGATGGTGTCGGCGGTGGCCAAGGCGGGAATGGCCAGGGCCAAGACCAGGAAAAGAGCCACGACGGGGGAGGGGGCGATGGCGCGCTGCATGACGGTGTATCCCTTTCACGGAGCCGGAAAACGGGCTGATTGTGAGCTGTCAACAAAGTGGAACACCAGACGAGATCACAAAAAGTTGCAGGAAAGAGCACAGAAAAACAGGCCCCGCAGGAAAACACCGTGGTGTCATTTAAATTGTTTATTGACAACTGGTTACAGGGCATCAACCTCCTTCGGGAGCACCTCGACAGCCTTATCCAGCTGCTGGTCCCGTCCGGCGGCGGCCTGGCGCGGCTCGTTGTCCACCCAGAATTCGGGGTCCAGGGTCTGGCACCACACGTGCTCGAACATGGTGTCGCGCCCGGCGATGGCGGGCCACCGCACGGAACTGATCCTTACGCCTCTGGAGCTTTTTTATAGGCTATCGAAACTGGTGACCCCACCCCGTCAAGCTGACCCGATCGCCGCCCAAGGGGGGGGACTGGATCATGCCTAGGTGATGCCGGCGGACCTGCCGCCGGCCTCCTGGGAGTGAGTCAGAGCGGCCTGTTGCCGAGGGAAGCGGGCCGCACCGGCTCCGGATTCCAGCCTGAAGCCCCAAATGCTCAAGTCGCAGACACGGCGACCGATAGCCAACGGTAGGGGACCCGGAACCCTATCGCCTGCCCCGGGACCTGGATGCCGGTGATCGCGCGAGCCGTTGGCGCCGCGCGGTATCGTGGGTGACCATCTTACCAAAGAGAGGATTCAAGAATGTTGCGAGGAATTTCTCATCCAGTGCAGGTTGCCTTGGGCTACGGCGTGACCCTGTTTGCCATGGGAGCGGGCTGGGTATTGCATCTGCCCTTTAACGGCGCCATCTCGCTCGCCGTCGCCGCCGTCTGTGGCTACCTGACCTTCCGGGGCGCCAGGGCACAGGATCGGCGCATGCTCTATATCGAGGGAGCGCTGGATGCCGTCCAGTTGCCCATCACCGTCACCGACCTTGACATGAACTGGGTCTTCATCAACAAGGTGACCGAGAGCCTGCTCTCCGTTCAGGGTTTGGACAAGCAGAGCTGCCTCGGCAAGCACTGTTCCAGCTGGCAGGCGGACATCTGTGGGACCGACAAGTGCGGCATCGCCAGCCTCCGCAAGGGCATTCCCCGGACCAACTACACTCAGGCCTATCCAGATCGGCCGAGCACCTACATGCAGGTCGACACGTCGTACATCCAGGATCGCGCCGGCCGGAGCATCGGGCACGTCGAGATCGTCACCGACATCGACGCTCAGCATCGCCTGCAGCACACCATCGAGAGCCTGGCGGCCACGGTGGAGCAGACCTCGGCCTCGCTGGAGGAGATCGCTGCGGTGACTCGGCAAACGGCTGACACGACCCACGAGGCGGACGACCTGATGGCTCAGGCCGGGCAGACCGTGCAGGTGGTCAGCGAAGCCATGAAGAGCCTGACCCGGGCCATGGACGATATCAAGACGGCGAGCGAGGAGACCTCCCAGGTCATCAAGACCATCGACGAGATCGCCTTCCAGACCAACCTCCTGGCGTTGAACGCGGCAGTCGAGGCCGCCCGGGCTGGAGAGGCAGGTGCGGGCTTCGCCGTGGTCTCAGAGGAGGTCCGGAACCTCGCCATGCGCGCGGCCGAGGCCGCGCGGTCGACCTCCGGCTTGATCCAGGAGACCGTCACGCGGATCGGCGACGGTCACGCGCAGGTCGCCGCCAATAACGCAAAGTTCGGGGAGCTCACTGACGTGATCGGTCGCACCACCCAGCGCTTCAGCCAGATCGCCGTATCGGCCCAGGAGCAGTCCATTGGCATCGGGCAGATCAACGAGGCCATTGCCAACATCGAGCAGGTCCTGTTGCTGAACAGCGGAGGCCAGGGCCCTTCTCCGCGACCGAACCCGGGAAGCGTGGTCCTCGACCAGGAACTCATTTCGCTGCCCTGAGCGCCTCGACCACGGTCATTCGCAGCAACGGCCGTGATCGGATCACGGCCGCTCTCGTCTCGGGTGTGCGCTACATGATGGTCCTTTATTGGTGAGGGCTGGTCGGGCCTGTTCAACAGGAAGAATACCAGATGAGATGACGTAAATTTGCAGAAAAGAACAGCCCTGGAGCAAGAGACTCCAGGGCTGTTTAGATTGTTTCATTCCAGTCGGCTATTGGTTGTCAATCTCCTGGAGTAGCACCTCGACCGCCTTTTCCAGTTGCTGATCCCGCCCGGCAGAGGCCTGGCGCGGCTCGTTGTCCACCCAGAAATCGGGATCCAGGTTCTGGTTCTCCAGCAAATGCCCCCGGTTGTCCATGACCCCCACCTGGGGAATGCCGAAGTACACGCTGCTGTCCTGCAGCGTTTCCCACCACACGGCGGTGGCAGTGCCCGGCACCTGGGTGCCCACCAGCTTGCCGATGCCCAGCTCGCGGTAGGCCCAGGGGAAGTAGTGGGCGTCGCTGTAGTTGCCCTCGTTCTGGACGACGATGCTGGGCCGCGACCAGCTCATGCTGGGCTCGCGCCCGATGATCTGGCCCCGCGGCACGTTGCGCGAGTAGGGCACGCCCCGCAGGAAGTCCACCAGGAACTCGGTCAGGTTGCCGCCGCTGTTGAAGCGGGTGTCCACCACCAGGCCCTCCTTGTCGCTGTAGCGGCCCAGGATGTCGGCGAAGGCGTCGCGGAACGAGCGGCTGTTCATGCTGCGCACGTGGGCGTAGCCCAGGCGGCCGCCGCTCAGGCGCTCGGTTTCGGCCCGCCGGCCTTCCACCCAGCGGTCGTACAGCAGGTCCAGCTGTTCGCGCTGGCTGATGGGCTTGACGGTGACCTGGCGGTGCTTGGCGTCACCCTTGGCGTCAGGATCGGTGATGTCAAGCAGCACCGCCTTGCCCACCCTGTGGTTCAGCAAGGGGTACCAGTTCATGTCCTTGTCGATGGGCACGCCGTCGATCTTCTCGATGATCATGCCCGCCTTCAGCCCCGCCTTGGCCTTGACCAGGGGACCTTTGTCGATGATCTCCAGGATGCGCAGCCCGTCGCCGTCGTGGGCGGGGTCGAAGAACGCCCCCAGCAGGCCGGTGCGGTCGGCGTGCTCGTGGCGGGCGTTGTGGCGCGCCCCGGTGTGGGAGGCGTTCAGCTCGCCCAGCATCTCGCTCAGCAGGTCGGCGAAGTCGTAGTTGTTGTTGATCCAGGGCAGGAAGCGGGCGTAGGCCTTCTTGTAGAACTTCCAGTCCACGCGGTGCATGTCCTGGACGTAGAACTTCTCCAGGGTCTGGCGCCACACGTGCTCGAACATGTAGTCGCGCTCGGCGGCGGCGTCCAGTTCCATGGCGGCCGAGAAGGACACGGGCTTGGCCTGACCCTTGCCCACGTCCACCTTCTGGAGGCGGCCGTCAGCCAGCAGGAAGATGCTCTTCTCCTTGGGACCCATGATCATGCCGCCCACGCGGCGGGCGCCCAGCTTGGCCAGCAGCTTCACCTCGCCCTTGCGGTGCTCGTACTTCCACAGGTCGTTGCCCTTCTCGAAGCTGGCCAGGTAATAAAGGGTCTCGCCGTCCTCGCTCAGCACGGCGTCGCTCAGCATGGCCGAGTGGATGGTCATGCGGGTGGTGCGGTCCTGGATGTCCTTCAGGTCGATTTCCAGGGGCTCGGGCAGCTTCCTGGGCTTGAACCCGTCGGGGTAGCGGCGTTCGTCCTTCTTGTCGCCGTCCTCGTCCTTGCTGTCCTTGTCCTTGTCGTCCTTGTCCGCGTCCTCGCCCTCCTTGTCCTTCTTGTCGCCGTCCTTCTTGTCGTCCTTCAGGGCCTTGGCCAGGGCCAGCTCGGCCTCGGTCATGTGGTACTCGTCGAAGGCATCCTGGGTGAAGAACATGCCGTAGATGTCGCCGGTGGTGCGCCAGCCGCCGTGGGCGCGCAGGCCGTTCTTGTTGGTGTGCCAGATCATCATCTTGCCGTCCATGGCCCAGTGGGGGGCGTTGTCGCCGTAGCCGCTGAGGGTGAGGTTCTGCACCTCGCCCTTGCCGTCGGCGGCCACCAGGCCCACTTCCTCGGACCAGCGGTCGGCACTCAGGAAGGTCACCAGGAACCACTGGCCGTCGGGAGACCAGCGGTACCACTGGTCGCCGTCGGCGTAGCTGTAGTTGCGGTCGCCGGGCAGGATGGTGCGGGTGTCGCCGCTGTCCAGGTTCAGCACCTTCAGTTCGGTGCGGTCCTCCAGGTAGGCCACTTCCTTGCCGTCGGGGGACCAGGCGGGCTGGAAGGTTTCCTTGCCGGTCTCCAGCAGGGGCGTCTCCTTCAGCAGGGTGGCGCCGAAGAAGTAGGGCTCCTCGTCCCGCACCAGGTCGGTGCGGTACAGGTTCCAGCTGCCGTTGCGCTCGGCGGCGTACAGCAGGCTGCGGCCGTCGGGGCTGAAGCTCACCGAGCGTTCCTGCTCGGGGGTGCTGGTGACGCGCTTGGTCAGGTCGTGATCCACGGCGGTGACGAAGATCTCGCCGCGGTTGATGAAGGCGATCTCCTTGCCGGTGGGAGACAGGTCGAACTCGGTGATGCCCCGGCTCAGGGGAATGTGCTGCACCGAGCCGCTGGGATCCTCCACGCGGATCATCACCGGCAGGCGCTCGCTCTTCTTCTGGCCGGCGCGGCGCAGGTAGATCTCGCCGTCGAAGCTGTAGCACAGGTCGCCCTTGCCGGAGGCGCTCAGGCTGCGCACGGGATGCTTGTCGTGGCTGGTGACCTGGGTGGGCTGGGCGCCCTCGGCCAGGTTCAGGTGCCAGACGTTGAAGTCGCCGCTGCGCTCGCTCAGGTAGTGGAAGCCCTGGCCGTCGGCGTCCCAGACGGGGGTGAACTCGCCGCCGGGGAAGGTGGTCAGGCGGGTGTAGGTGTCGCTCTTGCGGTCCCACATCCACACGTCGCGGGCGAAGCTGGAGATGTTGTGCTTGCGGGCCAGGTCTTCCAGGCTGGTGTTCTCGATGTACAGCAGGCGCTCGCCCCGCGGGTCGAAGGTGGCCTCGAGGGCGGGGATGGTCAGCAGCTGCTCGGGTCGGCCGCCGCCTACCGGCACCTGGTACAGCTCGGGCAGGGCGCGGTAGTGGGGGAACTCGGCCATCTTGGCGGCGTCCAGGCGGGTGGCGCTGAACAGGACGTTCTTGCCGTCGGGAGTGAAGCTGCACGGGGTGTCGGGGCCGCTGTGGAAGGTCAGGCGGCGCACCTGCCCGCCGGCGGCCGGCACCACGAACACGTCCCAGTTGCCGTGGCGGTCGCTGGCGAAGGCCAGCCACTTGCCGTCGGGGGACCAGATGGGCTGGCGGTCATGGTCGGGGTGCAGGGTCACCGGGGTGGCCAGCCCGCCGGCGGCGGGCACGGTGTAGACGTTGCCTTGGAAGTCGAAGGCCACGGTCTGGCCGTCGGGGCTCAGGGCGGGGTGGCGCAGCCACAGGGGCGCGTCGTCGCCGGCCAGGGTGGGGCCGGCCAGGGTGACGAGCAGCAGGATGCTCGCCGCAGTCAGACACAGCCGAGCGGTAGAAACACAGCGCATGGATCATTCTCCTGGGATTTGAGGGGGGCGTTTACCCGGGTTCGTACGCAGTTTGAGGGGCATTGTGTCATAAAAATCGGGATATCCGAGGTTTTTTCCGAAAGATTCTGCCCCCTGCCAAACACATGGGTTGTGCCCTGAAGATTGTTGCTGGCTTCCGGGTGCGGAAAAATGGCCCATTTCTGCCAGGAAATGAGCTTGTGATGTCAAAAATCCTGCTCTGAGATCATTGATTCTGGGCCTCTCGGGCCCAGCAACAATTTCCCGGGCTCAACCACAGGCCGAGTTTCACAAAAGTCTCACAAGATTTGTCTGGAAACAAACCCCATAAATTTGCTAGGATTTCCTTTAGTCCTGAAAGCTGGTGACGGCCCCCTGACCGGTGCCGCTTGTTCAATGGAGGTAAAAAATGCCGAAGTTTAAGAGCTACAAAGCCTTAATTATCTTGAGTCTGCTCACGGCCACCCTGGCCGTGGCCGAGGATCCCCAGTCCGCCGAACCCACCGCGTCCGGCCAGGCCGGGCAGAACGAGCCCGTCAATGCCCGCATTCCCGATCTGGACGTCAACCGGGCCGAGCTGGAGGCCAACCCCGAGGGTTTGCCCGTCCATCCTGACCTGAACGCGAGCCCTGAAGTCCGCCGGGACGAGCTCATGAGCCGCCTGGTGCGGGTGCAGCAGGCCGCCGATGACCGCCTGGTGCAGCTGAAGACCCGCCTGGAAAGCGCCCACGACAGCGCCTCGTCCCTGGTCATCATCAAGGAGATGGAGCAGGTCAAGGTGAACAGCGAACTGGACATGCTCCGGGTCCAGGCCGCCTATGCCCGGGAGAAGGGCCTGGAAGAGGTGGCCGTGGAGATCGAGGCCTCCCTGGCCGAGATGACCACTCCCCGCGCCAAGCGCCAGCCGGTGGATCGGTCCGCGGACCGTTCCGCCCGCCAGTAGGGGAGGTTCACCATGTTGAAAACCATGAAATTGTCGATGGCCGTGCTGGTGTGCCTGCTGTGGGCCGGCCTGGCCGTGGCCACCGAGGGGCCGCCGGTGAAGATCCGCCTGCTGGGCGAACCCAAGGGAGTCTCGGAGGGTGAGACTTTCAAGGGGACCCTGGAAATCCTGGTGGGTGTTCCGGCGGCCCTTTCCGACTTCCGCTTCGAGGGCGCCGGCTGGCGCGTCGAGGAAATGAACATCGCTGAAGAGGTGATGATGGAGAAGGACGGGCGCCTGGAGATTCCCTTCCAGACCCGCGCCCTGGCCGGGGCGGGCACCCTGGAATTCAAGTTCGAGTTCGAGGGCTACACCGTGACCAAGAGCCTGAACCTGACCCGCGAACACCTGGAACGCATGACCCGCGGCGGCAGCACCGCCAAGGCTCCCCTGGGCCTGGACCCGGCGAAGAATCCCCTCATGCAGCCCGTCTCGCCGGTGCTGGACGAGAGGGCCGACGGGGGTTCGGACCAGCCCGACCCCGAGGATCTCGCCGCCGCCGACAAGCGCACCATCACCGTCAGCGGGCGCTTCGTGTACCAGCGCTCGGACGGCGTGACCATCGGCGCCGACGGCGTGACGGTGCGGGTGTACGACGAGGACACCTTCAGCGACGACCTGCTGGCCTCCCTGTCCACCGATGCCTACGGCTACTGGAGCACCAGCATCAACACCAGCGACGCGGGGGAGACCAACCCCGACCTTTACATCAAGTACGAGGCCGCCAACACCAAGGTGGAGGTGGAGGACGCCACCTGGGAGAACAACTACACCTGGAAGAGCGGCACCTACGACAACTACAGCGGCAGCAGCCTGAACGTGGGCTGGCGGCAGCCCGCCGACGAGGACGACCACCCGGCCCTGCACATCCTGACGGATATCACCCGGACCTGGCGCTGGCTGCTGAACCACGAGGGCTACGACACGGCCGACACCGACGTGCAGTGGCCCGACGGCGCCACGGGCGCCTACTACAACCGGTTCTGGGAGGAGATCCATGTGGGTGTGGATCGCGAGTGGCGCGAGGACACCCACAGCCACGAGTACATGCACCACTGGGTGAACAAGTACGCCAACCCCGTGGACCCGGACTACTGCAACGGCGTGTGCGACAACAACGGCTGCGGCCATTGCATCTGGTGCTGGGAAACGGACCACGACGCCTTCAACGAGGGCTTCCCCAACTGGATCGCCGACGTGCTGACCCGCTCCTACGCGGGGGATTACGGCATCGCGTCCCAGTTCTTCCGCAGCCAGGAGGCCATCCAGCAGTGCGGCGACGGCACCTGGGACGATCCCTACATCACGGAGGGCTTCCTGGGCGCGCTGCTGCGCGACATCGAGGACACCACCAACGACGACCACGGACATTACCCCGGCTTTGCCGACGTCATGGGCGTGGGCACCAACGAGATCTTCGACGTGGTGGACTTCGACGAGCCCACCACCCCGGCCCAGTTCCTGCTGGACTTCCGGGACCGCTATCCCAGCCTGAAGGAACAGCTGTGGGAGACGGCCAAGAACTGCGGCTATGACTTCGACAGCGCGGCCCCCGGTGCGGTGACCAACCTGACCAGCAGCAGCCACAGCACCAGCGGCGACTCGCCCGACCCCACCATCCGCTACACCTGGACCCGGGCCAGCGACGACGCCTCGGGCATCCAGGGCTACGGCATCTACATCACCACGGGCGGGCCCAGCATGCCCGGGGCCACCATGGACATCGGCGACGTGACCAGCTACACCACGCCGACCCTCAGCCCGGGCACCTACTACTTCAACATCCGTGCCCTGGACAACGACAACAACTGGAGCGCCAGTTACCGTTCCTACGGTCCCATCACCGTGCGGGCCGCCGAGCCCTCGGACCTGACCAGCTACCAGCCCACGGGCTGGCAGTATCCCCTGGTCCTGCGGGACGACAACACGGCCACCGGTTCGGCCGCCACCGTTTCGGCCACCCTGCCCGGCAACGTGTCGGGGGGCACCTACTGGAACGTGCGCGGCATCAACCAGGGCGAAAGCAGCACCTCGGTGGGCTTCCAGTCCCGCCTGTACATCGACGAGGTGTACCTGTGGTGGGCCGGCTGGGGCAGCATCGGCGCCGGCGGCTCCTTCTACGGCACCAACATGGGCCCGGTGACGGTGCGCGGCGGCCGCCACACCGCGGTGGTGCGCTACGACGCCACCGAGCAGGTGTCCGAGGTGGACGAGACCAACAACAACTACGGCCGGCAGTACATCTGGACCCCGTACCAGATGACCAGCAACACGGCCGTCTCGCGCTCGGCCCCGCCCGCCGGGGATGCCGGCTGGGACGACTTCACCGGCACCAAGTGGTACAACTGCGACGGTCTGCGCACCGGCAGCCCCGGCTGGTGGAACGCCGTGGTGGTGCGCGCCAACAACAACAACGAGGACTACGACGCCCGCCTGCACGCGGTGAGCACCGGGGCCGAGGACGGCTTCGCCTCCAACCTGGGCTACTCGGGCCGGCCGGCCGGTTATCTGGACGCCGTGCTGACCAACCGCAACGTGGTGGGCGAGTCCACCTGGGACGTGGGCGTGCTGAACAACCACGGCGGCACGGGCAGCTACACCGCCGAGCACGTGTACAGTTCGCTCTTCAGCTTCGGCGATTCGGTGACCTTCGCCATGGCCACGGGCGATTACCTGGACCTGCGGGAGTTCCGCATCACCGACACCGAGGTGGGCTTCGTCAGCGTCACCGTGGACGTGGATCCCGCCGACGGGCCCCTGATGGTGGGCTGGTTGCCCGGCACCTTCGACACGGGCGCCCTGACCTCCTACTCGGATGTGGCGGCCACCACCGACCATGACGGCCGGGCCCGCCTGGACCTGGAAATCCCCGACACGGGCTACAACTGCCTGGTCATCTGGCGCGAGCCCAGGGACGGCAACGAGGCCCTGAACTACACCCTGGAGATCCAGGCCACGCCGCCGGACTTCCAACCCCTGGAGGCCGCGGGCTGGCACGCTCCCATCGTGCCGCGACCGGCCGACGACGGCACGGGCAGCCTGGTGGCCCTGCCCGACACCCTGCACGGCAACACCACCAGCACCTACCTGAACTTCGCGGTGCGCAACGAGAGCCCCGCCGGCAGTCCCGACGGGCTGTACGTGCGGGCCTTCATCGACGGCGTGTACCGCGCCTGGATCAGCTGGGGCAGCTTCGGCGCCAACGCCAACGGGCTGTTCAACTGGGACTACGCCTGGAATATTCCCGGCGGCCGTCACACCCTGGACATGCGCTGCGATCCGCTGGAGTCCATCGAGGAGATCTTCGAGGACAACAACACCTACGGCGAGCAGTACGTGTGGTCACCCCTGTCGGTGGCTGCGGGCACCCAGGTGAGTCGCGCCATGCCGCCCGAGCGCACCGGCGGCTGGGAGCACATCGCCTCGTCCGAGCCCCTGTGGTTCAACTGCGACGGTTTGCGCATTCCCCAGCGGACGGGCTGGTGGCAGGCCATGGCGGTCATGCCCGGCAGCGGCAGCGACGTGGATGTGCGGTTGCACCATCCGCTGGTGGGAACCAAGAACGGTTTCGGCAGCAACCTGGTCACCTCTGGCTGGGGTCTGGAGTCGTCGGACTTCGTGCTGATCAACTACAACCAGGCCGCCTACACGGGCATGGACGTGGGAGTCTTGAACTGGGAGGGCACCACCGCCTACACCGCCGACCACGCGACGGCCACCTTCTACGAGGCCTATCCCACGGGACCCAGCCCGGCCTACGACCTGCCTGCGGGACGCATCGTGGACCTGCACGAGATCTACCTGGACCCGCTGGAGTTGCCGGGGGGCGGGTTCTTCTCGGTGCAGCTGCAGGAGCTGGGCGGCAACGTGGACTGGGGCATCACCCTGCATCCCACGGACCAGGACTACATGAGCAAGTCCACGGTGGTGGACGGCGGGGCGGCCTGGGACCAGGGCCCCGGCGGCGGCGAGGCGCTGGAGACCACCATCACCCAGGCGGGTTATTACTGCCTGGCG
Source organism: Candidatus Krumholzibacteriia bacterium (assembly GCA_963674845.2). GTDB lineage: Bacteria > Krumholzibacteriota > Krumholzibacteriia > LZORAL124-64-63 > LZORAL124-64-63 > LZORAL124-64-63. The sequence goes on along the minus strand of CAXXKE010000003.1, from coordinate 629,104 downwards.
GTGTGGAAGGCCAAGTCGGATGATCTGGCCAAGGACGGATCTTACCGGCTGGTCTACGGCAACGCCCTTTCACCGGTGGACGACGATGCGCTGCCCACGGTGACGGCCCTGTCGCAGATCTACCCCAACCCCTTCAACCCCCAGACCACCATCGTGTTCGACATGGCGCAGCCCGCCCACGCCGAGGTGGCGGTCTACGATCTGCAAGGATCGCTGGTGCGCACCCTGGTGAGCGAGTCGCGGGAAAGCGGCCGGCACGAGGTGGTGTGGAACGGCACGGACAACCGTGGCCAGCGGGTGGCCAGCGGGGTCTACATGGCCCGCATGACCACCGGCAACATCAGCCAGATGCGCAAGCTGGTGCTGGTCAAATGATAGGAAACGGCTAGCCGACTTTGGCCGTTCTCGTCTGGCCCCGGGTGTGATGCCCGGGGCCTTTTTTGCCAAAGGGATTCGGCATTGGGTGGTGAGCCCGGGAGGTCCCTCCCCAAGAAAATTGGAAGCCGGTTTGCGGGGAAAACCGAGCCAGGTCGGAAGTTTCTGATGTCGGTTGTTACATGGATGAGAATTCTATTTTTCCTCACCCGCCCAATCCCATTCCGCATCTTCAAAGGAGGCAAACAAGGTTTCGGTGAGCAGGTTGAACCAGGGCGAGGAGATGCTGTCCGGGCGAACAACCTTGAACTCCAAATACGGTCAAGCCCCCGATTCCGACATGGCGCTCTGGAATCTCGAGGTCAGATATTCGTGAACCGATTGTTCAAGTTCAACCAAGAAGAAGTTTTTTCTCTGGAGATCGCTATTCGGCTTCGGGGAATACCGGACGACGGGTTTCTTTGGCATCATATCCCCCATATGAACGGGAATCAGGACTGGGTGTTCGCTGATTCAAACCTGACCCCACCGTCACCATCAAAAGGCTCCGTGTGTGGGTTGTCACCGGACCAGATCTCCAGGGGGATCCCCGCAGGGAAGGTCTTGCACCGGCCGGTGGGTCGCTCGGCTTTGAAGGCGGAAGCTGATTCTACCACCAGGTGTATGCACCGGGAGCAGACCTTTGAGTAGGGCAGGATGTCATGGTCGCGGTCGATCTCGAAGGTCATTTCAGCACCTCCCGCGAATTGTACCGCCAGGGTTTGCCCGCTGCAACCATCCTCCAGAGCTTGTGCAGCGATCAAGGACCGGCTTTCGCCAAAAAAAAGTGCCCCCGGCCCCATTGGGTGGGCCGGGGGCGCTGGTCGATCCTGATGCACCGAATCCCAGGGTCGCAGATTCTCCGGTGTGCCGCATCGTGACGACCAGATCTGTCGGCGGGCGCGTTACTTCACCAGCGTCATGGTGCGGGACTCGATGCCGTCACTGCTGATGAGGCGGTACAGGTACACGCCGCTGGGCACCGGGTTGTCCCGGCTGTCCACGCCGTTCCACATGACGGTGTGCTCGCCGGCGCCCCGGGTCTCGTCCACCAGGGTGCGCACCAGGCGGCCCGTCACGTCGTAAACGGCCAGCTGCACGGGCTGGTCGCTGTCCAGGCTGAACATGATGCTGGTGCTGGGGTTGAACGGGTTGGGATAGTTCTGCGCCAGCTGAATGAGGGGCAGGGGGCCGTTGTCGTTTTCGGCGACCTCGTTCGCACCGTAGCCGCCGTCAACAGCCACGGTACCGCCGACGACAATACGGCCCTCCCCACCCTGAGGATAATCGGCCCCGCTGATGTTACCGCCCAGACCGTCGGTCAGGTAGGCGGCCAGGGCCTGCTGATAGGTGGCTCCCAGGCGGGTGAACTCGGCGCCCCGGTAGGGGTACTGGTCGCCGCCGTTGGCCAGGAAATCGATGGTGGCGATGGTCAGGTCAGGTCCGTCGATGACCTGGCCGGCATCCACCAGGATGGTCATGTCGTCCAGCACCACCTGCAGGATGCGGCTTCCGGGCACCACCACGTTGCCGTTCTCGTCCAGCTCCTGGGCCTGGCCCTGGGGGTCGTAGCTGAAACGCAGCCCCGCCACCTGGGCGAAGCGGCCGCTGCCGAATTCCACGGCGCTGACGGCGTTCTCCAGGATCTCCTTCAGCTGGGTGCGGGGAATGCCGGGCACCACGCTGACGAAGTTGGCGAAGGGAACCATGTCCCACACCTTCCTGGCCGAGATGGGACCGGCGGGCACCATCTCGTCGTTGCGGATACCGCCCCCGTTCTGGATGGCGATGTCCGCCACGGGCAGGCCGTAGGCGGCTGCGTCGCGGCGGGCGGTCCACAGCAGGGCGTCGGCGATGAGGTTGCCCTGGTTGGTCTCCTGGCCGCGCACGTGGCTGCGGATGCCGTCCAGGTCCACCTCGCTGGCGGCCAGGATGGTGGCTTCCAGATCGGCCAGGGCGGCGTGCACGGGATCCTCGATCAGGCTGACGGCGTCGGCGCGCGGGGCCACGGCGTCGGCGTACAGGGCGTCGCCCACCACGCGCACGGGCATGCTGGCGGCGTCATCCACGGCCACCAGTTCACCCATGGCGTCGAAGGTGCAGGTCAGCTGGCCGATGTACTTGTACTGGCCGCTGGTGGTGACCACGGGGATGGTGCGGCCCAGGCCGTCGGTGGCGTACAGGGGATAGTCGCCGTAGATCAGGCCTTCCTCGCCGGGAATGACCGCGTCGCCGGCGCTGGCCAGCAGCTCGTCACCGCCCCCGGCGATCATGATGTCCACGCCGTTCAGCAGGGGGGCCAGGGCCAGGTCTTCCTGGATGTTCTGCAGGTGGCTGATGACCACGATGATGTCCACTCCGCCGGCCTGCAGGTGGTCGATCTGGGCCTGGATGGCGGTGGCCACGTCGTTGATGATGACGTTGCGGGGGCTGGAGATGAAGCTCAGGTTCTCGGTGGTGGCGCCCACGATGCCGACCTGGCGGCCCTGGGTGGTGACCACGGTGCTTCCGGCCAGGGTGCCGTTGTTCACGAAGGCCTGCAGCCCGGGTTCCAGGCTGAAGTCCAGGTTGGCGCTCAGGTACTGCACCGGAGCGGTGAAGCCGCCGATCATGTCGGCCAGCACGTCGGGGCCGAAGTCGAAGTCGTGGTTGCCCAGGCAGATGGCGTCGTATCCCACCAGCTGCAGGGCCATGGTGTCGTAGTAGGGGATGCCGTTTTCCAGGCTGGCGTTGAACACGGTGCCGGCCAGGAAGTTGTCGCCCGAGGACAGGTTCAGGCTGCCGTTGCCGGCGGGCAGGCCGGCGCGCAGCTGGTCCAGGCGGGTCAGGAATTGCCCGATGCTGCCGTTGCCGTCGTCGTCGGCCAGCAGTGACGATTCACCGTCGTTGTTGTGGAAGATGGTCAGGTCGAAATCCTGGGCGTTGGCCTTGGTCCAGCCGGCCAGCAGCACGATGGCGCCGATGATGATCAGCACCTCCAGGATGGCCAGCCCGGTGTTCTTCTGTCCCATGATCTTCATGTGCAATCAACCCTCCGTTGATGATTCCCTCGTTCAGGGGTGGGCGCCGCCCGCGCGGGCGACCGCGCCGGCTGCATGGTCCGGGATGCAGTGAACCTGGGCGGCGCCCGGACGATGGAGGGTATGATAGATACGCTTTGTAAACGGGGATTTTGATCAATGTTCAGATTGAGACAATCCGGGAACCATCCGGCCACGGGCCCGCCGTGTCGGCACCGGGGCGATTAACGGAATCCGAACAGGACCTGAACCTGGCCCTTGCGTGTTCCGCCTATCGTCCACCCTTCGGCATCCCCTCATTCTCCCAGTTCTTCGGAGGCCAGAGCCCATGCGGCGCATGTTCCATCGCCCTGTTCCTTCCTGCCGACTCGCCGTCCCCCTGATCCCCCTGATCCTGCTGGCCCTGCTGGCCGGCCAGGCCGGCGCCGGCACCCTCAAGGGAATCGTCAAGGACAAGGACTCGGGGGACGAGCTCATCGGCGTGGACATCGTCCTGGTGGGCCACAACCTCAAGACCAGCACCGACATCGAGGGCCGTTTCGAGATCACCGACCTGCCCGCCGGCACCTACGAGATGCGCCTGACCTACCTGGGCTACAACGCGCGCTTCCTGTCCGATCTGAAGGTCCGGGCCAGCGGTGCGGTGGATATCGAAGTCATCATGGAAAGCTTCCAGGCCCACGCCGGCGGCGAGATGGTGGTGACGGCCAACCGGGTGCTGTCCACCGAGAGCGCCATCCTGGCCAACCGGCAACAGTCGTCCATCATCGGCGACGCCATCAGCGCCGCCCAGATCTCGCGCTCGCCCGACGGCACCTCGGGCGAGGCCCTGAACCGCGTCACCGGCCTGATGGTCACCGACGGCCGCTACCTGATGATCCGCGGCATGCCCGACCGCTACAGCGCCACCACCCTGAACGGCATTCCCGTCACTAGCACCGACGTGTACCGCGACATCAAGAGCTTCAACTTCGACCTCATCCCCAGCAACCTGCTGAGCAGCATCGTGGTGCTCAAGTCGGTGACGCCCGAGATGCCCGCCGAGGTGACCAGCGGCCTGGTGGAGGTCAAGACCCTGGAGTTCCCGGAGAAGAGCACCACCAAGGTGGGCGTGTCGGCCGGCTACGTTTCCGACAGCACGGGGGAGGAGGTGCTGCAGGACGCCATGGTGGGCAGCAAGGACTGGCTGGGCATGGACGACGGCAGCCGCGACCTGCCGGAATTCGACACCCCGCGCACCGATATCGTGAACCGCAACCAGGTGGCCCGGGCCCTGCCCAACCGCTGGGCCACCGAGGGCAAGACCGCCGGGCCCAAGCTTTCCTTCAACGCCTCCCACGGTAACAAGCAGCAGCTGTTCGGGGGCAAGCTGGGCTACCAGGGCGCCCTCAGCTTCAAGAACAAGATCGACGTGCAGCCCGAGGGGGCCACCCGCGAGCCCATCGAGGGCGTGGGCGGCGAGGATTCCTACAGCGACGCCCTGCAGCACCGGTACGAGGTGCTGTGGGGGGGCGTGGGCAACGTCTACTACAGCTTCGACGAGAACCACCGCCTGGGCGTGACCAACGTCTACACCCGCAGCGCCGAGAGCACGGTGACCGAGGCCGAGGGCGAGGACAGCGACTCGTTCAACAAGTGGCGCCGCCTGAACTGGGAAGAGCGCTACCTGTACGCCTCGCGGGCGGACGGCAAGCACCACCTGGATTTCCTGACCAACGGGCTGGACCTGGAGTGGGGCGTCTATTACGGGGAGAACGCCGCCAGCCAGCCCGACAGCCGCTTCGTGGAATACGTGGTGCGCGAGCAGGCCGGCGAGACGGTGGAGAGCATGAATGCCAACCTGCGCTCGTGGACCTGGTTGGACGAGTACCGCCGCGGCTGGAACGTGGACCTGAAGTACAGCTTCGCCGACCACCCCGACGACGAGGCCCACGCGCTGAAGCTGAAGGCCGGCCTGGCCCGGCAGCGCCGCAACCGGGACTTCGACACCGAGGCCTGGGTGACCAGCCCCACCTTCATGCCCACCAGCCGGGCCCTGGCTTTCCTGCCGCCCGAGGAGATCTTCGCCCCCGAGAACTACAACGATGTGTACGACACCCGGCGGGGGCAGCTGTTCAACTTCATCCTGGAGGATCGCTACAGCGGCGTGTACGAGGCCGGGCACGAGCTGAAGACAGCCTACGTCATGGCCGAGCTGCCCTTCACCCTGTTCCAGGAGGACCTGCTGCTGGTGGGGGGCGTGCGCCTGGAGGATTCCGACCTGTGGAACTACACCATCGCCAACCCGGCGGCGGCCACGGTGGACACGGCGCGCATCGCCGGGAAGGACTACTTCCCCTCGGCCAACCTGACCTGGAAGTACGACGAGGATTTCAACATCCGGCTGGCCTACTACGAATCCATCAACCGGCCCGAGTTCCGCGAGCTTTCGCCGGTGCTGCGGCGCGACTTCGTGAACTACCGCTGGGAGCGCGGAAATCCCGAGCTGAAGCCGTCTTACGCAAAAAATTACGACGTGCGCGCCGAGTATTTTCCCGGCTACGGCGAGGTGCTGGCGGCCAGCTTCTTCTACAAGGACCTGAGCAACGCCATCGAGGACAGCCTGACGCCCACCCCCGAGGGGGACATGCGCTCGTTCACCAACGCGTCCGAGGGGCGCAACTACGGCTTCGAGCTGGAGGGGCGCATCAAGCTGGACTTCTGGGCCCTGACCGAGGACCTGACCTTCAGCATCAACTACACGCGCATCTGGTCCGAGGTGGAGGCCGTCGATCCGGCCAAGGAGACCTACACGCGCCCCCTGCAGGGGCAGGCGCCGTGGATGATCAACATGTACCTGATGTACGACAACCCCAACACGGGCACGTCCCTGAACGTCCTGTACAACAATGTGGGGCGGCGCCTGTACAGCGCGGCAACCAACGAGGCCTACGGCGTTTACGACAATCCGTACCAGCACCTGGATCTGGTGGCGGTGCAGAAGTTCCGCAAGCGTTACCAGGCCAAGCTGGCGGTGAAGAACATCCTGGGCGGGGACAAGGAGAAGGTGTACGGCCTGCCCATCGCCGAGCTGCCGTACAGCACATCCGGGCAATCCACCGAGTACAGCCTGTCCCTGTCGGCGCGGTTCTGAGAGGGACGGCGGCCGGGGTGGGGGATTTACCCATTCCTAATGGGCCCGACATGAAAGCATAACAGAGCGCGTTTATTGTGACCCTCGTCCTGGTGGATGGGGGTCGATCTTTTCAAGCGCCTGCCGAGGTTTCCTGGAGGCGGAATGAAAAGGTAATATTCCCCGCTTTCCGGGACGGTAATAAAGAGGCTGTTGGCTACTTGCCCGGCCGTCCAATCCGGGGCGGTTGTGGGCAAGGGGGGTATTCGCCCTGAAGTCAGCCGGACGACTGCGCAAAGTAATCTTCCCATTCCGGGTCCAGCACTTGACACGCGGATGCGCAAACTTTGCCCGGCGCAGGACAGTGAATTCCGGGGTGGCCCGATTCTCGGGCCGCCTCTACAGCCCGCTCTTAGGAGGAATCCTGAAATGAAGAAGATGCTTCTGCTTGGCCTGCTGATGGCCCTGGCCGCCACCCCGGTTTTCGCCTGGGTGGGCGAGGCCGACTTCGGTACCTATGATGTCGCGGACCCCCTGGCCGAAACCTTCATCACCGGCGTGCGGACCCTGAGCTCCGACACCCTTTACCACATGTACGGCCGGATCTACGTCGAGAGCGGTGCCGAGCTGCACATCGACGCCGGCACCACCATCAAGGGCAACCCGGCGGCCGTGCTGGTGATCACCCGCGGCGGCAAGATCTACGCCGAGGGCACCCAGTTCAAGCCCATCGTGTTCACCTCCAGCTACGAGGCCGGCAACCGCTTCCCCGGCGACTGGGGCGGCATCGTGATCCTGGGCAACGGCATCGTGAACCAGGGCACCGCCATCATCGAGGGCGGCATCATCAACAACGAGTTCGGCGGCACCGACCCCATGGACAACAGCGGCGTGTTCAAGTACGTGCGGCTGGAGTTCCCCGGTTACCGCTACGCCGAGGGTAACGAGATCAACGGTGTGACCCTGGGCGGCGTCGGCGCCGGCACCGAGTTCCACCACGTGTCCGTGGCCTACAGCTACGACGACAGCTTCGAGTGCTTCGGCGGCAGCGTGGACATGAGCTACCTGGTGGCCATCGGCGGCACCGACGACGAGTTCGACTCCGACTTCGGCTACAACGGCCGCATGCAGTTCCTGTTCGGCCTGCGCGACCCCCTGTTCTTCGACGTCGAGTCCACCAACGGTTTCGAGAGCGACAACGACGGTGACGGCTCCGACCTGCAGCCCTACACCTGGCCCATCATCAGCAACGCCACCATCGTCGGTCCCGAGCGCACCGACGCCCTGGTGGGCAACATCGCCGGAACCACCTTCACCGACGCGGCCCGCCCCCGTCGCAACAGCCGCCTGAGCCTGTTCAACTCGGTCCTGGTGGGTTACGACAACGGCGTCAGCGTGCGTGACGGTTCGGCCACCGGCGCCGCCGACAACGACCTGCGCTTCCGCAACGTCAGCATCGCCTGCTCGACCCCCGAGGACGTGGACTGCAACACCGCCGTGGGTTACCCCAACAGCGTCATGGACTGCTCCAAATGGGACCAGGTGAGCGTCTGGTACGACACCCCCGGTTACAACAACTACGGCGTGGACGCCCGCATGCCCAGCAGCGTGGGCCTGATGGACATGAGCGACCTGTTCAACCCCGACCCCCGTCCCGCCCCGGGCAGCGAGCTCATCGGCAGCGCGGACTTCAGCGACAGCTACATGATGGATGCCTGGTTCCAGCCCACCACCTACCGGGGCGCCTTCGACCCCAACCTGGAAATGAACCGGCAGTGGACCGCCTGGTGGACCGAGTTCGATCCCCAGAACTACACCATCGGCGATGTGAGCGCCGTGGACGACACCCCCGTGGCCGGCATCGAGCTGGGCAACTACCCCAACCCCTTCAACCCCATGACCAGCATCCAGTTCAGCGCCCCCAAGGCCGGTCACGCCACCCTGCGGGTGTACAACGTGCGCGGCCAGATGGTGGCCGAGCTGTTCAACGGTCATCTGGAAGCCGGCGAGAAGAGCCTGTCCTTCAACGGCGAGGGCCTGGCCAGCGGCACCTACTTCTACCGCTTGACGGGTAACGGCTACGCCGCCACCGAGAAGATGCAGCTGGTGAAGTAGGGAACGGATAGTCAATCTATAGCTGTTATTCTCAGGCCCCGGGCTCTGCCCGGGGCCTTTCTGTTTTGATTTTGTCGCGGGATCGTGCTTGGTAGAACAAATTGCCCATGGCCTTGTCCACCATCCAACTTTCCGCTGCAACAAAACCCGGAACTGCAGCAAAATATAAGCACAAATACTATCTGGGTTGGTTTTATCTCACCAATTGTCCGCCATATCGAAAACGAGCAAATCAGTCGGGGAAATATCCGAATATGGGGGTGGAGGTGATCTCATTGCCCTGTTTTGGACTGCAGTGAGGTGAAAAAAATCCGCTAAACTATTTTCCAGAAGTTCCGAAAAGCACCACACCAGGAGTGCACGCGTTCACTCTTTTAGAAATCGAAAAGCGTCTTTCCCAACCAGGACAAAGGACTACGGGAACAATGAAAGCAAAATTCATTCTGAAAATCGCGGCCATTTCTCCCCAGTTGGCCCTGGCCTTTGTGTGTTTCTTGGCCGTTCAAGGAAATGTCAGCATCGGCGTCGTGATCGGAACTGCCCTGGCTCTTTCCGCACTATCCTGGTTCTTCTTGGACCGTTTCATATTCGAACCCATGGCTGAGAAGGAACACTGGTATCTGTCCATTTTGGACTCCATCCCCCAGCCCCTGTCCGTGACGGATATGGACATGAACTGGACCTTTGTGAACAAGGCAGCCACGACACCATTAGGCGTAACGCGTGATGATGTGCTGGGAATGCAGTGCAAGAACTGGAACGCGGCCATTTGCAACACCGAAAAGTGTGGAATCGCCCGTCTACGGAGCGGCAAGAAGGACACCCGCTTCAACCAGTGGGACCGAGATTTCCGGGTGGATACCAGCTACCTCTTCGACCGCGCCGGCAACAAGACCGGGCACGTGGAAGTCGTGAACGATATCACCGAGGAAGTGAACCTCGGTCAGGTTCTGTCGCAGGTATCTGTATCGTCGGAGCAGATCAATTCCGGCGCCCAACAGATTTCGTCAGCCAGCCAATCGCTGTCGCAGGGGGCCACCGAGCAGGCCGCCTCCCTGGAGGAGATTTCCAGTTCCATGACAGAACTGGCTCAGCAGACACGCACAAACGCCGAGAACGCCGAAAAGGCCAAACAACTGGCCCAAGAGGCGAAGAACCAGGCCGAAGAGGGCAACGGCGAAATGGCCGGGATGGTCGCGGCCATGCGCGCCATTAACGAGTCCAGCCAGCAGATCTCGAACATCATCAAGACCATCGACGGCATCGCCTTCCAGACCAACCTTCTGGCCTTGAATGCCGCCGTGGAAGCGGCGCGTGCCGGCAAGCACGGCAAAGGCTTTGCCGTGGTGGCCGAAGAAGTGCGCACCCTGGCTGCCCGTAGCGCCAAGGCTGCCAGAGAAACCGCCGACCTGATCGAGGAGTCCGGCCAACGCGTGGAAAACGGCTCATCCCTGGTCGATCGCACGGCAGAAATGTTGAAGGAAATCGTCACCGGTGCGCAGCAGGCTGCGGATCTGGTCGCCGAGATCGCTCGCGATTCCGACGAACAGGCTCAGGGAATCGTGGAAATGGGAGAAGGCCTGAAACAAATCGACACGGTGACGCAATCGACCGCGGCCAGCGCTGAGGAAACTGCCTCGGCATCGTTGACGCTGACTTCCCAGGTGCAGGCCTTGGAGGGGATTCTGACGAAATTGCGTGGCAAAGTTGCCGACCAAAGCAGTGCGGACCCCGCGTCGGAATTCGACAACGAAATCGCTGCAATCCAGGAGCTTGTTACCCTATAAAAATTGTCTACGACACGCCTGTTCCTGATTTTGTGTCGGCCCGAAAAGACCCTGTCTTCGAATGGATCAAGACGGTGGTCTCCGCCGCCCGCAGGATGACCTTCAGATAGCCGCCCAGCACTTAGGGCTTCTCCCTCAGGTGCCATCGAACCAGCATGGGCGCCGACGACACATCCATGGTCGTACTTCCTCCCATGCTGGTTCAGGCGAAAGCGGGGCGGTTTCCAACAAGACAGCGAGGAGCCGGAGATCTCCACTGCTGGGAATGAATTTGCAGGCAGCCAAATAGGATATGCGGGACAACTGGTGGGGCACGACGGAGCGGGACAATATCGCGGCCTGGATTCATGACGGAAACGATGTGTTTTATCCACCCCCGGAGCGTGTGGAGGCTTTTGAGCCATTTGCCGGGGCACCATTGCCGACAGAGAAGAAGTCCCTGGGTGGCTTCAAGGCCATGTTCCGGTGATCGGTGTTCCTCCAGGTACGTTTCACAGAAAAAGAGTTCGTAGAGCGTCCGACCCGGCCAATTTCCTGAACTCCAGTCCGCCGTTAATAATCATCCCCAAACAGATCTCACCAACTGGCCGTTCCCATGAGGAATGGCCGGTTCTTTCCATTGTCCATGCCTCAATTGGCATCCCCAATTCTCCACATTCTTACGCCCTTCTAACAGATGCTTAACAGGGCTCCGGTATCTTTTGCGGGTCCACTTCCGGGTGCGTGGGGTCTCCCCACGCCCGCGCGCCCCTGCATCTTGCCTCTCAAGGAGAGAATCATGAGACTCGGGCCTGTGGCCGGCATCACTACCAGCCTGTTGATCATTGTTTGCGCCGCCCGGCCGGCTTTTCCCCAGGAAGACCAGAACGGCGCCCTGAAGGAAACCGTCAACCAGACCATCGACACCGCCAGGCAGACCCAGGGCACGCTGGACGAGTGGGCCCTGGAGCAGGCCGGTCTGGAGGCGCGCTACCGCGCCGCCAAGGCCAACATCTTCTACCTGGAGGACCGCCTCGAGGTGGAAGAGCTGCGCGGCTCCACCCTGGACGAGCAGGTGGCCGAACTGGAGCGCCGCCTGTCCGAGTCCACCCGGCTGAACGCCGTCATCACCGACACCCTGCGCGTGGTGCTGGAGCGCCTGGAACACGTGGTGGCCGCCGACCAGCCCTTCCTGCCCGAGGAACGCGCCCACCGCCTGGAAAGCCTGCGCCGTCAGATGGCCCAGCCCGAGATCGCCCCGGCCGAGAACCTGCGTCGCTTGCTGGAGGCCCTGCTCATCGAGGCCCGCTATGGCGAGACCATCGAGGTCACCCAGGAGAGCATCGAGATTCATGGCCAGAACGGCGGTGAAGTCAGCTTCGTCGACCTCCTGCGCATCGGCCGCCTGGCCCTGTTCTGGCAAACCCCCGACGGCCTGCGCACCGGCACCTACGACCCCCAGCAGGGCCGCTACGTCGAACTGCCCGGCAAGTACCGCCGCAACATCAAGCACGCCATGGAGATGGCGTCCAACATGAGGGTCATCGAGCTGCTGTCGCTGCCCCTGGGACAGATCGCCAACCAGGGAGGCGAGAGCTGATGAAGAGGATCCCCCTTCTGCTGCTGGCCGTGGCCGTGGTTCTGCCCCTGGCCCTGCCCCTGACCCTGCCTTCAGCGGCCGACGCCCAGGACCTGCGCGAGGCCTTCCGCAAGGCCGAGACCGCCCGCGAGCAGGCGGAGCGCGAGGCCGCCGAGGCCGAGGCCCGCATCCTGAACGACCGCGACGCCCTGACGGCCGAGGTGGCCCGCCTGGAAGCCCTGCAGGCCCAGCTGGAGGCCCGCCTGGAAAAGGCCCGCACCCACGTGCAGGACCAGGAGGCCCACCGCACCCGCCTGGAGGACGAGTGGGCCCGGAGCGAGCTGGACTTCAAAGAGATCAGCGGCAACGTGCGGCTGGCCGCCAAGGATCTGGAGGCCTTGCTGCACCAGTCGCCCTTCACGGCCTTCGATCCGGAACGCCTGGACCGCATCACGCCCCTCATCGGCCAGGGCTACTTCCCCGACATCGACGACATCTCGGGCATGGCCGACGTCATCTTCGACGAGATCGCCCTGTCCGGCCAGGTGGCCCGGCGCGAGGCCCGGTTCATCGCCCGCGACGGCTCCACCACCAGCGCCCCGGTGCTGACCCTGGGCAAGTTCACCGCCGCCTACCAGTTGCCCGGGGAGACGGGCTTCCTGAGCTATTCGCCCGAGGGTCACCGCTTCTACGCCCTGTCCCGCCTGCCCGGCGGGGGCATCGGCCGCGATCTGAACAACTACCTGGCCGGCGCCGGCGCCGTGGTGCCCCTGGACCTGTCCCGGGGCGCGGCCCTGCGCCAGGTGGTGCACTCGGCCGACCTGAAGGAACAGATCATGGCCGGCGGGCCCATCGTGTACCCCATTGCGGGCATCGCCGTGCTGGCCCTGCTCATCATCCTGTACAAGGCCTTCGACCTGAACCGCATCGCCCTGTCCACGGCCACCACCATGAAGAAGGCCCTGGATTTCACCGCCCGCGGCGACTACGACGCGGTGGAGAAGATGGTGGCCAACAGCAGCGGCCGCTCGCCGGTGCTGGGGGTCATCGAGGCCGGCCTGAAGGTGCGCCACGAGGACCGCGAGACCCAGGAGAGCGTGCTGCAGGAGAGCATCCTGCACCAGCTGCCCCGCATCGAGCGCGGGCTGGCGGTGCTGGCGGTGCTGGGCGCCATCGCCCCCCTGCTGGGGCTGCTGGGCACGGTGACGGGCATGATCGAGACCTTCCGCGTCATCACCCTGTTCGGCACCGGCGACCCCAAGCTCATGTCCGGCGGCATCAGCGAGGCCCTGGTCACAACCGAGCTGGGCCTGGCGGTGTCCATTCCCATCATGCTGCTGCACACCTTCCTGAGCCGGCGGGCCGACGGCATCGTGGGCCAGATGGAAGAGAAGGCCGTGCAGATGACCAACTTCATCCAGATGAACAGCAAGCGCGTGCTCAAGAGCAAGGTGGCGGAGGCCTGACATGGGCGACCTGTTTCACGACACCCTGGAATACCTGCGGCAGGGGGGCTGGGTCATGGTTCCCCTGGCCGCCTGCAGCGTGGCCATGTGGCTGCTGATCCTGGACCGCGTGCTGGTGTTCCGGCGCTTCAGCAACCGCGACCTGGACCTGCCCACGGTGCTGACGCGTGTGCGGGGCAACGACAAGGAATCGCCCCTGCCCGGCCTGCGGGGCGAGCTGTTCGGCCGCTTCCTGCGCCACCGCTTCGGCGACCCCGACGTGGACCGCCACGTGCTGGGCCAGATCCAGGAAAGCCTGCGCGGGGCCCTGCGCTCGCGGCTGGCCGTCATCGCGGTGCTGGCCGGCATCGCTCCCCTGCTGGGGCTGCTGGGCACGGTGCTGGGCATGATCCACACCTTCGAGGTCATCAGCCTGTTCGGCACCGGCAACGCCCGGGCCATGGCCGGCGGCATCAGCATGGCCCTGGTCACCACCCAGGCGGGGCTGCTGGTTGCCATTCCGGGCCTGCTGGTGAGCGGCTTCCTGGCCCGGCGCGCGCGGCGCCTGGAAAACAGCCTGGACGAGTTCTCCCAGCAGCTGGACCGCCTGCTGCGCGACCCGGGCAACTACCCTGAAGATCCCACAATTCCCCAGATGGAGGCCGGCACGGCATGATCAACGTACGTAGGACCCTGCGCGGCGGCGGCGACAAGGTGGACATCAACATGGGTCCCCTCATCGACATGGTGTTCCTGCTGCTCATCTTCTTCGTGGTGACCACCAGCTTCGTCAAGGAGTCGGGCATCGACGTGCAGCGCTCCAGCGCGGCCAGCGCCGAGCCCCAGGAGCACGCCAACATCATGATCGGCGTCAGCGGCGAGGGCGACGTGTACTTCGAGGGCAAGCAGGTGGATGTGCGCAGCGTGCGCGGCCTCATCGAGCGCACCCTGGCCGACGATCCCGAGAGCGGCGTGGTGGTGGTGGCGGACAAGACCTCCGAGACCGGCGTGGTGGTGAAGGTCATGGACCAGTGCCGCCTGGCCGGGGCGGGCAACGTCAGCCTGGCCGCCAAGAAAGCGGGGGAGGAATGATCCCTCCCCGGCAAGAAAGCTGAAAAGATGAAGGCACTGAAGAAAGGCTCGTCCTGGCTGATGTTGATGGTCGCCGCGGTGGTGATCAACGCCGGCCTTTTCGGCGTCATGGGCCTGCTGGTGCGCAAGCACCGCGAGCCCCCCGCCATGGAAGAGGTGGCGGGCGTCAGCCTGGTCACCCTGGCGGCGCCCGAGCCGCCCACCCAGCAGGAGGTCAAGGAACCGGCGCCGCCTCCGGCCCAGGAGAAACCCGACTTCGCCCCCGACCTGGTGCAGCCCTCCCTGGGGGACCTGGGCACCGGCGGCCTGAGCATCGACATGGGCATCACCAAGGTCGAGACCAGCACCGAGGAGAAGAGCTTCATCTTCGATTCGGTGGATCTGGACCAGGCGCCCCAGGTGCTGGTGCAGACCCCGCCCGACTACCCCTTCAAGGCCCGCGAGCAGGGCATCGAGGGCTACGTGGCGGTGAAGATGCTGGTGCGCGAGGACGGATCGGTGGGCCAGATCAACGTGATCAAGGCCAAGCCCCAGGGCTGCTTCGAGACGGCCGTGCGCCGCGCCCTGCCCGGCTGGACGTTCCAGCCCGGGCGCATCGGCGGCGAGCCGGTGACGGCCTGGGTGATGCACACCGTGCGCTTCAATCTGAACTAGTTGCCGTCCGGATGGCGAAGGAAGGATGACCATGGACAGGATATGGATGCTCACGGCGGTTCTGGTGGCGACGGCCCTGACGTTGCTGCCCGGTGCCGCTACCCACGCCGCGCCGGCCAGCGATACCGCCCACGACAGCGGCACCACCACCCTGACGACCTTGAACGAGGTGGAGGATCTGTACGCCCCGGCCCGCATTCCCCGCCACACCCGCAAGGTGGTGTTCCGGGCCCGCACCCTGCGCCGCCGCGGCGACAGCCAGGGCGCGGCCGATCTGCTGCAGGCCCACCTGGCCGAGCACCCGGATCAGGATCACGACATGCTGCGCTACTGGCTGGGCCAATGCCTCATGGACCTGGATCGGCACGAGGAGGCGCTCCGGGCCTTCGCCCGCGCGGTGGAGTTGGAGCCGGGCCTGGACCGGGCCTGGGTCGGGCTGGGCGACGCGGCCTACCAGCTGAAGCGGTACGCCGCCGCCAGCGAGGCCTTCGAGAAGGGTTTCCGCCTGTCCCCCGAGCGACCCGTGAACATGCTGTTCTACGCCGCCACCACGGCCCTGCTGGCCGGGCAGAACGCCCACGCCCTGACCCTGCACCAGGAGCTGGTGACCGGACGCTGGGGTGACGTCCGGCTGGAGTGGTACCGCGGCTTGGCCAGCAGCGCCCTGGAGGCCGGCACACCCGAGGCGGCGGACGACGATCTGGAGGACATGCTGGTCCGCTTCGGGGACGACCCGCGGGCCTGGCACCTGGTGTACCAGTTCAACGTGGGGCGCGGCGACTACCAGCGCGCGGCGGTGGCCCTGACGGTGACGGGGTACCTGCGCGATCTGACCCGGGAAGAGAGCCGCCAGCTGGGCGACCTGTACGCCGTGGTGGGCACGCCCGCCCTGAGCCTGGACGCCTACCGCAGCGTGCTGGGGGCCGAGCCCACCGCCCAGAATTACGAGAAGCTGGTCTCGGCCTGCTTGGCCAGCCATCGCCCCGACCAGGCCCTGGCCGTGCTGGACGAGGCCCTGGCCGTCACCAGCAGCGAGCGCCTGTGGTCCCTCAAGGGGGACGTGCACTACCTGAAGAAGGAGTACCGCGAGGCCGGCGAGGCCTTCGCCCACGTCCTGAACCTGGAAGAGGACAACGGGCGGGCCCACCTCATGGTGGGCTACTGCGCCATCGAGCTGGGGGACAAGGATCTGGCCCTGAGCCATCTGGGCCGGGCGGTGGATGATCCCGAGCAGGCCGACATGGCCCAGCTGCTCATCCAGCGCGCCCTGAAGCTGCGCGACGGGTAGGCCGCGCGGCCTGGATATCGAAGCAGGGGAACGGGAGGTCAAGGAGCATGGCGGGTATCGCCGATTATCGCGGGGAGGGCAGCGCGTCCCCCGCGACGGGTCGGGACAGGGACGGAACCCTGTCCGCCGGCCCAGTCACGGAAGACAGGAACCTGGCCGGCTGGGTTCCCGGGGGTAATCCGGAACGCCTGGCCCAGGGCGTGTCCCACGCCGCCAGCCCGCCCGTCATGGCCCTGGTGGGCTTCGTGGCGGTCGCGGCCGGCGGCGGCGGGCCCGCAGCCTGGGTCTGGGCCGCCGTGCACACCGCCCTGGCCGTCGTCTTCCCCCTGCTGGTGCTGCTGGCCATGGTGCGCCGTCACGAGGTGGGCGATCTGGAGATCTTCCAGCGCCGGCAACGCCACGTGCCCCTCATGTTCACGTTCATCATGAACGGCTATTCCCTGTTTCTGCAGGAGTTCGGCCAGGCGCCCCTCCTCATGCGGCGCTTCACCGAGGCCGGCTGCCTCATGCTGCTGCTCATCATCGTCATCACGCGCCGGTGGAAGATCAGCGTCCACACCGCGGCGGTGGCCCTGACCGGGGTCCTGCTCTGGAAGGTGTCGGGCAACAGTCTATTCCTGGTGGCCGGCACCTCGGGCATGGCCCTTTCCCGGGTCTATCTGCGGCGCCACACCCCCTGGCAGGTGGTTGCCGGGGGCGCTGTGGGGTTCATGGTGGGCCTGTGGCTCTTTCTGGGTTCTTTTTGAGGCTTGAATGGCTTTCCGCTAAGTAAATCTGCAGTCAAGTCTTGCCCCGCCAAGTCGATAAAAATCACAGAAGAGTCAAGTCCCCGGGGCGCCGCGTGCATCCCGGGTATTTCCCCATTGAACTGGTCCCGGGAAACGTTTCCGGCGGCTTTCCCGACCAGTTGTTCCGGCGGAGCTCAGGTGCCCATGGTGATGAAATCCCTTTCCCGATACTCGAGAGCGGGGGGGCGGTGGCCGGCCTGGCTGCTGCCGGCCCTGATCTGGCTGGTCACGGCGGGGGGCCTGCCCGTCACGGCCACAGGCCTGGAAGCTCCCGACCAGGAAATCATCGACTACACCCAGTTCTCCCTGGACGACCTCATGGAGATGAGCGTGGTCTACGGGGCGTCCAAGGTCATGCAGAAGGCCAAGGAAGCCCCCGCCTCCATCACCATCATCACCCGCGAAGAGATCCAGACCTACGGCTACCGCAACCTGGCCGAGGTGCTGACCAGCCTGCGCGGCTTCTACAACACCTACGACCACAACTACGACTACCTGGGCGTGCGGGGACTGGGCTACCCCGGCGATCTGAGCAGCCGCATGCTGTGCCTGGTGGACGGGGTGCGCGTCAACGGCGCCTCCATCGGCGGCATCAACATGAACATGGGCTTCCCGGTGGATCTGGACCTGGTGGAACGCATCGAGGTCATCCGCGGGCCCGCGTCCAGCGTGTACGGCACCAACGCCATGCTGGGCATCATCAACGTGGTCACCCGCGAGGGCTACAGGCTGGAAGGCTTCGAGGCCGCCGCCGGCGGGGGCAGCTTCGGCCGCCGCAGCGCCCGGCTCACCTACGGCCACGAGACGGTGGGCGGACTGGATCTGATCGCCTCGGCCAGCGTGGGGCAGATCGACGGCCAGGACCGCTACATCCAGGAACTGGACGAGCGGGAAGAGGAGTGGAGCCAGCACTACCCCTACTGGAACGACAACGGCGGCTGGTTCCGCGACGGGGACACCGAGGCCTGGCACAGCTTCTTCGGCAAGGCCACCTACGAGGGGCTGACCCTGGAGTCCATGTTCTCCTATCGCAAGAAGCAGAACCCCATGGCGCCGTCCACCACCATCGTCAACGACAACTCGGCCCAGACCGAGGACACCCAGCTGAACCTGAGCGCGCGCTACCGCACCCGGCTGTGGGACAGGGTGGACATGGTGGGCCAGATCTATTACCAGACCTTCGGCTACGACGGGGCCTGGCCCTACAGCTACGACTGGGAATACAACTTCTATGACCCGGCCGATCACGTGGTCCTGTACCGGGACAAGTTCCGCGGCAGGCGCGTGACGGGGGCCCTGGATTTCTCCCACCGCCTGGCCGGCGGGCACGCGGTGGCCGTGGGTGTGGAGTACCAGCACAACCTGAAGATGGACATGAGCGCCCACGACGAGTCGCCCTACTTCGAGTGGTACGACTTCGAATTCTCCCCCGAGAACTACGGCGTCTACGCCCTGACGGAGCTGCGCCCGGTCCAGGGGATCATCGTGAACCTGGGCCTGCGGCACGACAACTACACCAGCTTCCAGAACAGCACCAACCCGCGGGTGGCGGTGGTCACCGAGTCCATGGGCGGCAACGTGTTCAAGGCCCTGTACGGCACGGCCTTCCAGGCGCCCAACGGGTACGAGCTGGGCAGCCAGGAGGACGAGGTGGACACGGGCCGCTCGGGCCTGAGCCTCATCCCCGAGGAGATCGAGACCTACGAGTTCATCTGGGAGCTGGATCTGGCCCGCCACTGGACCGGCTCCATGACCGTCTACGAGTACGTATACCGCGAGATGGTGGCCGGCCAGAACGCCAACGATCCGACGGGCGACCCGGCGGACTGGGACAACGACCAGATCACCAGCCGCGGCGCCGAGCTGGGCCTGGAAGCGCGCCTGCCCGGCGGCATCCAGGGCCGCGCCAGCTGGACCTACAACGAGTGTAAGGACCGCTGGGTGAACCCCGTCTGGAGCGAGTCCCGGGCCCCCAACCGCCAGGGCAAGCTGAACCTGTGGCTGCCCCTGCGCCGGGCCGGAACCAGGCTGGGCGTGGAGGTGCAGTACAGCAGCCCGCGGCGCACCATCACCCACCTGATGACCAGGGAATACACCCTGGTCAACCTGACCCTGGTGGACCGCAGCCTGGTGGAGGGGCTGACCATCTCGGGCAGCTTGCGCAACGCCCTGAACCGTTCCATTGCCCATCCTGCCACCTGGGGGGAATACCAGGACTTGATCTGGCAGGACGGAAGATCTTTCAGACTCTATTTCACCTGTTCCAGGTAAGGCGATGAGGATGATGAAGAGGCAAAACCACAGGAAAACGCCCAGGGGAGTGGCGACACCCCCTCCGTGGTTGGGTCGTGGCCTGGTGATCCTGACACTGATGGCGGCGGGCGCCCTGGGCGCCCTCCCCGCCGCGGCCAGCGAGCAGGAGGGGCGCAAGGCCCAGGACCTGATCCGCTCGGCCATGATCTACAACTTCTGCAAGTTCGTGGAGTGGCCCGACGACGACACCCCCGGCGACAGCATCGTGCTGGGCCTGCTGGGCGAGGCCATGTCCATCGACGACTTCACCAGCATCGTGGGCAAGAACGTGGGGGATATTCCCCTGACGGTGCGCCGGGTGAACAGCCCGGACGAGCTGAGCAGCTGCCAGCTCCTTTACATCGGCGAGGATCAGGTGGGGCAGTACGGAGACACCCTGGCCACGGCCCGGGCCGAGTCCATCCTGACCATCAGCCAGGCCGACAACTTCTGCAGCGACGGCGGCATCATCCAGCTGGTCGAGCGCCGGGGCAAGCTGCGCTTCTTCATCAACGCCAGGGCCGCGGACGAGGCCCAGCTATCCCTCAGCTCGCAGTTGCTGAAGGTGGCCAAGATCGTCGAAGGGGACTGATTTGAACTTTGCCAGGAACTGGCCGATCAAGACCAAGCTGAGGTGGGTGCTCATCTTCAGCAACGTCCTCGTGGTAACCCTCCTGGGAACCGCCATGGTCAGGCACGACCGCACGGCCTTCCGCGACCGCCTGGCCTGGGAGCTGGGGGTCATCAACCGCATTGCGGCCTCCAACGTGGCTTCGGCCTTGATCTTCGAGGATCAGGAATTCACCCACCAGACCCTGCTGAACCTGGGCTTCCTGCCCAACCTGCACAGCGCGGTGGTGTACCGCAGCGACGGCAGCCTGTTCGCTGCCTGGGGCGATTCCACCGACACCGATCTGGGCAAGTACATGGCCGGCGGTTCCCAGGAACCCCGCTACTCCCGGGACAAGGTGGTCCTGAGCCACGACGTGAAGTGGAAGGGCGAGAAGGCCGGCTCCCTAGTCCTGGCTTACAGCCTCACCGAGGAAGCCCAGCAGACCAGCCGCCTGATCATCTTCCTGCTCATGCTCAGCGCCTCGGCCCTGTTCATCAGCATGGTGGTGAGCGAACGCCTGCAGCGCCTCATCTCCCAGCCCATCATCAACCTGGCCAACGCGGCCAAGGCCGTGTCCAGCGAGCAGAACTACTCGCTGCGGGTGGAGGGCGAGAGCGGGGACGAGGTGGGCCAGCTGGTGGAGGCCTTCAACGAAATGCTGGGCCAGGTGGAAAGCCGGGAGCAGGCCCTGATCCAGGCCAGCCGGGCCAAGAGCGACTTCCTGGCCAACATGAGCCACGAGCTGCGCACGCCCCTGAACGGCGTCATCGGCATGACCGGCCTGCTGGGGGAAACGGCCCTGGACAGGGAGCAGGGCAAGCTGCTGGGCTACATCCAGACCAGCGCCGACCATCTGCTCACGGTGATCAACGACATCCTGGACTTCTCCAAGATCGAAGCCGGCATGATGGTCATCGAAAGCATACCCTTCGACCTGGCCCGCACGGTGAAGGAGATCCGCATCATCGCCGGGCCCCTGGCCGCTGCCAAGGGGCTGAGCCTGGATGTCCAGATCGATCCGGCCCTGCCCTGCCATGTGATGGGCGACGTGGTGCGCTTCCGCCAGGTGCTGCTGAACCTGGCCAGCAACGCCATCAAGTTCACCAGCGAGGGCGGGGTGCGCATCGTGCTGCGGAATCTGGGCCGGGGCAAGGTCAAGGTCTCGGTGTTCGACACCGGACTGGGCATCGAGGCCGACAAGCTGGAAACGGTGTTCGCCCAGTTCACCCAGGCCGACGATTCCACCGCCCGCTCCCATGGGGGGACGGGGCTGGGGTTGACCATCTGTCGCCAGCTGGTCGAACTCATGGGCGGCACCATCGGCGTCAACAGCCAGCGCGGACAGGGCTCCGAGTTCTGGTTCATCCTGGTGCTTGACGAGGCCCGGGAGGCGGCCCTGGACGAGACCCTGAACGAGACCCTGAACTTCGGCCCGGCCGATGCGGCCCCTGAGGTGGCGGATGCACGACCCGCCGAGGGACTGCGCATCCTGCTGGCCGAGGACAATCCCATCAACCAGGTCTTCGCCCGCAAGCTGCTGGATCTCATGGGGGCGAAGGTGGAAGTGGCCGCCAACGGCAAGGAGGCGGTGGCCAGGGTGCAGGCCGGCGATTTCGACCTGGTGCTCATGGATTGCCAGATGCCCGTAATGGACGGCTACGAGGCCACGGGCGAGATCCGCAAGCTGGGCGGGCGCTTCAAGGATCTGCCCGTCATCGCCCTGACGGCCTTCGCCATGGCCCAGGACCGGGAAACCTGCCTGGTGGCGGGGATGAACGACTACCTGACCAAGCCGGTGGACCGCGCCGCCCTGACGACCATGCTGGCGCGCTGGGCGCCCCAGACCAGCCGCTCCTGAGCCGCGAATGTCGACGCGCAAAGGCCGGAACCCGCGGGCTCCGGCCTTCTTGTTGCTTATTCACAGATGACCCGGTCAGGCGCGCCCGTGCCGCACGATCTCACCGGTGATGGTGTAGATGGTGTCCTCGGCGATGTTGGTGGCCAGGTCGGCCACACGCTCCAGGTGCTTGGACACCAGCATCCAGCAGATCATCAGATCCACCTTGTCAGGCTGGCCGCCCAGCTCGGTCTTGAGCAGGCCCAGGAAGGCGCGGTACTCGGCGTCCACCTCGTCGTCCGAGCGCAGCACCAGCCGGGCCTTCTCCATGTCCTGGTCGATGAGGGCCTGCAGCCCGTCCCGCAGCATGACCTTGGCCTTGTTGCCGATGCTCAGCAGCTTCTCCGAGTAGACGGGGGAGTTGCCCTCGTCCGACAGGCACAGCTTGCCGTTGGTGATGTTCACGGCCAGGTCGCCGATGCGCTCCAGGTCGTTGTTCATCTTCAGGGCGGTGATGAGGAAGCGCAGGTCGGCCGCCACGGGCTGGTGCAGGGCCAGGATCTTCAGGCAGTCCTCTTCCAGGTCCACCTCAAGCTGGTCGATCTCCTTGTCCCGCGTGCGCACCCGGGCGGCCATGTCGGCGTCGCGTTCGTGGATGGCGCGCAGGGCCAGATCCAGGCTCTCCTCCACCATGGTCGAGATGTGGAAAAGCTTCTTCTTGAGGCGATCTATTTCCTTCTGCAGATGAATCTTCATGCCGGGTCCTCCCTGGGCAGCGTGATGGTGAAGGTGCTACCCACACCGGGTTCACTGGTGGCGGAAGCCTGGCCCCCGTGGGCCTGGGCGATGTGCTTGACGATGGCCAGGCCCAGGCCGGTGCCGCCCATCTGGCGGCT
Organism: Candidatus Krumholzibacteriia bacterium; assembly: GCA_963674845.2. Lineage (GTDB taxonomy): Bacteria > Krumholzibacteriota > Krumholzibacteriia > LZORAL124-64-63 > LZORAL124-64-63 > LZORAL124-64-63. The sequence continues at coordinate 606,193 of CAXXKE010000003.1, read as the reverse complement.
GCGGGCCTTGTCCACCCTGTAGAATCGTTCGAAGATGCGGGGCAGGTGCTGGGCGCTGATGCCGGGGCCCTCGTCCACCACGTCGATGCGGACGGTGGAGCCGTCCCCGTGGCATTCCAGCACCACGGGCGATCCCTCGGCCCCGTACTTGAGGGCGTTGTCCACCAGGTTGGTGACCGCCTGCTCCAGCAGCGGGGCGTTGACCCGGGCCCGGATGTCCTGGACGCAGTCCAGGCGCAGGCGCCGCGCCGCGTCGGGCTGGCGGTTCTGCACATCCCGGACCACCCGCTCCAGGATGGGGCTCAGGGGCAGGTCGAAGAACTCCACCGCCTCTGAATCGTCGCTCTGTTCCAGCCGCGACAGGGCCAGCAGGTCGGCGATGATGCGCCCCAGGCGGTCGGCCTGGCGGTTGATGATGCCCAGGAAGCGGTCCAGGTCGGCCTTGTCCTCGGGCGGGGTCTCGATGAGGGTCTCCACGAAGCCCTTGATGCTGGTGATGGGCGTTTTCAGCTCGTGGGAGACGTTGGCCACGAAGTCCTTGCGCATGGTCTGCAGGCGGCGGATGCGGGTCACGTCGTTGAACACCAGCAGGGCGCCGATGGGCTGGCCCTGCAGCCCCACCAGGGCGCTGGCCTGCACCTCCAGCACCCGCACCGGGGCGCTGCCCATGGTGATGTCCACCGAGCGGGATTCCTGGTCTTCCAGGGTGCGCTGCACCAGCTTGGTCAGCTCGCTGTTGCGGCCCACCTCCTGGATGCTGCGGCCCATGGCCTCGCTCTCCTTGCAGCCCAGAAGCCCGGCGGCCACCTGGTTCATGCGGATGACCTGCTCGCCGGGATCCACGGCGATGACCCCTTCCACCATGCTGGCCAGCACGGCGGCCAGTTCCTGGCGCTGGCTGTCGGTCTTGCGGATGCGTTCTTCCAGCTGGCGGGCCATGCTGTTCATGGCGTGGGCCACGTCGGCAACCTCCACCGGGTCGTCGATGTCCAGCTCGTGCTCCAGCTGGCCGCCCGCGTAGGCCAGGGCCCCCTGGCGCAGGGTCTGCAGCTTGACGCTGAGACGCCGGCTGAGGATCAGGCTCACCCCGCCGGCCACCAGCAGCAGGGCCAGCCCGATGAGGGCGATCTCCCCGTAAACCCGGCGCAGCAGGTGGGACAGGCTCTCCATGGACACCGAGGCGCGCACCACGTAGGGCACCAGGGTGCCGCCGGGGGTGGCCTCGCCCGGGATGGCCAGGTACAGGCGCTGGTGCTTGAGGGTGCTGCTGTAGCGCAGGCTGTGGCCCACGCCCCCGGCCAGGGCCGTCAGGATCTCGGGCCGGTTGCCGTGGTTGTCCATGACGGCGGGGTCCTGTTCGGAATCGCCGATGACCTGGCCGCCGGGCAGGACGACGGTGATGCGCTTGCCGCTCTGGGCCTCGAACTCCCGGCACAGGGCGTGCACGGCGGCGTGGTCCCCGGCCTGGACCAGGGGCGACAGGCGGGGCAAAGCCAGGCGGCAGGTGTGCTCCAGGTCGCCGGTGGTGTGCTCCAAGACGAAGCCGCGCATGGAGCGGCCCGTGAACCCGGTCACCAGCAGCAGGGTGAGCACCAGGATCAGGAGCAGGGGCGGCAGCAGTTTACCCAGCAGGGTTGCGCGATGCATGGCATTCCTTGTCTATCGGACCGGGCTCTCTATTCACCCATCTTGTAGCCCACGCCGCGGACGGTCTTGATGGTCTCGCCGGCGTCGCCGAGCTTGCGGCGCAGGGCGGCCACCTGAACATCCACCGAGCGGCCGGTGACGGGGTAGTCGTCGCCGTGGACGGCCCTCACGATCTGGCTGCGGGTGAAAACCCAGCCGGGCCGGGAGGCCAGGAATTGCAGGATCAGGAATTCGGTCCGCGTCAGATCGACCCTCGCACCGGCGACGTGGACCTCGTGTCGCCCCGGATGGATGCTGATGCCCTCCATCTCCAGGGTGTCGTTCTCCCGCAGACGCACGGCGGCCCCGCGGCGCAGCACGGCCTTGACCCGGGCCAGCAGGACCTTGGGCCGGAAGGGCTTGGTCACGTAATCATCGGCCCCGGCGTCGAAGCCGGCGATGATGTCCTCTTCCTCGCCCTTGGCCGTCAGCATGATCACCGGGATCTTGGCCGTCTCGGGGTCGGCCTTCAGGCTGCGGCACACCTCGATGCCCGAAAGCTTGGGCAGCATGAGGTCCAGCAGCACCAGGTCGGGCATGGCCTCGCGGGCCAGCTGCAGGCCGTCCTCGCCGGTGCCCACGGCCTCGGCCTGATAGCCCTGCCGCTCCAGGTTGTACTCCAGGAGCTCGGCGATGTCTTCTTCGTCTTCGACGATCAGGATGTGTTCATCGGCCATGGGGACCAACCTCCGGAACGGTCGACCGGCCGTCGGGCAGCGCCCCGGCCGGTGGACCTCGCCATCAGAAATGCCTTTCCTCAGCATGGGGCACGGTCGGCTCCTTTGGTCGATTTCGCAAGTTAGGATTGTGTAAATGCTAACACGCCAAATGCCGCCTAAAATCTTTATTCGGGGAATTTACCCGATTTTTACATTCGGTTGACATTGTATTTGCAAACGCCTTCTACCGTGTCCGCATTCGCAGATCCGGTGAAAGCAGAGGATGCTTGTGTGCCGGTCCGGTTCTTTTTTCCCAGGAAAAGGAAGAATGTGATGAGCCTCAAGTCTGTTTTGAAGATCGCCTCCGTCGTGGCCCTGGTGGCCCTGCTCACCGGTAGTGCCTTCGCCGGCGCTTCCGTGGACAACACCCTGCCCGCCTACAAGGCCGGCACCTCCGTCTCCGGCAGCATCAAGAGCATCGGCTCGGACACCATGAACAACATGATGGCCCTGTGGAGCGAAGGCTTCCGCGCCGTCCACTCCGGCGTCAAGGTCGAGGTCGAGGGCAAGGGTTCCTCCACCGCTCCTCCGGCCCTCATCGCCGGCACCAGCAACTTCGGTCCCATGAGCCGCAAGATGAAGGCCAAGGAGATCGACGAGTTCGAGAAGAAGTTCGGCTACAAGCCCGTGCAGCTGCGCACCAGCATCGACATGCTGGCGGTTTACGTGCACAAGGACAACCCCATCAAGGGCCTGACCCTGCAGCAGCTGGACGCCATCTTCTCCAAGACCCGCAAGGGCGGCTACGCCAAGGACATCCGCACCTGGGGCGACCTGGGTCTGACCGGCGAGTGGGCCGACAAGCCCATCCGCATGTACGGCCGCAACAGCGCCAGCGGCACCTACGGCTACTTCAAGAAGCACGCCCTGTTCAAGGGTGACTACAAGGACGAGGTCAACGAGCAGCCCGGTTCCAGCAGCGTGGTGCAGGGTGTGGCCACCGACAAGTACGGCATCGGCTACTCGGGCATCGGCTACATGACCAGCGACGTGCGCGCGGTGGCCCTGAGCACCGACACCGGCAACAACCCCCACTTCGTGGCGGCCGTGCCCGAGAACGCCTACACCGGCGAGTACCCTCTGGCCCGCTTCCTGTACCTGAGCGTCAACTACAAGCCCGGCAGCAAGCTGGACGACCTGCGCGCCGAGTTCGTCAAGTACGTGTTCAGCAAGAACGGCCAGGAAGACGTGCTGAAGGACGGCTACTTCCCCGTGCCCGCCAGCGTGGCCCGCGAGGAACTGAAGTCCGTCGGCATCAAGGCCACCTTCTAGTCAACGATCGCGCTGGTTCATTGAGCTCGGCCCACCCTGTCCGGGGTTGGCCGAGCTCGGTCCCGAGAAGGAAAAGACTCCTCCATGAGTGACAAGGATCGCAAGCAGGCATCGGCGACCTTCACCGGTCAGCAATTCAGCCGAAAGGCGCGCAAGTCGGTGATGGTGGCCGACACCGTGGCCCGGCGCCTGATCACGCTGAGCGGCATCGGCAGCATCGTGGCCGTGTCCCTGGTGGGGCTTTTCCTGGTCTATGTGGTGCTGCCCCTGTTCACCCCCACCAGCCTGCAGCCCTCCAGCGATCCGGCCGTCACGTCGGGGGAGGGGCAGGCCCTGGAGCTGGGGACGCTGACGCACCTGGCGGTGGACGATTACGGCTCCCTGGCCTGGTCCCTGCACGAGAAGGGGTTCGTCCAGCTGCGCGAACTGGACAACGGCGCGCTGCTGGAGCAGCTGCAGCTCATGCCCGGCAAGGAAGTGACGCGGCTCAAGGTCTCGGGCCACCAGGGGCGCGTGGTGGCGGGCTTTGCCGACGGGTCCATCATGACCATGCGGCTCAGCTTCACCGTGGAATTCCTGGCCGATGACGACCTGCCCGACCGGTACGCCACAATGCAGGTGGGTGAGCGCCGTGTTTACGAGAACACCCTGATCGAACGCACCCCCGAGGGCCAGCTGCGCCAGAGCCGCCTGGAACTGGTGGAGGACCAGCCCGTCCAGCTGGGCGCCAGCCCCATCCGCCTGATCGACGTTTCCGAGCGTTCGGGCGGGTTGGTGGTGGTGGCCCTGGACGAGGCGGGCGTCTTTCACGACCGCAGCCTGACCTGGCGCAAGAACCTGCTCACCGGAGAGGTCCGCACCCGCAGCGAGGGTTCGGATCTGTCCCCTGAGCAGGTGGGGGTGGACCCCGCGCGCCTGCCCGGCCAACTGGTGCTGAACGATGCCGGCGACATGGCCCTGCTGGTGCAGCACGACGGCACGTCCCACGTGTTGGAGCGCAACCAGGACGGGGAGTTCACCCACATCGGCGAGGTGGACCTGGTCCAGGCCGAAGGGGCCCACATCACGGCCCTGGCCTTCATCGCCGGCCGGGTGTCCCTGGCGGTGGGCGACGACCAGGGCGGCCTGACGGTGTGGTTCCCGGTGCGCGAGAACCCCAACGAAAGGCCCGTTCTGAAGCCGGTGCACCACCTGGGCGAGGCCCAGGGCGTGGTGACGACCCTGGCCTCGTCCGGGCGTTCCCGGTTGATCATGGCCGGTTATCGCGACGGCACGGTGCGGGTGTATCACGTGACCAGCCACCGCTTTCTGGGCGAGGCGCGCCTGCCCGCCGGGCCGGTCATCGCCGCGGCCATCGCCCCGCGCGAGGACCAGGTGATGGCGGCCAACCCCCAGGGCCAGATGGTCTGGGACCTGGACGCGCCCCACCCCGACATCAGCTTCGGCGCCCTGCTGCGGCCGGTGTGGTACGAGGGTTATCCCGCTCCCACCTACGTTTGGCAGTCGTCGGCGGCCACCGACACCTTCGAGCCCAAGCTGAGCCTGGTGCCCCTGATCTACGGCACCCTCAAGGCCACCTTCTATTCCATGCTTTTCGGTCTGCCCCTGGCCTTGCTGGCGGCCCTCTACACCAGCGAGTTCCTGCACCGGCGCACCCGCACCCGCATCAAGCCCGTCATCGAGACCATGGCCAGCCTGCCCAGTGTGGTGCTGGGCTTCCTGGCCGCCCTGGTCATGGCCCCCTTCGTGGAAAGGGTACTGGTGGAGGTGCTGGCCATCCTCTTCTGCGGCCCGTTTTTCCTGCTGGTGGGTGCCCATCTGTGGCAGATGCAGCCCCGGGAGTGGGGCTCGCGGCTGGATCCGTGGCGGCCGGTGGCCATCCTGCTGGTGCTGGCCATGGGGGCGAAGATCTCCTGGGAGATGGCCCCGTGGCTGGAGCGGGTGGCCTTCAGCGGGGACGCCAAGCTGTGGCTGGACGGGCAGGTGGGCAGCGGCACCACGGGCTGGTTCCTGCTGCTGCTGGCGCCGGCGGCCCTGGTGGTGGGCTGGCTCAACGTCACCTACGGCGAGGGGATCATCCGCGGCCGGGGTCCGGGCTGGACCCGCTGGCAACTGGGGTTGCTGGATCTGGGCCGCTTCCTGTTGGGTAGCCTGGCCACCGTGGCCATGGCCCTTTTCGTGGGCTGGTTGCTGAACAGTTCGGGCTGGGATCCGCGGGGGTCGGTGCTGGACACCTACGTGCAGCGCAACGCCCTGGTGGTGGGCTTCGCCATGGGCTTCGCCGTCATCCCCATCATCTATTCCATCGCCGAGGATGCCCTGAGCGCCGTGCCCGATCACCTGCGCGCCGCCAGCCTGGGCGCGGGGGCCACCCTGTGGCAGACGGCCATCAAGGTCATCGTGCCCCCGGCCATGAGCGGCCTGTTCTCGGCGGCCATGATCGGCCTGGGTCGGGCGGTGGGCGAGACCATGATCGTGCTCATGGCCGCCGGCAACACCCCCATCATGGATCTGAACATCTTCAACGGGTTCCGCACCCTGTCGGCCAACCTGGCGGTGGAGCTGCCCGAGGCGGTCCAGAACAGCACCCATTACCGGACGCTGTTCCTGGCGGCCCTGACCCTGTTCGTCATGACCTTCCTGCTCAACACCGTGGCCGAGATGGTGCGGCTGCACTACCGGAGAAAGTCGAGCCAGCTTTGAGCCAGCTGCGAGCAAACACGGCCACCGCCTTGCTGGCGCGTGGCGAGCCAATGGTCTGGCTGAGCGGCGGCGGCCTGGTGGTGGCCCTGCTCATGGTGGCCGGCCTGGTGGGCCTGGTGGTCTGGCAGGGGGTGACCACCTTCTGGCCCGAACCGGTGGTGAACATCGTCACCAGGGACGGGGCCGTCATCATGGGCGAGGTGACCCGGGGTGACGACTACCGCCCCGAGCCCGACCTGCTGAACAACCTGCAGGGACCGGCCTACGAGGCGGCTTCCACGGAGATGGCCGCCGACGAGGGGCGGCTGCACCGGCGGCTCATCCGCACGGGCAACTTCGAGCTCACCAGCGAGCATTTCCGCTGGGTCGAGGACTACCAGATCCAGTCCGGCGGCGAGACGCGCCCGCCCTGGGCGGTGCTCTTCGAGCGTCAGACCTGGGGCCGCTTCTATGGCGTGCTGCGGGCCTACGTGGTGGACGGCCAGGTGGTGGAGAACGAGCCCCAGGCGGCCTGGAAAAGGTTCAAGGCCGATCATCGCGGGGCGGCCGGGCACGGCGAGAACACCGACGGCATGGCGGGTCACGCCCTGCGCGTGGTGACCTCGGACGGCACCGTGCAGGACATCGAACTGCACCAGATCGTGCGGGCCTACCTGCCCAACCGATTGAACATGCTGCAGAAGTGGCAGGTGTATTTCTCGCGCTGGGGCGAATTCCTGACCGCCGAGCCGCGCGAGGCCAACAGCGAAGGCGGCATCTGGCCGGCCCTGTTCGGCACCGTGGTCATGACCATCGGCATGACCATCCTGGTGGTGCCCTTCGGCGTCATGGCGGCCCTGTACCTGCGGGAGTACGCCAAGGCGGGCATCATGATCTCCATGGTGCGTATCGCCATCAACAACCTGGCCGGGGTGCCCAGCATCGTGTTCGGCGTGTTCGGCCTGGGCTTCTTCAGCTACATCGTGGGCGGCAGCATCGACGCCATCTTCTTCGCGGACAAGCTGCCCAACCCCACCTTCGGCACCGGGGGCATCATGTGGGCCTCCCTGACCCTGGCCCTGCTCACGCTGCCGGTGGTCATCGTCACCACCGAGGAGGCCCTGGCCGCCGTTCCCAACAGCATGCGCGAGGGCAGCTACGCCTGCGGCGCCAGCAAGTGGCAGACCATCTGGCGGGTGGTGCTGCCGCGCTCCCTGCCCGGCATCATGACGGGCGGCATCCTGGCCATGGCCCGCGGGGCGGGCGAGGTGGCTCCCCTCATGCTGGTGGGCGCGGTGAAGCTGGCTCCCGAGCTGCCGGTGGACGGCTCGTTCCCGTTCATCCACCCCGAGCGCAGCTTCATGCACCTGGGTTTCCACATCTTCGACCTGGGTTTCCAGAGCCAGAATTCGGAGGCGGCCAAGCCCATGGTGTTCACCACGACCCTGCTGTTGATGGGGATCGTGCTGTTCCTTAACGCGGCGGCCATCTGGTTCCGCTCGCGATTGACCCGCAAGTTCACCGGAAGCAAGTTCTAGAAATGCGAATGCAGCCTGCTCTGAAACAAGAGGAAGTCATGAGTAACATCGACCGTCTGACGGCCATCGCCAACGGGGAAGTGGTACCCGCGGAGATCCACCCCGAGCTCCAGAATGAGGAGACCATCCTCGACATCGAGGATTTCAACCTCTGGTACGGGGAAAAGCAGGCCCTGTTCGACATCAACATGACCCTGCCCAAGGGCAAGGTCACGGCGCTGATCGGACCCTCGGGCTGCGGCAAGAGCACGCTGCTGCGCTCGGTCAACCGCATGAACGACCTCATCGACAACATCCAGATCGACGGGTCCATGAACCTGGGCGAGGGTAACATCTACGGGAAGAACGTGGATGTCATCGAGCTGCGTCGCCGCATGGGGATGGTGTTCCAGAAGTCGAATCCCTTTCCCATGAGCATCATCGACAACGTGACCTACCCCCTGCAGATCAACGGGGAACGCAACAAGGCCGTGCTGGCCGAGGTGTGCGAGAAGGCCCTGAAGGGGGCCGCCCTGTGGGACGAGGTCAAGGACCGCCTGAACGAGTCGGCCCTGGGCATGTCCGGCGGCCAGCAGCAGCGCCTTTGCATCGCCCGGGCCATCGCGGCCGAGCCCGAGGTGCTGCTGATGGACGAACCCTGCAGCGCCCTGGATCCCATCGCCACCACGCGGGTAGAGGAGCTAATCCTGAGCCTGCGCGGCGAGTACACGGTTCTCATCGTGACCCACAACATGCAGCAGGCCTCGCGGGTGAGCGACTACACCGCCTTCATGTATCTGGGGCAGGTCATCGAGTACGGGCCCACGGCCACGTTGTTCACCAATCCCCACCTCAGGGAGACCGAGGACTACATCACCGGGCGCTTTGGCTGACCCCGGCTTTCCTCACCTGGTGCCCCCCCCCGGCGGCCGGTCTCCCTGGAGGCCGGCCGCTCGCGTCTGTTGACCGAAAAAAAGGGAACGGCCCCCGAAGGGGCCGCTCCCGGACAGCTCGTGGCTGCAGTAAATCCCGAAGGAATTACTTCACGAGAGCCATCTTGTTGACCTTGACCTGGCCGGCGGTGCGGGCTTCGCTGAAGTACACACCGGAGCTGACCTTGGCGCCGTTCTGGTTGGTGCCGTCCCACATGACGTGGTTGGTGCCAGCCTCGACACTGTCGTCGATCAGGGTCTTAACCAGTTCACCCTTCACGTTGTAGACCTTCAGAGTCAGGTGGCCAGCCTTGGGCATGGTGTACTGAATCTTCGTGGTCGGGTTGAAGGGGTTGGGGTACACGCTGGTGCTGAAAGCAACCGCGGGCGTGTCATCGGCGCCGGAAACGTCTTCGATGATCGGCTCGATACCGAACTGCGACAGCACACGCTCCAGCACGACAACGCGCATGGGCAGCGCGGCCGGGTTGGCCTTGGCAGCATCGGGGTTCGAGTAGATGTACATGAAGTCGTAAGGCATGGTGATCACGCGAGCGTTGACAGCCGCGTCATAGTACATGGTCGCGGCGGAGTAGGTGTACACGTCCGAGGCGCCGTTGGGGGCCAGGAACTCGGCCAGCTGCACGCCACCACCAGCTTCGTCCACGGTCACCGCGTCGAAGGTGTTGATGCTCAAGCAGCCACCGTAAGCGACCCACTCTTCGTTATCCAGGAACACGCCGTTGCCGGCCAGGGCCTTCACAACGGGAGTGGACTGGGTGTTGATCAGGGGACGCAGGTCGTTGTCCACGTAGGACACCTTCATCCAGTCGGACACGAACTGGTTGGTCGTGCTACCACCGTTCTGAGTCATGTCGTAGACAAGCTCATCACCGGTCATGAACAGGTTGCGGGGGTTCTCGGAAGTACCCTGCAGCAGCCAGTCCTGCAGCAGCGCGACGTCGTTACCGGCGTCGTTGTCGAAGTCACCGTTGCTGATGGTGTTCACACCCAGGTCACCAGCGGTGTACAGCAGGTTGTTGTAGCCCTGGACACTGAAGCGGCTGGCGCGGCCACCAAGACCGTTACCCAGGCCACTGGACGGGGCGTTGGTGTAATACACGTCGTAGTCGCGACCGACGAGCAGACCCAGGTTGGCGAAGGCGCCATGCCACTCGGCCTCGCCACCACGGTTGGCGAAGTCGTTCCAGAACAGGGTCTTGGGCTGGGTGTACTCACCCGAACCGGGGCTGGTCTCGGTCACGCTGGGCAGAGCCCGCACGGTGAAGCTGCTGCTGTAGGTCAGAGGACCGGAGAAGTCACCGAAGCCGTCGGGCTGGGTCAGACCCTGCTCGCTGGCGGGAATGGTGGTGGTCTGGGGGTCCAGGCCGTCGATGGCGTCGGTCGCACGGATGAAGTAGTGCAGGACGTCGCCGGGGAACAGGAAGTTGGTGTCGGGCAGATCGAACTGGTAGGAGTCGGGCACCTGAACCAGGCCGGCGCTGCCTTCACGCCAGATCTCGGCGCCGGAGACCACGCCACTGGTGGCGGTACCCAGCTCACTGGTGCGGTAAGCGTCGAACAGGGGGTTGGCGTCCAGAGCCCAGACCAGCTCGGGCAGAGCGGTCAGCTCGGCACCGGCGCGCACGGGCACCACGTCGACCACGATGGAGTCACCGGGATCGTTACGCAGGTGAGTGGCGGCGGCGATGTTGTTGGCCATGTCGAAGCGCACCCAGTTGTTGCCCAGGTTGATCAGGTCAACTTCAGCAATCTCGGGGAAGCCGTCGTTGGCGATGTCGATCTCGCGGGTGGACATGGAGGGGCCGTAGGCGGGATAGGCAATCAGGCGCACGTTGTCGAAGTAGGGCGCGGGATAACCGTTGGTGCCGTCCCAGCCCCAGACATGACCCAGCTCGTAGACGGCCAGCTGAACCTGGACGAAGTTACGGCCGGGAACCAGCAGGTCGGTCACGACATTGACGTCGCGGATGTAGTCCGGGCCACCGTAGTAGACCAGGTTACGATCCAGGTAGTTCTGGTTGTAGATGTCTTCCTCGAGACCATCGGTGCTGCGGATGCCCCAGACGTAGAAGATACCAGGGGCGTTGGCGCTCAGATCCTCGTGGCGGTAGGCCTCGTAGGTCAGAGTGGCCGCTTCCACGGAGGGATCGGGCCAGGGCATGATGGGGGACTCGATGGAGTTGTGGATGTGGGCATCACTACCGGCCTGGCCACCCTCGGTGTTCACGATGTAGCCGCCGGGGCCGTAGCACCAGTCCTGGCAGACGCTGGGGCCAATGCCGGGCACGACGAGGCCGTCATCGATGAAGGCGACCTGGGCGCCGAAGTTGCTACGGCAGGGATCGGCGTCATCCAGGTTGTTCCACAGCTGGGCGAAGTCACCAACACCGATGGGGATGATGGGAGTCCAGTTGCCCAGGCTGCTCTGGAAGTCGTTGGAGTCGGTGATGGTCCAGGAATCCTGGGTCAGGGTCACGACGATGTTGTCGACCTGGGCGGCACCGGTCAGGGTGGGCCAGGAGCAGTCACCATCGGAGTAGCCACCATCGGACTGGACCTGCACACGCAGCCAGATCTCGTCCAGGTTGTCACCCTGGTAGTCGTCGATGGTGGCGGTGGCGGTGATATCCACGGCGGCGGGAGAAGCCAGATCATTGGCACCGGTGTAGTAATCGACCGCGGACCAGCCGCCGTCAACCGCCATCCAGAAGACCAGGTAATCGTAGCCGGGCTCGAGGTCGTAGTTGGCATCAGCGGTCCAGGACACCGTGCAGCTCATGGTGTTGTTGTCCACAACGCCACGCCACTCGATGACCTCGTTCCAGTTGTTGCCATAACCGCCGACGGGATCCGACTCGCCACAGGAGGGGATGTCGGGATCACCGCAGTAGCACGCCAGGTTGCTGGCGCCCAGGACATCGTCCAGGTTGGCGGCGTTGAAGTCACTGATGTGCCACTTGCTCTCGGTGGGCTGGGTCAGGTCAACGCTGTACCAGCCGTTCCACGCGGGAGAGAAATCGGTGGCGGACACCTGGAACTGGCCGTTCACGGGAGCAGTGCTGCCCCAGGGGCCGATCAGGTAGAAGGTGTCACGGGAGGCCTTGGCGGCGGAGTCGCTGCTGCTGTGCAGGGTCACGTTCCCACTGGTGTACTGGGGCAGATCGCCGGCAAAGGAGCTGATGGCGACCATCAGAGCCAGGGCCAGGGAGGCGAAAGTAAGGAATCGTTTCATTTTGTCCCCCTACAGCGATGACGGGCCCGTCATCGCGTGGTCAGGCAAACGATTGATGCATTGGCAGCCTTGATTCATGAGGCGACAATGCATGCGAAAAAAAGACAACAAGATCTCGGCGCATTCAGGTGCAAACCGCGCGATTTTGCCGACCGGATGGCAAAAAACCATCAGGTACGACAATCCACGTCACTCCGAAGTGAACGAGGCGTCAAGTGATCATACGAATGTGAAAGCGGGAAAGCGAGACGTTGCACCTTCAGGGCTGGGAACCGTTGTCGTGAGTCGCTGTCAGTAAGCATAGGGATCCCGGCCACCCCGGGCAAGAGCCGGTGAAAAAAAAACCGCCAACCTGCGAGATTGGCGGTTTTTTCGGCATTTGGAGCCGTTGCGAAGCTGTGCAACTCCCCTGAGGGAGGTTTTTTGGAGGAATCGTCACCCTCCATCCCGGTCACAGAAGCCAGCGATCCAGGGTGTAAACCAGGCCCAGGCTGTAGTTGAAGGTCCAGGCGAAATCCTCGTCCGAGGTCCAGCTCCGATCCCAGAAATATTGACCCTGAACGCGGGCCAGCAGACTGACGCGGTCCTCCAGACGGGAATAGAACCGGCACTCCATGTCCAGGCGGCGGGTGCGGGACCCGTCCGACACCCGGGAATAAAGATTCATCCCCAGATCAGCTTCCAGGCGGTGCCGGTCCGTCAGCAGCCACAGGTAGGACAGCTGAAACTGGGCCTGGGCCTGTTCCAGGTCATAGCTCGATTCCGCCCACACATACCGGTACAGGCCGCTGAGACCGATCTGGTGCTCCAGGGAGAGATTGCTGTACCAGGTGGCTCTCAGCTCGGGGTACCGCTGGCGGGAAGAGTTTTCATCGAGGGGGGCAACGGCCCTGGTCTCCTGCCAGTTGTACACGGCCTGCACGGCCCATCCCTGCTGGCGCCAACCCACGTCCTCCACCAGGGCATCCGCCAGGTAGTGCATCTCGTAGGGGCTCAGCGAGCCACACTGCTCCAGGACCGGCTGCAGCACCTCGTCCCAGAAATGCCGGTCGGGACGCGAGAAAACCTGGGCGTAGCCCCCCTCCCTGGCCAGGGCCCGGGCCACGCGCAGGACGGCGTCCCGGTTCAGCCGGCCCTTGCCCAGGGCCGCGAGGCGCTCGCTCAGGCGCTGGGCGCGAATCAGCGGTTCCACGTTGCGCAGGCGGCCCACGCCGGGTCCGGCCCAGACCACGCGATTGGAGGAGCGCGAGTACCCCTCGAAGTCGTTTTCCTCTCCCGGCGAATAGTCGATGATGTTCTCGGAGTATTCGCCCTGCAGGCGCATCCCGCCGGTGAGGTAAACCGGCCCGCCGTTCACATGATGGTCCTGGCTCGCGTTCAGGGTGTAGGCTCCGCGCAGGGTGTGGCCCGACCGCTCGCCGGTTTCGTAGCCGCGGTGTTCGCGAGTGTAGTTTCCGCCCAGGCTGCCATGGATGGAGCGGTTGTTCAGGTCGCTTTCCCAGTTCTGCCGGAAAGTGGTGCCCAGGTTGGAGCGGAAGGCGTTGCTGATATTGGTGGTGGTGGGATAGGTGTGGGTGCCGGCGTTGCCGCTCAGATCCGCATTCAGCGTCCATGCGCGGTAGCTCCAGTCGGGCAGGCGGTAGTCCAGCAGCGCGCCCACATCGTCGGGATCGGAAAAGCCGTAGGAAACAGGTTCGGGGTCGGGGACGGCCAGGGATCGGGGGGCCAGGGGGATGAGTGATAGCAACAGGACCATACCCATGAGCAATACGCGCATGACGAGCCTCGGCTTCCCAGGGGTGGTGAAGTTTGCGGACCGCAGGGGTGAGACGGCCTTCCGGTTGGCAGCCGGAATCGATTCTCCCCCAGGAACGCGGCCGTGACAACAGGGAATTGAATGACGCCTTCCGGAATTGGTTCCCTGCTCAATCCGGGGCAAGGCCAAATATTTACCATTTACTCATAGTGAAAAATCCTGTTCGGGCTTATATCATGCACCCAGTGCAAGGCAATCCGATTCCACCCTGGAGGCAGACCATGGACGTCGATCTCAACCTCTTTCATCAGCTTTTTCGGGCCCACCCCTGGCACGGGGTGTCCATCGGCGACAACGCCCCCGAACTGGTGACGGCCTACATCGAGATCGTGCCCAGCGACACCGTCAAGTACGAGCTGGACAAGGCCACCGGCCACATGAAGGTTGATCGACCCCAGAAGTTCTCCAACGTGTACCCCACCCTGTACGGCCTGCTGCCCCAGACCTACTGCGGCCCGCGCATCGCCGAGCTGTGCAACCAGAAGACCTCCCGCAGCGATATCGTGGGCGACGCCGATCCCCTGGATATCTGCGTGCTGGCCGAGAAGAGCATCACCCATGGCGATATCCTGCTGCCGGTGACGCCCATCGGTGGGCTGCGCATGATCGACGGCAACGAGGCCGATGACAAGATCATCGCCGTCATGCGGGGCGACGCCATTTACGGCCACATGAAGGACATCTACGAGTGCCCGCCCGCCCTGGTGGACCGCCTGAAGCACTACTTCCTGACCTACAAGGACGCGCCGGGCGCCCGCAAGAGGAACACCGAGATCACCCACGTGTACGGCCGGGACGAGGCCTACGAGGTCATCGAACGCAGCATGGCCGACTACGACGACAAGTACGGCGAGCTGAAGCAGCTTTACGAGGGGTTGCGCACGCGGGGCTGATCAGCGGCGGTCCGCCATCGGCATGAAAAGGCCTCTGTCCCGGGGACAGGGGCCTTTTTTCGTGCGCCTTCGGGTTTCGGAACTAATCATACATTTTCAATCTTCTTTCTCTGCGCAATTTGTAGTACAGTGGCCTTCTGTCGGCTTTCCCCAGCTCCCTGCACCGTTCCGGCAAAGGAGTCCCTGAATGCGTTACAAAGACGTCCATCAGCTTTCCGTGGAAAATCCCCGCTTCTTCTGGCGCCAGAAAATGGATCTCATCAACTGGCACACGTCGCCGGAAAAGGTGCTGCTGGAGGACGACAACGGCCTGACGCGCTGGTTCCCGGGGGGCAAGCTCAACACCAGTTACCTGGCCCTGGATTACCACGTGGAAAACGGCCGGGGCCGGCAGCTGGCCCTGATCTACGACTCGCCCGTGACCCACACCCTCAAACGCTACACCTACCGCGAACTGCGCGACGTGGTGGCCCGCTTCGCCGGCGTGCTGAGGGACAAGGGCGTGGAAAAGGGCGACCGGGTGATCATCTACATGCCCATGGTGCCCCAGGCGGCCATCGCCATGCTGGCCTGCGCCCGGCTGGGGGCGGTGCATTCGGTGGTGTTCGGCGGCTTCGCGCCCCACGAGCTGGCCGTGCGCATCGACGACGCCCGGCCCAAGGTGCTGATCACCGCCAGCTGCGGCATCGAGTTCACCAAGGTCATCCCCTACAAGCCCCTGGTGGACGCGGCCCTGGAAGAGGCCCAGTACCCGCCCGAGACCGTCATCGTGCTGCCGCGGCCCCACGCCGACGCCGAGATGCAGGAGGGGCGCGACCACGACTGGCACACCCTGATGCACAACGTGGAGCCGGCCGATCCCGTCATCGTGGACGCCACCGACCCCCTGTACATCCTTTACACCAGCGGCACCACCGGCAAGCCCAAGGGCGTGGTGCGCGACAACGGCGGCCACGCCGTGGCCCTGAAGTACAGCATGAAGGCGGTGTACAACACCAACCCGGGCGAGGTGTACTGGGCAGCGTCGGACGTGGGCTGGGTGGTGGGCCACAGCTATATCGTGTACGGGCCTCTCATCCACGGCTGCACCACCGTGCTGTACGAGGGCAAGCCCGTGCGCACTCCCGACGCCGGGGCCTTCTGGCGCGTCATCCACGACCACAAGGTGGCGGCCTTCTTCACGGCCCCCACGGCCTTCCGCGCCATCAAGAAGGAAGACCCGGACGCCCACTTCCGGCGCCGCTACGACATCAACACCCTGCGCACCCTGTACCTGGCCGGCGAGCGCCTGGACCCGCCCACCTACGAGTGGCTGAGCCAGGTCATCGACGTGCCCATCGTGGACCACTGGTGGCAGACCGAGACGGGCTGGCCCATGGTGGCCAACCCCATGGGGCTGGAGCCGCACCGGGTCAAGACCGGCTCGGCCACCTTCCCGGTGCCGGGCTACAAGGTGGAGGTGCTGGACGACGAGGGGCAGCGGGTCAAGGCCGGCGAGATCGGTAATATCGTGGTCAAGCGGCCGCTGCCGCCGGGCTGCCTGCCCACCCTGTGGAACAACGAGGAGGGTTTCCAGGACAGCTACATGAAGGCCTTCCCCGGTTATTACCACACCGCCGACGGCGGCTACATCGACGAGGACGGCTACGTGTTCGTCATGGGCCGCACCGACGACGTGATCAACGTGGCCGGCCATCGCCTGAGCACCGGCGAGATGGAAGAGCTCATGGGCAGCCACGAGGCCGTGGCCGAGTGCGCCGTGGTGGGCATCGACGACCAGCTGAAGGGGCAGCTGCCCATCGGCTTCGTGGTGCTCAAGGACGGCGTGCAGGTGGAGACGGCCAAGGTGGAGCAGGAACTGGTGGCGCTCATCCGCAAGGAGATCGGGGCGGTGGCCGCCTTCAAGAAGGCCATCGTGGTGGCGCGCCTGCCCAAGACCCGTTCGGGCAAGATCCTGCGCAAGACCATCCGGCGCCTGGCCACCGAGGAACAGATCATTACGCCGCCGACCATCGACGATCCGGCCATCATCGCCGAGATCAGGACGGCGCTGCGCGAGCACCGGGTGGGGCAGTACGCCAACCTGGTCATCGACGACTCGGAAACCGAAGGACTGTAGACCGCCATGCCCGCCCCGGTGGCCCGTCGCATCCGCAACCGCCTGCTGGCCACGGCCGTGTGGCTGGTGGTGGGTGTGGGTCTGGGCGCGGCGGCGGTGCTCGGGCCGCGTCGGGGTGATCTGACGGTGCCCCTGCTGGCTCTGGCCTCCCTGGGGACGGCCCTGTTCCTGATGTTCCGGGCGGTGCGGGCCGCCTGCCGCCTGCAGCGCGGCCTGGAGTGGGTGCGCACCGCGGTGCTGAACGTGGTGGCCGACCGCCAGGCCGTCATTCCGGTGTTGCCCGAGTCGGCGCGCACTCCCGAGGTGACCATGCTGCTACAGGCCCTGGCCCGCTACCAGGGCCAGATCACCCGGGAGCGCCTGGCCCCGGATCGGCGCCTGGTGGCGGTGCTGGGCGCGGTGAACAGCGGAGTGGTGGTGGCCACGGAGACGGGGCAGGTCAGCCTGGTCAACGGGGCGGCCCGCCAGCTGCTGGGCGCGGGGCGCGTGCGGGTGGGCACCTCGCTGTTCGCGGCCCTCAGCCGCGAGTCGGTGGGCAAGGCCCTGGCCAAGGCCCAGAAGGCCGGGCGCACCCTGGAGACGGTGGTCGAGCGCCTGGACGGGGTGGAGCTGCAGGGGCGGGTGACGGCCCTGCCCGACCAGGAAGGCTGCATCATCTTCTTCCCGCCGGTGGAGCTGCGCGAGCACCGGCCCGAGGTGGAGTTCGACCTGGGGCTGCACGACGTGCCCCCGGCCCGCGAGCCCCTGGGGCTGGACACGCCCATGGCCGATCTGCCCATCATCATCCTGGACACCGAGACCACGGGCCTGAACGCCGCCG
Organism: Candidatus Krumholzibacteriia bacterium; assembly: GCA_963674845.2. Lineage (GTDB taxonomy): Bacteria > Krumholzibacteriota > Krumholzibacteriia > LZORAL124-64-63 > LZORAL124-64-63 > LZORAL124-64-63. The sequence goes on along the minus strand of CAXXKE010000003.1, from coordinate 588,481 downwards.
CCGACCGGGTGGTCAGCCTGGGCGCGGTGTGCGCCCACGGCACGCGGCTGTTCCGCAGCCGCATGATGGACGATCTCATCAACCCGGGAACAGCCATCCCGCCGGCCTCCACGGCCGTGCACCGCATCACCGACGAGATGGTGGCCGAGGCCCCGGCCTGGCCCGCCGTGTACCCGGACCTGCAGCGGCTCATGCACAACCGGGTGGTGGTGGGGCACAGCCTGCCCTTCGACCTGACCCTGATGCGCCACGAGTGCCTGCGCCACGGCCTGGAGTGGGAGCCGCCGGTGTTCATCGACACCCTGCGCTTGGCCGCGCTGCTGAACCCGGCCCTGAAGGACCTGGACCTGGAGAACCTGGCGCGGGTGTACCACATCGAGCTGCGGGGGCGGCACACGGCCCTGGGCGATGCCCTGGTCACGGCCGAGCTCTTCTTCCGCATGATGCCGCGCCTGGAGATGCAGGGCTTCAAGACCCTGGAGGATCTGCTGCACTTCCACTGCAAGGAGCCGGTGGAGATCATCGCCAAGCAGCGGGAGGCGGGCTGGGATCTGGAGCAGCCCCAGGCCTTGCGGCAGGCCTGGCTGGAGGGGCGGGAACATCCGGAAGGTTGAGGGCCGGGTTCGGATTATTCCCATCATTCGCGTTCAATCCGTGCAATAATTACCGGTATCAAGTGGGGAGGGCTTTCTTCTCCGATATCTCTGCGGTTTTGGTGTGGGGGGGATTTCGGCATGTTCACGGCTCCCGGGCCCATGGCGTTCCATGCGGCGTCCATTTTCATCCTGATCATTAACCTGGTGTTGGCGGGAGGGGGTTGGGCACAGGATTGTGCCTGGTGGACCGATCCCGCCATCGAACCGGTGACCCTTCCCGCGGTGAACGGGTCTCTCTGTGAAATCCAGGGAAACCGATGCTTCGTCGGCGGGGATTACCTGTGGGTGGTCGATATTACCCGGGCCGACGGGCCGGATGTCCTGGGCTCGCTGGCCCTGCCCTCGCCCATGGTGGCCATGGCGGCCGATGGCGACCTGGTGTTCCTGACCTGCACCTCGGGCGATGTCTATTCCGTCGATACCGGTGATCCCGGGGCCCTGGCCCTGGTCCATCGTTACCACCAGGCCGACCTGTCCCGGCTGGTGCGGTACCGGGAGTGGCTGGTGGTCCAGGCGGGAGAAGGGCAACTCCATTTCCTGGATGTGTCCGGACCGGGTCCGGCGGTTCTGGACGCGGTGGTGGAGCGCCCCGGATCCATCCACGAACTGGGGGCCAGTTCCCGTTTCCTGTTCCTGAACGAAGCGTACCAGGGGCTTGTCCTCGATGCTTCCGATCCCACGCATCCCATCCAGGTTGGCCAGATGACGGACAGCGTGGGTGATTCCTGGTACGCGGACCGGTTCGTCGTGCTGGAGGACCGGATCTATTTCACCCTGGCCCATCCCAACCTGGAGCCTGATGGTGGGACCACCCTTGAGTACACGCTGGTCGGCCGCCAGCTGAACCAGGCCGGGCTGGGCGAGATATTCCTCGAGTTTCACCCGGATGATTGCGACGGCATGGCGGCTTCGGACGAGGGCCTGCTGCTGGTGAAGGATGATTCGCTGGCCCTGCACGAACCCTTCACGGGGGAGCGTGTCGCCGCGGTGCAGGCGGCCGCGGATCTGGAATATTCCCTGGGTTCCGCCGGGGTCTGTGCCGTTTCCGAGAGCGAGGGTTTGCTTGTCTGGGACCGGACGGTTTTCCCGTTCGTTCGCCCTCTGGCCACCTTTGCCGGGGAGGGTTATCTCGTCGGCGAGACCTGGGTGTCTCTGCAGCGCGAATACCTGTATGGGGGGGCTGGAAGTGGAACGGAGGTTTATTACACCTGGAGCCTGACGGATCTATCCGATCCGGCCACTCCCACCCTTGCCGCGGAAATATCCCGGCACTGGAATTCCTCCACGCAGGATATCGATGTCCGGGGAGTTCCCCTTGGCGACCGCTGGCTCTGTGTCTGGTACTCGTCCATGTGGGGGGCCGATTTCGAGCTGTTCGATACGACCACGGGCATGCGGGTGGCCCAGGGTGAGGGCAATCCCCAGGTGCTGGCCGATGGGAAGATCTGGGGGACGGGGCACACCGACGGGGAGTACTGGATCTGTTCCCATGACCTGGACGAGGGCGGGGCCGTTTCCGGTTTACAGCAGATATCCGTGGAATTCCCGGTCAAATCCCTCCAAGTCCACGGGCATCACCTGCTGGCCGTGGACCGGCAGGGAGTGGCGGTCTGGGATATCTCGGACCCGGCCAATCCGGCTGAACTGTCCCGGTTCTCCCACCTGTTCGACGATATTTTCGGGGCCTGCTGGGATGGCGCGGATTTCTATTGCCGACCCTCGTATTCATCCGGCGATGTGCTCCACATGGACTGGCAGGACGTGGCCAACCCGGCCGTGGAGACCGTGCAGGTCCCGGTGCCCGGGGAATCCTATGCCCTGGATGGTCTGGAGCTGATGGAGGGGGCGCTGTTTCTGAAGCTGAACGGAGGGGACGGGAGCGGGGATGCGGGCATGATCCTGGAATTGACCTCGGAAGGGGATTTCGCGGAGTTCAGCGGCCCGCTTCCAGGAGAGTTCAGCGGGGCCCTGCGCTGTGGAGATTTCCTGTATCTCTCGGAGAGCCACGGCGTGGAGCTGCACGACATCTCCACGCCGGTGGAACCTCGCCGGGTGGGCAAGGGCTTGACCGGGGGCAGGGGCGACTTGGCCCTGCTGGACGGCTACCTGGTCGCCGGGGGCAGCGTGCTGCTCCCCGATTGCCGGGCCACGGGCCAGGACCAGCCCGTTTCGGGGGACCCGGCCCTGGAGGGGATGCCGTCCCGGCCCGATCAGCTGGTCTCCCGGATTCACCCCAACCCCTTCAACCCGCGCACCACGGTGTCCTTCCTGGCTCCCGGCTCGCAGCGGGTGCGGGTGCAGGTTTTCGACCTGCGGGGGCGGCTGGTGGCCGACCTGGCGGACCGGGTGTTCCCAGCCGGCAAGCAGATGGTGACCTGGGACGGGCGGGACGGGGCCGGTCAGGCGGCCTCCTCCGGCGAGTATGTGTTCCGCATTGCGGCGGGCTGGCAGGTGGAGACCCGGAAGGCGCTGTTGCTGCGGTGATCGGTGGGCTCGGCCCCACTGGGACAATATCCTGGGCGCCTCCCGATGCCGGGGGCGCCCTTTTTTCCCGCCCCTGAAAAACACCCCGTCCTTTAAAAAGCTGCGAAGCCGATTGATCGAAGCAGAGTGGTGTGATATAACAAGATCAATATACTGTGGTTTCCATGGCTTTCATCCGTGATGCGCCGCCAGGACCCGGTGAGGACCGGCCCGGTGCGGACGCCCTATTCCAGGAGGCTTGACCCATGTCCGAGAACCAGGAAAAGAAAACCTACGGGCCCAACCCCGAAGTCGCGGCCACCAGTCACATCGGCAGCATGGAGGAGTACGAGCGCCTGTACCGCCTGTCCCTGGATGATCCCGACACCTTCTGGGCCAAGCAGGCCGAAAGCATCTCCTGGTTCGTGGAACCGCGCATGACCTTCGACCACGACTACGAGAACGTGGACTTCAGCTGGTACCTGGGCGGGCGCCTGAACGCGGCCTACAACTGCATCGACCGCCACCTTGAAGAGCGCGGCGACCAGGACGCCATCATCTGGGCCAAGGACGAGCCGGGGGAGTACGAACACATCACCTACCGGCAGCTGAAACACCAGGTGGCCAAGGTGGCCAACGTGCTGAAGGCCCACGGCGTGCGCAAGGGCGACCGCGTGGCCATCTACATGCCCATGATCCCCGAGCTGGCCTACGTCATGCTGGCCTGCGCGCGGCTGGGCGCCATCCACAGCATCATCTTCGGCGGCTTCAGCGCCGACGCCATCCGCGACCGGGTGCTGGACGCCCGCTGCAAGATCGTGGTCACGGCCAACGAGGGGCTGCGCGGCGGCAAGAAGATCAAGCTGAAGGACACGGTGGACCGCGCCGTGGACGGCCTGGACCTGGTGGAGACCGTGCTGGTGGCCCGCCGCACCGACACCGAGACCGCCATGAAGCCGGGCCGCGACCACTGGCTGGACGAGGAGATGCGCAAGCAGCGCAGCACCTGCCCCGTGGAGTGGATGGCCAGCGAGGATCCCCTGTTCGTGCTGTACACCAGCGGTTCGACGGGCAAGCCCAAGGGCGTCATGCACACCACCGGCGGCTATATGGTGTACGCCAGCATGACCCACCGCATCGTCTTCAACTACCATCCCGGCGACGTGTATTTCTGCGCCGCGGACATCGGCTGGATCACGGGGCACAGCTACATCATCTACGGGCCCCTGGCCAACGGGGCCACCACCGTCATGTTCGAGAGCATTCCCACCTATCCCGACGCGGGCCGCTACTGGGAAATCGTGGACGACCTGAAGGTGAAGATCTTCTACACCGCCCCAACCGCCATCCGGGCCATCGCCCGCGAGGGGGACAAGTACCTGGAGAAGTCCTCACGCGACACCCTGAAGGTGCTGGGCACGGTGGGCGAACCCATCAACCCCGAGACCTGGAAGTGGTACCTGGAGAAGGTGGGCAAGAACCAGTGCTGCATCGTGGACACCTGGTGGCAGACCGAGACGGGAGGCATCCTCATCACGCCGCTGCCGGGGGTGACGCCCCTGAAGCCCGGCTCGGCCACCCTGCCCTTCTTCGGGGTGAAGCCCCTGCTGGTGGACGAGGAGGGCCAGACCATCGAGGGCAACGGCGTGTCGGGGAACCTGTGCATCGAGCGCACCTGGCCCGGCCAGGCCCGCACCGTGTGGGGCGATCATCATCGCTTCTACGAGACCTACTTCAGCCAGTACCGGGGGCTGTACTTCACCGGCGACGGCTGCCGCCGAGACGAGGACGGCTACTACTGGATCACCGGCCGGGTGGATGACGTGATCAACGTCAGCGGCCACCGCATGGGCACCGCCGAGGTGGAGAGCGCCCTGGTGGCCCACGAGGCCGTGGCCGAGGCCGCGGTGGTGGGCTTCCCCCACGAGATCAAGGGGCAGGGCATCTTCGCCTACGTCATTCTGGGCAGCGACACCAACGGCGCCACGGCGCCGGAGCTGGTGGGCGCCCTGAAGGAGCAGGTGCGCCACGTCATCGGCCCCATCGCCACCCCCGACGCCATCATGGTGGTGCCCGGCCTGCCCAAGACCCGCAGCGGCAAGATCATGCGGCGCATCCTGCGCAAGATCGCCGCGGGCGAGTACGACGGCCTGGGTGATGTGACGACGCTGGCGGATCCGGGAGTGGTGGAGAAGTTGATCGAGGGGCACAAGGAACTGATGAGCTAGAGCGGTCAGGCTCTTGCCAACAAAAGCCCTCCCCTGCCGGCCGGCGGGGGAGGGCTTTTCTTGCCGGAAGCGATATCACTTCAGCATGACCATCTTGCGGGTCTGGCCGAAGCCGTCGGCCGTCAGGCGGTAGAAGTACACGCCGCTGGGATGGTTGCGGCCGTCCCAGGTGACCTGGTGGGATCCCGCGGACAGGGTCCGGTCCACCAGGGTGTCCTGCACCCGGCCCCGGACGTCGACCACCTGCAGCAGCACATGGGAATCGCGGGGCAGGCTGAAGCCGATGGTGGTCCGGGGGTTGAAGGGGTTGGGGATGTTGGGGGCCAGGCTGAAGGCGGCCGGCAGGTCGGGCAATTCTTCAACCGGGGCCACGTCATCCGGGCTGACGGTGATGTAGCCGGCCTTCACCGCGGTGTCCTGGCCATTCAGATTGGTGACGGTCAAGGTCACGGAATAGGTGCCGGCCTGGGCGAACAGGTGGGTGGGGTTCTGGTCGGAGGAGTTCTCCCCATCGCCGAAATCCCACAGCCACGAGTCCGCCATGCCCCCCGACAGATCGGTGAATTCCACGGCCAGAGGGGCCTCGCCGGTGCGCGTGGAGGCCTGGAAGTCGGCCACCGGCAGGACCGTGCAGTCAATGGGCCAGACCATGGCGCCTGACACGACGTGATCGCCCATGGCGGCCACGGCGGAATTGCACCCCTCGGCTTGCCCGATGAAGGTGGGGTTGGCCGGGTCCGAGATGTCGAAAAGTTGCAGCCCGTACTGGTTGTTGATGTACAGGTGGGTGCCGTCGATGGCGAATCCCGTGACGGGCGCCAGGGGGCTGATGACCGGGGAGGCCAGGGCGACGGAACCGTCGGGTTGCACGGTGGCCAGTTGCAGGCCGTTCCCGTATCGGAGAACCATGTATCCGGCCTGGAAGGTGATGGTGAAGGCCGTGCCCGAGGTCGTGAACAGCGAGGTGACCACGGGGTTGGCGGGGTCCGAGATATCCAGGCTGTGGAGGAGGCTGGAGTTGTCCCGGAAGAAGAGGGTGTCTTCGTGCCATGCCTTGGCGTAGATATTACCGCCGTAACGCGCGCTGCCCACTTCCACCAGGTTTTGCGGATCGGAGAAGTCGTAGATGAAGATGGTGTTCGTGGGATTGTCGAAGAGGATGGCCTGGTTCCCCCGGCAGCCCAGGAAGTCCATGTCGAACCCGAAGTCAACCACCAGGGGCATGGTGCCATCTGTTTGCGGCCGGTAGGCACGCAATGAAATTTCGAAATCCCCCTGGAGGAAATCGGCGAAGAGAGTTCCATCTTTATAACCCTGGGCCTGGAGGTATGGCAGGGGGGGGTAGGAGACTCCCGTATCCAGATCGGTGATCCAAATACCGGGTGAGGCTTCCCAGCCCCAGCCCGAAACGGTCTCGAGCAGCAAGTGGCCATCCAGAATCTGGGCATCGACGGTGTGGTTTTCCTCCCAGCTGATCCAGGTCACGGACACGTCGTCCTCCCTGATCATGACCGGGTTGGTGGGATCCTGCAGATCGTAGACCTGGAAATCCAACGTCACGGATGTCCCTCCGCCGGTGGAACTATTCACGGTGGTGCGCTTGTCCAGCCAGTATTGGCCTCCTGCAGTTGTCGAATAGGACATGCTGTAATGGCCCGGCCCATTGTACACGGAGATATTCAGGTGGGAATATTCCCCGAAATCCACCAGGGAAGGCATGTGGTCGGCCTGGGCAAGGTCCAGGCAGGCCAGCCCGTTGGTGGGCGAGATCAGCGCCCAGCGCTGGCTGGACAGGGCGGCGGAAGTTCCCCCGTTTACCATGAACGACGCGCGCAGGGAGAAGTCCACCGGGTCCAGGATGCGGAAAACCATCCCGGAGGTCCCCCCGGACCCGGAAAAGGAGATCAGGATTCCTTCACCCACAGCAATGCTGCCAGATTCGTGGCGTTCGAGGCGGTTGAGCAGGGAGATGGTGCCTGCCGGGTCCACCAGGAAACGGGAATAACGCGTATAGCCCTCGTACGCGTTGATGGCCGAGGTGAGGACGGTGTCGCCATCCGTGACCAGGTCGTGTTGATAGGAACTGATGCGACTCGTCTCGGCCAGGGCCGAGGGGTCGCTGCCATCCAGGATCAAGATGGTGAAGTCATCGGCGATGGCCAGGAATGAGCCCACCCTCCCCAAATGTTCGAAGCTGATGGGCGCCGCCTGCACCGAAACCTCGGTGATGGATGGGCCTGACTGAACGTCCAGGACGTGCAACTGGGACGCGGCATCGGCAGCGACGATGTACGGGTCCATATCCGCCAGGCAAGTCAGCTGGGTGGACGGGAAGGTCCGGGCCAGCACGGGGGTCGACGGCACTGTCAGGTCGATTTCCACCAGGCCGTAGCCTGCCAGAAGAAGGAAAACGCTATCGCCCCGGGGCAGGATCTGCACGGCGTCGGCCGGCAGCAGCAGACTGCCCAGGACGGCAGGGTCGGCCACGTCGCTCAGGTCGACGAGCTGGAAGTCGGAGCCGGCGATGTAGCAGGTGGTTCCGACGACCGAGCATACCTGGCCGGTGATGCCAGGGTGGACGGTGGGCTGGTCGATGGATTGTGACCAGTCGGCGCAGCTCTGGGCAAGAAGGTGGCCGGGGACTGCAACCAGAGCGGCGAGCGCGAGACCGATGAGATAGCGATGCATGATTATTTCTCCCCAGGATGCGAACGGTTGGGCGAGGCGGCTGGATCAGCCTTGATTCCCTCCAGGAAAACAATGCAGTATATCAGGATTGGATGATCGGTTTCAAGTAGGGGACCCTTCAGGTGTTCCGGTCGTTGCCCCGCAGGACGAGGGTCGGGGTTTCCCACAACGACCAACCACCCTTTCCTTTGACTTGCCCCTGCCCAGGCTTCAAAATTCCCTGAGAAGCCCGCCCCTTTGCACCAACCGCCCCGATGGAGTGATGATGACCGCGCCCAAGACAGGTTCATGGCTATCCGGCCCGGTCCTGCCCGGCCTGTTCCTGCTGGTGATGCTGGCGGTGCTGCTGACCAACGCCTGGGTGGTTGACGACGCCTACATCACCTTCCGCACGGTGGACAACTTCATTCACGGCCACGGCCTGACCTGGAACATCGACGAGCGGGTGCAGGTCTACACCCACCCCCTGTGGATGTTCGTGATGTCGTTCTTCTACTTCATCACCCGCGAGCTTTTCTTCACCACCATCGTGCTGTCGGCGGCCCTGTCCCTGCTGGCCTTCGGCCTGGTGTACCGCATGGTCACCCGGGACGCACCCGACGCCCTGTGGCGGGGCGGCCTGCTGGTGCTGGCCCTGCTGAGCAGCAAGGCGGTCATGGATTACGCCTCGTCGGGGCTGGAGAACTGCCTGACCTACGTCCTGATGGCCCTGTTCATGGTGCGGCTGAAGGCCCTGGATCCGGCGTCGGCCAGGGCACCGCGCTCCCTGCTGCTGCTCTTCCTGCTGGCCACGTTTTCCGGGCTGAATCGCCTGGACACCATCCTCATGTACGGGCCGGCCCTGCTGTACGCCCTGTACCGCTGCCGCGGCCTGGGGGTTCGCCGCCTGCTGGCGGTGGCCGGGCTGGGCGTGTTGCCCCTGGTGCTGTGGACCCTGTTCTCCCTGGTCTATTACGGGCAGCCCTTCCCCAACACCGCCTACGCCAAGGTGCTGAGCGTGGAATACCCCGCCTCCTGGAAGTTCCGGCGCGGGCTGGCCTACCTGGGCAACAGCATCAGCTGGGACAGCGCCAGCTTCGTCCTGCTGCTGCTGGCGGTGGGGCTGGCGGCGCGCCGGCGGGATCGCCTGGGGCTGGCCATGCTGTCGGGGGTGCTGCTGTACATCCTGTTCACGGTGGTCTCGGCGGCCTCGGCCACCCACATGAGCGGGCGCTTCTTCGCCGTGCCCTACTTCGTGGCCATCGGCTTGGCGGTGGCGCTGTTGCCGGGCAAGCGGTCGCTGCAGGCGCTGTGCGGGGTCCTGGCCGTCTTCCTGCTGGTGAATCCCGTGTCCAGCATCAAGTTCGGCACGCCCCTGTACAGGCCCTACCAGCAGCACGTCAGCACCATCGACACCAAGTGGTATTGCTGGCGGGACGGCGCCGCCCTGCTGAACTGGCGGCCCGGCAAGACCATGCCCGACCACGAGTGGTACCACTACGGGGCCACCCTGCGCCAGGGGACGGACAAGGTGGTGCTGGGCGGTTTCCGCGGGGGCGAGGCCATCGGCTACGCGGGGTTCACGGCGGGGCCGGGCATTCACATGGTGGACCGGGTGGCGCTGAGCGATCCCCTGCTGGCCCGCCTGCCGGCCTACCGGCCCGCCCGCTTCGAGGACTGGAAGTCCGGCCATTTCCACCGGCCCATCCCCATGGGCTACATGGAGTCGCTGGAGCTGGGTCGCAACCGGATCAACGACCCCCAGATCCGCGAGTTCTACGACCATGTGCGATTGATCACCCGCGGGCCCATCTGGAGCCGCCGCCGCTTCGCCACCATCATCGCCATGAACCTGGGCCGCTACGACGGCCTGCTGGACGGGGCCCGGGCCGAGATCAGGGTCCATCACCAATGAGATGAGCCCGCTGGCATGCCCAGAGATCCGGGCTGGATCTGTCGGTGAGCGACCTTCTTTACCGGGACTTCCAGTTATTCTTCTTCGAATCGGGCGCGGTGGATCCACCCCTGAACTGGGCCCTGGAAACGGCCCGTTTCCTGGCTCCGGCCACCACCCTGTACGCGGCCCTGTGGGCCCTGTGGAACATCTTTCGCCGGCAGGTCCTCATGCTGGCCCTGCGCTCCTGGCGGGGGCACATCGTCCTGGTGGGGCTGGGCCGAAAGGGACTCTACCTGGCCCGGCGCTTCCGCGAAGAGGGCCACAAGGTCGTGGTGCTGGAGCGGGATCCGGAAAATCCCCGCCTGCCCTGGTGCCGGGGCAAAGGATTGATCATCCTCACCGGGGACGGGGCGACCCTGGACGATCTGCGCCGGGCCCGGGCTCACCGGGCGCGCTTCGTGGTGGCCACTACCAACGACGACGCCGTCAACGCCGAGGTGGCCATCGCCACCGAGGATCTGCACCACCAGCACGGAAAGAACGAACTGGTCTGCCTGGTCCACATCCAGAATCCCGAGCTGTGCGTTCTGCTGTGGGAAAAGGAGCTGTTCGAGGAAAGGCACCGCCAGTTCCGCCTGGAGTTCTTCAACGTGTTCGAGAGCGGGGCCCGCACCGTCCTGCAGGCCTTTCCTCCCTTCACGGCAACGGATGGTTCCGGTGAACAACGCCCCCTCCTGGTGGTGGGAGCCGGGCTGCAGGGCCGGGAGGTCATCCTGCGGGGGGTGCAGAACTGGCGGCGGACCATGGGCCGGGAAGGGGGCAGGCTGCCCGCCCTGGGCGAGGACGAGGGGGAGAACGGGAACCTCAACAGCTTCGGGGTCCTGGCCGAGGCGGGTTTTCAGGTCCGGAAACTGGAACCCTGACCCAACAATTCCGCAAAATCTTTCAAAAGGAAATGCATCAACCACTTACCCGGCCTGAACGGCCCGAACCTTGCTTCAGATTTCCCGGAAAACACCGTGACCACGTCTCGCAGCACCGGGAGAATTGTCGATGCAAAGCCCAGGGCCTGTTGTTTCTGTTGTTCTCAGCTCTTGTAACCAGTTGAAGCAAATCAAGTTCACGCTGTTGGCGCTGATGGATCAGAAACCGGACATCCCCCACGAGATCATCGTTGTCGATTGCGGCAGCACCGACGGCAGCGACCAGTTCCTGGCCGACATGGCCGGTGGGGGGAAAATTCGAGCCATCTTCGAGCAGGCCGGCAAGGGCCGCACCCCGGCCCGCAACCGGGGAGCTCACGCCGCCGCCGGACAATACCTCATGTTCCTGGATCCGGGCATGATCGTGGGCCCGGGCTGGTGGGAATCCCTGGTGCGCACCCTGGACCAGGATCCCCGGGTGGGAGCCGTGGCCGGCAAGGTCATCTTGGCCGACGGAAGCATCGACCACGCCGGGCTGGCCCTGCTGGAGTGGTGGGGCGAGGGTGAGGGCGGCAAGGCCCGGGCCTACGGCCAGAGCCTGACCGGCCGCAGCATCCAGGCCGGTCGCGAGGCCCATCACCCGTCCACCAACCGCAACCTGCTGGTGCAGGCCCTGTGCGGCCAGGCTCTGATGGTGCGCGCCGAACCCTTCTTCACCGTGGGCGGTTTTTCGGCCCGCATGGGTCGGGATCACCGGCGCCAACCGGCCCCCGGACAGGGCGAGATGGCCGGGGTGGATCTGTGCCTGCGCCTGGGTAGCCGGGGCTGGGATTGCGTTTACCGCCACGAGTCGGTCATGACCCGGCTGGCCACGGGAAACACCGCGTCGCCGACCACCGCCGATCCCGCCGAGCAGAAGGTCTTCAACAGTATCTGGCTGGGCCGGGTCCGGGGCGATTTCCGCATCGTGCCCGACAAGGGCACCCTGCCTTCGCCCAACCAGGCCATTCACGCCTACATCGAACCGGTGCTCAGCTTTTCCCGGAAAAGCCATGCCGGCGCGGCGCCCGTCTGGGGGCCCGGACTGCGGGGCATGTCCTCGGTGGTGCTGGCGGTGGGAGCGGAAGTGGACGATCTGGGCCGCAGCATTCCGGCCCTGCTGGCCAACACCGACCCCCTGCATGAGCTGGTGCTGGTGGATGCGGGGGCCACCCCGGACGGCCGCAACCTGGCGGCAGAACTGTGCGCCCAGCGCCCCAACTGCCGCTGGGCCGGCACCGAGGCGGCCCCTTCGCGGGCGGCGGCCTTCAATCGCGGGCTGGCCATGGCCCGGGGCAAGCACATCGTGCTCATGGACACCACCACGGTGGTGACGCCGGGCTGGCTGGAAACCCTGACGGGGGCGGCCGACTTCCAGCCCCGCGCCGGGCTCATCGGCCCGGTGACCAACCGCCTGGCCGGCCTGCAGCACCTGGCCGAGGTCGATTACGACACGCGGGGGCTGGCGGGGCTGAACAGCTTCGCCGCCCAGACCCACGACCGCCACGGCGGCCGGGTGGACCGGACCATGCGCCTGGCGGGTTTCTGCCTCCTGGTCAAGCGCGAGGTGCTGGCCCGCATCGGGGGCCTGGACGAGCGCTTCGACTGGGGCAACTACGAGATCAACGACTATTGCCTGCGGGCCAACCTGGCCGGCTACGAGTGCCTGGTGGCGGCCGGCTGCTTCGTCCACCAGGAACGGGAGCCCGGCCTGACCGAGGAGCAGATCGGCCACCTGCGGCGGCTGACGGGACAGTGGGAGATCTTCAAGTCCAAGTGGGGTATTCCCCGCGACACGGCCCTGGGCACGCCCATGGACATGAGCGGTCTCATGCACGGCGGGTTCAGCGCCGACCGGCACTTCTACCCTCTGCCCCAGCCGGGGCCCTCGCGGCCCACGTCGGGGAACCGATCCCGGGAAAACCAGGCGGCCTGCGCGCAAGGTTGAACTGGGCGGGGAAAAGGATCAGGCGGAAGGAACGGAGAGAGCGGACGTCCCCAGGGACGTCCGCTTCTCCTTGACGATTTCAGGCCTGTTCAGCTCGGCGATGACCAGGGTCGCGAAGCCGCCGGCGACCAGCAGCCCCAGCAGCAACACGATCCAGATCCAGGGCCTGTCGTGAATCCATCTTTTCATGCTCATGGTCCTCGGAAACGCACCTTGATTCGCTGCACCACTCCGCTCAGGGAGTCGGTGAAGGCGAAATTGAAATCTTCCGGCTCAGAATAGCTGGACCGGGGCATCACCGCAAACACGGTCAACTGCTGGTCTCCCAGCCCGTCCAGTTCCACCCTATCCTGGGGAATGATGAACTCCACGCCCTGGTGCGAGGTCAGGGCGTCCTCGGCCGGCGCCACCAGGTAGACCCGGCGCTGGTCCGTCTTGTTCTGCAGGTGCATGGTGTAGAGGTTGCGGATCTGGCCCTGGTCGATGGTGAAGGGCAGGCCCTGGCTGCGCATCACCGTCACGTGGAAGTTCTCGCGCCCGCTGGCCCGGACGAAGAACAGGGCGGCCAGGCCCAGCATCACCGCGGCGTAGATGAAGAAACGCGGCCGGAAAACGCTGCTCTTGCCCGTCTCGAAGCCGCGGGAACTGTCGAAGCGGATCAGCCCGCTGGGCTTGTTGATCTTCTCCATGATGTCGTCGCAGGCGTCGATGCAGGCGGTGCAGCCGATGCACTCCATCTGCAGGCCGTGGCGGATGTCGATGCCCGTGGGGCACACGTCCACGCAACGCCGGCAGTCGATGCAGTCGCCGCCGGTGTCCACGCCCTTGCTGCGGGGCTCGCCGCGCTTCTCGTCATAGCCGATGATGATGGTGTCGTAGTCCACCAGGGTGGATTGCAGCCGGCCGTAGGGGCAGATGATCAGGCAGGTCTGCTCGCGGAACCAGCTGTAGTCGAAGTACAGCATGGCTGTCCAGAACAGGCTCCACAGCAGGGCGCTGGTGTTGCCGGTGAAGAAGGGCACCATGTGCAGCATTTCCCGGGTGGGAATGAAGTAGCACATGAAGGCGATGGCGAAGTTCCAGGACAGGAAGATGAAGATGGCGTGTTTCAGGATCTTGCGCCACGCCTTGTCGAAGCCGCCCTTCTCGTTGCGCCGCATGCGCTCCAGGCGGCGCCCCTCGATGATGCGCTCTATGGGGCGGAACACGCCCTCCATGAACACCGTCTGCGGGCAGGCGAAGCCGCACCACACCCGGCCGAACAGGGAGGTCACGATGAACAGCCCCAGGCCGGCCCCGATCAGCACGAAGAAGAACAGGTGGAAGTCCTGGTTGGTGAAGGTCATGCCGAACAGGTGGGCGTTGCGCCCGGCGATGTCGAACAGGATCATGGGCTTGTCGCCGATGGTGATCCACGGCGCCACCAGGTAGACCAGGATGAGCGCCGCATACATGGCGTACTTGCGCGTGGTCCACTTGCCCTTGACGTCGGCGGTCTGGATGAAGTTGCGCGACCCGTCCGAGTTGATGCTGTAGATGGTGTCCAGGTCCGGGCGGCGCTGCTTTTCCTTGCGGGGCCTGGCCGTCTTGTTCTCCTGGCCTTCCAGATCAGGTTTTTCGTTCTCGCTCATTCTGTGTCCTTCCGAAGCGTAACCAGGATAAAATCCCTACACTTTCCTCGGTATTCTAACCCTGAAAAGGCGGAACGGCCGTCTTTCGACGACCGTCCCTGTTCATCTCGACAGTTGGCGGCTGTTCCCTAGAAGGAGCACGGTTCTCCCTCGGGGGCCTTGCCCTCGACGTTGGTGTTGCGCAAGGTCAGCACGTAGGAAACCACGGTCTGCGTCCGGCTGGGGCCCAGCTGGTTCAGCCAGGCGGGCATGCCCTTGGCGGCCACGCCCTCGTTCACCGTCTTCAGCATGTCCATGGGTTCGCAGCCATGAATCCAGAAACCGTCGGTCAGGTTGGGACCGATCTGCCCCCGCCCGTCGTCCAGGTGGCAGGCCACGCAGTGCTTGACGAAGAGCTCGCGCCCTTCCACCTGCTTGGCGTCCATCTGGCTCATCATCAGCAGGCTCTCGTTGCTGACGCCGGACTTGGCCATGCGCTCCAGCTCGGCCTCCTGGGCGGCCACCATCTCCATCTCGAACTTCTCCCGCGGCAGCGGGCGGATCTCGAGAGTGTGGAAGACGATCCAGTACAGCACCGCGAACACAATGCTGCCGTACATGATCCACATCCACCAGTTGGGCAGACGATTGTCGAACTCCTCGATGCCGTCGAACACGTGCTCCTTGATGGTGTCCTGCACGTAGTCGTTCCGGTTATCGCTGGGGTTAACCTGGAAGTCGCTCATTTATACGGCCCTCCCTTCGGCCTGGCCTTCATCATCGGGTTCCAGCGGCAGGGCCGCGATTTCGTCGATCTTGTCCTGGTCGCGCAGTCCGAGGAAGACGTAGGCCAGGACGCCCACGAAGACCACCACGAAGATCATCAGGCCGATGAGGGGCCAGATCATGTGGTTGCTGTTGGCGTAGTATTCCTGAAACACGTGACGCTCCTCCTACTTGGCGGCCAGAGCCTCGGCTTCGGCCTGGCTCAGGGGCTGGGGTCCGCGGCCCAGACGCTGCAGGTAGGCGATCACGGCCGCCATCTTGCTGTCGGGCTCGATCTCGATGTCCTTGCTGGCCAGGTCGGCGGCGATGTACTGCCCCTGGCTCATGAAGCGCTCGGGGGCCAGGGCGATGTCCTCATCGGAATAAGGGGTGCCCAGGGCCCGCAGGGCCTTCATGCGATTCTGCGTCACCACAGGATCCAGCGTCTGCTTCTTGAAGTGCTTGTACATGGGCATGTTGGACTCGGGCGAGGTGTTGCGCGGGTCCATCAGGTGCAGGTAGTGCCAGCTGTTGTCGTACTTGCCGCCCACGCGGGCCAGGTCCAGGCCCGTGCGCTTGCTGCCCCACTGGAAGGGATGGTCCAGCAGCGACTCTTCCATGCGCGAGTACTCGCCGTAGCGCAGCACCTCGTGGCGGAAGGGGCGGATCATCTGGCTGTGGCAGGTGTAGCAGCCCTCGCTCACGTACACGTCACGGCCGGCCAGTTCCAGGGGGCTCCAGGGCTTCTGCAGCCACTTGGCGGTCTCGGCCAGCTCGGGGTTCTCGGCCACCATCTCCTCGGTGATCTGCAGGGGCACCTTCTCGCTGCCGATGACGGTGGGAATGATCTCCACCGCGCCGCCCACCAGGATGGCCAGCAGGGCCAGGATGGTGAACACCAGGGCGTGGCGCTCCACCAGCCCGTACCAGTGGCCCCACTTCTTCTGGTGCAGGCCGTAGCTGATGATGGCCCCGATGCAGACCACGATGAACAGGGCCAGGATAACGGGGCTGACCATGGTGCCCGAGGCGCCGAACCAGATGCCCAGCACCACGATGCCGGTGATGAACAGCATGGGCGCGCTGGTCAGCAGGGCCCAGGCGCTCTCGCCGTCGGGACCCTCGCGCTTGACGGGCACCTGCACGCTCACGGTGGCGGGCTTACCCTGACGCGCGGTCATGATCATGTTGTAGACCAGCAGGAAGGAACTGAGCAGGTACAGCGTGCCGCCGGCCAGACGGGTCTGGTACATGGCGCGGCTGTTGGTCAGGCCCTCGATGAAGTCGGGGTACTTGAGGTAGCCCTCGGCGTCCAGGGCGCGCCAGAACAGTCCCTGGCTGACGCCGCTGACCCACATGGACACGATGTACATGAGGATGCCGATGGTGGCGATCCAGAAGTGGGTCTCGGCCAGCTTGACGCTGTGCAGCTTGGTGCCGTACAGGCGCGGCCACATCCAGTACAGGATACCGAAGGTCATGAAGCCGTTCCAGCCCAGGGCGCCGCCGTGGACGTGGCCGATGATCCAGTCGGTGTAGTGGCCCAGGGCGCTGACGCTCTTGATGCTCAGCAGGGGTCCCTCGAAGGTGCTCATGCCGTAGAAGGTCACGGCCACCACGAAGAACTTGATGATGGGATCGGTGCGCAGCTTGTCCCAGGCGCCGCGCAGGGTCAGCAGGCCGTTGAGCATGCCGCCCCAGCTGGGGGCCCACAGCATGACCGAGAAGATCATGCCCAGGGTCTGGGCCCAGTCGGGCAGGGCCGTGTAAAGCAGGTGGTGGGGGCCGGCCCAGATGTAGATGAAGATCAGCGACCAGAAGTGCACCACGGACAGACGGTAGGAATAAACCGGGCGCTGGGCGGCCTTGATCATGAAGTAGTACATGAGGCCCAGGGGCGGTGTGGTCAGGAAGAAGGCCACCGCGTTATGCCCGTACCACCACTGCACCAGGGCGTCCTGAACTCCGCCGTAAATGGGGTAGCTGTGGGTCAGACTGGTGGGCAGGGCCAGGTTGTTCACGATGTACAGCACCGCGATGGTCACGATGGTCGAGATGTAGAACCAGATGGCCACGTACAGGTTCTTCTCGTTCCTGATGGCCAGGGTCCAGAAGAAGTTCACCGCGAAAATCACCCAGACCACCACCACCATGAGGTCGATGGGCCAGATGAGCTCGGCGTACTCCTTGCTCTGGGTCAGACCCAGAGGGTAGGTGACGGCGGCGGCCACGATGACCAGCTGCCAGCCCCAGAAGTTGGCCCAGCTCAGCATGTCGTTGGCCATGCGGGTCTTCAGGAGGCGCTGGGTGGAGTAGTAGATGCCCGCGAACATGCCGTTGCCGACGAACGCGAAGATGGCGGCGTTGGTGTGCAACTGGCGAAGTCGCCCGAAGCTCAGCCATTCCAGGCCGAAGTTGGCCTGCCAGAACGACAGCTGGGCGGCCACCAGTACGCCGACCAGGAACGCCACAACGCCCCACACGATGGTGATGACGCTGAAAGCGCGTACGATGCTGTCGTCATAGACGATCGTTTTCATTTCAGTGTTCGTGGCTTCCATGGAAAGCACCTTCCTCCTTACCTGGATCGCTCTTTCCTACCGGACCTGGACCATTCGTAAAAAGATCGCGACGACGGCCGGATGGTCCGGTCCCTCGCCCCGCGACTTCATGAATGATCCGGGCAAAAGAGAGGGCTAAAATGCCGTAAAAAACCCTCGAACAGACACGCCTGACGGCTAATCCGAGGATTTTTCGGCACTTGGCCCCGCATCATTAGAACCGATTTTATCCGGTTTGTCATCATCCTTATTGAGATTTTCTCCCGTGTCGTCCTCGAGGGGCAACAGGGATAGGCGCTCACCGTGCTCGAAGTCCCCGTCGAACAGACGGGTGAAAAAGAACACGAGGCCCCCGGCCACCAGGGTCAGACTGATGAAAACCAGGGCTATGATGACGTCCATGACAACCTCCCGGCTGACAACCTGAGGGCGGTCAAACTGACCACCGATACGGAACTTATGGGCATCAGGATGGCGGCGACCACCGGGGTGACGTGCCCGGTCAGGCACAGGGCCACGGCGCCCACGTTGTACAGGATGGCCAGGGCCAGATTGTCCCTCACCACCTTGCGCAGGTGCCGGGCGGCCTGCAGGGAGCGCCTGATGGCGCCGATGCCGTCACCCAGGAAGTAGAAATCCGCCTTGCCGGGCAGCACCGGCCGGTCCACCGCGGGGGTGGCCGCGCACAGGGCCGCCTCGAAGCTGGGGCTGTCGTTCAGGCCGTCGCCCACCATCAGGGTGTCGCGCTGGTCCAGCTCCTTGACGCGCCGGGCCTTGGCCTCGGGACTCAGATCGCCCAGGCTGTGGTCGGCGGGCAAGCCCAGAGCGGCGGCGGCCACATCCACCTTGGCCTGGGCGTCGCCGCTCAGCAGGAATACCTTGAAGCCCATGTCCCGCAATGTCTTGACCTCGCCGGCCGCGTCCACCTTGAAATCCTCGCTGGTGGTGACGCGGGCCAGTAAGTCCCAGGAATCAGTCTGGTTGCGGACAAAAAAGGTCCCCTCTTTTGAGGAAAAATGGGCCTCTGGTTCTGAAAAAGCAAATTCGGAGTTCCCCAGTCTCCATTTTTCATCCCCCACAGCCAGTTCCAGGCCCTGGCCGGGGATTTCCTTCAGATCCTCCATGGCCTGGGGGGACAGATCGGCCTCGCCCCGGGCCTGGCCCTCCAGGTAGGCCCACATGGCCCGGCTGACGGGGTGGTTGCTGCGCCCGGTCATGTGGTGCAGCACGGCCCGGTCCCGCGGGTCCAGGGCGTCCAGGGCCTGCCGGGATTCGGCATCCAGCCGCAGGGCGCCCATGGTCAGGGTGCCCGTCTTGTCCAGCAGGATCTGGCGCACATCCAGGGCCTTTTCCAGATAGCTGGGCTTGCGCAGGAACACGCCGCTGCGGCGCAGGGCGTGGTGCACCAGCTCCTCGGCCAGGGGGGTGGCCAGGCCGATGGCGCAGGGGCAGGTCACCACCAGGATGCTGATGGTCACCTTCAGGGCCACGGTGGGATCCTTGCCCACCCACAGGCCGAAGCCCAGGCCGGCCGCCAGCAGCACCAGGGTCACGTACCAGGTGCTGATGTTGTGCCACCAGCGGGGCTTGAAGTCGTCGTCGCTGAGGGTGCTGCTGCGCAGCAGATCCTGCAGGCGGCTGTCCTCGAAATCCTCGCAGGCGGTGACCGAGAAGCCCTGGGTGGTGGCGTTGAAGGCCCCGGCGGGGATGGTCTCGCCGGGCTGGAATCCCACCTGGTCCGATTCGCCGGTGATCCAGTCCAGGGCAACCTGGGTGGATTGCCGCATGAGGATGCCCTGCACCGGCAGCAGATCACCCGGCGCGATCCAAAGCTCGTCGTTCTGGACGATGTCGGTGGCGGGCACGGCGCTGAGCACTCCGTCCACCAGTCGCTTGACCGTCAGGTTCTCGGCCCCCGAGGAATCCAGCAGGGCGTTGCGGTTGCGCTCCAGGATGTGCTCCTGGGCCCAGCGTCCCACCAGCATGAGGGCGATGAAGATGGTCAGGCTGTCGAAGTAGGCGTGTTCGGGCCCGCCGGTCAGGAAGCCGTACACCGAGCCGCTGTAGGCCAGCACCATGCCCAGGCTGATGGGCAGGTCCAGGTGGGCCACCCGCTGGCGCAGGCCGGCCAGGGCGCCCTTGAAGAACACGCCCCCGCCGGCGATGAGGCTGATGGTGGCCAGGGCCAGGCTCAGCCAGCCGAAGAACCGGTACAGGGCCCCGGTTTCGGCGTCCAGGCCGAAGTAATAGCTGAGGCTGAACATCATGACGTTCATGGCCATGCTGATGCTGATGGCCATGCGCATGAGCAGGGCGCGCGACTGCTTGCGCGGCCCCTTGCGGCTGGGGCCCAGGCGGTAGCCGAACTTCTCGATCTCGGCCAGGAACTCCTTCAGCTCGCCCCGGGTGGTGTTCCAGCTCAGGTCCACCTTGCCCACGGTGGGGTTGATGCGCAGGCTGATGCCGGCCTCGCAGCGCCGGAACAGCTCGCCGATGAGCCACACGCACGCGGCGCAGTGCACGCCCTGGATGTCCAGCTCCAGATGCACGACGCCGTCGGCGGCGGGCGGGTTCTCTTCGAGCAACCGGTCCAGCCAGCCGAAGCTGTCGGGGCGCAGGGTGGCGGCGGGGGCGTGGGTGTCGGGCTTCAGGTCGTAATATCGGTCCAGGTTCTCCTGGTGGATCATCTCGTACACGGCCTTGCAGCCCCGGCAGCAGAAGGGGCCGTCGGCGGTGTTCCAGAAGTTGCCCAGGCTGTTGCCGCAGTGCAGACAAGCCCCGCGGCGGGCGGCGTCCTGCCATTCGTCAGGCCACTTGAGGTCGATTTCCATGTCGCTCCAGAATAGGGTGGTTGTTCAGGGGCATGGTAAAACAAGGGGACGGCCGGGACAACTTCGGGTTGGGGGGTATGACTCCCCGGCCATGGTGCCTTTTTCCTGGTGGCCTGGGGAGCCGGGCTGCTAGGGTGGGGCTGGTCAGACGATTTAAATGGAGACCTTTATACCAAACGTCCCGCCGGCGGGACAATGAGGATGCCGTGGTCCATTTTTGGGCGGCGCCTGGGGGCGGGGGGTAACGCCCACATCGAGATCGAGGGGACGTCCAGCGGCGGCAAGATCCTGACCGTGGTTGTGATCGGGTCGGTGGCCCTCATGATCGCCGCCCTGCATTTGCTGGCAAACGGGTTCGGGGGATTTGATTGAGGCTAACGTTTGATGGAGGGAATGCCATGCGGCACTTCGGTATCATCGCCACCTTTTTGATCCTGACCGTGGGCGGCGCGGCCCTGACCCAGACCCCGGCCCAGGATTGCCGGGACTACCAGGACTTCATGCACGAGTTGCGGGAAACTTCCTTCGACCTCAACTTCAGCTTCCACATCCATGATGCCCAGGTGGTGGGGGACCGGCTGTACCTTCTCAATCTGTACGAAGGGGTCCACCTGGTGGATGTGTCGGATGCGGCCAACCCGGTGCTGCGCCCGGAATATGCCGCCCACGATGCACTGGTGGCGGGCATGGATTGCCGGGATGACGGCCTGGTGCTGGCGGTGGGCGAGGCCGGTCTGGCCATCTTCGACTACACGGACCCGGCGTTGCCCGTGCGGCTGGCGCTGGTGCCCCTGGTGGGCCAGCCCTACAGCGTGAAGGCCTACCAGGACCGGGCCTACGTGACCCGCACCGACCACGAGGCCCAGGCTGAGGTCCTTGATGTTTTCGACATTTCCGACCCGGGCCATCCGGTGCTGGTCAACACCCTGGAGGGGGTGGCTTCCTTCCTGCAGGCCATCGAGGGTGCGCGCCTGTACGCCCTGGACCACGAGGTGGAGGTGTACGACCTGGCCGACCCCGACGCGCCCCTGCTGCTGGGCCGCTGGGAGCCCACCGATCCCATGTACCTGTTCCATGAAATGGTGGTCCGGGATTCCATCGCCTACTTCGCCGCCGAGCCGCCCCAGCTGGTGGTGGCCGACCTGAGCGATCCGGCCTCTCCCCGGGTCCTGTCCACCTGGGAGTCGGGGCTGTTCGGTGATGGCTATTCCCTGGATATGGTGGACCAGACCATCCTGCTGGCCGACGATTACCACCACTTCTTCACCCTGGATGTGAGCGATACCGGCGAACCACGCGAGCTGGGCCGCCTGCTGGGGGCCGGATATTACTCCAGGGTCCGGGCCGGTCGGGGGGTGGCCTTCCTGGCGGGCACCCAGGACTGGCTGGAGGTGGTGGACCTGCAGAGCCTGACCACCTTCCAGGGGCACCACTGGTATGATTTCGAGGGCACCATCGACCAGGCGGAAGGCTTCGACGACGGCGGGCTCTGCCTGCTGCACGCGGGCGGCTCCGTCCACGCCCTGGATTGCTCCCGGCCCGAAGAGGCGCGCATGGTGTCCGAGATTGGGGTAAACGAACCGTTGTCCGACATGGTGACCTGTGGCTCGCTGGCGCTGTTCTGCAGCGACCAGGGCGGGGTGCAGGTCTTCGATTACGCCGACCCCGAAACGCCGCAGTATCTGGGGTTGGTCGAAGGGGCTCGCTGGATCCGCTCCATGGTGCGGGTCGGCGGGCTGGTGTGCTGCGTGGACAGCTTCGGCGTGCTGAAAATCCTGGACGCCTCGGGCCCGGGGCTGCCGACGGTGCTGAGCTCCACCGACACGGATATCGGCAGCGGCTGGGCCATCGCGGCCCTGGGAACCCAGGTGTACGTGGCCTCGACCCAGCGCATCCAGGCCTTCGATGTGAGCGACCCGGCGGCCCCGGTGGCGGGGGCGCTGCTGACCGACTGGGATGGCTGGTCCGAATGGGGGGTGGGCCTTGAGGCCCATGACGGCAGACTGTACCGCTACACCGGCAGTTCGGTGTTCGTCATCGAGGTCACGGCCGCAGGGCTGCAGAACCTGGGCTGGGTATATTACCCGGCGATGGATCTGGAACTGGCCGACGGGCTGGCCTACGGAGCGGCCTGGTCTTCCGGCGGGCTTTCGGTGTCCCGGCTGGGCGGCCCGGGGTTCCTGGAAGGTGTGGGGAGCGTTCAGCACGCCGATGAACAGTGCCGGACGGTGGCCCTGTGCGGAGACCAGGTGGTGGCCGCCGGAGGAGACGGGTTCTTCATCACTCCCCGGCAATGCGTGACCCCGCTGTCGGTGCAGATCGGCCCCGAGGACAATCCCCCCGCGGTGTCGGGCCAGACCCTGCGGTCCTACCCCAATCCGTTCAATCCCCGCACCACCCTGTCCTTGACGGTGGCCAGGGCCCAGCACGTGAACCTGGTCGTTTTCGATGTGCGGGGGCGCCTGGTGGCCCGGTTGCTGGATGAGGATGTGCCTGCGGGGACGCACCTGGTCACATGGGAGGGGCGCGATGTGCAGGGACGGGCCTTGCCCTCGGGAGAGTACGTGGCGCGCCTGGTCGGCGATGAAGGGGTCAGCTCGACCAAGGTGCTGCTGCTGAGGTGAGGCGGCAGGCCATGACCGGGGGGGGGCGTCCCGTCGGCGGGACGCTCTGGACATTGTTGTCCGGTTTTTATCGGCCCCGCCCCATCCCTTCCAGGTCCTGAACTGGCACGCAGCAATCGCTGCCCTGGGTCAGGCGGCAGGTGGGAAAGGCCAGCACGGCGCCCACAACCTGGCCTCCCATGTACAGGGGGAATTGCCGGGCCGGCAGGCGGCCGGCCGCCACGAAGCCCAGGGTCACGGCGGGGTTCAGGTGGGCTCCCGAGACGTTCCCCAGGGCGTAGATCATGGCCATCACCAACAGACCGAAGGCCAGACTGATACCCACGTGGCCGATGACGCCGCCTTGAACGTCGTTGACGACGATGGCGCCTCAGCCCATCAGAACCAAGGTGAAGGTGCCCATGGCCTCGGCGAAGAAACGATTCGGGTTCATACTGCAGCCTCTGTTCGGGTCAGGTCATGATTTTCCGCCGGCGGAAATGATCCCAACTTTCCGTCAGAACCGCCAGCTCACCGTCACCCCACCCGGCCCCGCGCCGATGCGGGGCCCTCCCTCATACTCCTTGCGGCTGGCCACCACGGCCCGGCCCACCAGGTAGCCGATGGTGCCGCCGGCGATAACGTCGGAAAGGTAATGCCGGTCTTCTTCCATGCGGCCCAGGGCGGTCATGGTGGCCATGAAGGTCACGGGCAGGCCGCCCTTCCAGCCGGTGTAGTGCCAGGCCACGGGCACGGTGCTCCAGGCGGCGGTGGTGTGGCCCGAGGGAAAGGACAGCGACCCGGTGGAGGGGCGCGGCCGGTCCACGGCGTGCTTGATGAGGCCGGAAAGCAGGGCGCTGTAGACGAAGCTGCGGCCGAAGTCGGCCCCGGCGTCGCGCAATTCCTGGTGGCCGGTCAGGGCCCCGATGCCGAACAGGGCGGCGCTGCTGCCTCCCACGAACAGGCTGTTGCCGTAGGCGTTGCCCAGGTCGGCCGCCGGGTCGATGAAGCTGCCGTCGATGCTTTCCTGGATGGAGGAGAACTGGTCGTCGGCCTCGTCCCAGGCCCAGTAGGTGGCCAGGGTGGCGCCGCCCAGCACCAGCAGGGAATGGCGGGAGGTGAAGCTGCCCGGCTGGATGCCCGCCACCGGGCGCCGGCCCGCGACGCTGGCCGGGGGAGGATCCCCTGCTTCGGCGGAAAAAGAGGAGGCGGCGGAACCCCCGGCCGCGCCCAGGGTCAACAGGACCAGGCCCAGCCAGCCCGCCATCTGCGGTTGGTTCTTCATGGCTCCCATTTCAGAATTTCCAGCTCAGGGCCGCTCCGCCCGGGGTGGCCACCAGGCCCAGCCGCCCGTCCTGCTTGCCCCGGTGCCGCACCACCGCCCGCCCCACCACGTAGCCGATGGCGGCCCCGGCGAGGACGTCGGACAGGTAGTGGCGGTTCTCCTCCATGCGGCCCACCGCCGTCATGGCGGCCAGGAAGGTCAGGGGCGCGCCGCCCTTCCAGCCGGTGTAGTGCCAGGCCACGGGCACGGTGCTCCAGGCGGCGGTGGTGTGTCCCGAGGGAAAGGACAGGGGGCCGCCCGAGGGCCGCTTGCGGTTCACCGCGTACTTGATGCCACCGGTCACCAGAGATGAATACACGAAGGCGCGCCCCACATCCACCCCGGCGTGGCGGGTCCGGTCGCTTCCGGTCAGACTGCCCAGACCATACAGTCCCACACTCAGCCCCCCGATGACCAGTCCATCGCCGTACACGTTGCCCACGTCGGCCGGTCCGTCCAGGAAGTTGCCGTCCAGGCTGCGCTGCAGGGCCGGGAAGTTCTCGTCCGATTCTTCCCAGGTCCAGCCGGCGGTGACGGCGGCGGCCCCCAGCACCACCAGCGACTCGGTGGTGGTGAAGTAGCTCCAGTCCACCCCGGGCCAGCGGGAAGATCTGTCGCCATCGCCGGGTGGCGGGGTCTGGGCAGCGCCGGGCCGCGGGGCCAGGGCCGACCACAGGAACAGGAAGACACAGAGAAGTGAGCCGCTTCGTCGAGGCATGCCGTGGCCTTTCACGGGATCGGATTATCGGGGCAGGGGTCAGAGCTGAACGCGCAACCCCGGATTCGGTTCCCGCCAAGGCCGCCCGATCACCGGAACATGGCCTTCACGCCATCCAGGGATAACGCCTCGTCCGCCGTCTCGCAATCCTCGTTGTCGATGACCGGCTCGCCGTTGGCCAGGGACCAGGCGTCCAGGTCCAGGGTGCAGCAGCGGAAGGTCAGCTCGGGGGCCAGCAGGCATTGCCCGTCCAGGGCCTGGTTGTCCAGGATCTCGCAGCGGTCGAAGGTGCCGGCGCAGATCTCCAGGGCCAGAGCGCCCTGCTGGAAATCGTTTTCGCGGATGG
This sequence comes from Candidatus Krumholzibacteriia bacterium, assembly GCA_963674845.2. Lineage (GTDB taxonomy): Bacteria > Krumholzibacteriota > Krumholzibacteriia > LZORAL124-64-63 > LZORAL124-64-63 > LZORAL124-64-63. The sequence goes on along the minus strand of CAXXKE010000003.1, from coordinate 562,902 downwards.
TGCAGCGGTTCATGTCCAGTTGCGCATAGGGCAGGCTGATGGGCACGTGAATGCCCACCTCTCCGCTGTTGCCGGTGATCACGCAATCCTCGCAAAGTCCCCCGGCGCCATTGAGCTGCAGCAGATCGCCGGTGTTTCCGGTCAGGGCGCAATCGGTCATGGTCAGGCGGCCGGCCAGCATTTCCACCAGAACCGGATTGGTGTTTTTCGTGAAGAGGGAGTCCCTGATGAGCATGTCGTCCTGGCCGGAAAGAAGGCAGTCGGTCAGGTTGTCCTGAAAGCGGCAGTTGCGGATTTCCAGGGGGCCCGCGGACTGGGCCACCGACTCGGCCACGTTCTGCGTGAAGCGGCAGTTCTCCAGCAGCAGGAAACAGTGAGTGAGGATCATGGCGCCAGAACTGTGGTACTGGGTCAAGGTCAGATCCTTGAACCAGACCTTGCCCGAATCGCCGATGGCGGGGGGATCGGTCAGGCGGGAATTCAATACACCCAGGGAAATGATCACGTCCTCCGGGTTGCCGGTGGCCCCGCTCAGCAGGGCCCCGGCCCGCAGCAGGTGATCATGGGGCCAGGTGTAGTGGCCCGGCTGGATGATGATGAAGTCCTCGGCCTCGGCCACTTCCACGGCGATGCCCAGTTCCTTGTCGCTGGAAACGGGAAGGACCCTTGCCCGGGCGGGAAGGGAGCAAAGCAGGGTGGCCAGCACCAGGGCCAGGGCGACCCCCAGGGGCAGGATACGGTTCAACATGGTCGATCCCCTCTTATCCGACGCGATCATGCCCCTGCGGAAATGTCCCTGCCGGCCGCTCCACCCTGCGGCATCTCATGGGGGCGTCCCATGGCGGCCTGCCCACGCACCAGGGCCGGCCCTTCAACAGGCAACGGGACCTGGATAATGGAACGGAGAATTCCGGCCCCAGGCAACCCGTCGCTCCATGATACCCTTTCGGGGCAAGGGGTGGGGAATTTTTTCTTGGCCTGCTCGTTGAAAGGCCGCACTGTGATCCCGTACCCGATGCCTTGAACAGGGAAGGATGCTCCCATCACCCGCAGAAAGAAACGCATGCTCTGGCTCCTGGCCATCCTGCTGGCCATCCCCATCTTCGGCCAGCTTCGCGAGTGGATCGCCGGGCGCGACCACGGGGCCGAGCTGGCCCCCCTGCTGAGCTCCACCGTTTCTCCGGTGCCCGGCGACGGCGCCCCCACCATCTGCCTGGGCGGGGCCGAGTTCATGGCCGCCCTGCGCGCCGATCTGGCCACCGCCCGCCGGCGGGCCCTGGTCCAGACCCTCAGCTTCGAGGGCGACCTGGCCGGCCGCGCCCTGACCGACGCCCTGCTGGCCTGCCCCGCCGCCGAGCGCAGGCTCATCATCGACAGCTACTCGTCCTTCGTGCAGAGCGACAAGCTGGTGGGCTCGCCGGTGCGCCTGCTGGACTTCGGCCTGTATCGGGAGAAGGCCCGCATGCTGGCCATGGTGCAGGAGTTGCGGGACGACGGCGTCCAGGTCATCTTCGGCCGCCCCTATGGCCGGGGCCGCGACAACCTGCAGGCCCGGGATCACAAGAAGATGTGCGTGCTGGACGATGTGGCCTACGTGGGAGGCATCAACTTCAGCGACCACAACTTCGTGTGGCGGGACCTGATGGTGCGCCTGGAGAACCCCGGCCTGGCCCAGGCCCTGGCCGGGGATTTCGCCCTGACCTGGCTGGGGCGCTCGGTGGAGTCCCACACCATCAGCGACAACATCACCCTGGATGTGGGGCCCGGCGCGGGCAACGACGCCATGCTGCGCACCATGGCCGCCGCCATCGATGGCGCCCGCCGCAGCATCTACGTGGAGTGCCCTTACATCACCGAGCCCCTGTTCCGGATGCTGGGCCAGGCCCGCCGGCGCGGGGTGCAGGTGACCATCGTCACCAGCGAGCACATCAACCGCCTGGGCATGAAGTGGAGCATCATGGCGGCCTGCGCCGAGCAGGATCTGCAGCTGCGCCTGTGGCCCGACAACATGACCCACATCAAGGCCCTGCTGGTGGACGAGGACGAGCTGGTGCTGGGGTCGGCCAACTTCGATTTCCTGAGCGGCGAGCTGCAGCCCGAGCTGTTGATCACCGCCCGGGACAGCGCGCTGGTGGCGGGCTTCAAGGACCGGGTGCGGGACCCGGCCCTGGCCGCCACCTGGGACTGGTCGGCCCGGGGCGAGAAGCCGCGCCTGGGCGGGCTGGGCAAGGCCATCATGGGGGTGGCCGCGGGGGCCCTGGACCGGCTGCACCGGCGGGATTGAAGCCAGCCCGCAGTGGCTGTTGCCTGCCCCGGGCATCCCCCTTATCCTTTGGCCTGCGGACACGCCGCTGCCTGACCCCAACCCCGAACCGGAGATCCCAGCTCATGGCCAACTACCCCGGCGTCGATTTCTATCACTTCGACAGCACCCTCAGCGACGAGGAACGCAGCGTGCGCGACACCGTGCGCAGCTTCGTGGAGTCGAAGTTCATGCCCGTGGTGCGCGAGCATTTCGCGGCCGGCACCTTCCCCCTGGACATCATTCCCGAGCTGGGGGCCATGGGCCTGCTGGGTCCGGCGGTGAAGGGGCCCGGATGCTCGGGCCTGAGCTACACCATCTACGGCCTCATCTGCGAGGAACTGGAGCGCGGGGACAGCGGCCTGCGCAGCTTCGCTTCGGTGCAGGGCAGCCTGGTGATGTGGCCCATCTCGGCCTACGGCAGCGACGAGCAGAAGCAGAAGTGGCTGCCGGAGCTGGCGGCCGGCCGCAAGATCGGCTGCTTCGGTCTGACCGAGGCCAACCACGGCAGCGATCCCGGCGGCATGGAGACCCGGGCCGTGCGCGACGGTGACGGCTGGGTGCTGAACGGCAGCAAGCTGTGGATCACCAACGCCACCCTGGCCGACGTGGCCGTGGTGTGGGCCCGCTGTGACGAGGGGGTGGTGGGCTTCCTGGTGGAGAAAGGCACGCCCGGCTTCAGCGCCAACCCCATTCACGGCAAGTACAGCCTGCGGGCCAGCGACACCGGCGAGCTGGTCTTCGACGAGGTGCGCCTGCCCGAGAGCAGTCGCCTGCCCGGGGCCCGTGGCCTGCGGGCGCCGCTGAGCTGTTTGAACGAGGCGCGCTACGGCATCGCCTGGGGAGCGGTGGGCGCGGCCAAGGATTGCTACCACACGGCCCTGAAGTACGCCCAGGAACGTCACCAGTTCGACAAGCCCCTGGCCGGGTTCCAGCTGGTGCAGCAGAAGCTGGTGCACATGCTCAGCGAGATCACCAAGGCCCAGGGGCTGGTCCATCAGCTGGGTCGGCTGAAGGACGGCGGCCGCAACGAGGTGCCCCTGGTCAGCCTGGCCAAGCGCAACAACGTGGCCATGGCCCTGGATTGCGCGCGCACGGCGCGGGATGTGCTGGGGGCCGCGGGGGTCACGGATGAGTTCTCGCCCGGGCGGCACATGGCCAACCTGGAGTCGGTCTACACCTACGAGGGTACTCATGACATCCACACCCTGATCGTGGGGGCCGAGATCACCGGCCACGCGGCCTTCCGGTAGGAGATCTCTTGCGGCGCTTTCTGATGGGAATGTTTCTGGTGGGGGTTCTGAACCTGGGTCTGGGCGGCGGTGCCCTGGCGGCCGATCCGGAGCATCCGGAGCACCCCGGCAAGCCGGCCCATGTGCCCTGGCGCAAGAACCTGGACTGGTCCCGGGCGGTGGCCGCGGCCACCGACGCCGGCCAGCCCATGTTGCTGGATTTCTGGGCCCCCTGGTGCGGTCCCTGCAAGCTGCTGGACGGGTTCGTTTTCAACGAGCCCGAGGTCATCGCCGAGCTGTCCGATGTCCTGACCCTCAAGATCGACATCGACCTGCCCGAGAATGCCGATATCCGTGAGAGCTTCAACATCACCCTGCTGCCCACCCTGGTGTGGTGCGATTCTTCCGGTCAGGAAGTGGATCGTTTCACGGGAGCGGTCTCGGCCCAGGAGTTCCTGGAACTGGTGCGCACCATGCGTCGCGATGGGAACACCTTCCAGCATCTGCAGCAGATGGTGGCGCGGTCGCCCGAAGAGCCCGGCCTGCTTTTCGACCTGGCGCGTCGTCACGCCGAGCGGGGCGACACCGAGGAAGCCGGGGTGCTGTACCGGCGCCTCATGAGCCTGCGTTACCGGGCGGACAAGAGGGTGGTGGTGGACGGCATGCTGGGCCTGGCCGCCCTGGAAATGAGAGCGGGCAACGCTGGACGGGCCAGGGACATCACCCGCCGGGCGGCGGCGGCCTACGGCGAGGACGAGGCCGGGTGCCGCGAAGCCCTGATGGCGGTGGCGGCTTACCAGGGCGCCCTGGCCGACACGGCGGGCATGCTGGACACCTACGGCCGCCTCATCGCCTTCGACGACACGGACGTGCTGGCCCTGACGGCCTACGCCCGGACGGCCACGGCCAGCGGCATCGAACTGGAACAGGCCACCCGTTATGCCATCCGGGCGGTGGTCATGGGAGACGATGCGCCCCACCTGATGGCCCAGGTGGCCCGTTGCTACCACGCCCGCCAGGCCAACGGCCGGGCCGTGCGCTGGATGAAGAAGGCCTGCGCGGCCGATCCGGACAACTCCACCTACGCCGCCGACCTGGCTCGCTACCAGTCGGCCCAGGCCAGCCAGCCCTTTCGCTCCCGCGGCCGCCGTCGTTGAGGCCTCGCAGATCCTACTATTTCGACCTGCGTTCCCGGCGGGAATAAGGACGGCTTCAATTTTGCCTCCCCTGGACCCCAGGCCCTGGATGTTGCGCCACGCCCGTCCCTCCGGGCTTTGGGCCAACCGCAACAGCTTCTTCATGCACGCCAAGGGCAAAAAAAAGGACCGGCCAACGTATAACGTGGCCGGTCCAACGGCATGCCGGTGGGGGATTGGAGGGAGATACCGACAAGCCGCGAGTTGTTGGAGGCACCTTATTTATCGTGCCCTCATATCTCAATAATAAGTTAAAGATGGCCCGGCAACAACGAAAAATTATAGGCCCATCAAGATTCCCGTGAAAAGTTTTTACATATAAAACGCAGAATTGAGCTATAATCGAAAAATACAATCACAAAATCGTGATAATACGTTTATCGTTTGCTGTTTAAAGAAATCCTTGTTCCGTGTTCGAACATTTGCCCCTCCTGGCGAGGGCAACCCGTGAGAGGCGAGGTGCGATGATTCATCACGATTGCTGAACTTCATTTTCAACAGCTGGAATGAACGGGGGCGGGACCTGCCGGCCCCGCCCGTCGTCACTACTTCTTGTACAGGTAGTAGGCCAGTGGAATGACCACCACCGTCAGCACCGTCGATAGCAGGGAGCCCATCATGAGGCTGATGGCCAGCCCCTGGAAGATGGGGTCGAAGACCATGACGAAGGACCCGGTGACCACGGTCCCGGCCGTCAGGGCGATGGGCAGGAAGCGCACCGCGCCGGCCTCGATGACCGCGTCCTTCAGGTTCAGACCGTCCTTCAATCTGGCCTCGATGAAATCGATCAAGAGCACGCTGTTGCGCACCATGATTCCCGCCAGGGCGATCACCCCGATCATGCTGGTGGCCGTGAAGAAGGCCCCGAACAGCAGGTGGCCGGGAATGATGCCTACCAGGGTCAGGGGAATGGGAATCATCATCAGCAGGGGCACGGTGAAGTTCTGGAACATGCCAACGATGAGCAGATAGATGATGACCAGCACCACGGCGAAGCTGATGCCCAGGTCGCGGAACACCTCGTAGGTGATGTGCCACTCGCCGTCCCACTTCATGGCGTAGCCTTCTTCGGTCAGAGGCTGGGTGGTGGACAACTGCTGGATCTCGGTGCCGTCGGGCATCTCCAGCTCCTGGATCTTCTTCTTCATGTCCAGGATGGCGTACACCGGCGACTCCAGCTCGCCCGCCACGTCGGCGGTCACGTAGATGACCGACTTCAGGTTGCGGCGGTGGCGGCTCTTGTGGTTCACCTTCTCTTCCACCTTCACCACGTCGGACAGGGGCACCAGGGCGCCGGCCCGGCTGTAGACGTACAGGTCTTCCAGGGCCTCGGGACTGCTGCGGTCGGCGATGGGCAGGCGCACGTTGATGGGCACGGGCTCGGCCGTGTTCTCCACGTGCAGCAGCCCGCCGTCGTGACCGTTCAGGGCCACGCCCAGGGTCATGGCCACCTGCTGGGTGCTGACCCCGCGCACGGCGGCGCGGTTGCTGTCCACCTCGAAGTCGTAACGCACCTGGTCGTCCTCGACGAACCAGTCCACGTCCACCACGCCGGGGGTGTCCTCGAAGATCTTCTTGATCTTGGCGGCCACTTCCTTGCGGCCCTCGAAAGTGGGACCGTACACCTCGGCCACCATGGTGGACAGCACCGGGGGCCCGGGCGGAACCTCCACCACCTTCACCGAGGCGCCGAACTGCTCCGCCAGCTTGACGATGGGCCCGCGCACGCGCTTGGCCAGGGCGTGGCTCTGGTCCTGGCGCATGTCCTTGCCCACCAGGTTCACCTGGATGTCGGCCACGTTGGGTCCCTGGCGCATCATGTAGTGGCGCACCAGGCCGCTGAAGTTCACCGGGGCGGCGGTGCCGCTGTAGATCTGGTAATCCGTCACCTCGGGCTGGGTGGCCAGGTAGTCACCGATCTCGCGGGCCAGCTGGGTGGTGCTCTCCAGGGTGGTGCCCTCGGGGGTGTCGATGATGACCTGGAACTCGCTCTTGTTGTCGAAGGGCAGCATCTTGACCTGCACCGTCCGGGTGACGAACAGGAAGGTGGAGGCCACCGTCAACGCGGCCACCACCAGCAGGGCCATGACACCCTTGGCGGGACTGTCCACCAGGGGCCGCACCAGCTTGTTGTAGGTCTTGTAGATGGGCGTCTCGTGCAGCTTGTAGCCGTCCACGTCGGCCCCGCCCAAGGAACCCTCGCCGTCCACATCCTCGCGGAAGTGCTGCCTGGGCTTGAGCAGGCGGATGGCCAGCCAGGGGCTGATGGTCAACGCCACCAGCAGGCTGAACACCATGGCCAGCGAGGCGCCGATGGGCATGGGCGCCATGTAGGGCCCCATCAACCCGCGCACGAAGGCCATGGGCATCATGCTGGCGATGACCGTCAGGGTGGCCAGGATGGTGGGGTTGCCCACCTCCAGCACGGCGCCCAGGGCGGTCTTCAGGGTGCGGTTGCCCTTCATCTGGAAGTGCCGGTGCATGTTCTCCACCACGATGATGGTGGCGTCGATGACGATACCCGTCACCAGGATCAGCGCGAACAGCGTCACCCGATTCAGGGTGTAGCCCATGATGTAGTAGATGAACAGCGTCATGCTGAAGGTGGTGGGGATGGACAGGAAGATGATGGTGGCTCCGCGCCAGCCCATGGCCAGGAAGACCACCACCACGGCCAGGAAGATGGCCAGGCCCAGGTTGGAGATCAGGTTCTGGGCCTTGTCCTGGGCGGTGGCCCCGTAGTTGCGGGTCACCGTCACGTTCACGTCGGCGGGAATGAGGGTGCCCTTGACCGCGTCCACCTTGCCCAGCACCTGGTTGGCCACGCGGGTGGCGTCGCTGCCGATGCGCTTGGCGATGCTCAGGGTCACGGCGGGATACTCGCTGCCCACGGGGAACTGCTCGGCGATGGCGTTCTCGCTGCCGGCCGGGCCCACGCCCATGAAGGTGTAGCTGTCCACCTCGGCCGGACCGTCGGTGACGGTGGCCACATCCATCAGGCGCACGGGGCGCTCCATGAAGCTGCCCACCACCAGGTTGGCCACGTCGTCGGCCGAACGCAGGAAGGTGCCGGTCTCCACCGTGAACTGGTTGTTGCCCTGGGCGAAGCTGCCCGAGGGCAGGCTCTTGTTCTGCATTTTCAGGGCGGGCAGGATGCTCAGGGTGGTGATGTTGAAGGCGGCCATGCGCTGGGGGTCCAGCTCCACGTTGACGCTGCGGCGGCGGCCGCCCATGAGCTCGGTCACGGACACGTCGGTGATGCTGGCCACCTCGTTCTTCAGCTCGGCGGCGATCTGGCGCAGGTCGTAACCCTCGTAGTTCTCGCTCCACAGGGTCAGCGTCATCATGGGCACGTCGTCGATGCTGCGCACCTTGATCAGGGGCGGCGTGATCATGCCCTGGGGCCACAGGTCGGCGTTGCCGAACATCTTGTTGTTCAGGCGGGTGATGGCCTTCTCCATGTCCGTGCCCACCAGGAAGCGGGCGGTGCACATGGCGAAGCTGGGAAAGCTGGAGCTGTAGACGTACTCCACGTCCTCGATCTCCCAGATCTTCTGCTCCATGGGCCGGGTGATGATGTTCTCCACTTCCTCGGGGCTGGCCCCGGGCAGCATGACCATCACGTCGATCATGGGCACGACGATCTGCGGCTCCTCTTCGCGCGGCGTCAGGCTGAGGGCGAACAGGCCCAGCAGCAGGGTGGCGATGATGAGCAGCGGGGTGATCTTCGAGTTGATGAAGACCTGGGCCAGTCCGGTGGCGCCGCCGTAATGGGGCACGTCGTCCTCGGCCCTGGTGGGGGTGGTGTTGTTCTCCGCCATGCTAGTTCACCACCTTGTCGCCCTCGGCCAGGGGCATCTCGGAGGAAAGGACCAAAGTCTCGTCGCCGGACAGGCCGCTAATGATCTCGGCCTTGCCGTCCCGCTCGTGACCCAGGCGCACCCAGCGCAGGTGGGCGGTGCTGTTCTCGTCCACGATCCACACGCCCGTCAGCTGACCCCGGCGGATGACCGCCTTGGCCGGGACCATCACGGCCTGGCGCGTGCCCACGGGTACCCGCATGCGGGCGAACATGCCGCTGCGCAGCCGGCCGTCGCTGTTGTCCAGGGTGGCCTCGATGTCGTATGTGCGGCTGCCGGGGTTGGCGGTGGGAATGACCCGGTCCAGGGGCACGTTGTACACGGCGTTCTTCAGGCTGCTCACCGTCACTTGCACTTCCTGGCCGGCCTTGACGGCATTCACGTCCTTCTCGCCCAGGTGGGCCACGGCCTTGATGAGGTTGGCCTGCTCCAGGATCAGCAGGGGCATGCCGGGGTTGGCCATGTCGCCCTCCTCGATCATCTTGCGGGCCACGATGCCGTCGCTGGGAGCGGTGATGTTCAGGTAGCTCAGGTGTACGTCCACCTCGCGCAGACCGGCCTTGGCCATCTTGACGCCCGCGGCGGCGCGGTCACGGCCGGTGGTCACGTCGTCCAGCTGGGCCTTGGACACGGACTTCTCCGCGTACAGCCGCTCGAAGCGTTCCACCATCTTCTGGGCGTTGGCCAGCACGGCCTCGGCCTCGGCGATGCCCGCCTGGGCCTGGGCCTTCTTGGCCAGCAGGTCGGTGTCGTCGATGCTCAGGAGGGGATCTCCCTTGCTGACGGTCTGGCCCTGGACCACGTGGATCTTGCGCACCCAGCCCATCATGCGGGTGGAGACCATGATGCTCTTGTCGGCCTGCAGACTGCCGGTGGCGGTGACCTCTTCGGGCACGCTGTGCAGCTCGGCCTTGATGGTGGTGCAGCTGACCTGCCGGGACTGGGCCTCGCGGGTGTCGGGGCTGCTGCCGCAGCCGGCCATGTTCACCAGCAACAACAGGGCCAGCAGGGGAAGGATGGCCGGCGCCAGCAGGGCGGCCTTGTTCGTCTTGATTCGTGCGATAGCCATTTCAGGCTGCCTCCTGTGGGTTAACGGCCGCCGGCGGCGGTGTCGGTGCTCGTGTTGGGGGCGATGGCGCCCGAGAATTCCAGATTGGCCAGGCCAACCAGCAGGTCGTGACGGGCCTGGACCAGGTTGCCCTCGGCCATGGTGGCGGCGGCCTGGGTGTCCAGCAGGTCAACCATGCTGGCCAGACCCTCGCGGTACTGATTCTTGACGATGCGCAAACCCTCGCGGGCGGCGCTCACGGCGGTCTCGGCCACTGTCACCTTCTGGGAGGCGGCCCGCACCTGCAGCAAGGCCTGGGTGGCCTGCACCTGGGCCTGCCGGGTCTCGAAGTCGGCCATGTGACGGGCGGCGCGCGCCTCGGCCCTGGCCTTCTTGATGTCGCCCAGCTTGTCCACGCCGAAGCCCATGGTGGCGTACACGCCCAGGGTCCAGCTGCTGGCGTTGGTCCCGAACAGCTTCTCCAGATCGTACCAGTCCTTCTGGATGCTCAGGTTCACGTGGGGCAGGACCGCGCCGGTGGCCACGCCCACCATCTTGCCGGCGGCCTCGGCTTCCTGGCGGCGGGCCTGGATGTCGGCGCGCTGCTTGACCACCAGGGGGTCGACGGTGGTCTCGGGGGTGTCGATGGCGCCGGTGGCCCCGGCGGCGGCGGCCACGGGCAGGGGCGTGTCCACGGCGGTCAGCAGCTTGATGTTCTCGCCGGCCACGGCCATCATGTTGCGCACCTCGATGAGCTTCTGCTCCAGGGTGCTCAGGTAGACCCTGGCCTGCAGCAGATCGGCCTCGGTGGCCATCTCGTTGTTGACCATGCTCTGGGCCTGGCGCACGTGACCCCGGGCGCTCTCCACGGCGGCCAGCATGACCCGCTCGTAGGCCTGGGCCAGGCGCAGGCCCTCGAAGGCCTGCACGGCGTTGTAGCGGATGGTCTCTTCGGCGCGCTGATGCTTGAAGCGCGCGGCGCGGTTGGCGGCGTCGGCGGCGCCCTTGCCGTGCCAGCCCATGCCCCCGTTGAAGATGGGCTGCATCAGCTGGATGCGGGTGATGTGGTTATCCGTCTCACCCGGCTCGTTGATGTTCTCGCTGATGAACCCGGTGGGGGCGATGCCGAAGTCCAGGGGCGTGACGCCGCGGTTCTGCAGCTTGAACCCGAAGCTGGACAGGGCGTCGTCGCTGCGCATGTAGAACTCGCCCAGCTGGATCTGGGGCAGGAAGCCGCGCCAGGCCCCCAGGGCCTGGGCGGCGGCGGCGTCGGTCATGGCGCCGCTGGCCGCCAGCATCTCGTTCCGGATCAGGGCCGCGGCGATGACCTTGTCCCTTTCCACGAAAAGGGTGTCCCCGCGCACGCTGCCCAGGCGTTCCCAGGCAGGGGCCGCGGGTTCATCCTGGGCGCCGGCCGGAACGGACCAGAGTCCCGCCACCAGCAGGACAAGGGCGGCGCCAAGCGAAAGCTGTTTCATCATGAAACCTTTCCTCAAGCTAGAAAAAGTGGATGTTGATGCGATGGTCCAGGATCCGATTCTCGAGCCGGACATCCCGATTCAGGCCTCCTTGAGGCCGGCCTTCTTCAGGATGGTGGCCAGCAGGCACCAGTTGGTGAAGCCGCTCTGGAACAGGTTCGCTCCCACGAAGGCCGTGAACCACAGCCATTTGGGGCTGACATAGTGGGCAAGGGCCAGGCTGGCCAGGATGAAGGCGCCGGCGATGATGTGCAGAACTCGCGTGACTGTCATGATTCCCTCTCCGTCGTGTCGAGTTTTCGCTCAACAGTTTCGAATATTTGAATATGTTTGACAGTGCGTACGATAGTGTTTTTTTTCCCCCTGTCAAGCGTGATGCTTCTTCATTGGAACTTATTTTGTCCCATTAGGCAAGTCCCCATCCCCGAGCGGGGGCGGCCGGGGTTGGCCAATGCCCCTGGGCGCGGTTATTGTGTTGCGGGCAAAGACCTTCAAAAAATCGACCAAGGATTGGAAATGGGCCTTCAAAAACGATTGCTGGTGGTCAATCCCCGGGGCTTCTGCGCCGGTGTGGAGCGGGCCATCGCCGTGGTGGACAGCCTGCTCGAGAGCGAGGGCGCTCCCCTGTACGTGCGCAAGGAGATCGTCCACAACAAGGCCGTGGTGGAGGACTTCACCCGCCGCGGGGTCATCTTCGTGGACGATCTGGACGAGGTGCCCGACGGGTTCACGGTGGTCTTCAGCGCCCACGGCATCGCGCCGGCGGTGCAGGCCGAGGCCAACGGCCGGGGGCTGCGCAGCATCGACGCCACCTGCCCCCTGGTGACCAAGGTGCATCAGGAAGTGGTGCGCAACGTGGAGGCCGGACACGAGATGGTGCTCATCGGCCACGCCGGTCACGACGAGGTGCTGGGCACCATGGGCGAGGCGCCCGGGCGCATCCGGCTGGTCACCGGTGTGGAGGACGTGGCCGGGCTGGACATTCCCACCGAAGCGCCGGTGGCCTACGCCACCCAGACCACCCTGAGCGTGGACGAGACCGCGGAAATCGTGCAGGCCCTGCGGGGGCGCTTTCCCAACCTCATCGAACCCCGCAAGAGCGACATCTGCTATGCCACCCAGAACCGGCAGGACGCCGTGAAGGCCCTGGTGGCCGCGGGCATCGATCACCTGCTGGTGGTGGGCAGCCGCACCAGCAGCAACAGCCGGCGGCTATGCGAGGTGGCCTTGAACCTGGGTGTGCCCGCCCATCTCATCGACGGCCCCGAGGACCTGGACCTCTCCTCCTTGAACGAGCGTTCATGCCTGGGATTGACGGCCGGGGCGTCGGCACCCGAGCATCTGGTGCAGGCCGTGATCCAGCGGCTGGCCGCCGAGGGCTGGGCGGCCGAAGACATGGTCACCCTGGAGGAAGACGTGCGTTTCAAGATGCCCCAGGGATTGGAATGAAAAGGTTCCTTCATGGGGTGCCGGGGTAATTCCTGCTTGCCAGGCTATTAAAATCTGTTACCAATAGTTATTAAACTCCGCATAAAATAGATTTTGACTTTCGCAGGTCGGGGTATTATCCTGTTATCAATTCAACAACTTTGTGGGGTTTTCCACAGGTAACCCTAGCGGGTTGCAGGAAACACAATTAAGAGGTTGACGCCATGGAAAAGAAACTCTACGAAATGCAAGCGGAACTCTGCAAAACCCTCTCGAACCCCAAGCGCCTCGAAATTCTGGATATTTTGAAGGAGCGTGAGGAAATTTCTGTCAACAGTCTGGCGGAGATTCTCGAGATCCCCAAGGCCAACACTTCCCAACATCTGGCCGTGCTGCGGCAGGCCGGCGTGGTGAACACCCGCAAGGACGGCATCAACGTCTACTACAGCTTGCGGTCGGCCAAGATTTCCGAGGCTTGCTCGCTGACGCGTCAGATTTTGCTGGAGAGGCTGGAAGATCATGTCAGCTTGTCGGACATGATCCGCAACAACGACTAGATTCCCAGGTCCAGGGCGCGGGCCAGCTGCAGCGCCAGCTCTCTGGCTCGGTTCCGATCCAGGGAAATGGTAGACAGGCAGTTGCCCAGCACTCTCAGCACGAGCTGATCCTCGGACAGGGGATCGCCGGCAGGCAAGAGTTGAACCAGCTCCAGGTGTTCCTGGAGCTGGTTTATTTTTGCGGTCTGGAAGCCCCGGACGCGGCTCTGGCGCAAGGCCTCCAGCAAGGCCCGGCCGTCCCCACGCACCTCGTCCAGCACGGGTTGCACCCGCTCGCGCATGGTGGCCGACACCGCCCCGCTGCTGTCCAGGTCGTTCATGGTGACCGGGCGACAGCGCCCCACCCGCCAGGCCTCAAGGGTTTCCCGCCACAGAGCCACGCGGCTGTTCAGCAACTCCGCTTCCGCGCTGCTGACCAGCTCCGACTCGAGCAACTGGTCACGGCCGGCCAGCCAGGGCCCCACGTGGGTGCAACCCAGGGTCAGCAGCCGGTGCAGCAGATCCAGCCGGTCACGCAACAGGTAAAAGAGGTGGGCGGCGGTGTGGGGTTGCCAGGCCTCCAGGCGGGGGATGTTCAGCAGGGCGCCGTATTCCACGGCGGATGAGTCCCCGGGAACCGGCACGGGGGCCACGGGGGAGGGCTCCAGCTGATCCGCCGGGGCGGCGCCCGCCAGGCCGCGAACCCTGGCCAGGTCGATGAGGTGGGGGCGCTCCGGCGGCCCACCGGCCTGAGCGCCCTGAACGCCCTGAACGCCCTGTGCGGACAGGGTGGGACGGGCCAGCCAGGCATCGGCGTCCACGGGCCGGGGAGTCAGGAACAGAACCTGCCGGTCCTGGTCGAGGGCCAGGTGCTCCAGGGCGTCGGCGATGGCCATGAAACGTTCGGGGTCGCTGGCGCTCAGCACGTCGTCCAGCACCAGGGGCGGCCGGCAGGACGACTCCATGGTCAGGATGAAACCCAGCCGCACGGCCAGCAGCAACTGGGCCCGGGTGCCGTCGGAAAGCTGGACGGGTTCCAGGACGCTGCCGGAGATGAGGTCCCGGGCCCGGAAGTCCACAGCCCCTCCGGGAGAAGAGGCCGTCAGCAGGGAATACCGGTTTCCGGTGAATTGTTGCAGCAGGGCGTCGGCCCGGGCCAGGACCGGCGGCCGGGAGGTGCTCTCGCTCAGCTGTTCCACACGGGAAAGCAGCAGGCGTCCCACGGCGGTGCGGCGGGATTCCTGGCGACGATCCAGCAGCTCGGTCAGGAGCTGGTCGGCCCGGGCCCCGGCCGTTTCCAGGGTGTCCCCGGCCATGGCCTGCTTGATGGCCTGGCGCACGGCAGCCAGGCGATCGCTCAGTTCGGATTCCAGCCTGGCCGCCTCGGAGTCCCGGTCCACATTTTCCCGCAGGTCCGCCGGGGAAAGGGCGCGGGCGGCGTCCATGTCCACCTGGGCGGCTGATTTTTCCAGCAGATCGTCCAGAGCCCGGATGTCCGCGCTCAGGTTGGTCACCGCGGCGGCGGCGGCCTCGTGCCGGGGGTGCATGGCCGCCAGTTCGGCCACCCGTGCGTCGGGATCGGTGGCCGAATCCAGGCCCAGGCGCTGGAACATTTCCCCGATCTTTTCTTCCAGGCGCTCCAGCTCGGCGCGGGCCCCCTGCAGGGCGTGGCCTAGATCCCGGTTCTGGGCCTCCAGGGTGGCCAGTTCTTCCAGGCGTCGGGACAGAACCTTGCGCCTGGCGCGGGCCTGGGCGCCGTCGTCGGCGGGTTCTTCTCCGGCATTCACCAGCTGCCGGTTGATGCGCTCCAGCAGGGAGCGCCGGCGCTGTTCCAGATCGGCGGCGGCGGCTTGCTGTTGCCGGGCGCGTTGCTGGGCTTCCTGGCGCAGGTCAAGGCTCTTCAGATCGTGCAACAGGCTGGGGTTGCGCAGGTCCAGACCGTGCTGCCGGCCCAGTTCGGCCAGCTGGGCCGCCACGGTTTCCCGTTCGTGCCGCAGCAACTGCTCCTCGGCTTCCTGTTCCTGGCGGTGGCGCTTGCGTGCGCCCGCGCGCGCGACCAGGCTCAGGGCCACGGCCCCGGCCAGGGTGGGGGAGCCCAGAACCAGACAGATGAAAGTCAGGGTGTCCTGGATCCCCATGAGCCAGCGGGTCATGCCGGCGCCCAGCCAGCCGGCTGCCAGCAGCCAGGACAGGACGGCGGCCCAGCGGGGCGGGGTGTCCCGGGTGGCGGCGGCCGCCGCCACCGCCTGTCGCTGCAGCAGTTCCAGCCGGGCGGACAGGGCTTCGTGCCGGGCCACCAGTTCCTGCACGCGGCGGTAGGTTTCGGCGGTGACGGGTTGATCCGGAGTGTCCGGAGAATCCGTCTGGTTCGCCGGGTCTTGATCAAGCCCCAGAGCGGCCGGCCCGGGATGAAGGGCGCCCAGTTCCCGTTCCAGCTCGGTCAGCTGGGCCAGGAGTTCGTCCAGCAGGTCGGGGTCGAATTTTTCCCGGGGCAGGGCCAGTTTCCGGCAAAGCCGGGTGCCGGCATCCAGGTCCTCCTGGGCCCGGTTCATCTGGAGCCGGGCCTTCTGCTGATCCCGGCGCCAGGCGGCAAGCTGGTCGGTGTCGGCAGGCTGCACCCGGGCCGCTCCCGGTGGGAAAGCGCCCAGCTCCTGGCGGGCCCGGGCCAGAGCGGTTTCCCGGTCATGCCTTTGCAGCAGGGTGGACCACACCTCCTGCCGGTGCCGGGCGGCGCGGGCGTTCTCGGTCTGCTTTTCCAGTTGCCCAAGCAGGCGGCGCTGCCGGTCCAGCTGCTGGTGTTCCCCCTGCAGGCGGCGCACCTCTTCCCGGGCGCCGCGCAGCTTGCGCAGCTGGTCCAGGCCGGCCCGGGGCGCCGCTGGGAAAAGCTCTTCCCCGGTGAAACCCAGGTCGAACCCCCCGTCCATCTGGCGCCGGATGCGTCCGGCCAGGTCGCGATCGTCCTGGCCGGGCCGGGGAACGTTGAGGTCCAGCATGCCCAGCCGGTAGGCTGCCGCCACGCCGGCCGAGGGCAGGTCAGGCCGGTCGGCGGGCTGCCCGTCACACCACCAGCGCACCTGCCGGCCGTCCGAGGTCTCGGCCCGCCACTCCTGGTTGTTCCAGGCGAAGGTGGCGGCGGTTTCCCAGGGGCAGCCCTCGGGGGGAGGGGCCAGGTCGGGCCACAACAGGTTCAGCAGGGCCCGGGCCAGGGACGACTTGCCCGCCCCGTTGGGCCCGGTGATCAGGTTGATCCCGGGCGCGCACTTCACGCTGAAGGCCGGGTGCAGGCCGGGCAGGCGGATGATGCGCAGATCAATCAGACGCATGCTCGGCCTCCTGCCGTTCGGCCAGCAAGTGGGCCAGGGCCTGATGGGCGGTGTGGCGCAACAGATCGACCAGCGCGCCGTCGTCCAGGGGGCCGGCGTCCTGCTCGTCCAGGACGGGAGCGAACTGGGGAGCCTGGTCCACGGCGCTCACGGCCTGCCGGGCTTCGGCCAGCAGGGTGGAACGCTCTTGCCCGGCCTCCATCGCCGTCATGCCGGGTGGCGTATCCCCCTGGATGAGAAGGATCTGTCGGGCCAGGATGCCCGCGGGGTGGTTTTCCCGGGCCAGCCCAACCAGATCCAGGCGGCCGGTGGTGCGGTCGCTCAGGCGCTGGACGAAAACGGTGAACCGCGCGTGAGGAATGTTCAGATCGCGGGGGTCCAGGCCCGCCACGGCCCGCCGCAGGGCCTCGGGGCGGCCCACCTCGCCGGTCAGCTCGATCCTCAGGCCCAGGGCCTTGACCGCGCCCAGGGGGTCATCCTCCCGTTGCTCCAGCCGGGCCAGGTGTTCCGTGATGGATTTCAGCAGGTGGCCGGCCAGGTCCTGATCCGGTTGCGCCAGGCTGGAACAATCCACCGCCAGATGGTCCCAGCGCAGGGGCGCCAGGGCCAGCCGGCGCCCGCTGAGGCGCGGGGTGCCGGAGGGACGGACGCACAGCAGCACCGGGCCGTGGGTGCCGGTCTCGTTGGGCGTCAGGGGAGTCAGCGAGCCCAGGTAGAAGGGGTGGCCCTGGTCCTGGAAGGGGCCGGGTTTGTGCTCGTGCCCCAGGAACCAGCCGTCATATCCCACGGCCCGCAGGGAGGCCGAGGCCACGGGGGCGTAAACCGAGGATGACGCATCCAGATCACCGTGTAGCAAACCCAGGGTCACCTGCCCGGCCACGGGATCGGGCGGGGGCGTTGCCAGGGGAGAATCGGCGTGAACCCGGGCGGGAAAGGACCAGCCCACCAGCCGCACCGGCGCGGCGCCCTGTTCCTGGATGGTCAACCCGCTCCAGGTGCCGCCGGGGCCCAGCAGATGAAAACCGGCCAGCTGTTCGGCCAGGCGGGGCAGCACCTCGGTGTCGTGGTTGCCGGCCACCGCGCACACGGTGATGCCCGCGGCGTTCAGCCTTTCCAGGCCCTGTTGAACCAGGCCGTAGGCCTCGAAAAGGGCGTTGCTGCTGTCCAGCACATCGCCGGCCAGGGCCACGGCGTGCACCTGGTGCTCCAGGGCGGCCTGCACCACCTGGTCCCAGGCGGCGCGGGGGCCCAGGGCGGTGGCGTCCAGGTCCGCAGGCAAGCTGGACAGACGCCGGCCCAGGTGCATGTCGCCCACGAAAAGTATCCGGGTTTCTGTGGCAGAAGGCTGGGCCATGGGTGCTCCTTGACAATGCGCATGCCAAGGTACCGCACCGGGACGGGGTTATGCAAACACGGGTTTGGAAAGAGGGGCTAGCCTTCCACCAGCTTGAGGATCTCCATGGAGCCTTCCATCTCCTCGCGGATCTTCTCCTCGCAGGCGCGGATCTGGTCGACGCCCAGGCCCAGCATCTGCAGGGCCTCGTTGCTGCAGGCCTTGGGCGGGTAGCTGCCCGGCGAGCCGTAGCCCAGTTCGGTGGAGATGTAGTCGGCGATGTGCACCAGGGCCGTCAACTGGGGATACTTGGTGGACGACTCGGGGGTGTGGTGGAAATGGACGGCGTCCACCACGCTGGGGGGGAAGTCCCAGCTGCGGAAGACGACCTTGCCGATGGTGGCGTGGTTCACCTGGAAGAGGGCCTTCTCGGTGTCGTACCAGGACAGATGCTGCTCCTGGGCCACCTTGATGATCTCGTTGAAGTCCTCGGGGAAGTGACGCTTCTCGATGAGCTTGCCCACATCGTGCAGCAGGCCCACGATGAAGGCCTCTTCCTGCTGGCTGAAACGGGCGGCCTCGGCCAGCACCTTGCTGATGGTGGCCACCGCGATGCTGTGTTCCCAGAACTTGCGGATGTCCACGCCGGTGTCGTCTTCCTTGCCGAAGTACTCGAAGACGCTGATGGCCAGGGCGGCGCTGCGCACGGCGCGGAAGCCCAGGATGACCACGGCCCGGCTGATGGTCTTGATTTCCTTGCTGTAGCCGTAAAAGGCCGAGTTGACCAGGTGCAGGATCTTGGCCGACAGGGACTGATCCTGGGTGATGACCTCGGCGATCTCGGGAACGGCCACATTGGGATCCTGCATCATCTTGAACAGCTGCTGATAGATGATGGGCAGGGTCGGAATCTCGCGAACCAACCCCTTCAGCTCACGGGGGTGGATATCCATCAGGCTCTTGGTCATGGCTTTGGACACAGCGCTCTCCCACACAAGGCGATAGGTGTAGTCGTCCCTCTGGGAGTTCTTTCGGCCCCTGTAAGCGGGGCTTGAACACTAATCCTTCAAAACCATGGGACTTGAATCAGGCCAGAAAGCGGAGGTAGGGGGCGTCGGCTGATTTCTCCACCACGCGTCCCACGCGGGCGGCCGTCAGGCAACCGTTTTCCAGGGCGGCAGCGGCCAGGTCGTCGGCCATTTCCTCGGGAACGGCCACCAGCAGGCCACCGCTGGTCTGGGGATCATGAACCAGGCCGGCCATGTCCTCGCCCACGCCCGGGGCGAATTCCATGAGATGGGCGGTGAACGAGGCGTTGCTCCTGGTTCCGCCGCAGGTGAAACCCTCGCCACAAAGCTCCACCGCCCGGGGCAGCTGGGGCAGCAGGCCGGTGCTGATCTCCAGGGTCACCTCGGCGCCGCGGGCCATCTCCAGGGCGTGGCCGCTGAGGCCGAAGCCGGTCACATCGGTGCAGGCGGTGGCGCCCAGGCCGTGCAGCAGGGGGCCCACGCTGTTCAGGGTGGTCATGCAGGCGATGAGGGCCTCGTAGCCGGCGGCATCCACCCGATCCTTCTTGCGGGCGGCCACCAGGGCGCCGGTGCCCAGAGGCTTGGTCAGGACCAGGACGTCCCCCGGTCGGGCGGTGCTGTTGCGCAGGATGCGGTCGGGATGCACGGTGCCCGTGACGCTCAGGCCGAACTTGACCTCGTCGTCGCGCACGGTGTGGCCCCCGGCCACGGGGCAGCCGGCCTGGAGGCAGATTTCCGCTCCGCCGGCCAGGATCTGGCCCAGGACGTGGTTGGGCAGGCCCACCGGCGGGTACCCCATGAGGTTGATGGCCATGAGCGGAGTGCCCCCCATGGCGTACACGTCGCTGATGGAGTTGGCGGCGGCGATGCGGCCGAAGGTGACGGGATCGTCCACCACCGGGGTGATGAAATCGGCGGTGGAAACCACGGCCTGGTCCTCGCTCAGACGGTAGACGGCTGCATCGTCGGAGGTGTCGAACCCCACGAGCAGGTCCGGCCCGGCCGTGGCCTTGATGCCATCCAGAATTTCGGACAAGTCACCCGGACTCAGCTTGGCAGCTCAGCCGGCGCTCTTGGCGAAGCGGGTCAGGGCCACGCGCTCGTCGAAGGACATTTCATCACCTCCTTTCAGGGCATGTTCCGTGAATCCGCAAGATGACAGGAAGGGGGCCGCCTGTCAACCGGACGCGAACCCGGATCTTGTCAGCAGGAAACGGATTGTCAAAAGATGTCTCAATGTCGGGACAAGCATGCCGAGAACACCGCTGGAAGTTCACTTCGCCCGGGGGCCGACCGCCGATCGGTCCTTTTCCACCCAGGTACTATTCAGGAGTTTGCAATGAGTTATCGGATTCGTTTCGCACTGGCCGTGGCCATCCCCCTGCTGCTTTTCTTCGTCCAGTCATCCTCGGTGGTGTCGGACCTGGTCAAGACCGACCGGGTCATCTCCAACATGGGAGACAACGTGGAGCTGATCTCGGCGGCGTCCGAGGCGGTGGGGAACCTGCAGGTGGAGCGAGGCCTGTCCGTGTTGCAGGCCTCCGGTGGCAGCAGCCAATCCGAGGTGGGGGCCCAGCGGGAAAAGACCGACGAGGCCCTGCAGCGCTTACAGGATGCTCATGCCAACTCCCACGTGGCCAAAGGGGCCACCCAGTTTCTGGACACGATGATGAAGGATACCCAGGCCAACCGGGGAATGGTGGACGGGGGCAAGACCGCGCCGGCGGGCATCGCCAAGGCCTACACGGCAACGGTGCGCGCGGGCCTGAACCTGGCCGGCCTGGCCGCCAAGGCCAAGACCGCCAAGGGCTACGGCAAGCGCATGGCCAGCGTCATGATCGTCGAGGAGGCCCGGGAAAAAGCGGGTTTGCTGCGGGCCCATCTATCCCGTGCGGCGGCTGATCCCGCCGGCCAGAGCCACGAAGACCGGTTGCAGCTGGGCCGCCTGCACGCCGAGATCCTGGCCAACCTGACCAGTCCGGCCACGGTGCTCAGCAAGGACGCGGCCCAGGCCGTGCAAGGGACCCTGAAGGGGACCGAGGCCGGCCGCATCGAAGAAATCCTGTCGGCGGTGATGGCGGGGCAGGAAAACGTCGGCGTCACGGGGGACCAGTGCTTCACCCTGTGCACGCGATTCGTGGAACAGATCAACGACATCCTGCACGTGGAACTGGCCAGCATCAGTGCTGGCGCAGGCCAGGTGCGCGCAGGCATCCGCAAGGAAATCACCACCACCCTGGTGCTGCTGGGCCTGGCCACGGTGCTGGCCGGCGCCGTGGGCTTCCTGGCCCTGCGCAAGGTGGTCAACGCCCTGGACACGGTGCGCAAGACCAGCGTGGCCATGGCCGACGGCGACCTGAACCTGAAGATCGACATCGGCGGCACTGACGACATCGGACGCACGGCCGAGGCCATGAACATGATGATTGCCCGGTTGCAGCAAAAAGCGGCCAGCCTGCGTCAGGTGGCCGAGGGCAACCTGACCGAGAATATCATCCCGGCCTCGGAGCGGGATGCCCTGGGCATGGACATGGCCCGCATGCAGGACAGCCTGCGCAACGTGCTGACCGAGGTGATCCGGGCCGCATCCCTGGTTCAGGAAAGGTCCGGCCAGATGGCCGGCACCAGCGCCTCTCTCAGCCAGGCCGCCTCGGAGCAGGCGGCCACCCTGGAGGAGATCAGCTCGGCCCTGCGCGAGGTGGCTTCCCGCACCAAGGACGACGCCGACAACGCCAACCAGGTGAACACCCTGGCGCGGGAGGCGGCGCGGGAGTGCGAGAACGGCAACGTCAGCATGGAAGAGCTGGTGGGGGCCATGGAGCAGATCAAGGCTTCCAGCGGGGACATGGCGCGGGTGATCAAGGTCATCGACGACATCGCCTTCCAGACCAACCTGCTGGCCCTGAACGCGGCGGTCGAGGCGGCCCGGGCCGGGGTCCACGGCAAGGGCTTCGCGGTGGTGGCCGAGGAAGTGCGCAGCCTGGCCGGACGCAGCGCCAAGGCGGCCCGCGAGACGGCCACCATGATCGAGGAGTCGGGAGCCAAGGTGCAGCGCGGGGCCGATCTGGCCACCCGCACCTCCGAGGCCCTGGACACCATCGCCAGCACTGTGGACCGGGTGGACAAGCTGATGGAGGAGATCGCCGCTTCCACCAACGCCCAGGCCCAGGGCATGGCCGAGGTGAACGAGGGTCTGCAGCAGATGGATATCGTGACCCAGCAGAACGCCGCCACCTCCGAGCAGAATGCGGCCGACGCCGAGGTTCTGAGCAACGAGGCCGCGGTGCTGAAGAAGCTGGTCAGCCACTTCGAACTGGGGTCCGAGGGCAAGGCGGCACAGCGCGGACCGGTGCGAAAGCCGGCCCCGGCCGAAGAGGCCTGGGATCTGGAATTGACCGGCGTCTGATGGTCTGCTGGAAGGGAAAAGGGGGCGCGAGGCCGGAGCCTCGCGCCCCCTTCTTCTGGCGGTAGTCCCTTACTCGCCGAAGGGGAAGGCCTGCCCGAAGGCTTCCCCGAAGAAGAGCTCGCCGGCGGGCTTGCGGGTGCGGGGCACCTGGTCCCGGCGGGCCAGCTCGTCGTCGCCCTCGCCCGGGTAGCCCAGGGCCAGGGCGGTGATGACGCGGAATCCTTCCGGCACGGCGAAGAGCTCGGCGGCCCGGTCGGGCAGGATACCCCCCATCATGTGCACCTGCAGTCCGCGCGACACGGCCTCCAGGTTCAAGGTGGCCGAGGCCAGGCCCAGATCGTGCAGGGCGGTGCCGTTGGGTTCGCCGGTCTGTTCGTAGTCCTGTTTCACCACGGCCAGGGCCAGCACGGGGGCCTGCCCGGCCCAGGCCTGGTTGGCTTCCACCAGGCAGGACAGCACGCGGGCGTATTGCTCGGGCTGGTCGCTGGTGGCGATGATGTAGCGCCAGGGCTGCTCGTTGTAACCGGAGGCGGCCCAGCGCGCCGCCTCGAACACGGCGGCCAGGTCGGCGGCGGGCACGGGAGCGGTGGAATAGTTGTAGGGGCTCCAGCGTCCGGCGATGATCTCGTGCACCGGAACCTCGGTCCGGGCCTGCTTGGCTTCGTTCTTCATCTTTCTCTCCTTTATTTCAGATCGAAGAGCAGGACCTCGCTGTCCTCCAGCCCTTCCAGTTCAATGGTCGTCTCGTCACTGATGGCCAGGCCATCTCCTTCGTCCAGGGTCGCCTGGCCGCCCTGACCCGCCACCTGCACTCGGCCCTTCGCCACCTGCAACCATGCGTGCCGGCCGGGCGCCAGTTCATGGCCCACCGTGTCGCCGGCCTTCAGCAGGGCGGCAAACACCTGCACGTCCTGGTGGATTGTCAGGGCATCCGGCGACCCCTCGGGTGCCGCGATGAGGCGGAACCGGCCCTGCCGTTCGTCAGCGGGGAAATGCTTCTCCTCGTAGCCGGGCTCCAGGCCGTTTTCCCGGGGCAGGATCCAGATCTGCAGCAGCCGCAGCGCCTCCTCGGGGGAGTGGTTGAACTCGCTGTGGGTGACGCCGTGGCCCGCGGTCATGCGCTGCACATCGCCCGGGCGCAGCACCGAGCCTCCGCCCGTGCTGTCCTTGTGCTCCAGGGCGCCGTCCAGAACGTAGGTGATGATCTCCATGTCCCGGTGGCCGTGGGTGCCGAATCCCCGACTCGGCTGGATGATGTCGTCGTTGATGACGCGCAGGTCGCGGAACCCCATGTGCTCGGGGTCGTGATAGTGGCCGAAGCTGAAGCTGTGATGGGTGTCCAGCCAGCCGTGGTCGAAGTGGCCGCGCTGGTCGGCGGGTCGGCGGCGCATCATGGGGGTCTCCTTCCGGGAAACGGGAATGGTGGACTGATCTTCTCCTTTATTATAGTCAAAACAAAGGTTGTCGCAACAAATAAAATCCGATGGCCTGATGGATGTCATGCCCGTCTCCCGCGCGGTGGCATTCCCATCCCCGAGGTGATAGTCTGTTCTTCCCTAAATATCTGTTTTCACCTGATACTTGGCCTGCGCCCGGCCCCGGCAGCGACCCGGGCGGGCGGACGGGCGACCCTGACCACGGAGCCGATGGATTGGACGGAGAAACGCGCAGCCCCGACCACCGCCGCACCGGCAGATCCGGAGAAAAGGATTTACCGACCAACCCGGTGTTCGGGCAGGACAGTCCGCGGGGGCTGGTGCGGACCTACCACCAGCCCTTTGCCGTGGGGCTGGTGCTGCTGGTGATCCTGGTTTTCTGGAATTTCCAGGAGCGGGAGCGGAGCCGGGCCCTCGGTTTGCGCGAGATCAACCAGGCGGCACACCAGGTGTCGGACACGGTGGAAGCCAGCCTGCAGGCCCTGGTGCGACGGGGTATCCTGGACGCGGACGGAGTGCGCATCCTGCTGGAGAACGTGGTGGCTTCCACCGAGGTCACCTTCGTCTCGCTGCGCATCCCCGAGAAGGCCACCATCATGGCCGGCCAGCCCCCGCGGGGATTCACCCCGGCCGAGACACACCATCACAACTTCCTGGCCGATCAGTTCGTGCACGTGGCGGTGGTGCGGTTGCAGGATTCTCCCTTGCCCTATCGCCACCGCTACCCCGATTTCGCCGGTGAGGCCGCCCCGGACGAGATCCTGGATCTGGGCCAGGGCCCCCAGTTGTTGGGGGTGGGGCTGGTGACGGGATCTTACGAGCGGCACGTGGGCGAGGCCCTGGCGCGCCTGAACACCTTGCTGGTGGTGGGAACGGTCTGCATCCTGGGTCTGGCCTTCGGCTGGACCCTGTCCATCCGCAACCGGGAACTGCGGGGCCGCCTGGGGCAGGAGCGCTTGCGGGCCGAGCACCTGGCCGAGCTGGAATTGACGGCGCGGGGGCTGGCCCACGAGACGCGGAATCCCCTGGGGCTGGTGCGGGGGCTGGCCCAGCGCATCAACGGCAATGGCGATCTGCCCGCCGAGGCCCGGGAGGCCGCGGCCGCCATCATGGAACAGGCCGATCGCGCCGAGGCAGGCCTGGGCGACTTCCTGGCCTATGCCCGCTCCCGTCCACCTCGGCTTGCGCCCGTGGCCCTCGCCCCACTGATCCAGCGCCTGTGTGCCATCCTGGAGCCTGATTTCTCGGCGGCCGGGGTAGAACTCAAGCAGGAGGGCGCGGACCTGAGCATCCTGGCCGATGCGGACCAGCTGGAGCAGATCCTGGTGAACCTGCTCCTGAACAGCCTGCAGGCGTCGAAATCGGGGGGGCGGGTCACCATCATCACGGCTACCGATGGTGATGGGTGCCGGCTGGCTGTGAGGGATACGGGCTCCGGTGTAGACCCTGCCCTTCTGGATGATATCTTCAAGCCCTACGTCACGGGCCGCAGCGACGGCCATGGGTTGGGCCTGGCCATCGTGCGACGCATCGTCGAGGATCATGGCTGGAGCGTGGGACTGCGCTCCCCCCTGGAGCCCGGGGAAAACGGAGGAACCGAAGTTTTCCTGACCGGCCTGCTACCTGCGGCCCTGAACCCAACAGCGGAGAATCCATCATGACCTCAAGACCGGGCCCTCTGGTGCTGATCGTGGACGACGATCCAACCCATCGCCGTCTCTTCGGCGACACCCTGGGGGAGAGCGGATTCCGGACCCGTGAGGCTGCCGACGGTCACGAAGCCCTGAGCCTCCTGGAAACCCTGAAGGTTGATCTGGTGGTGAGCGATGTGCGCATGCCCGGCCCGGACGGGCTGGAGGTGCTCCGCCGGGTGCGGGAATGCTGCCCGGATCTGCCCTTCCTGCTGGTCACCGCGTATCCCAATGTCCGGCAGGCGGTGGAGGCCCTGAAGCTGGGGGCTGTGGACTACCTGGGCAAGCCCGTGGACCTGGACGAACTGTCGGCGGTGTGCGGGGATATCGTGGAGTTTCACCAGGAGGGCGTGGGCGACGGGGTCCCGGCCGAAGCCCTGGAAGGGGTGGTGGCCGAGAGCCCGGCCCTGCGGGCCCTGCTGCACGACGCCTGGCGCATCGCCCCCAGTGGCGCGACGGTGCTGCTGACGGGAGAGAGCGGCGCGGGCAAGGAGGTGGTGGCCCAGTTCGTCCACCGCCAGAGTGATCGTCGCAAGGGTCCGCTGGTGGCCATCAACTGCGCCGCCCTGCCCGAGGGGCTGCTGGGCAGCGAACTTTTCGGTCACGAGGCCGGCGCCTTCACCGGAGCGGGGGGGGCGCGACCGGGACGTTTCCGGGAGGCCCACGGGGGAACCCTGTTCCTGGACGAGATCGGGGACATGCCCCTGGAACTTCAGCCCGCCCTGCTGCGGGTGCTGGAGACGGGGCGTCTGACTCCCCTGGGTGGCACGGGCGAGCAGGCGGTGGATGTGCGGGTGGTGGCGGCTACCAACAAGGACCTGGGGGCGCTGGTGCGGGAGGGGAGATTCCGTGAAGACCTTTTTCACCGGCTGAACGTCATCGCCCTGGAGATTCCCCCCCTGCGGGATCGGCCCGAGGATATCCTGCCCCTGGCCCGCCTGTTCCTGCATGGGGCCGCCGGCGAGACCAAGCGCCTGTCCCCCGCGGCCGCCCGGGCCCTGCAGGCTTATGCCTGGCCGGGCAACGTGCGGGAATTGGCCAACGCCATGGAACGCTCCCGCCTGCTGGCGCGCACCGAAGTGGTCCTGCCCGAGCACTTGCCCCCGGGGGTGCGCCAGGGCGGGGCCGGCGGGGCCGATCTGCCGGCCTCGGCTATCCAGGGGACCGGGGCGGTGGTGCCCCTGGACCGCCTGGAGCGGGAAACCATCATGAATGCCCTGGAGCAGACCGGCGGAAACCGGACCAGGGCGGCCGAGTTGCTGGGGATCAGCCGGCGCACCCTCATCTACAAGCTCAAGCGGTATCGCGAAGAATAGCTGCGCAATTCCTGCATGTCTGCACAGGGGTGCGCAAAGCTTGCGCACCCCATGATCCATGTAAACCGTTGTAAGTAAACGAAATAAAGTTTGGCATGAAGCCTGCTAAATGTTGACCGGAATAGTCAATTTATTTTGGTCATTCGCGGGAGGCCCACCATGCCCGGCTGGAAACACATCCTGATTCTGCTGCCGATCCTGGCTGCCGGACTGTGGGGAAAACAGTCCCTTGCCGCGCCCGAGGCAGGGCCATCCACCCTCCGGAATCTCCAGGAAGCCCACAACAGCGAGCTTCTGGCGCGCGACCGCTACCTGCTGTTCGCGGCCCGGGCCCGGGCGGAACGCCAGGGGGCCGCCGCGGCCCTTTTTCGCGCGGCCGCCGTGGCCGAGGGAATCCACGCCGACAACATGGCCCGGGTGATCCGCTCCCTGGGAGAAGAACCCTGGTCGCACCCGGGAAGCCCCGTGGTGCGGAGCACCCTGGAGAACCTGCAGGCTTCGGCGGCGGACGAGGTCTACGAGCAGGAGACCATGTATCCGGATTTTCTGGCTGCCGCCCGGGCCGAAGGCATCGAGGAGGCTATCCGCTCCCTGAGCTGCGCGGCCGCCGTGGAAGAGGGCCATGCCGCCCTTTTCTCGGCCCTGGCCGCCGGGCTGGAGCAAGGGCCGGTGCCCGAGCGCACATACGCCGTGTGCGGGGGGTGCGGTCATACCCGCGAGTGGCCGGCTCCCCATCAA
This sequence comes from Candidatus Krumholzibacteriia bacterium, assembly GCA_963674845.2. Classification (GTDB taxonomy): domain Bacteria; phylum Krumholzibacteriota; class Krumholzibacteriia; order LZORAL124-64-63; family LZORAL124-64-63; genus LZORAL124-64-63. The sequence goes on along the minus strand of CAXXKE010000003.1, from coordinate 535,551 downwards.
TGTCCGTCCTGCGGGAGCGGGCAGGACGGATTTCAGGAAGTGAAGTGAGGGGCGCCCGGCGCCGGAATTCAACCAGTGAGGAGAACGGAAGATGAGAGCGAGAAGCTACGAGTACGGAGAGGGGGGAGCGCGGCACGGCCGTGGCCGGTCCCGAGCGCACGCGCTCCCGGGCCTGGCGGTCCTGTTGCTCATGCTGGCCCTGGCCCCGGCGCCGGGAGTTAGGGCCCAGGACGTGCTGGAAGACGGTGTTCTGACGGTGGCGGAGGCCTACGCCCGGGCCCTGGAAGGCAACCCGATTTACCGGGACATCCTCCTGGACAGCCAGGACCTCAGAGCCCGCCGCACGTCGGCCCTGGGCCTGGAGGCTCCCACGGTCTCGTACCTGCGGGAGGGCCTGGCCGGCGGGCTGGACGCCCCGGGCGAGGAACGCTGGACCCTGAGCCAGGAGCTGCCCTCGTTGCCCGAGGTGATGAAGCGGCGGCAGGGATTCTCGGCCAGGCTGGAGGCCGCCGGACAATCGGCCACGGCCGCGCGGCGGCAGTTGCGGGCCCGGGTGAAAGGGGCCTACGCCGAGGTGGTCTATCGCGAGAAGATCATCGATCTGCGCCGCAACCAGCTGGAACTGGCCAGACGAGCGGATGATGCGGTCACCCTGCGCCTGGAAATGGGCGAGGCGGCCCGCCGCGAGAAGCTGCAAAGCCGGCTGAACGTGGTGGCGGCCAGCAATGATCTGCAGGAGGCCAACGCGGCCTTCGACCGGGCCCGATACGGCCTGTTCGCCCTGATCGGTCTTTCTCCCGACGAGCAGGAATACGGGGTCCTGTTTTCGGACACGCTGTCCTTCGATCCGGTGGACTTCACCCAGGAAGAATCCCTGGAGCACCTGGCCAATCAGCCGCGTTTCCTGGCGGCCAGGGCTCGCCTGACAGCGGCCCGGGCCGACCTGTCGGCCGAATCCTGGTCCCTGTTCCCGGCCCTGAGCGTCAGCGTCTACAAGCAGAACTACGACGGGCAGGGGTTCGATAACCACGGTTTCGAGATCGGGGCCAGCCTGCCCCTGTTCTTCATGCCCGGCCACCGCGGCAGGGTGGGCCAGGCCCGGGCCGAGGTGGCCCGCAGCCAGTGGCGCCAGACCTCCGAGCTGCTGGATATGAAGCGCGAGATCGAGCAGGCCTGGCACGGATACGACGCCAGTCTGGCCGTGCTGGAAAGTCTGGCGGGCGAATCCCTGGCCCAGTCCAGGGAGCTGCTGGACCTGGCCCTGGAAGGCTACAACGCCGGTGAGGCCGGGCTCATCGATCTCATCACCGCGCAACAGACGAACCTGGAGTCGCGCCTGCGCTTCCTGGCCGCCATTTACGATTTCAACCTGCGCCTGATCACCCTGGAAAACTATTTGCCCGGCGAGCTCATCACTCCCGTGGAAACCCAGGCTTTCGCCAACGAAGGAGAGTTCTGACATGCGAAACCAGTATTTGAACCGGACCCCGGTCCGGACCGCCACGGTGATGGCCCTGGGTCTGGCGGCCATGCTCCTGCTGGCCGGTTGCGGCCACGAGACCGAGCCGACTGCGGACAAGGCGGCGCCCGCCGGGGCCGGGAACGACATCGTCCTGAGCGACCGGCAAGTGGCCGAGTTGAACATCACGCCCTTCATCGTCAGCAGGGAAGTCCTGCGCTTCCAGCTGCCGGTTCCGGGCATCGTCATGCCGGCCCCCGACCACGAGATGGTGGCCAGCGCTCCGGTGGACGGCCGCATCGCCAGACTGTACGTGCGCGAGGGCGATCGGGTGCAGGCCGGGGATCCCTTGCTGGAAATCGAGAGCCTGACCATCGGCAACCTGGTGGCCGATTACATCCAGGCCCGGGCCGACGCCCTGTACATGCGGGAAAAGGTGGCGCGCCTGGAGACCCTGCAGGCCCGGGGTGTGGGCTCCATGAACGACCTGCAGCGCACCAAGGCCGACGCCCAGCGCAGCGAAGCCGGCTTCAGCGCCGCCCGCTCCCGCCTGGCGGCCATCGGGTTCCCGGTGGATGAACTGGAAGGCCTGGAAGCCGGGGCGGCCATCGATCCGCGCCTGGTGGTCCGGGCGGGCATCGACGGCATCGTCAGCACGGCCCGCGTGGCCCCCGGGGCGGCGGTGGATGTGCACGAGCAGCTGTGTGTGCTGGTGGACCCGTCCCACGTGCTGGTGCGGGCCTTCCTGGCCCCGCAGGATCTGCCCCTGGTGCGCGCGGACGGCCAGGTGACTGCTTACCGGGACGGACGCCTCGAGGGGCCGGCCGTTTCGGGACCCGTGGCCAACATCAACCCCACCCTGGACGACCTGAACCGGGCGGCCACCGTGAACGCCATCCTGGCCACGGAGAACGGCTGGCCGGTGCCCGGCCAGAACCTGCGGGTGCAGGTGGACGCCGCCACCCCCGGTCCGGTGCTGGCGGTGCCCCTGGGCGCCGTGGTCTTCGAGGGCGAGAGCGCCGTGGTCTACGTGGCCCTGGCCGAGAATCGTTACGAGAAGCGCCGGGTCGAGATCGAGCGCATGAACGCCGACACCGCCATCATCGCCGCGGGCCTGACGCCGGGTGAGCGCGTGGCCGCCACCGAGGTCTTCGCCCTCAAGGCTCTGGGCCGCATCGACCAGTTCGGGGAGGAGTGATCATGTTTGCGCGCATCATCGATTTCAGCCTGCACCAGAAGGTGGTGGCCCTGTCGCTGGTCATTCTCATGGCCTTCGGCGGGGTCCAGGCCCTGCGGCACATTCCCATCAACTCGTTGCCGGACGTGACGCCGGTGCAGGTGCTGGTCATCACCAAGGCGGGGCGTTACTCCCCGTTCGACGTGGAGCGGCTGGTTTCCTATCCCATCGAGACCACCATGAACGGCCTGCCGTCGGTCGCGGAGGTGCGGTCCATCAGCCAGTTCGGACTGTCCGCCGTGACGGTGGAGTTCGACGAGGGCACCGACATTTACTTCGCCCGCCAGATGGTCAGCCAGCGATTGCAGAGCATGGCCGATCAGCTGCCGGCCGGGGTTTCGGCCCCGCAGCTGGGCCCCATCTCCACGGCGCTGGGCGAGATCTACCAGTACGTGGTTCGGGGCGAGGACCGGGATCTCACCGAGCTGCGCGAGATCCAGGACTGGCTCATCGCGCCCCAGCTGAAGACCGTCCGCGGCGTCACCGAGATCACGGCTTTCGGTGGCCACGTGAAGCAGTACCTGGTGGAGGTCATGCCCGGTAAGCTGCGGGAATACGGCCTGTCCCTGGGCCAGCTGGCCGACGCCCTGCAGGCCAACAACAGCGTCTCGGGCGGCAACTACCTGGAGCACAACGACGAGCAGTACATCATCCGCGGTTTCGGTCAGGTCCAGGACCGGAGCGACCTGGAACGCATCGTCATCGACCGGCGCCAGGATCGGCCCATCCACGTGGGCGACGTGGCGCGAGTGCTGGTGGGGCGTCAGCTGCGCCAGGGAGCGGTGACCCAGGACGGTCACGGCGAGGTGGTCACGGGCATCGTCATGATGCTTCGCGGCGGCAACGGGCGCGAGGTCATCGAGGCCGTGAGCCGGCGCATCGAGGAGATTAACGCGGGCCTGCCCGCCGGGGTCACCATCGAGCGTTTCTACGACCAGAGCGACCTGGTGGAACGCACCACCCACACCATCATCAAGAACCTGACCGAGGGCGGCTTCTTCGTCATCGTGGTCCTGTTGCTGCTGCTGGGCGAGATCCGGGGGGCCCTGGTGGTGGCCAGCGTGATTCCCTTGAGCATGCTCTTCGCCTTCATCGGCATGCGCGAATTCGGGCTGGCGGCCAACCTCATGAGCCTGGGCGCCATCGACTTCGGCATGGTGGTGGACGGATCGGTGGTGATGGTCGAGAACATCGTGCACCGGCTGGGGGGGCAGAAGGATCTGGACCCGGCCGGCCGGCGGCGAATCATCGGCGAGGCCGCCCGCGAGGTGGCCCGGCCCATCTTCTTCGGCGTGCTCATCATCCTCATGGTGTACGTGCCCATCGCCACCTTCAAGGGCATGGAAGGCATCCTATTCCGGCCCATGGCCATCACCGTGGCCACCGCCGTGTTCGGGTCGCTGCTGCTGGCCCTGGTCTACGTTCCGGCCATGAGCGCCCTGGTGTTCCGGGGCGGAGTCTGGACCATGCGCAACCCGTTGATGGACCGGCTGCGGGGCTGGTATTCCGCTTCCCTGGACCGGTTGCGGCGCCGGGCCGTCCTGGTGATCCTGGCCGCCCTGGCGGTCTTCGCCGGTTCGGTGGCCGTCATCCCCCTGCTGGGCACCGAGTTTCTGCCCGAGCTGGAGGAGGGATCAATCCTGGTGGAGCAGGTGCGCATGCCCTCGGTGACTCTGCAGCAGTCCATCGACAACGCCAACGGTTTCGCGGCCCGGGTGATGGAGACCATTCCCGAGGTGCGCACGGTGGTGCCCAAGACCGGGCGCTCGGACCTGGCCAACGACTGGATGGGCGTGCACCAGACGGACGTGTGGGTCATCCTGAACGATCCCTCGACCTGGCGGCCGGGTGTGACCAAAGCCGATATCGTGGACATGCTGGAGCCGTTGCTGCAGGACGAGCCGGGTCTGGCCTACAACTTCACCCAGCCCATCGCCATGCGGGTTGACGAGCTGACCAGCGGCGTCAAGTCCGACGTGGCGGTGAAGATCTTCGGCGAGGACATGGACGTTCTCAACGGTCTGGGCGAGGCCATCGGCGGCGTGATTCGCGATCTGCCGGGCACCGACAACACCTTCGTCGATCGGACCACCGGCCAGCCCTACCTGAACATCGAGATCGACCGCGACGCCGTGGCCGATCTGGGCCTGAACGTGGCCGAGGTGCAGCAGGTGGTGGAGATGGGCATCGGCGGCCAGGTGGTGAGCGAGGTCTTCGAGGGCCAGCGCCGCTTCGACGTCACGGTGCGTTTCCCCGAGGATCTGCGCAAGGATTTCCAGATGCTCATGGAAGTGCCCATCGCCCTGCCCGACGGTGGCTTCGTTCCCCTGAAGCGGGTGGCCCACATCGTGCCCGTGGAGGGTCCCCGGGAGATCGCCCGGGAGAACGGCTGGCGGCGGGTCATCGTCGGGGCCAACATCCAGGGCATCGACATCGGGACCTACGTGGCCAACCTGGAGGAGGCCATCGCCCGCGAGGTGGACGTGCCCGCCGGCGTCTTCCTGGAGTTCGGCGGCGCCTTCGAGAACCAGCAACGGGCCATGCGCCACCTCATGTTCGTGGTGCCCCTGTCGCTGCTCATCATCATGGGATTGCTGTACATGATGTTCGGCAACCTGCGGCACGCGGTGCTGATCTTCGGGATCCTGCCCTTCGCCCTCTCGGGCGGCGTGTTCCTGCTTCTTGCCCGCGACCTGTATCTGTCGGTCTCGGCATCCATCGGCTTCGTGGCGCTGTTCGGCGTGGCCGTGCTGAACGGCATCGTGCTGGTGGCCCACCTGAACGAGCTGCGTGAAAAGGGCGTGGCTCTGGCCGAGGCGGTGGTGCGCGGGGCGGGTGACCGTCTGCGGCCGGTGCTGATGACGGCCCTGGTGGCCAGCCTGGGCTTCGTGCCCATGGCCTTCAACACCGGGCCCGGATCGGAGGTGCAAAGACCCCTGGCCACGGTGGTCATCGGCGGTCTGTTCACCTCGACCCTGGTGACCTTGCTGGTGCTGCCTCTGGTGTACGAGTGGGTGGAGAAGCGGTTCGGCCGGGACGAGGCCCGTCAGGAGGTGGAAAGCGGGGACTGAGCCGGGCGAAAGCCTCGAATACTCCGGAAAACGGCCCCTTGCCGGAGGGGCCGTTTGTTCCCCTTCCCCACCGGGAAGTGCTATGCTGGCGATGGCGTCTGGCGGGGAGAGGCTTTTTCCATGGAACTGGAAATGGAAGGAGAGGGGATATGTCGGGGTTGTTGCGATTCCTGAGGACGGCAATGTTCGGGGGGGCCGTTTTTCTGGTGGCCATGATGGGTTGCTCGGGCACGGGCACGGACATCGAAAACGATGATGATGAGCCGGAGGATACGACCCCGCCCGCCACGGTGACGGACCTGCGGGTGGTCAATCCCACGCCCACGACCCTGACCCTGCGCTGGACCGCGCCGGGGGATGACGGGAACGAGGGGTTCGCGGTGGCCTACGATCTGCGCATGTCCGGACAGCCCATCCTGCCGGACAATTTCACCCAGGCTGCGACCATCGACCTGGAGGGCGCTCCCCTGCCCCCCGGCACCACCGAGGAAGTGGTGGTCCGGAATTTGACCGAGGGAGAGACCTACCACTTCGCCGTCCTGGCCCGGGATGACGCGGGGCTTTCCGGCGGGCTGTCCAACTGCGCCCAGGGCGCCTGCTTGCTGGAGCGGGTGGTGGCCGTTCCCGACGGGGCGTTGAACCAGCTATTGCGGGAGACCTTGCAGATCACCGCCGCGAACATCATGCTCTCGGATCTGCTTCGCCTGGAGGAGCTGAGCGGAAACGAGCGGGGCATCGCCGACCTGACGGGGCTGGAGGTGGCGGCCAACCTGCGTATCGCCAACCTGCTGGGCAACGAGATTGCCGACCCGTCCCCCCTGGGAAATTGCATCCGGCTGGAAGGGTTGAACCTCACCATGAACCAGCTGACGGATCTGTCCGGCCTGGCGGAGTTGACGGGTCTGGTCCAGCTGGGCGTGGGGCAGAACCAGGTGAGCGATATCTCCCTGGTGGCCGGCATGACGGGTCTGGAATCCCTGTCCATCCACGCCAACCCCCTGACCGATCTGTCGCCCCTGTCCGGCCTGGCCCAGCTGACGGCCATCGATGTGAGCAGCCTGCAGCTGACGGATCTGTCGGTCCTGCAGGGCAAGACCGGATTGCGCTTCGTCTCGGCGGTGGGAAACCAGATCCAGGATCTGTCGGCCCTGGGGGCCCTGCCGGACTTGCAGGAGTTGTACCTGGGCTACAACCAGATCAGCGATCTTTCCGCCCTGGTGAGCAATGCCGGGCTGGGTCAGGGAGATGTGCTGCACATTCAGGAAAACCCCCTGTCCGGGACGGCCGTCGATGTGCAGATTCCGGCTCTGCAAGCCAGAGGGGTGGACGTCCAGTACTGAGGCCGTGAATCAGAGGGGCTGATCCACCGCTCCCTGCACGGCGGCGATGAGCTCGTCCCGCACGCTCTCGAAGCCGTCCACCGGCACCTGGCAGGTGCCCACCCGGGTGTGCCCGCCTCCGCCATGGGCCAGCATGAGCTGCCCCACGTTCACCTGCGAGGAGCGGTTCAGGATGCTGTGCCCCACGGTGAACACCACCTTTTCCCGGCGCTGGCCCCAGAACATGCGCAGGCTGATGTTCTGCTCGGGGAACATGGCGTACTCCTTGAAGCGGTTGCCCACCTTCACCTCGGGCACCCGCAGCAGGTCGATGATCAGGGCGTCCCCCTCGACCCGGGAGTTCTCGCGGATCATGGCCTCGTATTCCTCTTCCTGGGCGAAGTAGCGTTCCACTCGCTCGCTGATGTCGGGCAGCTGCAGGATGTGCTCGGGGGGGAACACCCGGCAGTACTGGATCAGGTCCTTCATGAGGGTGTAGTTGGAGATGCGGTAGGCCTTGTGATAGCCCAGCCCCGAGCGGGGATCCATGATGAAGGAGAGCAGCACCCAGCCGGAGGGGTTCAGGATCTCGTCCAGGCCCAGCTGTCCGCTGTCGCAGCGGTCCACGGCTTCCATCATGCCGTTCTGGTCGAAGCGGCCGAAGGCCTCGGCGCCGCCGTAGTAGTCGTAGATGACCCGGGCGCAGCTGGGCATGATCAGGCTGGCCCCTTCGAAGTCGTGCTGGGCCATGAGGGCCATGCGTTCCTTCTCGCTGCTGTGATGGTCGAACCACAGGCCGCAGCCGGGCACGTAGGGCACGTTGGCCAGCACGTCGTTGGGCCCCACCTCGATGAGGCCGTCCTGCAGGTCCTTGGGATGGACGAATTCGTACTCGTCGACGATGCCGGCTTCCACCAGCAGCACGGCACAGGCGAGGCCGTCGAAATCAGATCGGGTCATGAGGCGCATATCAGGGCTCCGTTGGCTCAGTCGAACAGTCCGTTCTTGTCGGCGTCACGCTTGATGTAATCCGCATATTCCGCGTCAACCACCAGGATGTGTTTCACCACCCAGTCCCGCATGTACAGGATCAGGTCCCCGGTGGTGGCCAGGGGGTGGTCGCGCATGTCTTCCTCGAACTGGTCCAGCTTGTCGGAAAAGATCTCGTGCAGGCGGCGGTGCCGGGATAGCTCGGGGTAGCCCTTGCTTTCCATGAGCTCCTCCTCGGCCCGGAAGTGGATGCCGGCGTAGGCGCGGGCATCCCGCAAGGCCTCCATGATGGCCTTGGTGTCCTGCTCCTTGATGGCCTGATGGACCAGGTTGACCCGGTGCACCAGGAAGCGGTGCTGCTTGTCGATGAGTTCGTTGTTAACCAGAAGGTCATCGGTCCAGGTGATGAGGGGATCGGCGATCTCCGGGGTGTCCGAAGGCAGCTCGAACTTGGCCTCGTGGCCCTCGTCCGAGTAGCGGGCCTGCACCGCCAGGATCTCCCACAGGCCCTTCATGAAGGCCTTGACCAGATCGGGATCGAACTGGGTGCCGGCCAGGGAGTCGATGAGATCCAGGGCCTTTTCCCGGGGCCAGGCTTCCTTGTAGGGGCGGCTGGAGGTCAGGGCGTCATACACGTCGGCGATGGCGCAGATCCGGCCGTACAGGGGAATCTCGATGCCCTGCAATCCCAGGGGATAGCCGTTGCCGTCCCAGTGCTCGTGGTGGCTGAGGGCGATGTCGCGCCCCGCCTGGATGAGCTCGTGGTCCCCCTGCAGCAGGTTGCCCCCGATGGTGGGGTGGGTGCGCATGACCCCGATCTCGGACTCGTCCAGGGGGCCGGGCTTCAACATGATGTGATCGGGAATGCCCACCTTGCCGATGTCGTGCATGGGGGCGGCGCTTTCCAGGATATCCAGCTGATGCTCGGTCAATCCGGCGTGCTTGCCGATGATGCGGCTGTACTTGCTCATGCGGCGGATGTGGTTGCCGGTCTCGTTGTCCCGGTACTCGCTGGCCAGGACCAGCTTCTCGGTGACGTCCCGCTGGGCGCGCTGGTAGCGGATGTGGTTGATCTCCGACTTCATCTTCAGGTTCTGGGTCACCAGGATGTTGGACACGGCGGCGCCCAGGGTCTCCAGAAAGACCTGCTCGTAGGCCTGAGGCTGGTGGGTCTCGTGGACGTAAAGGACCATGACGCCCAGGACATCTTGGTCGGGACCCAGCAGGGGAATGCTGAAATGGGGGCAGGGCACGCTGCGGGTCCGGCCGTCGGCGTCGAGAGTTTGCACATGGGGGTGGTGGACGATCTCCGTTTCCTGGGCGGACACGCCGCAGGCGGAACTGCCGGCCCCCACCTTCTGGCACATTTCCTTGATGGATTCGGGCATGCCGTGCTCGACGGAAAGGTTCAGATCGCCCTGGCTGTTGGTGATGAAGATGGCGCCGCGCCCCTGGGCCCCCAGCCACTCCAGCCGGGTGACGACGTCCAGGATTTTCTTGAGCTGCATGTGGAACAGCCGCTGCTCGAGGCCGACGCGCAGGATGGCCTGCAGCGCGTCCTGCATTTGAAGACAGGTGTCGGAGCCGGGAATGACGGGAGTGTCCAGCAGGGTGCTCATCGATTCCTCGCGGGATCGGGATGATGGGATGGGCCCGAAATGGGCGCACTTCTTCGTGTTTTCTATCGTCCGCGGGGGACCCTGCTTGAACCAATGGTTGTGCCCTGAAGATTGTTTCTCGCCCCGTAATTGCGATTGCGGGGCATGTCTGTTTCCCTAAAAAAGTTCATCCCACCCCATTGCCCGAACCCCAAGTGCAGGTTCCATAAGCCCTTACGGAATGGCTGGCACTTCAAACGGGCAGGATACTACTGGCGACAACACCACACCATCCGTATCCAGCGGTTTACATGCCTTCATTGCAGCAAGAGCTTCAGCACCCAGACGTTTTCCAGCGATTACTGGCAAAAAAAGCCCAACATGGCCCCCCAGCTCTTCTTCAAGGTGGTCGGCGGCATGGCTAACCGACAGATCGCCAGGGACTTGCGCGTTGACCCGGCCACCATCGACCATCACATCAATCGCATGGCCCGCCATTGTTTGCTTTTCCATTTGCGGATGATCCAGGGCCAGCCTCCTCCGGACGAGGTGGTCATCGACGGCTTCGAGTCCTTCGAGTGGAGCCAGTACTACCCCATCTATCTGAACCTGGCCATCGAGAAAGACTCGGACTTCTTCTGGTATTTCACCGACAGTCCCATGCGGCGCAAGGGCCGCATGACCGCCGAGCAGAAGAGGCGGCGGGCGGAGCTGGAGAAGCTTCACGGAAGGCCCGATCCCAAGGCCATCGAGAAGGATACCAGGGAGTTACTGGAGTTTGTGCTGAAGGACCTGGCCCAGGCGGTGGTCTACAGCGATTGCCATCAGGCTTACCCCCGGGCCATCCAGCAGCTGGACTGTGACGTGACCCACCATTTGACGTCGGGCAGCGATCACCGGGATCAGGATAACAATCTGTGGCCGGTGAACCTGGCCGATCTGTTGATCCGCCATTGCAGCTCGAACCACAAGCGGGAGACCATCGCCTGGTCCAAACGTCGGCAAGGGGCGGCGGACAGGCTGGCGATCTTCCTGGTCTGGCGGAATTACGTGAAACCGCGGCGCGAGAAGGAGCGTGGGAGCCCGACGCCGGCCATGATGAAGGGCATCACGGATCATCCGTTGACGCCTGAGGAGATATTTTCAGAGCGGATTTTCAGAAGTCACGGTGATTTGCCGCCGCGATGGGCCGAATACTACGACCGGGCGGTGGAAACGCGGGCTTTGCCCGTCAATCTCAAGCATGAATTGAAATATGCCTACTGATTGACCGCCCGGATAGCCCACATCGATCCACCCCACATCCAGCTGAACAAGAAAACCAGGAGCCAGTGGTTGACACCAACCCTTGGCTCCCGGCCGAGAAACAATCTTCAGGGCACAACCTAGAAGATGGTGGAGAGGGTCAGCAGCAGGCGTCCGGACTCTTTCCCTTCCGCCCCCTGCTGCCAGTCCTCCTCGTTCAGCTCGGTCCACACCGGCGTCTTCCAGCCCACGGCCCAGCTCACGGTCTGGCGGGTCAGGCGCAGGCCCAGGGTGGTGTACAGGATCTTGCCGCCGGTGGCGTCCTCGCCCACGCCGTCGGTCTCGTCCCTGCCCAGGCGCAGGTAATTGGCTTCCAGGTTCAGGTCGCAGCGGGTGGCCGAGGCCGGGCTGGTCCACACCCTGGCTGCCAGGGCGCCGTTCAGGCGGAACTCGCTGCCGAACTTGCCCGTGAAATCATCCTCGTACTCGTATTCCTGGAACATGATGTTGCTGATCTCGCCCACGGCCGTCAGGCGGCTGCCCAGGGTCTTGGTGGCCGTCAGGCCCAGGCTGAAGGCGGGCTTGCCGAAGCCCGTGGACAGTCCGGGGTCGATGGCGCCCGCCGCGTCGCGCAGGTTGGGGTCGCCGGTGGGCAGGGTGGTGCCGCCGTACAGGGTGAAGTGCCAGTCCTCCAGCTCGTCCAGGCTTTCGCGCTCGGGCACCAGGGTGGGCCCGCCGTCCCACTTGAAGCCGGCCACCAGCATCCAGCTGGCGTCGGCGAAACCGGCGGTGTTGTAGCCGTTGTCCTCGGCCACCTTGGCGTGATAGGGCAGGAAGGCGTAGGCCGAGAGCCAGGGCTTCAGCCCGTAGCCCAGGCCGAACATGAAGTAGGTCTGACGGCGGGTCTCGTCGTCCCTGTCGGGAGTGAAGGTGTCGAAGGCGGCGTGGTCCAGCTTCAAATAGCCCAGCCAGTGCCCCACCGGCAGGGTGGACGAGCTGCTGGTTTCCAGGGGAGCGCCGGGGCCCTCGACCCCGGCCACGCCCACCGAGGCCACGCCGTGGTGGGCCAGGGCCGCCGGGGCCAGGAGCAGGAAGCAGGCGGCGATGAAGGTGTTGAGCATGGGGCGGTGGGTCATCATTTCTCCTCCAGGGTGAAGTCCATCTGGGCGTTGAAGTTGAGCTTGCGCTGAGAGTCGTCGGGATCCGGGCGGCGCAGGCCCGCCTGGATCTGCTGGGGGCCGGCCTCGCGCAGCTTGAGGCGGATGTGCCCCTTGCTGTCGGTGGAGCCGCGGGCCTGGCCCTGGCAATACACCGGCACGTCGGCGGCGGGGCTGCCCTGGAACAGCACCAGGAAGGTGGCCTTGTCGCCGGGGTGCAGGCCGGCCAGGGGCGTGACGGGTAGCAGGGCCAGGCCGGTCGTCGGGGCAGCGGGCAGCGGAGCGTCCAGGTCATTCAGCAGCAGAAGGGATTCCCGTGTGCGCCAGGCCATCAGCACGCCCCTCACCGAATCGGGGTGGGCGGCCTGGTTGCCGTCCCTGGTCTTGACCCACCAGCCCCAGTCCACCGCCAGCCGGGCGGCCCGGGTGTCGACAGGCAGGGTGATGCGGTCCTGTCCGGCCAGGTCCACATCCCGCCAGGCGTCGTCCAGCACCTGGCAGGCGGTGATCATCTCCACGGGAAGGGGGTGGTTGGCTTCTCCGCCATGACCGGGAGAGTGGTGGTGACCCACCATGAGGGTGGGGGCCGCCCCGTCCTCGCTGGACCAGAAAAGGCCGTGGGCATGGCCCGGGCCGGGGGACAGCAGCAGGCTCAGGGTCAGAGCCAGGATGGCCGTTGGCTTGCGTTTCATTCTTTCACCTCGATGTTACGATTCATAAATTCGTAACACCAAAATGAGGGGCCCGCGCAAAGGTGTCAAATAAAAAACAGGTCCGGCTGTGCGGCGCGGCTGGCCTTCTGCCATCGCTGGGAAAACCGTGTCCTCTTGTCCAGAAAACAGTTAGGATGAATCGGCTGGATGGGAGCCCAGCCGGATCGGTGCACCCGGGAATTCATCAAATGCTGGAGGGAAAATGAAAACGTCAACCCGCTGGGCTGCTCTGATCGCCGTTCTTACCCTGCTCATCATGAGCCCGGCCCCCGGCCAGTCCAGGGGCCTGCTGGGCCGGCAGAGTCTCGCCCTGGGGGCGTCCTTCAACACGTTGCACTATTCGCGGGTGGAATTCATCGGATATGATCCCCCGGTCTACACTTTCGTGGACCAGTCCCACAGCGAGGACGCCATGTTCGCCCAGCTCAACCTGCCGGCGGCCTCGGGGCTGGATTTCAATCTCGGACTCAGCATGCAAAGTGGGAATTCCCAGACCCTCTGGTCCCCGGGGATCATGGTCACGGTGTTCCTGCCGGACAGGGACCTGAAGCCCTTCGTGACCGTGTCCGGCGGCGTTGTGGGGACCCTGGACACCTTCACAGCCGATCCCATCGGCTACGTGGGCCTGACGGGCGGGGTCGAGCTTTCCCTGGGGGAGAACACCTTCACCACCCTGTTTGCCAGCTTCTTCAGGGTGAACGGCGACGAGGAGAAGGGCCTGGGGATGGAGCTTGGGCACTGGCTCGACCCCAAGGTCAGCGGGAACGTGGGCTTCCAATACACGGACAACGGGCCGGACAGCACCTGGATCAAGGATCCCCACTCCCTGAGCCTGACGGTGGCCTTCACCGTCTTGCTGGGGGATGGCAAGAAAGCCGAACCCCGGCCAAGGCGGGAAAGAGAACCCCAGCCCGCGGACGTGTGCCCCCGCTGATAGAGCCACTCGCACCTGGACGTTCAACTTGGCTGGAGAAAATGATGACAACCCATCGAATCCTCGGCCTCGTCTTCGTTTTGATTTCCCTCGTGCCCGCCGCCGGCCAGGGGAAAGGCCTGCTGGGAGAGCGGACCATGACCCTGGGTGGGGCCTACCTCGACTACCGTTATACCTACCGCGAGGTGCACTGGTACAACCCCCCTGTCTCGGAGTACTTCGACCTCTCACGAAGCGGCCAGGGTGTTTTCTTCCAGTTTCGGAACCCCCTCAGCCCCATGCTCGATCTGGAATACGGCCTCAGCCTCGAGAAGCTGGGAACCCATTCCACCATATCGCCCAGCGCCACTCTGGTGGCCCATGTGACCAGTCCGGGCAACCGGCCCTTTGCCGCTTTCACCGCGGGGGGGATCGGCTCTCTCGAGGACATCACGGCTGAACCGGCCGGATTCTATGGCCTGACCGGAGGGGTCGAGCTGGCTCCGGGCGCCGATTTTTTCGCCATCCTGTCCGGAAGTCTGTTCCGGGTGGACAAGGAGGCCCAGGCAAGCTTGGCGGTGGAGCTGGGACGCTGGCTCAACGAAAAGACGGCCGTGACCCTGGGTTACCGGTATACCGAGTCCGATGCGGACTCCGAGTTTCTTCTGAATCCCCACACCTTCGGGGTGATGGGCTCGGTGGTCCTGCGCATGGACGGTAAGAAAATCTGGACTCGGGAGTCCATTACCGAGAAAGCACTTTCCCATCAGGAGGAGGCGCGCAGGGACTGGGAGGCGCCGGTCGGCGGGCGGCTGGGCAAAGCGGCTTTCGGCCTCGGCCCCTCGTATTTTGAATTTCACAGAACCCGGCATCTGTTCTGGAACACAGACCCCATGACCTATCGCAGCGAAGAGGAAACCAAACAAGGCGTGGGGATTGCCGGACAGTTGAACCTTCCCATCAGGCCGTGGCTCGACGCCAACGTGGCCGTTAAGCTTGGCAATGTCCATGGCGAATGGAACGGCTACCCCGGTGTCACGCTGGTGGCCCACTCGAGGCTCGTCGGGCTGAGACCCTTCGCGGGCGTTTCCTATGGATTGATCCAGAACATTGATTTTTCCTGGACGAACAAACCATCGGGATACGCCCTGATGGCCGGAGTGGAAGCTCCCCTGGGCCGATCAAGCTTCGCCACCGCCAGAGGGTCCTGTCTGGTAAGGAATGACGAGGGGCGTATGGGGCTGGACCTGGAACTGGGGCACTGGTTTTCCCACAGGACCGCGGGCGTGCTGGGTTTCCGGTACGTCGGTAATGAACCTGACAGCCGGCACAGCTATTACGTGACCTACCGCGACCAGTACACCCTGGAAGTTTCCGCCGGATTCAGCCTGAGGCTGAGGGGACCGGGGCCAGGCAACCGGGCCGGGGTCGTGTTTCCCCGGTGAGTCCAGCCGGCCCCTTTTCCACCCGCCGGAACGGGACGATCAACCAGCCTTGCCCGAAGCCTCCAGCTTGGCCCAGCTGTCCTTCAGCGTGGCCGTGCGGTTGAACACCAGGGCGCCGGGCTTGCTGTCCGGCACATCCACGCAGAAATAACCCAGCCGCATGAACTGGCAGCGGTAGCGGTCGCCCTCATGGTCGGCGTGATGGGCCAGCTCGGCCAGGGCCGGTTCCAGCTTGGCCCGCACCACCTCCAGGGAGCCGGGGTTCAGGTTCTGCATGAAGTCGCCCCCCGCTTCGGGGTCGGGCTCGCGGAACAGGTTGTCGTAAAGGCGCACCTCGGCGTCCACGGCGTGGCGGGCCGACACCCAGTGCAGGGTGCCCTTGACCTTGCGCCCGTCGGGCGAGTCGCCGCCGCGGGTGGCCGGGTCGTAGGTGCAGCGCAGCTCCACGGGGTTGCCCGCGTCGTCCTTGATCACCTCGTCGCAGGTGATGAAGTAGGCGTGCTTCAGGCGCACCTCGCCGCCCAGCTTCAGGCGGAAGAACTTGCGCGGCGCCTCCTCGCGGAAATCATCCTGTTCGATGTACAGCTCGCGGCAGAAGGGCACCTGGCGGGTGCCGGCGTTCTCGTCCTCGGGGTTGTTGACGCACTCGATCTGCTCGACCTGGTCTTCCGGGTAGTTGGTGATGACCACCTTCAGGGGGCGCAGCACGGCCATGTGCCGGGTGGCGGTGCGGTTCAGCTCGTCGCGGATGGACCACTTCAGCAGGTCAAGGTCCACGGTGCTGTTGGCCTTGGCCACGCCGATGCGCTCGTTGAAGACCTTCAGGGCGTTGCGGGTGTAGCCCAGCCGCCGGATGCCGCTGATGGTGGGCATGCGCGGATCATCCCAGCCGGTCACCTTCCCCTCCTGCACCAGGCGCAGCAGCTTGCGCTTGCTCATCACCGTGTAGGTCAGGTTCAGGCGCGCGAACTCGATCTGGCGCGGGGTGTAGGGCACGGGCAGGTTCTGGATGAACCAGTCGTAAAGGGGGCGGTTCACCTCGAACTCCAGGGTGCAGATGGAGTGGGTGATGCCCTCGATGGCGTCGCTCTGGCCGTGGGCGAAGTCGTAGAAGGGGTAGATGCACCACTTGTCGCCGGTGCGGTGGTGGTGCGCCTTGCGGATGCGGTACAGCAGGGGATCGCGCAGCTTCATGTTGCTGTGGGCCATGTCGATCTTCGCGCGCAGGGTGTACTGGCCTTCCTCGAACTCGCCGTTCTTCATGCCCTCGAACAGGCGCAGGCTCTCCTCGGCGGGGCGGTCGCGGTCGGGGCTGGGGCGGCCGGGCTCCTTCACGGTGCCGCGGTACTCGCGGATCTGCTCGTCGTTCAGGCTGCACACGTAGGCCTTGCCCTCGCGGATGAGGTGGCAGGCCCACTCGTACAGCTGGTCGAAGTAGTCCGAGGCGAAGAACTCGCGGTCCTCCCAGTCGGCGCCCAGCCAGCGCAGGTCTTCCTTGATGGACTCGACGTACTCCGTCTCTTCTTTCTCCGGGTTGGTGTCGTCGAAGCGCAGGTTGAACTTGCCGCCGAATTCCTGGCTGATCCCGAAGTTCAGCAGGATGCTCTTGCTGTGACCGATGTGCAGGTAGCCGTTGGGCTCGGGCGGGAAGCGCGTGTGCACGCGGCCGTTGTTCTTGCCGGCCTTCAGGTCCTCGGTGATCTGGGTGCGGATGAAGTCCTGCTTGGGGGCTTCGGCGGAATTTTCCGCGGATTCGGTGTCGGGGGTGCGACGTCCATCGTCACTCATGTCTCGCTGCGCCTTTCAGGAAAACGGGCCACGCCGGCGGAATCCCGGCGACCATGGACTAGTAAGGTAATCTGCCGGCCCCATCATGTCTACGTGGTATGAGGCGGCCCGGGGCCAAACGGGTGGTTGTCAGGGGGGAGATCCTGGTCATAGAATAGGCTTTCCCCCTGTTCGCCCTTTTCAGGTCAGGAGCAGTCACTTGAAGTCCCGTGCCCATGGCGTCCATTCCACCATCCTGCTGCTGCTGGCGGCGGCGGTGACCGCCCTGGTGGTGTGGTCCCTGCTGGGGGGCTGGGATTTCTACACCACCGCCCTGCAGGAACGCCCGCACCACGATGGGTTCCGCCTTTACCGTCCCGCCGGCCGGGTGGGACACGGCCTGGGCATCCTGGGCAGCGCCATGGTCCTGCTGTTGCTGCTGTATTCCCTGCGCAAGCGGGCCCGCTGGATGCGCCGCGCCGGCGACCTGGGCGTCTGGCTGAGGTATCACATCTTCCTGGGGGTGGCCGGCCCCGTTCTCATCACCCTGCACACCGCCGGCAAGATCGGCGGGCTGGTGTCCATCAGCTACTGGTCCATGGCCGCCGTGGCCCTGAGCGGGGTCTTCGGGCGCTACCTGTACCAGCAGATCCCCCGCAACGTCCTGGGCGAGAGCCTGAGCAGCGCGCAGATCGAGCAGAGCAACGAGGAACTGCTGGTGCGCCTGACCTCCGAGCACGGCCTGAGCCAGGAGGGACTGCAGGAACTGGAGAGCCTGGCCCTGGACCCCCTGGCCGGCCGCAGCGCGCCCACGGCCCTGCTCATGCTGCCCTGGCTGAACCTGAGGCTGGCCCGGCGCTTGCAACCCTGGGCCCTGGCGGTGGGGTTGGCCGGGAAGGGGGAGGCCAGGGAAATGGCCCGGATCTGGGTGCTGCAAGCCCGGCGCTTGCTTCTGTTCCACACCATCCGCGATCTGTTCCACTACTGGCACGTGTTTCATAAACCCTTTGCTGTCATCATGATCGTGGTGATGCTGATCCATGTAGGGGTGGCCCTGGCCCTGGGCTACACCTGGTTCGGGGATGCTCCCCGGAGCTGAAAGCTGGCATTCCATTGCGCGTCTTGGATTTTGCAAAAAATAAGACAGAAATACTCCCAAAGTGGGCGCTTTGCCTGATCCTGCTGGTGGGGGCCGGCCTGGCCGGCCAGGCCCGGGCGCAGCTTTCACCGGGACCTCTGAGCGCTCCGCACGCCCATCTGGAGGGGCTGACTCGCTGTTCCAGCTGCCACAAGCTGGGCAGTCGCGAGGTGCAGGACAAGTGCCTGGCCTGTCACCAGGAAATCGCGACCATGCGCAGCAGCGGGCGGGGGCTGCACGCCGGGGAGGACTACCAGGACTGCGTGGATTGTCACGTGGAGCACCACGGCCGCGACTTTGATCTGGTGTTCTGGCCGGACGGCCAGGAGGGCTTCGACCACGGGGTGACGGGCTTCGCGTTGCAGCAGAGTCATGCCCGCCTGCAGTGCCACCAGTGCCACGCCGCCCGGTACCAGACCGACCCCGGCTTCCTGCGCGAGAAGCAGAAGGACCCCGCCCGCACCTTCCTGGGCCTGTCGGCCACCTGCACCGCCTGCCACGCGGATGTTCACGCCGGGCAGTTCCCCGCTGATTGCACGGCTTGCCACGATGCCGGCGCCTGGAAACCGGCGCCCCGCTTCGATCATGCGGCCTCGGCCTTTCCCCTGACGGGCAAGCATCAGCAGGTGGCCTGCGCCGGGTGCCACAAGGCGGAGGCGGTGCCGGACCGCCAGGCTCCGGTGACGCGCTTCAAACCGGTGGAGCACGGCAGCTGCGCCAGCTGCCACAAGGATCCTCACGCCGGTTCTCTGGGGGGCGATTGCGTCCGCTGCCACGAGACGGGGGGCTGGAAGCGCATCGCCGGCGAAGGCTTCGATCACGACCGCACCCGCTATCCCCTGCGGGGACGGCACGCGGCGTTGCGGTGCGATCAGTGCCACCGTCCGGACGGTGGAAAACCGGAGTTCGCCGCCTGCACCGCCTGCCATGGGGACGAGCACGAGGCGGCCCGGCGCGGGCGCCCGGCCCTGGCGGCCTGCCAGGATTGCCACACGGTGCAGGGCTTCCGCCCGGCCCGTTACACCATGGAGCAGCATCAGCAGGGGGCTTTCCCGCTGCGGGGCGCTCACCGGGCGGTGCCCTGTCTGGCCTGCCATCAGCCCACGGAAGCCGGCCGGACCCAACTGTTGCCGCCCCATGGCACCTGCGGGGCGTGCCACCGTGACCCGCACCCGGCGGGCATGGCCGGGTTCGCGGGGGGGCAAGGCGGCCGCTGCGACGCCTGCCACGGGGCGGAGGGCTGGACGGGGGCGGCCTTCGATCACGGGCAAACGGGGTTCGCCCTGGATGGCGCCCACGCCCGGGCCCAATGCCGGGGTTGCCACAAGAACGAGGCCCTCACGGATTTCCGTGGACTGCGGACGGCCTGTGCCGCCTGCCATGAAGACATCCACGCGGGGCAGTTCGCCGCACGCAGGACCAGCAATGGCCAGCACGTGGCCTGCGATCGGTGCCACGTGACGCGGGACTGGTTCGCCGAGAAATTCGACCACGAGCGGGACAGCCGTTTCGCCCTGCGGGGTGGACATGAGACCACCCCCTGCGCCCGCTGCCACCTGCCCCGCCAGGTGAAGGGCCGCATGGTCGTGAACTACCGGCCCGTGCCCACGGCCTGCAAGGATTGCCATTCCACTCCGCCGGTCGGCGGGGAAAACGGAGCAAAGCCATGACCCTGGTCCGCGCCCACTTGATGACCTGCCTGTGTCTGACGATCTGCCTGGCCCTGGTCGCCGGCAACTCGGCGGCCCAGGACTCGCCGGCCGTTCCGGCCGCCCCGGCCGCCGTCAATCCTCACGGCCCCCTGACGGTGGATTGCCACCATTGCCACCAGGAGGGCAGCTGGGAGGCGCCGCGGGCCCAGCAGGCCTTCGACCATTCCACCACCGGTTTCCCCCTGGAGGGGCGCCACCGCGGGGTGGCCTGCCGGGATTGCCACCAGGATCCGCGCTTCGCCTTCGTGGGCACGGCCTGCGCCGATTGCCACGACGACTGGCACCGGGGGCAACTGGGATTGGACTGTCAGGAATGCCACTCGCCCCGGGCCTGGGTCGAGCCCGGGCGGCAAGGCCGGGACCACGACGCCACGGGCTTCCCCCTGGTGGGGGCCCATTCCCGGGTGGATTGCGATGCCTGCCACCAGGGCCCCCTGGCCGGGGATTTCGTGGGCACCCCCACCGACTGCTACTTCTGCCACGCCGAGAACTTCGCGGCCACCACCAACCCCGATCACCAGGCCTCGGGCTTCGGCACCGATTGCCGGGAGTGCCACAGCCCCTACGCCTCCACCTGGGGCGGTGGCGACTTCACCCACCCCGCCAGCTTCCCCCTGGTGGGCGGTCACGCGGGCCTGGAGTGCGCCCAGTGCCACACGGCCGGGTTCGGCGGGGCCGTGCCCGATTGCTACGCTTGCCACCAGACCGATTATGAGGCCGTTGCCGACCCGGACCACGTGGATGCGGGCTTCCCCACCCAGTGCGTGGTGTGCCACTCCAGTACCGCCTGGTCGCCGGCCAGCTTCAACCACGACGTGACGGGGTTCGCCCTGACCGGCGCCCACCGCTCGGCAGACTGCGCGGCCTGCCACACAAGCGGGTACACGGGAACGCCGTCCGACTGTTACGCCTGCCACCAGGCCGATTTCGAGGGCACCACCGACCCGGACCATCTGACCTCGGGCTTCGGCACCGACTGCGCCGCCTGCCACGGCACCACCGCCTGGGAACCTTCCACCTGGGATCATGACCCCCTCTTTCCCATCACCACGGGACGGCACGCCAACGAGTGGGTCAGCTGCGCCGATTGTCACGTGGTGGCGGGCAACTACAGCACCTTCGAGTGCATCTTCTGTCACGAGCACAACCAGACCGACATGGACCGCAAACACGACGAAGAAAACGGCTACCAGTTCCTGAGCACGGCCTGCCTGGACTGCCATCCCCGGGGGGAGGAGAACGATTGATGATGCGGTTTGCCGGCTTCCTTCTGCTCATGCTGGTTCCCCTGCTGGCGGCCGGGCCCGCCGTGGCCCTGGAACGCAGCTGCGAGGTAAAGTATCTGAGCGCCGACCACGTTTATCTGAGCGCGGGGATGGCCGAGGGCCTGTCCGCGGGGGCCACCGTGAAGGTGGTGCGCGACGAGATGGAGGTGGCGGTCCTGGAGGTGCTGTTCACGGCCAGGCACTCGGCCTCGTGCCGGGTCGTCAGCAGCAGCGGCGACATCCTGCCCGGGGACACGGTGGTGTTCGAGGCCCCGGAGGAGGTGGCCGCCGAGCCGGCTGCGCCGGTGGCGGACCAGGCGACGGCCCGGCGGGTGCGGCAATTCCCCGCCCGGCAAAGCCGCCCCGTTGCCCGGCCCGGTTCCCGCACCAGCGGCACCGTGGCCCTGCAATGGGACCACAGCGACGAGGATGCCGACCGCGCCCTGAGCAGTGACCTGCTGAGCGTGCCCTTCCGCTTGCGGGTGGACGCCCTGCCCGGCGGGGCCGAGCTCCGGGCCCGCGGCACCTTCCGTCATATCTTCCGCTCAGGATACTCTGCTTCCACCCCTACCGGCGAGTGGCGCAACCGCATCCGGCAGGTGGCCGTGGTGCGGGACGATCGCCGCCAGGCCTGGCACTACGCCGTGGGCCGGATCACCGTGCGCCAGGCGGCCTCCACCGGGCCGGTGGACGGGGCCAGCGTGGACTATCCCGTGAGGGAAGGCCTGCGCCTGGGAGCCTTCGGCGGGTTCGTGCCCGATTGGGGCACCCTGGATTTCAGCACCGACAGCAAGGTGGCCGGGGCGGGCTTGCAGTACCAGCGGCGGCGGCCCGACGGCCGGCGCCTGGATGTGATGCTGGCCGGCGTGGGGCGGTACACGGCGGGCGAGGTCAGCCGCGAGTATCTGGCCCTGACCACCACCTGGGCCGACGGCCGGCGCCTGAGCCTGCTGCAGGCCGCCGAGGTGGATTACAACCGTGACTGGCGCAAGCAAGAGGGGCAAAGCACCCTGGAACTCACCAGTCTGGCCCTGACCGGTCGCCTGGCCCTGAACAGGCGCCTCAACCTGGATCTGGGTTATGACGACCGGCAACCGGTGCGCACCTGGGAATCGCGCGCCCTGCCCGATTCCCTGTTCACCGACGCGGGGCGCACCGGCTGGCGCGGGGGGCTGTCCTGGCGGGACGCGGCGGGTCGCAGCCTGCGCCTGCGGGCCAGCTTGCGCGAGGGCACCGCGGGCCGGGGCCGCACCACCGGCTGGCAGGGGGGCGTCTATCTGCCCGGCCTGACCGGCGCGCGGCTGGATCTGAACCTGGCCTTCCGTGGCTTCGACGGACCGGACCTGTCGGGCTGGTCGCCCACCCTGAAGGTGCGCCGCCGGCTGGCGGGAGGCGCGGTGCTGGCCGTTGAAGGGGGCCTCCAGTCCTACAACGACAAGGGGGACCTTTCCGGGCGCGACAGTTCGTGGCTGGGGCTCTCCGCCGAGAAGGATCTGGGCCGCAAGCTGAGCGCCTGGCTGGAACTGCGCCGGGACTGGGGCGAGGACATGGCGGGCAACCGCCTGTTCCTGGAACTGCGGCGGCGGCTGTGATGGAATCGCTGCTCATCTGGGCGGTGGCCCTGACCCTGGTGACGGCCGGCGTGGTCTATTACCTGCGCGCCTTCCGCCGGCGCCGTGCCGACGACAGCCGGCGCCTCCGCCAGACCAGGGAACTGGGCATGGACAGGGCCAGCGGCCAGTACCCCCTGGTTGACGCCGGGGCCTGCATCGGCTGCGCCACCTGCGTGGCCGCCTGCCCCGAGGGAGATGTGCTGGGCATCGTCATGGGCAAGGCGGTGGTCATCAACGGGGCCCGCTGCATCGGCCACGGGCGCTGCGCCGAGGCCTGCCCCGTGGGGGCCATCCAGGTGGGCCTGGGCGACATCACCAAGCGCGACGACATCCCCCTGCTGGATGAGCACAACCAGACCAGCGTACCGGGCCTGTGGATCGCCGGCGAGCTGAGCGGCTTCGCCCTCATCAACAACGCGGTGGAGCAGGGCCGCCGGGTGGCGCGGAGGGTGGCCGGTCTGCTGGAACCGGATCGGCCGGACGAAACCGACCTGTTGGACCTGCTGGTGGTGGGCGCCGGTCCCGCCGGTATGGCGGCCGGCCTGGTGGCCGGCGAGCTGGGCCTGTCCTGCCTGGTCCTGGATCAGCAGGGCGCCGGGGGCACCATCCTGCAGTATCCCCGGCGCAAGCTGGTCATGGTGCAGCCGGTGGAGATCCCGCGTCTGGGCCGCCTGCCCCGTCACGAGTACTCCAAGGAAGAACTGCTGGAAATCTGGGAGGGCCTGCATCGGGACCATGGCCTGGATATCCGCACGGGAGTGCGGGTGACGGGCGTCAGCGGGGCGGTGGGCGAGTTCAGCGTGGAATCCACCGCCGGGCCCTTCCGGGCCCGCCACGTGGTGCTGGCCCTGGGGCGGCGGGGCACCCCGCGCAAGCTGAACGTGCCGGGCGAGGACCTGGCCAAGGTGGCCTACCGCCTCATCGACGCCGAGGCCTTCGCCGGGCGTCGGGTGCTGGTGGTGGGTGGCGGCGATTCGGCGGCGGAGGCCGCCATGGGCCTGGCCCACCAGGAGGGCTGCCACGTGACCCTTTCCTACCGCAAGCCGTCCCTGATGCGCATCAAGCAGCGCAACGCCGAGCGCTTCGAGGCCTGCGTCCAGGATGGGCGCATCCACTTCCTGGGTGACACAATGGTGCGCGCCATCGAGCCCGAGCGGGTGTTGCTGAACGGGCCGCAGGGGGAGGTGGCCATTCCCAACGACCAGGTGTTCATCCTGGCGGGGGGCATCGCGCCCTTTGGATTTTTGCGGGAGCTGGGCATACAATTCGGGGGTGGCCAGATAGACCCGGCGCCCCTGCAGAAGAGTGTGAACCGCGATGATTGAAAAGAGCCTGCCCTGGGGGACTATTCCCCTGCTGATGTTGACCCTGCTGGCCGGTTGCGGCGGCGATGACGGCCCGTCCCGGCCGGCCCCCGAGCCCGAGCCGGCCCCGCCCACCCTCACGGTTCTCTCGCCGGCGGCCGATTCCATCCACGACGACTACATCCTGGTGGCGGTGCAGGTCACGGGCACGGAGCAGGTCACGCTTTCCGTCAACG
The DNA here is from genome assembly GCA_963674845.2 of Candidatus Krumholzibacteriia bacterium. Classification (GTDB taxonomy): domain Bacteria; phylum Krumholzibacteriota; class Krumholzibacteriia; order LZORAL124-64-63; family LZORAL124-64-63; genus LZORAL124-64-63. Next base: position 511,369 of record CAXXKE010000003.1, on the reverse strand, counting down.
GCGTGGCCGCGGCCCCCGATTCACCGGACACCCTGCTGTGGTTGCTGCTGGACGAGGACCTGCGCCCGGGGGAGAACCACCTGCGCTTGGAAGCGGTCAACGACCTGGGCACGGCCAGCGACGAACGCTGGGCAGGCTTTCGCACCTACGCCTTCCCCGGCGGGGGCAACCCCTGCCCCGATTTCAGCCTGCCCGACAGTGCGGGCACGGTGCGGCGCTTTTCCCAGCTGCGCCAGGGGCAGTTCACCCTGCTGAACTTCTGGGCCAGCTGGTGCCCGCCCTGCCGGGCCGAGATGCCCGACCTGCAGGCCATCGCCGACGATTTCGCCGGGCAGGGTCTGGTTCTGCTGAGCGTCTCGACCTTCGAGGACCCGGCCGTCTCGCAGCAGTACTTCGCCGAACAGGGCTTCCGGTGGTTGAACCTCTTCGACCAGGATGACGCGGTGGCAGGCGGATATTTCGGCATCAGTGGCATTCCCCAGACGGTGTTGCTGGACCGCGACGGTATCCTGCGCCGGGCCTACTACGGGTCCATCACGCCGGCCACGGTGCGGGCCGACATCCAGGAGCTGATGCAGCAGTAGATCTGATGATTCCGGACCCATCCGGCGCCAAGCAGTGAAGGATACCCATGACCGAACTCCTGCAGATCACCCCCCGCGCCCACTTCACCGAGCTGTGCCTGGCCCAGCCGCCCCGCAACGTGCTGGACCGGCCCATGCTGCAGGCCCTGGTGGTGGCCCTGGACCAGCTGACCGAGCGCGACCATCCGCCGGTGCTGCTGCTCGCGTCGCGGGGCAAGCACTTCAGCACCGGCTACAGCATTCACGATATTCCCGAGGAGATCTTCCACCGCGACCCGGCGGTGCGGGCCTCGGCCCCCTTCGAGCAGGTGATGGATCGCCTGGTCCACTACCCGGCGCCGGTGGTGGCCCGGGTGCAGGGGGACGCCTACGGCGGGGCGGTGGAATTGCTGGCCTGCTGCGACCTGCGCGTGGCGGCCCAGGGCGTGCGCCTGGGGGTGCCGCCGGTGCGCCTGGGGCTGGTCTACAGCCACACGGGTTTGCGCCGCATGATCCGCGGCTTCGGCTCGCCCCTGGTGCGGGAGATGCTGCTGCTGGGTGAGGCCATCGACGCCCGGCGGGCCCAATCGGCGGGGTTCTGGACCCGGCTGGTGGACGCGGAGGAACTGGAATCCACCACCGCCTCGCTGCTGTGCACCCTGGCCCACGGCGGGCCGCGGGCCCTGCGCGGCACCCGGCGCATCCTGACCTTGCTGGAGGAAGAGGAGGTCCTGCCCGACCCGGTGCTGCAGGAGATCGCCCGCTTGCGCCACGAGTCCTGGTCGGGGGATGAGTTCGTGGCCGCGCGCGACGCCTTCATCCAGCGCCGGCCCTCGCCTTTCGCCCCGGAGGAAAGCGACTGCCCGAAGGAGTGATCATGCGTTGCCGCTCTATCCCTGTGCCCATGCTTCTGGCCGGCCAGGAGTAGCCCACCGCTTCAACCAACGCCTAGAAGTTGAACGTGTCGGCGAACTGGAAGCGCCAGTCGCCGTCCTTGTTGCACGCCCCCTCGAAGCGGAACTGCTGCGACATGAAGTTGATGTGGGCGCCGCCTCCGTAGCTGTACAGCGGGTCCTCGGTCACCAGGAAGTCGTCGTCGCTCAGCCCGGTGCCGCGGATCCACATCTTGCCCCAGTCGGCGAAGGCGTGCAGGCCGAAGCCCAGCAACTCGCCCTGGACCGAGATGGGCATGAGGAACAGCGGCACCCGGTATTCGGCCGACAGCAGGATGCCCTGGTCGCCCTGCATGGTGCCCAGGGGGTAGCCGCGCAGGGTCTGGGCGCCGCCCCAGTACAGCATGTTGCTCAGCTGGCTGGCCTTGCTGACGTGGCGGTGATAACCCCGCAGAGCGAGCACGTGCTGTTTCCAGGGCAGGGGGACGAAGGCCCGCCCTTCCAGGAAATACTCGTTGTAATCCTGATCCAGTTCGGGAATCCAGTTGCCGAACCACGACCGGAGCCCGGCTTCCAGGAACAGGCCGCGGGTGGGGTACAGGGGGTTGTTGCGGGAATCGAAACCCACCGAGGCGCCCACGGAAGTCCAGTCCTCCTTGCGGACGGGGGAGGTTTCCAGGCTCTCGCCCTCGCCAGTGTCCCAGTGGGAAGGCCGCTGGGGCCACCGGTACTGGTCCCGGTAATCATCCTGCTGGTAGCGGGCGCCTCCCCGCAGGAAGAACCCGCGTTGGAAGCGGTAGCTCAGGTCCAGGGTGGCCGTGGCCTGCCGGAAATCGGTGGGCCGGTAGACGAAATTCCCCGCGAAGTAGCTGCCGGCCACCTCGGCCTCCAGGCCGCGCACTCCCAGCAGCCAGGGCCGCGTCCAGCTCAGGCGGGCGCGCTGGGCGTACAGCCCGGTGAAGTCGAAGCGCAGGACCTCGCCCTTGCCGCGCAGGTTGTTCTCCTGGAGGTAGCCGCCCAGCTCGTACTTGTGGCGCTCGGTGTAGCCCAGCAGCACGTTGTAGCTGGTGGTCATCTCCTCCTCGACCTCGATGAGCACGGTCACCGTGCCGTCGCCGTTCTCCTCCTGGATCATGTCCACGAAGGCGAAGTAACCGCAGTCTTCCAGGCGGTCCCAGGCCGTGTCCATCATCTCGTAGGTGAAGGGGTCGCCCACGGTGAAGCCCAGCTGGCGCAGGATCACCCCGGTGTCGGTGCGCTGGTTGCCCTCGATCTCGATGCCCCCCACGGTGAGGGGTTCGTCCGAGGCGGGCCCGTCACCGAAGGTGGCCAGGGCGCCGGTGGGAAACAGGCAGAACAGGGCCAGCACGAAGCAGACCGCGGCCCGAAGGACACGGTGGGCGGGCAGGCGCCGGACGCCGCCCGCGGCGGAGAAAAAATATGGGTTATTCATGAACTCAATTATGAGCCAAATGCCCCGATTGTCCAGTCCTGTCCTGGGGCTGGGCCTGCTCGGGGCCATTGCCCTCCGCACCCTCGGCCACCGGGGGCTCGGCCGTGTACAGGGCCAGCTGCAGGCAACCCAGCCCGGCGCCGGCCAGTTCCTCGCTCAGGGTGTCAGCTTGCAGATTCATCAGGGTGGACTGCAGGCCCACGGAATCGGCGGGGGCGTGCTGGCTGAGGCCGGCCAGGTAATCCTTCAGCGCCTTGCGGGCCACCGTTTCCATGGCCTCGCGCACGTCATCGGCCTCGACGATGGACTGGCCCATCATGAAGCTTTCGAAGAAGCGCGCCGGGCCCGTCACCACCAGGCTGCAGCTGCCGATGACGTGCTGCCGGGCCATGCCGGGCAGGTCGATGGGGTTGCCGTGGGTCCAGCGCAGGTGGACGGGCATCATGCTGGACAGGAAGAACAGGCTGCCGTCGGGCGAGGCCTGTCCCGGGCGGGTGCCCACTTCCAGGATGTGGCCGCCGTCCAGGAAGACGGCCCGCAGTTCGTTGCCTTCCTGCAGCATGGCCAGCTGCCCCTCGGCCAGGTCCAGCAGGATACGCTTGCCGCGCAGGAAGACCAGCTTCAGCGGTCCCTGGATGAAATCGCCCGCGGGATCCAGGCTCCATTCCAGGGGCTGGTCCTGGTCGGGCAGGGCTGACCAGTTGCGGCCCGGGTTCAGTCCGGTGGTGGTGTCGGTGGCGCCGTTCATCGGGTTTCCCTCCCCGGCAGGGCGAATTCCGATTCCCAGCCCAGCCCCAGCAGGTAGTTACGCTCCTCGGTCATCTCGCTGAAGTTGGCCAGGTCGTGGGACAGGCGGCCGGCGTCGTGCTTGAACCAGTCGGAGGCGGGCACCTCGGTGCCCAGGTTGCGCACCAGTTGCAGGGCCTCTTCCACCAGCAGGATCAGCCGGGTGTCCAGCTCTTCCAGCTCGTGGATGGTGCTGGCGCAGTCGCCGATGAGGCACACGGTGCCCTCGCGGTCCAGCCGCCGGAAAATCAAGCCGATGCGATCGACCAGGGCGTCGATCAGGCGTTCGTTTTCCGAGCTGAGAATCTGGGCCCGTTTTTCCACCACGGTCAGCAGGTGGTCCCCGCAGTCCTTGAGCATGAGGCCCAGGGCGCGCCGGAAAACGCGCTCGGCGGCGGCGGCCTCGCGCTCGGTGCGGTACGAGGTGTAGACGGGCATCTTTTCCATCAGGGAGGTCATTTCCTGGAAGCTGATCTTTGCTGCGGTCATATCCCCTGGCTCCGGTGCAATAGGATGTTGAGTGTGTCGTTTCGTTGCGGGATGCCCGAGTCCGGGCCGTCCCACCCGGGAAACGGCAAGGAGCGTTCCGCAACCACGGGAAAGGGGCGACCCGCGCCGCCGGCCATCCTGGAAGGGGCGCAACACTGACGGGCCGAATACTGCATACGGTTTGTAATGCGTTATTTCACGGAGGGTTGCCGGGAAAGAGAAGGCCGCAGCCAGGGGCACAGGGGCGCACGGCGCCGCCCAGAAAAAATGGCCCCGGCGCAGCCGCCGGAGCCATCATGAGGAATCACTGGTCGCAATCCGCAATGTCGCCCCCTCACGAGGGGCCAAATGCAATCATGGGTTCAAGGACACGCCTTAACCCCTGCGCCGCACAGGGTTGACCAGCTTGCCGATGCCTTCCACTTCCACCGTCACCGTGTCGCCGGGTTTCAGGAAAACCTGGGGCTCGCGGAACACGCCCACCCCGCCGGGGGTGCCGGTGCTGATGATATCCCCCGGCAGCAGCGTCATGTTGCGGCTGGCGTGGGCGATGAGCTCGTCCACCGGGAAGATGAGCTGGTCCGTGTTGCTGCTCTGCATCAAGGTGTCGTTCCAGTGGCAGGTCACCTTCAGGCCGTGGGCCAGGGGCGGCAGCTCGTCCGGCGTGACCAGCCAGGGGCCGCAGGGTCCGCCGGTGTCCAGGCTCTTGCCCCGGAAGAACTGCTTGTCGGCGTACTGGGCCTCGCGGTCGCTCACGTCGTTGAAGCAGGTGTAGCCGGCGATGTGGTCGGCGGCGTTCTCCCGGCTGATGGCGCGGCCCGGCTTGCTGATGATCACGGCCAGCTCGCCCTCGGCGTCCACCTGGGTCAGCTCGTCCGTCAGCTCGATGGGCAGGTTGGGCGCCTGCAGGCAGGTGCTGGCCTTGCTGAACAGCATGGGGCGCGGGGGCAGGGGCTTGTTCTGCTCCTCGGCGTGGTCCCGGTAGTTCAGCCCCACGCAGATGATCTTGCTGGGCAGGATCACCGGGGCCAGCAGCGTCACCTGGCGCAGATCCACGAAGGGCAGGGGCAAGGCCACGCCGCCCAGCCGTTTCTGCTCCATTTCACCCAGCCGAGGCAGGTGTGCGTCCCAGATCTTGCGCAGTGGATCCATGTTCCCGTACAGCACGTGCCAGTTGGCCGGCAGCGACGGGTTGGCCGCCGGCAGGTCGATGCCGACGGTTTCGCTCAGGGCCAGCCCGGGTCGCGGGTCTGTCCCCTGCAGGAAGCTTATGAGTTTCATGCTCTTATTGTTATCACGGAGGGGGCCGTTTGGCCACCCTTAACCGCCGTCGGGCGGGGGCCGTGTTCGAGAAAAAATGCGACTTCCCGGTGATTTCACCGGAAAGTCGCATCAGGGATCAACTCCTGCCGTCGGACGGGCGGCCTACTTGATGAGGGCCATTTTTTCCACCCGCACCTGGCCGGCGGCCACGGCCCGCGAGAAGTACACTCCCGAACCCACCTGGGCCCCGCGCAGGTCGGTGCCGTCCCACACGGCCACGCCGCTGCCCTGCACCCGGCGGTCCACCAGGGTCTTCACCAGCTCCCCCCTGAGGTTGAAGATCTGCAACTTCAGGTGCCCCGCGCCGGGCATGGTGTAGCGGATGCTGGTGGCCGGGTTGAAGGGGTTGGGGAAGCAGCTCAGGCTGAAGGCCGCCGCGCCGGGCACGGGCCCGGGGTCGGGGGCGCCGGCCACCTCGCCGCAGGAGTTGCAGGGGGTGTCCAGGTAGACATACCCCAGGCCCAGCGCCTCCCAGGACGCTTCCAGTACCCGGAAATGGACCGAGGGATGGTCCGCGGATCGGATGAAGGCCAGGTCGTAGGGCAGGCTGATGACGGTGGATCCGAACTCGACGGAATCCTTGCGGGTGCCGGCCGCGAAGTCGTAGCTGCCGGCGCCCCCGGCGGGGTTGGCGAATTCCAGCAGGCGCTCGGCGCCGCCGGCCTCGTCGGCGATGACGGCGTCGAAGGTGTTGTACGAGGGGCATCCGCCGTCGGCCACCCAGGCCTCATCGCCCCAGGGCATCCGGTACACGCTGTTCATGGCCATCTGCAAAACGCCGGGGGCGATCTGGCTGTTGATGATGGGCGCGACGTTGGGCGCCACCAGGTCCACGCCCATCCAGTCGGCCAGGAACTGGTCTCCGGCCGGTCCCTGGTTGCCGGCCAGGTCGCTGACCAGGTTATCCCCGGTCAGGAACAGCCCCTTGCCGCCCAGGCGCAACCAGGCATCCAGCAGGGCCACGTCCTGGCCCAGGTCGGCGGACGAAGATTCCGAATCTCCGGCCAGGGTGTGCCGGGCCAGATCCCCGCTGGTGTAGATGATGACGTCGTACAGGTCCAGGATCGCGGGGGTGGCGCGGCTGCCAAGCCCGTTGCCCTCGCCTTCCTCGGGGCAGCGGGTGGTGAAGACGTCGTACCCGTCGAAGAAGCACATGTTGGCCAGGATGTCATGCCACCCGTCGAGCCCGCCCAGCTCGCCGTTGTCCAGCCAGATCAAGATTTCGTGGGTCATCATCTGGCCGGGAACGTAGGGGCTGTCCACCAGCGTGGGCAGGGCCCGCACGGTGAAGCGCGAGTCGAAGGCGCCGTCGCAGGAATAGGGGACATCCATCAGACCGAAGCTGCGGGGCACGATGCTGCCGGGCGGACTGGCCGGCAAGGTGGCCGTCTGGGGACCGCTGCCGTCGTCGTCGGTGGCCCTGAAATAGTACTGGATCACGTCCCCGGGGAAGAAGAAACCGCTGTCGGGCAGATCGAAGGCCCACATCTCGGGATCGATCACCCCCAGATGGGAGGCCGGCACGCCCTCGACCTCGCCCATGATCAGATCACCGGCCAGGGCGAACCCGGCGGGCAACTGGCGGTATGGGTCGAACAGGTCATGGGGCTGCAGGGCCACCACCATCACCGGGGGGCCGGTCAGCGCGGCGCCCGGGCGCAGAGTCTTGATACTCACCACCAGGGAATCGCCCGGGGTGACTCCTTCACCGAAGGAAATGTTGCGGGCCGCATCGAAGCGCACGCTGTTGGCGCTCCAATCTTCCTGATTCAACACGCCGGCGGCAGGGAATCCGTCCTGGGCCAGGTCCTTTTCCAGCACCGCCATCTGGGGGCCACGCCGTTCGAAGCAGGTCAGCCGCACGTTGTCGAAGTAGGGCGCGGGGGTGCCGTCCATCCCCGGAGGCGTCCAGGCGGAAACCTGGTACACCCCCAGCTGAACCTGAACCAGGGAGGCGCCGGGCACCAGCAGGTCGCTCACATCTTCCCGGAAGCGCACGTACTCGGGGCCGCCCAGGTGCAGCAGGTTCCGATCCAGCCACTCGGCGGCTTCCAGATCGGCCGGGTCGGTGGAGGCGGTGCTGCGCACGCTCCAGGTCCAGAATAGCCAGGGCGAGTCGGAATCAAGGGACTCGTGCTGGTAGACGTCCATGGCCAGAATCGCGCCGCTCATCTGGGCCGAGGGCCAGCTCAGGACGGGAGATTCCACCACGTTGCGGATGGTGTTGCCCGGGCCAAGGGCGCCTCCGTCGGGATTGACGATGAAGCCGCTGGGGCCGTAGCACCAGTCCTGGCAGATGCTGGGCCCCACCCCGGGAACCACCAGGCCGTCGTCGATGAAGGCCACCTGGGGGCTGTAGTTGGTGTTGCAGGGGTCCACGTCCTCCAGGTCGGTCCAGATCTGGGCGAAGTCGCCCACTCCGGGGGCCAGCAGCGGAGTCCAGTTGCCCCAGCCGCTCTCGAAGTCGGTGAAGTCGTACTGGGGGCCACGGCCCTGATCCAGGAGCACACCGATGTCGTCGATCTGCGCCGCGCCTCCCGAGGGCCAATGGCAATCCTCGTCGGACCACCCCCCGTCGGACTGGAAGTGGAAACGGATCACCACCTCGTCCCCGTCATCACCCTGGTAGTCTTCCGGGTCCAGGGTGAAGTTCTCGTCGATGGCCAGGGCCTGTTGCTGGCCGGAATAGGACGCCACCTGCTCGAAACCCGCCGCGGTCATCACCGTCAGCCGGGTGAAGTCGAAACCCGTCTCGCAGTCGAAGTTGGCCACGGCGGTGACGTTGATGGTGACGCCGGCGGCCGGGTCGTTCACCTTGCCCCGCCATTCCAGGGCCTCGCTCCAGTCGTTGCCGTAGCCGCCCTTGGGGTCCAGTTCCTCACAGGGGGCGAAATCAGCCTCGCCGCACCAGGCGGCGATGTTGCCGTGGCCGCCGGGCAGGTTGTCGGCCAGGTAGTCGCTCAGGTGCCAGTGGGTGGCCAGGGGCTGGGTCAGGTCGCGGTGGGTCCAGCCGTTCCAGGCGGCCGCTCCGCCCTGATCCTGGAATTGCCCGTTGCAGACGGCTCCGCTGCCCCAGGGGCCGATGAGCGTCACCGAATCCACGCTGGCCATGGCCTCGAGCGGCTGATAGGCCGGGGCCGGGGGCACGTAGCGATGGGGCTCGCGGGTAGGGGTGGCCAGGGCGGCGGTGGCCAGGATGGCGGTGGCAAGGAGAGCGAACAGAATCAGGATGGAAAGACGTTTCATGATCATGAGTTTCATGATCTCCCCCCTTTGTAAGAAATCGCACGGCGAACGAGCAAGTGGCAGGGCCAGAGCGAGCGAAAAAGGTGAGGTGCCCCGCGGCGTTCATGATGATACCGGGATATCAACGGGAGGTCAAACGGCCCGCCCGGCGGCCCGAAGAGAACGGGCCCCGGTCGGGATGACCGGAGCCCACAGGGGAACACGGGAAAGGGGGGCTAGTTGTCCCCGTCCAGCAGGCGTCCCAGGCCACCCAGCACGCTGCCCTCGCCCTTGCTGCTGCCGCCCGCGCGCGGGGCGTGCTTGATGATGCGGTCGGCCATGCGCGAGAAGGGCAGGCTTTGCAGGTAAACGGTGCCGTGGCCGCGCAGGGTCACCAGGAACAGCCCCTCGCCGCCGAAGACCATGCTCTTCAGGTTGCCGGCGCGCTGGATGTCGTAGTCGATGCCTCCGGTGAAGCCCACCAGGCAGCCCGTGTCCACCAGCAGGGAGCCACCGTTCAGGTCCTTGCGGATGATGGTGCCGCCGGCGTGGATGAAGGCCCGGCCGTCGCCCTCCAGCTTCTGCAGGATGAAACCCTCGCCGCCGAAGAATCCGGTGCCCAGGCGCCGCTGCAAGGTGATGCTGACCTTGGTGCCCTTGGCGGCGGCCAGGAAGGCGTCCTTCTGGCAGGTGAAGCCGCCGCCCAGTTCCCTCAGTTCCAGGGGCACGATCTGCCCGGGGTAGGGGGCGGCAAAGGCCACGCGCTTCTTGCCCTGGCCGTTGTTGGTGAAGTGGGTCATGAAGATGGATTCGCCCGTCAGCACCCGCTTGCCCACGCTCAGCAGCTTGCCCATCATGCCCTCGTTGGCCACCGAACCGTCGCCCATGTGAGCCTCGAACCCGATGCCCTCGTCCATGTAGTTCATGGCGCCGGCCTCGGCGATGACGGTCTCGCCGGGATCCAGTTCCACCTCGACGATCTGCATGTCGTCACCGAAAATCTCGAAATCCACTTCGTGGCTCTGCATGGGTCTCTCCTTGGAGCGAGGTTGGTCATCAATCAGACAGATGCGTCAGTAACCGGGCAGTACGCACTTTATTCGGGCAGGTTGCGCGCGTGCAGGGCGGCCCCCAGGGCGCCCACCGCGTCGGGTTCCTCCGGAAGAAGAATAGCGCAATCCAGCGCATCTTCAAGCAAGGCCACCACGCAGGGGTTGCGGGCCACATGAAAAGACCGGCCGGGAGGAAATTCCCGGCCGGTCTTCGCGGTTCCGCCATCGGTGGGGGGAGGGGCGGATAGGACCGCTGGAGTCATGGCCTCCTGGGCTCTTGCCTACTTGACCTCGATGCGCCGGGGAAGGCTCTTCTCGGTCTTGGGCAGGCTGATCACCAGGACGCCGCTGTCCAGGCTGGCGCTGATGTTATCCGGGTCCACGGCGTTGCCCAGGGTGAAGCTGCGCTCGAAGCGGCTGGCCCGGGGGCGTTCGCGGCGGCGCAGTTCGAAACCGTCGGCCACCTTGTCTTCGCGGCTGGCCTTCACCGTCAAGGTCTGGTTCTCCAGGTCGATTTCCAGGTTGTCGGCCTTGACGCCGGGGACATCCATGGTGATCTGGAACTCGCGTTCGCCTTCGACGATATCAGCCCGGGGCGACATGGCCGGGAGCATGGTGTGCTCGCTGCCGGCGTGGTCGAAGCTGTTGTTCAGGGCGGCGTCGAAAATGCGGGTCAAGGGAATCAGCGTATTCATGTCTGGTCCTCCTGTTTGGGCTGTGTTAGTTATGGGCCTTCGGTCCGGAGTTTTCAGGAGCGAGGCCGCTTGATCGCTCGCTTTGCCCTGGTATATCAATGAGCGTGCCCAGGCTTGAAGAATTTTGCAAAAAATTTTCAAGTCATTGCCATCAAATGAATTGAGTGAATAGATTTTGTTCTTCGCCAGGAACGGCAGTCATCTCAGGGAAAGAAAACGGGCGAGGGTGTCATGTCAAAATGGCATTATTGCGGTTGTGTCTGTCATGCTTGTCATGACGCTGACCACCCTGGCCGCCCTGGCCGCCGCCGAACCTGCCGACTCTTCCTCGGGATTGCTGGTGGGCAAGGTCACCATCACCAGGCGCGACATCTTCTCGCAGCAGGAACTGGATGGGACCGGCGGCCCCTTGCGCCTCTTGCAGGGAGGCATGAACGCCCTGCACATCAAGACGCGCGAATACGTGCTGCGCCGGGAGTTGCTTTTCCATTCCGGTGATCCCTTCCGCCCCGAGCTGCTGGCCGAGACCGAGCGCAACCTGCGTGAGCTGGGATACCTGAACAACATCCGGGTGACGGCCACCGACACCACCGCCGACGGCCGGGTGAATATCCTTGTCAGCACCCGGGACTCGTGGTCCCTGCAGGCCAACGCCGCCTACGCCCGGGCTTCGGGGGGCGACACCCGCTGGACCCTGCAGCTATCGGACAACAACTTCATGGGGCACGGCCTCACCCTGGGGGCGGGTGTGGGGTCCGACGAGGACGCCGGCTACTGGAACGCCTGGTTCCGCAAGCGCCGCCTCACCCCCATGCACCTGCTGGTGGGCTTCGACTACGCCCAGCGCGACGACGGCCACTACCGCAACGTCTTCGTCAGCAAGCCCTTCTACGCCCAGGACGATGACTGGCGTTTCGACGCCGCCGCCTGGGACGGGCGCAACGACCTGCGCTACTACCTGAGCAACGCCGGCCCGGCGGGCCGGGATGCCGCGTGCCAGGCCAGCCTGTACGCCAAGCTGCCCACCCACGAGAAGGGGCTGCGCCTGCAGTTCCAGCGGCGCATCTCGCCCCGGGGCCACGGTCGCATCTGGCGCCTGGGGGCGGGGCTGCGGGTGGTCGATCTGGCAGTGGGCCTGGGGGATCGTCCCTACTGGGCCATCAGCGACGGCAGCATCCACGACCTGCGTTTCCTGCTGGGCCCCGAGGGCGCCCTGGACCGGGAACGGGGCACCACCGTCTATCCCCACCTGTGGCTGCGCAGCCAGGGCCGGGAATGGACCAAGGCCCGCTTCGTCCAGCAGTACGGTCCGGTGGAGGACATTCCCCTGGGCCTGATCCTGGACGTGCGCGCCGGCCCCCGCGAAAACTTCCGCTCGGTCGTGTTCAGTCCCGAAGGGGCCGCCAAGGCCATGCAAGGGCCGGAGGGGGCTTCGGGCCTGTTCGAGTTCAGCGCCGGGCGCTGGTTCAAGCTGGGCCCCTGGCTGGGGCAGGTGGACGGCTGGGGTATCTGGCAGCCCGCCGAGAACAGCGGCTACTCCTATCATCTGCTGGGGGTGACCACGGGCTGGATCGGGCGCTTCGGCCCCGAAAAAGAGCCCTGGATCACCCGCGTCTTCGCCGAGTATGCTGGCGGCCGGAACCTGCTGGGCAGCCAGGCGTTGGTCCTGGGACTGGGCCGGGGCCTGCGCACCCTGGAGTTCGACGGCATGGCGGGCGATCGCCTGGTGCGCTGGAACGTGGAACAGGGCCGGGCCGCTCCCTGGGAGGTGCTGGGCCTGTTCAGGATGGGGGCCGCGGTGTTCTACAACGGCGGCTGCGCCTGGTTCACCGACGAGGACCGTTCCCTGGCCGACGCCCGCCACGAGATGGGCCTGGGCCTGCGCATCGGCCCCACCCGCTCGGCCTCGGCACACGTCAGCCGCCTGGACGTGAGCTGGGACCTGCAGGGCTCGGGCACGCCCGTGTTCACCGCCACCACCCGCGGATTCTTCTGATCCGCTTACACCATGGTCGTCCCGCCGACCGGAGCCGCCTTGACCGCCAGCCGCAGCATCGCCAAGAACACCATCCTGCTCACCATCGGGCTCATGTCCGGCCGTCTGCTCAGCCTGCTCGTGCTGAAGAAGATGACCCCTGTCCTGGGCAACGAGGGGTTCGGCATCTGGGTCTTCGCCACCGACATCACGGCCATCCTGCTGGTGGTGACCCGCTTCGGCCTGGACGCCCTGCTGACCCGGGAGGTTTCGCGCTGCAAGGGGCGCACCCTGCCCCTGCTGTGGTCGGCCCTGCGCATCCGGGGACTCATGGGGGCCCTGTGCTATCTGTTCCTGCTGGGCTTCACAGCCAGCCAGGGCTTCTCCCCACTGAAGACCACGGTGGTGCTGGTGACTGGGGTGGCCATCTTCATCGAGGCCACGGCCATGGCCTGCGACGCCGTCTTGCAGGCCCACGAGAAGGTGCAGTACCAGAGCCTGGGACAGATCCTTTCGGCGGTGGTCTACTTCGGGCTGGCCTGGTGGTCGCTGGATGCCGGCCACGGCCTGATGGGCGTGGTCTGGGCCAACCTCATCAGCCGGGTGGTGCGCCTGGCCGTCATGGCGCCGCTCATGTTCCTGAAGACGGGTCCCTGGCGCTGGCGGGACGCCCAGGCCGAGCGGGAACTGGGCCCGCCCCCCGGCATGATGTGGCTCTTGAAACTGGGCTTGCCCCTGTTCCTGTCCACCACCTTCGGCATCGTCTACAACAAGGTGGACACCGTCATGCTCAATCGCATGGTGGGTGACGCGGCCACGGGTATCTACGGTCTGGGCCACCGCGCCCTGGACGTGATGCTCATCCTGCCCAATCTGTTCGGCACCGCTCTGTTCCCGGCCATGGCCCGTTACAGCTTCCAGTCCAGCGACGACGCCCGCCGCCTGGGCGAACGCAGCCTGCGCTTCATCCTGCTGGCCATGTTCCCCATCACCCTCTTCCTCATGCTCAGCGCGGGCCCCATCGTGGGCTTCTTCAGCGATGGCGACGCCGGGTTCGACGACTCGGTGGTGGTCATGATGATCGTCATCTGGGGGGTGCCCATCCAGGCGGCCAACATCATCTTCAACCGCCTGCTCATCGCCGCCGAGCGGGAGAAGACCTTCGTCATGATCGCCCTGGTGTCCATGCTCATCAACGTGGCCCTGAACCTGTATCTCATTCCCCGGCACAACTACTACGGGGCCTCGGTCGCCACCATCCTGGCCCTGATCAGCAGCTTCCTGCTGCACCTTTACTACCTGCGGGGCACGGGCTACCGTCCGCCCCTGGTGCGGTCCACCCTGAGCCCGGCCGTGGCCACCCTGCTGGCGGCCGTGGCCGCCCTGGGCCTGGTCAAGCTGGCGGCCCCGGGCTGGGGTGTCAGCTGGCTGGCCCTGCCCGGCGCGGCGGGCTGGGGGCCCTTCCTGGCCACCACCCTGCTGGCCGGGGTTTTCTACGGGGCGGCCCTGGTGTTGCTGAAAGTGGTGAAGGCCGAGGATCTGGCCTTGCTACGGGATATCATCAGGCGATAGAATTCCCCGAATCCCCTCGCCTGTTCGGGGCCGGCCCACACGGCGGCCTTGATCCCTGTCCCGCATCCTGGAGGGCTCATGAACGGGGTCTGGCCCATCTTCGTAGCCGTTGCCATCCTGGCCTGGGCGCTGGCGTTGCTGCGCCGGGCCCGTCTGGCCTCGGAGCAGGTGCAGGCCCGGGTCGATGTGCTGTCCACGGCCATCGAGCAATCTCCGGCGGTGGTGGGCATCACCGATCTGGACGCCAACCTCATCTACGTCAACCCCTCCTTCGAACAGGCTTCGGGCTACACCCGGGACGAGCTCATGGGGCAGAACCCCCGGGTGCTGCAGTCCGGGGTCACCTCCGATTCCGAGTACCAGCATATGTGGGACGTCATCACCCAGGGCGGCGTGTGGTCGGGGGAGATCTGCAACAAGCGCAAGGACGGCACCCTGTACTGGGAGTGGGCCAGCATCACCGGCGTCCGGGACCGGGACGGGAAGCTGCAGCATTACGTGAAGGTGGCCGAGGACATCACCTCCCGCCGGCGGGCCGCCGCGGCCCTGGCCGAGAGCGAGAAGCGGTTCCGCACCATCTTCGACCTGGCCGGGGCGGGCATGGCCCTGGTGGACACCCGGGGGCGCTGGTTGCAGGTCAATGATCGCCTGTGCCACATGCTGGGCTACAGCGCGGAGGAACTGGTCGGCCGTCCCTTCCTGGACTTCACCCCCGAAGAGGACCACCACCTGGAGACGGGTTGGAGCGGAAGGCTAAAGGATAACGAAGGGGCCTCGTCCAGCCTGGAAAAGCGCTATCTGGCCAGGGACGGCAGTATCGTGCACGCCGAGGTCACGGCCACACTGGTGAGGGACGCCGGCAACCAGCCCGAGTATTTCATCTGCCTGATCCAGGACATCACCCGCAGCAAGCAGGCCGAGGAAGAGGCCACCCGGCGGCAGAACCAGCTGGCGCACATGGCGCGCATCAACACCCTGCAGCAGATGGCCGGCGAGCTGAGCCACGAGATCGACCAGCCCCTGTGCGCCATCATGTCCGCCTCGCAGGCCGCCCTGCGCATGCTGGAAAAGGGCCGGTGTGAAGATCTGGTGGACGATGTGAAGCAGGCCATCACCCTGGTGGCCCAGCAGTCGGAGCGGGCGGGCAAGGTGGTCGACAGCATCCGCTCCTTCTCGCGCAAGCAGAGCGGTGACCGGGGGCCCTTCGCTTTCGGCGAGGTGATCGAGCAGGTGACCAACCTGCTGGGGGCCGAGTTCCGCAGCCAGGGAGTGACCTTGCTGGTGGAGTCCCCGGAAGACCGGGACGTGCAGCTGCACGGGGACCCCGTGCTGTTGACGCAGGTTCTGATCAATCTGTGCCGCAACGGCGCCGATGCCATGCTGGAGCAGGAGGCCCGTCTCAAGGTTCTGACCCTGTCCTGGCACATCGCCGGCGGGGAGATCCATTGCCGGGTCCACAACCTGGGCCGGCCCCTTGCCCCCGACCTGGCGGAAAAGGTCTTCCAGCCCTTCTTCACCACCCGCGAGGAGGGACTGGGGCTGGGGCTCAGTCTGAGCCGATCCATTGTCGAGAGTTTCTCGGGCCGCATCTGGGCAGAACCCGGAGAGGAAGACGGCACCACCTTCCACGTTGTTCTTCCCTTGCCCGAAGAGGGTGAAGAGGAACAGGAAAAACGGGAGAATCAATGAGCACCGACACGCAGCAGCCCACGGTTTTTCTCATCGATGATGACGAGCCGGTGCGGCAGGCCATCAGCCTGCTGCTGAAGAGCAGCGGGATTCCCTGCGAGGTCTTCAGTTCAGGGGATGTCTTCCTGGCCGCTTTCGACCAGGACCGGCCGGGGTGCGTGGTGGTGGATATGCGGATGCCCGGCATCGGGGGCCTGGACCTGCAGGCCCGGCTGGCGGCCAGCGGGCTCAACGTGCCGGTCATCGTCATCACCGGCCACGGCGATGTGCCGGCGGCCGTGCGGGCCATGAAGCAGGGGGCGGTGGATTTCATCGAGAAACCCTTCAACGACCAGACCCTGCTGGATGCCGTGAACCGGGCCATGGTCCAGGACGCCGAGCAACGGGAAGCGGCCATTCGCCGCCGCGAGAACAGGGCGAGATACGAGGGGCTGTCCGATCGCGAGCGCGAGGTCATGGCCCTGGTGGTGGCCGGCCAGCCCAACAAGATCATCGCCCACGAGCTGTCTTTGAGCATAAAGACGGTGGAATATCACCGGGGTCGGGTCATGGGCAAGATGGAAGTGGAGTCCGTTCCCGACCTGGTGCGTGCGGCCCAGGATGCGGGTGTGGACACGGCCGATTGACCCCCGGCTCCATGGATGCAGGACCAGTAAATCCTATATAACTGGTGTGGTTATAGGGGTTTCCCCTTATATAATCCTACGGAAACAGCCTTAATTCAGGCGCTACCCCTCCCGATAGAAAGGACAGGGAATGGAGTGGTCGGCCCGGAATGTGGCCAGGCTGCGCATTAAACCAACGGGAGGGTGGCGATGTTCAAGAACTGGAGCCTGGCGAGAAAAATTGGCAGCGGTTTCGGAGTGATCCTGACCTTGCTGTGTGTGGTGGCCGTGTGGTCGGTGACAGGTATCGGCGGCATCGTGGGGAACGCGGACGAGGTGATCTCCGGCAATCAGCTGAAGGCCCTCATGGTGCAGAAGGAAGTGGACCACCTGAACTGGGCAGGCCATGTCAGCGACCTGATCAACAACGACCAGGTCACAGTGCTGAACGTCCAGACCGATCCTCACCAGTGCGCCTTCGGCCAGTGGTACTACAGCGACGAGCGGCGCCAGGCCGAGGAACTGGTGCCCGAGTTGCAGCCCATCCTGGCGGCCCTCGAGGCTCCCCACGCCCACCTGCACGAGTCGGCCGTCCGGGTGGCCGAGGAATACACCCCGGCGGATATCGCCCTGGGGGGATTCCTGCGGGAGTCCAAGACCGCGCACCTGGCCTGGGTGAGCCATGTGCAGGACGCCTTCATTACCGACGCCACGGCGCTGGATGTGCAGAAGGATCCCCACAAGTGCGGCTTCGGGCAATGGTTGTACAGCGATGCCACCCTCAAGACCCGGGACGAAGACCCCCGATTCGCGGCCATCTGGCAGCAGGTTGAAAAGGACCACAAGGATCTGCATGACTCGGCCCCGGGGGTGGAGGGTTTCCTGGCCGACTTCGACCTCTACGCCGCCCAGGAGTATTTCAAGAACAACACCCAGCCGGCTGCGGCCAGAGTCCTGGCGGGCATCGATGGATTCATCGAGATGAATGACCAGGATGTGGCCGGCATGCAGAAAGCGGCCGCCGTCTATGCCAGTGAGACCCTGCCCAATCTGGCCCAGGTTCAGGAGCTGCTGACCCAGGCCGGAGACGTGGTCACGGAAAACGTCATGACCGATGCCCAGATGCTGGCGGCTGCCCAGCAGACCAAGCTGGCGGTGAGCATTCTGAGCGGTTTGGCGGTTGTGCTGGGCATCATCCTGGCGGTGGTCATCGCCGCGTCGGTGGTCCGGGCCTTGCGCGCCATCATGGACAGCCTGAGCGTGGGCTCGGAACAGGTCTCGGTGGCGGCGGGCCAGGTGGCCCAGGCCAGCCAGGAAATGGCAGACGGCGCCAGCACCCAGGCCTCCAGCCTGGAAGAGACCTCGGCCACCCTGGAAGAGATGGCGGCCATGACCCGGGAGAACGCGCGCAATGCCGAGGAAGCCAACTCCCTGAGCAACAACCTGCAGAAGGTGGCCCAGGGCGGGCAGCAGTCCATGATGCGCATGACCGGAGCCATCGAGAAGATCAAGGACGGCGCCGATCAGACGGCCAGGATCATCAAGACAATCGACGAGATCGCCTTCCAGACCAACCTGCTGGCCCTGAACGCGGCGGTGGAAGCGGCCCGCGCCGGGGACGCGGGCAAGGGCTTCGCGGTGGTGGCCGAGGAGGTGCGCAACCTGGCCCAGCGCAGCGCCGAGGCGGCCCAGGACACGGCCCATCTCATCGACCAGTCCCAGACCAACGCCAACGGCGGGGTGGAGGTGACCCAGGAGGTCACCGGCATTCTGGAGGAGATCGTGGACAGCATCGGCCGGGTGAGCGATCTCATCGACATGGTGACCAAGGCCAGCGACGAGCAGAGCCGGGGCGTGAGCGAGATCAACACCGCTGTCGGATCGCTGGATCAGACCACCCAGTCCAACGCGGCCAACGCCGAGGAATCGGCCTCGGCCAGCGAGGAACTGTCGGGTCAGGCCCGCGAGCTGAACGCCATGGTCCAGGCCCTGGGCTGTGTCATCAACGGCGGCAAATGCGAAGAGGCCAACCAGGTGTCGGCCTTCCCCGGCATGGGGCGGTCCCAGGCCAGGAAAGCGGGACCCCGGGGAGCGCGGGCGGCTGCCCCTGCTTCCGCGGCGGTGGACTTCGGACAAACCCGGGTGGCCAACGTTCCCCCGGATTCGGGAATGTCCGTCCCTGCCGGCGTCATTCCCCTCGATGAGGACGAGATGATCGAGATCTGACCCCTGTCTCGGCCCATCTCGGACCCTGACCGGCCCGCTTCTCTCACAGGAGGCGGGCCGGTCTTGTTCGCCAACAGTCAATCTCTCTCGAATGATCGAAGTTAAAGGCCCGTTGGGCGCGGACGATGAAACCGTCAGTGAGGTGTTTGCCCCTTTGTACCCACTCGAAGGAATTCCGGATGTTCAAGAAGATGAGCCTGGCGATGAAAATTGCGGCCGGCATGGCCGTGGGTCTTGTGTTTCTGGGTGTGGTGGGGGGACTGTCCCTGGTGAATTTCTCCCGCGTGGGCAAGAACCTGGAAGGCAACCAGGTCAAGTCGCTGCTGGTTCAGAAAGAGGTGGACCACCTGCACTGGGCCGGGAAAGTGGAAAAATTCCTGAGCGCGGGAGATGGGGTGGAGCTGAAGGTGCAGACCAATCCTCACCTGTGCTCTTTCGGAACCTGGTACTACGGCGACGGCCGGAAACAGGCGGAGAAGCTGGTGCCGGGCCTGGCGGCGCCCATGCGCGACATCGAGGCGGCGCACCGGCGCATGCATGAATCGGCGGCTGATATCGCCAGTGTCTACAGACCCTTCGACCCGGCCCGGGTGGCCATCCTGAACGACGCCAAAATGGGCCACCTGCTCTGGATCAACCAGGTGCAGCAGTCCATCCTGGAGGGACAGACCGGATTGACGGTGCAGAAGGATCCCCACAAATGTGTTTTCGGGCAATGGCTTTACAGCGATGAAACGGCCCGGGAACGCCGGCAGGACCCCGAGCTGGAGGCCCTGTGGACCCGGGTGGAGAAAGCCCACAAGGATCTGCACGGCAGCATCAAGGGAGTGGGCATGCTGCTGGCCGACTTCGATGCCTACGGGGCTCACGAGATGTTCAAGTCCATGGGCATTCCCGCCTCGGATGCGGTCATGGGCGGCATCTCGGACATGATCGGCTACTACGACCAGAAGGCCCGGGGAGCGGCCCAGGCCAGGGAGATCTACGACACGGTCACCGCCCCCAGCCTGGAGAATGTGCGCCAGAACCTGCGCGCCGCCGTGGATAGCGTGGCGGCCGAGGTCATGAGCGACGAGCAGCTGAGCGCCTCCATCAAATCGGCCAGCTTCGGGGTGGCCATCGCCGGCCTGGCGGCACTGGTGCTGGCGGCGGGGCTGGGGTTCCTCATCACCCGCGGCATCGTCAAGGCCCTGAACCGGGTCATCGAGCGCCTGCAGGCCGGTGCCCAGCAGGTGAACGTGGCCAGCGGCCAGGTGGCCATGGCCAGCCAGGAGTCCAGCGACGGGGCTTCGGTCCAGGCCAGCAGCCTGGAGGAGACGGCGGCCGCCCTGGAGGAACTGGCGTCCATCGCGAGACAGAACGCCGAGAACGCCGGTGAGGCCAGCCAGGTGAGCGAGGAACTGCAGGGTGTGGCCCGGGGCGGCCAGGAATCCATGGCCCGCATGACCGAGGCCATCGGCAAGATCAAGGATGGGGCCGACCAGACGGCCAACATCATCAAGACCATCGACGAGATCGCCTTCCAGACCAACCTGCTGGCGCTCAATGCCGCGGTGGAGGCAGCCCGCGCCGGTGACGCCGGCAAGGGCTTTGCCGTGGTGGCCGAGGAAGTGCGCAACCTGGCCCAGCGCAGCGCCGAGGCGGCGCGGGACACGGCCCACCTCATCGAGACCTCCCAGGACAACGCCAACGGCGGCGTGGTGGTCACCGAGGAAGTGAAGGCCCTGCTGCAGGAGTTCGTGACCGGCATCAACCGGGTCAGCGATCTGAACGGCATGGTCAGGTCGGCCAGCGAAGAACAGCGAACCGGCGTGGAGGAGATCAACCGGGCCATCAACCAGCTGGACAGTGTGACCCAGAAGAACGCGGCCAACTCGGAAGAGACGGCGGCGGCCAGCGAAGAGCTCTCGGGCCAGTCCCGCGAGTTGCTGGCCCTGGTGGAAGATCTGGAAAGCCTGGTGCGGGGAGGCGACGGCCGACCGGCCACGGCCCGGGAGCAGGTGGCGCAGGATTATGAGCAGGTGTGGGCGAGCCCTTCCGGGGCCTCGGGCCACCGGGAAAGCGAGGAGCAGGAGCTCATCGAGATCTGACCTCCGCAGACGCCTTCATTCCTCCCGACGCCCCGCCCTGCTATAAGGCGGGGTGCTGTCTTGCCCGGGGGCGCGAGGCAACTCCTGGTTGATTTCCTGCCACCTCTTCGTGTATTCGTAGGGGACCCGAATCACTCCTCTGCCGATCTTCCCTTTTCAGGGCCGTCGCGAACAACGAAAGGCTTTCATGGAATCGCTCAGGAATTTCGCTTCCCAGCTGTCCGGCACCGTGTGGGGCTGGCCCGACGCCTTCCCCCTGATGGTGGCCAGCCTGCTGGTGGTGGGCTTGATCACCACCGTCACCCTGCGCTTCATCCAGCTGCGCCGCCTCAAGCACAGCTTCGACGTCATCCGGGGCAAGTACGACGACCCCAGCCATGACGGCGATCTGAGCCACTTCCAGGCCCTGACCACGGCCCTGTCGGCCACGGTGGGCATCGGCAACATCGCCGGTGTGGCCACCGCCCTGCATTACGGCGGGCCGGGCGCCCTGTTCTGGATGTGGGTGACGGCCATCTTCGGCATGGCGTTGAAGTACGCCGAGTGCACCCTGGCCATCAAGTACCGGGTCATCCTGCCGGACGGCAGCGCCTCGGGCGGGCCCATGTACTACATCGAGCGCGGGCTGGGCAAGAGCTGGAAGCCCCTGGCGGTGGCCTTCGCCGTGTGCGCCGTCATCAGCAGCTTCGGGTCGGGCAACAGCATCCAGGCCTTCACCGTGGCCGACCAGATGCGGGCCGATCTGGGCATTCCCACCTGGATCACGGGACTGGTTTCGGCGGCCCTGGTCGCGGCCGTCATCCTGGGCGGCATCAAGCGCATCGGCAACGTGACCAGCAAGCTGGTGCCCTACATGGCCGTCATCTACGTGACGGGCGGCCTGCTGGTGTTGCTGCTGAACATCACCCACGTGCCCGGGGCCCTGGCCAGCATCTTCGCCTCGGCCTTCAAGCCGGCGGCCCAGCTGGGGGGCTTCGCCGGGGGATCGTTCATCTTCATGCTCACCTGGGGTGTGAAGCGGGGCCTGTTCAGCAACGAGTCGGGCCAGGGTTCGGCGCCCATCGCCCACGCGGCGGCCAAGACCGACGAGCCCGTGCGCGAGGGCGTGGTGGCCATGATGGGGCCGCTCATCGACACCCTCATCATCTGCACCATCACCGGGCTGGTCATCCTGAGCACCGGCGTGTGGCACGCGCGCATGCCGGACAAGGTGCCGGTCAACGCCCAGAGCGCCCTGCTGGTCATCCAGGAGAACGCCCACGTGCTGGAGGACGGCAAGATGCTGGACGAGGACCTGTTCACCGGCACCGTGCCGTGCCGGGACGGCATTCCCCAGGGCGTGTTCATGGTGCGCAACCACAGCCTGGTGGAGCTGCCGCGGTTGCTGGACGCCCAGGGCGCCGGCTACGGCGGCGAGCTGCGGGTGGAGAACGGGGACATCCAGACCGACGGCCTGCCCGACCTGGAACTGCACGGCGAGATGGCCCAGAACGGTTCGCCCCTGACGGCGTGGGCCTTCAAGGAAGGGCTGCGGCCCATCCTGGGGCCGTGGGGCTATCTGATCGTCACCATCGGGGTGGTGCTGTTCGGCGTGTCCACGGCCATCAGTTGGAGCTACTACGGGGACCGGGCCATGGTGTATCTGTTCGGCACCGGCGCCGTGCTGCCCTACAAGATCGTCTTCGTGATCATGAATTTCCTGGGGGCCATTTTCTCCCTTGAGATCGTCTGGAATTTCGGGGACAGTGCGCTGGGCTTGATGAGCTTGCCCAACCTCATCGCCCTCATCTTCCTGGCCTCCAAGGTCAAGAGGATGACGGACGAGTACTTCTCCAAGGAACACAAACCTCTCAGGTAGGACAGCGGGAAAATGGCAGCCAAGAAAAAACACAAGAAGCGGGATCCCATCGTGCTGGACCCCACCCTGCCCGTGGACGAACAGATGATGCTGCTGGCCGAGGCCGGGCAGCTGAACGCCGACAACGCGGACCGGCACTGGTGCTACGAGAAATCGGTGCAGAACGCCGACGTCGAGGTGGAGTTCATGGACCGGGTCTTCCTGGGGGAATACGGGCGCCTGCCCGATTTCCTGCGGGAGGATTTCTGCGGCACCGCCCTGCTGAGCGCGGCCTGGGTGGACTCGCGCGCCACCAACACCGCCCTGGGCGTGGACCTGGACGGTCCCACCCTGGACTGGGGGCGGCAAAACAACATCGCTCCCCTGGGCCAGGCCGCCGAGCGCCTGACCCTCGTGGAAGACGACGTGCGCAACGTGCTGGAGCCCCGGGCCGACATGGTGGCCGCCACCAACTTCAGCTGGTGGTGCTTCAAGCAGCGCTCCGAGCTGGGGGCCTACTTCAAGCACGCCTGCGCCTGCCTCAGGGACGAGGGCATGCTCCTGCTGGATTGCTACGGCGGTCCCGAGGCGCAGGTGCCCCAGATCGAGGAGAAGGACGTCGAGGGCTTCGAGTACCGCTGGGACCAGGACGACTTCAATCCCATCACCCACGAAATGGTCTGCAAGATCCATTTCCGCTTCCCCGACGGCAGCGAGATGGAGGAGGCCTTCGTCTACGACTGGCGCCTGTGGACCCTGCCCGAGACCTGCGACCTGCTCAAGGAGTGCGGCTTCCGCAAGGTGGTGGTCTACTGGGAAGGCGCCGACGAGGACGGCGAGCCCAACGGCATCTTCCTGCCCGACCGCAAGGGCGACCTTTCGCCGGCGTGGGTGGCCTATATCCTCGCCTTCAAGTAGTAGCCCGGGACGGTCGGGGCGAAATTGCTGCGGATGGTTAAAACCGGCCCAGGAAAGCTGTCCTCGAATTGGCTCCCTGCGGCGTACCGCTGCGGGTACGTCTCGGTCGCCAATTCTTGCGGGCCGCTTCCCTGGGCCGGTTTTTCCTCATCCTCGCGACTCTTCGCCCCGACCATCCCGGGCTTCGCCCTCGTCGGTCGGAGTGCATGGCATCGCGGGCTTTGCCCTCGGTGATGTCGCGCCACGGGCTTCGCGACGGTAGGTCCCGAGCAGTCCGAAGGTTCTCAATTCCCCGCCATCGGGGCCGATAAAAATCCCGTCCAGCGAAGCCAAAAAAGCCCTTGCCATGGTGGGGGAATTGAGGGAGTTTTTGCGGGTCGGAGCCGGTCCTGGCCGGGTTCGCGGGGGAAGCTTTTCATCGGGCCGCGTGGCCCCTGCAGGAGATCGTTTCAGCATGGATTTCAGTGTTTGTGCCCAGTGCGGCATCGAGATTGAAGGCAAGGGTATCCATTTCCGGAACAAGGTCTTTTGTTCGGACGAATGCTGCGAGGAATTCGAGGAAGCATTCTCGTCCAGCGACGAGCCCGACATGGAAGACCTGGGCGAAGACCTGGATGACGATTTCTCGGAAGAGGATCTGGGTTATCAGGAGGACGAGGAAACCGGGGACAACTACCTGGACGACGACTACGAGATCAGCCCGGACGATTTCTGAGATCCGCCGGCCGCCGGGTCGGTCTCCGGATGGCCCGTGGGCAGGCATGAAAAAGCGCCGGACGAAACCGTGACCGCGATGGTCGGTTCGTCCGGCGCTTCTGCTTTTCAGCCGTGGGGCGCGGGATCAACCGCAGCCGTTGCAGCCGCCGCTGCTGCAATCACCCACGTTGCCAAGGCGCAGCATGTAACCCTTGCGGTAGGACTCGTCGACATAGTCGATGGTCAGGCCGCCGCTCTGGGCCAGGATGTCCTTGGTCTGGGCGTCCATCAGGAACTTGATGCCGCCTTCTTCGGAGATGGTGTCGTCGTCTTTTGACTCATCCAGAGCCATGCCGATACTCGGCCCACCTCAGCCAAAGCCCTGCACGAAAAGGCGGACTCCCTTGCCCTCGTGCTCGGTCCAGTCGAACCCGGCGAAGGCTTCGGAGGCGCTGGCTGTGATGCCGATCAGATTCGCGGTGCTCACATCAACCTCATTCCATGTTTAAAATGGGCACACCCTGGCCCCCGGAGGGGCGGTGCGTCCGACCTGGGACCGGCAAAACGGGTATCCGGTCTCCTCTTGTTTCGGCATTAAAGGAAACACTCTTTAGAAATTTCGCAACCGTGAGCTTCCCGCCCGGTCGCGAAAGTTTTAACAGACAGAGGAACCTTTGTTGCCTAATGTCCGTCTTCTGGACTGGTGATCCATTCGCTCTGACGGCCGGCTGTGCCCGGTTCCCGCCCTCTGGAGGTTCCTGATGAACGGTTTTCTCAAGCAATTTTCCGCCACCCTGCTGGCCCTGGTCGTGCTGCTGGGCGCCACCCTGGGCATCCTGGTCCTGAAGCTGGACAGCAAGGAAGGCATCGACAAGGGCAGCTGGCTGCACATCGACCTGTACGGCGAGATCCTGGAATACGATCCTCCCGGGGGGCTCATGGGCCAGGTGACGGGGGGCGACGCCCTGACCCTGCAGGAGATCATCGAGAACCTGGACAAGGCCGCGGTGGACGACCGCATCGCCGGCGTGGTGCTGCAGCTGTCGGCCTCCCACGGCGGGGGCATGGGCAAGCTGGAGGAGATCCGCAACGCGGTGGCCCGGGTGCAGGCCGCGGGCAAGAAGGTGCACGGCTACGCCGACAGCATGGACGCGCCCACCTACTATCTGGCCTCGGTCTGTGACGACCTGTCCATGCCGCCGGCGGGCTACATGACCTTCACCGGCTTCGGCCGGACCAGCCAGCACGTCAAGGGCCTGCTGGACAAGCTGGGCATCAAGCCCGAGGTCCACGCCATCCGCCACTACAAGGCCGCCGCCCAGCTCATCACCCGCACCGACCTGTCGGCCGAGGCCAAGAAGAACCAGGCCTGGATGCTGGACGAGCGCTGGGACATGTTCTGCGCCGCCCTGCAGCAGGACCGCGGCCTGAGCGAGGAGCAGGTGATGGCCGCCATGGAGAAGGCCTTCTTCGAGCCCGCCGAGGCGGTGGAGGCCGGCCTGTTCGACCACCTGCAGTACTGGGACGAGTTCGAGGCGGGCCTGAAGAGCGAGGATGACGAGAAGCTGCCCGTGGTGAGCCACGCCCGTTACTGCGACGAGGATCCCGAGGACCTGGGCCTCAAGGGAGACAAGAAGATCGCCGTCATCCACGCCCAGGGCAACATCGGTGGGCGCCACAACGGCACCAACCCTCTGCTGGGCCTGATGATGGGCCACGAGACCATCAACGCGCAGCTGCGCCGTGCCCTGGAGGACGACGACGTGGCGGCCATCGTGCTGCGCATCGACAGCGGCGGCGGCGAGTCCCTGGCCAGCGACATCATGGGCCACATGGTGGACCACGTGAGCAAGACCAAGCCCGTCATCGTGAGCATGGTGGACGTGGCCGCCAGCGGGGGCTACGTCATGGCCTACCGGGCCACCAAGATCATGGCCGATCCCACCACCGTCACCGGCAGCATCGGCAGCATCACGGCCAAGTTCGACATGAGCGGCTTCAACGAGAAGCTGGGCCTGAGCAACGACCACGTGGGCAAGGGGCCCAACCACGACATCATGGCCAGCTACCGTTCGTTCACGCCGGAAGAGGAACAGAAGTTCGCGGACAACCACTGGAAGGGGTTCCGCCGCTGGATGGACGATGTGGCCCTGCGGCGGGGAATCGCCGCCGCCGACATCGACAGCCTGTGCATGGGCCGGGTGTGGACGGGGCGGCAGGCCCTGGCCAACGGCCTGGTGGACGCCCTGGGCGACCAGCACGACGCCGTGCAGCTGGCCAAGACCGAGGCGGGGCTGGACCCGGATGAGAAGGTGACGCTGTGGCATCTGCCCGAGGAGCAGGGCCTGCTGGCCGGCCTCATGGGCGGGGACGAAGCGGCCGCCCAGGCCGTCAACTGGGGCGTTTATCGCCAGTTGCAGCGCCAGGCGGCCACGGTTCAGCAGTATCTGGGCGGGTCCGAGATGATGGTGATGGACCCGGTGTTCATGCCCTGAGCCTCCTCGCCCTGAGGGGTGCGACGGGCTACTGCCGGTCATACACCAGCTTCATGTTCATGACCTTGTTCTGACCGGGCATGGGACGGCTCTCGGTGACGATCAACCGGGAGCCGTCTTCGCTGAGGGCCAGGGTGCGGGTGCGGGCCTGGGGGTCACGCGGACCCCGAACGGCGATGTGCAGCACGTCCTCGTCCCACGCGGCCCGGGCCTGGGCCTCGCCCTGCTGGGTCCAGATGGTGGTCTGGCGGTCGTCGGTGTAGAACAGCTGGGTGATGTCCATGCCGTCGGTGATGTTCAGTTCGGCGCCCTCCTGGAAAATCTCCAGGCGGCTCTTGGCCTTTTGCAGCTCCTTCATGCGTTCGGCCATTTGCTGGCGCCGGGTGTCGTCCTGGTCGTCCTGCCGGCCGCCCATTCCACCGCCACCACGGCCGCCGCCCATTCCACCGCCGCCCATGCCGCCGCCACCCCGGCCACCGCCTGGACCTCCGCCATCCATGCCGGGCCCGCCCCCGTTCTTCATGCGGGGGCGCCGGGGTGGAGTGGGCTTGTCGCTCAGTTCCTCGTTGAGCACCCACAGGCCCGTGAGGTTCTTCAGGTCGATGGCCGGGGCGCTTTCCACGGCGGCATCGCTCACCGTTTCCAGGGCTGTTTCGGCCGGGGTGGGTTCGTCGCTGGAGGTGGCGGGGAGGGCCTGGGTGGCCGTGGGGGCGGAAAGTGAGAGGGCCAGCCCCAGCCCGATGGAATGGGCCAGGATTGACGATGTGCTGAATGACTTTTTCATCATGGGCGCTCCCGCTGCTGTGTGAGGTCAGGTCGGTTTCAGCACTCAACGCAGAGCTCGGGCAAAACCAGCGGAAGTATCTTCGAATTCCTGGAATCAAGGGGCCAGAACCCGATGGCGGGCCTGTGTCCGGGGATCACATCATCTGAACATGGACCTGAATCCGCCCAGGGTGGATGGCTCGGTGGGCATGGGTTCGGCGGAGAAAGGCATGTACTGCACCTCGATGGCCAGGTCGGGGTCGTCGGCCCCGTCGTAGATCCACTGCGCCACCAGCTCGGGGTCGTCGGTACCCCAGTAGTTGTTGCGCAGGTCGACGCTGCCCTGGAAGGGAGAGGGGAAAACCCGGAGAACGATTGTGTAGTCGGAATCGCCTTTCAGGAAATGATTCCCCTCCCCAAAAATCGTTGGGGAGGCAAACGCCTGGATTGCTGCATAGGAACCACCACGAAACACATTCCGGTATAATTGGGCATTCGTCTCCGGGTCTTCAATTGAGAGATTTCCATTGTAAAATCCATCCTCATCAACCGAAAAGTCGCACTCCTCAATAACAACATCGGAACCATAGCTTACACGCAGGACATTACTGGCAGTGGTCACTGCAACATTGCTAAAAAACCGCCCATCCGAGGCCACCACAGAGCCGACACGGCGATTGAAGGTGTTGTTCGAGATCTCGAAGGACGACACACCATCCAGATAGAAATTATGGTCGTCGAACATGCAATCCCGGATGGTCACCTTGTCGATGTTCCAGATGGCCAGCCCAGGCCCAAGATCCTGCATATCCGCAATGGAGCTCTGGAGGACCTGGAATTCGCCGCTGCCGTATCCCAGAACTCGGATGGCACCATGCACATTGGTAAATTGGCAATCCTGAACCACACCTCCTCCAAATGTCACGATACAATCGTAACAGTTTTCAAAGGTGAGCCTCTGGAATAGGGCATCCCCAATTTCCGGATGAACAATTCCATACACCCTGGGACTGGAAAACTCATCGGGGCCGATGATCACCGAGTCCCGCTCAGTACCGATGAAGGATAATACCCGCTCATCTAGCCAGGAGGCCACCACCTGGATGACCGGTCCACCCTCCTGATCGTGGTCATGTGTATCCTGATAATGCCCCGGCCCGATGAGAATGGTATCCCCGTGGGCGGCGGCATCCACGGCATCCTGGATGATGGTGAAGTCGCCCGAGCCGTTCTGCTCGACGCGCAGAGTATCGGCCCAGGCGATGCCGGCCAGGCACACCGCATGAAGGGTCAGAAGGATAAGAATCTTTGTGGTGTGCATGAATGTTGGCCTCATCTATCTGAACATGGATCTGAACCCGCCCAGGGTGGATGGCTCGGTGGGCATGGGTTCGGCGGAGAAAGGCAGGTACTGCACCTCGATGGCCAGGTCGGGGTCGTCGGCCCCGTCGTAGATCCATTGCGCCACCAGCTCGGGGTCGTCCGTTCCCCAGTAGTTGTTGCGCAGGTCGACGCTGCCCTGGAAGGGAGAAACGTAGTACTGGAGGATAACGGTGTAGTCGGAGGTTCCTTTCAGGAAATGGTTGCCCTCGGCGATTACGGTGGGGGCATAGATCAACTGCAGCGCCGAGTAGGATCCGCCGTTGAATACGTTACCGTACAATGCCGCATGAGTATCAGGGTCCCAAACGGAAATGTTCGAGTTGAGGGGGCCATCCGGATAAACCGAGAACTCACATCCTTCAACCACCACATCCGAACCGCCGGCCAAATGCAGGTTCTGGCTGGCGTAACTGACCGCGGTATTCCCCTCAAACCGTCCATTCGAGGCCACCACAGAGCCGACACGGCGATTGAAGGTGTTGTTCGAGATCTCGAAGGACGACACACCGTCCAGATAGAAGTCATGGCCGTCGAACACGCAATTCCGGATGGTCACCTTGTCGATGTTCCAAATGGCCAGCCCGGGCCCAAAATCCTGCATGTCCGCAATGGTGCTCTGGAGGACCTGGAATTCGCCGCTGCCGTATCCCAGAACTCGGATGGCGCCATGCACATTGGTAAATTGGCAATCCTGAACCACACCTCCTCCAAATGTCACGATACAATCGTAACAGTTTTCAAAGGTGAGCTTCTGGAACAGGGCATCCCCAATTTCCGGATGAACAATTCCATACACCCTGGGACTGGAAAACTCATCGGGGCCGATGATCACCGAGTCCCGGTCAGTACCGATGAAGGACAATACCCGCTCATCTAACCAGGAGGCCACCACCTGGATGATCGGTCCACCCTCCTGATCGTGGTCATGTGTGTCCTGATAATGCCCCGGCCCGATGAGAATGGTATCCCCGTGGGCGGCGGCATCCACGGCCTCCTGGATGATGGTGAAGTCGCCCGAGCCGTTCTGCTCGACGCGCAGAGTGTCGGCCCGGGCGATGCCGGCCAGGCACACCGCATGAAGGGTCAGGAGAATTAGAATCTTTGTGGTGTGCATGAATGTTGGCCTCATCTATCTGAACATGGATCTGAACCCGCCCAGGGTGGATGGCTCGGTGGGCATGGGTTCGGCGGAGAAGGGCAGGTACTGCACCTCGATGGCCAGGTCGGGGTCGTCGGCTCCGTCGTAGATCCATTGCGCCACCTGCTCGGGGTCGTCCGTTCCCCAGTAGTTGTTGCGCAGGTCGACGCTGCCCTGGAAGGGGGAGGGGAAAACCCGGAGAACGATTGTGTAGTCGGAGTCACCTTTCAGGAAATGATTCCCCTCCCCAAAAATCGTTGGGGAGGCAAACGCCTGGATTGCTGCATAGGAACCACCACGGAACACATTCCGGTATAATTGGGCATTCGTCTCCGGGTTTTCAATTGAGAGATTTCCATTGTAAAATCCATCCTCATCAACCGAAAAGTCGCACTCCTCAATAACAACATCGGAACCATAGCTTACACGCAGGACATTACTGGCAGTGGTCACTGCAACATTGCTAAAAAACCGCCCATCCGAGGCCACCACAGAGCCGACACGGCGATTGAAGGTGTTGTTCGAGATCTCGAAGGACGACACACCATCCAGATAGAAATTACGGTCGTCGAACATGCAATCCCGGATGGTCACCTTGTCGATGTTCCAGATGGCCAGCCCAGGCCCAAGATCCTGCATATCCGCAATGGAGCTCTGGAGGACCTGGAATTCGCCGCTGCCGGATCCCAGAACTACGATGGCGCTACGCACATTGGTAAATTGGCAATCCTGAACCATTCCTCCTTCCCATGTGGAAATGCAATCGTAGCAATTTTCAAAGGTGAGCTTCTGGAACAGGGCATCCCCAATTTCCGGATGAACAATTCCATACACCCTGGGACTGGAAAACTCATCGGGGCCGATGATCACCGAGTCCCGCTCAGTACCGATGAAGGATAATACCCGCTCATCTAGCCAGGAGGCCACCACCTGGATGACCGGTCCACCCTCCTGATCGTGGTCATGTGTATCCTGATAATGCCCCGGCCCGATGAGAATGGTATCCCCGTGGGCGGCGGCATCCACGGCATCCTGGATGATGGTGAAGTCGCCCGAGCCGTTCTGCTCGACGCGCAGAGTATCGGCCCAGGCGATGCCGGCCAGGCACACCGCATGAAGGGTCAGAAGGATAAGAATCTTTGTGGTGTGCATGAATGTTGGCCTCATCTATCTGAACATGGATCTGAACCCGCCCAGGGTGGATGGCTCGGTGGGCATGGGTTCGGCGGAGAAAGGCAGGTACTGCACCTCGATGGCCAGGTCGGGGTCGTCGGCCCCGTCGTAGATCCACTGCGCCACCTGCTCGGGGTCGTCCGTTCCCCAGTAGTTGTTGCGCAGGTCGACGCTGCCAAGGAAGGGGTTCGAACAATATTGTAGGATAATGGTGAAATCGGATGTCCCTTTAAGAAAATGATTCTCCTCTCCGAATACGGTTGGTGACGCCAAGACCTCGATTGCGGCATAGGACCCACCATTGAAGACGTTCCTGTACAACTCCACGTGGGTATCACCTTCCCGAACGGAAAGGTTGGCGTTGAGAGGACCGTCCGGAAAAACAGAGAATTCGCACCCCTCTACCACCACATCCGAACCGCTGACCACGTATAAAGCCTTATTGGAATATACAACCGCGGTATTCCCCTCAAAACGTCCATCCGAGGCCACCACAGAGCCGACACGGCGATTGAAGGTGTTGTTCGAGATCTCGAAGGACGACACACCCTCGAGATAGAAGTCATGGTTATCGAACACGCAATCCCGGATGGTCACCTTGTCGATGTTCCAGATGGCCAGCCCCGGACCAAAATCCTGCATATCCGCAATGGTGCTCTGGAGGACCTGGAATTCCCCGCTGCCGTATCCCAGAACTCCGATGGCGCTACGCACATTGGTAAATTGGCAATCCTGAACCACACCTCCTCCAAATGTCACGATACAATCGTAACAGTTTTCAAAGGTGAGCTTCTGGAACAGGGCATCCCCGATTTCCGGATGAACAATTCCATACACCCTGGGACTGGAAAACTCATCGGGGCCGATGATCACCGAGTCTCGCTCAGTACCGATGAAGGATAATACCCGCTCATCTAACCAGGAGGCCACCACCTGGATGATCGGTCCACCCTCCTGATCGTGGTCATGTGTGTCCTGATAATGTCCCGGCCCGATGAGAATGGTATCCCCGTGGGCGGCGGCATCCACGGCATCCTGGATGATGGTGAAGTCGCCCGAGCCGTTCTGCTCGACGCGCAGAGTATCGGCCCGGGCGATGCCGGCCAGGCACACCGCATGAAGGGTCAGAAGGATAAGAATCTTTGTGGTGTGCATGAATGTTGACCTCATCTATCTGAACATGGACCTGAACCCGCCGAGAGTGGTGGACTCGGTGGGCATGGGTTCGGCGGAGAAGGGCAGGTACTGCACCTCGATGGCCAGGTCGGGGTCGTCGGCCCCGTCGTAGATCCACTGCGCCACCAGTTCGGGGTCGTCCGTGCCCCAGTAGTTGTTGCGCAGGTCGACGCTGCCAAGGAAGGGGTTCGAACAATATTGTAGGATAATGGTGAAATCGGATGTCCCTTTAAGAAAATGGTTCTCCTCTCCGAATACGGTTGGCGACGCCAAAACCTCGATTGCGGCATAGGACCCACCATTGAAGACGTTCCTGTACAACTCCAGGTGGGTACCACCTTCCCAAACGGAAATGTTCGCGGTGAGGGGGCTATCCGGATAAACCGAGAATTCGCACCCCTCAACCACCACATCCGAACCGCCCGCCAAAGCCAGGTTCCTGTTGAAGGCACTGACCGCGGTATTCCCCTCAAACCGTCCATTCGAGGCCACCACAGAGCCGACACGGCGATTGAAGGTGTTGTTCGAGATCTCGAAGGACGACACACCCTCGAGATAGAAGTCATGGTTATCGAACACGCAATCCCGGATGGTCACCTTGTCGATGTTCCAGATGGCCAGCCCTGGCCCAAAATCCTGCACTTCCGCAATGGTGCTCTGGAGGACCTGGAATTCCCCGCTGCCTGATCCTGTCACACCAAGCCCAATTTGAGTATTTACAAACCGAGAAGATTTCACCCCTCCTCCACCTATTGTCGAAATACATACGTAGCAGTTTTCAAATGAAATGCCTTCAAAAAAAACCTCGGTTGGGTTTGGGTGGGCAACCCCCCACAATCCCGGGGCCGAGTACTGGTCAGGTCCGATGAATACAGAATCCCGTCCAACCCCCACGAAGGAAAGGGCGCGTTCATCCCTCCAGGAAACCACGACCTGAATGGTCGGTCCACTGTCGGGGTCAAAAGCATGGGCGTCCTGATAATGCCCCGGCCCGATGAGAATGGTGTCCCCGTGGGCGGCGGCATCCACCGCATCCTGGATGATGGTGAAGTCGCCCGAGCCGTTCTGCTCGACGCGCAGAGTATCGGCCCGGGCGATGCCGGCCAGGCACACCGCATGAAGGGTCAGGAGAATTAGAATCTTTGTGGTGTGCATGAATGTTGACCTCATCTATCTGAACATGGATCTGAACCCGCCGAGAGTGGTGGACTCGGTGGGCATGGGCTCGGCGGAGAAGGGCAGGTACTGCACCTCGATGGCCAGGTCGGGGTCGTCGGCTCCGTCGTAGATCCATTGCGCCACCTGTTCGGGGTCGTCCGTGCCCCAGTAGTTGTTGCGCAGGTCGACGCTGCCAAGGAAGGGGTTCGAACAATATTGTAGGATAATGGTGAAATCGGATGTCCCTTTAAGAAAATGGTTCTCCTCTCCGAATACGGTTGGCGACGCCACAACCTCGATTGCGGCATAGGACCCACCATTGAATACGTTCCTGTACAACTCCACGTGGGTACCACCTTCCCGAACGGAAAGGTTGGCGTTGAGAGGACCGTCCGGAAAAACAGAGAATTCGCACCCCTCAACCACCACATCCGAACCGCCGACCACGTAGAAAGCATTTGTGGAAAATACAACAGCGGTATTCCCCTCAAAACGTCCATTCGAGGCCACAACCGAGCCTATGCGGCGATTGAAGGTGTTGTTCGAGATCTCGAAGGACGACACACCATCCAGATAGAAGTCATGGTTATCGAACACGCAATCCCGGATGGTCACCTTGTCGATGTTCCAGATGGCCAGCCCTGGCCCAAAATCCTGCACTTCCGCAATGGTGCTCTGGAGGACTTGGAATTCGCCGCTGCCGTATCCCAGAACTCGGATGGCGCCATGCACATTGGTAAATTGGCAATCCTGAACCACACCTCCTCCAAATGTCACGATACAATCGTAACAGTTTTCAAAGGTGAGCCTCTGGAATAGGGCATCCCCAATTTCCGGATGAACAATTCCATACACCCTGGGACTGGAAAACTCATCGGGGCCGATGATCACCGAGTCCCGGTCAGTACCGATGAAGGACAATACCCGCTCATCTAACCAGGAGGCCACCACCTGGATGATCGGTCCACCCTCCTGATCGTGGTCATGTGTATCCTGATAATGCCCCGGCCCGATGAGAATGGTATCTCCGTGGGCGGCGGCATCCACGGCCTCCTGGATGATGGTGAAGTCGCCCGAGCCGTTCTGCTCGACGCGCAGAGTATCGGCCCGGGCGATGCCGGCCAGGCACACCGCATGAAGGGTCAGAAGGATAAGAATCTTTGTGGTGTGCATGGTCCAGCCCCTCCATCGGTTTTTCCTTGAGCTATTTCAACAACATCATCCGGCGGACCTGCAACGAGCCAGGGATTTTAAGCCGGGCAAAATACACCCCGCTGGCCACGCGAAGCCCCTGCTGGTCCTGGCCGTTCCACTGGAATTCATGGCGTCCGGAATCCAGGGGTCCGGAATGGATGCCGGCCATCCGGCGCCCTCGCAAATCGAACACCGCCAGTTCGACCTGGGACGGGTCCTTCAAGGTGAAAGCCAGGGTCGTGACCGGGTTGAAGGGGTTGGGATAAGGTTGAAGCAACTCGTCCCTGAACAACGGCGGAGTATCCTCCTGCTCATCCTCCGGGGCTGTCCATTCCCACATTTCCGCGGGATGAGGCCCCGAACTGGACAGGGCCACCATGCCGGGTTCCCGGTAAGTATACACCGGTTCAACCAGCAGTTGATAGTCGGCAATCAAGCGCGACCAATCATCCCCGTCCGGACTGACGAAAACACAGGAAGGCGAATCGGTGGCCACGTAGCCCATGGCCGGCCCTACACCCGATTGCTCCCCTTCCATGCCCGCCGGAAGCTGGAAGATCACATACAGGGTCCCGGTGGCACTTCCCATGGGCTCGCTGAAATGGATTTCACTCCAGGCCACCTCAGCCCCGGCCACGTTCTCGGCCTGGACAACGCCATCATCGTACCGGGGGGGGTAATCCGTGTATCCCGAGGCCACCAGGATCTTGGGAAAGACAGCTTGCGCGTCGTTGTTGAACCACCGGATACCACCGAGGGCCTGGACCGGGGACAAGGAAATCTTGACGGCGATACAGCTTCTTTCCAGGACAGGGGTGAGGGCAAACATTCCATCCGGTTCAACCGCCTCGGGGACGGATCCCTCACCGGCTGCCTCCGCCCGAATCACCGACGGGATTATCAAGGCAATCATCAAGACAAGAATACTGTTTTTCATTGACCAGATCCTTTCCGTTAATCTTCGGGGAGGGTGGGGATTTTCTTGCCGCAGACCGACGTGCTGAAGGATTGCTGTCCGGAATTCCACTTCTCCTCGCCATAGCTGCCCGCAAGCGTGTACAGATAGTCGCAGTAGTTGACGCAGCACCAATCGACGACGGTCAGGGTGTGCCTGAAGGCCCTTTCGCCCAGTCTGGTCACCTCGATGCGGACCTCCGGTGAGTTTTCATCCAGTGTGAGAGTCGGGCCTGTTTCTCCGCAGGCGCAAGGACTGGTCGTCCCCGAAAAATCCAGTTCCACTTTCAGATGAGAAAGCGGGAAAGCTGCCACGAAGTTGAACTGCAACTCCGTCCCTTCCGGACCCACGTTTCGCCAGGCGGTCACCGTCCCGCTGGTCAGGGAAGACTGCTCGGCCTGGGAAACGAAATTCAGAGCCTCCCCGACGGTGAAGGTGTGGGTGCTCTCTTCACCATTGGGCCATGTCACGGTTCCTGACACCACTCCATCCGTGTCCCACGGCACGCCGAACACCAGAATCCGTGAGGATTGGCCGCCTCGGCCTTCACTGACCCTGGCATAGGCGGTCTGTGTCGGTTGACCGGGACCATCCTGAATGGACACCCTGGCGCCCACCCCTCCGGACCGCGAACCGATAACACATACCCGGACCATCTGGTCCTGGGCGGGTGCGCTGTTGGCGGCGTCCTGTCCATTGAGAAAGAAAAAGCTACCGCCCTGGCCGAACTCTTCCGGGTCGTGGGGCATGTACAGGTCCAAATCCCCGTCGTCGCCCCAGTCGTGGACCACCAGAGCCGACCGGCCGCCCAGGTCCATCCCGTTTTCCCCGGGATGGTGAAGGAAATCAAATCCTTCTCCCTTGAGGCCGTTGAGCAAAACCATGGGTGGATCGGTATTCCCGTAGTAAGGAGCCGCCACCAGGTCCAGGGAGCCGTTGAGATCCAGATCCCCCACGGAGACCGTGGTCCAGTCGGTGATCCCCAGATCGGCGGCGGTATTGACCGGCCGGAAGCCCTGTCCAGGACCATCGTTGCGGAAAACCATGGTCTGGGATTCGGGGGCAATGCTGGACACCACCAGATCCGGCAAACCATCGTTGTCCAGATCGGCCAGTGTCGAGCCGAAAAGACTGTATGCCGGATCGGGCATCCAGGTCGCTGTTTGGTCCGTGTATGAATAATCCGGGTATCCGGAATTGATCAGGACCGTCAGCCCTCCCCCGAAGAAGGAGGTGTAGATGATGTCCAGATCATCATCCCCATCGATATCCTGCCAGTTCATGCTCAACGAGGCCGACGTTTCCATGGACCCCGGCAGCACGTCCGCCGCCACGGGAGAGAAGAGGATTCCGTCACCCTGGGGCGAGCCCTGGTAGATCATGGAAGCCGACGTCGCCCTGACCGGGTTGTGCAACTGGGCCAGTTCCTCGTCCACGGCGAAGGGGAATCGGGCCAGGAACAGGTCCAGATAGCCGTCCTGGTTGTAGTCACCCCAGGCGGCGGCGTAGTTGCTCGGGGGAAATCCTCCTTCCACCGTGGCTTTTCCGGCCAAGAGGGCGTCCTCGAAAAGACCTGAATTGCCCAAATCGCTGTTCCACCGGTACAACCGGGTTTTGCCGGCCGCTTCGTGGGTGACCAGCAAGTCCTCGAAACCATCGTTGTCGAAATCGGCCACGGCGACGCCGCGGTGCCCGGAAGTAGGTAATTGACCAGAAACAAAAATGTTGTCGACCCGAACAAATGAAGGGACGCCCCCCTGAAGAAAATCATGCCTGAAAACCCACGCAATGTCCGACTCGTCCTCTTCCTGAACCGTCACCAGCAGGTCTTCCTGCCCGAACCCCTCAGAACTCGGATTGTTCAGATCATCGCCAACGTTGAGGGTCGTGGCCGCCCAGGGGAGGTTCCCCACTTTGTCCAACTGCCCGGTCTCATCCGACTTGTTGGGCAGAACCGGGAGTGGCGCCACCACCACTTCGATGGTCCCGTATTGCCGCAAACCCTCGTTTCCCACGGCGATGAAGGGAATATTCAGGGTCCGGGTATCGCCCGTAACCTCGGGACAGGTGCCGGAATAGATCCCGTCCCCGTCCGGATCCGTCAGTTCCAGGGATCCGCTGAAACCCAGAGCCTCTCCGTCGATGGAAAACGAAGACAGCCGCTGGCCGTCCCAGGTTTCCACCGTCACATCCAGCACCGACTCGCTTCCGATGGAAACCACGTGGTTGGCCCGGGGGTGGACTACGGGAGAGTGGATCGGCACATCGAAGAAGATGGTCACCCATCCTGGTTCCGAATAGATTTCATCGGCTATGTCCACATGGGTGGTGGTCAGGGTTCCTCCCTCGGTCAGGAGGGCCTTTTCATTCTCCAGCTGGAGGACATAGAAATCATTCCTGGGGCTGTTTCCATCGAAAAAATCCTGGATTGTATAGGTTCCACTGGGGGAACTGGAATCGGGGTTGGGTTCGACATCCACCACCACCCAGGCGCTGCCAAGGGTGTTGCCGGCAGAATCCTGCAATTCATTCCGGCGCCAGACGAAACGCCGGCCGTTGAGATTCTTGTACTGCGCCGGTAGGTTGTCGGAAATCCACTGCGCGCCCAGCTCGTCTGTCACGGCCTGGATGCCACCACCGCTGGGCCAGCCCGTGGGTGGAGGGAGGATGTCATCCCCGGGAACGATGTTCAGCATTTGCTCGGGAAAGAGGATGACCTCATCCTCGTGGTCGGAATCCTTCCAGACTCCATAGCCGAATAAAGGTGTCGCATTCAGGGAACTGCCGGCGTTGGGCATGGCCATCAGGTAGGTTGCCAGGCACTGCTTTCGGGTGCCAATCCCACCATCCTCACCCGCTAGCAGGCTGTTGAAATTCACCCATTGCTGCGCCGCCTCTATTCCCTCTGCAGGGTTTGAGTTGGTGCCTGTGAATTCCATCGCCATCATTTCTCTTTCGGCCACTGTCCTGACTTGAAGCTGTAATCATGTCTCACGGCCTCAAACCAGCCAAACTCAGCTCCAAATCCAGAGCCTTTGCCCCCCGGGGGGGGCATCATACAGCCGCGAAAAGCCGTCTCATCATCACAACGTTGCAGACCGCGGCGGTGAACTTGAATATCCAGCTGACCTTTGCCAGGCCACGGTGCTTCAGCTTCCGCAAACCACCGATGTCCTTCAGCCAGCCGAACCGTTCTTCGACCATCTTTCTTCGACGCTGGCTTTGTTCGTAGCCCTCGTGTCGAGTCGTTCGGCCATCGATCCCGGAGTACTTCTTCTGAGCAACGTGCGGAGTCACTTCGCAGGCCCGAAGGCCTTCGATCAGAACGCGATTATCATAACCCTTGTCCGCGCCCAGGGTCTTGCGGTCAATACCAGGAAGTCGAGAGGCCATCTCCAGAGCAGCTTCAGGTTCAGCGGTTCCTGTTGCTTGGGTCAGTTCAGCATCAACGATCAGACCGTTACGGTTCTCCGTGAGGATGTGGCCGGCGTAGCACAACTTCGCTTCCTTGCCGTCCCCTTTGCGGGCAAGACGGCTGTCCGGATCAGTGGTGCTCTGGTGAGTCTTGTTGCTGCGCTTCTGGCCCTTGAAGTCTACCGTTTGGTTGCGGCCGCCGGAACTGTCGGGGTTGTCGTCATCGCCAGGTTCTTCATCCTTGGGGCGAAAGCTCTTCAGCGAAGCGCTCGCCTCGATCAAGGTCCCATCGACGGTGAAGTGATCCTGAGAAAGAAGCTTCTTGGCGGCGGCCTGATCCCTGATCGCGTCGAAAAACCGATCAGCAACATCATGAAGCAGAAGCCGGTCACGGTTCTTCGAGAAGACCGAGTGGTTCCAGACCTGGTCGTCCATCGACAGGCCGACGAACCAGCGGTAAAGCAAGTTGAAGTCCAGCTCTTCCATCAGCTGGCGTTCAGATCGGATGCTGAAAAGAACCTGAATGAGCATCGCTCGGATGAGTTGCTCGGGCGGAATCGAGGGCCGGCCGCTGCGGGCATACATCTCGTCAAACGTCGAAGAAAGCTCACCGAGGGCTTTGTCGACGATCTTGCGGATGTCCCGAAGGGGGTGCCGCTTGGGGATCCGGTCTTCAAGAGATACGTAGCTGAAAATCGCTTGCTGGTCCGTGCTCTTGCCGCGCAAAAGGAGTCCTCCTTGGTTGGCAAGCATGGTATCACGAGCTCAGGTCAAAGACGAGTTTTTCAACAGCCTGCTAGTCCCAGATGGTCACCACCTTCCAGAATCAATTCCACCTTGTCCGGGAAGGCATGGACCCGCCAGATGGAACGGATGATCTGTTCCGTCAATGATCCTTGTTTCGAAGGGTTCTCCACCATGAACCCGGCCACGGAGCCCAGGGGCGCCAGGTCTTCAACCAGTCGATTGTTGGGAGTATTGATATACATTCTGTTGGGGGCATTGGCGTTCAAAAACGCCAGGTGGCTGATGGTATCCTGATAGTACTGATCCGAAGTTGTGTACTCACAAGGGCGAATCCGGTTCTGGGTTCCATTATCGCCAACACCCCAGCTCCCCAAGGCGGAATCCATGAAAACGTTGGGAAAGGCTTGCACCGGCCGGTTTCCGAAGGAGATTCCATCATACAGGGCCTGGAGGGTGGCAAGGCTTGTTTCCCGCCAGGCCTGGCCGTTGATTTTCATGAGGTAGGCAGACCAAGTGCAGGCCATGACCCGGTTGTTGATGGACGACCAGAAAAACAGGGATCTTCCCTGTTCTGCGGGCAAGTACCGGGTTTCCCCGGAATCAGACAGGTAAACCAATCGATAGGCAAACCCACCGGTTTGCAGGATTTCCGCCAGAGTCGTCTGGATGTCAACCTGCACTCCGCCGCCACCTTCGACCAGGGAAAACTCGAATCGTTCACTGGGATAAAAAAGGGGCCCGAACGGGTGAGCTGGGTCAGGATCATAGTCGTAACATACCTGTAACTCCAGGGAGGCCAGATCGGGCTCCTGGAGTTCTCCATCCACTCCGAACTGCACGGAAAAGCTAATTGGATCGTTTTCCCCGATGGTTCCGCAACCCCTTTGATGGAAATAGGCCTCCTGGACCTGAATCTTGCGATGAAAAAAGTGGGGGCCATCCTCGCGAACAGCCGTCACCGGTTTTTCGCTGGGGGTGAATTCAAGGAATTCGCCCTGATGGATTCCTTCCGTGGCCAGGGATTCGACGCGGTAGGAATATTCTCCGGCGGGGTCGGGGGGAGTATCTGTCCAGGCCGTGGCCCCCACGATGGAATCAGTCAAGACGACGCTATCGCCCTGGGAATCATACCGCCTGAGGCGATACCTCTGGACATGGTCCACAGAGAAGGGATCAGAACAAGAGCCACGTTGGGAAAACCTTAAATCCCAATCCCACCGCAACTCAACGTTTGGGCCATCCCACCAGGCAACCAGAGACGATGGATCCGTTGAATGGAAGAAGTTTCCTTCATTGAACAGGACCTCCCTGGCATTGGGGATATTTGCATTATACCCTTCGAAGTACATGTTGGTTGTCCCGTGATAGAACATCTTCTGAGGGTTTTGCAAATAGGCGGCATCCCCAGGACGATTCCCTCCTTCGCAAAACAGTACAGCGTGACTTTC
Organism: Candidatus Krumholzibacteriia bacterium; assembly: GCA_963674845.2. GTDB lineage: Bacteria > Krumholzibacteriota > Krumholzibacteriia > LZORAL124-64-63 > LZORAL124-64-63 > LZORAL124-64-63. The sequence goes on along the minus strand of CAXXKE010000003.1, from coordinate 470,236 downwards.
AATGAGGGCGGTGATATCGGGGTATTGGGAAATGCCGCTGTCTTGAAACAGTTGGGATTCATAATCCTGGGCGTACAAGGGAATTCCGGCCAAAGCAGTTTGCGGGATGGATAGAGCCAATAATACCAGAACGATCAGGATTCCAGGTACGGCAATTGCCTCTTTGGGCCAGAAACGGGATGTTGTCTGGGGTTCATTTTTCATTGATAGCCTCCGAAAAAATGGGGATGGGCGATGGCTAGAAATCCCCTGAATCCTGAGGGGATTGCGCAACCGACCAATGAACGATTTGATGTGAGGGTTGTAACGGATTTCTTAGAAATTTTTTGGACTATTAGATTTTTTTCAATGTCTTTGAATTGGTTAATCCGGCAGCCAAGGCTCAGGTAAAAAAAACCAAAATACCCTGATTGCGATGGGACATAAATTTGAAGGCCGTTTTCGTTGAATATGACCTCACCATCTCAAAAAGTTGTTCCCCACGCAACCCCTTTTTCCAATCGATTGGAAAATCCGCCCCGTCAGACCTCCTCGTCCCCTTCCCCGGGAATGCGCCGGATGCCCGGGAAGAGGTCACCCTGGTTGGGCGGCACCGACCTTCCTCCTCCCTTTTTGGAATGATGCCCGGGAGGGCAATTTTCCAGGCGCCCGGCGGGAATGAGAGAGTCCCGAATCGAAACGAACTTCAATTTCAACAAGTCCCATTGAAGGCGGAAGGCCCTGCCCTTACAATACCGGACAGGCTCGGCATGATGCCCGCCGGCGGGATCGAGCCGGCGGCAGGGTGATGCCAGCCCCGGCCGGCACTACCCCCAGCAGTCAAGGACCCGACATGACCGACCCATCACCCGCCGCCACCGCCACCAGCCTTTTCGGCCAGGGACACGCCTGCTCCCAGGCCGTGCTGGCGGCCTTCGCCCCGCGCTTCGGCCTGGATCACGTCACGGCCCTGAAACTGGCGGCCCCCTTCGGCGGGGGCATGGGCCGCCTGGGCCGGCAGTGCGGCGCCGTTTCGGGCGCCCTCATGGTCATCGGCCTGTACGGGGGGCGCGTGGACCCCGACGACGACGCCGCCCGCGACCGGAACGACGCCCTGGTGGGGGAGTTCATGACGCGCTTCGAGGATCATTTCGGCTCCAGCGTGTGCAGCGAACTGACCGGTGTGGACATGCGCGACCCCGCGGCCCGGTCCGCCGCCAAGGAGTCGGGCACCTTCGACAGGGTGTGTCCCGGGTGCGTGGAACGGGCGGCGGAGCTGGTGGAGGAATTGCTGGCTCGTTGAGTTCCCTGTCCCGGCCCTGCGGGTTATCCTAGTGGTGATGTGTGTTTTTTTGTGATAAATTCAGATAGTCGAACTTCACGGTGAACCTGGAGCAAAGCAGGATCGCGCTGGTGAGGGAGAATACATGTCAAGGCGTTCCAAGCCCGAAGACTCCCGGAAAAGCGATTTCGAAATCCTGGACCATGCCCGTCTGCAGGTGCGGGACCTGCCTTCCCCTTCGCCCGGAAACACGGATCCTGAGCCGTTTGCGGACGAGTTCGATCTCAAGACCATCCTGGACAAGCAACGCATCCAGACCATCATGGATGATTTCCACTCCCTGACGGGGATGGTCACGGCCATTCTCGACCTGGAAGGGAATGTCCTGGAATCCACCGGCTGGCAGGATCTGTGCACCCGCTTCCATCGCCAGCATCCCGTGACATCCCGGAACTGTACCGAGAGCGACCTGGCTCTGGCCGCCGGGCTCCAGCCCGGCCAGTACGCCGATTACCACTGCAAGAACGGTCTGAGGGATGTGGTCACGCCCCTCTTCATCCGCAATCGTCATGTGGGCAATATCTTCACCGGGCAGTTCTTCTACGACGACGACGAGGTGGTCGAGGAGGAGTTCATCCGGCGCGCCCGGCAACACGGCTTCGATGAGGACGAGTATCTGGCAGCCCTGAGGCGTATCCCGCGCTACAGCCGGGAGACCATCGCCCACCTCATGAGCTTCCTGGTGCGCATGACCGAACACATCTCGCAGATCGGGTTGAAGAACCTGGAACTGGCCCGGGAAATCCATATCCGCCAGCAGGCCGAACTGGGCTGGTTCGACAGCCGCAGCAAGCTTCAGGCGGTGATCCGCGCCATTCCCGATCTGGTCTGGATGAAAGACCCCGACGGGGTTTACCTGCTGTGCAACCAGCGCTTCGAGCAGTTCTTCGGGGCTGCGTCCAGCGAGATCCTGGGCAAAACCGACGCCGATTTCCTGACACCCGAGCAAACGGAATTCTTCAGGGGGCACGACCGGCGGGCCATGGAGCGGGGGCAGCCCACCCTGAACATCGAGGAGGTGGAGTTCGCCTCGGACGGGCACCGGGAAACCCTCGAGACCATCAAGACCCCCCTGCATGATGAAATGGGACGAATCTCGGGGGTGCTCGGTATCGGCCGGGACATCACCGAACGTCTGCAGGCCGAGCATGCCCTGCGGGAAAACGAAGCCCGGTTGCGTGATGCCCAGCGCATGGAATCCATCGGGCGCCTGGCCGCCGGTGTGGCCCACGACCTCAACAACCTGCTGACTCCCATCATGGGTTACACCCAGATCATTGCCGAAGGCCTGGCTGCCGACAACACGCATCAGGAATCCCTGGAGCGCATTGGCTATGCCACCGGGCGCGCGCGGGATCTGGTCGCCCAGTTGCTGGCCTTCGGGCGCCGGCAGACCATGAAGTACCGGACCGTGGACCTGAACGAGGCCGCCCGCAATGTGGAGAAGCTCCTGGTCCGCTCCCTGGGCCCCAATATCCATCTGCGCCTGGCACTGGGCGAATCCTTGCCACCGGTCAAGGCCGACCAGAGCCAGATCGAGCAGGTCCTCATGAACCTGGCTCTCAACGGCGCCGACGCCATGCCCCAGGGGGGGCAGTTGCTCATCGAGTCTCGCGTCGTCCCCACCCTCGATGCGGAGGTTGAATCCGGGGCCACCGGGCCTTTCGTCATGCTGGCGGTGCGGGATACCGGGCAGGGGCTGGACCCGGAGACCCAGGCCAGGATTTTCGAACCCTTCTTTTCTACCAAGGGGAATCTGGGCATGGGGCTGGGCCTGGCCACGGTCCACGGCATCGTCAAGCAGCACGGAGGGGAAATCACGGTGGACAGCGAGGTGGGGCGAGGGTCCTCGTTCTGCGTCTACCTGCCGGTGGTGACGGGAGAAGTCGAAGGTGAGGGCCTCCCCGCTGGTGAGCCCGGTGAATGTCAGCCGGAGGAGAGGGCAGAGGAGATTGCCGCCGCGACCATCTTGCTGGTGGAAGACAACGAAGATGTGCGGAGCATCGCGGTCCAGGTCCTGGAACGAAAGGGATATGACGTCCTGCAGGCCGACAGCGGCGAAGCCGCGCTGGAATTGCTGGACGCGGAGAACCCGCGCCTCGATCTGCTGGTAACGGACATGCTCATGCCCGGCCTCTCAGGCAAGGACCTTCATGAGCGGGTGGTGGGCAGGTTCCCCGGATTGCCGGTCCTGTTCATCTCGGGCTTCACGGACCTGGAGCTGCCGCTGGATGATGAAGGTGACCGGGGCGGGCACTTCCTGGCCAAGCCCTTCCTGCCCGCCGACCTCCTGTCGCAGGTCAAGAGTCTTCTGGAATAGCGATCCGACCCGGCAGGGGACCCAGGCGCCAGTCCCCTGCCGTGCTGTCAGCCCCCGGTTGTCAACAGCCTGCTAGGCCAGGCTGTTCTCCGCTCCCAGGGTCTCATCCTCGTCATCATCCATGTCCGGTTCCCGGGTCAGGTCGTCCGACATGCCCACGGCGGTCTTGAACTCCGACAGCAGGGTGTAGCTGACGGGCACCAGGATCAGGGTGATGAAGGTGGCGAACATGACGCCGAAGCCCAGGCTCACGGCCATGGGAATCAGGAACTTGGCCTGCAGGCTCTTCTCCAGGATCAGCGGCACCAGCCCGGCGAAGGTGGTCACCGAGGTCAGCATGATGGGCCGGAAGCGCCGCAGTCCGGCCTCCATCACGGCCTGGTACAGGGGCAGCCCCCGGCGCCGGCCGCGGTTGATGAAGTCGATCATGATGAGCGAGTCGTTCACCACCACACCCGTCAGCGCCACCACGCCGAACATGGAGATGAGCGTCAGGTCCAGGCCCATGATGATGTGGCCCCAGATGGCGCCCACCAGTCCGAAGGGAATGGCGCTCATGACGATGATGGGCTGCATGTAGCTCTTGAAGAGCACGGCCAGCAACACGAAGATCATGAGCAGCGCCAGCACGAAGCCGGACTTCAGGCTGCCCAGGCTCTCGGCCCGTTCCTGCTGCTGCCCCTCCATGGAGTAGCGCAGGCCGGGATAATCCTGCAACAGGCCGGGCATGATGTTGGCCCGCAGGTCGGCGTTCACCTCCTCGGCGTTGGCCACGTCCTGGTCCAGGTCGGCCGTCACGCTGATCACCCGCTGGCGGTCGGCGCGTTCGATGGTGGCGAAGCCGCGGCCGATCTCAACCTGGGCCACCCGGTTGAAGGGCACCATGTCGCCGGCCGGGGTGCGCACGCGCATGGACTCGATGTTGCCCAGGCTCTCGCGCTCCTCCTCGGGGTAGCGGATCATGACCTTCACCTCGTCCCGCCCGCGCTGGATGCGCATGGCCTCGTCCCCGTAGAACCCGGCGCGCACCTGGCGGGCCAGGTCGCTCAGGGTCAGGCCCAGGGTGCGGGCCTCGGGCTTCAGGTTCAGCTTCATCTCCACCTTGCCCTCGCGGAAGCTGTCGCTGATGTCGATGACGCCGGGATAGGCGGCCAGCTCCTCCTTGAGCCGGCGCCCGGCCTCCAGCAGCTCGTCGTTGTTGCTGGAGGACAGCTGGACGTAGATGGGCTTGCCGCCCATGAACAGGTCGGCCGAGAAGCTGAGGGCCACCGCCCCGGTGATGGGACCGCACAGCTCGCGCCAGCGCTTGGCCATCTCGGGGCTGGGGATGTTGCGGATCTCGGCAGGCAGCAGCTCGGCGTTGACCTCCACCAGGTGGGCCCCGCCGGCGGTGGCGCCGCTGCTGCGCCGGTTGGTGCGGGGCTGGGAACCGATACTGGTGCTGATGTGCTGCACCACCGACTCGGCTCCCTCGGGCCGCCCGGCGTCGAACTCCTTCTGCAACTCGACCAGGGAGCGCTCCAGTTGCTGCACGGCGGCCTGGGCGTCCTGCACCGTGGTGCCCTGGGGCAGGGTCAGGGCGGCCACCAGGTTGTCGGCGTCCACCCGGGGCATGAAGGTGAACTTGATGTGCCCGCTGGCGAAGATGCCCAGGGTCACCACCAGCATGAACAGGGCCACGGCCACCACCAGCCCGCGGGTGCGCAGGGCGAACTGCAGACTGGGCTGGTAGAAGTCGGTGATGAAGCTCTCGGCCCGCCGGGTGAACCAGATCTTGAAGCGGGTATAGGGGTTCCTGAGGGCTCGGGACTGGCGCTCGGGATCGTCGGCGGCGATCTGCTTGATGGTGGCCAGGTGGGCCGGCAGGATGAGCAGCGACTCCACCAGCGAGAAGATCAGGATGGCGATGACCACCACCGGGATGTTGAACATGAACTTGCCCATGTTGCCCTCGACGAAGGCCAGGGGCAGGAAGGCCACCACCGTGGTCAGCACGGCGAAGACCACGGGCCCCCCCACTTCCAGGGCGCCGCGCACGGCGGCGGTGTGGGGCTTGCGGCCCATCTCCCGGTGGGCGTAGATGTTCTCGCCCACCACGATGGCGTCGTCCACCACCAGACCCAGGGATACGATGAAGGCGAACATGGAGATCATGTTCAGGGACACCCCGAAGAAGGGGATGGCCCAGAAGGCCCCCAGGAAGCTGATGAGCAGGCCCACGCTGACCCACAGGGCCAGGCGGAACTCCAGGCTCAGGGCCAGGCAGATGAACACCAGGATCAGACCGATGATGCCGTTCTTGCTGAGCAGGTCCATGCGGCTCTTGTAGACCTCGGAACGATCGTGCCAGGTGGCGATCTGCACCCCGGGGGGCATGCGGTCCTTCATCTTCTCGACGTAATCCTTCACCGCGTCCGTCACCACCAGCACACCCTGGTCGCCGGTGCGGTACACCGAGACCTGGGCCGAAGGCTGGCCGTCCAGATAGCCGGCCACGTCCACGTCCTCGAAGCCGTCGCGCACGGTGGCGATACGGTCCAGGGTCACGGCGGTGCCGTCGGGGGCGGTGATGACCACGATCCGGCCGAACTCCTGGCCGGTGTAGCGCTGTCCCTTGGTGCGCACCAGGATCTCGCCCACGTCGGTCTTCACGCTGCCGCCGGGCAGGTCCAGGCTGTTGGCCTGCACGGCGCGGGTCACGTCGCTCAACGTCAGGCCGTAGGCCTGCAGGTCGCGCTCGCTCACCTCGATGCTGATCTCGTAGGGGCGGGTGCCCTCGGTGGTGGCGTAGGTGATCTCGTCCAGGGCAAGCAGGTCGTCCCGCACGCCGTCGGCCAGCACCTTCAGGGTGCGCTCGCCCACGTCACCGAAGATGAACACGTCGATGACCTGTTCCTTGCGCTCCACCTGGGAGATGATGGGCTTCTCGGTCTCGGCCGGGAAGGTGATGATGCGGTCCACCTCGGCCTTGATGTCATCCAGGGCCTTGCGGACGTCCACCCCGCGATCGAATTCCACGGTCACGGTGCCCACGCCCTCGGCGGCCAAGCTGGTGATCTTCTTGATGCCGTCGATGCCCTGGATCTTCTCCTCGACCCGGACGCACACGGCCTCTTCCACCTCGGAGGGGGTGGCCCCCAGGTAGGGCACCTGGATGGTCACCATCTCCATGGTGATTTCCGGGAAAACCTCCTGCTTGATGGACAGGGCGCTCATGAGGCCCAGCACCGCGATGGCGGCCATCAGCAGGTTGGCGGCCACGTGGTTGTTGGCGAACCAGCGGATGGTTCCGTTCATCGTTCACCATCCTTGCCGGCGGAGGCGGGGCCCTTGGCGGCCCCGGGGCCCTTCTGGCCCTCCAGGCGCACGGGCATGCCGTCGGTGACGAACTGCAGGTTGCTGGTGCACACCTTCTGGCCGGGCTGCAGGCCGCCGGCGATGACGGCGTGATGCACGCCCGCCCGCACCACGTCGGCCTCCAGGATGTGGATGGCGCCGTCCCTGACCACCCACACCTGGTCGTCGGGGCGCAGGGCCGAGCGGGGGATGAGCACGGCTCCGGCCGGTGGCTGCCCGGCGAAAGTGGCCTGGACGAACATGCCCTCCACCAGGGGCGGTCGGTCGCCCTGCTGCTGGTAGGGGTTGTCCACCTCCACCACCACGGGCACCAGGCGGCTGCGGGTGTCCACGGCGCCACCCAGGCGCACGGCGCGGCCCTGCCAGGTGTGGCTGGCGCCGGCGAACTCGGCGGAGATGGTCACCTGGCCGCCGGGCTGGTCGGGGCTGTCCAGGGTGATCCAGGCCAGGTCCGAGTCGGGCACCGGCACGGTGATCTCGGCCACGTCGGTGGCGTAGATGGTGCCGATGGCGTTGCCGGCCCGCACGTACTGGCCGGGATCCACGCTCTCGTTCAGCACGCGGCCGTCGAAGGGGGCGGTGAGGGTGCAGCGCTGCAGGTTGAGCCGGGCCTGGCGCAGGGCCGCCTCGGCCGACGCCAGGTTGGCGCGGGCCAGCTTCAGCTGGGGCTCGCGCAGCACCAGGGCGGTGGGCTGGACCGATCCGCTGTCCATGCGTTCCCATTCCTGGCGCGCCACGCGGGCTTCCTCTTCCTCGCGGGCCAGGCTCACCTGGGCCGAGGCCACGTTGGCCTCGGCCTGGGCCACGGCCAGCAGATAGTCGGTGTCGTCCAGCTTCAGCAGCGCCTGCCCGGCCGTGAAGTAGGCGCCGGCCTCGAACTCGGGGGCCTTGTGCATGACTTCACCGCTGACCTGGGGAGTCAGGGCCACCGAGCGCTTGGCCTGGACCGAGCCGTAGCCGTGGATGAGGATGGGCTCGCTGTCGGGCAGCACGTCGCTGACGCTCACCGTGGGCACGGGAGCGGGCGGACGCCGCCGCTGGGCCTGGGGCCGGGTTTTCATGAGGACCACAAAGATGGCCACCGCCAGCACGATGACGGCGAGGGGCAGCAGCACCCGGAAGATCTTGGACTGCATCACTGGACGGCTCCTTGGCTGTTGGAAGGCGGGGTTCCGGGCTGCAGGGTGTCCCACGGACCACCCAGAGCCTTGATGAGGTTGACCCGGGCCAGGCGGCGCTGGCGCTGGGTGGTCAGCAAGCTGGATTCGGCTGTGTACAGGCGCCGCTGGGATTCCAGGGCGGTCAGGATGTTCTCCAGCCCCTTGCGGTAACGGGATTCGGCGGTGTCCACCGAGCGGCGGGCCTGCTCAACCGATTCCAGCAGCAGATTTTCCTGTTCCTGCTGGTAGCGATCCTGGTCCAGGGCGTTCTCCACCTCGGCGAAGGCCTGCAGAACCGTGCCACGGAAGGCCGCCACGGCCTGGTCGGCCCGGGCGCGGGCGGCGGCCACCTGGGCCTTGGTGGCGCCCCGGTTGATCAGGGGCATGAACAGGTTGCCGGCCAGGCTCCAGATGTTGGTGGGGTCGGTGAACAGGTCGGACAGTTCGGGGGAGGTGCTGCCGCCGCTGCCCGTCAGGCTGATGCGCGGGTACAGGTTGGCCTTGGCGTTGCCGATGCCGGCTACCGCCGCGTGCAGGCGCTGCTCGGCAGCCACCACGTCGGGCCGGCGCTCCAGCAGCTGGGCCGGCAGGCCGGCGGGCACGGGGGGCAGGCTGGCCACGTCCCGGGCGAACTGCTGCTCGGCCAGCACGGTGCCGGCGGGATAGCGCCCCGCCAGGATTTCCAGGCTGCGCCGGGCAGCGGCCAGGTTCTGGCGCAAGGCCGGGTTCTGGGCCTTGATGGCGGCCAGGTTCTGCCGGGCCAGGTGCAGGTCCAGGGCCGTGACCAGGCCGCGCTGGTAGCGTTCTTCCACCGTGTCCAGGGTGCGCTGGTAGCTGGCCACGGTACTCCCGTTCAGGGCCAACTGGTGTTCCAGTTCCTGGATCTGCAGCCAGGTGGACACCACCCCGGCGATGAGGGCCTGGGCCACGGCGCGGCGATCCTGCTGGCTGGCGCGCAGGGTGGCCACGGCGGCCTCCTTGCCCCGGGACAGGCGGCCCCACAGGTCAACCTCGTAGCTGAGGGTGGCGCTGGCCGAGTAGTTCTCGTAGATGCGCTCCATGCCCATGAAGGTCTGGGTGGTGGAGCGGCGGTTGCGTGAAGCCGAGCCGCCGACCTCGATACTTGGCCACTGCTGGCTCTTGGCTCCGCCCAGCTGGGCGCCGGCCTCCAGCACACGCCCGGCGGCGGCCGCCAGGTCGTTGTTGTGCAGCAAGGCCTCGTCCACCAGGGCGTTCAGGGCCTGGTCGCCGAAGGATTCCCACCAGCGCCAGTTGGGGCCGGCCGAGCTGTCGGGCAGCACCTGGGCCAGGGTGGGGCTGGACCACTGTTCGGGCACAGGGGTTTGCAGGTCGGGGCGTTGGTAGTCCGGACCCACGGCGCATCCTGCCAGCAAGAGCAGGGTGGCCAGGGCGGCTGCCGCGCGCAGGGTCATATCAAACCTCCGGATAAAGCGCCCGGATGGCGGCGCAGGAAAAGCGGGTGATGTGGGCCGAGACGGCCTCGATATAGTCTTTTCGGTCGCCGGCCAGGGCCGGCAGGAACCGCTGCATGGACTGGCGGGTTTCCGAGTCCTCGCTCAGGGCGTTCTTCTTTTCCCAGCGGAAGGTGAAGTGGTGCACCTGCGCCACGATGCTGGCGATGACCCAGTGCCGGTCCTCTTCCGGCAGCCCCGGCCAGGCCGCCTGCAGGGCGCCCGAGAAGGCCTGGAAGACGGGCACCACCAGTTCCTGGAAGAACACGTCGGGAGTCAGGTGGCCGCTGGAGTGCATTCCCCGGGCGATGAGGCCCATGAAGGTGGGCTTCTCGTCGCCGATGGCGCCCTGAAGATAGGCGCGAATCATGGCGCCCACCACCCACTCCAGGCCGTCGTGCTCGGGGGCCCGGCTCATGGCTCCTTCCAGGGCGCTCAGGGCCAGGTTGCGCTGGGTGGTGAAGCGCCGCACGATGACCTCACGCAGCAGGTTCTCCTTGCCCTGGAAGTGGTAGTTCACGGCGGCCACGTTCACCGAGGCGGCGGCGGCCAGGTCGCGCACCGAGACCTCGTCGAAACCCTTCTGGGCGAAAAGTTCCTCGGCGGCGTCCAGCAGCCGGGTCTTGGTGTCGTGGGATGAGTGTCCCGTGCTGGTTCCGGTCAAGGGATGTGCTCCGGTTCGAATGGCGTGTTTCAATTGGTCGATTTAAACGTACAATATAAACAGTTGTTTGAATCGGGCAAACAGGAAGTTGCGCCCTGAAGAAAGAGCCCCGGTTTCGGGGCCCTTTCCACTGTTCCACTTTTTCCCTTCTTCTGAATCTATCCCCGCGGATCCGCCACCCGGCCCAGGAACAGCACCAGTCCCGTCTCCCCGTCCCGGATGAAGAACAGGAAGGGATGATCCGCGACGAAATGAACCAGCTCCAGATCCTGGGCGGGCATGCTGGTGGTCATGATGGCCACCCCGGTGGCGGCGGCGGCCTCGGTGCCCTTCTCGTAGACGTCGATGAAGCTCTTGTGGACAACCCGGGAAATGGCCAGGGGCGCATGGGTGGTCATGCCGGTGAAGTCGGCCCCCCGGCTGAAGGCCGTGGCCATGCCCAGGCCGGCCAGGGTGGTGTTCAGGTCGAAACTGCCCTCGAGGGTGAAGCGGGGCAGGAGCACCTCGACCTTGTGGGGGGCCAGTGCGCCCACCCAATCCTGCAGGCGTTCGTTGCTCAGGTTCTTTTCCAGCGCAGGCAGCCCGTCCCGGTCGCGGGGCAGGACGATGACCATCTCCAGGCCGCAGTCCTGGTAGGGCAGGACCAGCACCTGGGCGCCGGGGACCTCCCCGTAGGAGAAATGATCCGTCTGCTTCATGGTGGGAACGGCGATGCTCTCGTCGGCCGAGAGATGAAAGCTGCGGTCCCGGGTGTCCCACCCCTTGAAGGGGTATTCCCACTGGCCCAGGAAATAGACGGCGTTGGCCAGGACCAGGCGGGTATCCGGACCGATGCTGCCGGCGGGAAACAGGTCCTTGATCTTGGCGTTGGTCTGCTGTTCCACCCAGTGGTTGAGGGCGGCCCGGGCCGGCTCGGGTCGATTCTGGAAATCCATGGTATGCAGGCGGGCCTCGAAGTCCATTTCCAGGCGTTCCAGAAAGCCGGGCTGGAAGGTGAAGCCCTCCTGCCCCCACAGGGCATTGGCCAGTTCCAGGGTGCATGCCCGCTCGGGTGATAGCAGCTTCCGCTGCAGGCCGCCGAAGGCCAGGCTCACCCGGTCCGGGCCGCCCAGGGCCTGGAGGTGCAGCACCTCATGCATTTCCTCGGCGGTGCGGCCGCCCGCTCCGGTGCTGGTCATGGCCAGGGCCAGTTCCACGCTGGCCGGAGAGAAGAAGAGGTTGCCCTTTTTCTGGCCCAGGTGGGCATACAGGTCCCAGCCCAGGGCGTTGCTGGCCTGCGCGGCCGCTCGCTGAAGGGTGGCCGGGGTGGTCGATTCATCCAGGGCAGGAGCCGGTCCGTGCCCGCAGCCGGCCAGGAGCAGGGCGGAAGTGCCCGTGGCCAGAGCCAGCAGGATGCCGAAGGCGAGTCTTAAGGTTTTCATTATTTCCTCCAGAAAAGGCTTGGACTCGATCTCATTCAACTCTATGGTCTGCAGGACGATGGGGACAGGGGTATTGTTTACCGGCACCGGCAAATTTCTTCCTCCCCGAGGGGTCTCCTATTTGGCATCTGGTTTTTTCCCTTAAGGGTTGCTGCTTACCACCCGATCCCCACTCTTGTTGTCGGGACACTGCCGGGCCTTCTCTTGATTCGAACTTCCCTTCCGACTTCATGACCTGAAAACGACCTGTTTGTCCCAGGTGTTCCCCCGGGTAAACCGGCAGGAAACGCCCCGAAGCTGCATTTCATGGCCCTCGGAGCGAACCACCCTGGGCTGCGGTCCTGCTGCGGCCGACCGGAGCGCGGGGAAGGTGCCTGAAGCTTCATGGTCTCGATCTTGCTGTCGGGCACGAGGATACAGCGTGAAACCAGGCACGCCAGGGTTGTCAGGGCCCCCGTCGTGCCTTCAAGACCCGGCCGAAGGTCCGGGTGATCTTCAGGTCATTTGGCCCCGCAAGCCTGCCCCGCGGGCAGGGCGTGGCGGCCTCTCAGTTGCGAGGATTGGAGCTCTTTTTCGCCATAAAGTCGAGTCGACGATCTTTTTCTGTGCCTAGAAAAAGACCAACAAGGGTGGCTGGATATCCCGGCTACCCGGAACCACTGGAGGAGCGGAATGAACCGGAAACGAACGATTTTGCTGATGATCGCTGTGGTGGCCATGGCTCTGGGTAGCCTCGCCCCCGTGGCGCTGGCCGGCAAGCCTGTGGTGCATGGGATCGTGAGTCAAGGTTATCTCAAGTCGAGCGAGTACAACTACCTGAACAACAGCAAGGATGGGTCTTTCCAGTTCAACGAGGTCATGTTGAACGTCTCGACCTATGTGACTCCCAAGCTGCGCGTGGGGGCCCAGGTCATGGCCCGGAACCTCGGCAATAGCGGCAACGAGGATGTTGTCCTGGACTGGGCCTTCGGTGATTACCGCGTGTCCGACAACTTCGGCATCCGCGTGGGCAAGGTCAAGATGCCTCACGGTCTGTACAACCAGACCCGTGACGTGGACATGGTGCGGAACGCCATCCTGCTGCCCCAGGCCGTTTACCCCGAGATTTATCGGGACGTCATGAACGGTTTCGAGGGTGCCAGTCTTTACGGCAGCTTCAGCTTCGGCGAGAGCCGGGGGTTGGAGTATGAGGTCTACGGCGGCACGGTTGACACCGACCGCACGGGATTCAACAAGTTCCTTGTCTGGTACGATTACCAGATGGCGGCCTTCGGTGCTCCCATGCCCTCCTACTTCGAGAGCGAGGAAGTGTCCAAGCTCTGGGGTGGGGCCCTTCGTTACGCCACTCCCCTCGAGGGACTGCGCGTCGGCGCCTCCGGGTTTACCATCAAGAACGAGTACGACGGTCTGGTGACTGCTCCTTACGGCACCTTCCGACCCCATGTGACTACCGACGTGGAAAGTATCTTTGTGCTGTCCGCCGAGTACACCCGGGACCGCTGGTTGGCGGCTTTCGAGTTGACCCGGACCATGGCTGATCTCACGGCCGAGGACGTGCTGGTTCCGACGGGTCTGCCGGACCCCGCCCCTCCCTATGGCACGGTGGATTTGCCTACCCAGAGCGACCACCGCGGCGGCTGGTACGGCATGCTGAACTACCAGGCCAGCGACAAGGTGCAGGTCGGCGGTTACTACTCCAAGTACTACCCCGATTACGGTGTGCGGGAGGGTGACGGCTTCGACTACTACATGAACGATGTGGCCTTCACCGTGCGCTACGACATCAACGACTACTGGCTGGTCAAGCTGGAAGGGCACCTCATGAAGGGCGTGGGTGGCGTGAGCGGCGCCGCCAACGTTGGCAGCGCTTTCGACGAAGAGAGCTGGAACCTGTTCGGCGTCAAGTCGACCTTCTTCTTCTAGGCCGAAAGGGAGGATCAAACGATGAAAAAATCGAATCTCAAAATCGCCATCCTGACCGGCCTGGTGATGCTCTTGGCTGGCATTGCCGGTGCCGCGCCCATCGTCATCGCCAACCCCGGTGTGCCCGAGGACTCCCTGGAGGCCAGGGCCGTCCAGGACATCTTCCTGGGCAAGTCCGGTACCTGGAGCGACGGCAGCCGCATCACCCTGACCATGCTCAAGGGCGGCGACCTGTCGGACGCCTTCCTGAAGGAACACGTGAAGAAGAGCCACAAGCAGTTCGCCACCTTCTGGAAGAAGGCCGTCTTCTCCGGAACCGGTGAAATGCCCGCGGCCTTCGACACCGAGGCCGACCTGGTCATGCACGTGTCCAAGACTCCCGGCGCCATCGGCTATATCGACGATGCCACCCCTCACGACGACGTGAAGGTTCTGGCCATCCAGTAGCCGAGACCTCACCCGGGGTTCGACCCGACGCCGGCCGCTTTCCGCGGTCGGCGTTTTCTTTAGTCCACCAATGACGGATTGGTCAAAAAAATCAGGAAAACCTGCAAAAGAAGCCTAAACCGTCCGGGCCGGCGGACGATGAATTTAACAACCACAAAACCGGTTTCCGTATGCAATCAGGAGTGAAACGCGCAATGGCACGTATTCAAAGCACGGGATCCTTCGGAGGTCTGGGCAGCATGTTCTCCTCCATGAAGATTTCCAACAAGATATGGGTGGGGGTTTCCTTCCTCGTGGTGGGTTTCGCTTTCTCCACCTATCTGGGGTTCAGGCAGACGGCCCAGCAGCAGGACCTCATCGGGTCCCTGACCAGGGACGTGTTTCCTGCAACCCAGCATTGCCAGAGCGCCATCGCGGCCTTCGACATGCAGGCCAAGTTCTTCACCGACGCGGTGATGATGGGCGAGGCCGAGCTTCTGGAGAAGGCCGATGCCCAGGGCGATCTCGTGTGCGAGGCCCTGAACGAGGTGGCCCAGTTCCAGTCCCTGGGCAGCGAGTTCCAGCACGAGTCGGAAAGCCTGAGCTCGGGCATCCGGACCTACACCAAGGATGCGGTCCGGGTTTACGAGGCCCTGAGCGGCTTCGACGTGGAGGAATCGATTCAGCAGGAGGCGGCCAAGCTGGCCGACACCCAGAAGGATCTGGCCCAGCGGCTGGACAGCCTGAAGAAGGCCAGCAGTTCGCACCTGGTGGACAACCTGGATGCCATGGCGGCCAAGGCCCGCCGTCAGAACACCATCAATCTGTCCGTGTTCTTCTCCATGCTGGCCGTGGCGGCGACGGTGCTTTGGTTCATCATCCGGGTGGGTATTTCCCAGCCCCTGGAGCGCGCCGTGGCCCTGGCCAACTCGGTGCGTGAAGGGGACCTGTCCCACCGACTGAACCTGGACAAGACCGACGAGATCGGCATGCTGGGGCAATCCCTGGACGCCATGGCCGACGGCCTGGAGCGCATGGCCGCCCTGGCCGAGGGCATCGCCGGCGGCGACCTGACCCAGGAAGTGACGGTCTCCAGCGATCGTGATCGCTTCGGCCGCAGCTTGGCCAACATGGTCAAGAACCTGAACAGCATGATGGGCGAGATCCTCATCAGCTCGGGCCGTGTGAACGACGGGGCCAGCCTGATCAGCAGCAGCAGCGACAGCCTGAGCAACGGCGCCTCGGACCAGGCCGCCAGCCTGCAGGAGATCACCGCCAGCATGGCCGAACTGACCTCGGGCACCCAGACCAACGCCGAGAATGCGCAGCAGGCCGAGTCCATCGCCCGCAAGACCCAGGACGCCGCGGGCAAGGGTGTGGAGAAGGTGGAGGTGCTGACCAAGGCCATGGGTGAGATGAGCGAGGCCAGCGCCGAGATCGCCAAGATCATCAAGGTCATCGACGACATCGCCTTCCAGACCAACCTGTTGGCCCTGAACGCGGCGGTGGAAGCCGCGCGGGCGGGCAAGCACGGCAAGGGCTTCGCCGTGGTGGCCGAGGAGGTGCGCAACCTGGCCGGGCGCAGCGCCAAGGCGGCGCGCGAGACCACCGGGCTCATCGAGCGGGCCATCGACCGGGTGGAGAACGGCACGGCCCTCACGGCCGAGACGGCCGAGACCTTCTCGGAGATCCGCGAAGGCGTGGTGGACACCACCGATTTGATGGGTAAGATCGCCAGCGCCTCCAAGCAGCAGGCCGCCGGCATCAACGAGATCAGCAACGGCATGCAGCAGATCGACAGCATCACCCAGCGCAACGCCGCAGGCAGCGAAGAGATGGCCTCGGCGGCTCAGGACCTGAGCTTGCAGGCGCGGGGGTTGCAGGAGATGCTGGGCCGGTTCCGGCTGAAGGATACCGACTCCCTGATGAGCGGCGGCGCGTATCAGGCAGGGGACGAGGACGACGGCTTCAGCGGCGAGGAATACGCCCCGCTCATCGATCTGGTCTCCTCGGATTCGGGCTGGTAGACGGCGTCTCGCCCTGGCGGACCGACCCGCGCAGAAAAGACAAGGCCCCGGAAAGCTTCCGCCTTCCGGGGCCTTTCTCGCGTCTCCGTGTTCGGTCACCGCGGGTTGCCCCGGGCGGCCGGCATAACGCGAAATCGCGTCGCTACTTCACGAGCGACATCTTGCGGACCTGCATGACCTCGCTGCCGATGCGCAGACGGGCGAAGTAGGCGCCGCTGGACACGCTCTGACCCGCGTCGTTCTTGCCGTCCCAGGTCAGGGTGTACTCGCTCTGGGGCAGGTTGTCCTGGACCAGGGTCCGGACCTTCTCGCCGCGGATGTTGTACACGTTCAGCTGGACCATGGCGTCCTTGTTCAGCACGAAGCTGATCTTGGTCGCGGGGTTGAACGGGTTGGGGGCGATGCCCTTGAAGCCGCCGGCGACAGCCACGGTGGGCGTGTCGAGGGCGTCGCTCAGGCCGGTCTGGATGATGAATTCATCAGCCAGGGGCACCACGCGGAACTCGCCGTAAGCGTAGTCCATGTAACCCTCGACGGTGATGACTTCACCCAGGGTGGGGACGTAGCTGAGCTCGACCGCGGGGGCGATGAGCAGGGTGTCGGGCAGGTTGTCGGCGACGGAGAATTCACCGTAGGTGGCGAAGTCGGCATCGTTCACGACCTGCGAGGGGAAGGTCTTGACCCAGACGCTTTCCCAGGCCTCGCCCATGGCGCCGTCGCCGTCGGACTGCATGTCGTCCAGCAGCACGTCACCCGAAACGCGGGAGGCGGCAGGCAGGTCCTGGCCGAAGTCGACCAGGCTCACGGCGCTGGCGTTGTGGGGAATCATCTCGGACAGGCCGTAGTAATCGTCACCCATGCCGCCGATTTCCACCAGGTCGCCCTGGTACACGGTGTTGCCGGCGCTACCTTCGTAGACCAGCACGGCGCCGAAGGCGTAGCTGCGGGTGTCGGGGTTCATCTCGGGTTCCTGAACGATGAACTTGCTGACGGCGCCGACCTGGCCGGTACCGGCGGTGACCACACCGCGGATGTTCAGGTACTTGCCGTTGTAGGCGCAATCCTGGTTGTTGCTGTCGGGGTGCGCGTACTGCAGGTCATAGATGGGGGTGAAGCCCACGGCCACGGTGACGAAGCCGGTGGGGGCGTCACCGGGGAAGGTGACGGTCTGGGCGCCGGTGTCGGTGGCGTCCAGGTAGAATTCCACCAGGTCCATGCTGTGGGGACTGGGGATGGTGCCGGACCAGTTATCGCCGGCGGTGTTGCTCATGGCCACGGACATCCAGGCGCCGGTGTTACCCTCGCCGTCGCTGTCGCGGTAGTACAGGTTGGCGCCGCTGACACCGTTGTCATCGGCGATGACGGCGTTGACGACGATGGCCTGGTTGGCCAGGGGAGTCCAGTTGGCGCAGGTCACACCACTGATGGTGGGCAGGGTGTCGCCGCCGGGGTTCTCGACCAGGTCGGTCTGGAAGCGGGGCTTCATCTCGATGACGCCACCGGTGTAGTTCACGATGGGGCTGGTCACCTTGTAGGTGTCGCCCACTTCCACCGCACTGGTGTCGATGAGGGTGGTGCTGTCGATGTACACGTACAGGGTGTCACCGGCGTCGGCGATGTAGAAGTGAGAGCCGCTCTTTTGCACGACTTCACCGATGGTGCTGGCCAGCAGACCCACGTTCTCGTAGCCGGTCTCGCCGCCCACGCCGTGCAGGATCTCGCTGATGGTCATCTCGGTGGGGTTGTTGTAATCGTTGCCGCTGCTGAGCACGCTGAACACGGGGCTGCCCAGCTGGATCTCACCACTGTAGTCACCCACGGTGGCGGTGACGCTGACCTCATCGCCCAGGGCCACGGACGTGCCGCTCTGGTAGATGGTGATGCCGCCGGTGGCGCCCTGCAGGGAGTGGCTGCCGCTGCTGTACTGGTTCTTCTCGACGATGATGCCGGTGACGGTCACGGTCTGGCCGGCGTAGGGGCTGGCCGGGGCGCCGGCCGCGTCGTAAACCTGGATTTCATCGATGGTCTGCGCGGAGGCGATGCCCCCCAGAACCATCAGGCACGTCATCAGTGCCATGCCAAAAAGATGCTTCTTCATCCTTCCGGCCTCCTTTTCGTGGTCAAAGATTGTGGTTTGCTCTTTTCGCTTCTGTTCGACGCTTCTTGTCGGAAACCGAGTGTCAAGTGAATGGATCCAGCAGAGCGGGAACGAAATTCAGGACAGAGCAGCCGTCCACGATTGAATCACCCCAGTCACATGGTAGCAGCGCGACCCCGGGGCGATTGACCCGTCTCGCCAGGGGGAATTCACCGGGCAAACGGGAAGAATTCGAGGGTACGCCGAGGGGGCATCGTCAATGCGCGGGCGAAGCCGATGCCACCAACCGGTCCCGGGAAGGAGATGCTCAAAGTGCAAATCATTTTCCCGGGTTGGCTGAGAATTATAGCACAAATCCCGCGATTGTGGAATACTCGAATGTTAATATGTTGCAAATGCTTATTTCAGGAATTCCTTTTTGAGCATAGGTTTTCCCGTCATTTCCGCAGGTTGTTTAATCCCTAGCAGTTGGAGCATGGTGGGGGCGATGTCGGCCAGTCCGAAGTCGCCGGCGACCAGGGCGTCCTGGACACCCTCGAAGGCTTTCCCGGCGACGATGAATGGCACGGGGTTGAGAGAGTGCTGGGTCAGGACGCTGCCGTCGCCGCCCAGCATTTCATCACAATTCCCGTGGTCGGCCGTGACCAGCCACGTGGTGCCTCGCTCCAGGCTGGGGGGCATGATCTCGGACAGCAGGCGGTTCAGGGTCTGGAAGGCCTTGACGGCAGCCTCGAAAACCCCGGTATGCCCCACCATATCGCCGTTGGCGAAGTTGACGATGACCACGTCGAAATCGTCTCCCTGGCAGGCCTTGTTCACCAGCGCGGCCACTTCGGGGGCCGACATCTCGGGCTGCAGGTCGTAGGTGGCCACCTTGGGCGAGGGCACCAGTTCGCGGGTCTCGTGGGGGAAGGGTTCTTCGCGGCCGCCGTTGAAGAAGTAGGTCACGTGGGCGTACTTCTCGGTCTCGGCGGTGCGCAGGTTGCGGATGCCTTCCCGGGCGAAGATCTCGGCCAGGCCGTTGCGCGGAGCCTCGGGCCGGAACATGGCCGGCAGATCCATCTTCTCGTCGTAGGGGGTCATGGTCAGGTAGTTGACCCGGGGCCGACCCAGAACGTCGAAGCCGTCGAAGTCGGGTTGCATGAAGGCCCAGGTCAGCTCGCGGGCCCGGTCGGCCCGGAAGTTCCAGAAGAAGATGCTGTCCCCCGGTTGCACCACGGCCACGGGGTTGCCGTCGGCCTGGGTGATGACCGTGGGCTCGACGAACTCGTCGGTGGTGTCGGCCCGGTATGAGGCGTCGATGGCCCGCACCGGATCCACGTTGGTGTTCTCGGCGTGGCCCTTGACCAACATGTCGTAGGCGCGGCTGACCCTCTCCCAGCGCTTGTCACGGTCCATGGCCCAGTAGCGGCCGCACACGCTGGCCACTCGGCCGGCGCCCAGCTCGTCCAGCTTGCGCACCAGCTCGGCCACGTAGCCCTTGCCGCTGTGGGGGTCGGTGTCCCGGCCGTCCAGGAAGGCGTGGATGTAGATCTCCTTGACCCCGGCGTCCCGCGCCGCGGCCACGATGCCGTAAAGGTGACCGGTGTGGCTGTGAACGCCGCCCGGAGAGACCAGGCCCAGCAGGTGCAGGCGGCCGCTGCCCTGGCGGGTGGCTTCCATGAAGTCGGTCCAGGCCTGGCGGGTGGGGAACTCCCCTTCCTCGAGGCTGCGCGAGATGCGCACCAGTTCCTGGTTGATGACCCGGCCCGCTCCGATGGTCAGGTGGCCCACCTCGCTGTTGCCCATCTGCCCCTGGGGCAGGCCCACGTCCAGGCCGCCGGCCTTGAGGGTGGTGAAGGGGTAGCGCTGGAAAAGCCCCTCGAAAAAGGCGGGAGAGGCGGCCTTGATGGCGTTGCCCTCCTCGCTGCCGGGGCCGGTGCGGTAGCCCACACCATCCAGAATGCACAAAACAACCTTGGGGGCGGCCATGCTCATCTCCTGAAGTGATTGAAGGTCAAACAGATGCCAGACTGCCGGGAGGCAGTTGCCACAGCTCGGTTTCGCCCAGAGCCATGAGGATCAGGTCCGGCAGACTATATACATCGTCGGCCGGTTTTTCGCCATGTCCGGCGGCCGTCGGATCATCTTCCAGCACGGTCAGGACTCCGCCCGCCTGCAGCACGGCCCGGGTGATCTCGCGGCCGTCGGGAAGAAGCTGGCTGACGCGCATCTTGCCCCGGCGCACGACGTACTCGGCGGCCTCGGCGGGGTGCAGCAACTCGTCCGGGGCCAGTTCAACGGGAGAACACAGGGGGGCCAGCCTTTCGGCCAGATCGGCCCGGTGGGCGAAAACCTGGGCTGAGCGGTGCAGGGTGAGCAACAGGTCCGGCGGCTGGGTCATGAAGATGGTTCCCTTCGAGGGGGCTGAACGCCTGGGGGTCGTCTCGCGCCGAGAAGCGGCCCGCTGGCAAGACGTTGTCTGGACTGCATCTTAGCAGGATTTGCCCGGTGGGCAAACGTTGCCTTTGTTTCCGGGGGGGCGGGAATTCTCCGGGCCGGGCTCCAAGCCCGGTCAGGGGCCGTCTTTCAATCCGAGCGGGGGCTGCGGGTTCCCCCGCAGGGCTCCCGGCTTGGCAATTGATTTTTCCCGGCCAAACCCCTAATGTTTCTGCTGGTACTATGGCTTTCGCTGGAACCCCATCTTTCCCGTGGGCATGTGGAGGATAATCCAAGATGTTGAATTTCAAGGGGGGCGCCAGGCTCCTTTTCTTGCTGTCCCTGATCGTGTTGCTGTTTGTCTGGGCCGGTTGTTCGGACGATGAATCGACGGGCCCCGTGGATCCGGGAGGAACCGGCAACCTGTCCGGCCTGGTCACCGTGCGCTGTTTCCCCACCACCCTGGATATTCCCTGGACCTTGAGTACGCCGGACGGCACCCAGGTTTACGGCGAAAACTCCCAGGTCCTGGAGGACATGCCCTCCGGCCAGTACCAGATCAGCTGGGGCGCCATCAACGGCTGGCGGATGCCCTATCCCGATCCTGACTACCGCGAACTGACCAGCACCGGGACCCTGGACTTCCCCGGCATCTATCAGCTGGAACCCGGATCGGTCTACATCAAGGTCTTGCCCAGCGGCATGGAAGCCCGGTGGACCCTGCTGGATTCCGACGGTATGGCGGTGGCTTCGGGCTCTCCGGACAGCACGGTCACCGGCCTGGTGACCGGCGCCTACACCCTGACCTGGGAAGCCTTCGACAACGTCAGGGCCTCCAATGTCCCCATCAGCCTGACCAGCGAAAGCCACGGTGTCCAGGTTTATGGGAACTACCAGGCGGATGAGCGCTACATCATGCTGATCCCTTCTCCCGCGGGCATTCCCGCGCCCTGGACCGTCACCAGTACCGGTGGGGCCTCGTTCAGCGGAACGGGCACGGACTCGGTGCGCATCGACGGCCCCGTGGTGGAAGGCGCCGACTTCTTCGACTACACCATCGTCTGGGGTGATGTGCAGGGCTATGATCCTCCCGTCGAGACGGAATTCCTGATCCTGGAAGCCGACACCACCAGCAGCTATCTCATTTCCCCGGTCTATACCCTGCAGCCCGTGACCCAGCCCACCGGCACCGTCTCGGTGAACGGGACCATCGGTTCCAGCGAGGTGAACTGGGAACTGGAAGGCCCCCAGGGCCTCCTGCTGACGGGTTCCGGCGACCGGACCATGACCGGCATGGCGGCGGGCTCCTACGCCATGCACTGGTTGCCCACGGACGGCTGGGCCGTCCCCATGGATGACACCGCCGATCTGGCGGATGGGGCCACCATCTCCTTCACCGCCCACAACGACCCCGCGGTGACCATCGCGGTGCAGCCCGCCGACCTGGCCTGTGGCTGGCAGCTGGCCTATCCCAGCGGCGCCACCCACACCGGTGTGGGCAGCGCGTTCGTGGAGACCGGGGAGATCGGCAACTACACCCTGACCTGGCAAGAGGTGAGCGGCTGGAATACCCCCGCGGCCCAGACCCTGAACATGACCCAGACCCAGGGCCTGGTCTTCGAGGCGGAGTACACCCGCATCGAGGGCAACCTCTTCGTGCAGACCTATCCGCTGAATCTGGAAGCCGGCTGGACCGTCACCGGTCCCGAGGGCTTCTCCTACACTGGCAGCGGCCAGGAAGCCCTGCAGCTGACCACCGCCGGCAGCTACCGCATCGATTTCGATGATGCTGAAGGTTATCTGAAGCCGGCCCATCGCTATTTCGACCTGGATCCGGCGGCGACCAGCACCATCGACGGCACCTACCTGATGGCCTTCGACATGGTGGCCATTTCCCCCGTCCTGGACTACATGGGCAGCCCCGGCAACGAGAACTGCCGGGATGCGGACGAAGGATGGCACCAGGTCGACCTGAACACCGACTTCAAGATCATGACCACCGAGGTCACCAACGCCCAGTACGTGGCCGCCGCCAACTGGGCCGTGGCCCGGGGCTACGCCGTCCTGGAAGACCAGGTCCTGCGGGACAACCAGGAAGGCTCCGTGAACCAGTTGCTGGACCTGACCGACGGCGATCATGAGATCTCCATCCAGGACGGCCTGCTGGTCTGCCGGAACCCCAACCACCCCGTCAAGGAAGTGACCTGGTACGGAGCGGCCGCCTACTGCGACTGGGTGACCCAGCACCAGAACCTGCCCCGGACCTACGACCGTCCCACCTGGCGCTGCAACGGCTTCGAGCCCTACCAGGCCGCCGGCTACCGCCTGCCCACCGAGGCCGAGTGGGAGTACGCCGCCCGGGCCGGAACCGACACCCCCTTCCCCAACGGCAACCTGTCCGTCGATGGTGATTTCTGCTCTTCCAGCACCCTGAGCGAGATCGCCTGGTGGTCCGGCAACGCGGAATTCTGGTCCCGTGAAGTGGGCCAGCTGGACGCCAACGACTTCGGCCTGTACGACATGCACGGAAATGTGGCGGAATGGTGCAACGACTGGTATGATGCGATCTACTACGAATATGCGTCTCGGATCAACCCTCGCGGCCCTTCGGTTGGTGAAACCAAGGTCGTGCGGGGCGGCTACTTCTACAGCACGGTGGAAGATTGCCGTTCCGGCAACAGGGATGACATGGAACCGGCCACCGCTTCTTTCCGCGCGGGGTTCCGGATGGTGATCCGAGGAAGCGAATGATCCTGGCCTGACCAGGGGGATTCACGAAGCGGGAAGGGTCCACTCCTTCCCGCTTTTCTTCAAGCTGGTGCTGTTTTCCCGGCACACACGGTTGGGTGTCTCGTATTGAAGATCAGGTGGACATGGTTGCCGATCTGGTCGCTGCTCCTGTCAGCAGGAGGAGGACGAGGCGATGATGCCGGTTCCCCGGCCATGCTGGAAGGCGTGCGCAAGGGGGAACGCGGCGCCCTGGCCGACTTCTTCGACACCTACTTCGACCTGATCCACAGCCTGGCCTACCGGTTGCTCGGCAACAGGGAGGCCGCCCAGGACGCCACCCAGGAGGTTTTCCTGCGGGTGCAGCGCGGGGCGGCCAGCCTGGACACGGGGCGTGATCCCCGGCCCTGGCTGCGCACCATCACGGCCAACATCTGCCGGGACCAGTGGCGTTCCTTCGAGACCAAGGTGGCCCGGCGCTCGGTGGTGGCCGACGACCCGGACACCCCCGGGCCCGTGCTGGTGGCCGACACGCCCCAGGCCGATGCCGGCCTGCTGGAGGACGAGAAGAAGGCCCATGTGCAGCGGGCCATCATGCAGCTTCCCGAGGACCTGCGCGAGATCGTGGTCCTGCGGGATTACGAGGGTCTGGAGCACCAGGCCATCGCGGAAATTGTCAACGCCAGCCACGCGGCGGTGCGCAAACGTTACTCGCGCGCCTTGACCCGGCTGGGCGAACTTCTGAAGGACGAGTGGCCGTGAGTGATCAGCGGCACAACCAGTGGGACGAGCAGCAGCGCAGGGCTCAGGAAGCCGTGGGCAGCCTGGGGCCTGTGCCGGCTGACCCCGAGTTCCGGGCCTCGTTGCGGGAGCGCTTCATCGACGGCTCGCTGGCCGACGGGCACAGCGACGGCGCCGCCGTGGTGCGTCCGCCGGCCGGGCTGTGGCGCCGCTCTCTGGTCTGGATCCCGGTGGCGGCCGCCGCCGTGCTGGCCTTTGCCCTGGTGGGGCTGAACCCCCTGCCCGGGCCGCAGATCCTGGGCCTGGAGGGTGCGGGCCGGGTGCTGGTGGACGGCCGGGAATTCTCGGCGGCGGACCGCGCGGGGCTGGACCAGGCCCTGCGGGCCGGCAGCCGGGTCGAGCTGGGGCCCGAAGTCACCCTGGACCTGATCTATCCGGGCAGCATGGCCATGCGCCTGGAGGCGGGCACCGAGATGACCCTGCCGGGCCGTCCGGGCCGCTGGTTCCATCGCTCGGTGGAAGCTGATCTGCCCCTGGGCGAACTGTCCCTGCGCACGGGGCCGCGCCTGAAGGGCGGCCAGGTGCTGGTGAGCACCCCCGAGGGCCTGACCACCGTGCGGGGCACCCTCATCTCGGTCTTCCGCAACCCGGACGTGACCTGCGTGTGCCTGTTCGAGGGCTCGGCCAGCGTGGCCGTGGGCGGGCAGGATCTGGGACGCCTGGATCCGCAGAAGCGCTGGGTCATGTTCAGCGACGGCAGTGAGCCGGCGCTCATGGCCATCGAACCCGGCCACCGGGACCACATGCTGAGCTTCGACGAGAAGTGGCGGCACGAGCTGGGCCTGGAATAATTCAATCCGGTATTCCCGAACCCTGATCCGCCCGCGATCTCGCCCGGGTGCGGCGCGGCTATGATCCGCTATCCAGCAGGGCGGCCAGCCCCTCCTGCAGGCGATGGTAGTCGGCCGGTTGGTTGTAGCCCTGGGCCGAGGCGCGCAGGTACCAGATGCCGTTCAAATGCACCACGGGCACTTCCACGGCAAAGCGGTCGTACAGGGCCGTCTTCAGGGCCAGGCCGTCCACCCCGGCGGGCGGGGCAGGGCACGGCGGCCATCTGCCGGAACCAGTCGGGGCCCTCGGGGCACAGGGGGGGCAGTCCCGTCAGCTGGGCGTAGCGCCGGCGCCAGTCCACCAGCATGGCGTGGCAACGGTCCCTCTGGCCGGCCCAGTGGTTCTGCTCCATGAAGTCGATGGCGGCGGGCACCGTCAGCCAGGCCGCCGGGTCGCGGGTGCCGGTCCACTCCTGCTCGTCGATGAAGCGGCTGGGGCCGGGTTCGGCGGCCTCGTATCCCCAGCTCACCACCAGGGGCTCCACCAGATGCTGCACGGCGCGGCGCGCGTGCAGGAAGGCGGCACCCTTGGGGGCCATCATCCACTTGTGGCAGTTGCCGCTGTAGAAGTCGGCCCCCAGCCGGTCCAGGTTCAGGTCCAGCTGTCCGGGCACATGGGCTCCGTCGATGATGGAGATGATGCCGGCCTCGCGGGCCAGGCGCACCAGGAGCTCCACCGGCAGGGTCAGGGCCGTGGGGGCGGTGATGTGGCTGATGAAGAGGACGCGGGTCCTGTCCGTGACTCCGCTCCAGACGGCGTCCACCACCTGCTGGGGATCGCCCAGGGGCAGGGGCAGGGGTTGCCGCACGTAGCGGAAGCCGCGCTTCTTGCCGAGGAAGCGCCAGGTGCGGTCCAGGGCGCCGTACTCGTGGTCGCAGGTGAGCACCTCGTCGCCGGGGCCCAGGTCCAGGGAACGGGCCACGATGTTCAGGCCGGTGGTGGCGTTGGTCACGAACACCAGGTCGTCGGCGTCGGCGCCCAGATAGCCGCCCAGGGCGGCGCGGGCCTGGGCCAGCAGGCCGTGCAGGCGGCGACCCAGGAATTCCACGGGCTGGTCCTCGATTTCCCGCTGGATCTCCTGGTAGCGCTGGAACACGGGCCGGGGGCAGGCCCCGAACGAGCCGTGGTTCAGGAAGGTCACGTCGGGGCGCAGCAGGAAGGGGGTGCGGTCCATGCCGATCCTTTCAGGCCAGGAAGCTCTTGATCTCCTCGACCGAGGGCACCTTGCCCACCACCTTGACCTGGCCGTCGACCACCAGGGCGGGGGTGAGCATGACGCCGTAGCTCATGATGTCGGCCACCTCGGTGACCTTGCGCACGGGATGATCCAGGCCCAGTTCGGCCAGGGCCTGCTTGGTCTCGGCGGCCAGCTTTTCACATTTGGGGCACCCGGTGCCCAGCACGGCGATGTCCATTTTCTTGCTCCTCAACATACGGGGTGATCAGGGA
The DNA here is from genome assembly GCA_963674845.2 of Candidatus Krumholzibacteriia bacterium. Classification (GTDB taxonomy): domain Bacteria; phylum Krumholzibacteriota; class Krumholzibacteriia; order LZORAL124-64-63; family LZORAL124-64-63; genus LZORAL124-64-63. The sequence continues at coordinate 443,821 of CAXXKE010000003.1, read as the reverse complement.
AACAGTGAACCGAAAACCGACCCGGTCAGGGCCGACAGAACCATGACCAGGGCCAGGAAGACCGCCGTCTTGCGACCCCCCATGATGCTGCGCATGACCAGGATGGAAGGCAACGACACGGCCGGTCCGGCCAGCAGCAGGGTCAGGGCCGGGCCGTTGTGCATGCCGGCGCCCATGAGCCCTTCCAGGATGGGCACCTCGGTGAGGGTGGCGAAGTACATGAAGGCGGCGCTGACCGAGGCGAAGAGGTTGGCCCCCAGGCTGTTGCTGCCCACCAGGCCGGCGATCCAGCTCTGGGGAATGAGCCCCTCGTGACCGGGGCGGCCCAGCAGCAGGCCGGCCAGCAGCACCCCGCCCAGCAGCAGGGGCATGATCTGCTTGGCGAAGCCCCAGCTGGCCTCCAGCCACTCTTTCAACTCGGCGCGGGAGTACCAGCGCGCCAGGCACACCGCCAGAACCAGCAAACAGCCCCCGGCCAGGAACCACTTCACGCCGAACACGGTGGCGAACCACCCGGTACCGCTGCCGCTCCAGTTGGCGAAGATCAGGATGCCCATGAGGGCGGCGAAGGTCAGGGCCGTCTGGCCCAGGGAGCGGGGGGTGTCCTCGGCGGGCAGGGCGGCGGCGGCCAGTTGCTGCTGGTCCTGTTCCTTGCGGAAGAAGAAGTGCATGAGCAGGCCGATGACCACGCTGAACACCACCGCGCCCACGGCCCGGCCCACGCCCATCTCCATGCCCAGCACCCGGGCCGTCAGGATGATGGCCAGGGCATTCACGGCGGGGCCGGCGTACAGGAAGGTGGTGGCCGGACCCAGGCCGGCGCCCATGCGGTAGATGCCGGCGAAAAGGGGCAGCACCGTGCAACTGCACACGGCCAGCACCGTGCCCGACACCGAGGCCACGCCGTAGGCCGTCAGCTTGGGGGCGCCCGGGCCCAGGTAGCGCATGACCGAGGCCTGGCTGACGAAGACGCTGATGCCGCCGGCGATGAAGAAGGCCGGCACCAGGCACAGCAGCACGTGCTCGCGGGCGTACCAGCGGGTCAGGGCCAGGGCCTCGTGAACGGCGCCGTCGAAGCGGACGTTGCCCACGGGCAGGAAGTAAAGGGCGGCGAACACGCCCAGGCCCAGGGCCAGGGTCTTGCTCTCGCTGCGCAGGCTCATTTTTGGCGCTCCATCAGGTCCAGGGTGGTGGTGGCCGATCCGTGCAGCACCGTCTCCACGCACTGGAAGAAGTCCAGCACGCAGGGAAAGCGCAGGGAGTAGAAGATCTGGTTGCCCTGGCGCCGGTCCTGCACGATGCCCTGCCCCTTGAGCAGGGCCAGGTGGCGGGAGACGGTGGACATGTCGGCATCAACCAGTTCCCGCAGTTCGCCCACGGTGGCCGATCCCCGTGACAGGTGATCCACCAGGAAAAGGCGGGTGGGGTGGGCCAGGGCCTTGATGACCCGGGCGCGGGCCGTGAACAGTTCTCGCGTGGCTGGATCCATGCCGTTCTCCTTTAAATTGTCTATTTGGCAAAATAAACAAATAGAAGGGAGAGGGCAAGGAAGGAATCGCGGGTCGCCGGGCGGGACCGGGATGGTTGCGGGGGGAAGGCAGTTGATGCTAGACTTTCATTACATGGGGAGACCCCTCCGGCTCGAGGACGGTTCACGGTCCGACGCATCCGGCTCCTCTGCCCGCGGCACGGCCCTGTCCCTTGCCTCGCCCCCTTCACGCCCGGGATTTCCCGCCAGCACAGGTCTACCCGCCACCACCCACGGCAAGCCGCGGCCGGCGACGGGATACGCGAAGGGGTGTGTCGTGAAGGAATCGATCCTGATGAAATTGGCGGCGTTGATGGCGCTGGGTGTGGTGGTCCTGGTCATGGCGCCGGTCCCGGCCAGCGCCACCGTCCGCACCGCCTACGAGTACTATGTCTACGCCACCGGCTCGGATGGTATCCCTGTCCAGGGCGAGGAATCGCTGGTGGGGGTGGACCACCTGGCCGGAGATGCCACCAAGGACGGCCACCCCACGGTGGGGAACTACGGCTCGGTGGCCTACAGCGCCAGCCTGGCCACGGGCCGGGTGCAGGCCAGGGCCTATTCCCAGGGATATGTTTCCGATCTGTGGCCCTATTCCTTCACCGCCACCGGACGGGTTGAGGGAATCAGCACCCGCGAAACCCTGACCTTCCAGGTGCAGCCGGGCTATTATCCGGACGGTGCGGTGGCTCGCCTGCACGGCACCTTCAAGGGCAGCGTGTGGGCCCAGGTGGGGGCCGGGGCCCAGGGGCATGGCGGGGTGTCCTTGGGGGACGGGAGTTTCACCTCGCCTATCATGGCCGTGGGGGTGGAGGACCACGACACCGTGGCGGTGGACACCACCTTCGTGGTGGAGGCCACCCTGGTGGCCCCGGGCACCGAGGTGACCAGCCTGCGCACAATCACCCACGAGGTCTGGCTGGGCATCTGGGGTTTGCGCATCTGGTCGGTGTACCTGAACACCGAGGGTGGGTATGTCTCGGGGGCGGCCAGCGGGCAGTTCTATGACAATGGGCAGGGGATCGCCCTGAGCCTGTTGGAGGTGCCCGCCGGGGTGACCTGGTCCTCGGAGAGCGGGGTGTTCCTGTCCCAGGTGAGCGCGGTGCCGGATGGAGCGCCCGAGCTGGCCGCGGCCGCCAGGCCCGCCATGCTGGAACCCTGTTACCCCAACCCCTTCAATCCGCGCACCACCATTCCCTTCCTTCTGGCAGGGGACGGCCGGGTGGGCGTGACCATCCATGCCCTGGACGGGAGCCTGGTGCGCACCCTGGTGACGGATCGCTTGTTCACGGCGGGGCGCCATGAACTGGACTGGGACGGCCGTGACGGGCGTGGTCGGGCCATGCCGGCGGGGGTTTACCTTTGCCGTTTGCGGTGCGGCGAGGCGGAGGAATCGCGCCGGATGATCATAGTGAAATGATGGGAAACCTGTGCTAGGTTGGGTGGGTCCAGGCGCCGGGCGGTGTGCCAGCGCGGCCGGGCGCCACCCCCTCCTTCCACGCTCCGGGCAGGTGAAGATGGATCGCACTCCCCAGGCAGAAAACACCGATCAGATGGAATTCGCGGGCTGGCGCACGCCCCTGGTGGGCGCCCAGATGCTGTTCGTCGCCTTCGGCGCCCTGGTGCTGGTGCCCCTGCTGACGGGGCTGGACCCCAACGTGGCGCTTTTCACCGCCGGCGGCGGCACGCTCCTTTTCCAGCTGGCCACCCGGCGCAAGGTGCCCGTGTTCCTGGCCAGCAGCTTCGCCTTCATCGCGCCCATCATCTACGGCATCGAGAACTTCGGGCTGCCCGGCACCATGTGCGGGCTGGCGGCGGCGGGTCTGCTTTACGCCGTGCTGGCGGCGTTCATCGCGGTGCGGGGGCCGGGGATCATCGACCGCTTCCTGCCGCCCCTGGTCACGGGCCCGGTGATCATCGTCATCGGTCTGAACCTGGCGCCGGTGGCGGTGAACATGGCTCTGGGCAAGACGGGGGATGGCGCGGGAGCGCTGTTTCCCATGGGCCAGGCCCTGGTGGTGTCCATGGTGGCGTTGCTGGTGACCATGGTGGCCTCGGTGTTCGGCCGGGGGTTGTTCCGGCTCATTCCCATCTTCTGCGGCATCGCGGTGGGTTTCGTGTCGGCGCTGATCATGGGGATGGTGGATTTCGACCCGGTGCGCGAGGCGGCCTGGCTGGGCTTGCCGGCTTTCACCATGCCCGCCTGGAACTGGCAGGCGGTGATGTTCATGCTGCCGGTGGCCATCGCGCCGGCGGTGGAGCACATCGGTGACGTGGTGGCCATCGGCGGGGTGACGGGCAAGAACTACGTCAAGGATCCGGGCCTGCACCGCACCATGCTGGGCGACGGCATCGCCACCACCTTTGCCGCCATGCTGGGCGGGCCGCCCAACACCACCTACAGCGAGGTGACGGGGGCGGTGGCCCTGACCCGGGCCTTCAATCCCGTCATCATGACCTACGCGGCGGTGACGGCGCTGGTGCTGGGTTTCGTGGGCAAGCTGGGCGCCCTGTTGCAGACCATTCCCACCCCGGTGATGGGGGGCATCATGGTGCTGCTGTTCGGGGCCATCGCCAGCATCGGCATGAGCAGTCTGATTCGCGCCAAGGTGGATCTGACGGTGCCCCGCAACATGGTCATCGTGGCCGTCACCCTGGTGTTCGGCATCGGGGGGATGGTGTTCAACCTGGGCGAGTTCGCCATGCAGGGCATCGGGCTGTCGGCGCTGGTGGCCATCCTGCTGAACATGGTGCTGCCGGAATGAAGTAGCCGCAGCTACGCCGCACCGATCAAATCCGAGTACGCCTCGCCAGGGGCCCTCTTGACCGACCGCAGTCGCTCTTCCTCACCCATCCAGCGCCCTAGAAGAACCACTTCGCCATGAGCTGGGCCACGTTCTCGTCGCTGTCCACGGCGTCGCTGCTCTTGACCCCGTACTTGTTGGTCCAGATCTGGTATTCGACGCCCACCCACAGGGTGCCGGCCTCGCCGCTGAGGCTGCCCACGTTCAGCAGGAGCTGGGGGGCGGTCAGCAGATTGGCCTCGGCCGTGCCTTCGGTGCCGGCGTAGTCCAGGAAGCCGGTGAAGTCGAACTGGGCCTTGCCCAGGGTGAAGGGCAGGCTCCAGCTGGGGCTGATCTGGAAGGTGCTTTCCCCTTCGATGAAGGGGTCTTCCCGGATGAAGAAATTGATGGAGAAGAAGTTGAAGTGGGGGATGTCCAGGTCGAAGCCCACGCCGTACAGGTAGGCCCGCCAGCCGTCGCCGATGTTCAGCTCGGTGGCCAGCAGCACGTCCCGCACCGGGCCGAAGCTCATGTCCTTGCCCGTGAGCTTGCCGAAGCTGAGGCGTGGGTGCCATTCCCCGTAGATGCCGCTGTCCTTGTCGAAGGGCTGCCACAGATCGAAGAAGAAGAAGTTGTCCCCGTATTGCCAGCCGCTGGCGTGCTCGACGGTGAGGATGGTGGCCTCTTCGGAACTGGCCAGCTTGTAATCGCTGCCGTGCAGGATGGACATGCTGGTGGAGGACCAGTCGGCGGCAAGGGCCATGACCGGGCCGGCCAGCAGGATGATGACGGCGACCAGGGAAGTCTTCAGCGAGCGGGACATGGGAACCTCCTCGGGAGCTGGGCAAGGGGAATCCTGAGCTGGATGTGAAGAAACCATAAAAGCCCGGAGGTTGACAATGCTTTTTGAAAGTCGGCGTGCTAGGATCTGATGTGTTCCGCCCAACACCTCCTTTGTCAGAAAGGACGGCTGCATGCTCGAACGCCTCTTCAAACTGGAAGCCAACGGAACCACATCCACCCGCGAGATCACCGCCGGCGTCACCACCTTCCTGACCATGGGTTACATCATCTTCGTGAACCCCAACATCCTGAGCGCCACCGGCATGGACAAGAGCGCCCTCATCACGGCCACCATCCTGGCGTCGGCCCTGGGCACCATCCTGGCCGGTCTGTGGGCCAACGTGCCCTTCGCCATGGCGCCGGGCATGGGGTTGAACGCCTTCTTCGCCTTCACCCTGGTGCTGGGCAAGGGGGTCACCTGGCAGACGGCCCTGGGGGTGGTCTTCATCTCCGGTATCCTGTTCCTGCTGTTGACGGTGCTGGGGGTGCGCAGGCACATCATCGCCGCCATTCCCCTGGAACTGCGCCTGTCCATCGCGGCGGGCATCGGCCTGTTCATCACCTTCATCGGGTTCCAGGGCATGGGCCTGATCGTGGACAACCCCTCCGTGCTGGTGGGACTGGGCCACCTGAGCCGGCCGGTGCTGCTGGGGCTGGCGGGCCTGCTGGTGATCACGGTGCTGGAAATCCGCAAGGTCAGCGGCAGCATCCTCATCGGCATCATCGTGACCACCATCCTGGGCATGATCTTCCACGAGGTGAGCCTGCCGGAGAAGCTGGTGGGCACGCCGCCCAGCCTGGCGCCCATCTTCCTGAAGATGGACGTGGCCAGCGCCATCAAGTGGGGCATGTGGGGCAGCATCTTCTCGTTCATGTTCGTGGATCTGTTCGACTCGGTGGGCACCATCGTGGCCTGCAGTTACGAGGCGGGCATGGTCAACGACGACGGCAGCATCGAGCGCATCGACCGGGTGCTGGAGGCCGACGCCGTGGCCACGGTGGCGGGGGCGCTCATGGGCACCAGCACCACCACCACTTACATCGAGTCGGGCTCGGGCATCGCGGCCGGCGCGCGCACCGGGCTGGCCAACATCGCCACCGGGGTGCTGTTCCTGCTGGCCCTGTTCCTCACGCCCATCATCGGCGTGGTGCCCTCCTTCGCCACGGCGCCCGCCCTGGTGGTGGTGGGCGTGTTCATGTTCCGCAACGTGACCAGCATCAACTTCCGCCGCCTGGAGATCGGGGTGCCGGCCTTCCTGACCATCATCCTGATGCCCCTGACCTACAGCATCAGCATGGGCCTGGCCTTCGGGTTCATCAGCTACATCGTGGCCACCCTGGCCAAGGGCAAGGTGCAGGAGGTGCATCCGTTCATGTGGGCCATCGGGGCTTTTTCGGTGCTGGATGTGATCTTGACCACCATGTAAGGCCATCAGCGGCAAGTCAGGGAAGGGCCCCGGGAAGCGCAAATCCCGGGGCCTTTTCTTGTTCATAACACGAGAGCTCAGTGGAGGGAGCGGCCGCATCCGTGCAGGGCGCGACCGTCCAGGTCCAGGAGCACCGTGGTCTCGAATTCCTGGCCGTCCATGGTGTCCTGGCAGGGCTGTCCCAGCAGGGTGATGTCCAGGACACGGCCCTGCTGGGACCGGCAGTGGAAGGTGGTGGTGCGGGTGTGCTGGTCGGTGGAGTGCTGATCGGTTGTGTGCTGGTTGGTGGAGTGCTGGTCGGTTGTGTGCTGGGGCCGGGGAAAGCTGGCCACGTCGTTGCCGTAGTCGCCCCGGTAGACCACCCGGTCGGGCCACAGCTCGAGGATCCAGCCGGGTTCGTTGCCCACGGCCCGGAAGTCCATGCCGTCCAGCTTGGCCTTTTCCCACACCGCCTGGCGCGAGTTGTTGGTGAGGTGCCGGTCGGGCAGGCCGGCGCGGGAGAGGATGGCCTCTTCCCCCTTGGTGTGCAGGGTGATGGCGCCGTCGCTGTAGCGGGCGCCCGAGGCGGCCGGCACGGGGGGCAGCTGCACCGTGCCCTCGGGCAGGAAAAGCCACACGCCCTCGCTGTCGAAGCGGGCGGTGAGGGCGGGTCCGCCGGGTGATTCATAGACGCAGGTGCGGGTGCTGGGCGGCGTGTGGGTGGCGGTGGGCGCGGCGGGCGGGGACGCGGGGCCGGTGCCACGCCAGATCATGAAGCCCAGGCCGGCGGCCAGGCCCAGGACAAGAAGCATGGTGGCGATGATGAGACGGGGATTCATGGATTCCTCGCAGGTTGGGGTCCCTTTGATCCTTGCATAACACGGTAGAGCTCAAGGAACAACCCGCAAGGAGGGCCGACTCCCGGATTGACGGGGAAAAACCGGGCAATTATGTTCCTGTTTATACTTCAACAGGAAGGTTGCCGTGCGTTACATCCCCATCATCCTGAGCTGTTTGTTGCTGGTTGCCCATCACTCGCGCGGGGGCGAGCCGGGTCTCATGGGCCTGTGGGCCACCCTGCCCCTGGCCCTGTTGCTGAAGCGCCGCTGGGTGGACCGGGCGGTGCAGCTGGTGCTGCTGGCCGGGGCCGTGGAGTGGGTGCTGACCATCCGGGCGGTGGTGGAGGTGCGGCAGCTGATGGGAATGCCCTACGGGCGCATGGTGGCCATCCTGGGGGCGGTGACGGTGTTCACGGCCCTGTCCGGGTGGTTGCTGGAGACGGCGGGGCGGCGGAAGTCCCTGCCCCAGGGCGACGCGGTGGGGGCCGGGCTGGGGGCCTTTCTGTGCACCCTGGGCCTGCTGGTGCCGGTGCAGGTTTTCGCGCCGGCCACGGGGTTGCTGGCCGAGCGCTTCCTGGAGCAGGCCGGCTGGTGGGAGGCGGTGCTGCTGGCCTTCTACGCCGGCTGGCTGAGCGATCGCCTGCGCGATCCCAAGCAGATTCGCCGCCTGCGTCCTCGGCTGTGGCTGGTGTTCTCGGTGATCTTCTTCACGCAACTGATCCTGGGGGTGGCCGGGCTGGACAAGCTGCTGATGACGGGCAAGCTGCACCTGCCGGTGCCGGCCCTCATCGCGGCGGGCCCGCTGTACCGGGCGGGCGGGTTCTTCATGGCCATCCTGTTCAGCGCGTCGGTGTTGCTGGTGGGGCCGGCCTGGTGCAGCTGGCTGTGCTACATCGGGGCCTGGGACGATCGCCTGTCCCGGGCGGTGAAGCGGCCGGCGCGGTTGCCGCGCTGGCGGCCGTGGCTGCGGGTGGGCATTCTGGTGCTGGTATTCGGCACGGCGTTCGGGCTGGGCCGGCTGGGGGTGCCCGGGGCCACGGCGGCGGCCCTGGCGGGGGGATTCGGGTTGCTGGGTGTGGGGCTGATGGTGTTCTGGTCCCGGCGCAACGGCAACATGACCCACTGCACCGCCTACTGCCCCATGGGCTGGGTGGCCACGCGGCTGGGCAAGGTCTCGCCCTGGCGCCTGAAGATCAGCGACGATTGCACCGATTGCGGGGCCTGCACCCCGGCCTGCCGCTACGACGCCCTGTACCCGGAAGATGTGCTGGCGCGGACGCCGGGGGAGGCCTGCACCCTGTGCGGTGATTGCCTGACGAACTGTCCCACCGGCAGCCTGCAGTATCGCTTGCCGGGGGTGGGGCCGGCGCGGGCGCGGACGGTGTTCCTGGTGATGGTGAGCGCCATGCATGCGGCGTGGATCGGGGTGGCGCGGTTGTAGGGGGCTGCGTGCTTGAAGTTGGCGGATTTCAGCGGGGGACGTCTTCGGCCTTTGCTGCGCAAAGACCTGCAGACGAACCGCTGAAATCCGCCAACTTCAGGCACGCAGTGGGCGGACGGTGGGGGTGGGGCTGGGGTGGCGGAGGAAGGGGGGAGCAGGGGGAGAGTGGAAGAGGAGGAATAGGGGAGGGGTTGTTGGAGATGACGGGATTGGCCGGGTCTGATATAATCCAGCGGTATATTGCGACGTTTTGTCACGCTTCCTGTGGGGAGTAATTGGTCGAATTGTTTGTTAGGTCGACAATTGAAAAGGGTGTTTATATGTCAGACAGCAATAACCAGGATACTTCAGAATCGAGTTTCAATTCTGAAGAGGAGCAGTGGCTTGAAATTGAGGCTCGCAGAAAGCGTCTAGAGGCACTCGTCGTCGAACTTGAAAACACAAAAGATGGTGGGATTTTTGGCTATAAGTGGCTTCTAATGCCCATTATTGTTGGTGCCATTATTGGATGTTTGGTCGGGTTTACAAACACCGGGTCAGAGAACCAATATGTCAGCAAGGACGTTTTGTCAGGGAGAATATTAACGGCTGTGGATAATGGCGCAGATTTGCGGGCCGTACGAAATATTTACCAAAATCGGAAACTTAAAGGAAAAAGCATAAAACAAATTTTTTCTTCCATGGAAGGGTACTACAATCAAAATGTACCATTGTCTCAAGTACTGGAAGATTTGCGAACATCCATGTACGAAAACAAGGAACTCTCCACAGGCAAGGTGAAGCCTGATTCCCTTGTCATAAAGCTTGACCAACTTTTAATAGAGCACACTGAAAGAAACCCCTTTGATGCACTTGAAGGGGGGCAAAGGGATAGTTTTGAGAATATTCGCCTTAAATGCGGGGCTGATTACTCTCGAATTAAGTTGGAAGTTGACAAAGTTGCAGCTGAACTGGTGACCAAAAATGCCCTGGTTGATAAGTACTTAGGCCGATCCGAAACTAGTTTTTGGGTGTCAATCTGTGCTTTGATAATTTCTTTGGGTTTTGGGGCTGTTCAAATTTATCAAAACAGAAATTCAAAAGTATCAAGAATTGTAGCTGAGGCATTGCTACAAACAAAAAAACGAGAAAGAAGCCCCGGTGTTAGCGATTAGTTTAGTCAAGCTACCTAACAATCGCTTGCACCAGACAAGGTCGCCAGTCACGCGGCTTGCGGACGCAACCCGCGTGCCTTGCCGGCTTCGCCGGCCGCCCTTGCCGGTGAAGCAAAATGTTATGCCGTAAACCAAATTTGAAGGGTTTCAGTCTAGTGACAATGCATAGCCGCCCTCTTCTATTTATTGGCAGTTCTACGGAGGCGTTGCATGTGGCCCAAGCGCTGCAGCAAGGGCTGCAACGAGTTGCCGAAGTAATGCTATGGGATCAGGGGTTCTTTAGGCCTACAGTGGGATATTTGGAAGGTCTATCTGATCGCCGGTCGGAATTTGACTACGCGGTTCTAGTTTTAACTCCAGATGATGAGGTCTGGAAGCGGGGCAGCCAGGGCAGGGCCCCGAGGGACAATGTCATCCTTGAGCTAGGCCTATGGTTGGGGGCATTAGGACGAAACCGGGTATTTGTGGTGGCACCCTTGGCCTCCATTGCTCTTCCCAGCGACTTGAGTGGTATAAAAATAATAACATTTTCCCCTCCTGATCGAGCAACATGGCGGGCTGCGTTGGGGCCTGTATGCACGACCATTGCAGATGTGATTGGAAATGCGCGTCCTGAAATACCCCTGGACAAAAATGTCGATGGTAGAGCCTGGGGGAGTCCTGAAAATATCAATTGGGAGGGACGATATAAAGTTAAAGGCACTTCACCAGTCGGGCAAAGTTATTGGGGAGACTTGAGTATTCGTTATGAAGCCCAACTGCTTATGGCTGATTGGAGAGTTGGTGACCCGGCACGCGTACATCATGGGGTTGGTTTTGCCTTTGGCGAATTCGCAAGCTTTGTGTTTCGATACCAATCGCCTCAATCTGAAGATAGGCATGGGGTTGTAACCTACCGACGGTTTGGCGCTGACCGCATAGTTGGACGATGGACGGGTTTCAACGCTAAAAAAGTTGGAGTTGAAGAAGGATTAAAATTGTGGTCTTTGCCCGAGGTGGATTCGGCCTAACAATCGCTTGCGCCCGACCAGTCAGCCGGTAACGCCCCTTGCTTGCTCAAGAGTCGCACCTACCGGCTTCGCCGGTGCGTCTTGGCAGGAGAACCTTCATGTTAGGCAAATCGGAGAAGTAAAATACGCCAGAATCGACCGCAGTTTAACGTCAGGGTGATATCTTTGCTTGATGCTGAATGGAATTGAAGGGGAAGGGACTCATTTGAATCGAGATAGGCATTTGTCTGAAGATCTATCGCAGCGAATGCGGCAGAGGGCCGTTCCATTAATTCTGGGCGTTTTCTCCGTTGGTCTACTTTTTGTTATGGCGACATCGTGTATGGCGGCGGGGTTATTAGAACCATCTGGCCAGGAGGAATTTTCATCCCGATTGTATCTAACAAAAAATCAATGTGTATTTGAAGGGTTTTTGTTGTCAAACAATGAAATATTTGACCCAGCATTGCTAGTTCCGCAAAGTGGGAAAGAGGGCTGGTTCTACAGGACAAAGCAAGCTGTGGTAATAGTGGAAAAAGTGTGGAAAGATCTGCCTTCCCGCTTAGCGACAGGAGACACTATTTCCTTTTTGTACCCAGTAGGATCCTATGGCTATAACAAGGACTTTCCTGGGCATACGCGCTGGATTGAAGACACAAGAAACGGCCCCCTTGGGGTGACTGTTGGAACGAGCAGCTTGTTTTGTCTAAATATTGGTGAAACCGGCACATTCCAAAAAGGAAAATTTTTCCTACTAAAAGGCACCCAAAAAACAGAAATTCTGGAATACTTGAAGAATATAGAAAGCGACCCGTTCTTTTCGGCCTTGCTTTACGGGGGAATGGAAAGATAACAATCGCTTGCACCTGTCGTGCGCAACAGTCAGCCCAGCTTGAATTGGCAAGCTGGACACCGTGGCTACTTTGCCGCTCAGCGCAGTCAAGCCCCCCCCACCCAGGAGGAAACCCAATGCGCCGCCCCATCTACCTCCTGCTGATCCTCCTCGTCCTGGCCGGCCTGTACACCCTGACCCGGCGGCCGGTGGCCCGGTTTTCCATCTACGGGCGCCTGGCCCCCACCCGCCTGGAATTCCAGGGGCAGAGCGGCACCGCCTGGAAGAACATCACCTGGGAGATGGATCCCACCAACCACACCGAGCTCTATCACGGCCGCCTGGGGCGGTCGCTGGCGGTCGGGGACGATTATTCCGACGACGGCGGCGGTTTCCTGCTGGATGCAACGGTGGAGGATGGCCGGGTCAACTTCGTGAACCGCCACGGCGCGCGCTGGGACAGCTTGAGCGTGGGGTGCGGCGGGCGCGTCCCCTGCGAGTTCCTGCTGACCGAGGTGGGAGTGAACACCCTGGACGGCGCCCTGGGCGAGGCCCCGCCGGACAACACTCCCCACGCCGTGGTCCTGCGCATGGTGCACGCCGTCCTGGATCGGGACCTGCCGGCCTTCGAGGCCTGTTTCCTGGCCGCGCCCCCCTATGACCGGGCCATGGCGGCCCAGGGCCGATACTATCTGGCCGCCGAGGAGTTCAAGAACGCCTTCGTCGCTGCCTACGGCTACGATGCCTGGCTGGCGGCCCAGAACAAGAGCGGGCGGGTCGAGACCCTGACCCCCGGCTATTACCATCTGATCGCGGCCATGGAGTTTCCCGAGGCCCGGGACGACACCTGCCGGGTCGCGCTGCTGGGCGGCGACTGGCCCGCCGTGGTGGTGCGCCGCGAGGGCCGCTGGCTGCTCTCGGCGCCCGAATACATCGGGGAGACCATCGATCCCGAGGCCAACATCAAGGTCATGGACGCCGTGGTGGCGGCCCTGGATCGCTTCCGGCCGGCCATCGGGCGCCCCGATGTGACCGCCGAGGACCTGGATCACGAATTCGACCGGGCCCTCATGGCGGCCTTCTTCCAGGCGCCGGCCCCCGAGTTGGAGCGGTTTCAGCTAAATTGACGGCCTCGACCAGGGGGAGGGTTCGGGATTTCCTTCCCATCGGCTTTTCCCGTCTGGTAAAATTCCGTTACATCATGGTGTGATGAAGGATGGCCCGGTGAGGGAGGGGGCCATGCCTGTGCTTTCATGGCGTTATTCCTCTGGAAAATGGAGCTCGTATGTCTGGCCGCCGGGTTGGTGTGTTCGTCGGGATGGTTTTGCTGGTCATGGCTGCTGGTTGGTTGACGGGTTGTGGCGACGATTCGCCCACCAGTTGCCCGACCTTCGCCGTCGGCGCGGTCGAGGGCCGGCTGACGTCGGGCGGCACGGGAGTGTCCGCCGTGGTCGGGGCCCGGGCCCTGGAGGGGCGCTTGCGGGGCCAGGTCGTTGTCGCCGCACAGACGGACTCGTCGGGCTGGTACAGGCTGGAACTTCCTTCGGGCCTGTACCGCATCGAGGAAGACCCCGGCGGGGGAATCCGCATTTCCAACGACTTCCGCGACACGGTCACGGTGGCCTCGGGCATCTCGCGTCTGGATCTGGCCCGGGGCCTGGTTCGCCTGCACGTGGACATGCCCGCCCGGCTGGATGGCTCGCGGGTCACGGTGCGCCTGGACGGAGCTTCCTGGGACAGTTACCAGGAAACCGGGGAAGTCGTGAATGGGGCCATGGATCTGGAATTTCCCCTGGTCCAGCCGGGAAGCTACGATCTTGAACTCCTGGGGTCGCTGGACCTGAACCTGCTGAGCATGACCCTACTGAGCACGACCTTTGGCTCGGGATCCGATCCGGTGGAGGTGTCTCCCCTGGAACCCTGTGAGCTGTCCTACGATCTCAGCCAGTCCCTGTCCCGCCTGTCCGGCCACCTGTCCGGCAGCTGGCTCGAGGATCCCGACAGTTCGCCCCGCGTGGAAGTGTACGACCAGGACCATCACCGCCTGGGCCAGACCCGTTGCGATGAAGACGGAGCTTTCGAATTCTTCGCCCTCGGGCCGGTGGAGGCCCGGGTGGGGGTCGATGATAACTGGATGATGCGCTGGTTCGGCGGGGATGATTTCGAATCGGCCACGGCCCTTTCCCTGAACCCGGGAGCCGACATCGGCGCCATCGACCTGGTGAGCAGCGGGATGATGGTGACCCTGAACGGGCCAGGTGACCTGGTGAGTTACCAGATGATCATCAGCATCCTCGACGAGGCCGGGAATGAACTGTTCGCGGACAACATTTCCAGGCCGCCGACCTTCGGCCTGCACAACTTCGACCCGGGCCGTTATTACCTTTTCCTGGATGGGCGGCCCCAGAACGAGATCTGGCAGCCGGTCTATTCTGGGGGCGCATCCACCCTGGAGGGAGCCCAGCCCATCGATCTGGCGGAAGGGGAACTGGAGAACCTGACCTTCGATCTGGTGGAGGGGGGACGGATCGCCGGACAGGTCCTGCTGGCCGACGGCACCACCCCACACCATGCCCTGGTCGTCCTGCTGGATGCCTCGGGACAACCCACGACCCACGAAGTCTACTGGTCCGCGGGGCAATTCAACTTCCGGGGGCTGATTGACGGATCCTACACCCTGGGTGTGGAAATGGGAGGCAACACCATATGGTGGTATCCGGGCACCGCCGTGCAGGAGGAGAGCACGCCCCTGCTGATCCAGGACCATGGCCGGCTGGAGGACCTGATCCTGCCGTTGCCCGCCACCGTGGAAGGAGCCCGCTCATGAACCGCCGGAACCTGCCCTTCATGTTGCTGCTGGCCATCCTGCTCCTGGCCCTTGGCTTTCTGAGCGGTTGCGAGGATGACGACCCCTGCCTTCCCCTGGTTCCCGCGGGCCGCATCACGGGCCACGTCAGCGCCGGCGGAGTGCCTTCCGATCTGGTGGTGAGGGCGGTGCCCCTGGCCGATGGGCTGGCCGGTGAGGCCCTGTTCGAGACGGTGGTCGATTTCTACGGCCAATACTCCCTGGATCTGCCCGAGGGAAGCTACCACGCGAAGCTGTCGGTGGGATGGGGAGGCCAGTCCTACGATTATTGCGGGGCCGAGATGGGGTACGGGCAGCGGGAACCCGCGGTGCTTGAGGTGGGCAACGGCACCATCATCGAGAACGTGGACTTCAGTCTGGGCTCCCTGCGCGTGCAGGTAGGGCTGTCCCACGAACTGGACGGCGAAATTGGCGAGGTGGAGCTTCACCTGCGGGATGCGGTGGAGGTTCCGACGGGACCCACCTACCTGCACCGGGCCCAGGGGACGATCACCGACGGGGCCCTCGATCTGACCCTGCTCGGCGTCCTGCCCGGGGAGTACCAGGTGGAGGTGATCCTGGGTCGCCGCATCTACGCCTGCGTCTGCCCCTATGACGGCGAGCACGTGTGGCTGCCGGGGCAGTGGGGCGCCGGGGATTCGCCCTGGATCACCTGCCCGGCCGATTCCCTGGTGTCGGTTTCCATGGAACTGACTTCGGAACCGGCCTTCATCGAGGGCCGTCTGGGCGGAGCCTGGCAGGATCTGGGCTGGGAGCCGCCCGAGATTTCCATCGTCACCCCCGACTCGGTCCTGGTCATGGGCCCGCGAAGGGCCATGGGCGTCGACGGCGAATTCAGCATACCCCTGCATTGCGGGGGTGAGGTGAAGCTGGTGGTGTCCCATGAGGGGGTGGAAAGCTGGGTGGGTGGCGACGATTTCGCGTCGGCCTCGGTTTTTCAGGTCACCCCGGGTCAGACCATTGCCGGGGTGGAGATGGAAAGTTCCGCCGTGCAGCTCACGGTGGCGGACAACGGGTTGTTCTTTTGGGGATCCACGGTGGAGCTCTATGACCCCGTCTCCCGCAGGATGGTCGCCGTCAGTGAACCGTGGGTTTTCAGCCAGTCGACAACACGGACCCTGCCCGGCGTGAAGCCGGGGGAGTACCTGATGCGCATCGATTCGTCATATATCACCCGCGGGATGAGCTCGTGGCGGCCCCAGTGGTATGATCGCCGGAGCGCGATGGACGGGGCCACGGTCATCACCGTGCCCGAAGGCGGGGCGCTGCTGTCCCTGGCCGTGACCCTGGAGAGAGGTGGGGCTCTGGCCGGCGAGGTGGCCACGGACCGGCCGGATGAGGAGCGGGCCTTCTACGTGGTGGCAACCACGGCCCATGACCGGTCGGACTACTGGCGAGATTACCTGCGGCCGGAAGAGGCCGTGACTCACTTCCAGATCTGGGGATTGCCCGACGGCGATTTCAAGCTGGGGTTCTTCGAGGCCCAGGGTGACTGGGAACCCGGCGATGCCCTGCCCGACCGCACCCAGTGGTACGGCGGGGATAGCTGGATCGAGGCCCAGGTCCTCACGATTGAAGAAGCCGGCACGGTGGACGGTCTGGAGATCGCCTTTCCCTGACCCGCAGGCGCACCCTCTGTTCGCAACCGCCTGACCGCGCGGCCAGGACCGGCCATATGTCCGGCCATGCCCGGCCCTTTCACTTGATCGACCTCTTCACTTGATCAGGCCCTTCACTTGATCAGGTCGCCTCACTTGATCCGGTAGCAGATCACTTCCAGGGGCTCGGGCTCCTCCTCGGCCTCCAGTTCCTCGTCGCTCTCGCCCGGCGCGCTGGTGCTGCCGCGCAGGACGATGAGGCGCCCGCCGCCCACCAGGAAGCTGGTGCCCTCGTTCATCTCGTGGCCCAGGGGAATGGGCACCCGGCGCAGGTAGCGGCCATCGGGGCTGAACACGTCCCAGGTTTCCAGGATCCCCTCCGGCTGCTCGCTGGACCCGCCGGGGGTCAGCACCCACACCGTGTCATCGTCGAAGTTGTAGGCGATGCGGCTGATGGCCGGGTCGGTGTCGCAGATCTGCCAGTCCCGGTCCTGCTGCGCGTTGTTGACGTTGATGATGGGGCGGACCCGGTCCTTCTCCTCCTGGCTGCGCTTGCGGGACGGCGTCTGGCGGCCGAACACCCGCTGCAGGGTCCCGTCGCTGCCGAACACGGAGATCTCGTACCTGTCCCTGTCCCTGGGCACGTAAAGAGTGCCCTCGGGGCCCAGGGCCCAGCTGAGGTCCCAGTAATAATCGGCGGCCTCGTCGTACAGGTGGGCCAGGGGGTCCAGGGGGTTGGTTTTTTCCAGCAGGCGGGTGAAGTCCTCCTGTCCCAGGGGCGCCGCCGAGAGGAAGCGCAGGCTGGAGGCGTCCTCGGGCGAGGTGAACATCAGGCGGGCGCCGCCGGCGCACAGCCAGCCGTCGGCGGCCTGCAGGCTCATCATCACCCCGATATTACCTTCGCTGGGCACGCCGATGGGGTACAGGGTGCCCACGGGCGTTCCGTCCAGGCGCATGGTGACCACCTTGCCCGGAAACCCGATGCCGATGCCCAGCAGATCGTCGCCCAGCATGGCCAGGCCCATGGGCTGGCGCAGCTCGCCCGGGCCGTCTCCCTCGCGGCCGATGGTGCGCAGCAGCTCGCCCTCGGCAGAGAAGACCGCCACCTGGCAGAGCTGGTGGTCCAGCACGAAGGTGTGGCCGGCCTTGTCGCAGATGATGTCCGGGGTCTGCCCGAAGATGATGTCCTCGTCATCCATGCCCCCGGCCCGCCACAGCTCTTCCAGTTCCAGGGGCACGGTGCCCTGCTCGGGGGGGCCGTCGTGCATGGCGACAGGGACGTCCTGGGCCAGGGCGGGTAGGCCGGCGAGCATGATGAACAGACAACAGAGCAAGGCGGAGCGCAGGATACTGGCAGGCATGTGGGCACCTTCATTGAGTGGCGGATGGGTGACGCGAACAAGAGGACGGGATGCTGGGCATCCTGTCAACTCAAGTACGATTAGCGGGGCCGATGGTTCCCTCCAACAGCGGGCGAACTCCCTGCGCTGGGCTAGGATTTGCGAGCGCCAAAAACCTTGCTTCCGGGCCTTGGAGCGGATTCTTTGGATGGGAAACATTCCCCCAGCAAGCCGGACGGACCATGAACCCTCAGCCCCAATCCAGTGGCATCCAGCCCAGCGACACCCAGCCCGGCGACACCCGGAACAGGGACGACCGGAGCTTCCAGACCGGCAAGGTCACGGCCATCTCCCTGGCCCACCTTTCCCATGATGTCTTCGGCGCCTTCCTGGCCCCGCTGCTGCCCCTGCTCATCGCCAAGCTGGGTCTTTCCCTGGCGGCGGTGGGCCTGCTGGACGTGGCGCGCAAGGCTCCGCAGCTGGCCAACCCGGCGGTGGGCTGGGTGGCCGACCGGCTGTGCCTGAAGTGGTTCGTCATCCTGGCGCCGGCGGTCACGGCAACCAGCATGAGCCTGCTGGGGCTGGCGCCCTCGTTCCCCGTGGTCTTCGGCCTGTTGCTGATCAGCGGGTTCTCGGCCTCGGCCTTCCACGTGCCCGGGCCGGTGCTCATCAAGCATTACAGCGGGGCCAGCAGCGGCCGGGGCATGAGCTTCTACATGTTCGGCGGCGAGATGGCCCGCACCCTGGGCCCCCTGCTCATCACGGCGGCCGTTTCCTGGTGGGGGCTGGAGGGCTCGTGGCGGGTGCTGCCCATCGGGCTGGCCGTGTCGTTGCTGATGTTCTTCCGTCTGCGCGGGCTGCAACCCATCCAGCGTCCGCAGCGGTCCGCGCAACCGGGCCCCCAGAAAGAGCGGCTGGCGGGCCTGGGGCGCCTTTTCGTGGGCCTGGCCGGCTTCCTGGTGTTCCGCATGGCCTTGAAGGCGTCGCTGACCCTTTTCCTGCCCACCTACCTGACGGGGGAGGGGCGCACCCTGTGGGCGGCGGGCATCGCCCTGTCGGTGCTGCAGTTCTCGGGCGCGGTGGGAGTGATGGGCGCGGGCTGGGTGGCCGATCGTTTCGGGCATCGCCGGACCCTGCTGATCATCACGGCCCTGACCCCGCCCCTGGCGGTGGCGCTGACCCACTGGCAGGGCGTGCTGACCATTCCGCTGCTGGTGATCACGGGGGTGCTGATCTTCGCCTCCAGCCCCATCCTGCTGGCGGTGGTGCAGGACACGGGTTCGCGGCGCCCCGCCTTCCTGAACAGCCTCTTCATGACCCTGAACACGGTGACGGCGGGCCTGGCCGCCCTGGCGGTGGGAGCCCTGGGCGACGCCATGGGCCTGGAGGCCACCTTCAAGCTGACGGCCTGGGTGTCGGTGCTGGCGGTGCCCTTCGTGCTGCTGTTGCCGGGGCGGAAGGATCGACCCTCGGGATAGCGCCCTGCCGGGTGGCCCGTAACTTCCGCCGGCGGAAGTCTCGGGATGCTTTTTGTCATGTTTTGCGCCATGCCCCGTTCCTCCCCCAGCCGGACACCCTTTCTTTCGTACACGTTTTTGCGGAATCCCCGTATCCCCCTTATGGTGTGAATAAAGTGGATAACTGTTGTCCAGATATCCTGACAACATGCTTTCGCCTGGATGCGTGCGGCGACGCTTGCGGGGTTGGAATGAGGGGGCCGCCATGGAATCGAAACCCAGTTACGAGGAACTTGAACAGAGGGTCCGGGAACTGGAAAAAACCTCCCGGGAAACGGATCGCCACACCCTGGAATTGCTCCAGAGCGTGAGCCTGCACCAGGCCATCACCGACACCTCGGGCGAGGGCTTTTTCATTGCCGACCTGGATAGCCGTCTGCTGGAGGTCAATGACGCCTACGTGAAGCGTTCCGGTTACTCGCGGGAAGAACTCCTGTGCATGCGAATCGTCGATCTGGAAGCGGTGGAGTCCGAGCAGGAGACCCTGCAGCGAGTCAGGAAGATCAGCAAGCTGGGCTCGGCCCGCTTCGAGACCATGCATTGCACCAAGGGTGGAGAGGCCTGGCCGGCAGAGATCAATATCTCCTACTGGGATGCCTATGGCGGTCGGCTGTTCATCTTCATTCACGATATTTCCGAGCGGAAGGCGGCCGAGGAGGCCTTGCGGGAGAGCGAGCGGCAATACCGTCTGCTGGCCGACAATGTGACCGACGCCATCTGGACCATGGGACTGGATTTTCACCTGAAATATTACAGCCCCTCTTTCCTGGCCCTGCACGGCTACTCGGTCGGCGAGGAATTCGAGCCCGACCTCCTGAAACTCCTGACCGAGGAATCCTACCGGCTGACCTTGCAGGCCTTCGCGGAGGAGGTTCTCAGGGATGGCAATGCGGGGGTCCCGGCCGATCGTGCCATTCTCCTGGAACTGGATGCCGTGCGCCGGGACGGCACCGTGGTGCCCATCGAGGCGCGGGCCTCGTTCATGCGGGACGGGCGCGGGGCGGCCACGGGGATCATCGGCATCAGCCGGGATATTTCGGAGCGGAAGAAGCTTGAAGCGCAGTTGACCCAGGCCCAGAAGATGGAATCCATCGGCTTGCTGGCCGGGGGCGTGGCCCACGACATCAACAACAAGCTGTGCGTGATCCTGGGCAATGCGGAACTGGTTCTGGAGGACATGGACCCCCAGGACGCCATGAGGCGCCACCTGGAAGTGATCAAGCAGGCCGGCAACCAGTCGGCCGATATCACCCGGCAATTGCTGGCCTTCGCGCGACAGCAAGCCATCCAGCCCCGGGTGCTGGACCTGAACGAGACGGTCTCGGGTGTTCTGCGCATGCTGGGACGGCTCATCGGCGAGGATATCGAGCTGAGCTGGATTCCCGGCGAGGACCTGTCTCCGGTCAAGGTCGATCCCACGCAGGTGGATCAGATCCTGGCCAACCTGTGCGTCAATGCCCGGGACGCCATCGAGGGGACGGGGCGGTTGACCATCGAGACGGCCAACGTGACCCTGGACGAGGCCTACTGTGCCGGCAAGCTGGGTTTCATCCCCGGGGATTATGTGCAGCTGGTGGTCAGTGACGACGGCTGCGGCATGGACTCCAAGGTCCTGGAACATGTCTTCGAGCCCTTCTTCACCACCAAGGCCTCGGGCAAGGGGACGGGGCTGGGACTGGCCACCGTTTACGGCATCGTCAAGCAGAACAGCGGATTCATCAACGTCTACAGCGAGCCGGAGCAGGGGACGAGCATCCGGATCTACTTGCCGCCCTTCAAGGGCGGAACCCTGGACCAGCGCGTGGCGGCCGAGGCGCCGCTGGCCAGGGGCGGTGACGAGACCATCCTGGTGGTGGAAGACGACCATGCCATCCTGGAGATGATCAGGATGATGCTGGAGCCCTTCGGCTACAAGGTGGTCACGGCGGGAGCTCCGGTGCGGGCCCTGGAACTGGCCCGCGAACTCGGGACCGGGATCGACCTGCTGGTGACCGACGTGATCATGCCCGAAATGAACGGCCGCCAGCTGGCCTCCAGGCTGCGGGAGGAATTCCCGAACCTGCGGACGCTTTTCATGTCGGGCTACACCGCCGACGTCATCGCTCATCACGGGGTGCTGGATGAGGGTGTCCAGTTCATCTCCAAGCCCTTTTCCATCGAGGACCTGGCCCGGCGCGTGCGGGTGGTGCTGGACTGGGAGGGTTGATGGGGTGGCCGGGGGGACGGGGCCGGCGATGCCCTTCGTGCTGCTGTTGCCGGGGCGGAAGGATCAGCCCTCGGGATAGCGCCCGGCCGGGTGGGCGCCAGGCTTCCGCCGGCGGGAGTCTCGGGACTCATTTTGTCCTGTTTTGCTCCCTGCCCCGTTCCTCACGCAGCCGGACACACTCCCGGTTCACCCATCCTCGGCTCTAGGAACTTCTCTCATGCCCTTCCCTCACCCAAAAAAGAGCCCGGGTAATCCGCAGGTCGCGCATGGCGCGGCCGAGGACATCCCGGGCTCCATTTTTGGGTGATGAAGGGCAGCTGCCCCTACATCCCGTACTTCTCGATAATTCCCTTTTTGTCCAACCCGATGATGCCGTACTTCTCGCCCACCTTGGCGAAAGCGGCCACCGCCTTGTCGATGTGCTCCTTCTCGTGAGCCGCGCTCAGCTGCACGCGAATGCGCGCCGCGCCGGCCGGCACCACGGGGAAGAAGAAGCCGATGACGTAGATGCCCTCGGCGTACATGTCACGGGCCATGTCGTTGGCCAGCTTGGCGTTGAACAGCATCACCGGAACGATGGGCGTGTCCTGTCCGCCCACGACCAGGCCGGCGGCGGTGATCTTCTCGCGGAAATACCTGGTGTTCCACTCCAGCTTGTCCCGCCGCTCGGTGCTGCTGCTGACCAGGTCGATGACCTTGATGCTGGCGTTGACGATGCTGGGGGCCAGGCTGTTGCTGAACAGGTAGGGACGCGCCTTCTGCCGGCACAGCTCGATGAGCTCGGCCCGGCCGCTGACACAGCCCCCCGACGCCCCGCCCAGGCCCTTGCCGAAGGTGGTGGTGATCAGGTCGACCTTGTCCATGACGCCGAAGTGCTCGTGGGTGCCGCGGCCCGTCTTGCCGATGAAGCCGCTGGCGTGGCTCTCGTCCACCAGCACCATGGCGTCGTACTCGTCGGCCAGGGCACACACCTGGTCCAGGGGCATGAGGTCGCCGTCCATGCTGAACACGCCGTCGCACACGATCAGCCGTGTGCGCTTGTCCTGGTGCAGTTCCAGCTTCTTGCGCAGGTGCTTCATGTCCATGTGCTTGAAGGTGTCGTACTCGGCCGAGCACAGGCGGATGCCGTCCACCAGGGAGGCGTGGATCAGCCGGTCGGCGATGATGACGTCCTCGCTGCCCAGGATGGCCTCGAACACGCCCGCGTTGGCGTCCATGCAGCTGGGGAACAGCAGCGTCTCTTCCATGCCCAGGAACTTGCTGACCTTGTCCTGCAGGGTGCGGTGGATGTCCTGGGTGCCGCAGATGAAGCGCACCGAGCTCATGCCGTACCCGCGGGCGTCCAGCCCCTCGTGGGCGGCCTGCACCACGTCGGGGTGGCTGCTCAGGCCCAGGTAGTTGTTGGCGCAGAAGTTCAGCACCCTGGCCTGCTCGGCGCCCTCGGGATATTCCACCGTGATCTCGGCGTCCTGGGGCGAGCAGATGAAGCGCTTCTCCTTGTACAGGCCCTTGCCCTTGATCTCCTCGATCTCGCCGGCGAACATGTCGCGGGTCTTGTTCGAGTAAGCCATTTGGTTCTCCTTCCGGACCTATCAGCCCAGATGCTTGTTCACGAGCTCGCAGATGGAATTCACGGTGTCGAAAGCCTCGGGAGTGGCCTCGTTGTCCGGCAGGTTGATGCCGTACTTCTTCTCCAGGAAGACCTTCAGCGAGACCATGGAGAAGCTGTCCACGATGCCCGAACTGATGAGGGGCGTATCAACCGTCACTTCCAGATCGTCGTCCTCGTCCACGTACTCGTCGATGACGTATTCCAGGACCGTTTCGTGCATTTCACTCATGGGCTGTTCCTTTCTATTGGCGTTTTCCAACCATCTCGATTGTCTGTCTAGTCGTCTTCCAGGGTGGAAAGATCTCCCACTTCCTCACCCCATTCAAGAGCCTTCAGGTAGCGCCGCAGGATCTTGCCGCTGCGGGTCTTGGGCAGCTTGTCCTTGACCTCGATCTCCTGGGGCATGGCCAGGGGCGACAGCTTCTTGCGGATGAAGTTCATGACGCTCAGCTCGGTCATGTCGTCGAACTCGTAACCCGGGTTCAGGGTGACGAAGGCCTTGACCACTTCCATGTTCACCTCGTCGGGCTTGCCCACCACCGCCGCCTCGGCGATGGCCTCGTGCTCGATGAGGGCCGACTCGATCTCGAAGGGTCCCACCAGGTGGCCGCCGGTGTTGATGACGTCGTCGTCCCGGCCCACGAACCAGTAGTAGCCGTCGGGGTCGATGCTGGCGCGGTCGCCGCTAACATACCACACATCGTCCCTGGCGCGACACTGCTCGGGGGTGGCGTCGGCCGGCGCGCCCACGAACTTGCTGGCGTACACGTCGTGCTGGTTGCGGTACTCGCGGAACATGCTGGGCCAGCCGGGGCGGAAGGCGATGAGGCCCACCTTGCCGGGCTCGCTGATGGGCTCGTGGGTCTTCAGGTCCAGCACGGCGGCGGTGATGCCGGGGAAGGGCTTGCCCATGCTGCCGGGCTTGACCTTCATGCCGGGATAGTTTGTGATCATCATGGCGCCGGTCTCGGTCTGCCAGAAGGTGTCCAGGAAGGGGCGGCCGAAGGCCTCCTCGCTCCAGACCACGGCCTCGGCGTTGAGGGGTTCGCCCACCGAGCAGAGGTGCCTGAGGCTGGAGAGATCGTGCTTCCGGACCAGCTCGGTGCCGTCGCGCATGAGGCTGCGGATGGCCGTGGGGGCCGAGTACCACACCGTGACCTTGTTCTCCTCGATGAACTTGTACCACTTGGCCGAGGTGAAGCCCGAGTCCAGCACGCAGTTGGTGGCGCCCAGGGCCCAGGCCCCGATGATGCCGTAGCTGGTGCCCGTGACCCAGCCGGGGTCGGCGGTGCACCAGTAGATGTCGTCGTCCTGCAGGTCCAGCACCCAGTGGGCCGTCAGGGCCTGGCCGAACACCGAGCTGTGCACATGTTGAGCACCCTTGGGTTGCCCGGTCGTTCCGGATGTGTAGTGCAGCACGCTGGGCGACTCGGGGCCGGTGGCGTGGCAGGCGAATTCCTCGCAGCGCGGGGCGCCGTACACGTCGAACAGGGTCTCGTGCTCGCGCAGCTTGGCGGCGTCACCCTGCACGGCCACCACCAGGTCCAGGTCGGGCAGCCCGTCGTAGATCTTGCGGATCTTCTTCAGGTGCTTCTGGGTGGTGAGGATGGCCTTGGTCTGGGCGCTGCGCAGGCGCACCTCCAGCGAGTCGTGCTCGAAGGCCGAGAACAGGGGCTGGGCCACGGCGCCCAGCTTCAGCACTCCCAGGAAGCTGATGTACAGGTCGGGAATCTTGTCCATGAAGATGCACACCCGGTCGCCGGGCTGCACGCCCTGCTCCTGCAGGAAGCGGGCGTAGGCGTTGCTGAGCAGGCGGATCTCGTCGAAGGTGAAGCGTTTCTTCTCGCCCGTGAACCCTTCCCAGATGAGGGCGGTCTTGCCGGCGCGGCCCCGGGCGCAGATGCGGTCGCTGCACATGTGGCCGATGTTCAGCAGCTCGTCGTCCTGCCAGCCGAGAACCTCCCTGGCCACGTCCCAGCTGAAGTCTTTCAGTCTTTCTTCGTAGGATCCGATGTTGCTCAAGATGGTGCCTCCGAAACGGTTTGTTCCAGGATCACCGTGGCCACGGCGAAATCGGAACTGTGGGTCAGGGAAAGATGGCTGGCGGTGACGCCCTGGTCGGCGGCCAGCCGGGCGGCCAGGCCGTGCAGGCGCAGGGAGACCGGTCCGTCGGGATGGCGCACCACCTCGACGTCGTGCCAGCGCAGGCCCTGTTGCAGGCCGGCGCCCAGGGCCTTGAAGGTGGCTTCCTTGGCGGCGAAGCGGGCGGCGAAGTTTTCCCAGGGGCGGGCCTGGGTGTGGCAGTAGGACTGCTCGTCGGGCAAGAAGAGCTCGTCGATGAGTTGGGGATCGAGGCGCTTGCGGAATTTCCCCAGCGCCACGATGTCGGTGCCTGTTCCGGTGATCAAGGGGCAGACTCCGAGGTTGTTGGCAGGGTACGGTTTATCCTGTGAAAAAAATAACCTGTGGACCGGGAAAGTCCAATCAATCATGCGGGCCCCGTGGGGAAGAGGAAGGACCTCCCAGGCGGCGACTGGCCGCGGGGGAGGTCCCAGGAGCACCTCCGGCGCATAATTCCTCTAGTGACAGCTCTTTCCCACCGACTGGGCCAGGAGGGCAAGGTCTGCCGGTGGCCGGGGGATCTGGACTGTGCTAGCATGGCCGGAAATCTTCCCCTGGCCCGTTTTTTCCTGGCCGGGATTTTTCCTGATCAGGAGCCCCCATGGAACTGTCCCTGACCCGACCCGACGACTGGCATCTGCATCTGCGCGACGGCGAAGTGCTGCCCACCACCGTGAATCACGCCGCCCGCGCCTTCGCCCGGGCCATGATCATGCCCAACCTGAAGCCGCCGGTGACGACGACCCAGCAGGCCCTGGAGTACCGGCAGCGCATCATGGCGGCCCTGGAGCCCGGGCGGGACTTCGCGCCCCTGATGACCCTGTACCTGACGGACCGGACAACCCCCGACGAGATCGGCCGGGCCGCGGGCAGCGGCGCCGTGTTGGCCTGCAAGCTGTATCCGGCCGGGGCCACCACCAACTCGGACGCCGGCGTGACGGACCTGGGCCGGCTGGACCCGGTGCTGGAGGCCATGGCGGCCGCCGGCCTGCCCTTGCTGGTGCACGGCGAGGTCACCGACCCGGTGGTGGACGTGTTCGATCGCGAGGCGGTGTTCATCCAGCAATTGCTGCAACCCCTGGTGGGGCGCCATCCGGACCTGAAGGTGGTGCTGGAGCACGTGACCACCGAGCAGGGGGTGCAGTTCGTGCGGGAGGCCGGACCCAACGTGGCGGGCACCCTGACGGCCCATCACCTGCTGTACAATCGCAACGAGATTTTCCAGGGCGGGCTGAACCCCCACATGTACTGCCTGCCGGTGCTCAAGCGTGAGCGGCACCGCCGGGCCCTGGTGGAGGCGGCCACCGGGGGCGATCCGTCCTTCTTCCTGGGGACTGACAGCGCCCCCCACGGGCGGCGCTTCAAGGAGTGCGGCTGCGGCTGCGCCGGCATCTACACGGCCCATGCCCCGCTGGAGCTGTACGCCACGGCCTTCGAGCGGGCCGGCGCCCTGGACCGGCTGGAGGCCTTCGCGGCCCACCACGGCCCCGACTTCTACGGCCTGCCCCGCAACGAGGAAAAGGTGACCCTGGTCCAGGAGGAATGGGTGGTGCCGGGCGGCTACGGCTTCGGTCTGTCCGAGGTGGTGCCCCTGGAGGCCGGCCGTTCCCTGGGCTGGCGGCTGGACCGGGCCTGATTCTGAAGAACAACGAGGAGCTGGCAACCATGACCATCGACCCCGCCTTGCTGGCGGTTCACACCCACCCCGGACCGGGCTATCTGCCGCTGGTTGATTTCCAGGCCTGGCGAGTGGCCGTGCTCAACTTCATCGACGGGCTGCTGCCCGGGAACCTGCACGACATGCAGCGGCACGACGAGACCGACGAGGTCTTCGTGCTGTTGCGGGGGCGGTGCCTGCTGTTCATCGGCGAGGGGCGGGGCGATACCGAGTCCGGCCAGCTGCACGCCGTGGACCTGGAACCGTTGAAGGTCTACAACGTGAAGCGCGGCACCTGGCACAACCACACCCTGAGCCGGGATGCCGCCGTGCTGGTGGTGGAGAACCGGGACACCACCCATGACAACTCGCCCTTCTGTCCGCTGAGCCTGGAACAAAGGGAGTGGGTGGTGGCCCAGGCGGCCCGCTTCGGAGGAGTGTTCTCGTGAAAAGCAGAGGGATTGTTTGGGGACTGTTGCTGGCGGTGGCGTTGATCCATTCGACCGGGGCGCGGGCGAGTAGCAAAGATGCGGGGCCGGAGCTCTCTGACCATGAAGCCATCACGGAAGAGGATGTCATGCGAGAAGAATTGCGCCAGACCGAGCTGGACTTCGCCGCCAGCGTGCGCCGGCGGGATGTGGAGGCCTTCAAGTCCTTCATCGCACCGGACGCGGTGTTCGTGGGGGAGGGTGTGAACCGCGGGCGCGAGGCCATCGTGGCCGCCTGGGCTCCCTTCTTCGCCCCGGACGGGCCGCGCCTGGAGTGGCATCCCGAGGTGGTGGAACTGGCCGAGGGCGGCGCCCTGGGCCTCACGCGCGGGCCCTACACCTTCACGGGCCGCGACGAGAACGGGGCGGAGCGCACCTCCAGCGGGCTCTTCAACTCGGTGTGGCGCCGCCAACCCGACGGGACGTGGCGCATCGTCTTCGATGCGGGGTGCTGAATGAAGCGGGTCTGACCGGCTGAATGAAAACCGGGCTTGGGTTTCTTGAAGCAACCGGATCAGGGATTCAATCGCGGACCAGTCCCCGATTCCAGTGTGGAACCCTCCGGCAAATCGTGATAGTTTCGAGAAAATTGGAATCATGACCCAGGGAGGGGTGTGGGTTCACGGACCCGAGCAGGATGCTCTGCTCGGGTCTTTCTTTTTGTCCGATTATCCCGAGGGTGGGCCCACCGAAATTGATTTACAGAAAATGAAAGGTTGGGACCATGTCAAAGCATCAAAGGGGGAATGGGCGGGGTTCACGGGACGCCGGATTCTGGATCTGCTTTTTGTTTCTGGCGGTCATGTTGTCGGCAGATAGCGCCCTGGCCCAGAGTGTTTCCGTCTCGACCAATGCGGTCGAAGAGGGACAAACAGTGGTCACCAGCTGGAGTGGTTTCCCGGGAAACGTCAACGTGGAGGTCTGGAAGGGGAATCAGAAATGGGTTGATGCCAACACGAACGTCAGCGGAAGCGGTTCACAGAACCTCGTGACCACGGCCTGGGAAATTCGTGGGGATTACAGGGTGAAGATCGTCCTGCGTTCAAACACCTCGATCAATGCCTATTCCAGTTATTTCTCGGTGAGTGATCCCCAGGTTTCGGTCAATACCACCTACGTTTCCGAAGGACAGACGGTGGTGGCAAGCTGGTCAGGTTTTTCCGGGAATGTGAACATCGAGGTGTGGAAAGGCGGCTCTCTCTGGCAGTACGCTAACACCAACGTGAGTGGCACGGGGTCCCAGAACCTGGTGACCACCGGCTGGGAGGCGCGTTCGGATTACCGGGTCAGGGTGGTGCTCCGAGACAAGGTGACCATCAACAGGAGTTCGAATTACATCCAGGTCATCGAACCCATGATCTCGCTTTCCACCACCTTGGTGGATGTGGGGGAACCCGTGATCGTCTACTGGTCGGGGTTTGCGAGTAATGTGAACATCGAAGTGTGGAAGGGAGGGAGTCTCTGGGAGTATGCCAATACCAATGTCGGGGGCTCAGGGTCCCAGTACCTGTATACCACCGATTGGGAACCTCGTTCGGATTATCGGGTGAAGGTCATCCTGCGGGCCGACCCAACAGTGAACATCTCTTCGGTGTATTTCTCGGTGACGGCCAACGTGCCCGACCCGCCTGGTCTTTCCTTTCCCAGCAGCTACAACATCTACAACCGGGATACCCAGGGATCGGTCTGGTTCGGATGGTCCGATGTTCCCGGGGCTTACGAGTACTGGCTGAATATTTTTCCCGATGGGCAATCCTGGAACCCTGTTTTTGATGGTCAGGTTCTGGACTTCCAGAAGGAAATCCCCATCAACTCATCCTGGCAAACAGGGATCTATATCTGGCAGGTCAAGGTCCGGACGGCTGGCGGCTGGAGCGACTATTCCAACGCCCGGCAATTCATCGTGGATGTGCCACCGCCGGCCCCCACCATCAGTGGGCCGGCCGAAGGGTCAATATTCAACCCAGGGGATGCCCCCACGTTCACCTGGTCGGGGCCATCGGGTGTTACCGTGGCCAGGTATTACTTGCGCCTGGTGCCAGGCAATGACCTGAACGGGTCGCCCGTCTTCGATCTGGAACCGGCTTTCAGTGGCCAAAGCGTGACCCTGGACGCATCCGGATATGCGGCCGGGGATTATATCTGGGGTGTGCGGGCCATCAAGGTCACGCCCGCCGGGTATAGCCAGAGTCTCTATGAATGGCGCTTCCGGATTTCGTGTGGGTAGCTTAGCAGATCTCGCCTAGAATGTCCTCCATGCAAGACAAAGACCTCTATGCCCAGATCCTCGGCGTCCAGTCCCCCTGGCAGGTCCGAGCGGTCGACCTCGACCTCCCTGCAGGCGAGGTTGTTGTCCATGTTCAGCACGATCCGAATGTGCCTCTTCGGTGCCCCGAGTGCGGGGAGGCGGTTCCCGGGTACGACACCAAGGAACGTCGGTGGCGGCACCTGGATACGTGCCAGTATCGCACCATCCTGGCTTGTCAGGTGCCCCGCTGCAACTGCCCCGATCACAGCGTCCATATGGTCAAGGTTCCGTGGGGTGAACCAGGAAGCCGGTTTACGGCCATGTTCGAGGCTTTGGCCATCGACTGGCTGAAGACGACATCCACATCGGCGGTGGCCAAGAACCTTGGGCTGACCTGGGACCAGCTGGACGGCATCATGCAGCGGGCCGTCAGGCGTGGGCTGGAGCGCCGGGAAGCGGCCTATCCGGCGGCCCTGGGCGTGGACGAGACATCGTTCAAGCGCCGGCATGAGTACGTCACCGTGGTTCAGGACCAGCAGAGCGGGCATGTGCTGCATGTGGCCGACGGCCGGGGCCGGGCCTCCTTGGACGAGTTCTATGAAGGCCTTGATGACCAGCAGCTTGGCGGCATCGAGTCGGTGGCCATGGACATGCACCAGCCCTACATCCAAAGCACGCTTGAGCATGTTCCGGACGCTGAACAGAAGATCGCCTTCGACAAGTTCCATGTGGCCAAGCACCTCGGTGATGCGGTGGACAAGGTCCGTCGCCAGGAGCATCAAGAGCTTCTGGAGATCCAGGACGAGACCCTCAAGGGGACGAAGTATCTGTGGCTGCGCAACCCGGAGAAGATAGGCTCAGGAGCCTGGGCGGCCCTCAGCGAACTGCGTGACCGGGCGCTGAGGACAGCTCGCGCCTGGGCGCTGAAGGAGACTGCGATGACGCTGTGGCATTATACCCGTCGGGGTTGGGCCAAGAAGGCCTGGCAAGGCTGGCTGGCCTGGGCTCAGCGGTGTCGCCTGGAGCCCGTGATCAGGGCCGCCAGAACGGTCCGCCGCCATCTGTGGGGGATCATCAACGCTATCGTTCTGAAGGTGACCAATGCCGGGGCAGAAAGCCTGAACGCCAAGATCCAGCGGTTGAAGAAGTGGGCTTGTGGATATCGGAACCGGGAGCGGTTCAAGGCGGCGATCATGTTCCATCTGGGAGGGCTGGATCTCTATCCGGCAGGGATCAGCAGGTCATGAGATGCGGATGTTACCCACACGAAATCCGGAAGACCCCTATGAATCCCGGATTGGATGGGGACTATACGACACCAGGGGGTTCTCCATTCAGGAGTCAGTTTTCGGCCTGCAACAGCCAGGTGATGGGTCAACGATTTCCACCGGGGATATTCTCTTCACCTGGGATGATGTGGGGGCGGACCATTACAAACTCCGCATCGATGACAACCCGGAATTCGGGACGCCGGAAGCAGATCCGGAAGATGTTCTCTTCAACTCCATAGAGGGGACGTCCTTCCAGCTGGATGCCAACTGGCTGCCGGCTGGCGACTGGAACTGGTCGGTCATCGCCGTCATGTCCGACGGGTCGGAACGAATTTCGGATGATCGCACCTTCACTTATTCCCCGCCGGTCATGGCCCATCCTGATTGGGTCCCCCTTTACCGGTTGTACAAGGCCCAGGACAAGGATCACTTCTACTGCACCGCCGAGAACCATCAGGGGGGAGCCTTGCTGGAAGGATATGTTGACGAAGGGGTGGAAGGTCATGTGTCCCTGCACCCCTTCGCCAGTCCGGACATGGTCCCGTTGTACCGGTTCTGGCATTACGACCACGAAGGCGGCCATTTCTATGCCGCCGGCAACGCGGCTCGTGAAACGGCCCTTGCGGATCCCGAGATGCGGTACGAGGGGATCAGCGGTTATGCCCATGCTGACCCCGGGGCCGGACTGGTCCCTCTGTACTACTTGCTGAAGGACAATGTGGACGGGACCGGGCGGCGGGACAATTTCTACACCATCAGCGAATTCGAACGGCAAAATGCCGTAGCTGCCTACGGCTTTTCCGACATGGGCCCCATCTGCTATGTGTCCCCGGTGGCTGATCTGGCCAACATGCCGTGGAGTCCCTACACCTTGCTGGCGGGATTGGGGGTGAACCCGGAAAATGGAAACTTCAGCCACGGCCAGGCTCGTGGGTTCCACATTCCCGGGCACGGCTTGCCCTTGCGCTTTTCCCACCGGTACAACTCAAGAGCCCTGTATTTTCCCGATGAATTGAAATCCCTCAGTCCCGGCTGGAGCCACGATTACAGCTCCTGCATCGTTTCCGCCGGAGGCCTGCTTTACGTGATATGGAGCACGGGCGAAGTTCACCTTTACAGCGAGAGTACTGAATCCTGCCTGGTTGCAGGTGTTTATGATGACCTCGACGTCATCAATGCCGACCAGATATCCATCAGGAAAAAGAGCCAGCTGGTTTACACCTTCAGTCGTCCGGCGGTTGGCTATCCTTTGCTTCTGAGCGAGATCAGGGACCGCAACGGCAATACCATCTCCTGCACGTATACCGAAGGTGCCGAAGGTGACTATCGCCTGACCCGGGTGACCGGACCCGCGAACCGGGATCTGAACATCCTCTACCACCAGACGGCCGGCATGGAGAACCTCATTCATACCGTGACCGACCCCATGGGACGTCAGATCCGTTTCGAATACGACCCGGTGACCCTGGACCTGCAGTTCTATTTCGATCCCGAGGGGCATGTCACCGAATACGATTATGACGCCAGCCAGGCCCACGAACACCAGCTGGCGACCATCCGTCCCGAAGACGGCCCTGAAATCACCAACACCTATCTGGGGCGCAAGCTCATGACCCAACGCTGGTCGGGGCAGTCGGGCGGTCTGGACCTGAACTACAGCGGAGATGTGACCACGGTGTCGAACCTGAGTGGTCCCAACATCTCGACAACATATTTGCCAGCCGCCGACGATCTGTCACCTCGCCTGCCTGGCCAGGTCAGCGTGGGTGGCAGCAATGTTCTGGTGAACTATGACCACGCGGCCCACCCGACCCTGCCGTCGTCCATTGTTGACCCGAGAGGGAACAGCCATCTGTTCTACTATGACACGAACGGGAACATGATCGAGGAGTCTCACCCCTTGGGGGTCAACTCCCAGTACCAGTACGACTCCTTCAACAATCTGACCCGGATGACCGATCCCAGATCGAATGTCACCATCAACACTTATGACGGAAACGGCAATCTGGTTGCCATCACCAGGCCAGAAGGAGAGGTCACGCAGATCGGGCGGGGCACCTACGGGCAGGTGACCAGTGTCACGGAGGCTGGTGGAACAACCGTCTTTTCCTATGACCAGTACGGCAACCAGACCCAGGTGCGCGACCCTCTGGGGCACACGGTCGATCTTGTCCTGGACATGGTGGGGCGCGTGACGTCGGTAACGGACGCCAATGACCACACCACCAGCTACGAGGTGGATGACAGAGGGTTGGTGACCCGAGTTTCGGACCCGGCCGGTGGCCAGGTCAATTACGGATACGACGGGATGGGCCGGATGATCTCCGCCACGGGGCCGGACCTGGGTGCCAGTAGCTGGACCTATGATGGAGGGTTCATGACCGGATACTACACGCCGGGCTGCGCCACGACCTATTCATACAATCAGGACGGCACCCTGGCCGATCGCAGCCGTCCTCTGGGGGGGACGAGCTACGGGTACGATAATCAAGGGCGTCTCATCAGCATCAGTGGTGCCCTGTCGGCGGGGTTGACCCGGGACCAGGCCGGGAATGTGACCCAGATCGTGGATGACAACGGCACGATGACCTTCGATTACGATGCCATGAACAGGCTCACCTCGACCACCGATTACTGGAACAACACGGTGGCATTCACCTATGACCGCTCCGGAAACACCAAGACCGTGGACTACGGATCGGGCAAAGTGGTCACGTATGAATATGACCGAAACGAGCGCCTCTTGTCGGTGCAGGACTGGAGCGGCCGTGTAACCAGCTACACCTACGACTCGCGCGGACTCCTGCAGACGGTGACCTATCCCAACCAGACCCAGATGACGGTCGGCTATGATCTGGCGGCCCGGCTGACTTCCCTGACCCACTCCGGGTCGGTCCCGGGTGTCATCGCCCAGTTCGCCTTCAGCCTGGACCCGGCCGGAAACCAGACGGGGGTGACGGCCACCCTTCCCCTGGGATCTCCCCAGATTCCGCCGGGGACAGGGACTCTTGGCTATAACAGTTCCGGGCAAATGGTATCCGACGGTTCATCTACATACACCTACGATGCACAGGGCAATCTGAGCGGTGTGACCGGGGCCCGGAATCTCACCATTTGGTTCGACAGGGACAACCGGTTGCTGAGCCTCAGCGGTCAGACCAGCGGTCTGTTCCTGTACGATATTTTCGGGAACCGCCGCCAGGCGATCCGCAGCGGTTTGACCACCCGCTACGTTCTGGACCCCAGGGGCATGTCCCGGGTGCTGATGGAAACGGACGAATCCGGTAATCCACTGGTCTATTACATCTACGGCAAGGGCCTGGTTGGCAGGATCAAAGCCGATGGAGCGGTCCACTATTACCACGGGGATGCCCTGGGTTCTGTTCTGGCCATGACCGACCAGAACGGGGTCGTCAGCCACCGATACAGCTACGATCCTTTTGGCCGCCTGCTGGACCAGGAAGAGGCTGACCCCAACCCCTTCACCTTCGTGGGGATGGAGGGGGTCATGCGTGAGGGAGCGGATCTGTACTACATGCGGGCCCGATACTACGACTCCCGGACGGGACGCTTCCTGAGCGAGGATCCCATCTGGCGGCCCAACCTATATGTCTACGCCGGGGGAAACCCGCTGCGCTACTCGGATCCGGAGGGAATGGAATATTCCTGGGGTGATCTCTGGGAAGATGCCAAGACCGTGGGGTCGATCGTGTGGGACAAGGCCGAGGAGGCCGCGGTGGACCCCATCGTCGAGGCCTCACAGGAAGGGTTGCTGCAGACGATGTGGGCCCAGGTTTGGTCGGTGCCGCGCTTGCTGGATGGTGGTATTGAAGGGCGCTTCCGGATTTCGTGTGGGTAGCTTAGCAGATCTCGCCTAGAATGTCCTCCATGCAAGACAAAGACCTCTATGCCCAGATCCTCGGCGTCCAGTCCCCCTGGCAGGTCCGAGCGGTCGACCTCGACCTCCCTGCAGGCGA
Organism: Candidatus Krumholzibacteriia bacterium; assembly: GCA_963674845.2. Classification (GTDB taxonomy): domain Bacteria; phylum Krumholzibacteriota; class Krumholzibacteriia; order LZORAL124-64-63; family LZORAL124-64-63; genus LZORAL124-64-63. The sequence continues at coordinate 409,105 of CAXXKE010000003.1, read as the reverse complement.
GGTTGTTGTCCATGTTCAGCACGATCCGAATGTGCCTCTTCGGTGCCCCGAGTGCGGGGAGGCGGTTCCCGGGTACGACACCAAGGAACGTCGGTGGCGGCACCTGGATACGTGCCAGTATCGCACCATCCTGGCTTGTCAGGTGCCCCGCTGCAACTGCCCCGATCACAGCGTCCATATGGTCAAGGTTCCGTGGGGTGAACCAGGAAGCCGGTTTACGGCCATGTTCGAGGCTTTGGCCATCGACTGGCTGAAGACGACATCCACATCGGCGGTGGCCAAGAACCTTGGGCTGACCTGGGACCAGCTGGACGGCATCATGCAGCGGGCCGTCAGGCGTGGGCTGGAGCGCCGGGAAGCGGCCTATCCGGCGGCCCTGGGCGTGGACGAGACATCGTTCAAGCGCCGGCATGAGTACGTCACCGTGGTTCAGGACCAGCAGAGCGGGCATGTGCTGCATGTGGCCGACGGCCGGGGCCGGGCCTCCTTGGACGAGTTCTATGAAGGCCTTGATGACCAGCAGCTTGGCGGCATCGAGTCGGTGGCCATGGACATGCACCAGCCCTACATCCAAAGCACGCTTGAGCATGTTCCGGACGCTGAACAGAAGATCGCCTTCGACAAGTTCCATGTGGCCAAGCACCTCGGTGATGCGGTGGACAAGGTCCGTCGCCAGGAGCATCAAGAGCTTCTGGAGATCCAGGACGAGACCCTCAAGGGGACGAAGTATCTGTGGCTGCGCAACCCGGAGAAGATAGGCTCAGGAGCCTGGGCGGCCCTCAGCGAACTGCGTGACCGGGCGCTGAGGACAGCTCGCGCCTGGGCGCTGAAGGAGACTGCGATGACGCTGTGGCATTATACCCGTCGGGGTTGGGCCAAGAAGGCCTGGCAAGGCTGGCTGGCCTGGGCTCAGCGGTGTCGCCTGGAGCCCGTGATCAGGGCCGCCAGAACGGTCCGCCGCCATCTGTGGGGGATCATCAACGCTATCGTTCTGAAGGTGACCAATGCCGGGGCAGAAAGCCTGAACGCCAAGATCCAGCGGTTGAAGAAGTGGGCTTGTGGATATCGGAACCGGGAGCGGTTCAAGGCGGCGATCATGTTCCATCTGGGAGGGCTGGATCTCTATCCGGCAGGGATCAGCAGGTCATGAGATGCGGATGTTACCCACACGAAATCCGGAAGACCCTATTGAAGGAGCCCTGGAGGCCAATCGCTATGCGGGCACACCGGAGGAGCAAATCATTGTCATGGATGTTGGCAGCGAGGTTGTCCGTCTCTATTTCAGCTACCGAGAAGCGGTTACGGAAGTTAGTAAGCTCAAGAAACTGGATAGTGGGACACTGGACGATGCATGGGAGGCCATCCAGTGGTCGGCCGGTGTCATCGATGCCAATGTTGATTTTGCCCAATTCGTCAGTGAATACATGCAATACTTCGAGCAATAGGAAAGGAACAGGAGGAAACCATGAATACTCTACGACGCGTTTTGCCGGTCATGATGATCCTGTCCCTGGTCACTGTTTCGTCGGTGTGGGCGGCCACCCTGCTGTATGACAATGTGGGGCGTCTGGTCTCGGTTGATTACGGAGATGGAAACACCATCGCATACACCTATGACTCGGCGGGCAACCGCCTGACTCTCAATGCCACCGGGACGGGGGTGGATGGGCCGCGTCTGAGCGCCAGCGTGGGCACCACCAACTTGCCCTATACCCAATCCACACCAGCTGTCCAGGTGAGCAATACGGGACAGGGGACCTTGATCTGGACGGCCGTGGTGACGGAAGGTGCCGAATGGCTGTCCATTTCTTCCGGAGCCTCCGGATCGGGTGATGGGGCGGTGGTCCTGCTGGCTCTGGCCAATCCCGGAGCCTCGCGCCAGGGCACCGTGCGCATCGAGGCGATCGGGGCTGCGGATCCGGTCCAGTTGATCGCCTTCACCCAGGCCGCGGATCCTTCGGTGTCCGATGTGACACCGGAGGCGCAGGTGGACCGATACGTGTTACTGCCCAATCGTCCCAACCCCTTCAATCCAACCACCCAGATCAAGTTCGGAGTGCCGGAGAAGGCCCGGATTTCCCTGACGATCTTCGACGTGAGGGGGCGAATCGTGCGCACCCTCCTTGATGGAGTAACCCTGGAGAGAGGGTGGCACGTGGAAACATGGGATGGAACCGATGACCGCGGCGGGCAGGTTGCCTCGGGAGTGTATCTGTATCGCCTGGATGCGGGGAAATTCTGTGAAACGCGGCGAGCTCTCCTGATGAAGTAGCCAGGAGGGGGATCGGTCCGCAATTCAACGAACACACGGCGCCCTGCCCGGGAGAGTGGGGCGTTGGTGTCTCGGCCAAAGGCTCTGGCTTCCAGCCGGAAAGAGGGGATTTCAGCCAGGCGGGATCAGGTCCGGGTGGTCAATGGCGTGGACCATTCCGAGTCGTGGTAAGTTGTTCTGTAGTTGAATAGATATTATGAAAATGAATAACCCTATCAAAAGACTGTGACTTACGCCAATTTCAAGCGTGAAAAATCAGTGCCGATGGACTAGGGTCGCTAAGTATCGCCCTATGTTCCCAGGTCACAACCCGAACAAGGAGTTGGACATGCAAGGCGCTGAACTGATTCCCACACCTGACGTCATCCCGGTGGGATGGGGGTGGTTCCAGGTTCTCCTGACGGTGACTTTCGTGCTGCATGTGGTGTTCATGAACCTCATGCTGGGCGGCACCATCATCGCTCTGGTCAACAGCGTGCGCGGCACGGCCGGCAACCTGGCCCTGGCCCGCAACATGTCGAAGAAGCTGCCCTTCACCGTGGCGCTGGCCGTGAACGCGGGGGTGGCCCCCCTGCTGTTCCTGCAGGTCATCTACGGGCACTTCGTCTACAGCAGCAGCATCCTGATGGGGGTGGCCTGGCTGTCCATCATCGGCCTGTTGATCCTGGCCTACTACGGCATGTACCTGTTCAACTACAAGTTCGAAAGCTGGGGCCAGGGGCGGAACCTGCTGGCGGCCATCAGCGGCCTGATCATGCTGTACATCGGGTTCATCTTCACCAACAACTGGACCCTGTCCGTGACGCCGGAAAAATGGGCGGCCTACTTCGCCCAGCCCGGTGGCACCCTGTGGAACTTCTCCGAGCCCACCCTGTGGCCGCGCTACCTGCACATGGTGTTCGGGGCCCTGGCCGTGGCGGGCCTGGGGCTGGCGGGATTCGGCCAGTTCAGGCAGGACAGGGGAGTCGAGGCCTCGGCCCAGATCGACCAGGGCATGGCCTGGTTCAAGTGGACCACCCTGTTGCAGATGGGGCTGGGAATCTGGTGGCTGATCGCCCTGCGCGAGGACGCCATGAAGCTGTTCATGGGGGGCAACATGGTGGCCACCATCGCCTTCGGCGCCGGCTTCCTGCTGGCCATCGGCGCTCTCCTGCTGGGCTTCCTCAAGAAGGTGTGGCCCAGCGTCTGGGTCACCGTGGCCACCCTGCTGGCCATGGCCGTCATGCGCGAGTACGTGCGCTTCGGGTACTTGCGCGAACACTTCACCCCGGGGGATCTGAAGGTGGAGACGCAGATCTCTCCCATGATCCTGTTCCTGGTCACCTTCGTGGTGGGCATCGGGTGCGTGTGGTACATGCTGAAACTCGCGGCGAACGCCGGAAAGGAGGCCTGACATGAATTATCCTGTCTGGGATCTTTTCACCACCGGCGGCGGCTTCTGGATCGCCCTGATCGCCGTGGTGCACGTGTTCGTCTCGCATTTCGCCGTGGGCGGCGGCCTGTGGCTGGTGCTGACCGAGAAGCGCGCCCTGGCCACCAACGACGGCTCCCTGCTGAAGTACGTCAAGGGCCACAGCAAGTTCTTCCTGCTGCTGACCATGGTCTTCGGCGGTCTGACGGGTGTGGGCATCTGGTGGACCATCGCCCTGCTCAATCCCGCAGGCACGTCGGTGCTCATCCACACCTTCGTGTTCGGCTGGGCCACCGAGTGGGTGTGCTTCGTGGGCGAGATCGTCGCGCTGTTCATCTACTTCTACACCTTCGGCAAGATGCGCGATCGCGAGCACCAGATCATCGGCTGGTTCTACTTCATCTTCGCCTGGCTGAGCCTGTTCCTGATCAACGGCATCATCGGCTTCATGCTGACGCCGGGCGGCTGGCTGGAAAGCGGCAACTTCTGGCAGGGGTTCTTCAACCCCAGCTTCTGGCCCAGCCTGTTCTTCCGTTCCTTCCTGAGCTTCATGATCGCCGGCATGTTCGGCCTGATCACGGGCGTGTACCAGAAGGACAAGGCCTTCCGCGACCGCGTGGTGCGCTACAGCGCCGGCTGGATTCTGGCCCCCTTCGTGCTGATGGTGCTGTCGGCCTGGTGGTACGTGAAGGCCATGCCCGCCGCCCAGGAAGCCATGATCCTGAACAAGGCCGTGGAGATCGTTCCTTATCTGCAGGGCTTCGTCTGGTTGACGCCCCTGCTGCTCATCGGCGCCCTGGTGGCTGCGGTGAAGGCGCCCCCCGCGGTGCAGAAGCCCGTGGCCTGGATCGTCCTGGTCATCGGTTTCCTGCACATGGGTAGCTTCGAGTTCATCCGCGAGGCCGGCCGGCGGCCCTACGTCATCCACGGACACATGTACAGCAACGAGGTGCTGACGGCCGATGTTGACGCGATCAACGCCAACGGCATCCTGAAAACCGCCAAATGGACCGAGTTCGACACCATCACCCCCGAGAACGCGCTGAAGGCCGGCGAGGAGATCTTCCGCATCGAGTGTTCGGCTTGCCACAGCCGAGGAGGTTGGCTCAACGACATCCTGCCCCTGACGGCCCACTACCCGCTGCTGGGCATGGACAGCCAGCTGGACGGGCAGGGCAAGGTGGTGGAGTACATGCCGCCCTTCCTGGGCACGGCCGCCGAGCGGCACGCCCTGGCGCGCTACATCACCGAGGGGCTGCACGGCAAGAAGGAAGAGGCGCCGGCCTTCCAGAAGAAGGACGTGGAGATCGAGATCCCGCCCTTCGACGCCGATAACGACGAGTACGCCCTGCTGGCCTGGAACAACCTGGGCATGCACTGCCTGAGCGACAGCGATCCGTTCTTCGTGATCCTGCCGCCGGCCAACGAGATCCAGGCCCAGCTCATCCGCCGCGGCGAGACCCCCGAGGTGGTGACCGAGGGCGTGAAGATCACCTACACCGCCCCCGAGGGCTTCGAGAACCCGGCCGGGACCGTGAAGTTCTGGGATTTCGAGGACAAGAACTTCGGGGTCGACCTGGAGCCCAATATCGGCCTCAAGGGCATGCCCATGTCGGGTGAGATGCACCTGATGGAAGAGCACGGCTACTTCGAGGCGCCCATGGTGCCGGTGGCCCCCTACGACGGGGACGGGCATTACAATCCCTTCCCGCTGTTCACCATCGAGGCCAAGGACGCCGAGACGGGCGAGGTGCTGGCCTGGACCCGCGCGGTGGTGCCCACGGCCACCGAGATGGGTTGCAAGAACTGCCACGGCGGCGGCTGGCGAGTGGACGGCGTGGCCGGCTTCACCGACCAGACCAGCGCCTCCATCCTGGCCGTGCACGACAAGCACAGCCGCACCGAGCTGCTGGCCATGGCCGAGCGGGGAGAGCCCCATCTGTGCGCCAGCTGCCACGAGGACCCGGCCACCGGCACGGGCCGCTACTCGGGCGCCGAGGATTTCGAGCACGCCGATCTGCTGAACCTGCCGGCGGCGGTGCACGGCTGGCACGCCAACTATCTGAGCGGCCGGGGCGGCGAGGCCTGCGCCTACTGCCACCCGTCCAACCCGGACGGAGCCACCCAGTGCCTGCGGGGCTCCCACAGTCCCCGGATGGATTGCACCAACTGCCACGGCACCCTGGAGGATCACGCCCTGAGCCTGTTGCAGGCCGAGCATGAGAAGGGCAAGCCCGGTGCCGCCCGCCTCATGGCCAACCTGAAACCGCGTGCGGTGGACAGCATGGACGATGTGGTGGGCCGGGTGCCCTGGTTGCAGGAGCCCGATTGCTACGCCTGTCACGAGGGTTACACCCACCCGGATCCGGCCGTGGCGTCGGCCGTGTATCACTGGGTCGATGGCCCATCCGGGCTGTACCGCTTCACCATGGACGAGTCGGAAATGCTGGCCTGTTCGGCGTGCCACAGCTCGCCCCATGCCACCTACCCCACCTACAGCGACAAGTACGGGGCGGATCGCGACAACATCCAGCCCTTGCAGTACCAGGGTAACAGGCGGCCCATCGGCGCCGGGGGCAACTGCAAGGTGTGCCACGGCATCGACATGGAAGATTCGATCCATCACGAGAACATGGAACGGCCCTGATTCAGGGTTCGTGGAGGCTTCCATCGCCAAGTGAAAGCGCCCCTGCCATTTGGCGGGGGCGCTGCTTGTTTCGGCCGGGCCGGGTCGGGCAGGGGGATCAGGTGTCCCGGGGGATCAGCCGTCCCGGGGGACCACCCTGTCCAGGACTTCCTTGAGCTGGTCGGGATGGAAGGGCTTGGCCAGGATCCCGGCGGTGGGCATGTCGGCCAGGCGGTCCTGGATCTCGCTCTCGCTGTAGCCGCTCATGATCACCACCGGGACGCCGGGGTCCAGTTCCAGCATGCGGGCCAGGCACTCCTTGCCTCCCATGCGCGGCATGATCAGGTCCAGCAGGACGCAGGCGATCTTTTCCGGCGCGGCGCCGAAGATGTCCAGGCCTTCCTGGCCATCGGCCGCCAGCTGGACCTGGTAACCGGACTTGCCCAGGCTCATGGCCACCAGATCGCGCACCCGGTCGTCGTCGTCCACGACCAGCAGGACATTGCCTGTCCGCCGGGCGGCGTGGGACTCCAGGGCGGGCATGTCGGGCTGATCCCCGGCGGAATGGGCGCTGGTGGGCAAAAGGACCCGGAACACGCTGCCCTGGCCGGGGGCGGTCTCGACGATCATGGCTCCTCGGTGGCCCTTGATGATGCCCTGAACGGCGGCCATGCCCAGCCCGCGTCCGGTGAACTTGGTGGTGAAGAAGGGTTCGAAAACGCGCTTCAGAACGGCGGGTTCCATGCCGCAACCGGTGTCCTGAACCTCCAGGAAGACGAACTCGCCGGGGGTGGGGGCGGGGGCGTCGGCCTCGTAATGGACCAGGTTGCGGGCCAGGCAGTGGTCGTCACAGTGGATCTTGCCGGTGCGCAGATAGATCTGCCCCTTGTTTTCCCCGATGGCCTCGGCGGCGTTGGTGATGAGGTTCATGACCACCTGTTGCAACTGGGCCTCGTCGGCCTGCACCGCAGGCAGGTGTTCCATCAGGTCGCGGTGGAATTCCACGTACGTGGGCACCGAGCTTTCCAGCAGCTCGGCCATCTCCTGCACCTGCCGGGATAGGTCCACCTGGGTGACGCTGAACTGCCCCTTGCCCGAGAAGGCCAGCATCTGGCGGGTCAGCCCGGCGGCCTTGGCCGCCGAATCCATGACCATGCCCAGGCTTTCCCGGGCCGGATGATGGTCGGGCAGTTCCAGACGGGCCATCTCGGCAAAGCCCAGCATGGCCTGCAGCAGGTTGTTGAAATCATGGGCGATGCCGCCGGCCAGGACACCCAGGCTCTCCAGCTTCTGGGTCTCGAGGACGCGCTTCTCCATGGCCTGGCGCTCCTCGCGGGCCTCGATCTGCTCGCTGATGTCGTAGATGAAGCCCTCGATTGATTCCAGCGTATCACCCTGCCACAGCCCGCGACCCTGCTCCCACACCCACTTGTGGTGACCATTGGCGTCGATGATACGGTAGACGATCTGGTAAGGCGTGTGGCTCTCCAGCCCCAGCTGCACTCCCTTGTTCACCTGGTCCCGGTCCTCGGGGTGAATGATGGAGGCGTAGCTGACGGCGCGGTTGTCGATGAGGTCCTGGGCCAGATACCCCGTCAGTTCCTGGCAGCCCTCGCTGACGAATTTCATGGTCCATTGCTCGTCGTTGGCGCAGCGGAAAACCATGCCGGGCAGGTTGGCCATGGTCTGGGCCATGCGCCGCTCCGATTCCTGCAGGATCACCTCGGTGCGTTTGCGCACGACGATATCCCAGGCCAGGTCGCCCAGCTCGGTGAGCAGACGCAGGTCGGTGTCACCGTAGGGCGTCTCCTTGTTGCCCACCCCGAACACGGCCACGTGCCGGCCCTTGCGGGTGATGGGCACCACCGCCTCGCGCAGGACCACGGCGTGCCCCTCGGGCATGCCGCGCTTGTTGGGGAGGGCCGGGTAATCGTTGTGGATCAGGGGGGCGCCCTGGCGCAGACAGTCGGCCCAGACCCCTGCCTTTTCCATGTCATAGTGGGCGCCGTGTCCCTCGGCGGTGCACATGTTGTTCAGGGTGTTGGTGGACCAGGCCTGCAGTTGCAACTCCTTCTGGTTCTCGTGAACGAAATGGAAGAAGCCGATGTGGCTGTTGGTCAGGGCTTCGGCCTCGTCCAGGACCTTGGTCAGCAGCTCTGGCACGGTGTGGGTCAGGGCGTATTCGCTTATGCGCAGGCGGGCGGCGAAAAGCTGGTCCCGGCGCATCCGGTCCGACACGTTGCGCGACACCAGGGTCAGGCCTTGCACTTCGTCCTGATCATTCAGCCGGCAGGAGGCGTGGGTTTCGAAGTGGATGGTGGAGCCGTCGGGCACATCGAACCGGGTCTCGTAGGTGACGGCCTGCCGGGTGGCCATGGCCTCCCTGAGAACCTTTTCCACACGGTCGACGTCCTGGGGCGGCAAATGGTCCAGGATGCTGGTGCCCAGCAGATCGTCCACGCCCAGGCCGGGGGCGGGGTAGTTGACGAAGCGGATGCGCAGGTCGGGGTCAAGGTCGGTGATGTGGTCGGTGGTGGCGTGGGTGATGCTGCGCAACAGGTTCTCGGCCGCCGCCACCTGGTCGCGTTCCTTCTGCAGCTGCTTGAAGAACATGTGGTAGGGCCGGTTGAAGCTGAGCTGAACCAGGGCCCGGTAGCTGAGGAATCGGGAAACCAGCCGCAACAGGTGGCCCGTCACGTTGGAAATCCCGTAAATGTCGATGTACAGGGTGAAGGCCAGTTCACCCAGGGCCAGCAGGGCCAGGGCGGCGGTGATGTCCCTGTACACCGGGGGCAGATAGTGCTGCCGGTTTCTCACCATGTTGATCAGCGAGGCGGCGATGACCAGGACGAAACCGTATTCCATGACCACCTTGAAGGGGGTCAGCCCCTGGCCAGGCACGAAGCAGCGCGGAAAGCGTTCCCACTGGAAGATGAGCAGCAGCATCAGGGCGCTGAGCAGGGCCAGCCCCGCACTGGCAGGCCCCAGGATGCGTGGTCGATTGCGCAGGAAAACCAGTCCGGCCCAGCCCAGCATTTCCACCGTGCGGCCGGCAATCCAGAGCTGGGTGCTCAGGTTGGCCCCCTGGTTGGCCGGGAAAACCCCCATGCCCTTGTAGGCCAGGGTGTGCAGGATGTCGATGCCGCCGGACAGGAAAAGGGCCACTCCCAGCACCAGGAAGCTCTTGTCCTCGATGTATCGCCGGCCGTTCCAGAGCAGGATGAAGGTGCTCCAGGCCACGAGAATGGAGAAGATTTCAACCAGGGTGTGAAAAAGAAGGAACTGGGAAAAGGCGAGGCGGACCAGAGCCAGCACAAGGAGAATGCCCACGGCCCAGTTCAGGGGGCTGAATCCTAGGAAGGCGTTGTCCACGTGATCCAGAGGTTTTTCCGGTTGCCGGGAAAAGGGCATACGCGATCCTCCTACAAACGCTGCCAGGCCCCTAACCTATCACATTATCCTTCGGTTAGCTTCTTCTTTAAAAAACATGTTGCGACAAAGAACGTTTAAACGTAATTTGCGGTGTGCGAGCAATGGCGCCCGCGAAAGTGGAAAGGTCTAACGTATGGCGGCCCTGAAGAACGAGTTGCATCAGTCCCGGGGATTCGAATCTCCCGAGCAAGAGGCCTATCTCAACCTTCAACGTTCGGCCGGCATGCTCAGTGGACCCTTCGTGCGCCTGTTCAAGGCCGAGGGCCTGAGCAGCTCACAGTTCAACATCCTGCGCATCCTGCGCGGCCAGGGTGACGGGGGGCTGGCCTGTTCGGCCATCGGCCAGCGCATGGTCAACCGCGATCCCGACGTGACCCGCCGGGTGGACCGGTTGCTGAAGCAGGGCCTGGTGGAACGATCCCGGTCTCCCCAGGATCGCCGGGTGGTCCTGATCAGCATCACGGCCAGCGGCCGGGAGGTGCTGGCCAGGATGGACGAGAAGGTGAGCGGGTTGCACAAGCAGGTTCTGGGACATCTTTCCCGGGCGGAACTCAGTGAATTGAACCGGTTGCTGGTCAAGGCCAGGCACCCGGAAGGAGAGGATAAACCATGAAGACCAACAAGATGAACATGACGGGGCGGATGCTGGTTCTGGGTGTGGCGGTCCTGTGCTGGGCCGGTCTGGCCGGCGCGGCCGAGTACACCATCGACAAGAGTCACAGCTCGGTGAACTTCCAGATCAAGCACCTGGCCATCAGCAAGGTGAACGGTTCGTTCGACGATTTCTCGGGCAGCTTCAGCTTCGATCCCCAGAACCCGGGCTCCCTGCAGGCCAAGGCGGTCATCCAGACGGCCAGCGTGGACACCGATGACGAGAAGCGTGACGCGCACCTGCGCAACGAGGACTTCTTCGACGTGGAGAAGTTCCCCACCATGACCTTCGAGAGCACCAAGGTGACCATGAAGAACGCCACCGAGGGCACGGTGGACGGCAACCTGACCATGATGGGCGTGACCCGCCCCGTGACCCTGGACCTGGAGATCCTGGGCACGGTGAAGGATCCCTGGGGCAACGAGCGGGCCGGGGCCAGCCTGAGCGGCAAGATCAACCGCAAGGACTGGGGCCTGACCTACAACTCGGCCCTGGAGACGGGTGGCCTGGTTCTGGGCGAGGATGTGAAGATCTCCCTGGAAATCGAGGGCATCCGCCAGTAACACCGGATTTTGATTGATGAACCGGGTCGACCTGATTGGTCGATCCGGCTTTTTTTTGCTCATTTGGAAGTTTTTGGGGCCGATATTGAAAGGTGGGGAACAAGATTTCCGCCCCTTTTTTCGCCCAAGAACGGGAGCCATTGAAAACCATGTCCGTTGTCAACAGCATGTCAGGCGAGCGCATCACCGATATCTACGGCCATCCTCTTTCCGACACGGGAGAGATGCTGCTGAAGGCCCTGGACAAGGCCCTGACCCTGGAGGCCTACTACTCCAGCACCCACGAGCAGTACATCCTGGCCACGGACGAGGCGGCCCAGGTCATCAGCCGGGGAATTCGTGCCGTGGGCACCGTGGTCCTGGAGATCACCGCCGAGGGCTTGCTGGTCCTGCAACAGACCGTGGCCCCGGACCACCGCCACATCAAGCAGCTGCTGAATCTGCTCATGCCCTTGAATGTGGCCCGGCTGGAACTGGACGCCACCCTGAGCCCCGGGGACCTGCGCCAGGCCCTGGAGAGCCTGCAGACGCACCGGCAGAAACTGGGCAAGGGCGAGAGCTTCCGCGAGATCAAGATCGAGAACCTGCCGCCCACCATCCGGGCCACCAGCCGCAGCGTGCTGCGCGAACACGAGGTCAATTCCCGCAAGCGGCAAAAGGAAAGCGATCCCGACGAGTACGAGAGCGAGGGCGAAAAGCTGGCCCGACGCTTCCTGGCCATGGTCAACGAGGTGCTGAACAACCTGAAGAACCTGGGCGTGGCCGAGATGGGCGACCAGCAGGGAGGCCACCAGGTGTCCCTGAGCGCAGCGGACCTGGAGGATCTGCGCCTTTCCCTGAAGCGCTTGCTGGAGTTCAACCCCACGCCGCGGGAACTGGCCGGGCTCATCAGCCACGCCCGCCGCGCCCTGGAACTGAGCCGGGATCCGTACCGCACCGATCTGGTTTTCCAGATCCTGCGCCGCGACATCCTGTGCAAGGAGCCGATGGGGCCGGAGTCACATAATCGCGCCCTGAAGGGCCAGACCGAATACAGCCTCAGCATGGAGGAATTGCAGGCCGAAGTGGCTCGCCTGAACAGCCTGGGCCAGGAGGCGGTGGGCCCCTACGAGAACGCGGGCAAGGCCCACCTGGCCATCTGCCTGACCATGCTGCAGGACAACCCCACCGAGGCCATCAAGCAGAGCATCCACTCGTCCCTGGTGAACCTGCTGAAGCGCCCGGGCATGAACATCGAGCATCTGGAGCCCTGCCTGCAGGCGGTGAGCGACGCCCTGGAGGCGGGGTTCATGGACTGGGTGGGCATCCTGCTGGAGACCACCACCATGACCCTGCGCAAGGGGCGCCCCGAGCTGCTGGGCCCCTTCTGGGCGACCCTGGCCGAGCGCACCGACGACGGCGATCTGGAAATGGTGTGGCCCTATCTGGTGAACGACATCCTGCTGGGCCTGGGGCGCAGCAACGGCCAGGCCAACGCCAGGGCCCTGAGCTGGGCCGGCTCCATCAAGCCCAGCAGCGCCCGCCGTCTGGTGGCCGACCTGGAACGGATGGGATCCCTGGAAAGAGAAAAAGGCGCGGGGGATCTGTTCTCCGTTTCGCCCGTGACCATGCTGCCCGTGCTGCAGGCCCTGGCCCGCACGCGTCTGGCTCCGTGGATCAGCAAGGGACTGTTCGTGAGCATGCGGGCCCGCCCCGTGAACCGGCTGACCAAGGTGTTGATGCAGGTGGTGGATTACCATCCCTCGCTGCTGGATTTCTATCTGGATCTGGTGGCGCAGCCGGCGATTTCGGCCATGAGCGAGAAGTTGCGGGGGCGGGCGGCCTTCCTGCTGCTGGACACCCTGGACAGCCTTTCCCGCACCGAACGGGAAGAGGATTGGGTGGTCGATGCCATGCATAGCCTGGCCGAACTGAAGGTGGAGGATGCCCGGTTGCTGTTCGAGAAGGTGGTGTCCGAGCGACGCATGATGTTCGGCTACGGCTGGCCCCAGGAGTGCCGGGCCATCGCCGAGGAGGCGCTGGCCGAGATTGCGCCGGCGGGTCGGGAGGTGCACAATGGATAGGAAGTACAGCGACCTCATCATCCTGTTCTCCAGCGGCATCAACCAGCGGCTGATGTACTTCGATGCCCACCCCAACGTGCAGAACCTGGCCGCCCGCATCACCCGGGAGCTGGACGAATTCCATCGCCAGAACAAGCGCTGGGATTTCCAGTTCGGCGTGCACCAGGGCAAGTTCATCCGCCAGGGCAAGTACCTGGTGGGGCCGTCCATCGCCGGGCGTTCGCTCATCCGGTGCGTCGAGCTGCTGGGCGGTGGGGGATTGCGCTTCCGCATGCCTCTGGAACTGCCCGAGCTGCTGCGCTTCTTCCGCCTGGGGGCCGAGCTGCGGGAACCCGTGGAGAACCTGGAAGAGGGCCGGCGGGTGCTGGCCCGGTACGGGCTGGAACACGTGGACCTGCTGGAGCCCTACGCCAAGGACGAGGCCCTGAACGAGATTCCCCAGGAGGAGATGGGCGAGCAGGAAGAGGTGCTGGAGGCCCAGGACCTGGCCACCGCCGATTTTTCGCCCCTGCTGCAGGTGTACCAGGCCCTGTACGACACCGTGGGCAGCGCCTCGCGGGCCGCGCGGGGTGATACCCGCCTGGATCTGGACCTGGCCCGCCAACGGGGCGAGGCCCTGGTCTCGGTGTCGGACAACGGCGCCCTGGACGTGATGCAGTTCATCCGCTACCCGGACTACGACAGCTACACCATCGGGCACTCGGTGCGCGTGGCGGCCCTGGCCGCCCTGGTGGGCAAGGAACTGGGCTGGCCCACGGCCCAGTGCAGCGAGCTGGCCACCGCCGGCCTGCTGCACGACCTGGGCAAGGGGCGCATTCCCGACGAGATCCTGTTCAAACCCGACCGGCTGGATCCGGACGAGCGGCGCATCATGGAGACCCATCCCATCCAGGGGGCGCGCATCCTCATGGCCAACGGGGAGAACAGTCCCCTGGTCCTGACGGCGGCCTGGGGCCACCACGTGCGCCACGACGGGCAGGGTTATCCGGCCATGCCGGCGGGTTTCCAGAACAGCGTGGCCGCCGAGCTGATCCACGTGTGCGACGTGTTCGAGGCCCTGACGGCCAGCCGCCCCTACAAGCTGGCCTTGTCGCCGCGGCGCGCCTACGAGATCATGCTGCTGGACCGGGGCGGTTTCCATCCCGCCCTGATGGCCGCCCTGGTGCGGGCCATGGGGCTGTATCCCCCCGGCAGCGAGGTGCGTCTGGCCGACGACCGCCGCGCCGTGGTGGTGGCCCGGGGCCAGGACATGGAGTGCCCGCTGGTGCGGGTGATCCAGGAGGCGGACGGTTCGCCCATTGCCAAGAGCATGCAGCCGGCCCTGCAACTGGAACGGGGGGGGCTGGGAGTGAAGGAGTTCCTGACCGTGGGTCTGGACGACGCGGACCTGCCGGAAGGGGAATCCCTGCTGACGCTGTAGGTTGAGCCTTCGGGTTCCGTGAAGTATGGTGAGGCGAGCCGCCGTGGCGGCTCGCTTTTTTGCACCCGAGAAACAGGGGCCGTGATGACCGAGAATTTGGACTGGAAAGACCGCATTGAGGAAATGGCCCGGGGATACCAGGGGGCCGCCGTGCTGCTGAACGCCTTGCGGGCGGGGGTTTTCGAGACCCTGGGAGAGGGAGAGATGTCAGCCGCCCAGGTAGCCGCCGCCGGTGGCCTGGACCTGCGGGCCACCGACGCCGTGTTGCGGGCCCTGGCCGTGCTGCGGCTGGTGGAGGTGGTGGGGGGGAATGAGGAGCGCTTCCGCGTCAGGGACGAGGCGCGTCCCTTCCTGCTGGCCGCGGGCGCCGAGACCATGACCAGCATCCTGGGGCACAACCTGTTCCTCATGCGCAACTGGGCCCACCTGGATCACACCCTGCGCACGGGCGAGCCTCCGCGCCGGGAAGAGCGTAGCCCTCAGCAGACCCGCGACTTCATCCTGGGCATGGAGAATGTCTCGCGCCACAGCAGCAAGCTGGTGGCCGAGCGGGTGGACCTGAGCGGGGCCCGGCGCCTGCTGGACCTGGGGGGCGGGCCGGGGACGGCGGCCCTCACTTTTGCCCGGATGTTCCCGCAGCTGCAGTGCGTGGTGTTCGATCTGCCCGAGCCCGTGGCCATCGCCCGCGAACAGGTCGCCGCGGTCGGCTTGGCGGACAGGGTCACGGTGCAGGCGGGAGATTTCCACAGCGACGAACTGGGAACGGGATACGACGTGGTGTATATCAGCAACATCATCCACATGATGGATGCCCGGGAGACGGGGCGCCTGCTGGGCAAGGCCCACGCCGCCCTGGTGGCGGGCGGCCGGCTGGTGCTGAAGGATTTCTTCCTGGAAGATTCGCGCCTGGAACCGGCCGGCGGCGTCATGTTCAACGTGAACATGCTGGCCATGACCCGGGGCGGCAAGACCTACACCCGCCGCGAGGTGCTGGCCCTGCTGGAAGAGGCGGGATTCTCGTCCCCCGAGATCCAGGACGTGGCCGTGCGCAGCCAGATCATCATCTGCCGAAAATGAGGATGCCGTGCCCCTGATCACCGAGGACGACTACCGGCCCGGGTTTCCCTACCGAAACGCCCACCCGGCCACCACCCTGCCCACCCTGCTGCGGCGGGTGGATCCCATGCCCCGCGCCCGGCGGCGGATAGAGTTGCCCGACGGGGATTTCCTGGACCTGGACCTCATGTTCGGGCCGGACCCCGACGCGCCCACGGTGGTGCTATGCCACGGCCTGGAGGGCAACGCGCAGCGCCAGTACATGGTGGGCATGGCGCGGGCCCTGGCCGACGACGGCTGGGACGTGGCGGCCATGAATTACCGGGGGTGCAGCGGCGAGCCCAACCGCCTGGCGCGTTTCTACCACAGCGGGGCCACCGAGGACCTGCGCGCCGTCATCCACTACCTGGAAGGACAGGGGCGCCGGGTGCAGGGGCTGGTGGGTTTTTCCCTGGGGGGCAACCTGGTGCTCAAGTACCTGGGTGAGGATCCGGCGGCGGTGTCGCCCCACCTGCGGGGGGCGGTGGCCTTCTCGGTGCCGGTGGATCTGCGCGCCAGCGGCCGGCGCCTGGCCCATTCCTCCAACCATTTCTATCAGCGGCGCTTCCTGCGCAAGCTGGCCCGGAAGGTTCGGCAGAAGGCGGCGTTGTTGCCCGACCAGGTGGACCCGTCGGGTCTGGAGCGGGTGCGCACCCTGCGCGATTTCGACGAGCTGTACACCGGGCCGCTCCACGGATTCGCCGGCGCGGACGAATATTACCAGCGCTGCAGCAGCAAGCAGTTCCTGGGGCGCATCGCCGTTCCCACCCTGCTGGTCAGCGCCCAGGATGACCCGTTTCTGTCGCCGGAATGTTACCCCGAGGACGAGGCCCGGCAGTCAGCCCATTTCCACCTGCAAACGCCGCGCCACGGCGGCCACGTGGGCTTTCGCCAGGCCGGCGGCCTGTACTGGTCCGAGGCCCGCGCCCGGGACTTCCTCAGCGCCCATCGGTGAGATGGGCGTAGGGCGCGGCGCTGCGCAGGCGGGTGTCCGCCACGGCGCCGCCCAGGGTGAAGTGGTACAGGCTTTGCCATGTGTCGTCTTCCAGCCCCAGCAGCTTGTGCACCTCGTCGTCGAAGTAACAGCCGATGCCGGTGCCGCTCAGGCCGGCGGCCTCGGCCTCCAGGTACAGGATCTGGCCCAGAGCTCCCGCCTCCCAGAACAGTTGCCGGTAGAAGCCGGCCCCGTACCGCTCCAGTCCGGAACGGAAGTGGGCCAGCATGCCCACGGCCAGGGCGCCATCGGCGGCGATGGCCTGGCCGCAGCACAGGCGGCCCGTGGCGGCGCGGCAATCGGCGGTGACGATGCGGTGCAGTCCGGCCGGACCGGGATCGGCCGCCGGCCAGTCGCCTGGCAGGGAGGAGGCCTGCCGCAGCGAGGACAGGTGTTCGGGATGGCGAATCAGCAGGTAAACCCCCGGTTCCAGACCGTCCACCCGGTGCACGAACAGCAGCAGGGAGAGATGAGCTCCGGCGGGGGTGATGCTTCGCAACAGGGGATTGTCCGGGTCCAGGGCCCGGCACAGGCGCTGGAAATGATCGGCCGGCATGGTGGTCGTGCCGTCCATGGCCACGGCGCTGCGGCGGCCCCGGATGAGGGGCAGGGCCCGGGCCGGGCGCGGGAAGAGTTCGGTGGGCGGCGCGCCCGCCGGAGGGGATCGGTCCACCCCCGTCACGGGTTCCTGGCAGGCCTCGGCCACCTGGCCTACCAGGGGCCAGTCCTGGTGACGGGAACTGAGTGTGTTGGGTTGGCCGTGGCATTGGATTTCCATCGCCAGCTGATCCAGCGCGTCGGGCAGGCCCGGCAGCAAATCAGGCTCCTGGGCGCCCGGGCCCACCAGCACCGCGCAATCGGGGTGCTCGCGTTCGGGGCCGTCCTGCCCTGCGGCGCCCGTCAGGCGGGCCAGGGCCGCGGGCGAGACGCCGGGCACCAGGGTGGCGCGCCAGCCCAGGCAGGCCGCCGCGGCGGACAGGGCCAGCAAGGCGTGACCCACATCGTGATTGCAATAGCGGTAGGCGCGCTCGCCGTACTTCCACATCTCGCGCCAGGGAATGCTGTTGAGCATCACCAGGAAGTGGTCGTCCGGGAGAAAACCGAAAGGTCCGGTGGTGACCCGTTGCTCCAGCAGGTGCTGGTCCGGGGCGTAGTGCAGGCAGCCGGGCTGAATCTTCACCCCGGCAATGGTGTCGGCCAGCACATAGGCCTCGGTGGGGTGCAGGTTGCCGCTGGAGGGGTTGACGCGCAGGGCCCAGCGCGAGACCACCTCGCCCTCGGGGGACACCACTTCCTTCCAGGCTGCCAGGGCCAGGCTGTGGTACAGGAAGTGGGCCAGGGTGTGGCCGTTCAGGGCCGCGGGGGCCGGCGGATCGTGGGGCAAGGCATCCCAGAGGGGGCCTTCGGCGGCCTCGTCCCCGGTCGAATGGGGCACGGGCAGGGGGAAGGTGGCGCACCCGGTGAAGCGACGGAAGGGAGCGGGCTGGGTGACCCAGTCCAGGTAGCCCAGGCTGCGGGCGTAGCGCCCGAAGTGGTGCTTGGTCTCGTGGTGGTAGCGCAGGACGGTGGCCAGGTTGTCCAATGATGACCTCGCAGGGGTTGGTCAAGGGCATGGCGTATTTCTTGATAATGAAAATCATGATTGATGCCGCCGCCACGTTTGACAGGGCCGGCCAGGCAGGCTATGTTCGCCCCATACCGTTAGGGGTGGCCCGGTCCGCGCGAAATGGACCGGCCTGAGATAAACCCTTAGAACCTGAACCGGATCATGCCGGCGTAGGGAAACGGGCCCGCATGAGGCGCCAACGGTGGCGCCTTTTTCTATGCTGCCCTCCGCATTCCCCGTCTGGCCAACCTCTCGAGGTGTGCCATGCTCAAGCATCTGTCCCTTTCTCTTCGCTTCCTGGCCCTGTTGGCCCTGCTGATGGCCGGCCCGGCCGCCCTGGCCGGATCCGCCGGCAACGAAAATCCCGCCGACGAGGTCCACGATGATGGTGAAGTCCTCGTCACCGCCTCCCGCTACGACAACAACGTGCACCTGAACCAGACCAACATCACGGCCACCGACCTGCAGTACCGCGAGCCCGACCTGCCCATACCCCTGCTGCTGCAGGACATCCCCGGCCTGTACGCCTACAGCGACGCCGGCAGCGGCCTGGGCTACACCTACCTGCGCATCCGCGGTTTCGACCAGCGGCGGGTGGGGGTGCTGGTCAACGGCATCCCCTTCAACGATCCCGAGGACCATCAACTGTGGTGGGTGGACATGCCCGACCTGGCCAGCAGCGTCGAGGACATCCAGGTGCAGCGCGGCGTGACCAACAGCATGGGCGGCATGACGGCCATGGGCGGCACGGTGAACATCATCACCGATCGCCTGTCCCCGCAGAAGCAGGGGCGCCTCAGCCTGACCACCGGCAGCTACGGCTTCGCCCGGCAGATGATGAACTACCAGACGGGGCAGCTGGACGGCGGCCTGCGCAGCAGCCTGCGCGTGACTCACCAGAAGAGTGACGGCTACCGCGACCGCACCGGCGTGGACCAGTGGGGGCTGTTCTGGAGCGGCCTGCACCAGACCGACCGGATGATCACCCAGGTGAACTTCTACACCGGCCGCGAGCAGACCCACCACGCCTGGAACGCGGTGCAGGAGGACATCCTGGCCCGGGACCGGACCTACAATCCCGAGACCTACAGCAACGCCATCGACGACTTCACCCAGCCCCACACCGAGGTGCACAACACCGTCTTCCTGAACGAGGATCTGACCCTGAACAACAGCCTGTACTACGTGCAGGGAGAGGGTTTCTACGAGAACTTCAAGGAGGGGCAGGGGGCGGCCGACTTCGGCCTGGACCTGTTCCTGGGCCTGGCGGCCGACGACGATGTGAACCTGGTGCGGCGCAAGTACGTGCGCAAGGATCAGGTGGGCTGGGTGCCCCAGCTGGAATGGAAGCATTCGGACACCGACCGCCTGGTCATCGGCGGGGACTGGTACACCTTCCACAGCAACCACTGGGGCGAGGTCATGAGCGTGGACGGTTACACCCCCGGCGACCTGCTGGTGGGCGACGCCGGCTGGAAGTATCACTCGTACACGGGGGACAAGGACGCCTTCTCGGTGTACGCCAACGAGCGCTACGCCCTGGGTGAGCGCCTGACCCTGCTGGCCGATCTGCAGTACCAGCACAAGGAGTACACCTTCCTGCAGAACGAGGCGGGCAACTTCACGGGAATGAACCGCCACGGCTACACGGTGCAGTACGACTTCTTCAACCCCAAGGCGGGCCTGCACTTCCAGGCGGGCAAGGCGGCCGGGGGCGATCTGGCCCTGTTCGGCAGCGTGGGCGTCAACCACCGTGAGCCCACGGACAACGAGCTGTTCGACACCTGGAACGGCGGCGACGATCTGGAGGTGGAGCCCCTCTTCAACCCCGATCTGACCCGCATCCACTACAAGGATGACGGCGTCACCGTGGACTGGCGCGAGTGGTTCGATCCCTCGGTCAAGGAAGAGAAGGTCATGGACTACGAGCTGGGCCTGAGCTGGGTCGGCGAGAGCCTGAGCTTCACCCTGGGCGGCTACTGGATGGACTTCGAGAACGAGATCGTGCCTTACGGCGGCACCAGCGAGGAAGGCCTGGGTATTCGCGGCAACGCCGAGAAGACCCTGCACCGCGGCGTGGAACTGGGCCTGCGCGCGCGCCTGTCGTCGCGCAACCTGCTGACGATGGCGGCCTCGCGCAGCTGGGACGAGTTCGACGAGTTCCTTTTCACCGACTGGGACGGCTCGCAGGAGGATTACTCCGACAACCCCATCGCCCTGTTCCCCGACCGCCTGCTGAGCGTGGCCATGCGCACGGCCTGGAACGAGCGGGTGAGCAGCCAGATCCGGGTGCGCCATGTGGGGCAGCAATATCTGGACAACACGGGGGACCAGGACCGCACCATCGACGCCTACACCACGGTGGATTTCAGCCTGTGGGCGGACCTGTCGGCCTTGGGCCTGGAAGGGCTGCAGGGGGCGCGCGCCTTCCTGCACCTGCGGAATTTGGGTGACACCGAGTACGAAACTTATGGATACTATGATGGATGGGACGGTGGGAATCATTATATTCCCGGTTCCGGACGCAACTTCGCCCTCGGGGTGGACTACGATTTCTGATCAGCAACAACCTGGACGAGGATAATCGATTGATCTATGAACCGGAAAAGGGCGGCGCCAGCTGTCCCATCTTTCCCAAGCAGGGGCCCCGGGCCGTCGTGCTGTGCGATGGCCCGCCCCCCGATGACGACCTGCTGAGTTACTGGCTGACGGGTGCCGATCTGTTCATCTGCGCCGACGCGGCGGGTCATCCCTACGACCATCTGCCCCGCATCCCCGATGTGGTCATCGGCGATTTCGATTCCCTGGCCGGGCGCATCCTGGACAGCGGCATGGGCACGCGATTCCTGCGGGTCGAGGATCCCTACACCACCGACAGCGAGAAGGCCCTGATCTTCGCCGCCGAGCAGGGGGTGGAGGAAGTGGTGCTCATGGGGGCCACCGGCTGGCGCCTGGACCACACCCTGTACAACTGCACCCTGCTGGAGCGCTTCGCCGACCAGATGCGCCTGTGCCTGGCCGGGCCCGTGGCCGACGTGGTGCGCGTGGGGCCGGGCGCCCACCTGAGCTGGCGCCTGCCCGTGGGCACGGTGTTCAGCCTGCTGCCCGTGCTGGGCCCGGTGCGGAAGGTGACCCTGGAGGGGGCCGAGTTTCCCCTGCTGGGCGAGAATCTGAGCGCCGGCGGGCCCGCCACCGTGAGCAACACCGTGGCCGTCTCGCCCCTGCTGATCAGCGTGGGGCAGGGGTCCCTGCTGGTGTCGGTGGACAGGGACTAGCCCATGCCCGTCCTGGCCCAGCTGGCCTACGTGGCGTTTCTCCTTTTCGTGGTTCTGCGCCTGCTGCGCTCCCGCAGCGACGGGGCGGCCGACTACATCGTGGCCGGCCGCCGCCTCACCCTTCCCGCCTTCACCGCCAGCCTGGTGACCACCTGGTACGGGGGCATCCTGGGCGTGGGCGAGTACACCTGGTCCCACGGGGTGAGCAACTGGCTGGTGTTCGGGGTGCCCTACTACCTGTTCGCCGGGGTGTTCGCCCTGTTTCTGGCCGGCAAGGCCCGGCGCAGCCAGGTGCTGACGGTGCCCGACCTGCTGGAGCGGCGTTTCGGCCGGGGCCCGGCGGTGACCGGGGCGGTGGTGCTTTTCGTCATGACGGCCCCGGCGGCCTACGTGCTGATGCTGGGGGTGCTGGTGAACTTCGCCACCGGCTGGCCCCTGTGGCTGGGCGTGTGCCTGGGCACGGCGCTGTCGGTGGGGTACGTGTTCCGGGGGGGGCTGCGGGCGGTGGTGGCCACCGACGTGGTGCAGTTCTTCCTCATGTTCCTGGCCTTCCTGGTGCTGGTGCCCGTGTGCGTGAAAACCTATGGTGGCTGGGATTGGCTGCGGGCGAATCTTCCGGAGGGGCACCTGCGCTGGGACGGTGGACTGGGGGTGCAGGCCATCGCCGTGTGGTACTTCATCGCCATGGCCACCCTGGTGGAGCCCAGTTTTTACCAGCGCTGCTACGCGGCGCGCACCGAGGCCACGGCGCGGGGGGGCATCGCCGCGGCCATCGGGCTTTGGATCGTCTTCGATTTCCTGACCACCACCGCCGGCCTGTACGCCCGGGCGGCCCTGCCGGGTCTGGCCGATCCGGTGCAGGCCTTTCCCGCCCTCGCGCATGCGGTGTTGCCGGGTTTCTGGCAGGGGGTGTTCACGGTGGGGCTGCTGGCCACCATCATGAGCACGGTGGACAGCTACGCCTTCATCTGCGCCGTGACCCTGGGGCGGGATGTCATCGGGCGTCTGCGGGGGTTGACGGGGGGCGGAGGCCAGGACGGCAATCCCGACGGTGGTCAAGGCGGCGCCCACGAAAGCTTCGACGAGCAGCGCAACCTGGGTCTCATCCGCTGGAGCCTGCTGGCCACGGCGGCGCTGGCGGTGGCGCTGGCCTTGCTGTCGGGTTCGGTGATCGAGCTGTGGAAGACCCTGGGCAGCGTGGGCACGCCGGTGCTGTTGCTGCCGCTGCTGCTGGCCCACGGGCGGCGGGCCGTGCCCGGCGGGCGGGTGCTGGCGGCCATGGTGGGGGCCGGGGCGGCCAGCCTGGGCTGGCTGGCGGCGGGTTGGGCCACCGGGCAGGCGCCGTGGCTGGGGGTGGAGCCCATCTTTCCCGGGCTGGCGGTGAGTGTGCTGGTGTTGGTGGGGGGCGGGTTTATACGGAACTCGGAATAATCGGGCGCGGATGTGCAGGTTCGAAATCCGGGATTTTGTTGCCCTACCAACAATGGGGCTCTTCGAGGCCCCAATGCCGCCCTTTCAGGGATAGAGGGGGATTCCCATGGGCCCAGGTGTTTGTTGTGGGGGCAACAAAACACGGAAATCACGTTGATCAACAAACGCCCGCACCACTTTTGCAGGGATAAAACGTTCCGGCCCGCCCAGGATCCTGGGCGGGCCGGCGCCGGTTCCCTCCGTCTGAATCCCCCGATCAGCGCAGCAGGGTCATCTTGCGAGCCAGCTTCTTCTCGTGGGTCTTCAACACGTAATGGTACACGCCCGAGGCCGCGGCCTGGCCGGCGTCGTCGTTGCCGTCCCAGCGAATCTGGTGTGGCCCTTCGTCCAGGTTCTCGTTGACCAGGCTGCGCACCAGGTGTCCCCGTCCGTCATAGATGTTCAGGCTGACGGGCCCCGCCTTGGCCAGACTGAAGTCGATCCAGGTCTGGGGGTTGAAGGGGTTGGGGTAGTTCTGGGCCAGGGTCAGGGCGTGGGGAATGACCGCGCCTTCATCGACCCCGGACACGTCCAGATCCAGGATGGCCTGGCACATGGGCTCGGGGGTGCTCTTGCCCGTGGTGTTCCAGGCGTCGTACAGCTGCTGGCCCATGGTGTTCACGGTGTTGTTGTCCCGCAGGAACTCGATGTACTCCTTGCTGATGCTCTGGTAGTAGAACGTCACCTCGACGAAGCGCGCCGTGCCGGGCAGGACGTAGACCGTGTCGTCCCAGTACTGGCCGTCCTCGTAGCTGTAGCCCACGGGGGGCGACTGCACCTCGGTGAAGGCCGCGTTGGTGAAGCCGCGGGGCGGAATGCGGTTGTCCAGGTAGACCGTGTCGTTGAGGGCGAAGTGGAACGAGGGCCCGGCGGGCAGACCCAGCACCGGAGACAGGCGCGAGGAGATGCCCGGTTCGATGTGGTAGATCTTGGCGTCCGCGTCGTCTTCCAGGATGCCGGTGTCGCCGTCATAGGCGCCCGACTCGTACACCAGTTCGCCGCCGCCGTCGAAGGCCTGCACGTTGATCCAGGCGCGGCGCCCCTCGGGATAGCCCGAAGGCAGCTTGTGGCCGGTCTCGTTGTACAGGCGCACGTTCAGGCCCAGGTGGCCGTCCACCACCATGCTGGTCAGCTCCATGGTGGCCGCCAGGCTGAGCATGGACTGGGCCCGCACCTTGCCGGACCACAGCTGGATGGGATCCACCTCGTCGGGATAGAAGATGGGCAGGATGTCGGGCACGAAGGTGTTGCCCCCCGTCAGATCGTGGAAGCCCAGGTCCGAGCGGGTGGGCGCGGCGGCCTCGGTGCAGCCCGAGCCCAGGACGTCGGCCATGTGGCAGTCCTGGCAGGTGGCCACCATGCCGTCGGGCTTGTTGCCGGCGAACTGGGGCTGGTACACGCCGCCGCTGGTGGCGTACTCGCTGACGGACCACTCGCTGAAGGTGCGCTCCACCGGGAACATGTCGCGGGTGTCGGCGGTGGGGTGGGCCTGGTTCAGGGGGTCCACCTCGTACAGGCCGGGCTCGCTGCCGGCGATGAAGGCGGGGTTGCTCACGTCGTGGCAGGTGCCGCACAGATTGGCCGAAAGGGTGAAGTCGCTGGCGATGGTCTGGTGGTTGGCCACCGCGTCGGCGTAGGGGCCGCGCTTGGCGGGACCGCCGTCGATGACGAACTGCCCGTTGGCGTTGCTGCCGGGCACCGATTCCAGCTCGGCCAGGATCTCGGCGTCGGTAGCTGGGCTGACGCCCTCCTGGTAGTGCACGTCCACCTGGCGGTGGCAGAAGTCGCACTGCACGCCCTGGAAGTCCTTGGCGTTCATCATGCCGCCGGTGGTGTCGAAGCTGCGGCCCTCGCTCCAGCCGCCGGGGGTGTGGCAGCGAAGGCACAGGTCGCCCGAGCCGGGGGCCGCCTCGTTGGCCACGGCCAGGGTGGCCAGGTAGACGGGATCGCGCATGGCCTGGCCCATCATGCTGCCCTGCCAGCCGTGGTAGGGTTCGGCGTCGGGGTCGTAGTCGCCGTGGCAGGCGATGCAGGTGATGCTGGGATCCTCCATGACGCTGGCCTCGAATGGCTGGGTGCCCGGCATGTCGAAGTCGCGCAGGCTGGTGGGGACGATGCCCGTGGTCACGGCGTTGATGGTGAAGGTTCCGGCGCTGACGGCTTCACCCTCGTTGCCGGCGTTGTCGTAGGCCTCGACCTTCAGGGTGTTGTTGCTGCCGGGCAGGTTGGGAATGAACAGGTCATGGCTGCCAGTGGGGGGCAGGGCCCGGGCCAGCTGGCGCCAGTGGTCGCCGCCGTCGTCGCTCAGGTACAGGTTGATGTGGGCGATGCCCGAGTCGTCGGTGGCCGTCCAGCTGACGGTGTTGGTGGTGTTGGGCTCGTAGGCCTCGCCGCCGGCCGGGGTGAGGACGGTGACCACCGGGTCGATCTCGTCGGTGGCTCCGGTGGGCGTCAGATAGGGCTCCAGGTCGGCCAGATCCACGTTGACCGAACTGGTGTAGTTGCCCAGGGCCAGGCCCGGGAAGGTGGGGGTATTGGAATAATACCCGGAGGCGTCGATTTCCTGGGCCGTTGTGAAGCCGTCGTTGTCCGGGTCCAGGCCGTCCAGTTCGGCGATGGCCTCCTCGATGGACAGGCCCTGGGCCAGCCGCGTTTCGATGCCCAGGCCGTAGGCGTTGCGGGTGGCGCTGCCGTCGAAGTCGAAGTGGCACACGCCGCAGTGGCCGCTGTTGCTGGGCAGGTCGGTCAGCTGGGTGTTGTCGGCGCTGGGGTAGTAGCTGAAGAAGGCGCGCTTGTAGGGGTTGCGGGCCTGGGAACTGCCGGCCAACAGCAAGAGACCCAGGGTGAGCAGAGCGGGCAAGGGGATGCGGCGAGTCACGGGTTTCTCCTCGTCGTTGGGGGCGACCGGGACGGTTACAATGGCTGACCGTTTATGAAATTGAATCTCAGAACCTCAAACAGGACAAGATTGTACAAAATTAAGGGATTCTTTTGTGACAAAAATGAGAAAATATCTTCACAAACCATACAAATTAAGTAGGGTTTTGATGTGCCCGTCAGCACAATCCTGCGGGGACGGCCGGGGCAGGTTTTGGTACAATCCGGTCTGGACGGACCCACCCCTGGAGGATTGATCGTGCGCCATCCCATTGTCCGGCAGCTAATTTGCACCTTCCTGGGTGCCCTGGCCGGCGCCAGCTTCTGCCTGAGCGTGCTGCCCGTGGCCCTGCAGTTCGGCGGGGCCGGTCATCCCGATTACGCCGCCATGGCCCTGCAGCGCCACCTGGCCCCCTGCGCCCTGATCTGGGCCGTGGGAGGCTGGGCCGTGGCTCGCGCCGGCTTCCTCAAGGCGGGCATGATCATCCTGGCGGTGGTGGGGGTGTCCACGGGGCTGGTCCTGACGGGGCTGTCCATCGCCATGGTGCCCGCTTACCTGGCGGCCGCCGGGCTGGGCGGCCTGGTCTACGGCCTGGTGGGGGGCATGATCCTGGGGCGCATCGCCAGCAGCCGGGGAGAGGGCGCGGCATGAGCTGTCATCATCTGGAATTCCTGCGCACCCAGCACCCCTTTCACCATCTGAGCGAGACCGAGCTGCAGGATCTGGCCGGGGCGGCCAACACGGCCGACCATCCCGCCGGGGCGCGCATCCTGGTGCAGGGTGGGGCTCCTAGCACTTTTCTTTATGTTCTGCTCCAGGGCGAGGTGGACCTGCTGCGGGACGGCCAGGTGGTCAAGATCCTGGAACCGGGGGATTGCTTCGGCTACCCCTCACTCATCGGCGGCACGCCACCGGCCTTCCACGCCGAGGCCCGGGCGGCCTCCACCGTGTGCCGCATTCCGGCCCCCGTCTTCCAGGGGTTGCTGGGCAACCGACGCTTTGCCGAGTACTTCCTGAAGGATCTGGGCGATCGCCTGCGCCAGGTGACCACCACCGCGGTGAAGGGCATGGGGGGCGAGCTGTCGGCGGCCCTGGGCGAGCTGGGGCTGGCCGAGCCCGTGACCATCGCCGGCACCGCCACCGTGGGCCAGGCGGCGGTGGCCATGCGGGACGCGCGCCAGGATGTGGTGCTGGTCACGGGGGAATCGACGGGGATCATCACCGATCACGATTTCCAGGTGAAGGTGCTGGCCGAGGGGCGCGGGCCCGACACCCTGGTGGACGCCGTGGCCACCAGGCCGGTCAAGACCCTGCCCGCCGACACCCCGGTGCACGCGGCCCTGCTGTTCATGCTGGAGAACCGCATCCACCACCTGCCGGTGACCCGCGACGGCCGGCTGGCCGGGCTGGTCTCGGCCACCGACCTGCTGCGGCACCAGACCCGCAACCCCCTGTTCATGATGCGCCAGCTGGAGAATCTGCAGAGCCGCGAGGCGCTGGGCTCGTACGCGGGCGATCTGGCGGGCATGGTGGAGCGGCTGTTCTTCGGCGGCCTGAAGGTGGCCCAGATCGGGCGCATCACCGCCAGCATGAACGACGCCCTGTTGCGGCGGCTGCTGGACCTGGCCGAGCGGGATCTGGGGGAGCCGCCGTGTCCCTACGCCTGGCTGGTGTTCGGGTCGGAAGGGCGCATGGAGCAGGCGCTGATCACCGACCAGGACAATGCCCTGGCCTACGCCGAGGACACCCCCGAGGCCGCGCGGTACTTTGCCCAGCTGGCGGCCCGGGTGGTGGCCGATCTTCAGGCGGCCGGTTTTCCCGAGTGCCCTGGCGGCTACATGGCCACCAACTGGTGCCGGCCCCTGGCCTGGTGGGAGCAGACGGTGCGCGGCTGGATCGACACGCCCACCGGCGAGAACCTCATGGTGTCGGCCATCTTCTTCGACTATCGCAACGTGGCGGGGGGGCTTTCCACCGCGGGGCTGGACGCCATCATTGCCGGAGCCGGGGGACATCGCCTATTCCAGGCCCGGCTGGCCGGGGCGGCCCTCAACTTCCGGGCGCCCATGGGCATGTTCCGGCGCATCCGTAACCAGGACGGGCTGGTGGATCTGAAGACCGGGGGCCTGGCGCCCCTGGTGAGCATGGGCCGGGTTTACGGCCTGGAGGCGAGCTCCCGCGCGCGCACCACCCGCGAGCGTTTCGAGGCGGCCATGGCGGCGGGGCTGCTGGACGAGAGCCAGGGGCGGGATGCGGTGGAGACGTACCGCTTTCTGCTGCAGCTTCGCCTGGGGCAGCAGCTGGCCGCCCTGAAGGCGGGAGACCGGCCCGGCAACAGCATCCGCCTGGATGAGCTGACCAGCCTGGAGCACCGCCACCTGAAGGACGCCTTCCAGGCCATCGGCGAGCTGCAGGGGGTGGCGGGCCGTCACTTCCAGGTGCAGGGGGTGGGTTAGGTCAAGAATCAGGCAAGAGGGGAACTGGGCTGGCGACCATCTTTCAAAGGAGGGATTTCATGAAGGGGACAAGGCTGTTTTCGTCCCTCCGACCCGGGGTCGGTGCGTTGCTCCTTGGGCTGGGGATGATCCTGGCCGTCAACACCGGGGTGCAGGCCCAGGAAGATCCTGTGGTGTGGAGCTTCGATTCAGGGGGCTGATTCTACACGCGGCCCACGGTCGTGGGCGAAAGACTGCTGCTGGGGTCCTGCGCCGGGTTGTTCCTGGCCCTGGACCCCGCGGACGGCACCGAGGTCTGGCGATACGACACTTCACAAGACGGCACAGCGGCCCAGTTCCACGGGGATCCTGTGGTGGTGGGAAATGTGGTCTATACCGGCTGTGACCGCAGCAGCCGTTCCCACAATTACGCCTTCGATCTGGGTTCGGGCGAACTGATCTGGAAGAGCCCGGGTTCGGCCCTGGAAACGGACCTGATTCACGTGGGTGGAAACATCATCGGCCGGCGCTGGAACGGTGACCTGCTGGGGCTGGACATGGCCAGCGGCGAGCGCGCCTGGAGTCTGCCCCCGCTGGACTATGAGTACCGTTTCAAGTACGACTGCTCCCCGGCGGCCACCGGTGATGTGGTGGTGGTCGGGGGCGTGGACGGCATACTGTATGCGGTGGACGGCCATGATGGCTCGGTGCGCTGGACCTGGGATTCGGGCAGCGCCTTCACGTCGGCGGTGGCCATCGACGGCAATGACGCCTTCGTGGGCCTGGCCAGCCAGGATGTGGTGCGCGTTTCCCTGGACGAGGGGCGCCTGCTGTCCCGCATCCACCTGGAAAAAACGCCCATGGGGCAGCCGCTGGTGGCGGGGGAACGAACCTTCATCATGGTGGGGCGGGGTGACCTGGTGGCCGTGGCCAGGGATCTTTCGGCCATCCTGTGGACCCGGCCCGGGGCTCCCCGATTCACCACTCCCCGGCCCATGGTGTGGCAGGGGCTGGTCCTGGTGGGCAAGCAGGACGGCACCGTGCTGGGTTTCCACGAGGACACGGGTGAGCCGGGACTGGAGATGGCGTTGAAGGGGCGGGTGCGCAGCTTCGGGGCTGGCGATGATCTGCTTTACGTGGGGACCATGCAGGGCACCCTGTTCGCCTGCCTGCCGGACCTTCTCAGGAATTCAGCGACCACAACTGGAAATTGAGAACGCCGGCGAAGCTGACCCAGGCCAGGTAGGGCATCAGCAGGATGCCCGCCGGCCGGGTCACGCGCCAGAAGCCCACCGTCAGGATCAGGATGACCGCCCACAGAACCACCAGCTCGACCAGGGCCCAGCTGGGCTGCTGCACTCCGAAGAACAGGTAGGACCACAGGGAGTTCAGGCCCAGATGGGCGATGAAGAGGGCCAGCACGCCGCGGGCCCCCGCCAGCCCGGCCCGCTTCCATACCAGCCATGCGGCGGTTCCCATGAGCACGTACAAGGTGGTCCACACCGGGGCGAAGACGCTGTCGGGCGGGTTCCAGCTGGGCTTGGCCAGTTCGGCGTACCACTGGCCGGGCAGGAACTGGGCCCCCACGCCGCCGGTGGCCAGGCAAAGGGCGATCCACAGGATCAGGGAGATCAATCGCATGATGAATTCCTTGGGGATTGGTCCTGGGTTTCGGGGGCCATCAGGTGGCCCCTTCCTTCTCCAGGCGGGCCACCGCTTCCAGGAAGCGCGACTTCACCTGCCTGCTGCCCATGAGCCGCTTGACCGGCGGCAACTTGAAGAAGGCCCCCAGCAGGGTGGCCATGGCCCGGTGACTGAACATGACCTGGTTGTCGAAAATCAGGTTCTCCAGGCCGCCCCGCTCGATGGCCATGGCCACGTAACGCTGGGCGTTGTTCACCGGGGTGATGACCCGGGCGGCCCGCGGCTCCAGCTTCAGGGCGTCCCGGGAGCATTCCCGCACGCACACGCCGCAGCCCAGGCACATGGTGGGGTCCAGCTTGGCGGCCATGCGACCGGGTTTTTGCGGATCGTTGGCCGAGACCAGGGCCATGGCCTCCACGGGGCAGGCCTTGACGCACTTGCCGCAACCGTTGCAGGCCTCGGCGTCCACGGCGGGTTCCCAGTTGCTGGTGTGCACCGGTTCCATGTGGGCGAAGCGCTTCTGGGCCAGCAGCGCCTCGCAGCAGCAGCCGCAGCAGTTGCAGATGAAGTTCACCCGCTGCTGCACGTTCTCGCCGAATTGCACCAGCCCGTGTTCGTGGGCCTGGTCCAGCAGGTCCAGCATCTCGGCCTGGTCCACGGCGCGGGCGTGGCCGTGCTTGACCAGGGATTCGGCCGAGCTGTTGAAGGTCATGCAGATGTCCATGGGGGCGTCGCAGGCCTGGCCCAGGTGTTCCTTCTTGTGGCGGCAATAGCACATGCCCACCCCCAGGTGAGTGGCGGTGCGGATGACCTCACTGGCCCGTTCGTAGTCCAGCACGTGGGCACCGGCGTCGGGGGATAGATCGGGCAGCATGGGTTCCTGCACGAACACCCGGCCCAGCTGGGTCTCGCCCTCGGCGAAAAGGGCGCGCACGAAGTCCTCTTCCACGTTCAGGTACTGGTAGAACAGCTCGGCCAGGGCCTTCTGGTCGATGTCGCCGCGGGTTCGCATGAGGGAGAACTCGAAGAAGCCGGCCATGGGAGGCGGCAGCACGTAAATCGACTGGCCGCGGCGCTCCACGTCCACCAGCAGGGCGCGGCCGGCCAGGCGCTCCAGGATGTGGCGGGCCTCGGCCTCGGGCAGCTTCCACACCCGGGCGGCCTTGCGCGCGGTGAAGGGTTTGATGGGAAGCTGGGCCAGGAGGGCGGCCTCGTTCTCGTCCATGAGGATCTTGAGGATCCGGTTCAGGTGCTCGGAGGGGGGCGCGCCCTGGGGCAGCTTGTTCAGGCGGGTGACCAGGTCGCTGTAACCGGATTTGACGGTGCGGTGGGCCATGGCGAATTCCTTCGGCTCGGGTTCACGGCCATGGTATCACAGGGGCGGCAAGCTTGCCCAGGGGTGGTCGGGAGAATGGATGTCAGGATCAATCTTCAGGACCAATTCAGGATCAATACGGGAAACAGGACCTCGAGGTCGGCAATGTCCCGCCGGCGGGACGGGCCGGCAGCTCCGGATCAGGTCACCAGACAGGAGTGGGCCACTCGTACCTGCCAGCCGGCTTTGCTGTCCTGCCACACCCTGGTGAACTGGAAAGTCCCCGAGGCCGCCTGGCCCATGAATTCGCCGGCGATCTTCACCCGCACCAGCACCACGGCAGCGTTGCCCAGCAGCCTGATCCGCCGGTCCGTGAATTCCAGGCTGTGGATCTTCACGGCGCCCGAGGCGTGTGCCTCGATATCCGCTTCCTTGGTCGTCACCACGCCCAGGTGGCTGGTGAAAAGCAGGTCATCGGCCAGAAGTTCGTGTAGGTCCTCGACGGATGAGTGGAGCATGGCGATCTTCAGCCGTTCTTCCACGGCGATGATCTGGTCCTCGATGGCATGGCTCATTTTTTCCTCTCCAGTTGACGGTGCCAGGGGGTGTTCCGTGATCTTCCCCCGGGGGAAGTCGTCTTTCAAGTCGCAATAAAATGCAAGGCGCCCCCCGCAGGGGAGACGCCTTGTCTTATCACGGTTCCGGATTAAGGCGATGGAATAAACCGTCGCCCTTTGACCTCCTAGTGCCCTCCGCTGGGCCCACCCGAACCGGCCGGCACGCGGATATCGTCCACCATGGCGGCGATGTGCTCCGGGGGCGGAGCGGTCATCTTGCTGACCACGTAAGCCACCGCGAAGTTCAGCACCGCGCCCACGGCGCCGAAGCTGCCCGGGCTGATGCCCAGCAGCCAGTGGGCCGAGTCGTCCGGGGCCATGGCGGTGCCCTCGATGAAGAACCAGCCCTTGAACCAGAAGATGTAGACCAGGGTGGTCAACAGGCCGGTCAACATGCCGGCGATGGCCCCGCTGTTGTTCATCCGCCGGTTGAAGATGCCCAACATCAGGGCCGGGAAGATGGAGGAAGCGGCCAGGCCGAAGGCCAGGGCCACAACCTGGGCCGCGAAGCCCGGTGGATGCATGCCCATGATACCGGCCACGACGATGGCCACCGCCATGGCGATACGCCCGGCCAGCAGCTCGTTCTTGTCCGACATCTCGGGTGTCAGGATGCCCTTGAGAAGGTCATGGCTGATGGCCGAACTGATGGCCAGCAGCAGACCCGCCGCCGTGGACAGGGCCGCCGCGATACCACCGGCCGCCACCAGGGCGATGACCCAGTTGGGCAGCTTGGCGATCTCGGGGTTGGCCAGCACCATGATGTCCCGGTCCACCTTGGTCATCTCGTTGCCCGTCCAGCCGAAGCCGGCGGCCTTGTCTTCCAGGCCGGGGCCGTAGTACTGGATGCGGCCGTCTTTGTTCTTGTCCTCCCACTTCAGCAAGCCGGTCTTTTCCCAGTTGCTGAACCAGGCCGGAGCCTTGGCGTATTCCAGATTGCCGTCCACCTGGCCCACTCCGCCGGGCTGGATGGTCTGCATCAGGTTCAGCCGCGCCATGGCGCCCACCGCGGGAGCCGTGGTGTACAGGATGGCGATGAACACCAGGGCCCAGCCGGCGCTGGAGCGGGCATCGCGCACCTTGGGCACGGTGAAGAAGCGGGTGATGACATGGGGCAGCCCCGCCGTGCCGATCATGAGGCTCATGGTCAGCAGGAACATGTCGATGGTGGAGCCCTTTTGCGTGGTGTAGGCCGAGAAGCCCAGATCCACGCATATCTGATCCAGCTTGTCGAGAAGGGCCACCCCGCTTTCCAGGTTCCCGCCCAGGCCCAGCTGGGGGATGGGATTGCCGGTCAGCTGCATGGAGATGAAGATGGCGGGAACGGTGTAGGCGAAGATCAGCACGCAGTACTGGGCGATCTGGGTGTAGGTGATGCCCTTCATGCCGCCGAGCACGGCGTAGATGAACACGATGACCATGCCCACGATGACGCCGGTGTTGAAGTCCACTTCCAGGAAGCGCGAGAAGGCCACACCCACGCCCTTCATCTGGCCGATGACGTAGGTCAGCGATGCCGTGATGAGGCAGATGATGGCCACCAGCCGCGCGTTCTTGCTGTAGAAACGGTCGCCGATGAACTGGGGCACGGTGAACTTGCCGTACTTGCGCAGGTAGGGCGCCAGCAACATGGCCAGCAGCACGTAGCCGCCGGTCCAGCCCATGAGGTAGACCGAGGCGTCGAAGCCCTTGAAGGCGATGAGGCCGGCCATGGAGATGAACGAGGCGGCGCTCATCCAGTCGGCCCCGGTGGCCATGCCGTTGAGCACGGGGTGCACGCCCTTGCTGGCCACGTAGAACTCGGCGGTGCTGCCGGCCCGGGCGCGAATGGCGATGAAGATGTAGATGGCGAACGTGATGCCCACCACGATATAGGTCATTGTTTTCAGATCCATTGTAACCTCCCCTTCTCTTCCGTTGCCGTGGTGGCGGGCCTATTCCTCATGAACGTTGAACTTCTTGTCGATGATATTCATGCGGTAGGCGTAGAAGAAGATCAGGGCGACGAAGGTGTAGATGGATCCTTGCTGGGCGAACCAGAACCCCAGCTTGTAACCACCCAGGCGGATGCTGTTCAGGGGATCGACCAGCAGGATGCCGAACCCGAACGACACGACAAACCAGACGACGATACACCCGATGACCAGTTGAATGTTCGCCTTCCAGTAGGCAGTGGATTGACTCATTTAAATCCTCCTTAAACGGGCGGTTTTACGTGATGTTACGGCTCGGTGTGCTCCTCGGTTTTTCTAAGTTCAGTCTTTGTGGGATCTTAGGAATTCTGGAGTTTTATCATAGAGTTTTACTGTATGTCAACTATGCAACTGAAGAGCAAGGTTGATTTTCAAATTCAGGGAGGAGAAGGGGGCTATCGAGGGGGGGGCAACCACGGCCGAGACATATCCCATCAGACTAATATGTATTTGAATTATGGTCCGATGGCGGGGATGCCTGTCAGGGCGGGTGGCTGCGGCAGGGTTGGCCGGTCCGGTCTCGTTGATTGTTCTTTTTCCGAACCAAGCTGTTGTTTTTGCAGGCAATTGGCCGCAAGCCTCGACTTATTGGGGTTGGCGGTGGGTTGGTGGTG
Organism: Candidatus Krumholzibacteriia bacterium; assembly: GCA_963674845.2. Lineage (GTDB taxonomy): Bacteria > Krumholzibacteriota > Krumholzibacteriia > LZORAL124-64-63 > LZORAL124-64-63 > LZORAL124-64-63. Next base: position 374,750 of record CAXXKE010000003.1, on the reverse strand, counting down.
CTTAATACAAAAAGGATTGAATTTGTTCTATTGACAGGTTGGCCGGGGTGTGGGAAAGTCCTGGCGCGGTGGAGGGTGAACCACCTGCATAAGGAGAAGAACATGAAGAAGGTTTTGTTCGCTCTCGCCCTCCTGTCCGCCCTCATGCTGCTGTTCGTCGGCTGCAGCGAAACCACCACCACCCCCGACCAGACATCCACGGACAAGGCCATGCCCGGCACGGCCATTCCCGGCCATTATGTGGTGATCCTGAAGGACGGTGTGTCGGACAAGAGCCTCGACTACGCCGGGTCCCAGGGTGTCATGCGCGGCATGGCTCAGGACGTCCTGACGGCCAACGGCGTCGGCAACGCCGCCGTGCCCCACGTTTATAGCAAGGCCCTGTCCGGTTTCTCGGCTCACCTGAGCCCGGTGCAGGCGGCCCAGCTGGCCACCGACGAGCGCGTGGCCCGCATCGAACCCGATCAGTACGTCAGCATCTGCCGTGGCGGCCCGCCCTCCGGCGGCGGCCCCGTGGCCGAGACCATGCCCTGGGGAATCACCCGCGTGGGTGGCGCCGTGAACTACTCGGGCAACAACGTGGCCTGGATCATCGACAGCGGCATCGATCTGGACCACCCCGACCTGAACGTTGACGCTTCCCGCGGTTACAACTTCATCGACCCCGCCGTGAGCCCCGATGACGACAACGGGCACGGCACCCACGTGGCCGGCACCGTGGCCGCCATCGACAACGACATCGACGTGGTGGGCGTGGCCGCCGGCGCCACCGTCATTCCCGTCAAGGTGCTGGACCGCCGGGGCAGCGGCAGCATGACCGGCGTGCTGGCCGGTGTGGACTTCGTGGCCGCCAACGGCAGCGCCGGCGACGTGGCCAACATGAGCCTGGGCGGACCCATCTACGAATTGCTGGACGAGGCCGTGGTCAACGCCTCCAACGGCGGCATCCACTTCGCCCTGGCCGCCGGCAACGAGTCCACAGACGCCAACAGCAGCTCTCCTGCGCGGGCCAACGGCACCTACATCTACACCGTGTCCGCCGGCGACATCAACGACAACTGGGCCTCCTTCAGCAACTACGGCAACCCCCCGGTGGACTACAACGCCCCCGGTTACAACATCCTGTCCCTGGCCCCCGGCGGCGGCGTGGCCACCATGAGCGGAACCAGCATGGCCTCGCCCCACGTGTGCGGCCTGCTGCTGTCCACCGGCGGCAGCCTGAGCATGGACGGGACCATCAATGGCGACCCCGACGGCAACCCCGATCCCATCGCCCATCGTTGATTCCGAACTTGCCTCCGGGTCAACGCAGGAAGCCGCTCCCATCGGGGGGCGGCTTCCGTTTCCGGGGCGAAGAAATTTTCGTCGGCGGGCTTGAAATGGCGGTTGACAAAGCGGGCCGCGGGAGTACCTTATCGCGCCACATGGGACCCTCCTTCGTCATGAGCCACGGAGGCGCCCTGCCCTCACACCTTGCCTCGGAAGGAGGCCCAGGGTGTATCGTTGCGACGACGTTCCAGCCATCCGGCGCGGGTGGTTGAACCTCACGGGACTGGAGGCGGGCGAGGAGCCTCCTTCCGGGTCCGGCCCCATTCCCCATCACCTTGCCGAGGCGGAAGCAATTCCCGCCTTTTTTGTTGCCCGTCATCAGGCCGGCCTCCGACCGACGGGCCCATGGGCCGGCCCCGGGGGGGCAGGCCATGAATGACCGCCGGCACACCCCGCCTGAGGAAAAGAGCCCGCAGGATAATGGCTCCGAGACCAAGGGCCACGGCTTCCTGCTGCTGGACGGAGTCACCCCCGCCCTGACGGAATTCCCCGCCGACTTCGCCGCCCAGCAGGCGGTGGCTTCGGATCCCACCCTGCCCCGCGAGGAGCGCCTGGCGGCCTACGAGGACCTGCTGGAGTGCGAGGTGGGAGACACCACCCTGTACCGCGCCCGGAACCTGGAACGGGCGGTGGGCATGCGGCAGCTGTTCCTGAAGTTCGAGGGGGGCAACCCCACGGGCACCCAGAAGGACCGCATCGCCTTCGCCCAGGCCCTGGACGCCATGCGCCGCGGCTTCGACGCCGTGACGGTGGCCACCTGCGGCAACTACGGCGTGGCCACGGCCCTGGCGGCCTCGGCCGGCGGTCTGCGCAGCCTGGTCTACATGCCCGACGGCTACCACAGCCCGCGCACCCGCGAGATGGAGGACCTGGGCGCCGAGATCATCCGGGTGCCGGGAGACTACGAGAACGCCGTGCTGGTGTCGCGGGAGCGCGCCGAGCAGGACGAGGTGTACGACGCCAACCCCGGCGGGGCCAACACCCTGCTGCAGCTGCGGGCCTACGGCGAGATCGCCTACGAGATCTACGACGAGCTGCGGGATGCTCCGGCGGTTGTGGCGGTGCCGGCCAGCAACGGCACCACCCTGGCGGGCATTCACCACGGCTTCGTGAGCTTGTACCGCAGGGGCAAGACCTCGCGCATTCCCCGCTTCGTGTGCGGCAGCAGCCACGGCAAGAACCCCATCGTGCTGGCCTGGCGCAAGGGCCTGCCCGACTGCCGCGATCTGGCTCCCGAGAAGATCCGGGAGACGGTGGTGAACGAGCCGCTCATCAACTGGCACAGCATCGACGGCGACCTGGCCCTGCAGGCCATCCGCCAGTCGGACGGCTGGGCCGGCGACGCCAGCGACCGCGCCATGCTCAGCCAGGCCCGCGTCCTGCGGGAAAAGGAGGGGCTGCAAGTGCTGCCCGCCTCCACCGCGGGGTTGCTGGTGCTGCTGGCGGGACATCAGAAGGAAGCCCTTCCGGGCGACCGTTACGTGGCCATTCTCACGGGAAGGAATTGAGCGTGAACGACTCCATGAACAGCTGGCCCGAAGGGCGGGCCGTGGTCTACTGCCAGGGCGCCTTCACCACCACCAACGGCAAGACGGCCCACGGCCTGGTGCGGCGCAGCGAGCGTTACGACGTGGCGGCGGTCATCGACGCGCGTTTCGCCGGGCAGGACGCGGGACAGGTGCTGGACGGCAAGCCCTGCGGCATTCCCCTGGCGGCCAGCCTGGGGGAAGCCCTGGAGCTGGCCCTCAACAGCGGCGGCGAGCTGACCCACTTCGTCATGGGCCTGGCTCCGGACGGGGGACGCCTGCCCGCCGAGGCCCGGACCGAGGTGGTGCGGGCCCTGAAGGCCGGCCTGCGCGTGGACAGCGGCCTGCACGACTTCCTGGGGGACGACCCCGAGCTGGCGGGCCTGGCCGCGTCGCGCGGAGTGGCCATCCGCGATGTGCGCAAGACGCCGGGCAGGGAAGATCTGCACTTCTTCGAGAGCAAGATCGACCAGGTGGCCGCCCTGAAGGTGGCGGTGCTGGGCACCGACTCGGCCGTGGGCAAGCGCACCACCGCCTGGTTGCTGGTGGACGGTTTCCGCGCCCTGGGCCGCAAGGCCGAGCTGGTGGGCACCGGCCAGACCGCCTGGCTGCAGGGAGCCCGCCACAGCATCATCCTGGATTCGCTGATCAACGACTTCGTGGCGGGCGAGATAGAGCACGCCGCCTGGTCGTGCTGGAACGAACTGCAGCCCGACGTGATGGTCCTGGAGGGGCAGGGCAGCCTCATGAACCCGGCCTATCCCGGCGGTTTCGAACTGCTGGCCGCCGGCCGGCCCGACGTGGTGGTCATGCAGCACGCCCCGCGCCGCCTGGAATACGACGGTTTCCCGGGGCACCGCCTGCACGACCTGCCCACCCAGATCCAGGCGGTGGAGCTGATCTCGGGCCGCCCGGTGGTGGCCGTGACGGTGAACCACGAGGACATGGCGCCGGAGGAGATCGCCGCGGCCTGCGCGGCCATCACCGCCGAGACGGGCCTGCCCGCGGTGGACGTCCTGCGCGACGGACCCGAGGCCCTGGTGAAGGTGCTGGAACCCCATCTGGCCGCCGCCGACAAGCGCCGCGGCCTGTAGAGGACGGAAGTCATGAACAAGGGCAAGAAGGCGGCTGCGGCCGCCGATTCCCTGGCCCCGTTGCTGGTGTGGGACCGCCTGGAGGTGGGCCCGGTCAAGTTGGAGAAGCGCCGGGCCACGGCGGCCTACACCGTGGTGCGCGGGGAGCAGAGGGAATCCACCGAGCTGGCCTACACCTGGGACGAGGATGTGTTCGACCCGGCCGATCCGGCCCACCAGAACCTGGCCGCCATGATCACGGCCCAGGTGGCCCTGAACTACGGCCTTTTCTGCCGGGAGATGGTCTTCCACGGGCCCTTCGACGAGCGGGACGCCCGTTTCCTGGCCGACATGGCCCAGAACACGGCCCGCGAGATCTACGTGAAGAAGTTCCTGCAGCCCAACCCCTTCCTGACGGGGGAGGCGGCCACCCTGCAGCCCCACAAGCTGGCCGACTACCTGCGGGCGCGGCTGGTTTTTCCCGACCAGCTGAAGGGTGAAGCCGGACCGGCCGCCGCCTGGGGCACCGCCGATGGGGGGGCGGGCGGGCGCGACTGCGCCGTCCTGTCCAGCGGCGGCAAGGACAGCCTGCTGAGCTACGGGCTGTTGCGCGAGGCCGGGGTGGGCGCGCATCCCGTGTTCGTCAACGAGTCGGGGCGCCACTGGTTCACGGCGCTGAACTCGTACCGGGACTTCGAGGAGAACGAGCCCCTGACGGCGCGGGTGTGGACCAACTGCGACCGGGTCTTCGCCTGGATGCTGCGGCAGCTGCCTTTCATCCGGCCCGACTTCGCCTCGGTACGGGCCGATATCTACCCCGTGCGCCTGTGGACGGTGGCGGTGTTCCTGTTCGGTTCGCTGCCGGTGCTGCGCAAGCGCGGCGTGACCCGGTTGATCATCGGCGACGAGTACGACACCAGCGAACGGGCCAGGCATCAGGGCATTCCTCACTACGATGGCCTGTACGACCAGAGCCGCTGGTTCGACCTGGCCCTGAGCCGCTACTTCCACCGCAAGGGCTGGGGTGTGCAGCAGTTCTCGGTGCTGCGACACCTGTCCGAGCTGCTGATCCTGAAGATCCTGGTGGAACGCTACCCGCAGCTGCAGCGGCACCAGGTGTCCTGCCACGCGGCCCACAAGGACAAGGAGACGGGCCGGGTGCTGCCCTGCGGCCGCTGCGAGAAATGCCGCCGCATCGTGGGTATGCTGACGGCCCTGGGGGCCGATCCGCGCCAGTGCGGCTACGACCCCGCCCAGATTGAGCACGGCCTGAAGATGCTGGTCACCGAGGGCGTGCACCAGGAGAGCGCCTGCGCCGAGCACACCGCCCTGCTGCTGCGCGGTCTGGGCCGCTGGCCCGAGGACAGCGCCACGCCCCGGGCCCACGACGAGGTGCTGCAGCTGCGCATCGAGAAGGAGCGCGCCCCCCTGAACACCGTGCCCTCGGACCTGCGCGGGCCCCTGCTGGAGATCATGCTGGAACACGCCCAGGGCGCGGTGGTGCGCAGCGGGCGGGTGTGGCTGCGTTGCGACCCCTTCGCCTTGCCCGAGTTCGTGGCGCCCTCGGCCTTCGAGAAGCCGGCCCCCCCGACCGCGGGCGGCGTGGCCCAGAACGCGGCGCCCGGCCAGCGCACCTGGCTGCTGGGCGAGCTGACCTGGCCCCAGGCCGCCGAGCGTTTCAAGGAAGTGGACGTGGTGCTGCTGCCGGTGGGCGCCCTTGAACAGCACGGGCCCCATCTGCCCCTGGACGTGGACGCCTTCGATGCCGAGTGGCTGTGCCACCAGGTGGCCGAGGCCTGCAGCCATCCCAAACCCCTGGTGCTGCCCCTGGTGCCCTACGGCGTTTCCTACCATCACGAGGATTTCGCCGGGACCATCAGCGTGCGCAACGAGACCATGGCCCAGCTCATCCACGACGTGGGCCTGGGGGTGGCGCGCAACGGGGCCACCAAGCTGGTCATCGTCAACGGGCACGGTGGCAATGGGCCGGCCCTGGAATTCGCGGCCCAGATGATCAACCGGGACGCCCACATCTTCACCTGCGTGGAGTCGGGCGAGACCAGCGACATCGACATCGACGCCATGGCCGAGACCACCAACGACGTGCACGCCGGCGAGATCGAGACCAGCACCACCCTGGCCCTGCGGCCCCACCTGGTGGCCATGGACCGGGCGGCCCCCGAGGTGCCGGGCTTCAGCAGCAGGTTCCTGGATTTCTCGAACCAGCGCTCGGTGAGCTGGAACGCCTACACCGAGCGCATCAGCGACAGCGGGGTCATGGGCGACCCCACCCGAGCCTCGGCCGAGAAGGGCCGCCGCATGTGGGCGGTGATGATCAACAACCTGGTTGAACTGGTGGAGGACCTCAAGAGCCTGAGTCTGGAGGAGATCCACCAGCGGCGGTACTGAGATGAAGATCAAGAAGGTGCGGGCATGGGCCGTGTCCATGCCCCTGGACGAGCCCTACACCATCGCCTACGAGACGGTGGAAAGCGCGGTGAACATCATGCTGCGCCTGGACACGGGCACCCTGGTGGGCAGCGGGTGCGCGGCGCCCGATCTGCCGGTGACGGGAGAGACCCCCGAGGACACCCTGGCCCTGCTGAGCGGGCCGGTGGCCGAGGCCTTGACGGGGCTGGACCCCCTGCGGCCCGCCGCGGTCCTGGACCGGCTCAAGGATCTGCTGGAGGGCAAGCCCTCGGCCCGGGCGGCGGTGGACATGGCCCTGTGGGATCTGGTGGGCCACGCGGCGGGGCTGCCCCTGTGGCGCCTGTTCGGCGGGTTCCGCACCCGCATCCGCACCAGCGTGACCATCGGGATCCTGCCCGAGGACGAGACCGTGGCGCGGGCCCGGGATTTCCTGGCCCAGGGCTTTCGCTGCCTGAAGATCAAGGGCGGCCTGCACATGGCGGGGGACGTGGCCCGCGTCTTGAAGGTGCGCGAGGCGGTGGGGCCGCAGGTGGCCCTGCGTTTCGACGCCAACCAGGGGTACAGCGTGGCCCAGAGTCTGGCCTTCGTTGAGGCGGTGCGGCCGGCGCGGCTGGAACTGATGGAGCAGCCCACCCCCAGCAGCGAACCGGGTTTGCTGGGACAGGTCACGGCCGGGGCGCACCTGCCGGTGATGGCCGACGAGAGTCTGAAGAGCCTGCGCGACGCCTTCCGCCTGGCCCGCAGGGACCTGGCCGACATGGTCAACGTCAAGCTCATGAAGGTGGGGGGATTGATGGTGGGCCGCCAAATCGATGCCGTGTCGCGGGCCGCCGGGCTGGAGGTCATGGTGGGCTGCCTGGACGAGGCGGCCCTGGGCATCGCCGCCGGGCTGCACTTCGCCCTGTCCAGCGGCAACGTGCACTTCGCCGACCTGGACGGCCACCTGGACCTGCGGGACGATCCCACCGCCGGGGCGGTGATCCTGAAGGACGGCTGGTTGTTGCCGGCCGAGGGCCCCGGGCTGGGTTTCACCCTGCAGGAATAGGCCGTTCCGGGATGGTCTTCCGCGCTACACCGGCTGGCCGGACTTGCCCGGCCCGCCGGTTCGCGGTATGGTGATGTTATCGCAAGGGGGACCAATCCCGGGGCATGAAGGGTTTGGTGATCATGGGGATCTTGAAAATTTCCTCGATTATCTGTCTATCCGTCTGTCTGACCATCTGCCTTCTTCTGGCCGGCCCCGCCGGCGCAACCAGCAGCAAGACCACTTCCACGACCAGCCAGCCCGGCATTGAACTGCCGGACAAGGCTCTGACCCTGGACGGCCGCTACGTCCACGACGTGGGCCAGGTGTGGCATCACGTCACCAACTGGGGCCTGCTGGGCTCGGCCTATTCCGTGCAATCGACCCTCTTCGCCGATTCCCCCTCGTGCATGTGGCCCGCCGGCTCGGGTGACGAGTACCTGTGGGCCGCGGGCCTTTGGGTGGGCGGCGTGAAGCTGGGCGAAGAGCTGGTCAGCGCCGGCGGCTGGGCCAGCGAGTGGCGCCCCTCCGAGGCCGCGGGGGACACCATCCACCGCACGGCCCTGGGGGCCGCGGGCGGCGCCCGCTATCCCGCCCCCGACGCCGATGACGACGGCGACGGCCTGGAGGACGAGGAAATCCTCAACGGCCTGGACGACGACGGCGACGGGCTGGTGGACGAGGACTACGCGGCCTACGGCGATCAGCATTTCGTGTGCACCTACCGGGACAACGAGGGCTTGGCGGTGGAGCAGATGCCCGACCACACGCCCATGGACCTGGAAGTGGTGCAGCAATCCATCCAGTGGGCCCTGCCCGGCTACAACGAATTCGTGGGCTACGACTTCACCATCACCAACATCGGGGTGGTGACGCTGGAGCAGCTGTACGTGGGCATGTTCTCGGATAACGACATCGGGCCCCGCAGCTACGCGGGGGCGGCCGGCGACGACATGGCCGGTTTCGCCAGCGAGACCGTGGACCTGCCCGGGGGGCAGTCGGTGCCGGTGCAGGTGGCCTACATGTACGACGGCGCGGCCCAGCCCGTGCCCGGCTACGTGGGCTGGGTGCTGCTGGACCACACCACCGATTCCACCGGGCTGGCGGCTCCCGCGGCTCCCGCCGTGCTCAGCTACCAGCGCTTCTCGGGGAACGCTTCCTTCGAGATGGGCGGCGATCCCACCAACGATACCGAGGCTTACGATCTGATGAGCCGTGATCAGCACGACCCCGACGCCCTGCCCGGCCAGACGGCCGACTACCGGGTGCTCATGTCCAGCGGGCCCTTCGCCACCCTGGCCCCGGGCGAAAGCCTGCGCTACCAGGTGGCCCTGGTCATGGGCGCCGGCCTGGACGAGATGTTGGCCAATGCCGCCCGCGCCCGCCTGGCCTACGCCGGCCAGGCCTTCGACCGCGACGGCGATGCGGCCAACGGCGCCGAGTACATTGCCCACTGGTTGTTGGAGGCCGAGGTGGAGGTGCCCGCCGAGGCCGGCTGGATCGATGCCCTGCGGGTGCCCGGCGGCGTGCAGGTGATGGTGGAGACCAGCGTGGTGTCGGTGGATGATCTGATGGTGGAGCGCCTGCAGGACGGCGAGGTGACGCGCCGCTGGTACGGCGACGAACTGCTGCCCGCCGGCCTGGCCGAGGGGCACACCGTGTTCCGCTTCATCGACACCGACGCGCCCCAGGGGACGGTGATCTACCGCCTGGCCCGCCTGGGCCAGGGTGGCCAGCTGACCCTGGACCAGACCAGCTTCGAGGGGCAGGCGGCCCGTCTGGTCATGAGCGCGGCGCCCAACCCCTTCAATCCCCAGGTGAACATCAAGCTGGACCTGCCCCGGCGCATGGAGGTCACCCTGGAGGCCTTCGATGCCCGCGGCCACCGGGTGCGCACCCTGGTGGGCGAGGTGATGGACGCCGGCCTGCAGACGGTGGTCTGGCGGGGCGACGACGAGGCGGGCCGCAGCCTGCCCAGCGGCGTGTATCATCTGCGCCTGAAGGGCGAGGGCGAGCTGTTCACCACCCGGGTGACGCTGATGCGCTGATCGCCTCTTAGCGTGTTTTTCCCTCACGATGGGCCGCCCTCCCGGGGGCGGCCCTTTTCCTGGCGGCCCCGCCGGGACGCCGTGGTTTTTGCGAGAATCCGGATTATTGTTGCCCAGGTTGACAATCATTTAACAGCTAGTACTTTTGAATCTGGAATAACGATATCTCACAGCCCTTCCTCCGGATCGGAGCGAAGCCGTCATGCCCCAGGGAATCGCCCGCAAGCTGGTCATCTACATCACCATCATGGTCATCGTGGTGGAAGGGGCGTTCGCTGTCCTCAACGTCAATTCCCAGGAAAACGAACTGCTTAACGAGATGATCCTGAGTGGCGAACTGGCCTCGCAGACCATCGTCTCCACCACCTGGCACGCCATGCTCGAGGATCGCCGCGAGAGCGTCTACCAGATGATGGACAACGTGGGCAAGCAGGGCAGCATCGACCGGGTGCGGGTGCTCAACAAGACGGGCCGCGTCATGTTCGCCTCGGGGTCGGCCCGGGGTGGGCTCATCGAGCACAGCGTGGCCAGCTGCGGGCTATGCCATGTCCCTGACGAGGCGGGGGGACCGGTGGAGGTGGCCGCGCGCACCCGCATCTACCGCGGGCCGGACGGGCACCGCTTCATGGGCATGTTCACCCCCATCTACAACGAGCCCTCGTGCAGCAACGCGGCCTGCCACGCCCACCCGCGTCAGGTGCAGGTGCTTGGAGGGATCGACGTGATCATGCCCCTGGAGCGGGTGGATCACCAGATGGCCGACCTGCGCTTCCGCTCGGTGCTGCTGTCGGCGGTGTCGGTCTTCCTGCTGGCCTTCTTCGTCATCCTGTTCACCCGCCGCGTGGTGCAACAGCCGGTGGCCAAGCTCATCGAGGCCACCAAGTCCGTGGGCACGGGCGAGATCACGGCGCCCCTGGAGATCGAGGCCGAGGACGAGCTGGGCGAGCTGGCCACCTCGTTCCGCAGCATGCAGGACCGCCTGCGGGTGTCCAACCAGCAGATCCGCGACTTCACCGACACCCTGGAACGGCGGGTGGACGAGCGCACCCAGCAGCTCAAGGAAACGGAGCAGAAGCTCTTCCAGAGCGCGCGCCTGGCCTCGCTGGGGCAGCTGTCGGCCTCGGTGGCCCACGAGATCAACAACCCCCTGGGGGGGGTCATCAACTTCAGCAAGCTCATGCAGCGCTTGTTGAAGGACGGCCAGATTCCCCCCGACCGCATCGACGATTTCCGCAACTACCTGGACCACGTGGTCACCGAGACCACGCGCTGCGGGAACATCGTGCGCGACCTGGTGGTGTTCGCGCGCCAGTCGGCGCCGCGGCGGGCGTCCCACGACTTCAACGAGATCATCCGGCGCACCCTTTCGGTGGTGCACCACCGGCTGGAGCTGGGCGAGGTGCGGGCCGAGACCATCCTGGACGATGACCTGCCCCTGGTGCTGTGCGACGGGTCGCAGGTGCAGCAGATCGTGACCAACCTTGTGCTGAACGCGGCCGAGGCCATGGAGGCCGGCGTGGTCACCGTCCGCACCCGGCACCTGCCCGAGACCGACGAGGTGCGGCTGGAGGTGTCGGACAAGGGGGTGGGTATTTCCCCCGAGAACCTGGCCAAGATCTACGACCCCTTCTTCAGCACCAAGGAAGAGGGCAAGGGCACGGGGCTGGGTCTGGCCGTGGTGTACGGCATCGTGGAGGCCCACAGCGGGCGCATCGACGTGAAGAGCAAGGCGGGCGAGGGCACCACCTTCCTGGTGACCTTGCCCCTGAACGGGCCGGAAATGGAGCCCAACGAGAGCCACCCGCAGCTGGGCCCGGAGCTGTGATGCAACTGTGCGTCCTGCCGGTGCAGAACGTGGCGGAGGCGGACCTGTGCGAGATCGAGAACTTCATCGCCATGCATCTGCCCTTCCGGGTGAGCCGGCTGCCCGCCATGCCGGTGCCGCCGGGGGCCTACAGCGAGAAGCGCGCGCAGCACGACGGCACGGTGATGCTGGCGGCGGGGCTGGATCATCTGACGGCCGAAATGACCAGGCTGCTGGTGGTGACGGATTTCGACATCTTCATCCCCATGCTGACGTTCATCTTCGGCCAGGCCCAGCTGGACGGGTCGGCGGCCATCCTGTCCCTGGCCCGGCTGCGCCCCGAGTTCCACGGCCTGCCGCCCCAGCCGGCGGTCTTCGTCCAGCGGCTGCGCAAGGAAACATTGCACGAACTGGGACACACCTTCGGCCTGATCCACTGTCCGGATCCGGGCTGCGCCATGTCCCTGTCCATCAACATCGCCCAGATCGACCGGAAGCAGGCGGCCATGTGCCGGGACTGCACCGCTCGGCTGGAGGACAAACTGGAAACCCTGCGCCGGCAACAGGGCGCGGGTGAGGAGCTGTCATGAACGGCAAGTGGAAGATCCTGGTGGTGGATGACGAGGTGTCCATGCGCGAGAGCCTGGCGGCCTGGCTGCGCGAGGACGGCTACCTGGTGGAGACGGCGGCCTCGGGGCGCGAGGCGGTGGAGATGGCCCGGGCCGTGCCCTACGACATCTACTTCATCGACCTGAAGATGCCGCCGGGCATCAACGGCATCGAGACCATGCTGGAGATCCGCAAGTCCCAGGAGGACGCCACGGTGGTCATCGTCACGGCCTACGCCACGGTGGACACGGCCATCAGCGCCATCAAGGAGGGCGCCCAGGAGTACATGGTCAAGCCGTGCAATCCGGAGGAGATCTCCCTGTTCGTGCAGCGTGTCATCAAGCTGAAGAGCCTGCAGAACGAGAACGTCTACCTGCGCCGGAAGCTGGCCAAGCAGAACACCTTCGAGGACATCATCAGCAAGACGCCGCGCATGCACGAGATCTTCGAGCTCATCAAGGAGGTGGCCAGCCAGCGCAGCACCGTGCTCATCCAGGGCGAGAGCGGCACCGGCAAGGAGCTGGTGGCGCGGGCCATCCACCAGGCGGGCGACCGGGCGGGGCGGCCCTTCGTGGGCGTTTCCTGCGCGGCCCTGGCCGAGACCCTGCTGGAGTCCGAACTGTTCGGCCACGAGCGCGGCTCGTTCACCGGTGCCATGGCCCGCAAGCGGGGCAAGTTCGAGGTGGCCGGCGGCGGCTCCATCTTCCTGGACGAGATCGGCGACATCTCGCCCAAGCTGCAGATGGACCTGCTGCGGGTGCTGCAGGAGCGCAGCTACTTCCGCATCGGCGGCACCGAGGAGATTCCCATGGAGGCGCGGGTCATCGCCGCCACCAACCGCGACCTGCACGAGGCCGTGGAGCAGGGCGAATTCCGCGACGATCTGTTCTACCGCCTGAACGTCATCAACATCCGCATTCCCGCCCTGCGCGAGCGGCGCGAGGACATTCCCCTGCTGGTGGACCACTTCATCGGTCGGCTGGCCATCGAGACCAACAAGCCGGTGCGGGACATCTCCAAGGGCGCGCTGAAGATGCTGATGAACCACGACTGGCCGGGCAACGTGCGCGAGCTGGAGAACGCCCTGGAACGGGCCATCGTCACGGCCCGGGGCGAGGTGCTGGAGACCGAGGATTTCGATTTCCTGGAGGGAGCCCGGCACGCCAACCGCCGCTGGGAGGTGCCGGCCGGGCTGTCCCTGGAGGAGATGGAGAAGAAGGCCGTGGAATCCACCCTGCAGATGACGGGCGGCAACATCAAGGAAGCGGCCGAGATCCTGGGGGTGGACCGCTCCACCCTGTACGCCAAGATCAAGAAGTACGGCATTTCCCGCTGACGGGGGCCGGTCTCAGCTTTCCAGGCAGACCAGCCCCCAGATGTTGTCCCAGTCGGCCTCGGGGCAGGCCCGCACCAGATCGTTCACCGGCGTGCCGCCGTCGGCCAGGCTCATGTCGGCCCCGGCGGGTGCCAGGATCCCCTGCAGCCATTCCAGTTCCCGCAGCATCCACAGCCGGGCCTCCTCGCCCTGCAGCAGGTGGGTGGTGTCGGCCTCGTCGCCGGATGGAGCCACGCGGTACAGCCAATCGTCGCCGGGGCGGCCCCGCTCCAGCACGGTCCCGCCAATGGGCGCGGCCAGGCGCACGTTCAGGGCGCCCCGTTCGATGGTGGCGCAGCGCTGCCCCCGGGTCAGGTGCCTGCCCGCCTCGGGCAGGGTCACCCGCACGGGCGTTCCGAAGCAGCGGCGGGCGAACTCGTCCAGGCCCACGGTGAAGGTGCCGTCGGCCTGGGGCTGCACCCAGGTGTGACCCCGGTGGTGCAGGCGCCGGGGGTTCATGCCCAGGCCCAGGGGCGGCAGGCCGGCCAGCTCATCATTTTCCGTCGGCAGTTGCTCGCCGGCGGCCAGGTATTCCCGGTGGCCCGTGCAGTGGGCGCAGTCGAAGCCGTGCTGGCAGGTGCGGCAGGCGGTGGACCCATCCATGGTGTGGCGGCAGCGGAGCCGTTCGGGAGGCAGAGAGTGGAGGCACTCCTCCCAGTCGATGGCCGCGGAGCGGTCAGCCTTGGCATCCCTTCGGGCCCGGTAAAGGGCCACGGCCAGCGCCGTCAGCACCACTGCCGCCACGGTGTAGAAGACCCCCAGAAAAATCAGGTGGCCGATATCCCAGTGAAATTCATAAGCGGAGGGCAACATGGCTCAGTTCCTTCCCGGGCTGGTCTGCAGGGCCCGTTCTTGCGGAAAAAGAGGCAGGTAGCGGTACGACAGGGAGTACAGGATGACTCCGTAGGCCACCACGCCCAGCAGCACGGCCCACTCCTGCAGGGAGGGCCAGTAGATCATGAAGGTGTCGAAGGAGAGGGTGGGCTCGCTCTGGGTCTGCAGGGTGATGACGAAGCGGTTGAAGGCGATACCCACGCAGGTGAGCAGCCCGCCGCACACCAGCCAGCCCGTCTGCTGGACGCGCCGGCGATTCAGCAGGATGGTGGCCGGCAAGAGGCCGAACACCGTCAGCTCCAGCAGCAGCACCCAGCTGCCGAACAGCTCGTTGCGGTAGAACTGGACCACGCTGAAACCCAGCTCGGGCAGGGTCACGGTCATCCAGATCACCGTGTCCACCAGCTTGGCCACGATGTACACCGCCAGCAGGATGCCCGAGATGCGCCCCAGCTTGGCCAGCACCCGCGCCTCCACCAGCCGCCGCCGCGTCACCGCCTGCACCGTCATGACGATGAGCATGATGAACGACGGTCCGGCCGCGATGGCCGACAGGATGAACAGGAAGAAGGTGGAGGGCCAGATGCCCACCGCCTCGCGGAAGGCGAAGGGCCGCCCCGACAGCACGCCGAACATGCCGCCCAACGATCCCTGGTGGAAGAAGGACAGGAAGGCGCCGATGCCCGCGAACAGGAACATGATGCGGTGCAGGTTGAACTCGAGCACCAGGAACGAGGGCACCAGGCGCAGCTTGCGGTTCTTCAGGATGATGGGCAGGTACTCGATGGCCAGCACGCACAGGTAGCAGGTGATGCAGAAGGTCACCTCGGTGAGCATGCTGTGCACGTTGGCGTGCCAGAAGGCGAACCAGGCGCGGATGGGCTGCCCCACGTCCACCGCCAGGGTGACGATGGCCCCGCTGTAGCAGGCGAAGCCCACGATGACGGCGGTGTTCAGCACCTGCTGCAGATCCTTCTGGCGCATCAGGTAGGTGAGGAAGCCCAGGAAGAAGGCTCCCGCCCCCAGGGCGATGATGGTCAGGTCCAGGATGATCCACAGCCCGAAGGCGAAGCGGTTGTCCATGCCCGTGGGATACAGGCCGTGGTGGAACATGTTCACGGCGGCGGCCAGGCCCCAGCAGGCCAGGGCCACCCAGGGCAGCAGCCACAGGGAGAAGCCGGCCAGTCCGGTGCGGTGCGACCCGCGGGGGGTGAGGGTCCTATCCATGAGAGTGCGCTCCTCGGCGGGGTTGGGTTGATTCCTGGACCATGTCCAGTCGGCTGAGGCCCAGCTGCCTCACCCAGGCGTGCCGCGACCGGTAGTAGACCTTGGTCTGGGTGTTCAGCTTCTCCAGCAGGCGGAAGGTCTCGGGCTGCTCGATGAGGCGCGACACCTCGTGCTCCGGGTCCAGGGCGTCGCCGAAGGTGATGGCCCCGTGGGGACAGGCCTCGGCGCAGGCGGGCACGTACTCGCCGGGCTGCAACCGGCGGCGGCCCTCCAGGGCGGCCTTTTCGCGGGCCCGGTCCAGGCGGCCGTGGCAGAAGTTGCACTTCTCGGCCACGCCGCGCATGCGGGGCGACACGTCGGGGTTCAGGGTCTGCTCCATGCCCTCGGGCCAGATGGGGTCGAACCAGTTGAAGTAACGGGCGTGGTAGGGGCAGGCCGCCAGGCAGTAGCGGCAGCCCATGCAGCGCTCGGGAATCTGCCCGATGATGCCCGTGTCCGGGTCGCGCTGCACGGCGTTCACCGGGCACACGTGACTGCAGGGCGCGGTGTCGCAGTGCTGGCAGGGGATGGGGAAGCACACGGTCTTCTGCTGGGGGAAGGGCTGCCCGTCGTTCACCCGGTACACCTTCATCCAGGTGAGGCTGCGGTTCTCCTGGGCTTCGGCGGGGGTGGGGGGCACGTTGTTCTCCACGGCGCAGGCCACCATGCAGTTGCCGCAACCGGTGCACCGGTCCAGGTCGATGACCATGACGTAGCGGGATCGCGGGGTGTGGTCGGTGTGCACGTCAAACCTCCCGGAGCGCGGCCGGACACACCCGCCAGACGGGGTGGCGGTCGGCGCCGCAGATGGTGGTGATGGCGGGGGCGAAAACCAGATCGCCCAGATCTTCGGGGCAGGGCCCGGCGGCCAGGCTGACCACCCCGGGCTGCACGGCTTCGTCCAGGACCAGGTTCATACGGGCCGAACCGTGGGGCGTCTGCAGGTGGACGGGGCGGCCGGAGCGCAGGCCCAGCCGGCGGGCGGTGGCCGGGTTCAGGCTGAGGGTGCCGGCGGAGCGGATGAGGTTGGATTCGCGGTACAGCTTGTTCAGCACCGGGGGCAGGGCGCAGCCGGCGGCGGCCACGGGCTGTCCTTCCACCACCAGGGCCAGGGGGTATCCTTCATCCGGGGCGTCCTTGCCGTGGGGAGCCAGGCGACCGCCGGCGGCCCCGGCCAGGTCCAGATGGCCGGACAGATCGGTGGAGGTGACGGCGGCGAAATCCAGCCCCGTGGCCGGTCGGCCCGCTTCGGTCCAGCAGCCGCCACGGCGCAGGATGTCCAGCAACCGCTCGGAACCCAGTTCGGTGGCCACCGCGGTTGAGCCCTCTTCCCCGGGCCGGAATACGCAGCCGCCGGAGCGGGCGGCCAGAGCCTGGACCCGCCGTTTGATGGTCTCCTCGTGGGCGGTTCGGCCCAATCCCCCGCCGGGCAGACCCGCGGCCTCGGCCAGGTCGGCCAGCAGCTGGGCCGGGTGGCGGGCCCAGGGGGGGGCGGCCACGAAAGCAGCGGCCAGGGCGTAGCTGGCGGCCCCGGCCATGGGGGGCGTGGTCACATCGTCCAGCCACTCTCCCGCCGCGGCGGTGGGCAGCACCAGGTTGGCGGCCCGGGCCGGACCGGCCGAGAAGGGGGACATGGCCACAACCAGGCTCTCGGGCCCGCGCATCTTGCGGGCCAGCAGGGCCACCGGCAGGACGGTTTCGGGGCGCAGCCCGTCCATCAGCAGGAGTTCCAGCGAGCCGTCGGGCACCTGGTTCAGGTCCAGGGGCGCGGGTGCGGCCTCGTGGGCGAACAGGGTCGGGGCTGCGGGGTGCATGGTCAGGGCGCCGCCGGCGTCCAGGCAGCCCAGCTGCCGGTTCAGGGCCCAGATGGCCAGCTCTTCCTCGGCGCCCAGGGGGCAGCAGTCCCCGGGGGCGGCGCCCAGGACGGCAGCCGGACCGTTTCCCGCCAGCAAGGCGGCGGTGGCGCGCAGTTCGGCCACGTCGATGCCCGTCACGGCGGCGGTGCGCGCCGGGTCGTGGGTTCGAACCAGGGCCTGGAAGCCGGCCCAGAAGGGATGGTCGTCGCTTTCGCCCGGCAGTTCCCGGCGAGCCCCGCGGGGAGCCTCGAAGCGCAGGATGTGGGTCAGGCCCAGGACAAGGGCGGTCTCGGTGCCGGGGCGGATGGGCAGCCAGCGGTGGGCCTGGCTGGTGGCCCGGGAACCGTTGGGGGCGGCCATGATGAGCAGAGCCTCGGGAGAGATCCCGGTAGGGGAAGTGTTGCCGCAGCACAGGATGGTGCGCACCCGGGCGGTTTCCCAGCCCGGCGCCTGGAGGGCCGGGGCGTCTGTTCCGGTCAGGCGGCCGAACAGGGAGGCTGCTTGCCGTGGACCGGAGGGCGGGATCAGGTAGTGGCCCCCACCCGCGGCGGCCAGGAAGCGGGCGTACTGGGTGGACAGGGCCCGGCCGGGACGCATATCCAGGATGGCCACGGCATCGCTGCGGCCCCGAGCCACAAGGTCGGCCAGGCGGCTGCCCGTCTGGGCGATGGCGTGGTCGGTGTCCACCAGGCGCCAGTCGGCCGGCCCCTGGCCGGTGCGGATTGCGGCTCCCCGCAGGCGCGAGGGGTGGTGGGGCCCCTGGGCCGTGCCCAGGCCCACCGGGCACAGGCGCCCGTTGTTGAGGGGATGGCCGGCCGTGCCCCAGGCCGAGACGGGCGCGCCTCCCACCAGGCGCAGGCGCAGGCCGCAACCGGCGGAACACTGGCTGCAGGTGGTGTAGCTATAGCTCACCGGGCCGTGGGCGGTGTCGGGAATCCAGGACCAGTTCTGCGTCCAGATGGCCGCGTCGTCCAGCAGCTTCCAGGGCAGGGGCGAGAGGACGGCCCCGGCGGTGGCACCGCCGCAAAACTGCAAGAATGATCTTCTACTCATGCTCATGGTCCGGACCTGCGTTCCTTGGTTGCGGTCACTTGTGGCACATCAGGCAGTGGTCGGTCACGCCCCGGCGGGCGTGGCAGCCGCTGCAGTCGCTCATCTTCATGCTTTGCCAGGACTCGGCCCCGCCGCCCCAGATGCGGGGGCCCCAGATGTTCCGGCTGTAGGTGCTGATGCGGTTGATCTGCAAGGGGGGCAGGGGGGTGTCCGGGCC
This sequence comes from Candidatus Krumholzibacteriia bacterium, assembly GCA_963674845.2. Taxonomy (GTDB): domain Bacteria; phylum Krumholzibacteriota; class Krumholzibacteriia; order LZORAL124-64-63; family LZORAL124-64-63; genus LZORAL124-64-63. Next base: position 356,306 of record CAXXKE010000003.1, on the reverse strand, counting down.
GATGGGCTGGCGCGGGCCGTGGCAAGTGGCGCATTCGATCTCGGCCAGATGGACATGGGCGGCGTGGGAGAAGTACACGTTGGCCGGCTGGCGCGAGTAGACCTGCCAGGGGATCTCGCGCCCGGCCTGGATGTAGTCCTGGACCAGGGCCGCCTCGGCCGCTGATTCGCCCAGTGCCTCGTTGTGGCACAGGGCGCAACCCTCGGTGTCGGGCAGGCCGGCGAAGGACCCATCGGGCAGGAAGTGGTGGCACTCGTCACAGGCCATGCCCATGTCCTCGGTGTGCACGCAATGGGCGAAGCTCAGGGGCTGGGGGTGTTCGCTGTACAGCAACTGGGGCAACAGCAGCCAGCCGCAGGCCAGCCCGCAAACAAGGCCGCCCACCACGAAGACCCGGCTCCAGCGGTCGGGGGAGGGGGTGGGAGATTCGTTCCTGGGTGTCACTATTCGGTCCTTCCTGGGTGCAGGCGGAAAAATTCTTCATGCAGGCGCACCATGGCGGCGCGGTCCAGATCCCGGAGCACGAGATCCGCAGGTCGTCCCCCGTCCTGCACCAGCACCTGCCCGTCATGGGAGTGGGTGATGAGCCGGTCGTGGCAGAAGCGGTCCAGGCGATCGCACTCGGTTCGCATCCACTGCCGGGCCTGGTCGTCCCGCAGCAGGCCTTTTTCCAGGGGATGGGGTTGGGTGGGGGCGGTCCCGGGCAGCACCGCGCCCTCGAATAGCCAGCCCGATCCATAGGGGTCGTTCACCGCGGCCGAGGGGTCGGCCACCAGGTGGGAGTTGACCTCGTAGGCCTGCAGGGGGTGGGGGAAGACCATCTCCAGATCAACCCCGCCCGACCGGAAGCGCACCATGGGCAGGCGGCTGTGGGCCGAGTGGGGAAAGACGATCTCGTCCACCTGGCCCATGACCCTGGCGAAGAAGGCGTCCACGCCCACGTGGCAGGTCTGACCCTCGCCCATGTCCAGCCACATGTGGTTGGGGGAGAAGGCCAGGCCGGGGGGAACGGGCAGACCGGCTTCGGGGGTGGCGGCCCCCTCTTCGGTTGCCTCGTCCTGAGGTTTTCCCCCGGCCCCGGTCATGTCCAGGAAGGTCTGGCAGTAGCGGTGGCCGTCGCCGGTGCAGCGGGACAGGGCCGTCAGGTTGCAGGGGATGGGTTTCTGCCCCGGCGCCAGGGTGCAGTAGTAGACATCACCCACCGAAAGCTGCGGGCATTGCTCGGCCGTGGTGTCGGTCTCGGGGTGGTCCAGGATGAGCGGACATTCCCGGTAACCCGGCCCGGTGCAGCGTTCGCTGCTGCCCTCGCCCGCGCCCAGGGGGATCTTGGTGGACCGGCAGAGCCCGCAGAACTTCACGTTCATCTTTCTGAGAAACGGGCATTTCATGAGTGGCCTCCTACGCCGCGAGTGGTCGTGCGGGCAGATATTGCAAGGGGGAGGCCACACTGCGGGAAAAGGTAATATTGCCGCCTGGGGGCGCGGAACAGGGGGCTGCGGGGAAAGGTTGCCGGGCCTGGCGCCTGGCGGGGGTGGGGATGGCGGTCGGGATGTGTAGGAAGTTGCGGCACCGTGTGGGAATCCCCTACACGAAGCCCCGGGGCCAGAAGGAAGATTCGGCGCATCGGGAAAGCCCGGGTCTTCTAAATGGCTGCAAACATGTTGGTTGTGAATGTTTCGGCGGAGTGGCAAGGAGTATGCAATGCAGGGGTGCAAGATTGTCCCGGTATTACCCCGAAACGAAGGAGACCATCATGGATACGGGATCGAGCAACCTGGGAGAATTCCTGTTCAACGGCCGCTGGCACATCGTGGGCGCCCTGATGTTCCTGGTCTTCGCGGGAGCCTTCCTGCGTGAAGTCGTGGCCGAGCTGATGGCCGTGCGCAAGCGCCGCCAGGCCGAGGACCGGTCCTACGGCATGGGGCCCATCTTCCAGGGTGCCCGCCTGGGTCACACCATGACCGACGGCGGCGAGCCCATGGCGGAGGACGACGCCAAGGCTGAGGACAGGGAAACTGACTGAGGACTCGGCGGATCGAGGGTGGCGGCGGGAATATTACCGCGCAGCCCGGAAATCGGAGGCAACGGCGACGGGGTCGGGTCTGGAAAACCGCTACTCGCCGTCCCTGACGCCACCCCCCTGCTTGCCGCCGCTTTCCTGCGCGAACATGCGCCGCAACGCGGCCAGGTCCTGCTGACGCACCTCGGGTGATTCCTCGTTCTTCAGGGTGCTCACCGACTGCCCCAGCACCTTCTTGATGAACTGCTTCAGGCTGCGGTCCACGGCCGCGGCCACCTCGTCCGATTCCTTCTTGCGCACGAAGCCCACCTGCTTGTCCTTCAGCTCTTCCAGGTAGGCGCGGAACTCGGCCACGGTGGGGCGCATGTCCATGTCGGCCAGCCACTGCTGCAGCTCCATCAGCTCTTCCTCGATGATCTTCTCGGCGGCGGGCAGGCAGTTCTTGCGGGCGGCCACGTTGCCGGCGATGACCTCGTCCAGATCATCCAGGCCGAAGGTGTAGGCCCCGCCCACCTCGCTCACGTCGGGGTGGATGTCCCGGGGCACGGCAATGTCCAGCAGGAACAGGGGATTGCCGTGGCGCGGCTTGACCGCCCGGCGCACCATGTCCGGCAGGATGACGGGTTCCAGGGCGCCGGTGGTGCTCAGGACCACGTCGGCCCGGGTCAGGGCGTCTTCCAGCTCGTCCCAGGGGCGGGCCGTCACTCGATCGGGAGCGTTCTCCACCAGCTTGCCCTGCTTGGCCATCTCCACCCGGTACTGGGCGTTCAGGGTTTGCACCAGTTCCCGGGCCCGCTCGGGGCTGCGATTGACCACCGTCAGGTGGCCGATCTCGTGCTGCAGGAAGTGCCGGGCGGCCAGGGCGCCCGTCTCGCCGGCGCCCACAAGCAAAGCCTTGTGGTCGCTCAGGCGGGCGAAGAACTTGCGGGCCAGTTCCACCGCGGCGAAGGCCACGCTCACGGCCCCGTTGCTGATGCGGGTCTCGCTGCGCACCCGCTTGCCGGCGCGGAAGGCCCCCTGGAAGGCCCGCAGCAGGCCACCGCTGGGCTCGTAGTGCTTGCGGGCCAGGCGGTAGGCGTCCTTGACCTGCCCGGCGATCTGGGGCTCGCCCAGCATCATGCTCTCCAGGCCGGCCGTCACCCGGTACAGGTGTTCCACGGCCATCAGACCCTCGCGCCGCACGCAGTGGGTGGACTGGAACACCGACACCTCCAGGCCGGCGGCGGCCATGGCCTCGGCCAGCAGGGCCTCGGGGTCTTCGTGGCGGGGGGCTTCCAGATAGATCTCGGTGCGGTTGCAGGTGCTCACGGGAATCACCGACACCTGGCGACCCAGGGCCTCCAGGTGGTCCATGAGCTTCACCGCCGGCTCGGGATCGATGTGGGCCTGTTCGCGCACCTCGGTGGGGGCGTTCTTGTGGTTGATGCTCCACAGGTGAATGGTGGTGGGATGCTGGCTCATGATCCCCCCTTCGAGTACAGGACGGGCACGGGCAGGCCGGCCGGCTCGACCCTTTCCACCCCCGTGGCCTGGACGTGGTCCAGGCTGCGGAACTTGTGGAAGCTGGGGAAGAAGTGGTGCACCAGGCCCATGGTGGCGAACATGAGCACGAAGGCCGCCACCGCCGCCTGGTTCATGCGCGGCCCGCGCCAGCCCCAGAACAGGTGGCCGGCCAGGCCCACGGCGTAGGCCAGGAAGATGACCCAGGAGATGAGGACCTTGGGATCGAAGGGGGACAGCATGGCGGCCTGCTCGGGCGACAGCCGGTCGGCCAGGTCGTACATCCACAGATGGCCCAGGGCCAGGGCCGCGAACATGAGGGGCAGGGCCAGCTTGACGCTGCCCACGCTCATGCGCTCCAGGGTTTCCAGGCTGGGCAGCCGCCGGAACAGCAGCCCGAAATGGCGGCGATGCAGCTGCCGCGACAGCAGCAGGTACAGCAGGGCGTAGACGAAGCTCAGGCTCAGGGCGGTGTAGCTCAGCAGCACCAGCACCGCGTGCCCGGCGAAACCGGGGTCGGCCAGCAGCTCGTTGGCCGGGGCGGTGTTGACGATGAAGGCGTCGGCGGTGAACTCGAACACGAAGGCCATGCCCAGCACCAGGAAACCCGTGTTCTTCACCTGCCGCCGCCACTCGATGACCAGGTACACCAGCAACACGGCCAGGGCCAGGGACGAGAAGAACTCCAGGTTGTTGCCCATGGGCAGGCGCCGCAGGCTGATGCTGCGCACCGCCATGGCCGTCAGGTGGATGACCGCGGTGGCCCAGGCCGCCCGGGTGCACCAGCGGGCCGCGCCGCGGTTGTCGGTGTAGAAAAGCCACAGGTAAAGGGCCCACACCACCAGATACAGCATGGGCAGCAGAACCTTGAACAGATGGGTGAATTGCTCCATCAGCTGGTCTCCTTCCGGGCATTCTTCCGGACATTCTTCCGGACAATCTCGCGGGCGTCGAGATCCGTGGGGCCGCGGTCGGTCGTCCCGGCGGCATCTCCGGCCAGCTCATCCACCAGCTCCCGGGCCAGGCTCTCGGCCTGCTTCACGCAGGCGTTGACGGCGATCCCCCGGTACGAGCTGCCCGTCAGGTGCAGGCCGGGCCGCACCCTCAGCAGCCCCTCCACGCGCTTCAGGCGGGCCAGGTGGCCGGTCACGTACTGGGCGATGGCCCGCTGGTGGCGGATGACCTTCACCATGACGGGCTGACCCTGCAGGCCCAGCAGGGGGCGCAGTTCGCTGCAGATGACGCGGGTCAGTTCCTCGTCGTCCAGCTCCATGAGGCCGGGGTTGCCGGCGCCGCCCGCCATGCAGCGCAGCAGCACCTTCCCCTCGGGGGCGCGTCCCTGGAAGATGCTGCTGGTCCACAGGGCCCCCAGCAGGTCGCGCTTCTCCTTGCCGGGCACCAGCAGACCGAAACCCTCCAGGTCGTGGCCCACCATGTCCCGATCGAAACCCAGGGCCACCACGGCCATGGGCGCGAAGGGGATCTGCTCCAGTTCGCGGGCCAGATCGGGGTGCTGCTGGGCCAGGTGTCGGGCCGCGGCGTGGGCGGGGGCCGCGTCGATGACCAGGTCGAAGGGGCCGTGCACGCCCGCCTGGTCCTCCACTTCCCAGATGTCCTCGCGGCGGCGCAGCGACTTCACGTCGCTGCCGGTGCGCAGGGTGGCGCGCGGGTCCTGCTCCAGCACCCCGGCCAGGGCGCGGATCAGGCTCTCCATGCCCCTCTTGAAGGAGTGCAGGGTGCCGGTGGGCCCGGCGTCGGTCTTGTTGCCCTTCTTGCGCTGGCGGCCCAGGGCCATCATGGCCTTGAACAGGCCGCCGTACTGGCTTTCCAGTTCCACCATGCGCGGGAAGGCGGCGGCCAGGCTCAGCTGTTTGGCCTCGCCCCCGAACACGCCCTTGACCATGGGGTCCAGCATGGTGTCGGCGAAGGCCTTGCCCAGGCGGCGCTCCCCGAACTGGGCGATGGTCTCGTCGGTGTCGGGGCGCTCGGCGGCCTGGCCCAGATCCTTGCGCGGCGGAATCAGCAGCTCGCCCGCCATGCGCAGCTTGGCTCCCAGGGGCAGCATGCCCGACTTCAGGAAGGCCGGGGGCGAGGTGGGAATCTCCTGCAGGCGGCCGTTCACCAGCAGGAAGCGGCGGCGGGTGGCGTCGCTGCTGCGCTCCAGCTCGTCGTTCAGGCCCAGGCGTTCCACCAGGCGCAGGGTGGCCGGTTCGCTGTCCAGGAAACCGTTGGGTCCCCACTCCATCTGCCAGCCGTCCTGCCTGAGGGTGCGCAGGTTGCCCCCCGGATGGTCGTCCTTCTCGAAGACCGTCACCTGCAGGGGCAGGCGCTCCACCCCGTCGGGGCGGGCCTGGTCCAGCAGGTTCACGGCCACGGCCAGTCCGGCCACGCCGCCGCCGGCCACCGCCACTCTCACGGGCTGCTTGCTGTTCAGGTCAGGCATGGGATGTCCCCTCGGTCGAGAAGGCCGTGTCGCTCAGGTGTCGGGCCAGGCTGTCCAGCCAGCCCGGCTGCAGGTTCAGGGCCGGGCCGCGCCGGAATTCCTGGATGCCGGCCTTGTCCGCCTCTTCCTTCAGCTCGATGTCCAGTTCCACCAGGGTCTCGATGTGCTCGCAGACGAAGCTCAGGGGCTGCACCATCAGCCGCCGGCAACCCGCTGCGGCCAGGCGCATGGCCTCGGCCTCCAGCTCGGGCTCCAGCCACTTGATGGGCCCCACCTTGCTCTGGTAGGCCAGGGGCCAGCGCGCGTCGCTCAGCAACCCCGCCAGCCAGTCGCCGTGGCCGGCCTGCTCCAGGGCCTGCTTCACGTGGTTGTGCACGATGGTCATGGTGGCCCGGGTGTACTTCTCGTAGGGGTCGCCCTTGGCCACGAAGCTTTGGGGCAGGCTGTGGGCGGCGTAGATCAGGGCGCAGGTGGCCGGGTCGGCGCCCTGCCTGGCCCACTCGCCCAGGGTCTCCACCACGGGCCGCGTCAGATCGTCGATGTAGCCGGGCAGGGCGTGCCAGCGCGTGAGCATGTGCACCGGCGCGCCGGGGGCCAGCTTCTCCAGCGACTGCCGCACGAAATCCAGGGTGCTGCCGTTGGTGCTGTGGGAATACTGGGGGTAGGTGGGCACCACCAGGAACTGCCGGGCCCCCTGCTCCAGCAACCGGGCCACGGTCTGGTCGGGGAAGGGGCGCCAGTAGCGCATGGCCATGTCGGGCAGGATGGTGCCCAGGCCCCGGTCCTGCAGGCGCCCGGCCAGCAGGCGGGCCTGGTCCAGGGTGTACTGCAGCTGGGGAGTCTTGCCGTCGGGATCCATGAGCAGGTAGCGCTCGGCCACCTCGGGGCTGCGCTTGCGGGCGATCATGGCGCCTACCAGCGGCGCCACCAGGCGGGGCAGGGGGAAGATGGCCGGATCGCGGAACAGGTTGCGCAGGAATGGCCGCACCGCCTCGGTTCCGTCCGGGCCGCCCATGCCGCACAGGATCAGGCCGGTCTTCAGGCCCGGATCCAGCATATCCGTGGGAAAGTTGTCGAACTTGATCATGCCCCGTCCCTACACCGTCTTGCTGAACACGCCGTTGCTCTTGCCCCCACCCAGGTAGGCATCCATGGTCATGGCCACGTTCCGCACGAAGTAGCGGCCCTTGTCGGTGATGCGCAGGCCCTTGTCGTCCATCTCCACCAGGCCGTCTTCCACCAGGGGGGGCAGCTTGGCCAGGCTCTCGGGCAGCAGCTCGTCCACGCGGGCGCCGAAGTCCTTCACCGTCAGATCGAAGGGCAGCTCCAGGTTGCACATGAGATTCAGGATGGTCAGGCGCCGCAGCTTGTCGTCCTCGCTCAGCTTGTGGCCCTTGACCACGGGCAGATCGCCCGCGTCCACGCCGTCGCCCCAGCCCTGCAGGGTGGGGTCGTTCTGCACGAAGCGGTCGCACACGTCGCCGATGCCGCTCAGGCCGAAGGCCAGCATGTGCGGGGCCGGCTTGGTGGCGTAGCCCATGAAGTTGCGGTGCAGGGCGCGGTCGCGCAGGGCCTGGCTCAGCTCGTCCTCGTTCTTGGCGAAGTGGTCGATGCCGATCCAGGTGTAGTCGGCGTCCTGGAAGCGATCCACCGTGAGCTGGAACAGCTGGAACTTGTCGTAACCCTCCAGCATGATGGTGGTGTCCACCTTGTTCTGCTCGGGGCGCACCCAGGGCACGTGGGCGTAGCTGAAGCAGGCCACGCGGTCGGGGGCCAGCTCGATGATCTCGCCCAGGGTCTGGCCGAAGGACTCGGCGGTCTGGCCGGGCAGACCGTACACCAGATCCACGTTCACGCCCTCGAAACCGGCGTCGCGGCAGCTGTGGTACACCTCCAGGGTGCGGTCGCGGCCCTGGCGGCGGCCGATGGCCTCCTGCACCCGCGGCTCGAAATCCTGCACGCCCAGGCTGATGCGGTTGAAGCCCGCTTCCTTCAGGAAGGCGGTCTGGTCGGGGGTGGCGATGCGAGGATCGATCTCCAGGCTCACCTCGGCGCCGGGCTGCACGGCGAAGGCCCCGCGCAGCAGGCCCAGGGCCCGCTCGATCTGGGGATTCTTCAGGTAGTTGGGCGTGCCGCCGCCCCAGTGGATCTGCACCACCTTGCGGCCGCTGCCGATGATGTCCGTGACCATGGCCAGCTCGCGCTCCACCCGGTCCAGGTAGCACGCCACGGCGTCCGTTTCCCGCGTGACGTACGCGTTGCAGCCGCAGTAGTGGCAGTGCTTGGCGCAGAAGGGCAGGTGCAGGTAGATGGCCAGCTCGTCGTCGGAGCGGGCGGCCAGTTCGGCCAGGGCCTCACGGTACTCGCTGGAACCGAACTCCTGCTTCCAGGCCGGCACCGTGGGGTAGCTGGTGTAACGCGGTCCGGGCTGGTTGTACTTCTCCACGAACTCGCGGCTGATGGTCGGGGTCATCTATTTCTATCCTTCCGGAGCGATCCCCGCGGGGACCGCTCCTGTTCAATACTTGCGGAAGCCCTGCACCGTCTCCACCAGGGTCTCGACGGCGGCGATGGGCGTGGGGGGCGTGATGCCGTGCCCCAGGTTGAACACGTGGCCGGGGGCGGTGGCGCCCTTGCGGCAGATCTCCAGGGCGCGCTCGCGAATCTGTTCCTGGGTGCCGAACAGGGCCAGGGGGTCCAGGTTGCCCTGCACCGCCTTCGGCGCCATGGCCTGGATGGCCCGGCTCAGGTCCTGGGTCCAGTCCACGCCCAGGGCCTCAACGTCCAGATCCTCCAGCAGGTGGTTGTAGGGGGCGCTGCCCTTCAGGAAGTAGATGCGGGGAATGCCCGCGTCCTTCAGGCCGTTCATGATCTTCTTCACGCAGGGCAGGACCACCTTCTCGTAGTCGGCCGGGTGCAGGATGCCGCCCCAGGTGTCGAAAAGCTGGATGGCGTCCACGCCCGCGGCGGCCTGCATCTTCAGGTAGGCCAGGGTCTGGTCGGTGAGCTTGGCCATGAGCCGGTCCAGCAGTTCGGGCCGCGAGTACAGCATGGCCTTCAGGGTGGCGAAGTCCTTGCTGCCGCCGCCCTCGATGAGGTAGGTGGCCAGGGTGAAGGGCGATCCCGCGAAACCGATCAGCGGCGTCTTGTCGCCCAGGCCCTCCTTCATGAGCTTGATGGCCTCGGCCACGAAGCCGGTGCCTTCCAGGGGCTCGTAGGTGTGCAGGGCGTCGATCTCGGCCTCGGTGCGCACGGGCTTCTCCAGCTTGGGGCCGCCCTGGCTGAAGTCGAAGCCGGCGCCCATGGCCTCCAGGGGCGTCAGGATGTCGCTGAACATGATGGCCGCGTCGAAGCCGAAGCGGCGGATGGGCTGCAGCGTCACCTCGCAGGCGGCCTCGGGGGTGCGGCACAGCTCGTTGAAGCTCAGCTTGGCGCGCACTTCCTGGTACTCGGGCAGGTAGCGGCCGGCCTGGCGCATGACCCAGATGGGGGTGCGGTCGCAGGGCTCGCCCCGCAGGTTCTTCAGGAAGATCGAATCTTGCTTGAGGTTGCCCATGCGCTACTTGCTCCAGCTGTTGAAGGTGTCGGCCACGGCGTCGATGGTGGCGTCGATGTCGGCGTCGGTGTGGGCGGCGCTCACGAAGCCCACTTCCCAGCCCGAGGGAGCCAGATACACGCCCCGGTCGATGAGGTCGCGGTGCAGGCGGCCGTAGATGTCCATCTTCGCGCCGTCCACGCCCTCCACGGCGCGGGGGGCCTCGGGCTGGAACACGGTCCAGATGAGGGAGCCCTGGCGGGCCACGCTGGCCTCGACGCCGTTGTCTGCCGCAGCCTTCTCCAGGCCGGCCTGCAGGCGCGCGCCCTTGCGCTCCAGCTCCTCGTAGAAGCCGGCCTGTCCGGTCTTGGCCAGGGTGGCCAGCCCGGCGGCCATGGCCACGGGGTTGCCACTGAGGGTGCCGGCCTGGTACACGCCGCCCAGGGGCGACACGTGGTTCATGATGTCGGTGCGCGTGGCGTAGGCCCCCACGGGGAAGCCGCCGCCGATGATCTTGCCGTAGGTGCCCATGTCCGGGGTGATGCCCAGCACGGGGGCGGCACCCGAGGCGCCCACCCGGAAGCCGGTGATGACCTCGTCGAAGATGAGCAGGGCCCCGTGCTTCTCGGTGAGCCGCCGGCAGGCCTGCAGGAACTCGGCCCGCTGGATCAGCAGGCCGCTGTTGGCGGGGAAGGGCTCGATGATCAGGGCCGCCAGCTCGTCGCCGCGCTGGGCGAAGAAGGCTTCCAGCTTTTCCACGTCGTCCAGGGGCAGCACGCAGGTGGTGTCGCTGAAGCCCTGGGGCACGCCGGCGCTGCTGGGGGTGCCGAAGGTGGCCAGGCCGCTGCCCGCCTCCACCAGCAAGCTGTCCATGTGGCCGTGGTAGCAGCCGCTGAACTTCAACGTCAGGTCGCGGCCGGTGAAGCCGCGGGCCAGGCGGATGGCGCTCATGACGGCCTCGGTGCCGCTGCTCACGAAGCGCACCTGGTCGAAGTGGGGCATGCGCTGCAGGAAGGCCTCGGCCAGCAGTACCTCGCGCCGGCTGGGGGCGCCGAAGCTTGCCCCCTCGTTCATGGCTGCCAGGGCGGCGGCGTGCACGTCGGGGTCGGCGTGGCCCAGGATGAGCGGGCCCCAGCTCAGGCACCAGTCGATGTAGCTCTTGCCGTCCTCGTCGGTGAAGCGGCAGCCGGCGGCCTCCTTGAAGAACAGAGGGTCACCGGGCACCGACTTGAAGGAGCGCACGGGGCTGTTGACGCCGCCGGGCATGACTTTCTGGGCTCGTTCCCACCAGCTTGCGTTGCTCATTGTTTCCGGTCCCTTCCTAGATCCACCCGTTCTTGATGGCGTCGCGGCCATGGTAAGTGATGATGATGTCGCTGCCGGCGCGGCGCATGGCCAGCAGGTTCTCGCGCACGATGGCGCCCTCGTCCACCAGGCCCGCGGCGGCCGAGGCCTTCACCATGCTGTACTCGCCGCTCACGTTGTAGCAGACCACGGGGCACAGCACCTCGTCGCGCACGCGGCGGATGATGTCCAGGTAGGCCAGGGCCGGCTTGACCATGACCATGTCGGCGCCCTCCTGGATGTCCAGCAGGGTCTCCAGCACGCCCTCGCGGCTGTTCCGCACGTCCATCTGGTAGGTCTTGCGGTCGCCCTGGGGGGCGCTGTCGCAGGCGTCGCGGAAGGGGCCGTAGTAGGCGCTGGCGTACTTGGCGCTGTAGGCCAGGATGCTGGTGTTCACGTAGCCCTCGGCGTCCAGCAGGTCGCGGATGCCGGCCACGCGGCCGTCCATCATGTCGCTGGGGCTGACGATGTCGCAGCCCGCTTTGGCGTGGCTCAGGGCCATCTTGGCCAGCTGCTCCACGCTGGGGTCGTTCACCACCACGCCGTCTTCCAGGAAGCCGCAGTGGCCGTGGCTGGTGTAGGCGCACAGGCACACGTCGGTGATGGTGATGATGTCGCCTGCGAACTTCTCCTTCAGGGCCCGCAAGGCCACCTGCACCACGCCGTCGTCGTCGATGGCGCCGCTGCCGGTGGGGTCCTTCTGCTCGGGCACGCCGAACAGCAGGTGCGACTTCAGGCCCAGCTCCAGGTCGGCGCCCACCTCTTCCACCAGCTTGTCCACCGACACGTGGTTCACGCCGGGCATGGCGCCGATCTCGTGGGCCACGCCGCTGCCCTCGACAACAAAGTGAGGGGTGATGAGGTGGCGGGGCTCGACGTTGGTCTCGGCGACCATTTCCCGCATGAGGGGACTGGTGCGCAGGCGGCGGGGACGGTCCAGCAGGTTCATGAGGCGCTCTCCCGGTTCGGGGTTCCTGATTGTCGGTTCAGATGGTGCGGCAGGCCCGCGGCCCGCAGCATGGCTTCCAGGTCGGGGGTGTCGGCCACGCGGGTGGCGAACCCCTCTTGCCGCGTCACCGCGGCGGTCACTTCCCCGATGGCGATGGCGTCGGGACGCGCGTCCCAGAGCCCGCAAAAGGCCCGCACCGCCGAGGGGCTGCAGAAAAAGACCAGATCGCCGGGGGCGAAGGGGCTTTCCGGATGATCCGGAAGATCCGCCGGCAGTTCGTCCGCCGTCACCGGCAATGTCTGGTACAGGTTAACAACATTCACGTCATACCCGCCGCCCCGCAGCAGGTCGGGCAGCTCCAGGCCACGCTTGACGGGGCCGGGCAGCAGCACCGAATGCCCCTCGGGCGCCAGGGCCAGGAAGGCCAGGGCCAGTTCGCGCCCGTCCCGCACGGCGATGCCCAGATCGTCGTGCAGCCCCTCCTCGGCCAGGGCCCGCGCCGTGCCCGTGCCCAGGGCGCCCAGCCGGGCGCCGCGGGTTTCCAGGCCGGCGGCCACGAAGGCCCGCACGCCCTGGGGGCTGGCGAACAGGATCCAGTCGAAGGCGCGGTCAGCCAGCGCCGGGTCCACCGGCACGGGGGCGTAGCGCAGCAGGGGCAGGTTCAGCACGGGCAGACCGGCCCCCACGAGGGCGCGCACCCAGGGTTCGCCCTGTTCCTGCTGGCGGGTGACGATGATGCGGGGCTTGGCTTCCACCATGGTTCAGCTGTTCCGGTACTCCTGGATGGCTTCCCAGGCCGCCTCGGTCACGGCCTCCACCGTGTCTCCCTGCAGGCTCAGGCGCAGGGCCTCGTTCTGATGGGACTGGGCTTCCAGCTCGGTCTCGGCCACGGGGGCCAGGAAGGCCTCCAGGCGCCAGACCTCGCCCTCCCGGCGCACGTTCACGCCGAAGGGCAGCTGGCAGCCGCCGTCCAGGCGGGTCAGCAGGGTGCGCTCGGCGGCCACGGCCGGCCCGTCGTCCTGGCTGTGCAGGCGCTTCAGCACGTCGATGACCCGGCCCCGGTCCACGCACTGCAGGCCCAGCATGCCCTGGGCGGGCGCGGGCACGAAGTCGGTCACTGCCAGGGGGGTGGTGAACAGGTCGCTCAGGTCCAGTTCCAGACGCTTGCAGCCCGCGTGGGCCAGCAGGATGGCATCGTACTTGCCCTCGCGCAGGCGATTGACCCGGGTGGGCACGTTGCCCCGCAGGTCCAGGATCTCCAGGTCGGGACGCAGCCGGCGCACCTGGGCCTGGCGGCGGGCGGCGCTGGTGCCGATGCGGGCGCCTTCCTTCAGGGGCAGCACCTCGCCGGCGTCCAGGCGGGCCTGGTCCAGGGCCTCGGGGCGCACCAGCAGCAGCTCGCGCGGATCCTCGCGGCCCACCATGGCGGCCAGCACCAGACCCTCGGGCTGATCGGTGGTCAGATCCTTCAGGGAGTGGACCGCCATGTCCACCCGGCCTTCCAGCTGGGCGTCCTCCAGTTCCTTGGTGAAAAAGCCCTTGCCTTCCAGCTTGGAGAAGGGGACGTTGTCGATCCGGTCGCCCCGGGTCTTGATGATGGTGATCTCGGGTTCCACGCCCAGATCGCGCAGCATGCCGCTGATGGTATTGGCCTGCCACAGGGCCAGGTCGCTGCCGCGCGTGCCGATGCGCAGCACGGCGGAGGAGCCGGACGTTTCAGGATGCGGATTGGTCAAATTCAGCCTCCATGTGAAAATTTTGTCAGGGTGGTATTCTAGGGCGTTATCGGCCCCTTGTTGTCACCGGGAAGTCACAGAAATTCACTTTATTTTGACGTCCACAAAGGCCATGACTTTTGCTCGTGAATCAATAAGAATGAATGCCGTGAAATATCAAATCAAAATCGTATCCTTTACGGATCATCTGCTGGAAAAAATGGCCGCCGATGTGCTGTCGGCCGCCTCCGAAACGGCGCCAGCCGACCTTTCGGACAGCCTGGTGATCCTGCCTTCGGCCCGGGCCTGCCGCACCCTGGGCCACCTGCTCTTGCAGGCCAGTGGGCGGGAAACCCTGCTGCTGCCCCGCACCGTGACCCTGGACCAGCTGACCGGCGAGAGGGCCGCCGCCCTGGGCCTGTCCACCCGACCCTGCCCGGCGCCGGCCCTGCGCCCGGTGATTCTGGCCCACGCCCTGGAAGAATTGCCCTGGCTGCAGGAGCGGCCCGAGAGCGCCTCGGGCCTGGCCCGCGAGTTCCTGGCCCTTTTCGACGAGGCCCGCCTGGCCGGTCTGCCCGAGTTGCTGGAGGCCGGCCCGGTCATCGAGCGGGTGACGGCGGCGGGGCACCCGGCGGCGGCCGAGGTGCTGATGGCCGATCTGACCCGGGTGGCCCAGGTGTGGAATATTTACCGGCAGCTGGTCCCCTGGGACACGGTGGATCTGAAGGTGGCCGTGGCCGACCGAACCGAGGGGCCGCTGGACGCCGGCCCCCAGCTCGTGCTGGTGGGCGGCTTCGGCCGGCTGGACCAGATGCAGGCCCGCCTGTTGCGGCAGGTGGCGGCCGGGGCCGGACGGGTGGTGCTGTACGATCTGCAGTGCGCGGGACCGCTGGCCCGCTTCTTCGACACCACCTGGGGCCCCGGGCAACGCGACCTGTCGCCCCTGGCCGCCGCCGTCCAGGTGCGGGCGCGGCTGACGGGGGAGGGGGGCGAAGCCGAATCTGCTGCCCCGGCCGGCGTCACTCCCGTGACCGGAACCTTGCGCCAGCGCCTGGACGCCCTGGCGGATGAAACCGACTGGTGGGCCCCGTCCGGGCCCTTGCAGCTGGCCCGTTGCGCCAACCCCGAGGACGAGAGCCGCCTGGTGGCCCATCATGTGGTGCGCATCCTGGCCGCCCCGGGGGGCGCCCGGCAACGCACGGCCGTGGTGACCAACGATCCCCTGCTGGCCGACCGCATCACCGCCCAGCTGCGGGACGCCGGGGTGGATGTGGACAACACCCTGGGCCGCCCCCTGTCGGCCCTGCCCGCCGGGTTGTTGATGCGCTTCCTGCTGCGGGCAGCCCTGACCAACCTGCGCCCCGAGGCCCTGCTGGAGGTGCTGACGCATCCCTATTCCGGGTCCGCTTCCGGGTCCGCCTCAGGATCAATTAGGGGGGACGGTCAGAAGCCCGGGCGCCGGGAAGTGTGCCTGCTGCGGCTGGAGAACGATCTGCGCCGGCGGCAGGTGGCGCCTTCGGGCCCGGACGAGCTGATGATGATGGCCGCCCAGCGGGATGAAGCCGCCGATCAGCTGCAGGGGGGAGAGGATGGCGGCGGCCACCCCATCACCGAGATGCAGGATTTCACCCGGGACTACCTGGCGGGCTTCGCGCCCCTGCTGGCCTTGCAGGGTGGCAAGGGTGGCGCGGGGGCCTCGCTCCATCCCGTCCACGAGATCTGCGCCGCCGTGCGCCGGGCCTGGGCCGGGCTGGCCGGCCGCACCCCTCTGACCGAGGATCCGGGACGTGCCGACATCACCGGGCTGGACCGCCTGCTGGCCCAGCTGGAGCGGGACAGCCGGTGGCTTCCCGACCTGAGCCTGTCCGGTTTCAGCGCCGCCCTGAATCGTCTGCTGGGCAGCACCAACGTGCCGCCCCACCGCACCCAGGGCCTGCCGGTGCAGGTGGCCGGTCTGGTGGAGGCGCGCCTGGAGCGTTTCGACCATCTCATCGTGGCCGGTCTGAACGAGGGCAAGTTCCCCACCCGCGGCCAGGCTCCCCTTTTCCTGGACACCCGCGTGCGCCGCGCCCTGGGGCTGCCGGTGCGGCGCGAGGCCCTGGCCCGGGACGCCGAGCTCTTCCTGCGCCTGCTGCACAATGCGCCCCGGGTGCTGCTCACCTGGTCGGCCGCCGACGAGGGCCAGGATCTGCTGCCCTCGCCCCTGCTGGAGCGCCTGCTGCTGAGCCTGCCCGAGGATCGACAGCCCGAGCTGGTGGCGGGAGTGCCTCTGTGGCGGGCGGTGCGGCCGGACGCGGCGAACATGAAAGCCGCCCAGGCGGGTTTCCGTGGCGAGAGCCTGGACGTTCCGGTGGAGACGGATTTGCCCGCGGTGAAACGTCTCAGCTGGACCTCCCTGCGCACCTGGCGGGACTGTCCCTATCGCTTCGCCCTGGAAAAACGCTTCGGCCTGCGCCGCGAGGAAGAGGTGCAGGAAGAGTTCAGCAAGCGGGATTCGGGCAACCTCATCCACCAGACCATGCGCCGCTTCCTGGAACCGGGGGGCGCCGGATGCCACGCCCTGGCCGATGACGACCCGGCGGTGGCCCTGGCCGAGCTGGAACGCTGCGCCACCCGGGTCTTCGGCGAGGACGGCGAGGGGTCTGCGGGGCGCGCCCTGTGGCTGCGGGCTTTTCTGGGCTGGGGCCCCGAGGTGGTGGCCCTGGAGAAGTCCCGCCGCCAGGAGTGGGAGCCGGCCCTGGTGGAGCCCGAGTTCACCCTGCCCCTGCCACGCCTGGTGGAATGGCTGGCCCTCAACCAGCCCCAGGACCAGGCCGTGATCCTGACCGATGCTGAGCAACAGATCGTGCTGACCGGCGCCATCGACCGGGTGGATCGCCAGCGCGGTCAGGCCGCCGGGCCCTTTGCCGTGCTGGATTACAAGACGGGCGCCCTGCCCTCGGTGACGGAGGTGCAGAACCTGGACGAGATGCAGGTGCTGCTTTATGCCCTGGCCCTGGAGACGGGCAGCGTTCATCTGCCCGAGGGCCACCCGGGTCTGGGGGACGCGCCGCAGGTGACGCAGGCCTTCTACTACGAGCTGTCGGCCCGGCAGGTGGGCCCGCCCCGGCGCGATCTGCACTACTGCGACGCTCGCGACTTGCTGGCCAAGGCCGCCCGCCGGTTGGTGGACATGTCCCGGCAGGCCGCGGCCGAGGCGGGAGATTTTCCCCTGGTGCCCGCCGGGCGCGAGGGCGAGGGCATGAAGGACCTGCCCTGCCGGTTCTGCGACTTCCGGGGGGCTTGCCGCCTGGAAGAGCGGCCCGGCCTGCCCACCGCCCTGCAGGTGCAGATCGACAAGATGGTGGGCCTGAAGAAGGGGGGGCGGGGATGAATGACCGTCCCAAGAATGACGCGAATCCGACTCCGGACAATCCGACCCCGGTGGAGCTGGCCACCCGGCGCCAGCGGGAGGCAGCCCAGCCCGGCGTGTCCGTGTCCCTGAGCGCCTCGGCCGGCTCGGGCAAGACCCGCGTGCTGGTGGACCGCTTCCTGCGCCTGTGCGTGGAGAACCCGGCCTTCCCCGCCGACCCGGCTTCCATCCTGGCGGTGACCTTCACCCGCAAGGCCGCCGTGGAGATCAAGGAGCGCCTGCTCGGGGCCGCCCGCACCCTGGCCCTGGCCACCGACGATCAGCGCCGCCGGCGCCTGGCCGGCCTGTTCGGCGTGGCGGCCGACCAGGTCACCGATCCCCAGCTGGCCCTGGCCGCCGGCCTGTACGAGCGCATGCTGGGCGACGTTTCGGCCCTGAACGTGGGCACCATCCACTCGTTCTGTCAGACCATCCTGAATCGTTTTGCCGCCGAGGCGGGGCACGACCCTCACGCCATCCTGCTGGAGAACACCCACGAGCTGCAGGACGAGGCCCTGGACACCCTGGACCGCCGGATCTTGCAGGACCCGGAACTGGCCGCCGCCGCCGGGACCGTGGGGCGCGACCCCGGGCAGGTGCGCCACGCCCTGGAAGAGAGCTTCCAGCACCGCTTGTACCTGGACCGCTGGCTGCGCGGTCTGGCCGCCCGGCAGGGGCTGGAGTGGCGGGCGACCCAGGGGCGCGGCCTGCTGCTGGGCGCAGCCCTGGACGATCTGGCCGCGGCCGTGCTGGCCGACTGGAACCTACCGTGCGATGCCCCGGAAGTCGCCCTGTGGCCCCGGCTGGGCCAGGCGGTGGACCAGGCCCTGGCCGAGTGCCGCGCTCTGGAGGCCGCGGGGCCCGCGCCGGGGGCCGCCGCCAACGTGGTGAAGTCGCTGAACAACGCCCTGGCCAAGGCTTGCAAGGCCCTGGCCGATGTGCAGGCCCGCTGGACCTGTGCCGAGGAAGACGCCCGGGGCGATCTGGTCCAGGCCGCGCGGGAAGTTTTTCTCACCAAGAAGAACGAGCCCCGATCCCACGTCACGGCCAAGGACGACCCCGACAAGCTGGCCTTCAACGAGCAGATGCTGGAACTGGGCAAGCCCCTGCTGCACCTGGCCCGGGCCTGGGGCTACCTGGAACTGCTGGCGCCCAATCAAGCCCTGTTGCGGCTGACCCTGCAGCTCATGGACACCTACGACGCCCTCAAGCGCCGCGACCAGGTGCTGGATTTCCACGACCTGGAAGAACTGGCCTGCGTCCTCATGGGCGACGAGGCCCGGGCCCTGAGCCTGCTGTACCGCCTGGACGAGGGGCTGAACCACATCCTGCTGGACGAATTCCAGGACACCAACTTCAACCAGTGGGAAATCCTGGAGCCCTTCGTGGACGAGTTCCTGGCCGGGGGCGAGGGCAGGCGCAAGACCGTCTTCATGGTGGGCGACGTGAAGCAGTCCATCTACTCGTTCCGGGGGGCCGAGCCGCGCCTGTTCCTGCAGGCCGCCGCCCGTCTGCAGGCCGCCGGGCAGCTGGTGTGCACCCTGCCCACCAACTTCCGCAGTCTGGAGGCGGTGGTCGGCAGCGTGGGCTGCGTGTTCTCCCACTCGCCCCTGCGCGAGTTGTTGCCGCCGCAGGAAAGCGCCGCCCAGCACTGGGCCCGCAGCGAGGATCCGGGTCAGGTGGTGGTGCTGGATCCCCTGCCGGGCGAGGGCGAGGGGCAGGACCACGTGAGCGGCGACCAGCGGGCGGCCACGGCGGCGGCGCGCTGGGTGCGAAACCTGGTGGAGCGTGGCACCCTCACCTGGGATGACCGCTACCCCGACCCGCCCCAGGCACGGCCCCTCACCTGGGACGACGTGCTCATCCTGTGCCGCAGCCGCACCGAGATCGGCGTGTACGAGAAGGCCTTCCGTGAGCAGGGCATTCCCATCGTGGCGGCGGGTCGCGGCATGCTGGCCGCCGGGCGCGAGGTGCAGGACATGCTGGCCCTGCTGCGCTGGCTGACCTACCCCCAGGACGATGTGGCCCTGGCCACGGTGCTGCGCAGTCCGCTGTTCCGCTGGTCGGAGGGAGATTTCCAGGCGGCCCTGACGCTGCGTTATCCCGAGAAGATGGAGGGCAGAAAGAAGGTTCACGGTGGCCGCCCGGCGCGCCTGTGGTCGGCCCTGCGCCGGCGCCAGGACGATGCGCGCTTCGCCCCGGCGGTGGCTCTGCTGCGCAAGTGGCGCGGGCATCTGGGCCGGGAAAGCGCTCACGACCTGCTGCGGCGCGTGTACCGCGAGGGGCAGGTGCTGGAGCGCTACACCCTGGCCATGGGCGAGCAGGCCCGCCACAACCTGCTGCGCCTTTTCGACATCGCCCTGGGCTCGGAGGTGGGGGGCACGCCCACGGTGAGGCGCCTGGCCCAGGTCATCGACCAGGCCGCGCGCCTGGGCAGCGAGGAAGAGGCGGACACCCCGGTGAGCGGGGACAGCGGGCGCGTGAAGTTCATGACCATCCACGGGGCCAAGGGGCTGGAGCGGCCCCTGGTGTTCCTGGTGGACGCCGACCGCGACCCCACCCGTCCCGAACCCATGCTGCGCCTGCGCCCCGACGACAATCGCTCGCCTTTGCTGCTGAAGACCAGGGTGGATCTGAAGCGGGGGGCGCGGGGGGCGGATCTGCCGCTGACGGCCCTGGAAGCGGCCCACGTGGACGCCGAGGCGCGCCGGGCCGCCGAGGACGCCAATCTGCTGTACGTGGCCATGACCCGGGCCCGGGACCGGCTGGTGGTCCTGGGGGGGGACAAGGCCCGGGGGCAGAATTACGACAGTCCCTTGCGGCGCCTGCTGGCCGCGGCCACCCAGTGCCCCCTGGTGCAACGGCAAGAGCCGGACGAGTGGAACCGGCCCCTGGACGAAGAGCCGCCGGAAGCGCGGCCGGACCCTGGTCAGGAGGCGTCGGCGCAGGACGTGCGTAGCTGGGAGCCCCCTTCCCTGAAGCCGCTGCTGGAGATCAAGACTCCCTCGGCGGTGCAGGCGGTTGAGGGGGGGGATCAGGATCACGGTCCTGGTCATGGCCCGGGCCCCGGCGCGGATTTCGGCGCGTCCCGCCCGGCGGACGAGGTGGCCGATGACGTGGCCGGTGATGAAGCCGGTGATGAAGCGGGCGGCCCGGGAGCGCGGCAGGCGGCCCTGGCCCGGGGCAACCTGGTTCACGCCCTGCTGGAGCAGGCCACCCGGACCGGCGTCATGCCCCCGGGAGAGGGCGAGGCCCATGCCGAGGCGGCCGGCGTCTTCGCCGACCCCCGGCTGGAGTGGGTGTTCCATCCCGCGCGCGCCCAGGGGCGGGGCCTCAGCGAGGCCCCCTTCATCCAGCGCCTGCCCCGGCCCGACGGCGGCGAGCAGCGGGTGACCGGCACCATCGACCGCCTGGTGGTGCATCCCGACCGGGTGGACATCATCGACTACAAGACCAACCGGGTGGGGACGGACACCTCCCGCCTGGCCGGCCTGGTGCAGCACTACAAGCCGCAGCTGGCCAGCTACGCCCAGGCCGTGGCGGGCATGTATCCGGGCCGGACGGTGCGGGCCTGGCTGCTGTTCACCGATCCCCGTCTGGGCCCTGAACAACGCTTGCAGGAGGTGGCCCTCACGTGAAGAAATTCCTGATGGGATTCGTCCACGCCGGGCGCGGCATCGGCGCCGCCCTGCGCCGGGAGCTGAACCTGAAGGTCATGCTGGCCGTGGGCGCCGCGGCGGTGGGCCTGGGCCTGTACCGGGGGCTGAGCCGGCTGGAGTGGGTGGCGGTGGTGCTGTGCCTGGGCCTGGTGCTGGGGCTGGAGCTCATGAACTCGGCGGGCGAGCGTCTGGTGGACATGGTCAGTCCCGGACACGACCCGCGGGCGGGCCTGGTCAAGGACATGCTGGCCGGGGCGGTGCTGGTGGCCAGCGTGGCGGCCGCGGTGGTGGGAGTGCTGGTCTTCTTCTTCTAGCGAGGGACGGCCGGCCGGCATGAAAAGGGCCCCTGTAACAGGGGCCCGGGACCGGACGGGGGGAGGTGTCCTCGGTCCATGAAAAGTGTGGTCCAGCGCGCCTACTTCTTCAGCTCCTTGCGCATCTCCTTCAACTCCTTCTTCAGCTGCTGTAACTCCTCGCGCAACTCGTCCATGTCGTCGCTCTTGCTGTGCCACTCGAAGAAGTCGTCGCCGTCGCGATCCCGGAAAACCTGCACATGGGGGGACCGCTGGCCGTGGAAAAGCATCTTGGGGGTGCGCACCGGGAACTCGCCGTCCTGGCCGAAGAACTGCAGGTGGGCCAGATCCTGGTCCATCTCGTCCAGCTTCACCTTCAGGGTCTTCTTGTCGCCCTTGCGCACCACCTGAACCTTCACTTCCTGGTCCTTCTCGGTGTCGGCCATGGCCTGGTGCAGGGCGCCGGTGGAGTCGATCTCCTGGTCATCCAGCTTGATGATCACGTCGCCGGCCTTGAGCCCGGCCTCGGCGGCGGGGCTGTCCTCCACCACTTCGGTGATGAGGGCGCCGCCGGTCTCGGCAACGCCGAAGTAGTCGGCCATCTGGTCCTGGATGTTGTCCAGATGCACACCCATGTAGCCGCGGTCCGAGCCCATGACGGTCCACGCATCATCGCCGTCCTTGAGGGTCTTGATCATGACGTGGGGGCTGTGCTCGCCGTCCACGAATTCCTTGATGATCTGCATGTGGACATCGTGCTCCTGCTCGCCCATCTCCACCGTCAGCTTCTTCTCATGGCCGGCGCGCAGGATTACCAGCTCGATCTTGTCGCCGGGGCTGGTCTTGCGGATGGCGCGGGTCAGTTGCTTGTGGGATTCCATCTTCTTGCCGTCGAATTCCAGGATGACGTCGCCGTCCTGGAGGCCGGCCTTGTCGGCGGCGCTGTCGTCGACGATCTCGCTGACCATGACACCCTGGCCGTCATCCAGCTGCAAGGCCTTGCCCATGCTGGTGGTGATTTCCTGCAGGACGACGCCCAGGAAGGGGGCTTTCTCGTCGTCATCGGCGAAGCTGAGGGAGGCCGAGAGCAGGATCAGGGGAATGGCCAGGGTGACAAGGGCCGTGCGCTTGGCAGCCGTAAACGCGTTCATGGCGGGGTCCTTTCGAACAGGTCGATCAGGGGGATACTCTGCGAACTGGATAATAACGAGGGCGGCGGGGGGCGGGTTCCCGGGAGGGGCCGAATCAGATGTTAAATGAGGTTAAGGGGAATCACATCACAGGGGAATCCCTTATGTCAAAAAATCAAACTAAAACGACCGTCTTGACCGCCGATGTATGAGTTGTGACTGTTGAATTTGACATTTGGTAACTATCGGAGATACGCATGGCACTCATTGACTGGACTGATGAATTCAAGGTGGACGATGGTCCCATCGACGATCAACACCGCCAGCTGGTGGAAATCGTCAATAAATTCGACGAGGCCAACCGCCGGGGCAAGGGCTCCCGCATCATGAGCGAGATCCTCAACGAACTCATGGGCTACACCCAGGAACACTTCGTTTACGAGGAAGGGGTCTTGAAAGAGGCCAGTTATCCCCAGCTGAAGCAGCACCAGAGCCAGCACCGCCAGCTCATCCAGAAGCTGGAACGCCTTCAGTTCGAGTACTCCTCGGGCAAGCGGGTCACCGCCGAGATGAAGGAATTCCTCAAGTACTGGCTGACTTCCCACATCCTCAAGGATGACAAGCGCTACGTGCCCAGCCTGAAGCCCGAGAAGGTGAAAGCCTGAGCCGTCCGGTTCCGGCACTTCCGTTGCATTCCTCCCCCTGAACATCCGGCCCTTTCGGTCGCCCTCGAGGCGGCCGGAAGGGCCCGACCGGCAGCCATGAGTGGTTCATGCCGTTGCTGGTCGTTGATATTTCGGAAGTTCCGCTTCCGGCCGCCTTGGCCGTGGGCGGGCTCGGGTGCCCGGATTTCCGGGGGCGAAAGGATCGGTCCATGCAGCGGCGGCCCAGATTCATGCCAGCTTCGGTCACTTTTTTTGCACTCATCGGGGTTTTTTGCGGCTTGCTGATGGGGCTGGTGCCCTCGGCCATGGCCAGGGACTGGCTGGTGCCAGCACAGGCGCCCACCATCCAGGCGGCCATCGATTCCTGCGTTTCCGGGGATGTGGTGGTCATCAGCCCGGGCACCTACACCGATTGCACCAGCTTCAGCGAGAACGTGTACCACATCGCCGTGCTCATCCCCGGGGTCACCCTGCGCGGGGCCACCGGCGATCCGGCCGACGTGATCCTGGACGCCGGCTACGCCGGGCGCTGCCTGGAGATCCGCAACTGCGGCACCGCCATCACCATCGAGGGCATCACCTTCCGGCGGGGCAAGGCCGTGTCGCCCTTCGGCAAGGGTGGGGCGGTGTTCTCCATCTTCAGCAACCCCACCTTCCGCAGCTGCGTGTTCGACAGCAACCAGGCCGACTTCGGCGGGGCCGGTATCTCGGCCAGCTACGGTTCCCTGACGGTGGAGGATTGCCTTTTCAGCCACAACCAGTGCCCCGACGGCATCGGCGCGGCGGTGCAGGTCAGCCGGGCTCCCACCACCATCAGCGGAAGCACCATCTACGGCAGCCAGGGCAGCTCGGTCCACTACGCCACCGACGCCCTGACCATCACCAGCACCATCATCGCCGCCGGGACGGGAGATTCCCTGGGGCGCAACGCGGCCACCGATCCCGATCCCACCATCAGCTGCTGCGATTTCTTCGGCAACGACGAGGACTGGCCCGATTTCATCAGCGGCAACCTGGGCAACGACGGCAACATCGAGGCCGATCCCTACTTCTGCAATCCCATGTTCGACGACTACCACCTGTACATGGTGTCGCCCTGCAACGGCGACAACGCGGGGGATTGCGGGCAGATCGGCCTGTACCCGGCGGCCTGCGGTTTCGGCGCCGCCACCTACGTGGTGCTGCCCGACGGCACCGGGGACTTCCCCACCATCCAGGCGGCCCTGAACGCGGCGGCGGCCAGCGACACCATCGCCCTGGGGACGGGGGTCTTCCTGGGCGAGGGCAACCGGGACATCGACTTCCTGGGCAAGGATGTGACGGTGATGAGTCTGGCGCGGGACGCGTCCAGCGTGCTCATCGATTGCCAGGGCACGGTGGAGGAGAATCACCGGGCCTTCGTCTTCAACCGCGGCGAGACCAACAACAGTATTCTGCGGGACGTGACCATCACCGGGGCCGAGTTCACCGGCGACGGCGGGGCCATCCTGTGCCAGGGCTCGTCTCCGCTGCTGGAGAACGTGGTCTTCCACCGCAACGGGGCAACCCGGGGCGCTGGGGTGTTCGCCGACCACGGCGACCCCATCATCAAGGGCTGCACCTTCACCGAGAACCGGGGCGACGCCCGGGCCGGCGGGGTGGCGGCCCTGGGCAGCGAGGCGGTCATCCGCGACTGCCTGTTCACCGGGAACTGGGGCTACATCGGCAGCGCGGTGTTCCTGCCCGACTCGTCCACGGTGACCCTGGTGGGTTGCACCATCAGCGGCAACAACAGCAGCCTGGACAAGGACGCCGTGGGCGTGGACGGCATCGCCGAGCTGAACATCCAGAACTGCCTGATCACCTTCAACACCCGCCACGCGGTGCGGGACTACGGCACGGGCACCATCACCATCAGCGGGTCCAACGTGTACGGCAACGCGGCCGGCAATTACGAGTACGATATCGCCGGCAGCAACGGCGCGTCCGGAAACATCAGCAGCGATCCTCTTTATTGCGATGCCGAGGCCTGGGACTTCAGCCTGCGTGGGGACTCGCCCTGCACCGCCATCAACGCCCCGAACCTGGTGCAGATGGGGGCTGTCGGGGTGGGGTGCGCGGCGCCGTCCCGATTCAGTGACGTGTCGGGCAATATCGCCCCGACCACCGACCGCAGCGCGGGGGTGAGCCTGATCGATCTGAACGGTGACGGCCACCTGGACTTCATGGTGGGCAACGACGAGACCCTGAACCAGATCATGGCCGGGGATGGGACGGGGGGCTTCACGCCGGTGGACGAGGGTCTTCTGGGGTTGAACGTTTCGGACACGGAGGCCTCGGCCTGGGGCGATTTCGACGGCGACGGCGATCTGGACGTGTACCTGGGCAACAGCGATCTCATGAACATCCTGGCGCGCAACGACGGCAGCTTCAGCGGGGTGCTTGCCGAGGGCCTGAACGTGTGGGAGGGCGCCGGCCGCTCGGCCTGGGGCCACGCCAACGACGACGGCCACCTGGACCTGTTCATCGCCTCGCTGGACACCTTCAGCGTGCTGATGCGGGGCAACGGCGGGGGCGATTTCACTCCCCTGGAGAGCGAGGCCATCGACGGCCTGACGGATGTCATGGCCGGGGTGTGGGGCGACTACGACAACGACGGCGACCAGGACCTGTACGTGGTGCGGGACGGGGCGGCCGATGTGTTGCTGGAAAACGACGGCGAGTTCACCGACGTGACCGAGAGCCCCCTGGGGACCACGGGCGCGGGTCGGGGCGCCGCCTGGGGCGACTACGACAACGACGGCGATCTGGATCTGTACCTGGTGCGGGACGGGGCGGCCAACAAGCTGATGCGGAACGACGGAGGCGGCGAGTTCACCGACGTGACCAGGGGTCCCCTGGGCGACGCGGGGCCCGGACGCAGCGGCCTGTGGGGCGATTTCGACAACGACGGTGATCTGGACCTGTTCCTGACCAACTGTGGGGCGGCCGACGCCCTGCTGCGCAACGACGGGGGCGGCAACTTCATCAACACCATGGACGCGGTGACGGCCGCGGCCGACAGCAGCACCGGCGCGGCCTGGGGCGATTGGGACGAGGACGGCGACCTGGACCTGGTCATCGCCGACCGGGGGGGCACCACGCGCCTGCGGCGCAACGACCTGGCGGCCGGCAGGCACTGGATCGGCCTGCGCCTGCTGGACAGCACCGGCGGGGTGGATTGCGAGGGGGCGCGGGTGGAGGTGACCACCACCGTGGACGGCGAGGAAAAGAAACAGATCAGGGAGGTGGGGGTCTCGGCGGGCTGGCTGTCCCAGGACCCCTTGCAGGTGCACGTGGGGCTGGACACGGCCTCGGTGGTGAGCCGCATCAAGGTCACCTGGCCCGGGGGCCTGAGCCACACCGACTCCAACCTGACGGTGGACCAGGTGCTGGTCTGGGCCGAGCCCGATTCGGCCGACCTGCTGTCCCCCGTGGACGATGTGCCCGCGGTGCGGCTGGCCCTGTTGCCGGCCCGGCCCAACCCGTTCAACCCGCGCACGCAGATCTCCTTCGACCTGCCGGACGAGCGGCACGCGCGCCTGGACGTCTACGACGTGCGGGGACGGCGGGTGCGGCGCCTGCTGAACGGGGTTCTGCCCGCGGGCCGCCAGGCGGTGGTGTGGGACGGGCATGACGATCAGGACCGCCCCGTGGCGGCGGGGGTGTATCTGGTGAGGTTGCGGGCGGGCCGGGAAACGCGGACCCGGGGCGTGACCCTGCTCAAGTAGTCCGATGAATCAGCTGTCCAGGGATTGTCCTGTTCGACTAGGGACTGAGCGGGGGTTCCGGGTCACATGATTCCCGAAGGCCATGTCGTCCACGAGGATGTGGTTGGTCAGCCAGTACTTGAGAAAGTCCATCACCTCGTTGGTGATGCGTTCGCGCCGTGAATGAAACCTGGTCTGGAACCGGGCAACCTTGTCCACCAGCTGCTGGTGTTGCGTCCGGTGCAGTTCGATGCCTGGAAACCCATACTCCTCCATGAGCTTTTCTTCGGACTGGAAATGCACCACGGTGTAATCGACCAGACGGTCCAGGATTTCAGCCATGACGCGGGAACCCTTGCCCACCCGTTTGGCGTCGTCCAGTTCGTTGAGGATCAGGACCAGGTGATGATGCTCTTCATCGGTTTGGGGGATGCCGATGGAAAGTTCCTCGGACCATTCGACAAATGACATGGGGGACCGCCCTCTGCTGTTGAGAATGCCTGAAGGTCGTATCGGCAGGAGGAGGGAAAAGTTGAGGCTTGCCACGAGATTGTGTCTCTCCGTCATGGGTCTGATTCGTCGTACGTGGTGGCTAGACGGTTTCTGTCGTTCCCCCCGATGGGAGGGGCGGACAACCGATTCCAGCGCAGGAAAAACGGGCCCCTGGCGAGGGACCCGTCGTTCATTTTTTCCATCGTTCCGCGGGTGTCACGGGCTAGCGGTACAGGGCCTTGACGGCGTCCAGCGCCACGGGGTCGGCCGCCACCGGTTCGGTGGAGACGGACATGAGGAAGTCGCTGGATTCCAGGGCGTTCATTCCGGTGCCTTCGGCGATTCCCACCATGGAATAGACCTGCAGCAGATACAGGTTGCCGGGCACCAGCGCCCGCGCCAGGGGGAAGTTGCCGGGACCCTGGTGATCGAAGGAATAGTCGTTGGCGGTCAGGTCGTAGAAGTAGACGACCCCTCCGGCGTCCAGGTCCACCTCCAGATCCACGTAGCTGACGGTGTCCACGGTGAACTGCAGGATGAGGGCGGCGCGGGCGCTGACGGTCCCGTCACGGGGCTCCTCGGTCTCGGCCAAGTATCCCATGAAGGACCCGCTGACCTCCAGGGTCGACCCGTCCAGCACAACCGCGGATATGTGCCGGGAACGGGCGTACATGTCGCCCACGGTGCGATCCATGTCCTGGGAGTAATCGGGATCCAGGGTCAGGACATCGGAGCTCTGTCCCCGGGGCGGCCCGTCCAGGGGCTCTATGAGAATACTGGTCTGGCGTTGCAGGCTTTCGATGGTGATCTGGGCCTGGGCGCCGAGGCTCAGGAGCATGGCCAGACAGATCAGGGCAATAACCTTGGTTTTCATGAGTGATCCCCCTCCAGGATATGATTGAGCGAAACGATGAGATGAGGTTAAGGAAAAGGGGAGGAGATATGCAAACCTTTCACTGGTCCCGGTGCACCGTGTCCGGCGAGAACGCCGGCAGGCACACGGCGATGTACTCGGCGCCGCCCTCGGCCGGGGAACTGTAGCGCACCCACTGCCCCGCCGGCACGATGACGGCCTCGCCGGCCGCCACGTCCAGATGGCCATCCCTGGAGGCCACGCGCAGGGTGCCCTTCAGGACCAGGGTGTACTCGTCGAATTCGGGGGTCTGGCCCGGTTCTTCCCAGCCGGCCGGGCTTTTCATGTGGGCGATGCTCACGTCGCCGGTGCCCGAATTGACGCGTCCGAAGTATTCCTGGATCAG
This sequence comes from Candidatus Krumholzibacteriia bacterium, assembly GCA_963674845.2. Lineage (GTDB taxonomy): Bacteria > Krumholzibacteriota > Krumholzibacteriia > LZORAL124-64-63 > LZORAL124-64-63 > LZORAL124-64-63. The sequence continues at coordinate 328,183 of CAXXKE010000003.1, read as the reverse complement.
CTTGGGCGGAGTGCCGGCGGCCTCGATGACGGTGGGGCGGAGAATGTGGCGGATCATGGGGACTCCTCGTGGTCAGGGGTGGCCAGGCGGCTCAGGGCGCCCTTCAGGGCCTTTTCCCATACGGCATAGCCGGCCGCGTTCAGGTGAATACCGTCGCCGGTGTGGAATTCCTGTTTCAGATAACCCTCCTCGTCACGCAGATCGGGGCCGGCATCGCAGAAAGCCGCCCCGGAACGGTCGGTGGCCAGTCCGCGCAGGCTGTCGTTCAGTTGCTGCACCCGGCCGGGGTCATGGCCGGGCCGCCTGGCGCTGACCTGTAGACCCAGGGGCAGCACCCCGCTCATCAGCACCGGGGTGCCGGCCGGCACCAGGTCCAGGATGGCGCGGTAGTTGGCCAGGATGTCCTCGTTGGATCGCCGTCGCAGGTCGTTGGTGCCGATGGCCAGGACCAGGGCCCGGGCCCGTTCCAGGCAATGATACCGGGGCAACCGCTCCCGCACACCCAGGGTGGTGTCGTTGCCGATGCCGAAGTTGACCGCCGGCGAGGCCACCGCCGCGACGCACAGGCCCTCGGTCAGGCTGTCGCCCAGGAAAACCACCGCGCCCGGCGGAACATTTCCGTCCCGTCGCAGCTGCCCCTGCACCGATTCGTGGTAATATTCCGACAGCTCGGGGGGCATGGCCCCCAGCAGGGAACGCACGCGATCGATGAAGTCGCTGCGCAACAGCACCACCGCCAGGACCAGGTGCAGCCCCACCACGTACAGGGTCAGGATCCGGCGCCGGTTGCTCATCTCATTGCCAGACCACGCGGCTGCCGCCATCCTGGACCCCCTGGAAGCGCCCCTGGGCCACGGTGCCGTCGACCTTCACCCAGCGCAGCACCCAGTCCTGCGGCGCGTCCCCGCCCAGCCACAGGTCCGGCGGCTGGGTGCCGCTCACCTTCAAAAGACAGGGGTGGGCGCCGATGCGCGTGCGGCACTGCAGGTCCGGCCATTCCACCGGCACCTGGGGGCGGATGGTGACCACCGGCGGGTCGGCCGTCAGATCCACCTTCAGCCCGGCGTAGTCCTGCACCACGTTGCGCAGCAGCTCGGCCAGGGACCAGGCTTGGCTGGTGGCCCCGCCGAACTCGTCGTTGCTGGGGGCAATGTCGCCGTCGCGGATCTCCTGCAGGGTGCCCACGGCGCCCTCGTCCATGATCTCGTCCAGCAGCATGCGCGACTGGCTGAACCCGCCCGAGGGATTGTTCAGCGCCGACACGAAGCTGCCCGAAAGCCACAGCCACACGTCGCCGTTGTGGTAGGCCTCGTCGTAGTAATATTCCCCCAGGTTCAGGTGACGGGGGTGGTAGTCGGGGTCCTCGGCGTCCAGGGAACGCACGCCCCAGGGCATGACCAGCTTCCGGGCGGCCAGCCGGGTGATGGCCTGGCGCTGGGCGGGGTTGAACAGGGTGGGCGAGGCCAGCACGGCCAGCAGGGTGTTGGGGCGGATCTGCCCGTCGGCGCTGCCGTCGGTGTTCAGGTGGTCGACCAGGACGCCGTCCACCCAGAAGCGCTTCTCGAAGTTGCGGGCCAGGGTGGCGGCCAGCTGCCCGTAATCATCCCGGGCGCCGGGCAGGTCGGGAAAGCGCTGGTGGATGCGCTGGGCCGTGAGCAGCCCGCGATGCCACAGGGCCTGCACCTCCACGGCGCGGTTGCCCCGGGGCGAGTAGGGGTGGGCCTCGCCGCCACCGTCCATCCAGGTCTCGCCGTCGCCGTGGGTCAGGAAGCCCTCGTCGTCCACGGCGTGGTCCAGGGCGCCCTGCACCGCGCGGAACACCACCGGCGCCATCTCGCGCACGAAATCGTCGTCGCCGGCCTGTCGCCACAGCTCGTCCAGGGCGCGCACGAACCACCAGGTGCCGTCGATGCTGGCGTACTGAACCTGGTCGACGGTGACGAAGTTGGGCACCCGCCCCTGGCGCTCGCTGGCGGGGTCCTGGTCCTGGTACTCGGCGAAGGATCGCAGCAGGGTCTCGGCCATGGCGAACTGGCCGTCCACGATGCAGGCGCCGGGCAGGGTGATGAAGGTGTCGCGCCCCCAGTAGGTGGTGAACCAGTAGAAGCCGGCGTAGATGCCCCAGCCCCGCTGGTTCATGATCAGGTTGTCCAGGCTGACGCGTGCCCAGGCCAGGGCCACGTCGTCGCGCGCATTGCCGGTGGTGATGGCGCTGTCGTCGACCAGCTGCTGGAGCCTTGTCCGGCGCGCCTCCCGCAATTCGTGCTCCTGCTGGCGGTGCCGCCGCACCCGGGCCAGGGCGGCCTCGGCCGTGACGTCGGCGGCCACGAACATCTCCACCGTGCCCGAGGGGATGCGCGGCGGGATCTGCCCCACGATGGATCCCGGCAGGTAGGGCGAGGTGTGGTCCATGGCCTTGCGGGCCAGGCCCTTGGCGTAATATTCGTCCAGGTGCCGCCCCTGGGGCTCGAAGCTCTCGGCTCCGCTCACGGCCACGGCCACCCAGGCGGGATGGGCCGGGTCGGGATCCTTGTTCAGGGCGTCCTGGCGGCAGGCCAGCATGGTGTCGCCTTCCCAGCGCACCTCGTAGGCGGGCTTGCCCACCTTCCACAGGAAGCGCATGTCCAGGCGCGGCCGCACGGCGAAGCGCCCCCCCGGCACTCCGTCGTAGGTCACCTTGAAGCCGTTCTCGCGATCCCACATCTCCACCGTCTCGGTGACAACCTCGCCGGAGCCGGTGTGGTGCCGCCGCACCAGGCGGTCGGGGGTGATCACGGCCTGGTCCGCCCACTCGGGCGCCAGCAGGCCGTTCTCCAGTTCCAGCCACCAGCCGTCCAGCACCTCGTGCATGGCGATGTAGAAGCCGTGGTAGCTGCGGGTGGCCTCGCCCAGGGCCTCGCCGGCCAGGTGGGCGGCGCCCTTGTCGCTGAAGATGAACTCGCGGGGATGGTCGGGGGTGACGGTGATGGCCATCTCGTCCAGGCGGGGCGCTTCGGCGGCCTGGGCCCACGCGGAAAGGGCCGCGCCCAGCAGGAACACGGCGACGCTGACCAGCTTCATGAGGTTCATCCTTCGTGCTTGAGGGTGGCGCCATTCTCGCCGGCGGCGAACAGGTGGATGTGCTCGGCGTCGAAACCCAGGTGCAGTTCCTGATCCACGGCGGCGCTCAGGCCTCCCGGGGTGCGGGCGGTGATCTGGCGGCCGGCCACCTCGAAGTAGGCCAGGGTCTCGTTGCCCAGGCTTTCCAGCACCTGCAGGTGCGAGCCCAGGCCGGGGCCATCGCCGGCCACCAGCAGGTGCTCGGGGCGCACGCCCAGCACCAGGTCGCGGTCCAGCATGGCGGCGGCCGGCGCGTAGGAGGCGGGCAGGGGCCACAGGGTGTCGCCGCCTTCACAGGCCAGGGCCAGGCCGTCCTGCCGCACGATCTTCCCGGGCAGGAAGTTCATGGCGGGCGAGCCGATGAAGCCTCCCACGAAGCGGTTGGCCGGGTTCTCGTACAGCTCCATGGGCGGGGCCACCTGCTGCACCACGCCATCCTTCATGACGACGATGCGCTGGCCCAGGGTCATGGCCTCGGTCTGGTCGTGGGTCACGTAGATCATGGTGGCCCCCAGGCGGTGGTGCAGGCGGGCGATCTCGGTGCGCATCTGCACGCGCATCTTGGCGTCCAGGTTGCTCAGGGGTTCGTCGAAAAGGAACACGTCGGGATCGCGCACGATGGCCCGGCCCAGAGCCACGCGCTGGCGCTGGCCGCCGCTCAGGGCGCGAGGCTTCCGGTCCAGCAGCTCTTCGATGCCCAGGATACGGGCGGCCTCGGCCACCCGCTCGCTGATCTGGTCGCGGCCCATCTTCCTCATCTTCAGGCCGAAGGCCATGTTGTCGGCCACGCTCATGTGGGGGTACAGGGCATAGCTCTGGAAAACCATGGCGATGTTGCGGTCCTTGGGCTCCACGTCGTTCACCGGCCGGTCGCCGATGAAGATCTGCCCGCCGCTGACCTCTTCCAGGCCGGCCACCATGCGCAGGGTGGTGGACTTGCCGCAGCCCGAGGGCCCCACCAGCACGGCGAACTCGCCGTGGGCGATCTCCAGGTCCATGGGCGAGACGGCCTGCACGCCGCCGGGATACACCTTGCTCACCTGCTCCAGTTTCACTCTGGCCACTTGAATCATCCTCCGGATGGGCGTGTCGATCATCTCTGCCGATGACAAAGAAATGCGTCCTGTGGCGGGAAGGCTAGCACAGGACGCAGGTGGAGTCCACAGGGGTGAGTGGCAACGGCCCGTCAAGGCCGGCCAGGGCCGGTCACGGACCGGAGCGGTCCGCGCGAATTTCCTGCACGCGCCGTTCCAGCTCCCGGGCCCGTGCCTCGTTACCGGCGGTGCGCTCCAGGATGGCCAGGTCTTCCAGGTCGCCCAGCACATCGTCCGATTCGGGACCGAAAATTTCCGTGTCCATGGCCACCACCCGCTCCAGCAACGCGCGGGCCTGGTCCAGCCGGCCCAGGGCCGACTTGGCGCCGGCCAGATGATACAGGCTCATGGAAAGGGAGATGGACTTGCCGTCGGCGGCGGCCCGTTCATTCAGTTCCACCGCCCGGGTCAGGCTCTTCTCGGCGGCGGCCACGTCGCCGGTCTGCATCTGGGCCAGGCCCAGGTTCATGTGGGCCTGGCCGACGATGGGGCTGTCCTTCCCGTAAACGGCGATCTGGGCGGCCAGGCTTTCCCGCATGAAGGGCATGGCTTCGGCCACCTGCCCCTGCTGGGCCAGGTTGATGCCCACGTTGCCCAGGGCCCGCGCCACCATGGGGTGGTTCTCGCCGTAGATCCGGCGGTAAAGGCGCAGGGCCTCCCGATAGGGCTCGGTGGACAGGGCGGGCTGTTCGGCCATGGCGTGGGCCACGCCGATGTTGGTCAGCAGGGTGGCGGCCATCTCGTCGTCGCCCACCCGCCGGGCCGATTCCAGGGCCTGGTTCAGAACCGCCAGGGCCGAGTCGGTCACGCCCTGGTTCATGAGCAGGGTGGCCCGGTTGCTCTGCAGACGCATGAGCCGACCCTCGTCCCGGGGAGACTGGCTGCGCGCCAGGGCCAGGGCCTGGGTGATGGCTGTGTCGGCCCGGGCGAACTGGCCCATGGTGCCCAGCATCCAGGCCAGGCCGCCCTGGGTATCGATGACTCCTCTCTGTCCCGCCTTGCCCAGCCGGTTGTAGGCCGCCAGGGCCCGGTCGTAGGCCACCTGGGCGCCGTCCCGGTCGCCGGTGGCTTCCAGGATGCTGGCAAGCAGGAAGTCGGCGTCGGCGATGGCCACGTCCCCGTCGGGTAGAAACTGCAGGCGCAGCTGGCGCGACTGGCGGGCCAGCTGCAGGGCCGGCTCGAACTGGCCCAGGCTCTTGTAGACCTTGGCGATGACCCCCAGCAGGCGGGCCTTCAGCAGGGGCTCGTCCGCCAGTCCGCGTTCCAGGCGGCGGGCGCCCTCGTCCACCACCTCCCGGGCCGAGACGTCGCGCCCGGCCGACCGCACGGGGTCGGCCTGGTCGAAGATCTCCACCAGGAAGTCGGCGGTGCGCTGGGCGGTCTCGGCCTCGCGGCGGGCGGTCTGTTCGGCCACCACGGCCCGGGACAGGTTGCGCTCCGAGCGCACGTACAGGACCGAGATGCCCACCGCCGCCACCACCAGCAGGGCCAGGGCCACGCCCGCGGTGGCGAACACCGGCTTGCGGCGGGCCACCAGCTTGCGCAGCTGGTACATGGTGCTGGGGGGACGGGCCAGGATGGGCTGCGAGGCCAGCAGGCGTCCCACGTCCTCGCCGAAGGCGGCCGCGCTGGCGTAGCGGTGGTCCGGTTCCTTGTCCAGGGCCGTGTTCACCACCGTGGCCAGGTCCGGGTCCAGACGGGACGTGGCGGTCCAGGCCGCGGCCAGGGGGCCGGGGGCCTGCTCGCAGATGACGCGCACCGAGGCCATGAGAGAGGTGGCGTCCACGGCGTAGGGCCGCCGCCCGGTGAGCAGCTCGTACAGGATCACACCCAGGGCGTAGACGTCGGTTCGCACATCCACGGCGGCGGTGTCGCCCCGGGCCTGCTCGGGGGCCATGTAGGGCAGGGTGCCCTTGACCGTGCCCTCGGCGGTGAGCTCGGCGCGGTCGGGATCGCTCTCGGTGACCCGGGCCAGACCGAAGTCCAGGATCTTCACCACCGGGTCGGTGGAGGCGGTGGACATCTCGTCGTTCTGCGCCGGCTGGGTGACGATGAGGTTGGAGGGTTTCAGGTCGCGGTGGATGACTCCGCGCTGATGGGCGTAGTGGACGGCGTCGCACACCTGTCGGAACATGCGCAGGCGCAGGGCGATCTCGCCCTTGTCGGGACGTCCCGGGCGGTCGGCCAGCCAGCGGTCCAGGGTGGGCCCCCTCACCAGTTCCATGGCGAAGAACTGCCGCCCCTGCCGGGTGCGGCCCGAGGCGTAGATGGCCCCGATGCCGGGGTGGTGCAGCCGGGCCAGGGTGGAGGCTTCGCGCTCGAACATGCGGAAGCGCAGCTCGTCGAAGTGCTCGGTGCCCCGCACCACCTTCAGGGCCACCCGGCGCCGCGGCGAGGGCTGCTCGGCCTCGAAGACCACGCCCATGCCCCCTTCGCCCAGGCGCCCGAAAATGCGGTAGCCGCCGATCTGCTCGGGCAAATCTCCCTGGCCGGCCGGGGCGGGGGCGGGGTCGGTTCCGGAACTGGACAGGGTGTGCTCGGCGCCCTCATCCCGGGGCTGGGAGGGAAGGGTGAGGTCCGTGTCGCGGGGACGGTCGGCCATGGGGCACCTCCGGCAATCGAGGAAATAAACTCACAGATATTATGTAGGAGTTTACCCCAAACAGCGAGAATCCGCACGAAGAGTTCGCGCGGATCCTGCCGGAAAGATACGGAAAATCAGCAGATGGCCTTCCGGCCTCTAGTCCAGCGGCACCCCGCTGGTGGCGTCGTTGCGGGTCCAGACGAAGGCCTGGCCCGCCGGCACAGTCACCGCGCGGCTGTTCTGGTCCACGTCCACCAGGGCGCTGCTGCCCGCCACGGGGTCGTATTGCACCCAGGTGCCGGTGGTGGGGAACCACACGTTCCAGCTGCGCGCCGCCGAGCCGAAGTTGGCCGTGACCAGAACCTCGTGGGTGTTGCTGTCGCTGCCGGTGCCGCGGCTGTAGGTGATGGTGCCCTCGCTGTTGTCCAGCCCGCCGTCCCGCCACTGGAAGGCGATGTTCTCGCTGCCGAGGGCCGGGTTGTTCAGGCGCATGCCGATGAGCTTGCGGTAGGCCCGGCGCAGGCCGTCGTGCCCGGCGTCCCAGTCGATCTTGTAGATGCTGGTGCCCAGGGGGCGGTACTCGCTGGAGCCGATTTCCTGGCCGTTGTAGAGCATGGGAATGCCCACGCTGGTCATGTTGATGACGGCGCCCAGGTGGGCGCGCAACAGTCCGCCCTGGGCCTGGGCGACGGCCGAGCCCAGCTCGTCCACGGACCAGACCACGCGGTTCTCGTCGTGGCTTTCCAGGTACTTGATGTCGCTGAAGCCGTCGCCGGTGGCGGCACCCGAGTAGTTGCTGTTGCCCGACACCACGTTGGCCACGGCCCACATGTTGTTGTAGACCGGGCCCCAGGCGCCGGCGCTGAAGAAGGTCTCGCCCCGGTGGGCGAAGCCGTTCTGGTTCAGGGCCGTGGCCATGACCTGCAGGAAGTTGTTGCCGCCGCCTCCCCAGGCGTCGGTGTGGTTGGCGCCCCACTGGGCGTCGTAGCCGTAGGTCACGCTGTTGGCCGGGTAGTTGAAATCCTCGGCGATGAGAATCAGATCGGGGTGGCGCTCCAGCAACGCGGCGCGCAGCCAGATCCAGGTGCCGTAGGGCTCGCCTCCCACGTAGTCGAAGCGGAAGCCGTCCACCTTGTAGGCCGTCACCCAGTGGGACAGGGACTCCAGGATGTGATCCTTCAGGTAGTCGCTGTTCCAGTTCAGCTCGACCAGGCCCCAGGGGTTGTCCTCGGTGGTGGTGAAGGTGCTGGTGCCGGTGAAGTCGTCGATCTGCCGCAGGGGCGCGCTGCCCGCCATGTGGTTCACCACGGCGTCCAGGATGACGGCCATGCCCTGCTCGTGGGCCTTGTCCACCAGGGCGGCGAAGGTCAGGGGCGAGCCGTAGCTGCCGTTGGGCGCGGCCTGCAGCACGGGATCGTAGCCCCAGCCGTTGTAGCTGGGGGCGGTGACGGGCATCAGCTCGATGGCGTTGACGCCCAGGTCGGCCAGGTCGGGGCCGCTGGTCAGCCCGGTGTAGATTCCCGTGAAGGTGCCCAGGGCGGAAAAATCGTTGGGGGCGATCTCGTAGATCACCAGCTTGCTGCGATCCACGGGCAGGGTCAGATCCCGCGGGGTGTTGAAGGCGCGGCCGCGCAGGGCGTTCCAGTAGGCGGGGCTGCCGTGGATGCCGTCGGGCACGATGTCGGTGGCCGCCGGGTCGGTGAGCCAGGCCGTCTGCCCGTCCTTGTGCATGACGAACTTGTAGTAGAACAGGCCGTCGGGCATCTCCTTCACCAGCTGCCACACGTTGGGGTCGGCGGTCTGGCTCATGGCCCAGGCCGGGTCGGCGCTGTTCCAGTTGTTCATGCTGCCCGCCACGTACACGGCGTCCACCCCGGGGGCCACCAGGGTGAAGGTCTCGGTGCTGGACTTGGCGGCCTGGTCCTCGGGTGCGGGGGTGGTGGGGGTGACCGGCAGAGAGGTCTGCTCGGTGCAGGCGCCCAGCAGGCCGCCGGCCAGGGCGGCCAGGATCAGGAAGATCGCAAAAGGACGAGGCGGGGCGAGTCGCATGGTCTGCTCCGGGTTGGATTTATGGTTTCATTTGTTTTTTCAACAATAAGTATAGCACAGGGGATAGCGGGTGAAAACCCGGATGCCGCGGTTTTCCAGTCAAATCCGGAAAAAGGACCGCGGTTTGACCCGGTCCCACCCTTGACTGTGGCCCTTCTTGGGGGCAACCTGTGGGAAGGTCCGCCACAGGGGCGGGCCTCAATCCTGGAGAAACAGATGAACGAGCAAATCTTCATCCATCTGACCAAGCGCACCTGACGGACCGAGGGGCGGCCCGTGGGGTCGCCATGCACCCAGAACCGCAGGTGGGCCGGCTCCCCCTGACGCCTCGCGCGCTCTTCCGGGCGGGGCTGGACGGGTCGTGCCGCCACCTGCTCGAGGAGAGTTCCATGAACGAACACAGACCCGACCCGGGCCATTCGCTGTCCTTCCTCATCACCACCATCCTGGACGAGACCCCGGCTCATCCCTTCACCTTCAAGAAGCTGCGCCAGGAGATCGCGCGCCGTTTCCAGAACACCCCCGATGGGGCCATCCGTTCGGCCCTGGCCGAAGCCCAGGCGGATGGGCGGGTCCTGGCCGTGGCCCGGGAGAGCTACTTCCTGGAGGACAACCTGCGCCAGGTCAGTGACCGGATCTGCCAGATCCTGGCCGATTTTCACGCCCTTCACCCCTACGTCCCGGGAATGAAGCCCCGTCAGGTGCGGGAACGGTTGGGTCCCGGCAAGGCCCGTGGATCGGGCCGGGGCATCGACCCGGGGATCTTCGCCCTGGCCATCGCCCGGTGCCGGGAGGACGGCCGCATCGCCCCGGAGGAGCCGGGTTTGCGCCTGGCCGGTTTCACCTCCACCCTGGGTTCGGAGCAGCAGGAGCAGGAGATCCGGCGGGCGGCCCTGGCTTTCCTGGAGGAGCACTCCTTCCAGCGGCTGGACTGGGAGGGGCTGGCGTCCCATCTGGGGGCCGGGGCCCTCAAGTCGGAGGCGGTGATCTCGCGGATGGTGGAGGAGCGGGAGATCGTTCCCTACGGCCACGATCGCTTCCTGACCCGGGCTCGGTGGGCCGAGACCCAGGGGGTGGTGGACGCGGAAATGAGAAGGCGGGGAAGCATGACCACCGGGGAGCTCAAGACCCTGCTGGCCGTTCCCAGGAGCGCCCTGATTCCCCTGCTGATCAAGTTCGATTCCCTGGGTGTGACCAGCCGGGACGGGGATCTGCGCCGTCCGGGGGCCGGGGCCTAGTTGTTTATTGACCAACAGCTTGCCGGGCGTTACTGTCAAAGGGCCATGAAAACCAACCTGTTCCTCCTCCGGCATCTGCCGTGGGGGGCCACATGAGTCGCTCCTGTCGGCCTCCGGTCCGGAGCGCCAAGCCAGCGGGGCCTCGCCATGGCGAGCCCCATCTGAATCCCGGATCAGTCCGGGACTTCTCGTCGTTTTCCCTGACCTGCCTGAACCCGGACACCGGGGCGCTGCGCGTCCCGCCGGCCACCTGTCACCACAACCCAACCTCCGAGGAGAAACCATGAAGTTCTTCTTCTCCAGTCGTCGCGGCATCATCATCGCCGGCGCCGTCATCGGCATCATCGCCGCCTTGCTGCAGAAGTTCGGCAACCCCGGCAACATGGGCTTCTGCATGGCGTGCTTCGAGCGCGACACCGCCGGCGCCCTGGGCTTCCACCGGGTGGGCGGCCTGCAGTACATCCGCCCCGAGATCATCGGCATCCTGCTGGGAGCCACCCTGTCGGCCCTGGCCTTCGGCGAGTTCCGCAGCCGGGGCGGCTCGTCGGTGGTGGTCCGTTTCTTCCTGGGCATCTTCGCCATGATCGGGGCCCTGGTTTTCCTGGGCTGCCCCTGGCGCGCCTTCCTGCGCCTGGCCGGCGGCGACTGGAACGCCGTGCTGGGCATCCTGGGCCTGGTGGCGGGTGTGGCCGTGGGCGCGGCCTTCCTGCGCAAGGGTTACAGCCTGGGCCGTTCCCATCCCACGGCGGGAAGCTTTCCCGGCTGGATCATGCCCCTGTTCATGGTGACCTTGCTGGCCCTGCTGGTGGGCAATTTCAGCAAGCTGGGTCCTGATGTGGGAGAGAAGATGGCGGCCCACGCCCCGCTGCTGATCAGCCTGGCGGGAGGCCTGCTGGTGGGCCTGCTGGCCCAGCGCAGCCGCTTCTGCACCATGGGCGCCCTGCGGGACATCTTCATCGTCAGGGATCTGCATCTGTTCTCGGGAGTGGCGGCCTTCACGGTGGCGGCCCTGATCCTGAACCTGATCCTGGGCCAGTTCCATGCCGGCTGGACCGGACAACCGGCCGCCCACAACGCCCATGTCTGGAATTTCCTGGGCATGGCCCTGGCCGGGCTGTGCTTCGCCCTGGCGGGGGGCTGTCCCGGCCGCCAGCTGATCCTGGCCGGGGAAGGGGACAACGACAGCGGCGTGTTCGTCCTGGGCATGATCGTCGGCGCCGGCGTGGCCCACAACTTCGGACTGGCCAGCAGCGGCAAGGGCCCCGGCGCCTACGGACCCGCCGCGGTGGTCATCGGCCTGGTCTTCTGCCTGGTCGTCGCTTTCACCATGATCCAGCGGCACCGCCGCTAGCCCGGAAACCCTGGAGGTTTACCCATGAAGGAACGAGTCGATGCCCGTGGACTGAGCTGTCCGCAGCCCGTGGTCCTTTCGGCCCAGCAAGTGGTGGCCGGCAAGAATGAATTCGAGGTGGTGGTGGATACGGAGGTGTCTTTCGAGAATGTGAGACGTTTCCTGGCCGGCAAGGGCTTCACCATCGAACGGACGGAGAGTGACGATGGAATCGTCCTGCTCGCCAGGCGGGATTGACGGCAATCCCGAGGGGTTTCCCGTCACCTATCTGGACAATGCCGCCACCTCCTGGCCCAAGCCGCCGGAGGTGCCGACCGCGGTGCAACACTACATGACCGAGGTGGGGGCCAATCCCGGCCGGGCCGGTCACTTCCGGGCTGCGGCGGCCGGGCGGCTGGTCTTCCAGGCCCGCCGGGCGGTGGCCGCTCTGCTGGGGGTGCGCAATCCCATGCGGGTGGTCTTCGGGCCCAACGCCACCTGGGGTCTGAACCAGGCCATAGCCGGGGTGCTGCGTCCGGGTGACCACGTCGTCACCACCAGCATGGAGCACAACTCGGTGCTCAGGCCCCTGCACCGCCTGCAGGATGAGGGGCGGATCACCTTGACGGTGGTCCGCGCCTCGGCCGAGGGACTGGTGGATCCCGGTGACGTGCGCCGGGCCCTGGCGTCGGACCGGGCGGCCCTGGTGGCGGTGACGGCCGCCTCCAATGTCTGCGGCCGGGTGCAGCCTTTCGCCGAGATCGGCCACCTGTGCCGGGAACGGGAGGTGCCCTTCCTGGTGGATGCGGCCCAGGCCGCCGGGGCGGTGGACATTCACATGGGCCGGGACGCCATCGACCTGCTGGCCTTCGCCGGGCACAAGGGGCTGCTGGGCCCCACCGGGACCGGAGGGCTGGTGCTGGGGGATGACTTCCCGGAGGCTCGCCTGCGGCCCCTGACCGCGGGGGGGACGGGCAGCAAGTCCGACAGTGTTCGGCAACCGGACTTCCTGCCCGACATGCTGGAAAGCGGGACCCTGAACGTGGCGGGCCTGGCGGGTCTGGCAGCTGGCCTGGACTGGATCGGGAAGCGTGGTGGCGCCGCCGCCATCGGGGCCCACGAAAAGGCCTTGCGGGACCGGTTCATCGCCGAAGCCGCCGCCCGGGTGCCTGGTTTCCGGGCGCTGGGAGCGGCCGAGGGGCCGGCGGTGGGGGTGGTCTCCTTCGCCGTGGCGGGGTATTCGCCCAGCCGGTTGGGCCAGGCCCTGGCCGAGAAATACGGAGTCCTGGGCCGCCAGGGATTGCATTGCGCCCCCATGGCCCACGAGACCCTGGGCAGCTATCCCGACGGCGCCCTGCGTTTCGGCTTCGGCCCCTTCAACACGGCGGAGCAGGCCGATTTGGCGGTGGCGGCCCTGGTGGATTTCTGCGCTGCGGAGGAATCATGAACAGTGTCTACGTGCTCTTCTTCTCCACCAACCACGCCATGTGGGCCGAGGCCATCCTTTCCGGCCGGGGCATCGCCGCGCGGGTGGTCCCGGTGCCGCGGCACCTGAGCAGCGACTGCGGTTATTGCCTGGAGATTCCCGAGGAGGCTTCCGGGAAAGCGGCCGCCATCCTGGAGGCCGAGGCCGTGGAGTTCGACCGGATCGGGCGGTGAATCCTGAGGTCTCCGGAAGTGATGAACAATGGGCCCCGCACCCCGGGGGAAAATGGGGAACGGGGCCCTTTACTGACCCGCAAGGGGCGGGCCAGATGCCAGGGGCCGGTCAGATCATCAGCCCGCCGCCGGCCACCGGGGTGTAGGATCCTGTGACGTAGCGGGCGTGGTCGCTGACCATCATCAGCACCGCGCCGGCGATGTCCTCGGGGTCGGCGATGCGCCGCATGGGCAGGGCCTGGGCCATGGCCTGCTTGGCCTCTTCGGGGATGAAGGCCGTGGCGTCGGTGGCCGTCAGGCCGGGGGCGATGGTGTTGACGCGCACGCCGTCGGGACCCAGCTCGGTGGCCAGGCTGCGCACGAAGGCGTCCAGGCCCGACTTGGTGGTGCAGTGGGGAATGAACCCGGTGTCGGACCGCCGCGACAGGGTGCTGCTGATGACCACGATGCTGCCGTTCTTGCGCTGCACCATGGCGGGGACCACTTCCTTGCAGATGTGGAAGGCGCTCTTGACCTCGCCCACCAGCTTGGGCTCGAAGTCGTCCCAGCTGGTCTCGACGAAGGGCATCACGGGGAAGTTCAGCCCGGCGTTGAGCACGGCGGTGTCGATCTCGCCGAAGGCCTCGCGCACCGTGGCCACCATGGCCTTGACCTGCTCGGGCTGGGTGACGTCGGCCTGCACCAGCACGGCCTTGCCGCCGGCAGCCAGGATCTGGTCCACCACGGCCTGGCCTGCGTCGCGGTTACTGGCGTAGTTGACGCCCACGGCGGCGCCCTCGGCCGCCAGGAGACGGGCGATGGCGGCGCCGATTCCACGGCTGGCCCCGGTGACCAGGGCGACCTTGTTCTTCAGCAGCATGATTGACCTCTTTCGGTTCAAAGGGACCGGCCGGGCCGGCTCTCCTGGGTTACGATTGGATACTTGCTTTAAATGATACAAGCGTATAACTTGCCCGCAATGTCATTTCGTCCGGCCAACAAGTCAAACACATGTATGACATAGGCGGTCCTCATGTCTGATCCTGGTCCCGGACCCAGCCGCAGACCCAAGCGCAAGGATGCCATCAAGACCCGAAAGGCCTTGCTGGCGGCGGCCACCGAGTGCTTTTCGCGGCACGGGTACGAGGCCACCAACATGCGCCAGGTGTGTGCCAGGGCGAAGGCCAACCTGGGTGCCGTGCGGCATTACTTCGGCAACAAGGAAGCCCTGTACCTGGAGGTGCTGGTGCTGGCCCACCAGGAACTGGTGGCCAGGGAGCCGCTGCCCCGCATGGGGGATGAGGATGACCCGCGCCAGGCCCTGCATCGGTGGGTGCGCTATCTGCTGCGCATCTTCCTGCTGCGGCGCGCCGAGCATCCCCAGGCCGGGCGGTTGATCGCCCTGGAAATGCGCGACCCCACCCCGGCCCTGGACCAGCTCATCAACAAGGTGCTGCTGCCCATCCGGCAGGAGCTGGACCGCATCGTGGCCCGCCTGCTGGGGCCGGCCGACGAGCCCCGGTTGCGCACCCATTGCGTCAATTTCGTCCACGGCATCTGCGTCTTTCATGACCAGAGCCGGGAATACCTGACCCGGATCGGGCGACCCGTGCCCTCCCGCGAGGAGGACGTGGAGGCCCTGGCCGGCGTGATCGTCGAGTTCGCCCTGGCGGGGATCGAGGGGCTGCGCAGCTCCGCGACTACCCATGGCCGGGGATCTTCAAACAAGAGCAAGGAAAACTGATGTCATCCAGAAAACTGTCGGTGAAAGGTGCCCTGGTCTGCCTGGGCGCCTGTTTGGCGGCGGGGCTGCTGTTGGACGCGCCCGCCGTGGTGGGGGCGCCGCCCCCGCCGCCCCCTCCCCTGGAATTGCCCGCCCTGCTGGATGCGGTGGCCGCCGGTTCCCACGCCGCCCAGAGCGCCGCGGCCGACCTGGCCGGCGCCCGGGCCCGCGTGGACAGGGGCCGGGCCGGCTGGTGGCCGGCGGTGGATCTGTCCGGGGCCTACATCATGCGGGACAACCCGGTAGAGGCCCAGGCCGGGCCCTTGACCATCGCCACCAGCCAGAAGAACAACGCCCAGTACGCCCTGCAGGTTCGCGAGCTGCTGTATGACGGCGGCCGCCGCGGCCTGGCCGTGGACGCCGCCCGCCAGGCGGCCGAGGCGGTGCGCCTGGGCGGCGAGGCGGCGGTGCAGCAGGCCCAGCTGGACGCCGTGGACGCCTATCTGCAGGTGCTGGAGCTCAAGGGCAGCCGCCGGGTGCTGGAGCTGCGTCGCCAGTCCCTGGCCGCTCATCTGAAGACCGTCCAGGATCTGCTGGACCACGGCCTGACGGCGCGCAACGACGTGCTGGAAACCCAGGTGCGGGTGCGGCGCGTGGCCGACCAGCTGCAGGCGGTGGAGGATCACCTGGCCGTGGCTCGCGGCGACCTGAACCGGCGCATGGGCCGGGATCCCGCCCAGGCGGTGGACCTGCCCGACTCGCTGCCGGCGGCTCCAGCCCTGGCGGCCGATCTGGACGCTTTGCGAGGCGTTTCCCGGGAGCGCAACGTCTCCCTGCTGGCCGCCCGCGCCCGCCACGAGGCCGGCCTGTCGGAGCTGGCCCTGGCCAGGCGGGCCTGGTTCCCCTCGCTGTTCGTGGGGGTTGATCACCAGTACGTGGAGAATTCCCACCTGGTCCACGAGTTCGTCAACTCGGTGAGCGCCGGCGTCAGCTGGAATCTGTTCGACGGCGGGGCCCGCCAGGCCGACGTGCGGGCCGCCCAGGCGCGCACCGCCCGCGCCGACCGGGATCGCCTGGAGGCCGCCCGCACCGTGGATGTGGCCCTGGACGGCGCCTGGCGCGGGTGGCAGCAGGCCCTGCGGGAACATGAGACGGCCGTGGCGGACGTGGCCGCCGCCGCCGAGAATCTGCGCCTGGTGGCCGATCAATACGGAGAAGGACTGGCCCGCAGCAGCGATGTCCTGGACGCCGAGACCCTGCTGGCCGGCAGCCGCTACGACGCGGTGCGGTCCCATTACCGGATCTACCGGGCCCAGGCCCGGTTGCTGGTGGCCGCCGGCCGCGATCTGAAAGCATTTTACGCCGGGGTTGCCGACACCCCGCCCTCGAATAGTGAAACGGAGGACCGAGGATGAAGTCCCGGAAGTGGATAGCGTTGCTGGTGATCGTCATCGGCGCAGCGGCCCTGGTGGTGGTGGGTTACCGCCGCTACCAGCACGATCAGATCTTCCCCACCACCGACAACGCCTACGTGGGCGGTGACGTGTACACCGTGGCGGGCCGCGTGCCCGGCCTGCTGGTGGAGGTGTCCATGCGCGAGAACGAGCGCGTGGAGCAGGGGCAGGTGCTGGCGCGCCTGGATGACGCCGACTTTGCCGTGGCCGTGACCCGGGCCGAGGCCGAGGTGGCCAAGGCCGAGGCGGCCCTGGCCCTGGACGAGGCGCAGATCGCCGGCGCCCGGGCCAACCTGGAAGCCGCCCGCAGCGAGGCCGCCCAGGCCCGCGCCGACAGCGAGCGCTTCGCCGCCCTGGGTGAGCGGGGCACGGCCCCGGCGCGCCAGTCGGAAGAGGCCGCCACCGCCGCCGCCGTGGCCGCGGCCAGGGTCACGGCGGCCGAGAAGGCCCTCATCGCCGCCCGCGCCCGGCTGGAAGTGGATCACAAGTCGGTGGCCAAGGCCCAGGCCGGGCTGGAGAACGCCCGGCTGCAGATGACCTACTGCGTCATCACCGCCCCGGTGAGCGGCATCGTGGCCGACAAGTCGGCCGAGCTGGGCAAGGTGGTGGGGGCCGGCCAGCCCCTGTGCCGCATCGCCCCGCTGCAGGGCGAGCACATCTGGGTTGACGCCAACTTCAAGGAGACCCAGCTGGACCGCATCCGGCCCGGGCAGCCCGTGACCCTGACGGTGGACGCCGTCAAGGGCCACGAGTTCCACGGCACCGTGGGCACCTTCGCCCCCGGCACCGGGGCGGCCTTCGCCCTGCTGCCCCCCGAGAACGCCAGCGGCAACTGGGTGAAGATCGTGCAGCGCCTGCCGGTGCGCATCCTGCTGGATCCGGAAGAGCCCCTGCTGGGCCGCCTGCGTCTGGGCCTGTCGGCCGAGGTGCAGGTGGACACCCGTTCCCACGCGGAATCGGATCTGACGGACGAGGCCCGGTAGTGGAAACCTCCGCTGTATTGAACGCCGCGCCCGAGGAAGGCCAGCGCCCCTTGCCCAGCAAGTTCCTGGTGGCCTCGACGGTGATGATCGGCACCCTCATGGAGGTGGTGGACACCTCGGTGGCCAACGTCTCCCTGCCCCACATGCAGGGCACCTTCAGCGCCGGCCAGGACGAGATCACCTGGGTCATCACCTCCTACCTGGTGGCCAACGCCATCATCCTGCCCCTGAGCGGCTGGCTGGGCAACTACTTCGGGCGCAAGAAGGCCTACCTGTGGTGCCTGGTGCTGTTCACCCTGGCCTCGCTGGGCTCGGGGGCGGCCATGTCGCTGCCCATGCTCATCGCCATGCGCGTGCTGCAGGGGCTGGCCGGCGGGGCCATGGTGCCCATGAGCCAGGCCATCCTGCTGGAGCGTTTCCCCCGCGAGGAACACGGCAAGGCCATGGCCCTGTTCGGGGTGGGGGTCATCTTCGGGCCCATCATCGGGCCCACCCTGGGGGGCTGGATCACCGACACCATCGGCTGGCGCTGGGTCTTCTACATCAACGCGCCCCTGGGCGTCATCGGCGTCATCATGGGCATGCTGTTCATCGTGGATCCGCCCTACCTGAAGCGGCCCGAGGGCGCCATCGACTACCTGAGCTTCGTGTTCATCGCCGTGGGCCTGGGCAGCCTGGAGGTGCTGCTGAACCGCGGCCAGCGCTACGACTGGTTCCAGAGCCCCTACATCCAGATGCTGGCCCTGGTCACGGTGCTGGGCCTGGCCCTGTTCATATGGCGATCCCTCACGGCCGAGCGACCACTGGTGGATCTGGGCGTGTTCAAGAGTCGGCCCTTCTTCGTGGGGACCCTGCTCATGTTCCTGCTGGGGTTCGGCCTGTTCGGCTCGTTTACCATGCTGCCCCTGTTCGTGCAGCACATGCTGGGCTACACCGCCACCCTGGCGGGGCTGGTGCTGTCGCCGGGCGGCCTGATGTCCCTGGTGGCCATGGCCTTCGTGGGCAACATGGTGGGCAAGGTGGACAGCCGGCTGCTGGTGCTGTTCGGAGCCCTCATGAACGTCTGGGCCCTGTACCTGCTGCAGCACCTGACCCTGGAGATCGACTTCTGGCACGTCACGGCCTCGCGCCTGCTGCAGGGTTTCGGCATGGGCTTCCTGTTCGTGCCGTTGACGGCCATCGCCTTCAGCGAGCTGAGCCCCCAGCAGATGGGCCAGGCCACCGGGCTGTTCAACCTGCTGCGCAACGAGGGCGGATCCATCGGCGTGGCCATGTCCTCAACGGTGCTGGCGCGGCACGCCCAGGGGCATCATCTGCACCTGACCGAGAACCTGACCCCCGGCAACCCCATCGTCCAGGAGCGCCTGGCCGCGGCGGCCCAGGGGCTGGGCGAGGCGGCGGGGACCGACCCCTACACCGCCCAGCTGCTGGCGGCGCGGGCCATGGAGGGCCAGGTCATGGTCCAGGCCCACGTGCTGGCCTACAACGACGTGTTCTTCATGCTGACCCTGGCCTTCGTGTGCTACCTGCCGTTCATCCTGCTGGTGGGCAAGGCGGGCAAGGCCGGCAAGGGCGGTCCGGTGGGGCACTGAGGGCGGCGCTCCGGGGCGGCGGGGGACCTCTTCGCCCTCCAAACTCTGGTATTGTCCCTTGCGCCAGGATCGGGGAATCTTTAATACTCTGCGCGCGATGGTGCCTGGCGACAGGCGACCGTCGGTGAAGAGGATGGGATTAACGGAGTTGAGCAAACTTGAAGGGCCCGGGCAGCAAGATGAAGCACCAGAGCGTCTACCAAACCCAGTTGCATGCCATCCGCAAGAGGACATCCCTGGCCGTGGCCTCCTTCGTGCTGGCTCTCTATGTGCTCTTCCTTGTTCTGGGCCTGCTGGGGACCAGGTTCGGTCCCTCCGCCTACAACAGCGCCCCGAATCTGACGGCGGCCATCATTCTCAGGGCCTGGCAGTTGCTGATGGTGCTGAGCGCATTCTATCTCATCCGACGGGACAAGCTCAAAGCGGCCAATGGGATCCTCATCCTGGCCCAGGTGCTGGGAATCTTCACCTATGCCTTCTTCGTGGCCGGCGTGGAGAACCTGACCAACCTGGTGGGGGTCCTGCTTTCCACCATCCTGGCCTACGAGATCGCCATTGTCCTGGACCAGCGGAAGAGATCCCGTCTGGTCTATGCCCTGGCCTTCTTCCTCGTCTTCGTCGTCATCGGCCTGGATTACATCTACAGCGTTCCCCTGGAATCGAGAGATACGCTGATCAACGGGGTGATCCTTTGCGCCCTGGTTTTCCTGTCCGTCTCCATTCCCGCCTATTTCTCGGCCTGGGTGCGGGGGGCCATGGAAAAGCTCATCGAGGGCATGGCCTACCACGACGATTTGGCCGATCTGCCCAACCAGAACCGTCTGCTGGAGGAGTTCCATTCCGGCCGGGTGGATCACTGGGGTTCCCACCGGTCCTTCGTGATGATGGGTGTCTACCTGGAGAAGATGGACCGCATCAACCACCGCTACGGGTACGCGGCCGGTAATATGTTGATCCAGGCCGTGTCGCGGCGTTTCCGGGAAATGGACATTCCCCTGGTTCCTTACCGTGTGATCGGGCCGGTGTTCGTCCTGGCCCCGGGGCAGCACCTCTCGGCCCAGCAGGCCGAGGATCTTTTTCCCCGCATCAAACAGGCCCTGGACCACCCGGTGGTGCTGGAGGGGCAGCGCATTCCCCTGAGCTTCCGGGTGGTGGCCACCCAGAGCCCCCAGGACGGGGAGGGCGTGAATCAGCTGCTGATGAACCTGCTGAACGTCATCGTCCGGGAACCCGAGCATGTGGCCCATCACCGGGTGGAATGGTTCGATATCGAGAGGCTGCGCCTGCAGCTGCGCAAGTTCGAGATAGAGGACCACCTGGAGGAGGCCTTCGCCCATGACGAGTTCTCCATCATGATCCAGCCCAAGATCGATCTGCGCACCGGCCAGGTTCACGGAGGCGAGGTCCTTTCCCGCTGGGAGAGTTCCAAGCTGGGTTTCGTCTCTCCCGTGGAATTCATTTCCGTCATCGAGGATGCCGGTCTCATGCCCCGGTTCACGCGCCAGGTCATGAAGCAGATGGAGAAGGCCGCGCAGACGTTGCGCCGGGAAATGAGGGCTCACGAGCTGGACCACATGGTCCTGGCCTTGAACCTGAATGCCAGCACCCTGGCCGACGAGGTGTTCCGCAAGGATCTGAAGGAATTCGTGGTCCGCATGGCTCCGGTCCGCATCGAGATCGAGTTGACCGAGGACGTGTTCCTGGTCATGGACAGCAAGATCGTGGAGATCCTTTCGGAATTGAGGGAGGCGGGGGCCGCCGTGGCCCTGGACGATTTCGGGACGGGCTTTTCCAACGTCAGCTACCTGCAGGACCTGAAGGTGAACACCATCAAGATCGACAAGCGATTCATCGCTCCCCTGCCCGGGGACAAGAACGCGAGGGAAATCGTGCGGGCGCTGGTGTCCATGGCCCACGCCTTCGGCATCGACGTGGTTGGTGAAGGGGCGGAGACGGCCGAGCAGGTTGACCTGTTGCGCTCCGAGGAGTGCGACATCATCCAGGGTTATCACTTCTCCCGGCCCCTGCCGGTGGCCGACTTCGCCGGGTTCGTGGTTGCGTGGAGCAGCCCTGAAGCCTGAGCCGGGTACCCCGTTCATCCCCGGTGGACAGGACTCCGGGCAGGGTGATAACCTGCGGGCGGAAGTCGATTTTGAACAGGAGTCGGCATGAAGATCGTCCTGGCACCCAACGCCTTCAAGGGTAGTCTGGCGGCCGCCCAGGTTGCCGCGGCCATGGCTCGTGGCGCCCGGCGGGCCTTGCCCGGATGCGTGACGGCCGAGGTCCCCGTGGCTGATGGGGGTGACGGGCTGCACCAGGTGGCCCTGGAGGCCCTGGGCGCCCGCGAGGTTCCCGTCGTGGCCAGCGGTCCGCGCGGCGATCAGGTCCAGGCTGTCCTGGCCCACGAGGCCTCCCGGGGCCTGGCCGTGGTGGAGATGGCCCTGGCCAGCGGCCTGGCCCTGCTGCCCGATTCCCGACGCGATCCCCTCCTGACAACCACCGCGGGAACCGGCCAGCTCATGGCCGCCGCCCTGGATCTGGGCGTGAGCCGCCTGGTGGTGGGCATCGGCGGCAGCGCCACCAACGACGGCGGCATCGGCATGGCCACGGCCCTGGGGGGGCGCTTCCTGGACGCCGCCGGACAGCCCGTGGAGCCTGTGGGCGGCCAGCTGGAACACATCGTCTCCATCGACCTTTCCTCCCTCGATCCTCGCCTGGCCCACACCCGCATAGACGTGGTCTGCGACGTGGACAACCCCCTGTGCGGCCCCCGGGGCGCGGCCCATGTCTACGGCCCGCAGAAGGGGGCCTCGCCCGAAGCGGTCCGGCGCCTGGACGCGGGGCTGGCCAATCTGGCGGCCGTCATCGAACGGGACCTGGGACTCCATGTGCTGGATCTGCCCGGGGCCGGCGCCGCGGGTGGCCTGGGGGCGGGTTTGCATGCCTTCGTGGGTGGGAAGCTGCGCCGGGGGACGGATGTGGTCTTCGACATCGTGGGGCTGGACGAGCAGTTGACCGGAGCCGACCTGGTCCTGACGGGCGAGGGACAGATCGATTTCCAGACCCGCATGGGCAAGGCTCCGGCCGCGGTGGCCGAGAGGGCCCGGGCCCGGGGCATCCCCTGCCTGGCCCTGGCCGGCGGTGTGGGCAGCCGCATCGACGAGTTGCACCAGATCGGCCTGGATGCGGTGGTGAGCATCTGTTCAGGTCCCATGACCCTGGAGACCGCCATGCACGACGCCGCCTTGCTGGTGGAAAAGGCGGCCGAACAGCTGATCCGGTCGTTCCTGGCCGGACGTCATTCCGTTTCCCCTGCCGTCCCTGAATCCGGTCCCTGACCCCTCCCTCGAAAGGATCGATGCCATGCTGTCCGTACTGTTGCTCATCCTGGCCATTGTCTTCATCGTGCTGGCCACGACCAAGATGAAATGGCACCCCTTCCTGGCCTTGCTGGTGGCCGCCTTCGGCTACGGCCTGCTTTCGGGAATGGATCCCATGGAAGTGGTGAAGTCGGTCAACGCCGGATTCGGCGGCACCATCGGCTACATCGGGATCGTGATCATCTGCGGCACCATCATCGGGGCCTTCCTGGAGAAGTCGGGCGGGGCCCAGAGCCTGGCGGCCAGCACCCTCAAGCTCACGGGCCAGAAGAACGTGCCCCTGGCCATGGGCATCGTGGGGTATGTGGTCTCCATGCCGGTTTTCTGCGATTCGGGTTTCGTGCTGCTTTCTCCGCTGAACAAGGCTCTGTCCCGCAAGGCGGGAAT
Organism: Candidatus Krumholzibacteriia bacterium; assembly: GCA_963674845.2. GTDB lineage: Bacteria > Krumholzibacteriota > Krumholzibacteriia > LZORAL124-64-63 > LZORAL124-64-63 > LZORAL124-64-63. The sequence continues at coordinate 305,632 of CAXXKE010000003.1, read as the reverse complement.
CGGTATCGCGGCCGGGGCGGTGGCCCTCAGCCTGGGACTTTACGCCACCCACACCATGGTGCCGCCCACCCCGGGGCCCATCGCGGCCGCGGGCATCCTGGAAGCGGACCTGGGTCGGGTGATCCTGTGGGGATTGATCGTCAGCGTGGTGGCCCTGGTGGCGGGCTGGATCTTCGCCTCAAGGGTGGCGGCCCGGATGAAGCTGAGCGGTGAGGCCGGCGCGGAACAGGAAGCGGCCTCGGCGGCGGCCGATGTTCCCGAGAGCGAGCGTCCCGGCGCGGCCAAGGCCATCGCTCCCATCGTGCTGCCCATCCTGTTGATCGTGTTGCAGTCCATCGCCAAGTACCCCAGCAAGCCCTTTGGCGAGGGCGTGTTCGTGGACTGGCTGATCTTCATCGGGCAGCCCGTGGTGGCGCTGCTGATCGGTGCGGGCCTGAGCTTCCTGCTGCCCCGCAAGTTCGAGAAGAACCTGCTGTCGAGCACCGGCTGGGTGGGGGAAGCGGTCCTGGCCGCCGCCTCGATCATCGTGATCACGGGCAGCGGCGGGGCCTTCGGCAAGGTGCTGCAGAACTCGGGCATCGCCGGGGTGCTGGGCGAATCCCTGCAAGGGGCGAGCATCGGCATCTGGCTGCCGTTCCTCATCGCCGCGGCCATCAAGACGGCCCAGGGTTCCTCGACGGTTGCCATCATCACCACGGCGGGCATCGTGGCGCCGTTGCTGGGCGCCCTGGGCCTGGACGGGGGAACGGCGCGTGCCCTGGTGGTGGTGGTCATCGGCGCCGGGGCCATGGTGGTTTCCCACGCGAACGACAGCTACTTCTGGGTGGTGACCCAGTTCTCGGGGATGAACCTGCGGGAAGGGTACCGCCTGCAGACCCTGGGCACCCTCATCGAGGGACTGACGGCGGCCCTGGCCGTGTGGGTCCTGAGCCTGATCCTGCTGTAGAGCCACGCTCCCCGTGATCGGGGCTTTCTCGTGGGGGTTGCGCCGGCGACGGGTGTGGCCCCCGCTGTTTCCGGGGCTGCAAGGGCCGTCCCTCTTGATTCCCGGCCAGATTTTGCTAGAATCCCCTGTTCAGTCACACGATGATGTATTTCTGGAATTTTTCCATGATAGCCGGGCAACCCCGCCCTTTTTCGCCTGTTGCAAGGAGATTGAACATGTCACGGGCTCCCCTGCGTAGGGTTTTTAATCTGTGCGCCCTGCTCGTCCTGTGCGCAGCCGCGGCGGTCACCGCCCAGGCCGCCCAGGTCACCTTCACCCATGCCGACGCCGGCGCCGGTTCGGTGTACTTGGCCGGCGAGTTCAACGGCTGGAGCGATTCGGCCAACCCCATGACCAACGACGGCGGGGTGTGGAGCCTGACCCTGGATCTGGCCCCCGGCAGCTACCAGTACAAGTTCGTGGTGGACGGCAACTGGAAGCACGACGAGACCAACCCCAGCACCACCGAGGACGGCTTCGGCGGCCAGAACAGCCTGGTCGAGGTGCCGGCCGGCGTGGACAAGCTGGCGGCGGGCGGCGGGCAGGCCATCGCCTCCAAGCCCACCTCCCTGGCGGTGCCCGGGGCCGACGCCTCCAAGGTGACGGTGACCTTCACCCACGAGGCCGCGGGGGCGGGGGCCGTTTACCTGGCCGGCGAGTTCAACGGCTGGAGCGACTCGGCCAACCTCATGACCAACAACAACGGCGTGTGGACCCTGGCCATGAAGCTGGAGCCCGGCGAGTACCAGTACAAGTTCGTGGTGGACGGCACCTGGACCCAGGATCCCACCAACCCCGACGGCGCCGAGGACGGCTTCGGCGGCCAGAACAGCATCGTGCGGGTGCCCGCCGGCCAGACCGCCATGGTGGTGGGCGGCGGCCAGTCCGCGGCGGCCCCGGTGGCTGCGGCTCCCGTGGCCGGCGCCGACGGCAAGGTGGCCGTGACCTTCAAGCACGAGGCCCCCGGGGCCGCGGGCGTGTACGTGGCCGGTGATTTCAACGGCTGGAGCGACTCGGCCGACCTCATGGACAACAAGGACGGCGTGTGGACCAAGGTCCTGAAGCTGGAGCCCGGCGAATACGGCTACAAGTTCGTGGTGGACGGCAGCTGGACCCAGGACACGACCAACCCCGCCAGCGCCGACGACGGCTTCGGCGGCCAGAACAGCCTGGTGCGCGTGCCCGCGGGCAAGGCGGCCATCAACGCCTCGGACGGCAGCGGCACCGCCGCCGCTGGTGGGGGCGCCGCTGCCGCCGCCGGAACGGGCGAGATGCGCTCGGTGGAGTTCCGCTACACCCCGGTCATCTCGGGCGTGAGCAACGTCTTCCTGGCCGGCAGCTTCAACGACTGGAACGACTCCAAGACCCGCATGAACGACAGCGACGGCGACGGCACCTACACCGTCACCCTGCTGCTGGCCGAGGGCGAGTACCAGTACAAGTTCGTGGTGGACGGCAGCTGGAAGCAGGACCCCAACAACCCCGACACGGCCGACGACGGCTTCGGCGGGCAGAACAGCATCCTGCGTGTGGACAGCAGCTTCGACACCATCGACATCGAGCTGGGCGACGGCCGCATCTACAGCGACGACCTGGAGCCCGTGTTCGACTACAGCACCTGCAACCCGGTGGATCCCACCACGGTGGACATCACCGCCAAGGCCCACCTGGAGGACGTGCAGGAGATGACCCTGGTGTACAGCGTGGCCGGGGGCAAGGACCGCAAGCTGGCCATGGAGGAAGTGGAGCGCGACGCCTCCTTCCAGTACTACCGGGCCCGGGTCGAGCTGTCCGGCGCCGACCAGAAGCTGGCCTACGTCATCGCCTACCGGGACGCCGGCACCACCGAGTACTTCGGCAAGACCGGCATGAGCGAGAGCGCCGACACGCCCCGCTTCCAGTACGATCCGGCCGCCTTCCGCCCCTTCTTCACCCCCGAGTGGGCCAAGGACGGCATCATCTACCAGATCTTCCCCGAGCGCTTCGCCAACGGCGACAAGGGCAACGACCCCGACTTCAAGGAAAAGATGTACGACGGCGCCCGCGACCTGCCCGCCTCGGGCAAGATCAACGGCGAGTACTTCCACATGGTGGACGACTGGTACGACGTGTCCGGGCTCACCAGGAGCCCCTACCGCACCGACGGCAAGCCCGACTACTTCAGCTTCTACGGCGGGGACATCGAGGGTATCCGCCAGAAGATCGGCTACCTGAACGACCTGGGCATCACCGTGATCTACTTCAACCCCCTGAACCAGGGCATGAGCAACCACAAGTACGATCCGGTGGATTACCAGAAGATCGATCCCCACTTCGGCACCGCCGAGGAGTTCAAGCAGTTCGTCAAGGAGTGCCACGAGCACGGCATCCGCATCGTGGTGGACATGGCCTTCAACCACACGGGCAACTGGCACTTCGCCTTCCGCGACGCCGTGGAGAAGGGCCCCAAGAGCCCCTACTACAAGTGGTACGAGTTCCACCGCTGGCCCCTGCCCAAGACCCGCGACTTCAAGGCCGCCGACTACTACGACTGCTGGTGGGGCTTCGGGCTGCATCCCAACCTGAACTACGATCTGACGCGCAGCAACGCCAACGAGAACAACATCGACGACGTCAGCAAGGCCGACCCCAACATGCCCGTGGTGGACTACGTGCTGAAGACCGCCGACGTGTGGCTGGGCGAGTTCGACATCGACGGTTTCCGCCTGGACGTGCCCAACGAGGTGCCCTTCTGGTTCTGGAAGTTGTTCCGCGAGCGCTGCGACAGCATCAAGCCCGACGTGTGGCTGGTGGGCGAGATCTGGGGCAACGCCGGCCGCTGGATCGGCCCCGACTGCTTCGACAGCACCATGAACTACAAGTTCTTCCGTGACCCGGTCATGGACTTCTTCGGCAAGGGCAGCATCGATGCCGCCACCTTCGACGCGCGCCTCAGCCCGGGCCGCTTCCAGTACCCGCCCCAGTCGGTGGCCGTCATGATGAACCTCATGGACAGCCACGACACCATCCGCTTCCTGACCAGCGCCAAGGACGTGCGCCGCCTCATGCTGGGCGCCATGTTCGGCATGAGCTACGTGGGCATGCCCCACATCTGGTACGGCAACGAGGTGGGCATGGTCGGCGGCAAGGATCCCGACTGCCGTCGGCCCATGGACTGGCGCTACGAGGGCGACCCGCGCAAGCAGGCCCTGCGCGACTACTACGGCCGCATCACCCGCCTGCGCCGGGACAACAAGGTGCTCAGCCGGGGTTCGTTCACCACCCTGGCGGCCACGGGCAAGACCCTGGTGACGGCCCGCGAACTGGACGGCAAGCTGGCCGTGAGCCTGTTCAACACCGGCCCCGCCGCGGTGACGGTGACCCTGTCCCGGGCCGAACTGCAGGTCCTGGCCGGCGGCGACGCCGACCTGCAGCTGGACGTGCGGGTGGGCCCCGAGCTGTTCCCACGGGCGGCGGGCGCCAGCTTCAAGACCGGCGACAAGCTGGATCTGGGCGCGGGGGATGTGGAGCTGACCCTGCCCGGCATGAGCGGAGCCATGTTGCTGAACTGACAGCGGTTGTGATTGTTTCGCAATCGTTTGACGGATGACGAAGCCCCCCGATCAGGTCGCAAGATCCGGTTTGGGGGCTTTTTTTGGGGTTTGCGCCAAAAAATTACCAAAAAATCTTGGCATTGTGATAAAATACCAGATGGTTATTCATGTCCGCGAGGCTCCATCGCCTGAGATTCGTTGGTAATCTGGAGGGAGCGGCACGGGCCTGAGTGGGCAACCCTTCGCAACCATCTGGTTGGCAACATCAGGTTTTGCAGGATTACCCGCCGTCTAGTTCATCACCCGAGGAGCGGCCGGCGCCATCGTCCCCAGATGGCGGCAACGCTCCGGGCCCACTTCCCTGGGAGGGAATCATGAAGAAGTTGATCTTGACTCTGGCTCTCGCTCTGCTGGTTTCCAGCGGCGCCTTCGCCACCATCGACTGGGCCGGCCAGGTCTGGCCCAACAGCGGCAGCGTGCACGTGCCCACCGGCCCCATCAACGTTTATGTGCAGGTCTTCAAGACCGGCGTCACCGACGCGGCCGGCCAGGGCGCCGACATCACCGTGGACATGAACCTGGAGAACGACCTGGGCGCCACCCTGACCGTGCCCATGACGTTCCAGGGCGACGTCGGCAGCAACGACGAGTACACCGGCGAGATCCCCCAGTCCCTGCTGGCCGGCGCGGCCTACGTCATGGCTGACTTCGTGGTCAGCGACCTGTCCGACGCCTCCGTCTACGAGGGCGGCGTGCAGGACCAGGCCGGTAACACCGCTCCCCTGCAGTACGACGTGACCAACGTGCTGCCCAACGACGTGACCGTCAGCTTCAGCCTGTGCATGAGCGGCACCGAGACCGCCGGTCCTCCCTGCGTCATCGGCGACGCGGCTCCCATCGGCGCCTGGGGCACCGGTGTCATGATGAACCAGATCGACGGCGACCTGTGGGGCGTGGACATCATCTTCCCCGCCGGCAGCAGCCCCTACTTCGAGTACAAGTTCAAGAAGGACGGCTGTGTGAACTGGGAGGGCGTTGGTAACCGTCCCGTGAACCTGCCCACCGACGGCACCGCCGCCGTGACGCTGGAAACCCAGAGCTGGGACAACACCCCCATGGGTTGCGGCCTGGGCAGCAGCCTCGAGGAAGACAAGGTCATCTGCATCCAGGTGTGCATGGACGGCGTCGAGAACACCGGCGGCGTGTGCGTCACCGGCGGTTACGCGGACCTGACCAACTGGGGCGACGGCCTGGCCATGATGCCCCTGGGCGGCGGCCTGTACCAGGGTTGCATCACCGTGCCCGCCGGCACCCTGATTCCCCTGGACATCGAGTACAAGTTCAAGAAGGACGATTGCCAGACCTGGGAAGGCACCGGCAACAAGGTCGTCACCGTGGACAACAGCCTGCCTGCGGCCAACACCCTGACCCATGTGTGGGAAGACGGCGACGGCATCTGCCAGCCCGTGGCCACCGAGGCCCGCACCTGGGACAGCCTGAAGGCCTCCTACCGGTAAACAGCGGCACACAGTTTCGACTCTCGAGTCGGAAAGCCGAGGAAGGGCCCCGGAGAAATCCGGGGTCCTTTTTTGTGTGGGCGGTCCTTGTTGTTGACTTGCTCCTATGATTTCAACTAGAATTGACAGAAGGGATTTCTTGAGTAGCATCGTGATCGGTATGTATAGGCCATGTCATCCGAAATAATGAGTCCAACAGCCGTTGTCATTGAAGGGCCTGCTGGTTCGGGTAAGACTTTCTTGGCAACGCGCCTCCTGAAGTTCCTCGCAAACTGTGGGGTGCGGGTGTCGCTTTGCCCCGAATTCTCACCCACTCAATTTGGAACCCTGCTTGCGGAAATGGCTTCGTATGGAGAACAGGAACCGTCAGACGCTATTCTTGGCTTTTCCGGAGTCATGCGATTCCTGGCCGATAAGATGTTTATGTTCGAAGCTGCCGCCGCGTCTGATATGGAAGTCTGTGTTTTCGACCGCGGCTTTATTACACAACTCATTTTAGGCCTCTGGGGCGTCCCATCCCTTCACCAGCAAGCAGCTGAGAGGGTCATTATGTCCCTGCACAGGTCATCCGTTTCTTTGTTTTCCAACAAGAGCCAGCTGTTGTTTGTAAATCCGGACCGAGCGGTGATCCAGGCCCGCCTCATGGAACGTACCGGTGCGGCCCTAACATCCCATCTGCTGTCTCGAATGGAATACGAGTTTGAAAGATACGAATGGGCCCAGGCCCGATTCTGGGGCTGGCCTGCCACCGTATTCGGTGCTAGTTCATCAACCGAGCAACAAGAGGAGTTATTCCTTAAGCTTTATGGTAGGATTTGTTCGTGAGGGGTTTGTTCTGGACCATCTGCCCTCCCCGCGAGACTCTCGTCGTGGCCGCGCCATTTGGATTCGGGCCACGTTCGGCTGCGGATTTGTACTTTCGGATTCATGGCCAACCTCTTCTCCCTTGGCGCGATGCCGGTGACTTGGATCGAGCTTCTGTTTCGGTAACGCGTCATGTCTATAATTTCGGCGTTACCGGAGAAACTCTTGCTGATTTGGAGAAAATTGTCGGGGCGTGGTCGACCGGATCCGACCTCCCAACGCACAATTGGATTGACTGCCTGATGTGGCTCAGGGCAGCCCTTCCGCCACTTCCGTGGATGCCCCAAGCGATCTATGCCGAAACATTTTTCCCAACTAGGCATTGCCATAAACGCTCTTACCCGCCGGTACAGGATATCAGGCCACTTGCGGATCTTGGCTGTCCAAAACCTCGGGATGTGGATGGAGCGATAGTGGTTACTTTTGGGGGGATCGACACACCTTTCAGTACAGACGTTCACAGGTTTTCCGTTCCAGTTGCGGTGGTTAATGCCCTCCGCAAAAACTTTCAATTCAGCAATTCTGGGCGACGCGTTGTTTGCTGCGTCCCAAAACATTTTGCGCCCAATTTCCTGTCACTTGTTTCCGGCACACCAATCACGGTTCTGTCGCCTTCAAGGGTAGAGTTCCTCGACCTGTTGTCCAGCGCAGCACTGGTTATCACCCAGCCCGGTCTTTATGGCCCGTTCGAAATTTTCGGCAGGGGCATTCCTACCGTGTTTACTCCGCCTGCAACGTATACCCAGCTAGCGCAGGCCATTGCCTTCGAATCGAACGGAATTGCCGGAGAACTGCCGTTGTTGCAGCGTATTGCCGATAGCGTTGGCCCGATTGAGGGCAACATCGAAGATGAAGAGCCAAAGATTTTTATACGGCTCGCCAAATGGTTAGAATCGCATCTTGAGTCACCCGAAGTAAAACGCACGCTTACCGAGTGGGCAGGTTGGGCTCTATCCGGAGCTCTCGTAGACCCCGATCTGACAGCGCGTCGATTGCGGTTTGCAAGAATTGCTGTTGAGTCAGCACCGAAGGCAGGGATCATTTAAGCAAGTGAGGTTAGGGACGTGCGGGGGTATATCAAACGAATAATGGGGACGGTTTTCGCAGAGGACGAATCCATATGGACGCGGTACGAATCTCTTGCTTTGTCTGATCTCCCTCACTTGATTAGGTCCCTCGAACAAGCCGTTTCTCTGGGCTACTTCGGAGTGGCTGCCGAACTGTCGGACCGATTGACTCACGGCGCAGGAATAAAAATCCGTAAACGGCCAAAGTTATGCATCCGTTTGGAAGTCGAACGGATGAAACGCTACTCATATATGGGGTATCGCAAGTTGACCGTCGCAACGGCGAAGTCACTAAGAATACTCCTCCAAGAGAATTGCAAAAAATTGTCTCCTGCCGAGTTTAACCTCTGGCTGTTTACGGCCAATGGGTTCGAGTTCTGGAATTCACCAATCCAGCGAAGGCTGGCCCGATTGATCGATATGAATGAGAAGATTGTGAAAGAGCATGCCTGTAACCGTGTTGTCAATATTGAACTCGAGTCTTTTTCTTGTGCGATGCGTGGGCGTTTCCATGCCATCAATGGTGAAAGTAGACTTTCCAAAATAGAACATCTCACCGCAATCGACCTTGCAGATCAACATGGCCTTCTTCGTTCACAGGCTCACCAGGAAGTACTGTTTGTCGAGAGTCTCGCGATCAACGGGAATTGGCCCGCAGTTGTTGAGCATGGGATGCATTTCCTCGACCGCGCCTTGATGTTTGACCTCCGCAGTCACCTGCTGCTTCGATCGATCGTGTTGTTGCTTCAGGCACCAGACGGGGCGTTGTCCGAAGGTGCCCGTCGAGACTTGGTTTTTAAGTTTGTATGTCTGATTTACGCCAGTGGTCTATCAGAGTCCAAGCCAATGATTCCCTATGTAGACAAACTGCTACGTGACATTGATACCCCAGATATTCTTCGCTTTGATGTAATGCCGTACAACGTCTACAATACCCTTCGAACGTGGTTATCTTCGCTAGGGTGGCGCCAGTTTGAGAAGATTGTCGAAATTTATTATCGTGAGATGGGATATGAAGTGGTCGTACTGCCAGAAGGTTTTCCGGCTTTCGACTTGATCGCGTACAAACGCGATATCGATGGGACGACAATCTCTCGCGCCATCCAATGCAAGAACTGGAGCGGAAAGGTCAGGAAGAGCGCAGTTCCCGGTATTGAGACAATGGATTCCGCCCTTCAGATGCTGAAGAAGATGCCACAGCAACCTCCTCCTTCCACTTTTATTCTTTATGCAAAATCAGGAGCGACATCGCAGGCTGTCCGGGCTTGCACGGTTACCCTCCAAAAATGCATGGGAGATTATGCTGCCGCCGAGGTAAGGGATATCGATTCAATAACCAGCGGAATCGTCGCGCTGGGCAAAGACCTCCTTCGCATAGTTTTTTCGGTTGAAACAGCCCGGTCATGAAGATTCGTGACGTGCACTTGGAAGACTCGGGAGCAAACATGCGTTTCGCCAGCGCACTCATCGAGTTCGGAGACCTGAGAGTGGGCGACCGCGTTTTTGAACTCGGTTGTGGTACTGGAATACTCGGCATGTGTCTTCAAGGTATGGCCGGGGTCGAGGTCTTTGCATGCGACCCAACTCTCTCATCTGTCAAATTGGCTGCAACTCGCGTTCACTGTTCTTGCGGCACGTTAGAATCAATTCGTCTTGATAGCGGGGCAAGGTTTCGGCTCGTCTATTGTAAGGATGTCCTGCCTCTGATCTCAAATCGGAGCGAGTTCTTCAAGGCGGTGCTTCGCCTACTTTCTGCGGGGGGGAAATTCATCTCATATGTTCCTGACAAAGGCGATTTTGCGGAGAAGCCCCTGTACAAATTCATCAAAGGCAGCCTTGGTCGGAGCAAGTCAAAGTACGGCACACCCGCCACCTTAGAAAATATTATGCGTTCTGCAGGATTCCAAGATGTCTCGATGCGTCGAATTCCGCTCGGTCCCGTGTCATTAAATGGCCGCTATATCGAGAAGCACGAAGACGGCTATTTTTCCAACACCGACGCCGCGAGTTTTGCATGCGGCAGGGCCGCAGCCGTCACTAAATGGTACGAACGTACAGCCAGCTTCTCAGATATCGGCATCGTATTGTCATACGAATGGGAAAGGACCCTAGTCGTGGGAGTCGCTCCGTGATTAGACTTACGATCGTTGCAGGACCTCCAGTTTCTCTGAAGTCGACGGTAGCGGCGCGATTGGCTGGAATACTCGGTCTGACATATTTACCTACTGCGGGGATGCCCCAGCCTCAGGGCAATAGTGTGGTCGGTGGGTTCCTAAGGCAACGTTGGAACCGCTATTCAACAGCAAACTGTGCCATTCACGGACTAGCGGATCTTCGAATTCCCGTGATCGTCGACTCCTGTATTTCGGACTCGAGTTTTCTTCGTCAGCTCATTGCTGGGTTTATGCCAAATGAAATCGTTCTCATCAGAATGGCTCGGGCGCCTGATCCAGTGAGGCGCATGCGCCATATCGACCGATCTCTCAGCGTGCATAATATTTCGAGTAGCCCGTCGCTGGACGTGCTGAAAAACGCAGAGCATTTTGCCCCTGATTCCCGGAGCTATTGCAACCTCGGCGAGGGACTCTGCGAGACTATTATCGATATCGACGGTGATCTGCGGGAGGTGCGCCTCGCGTGTGCTGTAGACCCGAGCGGAGCAGATGGGATATTGGCCGCGATTTCTGAGGTCTGTAGGTCGGTACAGATCCATCCCGATTGTTGGGAATACGAGAAGGCAGTTACGAAGCACTTCAACGACTTGGCTACCGACTACGATGTTGGCACAGAATGGCGGTGCAGTATTGGGCTCTTGGAGCGTTTAAAATGCAGACCGCCATTATCAGGAGGACGGGTCCTGGATATCGGCACCGGTACTGGGCTGGCCAGTAAATCATATATGGATACCAATCTTGTTGTCGGAATCGATCCGTCCCCAAGGATGCTATCTCGTGCCGCCCCAAGGCTGGATGTCTGTGTTTTGGGAACGGGATCAGCACTACCCTTCATTGACAGGTATTTCGATCTTGTATTGCTAAGACAATGTCTCCACTACCTTGATCCGGGACGGGTATTCCGAGAATCAGCGCGGGTCTTGAAGCCAAGCGGTCGAGTTGTTGTATCTATGTCCGTTGCGGCCTCACCTGAGTCGAAGGCACTTTTTAAGGAGTACAAGAGTGTAACCCAGCCACTTCGAACTGAAGTATTCACGGAGGATTTGATCACGGAATTTCTCGAAAATTCAGGGTTCATTGTCGATGAGGTGCACCGAGATATTCTCGAACGTGCTGACAATGTACTTTCGAGAAGCGATGAGCTTGTGGAGCCGATTGGCGGATGGCATGCCTTTTTTAGCCGGATCGAGAGCCTGTTCAGGGCTGTTTGTCCTGAGGCCGAATTCAGGTCCACCGAAACGGGAGTCTGTTACAAACAACAATGGAGAACAATATGGGCGCACAGGGGCGAGTTGTACTGATCACCGGTTCCAAGGGGCTCATTGGACGGCGGTTGCAGAGTCATCTTGCCCGCGCGGGTTGGACCGCCTGGGAATATGATGTCGCATTCGAACAGGACGATCCCAGGTGTGGCGATGTCCGCGATATCGATACGCTGGCCCGGCGTATGGATGGTGTTGTCGGGGTCATCCATCTTGCGGCTGTTAGTAGGGTTTGCACCGGTCAGATCAACCCTTCATTGTGCTGGGCGACCAACGTCGAGGGGACCAAGAATGTTCTGGCAGCCGCTTCCTCCGTCCGGTCGGTGAGGTGGGTTGTTTTTTCAAGCAGTCGTGAAGTTTATGGTGAGCAGAGGGAGTTACCGGTCGGAGAGAATTGCCCACACCTCCCGATAAATCATTACGCAGTAGCGAAAAGTACAGCAGAGCGATTGTTTTACAGCCAAGCCGAAAACCGGCGACCAGCTTTTGCGATTCTGAGGCTGTCCAATGTATATGGGTCGGCGGAAGATTATCCGGACAGGGTAGTGCCGGCTTTTGTGACGGCGGCGCTCCGGGGGACGATATTAAGGGTGCAAGGCCCTGACAATATTTTTGATTTCACCCATGTGGATGATGTGTGCAGAGCGGTGGTCTTGGTGGCTGAGGCGCTTGATTGTGGTAGGATCGGTGCTGAGGAGCTCAATATCGGAACAAGTATTGGGACTTCGCTAAACGAATTGGCGGAATATGCTATGCTCCTGGCCCGTGGGCCTCGCCCCCGAATCGTAATCGAGCCTTCACGAAGCTATGATGTCAAACGTTACATTGCCGACATCAGTCGTGTAGTGGATACGTTGCAATGGGAGCCACGGATATTTATTAAGGAAGGGATGAGGTTGCTGGCAGAAGAGTACTCGGGATTCTGATAGCGATCAGCCATTTCCAACTCCTTTTTGGTGAATACTTGCACTCGCCCATAGCATTTAACATCTCAAAGAAACTATCTCCCAATCTGCCGGATGAGGCTGCCCGGTTACCCCGAAGGGGGATCGAGCATTTGGTGGCAAACCATCCATCAAGGCGATTTGCAGATTGTCACTTGTTGTTAAAACTTTGTTGCCGCTTAAGATAATGCTGGCCACAGTTGCTTTGCTCTGGATGTTTACGGTTGGGCCAGAACATCGGGTGAAAAAATGGGAAATGAAACAAGGGGAAGTCCATACATGTATTAGAAGTTGTAGTTATGAAACCAAGGGCCTCGGTTGCTGCCGAGGATGCAACCTGGTCCGGGGTGAAAGCAATAAATCGTAGATAGTTCTCCTTTTTGTGTCCAGGCGGAACGACATGCGATAAGCTGCCGGGGTCGAATCTTGCCCGGTATCGCCCACGAAGACAAAACCCCCTATTTCTGCTGTCCTGAACGGGAGGCGTCATGAAGGTCTCGCTGCGCGCTCTGGTGCTGGTTCTGCTGTCTTTTCTGGTGGCCCTGGCTGTTCGGCCATTCCCGGCCGGTATGGCCCGGGCCGAGGGCACCCTGGTCCGGAACGTCCAGGCCGACCTGGACCGCTTCGCCCGCCAGAAGGATCCCTCCCCCGTGGACTTGCAGAGGATCGAGGGTGAGCTGCTGGACTGGGTGAATCTGCTGGGCGCCCGGGGAGATGATCCCGAGACCAGACAGGCCTACCGGGCCATCGGCCGCTACCTGGGCACCCTGCCGCCGCGCTCCCGGGCCTCCCTGGTGGGGCTGGACGCCACCATGGCCTACAGCATGGCCCGTTTCGGGGGCGACCCGGAAGGGGGCCGGCGCTGGTTCGAGGCGGCTTGGGTCGGCCGTCAGGCCGAGGCGGCGTCCGACCGGTTGACCCCGTACCTCATTCCCTACAACCGCTATCTGCTGCACCGCGAGGGCTACAAGCTGATGGACACCCTGGCCGATCGCGCGGCCGATCCGGCGGAGGTGGCCGATCTGCTGGCCCGGGCCCGGGGGATGCTGGACCAGGCGGCGCGCCTGGAAGAGCCCTTGATCCGGAAGGGCATGCTGGGGCGCTCGTTGCTGCCCAGTCGGCCGCAGCCCTTCACGCCCGCCCTCCTGCGCGATTGCAGCAGCGCACTGCCCCTGCCCCTCATCGAAAACGCCGAGCTGGTTTACGCGCGGGGCGAGACGGGCCTGCTGCGGCAGGGCAAGCGCCTGGCCGTGGTGACCGCGGCCGGCCTGGAGCAGATGGCCGGCCGGCTGGGTCCCGGGACGGCGGCTGTTTACCAGGCCGCCCAGCCCCAGGAGCACTTCCAGCTGCTGTGGTGGACGGGCGAGGATGGCCGGCGGGTGGAATTCGCCCCGGCCACCGATCCCATCCTGCCCCGGGAGGTCAACAGGTGGTGCTGGCCCCATGAGGATGTGAGTGAGATTGCCCTGGCGGACTTTCCCTGGCTGGGGGAGGGGCTGAACCCGGCGGCCATCCGGGGCGCCCTGCTGGAGGGCGCGCCCATCATTTTGCTCGCCAACGGATTCCAGCGGCAGGACCAGGGCTGGGTCGTGGACCTGGGGGAGAACCGTTTCCGGCTGGCGCACCTGACGCCGGGGGCAGCCTTCCTGCTGGACCTGCTGGCGGGGGCCGGGCTGCCCCTGCGGGGCGAGGCCGTGTGCCTGGAACTGGCCGACGGGCCCGGGGAGCTGTGCGGCGTGCTGCGCCTGCGGGTCATCGAGGCCCTGGGAGTGCAGTACCAGGGCAGCTCCGTGGTGCCCGCCATGACGGTGGCCCTGGAGGATGAAGTCTGGCAGCCCGTCCAGGCGGATTTCCAGCCGGCCCCGCCCCGGGTGGCCGCCGACGACACCCTGGCCGAGTTCGCCAATCCCCTGACCTGCCGGGGATTCACTCGCCCCTGGGTTGAGCCGGGGCAACTGCTGCAGGGCCCGCCCCGGGACCAGCCCGGGCAGGCCATCCTGCGTTTTCACATGACGGGCGCGCTGGGCCTCACCGGGGTCCGCGTGCTGCACAGCAGCCGGCCAGAGCTGGACGCCCCGGCCATGGCCCTGCTGCAGGATCTGGTCTTCGCCGAGAGATCGGTGCGGGAGGAATTCCTGGATGGCCAGTGGACCACGGTGCGGGTGTGGTTCCCAGGCCGGGAGTGATGGCGAGGGTTCCCGGCCCGGAATTCCGGGTCCAATGGGCCGTTTGCTGGTGGCAGGGGGGTACCTGCTGTCCTGGTGGGTCTTGGGGAGAATTATGAGGCCGCTTGGCTGCCCGAAATCAATCGTACCGGATCGTTTTACACTCTTGAATCCGGGGGTGAAATTGAAGTAGTGTCCCTCCACTATGAAAAAAACACCTGCGAATTTCCCGGTCCGCGGCCGCCTCGTGCCGGCTGTGGTCATCCTTCTGCTCGCCTCCGTCGCCCTGGCGGTTCCCTTCCACTCACCCAGTGTCGACGGCGTCATTCGCGGCGACGGCACGGATTGGGATGCCGCTGATCTTGTGGTCAACGACATCGCCGACGACAACGCGGCGCTGCGCACCGCCAACGTCCGGCGTCTGTGGCTGACCTGGGACCAGGACAACCTGTACGTGGGCGTCACCTACCAGGACTTCAGCGAGGGCAACGCCGAGGCCGGCATCCCGCCCGAGGCCCTGTCCGTGTTCTTCGATCTGGACACGGGCATCGGTCCCAACAGCGCGGCGGTGCTGGATTCGGCGGCGGGCAACTTCGTGCTGCCCCCTGACCACACCTTCGACCTGGTCCTGCGCCGCGCCGGCGCCGAGCCCTTCCCCGGCACCGCGCCCCGGGCCTTCCTGGTCACCGACGACCAGGGCACCTGCCAGGGCATCAGCAGCTCCGTCACCCGGGCCCAGGCCTTCAACACCGGCGCCAAGGACGGGGCCTCGCGCCTGCCCTTCTGGAACAACGCCGAGTTCGCCCTGCCCTGGTCGGTCATCTATCCCCAGAGCGGCGGCGCGGTGCCTCCGCACGCCGTGATCAAGGCCGTGGCCGTGGCCACGGTGGCGGCCGACTCGCTGAACGGCCTGGACAGCGCCCCAAACAACGACGGCCTGGACGGGGGCACCGGCACGGTGCTGCTGTCCAACCTGCACGCCAGCGTCATCGACAGCGACGGCGACGGCACCCCCGACGCCTGTGACGGCACCATCAGCGGCACCGCCACCCTGCCCGGGGACGATGGCCTGGCCGCCGTCACCGTGACGGCCACCCTGGTGGACTTCGCCGGACGCGACATCGACGGTGCCCTGAATTCCGTCACCACCGCCGCCGGCGAGCGCCAGTGGACCCTGCCCCGTCTGCCGGCCGGCACCTACCAGATCACCACCTCGGCCCCGGGTTATTTCCCGGCCACCCGCACCGTCATGGTGACCCAGAGCCAGCAGGTCACGGGCATCGACCAGACCCTGGACAAGCTGACGGCCATCAGCGGCACCATCGCCTTCGCCTCGGGCGACGGCGCGGCGGGCAGCATCAGCGTGCGCGATAGCCAGGACCAGCTGGTGGACAGCCTGGACTTCACGGCCGCCGGGGGCGCCTACCGCCTGTACGTGACCGAAAGCGGCCAGTACACCGTGACCATCGGCGCCGACACCTACCTGGACCAGAGCCGGGTCCTGGACATCACCGCCGGCACCGACGTGACCGACCTGGACTTCACCCTGGTGCGCCAGACCGAGATCAGCGGCACCGTGGTGTACCTGGAGGGCACGCCCCAGCCCGGGCAGATCGAGTTCCGCGACGCGGACGGCGAGCTGCTGGGCCGGTCCGGCTTCTCCGGCCTGAGCGGCGGCTTCCAGTTCTTCACGCCGGTGGGCGGGGCCTTCACCCTGAGCACCACCACCCAGCCGGCCCACTACGTGCCCATCACCCTGGAGCTGGACGTGGTGGCCGGGGTGGACCAGACGGGCATTCTCATCGAGCTGCCCCTGGCCGCCCAGATCAGCGGCACCTTCGCCTACGAGGGCCCCGACGCCGCCGGCCGGCTGGAGCTGTTCGACGACATCTCGGGCGCCTTCCTGGACAGCCTGAGCTTCGCCAGCACCGGTTCGGGCTTCAACTTCTACCTGGCGCCGGGCACCTTCCGCTTCGAGGCCCAGGCCCTGGGTTACCGGGACACCACCTGGACCGTGGCCGTGGGCGAGGAGGACCAGCCCCTGGGCGAGATCTCCTTCAACGCCGTGCGCGCCACCCACCTGGAAGTGGTGGACGACGACGGCCTGGCCCAGCCCGAGGTGCGGGCCACCTACTACGACCCCGCAGAGGACGACCTGGCCACCAACCGGGTGCTGCTGGCGGCACGGGACGATCAGGGCCGCGACGATCTGTACGATCTGGGCGGCCGCTTGAGCGACTTCCAGCTCTCGGCCCGCAAGATGGACGATCTGTCCACGCCCACGGGCACGCCGGTGTTCTACAGCGACGCCGCCGGGGCCCAGCCCACCACCGCCACCAGCTTCAGCGACGGCCGCACCGAGTTCTGGATGAGCAACACCGCCGTCGAGGTGCTGCGCGTGTACCTGGCCCAGCCCGCCAAGGCGCCCATCGCCGGGCGCATCGTGGTGGCCTTCCAGGATCCCCAGCCCACCACCGTGGTGGTGACGGCCGACCGGGACACCTTCACCGCCGACGGGGTGGACGTGGCCATCATCTCGGCCCAGCTGTACGACTCGGCGGGGCACCCCAGCCTGCTGCCAGACATCCCCGTGAGCTTCGGCATCTCCAGCGAGAGCACCGGTTCGGGCCAGTACGAGGTGGCCACCACCCTGACCAACGGCGAGGGCGTGGCCACGGCCCGCCTGACGGCCACCGGCGCCGGCGTCCTGCTGCTGAACGCCTCGGTGGTCATCAACAACCGCGTCCTGGCCGTGGAGGGCGGCGAGCTGGGCAGCGGCGACCTCACGCTGACCCTGATCACCCGGCCCGGGCCCACCGCGGGCTGGCGCCTGTCCCTGCCCAGCAACGTGAGCGGCCTGGACCAGAGCGTCACCGTCACGGCCCAGCTCATCGACCAGTACGGCAACGACACGGCCGAGGCCGGCCGCACCATCACCTTCAGCGTGGATCCGGCCGGGCTGGGCAGCTTCAGCCCCGCCAGCGCCCAGAGCGACGCCGACGGCCGCGCCACCAGCCTGTTCACGCCCGCGGGCGGCTCGGGTCTGGTCTCCCTGGGCGGCGGCGGCGACTTGACGGGGGACGCCGTCTCCCTGCAGCTGCGCGACGTGGTGGTCCTGCAGGACCCCGTGTGGTACGACGAACCGGCCACCCGGCAGACCTTCGACAAGACCGACCTGACCGCCCTGGTGGTGGACAACACCCCGGACGAGCTGATCCTGGAGATCCCCTTCGAGTCGGACTGGGGCGGCCTGCAGATGCATGTGTGCTTCGAGACCAACAACGACGCGGCCGGGGCCTCGGCCGACCCCTTCGTCATGCCCGTCAACTACGGTCACGAGCACAAGCCCGACTACGTGCTGACCAGCAAGTACTCGGCCAACGACTACGGCGACTTCCGGCGCTGGAACACCACGTCCTCGTCTTACGAATTCTGGAACCCCGAGCTGGGGGACTACTCCGGCGACGGCAACATCCAGCAGGCCTGGGTGCAGAAGCTGGCCGACAAGGTCATCATGCGGGTGCCCTGGGAGGCCCTGGGCGGCGCCCCCGATTCCCTGCGCCTGGAGGCCTACCTGACCCAGGAGGACGGGGACAAGCGCTCGGCCTTCGACTCGGTGCCCCAGGACAGCACCCTGAACCTGACCTTCGACTACCTGGACCCCCAGCCGGGGGACTGGGCTTCCACCACCAGCGTGGTGACCCTGCACAACTGGGGCCGCAGCTACGTGGTGAAGACCGACTTCCCCGACCCGCCCACCGTGTCGGACATGACCGCCCTGCCCGCCGAGCTGGAGGCCGGGCAGATGTTCACCCTGTCGGCGCGCATCACGGACGCCGGCGACGGCATCGGTGATGTGCTGGCCGACCTGAGCGCCTTGGGCGCCGGGGCCCTGACCCGCATGCACGACGACGGCGACACCGCCCACGGCGACGCCCAGGCCGGCGACGGCATCTACACCCTGCGCACCATGATTCCCCTGGGCAACCCCGGCGGGCAGCAGGATGTGGTGGTCATGGCCTACGACGGCGGCAACGTGTGGCCCACCCGGGCCACCCTCACCGTCGAGGTGTTGGCCATCGTCGAGCCCCTGGTGGTGGCCGAGGACGCCATCGGCGACGATCACGGCCCCAACCAGCAGGGCGTGCAGCGCAAGTACTACACCTATCCCACCAACATCGCCTTCGTGCCCGGCGGCTTCGACATCGAGAAGCTGACGGTGTTCGAGACCGTGGCCAACGTGGGCGGCGAGCAGGTGGACATGGTGGCCTTCCAGGTGAAGATCGGCGACTTCCCCGATCCGGCCGACCCGGGCACCGCCGACTGGAGCCCCCAGTACGCCGACCTGAACATCGAGAAGATCGACATCCTCATCGACAGCGCCCCCGGCGGCGCCACGGCCAGCCTGCCTAACCGCGGCGCGGCCTTCCAGCCCTGGGACGCCTGGGATTACGCCATCATCATGGACGGCTGGTACAAGGCCGTCATTCCCAGCCTGGGCACCAACACGGTGGACGCCTGGCGCGAGAACGCCCTGCGCAACGACAAGGACATCATCCTGCTGGGCGACCCGGCCCAGGACACCGTCACCGCCCTGGTCAGCAAGTCGGCCCTGGGCGACCCCACCCCCGAGGACATCCGCAGCTGGGACATGGTGGTGTGCATGAGCAGCCACGACTTCGGCGGCGAGGAGGTGCTGGGCGGCATCCGCTGGGTGAACGAGGCCCGCAGCGAGTGGAACTTCGGCGGCGGCGACGGCAGCGACCGCGACCCCAACCTCATCGACCTGCTGATGGTGCCGGGCACGGGCCACAACGCCGGCGCCACCCAGGAAGAGATCATGGATTACGAGTCCGAGCAGGCCGTGGCCCGGGTGGACGCGGGGCTGACCCCCGTGGCCATCGAGATGTCACAGTTCGAGGACACGGGCCCGCCGGTGGTGGACACGGGCGGATCGGGCTCGGTGGTGACCAAGGTGGCGCCCCTGGCAGAAGCGCCCCTGGCCATGGCCATCCGCATCACCGACGACTACCGGGTGGAAGAGGCCGAGCTGCGCTACCGCAGCACCGCCTACGACGGCGAAGGCTGGCAGCACGTGGAGCCCATGGGCTACCTGGGCCGCGACCTGTGGGTGGTGGATATCCTGCCCGACTTCCTGGAGTCGCTGACGCCCTCGCCCATCGACAGCACCAGCTACCTGGAGTTCGAGGTGTGGGCCGCCGACCCCCTGGGCAAGACCACCACCTCGCCCGTGACCACCCTGGAAGTGAGCAAGGCCACGGTGTGCCGGCCCCAGGATTCGTTCATGGCCAGCGGCGATATATCCCTGCTGCAGGTGGACGGTTCGGCCCTGAACATCGGCGAGGAGCTGCGCGCCTGGCTGGTCCGGCATCACGTGGAGCAGGCCTGGACCGGGCCCGAGGCCAGCCCCGACACCATGGGCAACGCCGTGGAGCTGCAGTGGGATCTGTGCAACGTGGACCAGGACGTGCGCTCGGCGCCCAGCGTGCCCCCCGCCCGCGCCCTGGGCGTGTTCCGCAAGATCTTCGTGGCCACCGAGGACACCCTGGGCGGCTACATCGACCACCAGGAAGACTGGCCCCTGACCATGGAGCTGGCCCTGCACTATCCCCAGGCCTGGGTGCCCGAGGGCACGCGGGAAAACGATCTGGCCCTGTACGAGTACAACCCGGTCTCGGACCGCTGGGTGCTGGTGGGCGGCAACGTGAGCCTGTCGGGCAACAACGTCACCGCGGCCATCAACAGCCCCGGCACCTTCGGGATCTTCGCCACCGACGCGGTGGGCTACGATCCCGGCGAGGTCCTGTCCGGCACGGTCATCTCGCCCAGCCCCTTCTCGCCCAACGGCGACGGACTGTACGACGAGACCAACATCTCCTTCTTCCTGACCCGTGAGGCCACCGTGACGGTGGAGGTCTACAACATCAACGGGGACCGCAAGCGGGTGCTGACCCAGACCTTCTCCTACGTGGGCGAGGACCAGGACGACACCGCGCCGCACCGGGTGCCCGGTCTGGTGTGGGACGGCCGGGATTTCGCCGGGGAGGTCGTGCCCTACGGCATCTACGTGCTGAGGATCGTCGCAACCTACAACCAGGCCGGAGGCACACGCACCATCCGGAGCAACCATTCCGTGGCGGTGATCAAATGAAAAACCTGAACCGCAGATCATGGTCCGTCACCCTCTGGCTGCTGCTGGCCGTGGTGCTGTTGCAGGCGGGAGCGGCCCTGGCCGACTTCCGCTATGCCGAGGTGGGCGCGCGGCCCAAGGCCATGGGCTCGGCCTTCGTGGCTCTGGCCGACGACGCCAACGCCGTGTACTGGAATCCGGCCGGCCTGACCCGCAGCAACAGGGTCTCCCTGCAGATGACCAACAGCTGGCTGTACGGGGTGTCGAATATCGACAACTACTACATGGCCGTGAACCTGCCCAGCTACAAGGGCGTGCACGCCGGCCTCAGCTGGGTGCGCCTGGGCATCACCGACAGCTACAGCGAGGACACGCTGAACCTGGCCCTGGCCGCCGAGATGCCCTTCCTGAAGGGTCTGAGCGTGGGGTTGACGGGCAAGCTGTTCCTGCTGGCCGCTCCCGGTTACGAGCAGTACAACGACCCCAACTACAACGGCGGTGACCACGGGTTCAGCGCCGATCTGGGCGCGCTGTACGACAGCGGCGAGGCCTGGACCCTGGGGGCAGCCGTGTACAACCTGCACGAGGCCACCCTGCAGCTGCTGGACAACACCAGCGACCCCGACCCGGTGTACACCGAGTGGGCCGCCGGGGGCAGCTACCTGTTCCGGGACACCCTGCTCATCACCGCCGATTTCCGCAACCGCGAGGGCCGCACCACCGACGTGGTGCTGCACGGCGGAACCGAGATCTGGTTCTACGACGCCCTGGCCCTGCGGGCCGGGCTGGACGAGAGCATGGTCACCCTGGGGGTGGGCCTGCAGGACAAGCACTGGCAGGCGGACTTCTCCATCGAAACCGACAACAAACTGGGCAACATCTACATGCTGTCCTTCACCGTGAGGAACTGAACGTGCCCTTCAAACTCCTACGACCAACAAGCGGGCTGCTGATAGCTCTTGTGCTGTCGGGGGTGCTGGCCGCGCCGGCCGGGGCCGTCAACAAGCTCGAGGGCTATTACGAGGCGGAAATAAGCGCCCAGAAAGACGACGGGAAGTGGCATTTCGGCTCGCCGGGCGACAACGGCATGCCCAAGCACTTCACCGAGATGAAATTCTGGTCCTGGCCCAACGATCGTCTCGAGGCCTACGCGCGCATCTGGGCCCAGTCCAACCGCGACGATGACCGCTCCGCCAGCATCGACTACTACGCGCCGCCCTGGATCAGTGGCGAGGGCCACCTGAAACTGCGCGGGAACAAGTACGAGTCGTACATCTTCTACCGGCAGAACCGCTTCTACATCAACGACGAGCCCCTGCTGCGCCTGGTGGATGACGGCAAGCTGAAGAACGACGACTACGGCCCCAAGGCCCAGGGCGTGCGCTTCGATTTCTGGGAGACCGAGTTCCTGGGCATCAAGAACCTGGGCGGCACCATCATCACCAGCGACAACGGCGGCACCTACAACAAGAACGGTCGCGACTACGCCAACGGTGACAACAACTGGGTGGTCCGCCTGCGGCACAAGGCCTGGGATGAGCGTATCCAGACGGGCTTCATGTTCATCCGCCGGGACTGGACGGATATAGGCCTGGAGGACGACCTGTCCGCCCTGCACAACGACGTTTTTTCCCTGGACCTGGCCTTCGCGCCGCGCAAGCTGACGGACACGGGCCTGCGCCTGGGCCCGGTGGATCTGGAGCAGTCGCGCTGGACGGTGCAGGGCGCCGTCAGCAAGGCCCCCTATCGCGCGGTGCTGTACGACACCGAGGGCGAGCACCGGCGGGCCCTGGCCGCCGAGGTGCGCGACATCCACCTGGGCGACGTGACCCTGCACACCTGGTACAACGACTTCGGCGAGGGCTTCCGGGACGAGTCGTCCTGGCGCTTCAGCGACGGCGGCGAGTACAACCGGGTGCAGAAGCACGTGGAGGGCATCTGGCTGGTGCCCCGGAAATCGGTGACGGCCAAGGTGAACTACGACCACTACCGCAAGCGGGTGGCCGATCTGCCCGGGGGCGGGCTGCGCCCCACCAGCGAGTGGTACGGCGAGCTGTACATGGAGTTCATCAACGGCTTCAAGGCACGCTTCGCCTACCGCGACTGGTACGGCTTCGACCAGGACGTGTCGGTGTACGACTTCAAGCACTACCCCGACTGGTTCGGCGAGGTCTCGGTGGAGAACTTCCTGGCCAAGATCCGCATCCAGGCCCGCGTCCACGACGCCGGCACCTTCCGCCAGACCACCATCTTCGGCTTCGACATGAACGTCAACCTGACGGACAGGCTGAAGGGGTATCTGCGGGCCATGAACGTCAACGAGGAGACCGAGGCCCGGCACACCATGTTCGCCCAGCTGAAATACGATCTGGGCTGGGGTTCGGAACTCTACTTCGAATACGGCGACGCGGGCCAGTCCGACAATCTCGCTTACACGGGCTGGTTCGTTTCCGAGGACAACAACGACAACCTGCGCGACCGGTTCAAGCTGCTGGTCAAGGCGTGGTACTGATCAGATCAGGGAGCTGCCAATGTTTGCATCGACCAACCGAAACTATCACCTGACGCGGGTTGTGGCCCTGTTGCTGGCGCTGGCCCTGGGAGGGGTCGCCTTCGGCGCCGCTTCCGGACCAAGCGGTGACGCCGACGGGGTGACCTTCAGCATCTCGGCCCCCGACGCCCAGGCCGTCTTCCTGGCCGGCGACTTCAACGGCTGGAACGCCGAGGACAAGCCCCTGGCCAAGGGGAGCGACGGCGTCTGGACCATCACCCTGAAGCTGGAGGCGGGCTCGTACCAGTACAAGTTCGTGGTGGACGGCCAGTGGCTGGAAGATGCGGGCAATCCCCGCAAGGAGGCCGATCCCTTCGGCGGCAACAACTCGTTGCTGACGGTGAACGCCGACGGCAGCGTGGCCGGTGGCGGCGCTGCGGCGGCCCCTGCGGCCTCCGGGAGTTCAAGCGGCGGCGGCACGGCGGCGGCGGCCGACGTCAATCTGAAGAAGGCCGGCCCCCAGGCCGTCGAGGGCGGCGTGGCCTTCGTCTACCACAGCTCGGACGCGGGCAGCGTGAACCTGGCCGGCAGCATGAACGGCTGGAGCGCCGACAGCACTCCCCTGAAGAACGACGGCAAGGGCCACTGGTCCGTGGTGGTGCCCCTGGAAGCCGGCGAGCACCAGTACAAGTTCGTGGTGGACGGCAACTGGACCCAGGACCCGGCCAACGGCCAGTCCGTGAGCGACGGATACGGCGGGTCCAACTCGGCCGTGACGGTGGACGCCTCGGGCAAGCTGGTGGCCTCGGCCACCCCGGCTCCGGCGGCGGCCAGCACCGCCAGCGCCACCCTGGACACCAAGGTGTCCCTGCAGGGCCGCTACCTGACCCGCTTCGAATTCGCGAAGAACGTGCCCATCAGCGTGGACGACGACAACCTGGTGGACCCCCGGGTGCGCCTGCAGCGCCCCAGCCAGACGGTGGACCTGAACTTCCACACCGACGTGAGCGACGTGGCCCACACCCTCATGCGCCTGCGCCTGGATTCCGAGGCCAACATCATCCAGAACAACGTGGCGGGCTTCCTGGACGAGGCGGGCCTGGACGTGAGGCCGGCCAGCTTCGACCTGCAGGCCTTCTGGAACCGCGAGATGTACAGCAGCCACGACCTGCTGGGCATGGCCGGCCACGTGGATCTGCCGGGCACCATCCTCAACGACGACCTCGGCCTGGGCAAGGGCTCGGCCGGCGCCCTGTTCGAGAGCAAGCCCTGGGGCCTGACGGCCCGGCTGTTCTTCGCCAACTACCACAACGCCGACTACTACAACGATCCCGACCTGTACGACAACACGGGCGAGGACAAGATCGGCCTGCGCCTGTCCCACAAGGTGGGCAAGTTCGAGATCGGCGCGCCCCTGTACATGGAACGCTCCCTGGTGTGGGCCGACTTCGGCACCCTGGTGGGTTTGGCCAGCACCGGCATTCCCACCCTGGACGCCTTCCGGGCGGCCACCGGCGACCAGAGCACCTGGTACGAGATCGAGGACATGCGCCTGTTCGGCGGCATGGACGTGCGCTACGACCTGAACCAGCAGTGGGACGTGGGCCTGGAGGTGCTGTACAACCAGGCCCGGCAGCGCCTGGCCACGGGTAACCAGGCCGGCCAGAACAACACCAACGGCGTCATCGACGTGCCCTTCCTTGACCGGGAGCGGGTGCTGGTGGGGGCCGTGGCGGCCTTCAGCCCCGACGATTCCCAGAACTTCACCCTGACGCATCTGCTGACGGGCCAGGACGTGGGCAGCGCCGACGACCGGCTGCTGACCTGGACCTACCAGGATCAGGACGTGGCCAACAAGAACGTCTACTTCAGCATGAGCGAAAGCCCCGCCCTGGCCAGCCAGGACAGCACCGATCTGGTGTGGAACTGGCAGGGCGAGAACCGCAGCGGCCACCTTTGGCTGCGCCGCGTGGGCCGCACCTACAACTACGGCGACGTGGGGCGCACCGCCCCCGAGGACAGCACCGTCGCCAGCCACGACGAGACCATCTGGTACCTGGCCGGCCGGGGCGTGGTGGGCAGCAGCGCCGACCGTTACGGGCGCTTCGAGCTGGAAGCCGGCCTGACCTCCGGCGACCGCGGCGTGGCCGGCATGAAGCACGGCACCACCGAGCTGATCTTCCGCTACGACCGGGACCTGACCCGCAAGCTGGGCGTGCTGGCCGACATCCGCTACATCAAGTACCACATGGAGGGACAGCCCGACGGCAGCGCCGGTTACGATATGAGCACGGATTACGTGAACCCCTTCATCGGCCTGCGTTACGTGCCCATCCGCCGCATGCAGGTGGTGGTGGCCTACGGCGTGGATCCGGTGGACTTCTCCATCGACTACGACGGCCGGCAGCTGGGGCGCTGGTGGTACCGGCAGAACTACCTGTTCGACCATCCCGACGCCAGCATCCTGGACGCGGAAAACTTCCTGAAGAATGCCCGGGTGCTGACCCTGCGGGCCCAGTTACAGTTCTAGGAGACGAACGTGAAGACGCTCAAAGGAAAACGCATCCGGACAATGGCCCCCATCCTGGCCCTGCTGCTGATCGTGGCCGGAGTGCTGGGCGGCTGCGCCTACTCGCACATCCTGCGCAACCGGCTGCCCACCCCGCACCAGGTGGATGACTTCCCCAACGCCGTGCGCTTCTACTACGAGGCGCCCCAGGCCAAGCACGTGAACATCTGCGGCAACTGGGACGACAACGGCTGGTGCGGGACCAAGGCCAGCGGGCGCTTCGATCACAGCATCGGGGCCATGCAGGACGACGACCGGGACGGCATCTGGGAGTGCACCATTCCCCTGCGCCCGGGCCGCTATTTGTACAAGTTCGCCGTGGACTGGGGCCTGCGCTGGGAGCAGGACCAGAACAATCCCCTGGGTGAGGACGACGGCTACGGCGGTCAGAACTCCATCCTGATCCTGCACTGAGGAAGCGACGCCGGTGATGAAACGCACCCTCTGGTTGTTGTTGCTGACGGGCACCGTGCTGCTGACGGTGTTGATGTCGGGGTGCGGGCGGGTTGACCGCTCGGACCGGGTGGTCATCTGGGAACAGATGGACCCCAAGGAGCAGGAGCTGTTCGATGTGCACGTGGCCGAGTTCCAGCGGCGGCATCCCGAGTACGGCGACTTCAGCATCGAGCGGGTGCACTACCGGGTGGAGGATCTGCAGACCCAGTTCCAGACCGCGGCCCTGGCCTACGGCGGCCCCAACCTGGTGTACGGTCCCTCGGACAAGATCGGCCCCTACAGCATCATGGGGTTGCTCATGCCCATCGAGGATCTGTTGCCGCAGAGCGAGATCGACCGCTTCGAGCCCGAGAACCTGCCGGTGCTGGACGGCCACGTGTACGGTCTGCCCGACCACGTGGGCAACCACCTGACGCTGGTGGCCAACATGGGCCTGGTGCCGGAAATCCCCCTGAACACCGACGACTGGGTGCGCCAGCTGCACGAGCTGACGGTGGACAAGGACGGCGACGGCAAGCCCGACCAGTACGGCCTGGTGTTCAACATGCTGGAGCCCTTCTGGCTGCTGCCCTGGCTGGGGGGCTACGGCGGCTGGGTCATGGACGACCAGGCCCGGCCCACCCTGGACACGCCGGCCATGGTGAAGGCCCTGCGCTTCCTGCAGACACTTAAGCAGGAGCGGCTGGTGCCCCTGGAGTGCGACTACCCCCTGGCCGACACCATCTTCAAGGAAGGCCGCGCGGCCTACATCATCAACGGCCCCTGGTCCTGGGAGGGCTACCGCGAGGCGGGCATCGACGTGGGTCTGGGCTGCCTGCCCATGGTCAGCGAGACGGGTCTGTGGCCCAGCCCGGCCACCTCGGCCAAGTGCTACTCGGTGAACCGTTACATCGACCCGGCCACCCGCGAGGTCACGGCCGAGCTGCTGAAGTGGCTGACGGGCACCAAGGTGCAGATCGAGCTGGCCCGCGGCCTGAGCGTCATGCCCGGCGACCGCGAGGCCGCCCTCAATCCCGACATCCAGGACGATCCGGCCCTGAAGATGAGCCGGCTGCAGATCGAGCGCGGTCGCCTCATGCCCATCGTGCCCGAGATGCGCGCCATCTGGGACGCCACGCGCCCCTTTTTCCAGAGCGTCATGAACGGCGAGATGACTCCCGAGGACGCGGCCCGCGAGATGCAGAAGCGGGCCAGCGTGATGATCGAAAGGATGCGCGAGTAGTGGGCTCCCAGCAGAAGAAAATGGCCTTCTGGTTCCTGTTGCCCTCGGCGGTGGTGCTGCTGGGGGTGGTGGCGTATCCCTTCCTGTTCAACGTGTGGATCTCCCTGACCAACTGGAACATGTTCCACTTCCGGGATCCCAGCTTCATCGGCGTGACCCATTACCTGCGCATCTTCAGCGAGCCCGACTTCTACAAGATCTTCGGCAAGACCGTGGCCTGGACCCTGATCAACCTGGTGTTCCACTTCACCCTGGGCCTGGGGGCGGCCATGCTGCTGAACCGCAAGCTGCCCGGCCGCAACCTGTATCGCGCCCTGCTCATCCTGCCCTGGGCCATGCCCCAGTACATCAGCGCCCTGACCTGGCGCGGCATGTTCAACATGGAGTACGGGGTCATCAACATCGCCCTGGCCAAGCTGGGCATGGACCCGGTGCCCTGGTTCAGCAGCGAGACCTGGGCCTTCACCGCGGCGGTGATCACCAACATCTGGCTGGGCTTCCCGTTCATCATGGTCATCGCCCTGGGCGGCCTGCAGAGCATTCCCGAGGAGCTGTACGAGGCCGCGCGCATCGACGGCGCGGGCCCGGTGCGGCGCTTCTTCAATATTACCCTGCCCATGCTCAAGCCGGTGCTGCTGCCGGCCCTGGTGCTGGGCACCATCTGGACCTTCAACAACCTGAACGTCATCTGGCTGGTCACCGACCAGGGCCTGCCCGCCGACAAGACCCACATCCTGGTGACCTACGTCTACAAGGCGGCCTTCTTCTATTACCGGTACGGCTACGCCGCGGCGTTCAGCGTGTTCATCTTCCTGGTGCTGCTGGTCATCGTGAAGGGTTACAATCGCGCGGCGCAGGAGGAAGCATATTGATCAGGGAGGCGTACTGATGAAGGTTCGCAAGCTCTGGAACCATGTCTGGGTGCATCTGCTGGTGTGGTTGTTCGTCTTCTTCGCCGTGTTCCCCATCCTGCAGATCGTGGCCATCAGCCTGCGGCCGGGTGACCAGCTGTACAGCACCAGCTTCCAGATCATCCCCGACAACGCGACGCTGGCGGCCTACCGCATCATGTTCACCGAGAAGCCCTTCATGCTGTGGCTGCGCAACTCGGCCGTCGTGTCGGTGGGCACGGCCCTGGTGGGCGTGGCCCTGGCCAGCCTGGGCGGTTTCGCCCTGTCGCGCTATCGCTTCAGCGGGCGCGGCGCGGCCCTGCAGGGCATCCTCATGACCCAGATGTTCCCGGCCACCATGCTGCTGCTGCCCCTGTACCTGCTCATGCGCAAGCTGCACCTGGTGGACACCCTGGGCGGCGTGATGGTGGCCTACGTGGCCACCGCCCTGCCCTTCTGCATCTGGACCATGAAGGGCTATTACGACACCATTCCCGTGGCCCTGAACGAGGCGGCGCTCATCGACGGCTGTTCGCCCTTCCAGGCCTTCGTGCGGGTGACGTTGCCCCTGAGCGCGCCGGCCCTGGTCATCACCGCCCTGTTCAGCTTCATGACGGCCTGGAGCGAGTTCATGGTGGCGCGGGTCATGCTGGCCAGCAAGGAGCTGATGACCCTGCCGCTGGGGCTGGAGTCCCTGTTCACCACCTACCAGACCGAGTGGGCCAACTACGCGGCGGGGTCGCTGCTGGTTTGTTTGCCGGTGGTGGGATTGTTCCTGGTGCTGAACCGGTTCTTGTTGAGTGGGTTGACGCTGGGGAGTGTGAAGGGGTAGGCAGAACTGAATGTTCCCGAACGTCCTCGACTGCGCTTTTTGCAAAAGCTTGTCTGCGGATTGTTCGGGAATATTCAGTTCTGCCTACCCTTTCGCGCTTTCGAGGGACGTGTCCGGGGGTGAGAGGACGTTGGGGATGGTGGAGCCGAGGCGGGGTTTTTCCCGCCGGCGGGAATCACCTGGCAACGGATTGTCATTCAAGCTGACCTGACCGGTCGGGCATCTTTCCTGCAAAAGCTCGCGCCACCCGATCACGATACGGCCTCACGGAAATCCGCCTCCCACCGCCTGCGGGCGTGGGGGCGTCTTGCCATCGGAAACCACCTGCTTTTCCGTTTCTCCGGCTGCCGGTCCCGGCGTCTATCGCCGGCGCCGACCGGCCGCGACCCTCCTGCACCGGGCCGTGCGCGAAAACCTCAAGACCTTCATGTCTGGCCCGTATCAAACCGAAGATTGCCATGCCCCGGTTCCCTACCATGTGGGAAAAGCGTTCCGCGAGTACCTGAGGTGCGGCATCCTGGCCCACGGGTCCCATACCGAGAGTGGGTGCTGTCGATGCCCAAGCGGGTGCACAAGCACCGCTACTGCGGTGTGCTGGCGCCGAATGCAAAGCTACGGGCGGCAGTGATCGAATCTGCTGGTCCGGCCGGCGCGACATTGCAGGTCCTTGACCAGTCCAGCCGGAAGATGGGCCTCGCTGTTGGAGGGGCCGAGGCCGATGAGCCCCGGAGCAGGTTGAGCAAGGCGGCGTCGCGTTGCTGGGTGCTTCTGCTGGCCCGGATTTATGAGTGCCTGCCCCTTCTGTGTCCGCGCTGTGGCCAACCCATGCGGATCATCGCCTCCGTGCTTGATCCTCCTGTGATCGAGCGCATTTTGCGTCACATCGATGAGCCTTGCGACCCTCCGGAGGTTTTGCCGGCTCGGTCGTTCATATAAAAGGCCACGCGCGCGATGCAGCTACCGACCTCGTTCTTGGCCCCGATCTCAATCCAGGTCGCCTGGCGTCTTGTCCTTGTCCTTGTCCTTGCCCTTGCCCTTGTCCTTGTCCTGTTGCGGCTCGAAGCGCTGTCCCACGCTAGTCTGGTCGGGGCTTTCGGCCGCCCGTCGCTTGTATTCTTCGTCCGTGATGCGCTCGTACCCGGGTTCGCCGTCCTCGTCCGGCTTGCCGCCCTGGGACATGCCGGGCCGGGGCATTTCCAGCTCGGGCGCGGCGGAGTCGGCCGTTTCCAAATGTGTGGATTCGCCGTCATTCTGCAGCCGGGCGGACAGGAAAGCGGCGCCGACGATAGCCAGCACCACCAGGATCAGGATGGAGGGCAGGCCCCAGCGGCGCCCTCGCGTGCCCGTGCGCTTCGTGCGTTTCATGCAGGCATCTCACTTCGGTTGGCGGGTCGAGGACCGATGCGTGTCGTGGAAGAATCCAGGCCGGCAGGGTATCAGCCCCCCGAATCTTCCTCAAGTGTCAAGAAAGGTAGCCAGAATTATGCCGGATTGTTCTGTTGCGATGCGAGGCGTTAACGAAACCACCCCGTGGCGGGCCTTGTTTCAGCTTTCGATTCGGGACCGAGTATGCATTTCAAAAAACCGGCCGCCAAGCCTCACGGGCTCGGCGGCCGGAAAAAGAGAACAAACAACGAGACGGGCTACTTCACCAGCAGGACCTTTCCGGTCCGCCGGAAACCATCCGTCGTGGTCAAGGTGTACAGGTAGTTGCCGGAGGCGACGGACTGACCCTTGCTGTCCGTTCCGTTCCAGACTGCCTGGTGTTGACCGGCTTGCTGCGTCCGGTCGACCAGGGTCTTGATCAGGCGTCCATCGACGGAGAAGACCTGCAGCCGTGCGTGGGTGTCGGCGCCCAGCTTGTAGGAAATCGTGGTCCGCGGGTTGAACGGGTTAGGGTGGGCCGGTGCGAGGGCCGTGGCGCCCGGCAGATCGTCGCCCACCGACGAGATGCCGGTGATCCGGAAGTCATCGGCGATTTCGGCCCATCCTTCGTTGTACGAACCATCCAGGGCGTAGACGATGATGCGGCACTCCGTCGATTCCGGCCCGGTGACGGTCCAGGTAAAGGTACCCGTGTTCTCGATCCCGCTGGCCAGGGTTTCATCCCAGGTCAAACCGCCGTCGCGCGACAGAACGATGTCGACGCTTTCGACTTCGGTATCGTCGGTGGCGGTCCAGGTGATGTTCCGCGTCGCTCCGACACCCCAGGAGTCCCCTGCGATCGGGGAAGTGAGCGCCACGGTAGGCTCGGTAACGTCCAGGGCAGCTCGCCATGCGCCGCGGCCGTGGGTGCCGGCCAACAATACGCTGTTCGCGTAATCGACGGTGAGGTCGTAGACCGCAAGGCTGGGCAGACTGGCGTCGGCCTTGATCCAGGTCCAGGCGTCATCGAAGGACGCGTAGACTCCGAAGTCGGTTCCGACGTAATACCTCGGCGGATCGGTCCGGAAGTCCATGGCCATCGACATGGCCCGGACTCCGTCGGGAAGGTCGCCGGTGTAGTCGTACCAGGTGACTCCGGCGTCGTCGGTGAAGAAGATGCGCGATCCCGTCGCCTGGTCCGCGCAGAGATACGCCGTCTCCCAATCGGTCGGATCGATGATGATGTCCGGAATCTCTTCTGCCGGAAGGCCCGTGCTGCGGTCGGACCAGTTGACGCCGTCCGTCGTTACGAAAACGAGACCGTCGCTGGATCCGGAATAGATCGTATTGGAAGCGCCTTCGGCGATGGCCAGCGATCGGAGGTATCCGCCATCGGTCAGGTCCCCGCTCAGCGCGGTCCAGTTGGAGGCGCCGTCGGTCGAGCGCCACACGCGATGCGTTCCGACCAGCAGCGCATCGGGCTGGTTCTGGTCGATGACCAGCGGGCCGTTGCACCAGCTGGCTCGATCCTCGGTCCAGGGACCGGTTTTGTCCCCCAGCCAGCTTCCGTTGTCGTACTTGTAGAGGCTTTTCATCTGCACATACGTGGAGTAGAAGATGTTCGGGCTGTCCCACTCGATGGCGTTGGGTCCTCCGTCTCCGCCCCGGTGCTGCGGCCAGGCCTCATTGCCTTCATAGATCGCCGAACCGTTGTCCTGGGTTCCGGCCAAGATGAAGTTCGAATTCGTTGGATGGATGGTGTTGGTATAGATCTGACCCAAGGACAGCGTGAGGTTGCAATTGATCCAGTGCTGACCTCGATCGGCCGTGTGCCAGATTCCGCCGTCGTTGCCGAGCCAGAGCCGTCCGTCACTCCCAAAAGCGAAGATGTGGTGGTCCGGATGCGGTTGGCTGCCATCGACTCCGACGTTGATGTCGATCCAGCTGGCTCCGCCGTCCAGGGTCCTGATCAGTCCCTCGTGTCCCGAGCCGCTGAAAGGGAACGTTCCGCCGGCGTAGCAGATGTCTTCATCCGCGGGATCGACGATGATGCAATTATCGTAGTTTCCCTGACCGCCGAAGTAATCGGGCGTCGCTGTCAGCTGGCTCCAGGAGGCGCCCGAATCGATCGTCTTGTACATTCCGTAGAGGTCACCGCCAGGCGTTGCGAAGGCGGCGTAGATCACGGCAGGATTCGACGGCGCCAGGGCGAAATTGATTCGCCGGAAGCCATCGATCGGCATTCCGTTCTCCAGCTTGGTCCAGTTGTCGCCGTGGTTGGTCGATTTCCAGATTCCGGAACCGCGGAAGGCGCAGTAGACCACGCTGGGGTCGGTCGGGTCGAAGGCGGTGTCGGTGCAATGGCCCGGGCCGAGCTCCACGTTCCAGGTCGTACCGCCGTCCGTACTGCGCACGAAACCGAGGTCACTAGCGATGTAGATGATGTCCGCATCGATCGGGTCGATGACGACCCGCGAGATGTAGCTGCCGACATCGGTCTTCGCGGCGACCTTCGTCCAGGTGATCCCTGCGTCGTCGGAACGAAACAGGCCGTCGCCATAGAAGGAGTTGCCCGCGAAGTGGTGGTCACCGGTCCCGTAGTAGATGACGTCGGAGTCGTACGGGTCGAAGGCCAGAGCGCCGCTCGAGAGCGAGGGCAGGTGGTCGGTCAAAGGCACCCAGGTTGCGCCCGTGTCCGTTGTCTTCCAGACACCACCCTGGGCCGCGGCGGCATAGGCGATATCCGGATCATTCGGATCGATGATGATCGAGCTGATTCGCCCGCTGGCGAGATCGTTTCCGGACCAATATTCCTCGGTGAAGGGGCGCGGTCCGATGCTTTGCCAGTCGAGACCGGCGGAACTGCTCTTGCCCGCGACGTCGGTCCGTCGTTCGAACCGCTGATCGACGCGGGTCTGGTCCGGGCTCTCGGCAGCTCGTTTCGCGTATTCCTCATCGCTGATCCGCTCGTAGCCGGCCCCCTTCTTCCGGGTCGATTTCGGCCTCGTGTTGGAGTTTTCTTCTTGCGACTGATCCGCTACCACGGAGTCTGCTGGATTTCCGGAATCCAGGAACAGGGAAGCGCCGAGAACGACGCCGAGCACGAGTACGACCACCGCCGCTGGAATCAGACGGCTCGCTCTGGGCGAGAGGGACGGATGCCTTGAATCCATAGAAAGATCCCTTCTAGGACTTTAAAGGTTGAGAATGTCGAGCATTGAACGATTGGGAAATCCCCTGGCGAGAGATTTTATCAGTTTGCTGCTCGAAAATCAATTATCGAAATAATACTGTACAATGATTGAGCGGATTTATTGACCCGGGGTCCCACTTCGCTGTTGCGAAAAGATGGGGTCTTTTGCTGTTCGAGGCGATTGACACCTGCCGTTCAAGCATTTCTGCAAACCATACTTTGATGATTGATTTCCATGTAGTACCAGGCCGCTTGGCCGGCGGTGTGTTATACTTGAGAAGCAAGGGGAAAGCCCCTTTCATACGGACATGCTAGATGCAAACAAGGAAAAGGTTTTCATGTTGCGAACACTTGTGATTTCTGTGGCTTTGATCATGGCCTTCATTTCGACAGCCAGGGGCGAAGTGGTCGAGGTCGACTACAGTTTTCTATCCCGAATTGGAGATGAAGAAGGCCCTCCCGGGTTCCAGCCATATTGGGATTACGGTAATGACATAGCGGGGTTGACAATGGGCCTGGTTTTCGAAAATGGCCCCCACGTCCCTGGTGATAGATCCTACTTCGTGCAAGGTTTCTACAGGACCGCTAAAACAGAATTTTTCTCCTACACTGAAGGATCCGCTGGGGCCGGCGCACGGGTTGTCATGGGGAGGCTCGGTGCGGCGTATTGGCTGCTGGGGGGCTCGGTCAGGTACAGTCGTTTCTGGTTCAAGGATAACGAGCAGGAGACGCACAGAATTGGCGGAAGCTTCGCTTTCGTTCCCGGTGTTCAGGTCGCGGTTCCCCTGGGCCAACGTTTTGAAGTCTCGGCCACGGCCAGAGGGCTGCTGTATACCAATCTCCCTGAACCGCATGGCCTGGCCTTTCCATACAAATCCGGAGTGACACTGTCTGCTGGGTGTTCCATTCGTTTATAGGTCGAGGAGGCGTCATGGGGACATCTGACAATCGCTTGAACCTGCCCCGCGAGTTGAGGGCCTCGACCGGCGGAAGGTGAAAAATATGCGACAGTTGATCCGGACCTTTCCCGCGACGTTTCTGATCCTGGTTCTGGGTGCGGTTCTTTGGGGCTGTGGACCGGGGGTGTGGCAGGATGCCCAGGATGAAGCCGTCCCGCCGCCTCCCGGCCGGGAGTCGGACGGCCCCCTGATCACCAATCCCGAGGACGGCCTGAACCGGGCGCAGGTGGGCGACCATGTGCAGGTGCTGTTCCTGGATGGCAGCGGCGTGACCGGGTATCTGGTGGAGAAGATGGGTAACGAGTTCACCATTCGCGGCATGGGCTGGCAGGCCACGCGGGTGGAAACCTACTGGTTGAACGATGTGGCCGAGTTCCTCGTCAGCGACCCCCAGCCCGACACCGAGGGCATGCGCTTCTGAGGCCCCTTCAAGTTCCTGGCCCCGGCCGCCGGCGCCTCCCCCCCTGGGGCCTGATCTGACCCGGAAAGTGGATCATTTTATCCAGAGTGTCCCGCCGGCGGGATTTGCCGCCAGGGCCGGATGACCCTTTCTTGGCGGGACTCGCCCCGCCGCCTGCTCTGCCCATGGGCCCGGCGAAGGCATCATCTTCCGGAAGGCCAACCCAGGGACGGGAAATCCATTGAAGAAGAACCGCATCATCAAGATCCTCAGAATCGTCATGCCCCTGGTGGCCCTGGTCTGCGTGGTGGTGTTCCCGCCCTGGGACGGCATCCTGGCCTGGCTGGCGCCCCTGCCCGACACGGTGCAGCAGCAGGTGGATGACGCGGTGGACCACGGGCTGGACGGCATCATCGTCTACGTGGACCAGGCCGGACGGGACCCCGAATATCACAGCGCCGGCTGGAAGGACCGGACCGCGCGCGTGCCCGCCGACCCCGGCGCCCTGTTCAAGATCGCCAGCATCAGCAAGCTGTACGAGGCGGCGGCCGCCGCCAAGCTGATCAGCGCCGGCAGCCTGTCCCTGGACGACACCCTGGCCCGCCACCTGCCCGAGCTGGCCGGGCGCATCCAGAACGCCGACCGGATCACCCTGGCCATGTTGTTGCGCCACCGCAGTGGCATTCCCAACTTCACCGACCAGGCCGGCTTCGACTGGGGCAACCCGCCGGCCACGGAGGAGGAGCGCCTGGCCCTGGTCCTGGACCGGCCCGCCGATTTCCCCCCCGATGCGAAGCGCGCCTACTCCAACACCAACTTCCTGCTGCTGGGCAAGATCCTGGACCGCACGCTGGGCTATTCCCACCGGGAATACATCCGCCGGGAGATCCTGGAACCCCTGGGCCTGACCCACACCCACACCCTGCTGAGCGAGGTGGACCTGGACCAGGTGCCCGGCGGCTACCACCACGGGTACGATCTGGACTTCAAGGAGGTGGACTTCGAGTCGCCGGGGGGCGCCATGGTGGCCACGGCCCGGGATGTGGGCGTGTTCCTGCGGGCCCTCAATGACGGGTCCCTGCTGAATGAGCAGGAGCAGGCCGTCTACTCGTCCGTCTACGAGTTCGGGCACAAGGGCTGGTTGCTGGGCTTCCAGAGCATCGCCCGCTATCACCCGGACCTGGATGCGGTGGTGGTGCAGTTCGTCAACTCCACCGGGGGCGACTCCGAACTGGTGGCTCTGGTGGTGTACAACCGCATTGTGAAAATCCTGCGCAAGGGGTAGGGTGGGATTGCCGTCGACCCGGTCAGCCACCAGTGGAACGGGGTTGCGTTTCACATACCTCCATTTTGAAGCGGGATAATATGTTGAAGAGTTTGATGATTTCAGGTTTGTCGCTTGTTGCGCTTACCTGGTCGCTACTGGGCTGCGGGCCCCGACTGGAAGTCGATATGTATGGCGACTCCCGCGGGAGTATCCCTCCCCAGTCAGTGGCGATCCTGGAAGATTTCCCGGAAGAGCACGAGGTCATCGCCGTTCTCAGTTGCTGGTCCCCGATCGATACCGAGAAAGAAGGTTGTCAGGAGTGCATGGATGAACTGGCCGGGAAGGCCGCCGGCCTGGGGGCCAACGGCATTGTTCTCTGCTGGGGGGCCTGTGAACAATATCATTCAATCATTCCAGCCTATCTACAGGACTCTCCAGGTAGCAACGAAGGGGACTGGTATTTGAAGGCCACGGCCATCTGGTTCCCCAGGAAATGAGGGCTTGAGAGAGGTTTGGTATGAAAAGAATCTTCAGAACCGCCAAACCAACGGGCCTTCTTCTGGCCCTCCTTCTGGCCTTCTTCACCTGCCCCGCCTATTCCGCCGACCCCGAGGACGCCCGGCACATGTACCGGGTGGTGCGCCCGGCCCTGCAACCGGGGGAGTACACGGCCGAACTTTACGAGACCGGCTTTTCCGCCGCCGGGCTGGCCGTCCTCACCCGGCACCGCCAGGCCATCCATGACAACGGCAAGTGGTGGCTGGAAGCGGGCAGCGCCCACCTGCGGGGCGAGATCATCGCCCATTCCCGCGAGTCCGGCGTCACCGAGGAGGAATTCTTCGCCATCCTGGAGGCCATGGACACCATGGAGCGCCGCCTCATCGCCCGCGGCATGGTGCGCGTCAGCCAGGACCAGGAGCGGGTGTTCATTCTTCAGGGCCTGAAGGGGCTGGAGGAGATTGGCCCCCTGGTTTTCGACATGACCCGTGGCGAGGTGTGCTCGCAGCGGGGGACCCTGAGCCACTGGAAGCTCATGGAAATACGGGAAAGCCCCATGAGTGCGGGCTGGTACGGCCTGACCTGGCGGCCGGATCTTCCGGAGGGTGACGACGAGGAGGAGCGGGCCCGCAACACGGATGGCTACCGGGTGAGCCTGGGCACCTACGCCGACGGGCGCGGCTACCTGGGCCTGGCCACGGGGCTGCGTTTCCGGACCTTCAATCCGGCCCAGAAAACCTGGACGGTGCTGTACGATCTTCCCCCCGGCGCAGCTGAGAATTTGACAGGACCCTGCCGCGGCGATTGATTGGAGCCAGCAACATTTCCAGCGGCCCGGGCCCGAGCCGGGCCCGCTGTTTTTTTTCCGCGGGAGAATATCATGGATACCATCATCAATGCCCTGGCTTACGACGGGCACTTCATCCTGCGCCTGCTGGTGGCCATGGTGCTGGGCGGCCTGGTGGGCATGGAACGTCAGACCCGTGGCCGCGCGGCAGGACTGCGCACCAACATCCTGGTGTGCCTGGGCTCGGCGGCCATCATCGTCGCCTTCCAGAAGCTGTCCCAGGAGATGGGGGCCGGGGCCGACTCGGCCATCCGCATGGATCCCGCCCGGGCCGCCGCCGGCGTCATCACCGGCATCGGTTTCCTGGGTGCCGGCACCATCGTCAAGAGCAAGAACTTCGTGCGCGGGCTGACCACCGCCGCGTCCATCTGGGTGGTGTCGGCCATCGGGGTGACGGTGGGCCTGGGCGAGTTCGTCATCGCCGGGGTGGTGACCCTGCTGGTGCTGCTGGCCCTCTACGCCCTGCACCACTTTCCCATCACCAGCGACATCTACTTTCCCCTGCACCTGAAGTGGACGGGTGACCTGGACCTGCTGGACGAGGTGGCCTCCCGGCTGAAAGAGGCGGACATCTTCATCAAGAACCGCGCCGTGTCCCGCCAGCCTGGCACCCGTCACTGCCACGTGACCCTGGTGCTGCGCATGCGCAAGGTTGTGGAAGGGGAGAAGCTCTTCCAGGAACTGCTGGCCGACGAGCGCTTCGACGAGGTGGGGTACAGCTAGGAGCCGGCCCCACCCCACCTTTTACCGCTGCAGGAACGAGCGCACCTGGGTGTCGGCGGCGGCCAGAGCCCTCGTTTCAGACCCGGAATACCGCCAAAAATACCGTTTGTATCCCGTTTTCATGGGTTTGGGCCGATTTCGGGAATAGCCCTCGATTTTGCGCGGTATTTGCTGATTCAGCCCACTTTGCCATTGTTATCATGAGCGATATTGTGGTATAATTTCCTTTGGTGACTATTTGTCAGAATTTTGCCCTTCACCTGGATTCGCCCGGGACGCCGATTTCCGTGTTTCCAGGGACTGAGCACACTCCGGGGGAGCAACGCGTGACTGGCCATGACGTGGCCGGTCTCTTGGTCTGCAGAGGAAAAAAAATGAAGAAGACTTCGCCCGTTTTCGCCCTGCTGTTTCTGATCGCCTTCGTGGCCTGCGCGGCCATCATCCCTCCCGCTCACGCCGCCCCCACCGCCAACCAGACCACCGCGGTGGACTGGCATTCGGTGCTGGCCGTGGATGCCGTGGGTCGTGACGCGGGCCTGAGTCCCGCCGCCGACCTGCTGGCCGTGGAACTGGGCCACCGCCGGGACACCGGGCAGGCGGTTCTGCGCTTCAGCTTCCTGTCCCTGCGGGAAGACGTGCCCGGCGATCTGGCCCGGGCATTCGTCGCTTCGGGCCGCCCGGCCGTCATCGACATCGCGGTGCGGCAGGAGGGAAGCAAGGCGCGCTCCCTGGCCGAATTCTCCCTGCGCCGGGACGACCGGACCTTCGGCCTGGATGCGGCGGCCAAGGCGGCCGGCACGGTGTTCACCGACCCCGCCGATCCCGACGCCATCTACCTGGCCCTGGCTGAGGACCCGGTCCTGGCCGGTTCCGCCACCTACAGAATCAGCGCCACCCAGCCCGACGGCACCGCCGACACCCTGACCGCCGCCTATCCCGCCGGCCGCGCCTACGAGGCCAACTGCGCCTTCGTGCTGCACGGCAACCAGGGCATCGGCTACACCGACGTGTTGCACGGCCGCAGCGACGACCTGGACGGCTCGGGCTTCGACGAGGCCATGCAGGTGCACGAGGCCACCGGCGTGCCGGGCAACTTCCACATGAGCGGCACCCTCATGACCGCCGCCGAATGGGCCGCCCGCAACGGCGACCCCGTGGACTTCAACGCCTGGCTGGCCGCCGGCGTCGGCGCCGGCTGGGCGGGCATGATCACCTCGGCCTACGGCCAGCACATCATGCCCTTCGTCAACAACGAGATGAACGACTGGTCGGTGGCCATCCAGGCCGACATGGTGGAAACGCGCTACGGCTACACGCCGCGGGTGGCCTGGGTGCCCGAGCGGGTGTGGCTGAACACCTCGGGTGTGCCCAGCGCCGGGGTGAACGACTGGATCGGCGACAACTGGCAGGGCCACGGGGTGTGGGGCGTCATCCTGGACGACGACGTGCACCTGAGCGGCCACGACAACCACCAGATCCACACCCTGGACGCCAACGGCCTGCGCCTGGTGCCGCGGGACCGTACTTTCACGGGCAACATCATCGGGGGCAACGGCCAGGGCTCGCTGGACATCCTGAGCGGCCTGGCGGGCAGCGGCGTGGGCGAGTACCGCATCGCCGTCTTCGCCGAGGACTGGGAAGCCGTCGCCGAGATGGGCGGCTGGGCGGACATCGTGCCCAACGCCAACGACACCTACAACTGGTTCATCAACAAGTGCAGCACCGAGAGCAGCTGGCTGCACACCTGGAAGCTGGCCGACGCCCTGTCCAATCCCAACTTCACGGGCGACACCATGTCCATCACCCCGGGCACGTACAACGAGATCGGCGGCTTCGGGGGCTACGGCGATTCCAACAACAGCTGGTACACCCACTGGGCGGGCTTCGTGCCCTACGCCAACGGCGGCGACGGCAGCGGCAACTGCGCCGGCACCGGCAGCGGCAACTGCAAGAACTACGGCACCCTGTGGAACGACGCCTACAACGCCCTGCTGGCCGCGCCGGACAACAACCTGTCCCAGGCCGGCTGGTACGTGCTGATGACCAACCTGCACGAGACCGCCTGGCACGACTACCTGGGCGGGCCCATCAGCGGCTGGCAGCACAGGTACTCGGCCCACATGAAGAACGCCATGATCTACGCCGAGGCCGCCCACTGGGCCAACGGCGAGTACGCCGAGACCCTGGGCGTCTATCCCCAGGACATGGACAACGACGGCTTCCTGGAAGCCGTCATCCACAACGACCGCCTGTTCGGCGTGTTCGAGGGCGCGGGCGGGCGCCTGACCCATCTGTTCGTCAAGGGCCCGGGCTACGACGACACCGCCATCGGCGTGGACAACGCCTACTGGTCCGACACCGACGCCGACTACAACGACGCCAATCACGTGGGCGCCTTCAGCGAGGTCTCGCCCAACTACCAGCACGAGGGCTACCTGACGGTGTTCGACACCGACGGCCCCGGCGTGGCCCTGGTCCTGAACAAGGACGAGGTCACCAAGACCGTGCGCCTGGAAGAGGGCAACAGCCACTTCGACGTGACCTACGAGGTGGGCCCGGCCACCCACTGGATCCAGGCCGGGTTCTCGCCCTCGCTGGTGGACCTGGTGTGGAACGGCGAGCTGGACCGGGTGTGGCCCGGCGACGCCTCGTACATGGGTTTCCGCAACCCCAACACCGGCATGGGCACGGCCTGGGTGCTGGGCAGCGGCGGCGCCAGCCACCAGAAGGAGATTTCCGGCACCCTCATGAAGGGTGACGAGATCAAGGGCAGCGGCGTGTTCCAGCTGCAGCTGTATGCCGGCCCCCTGAGCGCCCCCGACGCCGGCGACGACGTGGCCGAGCTGCGCACCCTGTCCGACAACCTGACCGACACCCTGGGCCCGGCCGTCACCGCCAGCCAGTACAACCCCGTGAGCGACACCTGGGTGGTCAGCTTCGACCAGCCCACCGTCATGGTGGACGTGACGGGCTTCGCCGTGGGCGACGGCATGAATCCCCTGGAGGGGATGCCTTCCGGCACCACCGTGCTGGAAACGGGCGCCACCATGACCAAGACCCTGCAGCTGGACGCGGCGGCGGCGGCCTCGGTGGAGGCCAAGATCGCGGCCGGTGACATCTACTGCACCTTGAGCGCCGGGTCGGTGGAGGACCAGAACGGCAACCCCAACCTGACCCTGGTCAGCAGCGATAATCTGCTCATCGAGGTCATCACCACGGCGGTGGCCATCGACGGCAACATCCAGGCCACCGAGTGGGAGGGCGCCCACGCCCTTCAGGACAGCCTGGACTCGGGCTGGACCAGCAGCAACGAGATCGATCGGCTGCTGCTGAAGTGGGACGCCGACTACCTGTACGTGGCCATCGACGGCCAGGTGTCGGGCAACAGCTGGCTGCTGTACCTGGACGTGGATCCGGGCACGGCCGGCGGCCAGACCGACCTGACGGCCATCGATGCCTGGGAGCGGGGTGCCAGCTTCACCGCCTCCGGCTTCGCGGCCGACTTCCAGTACGGCTGTTACCAGCACCAGTCCATCTACGACGGCGACGGCTTCTGGCAGCTGCTGTCGGCCACCACCACCCAGGACCGCAGCGGCGAGATCACCTCGGCCTTCGATTCGTTCCACAACTTCGGCGACACCGGCGGCAGCGAGCTGGCCATTCCCTGGAACACCCTGTACGGCCTGGGCGCCGGGCAGGTGCCGGCCGGGGCCCAGATCAGCCTGGTGGCGGCGGTCACCTGGGATCCCGAGCCCGACGGCGAGCTGGGCGGCGATTCGGCGCCCAGCAACCTGGCGGCGGCGCTGCCCGTCATTGACAACGTCTGGACGGTGACCATCGACGCCGACGGCAACGGCGTTCCCGACGGCACCGGTCCCTCGGCCGCGCCCGAACTGCCCCAGGCGGCCGGTCGTCTGCTGCCCAATGTTCCCAATCCCTTCAACCCCGTGACCACCATCCGCTACGAGGTGGGCGGCCTGACCGCCACCCGGGTGAAGCTGGTCGTTTTCGATGTGCGCGGACACCACGTGAAAACCCTGGTGGACGGTCTGGTGGAACCCGGCCGGCATCAGGTGGTCTGGGACGGCACCGGCCGTTCCGGTCGCCCCGTGGCCTCGGGCACCTACTATTCGCAGATGCAATGGCGCGGACAGGTGAGCACCCGTCCGCTCTCTCTCGTCAAGTAAGGAGGAATGCGCATGGGTAAGAGCAATCGCAGGGGATGGGTCGGGGCGTTGGCCCTGATGCTGGTCCTGGTCGCCGGCGCGGCCATGGCCCAGACTCCCCAGACCATCATCATCGATGGCGTCAACGACTTCCTGAGCGTCAACCAGGCCGACCTGGACA
This sequence comes from Candidatus Krumholzibacteriia bacterium, assembly GCA_963674845.2. GTDB lineage: Bacteria > Krumholzibacteriota > Krumholzibacteriia > LZORAL124-64-63 > LZORAL124-64-63 > LZORAL124-64-63. The sequence goes on along the minus strand of CAXXKE010000003.1, from coordinate 262,911 downwards.
CCATGGACGTCCAGTACGACGGTATCGACCTCAGGAACCTGTACCTCACCAATGACGCGGTGAACCTGTACGTCGGCATCGAGACCGGCGATCCCCTGTTCGGGCAGTGCCAGATCGGCATCGCCATCGACGTGGGCACCGCCGAGGGCGGGACCGTGGATCCCTGGGGCCGCGCCATCGAGTGGTCCCTGGCCGCCAACAAGCCCGATTTCATGTTCTACGTGAACCTGGACAACAACTGGCAGGCCAGCTACCAGTGGGACGGCGCGTCCTGGGTGGGCCTCAGCTCGGGCACCGGTTCGCTGGGCATGGCCACCGGCAGCGAGTTCAAGGAACTGGCCATCATGCTGGGCGCCCTGGGCGTCTCGGCCGGCACTCCCATCAACTTCGAGGCCTGGATGACCCAGGATGCCTCCACCAAGGGCCCCCTGGACGCCTTCGCCAACGACGCCAGCCAGCTGTCGGCCCCCGGGTTCACCCTGTGGGACACCGCCACGCCCATTCCCCTGACCGACTACCTGTCCTACACGGTGCAGGCCGCGGCCGACCCCGATCCTCCGGTGGTCATGAACGTGCTGCCCGCCGCCTATCCCGTGGACAGCTTCTTCGACGTGTACTTCAACGAGCCGGTCAGCGCCGGTTCGGTGAGCGCCGGCAGCTTCACCCTGACCGGGGCCACCGTCACGGCGGCCACCGTGGACGCCGGTGACGGCAGCATCGTGCACCTGGAACTGGCCGCTCCCCTGGCCGCTTCGGCCAGCCTGTACACCGTGACCGCCACGGGCGTGCAGGATCTGGCCGGCAACACCGTGGTGGCCAACGGCACCGACAACACCGCCTGCTTCGCCCTGAAGGAAGTGACCTTCCGCGGCCGCATGGGCCAGCTGCTGGCCGGCACCACCGAGGTGCCCCCCTACAGCTTCACCGTGCGCGGTGGCCGCTCCCCCCTGAGCTGGGAGAGCAACGCTCCCCAGATGGTGGACATGGGCAGCGACGTGTGGGAATACACCACCCTCATGCTGTATGCGGGTGATTGCGCCGCCGGCACCGCCAGCGAGAGCTTCGAGTGGAAGTTCAACTTCATGGGCACCGTCTGGGAGCCCCTGGCCGGCAACCGCGTCCACACCCTGGACCTGGCTAACGGCGCCAGCGACCTCATCGACGTGTGGTGGAACAACGAGGATCCCACCCAGTTCACCACCCACGACATCGACGTGGAGTTCTTCGTGGACATGAGCATGAGCGCCTGGGTGGCGGGTGATACCGTCAGCATCAACGGCGACGTGCTGCCCCTGACCTACGACGTGCCCAGCCTGATCGACCTGGTGGACGACGGCACCGGCAACGACGCCGTGGCCGGGGACATGATCTTCTCCACCCTGGTGACCTTCCCCTCGGGCAGCCACAACAACGTGGAGTACAAGTTCCTGCTGAACGGCGAGTACGAGTGCGCCGGTCAGGGCAACCGCACGGTTTTCCTGAACAGCGAGATGTACGACACCGTGGGCGGCACCCTGGGCCCCCTGACCCTGCCCACCGTGACCTATGACTACTGCAACGCCATCTTCTCGGCGGTGGAAGTGGTCTTCGCCGTGGACTTCAACAACACCCACTGGGAAGGCATCGGCGCCGGCGACGTGGTGGCCATCAACGGCACGCCCAACGCCGAGGTCGACCCCACCTTCGACTGGTCCGTGCCTTCGCTGACGGTCATGGCCGATGACGGCGTGGCTCCCGACGCGGTGGCCGGGGACAAGATCTACACCGTGAGCGTGGTCTTCCCCGAGGGCAACGTGCAGAACATCGAGTACAAGTTCCTGGTCAACGACGTGTACGAGTGCTCGACCCAGAGCAACCGCACCCTGGGCCTGGATCCGGACAACTACGACGCCGTGGGCAATCCCCAGATCGCGCCGGTGGCCGTGTACCAGCACTGCAACCTGAGCGACGTGCCGGGCAGCGGCCTGGCCCTGTTGCAGCTGAACCAGAACCACCCCAACCCGTTCAACCCGAGCACCACCATCAGCTACTCCGTGCCCAGGGCCGGAGTGGGCGAGCTGGCCGTGTTCAACCTGCGCGGGCAGAAGGTGCGCACCCTGCTGAGCGGCGATTTCGCCGCCGGTCCGGGCAGCGTGGTCTGGAACGGCCGCAACGACGACGGCCGCCAGGTCAGCAGCGGCGTGTACTTCTATCGCCTGAACGTGGCCGGCGACAGCCAGGTCAAGCGCATGGTGATGTTGAAGTAGCCTTGACCCGATCAAGGCTGGTATGATGCAGCCCCGGGCCAGCACGGTCCGGGGCTGTTTTATTTCCAGGGGGAGGGTCGGAACCTGTGCTGGACACGGTCACCATCATCGGCGCGCTGGGCGCGGTGCTTTTCGGCGCCCTGTCCCGGGTGGCGTCCTCCCGCGTGCTCTACAGGGACCAGGAAGGGGATGGGGTCTCGCTGCGCAGCATCTGCCGGTATCTGGCCCTGATCTTCCTGGTGATCCTGGCGGCCAACCTGGTGCGCCGGCTGAAGGGATAAGGGGATTGGGTCGTCTGTCCGGGTTCTTCAAGCGCGCGGCCGCGGTCCTGGGGCTGGTTCTGCGGTTTTCCTCGTCTGGTTCTATTCCCATCGCCCATCCAACGACCGCCTCTGGCAACAGGGGCTGGATCGCCTGCCCACCGCCATCTTCAGCGGTGACACGGTGAGCATCCGGAACGTGCGCGACTTCCGCACCCGGGCTGACGGCACCCGACAGGAGAAATGGGACACCCGCACCTACGACCTGAGCCAGGTCCGTTCCGTGGACTACATCCTGTCGGTCTTCAACGGGGACGGCTGGCGCGGCCCCGCCCACGGCATGTTGAGCTTCGGCTTCGGCGACGGGGACTACCTCGTGCTTTCGGTGGAAGCGCGCAAGGAGGTAGGCGAATCCTACTCGGTATGGAAGGGCATGGTGCGCACCTACGAGATGATGTACGTCATGGGCGACGAGCGCGACCTTATCCTGGACCGCTGCGCCTACCGGGACGACGTGGTCTATCTTTACCCCATCGAGGCCCGTCCCGACCAGATCCGCCGGCTGCTGGAGGACATGCTGCACAGCGCCAACGAACTGCACGACCGGCCGCGCTTCTACAACACCCTGACCTCCAACTGCACATCCCGCCTGCGGGACCACGTCAACCGCGTGTTTCCCGGCCGGGTGCCGCCAACCTGGAAGGTCATCCTGCCCGGCTATTCCGACGAGCTGCTGGAAGAGCTGGGCCTGCTGGCCGACGACCGCCCCATCGAGGAAGTGCGCAGCCGCCACCGCATCGACGGTTTGGGCACGCAGATGGGGGACGTGCCCGAGTTTTCCCGTCGCATACGGCAGAGCGTGCTGCCGTCGGGGCCCTGATACCGGAAGCTTGACCCGCCACTTTCAGAACTGACGGCATCTTTCCCTCCCCCGAAAAAAAATTCCCGCCCTCATGAGGAAGGTTGAGCCACCAGCCTTCCTCGTGGGGTCGTTTGCCCTCTTCCGCACCCTCACGGACCACACCCCGGCTTTGCGCGCCAAGCACGGACATTGCCCTGTTCGGGGGTGTTTGGGAACGAACCGCCTCAGCAACCCTGGTTGTGGAGCATGATGGATTCACGGCCTTGCTTTTTGCAAAGGGCTGGAGGCAAAACCCATTTCAAGGCAGCGGCACGCAATGACTGGGAATGAAAGATACCGCAAGAGCAGTTTCCGCCCGAGCGCCCTGACCGGCTTGCTGGTCCTGACCCTGCTGGCGACCGGCGCGCAGGCCTTCGACCACCTGGAGATCACGGTGGTGAACCCCCACGTGGTGGCGGGCTATCCCGCGGTGACGGTGGAGACCGACTTCAGCGTCAACGTGCGCGCGGTGAACGCCGACGGCAGCACCGACGTGACGGCCGACTTCATCCACGCCCGGCTGCAATCGCCGGACGTGGGGGCGGTCCTGCCCGGCAGCCACTACCTGGAGAACGGCGAGTTCCAGTTCGACGGCCTGCGCCTGCTGGCCGCCGGGCAGCCCGTGCGTCTGCGGGTGACGGACGCCGACGACGCCTCGGTGCCTGCGGCCGAGGTGCAGCTGAACTGCTACAACTACGTGGATCACTTCGACTTCAGCGTGCCGGCCGGGGACAAGTTCGTTGATCAGGCCGTGAACATCCAGATCACCGCCCGGGACGCGGCGGGCGTGGCCGTGCTGAACTTCCGCGACGACGTGAACCTGACGGCCCTGGTGGGACACTTCCCCAGCGGTCCGGTCCTGGGCGTCAGCGGGCTGGATTTCGGCGGCGGCGTGGCCACCGTGCCCGTGACCTTCTGGGGCACCGACCCGGTGACCCGCGAGAACGTGCTGACGGCCACCAACAGCGTGGTCTATCCCGGCCAGGCGAGCGCGGCGGCCGGGTCGGCAACCATCACCCCCCTGCGCCCCGGTCCCCTGGACGACGTGGTGCTGCTCATGCCGGGCGAGAGCCTGACCCCCGGCGTCAGCCCCGGCAAGACGGGCACGCCCAACAGCCAGACCTCGGGCCAGGCCATCGCCGGCATCACCGTCTACGCCACCGACCAGCACTGGAACCCCATCGAGCCGGCGGCCCTGCCCAACCTGAGCTGGAGCAGCGACGACCCCGACGCCGGCGTGGTGCTGCCGGCCGGCGGCGCCATGGGGGGCAACCCCGAGGCCGCCCTGGCCGCCACCCTCATCCGCTCGGGCACCACCCGCCTGACGGTGAGCGCCTCGGGCGCGGTGACGGCCGAGAGCCGCAGCGACGTGTTCATCAACCCCCAGGGCCTGGACCACTTCGACTTCGACACGGGCATCTGGAACCCGGCCGATCCCCAGGTCACCACCATTCCCTTCAACATCCGCATCATCGCCCGCGACGCCAACGGCAACGTGTTCCCGCTGAACGGCGCGGTGGGCCTGCGGGTGCGCATCGGCACCGCGGACGAGAGCGCCGACTACATCCTGGCCAGCAGCTCGACCTTCGTGAACGGGCAGCTGGACGCCCTGGTGCAGGTCACCAAGCGCGGCTTCAGCGCCCGCATCGTGGTGGACTCGGGCGTGGTGGGGGAATCGCCCTCGTTCCAGGTGAACTCGGGCCCCTGCCACAAGATCCTGATCAGCTTTCCCGGCGAGACCTGGGTCAACGGTCTGAACGACGAGGATTTCAGCGGCAACCAGGGCGCCCCCAACGCCGTGACCGCCGGTGATGTCATCTCGCCCGTGACCATGCGCCCCGTGGATCGCTACAACAACCTGGCCCCCGGCAGCCGCAACGTGACCCTGAGCTGCCCCAGCGGCTGGTTCGAGCTGCCCGACTATCCCGGCAACGTGGTGAACATCGACAATCCCACGGATATTCGCGTGGTGCTGCGCTCGGCCCACCAGGTGCAGAGCCTGCTGGCCGAGAGCAGCGGCATCGGCGCCAACGCCTCCAGCCAGGTCACGGTGTCGCCCGCGGCCTACGAGCGCATGGTGGTGGAGGCCCCCGGCGAGACCATCGACCCCGGCATCTTCGACAGCATCGAGGACGACGGCAAGACCGGCGACGCCACGGTGCAGGACGCGGGGGTGGCCTTCAGCGTGAACGTGTACGCCACCGACCGCTTCTGGAACCCGGTGATGGACGTGGACCCGGCCCTGCCCCTGTCCATGGATTTCAGCAGCACCGACCCGGCCGCCGTGCTGCCGGCCAACCCCCAGTCCATCAGCGACAACAACGGCGACTTTCAGGTGACGCTCATCACCCTGGCCGACCCCAACCACCAGACCGTGCAGGTGAACGACAACGCCGGGGCGGTGTCGGCCTTCACCACCATCCCCATGAAGGCCGGCGTGGTGGACCACTTCGACATCGGCATCAACAGCCGCACCAACCCCACGCCCGGCGACGTCCTGGACGATCTGCCGGACCACCGGGCCGGTTCGCTGCTGCCCAACGTGACCATCATCGCCCGCGACATCTTCGGTAACCACGTGGCCGACTACACCGACCACGTCACCCTGTACGTGAACCACGGCACCGGCATCCTGAACCCGGTGGCGGTGGACATGGGCGCCGGTCTGGGCAGCGGCACCTACCAGGGCGCCTGGCGGGGCAACATCCAGATCACGCGCACCGGGCAGGATGTGCGCCTGTTCGTGCGCGAGGACACCTACGCCCACACCGACAGCAGCAACACCTTCGACGTGTTCGCCTTGGCCCAGGACTACGCCGACCTGATCGTGCTGCTGCCGGGCGAGACCCACACCCCGGGCATCGCGCCCGGCAAGGCCGGCGAGCCCCTGCCCCTGACGGCGGGCGATCCGGTGGTGGCGCGGGTCATCGCCACCGACGCCTGGTGGAACCAGGTGCCGGTGCAGCCCCAGGTGCACTTCACCAGCGACAGCTTCTTCCAGATGATCACGCCCAACGACACGGCCTTGGACCCCGAGGGCGCGGCCGATTTCGACCTGTTCTTCAAGACCGCCGTGGCGCAGAACCTGACGGCGGCCGATCTCATCGATCCCGACGTCAACGACCAGAGCCTGGTGCAGGTTGATCCCGCCGCGTTCAGCCGCCTGATGCTGCTGCTGCCCGGCGAGGCGGCCCAGCCCGGCGGCCCCGAGACCGACGGCAAAACCGGTTCGCCCCTGCCCCAGACCGCCAGCCTGGAATTCGACGCGCGCATCCGTGCCGTGGACCAGTTCTGGAACCAGGTGGACGTGAGCAACGAGCGGGTGTGGCTGGCCAGCGACGACGACAGCCTGACCCCCACCAACCCCCTGAACAACGGCCAGAGCCTGGTCTCGGGCGAGATCACCATGCCCCTGTTCCTGACCTCCACGGGCTTCGTGACCCTGGCGGCCTCGGCCCTGGACCACACCGACATCACGGGCCAGCAGGCCACGGTGCAGATCCAGCAGGGCGCCGCCTACCGCATCACCACCCCGGCCACCGCCTACGTGGGCCCGCCCCAGACCTTCGAGGTGACGGTGAGCATGGTGGACGAGCTGGGCGATCCCATGCCCACGGCCAACAACTGGTTCGACATCCAGGCCCTGCGCAGCAACCTGGAACCCGCCAGCAGCACCCTGCACGTGACGGGGGCCCAGCTGGAGAGCGGCACCGTGACCATCAGCGGCCAGGCCTACGACACGGTGGAGGACATCGTCCTGCGCATCACCGACGCGGCCGGACGCAGCAGCTACAGCTCGACCATCCAGATGCTGCCCAACGGCCTGGAATACGTGGTGACCATGGACGCGGCCGAGGCCCCGGTGGCCGGGCCCCCCGCCACCTTCCCGGTGGGGGTGCAGCTGCGCGACACCCAGACCCACACCATCGTGGATCAGGACCGGCGCCTGGACGTGGCCGTCATGACCGCCCTGGGCGGGGCCGGCCTGGGCACCGTGGGTGTGACCAGCCAGCGCCTGGACCACGGTGTCATCAACTTCCAGCAGAGCTACACCCGGGCCGAGAACGTGTACGTCACGGTGACGGACAGCACCGGCCTGAGCGGCAGCAGCCCCGTTTTCGCCGTGCTGGCCGACGGTTACAAGCGCCTGCAGATCATCGCCCCCGGCGAGGTCGTTGAAGCCGGCATTCCCGCCTTCGAGGAGGCGGGCAAGAGCGGCAGCCCCCTGACCCAGCGTTCGGGCGAGCCCTTCCCCATGACCGTGCGGGCCGTGGACCAGTACTGGAACCTGGCCGACACCACCAGCATCGGGCGGCTGCGCCTGGTGGCCAGCGACAACAGCTTCGCCGACGCGGGCAACCCCGCCGAGAACTACGTGCCCTTCGTCAACGGCCGGCGCACCTTCAACGGCTTCCTGACGGACGAGGGCACCGTGTCGGTGACGGTTTACGACGAGGACGACCTGGCCAGGCCCAGCCAGAGCAGCCTGGTGCCCGTGAACCCGCCCTACGAGTACGAGATCACCGTGCCCGCCACGGCCTCCACGGGTCCGGTGCCGGGGTTCCAGGTGACGGTGAAGCTGGTGGATCCGGTGACGGGCAACGTGGTGCCCACGGCCATGAACCGTTTCTACCTGACGCCCCTGCTGCCCAACCAGGGCGCCGCCAGCGGCCAGCTGGGCACGGTGGAAAGCCAGCTGGTGGGTGGCGTCAACGTCATCAACACCCAGAGCTACAGCACCGTCGAGGACATCATCATCCGCGTGACCGACGACTTCGGACGCGAGGCCTTCAGCAGCGTCATCAGCATGGGCAGCGGCGGTCTGTACTTCGCCGTGACCGTGCCCGATTCGGCGGTGGTGGGCCCGCCCGAGACCTTCCCCCTGACGGTGGAGCTGCTGGACAGCAACACCGGCCAGCGGGTGACCACCCAGGACCGCCTGTTCAACATCCGCGTGGTCAGCGCCCAGACCGGCCTGGCCGGCGGCGGGGCCACCGAGGTGACCCAGGGCATCCTGAGCGGCGGTTACCGCTCCATCGCCCAGGCCTACAGCCGGGCCGAGGAGATCTTCGTCGAGGTGAGCGACACCACCGGCATCCACGGCATCAGCAACACCTGCCGCATGCTGGCCGACGGCTTCAAACGCATCCAGGTGGTGGCCCCGGGCGAGACCCCGGTGCCGGGCGCCCTGACGGGCAGCGGCAAGACGGGCGACCCCCTGACCCAGCAGGCCGAAACCCCCTTCACCCTGACCGTGCGCGCGGTGGACCAGTACTGGAACCTGGCCGGCCGCGTGAATGACGGCGCCGTGCACCTGAGCAGCAGCGGCGGCGAGATCGATCTGGTGGACGCCGGGGACGCCGACGCCCCCTTCATCAGCGGCAGCCGTGACATCGAGGTGGTGCTGGGCAACCCCGGCGTGGTGACTGTCTTCGCCACCGATCCCGACCACCCCACCGTCAGCAGCGGCCGCGTGGACATTCCCGTGAACGAGGCCGAGTACCGCATCGTGCTGCCCGACCCGGCCACCGTCACCGCCGGTCCGCCCGCCACCTTCCCGGTGACGGTGCGCCTGGTGAACCCCCTGACGGGCGAGCGCATCGACGCGGGCGGAACCTTCGAGATGCGGGCCCTGCTGCCGGACCGTTCGGCGGCCCACGACACCCTGGGCATCAGCCAGGGTACCCTGGTGGGCGGCGAGGCCGTCATCAGCGGCCAGCATTACGCCACCAGCGAGCAGATCGTCATCCGGGTGCGGGACGCGCGCGGGCGCGAGGCCTTCAGCGACGTGCTGACGGTGGTGCCCGAGGGCGTGCGCTACGCGGTTGATATTCCCGACACCGTCATCGCCGGCCAGCCCTTCAGCATGGCCGTGCGGCGGGTGGATATCGTCACCGGCCAGCTGGTGACCACCGACGACCGCAACTTCGTGCTGCGGGCCTTCAGCGGCAACGCGCCCCGGCCCGACTTCAGCCTGAGCCCGGCCGGCGTGCTGGCCGACACCGTGGGCAGCACCGCGGGCGGCGAGCGCGATTTCGCCTCCCAGAGCTACGACCGGGCCGAGAGCATCTACCTGCAGGTGAGCGACGACAGCGGCGAGCAGTTCTACAGCGACGTGATCGTGGTCCTGCCGGCCCCGGCGGCCAGCGTGCAGCTGTGGGCCGAGGATCTGCCCGGCCAGGTGCTGGACCGTCCCCTGCGCCCGGACGAGTCGGTGACCCTGTGCGTGCGCACCACCGACGCCGTGGGCAACGCGGTGCAGAACTCCCTGGTCACGGTGCAGGTGGTGGATGGTGACGGGCGCCTGGGCAGCATGCGCAGCCCCTCCACCGAACTGCGTGGCGACGTGGACGGCGCCGCCGACACCGAGCTGGCCGTGGATCCCTACGGCGCCCGCGATATCCTGCTGCAGGCCGTCTCTGGCGAGATCATCTCCCAGGCCCTGGTGCTGGAAGTGGTGGGCCCGCCGCGCAGCGACGTGACCTTCGCCCCGGACGTCTCGGTTTTCCGGGACGGCTACTACATCACCCCGCAGACCGAGATCAGCCTGTTCGCCAGCACCGAGGACGAGGGCGGCATCCAGGGCGTGTTCTACGACGTGGACACCATCGATCCGCCCCGTCCCGTGAGCGTCTTCACGGGGGCCTTCACCCTGGCCGAGCTGGGCGAACAGCTGGGTGAGGATCTGGCCGCGCCCGGCCGCCACACCCTGCGCTTCTTCGCCGAGGAAGTCAGCGGCGTGCGCGAGGCCGTGCGCACGGTGGTGCTGTACACCGCCGCCGATCTGGCCCTGGACAAGGAAATCACCAACCGGCCCAACCCCTTCAACCCCCGTGAGGGCGCGACCATGATCATGTTCCGCCCCACGGCCTCGGGCAACGTCACCGTCACCATCTACGACCTGTACGGCGACGTGGTCCACAGCGAGCAGCACATGGTGACCGCCGGGGAGATCTTCCAGTTCCCCTGGAACGGCCAGAACAGCAAGGGACACACCGTGGGCAACGGCGGGTACATCTGCCGCGTCCACGGCAACGGCATGGACCTGCGCCGCAAGATCGCGGTGGTCAAATGAGGAAAGTCGTGAACATGAATCGCCATATCAGCATCAAGATCCGGCACGGCCTGCCCCTGGCGGCGGCGGTGATCCTGGTGGCCCTGACGGGCGCCTGGGCGCCCCTGCTGGCCGCCGATGACGCGGGCGTTCCCGGCGGATTCCTGCGCTACGGGGCCAGCGCCCGCAGCCTGTCCCTGGGCAACGCCGTGGCCGGCGTGGCCGACGACGTGGCCACGGCCTACTGGAACCCGGCGGGCCTGGCCCAGCTGCGCACCATGGAGGTCACGGGCATGGGGGCCACCCTGGTGGGCGACACCCGCTACACCCTGTTCGCCCTGGGGATGCCCACCGACCGCTGGGGCACCTTCGCCCTCAACGGCACCTTCATCAACAGCGGCGATTTCGAGCGCTCCACCTGGGACCAGGATCTGGGCGAGACCTTCAGCGAGAAGGAAGGCGTCTTCAGCCTGGGTTACGGCAACCACCGCGGCCGCCTGGCCTGGGGCCTGAACTTCAAGGCCGTCAGCCAGGACATCGGCGGGGCCTCGGGCAGCGGCACGGGCCTGGACGTGGGCGTGTTGTTGCGCCCCCACCGCCTGCTCAGCGTGGGCGCGGCGGTGCAGAACCTGGTGGCCCCCAAGATCACCCTGGTGGACGAGGAAGAGGAGATGGTGCGCAGCGCCCGCGCCGGCCTGGGCCTGCGCTTCTTCCGCGGCCGCCTGCGGGTGAACACCGATCTGGTCAAGACCCGCTACATGGACACCAGCTTTCGCAGCGGCCTGGAAATGGAGCCCATCCGCAACCTGGTGCTGCGCGGCGGCTACGACTCGGAGCGCGAGCACATGAGCGCCGGGGCCGGTTTCCGTCTGCAGAACTGGCAATTCGACTACGCCTTCGTCAACACCGACCTGGGCTCGCAGAACGTGGTCAGCGCCACCCTGCGCTTCGGCGTGCCCTTCGGGGTGAAGATGAAGACCGACCGGGCCCTGTTCAGCCCCTCGGGCAGCGATCGGAACGTGACCTTCGCCATCGACACCGCCGTGCGGGGCGACATCGAGTCCTGGCGCCTGGAGATCATGGACGCCGCCGGCCGCACCGTGCGGACCATGTCGGGCAACGGCAATCCTCCCGGCGGCGTGACCTGGTCCGGCGAGGACGAGGACGGCCGACTGGTGGACAACGGCAGCTACGACGTGCGCGTCACCGTGGTGGACGATCTGGGCCAGGAGTGGGACTACATGACCGGCGTGGAGATCCTGGGCTTCCAGGAGCGCACCCGCGTGCCCATCCGGGTTGAGATCAGCGGCAACGGCGTGCAGGCCGAGACCGCAAGCGGTTCCGAGATCGCGGGCAATCCCGACGGCAGGGGGGAATAGAAGTCATGAGGAAGACCATGCAGAGATCAACCATCGCGGTTCTGGCCCTGACCCTGGCCCTGACCCTGGTCCTGACGGCGGGCGCCGGCCGGGCCGAGGAGACGCACCCCGAGCGGGCCGTGCCCAGCGAGGGCGTGCTTTGGGAGGCCGCCGGGCAGGCCTACGCCAACGGCCAGGACAAGTCGGCCGCCATGCAGCAGTACCGGCTGTACGTGAAGACCTACGGCAAGAGCCCCCGGGCCGCCCAGGCCCAGTTCATGGTGGGCGAGTGCTACTTCGCCACCGGCGACTTCACCGGGGCCCTGAAGGAGTACCGCGAGGTGGGCGGCCGCAAGGGCGCCGACGACTACCTGAAGGCCAGCGTGCTGCTGCGCCAGGGCGAGTGCCTGTACAACCTGGCCCGCTACGACGAGGCCATCGAGAAGTACGACCGCCTCATCGACAAGTACGACGACACCTTCCTGCTGGCCGAAGGCATGTACGAGATCGGCCTGGCCTACATCGTGCAGGGCAACTGGCTGAAGCTGGGCAAGGTGTACCGCGAGCTTCTGGAGCGCCGTCCCGGCTACGCCGAGAAGCCCCAGGTGAAGTTCGCCCTGGGTCTGTTCGCCTACCAGGAGCAGAACTACGAGGAGGCCATCGCTCATTTCGAGCAGGTGAACAGCGATCGCGGCCTGTATTACCTGGGCCGCTGCCTGGAGGACACGGGGCAGTACATCCTGGCCATCCAGCGCTACCGCCAGGTCCTGCGCCGCTACCCGGACAGCCCCCTGGCCGACGACGTGGCCTTCTCCGTGGCCGAGGCCTTCTACCGCTCGGGCCAGAACGCCGTGGCGGTGCGCAGCTATCGCGCCTTCCTGGAGAAGTATCCCGAGAGCCGCTTCGTGCCCAACGCCCGCTACAAGATGGCCTGCGTGACCTACAACGAGGGCCGCTTCGACGAGAGCCTGCGCCAGCTGGAAGAGATCGTCCGCCTGTTTCCCGGGCAGAGCATCAGCGGCCACGCCCGCTACCTCATGGGCGATTGCCACCTGCAGCTGGGCCGCCGGGCCGAGGCCATCTTCGCCTGGACCGACGTGGTCAAGCAGTTCGGTGAGACCCGGGTGGCCAGCGCCGCCTTGCACAAGGTGGTCTTCAGCTACACCGCCGAGCAGAACTACAGCCAGGCCATCCTCATGGCCAACGAGTTCCTGGACCGCTATCCGGGCGACGCCCTGGCGCCGAGGGTGCGGGTGCTGCAGGGATTCAGCCACTTCGAGCTGGGCGAGTACCGCGAGGCCATCCGTGCCTTCCAGAACGTGCTGGACAAGCACGTGAACACCGAGGTGGCCGAGCGCGCCCTGTTCCTGTCCACCCTGGCCTACTTCCGCACCGGCGAGATGGACCGCCTGGTCACCAATTACAACTACCTGGCCAGCAAGCTGCTGCCCACGCCCAGCCCGTGGCGGGCCCGCACCTATTACTACCTGGGCGAGGCCTATTACAGCCAGGGGCTGTACCGCCAGTCCGAGGGCATGTACCGCCTGGTGCTCACCGGCTACCCGCGCAGCAACGTGGCAGCCGCCTCGCTGCAGGGCCTGGTGGCCAGCCTCAGCCGCACCGGCGACTACGAGCTGGCCCTGGCAGAGCAGGAGAAGTTCCTGCTGGCCCTGGCCAACGCCGAGAGCGAGAAGGGCACCAACGCCCTGGCCGTGGGCAGCATCTACTTCAACCAGCACAAGTACGAAGAGGCCCTGGCCGAGTTCAGCGAGTTCCTGGCCGCCCACCCGGACGACCCCATGGCCGCCTCGGCCCTGGCCAACCAGGGTGATTGTTATTACCGGCTGCAATATTACGAGCAGGCCATCGCCAGCTGGCAGCAGCTGCTGAACCGCTTCGGTCACGCCCCCGAGGCCCAGGAAGCCCTGTACCGCATCGCCGACACCCAGTTCGGCCTGGGCCGCTTCGCCGACGCGGCGGGCACCTACAGCCGCCTGGTGGAACATTACCCCGCCGGGCCCCACACCGCCGACGCGCGCTTCGGCCTGGCCAACTGCGCCTACAACACGGGCCAGGACGACGCGGCCATCGCCGCCTTCGAGGCCTTCGTGGCGGCCTATCCCCAGGATCCGCGGGGCGAGGACGCCGAGCTGGGCATCCAGTCCTGCTATTACCGCAGCGGCAAGGACATGGTGGAGTACCTGGACGCCCACCCGGACAGCCCCCTGGCCGCGGACATCTACTGGAACAAGGGCCAGGACGCCTTCGCGGCCGGCGACTTCAGCGCCGCGGCCCGGGCCTTCGAGAAGGTGACCCTGGACTATCCCGACAGCGAGTCGGGTCCCGGCGCCCTCTTCTACCTGGCCGAGAGCTATTACCGCAGCGAGAGCATGGACCAGGCCCTGGCCGGTTATCGCAACTTCACCGTCACCCACCCCGACCACGACCTGGCCGAGCTGGCCTACCTGCGCGCGGCCACCGTCGAGTTCAAGGGCGAGAAGTACCTGGAAGCGGCCCAGAGCTACGAGCTGCTCACGGACATCTTCCCCGAGGGGCAGTACGCGCCCCTGGCGGCCTTCAACGCCGCCATCTGCTACCAGGAGGTGGAGGACTGGCACGCGGCCATCGGCGGTTACGTGCGCTTCCTGAGCGACCACCCCGACAACGAGAACGCCGCCGGCCTGTGGCTGCAGATCGCCAACCTGTACAAGGACGAGGTGGGGGATTTCGCCCAGGCCGTGCAGGCCTACGACCAGGCCCTGGCCGCCGGCGACGCGGGCGTGGCCGAGGTGCGCTACCGCCAGGGCGAGTGCCGCGAGAAGGAGAACCGGCCCGACCTGGCGCGCCAGGCGTACCGGGCCTGCGCCGACGAGGGCGGCACCACCGACCCCTTCCGCATCGCGGCCCTGGCCCGCCTGGGCGAGATGGCCGAGGAGCGGGGGGACTGGTCCGAGGCCACCCGGGCCTGGCAGGACATCAAGGACGCGGGCGGCAAGCCCGAGTGGGGCCAGATGGCCACCGAGCGCCTGGAGTGGATCCGGCAGGCGGCGGGCAGCGGGAGTTGATGAGCGGGCCGGGCCCCCCGGGTCCGGACGCAGGGAATCGATAGACGGATCGGTTGGATGAACAACAAGCAGCGGCGGCGCCCCGGCGCCGGACGCGGAGAGGGAAACGACATGTTCGGCGATATTTCCATCATCGGGTTCTTCATGGCCTCACCCACCATGATCGTGCTGGCCGTCTGTTCGGTGGTGACCCTGGGCTTCGCCATCGAACGGGCCCTGTACTTCTGGTCCAGTTCCAGCAGCAGCCAGGTCTTCATGAACGAGCTGGCGGCCCAGCTGAAGTCGGGCGGCCAGCGCGGCGCCCTGGAATACTGCAAGCGCGCCGGCAGCCCCGTGGGCCGGGTCATGGCCCAGGGCGTCATGCACATGGGCCGCACCCGCGACGAGCTGCAGCAGCGCCTGGACACCGCCATCGACCTGGAAACGGTGGAGATGGAGCGGAACCTGGGCGTGCTGGGCACCATGAGCAACATCGCTCCCCTGCTGGGCCTGTTCGGCACGGTGGTGGGCATCATCCGCGCCTTCGCCGACATCGCCCGCACCGGCAGCGGCGGCGGTTCGGTGGTGGCCATGGGCGTTTCCGAGGCCCTGATGACCACCGCGGCGGGCATCGTGGTGGCCGTCATCGCCACCGTGGCCTTCAACTTCTTCGTGCGCCGCATCCGCACCCGCACCGCCCACCTGGAGGACGCCCGCGAGTCCTTCTTCACCCTGTGGAGCCAGGCGCACCGCGCCGCCCGCCAGGCCGAGTCGGCGCCCATCGCCGCTCCCGGCGCCGCGCGGGCCCCCGGTTCGCAGCAGATCACCCGGCAGGTTGACGAGGCCCTGGCCGAGGTCATGAGCTGAGCGAAAGGAAGCGGTAGCACCATGGCGAAGAAGCACAGACGCAGGATCCTGGAGGGGCAGAACGAGGCCAACATCACGCCCCTGGCCGATGTGACGACCACCCTCATCGTGGTCTTCCTCATCACCATGCCGGCCCTCATGTGGAACGGCTTCCAGGTGAACCCGGCCCAGGCCGGATCCGAGAACGCGGTGGTCACGCCCACCGACAACCACGACGAGGATCTGCTGACCGTAAGCGTCGGCGTCACCGGCATCACCTTGAACGGACAGCCGGTGGCCGGCGTGGACCAGCTGGGCGAGCTGCTGGGGGCCGAACTGGCCGGCCGCAGCGACCGCACCGTGGTCATCGACCCCGACGACGCGGTGATCCTGGGTGACGTGGTGGCGGTCCTGGACGTGGCCAAGGCCAGCGGAGCCGAATCCCTGGCCATGCTCAACCGGATGGAAGACTGACATGAAGAAGAGCACATTTCAGACCGAGAGCCGAACCACCGTGGTGCCCATCATCAACGTGTCGCTGGTGGTGGTCCTGACTCTGATGATGATCTCGCCCTTCCTGGCCAACGACGAGGCCGCAGTGGATCTGCCCACGGCCCGGGCCAGCGAGGCTGACGACGCCGACAACGTGGAGATCGTCTTCACCCTGGAGCGGGAGATCATGGTGGGCGAGGACCGCTTGACCCCGGACGAACTGTCGCCCTACCTGGGCGCGCTGTTCGCCCAGACGCCCCACGCGGTGGCGGTGGTCAAGGCCGACCGCAACCTGCCCTACGGCGAGGTGGAAGAGCTCATCGCCGTGGTGGAGAGCGCCGCGGCCCCGCGCATCGCCCTGGCCACCAAGGAAAAGCAGGAGGGGGCCGGGCAATGATCATGCAACACATCGACCGTTCCCGCTCCACCGGCGGCGGCATGGCTGCCAGCGTGGCCCTGCACGGCGGCTTGCTGCTGCTGCTGGCCCTGCTCATGGGGCGGCAGGCCCTGGTGCGGCAGGAGGGGGGCGAGCTCACGGAGATCGCCTACATCGAGGCGCGCTACGGCGAGGACGTGGCGGCCAAGGTGAAGATGAAGGAGAAGCCCCGGGGGCGGCCCGAACCGCCGGGCACCGGCATCAACACCGACAGCGCCGTGAAGCTGGCCGAGGCCGAGGCGCCGGCGGCCGCGCCCGCCAGGGTTGAACCCCAGGCCAAGCCGGCTCCGCGTCCAAAGCCCGTCTTCAAGGCGCCCGAGCGGCAAGAGCCCGCGGCCCGGCCCGCGCCGGTGCGCACCGAGGTGGCCGCGCCCGCCCAACAGACCGTTCAGGAGCGTCAGACCCTGGCCCGCGCGACGCAACTGGAAACCCGCGCCCCGGTCCCGGCCTCGCGCCAGGTGATCCCGGCCGAGAAGCTGGTGGGGGCGGCCGTCAGCAAGCCCGAGACCGAGGTGGCGGCCCCGGCCCTGGCGGCGGCCAAACCCCGTTCCAGCGAGAGCTTCAAGCCCACGGGCACCGCCCTGCAGAACCGCAGCGGCGGCGTGGCCCTGGGTGAGAGCATCGTGCCCGAGAATACCGCCGCCGCCGGCGGTCAGAGCCGCGGCGCCACCCTGGCCGAGGCCCCGGCCAATCTGTCCGCCGGTGGCGGGCTGCAGCCGGCCTCCCGTGGTGGTTCGTCCTATCGCCCGGCGGCTTCGGCCCTGGTGGCGGCGGGTTCCGGCAGCAGCAACGGCGCGGCCGGCCGCGCCGTGGTGGACGTGGACGGCCCCGGCGGCCGTGGCGGCAGCCCGCACAAGAGCGGCCGCAAGACCATCCTGGACTACGGCAGCGGCGGCTCCGGCGGGGGCGGCGCCCTGGCCGGTCGCCAGCGCATCGCCGATCCCGACATCAAGCCCGCCATCGTGGCCGAGGCGGCGGCCGCCGCCGAACCCCAGCAGGCCGTGGCCGAAGTGGCCCTGGACGGCCAGGGTGTCAACATGACCATCACCGGGCAGATCTCGGGGCGCAAGATCCTGAGCAGCGCCGCCCCGCGCTACTCGGACCTGGCCCGCAAGAAGGGCTGGGAGGGCACGGTGGCCGTGCACTTCACGGTGAAGGCCGACGGCCGGGTGAAGGACAACATGTATTTCGAGCAGACCTCGGTGCACCGCGACCTGAACCAGGCGGCCATGGCGGCCATCAAGCAGTTCGTTTTCGCTCCCCTGGGCCCGGACAAGGCCGCGGTGGAGCAGTGGGGCGTCATCACCATCATCTTCCGACTGAACTAGCGAGGACGACCATGACCAGCCAGACCTGGAACAAGTGCGGAATGCAAACGGGAACCCTGCTTCTGATTGTCATGCTGGCGTTGCCGGCGATGGGCCAGGATGAGGCCGATACGGGCAAACAGGGCGAGGACTGGACCCAGGACGGCCAGTCGGGGGCGGCCCTGCCCGAGATGGTGGTGGAGGCCACCAACCAGGTGCGCCAGACCATCCAGAAGAGCACCTTCACCTTCGAGCTGGACGCTCTGGCGGTGGACTCGCTGTTCACGGCCATGGACCAGGAGGCCCTGCAGGTGAGCCCCGTCAGCGGGATGCAGCCCCACCTGAACAACCTGGAGCTGCTGGCCAGCGAGCAGCCGCCCCATCCCTGGTTGCCCGAGATGGCCACCACCCCCGTGGCCACCTTCCACACGGCGGCTCCCGAGGGGCACAAGATCAGCAGCTGGAACCTGACGGTGACGGACTTCCGCGGCAGCCCCTTCCGCACCTACACGGGCAAGGGGCGGGCTCCCGAGCGCCTGGCCTGGGACGGTCACGGCGACAGCGGCGAGATGTTGCAGGTGGGCTATCCCTACAGCTACGTGTTCACCCAGACGGACAAGGGCACCAACACCTACAACCACGCGGGCGTGAGTTTCCGCATCCCGGCCCTGGATTATCGCCGCGACGGCACGCGGGTGCTGGAGCTGGCGGGCGAGGGCCTGTTCAAGCCCAAGGAGAGCGCCCTGACCGAGGAGGGACGCCGCTGGCTGGTGCGCGCCACCGACGAGATCCGGCGCCATCCCTATTCGCCGGTGAAGGTGGTGGCCACGGCCGAGTCGGATCCCCTGGCCGCGGCCCGGGCCGACCTGGTGGCGGGCTTCCTGGCCGAGTGCCTGATCCTGCCGCGGGAGCAGGTGGAAACCGAGGCCGTGCGCAAGCCGGACCTGCGGGCGGAGATGGATGGTTCGGTGGCGGTGGTCATCGAGCACGCGGAGAGGTAGAGGAGGAGCCTGGTCGGGGGGAGAGTTGAGGGCCTATCCCCCGGCCAGGATGGCCCGCCGCCGATAATCCTCGGCCAGCCCGTCCTGCCCCAGTTCCCGGTGCAGGGCCTCCAGCAACAACAGATCCTGCCGCACCCCGCGGGCGCTGTGCAGTCCCTTGTCCAGGGCCAGGGCCCGCCGGGCGTGGGGCACAGCCGCCCCCGGGTCGCCCTCGGCCCAGGCCAGCTGGGCCAGGGTGAAGTGGACGGTGGCCAGGCCCTGGCGGTCCTGGTTGTCCCGATGAATGTCCAGGGCGGCCTGCAAATACTCCCGGGCGGCTTCGGCCTGGCCCTGCTGCATCAGGCACGAGCCCAGGTCGTGGCTCAGCACGGCGCGCTCCCGACTGCCTTCCGCCAGGGGCAGGTCCAGAGCTTCCTTGAGGGTGGCCTGGGCCGCCGCCGTCCGGCCGCGCACCATGTCCACCGCCGCCAGCCCGGCCAGGCACTGGGCCATGAGATCGTGCCGCCCCAGGTTCTGCAGAGAGGTCTGCGCCTGGCGGAAATCCGCCTCGGCGGCGTCCGCGTCTTCCCGCGCCAGCTTCACCCGTCCCCGGGACATGAAACACACCGCCACCCCCGCCTGGTCGTCCACCTGGGCGTGAATGGCCAGGGCCTGGTCGAAGTAGGCCTGGGCCTTGTCCAGATGGCCCGCCTGGAACTGCTTCTTGCCCAGCTTGTGCAGCCCGGCGGTGCGACTGTTCAGCTCGGTGTCCGGCCGCGGCCCCGAGGGTAGCGAGGAGCACCCGGCACAGCCCAGCAGCAGCAGAAGGCCCAGCAGCTGAAGACCCAGCAGCCGCAGATCCCACAGCCCCGCCGCCCCGATTCTTCCCTTCAGGCGCACCATCTCAGCGCACCTCCTGGCGATGGCCCTCGAACAGGGCGGCGTTCCCGCCGGCCGGGGCGATGCCGCCCCGCAGCAGGGGATTGTTCTGCAGCCCCTGCATGAGCTTCTCGCTCTCCACCAGGGCGCTGGTGGATTCCTCCATCAGCGCGGAAATCTCGGGGGTGCTCTCGTTCAGGAAGTTCATCATGACCCGCAGCTCGTTCATGATCTGCAGCATGTTCTCGTACAGCTGGGCGTCGTCGCGGAACAGCATGGCCGCCGAGCCCTCCCGGCCCAGCATGGCCGGCACCACGCCCTCCGAAGCGTTCAGCAGGCCGTTCACGGCCAGCAGCGAGCCGTCCAGCCGTCGCGTCAGGCTGTCCACCCGCGCCGCCAGGAAACTGAACTCGGCCACCGTGGCGCCGGTGGCCAGCAGGGTGCTGTTGACGCTGCCCAGCAGCCCCTGGCCGGGCAGGCCCGAGCCCCCCGTCAGATGGCCGTCCATGTGGCTCATGAGGCTGTCCATGGTGACGATGAAGGCGTCGGCCTTGGCCAGCAGCGGCGGCAGGGCGCCCAGCATGCGCGTCACCTCGTCCCGGCGCTGGGGGCGGTCCACCCGGCCCTCGGCCAGCAGGGTCTGGCCCAGGGGCGTGTCCGACGAGGGGATGACCCAGCCGGCGGGCAGGGCCTCGTCCCCGTCCAGCCCCGGATACAGGATCAGCTTGGAACCGAAGCCCATGGGCGACACGCTCAGGCAGACCACGCTGCCCTCGACCACGCGCTCGGCGTGCTCGGCGAAAATGGTCAGGGTGAGCTCCACCTGGTTGCTCTCCCGGGGGTTGTCCAGCAGGGTGACGCTCTCGACCCGGCCGATGGCGAACCCGCGCAGTTCCAGGTCCAGGCCGGGGCTCAGCCCCTCGGCGGTGGCGAAGTAGCTGCGGAACTCCAGGTCGCGCTTGAACCAGCGCTTGTTGACGCCCACGTAGGCCAGGGCGGCCACCAGGGCCAGGGTGCCGGCCAGGATGAACAGGCCCACGAACTTGTCCGAATGCCGCAGGGTGAACTTCACCATGGTTCCACCTCGAGGAATGCGCTGGCCGGGTCATCGCCATCGCGGGGTGTGGACGCCAGGTTCTGGCGCACCTGGTCGGGAGTGCCGGACTGGACCACGCGGCCCCTGTCCAGGATGATGAGGTGGTCCAGCCCGTCGCACCAGCGGGCCGAGCGGTGGCTGCCCGTGATGACGGTGGTGCCCTGTTCGTGCAGCCGCCGGGTCTCCTGGTCCAGAACGCGGATCCAGTGCAGGTCCATGCTGTTGTGGGGCTCGTCCAGGAACAGGGCGCCGGGCCCAGGCACGACGGCCCGCAGGAAGGACACGAAGCGTTGCTGGCCCAGGGACAGGCGGTCGGGCCGCTGGTTCAGATCTTCCTGGAAGCCCAACCGCTCCAGCTGGGCGGCCATCTCCCGGCGCAGTTGCCGCGTGGGGGTGCGGGGATGCTTGGCCTGCAGGGGCAGCAGCAGGTTGTTCCGCACCGGCGAGTTGGCCCACAGGGCGGCGTCCTGGAACATGAAACCCGTGCGGGTCTGCAGCAGGCGGCGCTCCTCGGCCCCCATGCCGCGCAGGTCCACCCCGTCGTACAGCACCCGGCCCGCCGTGGGGTCCAGCAGGCCGGCGGCCGTCTTCAGCAGCAGGCTCACGCCGCTGCCCGAGGGGCCCAGGATGCCCAGGCTCTGCCCGGCCTCCACCGTCAGGCTGATGCCGTCCAGACCGCGCCGCCCTTCCCTCTCCACCACCACGTCTTGCAGCTCCAGGCGCATGTTCACACCACCCTGAAGAGCATGGTGATGGTGATGTTGGCCACGATGCACAGGGTCATGCTGGTGCCCAGGGAGGCGATGGTCTTCTGGGGAACCTCGGTGATGGCGCCTTCCACCTTGAAGCCGTGATAGGTGGCCACCGTGGCCAGGATCACGCCGAAGACCAGGCTCTTCAGCAGGCTGGAAACGATGTCGCCCGCGCCCATGACCAGCACCAGGTTGCCCAGGTACTCGGCCAGGGGCAGCCCGTGAATGAGGCTGGCGATCCAGCACGAGCCCAGCAGCCCGAACAGGTTGAAGTACAGGTTCAGGAAGACCATGGCGATGCTCACACCCAGCACCCGGGGCACGGCGATGTGGTTCAGGGGACTGATGCCCGCCGCCACGTAGGCCTCGATCTCGTGGTCGACCACCATGTTGCCCAGCTCGGTGGTGATGGCGCTGCCCGAGCGGGCGGCGATGATCAGGGCCGTCAGCAGGGGGCCCAGTTCACGGGTGATGACCAGGATGAGGATGCGGTACGTCAGCTCGCCCTGGCCGAACTTGGGCAGCAGGGTCACGCCCTGGATGATGACGGCCGCGCCGATGCCCAGGCTGATGAGGGCCAGGATGGGCAGGGCCTCCACCCCGGTGAAGAAGATCTGGGCCGTCAGCACCGGCCGGGTGATGCGTCCCCGCAGCAGCAGGCTCAGGGTGGTGCGGTGCAACAGGTAGGCGTAGCCCAGGGCCGACATGATGGAGCCGGCCCGGCGGCGCGCGGCGCCGCCCAGCGAGTACAGCAGGTGATCGATAAGGCGGCCGGGCCGCACCTGGTGGCTGATCATCCCGTGGATCCCCGGAGTGGGTTGAAGACGGTGTAAGTTGTTTGGCAGTTTATTGATCGGCGGGTTTCAGGGCTGCTGAAGGGGAAGTTTCAGCGCCTCAGAAGGACCAGAAGCGGGGAATGAGCAGGCTGGCCCCCACCCACACCACCACGTTCAGCACCATGCCCAGCTTCATGAAGTCGGTGAAGCGGTAGCCGCCCGGCCCGTACACCAGCAGGTTGGTCTGGTAGCCGATGGGGGTGGCGAAGCAGGCCGAGGCCCCGAAGCAGATGCCCACCACGAAGGGCCGCGGATCCACCTGCAACGCCGCCGCCGCCGCCAGGCCGATGGGCACCAGCAGCACGGCGGTGCTGTTGTTGGACAGCACGTGGGAAAGCAGGCTGGTCAGGACGATCAACGCCACCAGCACTCCCTGGGGGCCGAACCCCGCGAACAGCGACAGGAAGCCGTTGGCGTACAGCTCGGCCGCGCCCGTGGCCGTCAGGGCCGTGCCCAGGGCGATGGTGCCGATGATGAGCATGAGCACGGGCACATCCACCGCGTCGTAGGCCTCGTGCAGTTGCAGGCAGCGCGTCAGCACCATGAGGAAGGCCGCCGCCAGGGCCGCCGGCAGGATGTCCAGGGTTCCGGTGGCCGCCAGGCCCACCATGGCCAGGAAGATGCCCAGGGCCAGGGGCGCCCGTCCCCGGTTGGCCACGGGGGGCACGTTGTCCTCGACGATGATCAGATCCGAATCGTTGCGCAGCCACTTCAGGCTCTGCTGGCTGCACTGCACCAGCAGGATGTCGCCCACCTTCAGGCGCAGCCGCCCCATCTTGCCCGCGGCGTAGTGCATGCGCCGCCGCTGGGCGCCGATGACCACGATATCTTCGGCCGCCCCCAGGAAGGTGTCGCGGATGCGCCGGCCCAGGAAGTGGCTGTCCGGGGGCACGATGGCCTCCACCAGCTGGGCGTTCACCTCGTAGGGCTTGGCCATGGTCTTGCCCGCCACCAGGGGCAGGTCGGCCTTGCTGCTGCCCAGGATGCTGACCAGATCGGCGGCGGTGGCGCTCAGCAGCACCACGTCGTTGCCGCCCAGGGTGCAGGTGTCGGTCTCGGGGAAGCAGATGCGCTCGCCCTGGAAGACCTCGTGCACCTCCACGTCGGGAAACTCGCGTTTCAGGGCCTGCAGGGCGTCCTGGCCCACCAGTTCGCTGTCGGCAGGAATTGTCAGCTCGGCGATGTACTTGTGCCGCGACCCGGTGTCGTGGTGCAGGATGGGGGTGTGGGTGCGGGGCAGCAGGCGATCGGCCAGGAAGAACAGCAACACGCCGCCGGCCAGGGCCAGGGGTAAGCCCACCCGGGCCAGCTCGAACATGGACAGGGCGGGCTGCCCGCCGGCCACCGCCAGATCGCTGACGATGATGTTGGTGGAGGTGCCGATGAGGGTGGTGGTGCCGGCCAGGATGGAGGCGAAGCTCAGGGGCATGAGGTAGCTGCCCGGCGAAAGGGAGAAGCGGCCGGCCAGGGCCAGGATCACCGTCAGCATCATCACCACCACGGGGGTGTTGTTGATGAAGGCCGACAGCACGCCCACCAGCAGCAGGCTGAACAGGAGGATCAGACGGTGGCTGCCGCCGGTCAGGCGCGTCAGCAGGCGCGTAAGGAAGGACAGCCCGCCCGTGCGCACCAGCCCCTTGGTGACGATGAACAGGGCGCCCACCGTCAGGGGTGCGGGGTTGGCGAAGCCGGCCACGGCCTGGCGCGGCGTCAGCAGGCCGGTGACCATGAGGGCCACCATGATGCCCAGGGCGGTCAGGTCCAGGGAAAGGCGCTCGCTGATGAGCAGCACCAGCGCGGCCAGGAGGATGACGGAAACCAGGATGATCTCGATGCTCATGGGCAACAGCATAACACCTTGGGCGGAAATTGCCTGCGGCAGTTTGGCCCCGGCGTGCGGCGCGTGCGAAACAACGAGGCGGGCCCCGCAGGGCCCGCCTCTGTCCGCCGCGGCAGCAGCTTCAGGAAATGATTATCAGTAATCCAGCGAACCGGTGTAGTAGTCCAGATAGCTGGGGGCCACCTTGACGCCCCGATACTGGCTGGCCCAGTCGTACATCATGTCCACGGCGTAGGTGTCGTCGTCCTCGGCGTAGATGTAGCCCAGCTGGTCGAAGCCCAGCATCTGGTAGTAGGTGAACACGCCGTTGGCCATGTCGGCGGTGCCGTCGTAGCTGTAGCGGCGGGTGTCCGAGGCAAGGGCGATGACCCGGCCATCGGCGGCCAGGGCCGAGCCGAAGGCGCCGATCTGGCAGGCGTCGAAGTTGAAGGCCATCTTGGTGCTGCCCACGCCGGCGAACATGCCGCCGAACCAGCTGTTGCTGATGTAGGACAGGTCGGCCGAGATCATGTTGCCCCGCGAACCGTGGCCCGAGTAGCTGAAGGCGATCTCGTTGCCGGCGATGCTCAGGCTGACCAGGTTGGCCACGGCGGCCTCGATGGCCGCGCGGGTGGCCGCGCCGTCGATGAGGGTGGTGACGGTGTAGCCTTGCCCTTGCAGGTAGTTGCGCCAGTCCACGGCGTCGTCGTCGCAGTAGGTCAGGTCGTTGGCCGTGCCCTCGTAATCGGAGATGCCGATGACCAGGGCGTACTTGCCGCCGGCCTTGTCCGGGCTGGCGGGCTGCACGCTGATGACATCGTCCCGGGTCAGGGTGGCGGCCAGCTGCTCGGCCTCGGGGCGGGTGTCGATGAATTCGGGGCGCTGGAAGATGGTGCCGTCGGTTTGGTTTTCGGTGGTGGGGGCGACAGGACTGTCGTCGCTGCAACCGGCGATGACGAGGGCCAGCAGCATGGCGCTGAGCAACAGGGCTTTCTTCATGAGGATGATCCTTCCGAGAGGCGAGTTCAGGGTAAGATCTGGTGCCGCGGATTTCCCGGTGGTCGGGAATGTTTCGATTGTCTCCCAAAACTATCACAAAGTGGTAACTAAATTTTTTGTAAACATTTATTTAATGGTAAGTTATATCGTTTTGGTGGGATTTTTTCAGTATGCATGAAAACCGCCCCGGTTGCCCGGGGCGGTTTCGTCTTCGCTCGCTCATCTATGTTCAGGCCGAGCCGCTCTTCATGGCGGCTCCGCTCGTGCGCAGGGTGAACTCGCCGTTCTCCGCGTCCAGCACCACCGTCTGCTCGGGCCGGGTCTCGCCCGAGAGGATCAGATCGGCCAGCCGGTCCTGCACCTCGCGCTGGATGACGCGCTTCACCGGCCGGGCGCCGAAGCGAGGGTCGTACCCCTGCCGGGCCAGCAGATCCACCGCTTGCTCGGTGGCCTCCAGCTGCAGTTGCTGATCCTCCAGGCTGGCGGCCACCTTGGCCAGCTCCAGCCTGACGATGTTGTGGATCAGCTCCCTGCTCAGGCCGTTGAACCGGATCACCGCGTCCAGGCGGTTCAGGAACTCGGGCCGGAAGTGCCCGGACAGATGGTTCAGCAGCGAGGCCTCGGGCGCCGCCGCGAACTCCTCTTCCTGGCACAGGTTGCTGGTCATGATGACCAGGGTGTTGCGGAAATCCACCACCCGGCCCTTGCCGTCGGTCAGGCGGCCGTCGTCCAGCAGCTGCAGCAGCACATTCATGACCTCGGGGTGGGCCTTCTCCACCTCGTCCAGCAGGATGACGCTGTAGGGGTGGCGGCGCACGGCCTCGGTCAGCTGCCCGCCGGCCTCGTGCCCCACGTAACCCGGGGGCGAACCGATCATGCGGCTGACGGCGTGGCGCTCCATGTACTCGGACATGTCCAGCCGGATGAGGGCCGACTCGTCACCGAACAGCTGGGCGGTCAGGCTCTTGGCCAGCTCGGTCTTGCCGACCCCGGTGGGGCCGAGGAAGAGGAAGGAGCCCAGGGGCCGGTTCCGATCCGTCAGTCCCGCGCGGGACCGGCGAATGGTGCGCGCCACCTTTTCGACGGCTTCGTCCTGTCCAACCACACGCGCGGAGATGCGATGCTCCAGCTGCCGCAGTTTGGCCATCTCGTCCTCGACCAGCCGCTGGGCGGGAATGCCCGTCCACCTGGCCACCAGGGTCGCAATATCTTCTTCCTCCACCTCTTCCTTGAGCAGGGGGGTGTCCCCCTGGATGCGCCGCAGCTCCTGATGGGCGGCGTCCAGCTCGGCCTGCACCAGGGCCTGGCCGCTGTATTTCAGCTCGCTGGCCCGGGCCAGGTCGCCGTTGCGTTCGGCGGCTTCCATCTCCAGCACCAGGTTCTCCTGCTTCTTCTGCAGGGTGCGGATGTTGTCGATGGCTTCCTTCTCCAGCTCCCAGCGGGCCGTGACCTGGTCCAGGTCGTCCCGCAACTCGGCGATCTGCCGGTCGATGACCTCGCGCCGGCCCACGGCCGACCGGTCGGTCTCCTTCTCCAGGGCCAGGCGCTCCATCTCCAGCTGGTTCAGGGCGCGCTGCAGGTCGTCCACCTCGGCGGGCACCGAGTCGATCTCCATGCGCAGGCGGCTGGCGGCCTCGTCCATGAGGTCGATGGCCTTGTCCGGCAGCATGCGGTCGGCGATGTACCTCTGGCTGAGCTTGACCGCGGCCACCAGGGCGCCGTCGGTGATGCGGATGCCGTGGTGCACCTCGTACTTCTCCTTCAGGCCGCGCAGGATGGCCACGGCCTGTTCCCAGGTGGGCTCTTCCACCAGCACGGGCTGGAAGCGCCGCTCCAGGGCCGGGTCTTTTTCGATGTGCTGCCGGTACTCGTCGATGGTGGTGGCGCCCACGCAGTGCAGCTCGCCCCGGGCCAGGGCCGGCTTCAGGATGTTGCTGGCGTCCATGGCGCCGCCGGTGGCGCCGGCGCCCACCAGGGTGTGCATCTCGTCGATGAACAGGAGCACCTCGCCCTCCAAGGCGGTCACTTCCTTGATGACCTTCTTCAGGCGGTCCTCGAACTCGCCGCGGTACTTGGTGCCCGCGATGAGAGCGCCCATGTCCAGGGCCAGCACGCGCTTATTCTTCAGGCCCTCGGGCACGTCGCCTTCCACCAGGCGGCGGGCCAGGCCCTCCACCACGGCGGTCTTGCCCACGCCGGGCGAGCCGATGAGCACGGGGTTGTTCTTGGTGCGGCGGCTGAGGATCTGCACCACGCGGCGGATCTCCTCGTCGCGGCCGATGATGGGGTCGATCTTGCCGGCGCGCGCGGCGGCGCACAGGTCGGTGGCGTACTTCTCCAGGGCCGAGTCCTGCCCGTCGGCCAGGCCGTCCTCGCTGCCGCCCTGGTAGGCGGCGTCGGCCCCGCTGTGCTGCAGGGCCTTGGCCAGGTTCTCGGCGGTGACGCCGAAGGTCTGCAGCAGGCTACCGGCGCGGCCCTCGTCGTTGGCCAGGGCCAGCAGCAGTTCGCGGGTGCCCACCATGGGGTCGCCGGATTCGGCGGCGCCGCGGGGCTTGTTCTTGCCGGCCAGCATGCCCGCTTCCAGGAACACCTTTTGCAGGTCGCGCCCGGCGCTGGGCACGTCCTGGCGGCCCACCGTGGGCAGGCTGTCCAGTTCCTTCTCCACGGTGCGGGCAATGAGGCCGGCATCCAGCTCCAGCCCGCGCAATGTATGGGCAGCCAGGCCGGTCTCGCTCAGCAGGGCCCACAGCAGGTGCAGGGGGGCGATCTCGGCGTGCTGCATTTCATAAGCCTTGGCCTGCGCCTTCTGCAGGCTCTCCATGGCATTCACAGTCCAGTTGTTCATGAGATTTCCTCCATTGCGAAAAGTTTGTTCACGGCGGAATTGCATGGGGCGTGCCTGTCCGGAATGTTTTTATCAAGCTGTTTCTTGGCAATGGGTTAATGAATTCATGGCGGGGCCTGGCCTGGGTGTGGGATAGCTTCTGGCTTGAATTGTCATGACAAAATGACATTATCGAGAGATGGGTGTGCCGTCTGTGTCAGGTTCTTTCTCGGAAATGGGGGCGTCGGTTCAGAAGCCAGGCAACCGGGGGCTACCCGGCAAGAGTTGCTCTCACTTTTCGTTCTTCTAACCTATTGTTATGGTGTGAATTACGCGGATATTTTTCCTTGTTTCACGGGTCGCCATGGGCTTCCATGGGTGATCAGCGTTTTCTCTTTCGGAGGTTGAACCATGGCGAACAGCAAGAGGATCGGGATCATCATCTGCGACCGCTACCGGCGTTGCGCCGGGGGCAAGTGCTTCCGTGCGGCCCGCGAGCGCGAGGGCGCCTTTGCCCGCTACGCGGGTCAGGATATCGAGATCGCCGGCTACACCACCTGCGATGGCTGCCCCGGCGGCAACGTGGAATACACCGTGGACGAGATGGTGGCCAACGGCGTCGAGGTGGTGCACCTGGCCACGGGGCTGGTGGTGGGTTATCCGCCCTGCCCCCACCTGCAGGATTTCCACGACACCATCACCACCCGGTACGGCATCGAAGTGGTTTACGGCACCCATCCCATCCCCGAGAAGTACCGGCTGGTCCACGAGAAGCTGGGCACCTGGCGCGAGGCCCCCTGGGACGAGATCACGGCGCCGACCATGGCCACCCCGGAGGTCCGCCGGGCCTACGACTGAGACCGGGCGTGTCAGGGCCTGTGGCCGACCATGTCGCCCCGAGGCGGGTGGTTTTTGCGGGAATGGATTCCGTGATGTGCTATCCTGAAATCACGGGTTCAAAATTATGGCATTCAACTGGGAGATAGTGCCATGCGCCGCCTGCTCATTAATCGCCCGCTCATTTGCCGCTTCGCCCTGACCCTTCCTCTCCTGTTATCCGTCGCCATCCTTGCCCTGCTCGCATCCTGCGGGGGCGACGACGGCGGTTCTCCCTCAGGCGGCGGCGAGGAGGCTCTGGCCCAGGGCCAGCTGGATGCGGCCGGCGGCGAGATCGGCGACGACACCGCCACCCTGACGGTGCCCGCAGGGGCCCTGGACGAGGCGGCGGACCTGGCCCTTTACGAGGACTCCCAGCCCGGCCCCTTCGCCGGCCTGGACGCCCGGGTGCTGCGCCTGGAGGGCGTGCCCTACGCCCTGAACCAACCCTTGAGCTTGCGCTTCCAGCACGGCCTGACGGTGGCCAAGGGGGACAGCCTGGGCGTGTTCCTGGGCGAAGAACGCCAGTCCTACGACGGGGGAGAGGGCGTGTTCTGGCATCCCATCGCCGGCCGGGACAGCGCCGGCTGGTGCATCGCCACCATCACCCGGGGGGCCTTGCCCCAGCCGGGCAAATCGGCAGCGGCGGTGCGGGTGGCCAACGCCCCCGACGTGGCCGTCACCTACCTGGACGACGGGCACATCAGGATCGTTTATCGCAGCAGCGAGGTGCAGAGCGAACCGGCGGGCAACCTGCTGCTCAACTTCGAGGGCGCGTTCCAGGCCATGGAATCGTGGGGCTTTCAGTTCGGCTTCGACACGGGTTACTGGCCCCGCGACGTGGTGCTGTGCGAGCCGCCGGGGTCCTGGGCCTGCTTCATTCCCGGGCCGGCCGGGCGCGGCCACTTCGAGATCGACCCGGAGTTCGTGGTGCCCGGCGGCAACCTGCTGCCCGTGGCCCTGCACGAGTTCTTCCACCTGGTGCAGACCTTCTACGACACGCGGGACACCAGCCAGTGGGGCACCCTCAACCAGGAACGCCTGTGGCTGGACGAGGCCACGGCCGCCTGGCTGGAAGCCACCAGCGTGGATCACGAGGATTACTATCCCGTGGGGCTGGACGGCGACAACATGACGGCCCTGCTGTACGGCTTCAACGGCACCGACACCCTGGAAAACGATGCCTACGGCTACGGCATGTCCAACTTCGTGCACTACTGGATGGAGGATCCGGTCAACGGCCAGGACGAGGACCACCTGGTCCACATGTTCGAGCACTTCAAGGAGCACGGCGACGCCACCGATGCCCTGGAGTCGGTGTGGAACCCCGACCCTCGCAGCTGGTGCGTGGACATGCAGCGCAAGCTCATGGCCATGAAGCTGTATCCCTACGACCGGGACGGCGTGGTGTGGTGGGCCTGGCCCTGGGACGGGTTCCTGGACAGCGGGATGGGCAGCGAGCAGGGCAAGACCGAGCCCGTGCCCGACCTGGGCGCCTTCCTGTGCAAGTTCACCATCACCGGCAGCGAACCCGAGGACCTGACGGCCCTGAAGATCAGGGCGGTGCAGGACGATGCGGCCCAGCCCGCCGAGCACCTGCCCCTGGCGGTGTACGGCCGACCGGAAAGCGCGGACATCGAACTGCTGGCCACCGGCACCGACAGCCTGACGGTGGCCGATTGGCCCGCGCTGTACGAGCGCTACCAGGACATCATGATCCTGGCCTCCCGGCCCTTCATCACGGCCCCGGGCCTGGAGGGCTCGCGGGATATCCGGGTGTCGGCCGAGGTGGTGTTCGACGGCTCGAGCCTGGACCTGTCCTCCTACAACCGGGTGAACATCGAGGTGCGCACGGACAACCTGTTCAGCAACGCCAGCGGGGTTTTCTGGAACGACATCATCAGCGTGCAGGCCGACGTGGCCTGGACCGGCGGCGGCTACTTCGCCACCACCGCGGACGACACCTTCACCATCCCCCTGGACGAGGGGACCATGTCCGTCGGACCCTGGTACGCCGTGCAGCGGGGCACCACCATCGGCGGCAATTACTTCGTGCGCCGTCTGGGCGGCACGGGGGTGCCCTTCGACCACCTTGACGGGGAGAGCGCCATCTTCGTGTACCGGGGAGAGGATGCCTGCGCCCGGCTGACCCACGTGTTCGAGTCCATGGCGGCGGACGAACACACGGCCCCCTTCAGCACCCTGCTGAGCTACAGCTGCCATGACGGTGGGGCCATCTACGACATGAGCAGCGTGTACATGCATTTCTATCATTCGGATTGAGAGGGGGACGGCTCGGCTATTCAGGAAAGCCCTTATTGACGGGGAGCGGGGGATTAGGGATGCTGGTCGATATCGGTTTTCCTGAATACAAGGATATGTAGTTGAAAGGTATTGATCAGATTGGAAGATGTTTATCCTGTTGCACACACGCGCAATATTGATGGCTCCATTGAATTCCAGCCTCTCAGCGATCACCTAGAAAACACGGCGACGTTGGCTGCTGGTTTTTCTCATGTTTTCGAGGCTGGCGATTGGGGTTACTTGGCCGGGTTGTGGCATGACCTGGGCAAGTCATCCAAGGATTTTCAGAACTACATCCGGGCGGCTGTTGCCGGGGATAGCCACCAGCTGGAAGCGACCGGCCGCGTAGATCATTCCACAGCAGGGGCCCAGCATGCATCACAAGCCATATCGGGCCTTGGGCATATCATTGCGTACACCATTGCCGGTCACCATGCGGGCTTGCTGGATGCTTATGCCCCAGGTAGCTGCCAGTGGGCGCGATTGAAGAAAGAGGTCCCACCCTTCACATCACCACAGTCGCAAGGAAGTGCAACGAATAAGCTGGCATTGCCCCCAAGGGTGGCCGGCCTTGCTTCACGGCCGGACCGATTTGATTTCACTTTGGCCTTTTTCACGAGAATGGTTTTTTCCTGCCTGGTGGATGCAGACTTCCTGGACACGGAAAGGTTTGTGGACCCTGATCGAGCCGACGCCAGGCCAAAGTTCTCTGAAGGCATATTCTCGGAAATCGAGCGGGCTCTTGAGAAACATGTGGGGAAGTTCAAAGACGATGGCTCGGTCGTTTTCAAGGCCCGACGGGCAATATACGAAGACTGTTTGAAGGCAGCTGAACTTGCCCCCGGTTTCATCTCCCTCACTGTGCCTACGGGGGGTGGCAAAACCCTTTCATCCCTGGCCTTTGCTTTGCGGCATATCCACCATCATCAGCGGGATAGGATTATTTACGCCATTCCCTTCACGAGTATCATCGAGCAAAATGCTGCGGTTTTTCGGGAAGCTCTACAGGGTGTGACCCAGGATGCGGTCCTTGAACACCATTGCAACGCCCTGCACGAGCCAGACCAGGACATGGCGGCTCGCCTTGCTGCGGAAAACTGGGACTCCCCCCTTGTTGTGACCACCACGGTTCAGTTCTATGAATCCCTGTTTTCCAATCGGCCCTCCCGATGTCGAAAGCTCCACAATATTGCCAATTCAGTTGTCATTCTGGATGAAGTCCAGTCCATTCCTGTTGGACTGTTGCAACCCATTCTCCGGGCCCTTGAACAACTGGTAGAAGCCTATGGCGTTACCGTTGTGCTTTGTACGGCTACGCAACCGGCAGTGGTGGCGAGAGAGGGATTCCCTGTCGGAATTCAAAAGGTCAGGGAGATAATTCCGGACCCCCCCAAGCTCTTCAATTCATTGGAGCGCGTGGAGGCTGTGAACCTCGGTCCTGTGTCGGACCAGGATCTTGTCGCTTCCTTGCTTCAACATCAGCAGGTGCTGTGTGTGGTCAATACGCGCTCCCATGCCCGTGAATTGTATGAGCGGTTATCTCCTGACGGCGGCACGTTTCATCTGAGCGCCCAGATGTGCCCCGCTCATCGCACGTCGAAGTTGGCAGAAATCCACCAGATTCTGGAGCGGGGAGAGAATTGCCGGGTGATTTCCACTCAGCTCATCGAGGCGGGGGTAGATATTGATTTCCCGGTGGTATACCGCTCTCTTGCGGGCCTGGATTCAATCGCACAGGCGGCTGGTCGTTGCAACAGAAACGGCAGGCTGGATGGTCGAGGCCAACTCTTCATCTTCCAGTCAGAACATCTTCCGCGAGAGCGGTTCCTTTCCGAGATGACCAATGTTGCCGGGCAGGTCCTTCCTTTGCATGAATCTCCACTGAGCCTGGAGGCGGTGGAGCACTATTTCAGGCAGTACTACTGGGAGCAAAATACCCGCTGGGATGAAAAGGGAATCATGGGCTTGGTCAGACGGGCGGGCGATCCGGACAGTGAATTACCCCTTTTGTTTGATTTCAAGAAAACCGCACAAGTGTTCCGACTTATGGAACAGTCCTCTTTTACTGTTTATGTCCCTTGGGAGTCAGAGGGGTTGCAGTTGTGCCAACGCTTGCGTCATGCGGAGGGCTTGCCGTCACGAGGGTTGTTGCAAAAGCTCCAGCGGTACCAGGTTGGCATAAGCGAGCGAGAATTTCATCAGCACCTGGGGAGGGAAATCGAACTGGTCAAGAATCGTTTCGCCATTCTCATCGAACCAGGAATCAATTACAGCCGGGAGCTTGGATTGGATCTGAAGCAAACACGAAATGGACTGATGGAGATCTAGGGAGAAGCCATGGCATTCGGAATCAAACTGCACATCTGGGGCGATTATGCATGTTTTACACGCCCTGAAATGAAGGTCGAGCGGACTTCGTACGACATCATCACCCCGAGCGCCGCTCGCGGCGTTCTGGAGGCCATCTACTGGAAACCTCAAATGCGCTGGGTGGTGGACCGCATCCATGTACAGAACCCCGTTCGCATGACGCATGTCAGGCGCAACGAGATAGCCAGCACCATTCCCATCAAGGGCAAGAATGGAGTCCTCCAGGCCATGAAGGAGGGCAAGGGGCACCTTGGGTTGGAGGTTGATCGGGATCGCCAACAACGAGCCGCCATGATTCTGCGTGACGTCAGCTATGGGCTGGAGGCTCATGTAGAACTGGTGGCCGGCGGGGCGGACGATTCAGGTGCGGTGGCAAAGCATCTGGAAATGTTCAAGAGACGGGCTGCACGGGGGCAGTATTTCCAACATCCATATTTTGGAAACCGCGAATTCCCGGTGAATTTCGAACTGGTTGATGTATTCCCCGTCTCAGCCTATGCAGCCCTGGAAGAACACAGTTTCGGGATGATGCTCAATGATATTCGGTTCCCTCTGGATCGGAAAGGTCCCATCGTTCGCTCCAATGACGGTGAGCGCGTCCGGGCCCTTCCCCAGTTTTTCGAAGCGGTGATGAGAAAAGGGGTCGTGGACGTTCCCAGGATTGAACAGGCAGGAGATGAATCATGATTCTCCAGGAGTTGAACCACCTGTATGACCGGCTGAAGGATGATCCGGCCTACCTGATCGCCCCCGAGGGCTTCAGCGTACAAAAAATCAGCTTCAAAATCGTCTTGAAACCGAACGGGGAGCTATTCGAAATCCAGGATGCGCGTCATCCCAGAGGAAAGCGGCTGGTCCCCACACAGGTGCTGGTGCTGGGTGACGCAAAACCGTCAGGACAGGGCATTAATCCCTGTTTTTTGTGGGATAACGCCAAGTATCTGCTCGGCTATACCGATTCGGAAGACAGTGAAAGAACCGCCCAGTGCTTCGCCGCCTCGCGACAAAAGCACCAGGAAATCGGCGAGCTGATCAAATCCAGGGGCCTGGGGGCCGTTTGCCGGTTCTTGGCCGATTGGGACCCCTCCCAGGCCCAGGATCATGCGGTTCTGACTGAGCTGGGAACCGGTTTCGGGGTGTTCCAGATTCAGGGCGAGCAAAGTTATGTTCACGAAGACCAGGCGGTTCACCAGTGGTGGGTGAGTCGGCGGCAAAACCCCGAAGAGTCGGCTTACACCTGTCTTGTCAGCGGAAACAAAGAACCTATTGCCAAAACGCATAACAAGGTGAAAGGCGTCATCGGGGGGCAATCTTCTGGAGCGGCCATCGTCAGTTTTAATGAACGGGCCTACGAATCCTACGGCGCTCAACAGAGTTTCAATGCCCCGGTGGGAAAGACCGCTGCTTTCCGATACGTGACGGCCCTGAATGCCTTGCTCGACGGGCCCATGCAGGACAAGCACAAGATCCGCATGGGGGACACGACAGTCGCTTTCTGGACCGAGCGCCCAACCGCGGCAGAAGATGTCATGGCCCTGTTTCTGGGGGGAGCCCCTGCACAAAAGCCGGATAGTCCGGCTCAAGATGAGGAACTCAGGGCCAAGCTGGCGGCATACCTGGAAACCTTGCGAAAGGGAAGGGCCGATGAATTCGGTCTGAATAATCCCGAGATTGCCACGAAGTTCAATCTGGTGGGGTTGGCTCCCAATGCTGCCAGGGTGTCTTTGCGATTTCATCTGCGCGGTTCCCTGGGGGAGCTTCTGGAGCATCAGAGGCTCCATTTCGAGCAGATGGGAATCGAGTCTGATGGCAAGGCGAGCGGCCCAATGAGTGATTTTCCCTCCCTCCGGGCTCTCCTGGACGAGGCTTGCCCCTGGATTGGAGGAAAGCCTGACCGGGACCGGCTCCCCCCCATTCACACGGGACCTCTGCTGCGGGCTGTGCTGGGTGGGACCCGATACCCGGATGGTTTTTTTAACGCGGTTCTGGGCCGGATACGGGCCGAGCGGACCGTCCGTCGGACACGAGCCGGTTTCATAAAGGCTTATCTGATTCGAAACCGAGGCCAGGAGGTCACAATGAGCTTGGATGTCAACAACACGGAAAAAGCATACCTGCTAGGACGCCTGTTTTCCGCCTTTGAAAAGACCCAGGCCGATGCCCTGGGCAACAACATCAACGCCACCATCAGGGATCGCTTCTACGGAGCAGCCTCTGCCACGCCTCGCACTGTCTTTCCGAGGCTGTTGCGTACCTACCAACACCATCTGGGGAAACTGTCCGCGGGAATGAGGGTGAACCGGGAAAAGCTGATCCAGGAGATCATGGCCCCCTTGGCCCCTCCTGAAGGATTCCCGGCCCACTTGAATTTGGCGGATCAGGGGTTGTTCGCCATCGGGTATTACCACCAGACCAGAGCTTTCTACACCAAAGCCAGGGACCATGAGAACATCGAAAGGAACGAAGCATGAATCGCTACGACTTTGTCTACCTCTTTGACGTCACCGATGCCAATCCCAACGGCGACCCTGACGCAGGGAATCTTCCGCGCGTTGATCCGGAAAGTGGTCACGGCCTGGTGACTGATGTTTGTCTGA
This sequence comes from Candidatus Krumholzibacteriia bacterium, assembly GCA_963674845.2. Classification (GTDB taxonomy): domain Bacteria; phylum Krumholzibacteriota; class Krumholzibacteriia; order LZORAL124-64-63; family LZORAL124-64-63; genus LZORAL124-64-63. The sequence continues at coordinate 226,635 of CAXXKE010000003.1, read as the reverse complement.
AGCGCAAGATCAGGAATTATGTGGGCATGACGAGAGAGAACAATCCTCCCCATGAAATCTACTTCACCGACGGTGCCGTCCTCAACCAACAGCACGAACGGGCCTATCAGGCGAACGATCTCAAGCCCAAGGCCAAAGAAATGCCGAAGGACAAGGCCAAGGCGGCGGAAATCACGGCATTCATGTGCAAGAATTTTTTCGACATCCGGACCTTCGGAGCCGTGATGAGCACGGAAGTCAATTGTGGACAGGTCAGGGGGCCGGTTCAGTTCTCGTTTGCCCGTTCCCTCGATCCGGTCATTGCCAGTGAGCACTCCATTACCCGCAGTTCGGTGACCAACGAGAAGGATGCCCAGAAGGAGAGGACCATGGGCAGGAAGTTTACCGTGCCTTATGGCTTGTACCGTATGCACGGCTTCGTCAATCCCTTCTTCGCCAAGCAAACCGGGTTTGATGGCGCTGATCTGGAATTGTTGTGGGAATCCCTCATTAACGCTTTCCAGTTCGACCAATCGGCGGCCCGCCCCGCAGGGGCCATGGCGCCTCGCCGACTCATCGTTTTCGAACACGATAGTGAACTGGGTCGGGCCCCGTCTCATACCCTTCTGGAAGGGGTCCGTATCCTCCGCAGGGAAGGTGTGGAGGCTCCACGTTCCTTCAGGGACTACGAAGTAACCCTGGATGATGCGGCCCGGGTGGAGGGTGTCTCAATCCATGAAATGATCCCGTGAGTTTCGAGGAAGAATTCCTCATCCCACTGTCTGCCTTGCAGCATCTGTTGTTCTGCGAGCGCCAGGCGGCCTTGATTCATGTGGAAAGGACATGGGTTGACAACGCGTTGACCATTGATGGCCACCACGCCCACCGGCGTGTGGACGACATCGCCCCCCGCCGTGAACGGCGGGGGGATACGGTCATCCTGCGCGGTTTGTGGTTGAAGTCTGAAACCCTGGGGCTGGTCGGGCGGGCTGATGTCGTAGAAGCCCATCGTGAGTGCGGTACCTCAGGGCAGAGCGGCTTACCCGAATCGGCCGGGGTAGAACTTGAAGGCCTGCCCGGGGTGTGGCGGTTCTTTCCGGTTGAATACAAGCGAGGGCGACCCAAACAGCACCGCGCCGACGAGGTACAGCTCTGTGCCCAGGCCATGTGCATAGAGGAAATGAAGGACACCCGAATTCCTGTTGGAGCTCTTTTTTATGGGAAGACCAAACGGAGGCAGGAGGTTGAGTTTGATTCTGATTTGCGAGCTCTGGTCAAACACGCTGTGGCCAGAATGAGGCACCTCCTGGAAAGGGGCCTTACCCCGCCCCCGGTGCGCGATGAGCGTTGCCGCTCCTGTTCCCTGGTTGAGGTCTGCATGCCGAAGCAACCAGCCGGGGGAGCCGGCTATGCCGGTATTTCCACCATGATCAGGGCTCACCTCGAGGAGGGAGGCGCGTGAAGCAACACCTCAATACTCTCTATGTCACCACGCAAGGAGCATATCTGTCGGCGGAGAGGGAGACTGTCGCTGTTCACATAGACAAGGAGGAAAAACTGCGTGTTCCATTGCACCTCCTGGAAAGCGTGGTCTGCTTTGGGCGGGTAAGTGTGAGCCCCTACATCATGAATCGTTGTTCGGAAAGAGGGGTTGGGATCACCTTCTTGACAGAACGGGGACGATTCCTGGCTAGAGTCCAGGGGCCCGTCTCCGGCAACGTTTTGTTGAGGCGGGAGCAGTACAGGCGGGCGGATGATCCCATCCACAGTGCTATGCTGGCGCGTAGCATCGTGGCAGCCAAGATAATTTCGTCGCGGAACACCTTGTTGCGGTTTGTGAGGGACCACCAGGATGGGGCGGCCTGTGGGCCGGTTAAATCAGCCGCGACCTCCATGAAAAACTGCCTCAAGCGACTGGACGCCGAATTGCCGCTGGATGTGGTCCGCGGAATCGAGGGAGAGGCTGCACGGGCCTATTTCGGGGTATTCGACCATCTCATCCTGAACTCCGACAACTCGATGGGTTTTACAAAACGCGTGAGGAGACCGCCAACTGATCCGGTAAACGCCCTTCTGTCCTTCCTCTATACACTGGTGACACACGACGTGCGGTCTGCTCTTGAAGCGGTGGGGTTGGATCCCCAGGTCGGTTTCCTGCACCGAGAGCGTCCGGGCCGCCCAAGCCTGGCTCTGGATCTGGTTGAGGAATTGAGGGCCTATGTGGCTGATAGGCTCGCACTGACCCTCATAAATCGGCGGCAGGTGGGGACGGACGGATTCACAACCCAGGAAACAGGGGCTGTGGAGATGGCCGACGAAACTCGCCGAACAGTTTTAACAGCTTATCAGGAGCGCAAAGAGGATGAATTGACCCACCCGGTCTTGGGGGAGAAAACCACGGTAGGCATGATCCCTCACGTGCAGGCCTTGCTGTTGGCCCGCCACCTTCGGGGCGACATGCCAACCTACCAGCCTTTTCACTGGGGAGGTTGATCATGATGGTTGTTGTCAGCTATGACGTTGATACAACAACCAAGGCGGGGAGACGCCGGTTGCGCAGGATCGCCAAGACGTGTGAAGATTTTGGGCAGAGGGTGCAGAACTCGGTCTTCGAATGCCGAGTTGACCCTACTCAGTGGAAACAGCTTCAGCTTTCGTTGTTGGATGAAATGGAGCCAGGCATAGATAGCTTGCGATTTTACTATCTTGGCCGGAATTACCAGCGCCGAATCGAAGTTCATGGGAGGAAGCAGCCCCCCGATCTTTCCAAGCCGCTGGTTCTTTGAACCATCTGCGAACCCCAAGTAAACATTCTCTTGTTTGTGTAGCCTTGTCCCAATGCGAGATGATTTTCGGCAATGAATCGAGTTTCGCGAAAAGGGCAATTTACACCTAATGGCCACAATGGTTTAGAATGATAGAGTCGCCCCTCGCGTGGGGGCGTGGATTGAAACCTGTTCAAGGAGTCCATGGGCACGGCGGCCGACGTCGCCCCTCGCGTGGGGGCGTGGATTGAAACACTCTCAGCACTTCACGTTCGACACGCAGAAGGGTCGCCCCTCGCGTGGGGGCGTGGATTGAAACACCCCAAGCCGGGAGGCGATGGTGCTGGTATGTCGCCCCTCGCGTGGGGGCGTGGATTGAAACAACCAGAAATCCAACCAGGAGTCATCATTAACGTCGCCCCTCGCGTGGGGGCGTGGATTGAAACAGAAAGTTGCTGAATACCCTGAGGGGCTTCGGATGTCGCCCCTCGCGTGGGGGCGTGGATTGAAACTACCTGATGCTCGACAAGGTTGTTCAGCGCCGGTCGCCCCTCGCGTGGGGGCGTGGATTGAAACTCTTTACCTGGTTGGCTCGCTGGCCTAAAATGGTCGCCCCTCGCGTGGGGGCGTGGATTGAAACGTGCCCAACAACATGAGGAAAATCTGCAAGCCGTCGCCCCTCGCGTGGGGGCGTGGATTGAAACTTGCCTGGCGGCTCTGCTGTCCAGGGGATCGTGTCGCCCCTCGCGTGGGGGCGTGGATTGAAACGGCTCCACAAATTGGTCAAGTCAAACGTCAGCCCGTCGCCCCTCGCGTGGGGGCGTGGATTGAAACCGGGTAACCTGGATGGCGTCAGCTTCCGTGCTGGTCGCCCCTCGCGTGGGGGCGTGGATTGAAACGCTGAAATGGCCCAAGCACGCCTGGCAGATATGTCGCCCCTCGCGTGGGGGCGTGGATTGAAACATTAGATAGGAGAAGTGATGCAGAGGGTCATAATGTCGCCCCTCGCGTGGGGGCGTGGATTGAAACCACCACAACGGCATAGAGTACGCCATGTGTTCCGTCGCCCCTCGCGTGGGGGCGTGGATTGAAACAGCGAGGAGGACAGCGCCTACAGCGCCTGGAAGTCGCCCCTCGCGTGGGGGCGTGGATTGAAACCCATTACCAGAAGGCTGCTGAATACCCGGAAGGGTCGCCCCTCGCGTGGGGGCGTGGATTGAAACAGGTGATTCTGGACTGTGCCAGCACTTACGTCGGTCGCCCCTCGCGTGGGGGCGTGGATTGAAACCTCGTTGTCGCTGCTATCCTGGCCGGACTTGGAGGTCGCCCCTCGCGTGGGGGCGTGGATTGAAACTTATGTCGTCCGAACGGGCGGATGGAGTACCGTGTCGCCCCTCGCGTGGGGGCGTGGATTGAAACCGTCTGCCTGCCTTGCTATGTTTGGGCTTGTTGTCGCCCCTCGCGTGGGGGCGTGGATTGAAACAAACGATACGGGAGAGTATCGAAAGGTGACAAGCGTCGCCCCTCGCGTGGGGGCGTGGATTGAAACTCCAGCCGCAGATGGTCGGCGCAGGAGATGAAGGTCGCCCCTCGCGTGGGGGCGTGGATTGAAACTCCTTGGAGTAGTTGCGGTAACCAGACAGGGGTTGTCGCCCCTCGCGTGGGGGCGTGGATTGAAACAACCGTGGCGCTGAGTCCCATCGTGTGCCCCAAGTCGCCCCTCGCGTGGGGGCGTGGATTGAAACCTGGGAGTCGTGGCCTATGCTGTTTCGGTGGCTGTCGCCCCTCGCGTGGGGGCGTGGATTGAAACCAGTCCTCCATCGCTGTGTCGGCCGACCTGGTCGTCGCCCCTCGCGTGGGGGCGTGGATTGAAACTGTAACCACGGGTGCGGTAGCGACGGCGCCTCGTCGCCCCTCGCGTGGGGGCGTGGATTGAAACTTCTGGCCCTGGCCGGTGTTGGCGGCACCGGCTGTCGCCCCTCGCGTGGGGGCGTGGATTGAAACAAATGCGTTGCCAGTTGCAACCTGATCCGCCTGTCGCCCCTCGCGTGGGGGCGTGGATTGAAACTGCCAGTCAGATTGTGTCCCGGAGTCCATGTCGTCGCCCCTCGCGTGGGGGCGTGGATTGAAACCTGAGCCCGGGCGAATACCCAGCCATCTCGGTTGTCGCCCCTCGCGTGGGGGCGTGGATTGAAACAATCATCGCAGCGGCCAATTACTGTGATCAGGATGTCGCCCCTCGCGTGGGGGCGTGGATTGAAACACATTGGACAGCCTCACGGTGGGGTCGGTCGTGTCGCCCCTCGCGTGGGGGCGTGGATTGAAACCATGACCTGATCGTGAAAGGTGACGGGACCCTGGTCGCCCCTCGCGTGGGGGCGTGGATTGAAACTTTTCGTCGATCGGAAAAGCCTTCAAGGGCGTTGGTCGCCCCTCGCGTGGGGGCGTGGATTGAAACTGGGCCTCGATATAAGCGTCCACAACTCGGGGAGTCGCCCCTCGCGTGGGGGCGTGGATTGAAACGATATCGGGAGGGCCCGCCCCGGCGCAGACACCGTCGCCCCTCGCGTGGGGGCGTGGATTGAAACGCCAGGGTGGCGCCAGGGTCACGGAGAGCTTGATGTCGCCCCTCGCGTGGGGGCGTGGATTGAAACCGTAGACGGTGGTTTTACCGACCTGGCTGCTGGTGTCGCCCCTCGCGTGGGGGCGTGGATTGAAACCGACTCCACCTCTCCACTCTCCACGAGACCAAGTCGCCCCTCGCGTGGGGGCGTGGATTGAAACCGTAGACGATGTAAGCGCTCGACGTGCCGGTGCTGTCGCCCCTCGCGTGGGGGCGTGGATTGAAACATTCCTTTCGCGAGGGCATAACCCCCGAGCCCGGTCGCCCCTCGCGTGGGGGCGTGGATTGAAACCGCCGGCGGGCGCGGCGCTACGCACGGTCCAGAGTCGCCCCTCGCGTGGGGGCGTGGATTGAAACTCCACGACTCTCCGCAGCACGGCCTGGTATGCGGCCGCCCCTCGCGTGGGGGCGTGGATTGAAACTGTTGGCGGTGTTGTTGTACCGGCCAGTCCCAGTCGCCCCTCGCGTGGGGGCGTGGATTGAAACAGCGAACATGCCAGATACCTGCAGTCTCTGGCAAGTCGCCCCTCGCGTGGGGGCGTGGATTGAAACACCAATGGCGAGGCGCTGGCATTGCGGTCCGTGTCGCCCCTCGCGTGGGGGCGTGGATTGAAACTGCCTGGACATGTACGGCAAGGATCAAACCGACGTCGCCCCTCGCGTGGGGGCGTGGATTGAAACTGTTGGCGGTGTTGTGGTGCCTGCCAGTCCCAGTCGCCCCTCGCGTGGGGGCGTGGATTGAAACTACATCATGCTGGACCAGGTCCTGCGGCGGCGCGTCGCCCCTCGCGTGAGGGCGTGGATTGAAACCCTACATCTCCGCCAGCGTTAAGCATCCAACCCGTCGCCCCTCGCGTGGGGGCGTGGATTGAAACGTAGTTGTCGGCACGGACTCGCTGGCCATTGAGTCGCCCCTCGCGTGGGGGCGTGGATTGAAACCTGGTGACCTTCAGTTTGCCCAGGTCCAGCTCGAGTCGCCCCTCGCGTGGGGGCGTGGATTGAAACTGGCGCGTGGAATATGAATTCGGGCGCGAGTGGTCGCCCCTCGCGTGGGGGCGTGGATTGAAACTATGTCTCGCAGGAGGGGATCGAACCCGAGACGTCGCCCCTCGCGTGGGGGCGTGGATTGAAACGGCATGTACAACCGACCGAATTTCTTAGGGTTGGTCGCCCCTCGCGTGAGGGCGTGGATTGAAACAAGCGTCCGCGAATCAAGCCGGGCACCCTCAAGTCGCCCCTCGCGTGGGGGCGTGGATTGAAACCCCAGGGCGAAAGTACCGCCCGCAGCCGACATGGTCGCCCCTCGCGTGGGGGCGTGGATTGAAACTCGCGGACGTACAGGTAAATGTCGCTCGCGTCGGTCGCCCCTCGCGTGGGGGCGTGGATTGAAACAGCCCGGGCGTCCCACATGAGGCGGCGGACATGTCGCCCCTCGCGTGGGGGCGTGGATTGAAACCACTTCGAAGTTCGGAACCTGGCTCATCTAGGAGTCGCCCCTCGCGTGGGGGCGTGGATTGAAACTCTCGGTCCCTGCCAAACATCACATTCGATGTGTCGCCCCTCGCGTGGGGGCGTGGATTGAAACGATTTGCATCATCCGCTCACTTTCACGATCTCGTCGCCCCTCGCGTGGGGGCGTGGATTGAAACTCCAGGGAATGCCTCCGGCGGATGGGTATCCAGTCGCCCCTCGCGTGGGGGCGTGGATTGAAACTGCAGATGTTGCCCAAGCTTGATGAGCAGCGTGGTCGCCCCTCGCGTGTGGGCGTGGATTGAAACGGGCGTCCGATGACGATCAACACCGCCGCCACGTCGCCCCTCGCGTGGGGGCGTGGATTGAAACTTGGCGTACTGCTCCCGGCAAGAGGCGATCATTGTCGCCCCTCGCGTGGGGGCGTGGATTGAAACCGAGCGTGACCAGGTCGTCCCCGAAGATCAAGTCGCCCCCCGCGTGAGGGCGTGGATTGAAATTTCTAGGTGGCGGTCAGCTCCTGGTCCTTAGTGGTCGTTCCCACATGGGATCGTGGATAAATACTACGCGAACTCACTTCTCCAAGTGCCTGACTTTGCTTGCACAGCCGCCATGCCGAGAACCAAGATCGTGATTTCGAGGGCTCCAAGGGCGTGCAATGTATTTGTAGCCAGGCCAGCAGAGGTTGGGTAAATCGATTCCCCGCCGCCTGGGCATAGCCTTTCCATGATTGCCGGGCCACATTTTTCTTAGGTCTCCCAACCCTTTTCTCGATATCTTAATACAGACCCGGGCCCTGCGTTGGGGGACGTGGACCCGGACCGCCAAGCTCCTTGACCTCATGACATCCCCGCCTGGTGGGGACCACGAGAAGCGGAGACATCACCACCATTCACGGTGCCAGCTGGAGGGGTTGGGCCATGAAGACCACAGTTTACGACCATTTTTGCGGCCGTTGCCGTCACGGAGGGTACTCGCCCGGGCGGGGGCCGGTCTGCAAGCTCACCGATGACCGCCCCGATCTTTCCCTGGGCTGCATGATGCTGGAAGAGGACCCTCAAAAGCTGCAGGCCTACGCCCGCCGCCGCGAGTCCCAGCCCCGGGTGGCCACCGGGTGGCGCGCCTGGGCCCGACGGTCCTGGCTTGATCTGGGCTGGGTTTCCATGGTGGGGATCCTGGTCTGGTGGGTGGGCTAGGGCTGGGGTGACCCGGATAGTGTCACGGCGTGGCCTTCGCTCTGGCGGTCACCGTGCTCCCCCCTCCGGCTGCGTCGTCTTGATTAATAAATAACAATCTGATACCATCCTGGGCGGTCCGATCCTCGCCCTTACCGGGTCGGCCCTCCTCATCTTTTCCGATTCTTTTCACCCTGGAGGGTTCCATCATGCGCTTCATCATCACCCTTGCCCTCGCCTTGCTCCTGTTCGGCGCGGTCTCTGCCACGGCCGCCATCTATCTCCCCCTGGCCCCGGGAACGGAAAGCCACCTGCAAGGCGTGGGCGACCCCGCCAACGCCCTGAACCTGAGCATCGTCGAGAGCACGGGCTCGCAGGCCGTGCTGTACGTGGACGAGGTGGGGGGCAACGACTTCGACACCTGGTTGCGCCTGGAGCAGGATCCCGACGGCAAGACCTACCTGCTGGGCCAGTCCTTCGACGGGGGCGCCAGCTGGAACGAGACGGCCGAACCGGTGGTGTGGATCGACATGCCCCTGTCGGTGGGCCACCAGTGGAGCCAGTCGACCATGCTGGGCACCAACACCTACACCATCAGCAGCGAGGTGCTGGCCCAGGAAGTGGTGGACGTGCCCGCGGGCCAGTTCACGGCCATCTGCATCCAGCACGTGGGCACGGTGGCCGGGGCCATCACCTACACCTACATCGAGTGGTACGCCGAGGACATCGGCATCGTGAAGCTGGACTGGACGGGCTTCAGCCACGGCGACCAGTATGTGCTGGTGGATTCCACCAACGTGGTGGCCACCGAGGCCAGCTCGTGGAGCAGCCTGAAGGCCATGTTCCGCTAGCCGCGGGTTCATCAGGCAGTCATGAAGAAAACGGGGCCTCGCCTGGCGGGGCCCCGTTTCGTATGTCCCATGTCCGGATGGAGGGCTAACCCTTCTTATCCGGTGCTTCCGTCTTTTCCTGGGCTTCCTTCTCGAACCGCGCCAGCTGCTCCTTGAAGTAGGCCTTGTCCGGATCCAGGGCCATGGCCTCCTTGATGCGGGCGATGGCCTGATCGCAGTTGCCGCGAGCGGCACAGATCTCGGCGGCCGTGTCCAGGATGTTGGCCTTCTCCTTGTCGGTGTCGGCCAGCTGGGCCCCCTTCAGGGCCAGGGCCTCGGCCTCTTCCAGGTTGATGCCGTTCTCGAAGCACCACCAGGCGAAGCTGTTCAGCCGGCCGGAATCCTCCTGCCAGCCCTCGGGCATGGACTGCCGCTTCAGGGCCACGGCCCTGTCGAAGTCCCGGGTCACGTGCAGGGCGTGCTGGATTTCCAGGGGCAGGCGGTCCTCGGCCAGGTCATCGCGGCCGGCGGTGGCTTCCAGGGCGGCTTCCACGATGGGGATGGCCTTCTCGGCGTCACCCATCTGTCCGGCCATGGCGGCCACCATGCCCGCCACTTCCAGCCGGGTCTCGGCCCTGGTCAGGGCGCTGTCCATGATGAGCTGGGCCTCGGCCAGGGCTTCGTCCAGGCCGAAGGCTCCGCCGCGCGATCCGTAGTACATGTAGGTCAGGATGTCCTGGCTGTAGCGGGCGGCGTTGGCCTGGTCCAGGTCACGGGCGGCGCGCAGGTACTTCACGGCGCCGGGGAAGTCGTAGGCCGTGCTGGTGTGGTTGGCCAGGGACAGGGCCAGCTCCCGGGTGGGGGCGCTGTCGAAGGCGGTTTTTTTCTCGGCGATGGTGCGCTGGTCGGCTATCCCCAGCTTGACCCAGTCGGCCCAGCCCTCGGCGCCGGGATAGCCCAGCACGCCTCCGGTCACCTCGCCGGCGGCGTTGACCATGAAGAAGGTGGGGAAGCCGCGCACCCCGTACTTCTTGGCGATGTCGGGCCCCTCGCCTTTCTCGCAATCCATCTTCACCAGGATGGCGCCCTCCAGGGCGGCCTTCATGACGGCGCTGCTGTCCACCTCACGGGCGAATACCTTGCAGCTGGGTCACCAATCGGTATAGAAGTCGATGACCACCGGTTTGCTCTCGGCCTGGGCCCGGGCCAGGGCCTTTTCCAGGGTACCGGCCTCGGTGGCGGTGGCTGCGGAAGCCATGGCCAGCAGCAGGGCGGCGAAGGCGGTGAGCAGGAGGATCCTGCGCAGGGGGCTGTGATTTCGCATGAATGCGGTCTCCTTGTAACGAGGGGCGTTTCGGTCCGAATTGCCTATTCAGATGGTAGGAATATACGCCATTTCAGCAACAGGGTTACAGGGTTTTACGCCGAGGGGGAGGTTTCACCCTCACCCTCCCTCAGGGCAAGGAACGGAAAACCAGCTCCTTGAAGGCCGCGCTGGGAAACATCTTGCCGTCCCAGCGGGCGTCCACCTGCGCCGTCACGTCCGAATCCAGCAGCTGCTCCAGGGTCATGCCCCCGTCCCGGGCCGTGGCCACCGCCTCGCGAAAATCGGCCAGCATGTCCCGGTACTGTTGCAGGCCGTCCCGGTCGGTCAGGGGGCCGTGACCGGGTATCACCCGCGTGTTCCGGTCGCAAAGCCCCAGGGCCCGATCCACCCCGGCGATCACCCCGTCGATGGTGCCGCCGTCGTTGATGTCGATGAAGGGGTAGCCGCAGAAGAAGACCACGTCGCCGGTGTGCAGGACGTTGGCCTTTTCCAGGAAGACCATGGCGTCACCGCCGGTGTGGGCCGCCGGCACGTGAAAGACGGCAACGGTCTCGTCGCCCGGATGCAGGGTCAGCTCGGAATCGAAGGTCAGCCGGGGCAGCTCTTCCGGCCCGGCGGGCGGCTCGGTGTGATCGATGACCGCCAGATGAGCCCCTGCCGCCATGCGCCGGCGCACGTTGCGGTGGGCGATGATCCGGGCCCCGGCTTGCCGCAGGGCGGCGTTGCCTCCCACGTGGTCGAAGTGCCAGTGGGTGAGGATGACCCGGCCGGGGGCCCGCCCCGTCAGCTCCTGCACAAGGTGCAGCAGCTTCTCGCTCACCTCCCGGTAATCGCTGTCCACCAGCAGGGGCCCGTCGGGGGTGTCCAGCAACAGGTGATTGCCGCCGGCTCCGCTTAGCATCCAGACTCCCGTGGCCAGTTCCCGGGCCTGCAGTTCCACCGCGTCCCAGTCCTGGGCCCGGGCCGGGGGCGATGCCAGGGGGGCAAGGAACAGCAGGATCAGGCAGAGGAATGAAACGGAGATCTTCGCCATGAGAAACCTCTTCTCGCAGGTGGTGGGGTGCCGCCGGAGCATAGCCAGTGCCGGGGATGGTGGCAACCTTTCCCGGGCCGTCGACCCGCGTCATGGGGAGCCAAGGGTGGGGCCAATTCGTTGCTCTGGTTGGGCCCCATGTGCTACAGTCCAATCTCACCCTGTTTGTCCAGTTATATGGGAGAAGCTGGACCAGGAAATCAGAAGAGAGCCCTTTGCCCGCCACCGGAAGCAAGTCCCTCGGCCGTCCCCGCTCATGGACGGTTTTCAGGCCATTTCTGCTTGGCTTGCTTGGATTGCTTGGCTTGCTGGGCCTGCTGTTGCTTCCTGCCCTGGCCCACGCCCAGCGCTACCACGTCGAGACCTACCTGGAATCGGACGGTCTGCCCGGAGCAGAGGTGGCCAGCTTCGCCCAGGACCATCAGGGATGCATGTGGTTCGCCGGCCGGGCGGGCCTGACCCGCTTCGACGGGGTGGACTTCCACAATCCCGATCTCAGCTGGATATCCGAGGGCTCGGTGGGCAAGGGGTTGCTGGCCGGCGACGAGAACGGCCATCTGTGGGCCGCGTTCTCGGGCCACGGGGCGGTGCTGTGCCGGTTCCAGGATGGTGTGTGGACCCAGGTCACCATGCTGGAGAGGAAATTCGGGCCCTACTACTTCAACGACATGGTGGTCACCACGGACGGGGCCGGCCGCTCCACCGTGGCCATGGCTTACCGCAATGACAGGGGACGGGGGCTGCTGGTCTGCCGGGATGGCGAGTGCCGGGAAGTCCCCCTGACCTGGCAACCCATCAACGCAGCTCTGGATCTGGAGGTTCACCGCGGCCAGATCATGGTGGGCACCGGCCGGGGACTGTGGCGGCTGGTGGGCAAGGCGTCCCTGGAACTTGAGCGGGTGGCCGGGGTGCCCGGGGACCGGGCGGTCCACGGCCTGGCTGCCTCGGATGATCGTTCTGCCCTGTGGCTGGTGGGTGATGACTGGATCAGCATCCTGACTCCCGCAGGGCTGGTGCCCTGGCAGCGGGATGTGCGCCCCTTGCGGGCCATGCAGAACGCCGAACTGCGCTGCCAGCTGGACGACAACGGCGGCCTCTACATCGGGTCGGTGCTGGGGTTGCTGCACGTGGACGCCCAGGGAAGTTGCGAAAGGCTGGGCGAACGGAACAACCTGGTGGATGACGGCACCCTGGCCGTGTTCAAGGATCGCGAGGGAATAATCTGGCAGGGAACCCGGCGCGGGGTTTCCGCCCTCATCAGCCGGCGACTGGCGGGGTACAGCTGTAGCGAGGGCCTGCTGGCCGACGAGGTCAGCAGCCTGCTGGAAAGGCGAAACGGCCAGGTGGTCATCGGCCACAACATGGGGTTGAGCCTGTGGAATGATGGGCAGATCACCACGGTGCCCTTCGAACCCTACGATGCCGAAACCCGCGCCCTGCAACTGGCCGAGGATGACCAGGGGAACCTGTGGATTGCCGGGCGCATGCGCGGCCTGGGGCGCTACGACAGCCAGGGGGGGCTCACCTGGTGGCACACCAATTACATGGATCACGACAACGACGTGGTCTCGGTGGTCAGGGACGCGGACGGTCGCATCTGGGCCTCGGCCAGCGCCCTGTTGCTGGTGGTGGAACCGGGCGGGGAACCCCGGCAGGTGGTGCTGGATTTGCCCGGCCCCGAGAGTCCCTACATCCGCCGCCTGGTGCCGGCCCTGGACGGGTCCCTGCTGCTGGTTACCAACCGCTCGGGAGTGCTTCGCTACCGGGACGGCAAGGTGTCCCCGTTCTGCCGGGGGGAGGATGACGTGGTCAACTCCACCTACGATGTGCTGCAGGCCACCGACGGGCGGACCTGGATCGGCACGCGGGCGGGCCTTTTCCTCAAGCAGGGCGAGACCATGGCGCGGCCCGGCATTCCCGGGCTGGACATCCGGCGGCCCACCTACCAGATCCTGGAGGGCGGCCCCGGCTGCCTGTGGGTGGGCACCGACGCGGGGGTGTTCCACCATCACGGAAACAGGGTGGATCATCTGACGGTGCACAACGGGCTGGTGGGCATGGAGGTCAACCGCTGCGCCGGCCTGGTGGCCCGGGACGGATCCATCTGGGTGGGCACCGAGAGCGGCATGAACATCTTCCGCCACCAGCTGGACACCCAGGTCCCCCTGGCGCCCCGGGTCAACCTGCTGGGCCTGGAAATGGGGGACAGCCTTCTGTCCCTGGCGCACACCCTCAAGTTGAAGGCCGGCCATCCCGACCTGTGCTTCCCCTACCAGGCCGTGACCTTCGCCGACCGCCGGCCCCTGCGCATCCGCAGCCGGCTGGAAGGTCTGCAGGATCGGTGGGTGGAGAGCCTGTCCTCCCGGGATCGCCGCATCCGTTTCAACCTGCTGCCTCCGGGGCATTACCGGCTGCACCTGCAGGCGGCCGCGCCCGGCCAGCCCTGGAGCGAGGTGGCCACCTCGGGGGAAATCATCCTGCAGGGGCCCGCCTGGCGCCGCTGGTGGTTCATCCTGCTGATGGCTTTGGTGGTGATGGCCGCGGTGGCGCTGGTCACCGACTACCTGAGCCAGCGGCGCTACAACACCCGTCTGCGCCGGGAGGTGCAGGTCCAGCTCCAGGAGAACCTGCGCATCGAGAAGGAGCTGCACCGGGCGCAGCGGCTGGAATCCCTGGGCTCTCTGGCCGGGGGCATCGCCCACGACTTCAACAACCTGCTGACCATCATCATGGCCAACCTGGACTTCATGCAGGAAGAGCCGGGCCTGAGCGCGACCCTGGGGCAGCGGGTGAAGGCGGCCCTGCGGGCGGTGGAGCGCTCCCGCGGTCTGACCAGCCAGTTGCTGACTTTCTCCAAGGGCGGTGCCCCGGTGCTGCGGCTGGGTTCCATGGCCGCCGTGGTCACCGAGTCGGCCCAGTTCCTCATGACGGGATCCGATCTGAAGCTGGTGTGCGACCTGCCCGAGGATCTGTGGCCGGTGTCCCTGGACGCCGATCAGATGAGCCAGGTCATGAACAACATCCTGCTCAACGCCCGGGAGGCCTCACCCCCCTCGGCCACCGTCGAGATCACGGGCCGCAATGTGGAAGGCGACCCCGCCGGTCTGGACCCGGGGCGTTACGTGGAGATCGCCATCATCGATCACGGAGAGGGCATCGCCCCGGATCATCTGCGGCGCATCTTCGACCCCTACTTCTCCACCAAGGAGAAGGGTTCGGGTCTGGGGCTGGCCACGGCCTTTTCCATCGTGAGCCGCCACGGGGGAAGGTTGACGGTGGAGTCGGTGGAGGGCCGGGGCGCCACCTTCCGCATCATCCTGCCGGCGGCGACCCGGGAGGCCAGGCCCGAGGCCGCGGAGAAAGCGCCGCTTCGCACCCAGAGCACAGGCCGCATCCTGCTCATGGATGATGACCAGGATGTGCGCAGGGCCGAGGTGCTGATGCTGGAGCGTCTGGGGTTCGAGGTGACCGAAGCGGCCGACGGGCTGGAGGCGGTGGAAAAGTACCGCCGGGCCCTGGGCGAGGGCTGGGCATTCGACGCGGTGATCCTGGACATGACCGTGCCCGGGGGCATGGGCGGCAAGGATGCGGTGCGGCTGATCCTGGCCGAGGATCTGGAGGCCAAGGTCATGGTGGCCAGCGGCTATTCCGAGGATCCGGTCATGGCCGACCCGTCCGCCCACGGTTTTTGCCAGGCCTTGCAGAAGCCGTTTTCCCTGACGGATCTGCGCGGGGCTCTGAGCTGCCTGGATAGCTGAGCATCTCCCGCCTCGCCTATTCCTTCTCGTACACCACCCGGCCGGCCACGATGGTGGCCAGCACCTCCATGTCCAGCAAAGCGGTCGGTTCGCAGGCCACCGGATTCCCGGACAGCACCGTCAGATCGGCCAGGTAGCCCGGCTGCACCCGGCCCAGCTGATCTTCCAGGAAGGCGGCGTAGGCCGACCCCTGGGTGTACAGCTCCAGGGCCGTGCGCGCGTCCACCTTTTCCTGGGGTTGCCACCCCCCGGGGGGAGTGCCGTCGGGATGGGTGCGGGTGCGGGCCGCGTACAATCCATCCAGGGCGCTGACCTTTTCCACGGGGAAGTCGGTGCCCCAGCACAGGTGGGCGCCGCTTTGCAGCAGGGAGTGCCAGGCGTAGGCGCCGGTCAGGCGGTCCTGGCACAGGCGGTCGGCGGCCCAGTCCATGTCGCTGGTGCAATGGACGGGCTGCATGGCCGCGATGACCCCCAGCTGGGCGAAGCGCGGAATGTCCACCGGCCGCAGGATCTGGGCGTGCTCGATGCGCCAGCGGGGATCCACCAGCTTCTCTTCCTGCATGACCTGCTCGTAGATGTCCAGCACCCGGGTGTTGGCCAGATCGCCGATGGCGTGGGTGCCCACCTGGAAGCCGGCACGGGCGGCGCGGCGGGCCTGTTGCAGCAGGTGTTCCGGGCTGCTGACGGCCAGTCCGCGATGGCCGGCGTGGTCGCAGTAGTCACGGTGCAGCAGGGCGCCGCGGCTGCCCAGGGCGCCGTCGGCGTACAGCTTGATGGCGCGCAGGGTCAGCATGTGGTCGGGGGTGTGGAAGGGGCCCTCGGCCAGGGCGGGTTCCAGGGTCTCTTCCTGGTCGTCGTACATGCCGACCAGGCGCAGCGTCAGGTCCCCGTCGGCGGCCATGCGGCGGTACAGCTGGGCCCGGTGCCAGGGCACGCCCGCCTCGGTGACGGCGGTCAGGCCGTGGCGGTGGCAGTGCTCCAGGGCCAGCTCCACGCGGCGCCGCACTTCCGCCGGACTGGGCGCGGGGATGATGTCCCGCACCAGGTCCACGGCGTTGTCGATGAGCAGGCCCGTGGGCCGGCCCTGCCCGTCGCGCAGGATCTCTCCCCCCTCGGGATCGGGGGTGTCGGCGGTGATGCCGGCGGCCTGCAGGGCGGCGCTGTTGGCCAGGGCCGCGTGACCGTCCACCCGGCGCAGCAGGCAGGGGCGCTGGCCGGTGACGGAGTCCAGCAGGGCGCGGGTGGGCCACTGCTTCACGGCCCAGTCGTTCTGGTCCCAGCCCCGGCCTTCCAGCCAGTCCGGGCCGGGGTTGGCCTGCATGAACTCGGCCACGGCGGCCGCCACGGCCTCGGGGCCGGTGGTGCCCATGAGGTCGATCTGGCCCAGGGCCTTGCCCAGGCCGTACAGGTGGCAGTGGCTGTCGTGCAGCCCGGGAATGACGGTGGCGCCGGCCAGGTCCATGACCCGGCAGCGGGGGCCTGCCAGTTTGCGCACTTCCCGGTCGCTGCCCACGGCCAGGATGCGGTCGCCCTTGACGGCCACGGCGGTGGCCTGCCGGGGCTGGTCCGTGGGGGCCAGGGTCAGGACATGGGCGTTCAGCAGGACCAGGTCGGCGGTTTCGGACGGCGACCCGCAGCCGGTCAGCAGCAGGGCGGTGGCTCCCATCAGGGGCAGCAGAAAACGCATGGTTCCATCCTTGGTTGAGAGAAAGGCGCACGGGCCAAGACTACACCATGGGGCCCCTGGCGCAAGGCGTGCCTGGGGCGGGGCGGTTTGGGGTTGACGGGGCGTGGTCGGTTTCTATTGTTGGAAACATCACCAGGAACCAGATCTACAGGAGAGGCCTCATGTCCGATCATTCCAGCCAACAAGGTGACGGGAGCCCGGATCAAACGCCAACCCGGGCCTGGTTGCGGCCCACCATGGACGTATTGCTGATCATCGTCGGAGCGGGGTTGAATGCCCTGGCCGTCAATGTCCTGCTGGTCCCCAACGAGATCGTGGCGGGGGGCTTTCTGGGTCTGGCGGTGATGGGTGAGATCCAGCTGAACATTCCCGTGGGCTGGACCCTGCTGGCCATCAATGCTCCCCTGGTCTGGCTGCAATGGCGCTTCCTGGGGGGCGTGGGGTCGGTGTTGCGCACCATCCTGGGGGTGGTTTCCCTATCGGTCCTGACGGCGGTGACCCGGGACTGGGTGGGCCCCATCACCGACGATCGGTTGCTGGTGGTGGTTTATGGCGGGGTGCTGGGCGGCATCGGCCTGGCCCTGGTTTTCCTGGGGCGGGGCACCACCGGGGGGGGCGACATCCTGAGCCGCCTGTGCTTTCGTTTCTTCGGCTGGGGTTTCGGGCGCACCATGCTGGGGGTCAATATCCTGGTCTACGGCCTGGCCGGCATCCTGTTCGGCATGGAGCCGGTCATGCTGGCGCTGCTCATGTCCTATGTCATGAGCCAGACCCTGGATTCGGTTCTGCACGGTATGAACAGCAGCCGGGTGGCCTTCATCGTCAGCCGGCACCCGCACCAGGTCTCCCAGCGCGTGGCCCGTGAACTGGGGCGCGGGGTGACCAAGCTGCAGGGCGAGGGAGGGCACACCGGCCAGAACGTGGGGTTCCTGTACATCGTGGTGCCGCGGTCGGGGCTGCAACGCATGAAGCGGGTTGTCCTGGATTCGGATCCCGACGCGTTCATCACCGTCATGTCTCCGCGGGAATCGGTGGGTGGCTACCAGAGCACGGTTCCCTTGTAACCTGGAGTCTGGTCCAGGCCGAAAAAGAAGCAGCACGGCCCGGGAGCCGTGCTGCTTGCGGCAGGGGATGACCATTCCGGCAGGCCGTCAGTTCTCGGCGGCGATCTGCTTGCCCGCGTGGCCGCTGGCCAGGATGGCCTCCTTGACCATGCGCTCATGCTGGGAGGGATCGGCCCACCGCCTGCGGCCCTCCTCGGGCAGCCGGTCGATGGGGTCGAAGTACAGGTACACCTTGGAATCGTCCACCGCCGGGCTGCGATACACGCTGATGCCGGTGACCTCGTCGTAGAAGTCGAAGCTGTGCAGGTCGCGCTTGCCGCCGCCCCCGGGCACGTCGGTGACGAAGGTGGGGGTGTTGAAACCGGCGGTGACGCCGCGCACCTGGCGCTCGATCTCCATGGTTTCTTCCAGGCTGGTGCGCAGATCCTCGACGCCCTTGACCATGTCGTGCTGGTACACGTAGTAGGGCTGAACGTTCATCCAGGACAGCTGTTTGACCAGGTTGGCCATCTCCTCGGCGTCGTCGTTGACCCCGCGGATGAGCACGCTCTGGTTGCGCACGGGCACGCCGCGCCGGAAGAGCAGATCCATGGCCTGCCGGGTGATGTCGGTGATCTCGTTGGTGCAGTTGAAGTGGGTGTGGAAGCACACTTCCTTGGAGCGCTCGCGGCCCAGGTCCACCATCTCGCACAGGGCGTCGGTCCAGGCCTCGTCGCTGAGGATCTTCATGGGCATGACGGCCGGGCCCTTGCTGGCGATGCGCACGCGCCGGATGTGCGGGATATCCAGCAGGACGGTGAGGATCTCGCGCAGGCGCCGCGCGGGCAGCATGTAGGCATCGCCGCCGGAGACCACCACGTCCTCGATCTCGGGGCGCGAGGCCAGGTAGGCGAAGGCCGCCTCCCAGCGGGCGTTGCCGGGCTTGTAGCCGTCCTTCTCCACGGTGTCGGTGCTGCCGCCCACGGCGTAGCTGCGGGTGCAGAAGCGACAGTAGACGGGGCACACGTCCAGGGGCAGGAACAGAGCCTTGTCCGGATAGCGGTGCACCAGGCCGGGGGTGGGGGAATCCTCCTGCTCGTGCAGCGAGTCCAGGGACAGGCGCGGATGGTCGGGCAGCCGGGTCGAGGCCACGGGAATGAACTGGATGCGGATGGGATCGGTGTAGGGCTCGCGCCAGTCGATGAGGCTCAGCAGGTACGGTGTGATCTGCAGGTTCATGGGGGCCTCGGTCAGGCCTTTTTCCACGTCGTTCAGGAAATCTTCGGAAACGTGGCCCGTCAGGAGCTCACGCAGATCCATGGCGCTGCGCACGCTGTGGCGCATCTGGAAGCGCGTGCTCAGGAAGGTTTCCCGGTCCACCTGGGCGAAGGCGGGAATGGACCGCCAGAACTCCGAGTCCTCGAAGTCGCGATGCACCAGCTCCTCGGGATCCACGGGGTCCTTGCTGGGCTCGGGGATTTCTACCTCGGCCAGGGGCTGCAGCGCCGGTTTCTCGGAGATGGCATCGGGCAGGTCGCCGATGGTGGGATTGTCGTCGGTGTCGAAGTGCAGGACAAAGTCGCCGCTGCTCATGGTCTAGTCCTCCGTATTGCGGGCCGCCACTTGGGGCAGACCCGGATCAGGCAATTCAGGTTGGGTTTCGATGATGGGCCCGCTCTCCAGCAAGGGCGCCGCCTCGGTCCGGGTCATTTCCAGCATCTCGACGATGCGTTCCAGGGCCTGGGCGATGGCCAGTTGCTCCTTCTCGGGCAGGGCGGCCAGGCCGGTGGCCAGGCGTTCCTGCAGCAGCGAAGGGGCATCTTTCAGGGCCTGCTCCCCCTCGGGGGTGATGTGCACCAGGACGATGCGCCGGTCGCGCTGGCTGCGCTCGCGGATGACCCATTCCTTCATTTCCAGCCGGTCCAGGATGCCCACCGTGGTGCTGTTGCTCAGGTGAATGAGCTTGGCCAGAGCCGACGTGGTCAGCGGGCCGTCGTCGTGCAGGGTCTGCAGACACAGCAACTGGGGGCTGGTGATCTTGAATTCCGAGGCCAGCTTGCGCGAGTGGATGTCCACGGCGCGCATGATTCTCCGCAAGCTGCGGAAAATCCAGAGGTTGAAAGAAGTGCTGTCCAATCGTTTCCCTTCAAATGGTTTTTGGGGGAAAAGTTTCTACACGAAACATTTCCAGGGGAAATATATACCAGGGCTCGGGGAAGTCAATAGTTGTGCCCAGAAGATTGTTTCTGGGGGGTCAGGTCTGAGGATTTATGTGTAAATTTGCCGTCCGGTGAGTCGTTTTGGGGCCTGAACGCCCCTGTTTACCCTCCTCCATGCCCAGAAACAATCTTCGGGGCACAACCAAATGGTTGCGGGGGGGGGATGGGGTGATATGGTTCCAGGGCACACGACACCACCCCGAGACCGAAGGAAACACCTTGAACGCAGCCAAAAACGACCTCGCGAGCCGGGTTCTGGCCCGGACCGCCCGTTTGCGGGACCGGGTGGCCGACCTGACCTTTTCCCCGCCCGTCACCCACGTCTACAATCCCCTGGAGTATGCCTGGGAAACCCACCGCTGCTACGTGGAGAAGTGGGGGGGCACCACCCGCCGGGTGCTTTTGCTGGGCATGAACCCCGGACCCTGGGGCATGGCCCAGACGGGGGTGCCCTTCGGCGAGGTGGCGGCCGTCACGGGGCCCCTGGGCATCAGCGGGACGGTGGGCCGGCCGGCCGGCGAACATCCCAAGCGCCCGGTGACCGGGTTGGCCACCCAGCGCAGCGAGGTCAGCGGCCGCCGTCTGTGGGGATTTTTCCTGGAACGTTTCGGGGGACCGGCCGGGTTCTTCGCGGAGCACGTGG
This sequence comes from Candidatus Krumholzibacteriia bacterium, assembly GCA_963674845.2. GTDB lineage: Bacteria > Krumholzibacteriota > Krumholzibacteriia > LZORAL124-64-63 > LZORAL124-64-63 > LZORAL124-64-63. Next base: position 206,083 of record CAXXKE010000003.1, on the reverse strand, counting down.
TCCTGAACTACTGCCCCCTGGTGTTCATGGAAGAAAGCGGCAAGAACTTCACCCCGGACAAGCTGCCCGTGGCCGAGGCGGCGCCCCTGTTCGCGGCCTGCGATGAGCGCCTGCTGGCCCTGGTCGATATATACCGGCCCGAGTGGGTGGTGGGAGTGGGCGGCTTCGCGCGCAAGAAGCTGGACGCGCTGTTCGGCAAGAAGGCGCCGCAGACAGAAGGCCACCGGCCAACCAACATCGGCACGGTGCTGCACCCCAGTCCGGCCAGTCCGGCGGCCAACCGGGGCTGGGCCGAGGCCGCCGAGAAGCAATTGCTGAAGCAGGGCGTGTGGAGTTGAAGCTGTTGCTCCCTGCCCACACGCCCCGAAGAAGAGGCTTCTTTAACGGAGGTCTTGCTCCCGAGCCGAGGACCCACCGGATTCGGAACCTGCCGAGCTCTGCTCTTGGAGCTTGGTGACGGGGATCCTCAACCCCACGCACACGGTGTCGTAGTCGTAGAAGAGGGCATCCTTGTCCCCGAAGCTGTAGCGAGCCTCCAGGGTGGAAGCATTTAGCTTGTAAGTGATTCCCGCCGTGGGGTAGAAATAACCATCCCAGTCGCCGGAATAATACTGTAGCGACTGGGCAAACAGGCCGCCCACTCCCAACAAGAGACCGAGACGATCATTCAGTTCCTGGCGCAACTGGAGAGAAGCGGAAACCCCGGTCGAGTTTCTGTAATTGAAGATCTGGCCGCCCAGGATAAACCCGATATCGGTCTTCGGCGTGACGGATTTCTGGAGTCCGAGGCCGGCCATCAGGCCGATCTCGTTGCCAAAGTGATGGATCAGAACCCCCGGGCCGGCGGTGATCTCGGTTTCGACGGCCAGCGCGGATGCGGACAGCAAGACCGCCAGAATGATCCCCCGGAACAATGAGCTGGAAATGGATCTCATGATGTTCCCCCCCTGGATGCAGTTCTTGAGTTTCCCCCTGGCTCGATAATTGAGCCAATAGATTGGACGGCAAAGATAACGTGCAGGCACGGGGAACGAAAGCGGGAATCAGCCTCCGGGCCTGTGGTATACTCCCGGAATCCTTGCGGAATTATTCTGGTCGATCACGACAGAACTCCTGTTCCCCGGCAAAAGGTGAAGCTCGTGCGTGTTTTCCTGTTGAGCTTGGTTCTTCTATCCTGGACATCTGCCGCCCTGGCCGACCCTGCGGCCGACCTGCAACAGGAGGCCCGGCGCCAGACCGAGGCCATCCTCGCCGCCGGTCACGACTGGCCGGTGGTGGAAACCGAGCACTTCACCATCCACCATCAGCCGGGTCTGAGGCCCGACCCGGTGGCCTGCGCGGCGCTGGACAGCTTCACCAGGGAGGTGGCGCAGATCGTGGAGTTCGCCACTGCCGACCTGCACCTCGATTATTACCTGTGCGACGACGCCACCGTACAGCAGGTGACGGGCTACCCCACCAAGGGCATGGCCGACCTGGCGGGCCGGGCCGTCATCAGCTCGCATTTTCCCCACTTCCACGAACTGGTGCACCTGCTGGTGTATGCCGCACAGGACGATCCACCGGCCCAGACCCTGCCTCTGATCCAGGAAGGACTGGCCACCCTGCTGGGTGGGCGCTCGGGGAGGGCTCCGGAGGTGGTCCTGTTCATGGGGTGGCTGAGCCAGAGCATGCAGCCCATGGACTGGCACCGGGCCCTGACGCAGCGGGGCTTTCACGAGGTGCCGGGCGGGGCCGACGCCACCTATCCCCTGGGCGCCATGGTGTGCGAGTTGATGCGCCGGGAGCTTGGCTGGCCGGGAGTGCTGGAGCTGAACGAGCGCCTGTCCGGTTCGCTGGAATTCGTGAGCGGGCTGTCGGTGGACGATGTGCTGGGTACCATGGGCAAGCTCAACGGGCAAGGCCTGGGCCGCATGCCTGTCTGGCTTTCCGACGGCTTGCACGAGAGCTGGAACCGGAACCGGCGCTGCGGCATCGTGCCGCCGGGCCGGACCGGCGGCGGACAGGTCTTCACGGTGCGGGCCGACAGCTTTCCCGTCTATCTGCTGAGCCCCGCCGACGACCACGAGAACGCCGTGTCCAGCACCTGGGAAGAACACTTCATCGGGCAGCAACCCTACCGGGGACAACGCTACGGTTTGCGGGTCTCGCCGGACGACATCGCCCTGTACGACTACGCCACCAACCAGCTGCTGGCCATCTGGGTGGCCGGCTTCACCAGCGAGTTCGGAGCGTGTTCACCCGAAGAAGGAGTGGTCAGCTTCGGCCTGACCGCCGATTCGCCCTACCAGGCGCTGGTCGCCGACCTGGTCAAGGAGTAGTCGGCAGCCCGTCCGTCCTTACGCCCGGGCTTGCCTCACCTGCAAGGCCTGCACACCATCCAGGCCGTGCCGCAGGGCGCGGATGCCGTCCACGGCGGCCCGCCCGCCGGACAGGGTGGTGATGCAGGGAATGTCCAGGGCCCGCGCCTCGCGCCGGATGGCGCTCTCGTCGAAGCGGCTCTGCTTGCCCAGCGGGGTGTTGATGACCATCTGCACCTGCCCGTCGCGAATGGCCTGGCCGATGTGGGGCGTGCCCTCGCCCACCTTGGCGATGACCGCGGCGGGCAGGCCGGCCTGCTGCAGGTAGCGCGCCGTACCGCCGGTGGCCAGCAGCGCAAACCCCAGCTCGTGCAGTTCGCGGGCGATGGGCAGGGCCTCGTCCTTGTCGTTGTCGTTGACGCTCACGAACACCGTGCCCGTCGCCGGCAGGCCCTGGCCCGTGGCCAGCTGGGCGCGGGCGAAGGCCTCGCCGAAGTCGCGGCCGCTGCCCATGACCTCGCCGGTGCTCTTCATCTCGGGGCCCAGCAGGTGGTCGGTCAGGGGGAAGCGGCGGAAGGGAAACACGGGGCCCTTGACGTGCACCAGCGCGGGGGCCGGCGCCTCCACCACGCCCTGCTGCGCCAGGGAAAGCCCCATCATGCAGCGGGTGGCCACGCGGGCCAGGTCCAGGCCGGTGGCCTTTTCCAGGAAGGGCACGGTGCGCGAGGCGCGGGGGTTGATTTCCAGCACGTAAACCATGCCGCGGTAGCTGGCGAACTGGATGTTCAACAAGCCCACCACGCCCAGCTCCAGGGCGATGCGCCAGGTGTAATCGCGCAGGGTGCGGATCTCGTCTGCGGTGGTCTTGAAGGGGGGAAGCACGGCGAAGCTGTCGCCGCTGTGGATGCCGGCCTCTTCGATGTGTTGCAGGATGCCGCCGATGACGACCTGCTGGCCGTCGCACACGGCGTCCACATCGAATTCCACGGCGTCTTCGAGGAACTGATCGATCAGGACAGGGTGCTCGCCACTGACCTTCACAGCCTCCTCGAAGTACAGCCGCAGTTCATCCGAATCGTAGACCACGCGCATGGCGCGGCCGCCCAGCACATAGCTGGGCCGGACCATCACAGGGTAGCCGATGCGTTCCGCGGATGCTACAGCTTCTTCCACGTTTTTGGCGGTGCCGTGTCGGGGCGCGGGAATGGCCAGGTCGTTCAGCAACTCGCTGCAGCGGTCGCGATCCTCGGCGCGGTCGATGGCCTCGACGCCGGTGCCCAGCAGGGGCACGCCGGCCTCGTGTAACTGGCGCGCCAGGTTCAGCGGAGTCTGCCCGCCCAGGGTGACGATGACGCCGGCCGGCTTCTCCACCTCGACGATGTGCATGACCTCCTCGAAGCGCAGCGGCTCGAAGTACAGGCGATCGGAAAGGTCGTAGTCGGTGCTCACCGTCTCGGGGTTGCAGTTGACCAGGATGGCCTCGCGGCCGGCGGCGCGGATGGCCTGCACGGCGTGGCAGCAGCAGGTGTCGAACTCGATGCCCTGGCCGATGCGGTTGGGCCCGCCGCCCAGCACCATGACCTTGTCCGCGCTGGTGGGCCGGCTCTCGCAGGGGCCGTGTTCCCAGGTGCTGTACAGGTAGGGCGTCTCGGCGGCGAACTCGCCGGCGCAGGTGTCCACCCGCCTGAACACGGGGTACAGGCCCTGGGCGCGCCGGGCAGCCCGCACCATGGCGGTGCGCTGTTCCAGGCCGGCGGTGGGGGCGTCGTTGCCGGGGAAGCTGCGGTCCCACTGCAGCAGCCGGGCGATGCGCCGGTCGCTGAAGCCCTCGCGCTTGGCCTCGGCCAGCAGTTCCAGGGGCAGCTCGTCCAGGCGGAAGCCGCGCAGTCGGCCCTCCACCTCCATGAGCCGGCCCAGGTTGTCCAGGAACCAGGGGTCGATGCCCGTCAGGCGGTGCAGGCGTTCGGGGGACATGCCCCGGCGGAAGGCCTCGTGCAGATCGGTCAGGCGGCCCGGGCGGGGCACGGCCAGGTCGGCCTTCAACTGGGCGAAGGAGCGCTCGCTGGACTGGCTTTCCCAGCCGTCGAAGCCCAGCTCCAGGCTGCGCATGGCCTTCTGCAGCGCCTCGCGGAAGGTGCGGCCCATGGCCATGACCTCGCCCACCGACTGCATGCTGGTGCCCAGCTTCTCGGGGGTGCCGGGGAACTTCTCGAAGGACCAGCGCGGCACCTTGACCACGGTGTAGTCGATGCTGGGCTCGAAGCAGGCGCTGCTGCAGCCGGTGATCTCGTTGGGCAGCTCGGGCAGGGTGTAACCCGCCGCCAGCAGGGCGGCCACCTTGGCGATGGGATAGCCCGTGGCCTTGCTGGCCAGGGCGCTGCTGCGGCTGACGCGGGGGTTCATCTCGATGACCAGGGTGCGCCCCGTTTCCGGATCCACGGCGAACTGCACGTTGCTGCCGCCGGTGACCACGCCCACCGCGTCCAGCACCTTCAGGCTCTCGTCCCGCAGGCGCTGGTACTCGCGGTCGGTCAGGGTCTGGGCCGGGGCCACGGTCACGCTGTCGCCGGTGTGCACGCCCATGGCGTCGAAGTTCTCGATGCTGCACACCACGATGCCGTTGCCGGCCCGGTCGCGGATCACCTCCAGCTCGTATTCCTTCCAGCCCAGCACCGACTCTTCCACCAGCACGCTGCCCACGGGGGAGGCGTTCAGACCCTCGCGCAGGATCTCGCGCAGCTCGTCCTCGTCGTGGGCCACGCCGCTGCCGGCGCCGCCCAGGGTGAAGCTGGCCCGCAGGATCATGGGGAAGGGGATCTCGGTCATGGCCCCTTCCACCTGGTCCAGGCCCGTCAGCAACAGGCTGCGCGGCGTTTCCAGGCCGATGGCGGACATGGCCTGCTTGAACAGCTCGCGATCCTCGGCCAGGCGCACCGACTGGACGCTGGCCCCGATGAGCTCCACCCCGTGGCGCTCCAGGACGCCGGCCTCGGCCAGCTCCAGGGCCAGGTTCAGGGCCGTCTGTCCGCCCACCGTGGGCAGCAGGGCGTCGGGCATCTCGGTGGCGATGACGCGCTCGACCATGCCCACCGTCAGGGGCTCGATGTAGGTGGCGTCGGCCAGCTCGGGGTCGGTCATGATGGTGGCGGGATTGCTGTTCACCAGGATGATGCGGTAGCCCTCCTGCCTGAGAGCCTTGATGGCCTGGGTGCCCGAGTAGTCGAACTCGCTGGCCTGGCCGATGACGATGGGGCCCGAGCCCAGCACCATGATGCTGCGCAGATCGCGGCGGGGGCCCCGGCCGAAGGCGGGGTCAACCTGTGGCGGCATTCTTTCTCATCTCCCGGGGTTGGGGGCGGGCGGTGGCGGCGGCTGCGTCTGCGGCGCCGGCCTGGCGGCGGGCCGACATCTCCCGGCGAAAACGGTGGAACAGGTACAGGCTGTCGCTGGGACCGGGGGCGGCTTCGGGGTGGTACTGCACCGAGTAGGCGGGGTGGCCCACGGCCTCCAGCCCTTCCACGCTGTCGTCGTTCAGGCTGAGGTGGGTGACGCGGGCGCGGCCCGGATCCAGGCTGTCCAGCGGCACGGCGTAGTTGTGGTTCTGGCTGGTGATCTCCACGCGGCCCAGGGGGCGGCCGTCCTCATCCAGGCGGCACACCGGGTGGTTGGCGCCGTGATGGCCGAAGGGCAGCTTCACCGTCTCGGCCCCCAGGGCGCGGGCCAGCAGCTGGTGGCCCAGGCAGATGCCGAACAGGGGCACATCCGCGTCCAGCAGCTGGGCGATGGTCTGCACCAGCCGGGGATGAGAGGCGGGATCGCCGGGGCCGTTGCTCAGGAAGACGCCCTCGGTGGGGGCGGCCAGCAGCTCGGCGGCGGGGGTGTGGGCGGGATAGATGCGCACGCGGCAGCCCTCGTCCACCAGCCGGTCCAGGATGCTCTTCTTGACGCCGCAATCCAGCACCACCACCTCGTAGGGATCCACGCGGTCGGGTATGCGCCCGTGCAGCCGGGGCGCGGGGGTGGTCACCCGGCTGACCCAGTCGGTGTCGGCCATGGGGATCACGCGGCGGGCCTTCTCCACCAGCTTGACGGGGTCGCCGGTGCCGATCCAGCCGCGGCAGGTGCCGTGCTCGCGGATGGCCGTGGTCAGGGCGCGGGTGTCCACCTCGGCCAGGGCCGGCACCTGGGCCTGGCGCAGCACCCGGTCCAGCCCGTGTTCGCTGCGGCGGTGGAAGGTGCGGCGGCAGAAGTCGCGCACGATGACCCCCGCCGGGTGGATGCGGCTGGATTCGTGGTCGGCCTGGTGGATGCCGTAGTTGCCGATGTGGCTGGCGGTGAAGACCACGATCTGCCCCGCGTAGCTGGGGTCGGTGAGGATCTCCTGGTAGCCCGTCATGCCGGTGTGGAAAACCACCTCGCCACCGGCGGGCAGGGGGGCGCCCAGCAGGACGCCGGGCAGGACCAGTCCGCTCTCCAGAGCAATGCAGGCTTCCATCAAACCTCTCCGCTGCGGGTGTTGGCCATCAGGCCGGAGGTGACCAGGGGGTGAATGACGGCGTCGGTGATGTGGGGCACGCCCATGAGATGCTGCAGCAGCTGGGCCATGCCCAGGCCGAAGCCGGCGCGGTCGCGGGGCCGGGCGGTGAACAGGGCCAGGTAGCTGGCGAAGGAGGAGTTGGGCCGCGGGTCCTCGTCGATGCGCTGCTGCATGCGCAGCGGGTCGGTCTCGCGCACGGCGCCGTCGAAGGTGCGCCCGCCGTAGGGCAGGATGTAGTCGGCGCTCAGGGTGGTGGCCGGGTCGGCGTCGTCCAGGCGGGTGGTGAAGAAGCGGTTGCCCGCCGGCAGGTTGGTCATGAGCACCGGAAGGTTGTTGCAGAAGCGGCACAGGGAGGCCTCGGCCTCGGCGTCCAGGCGCTGGCCGAACTCCAGGGACCAGCCGCGGTTGTTCAGGATGTCCAGGGCCTCGCGGTAGGTCAGGCGGGTGTGCTCCAGGGTGATCATGCGGTCCAGGCGGGTGACCTGCCGGCCGCCCAGCAGGTCGGCGCTCACGCCGGAGGCCACCGAGCGCAGCAGAGCCTCCATCAGGTCGCACAGCCGGTCCAGGTCCAGGCCGGCCATCTCGGCCTCCACCCGCTTGAAGCCGGCCAGCCGCATGTCCAGGGGCTCGCCGGGCTGGGGCACGGCGTCGCTCTCGCACCACACGGCGGGAAAGTCCCGGGCGATCATGCTGTCCAGGTAGAAGCGCGAGGTGGCTTCCCAGGTGCCGGTGGCTGCGGAGACGGCGGGCACGGGCACCTCGTTGAAGCCGCGCTCGGTCATGAAGGCGCGGATGCACCCGCTCACCCGGTTGTGCACGGCCAGGCGGCGGGCCAGGGGCAGGGGCCGTCCCGGGTACTGGAACATGGCCGATTGCAGGCGGGGGGCAACGGTGTCGGGGGAGGCTGCGAGGTTCATCATGGCTGATCTCCTTCCGGTGTTCACGGACACCGACTTAAAGGATTCCGCCCGCCGGGCCGGGCGAAGGGGGGAAAACCCTCAATCAGGACAAAAAAATACCCCGCACACCGGAGTCGGTGTCGGGGTCCACGCGCCGGCTCCGGCCGGGGGCCGGAACTTGGCTTTCTGCAGGGGCCTGGGGGCCCATTTTCTCACGCTGGAGCAAGGTTTTCCTTTCGGGCTCACGGGCCGCGGTTAAAGGATTTCGGGCAGGATAGGGGCTGCTTCCGGGCGCGTCAAGATCCCTGTGCACGAACCTTGCATGGTTTTGCCCCGGATAGCTATAAGCTCCTTTTATTCCTTTCGGTTGGCCGAATTCCGGCCAGGATAGGGTGATTTCATGTCTGCTGCCCCCAGCACTCCCGGCCCGGACGTGTCCGTGGTCATCCCCGTTTTCAACAAGCTGGAATTGACCCGGGTGTGCGTGGATTCCCTGCTGAAACAGGGGGCCGCGGCCACCTTCGAGATCATCGTGGTGGACAACGGCTCCAGCGACGGCTCACGGCAATGGCTGGCGCAGCAGGAGGCCCAGGGGCGCCTGCGGCTGGTGGTCAATCCCGAGAACCTGGGCTTTTCCCGGGGCTGCAACGTGGGGGCGGCGGCGGCTCGCGGGCGCTACATCCTTTTCCTGAACAACGACATGGAGGCGCTGGAGAACTGGCTGGACCCCATGGTGGACACCCTGGATCGCGATCCCGAGGTGGGCATCGCGGGGGCCAAGCTGCTGTTCGCCGACAACACCGTCCAGCACGGGGGTGTGGCCTTGGTCCAGTTCGATGACCCGGCAGGCACCATCGGCGGCATTCACCTGGGCTACCGCAAGCCCACCAGCGCCGGCAACACCGGGCGACCCCAGTACCAGCAGATCGTCACGGGGGCCTGCCTGCTCATCCGCCCCGAGGTGCTGGCGGCCTGCGGCGGCTTCGACGAGGGCTACTGGAACGGCAACGAGGACGTGGATCTGTGCCTGAAGGCGGGGCAGCTGGGCTGGAAGGTGGTGTATCGCCCCGAGAGCGTCATCTACCACTACGAATCCCAGAGCGGCGCCGAGCGCTGGACCCGAACCGACGAGAACATCCGCCGCTTCAACGAGATCTGGAAGGGCGTGGCCCGCCCCGATTTCATTCACAAGGGCGGCGAGGATTTCGAGAGCACGGGGGAGAACCGCATCCGCTCCTACGTGACGCCGCAGCTGGCCCTGAAGCGCACCGAGGGGGACGAGGGGCCGGTGGTGTCGGTCATCGTGCTGACCTGGAACGCCCTGGAATACACCCGCCGCTGCGCCCGCTCCCTGCTGCGCCACACGGACCCGCGGCACGAGCTCATCTTCGTGGACAACGGTTCGCGCCAGGACACCCTGGACTACCTGGCCGACCTGGAACGGGGGCATCCCCAGGTCAAGGTCATCCGCAACGGGCGCAACCTGGGCTTCGCGGCGGGCAACAACGTGGGCATCGCCGCCTCCCGCGGCCATCACGTGTGCCTGCTGAACAGCGACACGGTGGTGACCGAGGGCTGGCTGGACGCCCTGGTGGCGGCGGCCGAGGCGGACGACAAGGTGGGCGTGGTGGGCCCCGTGACCAACAGCATCTCCGGGGACCAGAAGCTGCCGGCGGTGGATTACGACCAGGACTCTCTGGAGGGGCTGGCGGAATTCGCCGCCCGGCGCGGGGCCGAGCACGCCGGGCAGATCCGCCCGGCCCTCATGGTGGTGGGCTTCTGCATGCTCATCAAGAAGGGCCTGCTGGAACGCATCGGCGGCCTGGACGAGGGCTTCGGCCAGGGCAATTACGAGGACACGGATTTCTGCCTGCGCACGGTGCTGGCGGGCTTCAACGCGGTGGTGGCCCTGGACAGCTTCGTGCACCACTTCGGCAGCCGCAGCTTCGTGGACGGGAAGGTGGATTACGCCCGGCAGATCGACGAGAAGCAGCGCATCTTCCGGCGCAAGTGGAACCTGCCCGGCGCCACGGGCGGGGTGAACACGCTGAACCTGGAACAACTGCTGATGCTGGGCTACATGCCCCCGCTGCACTTTCATCCCCTGCCCGAGGGGCCGGGAGTGACGGTGCACCCCCTGCCGGCCTGGGAAGAGGCGCGCTGGATCCAGCTGGGCGAGGCGTTCTTCGGCAAGGGCCGGGGGCAGAAGGCGGTGCGCATCTTCCGGGCGGTGCTGGAGCGCAACCCGGCCAGTTCCCTGGCGGCCAACAATTTGGCCTGCGCCCTTTGGCAGACCGAGGGGGACGGGGCCCGGCAAGAGGCCGTTCAGGTGCTCCGGACCCTGTTGCAGCGGGACCCGCAAAACGAGGACGCCCGCTGGAACCTGCAGGAGATGTTGCAGGAGATGTCGGGGGCCGCGGCCACCACCTGATTTTCCCCGCCCCTACTTGAGCAGGGTCACGGCGCGGGTGCTTTGCTGCCCGGCGCTGTCGCGCACCTGCACCAGATAGGCGCCGCTGGCGGCGCTGCGGCCCAGGGCGTCCCGTCCGTCCCACACCACCCGGCCCCGGGTGGTTTCACTCACCTGGTCCAGCAGTTCCCGCACCAGCCGGCCCCGGGCGTCGTACACCCGCACCTGCATGGACCCGGGTCGGGAAATCTCCCAGTCGATGGTGGTGGTGGGGTTGAAGGGATTGGGGTGGGCGCTCAGGGCCGCCCGGGTCGCTGCGGGCAGCGGATCGTCGCCGGGCAGGCCGCTCACGTTGTCGCCGTGGTCGATGGCGATGTCGTCCAGGTAGAACCCCGCGCCCTTGACCGTCAGGTCGGACGCGAACTTGAACCGGTAGGCCACCAGCAACTCGGTGTACTCCGAGATGTCGAACACCGCGCCCTGCCAGCCGCCGCTGTTGCCGGACCAGCCGGGCTGGTTGCCCAGGGCCTGCACGCGCTCGTGGCTGTAGCCCCCCAGGGGCGCCAGGGTGATCCAGTTGTTGTTGGTGCTGCGGATCTGCAGCTGCACCCCGTCCATGCCGTCCTCCATGTCGCACCAGAAGTGGAACGACAGCAGGGTCTGCTCGTGGCCCGCCAGGTTCAGGTCGGGGGAGGTCAGCAGGTCGTACCCGTTGTCGGGATACTCGGCGTTCAGGCCCACGCCCCAGCAACTGATCCCGCTGAAGGGAACGGGCGAGGTGGGGGTGCCCCACACCCAGGCGTCGCTCAGGGCGGTGAAGTTGTACCACCAGTGCTCGAAGTCGTAGGTGACGGGGGGCAGAACAGGGAAGATGTACGGGTCGCCGCCGGGGGTGGCCTCGGGAGTCAGCTCCATGAACACCGCCCCGTGGCCGGGCTGGTTGTCGTACAGCAGCTGCAGGGGCCGGCCGATGGGGACCCCCGCCAGGAGCAATTGTTCGTCGGCCACCAGGGGGGCGTTCAGCACCGTCAGGCGGGCCGCCGTGGCCCCGTCGCCCGCGGCGGTGCTCACCACCGAATGGACGTCCACCGTGGGCCAGGGGGCCAAGGCCAGATCCAGGGTGGCGGGGCTGTCGAAGACGATGGTCCCGGTGCCCACGCCGTCCTGGTAGAAGAACTGGCTGAAGTTCAGCTCCTGGGAGCCCACGGGCAGCACCAAAGCGTAGGCGCCCTGCTCGTCGGTCACGGTGCGGTGGTGGGTGTCGGTGACGGAGATATCCACTCCCGCCACGGGCAGCCCCGTGTCGGCGTCGGTCACCACGCCGCTGATCTCGCCCAGGCCCCACTCCAGGTTCTGGTAGGCGGCCATGATGTCGGGGCGCGGGCCCACCAGGATGCCGGCCAGCTGGGGCGTGCCGGTGCTTACCAGCAGCTCGCGGATGGTCAGGGCTTCCAGGGAGAGGGCGTAGTTGGCCTGGGCCATGCCCTGCAGGGCCACCACGGCTCCGGTGACGATGGGCGAGGCGCTGCTGGTGCCGCTGAAGTAGCGGGTGTAGTACTCGTCCTCGCTGGTGCTCTGCAGGTCGCCGTAGCCGCAGGTGGCCACGTTGCCGCCCCAGCCGTTCAGGTCCACGCGGGTGCCGTGGTTGGACCAGCTGTAGGGGGCGCCGGCCGCGGTGGCGGCGCCGCACATGATGGCGCCGCTGTCCCGGTATTCCCGGTCGAAGAGGTCGTTGTAGACGGGGTCATCCAGGTTCTCACCGCCGTTGCCCGCGGCCTCGACGATGACCCCGCCGGCGGCGGTGATGGTCTGGATGACGTCGAAGATGTCCTGCCAGTACTCCATGGGCACGTAGCCCTCTTGCCCCTCGCCGGTGGCGTTGGGGCCGGGGGCGTGCAGCTCGATGAGGATCACGTCGCCCGGATCCAGGGCGGCCCAGGCCGTCAGCAGGCTGCTGGACACGGTCTGGGAGTAGGCCGACGACACGCCGACGGTGGTGGCCGGGGCGATGCCGCGCACACCGTAGCCGTTGTCCTGCCCGACGATTTCGCCCAGCACGGCGGTGCCGTGGTTGCGGTTGTCGAGGTTGCTGCTGGTGTTGCCGGCGGCCAGGAAGGCGGCGGGCAGATCCTCGTGGCTGAGGCGCCAGCCCAGCTCCACGTCCACCAGGCTGACTCCGCTGCCCAGGGCCCCGGCAGTGGAGGCGGCGGCCAGGGCGTTGACCCCCTCGGGCGGGGCGCCAAGGTAGCCCTGGTAGCCGGTGTAGTCGCTGGTGGTGTCGGGATCCTTGTCCGGGTCGGCGAGGGCGGGGGCCGCTTCCTCTACCCGGGGACGGGTGTATTTCCCCGTGAAGGCGTCGAAGCCCAGGGCGGCGGGCACGGCCACCGGCTCCAGGAAGGCCGTTTCCACGGCGGGGTCGGCCAGCACGGTCTTCAGGATGTCCAGCAGGGCCGGGCGGTCCAGGCCGCGGTCGGACAGGTCCAGCGCGGCGTAGGTGTTCAGGTCGGGCAGGGAGCGGTGGGCCTTGTCCCGGGCCACTTGCCGCAGGGCGGCCAGCTCCTGGAAGTCCTGGCTGAAGTGCCGCTGCAGCCGCGGGGCCCCGGCCTTGTCGGCCACCAGGGCCTGCACCCGGGTGCGGGTGGGGGCGTCGGCGCCGGCCAGGCCCTCCGGCCCCATGATCAGCCCGGAATCATCGCGGAACTTGATGACCAGCCGGCCGCTGGGGGCGGCGGTTTGTCGGTCCAGCACCTGATTCTTGGCCGGCACCTGGCGCGCCAGGGCGCCGGTGGCTTCACTCCGGAAACAGAGGGTCGACAGGGTCAGGATCAGGCCCAGGGCGAGGGCGAGTGAGCGACGGGACAAGAGGGTGGCCTCCGTTGAGCGAGCCCGGCCATCACGAGGTGGCTGCCGGGCGGGTTTTCAGGGTCGGGCAAACCTGAGAATTTCTTGATTAATTATACAGTATTTGAGGGGTAAAGAGCAAACCCCCTGAACGCGGGCCGGGCCAGGGGGTTCAATTGGGCGGAAAGGCCGGTTACAGGCTGCCGCCGGCGGCGGCCACCCGGGTCACCGTCACCGTGGAGTTCTCAACCCCCGTGGCGGCGTCCTGAATGATCTCGCCGAATCCGCTTTCCAGTCCGTGGTAACTGTAGAAGGTCATGGCCAGCAAGGCGACAAGCATGACGCAGATGGTGGCCCCTCCGCTCAGTAACATGGCTCTAAACGACAATATCCCCCTCGGGCGCGGGTCTTCCCAGTATTTTGCTAGGTTTGTCTTGTCAAGGGGTTTCGGGCGGCGGGCGGGTAATCTATAGGTAAAATTGGCAGGATTTGTCCCCTTTTAGCATATTGGGCGGCTGTCAGGGTCAACCAGCCGGCGGGAATGCCGAACCAAGCACCTGAGGACATGCAGAACCGTATCCCACATACCAGCCGGCCCGCGGGGCTGGTCACCCGCGGCAAGACCGCTCCCAACCGCCTGCGCCGGGTGGATCACTTCTGCGCGGCCTACGATCCCGCCCTCATCGGCCGGGCCGACGGGGATTTCGCCCGGGCCCTGTTCGTGGACCTGGGCTACGGGGCCGAGCCCGACACCGCCCTGGAAAGCGCCCGCCGTTTGCGCCGCCTGAATGCCACCCTGCCCGTGCTGGGCGTGGAGATCGACCCCGAGCGGGTGGAGCGCGCCCAGCCCTTCGCCGACCGGCTCACCCATTTCCGCCTGGGGGGCTTCAACCTGCCCCTGCGTTCCACTCCCGACGGCCCCGAGACCGTGCGCCTGGTGCGGGCTTTCAACGTGCTGCGCCAGTACGAGGAGGCCGAGGCCCTGCCGGCCCTGGATCAGATCATGAGCCACATCCTGCCCGGCGGCCTGCTGGTGGAGGGCACCAGCGATCCCTTCGGCCGGGTGTGGACGGCCAACCTGTTGCGGCAGGAGGAAAGGGCCACGGTCGCCGGGGATGAGCGATCCTGGCGGCTGGAGGGGCTGGTGCTGGGGGCCAACCTGGGGATCGAGTTCGATCCCGACACCTTCCAGACCCGCCTGCCCAAGACATTCATTCACCGCATGGTGGAGGGCGAGCCCATTCACGCCTTCGTGGAGGATTTCAAGGCCGCCGCCCGGGACACCCGGGCCAGCGCCATCTGGGGGCCGCGGGCCTGGTTCGTGGCGGCGGGCAGCGCCCTGGCCGAGCGGGGGTATGCCATCGCGCGGCCGGACCGCTGGTTGCGCCAGGGCTGGCTGGTGTGGCGGGATCCCGGTCTGACCCTGGAGCGGCCTCTCTGACGGGGTCGCCCGGTGGGGGCCGGTCCTTTCTTCGCTGACCGGTGGCCGGGCCTCTTGTTCGGGACGCCGTCGGCCCGACTTCACGGCTTTGCCCCGGCTGCCCGGTTGTCTCTCCTGCCGGGTGGTGCTACATTTCCAATCCTCAGTTCACCAGGAACCGACATTCCCACACGAGGAAGAACCATGGCTCATGAAATGATCTCCACCCTGCTGGCGGGCAAGGCCCAGGTGGGGGACACCGTCACCGTCAAGGGCTGGGTGCGCACCCGCCGCGATTCCAAGGCCGGCCTCAGCTTCATCCAGGTGCACGACGGCACCTGCTTCGACCCCATCCAGGTGGTGGCCCAGAACAGCCTGCCCAATTACGAGGACGAGATCGCCCGCCTCAGCACCGGCTGCGCCGTGATCTGCACCGGCGAGCTGGTGGAAAGCCAGGGCAAGGGCCAGTCGGTGGAGATCCAGGCCGCCCAGGTGCAGGTGGTGGGCTGGGTGGACGACCCCGAGACCTACCCCGTGCAGCCCAAGCGCCACAGCTTCGAGTACCTGCGCGAGGTGGCCCACATGCGGCCGCGCACCAACACCTTCAGCGCCGTGACGCGGGTGCGCAACTGCCTGGCCCAGGCCACCCATCGCTTTTTCCACGAGAACAAGTTCTACTGGATCCACACGCCCATCGTCACCACCAGCGATGCCGAGGGCGCGGGGGAGGCCTTCCGCATCAGCACCCTGGACCTGATGAACCCGCCCCTGGACGACCAGGGCAGCATCGACTTCAGCCAGGACTTCTTCGGCAAGGAGACCTTCCTGACGGTTAGCGGGCAGCTGAACGTGGAGGCCTACTGCTGCTCCATGAGCCGGGTCTACACCTTCGGGCCCACCTTCCGGGCCGAGAACAGCAACACCAGCCGGCACCTGGCCGAGTTCTGGATGATCGAGCCCGAGATCGCCTTCGCCGACCTCAGGGAAGACGCCGACCTGGCCGAGGCCTATCTGCGCTACATCTTCAAGGCGGTGCTGGACGAGCATCCCGACGACATGGCCTTCTTCGCCCAGCACGTGCAGAAGGACGCCGTGTCGCGCCTGGAAAGCTTCGTGGACACCAGCTTCGAGCGCATGACCTACACCGAGGCGGTGGATCATCTGCTCAAGGCCGAGCGCAAGTTCGAATTCCCCGTGAGCTGGGGCATGGACCTGCAGTCCGAGCACGAGCGCTACCTGTGCGAGGAACTGTGCAAGCGCCCGGTGGTGGTCATGGACTACCCCAAGGACATCAAGGCCTTCTACATGCGCATGAACGACGACGGCAAGACGGTGGCGGCCATGGACGTGCTGGCCCCCGGCATCGGCGAGATCATCGGCGGCAGCCAGCGCGAGGAAAGGCTGGACGTGCTGGACGCGCGCATCACCGAGATGGGCCTGGATCTGCAGGAGTACTGGTGGTACCGGGATCTGCGCAAGTACGGCACCGTGCCCCACGCCGGGTTCGGGCTGGGCTTCGACCGGGCCGTGAACTACGCCACGGGCATGAAGAACATCAGGGACGTGATTCCCTTCCCCCGGGCGACCAAACTGGCCGATTTCTAGGAGACGGAAACTCATGAAATGGACGCGTGAACAGTACGTGGTGGATGACGATCCGGGACGCTTGGACATGTTCTACATCATGGCCGATCTGCAGCAATCCTACTGGGCGCCCGAGCGTTCCCGCGAGACCATGGCCGCGGCCATGGAGGGCTCGGTGTGCCTGGGGCTCTATTGCGAGGACCGGCAGGTGGGATTCGCCCGCGCGGTGACGGACAAGGTCACCTTCGCCTGGGTGTGCGACGTGATGGTGCACCGCGATTACCGGGGCGTGGGCCTGGGCAAGTTCCTCATGGACTGCCTGCACGAGCATCCCGACGTCAAGCCGTGCCGGCAGATCGTGCTGCGCACCGACGACGCCCATGGACTGTACGAGCAGTTCGGGTACTCCGTTTGCGAGGCCATGGCCCGGCGCAAGGAATCCAGCTGAACTTTTGCGCAGGATGAAAAGAAGGGGCCGGCCCGGGTGGGTCGGCCCCTTTGCTTTCCCGGGTTGCCTGCTGCGCTAGCGGTAGCGGGTCTTGAGGGCCCCCAGGGACAGCCACTCGCCGGCGGTGGCCCCGGTGACGGTGACCTCTCCCTCCCAGATGAACTGGTCCAGGTAGCCATAGGGAACGTTGACGGCCCTTTCCACCACCCGCAAGGTCCACTGCCCGGGGGCGGGGAAGGTGATTTCCGGGGCATCCTGGTAGTCGACGATGGCGGCGGTGCAGACCACCCCTTCGGGTGGGTCCGACAGGGTGTTCAGGGTGACGGTGAGGGTGGTGCCCTCGACGGCGACTTCGTGGCCCAGGAAACCCCAGCAACCGTCGGGCATGCCGCCGGTGATGGTGATGGCCACGGGATGGCCGGCCTCGGCCTGGGGCGGTGCGGTGACGGTGTCCAGGAAGGCCAGGGCGCCGGGAGCGCACAGCAGGCTGGTGACCATGAGAATGGCGAATACTGTTTTCATTTTTTCCCCCTCGCGATTGGGGATACGTCCCCGTTTCTCCATGGCTCAGTATACGGGAAACACCTTATGGGCGGCAAGGAGAAGGGCGGCCGGCTCTGGGGAGGGTGTCCTGGCCGGCCGCCCATCTCATCCGCGGACCATCTCATCCGCGGACCAGGATCAGCGGACGAGGGTCATGGTGCGGGTTTGCCGGACTCCCCCGCTGTTCAGCTGGTAGAGGTAGATGCCGGAAGCTGCCGCGCTGCCTGTCATGTCCTTGCCGTCCCAGACCACCTGGTGCCGTCCAGCGGGGCGGGATTCGTCAAGGAGCCGGCGCACCAGCTTGCCGTCCAGGGAGTAGACGGCCAGCCGGGCGTGCTGGTCCCGCTCCAGCTCGAAGGCGATGGTGGTGCGGGGGTTGAAGGGGTTGGGGAAGTTGCTCTCCAGCACGGCTCCCGAGGCCGCCACCAGGGGCACGGCCGAGGCGCCGGCGGCCGGCCAGGCCATGGCGCTGGTGTAGATGTGGTCCCCCTGGGTGGAGCCGTTGCCGTTGGCGGCGTTGCCGGCCAGGTAGATGGTGACATCGCCCTCCAGGCCCGTGGGCGCCGTCCAGCTCATGGTCCAGCTGGCCTGGCCCGAGGTGCCGGTCTGGGTGCCCGAAGAGGTCTGCTTGCCGTACACCCGGCTGCCCGAGGTGGAAGTCTGGGTGCTGGCTCCGCCGGACTGCAGGGTGCCGGCGCTGTTGCCGGCGTCATCCAGGATGGTCAGCTCGAAGCCCCAGCGGCTGGCGTCGGGATCGGCCATGGTCACCGTCAGGTCGTAGGTCTGGCCGGCTTCCCAGCCGCCCAGGTCGGTGACGGCCAGGGAGCCCGCGCCGCTGTTCAGCGGAAAGCTGGAGTGGCAGGCTGTGCAGTTGCCCTCGCCGGGGGCGTCGGTGCGCCCGTTGGGCGGGGCGCTGGAATAGGCCAGGGCCAGGGATGGGGCCAGCAGGATCAGGGCCAGCAGAGCGGGATATGGGCGAAGCATTCTTTTCACGATTCATCCTCCAGTCAGGGGTTTCTTTCTCGGTTCATCCAGTCGCGGGGCGGGGCCCCCGGATCCCCGGGCGAAAGGGATCCTGGTGAGTGTAGGCGGCCCGCAGGTTCAACCCTCGCCGCAACGTCATGGTGAGCTCCTGGGCCACCAGCAGGCCCAGGCGGCCGTCGTGCCGGGTCTCGTCCACCTCGCCCGAGCCCTCCTCTTCCTGGTAGACCAGGGTGCGCAGGTCCACCCCCACGGCGATGTTGGGGGTCAGCTGGGGCGTGAAGGTCTGGCTGACCTGGTCGGGCGCGGGCTGCGCCGCCATTTCCCTGGGCACCAGGTACTGGCCGGCGTAGGCGTTGCGCATGCCGCCCCCGGTGGGGTTGGTGTGGCACAGGGTGCAGCTCTGGCCGTAACGGGCGGTGTAGCGGGGCAGCGCTCGGGCGTGGTCGGCCGCCAGCAGGACCAGGGCCAGGCAGGTCAGGTTCAGCAGCAGAGTCAGCTGCCGCGTCCGGGTATAGGAGCGCACGGGGTGTGGTCTCATTCTCGCCTCCAGAAATGGAACCGATGGGATTGAGAGTGTAAAGATGACCGAAAAGGTCGTGTTTGACAGTGACAGAAGTCACACAGCGGGGTATTTTTCTGTTGAAACAGATATTCGGGGGGAGAAACCCATGCCATCCCATCAGCCCGGGCCAGCTCTGCCGGCCTTCATCCAGGAGCAGATACCACGCTGTGGCCAGTCCGTGGTGCTGGAGGCGGGCAGCCAGTTCCTCATGCCCGGTGCCGCGGTGGAACAATTCGCCCTGGTGCGGGAGGGCTCGTTGCGGGTTTACACGGCCGGCAGCCAGGGGCGGGAAATCACCCTGTACAACGTGGTGCCGGGGGAATGCTGCCTCATCAACGTGCTTTGCCTGGTTTCGGGGCGCCAAAGCCCGGCCTTCGCCGTGGCCGAGGAAAGGGTCAGCGCCGTGGCCTTCTCCCGGGCCACCTTCCTGGACTGGATGAACCGGCGGGAAGATGTCCGGGCCTTCATCTTCGGGATCATGGCGGGCCGCGTTTCGGGAATGATGGCCCTGGTGGAAGAGGTGGCCTTCCAGCGGCTGGACTGCCGCCTGGCCGCCTACCTGCTGGCCCGGGGCGAGGCGGGCAGCACCCTGAAGCTGACCCACGAGACGGTGGCGGCGGATCTGGGCACCGCCCGCGAGGTGATCAGCCGCCTGCTGAAGGCCTTCGAGCGCCAGGGGGCCGTGCGCCTGGGGCGGGGGGCCATAGAACTGGTGGATCGAGGAGTCCTGAGAGACCTGTGCCGTTGAAAAACTCCCCCCCCGGATCGGGAGGGGAGCTCGCTTGAAATGAAGCTGGACGGCAGGCAGGGTCAGAAACTGGCCACGGCCTCGTCCCGGGTCTCGAACACCTCGAAGATGTTTTCCAGCTGGGAAATGTAGAAGATGCTCAGCACCCGCTCCTTCACCGAGCACACCTTCATGGTGCCGCCGGCGGTCTTGATGCTGTGAAAGCCCGAGATGACGATGCCCAGGCCGGTGGAGTTGATCCAGGGCACGCCCGAGAAATCCAGGACCACGTTCTTGAAACCTTCCTCGAGCACGGCGGTGACCTCGGCCTTGAACTTCTCGTGGTCGGGGCCGCCCATGATCTTGCCGCCCAGTTCCAGAACCATGACTTCGCCCTGCGGGTTCTGCTTGATCTTCATGTCATCTCCTCGTGAGGGTTATCAAGACAAGGCCCGGTAGAGCCGGCGCTTGATCTTCTTGGTCGGTGTCTTCTCGAATTCCTGGTACAGCACCTTCAGCTTGGTGATCTGGCAGAAGCCCGGCAGCTTCTCGTTCAGCCGGCGCCGGTTCTGTTCCATCATGTCTTCCACCTGCTGCCCCTGCAGGCAGGCCCGGTCCACCGACTCCAGATCGGGGTAGACCAGGGCCATGAGCTTGCCCTCGGCGTCGATGACCAGGCTCTCCTCCACGCAGGGCATGTTGTTGAGCTGGGACTCGATCTCCTCGGGGTAGATGTTCTGCCCCGACGAGCTGAGGATCATGTTCTTGGAGCGGCCCGTCAAGTACAGGAACCCGTCCTGGTCCAGGTGGCCCAGGTCGCCGGTCATGAGCCAGCCCTCGGGGTCGATGGCCTCGCGGGTGGCGTCCTCGTCCAGATAATAACCCAGCATGACGTTCTCGCCGCGCACCTGCACCTCGCCGATGCCGGTGACGGGGTCGGGGTCGGCGATGCGGCACTGCAGGTAGGGGATGATCTTGCCCACGCAGCCCACGGGCGGTTGCCCGGCCTGGACGGTGTAGCTGATGAGGGGGCCGCATTCGGTCATGCCGTAGCCGCAGGTGATGTTCAGGCCGATGGTGCGGAAGAAGTCCTCGATGTCGCGGTTCAGGGCCGCGCCGCCGATGACCATCTCCTTGTAGTTGCCGCCGAAGACGTTGTAGATCTGGTCGCGGATCTTCTTGTACACGATGTTGCGCAGGCCGGGCACCTTGAGCATGAACTGCATCTTCTGGGTTTCCAGCACCGGCTTGATCTTGTTGCGGTAGATCTTCTCGATGATCAGGGGGACGGACATGACCACGGCCGGGCGCAGCTCGGCGAAGCACTTGAGCAGGACCTTGGGCGTGGGCACCTTCTCGATGAAGGTGATGTGGCAGCCGGCCACGAAGGGCGCCAGGAAGTCGAAGGCGCAGCCGAAGGCGTGGGCCAGGGGCAGGAACGAGACGATGTTGTCCCCCGGCGTGAGGGCGACGTTGTCGTTGAAGTAGCGCACGTTGGCCATGAGGCTGTTGGCGTTGAGCATGACGCCCTTGCTGAAGCCGGTGGTGCCGCTGGTGTAGACGATGGCGGCCAGGTCGGCGTTACTCACCTCGGGAAAGGCCAGGGTTTCGGCCCCGAGTTTGTCTTTGCCGGCGGCGACGAACGCGGCGGGGGCGGCGGCTAGGGCGGCCTTGAGCTTGGCGTCGGGGCAGAAGAAGACGCCGAAGTCACGGATGCGCAGGATAGCCTTGAGGGACGGCATCTTGTCGTCGTTGACGCAGTCGTAGATGGGGTCGGAGGCTACCAGCAGGCTGGCCTCGCTGTGGCGCACGATGTGCTCGATCTCGGGGCCGGTGAAGTCGGGCAGGATGGGCACGATGATGGCGCCGTAGGTGATGGTCGCCAGGTAGGTGATGCCCCAGCCCGAGCTGTTGCGCCCGCACAGGGCCACGCGGTCGCCGCGCTCGAGGCCGCTCATCTCGAAGAGGTGGTGAAGCTGGAAAACACGCTGGGCCACATCGCCATAGGTCAGGGTCTCGTTGCGGCCCTCGTCGCTGAAGCAGGGCACTTCCCAGTGCCGGCGCATGGCCCCGGCCAGGGTCTGGACGAAATTTTCCTTGAGCATCACTCTCCGATCTTCATGGGGCCTGAAGCCCCGCATGAGCCAGAAATCCGCGATCCGCAATGATTTGGCCCCGGCCACAGGTCCCATCCGCCCGCCGGGTCCCGCCTCAGGACCGCTGGCCATCATAACCCAAAGCCGGGCGGCGGACAACGGGCAGGATCAGCCGCGCCGCCGGGGGCTGAGGGAGGGGAAGAAGCGCGGCACCTGGCGGCGGTACTGGGCGTAGGTGTCGCCCAGCTCGCGCAGCAGCTTGCGCTCTTCCAGTTCCGTTCCCACCAATGTGTACACGAGGAAGACGCCCCGCCAGACCAGATTGAGGTCGGTGTAGTCCAGGCCGCAGACCAGCAGCAGCAGGGTGCCGGTGTACCAGGGATGGCGGATGACCCCCAGTACTCCGCGCCGGGAGAAGGCCGGGGCCTCGGGGGTGCGGCCGGCGGCGTGGTCGGCCACCTGGCGCAGGCCCAGGAAGGCGCGGCCATCGTAGGCCCGGGAGCCCAGCCAGAACAGGACGGCGGCTTCCAGCAGGCCCAGCACGCGGATGACCTGGTAGGGGCCGTGCCAGGCCCAGACCAGGGTTTCGGGCAGGGAGCGCAGCCACAGGTACCAGGCGGCCAGGCTGAGGGTGCTGGCCAGGACGTAGACCACGCGGTTGTAGGCGGCGCAGGCGGGCACCAGGCGGCACAGGGTGTCACGCCAGAAATGGGTGATGAAAAGGCTGTGGAAGAAGCACCAGGCCGCGGTGACCAGGGCCACCTGGATGGGCAGGTTCATGTTGCCGCCTCGGGGATCGAGTCCGTATTGTCATGGGTTGGTCTGCAATCTAACAGGGGGAAGGACATTGAAACAACCCGGGAAAGGTTCGAGGACGGCGGCCCGGCGGGGGCCGGCTGGTTTGATGAGGCGGCTGGGGTGGTTGCTGACGGTGGGGCGGACGGCTGGGCGGCCGGTGGTGCTGAGGTTACGGCGGACGGCGGGGCTGCCGCTCGGACGGCTGAAGGTGCAGCCGGGCCTGCTGCTGGTGCGGCGGACGGCGCTGCTGGTGGTCCTGCAGGCGGGGCTGGCGGTGTCGGCGGGAATGGCGAGCAGCGCATGGTCCCAGGCCCCGGACGTGGCCGAGTCCATGCGGGATGTGGGCACGGTGCGGCAGTGGATGGCCCTGGACGCCCGCTTCTACCGCACCTTCGACGACAATCGCTGGGTGGATCGCTCCCAGTTCAAGCTGGAGCAGAAGGGCATCTACCAGGATTGCCTGCGCTACCGCCACAAGCTGCCGGCGCTGGGGCTGGAGAGCTTCCTGGCCCTGCCCGAGGCCGAGCGGCAGCGGCGGCGCGAAGCGGCCCTGGACCAGCTGACCTACGTGGAGCGGTACTACCTGCGGGTGCACAGCAAGGTGCAGCGCCTGCGCGAGAACCTGGCCAGCGGCTGGGGCGACTGGGTGAGCGACCCCACCGTGCTGGGCGACATGCTGCAGAAGCTGCGCACGGCCTGCGGGCTGGATCCGGGCAACCACCGGGCCTGGCATCTGCTGAGCTACTTCGCCACCTGCGCCGGGGACGAGGAGCGCGCCCTGGAATACCTGGCGGCGGCCGGGGCGGCTCTGGACACGCGGCCGGCGGGGACGGACGCCGAGGTGGCCTTCCGCATGGCCCTGGACCGGGCCTGGCTGCTGCGCAACCGCGGGCGCTTCGCCGAGGCGGCGCTGGCCCTGGAGCAGGCCGGGGAACTGGACCGGCCGCTGAATGACGAGAGCACCGAACTGCTGCTGTTGCAGGGGCTGGTGGCGGCCCAGACCGGGGCCACCGAGCGCGCCCAGGAAGTGGCGGCCGGGCTGGAACGCAGCCAGGTGCGCTTCTTCCCCGCCAACTTCCGGACCACCGATTTCCTGCCCGAGGTGCTGGACCCCCTGAACTGGAAGGTGGGCACCAGCAGCTACCTGGCCGACTGGATCCGGGGGCTGGTGCTGTTGGGCGAGGGGCGCATGGAGCTGGCCCGCGATTCCTTCGGCAGTTTCAGCATGGACGACCACTATCCCTTCGCCTGGCGCTTCTGGAACGACGCCGGCTACATCTACGAGGCCACCGGGCGCAGCGGCGAGGCCATCCGGGCCTGGAACACGGCGCGCATCAACCGGCCCTGGGTGCGCAACATGGTATACAAGCCCTACGAGATTCCCCTGGGCGTGCTGACGGGGCGCCAGACCAAGGCGCCCTACATGCTGGGCTACGACAGCTTCTATCTGGCGGGCAGCCGCCTGGCCTACGCGGCCAGCCTGGTGGGGGCGGTGGGCAACGCGCAGAGCGATCAGGAGCGCATCCAGCGGGCGGGCCGGGCCTTGGAAGAGCTGGAAATCTGCCAGCGCACCGGGCAGTACGCCGGTCAGGCGCTGGTGCTGCAAGGGCATGTTTTTTACCTGCTGGGGGACATCACCTCCACCCTGCAGCGGCTGGAGGAGAGCCTGCCCATCCTGGAGCGCCAGGGCGATCTGGAGGTGCAGCAGGCGGTGATGAAGGACATGAACGCCATCACCCGCAACCAGCAGGCCAGCGAGATGGAGTCGCTGTTCAAGCAGAGCGGCAACAGCCAGGGTCGGTGGCGGGCCGAGGCCGATCCCCAGGGGCGCATCGCCGAATTGCAGGAGAGCCTGGCGGCCAGCCCGGACAGCTGGCCCATCAAGCGGGAGCTGGCGCGGGCCCTGATCCGCAACGGGCAGCCCCGCGAGGGGCGCGAGCTGGTGGCGGCGGACGAGGAGCAGGCCGGGTCGGTGGCGGGCTTGACGCTGCTGCTGGAGGCGGATCGCCAGCTGGGTGATTCCCGGCGGGCGCGGCAGCTGGTGCGGCGGCTGGGAGAGGGCAAGGCCGGCGGGCTGGCCGATGCCGGGCTGTGGTCCCTGGTGGGCTCGGTGTGCCTGGAGCAGGGGCGCAAAGCGGAGGCGGCCAGCGCCCTGCAGCACGCCCTGGAGCTGGATCCCGAGAACCAGGGAGTGCGCATGCAACTGCGGATGATGGGGGATTGATGGGTGGAATAAATTGGCCGCATTAATCGGCGGGAAAAGTCCGCCCGGATAAACCGATGGGATAAACCGGCGCAGGTTACCCCCCCCGGATAATCCGGCGTGATAAGACGAAGGCCCCGGCGCTATGACCGGGGCCTTTGCTGTTTTGGCGTGTGGGCGAGGAGGGCACACCAGCGATCCAGGGCGCGCCGGCGCTCACTCCATTTGCCCTCTTCGGACGCGCGAGGAAGGCCTAGTTCTCCCGCAGCACGTGTTCGTCGTACTCGATCTCGAAGCGCAGCTTGTGGTTGGCTTCTTCCTGGGCCAGGTTCAGGAACAGCTCCTTGACCTCCACGCTGCCGGCGCAGTTGGCCAGATCGATGTACATGCGGTAGGCCTGCTTCTCCTGCTTCATGGCGAACAGCAGGATGTCCTGGTAGCTGGGCTTCTCGCCCAGTTCGATGTCGTTGGCGTAGTCGACGATCTTCAGGTCCTGCACCGGGGCCTCGCCGCCCATCACCAGCTTCCCGCTCTTGATCATCTCCAGCTTGGCCTTGTGACCGCGTTCCTCGTCGGCCAGGGACAGGAACATGATGCGGTTGTTCTCGTTGTGGGCCCGCTCGGCGATTTCCGTGTACAGGTCGACGGCCTTCTGCTCCATGTCGATGGCGTAGTCGAGGATCTCATCAAGGCTGTTCATGTCACTCATATCGGGACCCCTGGTCGGTGGGTGGAAGAACGTTTGGCGGCACCCCCGAATGATAATGCACGGGCGGCGGCCCTGGCAATGTTTGGCTGGGGCGAACATTGCCCCTCCCCAGCGGCGGTCCAGGGCGGCCTGGTTGGGTGCCGGGAACCGTGCTCACCAGGGTCGGCGATCGGAGCCGCGCCGCGCGCCCCGGCCGCGGTCGGCCGCCGGAGGCGGCCTGGCCTGACCGGTCTCGCCGGTCTCCCGGGCTCCCTTTTCAGTCGATTCCTTCGCCAAGGTGTGCTTCCGAACGGGGTGGCGGTGAGCCTGGGCGTGGCAGGCGCTGCACAGGACCCGCAGGTTTTCGGGGTGGTTGGTGCCGCCCCGGGAGCGCGGGATGATGTGGTGCACCTCCAGGTATTGGGTGCCGGCGCAGCCCGGGGCCTGGCAGCGAAAGCGGCTCCGTTCCAGCACCAGCTGCCTGATGCGCGGGGGAATGGTGGCCCGGTTGCGGCGGCCCGGCTGGCTGATGACGGCGTCGCAAAGGTGGCGCTCCGCCTCGGCGGGCGGCAGTTCCAGTTCGCCCCGCCGGGTCTGGGTGGTGGTGCGGCCGCAGGCGGGGCAATGCAGGAGGTGGATTTGGGCCGAGGGGTGGCTGCCCGAAGGGGGGCGATTGGTGTCCGGCGGTGGAGCAGGTGGCGGAGTGGTCCCAGGCTGGGTATCGCCCGGCAGGATATCGCCTGCTTGCGAGGTCGCCGGCTGGGCGTTGGTCGGCTGCGCGTCGCCCGGCTGCCTGGCGGCGGCCTGTTGCTCTCTTGCGGGAACCGAGGCCTGGCGCTCCAGCAAGAGGAGCAGGGCCTCGATGCGGTCCCCGGGCAGCCCACCCTGCTTGCGCAGCCTTTGCCACAGGGCCTCGTATCGCGCCAGCTGGGTCGGGGTCATTTCCAGGGTGACGCGCCGCATCACCCGGGCGGGTGGGGTGGGGGCCTCGTCCAGCAGGGAGGGCTGCTGCCGCTGCTGGTCCCGGGCCTTGCGCCGGGCTTTCTTGACGGCGGCTTTCACCTCGCGGTGGGGCTTCTTGCGGGCCAGGTCGACCCACTGGCCCTCGTTGCGCGGGGTGGCCACGGCCACGATGTTCCGGGTGCTGGCATAGCCCAGTTCGCCGCTTTCCAGGCCCTTCTTCACCTGGGGCAGCTTGTCCAGCTTCTGGCAGATCTTGAGGAAGTCGTAGGTCTTGCTCTTGCTCCAGCCCAGCTGCGCTTCGGCATACATCAGGATGGTGGCGTAGCCCAGGTCCTGGTAGAGTTTGCGGCGGTTCAGCTCACCGAACCAGAGGATCACATGTTGGCGGGCGGTCTCGTAGTTCCGGGCGGCGGCCTGCAGGGACCGGTGCGTTTCCCGAGCGGAAAGCCCCTGGCGGAATTCCAGCGATTGACCCATTTCGGGTAGTCCTGACCGGGAGGAGGTGAGGATGATGGAGTTATTATAGCGAAAAAATGACGAAAGTCAAGACGGAGGGGAGAAATAATTTTCCAATCGATTGGAAAATGCAAGTGTTTGTAAATAAATCAGTTACGAGAACAGTTTCAGCCCCCGCCGCCAGTCCTGCCCCATGCCGTCCCCTCACCTGGCCTTGCGCCACGCCTTCTCCGCCGCGGGCTGGATGCGCTCCCACACCTCATCCGGCGAGCCGTCCCCGTCGATGACCGTCACGGTGGGCTGCTTGCCGTAGTACTGCACCACGGGCAGGCACACGCGCTCGTGCTGTTCCAGGCGGTGGACGATGGTGGCGGCTTCCTGGTCGTAGGGCTGGCTGCGCTCGGTCTTGCCGCGGGCGTCCAGGCGCTTGATCAGTTCCAGGGTGGGGCACTGGATATCCAGCACGAAGTTCACGGCCGAGCCGATCTTGCGCAGCAGGCCGTCCAGGATGTAGGCCTGCACCAGGGTGCGCGGGAAGCCCTTGAAAATGAATCCGTTGGCCTCGGGATTCTTGCGGATGTGTTTCTCGATGAGCTTGATGACGATCTCGTCGCCCACCAGATCGCCCCGCGCCACCAGCTCCTCCACTCGCTTGCCCAGGGCCGACTTCTTCTGGATCTCCTCCTTCAGCATCTCGCCGGTGGAAAGGTAGACGAGATTGTACTTGCGGGCCAGGTTGCGCGCCTGGGTGCCGCGGCCGGCGCCGGGATAGCCCAGCAGCACGACGTTGAACAGGACCTTGCGCAGCTCCTTGTCGATGATCTCCTCGATGCGCGCGTTGATCTGCTCGATGCTGCCCTCGCCGGGGATGGGAAAGTACAGCTTCTGGTCCTTGTAGAACTGGGCCACTGGGGCGGTCTTCAGTTCGTATTCCTTGAGGCGGTTGCGGATGACGGTCTCGTTGTCGTCGCTGCGGCCGCTGGTCTTGGCGCGGTTCAGCAGGCGCTTGAAGCTTTCCTCGGGGCTGACTTCCAGGCTGAGTAGGCAGGTCAGGGAGGTGTGCATCTTCAGCAGCAGGCCCTCCAGGATGTAGGCCTGCACGAAGGTGCGCGGGAAGCCGTCGAACAGGAAGCCGGCGGCGTCGGGGTTGGTGGTGATCTTCTTCTCGATGATCTGGACGATGATCTCGTCCGACACCAGGCCGCCCTGCTCGATGATGCTGCGGGCGGCCAGGCCCAGCTCGCTGCCCTCGGCGATCTCCTCGCGCAGCATGTCGCCCGTGGCGATGTACACGAGGTTGTGCTTCTTCATCAGCAGTTCGGACTGGGTTCCCTTGCCGGCGCCGGGGGCACCGAAGAGCGCGATGTTCAGCATGGCCGGATCCTCCTGGTTGGATCGGGGTGAGGCTGGGATTTTCATCCATATCGGCGGGTTATCCCAGCTTTTTATGCGGGAGGTGGGGGCGGGTGTGGTAGGATTGGGGGTGGAGGGGTATCGAGAACTGGATAAGAAGAGGTTTTGTATGCTAAGGAGAAAAGATGAACGTATCTGAGCTGTATGACCTTACGATTTGGGTCAATGACGAGATCAAAGCTGCCCAACTGCCAAAAAAGTATAAGGTATTGCTCAATTTGCTCCAGCAGGCTGCTCAGCCGAATCAGCCGAAGAATCCGTTTGACAGCCAGAAAGAAGACTTGTTGAGCGGGCTCCGGGGAGTACCTCTTGTACAGTTGTCGCGAGAACAGTTGAATTTCTTGGGTAATCTGGGCATCGAGAAGTACGTAGGTGAAGAGGGAGTGAGGTATGTTGAAGATGTGCTTTTTCGCAATGTTATAGATGTGGCAACGGCGGCTGAAAAGATTGGCGAGGCACTGAATTCCATTAACCAAGGAATTGCGAAGTCTGACCAGATTCATGCCGGTTTGGCTGATTGTTTCGAGCCAGAGGAGTACGAGGAGTCCGGAGAGGTCCTTGTGCGCGTGGTCTTCTCGGGCGATGCATCCATGCAGAACGTCGTCGATTTTAAGGACTGGGGGCGCATTTGGTACGAGATTGGGCGGGGTTTGACTCAGGCACACGGTACTGCACCGGAAGATATTAGAGTTATTGGGGCGACTCGCGGGTCCATTGTCCTGGAGTTGGCCGCCGCGGCAGCGATTGTGACCTCGTTGAGTACGATCCTTGTGCAAGGACTGAAAGTTGCGGAAAAGGTGCTGAACGTGAAGAAGGCAGCAGAGGAAGTCCGGGGACTGAAGCTGAAAAACGACAAGTTGGCTGCGGATATTGAAGCTGAGATAGAGAACGAGAAAGCTGAAGGTGTGGCATCAATTGTTGAGGCTCAGGTGGACATCCATGGGCTCGAAAGGCGAGGGGACGGGGATAAGGTCAAAGACCTCGAAAGGGCGATCAAGCACCTCATCGACTTTATCGAGTCTGGTGGGCAAATCGATTTCGTTCTTCCCGATGAAGACGACGAGGAAGAAGGCGATGGAGGGGCAAAGCAGATTGAACCTGAGTACGCCAAGCTCAGGATCACTTTCGAAGAGATTCGCCGGCTAGAGACCAAGATTCGGTTATTGGAGCATAAAGATAAATAACAAGCGTTTTCACCCGACAAGGCCACCGGTCACGCCGCTTGCTTGCGCAAGCGTTGCGCCCGAGACGCGTCGCAGCCAGGCCTTGCAGGTTTAGCACAACGTTAGGCAAACATATAAGGAAGCAAAATGAATATCCCGGGCCGATATAATTCCAGCACAACGGTAAGAACACCATTGGACCCAATTGAGGATTTGGTGTCTTGGATTTCAACTCTTCGCAGTAAGGGCTACACGTCAGATGTGTTGAAAAGGGAACATGGATTCGCAGACGCGAAGGAGATTCGTACAAGCGCGGATCTAATTGGAATATTGTCTTCAAATGCAGTCGGGCTAATGGAGCAAGCGTATAGCGGAAGGCCTCAGCATTCCTATTTGCCGCTATATTATGCTCTGCTGAATTTGTCGAAAATATACGTTGTAGCAGCGGGAAATAGGGAAAAACTATTTACCAACAGGTATCATGGGGTGTCATATAATCCCGTTGAAAAAAATAGCAGGGATCTACTAAACGAAAGAATAGTGCTAAAAACAAACGGCGTGTTTCGGTTATTTTATGAATCCACAACAAAACAGCCCTGGGTGCATTCAAATAGAAAACTAACACTAAAGTGTTTTTACCCCTTTATTCAAAATATTGGCCACGAGTTCTTTCAGTTTTATAAACAAACACCTCCACTTCAACCGATAGAGTTTGATTTAGTAACGACGTCAAAAGGAGGACATAAGGTCCGAGTTATGGCCCCCAATGTGGGTTTGCCTCATTATGATAAAATTCGTTATTACAAAATTCTAAAAGGATTCTCCTCAACTCGGCAAAAAGGTGTTTTTGAGACACGAGTAATAAGTGGAATGAATGAGCGGGATGCTCGCCAGGTTTTGCTTAAACAGTTAAACAGGGAGCTAATATATTGCAAAACAAAACACAATTTGCAAACTGGCCGTCCGCTATACGTTACCCCCCTTTCAAATATTGCGGTACATTTAGTTGAGGAAATCCCTATATGGTTGGCCTTCTACCACCTTTCAAATATCGTGAGGTACAATCCTGAGCAGTTGGAAAAAATTCAGAATGAAAAATCATGGGGAATGTTGTTGGCCTTGAGAAAGCATGCGATTTTAAGGTTTATGTTGTTGTTTTGGTCGAATTTTCACCAAACGGAGTTTAAAATTGAATCAGCTTCGTTGTTGTGAAGTGTTGTTGCCTAACAATCGCTTGCACCTGACAACCGAACCGGTCACACCCTTTGCTTTCGCAAGGGCCGCGCCCTAGCCGCTTCGCGGCTTACGTCTGCAGGTGAAGCAAAACGTTAGCCTGATTTACGAAAGGCCTTCAAATGAAATTCACAACAAATTTGGAACTTGATAGCGGTGATGAGAGGGAGTTGGCTACCATTTTGGGGTGCACAGTTGACCAGCTACCCGAGACCCTAGGGAAACATGCATCGGCATCCGTTCGGGAATATGTGACAATGTATTTGGGCCAAAAAGTCTTAAGGCGGGGCTCAGACATAATGGAGCACAGGCTCTTTCTCCTAATCACAATGGTCTTAGGGAATCGAATTCCTGACGAACAGGACGTTTGCCGGCTATTTCAAACAAGTGCAACAGAGAGCAGGGCCCTGATTAGGGCAGTTATGTCAAAATTCCAATACCAACTCAAAGCAGCAATTGAGGCATCAATGCAAGCTGTGCTAGAGGCCGCAACTCAGGTGGAAGGTGAAGAGAACTTCTCGGTGACCATCAATAGCCAAAATGTGGTTGAAGAGTTGAATCGGGTATTGGCGTCAATAGATGGAACTTTGAGACAAATCACCAAAAAACGGGGAAGTGTTTCAACTTTTGAAATTTCTCCAGCATCATACGCACGGTTACGCGAACGGATAGTCCCCAATGGGTGATCTTCTCTCAGCTGCCAGCCTTTTGCTGGGTGTGGTCAGTGTTCTTTACGGGCTCTGGTATAGTGAAATATCAAGGGCCCTCGGAAAGACATTGCCGCCCCACAAAGAAGATCGAGAGAAACCACTCACTGAAATTAGAGGAGTTTTGTTGGGGAAAGCGGTTCCCCTAGTCGCGGTGTCGGCCTGTGTGGCCCTTGTGTATCTTCCCACGGCAGTGGGGATTGTTCACGAATCGACAGCTGGCTATTGGGGGCGCGGGATTGAATACGCAAGAACTTATGATGCAATCGCAACATCCCTGGTTTTGGTGGAAGTCCTGGTTGGTGTTCTTGCGGCAAATAGCCTTGTCCGTGCGATTAGATTATGGCGACTCTACAGCCGTGGCAGGAAAAAAAGCTAACAATCGCTTGCTCCCGACAGCCGCACCGGTCACACCCCTTGCTTGCGCAAGGGCCGTTCCCTAGTCGCTTCGCGGCTTGCGTCTGCAGGTGAAGAAAAACGTTCGAAGGACAAGGAACATATGGCTACTGATACCCACCAACGAATTGATCTGGAAGGTGCGGGGGAGTTCTTCGCATCACTTCTTCCATCTCATTCGCGGTGGAACAAACTACCATACGATTTTATTTTCCGGGGCCAATCAAATGCATCTTGGACTTTACTTCCTTCGGTTTTTCGTGGGCAACAAGGCAGTATTGATGATGGAAGTTCCAATCTAAAGGGATCAAACGACGAGCAGCGACGATTTGAGTTTCGGTTAATTCAAGATTTCTGGCGAGCTGTGGACGAACAAGGGTTGCCGTGCCCAGAAGACTCAATGGAATCTCGGCGACGTTGGTTCTCTCCATTCACACCTGAGCACTTTCCAAAAAATGTTGCAGAGTCCAGCATTTTTGGCAGCCGACCTGTCGCAAAATGGCCACCAACTGAATTATGGGGTCTGATCAGCTTAGCTCAACATCATGGCGTTGCGACCCGGTTTCTAGATTGGACTCGAAACAGTCTTGTGGCTGCCTACTTCGCAGCAAAAGAAAACCTTGTCTGCCTGTATGAGGGAGGTGAAACTCCTGATAGACTGGGAGTTTGGGTTTGCGTCAAGGCTTTACTTGAATCAGACGGGTTGGACCTTGCGCCAGAGGTGGCATTGGTGACTGTGCCAATGTCTGGTAACCCGAACCTAAATGCCCAGCGGGGTGTATTTACCTTAAAAATTGATAAAAATGTAGATCCTGAAGGCCCTGTAGATTCAAGGCCGTTTGACCAAATTGTAGGTCAGATAAAACCAATTGGTCTAATGAAGCTATGGTTGGAGCATTGGCCCCACTACCTCTTTCATTTCACAATGCCAGCTACAGAGTCTCCGAGATTAATGGGTCTATTGGACTCAGTTGGGGTAAATGCGTCTTCACTTTTTCCTGGCTATGCTGGCGCTGCTGAGGCCGTGCGTGAGAGGAAAATGACAAAAAAGTTGACGGAGTAGTGTTGCCTTCTAACAATCGCTTGCAGCTGACAAGCTACACGGTCCTGCCGCTTGCTTTCGCAAGCGTCATGCCCTGGCCGGCTTCGCTGTCCCGCGCCCGCAGCTGAACCAAAACGTTATGCATGTAGGGGGAAACCGTGACGAAGGAAGAACTCGCTTTCCGGATGCTGGATAAGCTAGACGATGCCGAAGACGACAACCGAGAAGCATCCGCAAAAATACGTGGTTGGTGCATCACGGTTTGGGTGGCAAGCATGGCCTTTGGGGCGACTCCTCAGACAGTGTTTGTTGGCCCGGAAAAGGCTCTTTTCCCGTTTCTGCCAATCGCTATGTTTTGGTTCTTGGATGGATTTCAGAACTCTTTCCGGCTTATGCGGGGGCGTACCGCATTGATAGTTGAAGAAACGCTACAAAGTGGAGAAATCGACAAATTAGATACGAAGTACTTCTATCGGCGGATTTCCTACTCACAGTTTTCGTCCTTTGAGAGAATTGGGGCTTTGTTCGAAGCGCTCCTGTTGAGAGAAACCGTCGTTGTGTTCTATTTGGCGCTGGCCGCGGCTACATTAGCTTTCGTCTCGCTGTAAGGGGCGAATGCAGGACAGAAGTTTGCGCCCGACCAAGCCGTTCCCAACGCAATTGACTTGCCCGATGGACGGGTTCCTGCGGTTGACGCGACATGTTCTCGCTGCTGAAACAAACGTATTGGGTGGAGGTCGTGTAATGGTATTCAGATTTCTATTTGTCGTGCTCCTGGCGGCCCCTGTTCAAGGGGCGGAAATCCTGGCAACGCTTCAATCTGATGTTGGTCAAAACATTCTAGGCATGGATATGGGGTGGGTTGGGGATATCAGCGGTGACGGGTTCGCGGATTTTATCGTGGTCGATTCCTGGGATGAGGGGGTCGATTATGCAGGACGAGCATACGTGTACTTCGGTGGGCACTCCTTCGATGGCAGCCCGGATCTGGTGCTGCAGTTGGAGGGAGATGGCCGACTTGAAAAGGCGCTTCTTGGTCCGTTCGACTTCAATGGAGATGGTTGCGGGGATATCGCAATCAGTTCGCCCAACTTCGACATTGACGGAAAGGAAAACGCAGGCGCCGTTTTCATATACTTCGGCGGCGCACAGATTGATGACCAGGCCGATCACATTATCTCTGGCGACCTTGCCAACAATTATATCGGCGAACAGATATCATCAGCCGGCCACTTTAACGTCGATGACGACTACGACGATATCGCTGTCACCCGGATTGGGTGGCGGGGGATAACGCCTCCTCCGACGGTATTCGTATACGGGGGAGGACCTGAACCATCGATAAGCCCGATCTGGGGAAGAGTATACACAACTTATGACAATGGTCCTGGTGTGATCGCCTACGCGGGCGATGCGAATGGCGACGAGTCGGGGGACCTTGTTGTCGGCTTACCATTTACAGATGGGTGGTTATTTCAGGGAGACGCCGGGCAGATCGATATTTTCTACGGCGGGGAGCATCGTCTGGAGGGAGGATTTGTCTATCAGATCTTTCGGGAGGGTGACGGGCTGCTAGGCACATCAGTTGATGGAGCGTTCGACTTCAACGGGGATGGCTATGACGATGTGGTGGCGACGTCTCCTGGCCATCAGGAATCTCGCCTCTTTCTCGGAGGTTATGATACCGAACCGGCGGAGATTCTGACGCTATTTCCTGGCGAATGTGCTGCGGGGCTGGGTGACGTGAATGCTGATGGCTATGACGATATGGCCATTTCGGGCAACGATGGGTTTGTGTGGGTTTTTAGAGGGGGCGCTGATCCGGATACGGTTCCGGATTACGGGTTATTCATTGGTCCGGCCGAAGAGATCTACACCATTGGCGTGGCTAGGGCTGGTGATCTGAATGCGGATGGCTGTGACGATATTGCCGTGTTCCAGTGGCGTCAAAGAACGTCTTCGACGGAAAGCCAGGTTCAAATCTACAGTGGCCGGGATGCGGCCTCTGCCGTCCCCTCGGAGCCATTGAGCGACCGGGTTTTTTCCTTTGATGGTGCTTTTCCCAACCCTTTCAATGCAGGGGTGGCTTTTCAGTTCACCCTTTCCTCTTCAGCACACGTGGCGGTAAGGCTTTTCGATGCGCGGGGGCGCCTGGTGCGGACGCTGTTTAATGGTGAAGCGCAAGCGGGCCAACTAGCACTGACCTGGGATGGTCGCGACCATCATGGGGCCTCGGCACCATCGGGGGTCTATTTCGCGCAGATCACCGGGCTCGGAAGAGCTGCCGGTGGTCGGGTGACGATGGTGCGATAACGAAGCAAAATGGGAAGGTTAACGGCCTTCGAACCTTCATTTTAGGCCCATATAGCACAAGGAGAGAACCGTGTCGAAATCGCCAAGCCTGATTTTCGTTCTATTCGTGGCCCTGTGCGTCATGGTGGGGTGTGGAGAGGATGGCGATACGCCCACCGAGCCGGCAAATCATTCCGAGTTCTACATTCAAAATGAATCCAGCGTAGAATTCGAAGTGCACGCGGAAACGAACACGACTTTTCCGTTGGTCGACGTGGCTGCTCCGGGTGCATCTGTGCGTTTGAGCTTGATGGCGGGGGGTACATATACTGAGTTTTCGCCGCCATCGGAAGCGTTAACCCAAATCGAGCTGCGGGCAACTGGTTCCGGCGCCGTGCTCTATCACCAGCAACCGATTGTCGACGCATCGTGGGCGGGTGAGCAGGGCGCCGTTCGGGTCATGGTATACACTCTTGTTATTGATGATGATGATCTGGACCTGCATCGGTAGCTGCTGAGCCCGAGAATCAAAGTGGCGGGGTTTGCCGCGGCGAGTTTCACCATGGTTTGCTCCTGGCAAAGCCGCCGGGCACGCACCTGGCGTGCGCCAAGTCCGCGCTTGCCGGCTTTGCAGGTGAACCAAACGTATTTTGGAGGGGGGCACCGCAAATGAGATCGACCGGAGTTTTCATGTGGGCCCTGGTGGCCATCCTTGCCGGCTGTCAGAGCGATTCGCAGGACGCAAATCATGTTCAGACATTTCCAACATCTGCTGCGTTAGAGGCGCGGATTCATGACAATGGGTCTGCGACGTTTCGGTCATGGAACGGCAAGGCCTACCGTGTGGACAGCGATACCGAGATAGCCTTCTTCCCGGACGGCAGCGTTCACATGCTCGAGTGGGGATATACGCTTGAGCGCTACGCTGGTCGGTACAAGGTTCACCCCGATGGTTTTGTGTCCGTTTGGTTCAAAGGCTATCAGCAGGAATGGCCCACCATGCGGATCGAAGACAAGGACGGCACACTGTTCCTTCAGCCGTTCAACGAGGAGAACCACTTCATTATCGGCAATCGGAGCGGCTCGTCCAGCCCGCAAACTGAAGAGACTTTCTGGCCATTTCGCATGATCGACGGCCAGGA
Organism: Candidatus Krumholzibacteriia bacterium; assembly: GCA_963674845.2. GTDB lineage: Bacteria > Krumholzibacteriota > Krumholzibacteriia > LZORAL124-64-63 > LZORAL124-64-63 > LZORAL124-64-63. Next base: position 170,236 of record CAXXKE010000003.1, on the reverse strand, counting down.
AGAGGCGGAAGTGATGAAGAACCTGAGGGAGAAGAGGGACTCCGAGCAGTCACACTAATAACCCCAGCTTGCACCTGAAAAGGTTGTTTGCCACGGCCGTGGCAGAAGCCAGCCCCGCGCCGGCCATCTCTGCAACTGAACCAAATCGCTAGCCGCATGGGAGGACGTCTTGGAGACTATCGGTTGGGACGATTTTATTCGGGTCGAACTCCGGGTCGGTCGAATTGTCGAGGCGTCTATCTTCGAGAAAGCGCACAATCCTGCATACCTGCTGAACATCGACTTTGGGCCCGAGATCGGCCTGAAGAAATCGAGCGCGCAGATCACGCAACTGTATTCACCAGACGACTTGATTGATAGACTCGTGGTCGGCGTGGTGAACTTCCCACCGAAGCAGATTGGTCCCGCCATGTCCGAGTGCCTGGTGACCGGATTCCACGACGAGGACGGCAGCGTGGCTCTGTGCATCCCGGACAGGCCCGTTCCCTTGGGAACAAAGCTGCTATGACTCAGCAACTAGCCCGGGTTTGCCGCAGACAAGGTCACCGGTCACGGTCTTTGCTGACGCAAAGGCCGCGCCCAGTCCGCTTTGTAGCTCGCGTCCGCAGGTGAACCAAAACGTCAGGCCGATACCCGGATGTTTCAGTACGTGGTGACCAGACATCCCCACAACCTAACAACGAGGCCCAAATGAAACGGATCCTGGGAGCCAGAACAGCAGCCAACGGCCTTCTCATCGGACTGGGCGGTCTGGCGGTTTTTCACGTGCTGCTCCTGATGCGCGTACTGCCTGCTGACATCGCCTGGGGTGGCCGGGCAAACGAGGCGTCGGGCAGCTTCCTGGTGCTGGAACTGGTTGGGCTCGCAGTGATTGCCCTCTTTGCGCTCCTGGTGGCGGCCAAGATCGGGTACGTAAAGGTGAGTCGGCTTCGTCCACTTGTGAGCGTTGGCACGTGGCTGATGTTCGGGTACTTCACCCTCAACATTCTTGGCAATCTGGTTTCCATGTCGGGTCTTGAAAGGGCCGTTTTTACCCCGGTCAGTGTTGTTCTTTCGCTACTTTCTTTCAGGTTGGCGGTGGAGAAGTAAGCGACGTGGGGCCTGGGCTCTCGCCCCCCCCCACCGCGCCCCCCTGATTCTCCCTCCAATCCTCACGCTTCTCCTGTGTCTGGCCCCCCATTCCCATTCCCTGGCCCAGGATGGACCCGCAACCACACCCCTGGCTGCGGACTCGTGGTCCGCCATGCGCACGGTGGAGCCTGGACTTCACAATGGCCTGGGCTATCTGGTCACCAAGGGCAAGTATGGGTGCGTCGCGGGAAACCTCGGCAAATCGATGGGCCACGTCACGGCCAATCTCTACTACCTGGACCACGAGATGTACGTGGCCATGATGAGCAATCGCAGCGACGTGCCTCTGCCGCTGGCTCCGTTCCTTCAGCGGTGGCTGGGGCCTGGGGAGTGAGAATAAAAGCCGGGCCGCGAGAGGGGGATCCCAAGAGGGGAATGTCGCCCATAACGATGAACACCAGGGTGCTCTTCTTCATCAGCAGTTCCGACTGGGCTCCCTTGCCAGCGTCGGGGGTACTGAGGAGGCCAATGTCCCGCAGGGATGGATCCTCTTGGTTGGAGCGGGGTGGGGGAGGGATTATAAAATTCCGGCGAATTATCGCAGCTTTTTATGCAGGGGAGGGAGGAGTGTGGTAGGATTGGGGGTGGAGGGTTTATCGAGAACTGGATAAGAAGACGTTAGAAGGTCAGGTTTTGGTAGGTTTGCCGCATTCTTTGAATGCTCTATCTTTTGTAGGAGGGGATATGAATTCGAGGGCACAATTCTTTGTAGTAATGGTAATGGCTATCCTTTTGTGGCATTTCCAGGAAGAACCTTCGGCTTTAGCCGCTGAGCTAGAGGGAGATAAAGATCAAAACCCAAATTCTGAGTTTATTGTAAAAATTGAAATTACAGTGCTCCACAGTGAAGATGGCCGGATTCAGGTATCGGGTACAACAAACTTACCCCCCAAAACAGAACTGATGTTTAGCCTAGACAATACACTTCGAGGCGGGTTTTCCGGATCGGCCAAGGGTCAGGTCAATATTGGGGGGGTGTTCTGTTCAGAAAAAATTGGCCCCCCCGGCGGGCTTCCAATGGGTCAGTATATAGCAGAAGTTTTGATGCCTTTGCCCGATCTCCAGCCAGCATCAGTCCAAAAGATAATTGGCGAAAAAGGAGAGTTTTTAAAGGGGCACTTAGTAGAAAAGGATTTCCTTGGGATAGTGGTTTCCAAAACCCAAGATGTTGCAATAGGTGGGGAGCAGGCTGTGATTGCGCAAAAGCAGATCGAGAAGGAACAGCAAGAATCAATAAAGTCCGCAAAGCATGAGATGTGTAAACTGCTTGAGGAACTCTTGTCATTTGTTGATAGTCAAAATTTTGCAGAATATGGATTTGGAGTAAACGGACCATATAAATCTTGGCAAACAAGAGTTGATGATTTGCGGGACGAACTGACAAAAAAGGGTAGCCCCATACCCCTCGAAATTATAGTAGCGGCGACTAATCTGTATCAATTAGGGCTTCAGTACATTCCCGGCAGGAGGGATACCCAGTACCGAAATGAACTACAATGGGACCTACAGGAAACTATCGGATATGAGCGATACTTGGAAAATAAATAGGGATATTGATTTATAAGGAGTGTTTGCTGGCCTTCTAACAATCGCTTGCACCTGACGCGCGCGACGGGCACCCCAGCTTGCATACGCAACCTGGGCGCCCTGGCCGGCTTCGCCGTCCCGCGCAGCGCAGGTGAACCTTCATGTTATGCAAGGAGAACGGCGGCCGTCACTTACGGTATTGTAATCGCATTGGAGAATATATGGCCCTCCTGAACAGAATTTTGAAATGGACCGAGTCGCTTCCAAGTTGGCAGCGTGACGCTTGTCGACGCCTTTTCCAAATGGAAGCTGGATTAACAGAAAACGACTATTTAGATCTTTATGCGATTCTCAAAGAGGAGAACGAGATAGAGGTTGAGGATTCGATTACTCCGGTTCCATTAGCCCCGGAGCACATACCTGCTGCGGTTGCCCCCGGCGATACAGTTACACTTGTGGCGTTGCGCGACCTGGAGAACGTCAACCAGATTCCCAACAACCACGTTCTGACCTTCTCCGAGGCTGGGATGACAGTGATCTACGGGGGGAATGGATCTGGCAAGTCAGGCTATGCAAGGGTCATGAAAAGGGCCTGCAGGGCGAGGGATCAATCCGAGCCGATCCACCCAAACGCCAACGATCCCGCAGCGGCATCTAAAGAGCCGGCCGCCAAGTTTGAAGTGAAAATAGCTGGAACTCTGAGTGAGGTGCCATGGTCCCGGGATTCAACGCCATCGGACAGCCTCTCGTCAGTGTCGGTCTTCGACTCAAAGTGCGCTCGCTCATACATCACATCAGAGCAGGATGTAGCTTACCTTCCCTACGGCCTCGATATTGTTGAGAACCTTGCAAACCAAGTTCTCCCAAAACTCTCGGAAAAGCTTGAAGTGGAGATTGAAGGAATCGACATCAGCACTCTCCCTTTCGTGCATCTCCTTGGTGAAACCAAGGTCGGAGAAGTGATCGCGGCTCTTTCGGTCAAGTCGGATGCGAATGCAATCACCTTGCTGGGCACACTCAGTGAAGACGACTCGAGCCGGATCACGGAACTCGAAACCGCCCTCAAAGAAGGCAACCCTCTGGCAAAGGCCGAAGAGGTTCGCCTTTCGGCTATGCGACTTAAGGCCTACGGAGAGAAACTAACCAAGCCTCTAAACTGGGTGAGTCCTGAATCCGTTGAAAAGCTTCAGAAACTCGACGAAGAGAAGGCGGCCGCTGAAGATGCTGAGAAGAAAGCAGCTGATGCGTTGTGCTCAGGGGAGGAGCTTCTTCCGGGAACCGGAGAGCAAGCTTGGAAGCTACTTTTTGACGCAGCAAGACGCTACTCAACGGAGGCCGCATACGCAGGAGAGGAGTTTCCACCTGCCGATGAGGGCAAGCTCTGTCCACTGTGCCAAGAGACTCTGCCGATATCTGCCACCAATCGCCTGAAACGATTCGACGAGTATATTCAGAATGATGTCGCCAAGACCGCAGACACAGCGCGAAGGATGGTCCTAACTGCGAAGGGAAAGATCGAAGCCGCTGATCTACAGATCACCGCAGATGAAGCCCTCAGGGATGAACTTAAGGCGCTGGACGATTCCATCCTTCAGAGGATAGAGGAGTTCCAGGGTTCGATTGATTCGCGGAGGGCGTCGATGCTTGAGTCCCTCGAATCTCCAAAGTGGTCTGACGTTCCTTCACTTGTTGAGTCCCCGAGGAAACGAGTCAGGCAACTCGCCGCCAACCAGCTTAAGGTGTATAGAACACTGGTCGTAGCAGCGGATCAGGAAAAGCGGAAGAAGCTGGAGAAGGAACTCGGCGAGCTGGCGGCAAGGCAGAGGCTTTCGAAGAGTTTGAAGGCCATTCTCGATTTGTTGGAGCGAATGAAGAAGAAAGCAGCACTGGAGAAGTGCCGGTCAGGCCTCAAAACACGTCCAATCTCTGAAAAATCAAAGGAATTTGCCACAATCGCGGTGACAGATGAACTTCGCAAAGCACTCGACCAAGAATTCAAAGCATTGGGAATCGGACACATCAAAACGAAGCTCAAAGAGCGGAGTGTTCGAGGTAAGATGTTTCACCAGCTTCTGCTCGATCTGCCTACCGCGAAAAAAATCGAGGAGATCTTGAGTGAAGGTGAACAGCGCGCCATCGCACTGGGTTCGTTCTTTGCGGAACTCGCTCTCGCAGACCATTCGTGCGGGATTGTATTCGATGATCCTGTATCGTCGCTGGATCATTGGCGGCGTCTTGATGTCGCACGGAGACTGGTAGAGGAAGCAAAGATTCGACAGGTGATTGTATTCACGCACGATACTTCGTTTCTTGGGCAGCTCTGCGACGAAATCGATGCTGAGGGTGTTTCAAGCAAAATGTCCTTTTTGCAGTGGTATGGTGGCTCGCCAGGATGTGTTTACGATGGTCTTCCTTGGGACCACCAAGGCTACAAAGCTCGGATCAACTCACTCGAACAAGCCCAGAGCAAGCTGGCCAAAGCTTGGCCAGCATATCCAGGTGAGAACGAGATTGCCGCAATGCGCCATGAGTATGATCGTCTGCGAGCAACTCTGGAAAGGGTTATTCAGGATGTCGTTTTCAACGGCGTCGTTAAGCGGTATCGAGACTGGATTCGTGTGGACTCCCTTGAAGACGTGGTGGGCTTTGACAGGGTCGAGTATGAAGCAATCGAGAAGTTGCACAAGCGAAGCTGCGATGTTGTATCTGCACATGACCCCTCATCTGCAAAGAACGCCACAGTGCCGACTTCGACTGATCTCGGGAATGACATCGCAGCATTGAAGGCGATTGTTGAAACAATCAAAAGCCGAAGGAAGAATGCGAAGTCTGCTCCTTGATAAGGGCGATACAGTGTAGTCTGCATAACCCCCGTTTGCACCAGACAAGCGCTTTGGTCACGTCGGCTGCTTGCGCAACCGCCATGCCAAACCGGCTAACGCCAGACGCCCTCGCAGCTGAAGCCAACCTTTGGCGAATCGGGCGGGAGAGTGTGGAAATGGGCAGGGTTCTTTTGGTAGCTTGTGTGATCACTTTGTTGGCACACCCATATGAGACAAGGGGGTAGGAATTGACGGATCAACCGGACCCGCAACAGATGCTTGAGCTGATCAAGACGCAGATTCTGAATGACGAGGAATATCAAAGAAAGCGAAAGGCGCTTTCGCGATTAGACCATGTGCTGCAAGCAGTCAATATCTACGACGGAGTGGATATATATCAATCATCTCTCAAGGGCTTCAATGAGCATCAGCAGGCCTTCTGTGGTTTGCTTTGGTACGTCCGAGAAGTGAACCATGGTGGGCATGACCAGTTCTTCTGGAATCCAACGGTGGTGGTTTGGAGGGAAGCACAGAATGGCCTGCAGATTCTTGAGGCTGAAGAGATGGAGAATACACTAACTGCAGCAATAACCCGCCTGTCGGCATCCTACCCACATAGCTGTCAATCTCGACAATTGAGAATGAAACAAGCTAAGCCGAATTTTGATGATATCGACACGGAGTTCTTTAAACTGAACGAGCAGTATGATCTTGAGGGCATGGTTGCGACATTCATTGAAGGGAATCTCGAGTTGTTTCCGGTGGAGAACTAGCAGGCTGTTGAAATTCACCCATTGGAACTTTCTCTGCACCGCCCCAACTCGAACAACCCAGGAGCCCCCATGCGCACCCGCTTCGCCCTCGCCGCCATCACCAGCATCCTCATCCTTGTCCTGCTGGCCGCCGCAGGCTGCGGCGATGACGACCCCGCCACCCCCGCCGGCCCGGACACCACCTATGACTACTGCGTGCTGAACGCCACGGGCATCGACTTCGAGGTCTTCCGGATCAGTTCCCTGACTGGCGGAGAATTCGAGTACGTCGGTGAACATGCCATCGGGGAAGAGGTGGCCTACGAGAGCCATGTCGGGGTCGGGTGCGATCTGCGCTTCTGCTATCCCGATTCGGGTCCGGACGTTTACCGCGTGATGCTGAGCTACCTGTACGACACCCCGGAAGACCGGAATCACACCCTGCGCCTGGGCGGCCAGTAATCTTCGGCTCGGGCCCCTGCTGATCCAGAATTTGGAACCAGGGGCCCGGCTGCCACTTCCGTCACTTCCGCCATTTCCGACCCCTCCGCCACCTCCCCGCCTGGCATCGAACTTGCCCACAACCCGCGTCTGCCGAGCGTACTTTTTACCGGTAACGTGGGGAGGGAACCTGAAAATGTCTCGAGAAGCGATCAAAGAATATCCCGTCGCAACATCCGAAGAAATATTGGAAGCCGTGGCCGCCGCCCAGGGTGGCGAAAACGAGAACGCCGCCCCGGCGCAGTCCGGCCAGGAAGTGCGGGATCAGCTGGAAACCCGGGCCCAGGCCGGCGCCCGCTGGTTCTACTGGGTGGCCGCGCTGTCCGTTCTCAACTCCATCATCATGCTTTTTAACGGCAGCTGGGGGTTCCTGTTCGGGCTCAGCGGCACCCAGTTCGTGGATGCCCTGGCCGTCGGTATCGCCCAGGAGGCGGGGGAGGGAATCTTCCTCATCAAGGCCGTCGGCTTCGCGGTGAGCGCCGCCGTGGCCGGGCTATTTGCACTCATTGGCCGCATGGCCTTGCAAGGCAGGACGTGGGCCTTCGCCCTGGGAACCGTGTTCTTCAGCTTCGACGCGTTCCTGAGCCTGGTTTTCCAGGATTACCTGGGCCTGGCCTTTCACGCCTGGGTGCTGTTCAGCCTGGTGATGGGCGCCCGGGCCTGCTACGCCCTGGCCCGGCAGGAGAATCCCCGCGCGTAGCCGGGGGGTGCCCCTCTGGAAGGAATACCGGGTCGGATTATCCGGCGGGATTATCAGATGGAATTGAACGGGGGAGCCATCTCGGCATGGCTCCCCCTTCGCGATATCGGCATCGATTCGCAGGGCTCCTCACCTCAGCGGATCATTCACCGGTTCGGGCATCTTCCCCGTCTGTTTCTCCAGCTCCCTGGTGAAGTCCCGGGCCACGTTCTTGAACATCTTGTCGCCGGTGTCGGCCCAGTCGACGATCTGCCCCTCGAAGTTGCCCGCGAAGATCACCTGGTCCTCCACCAGATCCACCAGCTTCAGCTCGGTCAACACCTTGGCGGCGCCGGCCCCGAAGCCGAACAGGAAGCGCAGCAGGCCGCTGCCCTTCTTGTAGTCCAGCAGCCGGCCGCGGATCTCGTACCGGGCCCCGCCGTTCTCGTTCACCTGCAGGCCCAGGTGCCCCCGGTGCTCGATCTCCTCGCGCAGGTACTTCTCGAACTTCTTGATGTCCTCGGCGCTGGGCCGCTTGTCCACGGCCAGGTCGGCGGGCAGCAGATCCTCGATGGCGCCGATGCGCACCCCGTCATTGTCGGGAATGGGGGCCGTCAGATCCTGGGTGATGACGTAGCGCGGCGTGCAGCCGCCCACCACCAGCAGGAACAATCCCACCAGCAGGGCCAGGAAAATGTGGGTGGTCTTCATGCCTGTTCTCCTTTACTTGAAGATCTTCACGACCCCGACCTTGAAGTCGAAGAGCAGGGACGTCTGGGTGTTGCCGAAGTAGGAATAGCTGTCGTTGTCCACGGTCCCGATGTAGACGATGTCCATTTCCACCGAGAAATCCAGGGCCACCGTGGGCGCCACCATCTTCATGACGCCGCCGCCCAGGGTCTGGATGAACTTGCTCTCGCTGTAGCTGTCCTCGAAGTGGGCGCGATCGCCGCTGGCCACCTCGACCAGGTCGGCCCCCACGGTCAGTTCCTGGCTGATGGCCCCCAGCCCGGTGTAGCCATACAGCAGGCTCAGGTCGCCCTTCCTGTCGGACAGGGGCTTCTGGAACTGGGCGGCGATGGTGTAGCGCCAGGCCTTCATGTCCCAGTCCTGGTTGGCGATGGTGATGCCGGCGTCGTAGCTCACCAGGGTCAGGTCGCTGCCTGGCTTCATGCCCGAGCGCGACACCGACAGGCGCAGGGACCAGTCCCGCTTGATGGGAATGATGAGATCGCCCTCGTAACCCAGGCCCGCCTTGAGGCCGTCGTAGTAATCGCCCGTGGGAATGCTGAAGTTGGCGGCGCCGCGCAGCCCCAGGCGCCACAGGGGGTCGCTGGCCTGGCGGTAGGTGGGGCTGTCCTTGGAGATCCAGGGGCTCTCCTGGTCCTCGGTCTCGTCCTCGGCCGGGATGGCGGGAGCGGATTCATCCGGAGTGGCGGGCTCAGCCGGAATGACCGGAGCGGCGGGCTCAGCGGGCGTCGCCGCCGTCGCGGGAGCGGACACCGGCACGCCGGGGGTCCCGCCGGGATCGGCCGGGACCTCTTCAGCGGCCGCCTTCTCGGGTGCGGCATCGGCCACGGGCCGGGCCGGGCGGCCCAGCACGGCCTCCGTCACATCCTGCTGCTCCACCGCCACCGAGGCGATGTCGGCGAAGCTGACGTGGCGGCTTCCGTCGGGCAGTTCCAGCTCCACGGTGCGGAAGCGCTGGTCCACCTCGAAGGGGACCATGGTGAAGGTCTCGCCCGAGACCAGGACGAAGGTGGCTTTCTCCATGTCCACGGGGCGGGCGAACTCGTCGGCGGAAGCCGGCGACACCGTCAGCAGGGCGGCCAGCAGGGCGGGCAGCGCCGCGACGCACACCAGCAGGGTCACGGGGGGAAGGGGAAAGGACCGTCTCATGTTTCCTCCAGCCGGTGGGGCAGCCAAACAAAAAGGAAGCGGCATCATACCGTGCCGCTTCCCTCGGTTCAATGGGAATCCGTTGTCTTTAATGGAGCTATGGGTCATGAAAGGCGGCTTTCAGGGCCGAGCGATCAATCCTCCGGATCCTCTGGATCCTCCGGAATATCCGGATCCTCCAGCACATCCAGTTCATCCAGATCCACCAGCCCCGGCTCCCACACCCCGGCCCCGGGCAGCAGCACCGCCGCCCGCGGGTGCAGCGCCGCCACCGCCAGCAGCGACACCGGCGCCAGGCTGAACCACAGATGCGCCGGGCACCCCGCCCGGCAATCGCTGGCCCCGAACCCCTCGGCCGGCGCCTGCCCGCCGAAGTGCCGACCCACCAGCCGGTTCAGCTCGCACTCGCTCAGCCCCGCGTCCAGGGGCAGCAACACCGCGCCCACCGGTTCGGAATCCAGGGCGGTGCTCAGATAATCCAGGTGCCAGCGCACCTTCTTCTTGGGCAGCCAGTGCCGCTCGACCCGCTTGTGCAGGTTCTTCCGGGCCGAGCCCACGTACATGTACCACCCGGCCGGAAAATGAAAGCGGCCGAGGGCCCCGACCTGGATGAAGTCGGGAGTCCTCAGCCGCATGACGAAAACGTACAGCCCGCCGTCGAACACTTCACATTCGCCGCTGCAGCTGCCGTTCGCTTCAGACATTACAGGCTGTTGCGCACCTGGTTCTCCACGCCGCCGGCGATGACCACTTCCTGCACGGGAGTGCCCAGGGGCGTGAAACCATACTCGGTGCCGCGCCAGGTGATCACCGAGCGGGCGAAGTCCAGGTTCAGCATGTCCTGGCCCACGATGGTGCGGGCGCCGGCCTCAGCCTGATCCGCGAAATGCCCACGCATGGCATCGCTCAACGCGGGGCACTCCACGCAGATGAACCCGTTGTTGATGGCGTTGCGCAGGTAGGTCTGGCTGTAGCTGCCGGCGATGACCAGCTTGATGCCGGCCGCCTGCAGCGCCGTGGCCGCCTGCTCGCGCGAGCTGCCCGTGCCGAAGTTGTAGCCGCTGACCACCACGTCGCCCGCCTGCACCTGGCCGGCGAACTCGGGGTCGTAGTTCTCCATCACCACCTGGGCCATCTGCTCGGGGGTGATGTCCTCGCGGTAGGTGTAGTCCTTGCTGTAGATGCCGTCGGTGTTCAGGTTGTCCGTGGGCAGGAACAGCACGCGGCCCTCGTGGCCCGCCGGGAACCCGTCCAGGATCTCCACCGCCGCCGCCGGGGCCTCGTCGGCCGCCATCTCGGCCAGGGCCCGCGCCGGCACCGCGCCGTTCTCCAGATCCAGCTCGGCCGGCCCGGTTATGAACCCGGCCAGGGCGCTGGCCGCCACCACGGCGGGGCTGGCCAGGTAGGCCTCGGCCTCGCGGCTGCCCATGCGCCCGCGGAAGTTGCGGTTGGTGGCGCTGATGCCCACCTCGCCGTCCTCCAGCAGACCCGTGCCCAGCCCGATGCACATGCCGCAGCCGGGTGGCAGGGCGATGGCGCCGGCCTCCAGCAGCTTGCCCCAGGCGCCGCTCTGCTCGGCCTGCTCCTGGATTGGCTGGCTGGCCGCGGCGATGTACAGCTCCACCCCGGCGGCCACCTGCTTGCCGTCCACCACGGCGGCGGCCTGCTCGATGTCGCTCAGGCGGCTGTTGGTGCAGCTCACCAGGTAGGCCTTGTTGATCTTCTTCTGCTGCCGGTGCATGTCCGCCAGGCTGGTCATGACCTGCACGCTGTGGGGGCCGCTGATGTGGGGCGTAACCGCGTCCAGATCCAGGTCGATGACGGCCGCGAAGTGGGCGTCCTCGTCGCTGCAGGGCGGGTTGTCGCGCCAGGCGGCCAGGTCCTTCTCGGTGATGCGGTCGGTGATGCCCTTGCCCAGCAGCCACTCGCGCCGCTCGGTCATGAAGGCCACCGTGACCTCGTCCACGGGGAACCAGCCCGCCAGGGCGCCCCACTCGGTGGTCATGTTGGCGATGGTCAGGCGCTCGTCCATGCTCAGGCCGGCGATGCCGGTGCCGCCGAACTCGATCACGGCGTTCAGCACCTCGCCCTGGTTGTACAACCCGCACAGGGTGATGATGACGTCCTTGCCCGTCACGCCCTGCCGCAGCTTGCCGTTCAGGTTCACCTTCACCGTGCGGGGCACCTGCCACCACACCGTGCCCAGGGCCCACAGGGCGGCCGCGTCGGTGCGCACCACCGGGGTGCCCAGGGCGCCCAGGGCGCCGTAGGTGTTGCTGTGGCTGTCGCTGGCCACGCAGAAGCCGCCGGGCTTGACGTAGCCCTCTTCCACCATGATCTGGTGGCCGATGCCGCGGCCGGCGGGGTAGTGGTCCACCCCGTTCTCGGTGGCGAACTCGGCGATGGCCCGGTACTTGGCCAGGTTGCTCTCGCTCAGATCCTGGATGTTGTGGTCGAGGGTGAAGACGGGCTGGCGGGGGTTCTTGACCCGGGGCACGCCCAGGCCCTTGAACTTGCCCATGACCGCGCTGGTGTTGTCGTGGGTCATGACGTGGTCGGGGACGAGGGTCACGTAGGCGCCGCAGCGCACTTCCTGACCTTCGCTGAGGCCGACGGCGTGGGACTGGACGATTTTTTCGATGACGGTCTGGGCCATGACTGCTCCTGGGCTGCAACCAGAGACTTGCCGGAAAGGAGGGGACGGGCACCGGGGGCGCCCGCCCAGTTCTAACGGCAAAATCTAGTACTTGCCCGGGACGGCGCAAAGCCCTTTGCTGGAGGCGGGGGCAGGGGCCGGGGGACCGGCTACCCCTTGGGCCCGGGCCCGGGGTAGTTGTCGCTGATGTACTCCTGCAGGAAGTTCAGGTGCACTTCCTGGTTGTCGGCGATCTGCTTGACCAGGTCGCCGATGGAGATGATGCCCAGCAACCGCCCCTCGTCCAGCACGGGGATATGCCGGATGCGGGCCTCGGTCATGATGCCCATGACCTGATTGAGGGTGGCGCCGGGGGTGGTGTAGATGATCTTGGTGGTCATCAGCTCGCTGACGGGGGTGTCCCGGGCGGTGCGGCCCTTGGCCGTGATGAAGCGCAGATAGTCGCGCTCGCTCATGATCCCCTTGATCTGATCGCCGTCCAGCACCAGAATGGCGCCGACGTTGTTCTCGACCATGGTGACGACGGCGTCCATGACGCTTGCTTCGGGGCCCACGGAGTGGATCTTTTTCTGGCTCTTGGCCTCCAGCAATTCCTGGATGGTCTTCATGCCTGCCTCCTCGGTTTACGGGCATGGGGTCCGGGACAGGGGCCCGGTAGGGTCCTGACAGGCTAAGCAAATTCTCCTATGTGCGCCAATGACAAAGTGTTAACGCTTTAACCAGTTCTTCAGCCAATGGAGTTCCCATGTACCGGGATTTCGAGGACCTTCGCGACAATTGCCCGGCCCAGATCAAGGCCGACATCGCCATCGACTTTCACCACGACGACCCGGCGGCCCTGGCGGCGTTCTGGCCCGTGACCGAGGACGGCGAGTTCCGCCTGTCCCTGACCCAGCGGGTCAGCGACTTCTGGGAGGGCGAGGTCCGGGAGCTGGGCGCCGGCAAGATTCCCGATGACGGCTTCGCCATCGAGATCCTGGTGGACAGCTACCACGACCCCGACATGGGCCACAGCATGTACCTGGAACTGCACGCCTACTGCGGCACCGAGGGCATCGGCGACCTGGCCTGGAAGGTGTTCGAGGACGACACCCGCGAGGCCCGCTTCCGCAAGGCCATGCCCCCCCTCATCGCCGACCTGCTGGGCCGGCTGGCCCCGGGCTCGGGGGTGCGCGTCACCCTGGAAGTGCACGAAGTGGAGGAGCTGTGATGGACATGCGCGTGAGCGAAATCCTGACGCGGTGGCAGCAGGAGGGGGTGCTGCTGGAGCGGCGCGGCCCCGACGCCCAGGTGCGGGGCATCGCCCCGGTGGAGGAGTACGGTCCCGGGGACATGGTCTTCCTGGACCAGCCCTCCCTGGTGGAGGCGGTGGCCGCCAAGCCGCCGGCCTGCGTGGTCACCAGCGCCAGATTGGCCGATGCGCTGGCCCATGACTTCGGAGAAACGGCGGCCCTGCTGGTGGCGCCCAACGTGAAGCTGGCCCAGGCCCTGCTGCGCCAGGAATACGCCGACCGCGACCTGCGCGGCGAGGAATGGCAGGGGGTGCATCCCTCGGCGGTGGTCCACGAGAGCGCGCGCCTGGGCCAGGGCGTGGTGGTGGGCCCCAACGCCGTGGTGGGCGCCAGTTGCCGGGTGGGCGACCGCTGCGTCATCATGGCCGGCAGCGTCATCGAGCACGACGCGGTCCTGGGCGAGGGCACCGTCATCCACCCCAACGTCACCGTGGGGTTCGCCTGCGAGCTGGGGGCGCAGGTCATCGTCCACTCGGGCAGCGTCATCGGTTGCGAAGGCTACGGATTCGCCCAGGATCAGCAACGCCGCAGCCATCGCATTCCCCAGACGGGCAAGGTGGTCATCGAGGACCGCGTGCGCGTGGGGGCCTGCAACTGCATCGACCGGGCGGCCTTCCGCGAGACGCGCATCAAGGCGGGCACCAAGCTAGATAACCACTGCCACGTGGCCCACAACGTCGTCATCGGCCGCGATTGCCTGCTGACGGCGGGGCTCATCGTGGCCGGCTCCACCACCCTGGGCGACCGGGTCATAGCCAGCGGGGACACGGGCTTCATCGACCACCTGAACATCTGCGACGACGCGGTCTTCGTGCACAAGGCGGGGGTCACCAAGGACGTGACCGAGCCGGGGGTTTACGCCGGCACGCCCCACCAGCCCATGGCCGAGTACACCCGCAACACGGCGGCCCTGCGGAAGCTGGCCGAGATGCGCAAGCAGCTGCTGGCCCTGGAGAAGGAAGTGAAGGAGCTGAAGGCGGGGCGCGAATAAGTTGCAACAAAACCGGGTACCTGGTGCGTAGATGGCGTTGCCAAGGCTCCCGTGCTGGACTAGGTTGCCGGGAGCAAAACCTCATGCATCGGTCATGACTTGTCGTGGTTTCAAGGGGGCTTCCATGGACAAATCTGTCATTCGTCGCGGCCATTTTTCGGGCCGTTTCCACCGGAACATTCCCATCCTGCTGGGGCTGCTGGCCTTGCTGGTTTGCGCGGCAGGCGCGCTGGCCCAGGCCGACGCCCCCCAGGATGAAGCAAGCGGTCTGACCGCCGAGCAGGTTCAGCTGAACCTGGATTCCTTCGACAAGGTGTGGTCCACCATCCGGGATCGGCACTGGGATCCCGAGCTGGGCGGGCTGGACTGGGAGGCCATCCGGGACGAGCTGCGGCCCCAGGTGGCCGAGGCCACCTCCATGGCCCGCGCCCGGGCGGTCATGAACGATCTCATCTCCCGCCTGGAGCAGTCCCACTTCGCGGTCTTCCCCGGTGATGCCTACGAGGACGCCGCCGCCGGTGCCGAGGGGGCTCCCCTGGAGGGCGGCGCCGCCGAGGACGAGGAAGGCGAGGGCGTGACCGGGCTGGACCTGCGCGTGCGCAACGACCAGGCGGTGGTGGTGGGCGTGCTGCCCGAATCTCCCGCCGAGCTGGCCGGTGTGCGGCCCGGCTGGGTGGTGCTGAACATCGACGGCACCGACCTGGGCGAGCGCATCGCCCAGCTCAAGGAGAAGCTGCCCGACAACACCAGCCAGCGCTACTACCTGGCCGGCGCCATGAGCGGCCGCCTGACCGGGGACGTGGGCGATACCATCCCCGTCACCTTCCTGGACGGGGACGACAGGGAAGTGGAACTGGCCCTGGAACTGGCCGCGCGGCGGGGCGTGAAGACCACCTTCGGCAACATGCCCCCGGTAAAGATCTGGCACGAGACGCGCACCCTGGACGGCGACGTGGGCTACTTTCGCTTCAACATGTTCCTGGGGGTGCCGCGCATCATGCCCGCCTTCAACCAGGCCATGGCCGGGTTCAAGGACAAGAAGGGCGTGATCATCGACCTGCGCGGCAATCCCGGCGGCATCGGGGCCATGGCCATGGGCATGAGCAGCTGGTTCGTCAAGGACAAGGGGCAGCGGCTGGGCGTCATGACCATGCGCAACGGCGAGTTCAAGTTCGTCATCAACCCGCGGCCCGACGCCTTCGCGGGACCGGTGGCCCTGCTCATCGACGAGAAGTCGGCCTCGACGTCCGAGATCATGGCCGGTGGGCTGAAGGACCTGGGGCGGGCCCGCCTGTTCGGCACCCTCACCGCGGGGGCCGCCCTGCCCAGCTACATCGAGAAGTTGCCCAACGGTGACGGCTTCCAGTACGCCGTGGCCAACTACGTGTCCGAGGGCGGTTACGAACTGGAGGGCAACGGCGTGCAGCCCGACGTGGAAATCCTGGCCGGTCGGGACGAGTTCCTGGCCCAGACCGACCCGGTCCTGGCTGCCGCCCGGCAGTGGATCCTTTCGCAATGAACCTTCAAGGGAGTGACGATATGTTGAAGAAGAGCCTGTTGATGTTGAGCCTGTTCCTGACCGTGGCCCTGCTGGCCGGCTGTGGCTCCGCCTACGGCCCGAGCCCAGTGGTCGAGGCCACCGGGCCAGTGGTGGACGACGGCCCCATGACCGCCGAGAAGATCCTGGCCCTGGGCCTGGAGAAGAGCGGCGGCGCCAAGGCCATGGAGAAGCACCACGGCATGAAGATGACCGGCACCTTCAGCCTGCCGGCCATGGGCGTGACCGCCCCCATCGAGGTGTACCAGAAGGCCCCCAACCTCATGTACACCCGCATCCAGAGCGACATGTTCGGCACCATCGAGAGCGGCAGCAACGGCTCGGTGCACTGGGAAAAGAGCATGATGTCGGGCAGCAAGATCAAGACCGGTGAGGAGGCCGCCGTGGCCGAGCGCCAGGCCACCTTCAACCTGGCCCTGAAGTGGAAGGAATTCTACGACAAGGCCGAGCTGGCGGGCGAGGAAGAGGTGGACGGCACTCCCTGCTACAAGGTGATCATGACGCCCAAGGTGGGCGAGCCCGAGACCACCTGGATCGCCAAGGACAGCTTCCTGACCATCAAGTCCGAGACCACGCTGAACTCGGAGATGGGCGCCATCAGCATCGAGATGAACTTCTCCGACTTCCGGGAGATGGACGGCGTCCTGGTGCCCTTCAAGACGCGCCAGGTGCTCATGGGCATGCAGGAGATGCTCATCACCGCCGACAGCATGCAATGGGACCCCGAGTTCCCCGCCGGCGTGTTCGAGCTGCCCGACGACATCAAGGCCCTGCAGTAGACGGCGGCCGAACGGCACACATCACGGGCCCGGCCTTCCCCTGGGGAGGGCCGGGCCCGTTTCTTCTGGGTCCCCCTACTCGTCCAGCAAAACCTGCCGGAACAGGGCGTGAACCCGGGGTTCGTCGTACTCGGCCAGGGCGAAGAAGGCCGCCCGCTGCAGGCGGGGCTCCTTCTGGTCGTGGGCGATGGACAGCAGGGTGTCCAGGGTGTCCTGGCGCTCCATCTGGGCCAGGGCGAACACCGCGTGCTCCCGCATCTCCATGTCCTCGTCGGGGTCGCCCAGCAGGTGGCGGATGGGGGCCAGGGCCTTCTCGGCGGCCAGGGCGGCCACCCAGAACAGGGCGTCCTGGCGCACCTCCCGGGACAGATCCCCGTCTTCCATGATGGCGATGAGAGGGCGGGCCACCGGCGCGTCCCGGGCGATGACCGCCCCCAGCAGGGCGCCCGAGGCCGGGTCCTCGTCCAGCATGGGCCGGGTGGCCAGGTCCAGCAGGTAGCGGGCGGCCGTGGCGGCAGGCAGGGTGCCCAGATCATGATCGGCGGACATGGCTCGGCGGGCGGCTACGCGGATCTCCACGTCCACCAGCTGTCCACGCCGGAAGTCCAGGCGGGCCTGGGCCGGGCCGTGGCGCAGGTCGTTGCCCTGGTCGCGGTCCCAGTTTCCCCGGTAGAACAGATGGTGGTCGTCCGCGCCCATGGCGATCTGCAGGTCGTGGCCGTTGCCCTTGACCTGTTGGCCGGTCTCGTAGGTGAACACGTAGGAGGCGTTGAGCCCCGGGTTGTCGGCCCAGGGGGCGGGGACCTGGTCGGCGCGGGAGGGCGAGCCGGCCAGCAGGGCCAGCAGGCCGGCGCAAAGGGTGAGCAAATGGGTCATGGCTATCTCCTGGTTCATGGGGGACACCAGGATGACACCGGTGGCGGGCAAAGGGTTGCCGGGATTATTCGCGGCCCTCAGATGTAGACGAAGGCCGGCGGCTCGAAACCGTTGAAGCGGGTGGCCTCGCTGAAGGTGTAGGCGCCCATGCTGCCCGCCACCAGCAGGTCGTCCAGGTGCATCTCGGGCAGGGTGACGGGGCGTACGGCGCCGGAGTGGTCGCGGCTGAACACGTCGATGGAGTCGCAGGTGGGGCCGGCCAGCACGTAGGGGGTGGGGGCGCCATCGCTCAGGCCGCGCAGGGGGTAGTCCACGTGGTACAGCAGCACTTCCATGAAGCTGCCGTAGGTGCCGTCGTCGAAGTATAGCCAGTTGCGGGGGGTGCCGTCGCTGTCGAGGCGCACCGACTCGCTGATGACCCGGCTCACCAGGATCACCGCATCGCCCACCAGGGCGCGGCCCGGCTCGGCCACCAGTTGCAGGCCGGCGTCGATCTCGCTGCCGAAGAGCTCGCGGTAGGCCCCGTCGATGACGGCGCAGGTGGCCGCCAGATCCACCGGCTCTTCGTGGTAGCGCACGGGGAAACCGCCCCCGATGTCGATCATCTCCAGGTTCAGCCCGCGGTCGGCCGCCTGGTCGAAGACGCCGCGCACGGTGCGGAAGGCCTCGACGTAGCGGCGGGCGTCCAGGCACTGGCTGCCCACGTGGAAGCTGACGCCGCGGGGGTGCAGGCCCTGGTCGCGGGCGGCCAGCAGCAGCTCCACCGCCTCGCCGGCCGGGGCGCCGAACTTCTCGTTCAGGTGGGCCACGCTGCCCTCGTTGGATACCAGGAGGCGCAGGTGCACGTTGGCGCCGGGGGCGTGGCGGGCGATCTGCGTCAGCTCGCTGGGGTTGTCGAAGGTGAAGTCGTCCAGGCCGATGCTGTGGGCGTGGGCGATGTGGCGCGGATCCTTCACCGTGTCGGCGAAGATCAGGTCGTCGCGGGGATTGGCCCCGGCGCTCACCGCGGCCAGGCACTCGCCCCGGCTGGCCACGTCGAAACCGGCGCCCTCGGCGGCCAGGATTTCCAGGATGCCCGGGTGGGGATTGGCCTTCACGGCGTAGAACAGCTTGACCGCGGGCAGGCCCTGGTCCAGCAGGCGGTAGTTGTGGCGGATCTGCTCGCCGCTGACGATGTACAGGGGGGTGCCATGGCGCCGGGCCAGCTGGGCGATGGTCTCGCGGGGCAGGGTGAAGGGATTCATGGAGCATCCTGGTCCGGGGTGATGGATTGACGGGTCAGCTACCCCGCGGCCGGGGTGACTATTCGCGCCCGGTTGACAAAGGGAGCGTTCGACAGTTTACTGGCAGTTCAATCCGAAAGCGAGAACCCGTCTTGAAACCGATACAGCCCCTGGGAAAACTCACGCGCCTGATGCTGGTGGCCACGGCCCTGTTGCTGTTGCCCCTGACCATCGGCGCCGTTTCCCATGTGCACCAGCCGGGCGACAGCTGCGACGCCAACCACTGCTTCTGGTGCGTGGTGGCCATGGGGCTGGCCGTTTTCGGCGTGGCCGTCCCGGTGCTGTCGGCGGTTCTGGTTTCCGGGCGGCACCGCCCCGAACTGGTGCTGGGCCGCTTGCTCAGCCCCCACTTCGCCCTCCCCTCTCCCCGCGCGCCTCCCGCCTGCTGACAGCTCCGACTTTCGTCCTGTCAGCGATTTTCGGGTGAGATCCGGCCCCCGGCCGGCTTGCCCTCTTTTGCGGGAGATTAACAATGCGAAAAACTCTTTTGAAAAGCCCGGGCCGGGCCCTGTTCCTGGCCTTGGGCCTGTTGCTGGTGCTGGCTGCGTCCGGCTGCAGCGACAACGACGAGGTGGTCCTGGGTCCGGTGGATGCCGAGACCGAGGACGAGGAGATCTTTGCCTGGTTGTGGGCCTTCGACGCCGACCAGGACAGCTTGCGGGTGTACGATCTGGACACGGGCCTGCTGCGGGCCACCTTCCATGCCGACCCCCACAACACCATCCACGAGATGCCGGCCGGTCCCGAGACCGAGCCCACAGTGTGGATGGGGTCCCAGGGCACGGGCTACGGCTTTTCCGCCGGCTTCGGCTGGCACGGGGATCACGCCCACATGGAGCTGCCCACGGCCCTGGACCCGGTGACCACCGGCGCGGGCAACACCCACCTGGCCAGCGACGCCCACGGCGAGACGGTGGTGTGGGCCAACGACGGTGACGCCACCTTCACCCTGGTGGACACCGAGACCGCCGCCGTCACCACCCTGGGTCACGGCAGCCCCCACTCGGGCGCCGTGCTGGGCCACGAGGCCCTGGTGGCCACCCACATGAACGAGAAGTGGGCGCGCTTCATCGACCTGGAGACGGGTACGGTGGCGGCCCAGGTGGGCATCGACACCCTGGCCCACGGCGACGCCTTCCACCACGACAGCGAGACGGCCTTCATCAGCTGCCTGAACCGGGTGGAGGTGCTGGACATGGAGGGGCAGAGCCTTCTGACGCCCCTGGCCTACCCCGGCGAGGGGCGCTGCAACTTCCTGCTGCACGGGGGCGAGAACCCCGTGGCGCTGGGCCCGGTGCGCCTGCCCGAGGGGGACGCCGAAGAGGTCTACCTGCTGGACATGGCCAACCGGACGATGGAGGAGGTGCATCTGCACGGCGCGGCCCTGGCCTGGAGCCGGGGCGAGGGGACCATCACCCTGTCCGGCGACGGCACCCTGGCGGTGATGACCGACCTGGTCGCGGCCCGGGCCTACGCCATTTCCCTGGACCCGGAGGACGCCGGATCGGTGCAGACCCTGACGGTGGCGGCGGCGGGCATGGCGGCCGCCCTGGATCACAACGGCATGCTGCTGTGCCTGCTGGAGAAGGGGGACGGCGAGGTGCACCTGCTGCACCGTCACGAGGGGGCCTTCATGGACGAGGGCCACGTGGAAATTCACCCGGGCACGGACTGGATCTTCATCACCAGCCTGCCCGACGGCACCGAGATCATCCGGGACTACTAGGAGGGATAGAATGCTGAAAAACATCATCATCATGGCGGCCCTCCTGGGCCTGGCGCTGGCGGCCTCCGGGGCGTGGGCGCAGCAGGGGGGAGGCTCGGGCTCCGGAGGATATATTTCCGGAGGTCTTGGCGCCTGGCAGAACCCGGACATCGGTTTCGTCTACGACCTGAAATTCGACTACCACAACGCCGACCGGAACTGGACCACCCGCGGGTTCGAGCTGGCCACGGCCGAGCTGTCCCTGGGCTCGGAGATCGACCACTTCGGCCGCATGGACTTCAACGCCCGCTTCATGAGCGACGGCGCCGAGATCCACGAGCTGTTCTTCACCATGCCCAGCCTGCCCCTGGGGCTGAAGGCGCGGGGCGGGCAGTTCCTGGCCACCTTCGGCCGCTGGAGCCGCTTCCACACCCACTTCATGCCCTTCATCAGCGAGCCGCGCATCATGCACGAGTACCTGGGCGGGCATTTCATGCCCCAGGGCCTGGAGCTGAGCTGGCTGGCGCCCACCGATCACTACATCGAGGTGTTCGGCGGAGTGTTCGACGGCATCAACGGCCACAGCCACGACACCGACCCCACCTGCTCGTGCGCGGGATACGGGCCTGACAACCCGCCGCCGGGCTGCCACTACCACGGCGACGAGCTGCACTGTCCCGGAGACGAGGAGGCCGAGGCCTACTGGCGCGCCCTGCTGGATGACCCCGACGCCCCCACCGAGCCGGGCACCAACCGCGAGCTGGGGGATCTGGCCTTCATGGGCCGGGTGCAGACCAGCTTCGAAGCGGGTCTGGACTGGAGCATGGATGTGGGGGCCAGCCTGGTGCACCAGAACACCTACCGCGTGAGCCAGCGCTTCGACGGGGTGGATTACGCCAAGACCACCGGCGGCGTGGATGTGACGGTTTTCTGGAACCCGGCCACCCGGAACGCCTACCGGGGCCTGGATTTCGGCGTGGAGTACCTGCGCAACCAGCAGGAGTACGAGGTGCTGGGCGAGGCCGACGGCCAGGAAGTGTGGCTGAAGCGGCAGCTGTCCCGGGACGGGTTCTTCACCTGGGCGCGTTTTCGCGTGAATCGCACCTGGGAGGTGGGCAGCTACTTCGAGAAGTTCGCCGCCGCCCAGGGTGCCGACGACGACCGCACCCGCACCGCCGGCTTCCTGACCTACAACATCAGCCACTACCAGCGCCTGCGCCTGGAGTACGTGCACGACGACCGGGGCGGCTTCGAGGACAGCGTCGACCAGGTCATCATCCAGTTCGACGGCATCATCGGTTATCACACGCACGGGAGGCAGAGATGATGAAGACGACCCTGACATTGATCCTGCTGGCGGTGCTGGCCGCCCTGCCCGCCACCGCGACGGTGAAGGTGGTGGCCTCGGTGCCCGACCTGGGGGACATGGCCACGCGCATCGGCGGTGACCGGGTGCAGGTGGAGGTGCTGGCCAGCGGTCGCGAGGACCTGCACGGCGTGCCGGCCCGGCCCAGCTTCATTCCCCGGCTGCACAAGGCCGATCTGCTGCTGACCCTGGGCCTGGACGCCGAGCATTCCTGGCTGCCGGCCCTGGCCGCCGAGGCCCGCAATCCGCGCATCCGCGAGGACGGCGAAGGCTGGGTGGAGGTGTACGAGGGCATCGACATCCTGGGTGTGCCCCAGGTGATCAGTCGCAGCGAGGGTGATCAGCACCCCGAGGGCAACCCCCACATCAACGTGGGCCCGCAGAACGGCGTGACCATGGCCGAGAACGTGGCCTACGCCCTGATGGAGGTGGATCCCGAGGGGACGCCCGTGTACGAGGCCAACCTGGCCGGCTACGTGGCCGAGATCCAGGAACTGGTGGCCCGCCTGGCGGCCGAAGGGACCGCCCTGAAGGGTGTGAAGGTCATCAGCTACCACGCGGACGTGGACTATCTGCTGGCCTTCTACGGCATGGAGCTGGTGGGCACCCTGGAGCCCAAGCCGGGCATCGAGCCGTCGGCCCGGCATCTGGCCAAGCTGGCCCAGCAGGCCAAGGCCGAGGGGGTGAAGCTGGTGATCTACAACCAGGCCCAGCCGGCCAAGCTGCCGGGCAAGTTCGCCACGCGCATCGGGGCCCAGGCCGTGCAGATGGGCAACATGGTGGGCTCGCTGGAGGGCATCGACACCTGGCAGCAGCTTCAGGAGCACAACCTGCAGACCCTGTTGCGGGGATTGCGGGGGGAGCAGTGATGACCCCGCGCAACCTGGTGGAAGTGCACGAGGGATGCTGGGGTTATCGGACGCAGGCCGGGGTTTTCGCCCCGGCCGCGCCCGTCAGCTTCGCCGTGGCCGAGCGGGAGATCATCCTGCTGTCGGGGGACAACGGTTCGGGCAAGACCACCATCCTGCGCGGCATGCTGGGCCTGGTGGAGCGGCTGTCCGGGCGGGTGGACTGGTCCATCGACCCGGGGCAGGTGGGCTACGTGCCCCAGGAGTCGGTCATCGACCGTTCGGTGCCGGCCACCGCCCTGGATGTGGTGCGCACCGGCCTGCCCGACGCCTGGCGCGGGGGGCACGACCAGGCCCAGGAAGCCCTGGATCTGGTGGGGCTGGCCCATCGTGAGCGCGCCCTGTTCGGCAGCCTGTCCGGAGGGCAGCGCCAGCGCGTGCTGGTGGCCCGGGCCCTGGTGGGCAAGCCCAAGCTGCTGGTGCTGGACGAGCCCACGGTGAACGTGGACGCCGAGACGGCCCAGCGCATCGGCGCCCTGCTGGAAGAGCTGCGGGGACGCGGGCCGGGCATGATCATCACCTCCCATGTGCGGGACTGGATCACCGCCACCCGGGACGTGCTGCTGCGGCCCAGCGCTCCGGCGCAGGACGAACAGGAGGCGCCCCGTGTCTGATTTCCTGACGGTTCTGCATTTCACGTGGATCCCCTTCGTGGGCGCCCTGTTCTTCAGCACCACGGCGGCGCCCCTGGGCGCCCTGCTCAGCCTGCGGGACGAGATCCTGCTGGGCTTGGCCCTGCCCCCGGTGGGGGCGGCGGCCATCGTCCTGGCCGTGATGCTGGGGGTTGATCCCGAGTCCAGCTTTCCTCTTTACGCGGCGGCGGTGACGGCCATCCTGGTGATCAGCCTGGTGGTGCCGGGGCGCCTGCAGCAGGGGGGCGGCACGCGGCAGCGGGCCATCTGGCTGGTGGGGGTCTTCCTGGCCGGGCAGGCGGCTTCGTTGCTCATGGGGGCGGCCAGTCCCCGGGTCGAGGCCCACGTGCACGACATGCTGCGGGGCGAGGTGCTGACCATGGACCGCGTCGAGCTGACCGGCTTCGTGGCCCTGACCCTGCTGGCTTTGGGCCTGGCCTTCCGCTTCCGGGGCTGGCTGTACGCCCTGGCCCTGGATCAGGAAAGCCTGCTCATCCGCCACGGCGGCCTGGGTCGGCGCTTCATCGTGCTGTTCAGGGTGGCGGGAGCGCTGATCATCGCCTCGGGCGTGATCTGGGTGGGCCCGTTGCTCACCCTGGGCTTCCTGGCCATTCCCACCCTCATGTGGGAGCGCCGCGCCCGCGGCCTGGGCGGCCTGGTGCTGGGGGTGATCCTGGTGGGAGTGGCGGGGACGCTGCTGGGCTTTTCGGCCAGCATCGCCACCGACATGCCCCCGGTGCCCATGGTGGTGGCGGCGTTGTTCGTCACGGGGGGCGCGGCCCGCTTGCTGCGGCGCGATGGGCGGGGCTTCTGACCTTCCTTTGAAAAGCCCGGGTGGACGCGCGCCACCCGGGCCCTGCCCCATGGATCAGGAGTCCTCTTCCTCCACGTGGGTGATGTCGTCCTCGGTGAACAGGTAGGTGCGCAGTTCCTTCTCCCAGGCGGGATTGTTGCGCCGCAGCCATTCCAGGGTCATGCAGGCGTGCTCGATCTCCTCGTCCCGGTTGTGGATCATGATCTTGCGCAGGGACTCGTCCTCGCACAGGGACTGACGCTGGTTATACCAGTCGACGGCCTCGATTTCTTCCTGCAGACTCTTGAGGGCGCGGTGCATGTTCCTGGTCTCGCTGGACAAAGCATCCCAGCTTTCGTGATACTCGCTCATGGTTTCCTCCTGAAGGATTCCTGACGATGAGGATTCCGGCGGGCCAGGGGCGGCCGACCGGAATTGTTGGTCCACTTCCTGGACGGGTGATCTGGTGTTCAGCTTAGTTTGCTGCCGGAAAGATGCAAGGTGATATGCGGGACAGGTTACTGGCGCTGGACGTTTTTCGCGGGCTGACGGTGGCCCTCATGATCCTGGTGAACAATCCGGGCAGCTGGGGGCACATCTACCCGCCTCTGCGCCACGCCGCCTGGCACGGCTGGACCCCCACCGATCTGGTCTTCCCGTTCTTCCTGTTCATCGTGGGCGTGGCCATCAGCCTCAGCTTCGCGCGTCGTCTGGAAGAGGGCGCCGGGCGCGCCGACCTGCTGGGCAAGATCGTCCAGCGCAGCGTGATCATCTTCCTGCTGGGGCTGTTCCTGAACGCCTTCCCCTTCGAGCCCTGGTCCCGGCTGCGCCTGTGGGGGGTGCTGCAACGCATCGCGGTGTGTTACGGGGTGGTGGCCCTGCTGGTGGTGCTGGCGCCGCGGTGGCGAACCCAGGTGGTGTGGGGGCTGGCCCTGCTGGCGGTGTACGAGCTGGGCATGCGCCTGCCCCTGGTGGCGGGCTGGGGGGCGGGCAGCTTCGCCCTGGAGGACAACTTCGCCCGCTGGCTGGATCTGCGCCTGTGGGGGGCGGCCCACCTGTACGGGGGCGCGGGGGTCCCCTTCGATCCCGAGGGCCTGTGGACCACCCTGCCCGCCGTGGTGACCACCCTGGCCGGGTTCCTGTGCGGCGAGTATCTGCGCGGGCCGCAGCCCCTGCCGCGGAAGGTGTGGCGGCTGGTGCTGTGGGGCGGGGCGGCGGCGGTGGCCGGGCAGCTGTTGCACCTGGCGGAGCCGGTGAACAAGCAGCTGTGGACCCTCAGCTACGTGGTGCTGACCGGGGGGCTGGCCCTGCTGGTGCTGGGGGCGGCCCTGTGGCTGCTGGATCTGAAGGGCTGGCGCGGCTGGGCCCGGCCCGCGGTGGTGTTCGGCAGCAACGCCCTGGTGGTCTTCGTGGGGTCGGGGGTGCTGGCCCGGGTGCTGTATCTGGTGAAGGTGCCGGTGGATGGCGGCCGGCACATCAGCCTGAAGCACTTCATCTACTCGCGGCTGCTGGTGCCCTGGGCGGGGGAGCTGAACGGATCCCTGGCCTTCGCGGTGCTGTTCATCCTGCTGTGGCTGGCGGTGCTGTGGGTGCTGTACCGGCGGCGCATCTTCATCAAGGTCTGAGAGCCAACCGGGGAAAAGCCGAAGGGCGGGATATGATCCCGCCCTCCGTTTAGCCGAAGCTTTCCTACTTCACCAGAGCGATCTTGCCCTGGCTGACCACTCCTTCGGCCGTCAACCTCACGAAGTACACACCGCTGCTCACGGCGTGCCCCGCGTCATCCCGCCCGTCCCAGGGGAACTGGTGCGGGCCCGCCTCGAGGGGCGTTCCCCCGTTGTGCAGGCAGCGCACCAGCCGGCCCCGCAGGTCGAACAGCTCCACGCGGGCGGGCCCGGTCCGGGCCATCTCCAGGTGCACGCTGGTGTGGGCGTTGAAGGGGTTGGGCACGGCCCCCAGCAGGCGGGTCAGGCGCGGCGTGTCCGTTCCCGGTTCATCTTCCACCGGAGAGGGCATGGAGGTGTCCAGCAGGTAGGCCAGGGAGTTGACCACCAGGGCGCGGGCATTGGCGGTGCTGGTCAGGGCGGACAGGGCCACGGGCACGTACACCACCTGTCCCCCCGAATCCAGCGGGTTGTCGTCGTGGACGATGACCCCGCGGGGATCCATGGAGCGGCTGCTCTGCAGGACCACGGTGGCGTCAGCCAGGGGCGTCATGACGTCCTGGTCCTCCTCGTTCACGGGGAAGGGCACCAGGGTCACGGGGGTGGTCAGGGGCAGGGGCCCGTTCAGCAGGGGATGGTTCTCCTGGCCATCGGCCACCAGCAGATCGCCGACATTGTCCCCGAACCAGCTGGAGGCATGCAGCACGTTTTCCATGATGGAGGGATAGCCGGGATTGTACGCCGCGCAGAACCCGACTTCGCCGCCCTCGATGAACAGGCGCCCGCCGCCGGCCACCCAGTCTTCCAGGTTCTGGCGGGCCACGGCCGAGCCCAGAGGGGTGGAATCCTTGCCGCCCAGATAGACCACCGCCCGCTTGCCGGCGAAGTCGGCCGCGCTGGTGGCGCCGGCGTTCATGACGGTGACGGAGTAGCCGGCGTCCTGGATGTATCCCGAGACGCTGGCCGCCTCCGCGCTGCCGCTGGTTCCCAGGTACAGGACAAGGATGTCGCCCGGGCCGGAAATGACCGTGAAGGTGTGGGGCCCGCTCTGGGCGGTGTTGGTCCCCAGGGCGGTGTCGGTGGCCGTGAGGGTGTAGGTGATGGCGTCGCCCACCACCAGTGTGGACGCGTCCACGGGCAAGGGGGCCCCGTACAGATCACCGCTGCCGTGCAGCAGGTGGACGGGCGGAGAGGCCGGGCCGCCGTTGACAGCCACCGTCAGCAGCACTTCGGCCACGCCGATGTTGTCCGTCACCGAGGCCACTACGGCGGGAGGCCACGAATCCAGGGGCGTGTCGCGCACGGGGCCGTGGACCAGGACGGGCGCCTCGGTGTCCACGCTCACGGTGAAGGCCAGGGGCTCGGCGGCGCCCCGGTGGGGGAAACTGGCCGAGAGACCCATGTCGTCCTGGGCCGTCATGTAGTACTCGACGGTGGTTCCGTTGGGCTGCCCAGGGATTTCTCCGTGGATGAGATCACCCCCCAGGGAGACCAGGGGCGGCTCCTGCCAGGGGCCTCCGTCCACGCGGTATAACAGCTTGGGCCAGCCGGTGGTCAGGGGGTACTGGTCGGTGCAGGTGAAGGCCACGATGTAGGGGCCCACCGTGTCCTCGGTCTGGGTCAGAGGCTCGTGCTGGAAATTGGGGCCCCAGTAATAGACGGCGGCCAGGGCGTCCAGCACCCCCCAGCCCAGTAGATTGTCGGGCTGGTCGGCCTGGCTGGCCGTTTCCCGCAGGGCCTCGCGCAGCTGCATGGGTGTCAGGAAGGGCACCCGTTCCAGGACCAGGGCGGCCACGGCCGAGGCCAGGGGCGCGGCCAGGGAGGTGCCGCTGTTGGTGGAGTAGGCGAAATCGTCGTAGGCATCGATGACCGGGACATTCTGGCCCTGGGTGGCCACGTCGGGCTTGATGCGGCCGTCCACCGTGGGTCCGTAGGAGGACCAGAAGGCGTAAAGACCGTCGGCGTCCACGGCCCCCACGGCGATGACGCTGTCGCCGTCGGCCGGCGAGACGATGGAATTGAGGGGGTCGGCTCCGGAGTTGCCGGCCGCGTTGATGACGGGCAATCCCCGGGCCACGGCCTGGTCGGCGGCGATGGTGGCGGCGGCCGTATCGCCGTCCAGATCCTCGTAGTCGTAGCCCTGGGTGTACCAGAAGCCGTAGCTGCTGGACACCAGGTCGGCCCCCTGGGCTTCCACCCATTCCAGCCCGGCGATCCACCAGTCCTCCTCGGATTCGTTGGGGTCGTAGTTGCCGTCCACCTTGGCCAGGATGAGGGAGGCGCCGTAGGCCGGGCCCACCAGATCGCCCGGCGCGTAGGCCACGGCGGCCGACGAGACCTGGGTGCCGTGGGAGTGCAGGCCTTCGTCCTCGCCCTCTTCCCAGTCCACCACGCTGTCATCACCGGCCATGTCGTAGGCGGCGAGGACCGGGACGTGAACCATGGCCTCGTGGGTCAGGCGGAACCCCGAATCCAGGAAGGCCAGCTTCACGCCGGCCCCGGTGAAGCCCATCTCGTGCACCTGCGGCACGTTGATCATTTCCAGGGTGTTCAGGCTGGCGCCGTAGTCCAGGGACCAGTTCTTGGCCGGGCTGGTGGGGGGGAGTGGGTCCCCGGTGGCCGGGACCGGCCTGGTCTCCACTGCCTTGCGGACCAGGTCCACCCGGCGCACGCAGTCCAGGGCGGCCAGGGCCTGGATCTGCCGGGGGGTGGCGTTATAGCTGGCGGCTCCCAGCCAGCGGCTGGGGTGGCGCAACCGGGCGCCGGTGGCCGCGGCCAGGTCCAGATGGCGCTGGTCCAGGGGCAGATCGCCCTCCAGGGCCAGGCTCTGTCCCGGCTGACGCACCCGGGCGCGGCGGCTGGCCGTGTCCTTGTTCAGTTCCTTCTCGGCCAGGGACAGGGCCCGGTCCCGCTGGGTGGCGGTCAGATCGCGGGGCACGAAGTAAACCCACACGGGAAGGACCTGGCCTGGCGCGTCCTTGGCCTGCAGGGCGTGGGCCAGGGCGGGGCTGAACTTTGCGGGATTGGCCGAATCAGAGTGGGAAGCCGCAGCGGCCATGGCCGGCGCGCTGGTGATGATGGCGGTCAGGATCAGGAAAAAGAGCGAGAAGCGAGCGCAACTGGGCGCCCCGTTCGCGGGCGAACACGACAGGTGCATACCAATCCCCCCCAGGAAGCAAGTTGTTGTCGGCGAACTTCATGAGCATACAGAGTTGATGGGATGGGATCAACATGGTGGATCCTGTAAACGTGTCCGCGGGTGGGGCATTGTGCCCCGTCGGGGTGTTTCGCCTCGCCTGTCGCCACGTCCCGTGGGGGTGGGCCGGCCCAGCCGGATCGCCTGATTCACCCTCTATTCCCCTTCTGTCAGCCATATCCGCCCATTGCGATGAACCTCCTGGAGAAGGCACAGCCCCTGCAACCACCCCCCCAGGTGTGGGGTCGGCGGACCGCCCTGGCGTGCCCCGCCGCGGCCACCCGAAACGAACTCAATGGAACTTCAGGTCCCCCCCGGGGGGGGCCCTGGCAAGAGGAGGACAGCCATGAAAAGGACAGTGATTTCCCTGCTGGCGGCCATGCTGGTCATTGCCGGCCTGCCCGCCTGGGCCATGGATCGCCCCGATGATCAGACCATCCAGTACTGGGTGACTCAGGCCCTGAAGGAGGACCCCCGGGTCTTTCCCCTGGTGGATGTGAAGGTGGACGAGGGCATCGTGACCCTCGAGGGTTCGCTGAGCGATCTGGCGGCTCGCGACTACGCCCTGCGGGAGGCCAAGAAGATCGAAGGCGTGCGTGGCGTCATCGACCGGCTGCTGGTGGAGCCCGAGCTGCGACTGGACGCCGACATCAACGCCGACATCATGCTGCGCTTCATCGAGAGTCCCCTGCCTTCCATCCGCAAGCTGGACTCCATGGTTTCCGATGGGCGGGTGCTGCTCACCGGCCAGGTGCCCAGCTGGTCCGAGAAACAGCAGGCCGAGCTGCTGGCCAGCGAGGTCCGGGGCGTGCGCATGGTCACCAACGACGTGCTCATCGTGCCCGACGGCACCCGCTCGGACGACGAGATCCTGGGGGACATCCGCGCCTCCCTGGACCGGGACGTGTACGTGGAAGGACTGCCGGTGCGGGTGAAGGTCAAGGATGGCCAGGTCACCCTGTCGGGCAGCGTGGGCAGCGTCTACAGCCGGGAGCGGGCCGTGGCCGATGCCTGGGTGGATGGCGTGATGAACGTGAAGGACGACATGGCCGTCCTGGCTTTCGAGAACGGGGGGACGCGAAAGAACCATCCCCAGCCGGCCGATAGCGAGATCGCCGAGACCGTTCACAACGAACTATACCAGGATCTGCGCATCTTCGACCCCTTCGAGATCAACGTGGTTTGCGACAACGGCCACGTGACCCTGACGGGCAGCGTGAACAGCTTCTGGGAGAAGACCCTGGCCGCGCGCAACGCCGGGGATGTGGTGGGCGTGGCCTGGGTGACCAACTCCCTGCAGGTGTCGGGGGACCGCCGCAGCGATCCCGCCATCCAGGCCGGCGCCCAGCGGCGCCTGGAAAGCGACGCCATGACCGGCGGCCAGGATGTGGGCGTGCAGGTGGCCCGGGGTGTGGCCACCCTGCGGGGCAGCACCAACACCCGGTCCGAACGGGACCACGCGGCCGATGTGGTGGCCGGCGTGCCCGGAGTGCTGGACGTGGTGAACCACATCAAGGTGAATACGGACAATTATTACTCGGACTCCCGTCTGCAGAAGAACATCCAGGATCGCCTGGACTTTCACCACCAGACGCGGGCCGTGGCGTCCGGCATCAAGGTGCGGGTGCGTGACGGCATCGCCACCCTGGAAGGCGAGGTGGACTACTGGGCCCAGCGCCAGGAAGCCGGGCTGGTGGCCCTGAAGACCGAGGGCATCCTGGGTGTGAGCAACCACCTGACGGTGGACGGGTTTTCCTATCCCTGGGAAGAGTGGGACGATGTCTGGGTGATGGTGCCGTGACAGGGGCCGGCTGACGGCCATGAGTTGAGATACATGAAGCGGGCCGAGGGACAGAACAACCAACGACCAGGGAGGTCGATCATGAATACGAGCAGCGTTGTCGCGGTTTTCCAAACCCACCAGGGCGCAGAAAAAGCCGTGAAGAGTTTGCAGGAAGCGGGGCTGGATCTGCGCCAGATTTCCATCGTCGGCAAGGACTATCACACCGAAGAGCATGTCACCGGCTACTACAACACGGGCGACCGCATGAAGTACTGGGGCAAGCTGGGATCCTTCTGGGGGGGCGTGTGGGGCCTCCTGTTCGGCACGGCGTTCTTCTTCGTGCCGGGAGTGGGTCCCCTGGTGGTGGGCGGTCCCCTGGTCAGCTGGATCGTGGGCGCCCTGGAAAGCGCCGTGGTGGTGGGCGGCCTGAGCGCCCTGGGGGCGGGCCTGGTGAGCATCGGCATCCCCAGGGACAGCGTCCTGAAGTACGAGGTGGCCCTGCGCAGCGACCGCTTCCTGGTCCTGGTCCACGGCAACGAGGCGGAGGTGGCCACGGCCCGGGCCGTGCTGGGCGATTGCGCTCCGGACCAGCTGGATGCCCACGGAGGAGGCGAATGACAGGGAGGGAAGCCGGCGGCGCCTCGGGGGTGGCGCCGGCTTCCCCGGTTGACAGGCGCGGCCAAACCGCATGAAATTGGCCAGAAGGATTTCACGCGCGTGGTTGGCGCGCTTTTCCCTGGATAAGCCATGAAACTCTCCTTGCAGATCATTTCCTTGTTCTTCGCCGGCATCGTCCTGTTGCTGGTGGCCGACAGCTTCCTGCTGGTGCGGCATGACATGCGCGTGCTGGATCGCAGCATCCGTAGCGACGCTTCCCATCTGGGCCAGGTCTACGGCGAGATGCTGCGCCACGTGGCCCGCACCAGCGGGCCCGAGGCGGCCATCGCCCTGGTCCGGGATCTGGACCAGGAAGACAGCCAGATGAAGTGCCGCTGGGTGTGGCTGGACGCGGAGGAGGACTCGCCTCATCGCCCCCTGGGAGAGATGGCCGCCCTGGACCGGGTGGCGGAGGGGGAGACCCTCTCCCTGCGCCTGCCCATGCGGGACGAGCCGGACGTGCTGGCCGTCTACGTGCCTCTGGATCTGGGCAGCGGACGTCCCGGGGCCCTGGAGCTGTCCGAATCCCTGGCGCCCGCCCACGCCTACCGCCGCACCATCATCAAGCGCTCGGTGATCCTGCTGGCGGCCACCACGGTGCTGGGCCTGCTGCTGAGCTGGCTGATCTTCGTGCCCATGGTGGGCCGGCCCCTTTCGCGCATGGTGGCCAAAACCGAGCGCATCGGAGCGGGGGACTTCACCTGCGATCTGGACTTGCCCGGACGAGCCGAACTGTCGGACCTGGCGGTGGCCATGAACCGCATGTGCGTCCAGCTGGATGCGGCCGGCGAATCCCTGCGCGCCGAGACCGAGGCCCGCATCAAGGCCCTGGAACAGCTGCGCCATTCGGAGCGGCTGGCGGTGGTGGGACGCATCTCGTCGGGCCTGGCCCACGAGCTGGGCACGCCCCTGAACGTGGTCTCGGGCCGGGCCAAGATGATCGGCAGCGGCGAACTGACGACGGACGAGGTGAACGACAGCGCCCGCATCATCCGCGAGCAATCCGAGCGCATGACGGGCATCATCCGGCAGCTGCTGGACTTCGCCCGCCGGCCCCAGGGGGACCGGCACACCCAGCCCCTGGCCCCGGTGATCAACGGTGTTCTGCGCATGCTGGAGCCCACGGCGCGCAAGACCGGCGTCTCGCTGGCCGCGGTTCTGCCGGAGGAGGTTCCTCCCGTGAACTGCGACCGGGCCCAGGTGGAGCAGGTGCTGCTGAACCTGGTGATGAACGCCATCCAGGCCATGCCCGACGGGGGAATGGTGACGGTGGGCCTGTCGGCGGAGCAGGACCCTGGCGCCCCGGACGGGTCAGGGTTTCTTGTGTTGACGGTGGGGGACGACGGGCCGGGCATCGACGAAGCACACCGCCGGCAGATATTCGAACCCTTCTACACCACCAAGGGCGCGGGCAAGGGCACGGGGCTGGGATTGCCCATCGTGCAGGGCATCGTCGAGGAATACGGCGGGACCATCGCCGTGGACAGCGGGCCGGACCGGGGCACCACCTTCACCATCCATCTTCCTGCGGGAGACAGTGCATGAGCGGCAGCAGCGAGAAGACCATCCTCATCGTGGACGACGATCTGGAGATGCGGGCCATGCTGGCCGACGACCTGAAGCGCCGGGGCTGGCTATGCGAGACGGCCGAGGATGGCGGCGCGGCCCTGAAGGCCCTGCAGGAGCAGGATGCGGATCTGGTCCTGACCGACATGAACATGCCGGGCATGGGGGGGCTGGCCCTGTGCGAGAAGCTGGCCGACAACCGGCCCGACCTGCCGGTCATCGTGCTGACGGCCTTCGGCAGCCTGGACACGGCGGTGGGGGCCATCCGGGCCGGGGCCTACGATTTCGTCACCAAGCCCGTGGACACGGATCTGCTGGCCATCGCCCTGGACCGGGCCTGGCGTCACCGCCAGATGCAGCGCCAGATCCAGACCCTGCAGGCCGCCGCCGGCGGCGAGGACGAGGGCGAGCTCATGGGGCGCAGCGGGGCCATGCGCGAGCTGCGGCAGCAGATCACCCGCATCGCCGCCACCGACGCCTCGGTGATGGTCCACGGCGAGAGCGGCACGGGCAAGGAACTGGTGGCCCGCATGCTGCACGAGCGCAGCGAGCGCCGCAGCCGTCCCTTCGTGGCCGTGAACTGCGCCGCCCTGCCGGGGGATCTGCTGGAGTCCGAGCTGTTCGGTCACCGCAAGGGCGCCTTCACCGACGCCCACACCGACCGGCGCGGGCTGCTGCTGGAAGCCAGCGGGGGAACCCTGTTGCTGGACGAGATCGGCGAGATGCCCCTGACCCTGCAGCCCAAGCTGCTGCGCGCCCTGGAAGAGCGGCGGCTGCGGCCCGTGGGGGGCAGCACCGAGGTGCCCTTCGACGTGCGCATCGTCTCGGCCACCAACCGGGACCTGGAAGCGGAGATCGAGAGCGGCGGCTTCCGGGAGGATCTGTATTACCGCCTGAACGTGATCCAGCTGGAGGTGCCGGCCCTGCGCTCCCGCGGCACCGATGTGCTGCAGCTGGCCGAGCACTTCCTGGCCCTGTACGGGCGGCGTTTCGGCAAGGACATGAAGGGGCTGGCCGGGCCAACGGCCGAGCGCCTGCTGAACTACAACTGGCCCGGCAACGTGCGCGAGCTGCGCAACGCCATGGAGCGCGCCGTGGCCCTGACGCGCTTCGACCACCTGGGGGTGGACGACCTGCCCCGCAAGGTCAAGGACCACCAGGCCACGCGCCTGGTGGTGGAGGGGGACGACCCCAGCGAACTGGTGCCCATGGAAGAGATGGAGCGCCGCTATATCCTGCACGTGCTGAAGGCGTCCGAGGGCAACCGCACCATGGCGGCCCGCATCCTGGGCCTGGACCGCAAGACCCTGTACCGGAAGCTGCAACGCTACGGGGTGGACGGGGACTGATCTCCCGCCCCTCGCCCCCTTCCGGGCAGGGTAGAATGCCCCGCCGGGGCAAAATGCCCCACCCTGCTATCTTGTAACTCATTTAAAAACAACGGATTAAATTGGCCCGCTCTGTGCAACGGGTTCAGGGTGTGTGTTTGCCTCACTACCCAAGCAACCCGGAGGTTGGTCATGAAAACAGCACTGGAACCCCGCGAAGCCTTCAGCCCCACGGCCGAGGAAGCCCCTGTCACCACCAACAAGTACCGCATCCTGCTGGCCGACGATGATCCCGAGATGAGGGCCCTGGTGGCCTGGGCCCTGGAGAGGGAGGGCTTCATCCTCCAGGAGTGCCACGACGGGCCCTCGCTGAAGAAGTGGGTGGACCGCAGCCACTCCCGCAGCACCAACGTCCGCTTCGATCTGGTGATCTCGGACATCCGCATGCCGGGCCTGACGGGTCTGGAGGTGCTGGAAGAGATCCAGCAGCACCACGACGGCATGAAGGTGGTTCTCATCTCGGCTTTCTGCGATGCGCGCACCGAGGACCAGGCCCGGCGCCTGGGGGCGGCCGCCCTGCTGCCCAAGCCCTTCGAGGTTGAGGATCTGGTGGACGCCGTCAAGCGCCTGCTGGAGGAGGACGAGGCCACCCCGGCCGGCAGGACCGCCCGGTCTTCGGAGGAAGATGACACGCCCCAGATTCCCGTGGAGATCACCTACCGCCACCTGGGGTCCATGGACGATGTGGAACTGTACATCCAGGATCTGACGGCCCGGCTGGAGCGCTTCGGGCGCATCATCCACCGGGTGCGCCTGGTCATCGATCCCCTGGGAGGAGACGAGGAGCGGGGTTACAACCTGAGCCTCATCGTCTCCACCGGACACCGGCCCGTGGTGGCCGAGGTGCAGGCCGGCCACGACGAGGGCCGCCTGCTGCTGAGGCAGGGCCTGCGCGAGGCTTTCGAGAAGGTGGAGCGCGGTCTGGAGCGCCACGACCCCGGCTTCTGAGTCCATCGGGGCCGGCCGACTGCCGGCCCCGCCGTATCCCCCCGCCCCCCGGGTCCGGTGCCTCAAGGCGGACCCGGGGGGCATGACAGACCGGACAGGTAAGAAAGAGAATAACAGGCAGGAAGGGTCAGCCATGCAGACGTCGCCGCAGGAAATCAAGAAGGTCCCCGCCCCGGAAAACGCTCCCCGGCAGGAAGATAACCCCGGACTGAGCACGGCCGAGGCCCGGCGCCTCCTGGCCCAGCACGGCCCCAACGAGTTGCCCGTCTCGCACACCAACCCGGTGCTGCGCTTCCTGGGCTTCTTCTGGGGCCCCATTCCCTGGATGATCGAGGTGGCCGCGGGGCTGTCCATCCTGGTGGGCCACCTGGCCGAGCTGGGCATCATCCTGGGGCTGCTGGTGCTGAACGCCGTGGTGGGGTTCTGGGAAGAATACCAGGCCAGCAACACCCTGGAGGCCCTGAAGGCCAAGCTGGCGCCCCGGGCCAGCGTGCTGCGGGACGGCCGCTGGCAGGCCCTGCCGGCGCGCGAGGTGGTGCCCGGCGACGTGGTGCATCTGCGCCTGGGGGCCATCGTTCCGGCCGACGCCCGCATGCTGGACAGCCAGCCGGTGCAGGTGGACCAGTCCAGCTTGACGGGCGAGTCGCTGCCCGTGAGCAAGGAGCGCGGCGACGATCTTTACGCCGGCGCCGTGCTGCGCCGGGGCGAGACCACGGCCCTGGTCACGGCCACCGGGGTGAACACCTTCTTCGGCAAGACGGCCCGCCTGGTGTC
This sequence comes from Candidatus Krumholzibacteriia bacterium, assembly GCA_963674845.2. Lineage (GTDB taxonomy): Bacteria > Krumholzibacteriota > Krumholzibacteriia > LZORAL124-64-63 > LZORAL124-64-63 > LZORAL124-64-63. The sequence goes on along the minus strand of CAXXKE010000003.1, from coordinate 134,110 downwards.
GGGCCAGGGAGCGCCCAGCCACTTCCAGCGGGCGGTGCTGCGCATCGGCAACTACCTCATCGTGCTTGCGGTGCTGCTGGTCAGCCTGATCCTGCTGGTGGGCCTGTTCCGGGGCGATGCCCTGCTGACCACCCTGCAGTTCGCCCTGGTCCTGACGGTGGCGGCCATTCCCGTGGCCATGCCGGCGGTGCTGTCGGTGACCATGGCCGTGGGGGCCCGCTTGCTGACGGGGCGCCAGGCCATCGTCACCAAGCTGTCGGCCATCGAGGAACTGGCGGGCATCGACGTCCTGTGCTCGGACAAGACGGGCACCCTCACGCGGAACGAGCTGACCCTGGGCGATTCGTTCCTGGTCCCGGGGCGTTCCCCTGATGAGCTGCTGCGCATGGCCGCTCTCGCGTCCCGGGAACAGGACCATGATCCCATCGACGACGTGATCCTGGCGGCGGCCGGCGGGGCCCTGGCGGGTTACGCTCACGAGCAGGCCTCCTTCAAGCCCTTCGATCCCGTGTCCAAGCGCACCGAGGCGGCCATCACTCCGCGACAGGGGGCGTCTTTCCGGGTGAGCAAGGGGGCGCCCCAGGTGATCCTGGACCTGACGGATGACCAGGAACTGAAGGCCCGGGCCGGCCAGGCCGTGGAGCAGTTCGCCGCGCGGGGCTACCGGGCCCTGGGCGTGGCCGTCAACGAGGACGGCCAGGGCTGGCGGCTGGTGGGTGTCCTGTCCCTGCTGGATCCGCCCCGGGAAGATTCCGCGGCCACGGTGCAGGCCGTGCAGGACATGGGCATCGGCGTGAAGATGGTCACCGGCGACCAGCTGCCCATCGCCCGCGAGACGGCCCGCCAGGTGGGGCTGGGCGCGAACATCCTGGACGCGTCGATTTTCGACGAGACGCGCCACCACCAGGGGGCGGGGTTGGCCCAGGCCATCGAGAAGGCCGAGGGCTTCGCCCAGGTCTTTCCCGAGCACAAGCACCACATCGTCAAGGTGCTGCAGGAGCGGGGGCACATGGTGGGCATGACCGGTGACGGCGTGAACGACGCCCCCGGGCTGCACCAGGCCGACGTGGGCATCGCCGTCTCGGGCGCCACCGACGTGGCCCGGGCGGCCGCCGACATCGTGCTGCTTTCCCCGGGCCTGTCGGTCATCGCCGCGGCCATCGAGGAGAGCCGGCGCATCTTCCAGCGCATGCGCAGCTACGCCATCTACCGCATCACCGAGACCATCCGCGTGCTGCTGTTCATGACACTGAGCATCCTGGCCTTCAACTTCTATCCCATGACGGCGGTGATGATCGTGCTGCTGGCCCTGCTCAACGACGGGGCCATCCTGGCCATCGCCTACGACAACGCCCGCGGCTCGCGCAAGCCCGATTCCTGGCACATGTCCACGGTGCTGGGGGTGGCCACCCTGCTGGGCCTGCTGGGAGTGTTCGAATCCTTCGGGCTGCTGTGGGGTGTGGAGAAGTACCTGCACCTGAGCGCGGCCATGATCCAGAGCCTCATCTACCTGAAGCTCTCGGTGTCCGGGCACCTGACCATCTTCGTGGCCCGCACCCGCGGCCGCTTCTGGTCGTCGCGGCCCTCCAACGCCTTGCTGGGGGCGGTGATCCTGACCCAGCTGGCGGCCACCCTGCTGACGGTGTACGGCGTCTTCATGGCGCCCATCGGCTGGAAGCTGGCCGGCCTGGTCTGGGGCTATTCCCTGTTCTGGTTCCTTGTGGAAGATCAACTGAAACCGCTGGGCTACCGGCTGTTCGATCCCGAATCCACGGGATTGCTGGGCCGCCGGTCCCGTCCGGCTCAATCCTGATAACGAGGTGATCATCATGTTGCAGCAGAAAGAGAATGAAATGACGCGCTCCGGGCTCACGGCCAGGGAAAGGCGCCACGAGCTGGAATCCGAGCAGATCCTGGACTGGGTGGAAGCCCTGAACGACAAGGACATGAGGGTGAGGAAGGAGGCTCGCAAGGCCATCGTGGCCAGCGGCGGCGATGGGTTGATGGTCATCATCGACGAGCTGCAGGAGGGGCCTTTCCTGGTGCGCTGGGAGCTGGCCCAGATCCTGGGCGAGCTGCGCCTGCCGGCGGGCATCCCGGTGCTGATCCGGGCCCTGGAGGACGAGGAGCAGGACGTGCGCTGGGTGGCGGCCGAGGCCCTGGCCGATATGGGCCGGCCGGCCCTGCCCGCGTTGCTGGAGGCGCTGCGGGACCGGGCCGACTCGGGCTACCTGCGCAACGGCGTGCACCACGTGCTGACCCTCATGCCGGACACCCGGCAGATGGTGGAGCTGGGGGCGGTGCTGGATGCCCTGGATCCCCTGGCCAACGCCGTGGATGTGATCCCGGCGGCGGCCCGGGCCCTGGCTGCCCTGCGCCGGTAAGCGGGACGGGGCGGGCCGCGGGAGACCGTGGTCCGTCCCGGAGGTTTCAGGAAATGGGTGGGTCCTTGATTGAGGCCGACCGCCGGATCCATGGCGGTCGGCCCGGCTGGTCATGGGTGGTTTCGGCCGGGTGGCTGTGGTAGTTTCCTGGCAGCCAGAACCAGCGGAAAGAGGCCGCACACCGGCCGTTTCCCCTTGTCACTCCTTTTCCTGCCAGCAGGAGTCGGTCCCGACCATGCCTTGTTATTGCCGCCCCCTGCCGCTGGTGATGCTGCTGGTCATGTGGATGGTTGCGGGAGTCTGCACCCGGCCCGCCCGGGGCGGCGAAAGACTGTCCCCTGCGGAAGGTGAGTCCGCGGCGGTGACCCTCCGGCCCGGCCATTCGCGCATCATCCTGTCTGTTGATCCCTCCCCTGAACTGAGCGACAGCGCGGGGCTGCTGCAACATTACCTGGAGCGCGTGCTGGGGTCAGCCCCGCCCATCAGGGAAGGCGAGGCCGGCCGCTCCGGGGACATGGTCATTTCCCTGGACCCGGCGGCCGGGAATCTGGGCCGGGACGGGTTCCGCCTGTGGACCGAGGGAGGGCGGCTGCACTTGACGGCGGCCCGGCCGCGGGGGGCGCGCAACGCCGTCTATACCTTCCTGGAAACGTACGCGGACTGCCGGAAGTACAGCATCGAGGTCGAGGTGGTGCCCCGGCTGCAGGAGATCCTCCTGCCCGCCCTGGATGAGACCCAGGTTCCGCCGCTGTCCTTCCGGCTGCAGGATTTCAAGGACCCGGCCTACAACGCCTGGCACAAGCTGGACTCGCTGGAGGACTGGGGGCTCTTCGTTCATACCTTCCACGAGCTGGTGCCGCCCGAACGCTATTTCCAGGACCACCCCGAATATTACAGCGAGAACCGGGGAGAGCGGGTGCGGGACGGCCAGCTGTGTTTGACCAACCCGGAAGTGCTGCGCCTGGTGGTGGACCAGCTGCGGCGGCGCATGGCCGCCAATCCCGCGGCCCGATACTGGTCCGTATCCCAGAACGACACCTACCTGCCCTGTGATTGCCCCGAGTGCCGCGCCGTCAACGACGAGGAAGGCTCGCCGTCGGGTTCCATCCTGCGCTTCGTCAACTCCGTGGCCGCCCAGTTCCCGGACCGCGTCATCTCCACCCTGGCCTACCAGTATTCCCGCCGGGCCCCGCGCCTGACCCGGCCGGCGGCCAACGTGAACATCATGCTGTGCAGCATCGAGAGCGATCGCAGCCGGCCCATGCTGGTGGGCCGCGACTCCTTCGTGGATGACCTGGAGGCCTGGGGCGCCCTCACCGACAACATCTTCCTTTGGGATTACGTGATCCAGTTCCGCAACCTGCTGGCTCCCTTTCCCAACCTGCACGTGCTGCAGCCCAACCTGCAGTTCTTCGTGGAGAACGGGGCCCAGGCGGTTTTCGAGCAGGGCCTGGCCCTCATGCACGGCGAGTTCGCCGAGCTGCGCGCCTACCTTATCGCCAAGCTGCTGTGGGATCCTTACCTGGACGTGAAAGAGGTGATGACGGATTTCCTGGAGGGATATTACGGCGAGGCCGGGTCCCACCTGCGCCGGTATATCGCCGAGATGCAGGCCGCCCTGGAACGTTCGGGGGAGGGGCTGTCGTGCTTCGGTTACCCCTTTCCCTCGGAGGACGGGTACCTGTCGGCGGCCATGCTGGCGCGCTACGGGGACATCTTCGACGGGGCCGAGGCGGCGGTGGCCGGTCGGCCGGAATTGCTGGTCCGCGTCCAGACCGCCCGCCTGCCCGTGCAATACACCCTGCTGGAACAGGCCAAGCTGCTGGGCGACGCCCCGCGGGGGTGCTTCACCCGGGATGAGGCCGGGGCGCTGGCCGAGAAACCCGGGTTCGCCGCCCTGCTGGACACCTTCGTGGCGCGTTGCGGGCGGGGGGGCATCGACAAGCTGTGGGAGCACGGCATTCCTCCCCAGGAATATTACCGCACCACCCGGGAATTCGTGGCGGGCAGCACCCGGCCCCACCGGGCCCGGGGGGCCGCTCTTACCCTGGGCCAGGCTGCCAGCCCCCGCTATCAAGGCGGGCAGGCCGCGGTCCTGGTGGACGGCATGGTGGGCTGGAACGACTATCCCATGCACTGGCTGGGGTTCGAGGGCACGGACATGGACGCGGCCCTGGATCTGGGATCGGTGCAACCGGTCTCGCGCATCGAGACGGCCTTCCTGCAGGACCGCCTGGCCTGGATATTCCGGCCCGAGTCCATCACCTTCCAGCTGTCACGGGACGGGGTGGAGTTCGAGGACGTGGCGGTGGTTCCGGCCTCGCTGGATCCACGCAGCGAGGGGGCCCGGCGGGTGCCCGTGGCTGTGGAGTTCGCCCCGCGTCCGGCCCGCTTCGTGAGGGTACGGGCCGTGAACATGAAAAAGTGCCCGCCGTGGCACAAGGGAGCCGGGGGCAAGGCCTGGGTCTTCTGTGACGAGATCCAGGTCTTCTGATTGGATATCCATGTCTTCTGACCGGACATCCGGGTCTGCTGACCCGACGAAGGGAAGCTGTTCGCCGTGAAACTGTGCCGATCCATCCTGATGGGGATCCTCCTGCTGCCGGCGGCCGCCGTGGCCGTGGCCGGTGACGCCCTGCCCCGGGCCTCCACCCTCGATGCCCGCGTGGCCGACCTCCTGTCCCGCATGACCCTGGAGGAGAAGATCGCCCAGCTGGACATGCTCAGCGGCCGCCCCTTCACCGAAACGGGCGGGCTGTCCGACCCGCAGATCACCCCGTTGCTGGGCAGCGATGGGGTGGGGTCCATCCACGACTTCTATCCGGCGACCCCCGACCAGGCCAACGCCCTGCAGGCCCGCATCATCCAGAGCAATCGCCTGGGCATCCCGGCCCTGTTCGTGGAGGAGACCCTGCACGGTTACGTCCAGGCCGGCTCCACGGCCTTCCCCGTGCCCCTGGCCCTGGCGGCCACCTGGAATGCGGAACTGGTGGAGGGCGTGGGCGCCGCCATCGCCGCCGAGGCCCGGGCCATGGGCACCCACGTGGGGCTGAGCCCGGTGCTGGGTATCGCCCGGGATGCGCGCTGGGGCCGGGTCGAGGAGACCTTCGGCGAGGACCCCTTTCTGACGGGCCGGCTGGGGCAGGCCATGGTGGAGGGTTTCCAGGGGCAGGATCTGAGCCGCCCCGACGCGGTGGCCGCCGTGGTCAAGCACTTCGCCGTGCACAGCGTGCCCCGGGCGGGAGCCAATTCCTCCCCCGCCGGCGTGGGCCGGCGCGAGGCCCTGCAGTTCTTCCTGGAGCCCTTTCGCCAGGCCATCGTCCAGGCCGGGGCCCGCGGGGTGATGACGGCCTACTCGGAGTGGGACGGCATCCCCTGCACCGGCGACGCCTGGCTGCTGGGCCACCTGCTGCGCGACACCTGGGGCTTCTCGGGTTTCACCCTGGCCGACATGGGCGCCGTGCGCATGCTCTCCACCTGCCACTTCACCACCCAGTCGGCGGCGGCTTCCCTGCAGCGGGGGCTGGCCGCCGGGGTGGACATGCAGTTCTACGATTTTCCCTCGGCCGATTTCCGCGCCCAGCTGAAAGACCTGGTGCAGCAGGGCCGGCTTGAGCAGGCGGCCATCGACCGGGCGGCGGGGGACGTGCTGCGCCTGAAGCTGGAGCTGGGCCTGTTCGATCACCCCTTCGTGGACCCGGACCTGGCGGCCAACGTGGTGCATGGCGCCGCCCAGCGGGACCGGGCCCGGGAGGCGGCCCGGCAATCGGTCATCCTGCTGAAGAACGACACCCTGCTGCCCCTGGGCCCCGGCGTCACCCGCATCGCCGTGGTGGGACCGGCGGCCGACAGCGATTATCCGGGGGGCTATTCCCCGCGCCAGGCCCGGGCCACCACCCTGCTGGAGGGGCTGCGCAGCGTGGCCGGCCCCGGGATGGAAATCCGCCATGTCCAGGGAGTTTCCTTCCTGGACGAGGGGGTACCCGTTCCCGGCCACCAGCTGCGCACGGTGAACGGGGAGGGCAGCGGGCTGGACGCGGCCTACTTCGCCAACGACCAGCTGGCCGGGGCGCCGGCCCTGACCCGGGTGGACCCGGCCCTGGATTTCCAGTGGGACACCCACGCTCCGGCCGAGGGGCTGCCCCCCGACGGCTTCTCGGTGCGCTGGGACGGCTGGCTGGAACCCACCCGGGAGATGGCCGGCTGGATCGGTCTCAGCAGTGACGACGGGTCGCGGCTGTGGCTGGACGGCAAGCTGGTCATCGACGCCTGGGAAACGGGGGTGACCATCCGCCGCCACCGGGTGCGCCTGGAGGCGGGCAGTCGGCACCGCATTCGCGTGGAGTACCGCGAGAACATGTGGGGGGCCTCGGCCTCCCTGCGCTGGAGCCAGGACGCCGACGATGTGGCGGCCGCCGTGGATCTGGCCCGCTGGGCCGATGTGGTGGTGGCCGCCGTGGGCGAGAACGGCATGCTGGTGGGCGAGAACCGGGACCGCCTGGCCCTGGAGCTGAGCGGCCGCCAGTCCGACCTGGTGGCCGCCGTGGCCGCCACGGGCAAGCCTGTGGTGCTGGTGGTGATCTCGGGCCGGCCGGTGGCCCTGCACCGGGAAGAGCCCCTGGCCGGCGCCATGGTCGCGGGCTTTTTCGGGGGCGAGGCGGCCGGCACCGCCCTGGCCCGGGTGCTGCTGGGCAAGGACGAGCCCGGCGGGCGCACGCCCATCTCCTGGCCCCGGCACACGGGGCAGATCCCCTGCTTCTACAACCACAAGCCGTCGCGGGTCCTGCGCTACGTGGACGGCGACGCCCGGCCCCTCTTCCCCTTCGGCCATGGGCTTTCCTTCGCCGATTTCACCTACGGGGATCTGCGGCTGCAAGAAGGGGCCATCAGCGCCGGCGACACCCTGCGCTTCAGCCTGACGGTGGAGAACACGGCAAACCGCGCGGGGCGCACCACCGTGCAGGTGTACGTCAACGACCGCTTCAGCTCGGTCACCACCCCGGTGCAGGAGCTGAAGGATTTCCGCGGCGTGGAGCTGGCGGCGGGCCAGAAGCGGCGCATCCGTTTCGCCATCCCGGCCAGCCGGTTCTTCCTGTATGATGAGCAGCTGCAGCGGCGTGTGGAGGCGGGAGATTTCGATCTGATGGTGGGCGCCTCGTCCGCCGATATCCGCCTGCGAGGGCAGTTCCAGGTGCTGCCTGGCCAGCGATGAGAAACGGGAACAGATGAGGACCACGAACAAGCGAGGAAGACCATGATCGGCAAGGCAGCCCTGACGCGGGGGATCATCATCCTGGCCCTGACCCTGATGGGCGTGACGGCCTTGGCCGAAGACCCGGCCTCTGCGGCCGCTCCCGACAGGGAGGACAACCCGCTGGTTCTGAAGAAGCTTGAGCAGTGGCAGGACGCGCGTTTCGGGCTGCTCATGCACTGGGGCACCTACAGCCAGAAGGGCTGGTGCGAATCCTGGCCCATCTGCTCGGAGCCCTGGATCACCCGGGGATTGGACGACTACCAGGAGTTCAAGCGGGTGTACGAGGGGTTGCAGACCACCTTCAATCCCGTGGATTTCGATCCGGACCGGTGGGCCGATCTGGCCCGCGCGGCGGGCATGCGCTACGTGGTTTTCACAACCAAGCATCACGACGGCTTCTGCATGTTCGACACCGAATACACGGACTACAAGATCACCGACGAGTCCTGCCCTTTCCACGCCAACAGCCGGGCCGATGTGACGAGGGAAATATTCGACGCCTTTCGCCGGCGCGGTTTTATGACCGGAGCCTATTTTTCCAAGGCGGACTGGCACAGCCCGTACTACTGGTCCCCCTACTGGGCCACCCCCGACCGGCACTGCAATTATGATCCCGAGGATCATCCCGAGCTGTGGGAGCAGTTCAAGACCTTCACCCACGGCCAGGTCGAGGAACTGGTGCGGGACTACGGGCCCCTGGACCTGCTCTGGTTCGACGCCGCCTGGGTGGCCCCGGCCCCGGACGGCGAGGAACGGCCGGGGGCGAAGAAGCGCAAGGACCAGGATCTGGACATGGACGAGCTGGCCGCCATGGCCCGGTCGTACCAGCCCGACCTGATCATTGTGGACCGCTGGGTGCACGGGCGGCACGAGAACTACCTGACGCCTGAGCAGAAGATTCCCGAGCAGCCCCTGGACGGGCCCTGGGAAACGTGCATGCCCATGGCCGGCGCCTGGTCCTACTACCCCGACGACAACTACAAGCCGGTGCGGGAGATCCTGCGGCAGCTGAGCGATGTGGTTTCCCGCGGGGGCAACTACCTGTTGAACATCGGGGTGGACGGGCAGGGCAACCTGCCCGCCGACGCGGTGGATCGCCTGGAAGGGCTGGCGGCCTGGATGGCCGTGAACGCCCAGGCCATTCACGGCACCCGGGCGGTGGCGCCCTATACGGACGGCAAGTGCCGCTTGACCCGGGGGAAGGCGGGGGAAGTTTACGCCATCTATGTGTCCGACGAGGGCGAGGATCATCCGCCCACCCACATCCTGCTGACGTCGCAGAATCCTGTGCCTGGGACGGTCATCACCCTGCTGGGGGTGGACGCTCCCCTGGCCTGGGAGAGCGTGGGCCGGGGCATCCTGGTCAAGATCCCGTCTCAGGTGGTGGCCAACCCGCCCGTGCGGGATGCCTGGGTGCTGAAGATCGGGGGCTGATCGATCCGAGCCATTGATCCGCGCCGATTTATCCGAGCCGATTGATCCCGCGACTCCGTGGGCCGGAAAATCCGGCAGGAATACTCTTTTTTGGGGCGTTTTTGTGGCGGATCTGCTAAAATTGATGAGATTTTGAAACATGATTCACGGGTGCATGATAATTGCATCCGCCAGGGGTCGGCCTCCTGCCGGCGCCCATTCATGTTGCCTCATCGCCACCGATTCTCGACTCCATGGGGAGATTCTCATCATGCGTCATCTCACGCTTCTGCTTTTCCTGGCCACCGCCACCGCCCTGCTTCTGGCCGGGGCCGGTTGCTCCGACTCCGATTCCGACAACAACACCGGCACCGCACCGTTGACCGGGACCGGCGGCATGCAGGTCTTCCTCATCGACGCCCCTGGCGACTACGAGCAGGTCAACGTGCAGGTCATCGAGGTGTCCGTGCACGCCGACGGCGAGGACAGCATCTCCGGCTGGCACACCATCGCCGTGGACACCACCGAGGTGAACCTGCTGGAGCTGACCGACGGCAACTACGCCGTGCTGGCCGATTCCACCCTGCCCGCCGGCCAGTACAGCCAGGTGCGCCTGTTGCTGGGCGAGGGCAACAACGTGGTGGTGGACGGCGAGGTGCACGAACTGACGGTGCCCAGCGGCAGCCAGACGGGTCTGAAGCTGAACCACCCCTTCACCATCGAGGACGGCATGACCTACGCCGTGACCCTGGACTTCGACGCCGAGCGGTCGGTGCTGCGCACGGGCAACGGGACCTACAAGTTGAAGCCGGTGATCCGCCTCATCGTCAACGAGCACGGCGGCTCTCTGCACGGCGTGGTGGAGCCGGTGGCCGCCCGGGCCTTTGTCATGACGGTGGCCGGCCAGGACACGTTGTATGCCCACGCCGACACGGTCACGGGAGCCTATCGCTTCGCCATGCTGCCCGTGGGGTCGTACGATCTGCAGATCAGCGCCACCGAGGGCGCCTACCTGGATTCCACCCTGGCCGGGGTGGCGGTGCAGGCCGGTGTGGACACCGATATGGGCACGGTGGTGCTGCAGGAGCCTTGATGGCCCCAGCTTCCGGACTCATGATCTTTGGAGAAAGGGCCTCGCTGTTTGCAGCGGGGCCCTTCTTTCCGGCATAATCAGACCCTCGAAAAAATCTTTGGTAAAAAAGTATGCCAATTTGGTTTGGTTTTTATTGGAATACCGCTTCCACTTTTTCCAGCATCAGAACGAACCGCAATGGAGGGAAACCATGCTGAAGAACCGAACTGTCCTGTTTTGCACCCTGATCTGCCTTGCAGCGGCCGCCGGCGTGGCTACGGCCGCTCCCGGCGTCGTGACCTTCGACGACCTTTCCCTGGGCCAGACCTTCGACGGTTCGGCCGGCGTGGCGCCCGGTGACCTCCACTTTTCCGAGGACGGCATCAAGGTCTACGCCATGCCCTTCGACAACGGGGGCAGCGCCATCCTGGGCTACGCCATGCCCTTCGACAACGGGAGCAGCACCATCCTGGGCTACGCCGAGGTGGTGGATTCCTTCCCTGCGCCCCGCTCCTTCCACGACCAGAACATCATGTGCACCAACGGAATATGCCTGCTGTTCGAGTTCGACGGCTTCGGGCCCGTTTCCTCCGAGTACCTGCAGCTGGGCGGCTCGGTGAACATCCAGGTCAACGACACCACGCCCACCGGGGGGTGCGACCTGACCATCACCCACGAGCCCCTGGACGAGGGACGCACCTGGGGCCCGCCGTTCCATTTTGTCTAGCCCTCCAATAAACCGGGCCGCGCCCGTACACTCGGCGCGGCCCGGTCCTCTTGACGATTCCCTGCAGATCAGAAATCGTACCCGAGGGTCGTGTACCAGGTGCGCGGGAAGCGCGGGCCGTACAGGTAGCCCGTGTCGCGGTCGGCGCCCTGGTCGAAATCGTCCTGGTACTCGTTGGTGATGTTCTTGCCGCCCAGGGTCAGGGAGAACCTGTCCTCACCCAGGCTGAAACGCCTGGTGACGCTGCAATCGACGACCATGAAGGTGGGAGTGGTTTCCAGCACGTCGTCGGCGATGTAGCCGGCGTAGTGGGGCAGTTTCTCCTCGCCCATGAAGCGCACGCCCAGGAAGGCGTCCACCATTTCGGGGTTCTTGTACTTGCCCATGAACACGCCGTAGCTCTCGGGAGTGCGGAAGAAGGCCTTCTCGTCGAAGTCCTGGGGCTCGTCGTATTCGGCGGTTTGCAGGACCCAGCCCAGCTGCATCTCGAAGCGCTCGTTCATCCAGCCCACGGCGGCCTCGACACCCTGGATCTCGGCCTCGCCTGCGTTGATGCGGGTGAATTCCAGCTCGTCGGTCAGGGGATCGTCCAGGTCCTCGGTCAGGGCGAAGGCGTCGGTCAGCTCGGTGCGGAAGGCGTTCAGTTCGAAGCGGCCGAACCCGCCCCACAGGGGGGGCAGGGCCTCGATGCCCAGGGTGTAACTGCGCGACGATTCCTCCTGCAGGTCCTCGGCATTGCGGATGACCTGGGCCTCGCCGTTGGACTGGGCGATGTGCAAGTCCTCGTCGAAGACCTGGGGCGCCAGGAAGCCGCTGGAGTAGGATCCGCGCACCGACACGTCCTGACCGGCCTGGTAGCGCACCGCCAGGCGGGGCGAGACGATGGCGTCGTCCAGGATGTTGTGCTTGTCCAGGCGCACGCTGGGCACCAGCACCAGCTTTTCGGTGGCCTGCCATTCGTCTTGCAGATAAACGCCGGTGTTCTTGTAGATCTCGTCGGTGACGCGGTCATAGGCGGGCTGGGTGTCGGTCAGCTCGTCGCGGGTGTGCTGCAGTCCCCCGGTGATGATGTGGTTGCCCACGAAGTAGTTCAGCTGCAGATCGCCCAGCAGCAGGGGATTGTCGGTGACGCCGTAGGCCGCCGTGTCGCCGCCGCCGCCGTAGTAGGTGTTGCGGTCGGTTTTGGCGTGGGCCAGGGTCAGCTGGCTGCTGAAACTGCTGTTCCACTGCTGGCTCCAGCTGGTGCTCAGGCTGTTGCGCCAGGTGCGGATCCACTCGGCGATCTCGCTCTCGAAGGGCGGATTGTCGATCTTGTCGCCGCCGCGCCGGTCCTCGAAGGTGCGGCTGAAATCCACCACCAGCTTGCCGTCTTCTCCCAGCAGGCGCTGGATGCGGGTGCCGAAGCTGGTGCTCTTGCGCCGGCCGATCTCGCTGAAGCCGTCGCCGTCGAAGTCGTGGGCCTCGACCTGGTCGGCCTGGCCGTACAGGGTGGCCGAGGTTACCTCGTCATGGCTGACCACGTCGGCGTTGAAGCTGGCCGAGTGGTTGGTGGTGCCGTCCATGTCCTCCACCCGAACCGCGGCCGAGGTGGCCGAGTGGTGGGGCACGTGGGGAATGACGTTCACCACGCCGCCCACGGCGCCGGGGCCGTACAAGCTGCTGCCGCCCCCCTTGGTCACCTCGATGCGTTCGATGAGGCGAGAGGGAATCTGCTCCAGGCCGTACACCAGGGCCAGGCCCGAGAAGATGGGCTGGCTGTCGTACAGCACCTGGGAGTACTTGCCCTCCAGGCCCAGGATGCTGAGGGTGGTGAAGTTGCAGTTCTGGCAGCTGTTGAGGATGCGCAGGCCGGGGGTGAACTCGCAGGCGTCGGCCAGGGAGGCGGCCTGGACGTCCACGATGTCACTCCGGGTCATGAGCTGGGTGCGCACCGGAGTCTCGGCCAGGGTGCTTTCGGTCTTGGTGCCGGTGACCACCGTTTCCTCGACTCGGGAGCCCACCAGGGAGTCGGCGGGGGCCCAGCCCGTTTCGCCGGCCAGGACAGGGGATCCGGCCAGCAGGGAGGCCGCGAGGAGGAGAGTGATCAGGGGGGCGATGTGGTTGCGCATGGTCATTTGCTCCGATTTTTGGCCCTTCCCGCGGGATTGGCCGGTGGTTGTTGGCTCGATTGCAGCTATGTCTTCAGTTGTTAGGCAAGACTAAAAGTCTGGATAAAAAAACTCCTGATTAGTCATTTTTCTGATCATCCACTGGGATCATGAGATTTCCACCAGGACATGGGCAGCCTCGGATTCGGAGATCTTGACCTCGAAACCCTGGAAGCGCACGACCAGGTCGCGCCCTGGCTCCTCGACGCGGGTCAGTTCGAGGCTGGTGTTGGGCAGCAAGCCCCGGTCCAGTAACTTCTGGCGCAAGGGCCCGTCGCCCAGGATGCGCGAGATATGCACCTTCTGGCCAGGTTTCACGTCGTTCAGGGTCTGGCGGAGGCTCAGGCTCTGGTAGGTTTCCAGGGTGGCGCACTGGCACAATCCCGGCTCGGCACCGGGCTGGACCAGGGCACAGCTGCGAAAGTGGTCGAAGAGTTCCTTGGCCTCGGGGCACATCTCGATGAATTCGAACAACCGCACCATGTACTCGGTGGTCATGTTGGACAGGTGGTGCTCGGCGGCGCAGGCGTCGGCCTCGGCCACATCTTCGGGCAGGCCCAGGAAGCCGGCCAGGAAGCGTCGCAGGATGCGGTGGCGCGAATAAACCCGCCGGGCCAGGCTTTCGCCAAGCTCGGTCAGCTTGATGAACTCGCGGCGCTCGTAGACGATGAGGCCCAGTTCGTCCAGGCGACGCAGGGCGGGAGAGACCGAGCCGGCTTTTACCATGCGCGCGGTGGCGATGTCCTTCACCCGGGCGAACCCGTCCTGTCCGACAAGACGGTAAATGGTCTCGAGGTAATCCTCGAGGGCCGGGGTGAGGTGAATTTCCTGGCTCTTGGCGAACATGATGGCCTCCTGTTAGACAACTCTAATATGTTTGGATTTTTGGTCAAGAAAAAACCGTGGCTTCCCCGAGGGAGGATGGAAAAGCCGTGATGGCGGGTCAGGTTGGGCCCGTGAATCACCTGCCACGGGTCAGTTCTGGAACTCCACGTGGACACAGCTACTGGTCTGCGCTTCGGTGGAGGTCACCTGCCGTTGACAATCCTCGTTGGACCAGTCCTTGGTGTGGATCCACTCGTGCAGATGGTCGCCGGTGGTCGTGCCCTGCAGGGCGTCGCGATAGTAACCGGGTCGGCCCTCGGGGCAGGGCAGCGCACCGCCTGCCCACGTCACCACCAGGTGCTCGGTGGTGGTGTTGTAAGTCCCGTACACGGTCTGGGTGAATTCGAAGTGGAAGGATTCCACCACCGTGCGGGCGCCGTCGAGGGTGATGTTCAGGTCAACCTGGTCACGATACTGGGCAGGATCGGTGAACGATTCATCGTAGCTCACCTGGCCGTTGCCGCCCCCTCCGCAGGAGGGCAAGCCGGCAATCAGGAAGAGCAGGATGATCCGAGGGAAAGCTGAGGATCTGGACATGACAAGCCCCTGGATGTTGTTGACTGGGAGATTTCATCATGCCGGATGGTGGGGAAGGGAACAACCTGCGGGGGATCCCCCCTGTTCACAGCGGTCCCGGGAAATGATATTGTAGCCGGCGAAATGATGGACACGCTCATTCCAGGTCGAATCATCCAGGTTGAATTATCCAGGTCGAAAGGTGATGCCTTGAAAACCCTGCTAACCCTCGTGCTTGCGGTGGCCCTGGCCGGGCCCGCCTGCGCCGCCATCGACACCCCCACCGGGCCCCTGCCCGACCTGCCCCCCGGCGAGAAGCCGGCGCCCACGGCCTTCAGCCGCCTGGACGAGGCAGGCTCGGCCGAGGATCACCCCGGCGCGGACCATGTCATCGTCCTGACCGAGGCCGTGAACAAGGTCAAGCCCAGCGGCGTGACCTACGTGGACGGCTACGACCTGCTGAAGGTGCTGACCCCGGCGGGGTGCCGCAACCAGAGCGTGCTGAACTGGCATTACGATCCCCAGAGCAGCCACGTGGAGGTGCGCGAGGTGAACGTGCTGCGCGACGGCGCGCGCATCCCCGTGGACGTCACGCAGGTGCACGACCTGCCGGCGCCCCAGGCGGCCATCTACTGGAACGACCGCATCAAGACCCTGCAGCTGCCGCGCTTGCAGGTGGGGGACGGCATCGAGATCATCACCTTCCGCAAGGGCTTCACCTACGCCCTGCTGGCCGATGGGTCGACGGGTGGGTCCGGTGGGTCCGGAGGATCCGGAAGATCGAGCGGAGCGGCCCCTGACGACGCGGCCCCTGACGATTCGCGCTACATCCCGCCCATGCCCGGCGAGTACTTCGACATCGTGCGCTTCGCCGACGGCGCGCCCCTGCTGGAGAAGCGCTACGTGCTGCGTCTGCCCGCCGACAAGCGCCTGCACGCCGAGGTGTACAACGGCGCCCTGTTCAGCAGCGTGACCTACGACGCCGAGCACACCGAGTACGCCTGGTGGGGGCTGGACCTGCCCGCCCAGGTGCACGAGCCCAGCCAGCCCGACGGCAGCGACTTCGTGCCCAAGGTGGTCATGGCCACCGCCGAGAGCTGGGAGGCCAAGAGTCGCTGGTTCTTCGACGTCAACAAGAACCAGTTCGAGGTGACGCCGGCCATCCAGGCCAAGGTGGACGAGATCCTGCAGGAGGCCGGCCTCAGCAAGGCCGGCGAGGAAGCCAAGGCCAAGGCCCTGGTGCACTGGGTGGCCCAGAACATCCGCTACTCGGGCCAGACCATGGGCGAAGGCGAGGGCTTCACCCTGCACTCGGGCGAGATGATCTTCGACCAGCGCAGCGGCGTGTGCAAGGACATCGCCGGCATGCTCATCACCATGATGCGGGCCGCGGGCATGGACAGCTACGCCGCCATGACCATGGCCGGCAGCCGCATCGACGCCGTGCCCGCCGACCAGTTCAACCACTGCGTCACGGCCCTGCGCCTGAGCGACGGCACCTTCCGCATGTACGACCCCACCTGGGTGCCCTACAACAACAACATCTGGTCCCTGCTGGAAACGGAGCAGCACTACCTGGTTGGCACTCCCGAGGGCCAGGGCCTCAGCCGCATCCGCTACAGCCCGCCGGCCGAGTCGCCCCTCAAGGTGACCAGCCAGGCTCGTCTGAACGATTCGGGGGATCTGACGGGCACCATCCGCCTGGAGGGCAGTGGCGCCCTGGACGGGCGACTGCGCCGACTGATCCGCGGCATCCGGCGCGCCGAGCTGGACCGGCGCGGGGGGCAGCTGCTGGCGGCCGTCAGTCCCCGGGTGGGCCCCGTGAAGGTGCGTCACCATGACGCCGCCGACTTCGGCCGGGACATGTGGATCGAGCTGGAGTATTCCATTCCCCGCTACGCCGCCGCCCTGGACGGCGGGCTGGAGTTCCGCAGCCCGGCCTGGCAGCTGATCCTCAGCGACGGCAGCTTCTTCCGCGCCGGCACCAGCGACTGGGCCGAGCAGCGCGAGACCGATGTGTTCCTGTACTTCACCCAGCTGGTGGATCTGGACGAGACCATCAAGCTGCCCGGCAAGTTGAAGCTCACCGGCGAGTACGAGCAGCCGGCCATCGACCAGACCTACGCCGCCTTCAGCGCCGACCTGCAGCAGGACGGCGGCCAGTTGAAGCTGGCGGCCCGGGCCGAGGTGCGGCGCCGGCAGATACCGCCGGACGGGTACCCCGGTTTCCGCGAGGCCATCACGGCGGCGCGGGAGTGGGGCCGGAAGACCATCCGTGTTTCGGTTGAGAAGAAGGAGGGCAAGTGATGAAGAAGCTCATTCTTGGATTCATGGCCCTCATGTTGCTGTCCGCGGCCGCTTCGGCCCAGACCCTGGGCACCTCGGGCGGCTTCGACCTGGACGCCCTGTGGGCCGACGCCCGGCAGACCTATGACCTGGACCGGGAAGACGCGGTGATCCTGCTGGACAGCCGCCGGGTGACCTTCGCCGAGGACGGCTCGTGCGCCGAGCGGGTGCACCGGGTGGTGTGGATCGGCACCACCGTGGGCGTGCGCGCCTACGCCGATCTGCGGGTGCCCTGGAACTCGGCCGTCAGCACCCTGAAGGTGGAGAAGCTGCGCACCTGGCGCGAGGGCCGCTGGTGGCCCGACGCCGAGAAGATCAGCGAAACCGCCGTGGTCCACACCCTGCCCCACGCCCTGGACCACGCCGACGACTACACCCTCATGCGGGAGACCATGCTGCTGCACGATGGCGTGGAGGTCCTGGCCGGGGGCTGCATCATGGAGACGGCCTACACCATCACCAGCCGGGACGTGCCGGCCCGGGGCGGCATCCACGTGTTTCCCCAGGCCGATCCGGTGGTGCTGAGCGAGCTGGGGGTGTTCTCCACGCCGCGCCGCCCCCTCCAGGCGGTGGAACTGAACGGCGCCCCGGTCCCCGCCCAGGACAAGAGTGGTTCAGGCAAGAGTGGTTCTGGCAAGAGCATGCTGAACAACCGCAAAACCTGGCGCATGCAGCACGTGCCCGCCCTGCGCCAGCCCCACACCGGCGATCCCCAGGCCTACGAGCCCACCGTGGTGTGGACCAACTGGCGGCACTGGGACGAGCTGCGCCGCCACTTCATGACCACCTTCACCGCCGATTTCGCCCTGAGCGAGGATCAGCAGGCCGGCCTGCTGGCAAAGCTGAATCCCACCCAGAGCCCGCGCCGCAAGCTGGCCGCCGTGGGGAACTACCTGAACGAGATGGTGCGCCGGGTGCCCTACGGCGACGGCCCCTGGCTGTTCCTGCCCCGGCCCGCCGGCCGCGTGCTGGAAACGGCCTACGGCCACGACCTGGACCGTGCCGTGCTGGCGGTGGCCCTGCTGCAGGCGGCGGGCTTCTCGGTGGAGCCCCTGTTCATCGGCCAGGGCTGCAGCCTGGTGGCGCCCACCTACGCGCGCATGGCGGACATGGGGGCCCTTTTCCTGCGGGTGGGCGAGGTCAGCGACGGCCTGCTGGACCCCCGCACCGGCCAGGCGGTGGCCTACGACCAGGTTTACGGCCACCCCGTGTGGTACGTGGGAGCCCAGAGCGCGGCGCGCCCCCTGGATCCGGAAAGCGCCGAGGTCAAACCCGCCGAGCAGAACCTGAAACTGGCCTTCAACCTGGTGCCCGGCCAGGACGGCGCCTGGAGCGGCCAGGGCCACGTCCGCCTGATGGGGCCCTTCAGCCACTACAGCCAGGTGGTGGCCGGGGACGATCTGGCCGGCGGCACCCTGAACGCCCTGGTGGGGTCGGTGCTGGACGGGGTGTCCATCGCCCACATCACGCCCACGGCCCTGTTCCAGCAGCGGGTGGAGGCCGACTTCACCCTGAACGGCCCGTCAATTCAGCCCGATGCCTTCGACCGCAAGGTCCTGCGGGTGGGCCGGCCGGCCGGCGGCCTGCTGGACAGTCTGCCCCATGATGTGCACCTTGGGGACACGGAACGCACCAGCCCGGTGCTGGGGGTGGGCGGCCGGCAGCAGTCGGTGGTCCTGCGCCTGGAGGTGGCTCCCGAGCAGGTTCAGTGGCTGCCCGGCGAACGCCGCCTGGAGAACGCCGCGGGCTGGTTCCGGCTGATCGTGGACCGGGAAGAGGATGCGCTGGTGCTGACCCGCGCCATCAGCCTGGCCGAGCAGGCCGGCGCCCCCGAGAACTGGCCCCATCTGCGGGCCTTGTTGCTGGAAGAAGCGGATGCCGTCAACGGCACCATCATCTTGAAGTGATAACGGCGAGGAGAACGTGATGAAGACGCGGAGCATCATGATGGGATGGGTGGCGACCCTGCTGCTGGCCCTGTTGCTGGCGGGTTGCGCGGGCGGTCCGGCCCCCGAGACCGGGGCCAAGGCGGTGGACACGGCTGCCGACACGGCCCAGCAGGCCAAGATCGCCGTGGACAGCCTGGACGATCTGCCCAACCACGAGTACGAACTGGAGGACACGGTCATCGGTCTGCTGGACAACCCGGCGGGCATGCTGGATCTGCGCGCCCAGATGCGCCGGGACGTGGAGTCCGATCTGGCCACCTACGACATCAAGGACGAGGCCACCCTGCAGTCCATGTACGGCCGCCTGGTGACGCTGAACCTGCTGGACGGCCGGGACGACGAGGCCCTGGCCTACCTGGACAAGGTCCGCGCCCTGGAAGACAAGGAAGCCGCTCGCCTGACCAACGGTCTGACCACCCGCTCCATCATGGACGCCAAGAAGGCCAGCGGCGCGGGCCTGGGGGACCCCGCCTTCGAGGCCGCCTTCCGCCAGGCCCTGACCCGGCGCGTCAATGCTCTGCCCTGGGCCGTCGTGCAGGACCAGGTCAAGAACATGAAGGGCCGCGCCGAGTTCATGAACGAGAACCTGCTGCGCGGTGTCATCCAGTCGCAGATCGAGCCCGCGGCCCAGGCCATGGGCGCGTTGAGCAGTGACCTGGCCGGTTCGGTGGTGGGCATCCGCTACGCCATGGACAACGTGCTGCCCCTGAATCCCATCGTCGGCGAGGTCATGACCGACTACATCGCCGCCAACAACGTGGCCAAGAAGGACATCTGGGCCGAGCGGGACGTGGTGCTGAGCGCCGACCAGGATCTGCAGCCCGTGGTCATCGGCATCTGGGATAGCGGCGTGGATCCCCAGGTCTTCGGGGACGCCATGTGGGTGAACACGGCCGAGGCCCTGGACGGCACCGACACCGACGGCAACGGCTTCGTGGACGACGTGCACGGCATCGCCTTCGATCTGGACGGGGTGGCCAACCCCCACATGCTGCACCCCCTGGGCGACCAGGAGGGCAAGCTGGACGACGCCTTCGCCAGCATGCAGGGCTTCCAGGACCTGACCTCGGCCATCGACAGCGAGGCGGCCACGGCCACCCGCACCCAACTGGGCCAGATGGACCCCGACCAGATGGGCGAATTCCTGACCACCATGAGCTTCGGTGGCCTGTACAGCCACGGCACCCACGTGGCGGGAATCGCCGCGGCGGGCAACCCCTTCGCCCGCCTGCTGGTGGCGCGCATCACCTTCGACTACCACAACACCACCAAGGCCATGACGGTGGAGGTGGCCCGGCGCCTGGCCCAGGACTACAGGCAGACCACCCTGTACTTCCAGCAGCACGGCGTGCGCGTGGTGAACATGAGCTGGGGCTGGACCTTCAAGGAGATCGAGGACGCCCTGGCCGACAACGGCGTGGGCCGCGACGCCGAGGAGCGCGCCGCCATGGCCCGCGAAATGATCGGCATCCTGAGTGACGGCCTGCGCGAGGCCATGGAGCAGACCCCGGACATCCTGTACGTCACCGCCGCCGGCAACGACGACAACGACGTGGAATTCGACGTGGTCATTCCCAGCAGCTTCGAACTGCCCAACCTGATGGTCGTCGGCGCGGTGGACCAGGCCGGCGAGCCCACGGGCTTCACCAGCGGCGGCCGCAACGTGCGGGTCTACGCCAACGGCTTCCAGGTGGAAAGCTTCGTGCCGGGCGGCGCCACCATGAAGATGTCGGGCACCAGCATGGCCTCGCCCAACGTGTGCAACCTGGCCGCCAAGCTGTTCACCCTGAAGCCAGGGCTCACGCCGGTGCAGGTGGTGGAACTCATCGAGCAGGGGGCCGACGCCAACGAGGCCAACCCCCACATCCTGCGCATCAACCCGAAGAAGACGGTGAGCCTGCTCCCGTAACCAGGCGGCTCGGCGGCCACTCCGCCAGAACCCCCGGCCCAGGATCAAGGGCCGGGGGTTCCGTCTTTTTCACCAGGGGGTTCGACGGGCCCGACCCCCCTGTTGACCGGCGGGCGATCTCCTGTCAAAGTGTTCCCGTACGTGGATGCGGGGGGGAGAAGGCGGCCCGGTCCGGCTGGACAGGCCGCCACACTCAAGGAGAACACATGAAGAAGAAGACCATCGTCGGCGGGGTGTGCGTGGGCCTTTTCCTGATCCTGCAGCTCTTTTCCCCGCGCATCAGCAATCCTCCCCACACCGGGGAGCTGCCCTTCCCGGCCCCTGTGCAGGAGATCCTGCGGGCCAGCTGCTTCGACTGCCACTCCAACGAGACCAGCTATCCCTGGTATGCCCGGGTGGCCCCCGTGTCCTTCCTGGTCGCCCACGATGTGAACGAGGGCCGGGGCGAGCTGAACTTCTCGGAGTGGGAGTCCTTCGCAGCGGGTCGCCGGCAGCACAAGTTGCAGGAGATCAACGAGGTGGTGCTGCAGGAGGGAGAGATGCCCCCCTGGTTCTACGTCATGATGCATGGCGAGGCGAAGGTCACCGACGAGGAGAAACAGGTCTTACGGCAATGGCTGGCCGAATCGAGAACCGACCCGGCCAGCCATGAGGAAGATTAGAGGTCGATCACTCCCAGGAGCCCAGCTCGATCACCTCGTCCGGAGAAGCCGCTTCCTCCTGGCCCCAGCCCGAAGGGGCGGGTGCGGCCGGTTGCGGGGCCGGGGCCTTCCGGGGTGCCCTCACCGGACTCACCTGGGCCGTCTGGGAAACCAGACCCTCCCGCAGCTGGAAGCGATTCATGTAGTCGTGCAGGGTGACGGCCAGGTTGGCCAGCTCCTGAGAGGCGGAAGCCGTCTCCTCGCTGTTGGCCGAGTTCTGCTGGGTGACGGCGTCGATCTGGCCCAGGCCGTCGGTGATCTCCGCGATTCCCTGGGACTGCTCGGAACTGGCCTTGGCGATATCGCCCACCAGGGCCGAGGCCTTCTTGACGCTCTCCACGATATCCTGCAGGGATTGGGCCGTTTCCTCGGCGATGACCCGGCCGTTGGCCACCTTGGCGGTGGACCCCTCGATGAGGTCGGCGGTCTCGCGGGCGGCCTTGGCGCTGCGCCCGGCCAGGTTGCGCACTTCCTCGGCCACCACGGCGAAGCCCTTGCCGTGGGCTCCGGCCCGGGCCGCCTCGACGGCGGCGTTCAGGGCCAGCAGGTTGGTCTGGAAGGCGATGTCATCGATGACCTTGATGATCTTGCCGATCTCGTCGCTGCTGGTGCTGATGGCCTGCATGGCGTCGGTCATGCTGGTCATCTGCTCCACCCCCGTGATGGCCGCGGTGTGGGCGCTGGAGGACAGGTTGTCGGCCTCGTGGGCGTTGTCGGCGTTGGACTTGACCTGCGAGCTGAGATCGGTCAGGGAACTGGTGATCTCCTGCAGGGCCGCGGCCTGTTCGGTGGCGCCCTGGGAGAGGGTGGTGCTGCTGTCGGAGATCTCGCGAGCGCCGGCCCTCACCTGCTCGGCGGTCCGGGTCACACCCGACAGGATCTGGTTCAGCTGGTCGGTCATGAGCTTCAGGGCGTTGCCGAACTCGTCGGCCGGCCCGGTGACCTGGGGATCGCCCCGCAGGTCGCCCTGGGCGATGGACTTGGCCACCTGGGCCTGTCCGGACAGGCCCTCGCTCATGGCGTCGATGGCCCGGGCCAGCTCGCCGATCTCGTCCTGGGCGGTGCTGTTCAGACGGGTCTGAAGCTCGCCCCTGGACACCTGCTGGGCCACCTCGACGGCCTGCTGCACCGGACGGGTGATGGTGCGGCTGATGAACGCGGTGATGAAAATGGACAGGATCACCGATCCCAGGCCCACACCGGCGGCGGCCATCACGTTCCGGCGGCCCACGGCCTTGATGTGGTTCTCGACGGCCATGAATTCATCGGTGTACGAACCCACCCCGATGACCCAGTCCCAGGGCTCGTAGTAGACGCATCGGGAAATCTTTTCCCGGATGGGCTCGCCTTCCCCGTTGCTCCAGAAGTACTCGTAGCTGACGGGCTGGCCGGGGTGAGCCTTGGCGGCGGCGATGAGCTCCTGGATCATGGGCTTGCCGAGAGCATCCTTGGTCTCCCACAGATTCTCCCCGTCCCTCTTCCCGTCCTTGGAAATGACGTAGTTGCCCTTGCCGTCCAGGACGAAGACGTACCCGCTCTTGCCGAATTCCTTGTCCATGATGGACTGCCGCATGGCGGTGGCGCTTTCCATGGGGACGCCGAAGTAGCTGATGCCCACCACCTCGCCCGACCCGGACTTGATGGGCTCGTAGGCCGTCAGGTACCAGCGGTCCACCACGAAGGCCCGTCCGCGGAAGGTCTCGCCCAGAAGCACCTTGGTGATGACGGGGTTGGGCTTGCCGTCGGGATTGATGGCGGGAATGTAGGTGCCCACGGCGCGGGTGCCGTCGGTCTTCATCACGTTGGTGCAAACGCGCAGCATGTCCCCTTGCTTGTTCATGCGCTGGAAGACGGTGGCCGTGCCCCCGATGAGGTCGCGTACCTCGTCCACCACGGGAGAGGGGGTGCCGGCCTGGCGGTTCTGGCCCAGCCAGGTGTCACCCACCAGCATGCGGGGCAACTGCACCTGGGTGGCGTCCTTGGTGTACTGGTTGACGGCCTTCCAGGCGACGGTCTGGGTGTCGAAGTTGACGGCCCCGGTCCGGTCCATGACGCTGCGGGTCACGTTCAGGCCCCGGACAACATCCTTCTGCAGAACCTGGTCCTGGGTCTCGCACACGGAATACACACCCTGGGCAATGTGGTCCAGGGTCTCGTAGGCCAGCGCGCGGCAACCCTCGGAGGTGGCCTGGTTGGCGCGTTCCTGCTGGGACAGCAGGACGCCGAGGATGATGGCCACCGGCACCAGGGCCATGCCGATGCCGAGCCCCAGCAAGCGGGTCCGCAGTGATTGGAAGAAATGGGACATTATGATCTCCTGCACGAGTGGGAAGTCGCTGAACCGCCACAAGGACGGGGCGCACCGCCTGGTGAACCGCAATCTGATTTTAGCATCGACTAAGGGAATCCTGGCTTGAGCGATATTGAGAATCGACACGCGGCGGGATACAAAGGCACTGCCGGCAGGGGGAGTTCTGGCCAGAGGGTGGGGGAAGGCCTATATTTTTGGCAGGTTTTCCAGTCCGGTCCGACCCGGCGTCCCCAACGGGCCCGGGGCGCATCCAGCCAAGCAGAGGAGACGAGGACCGTGAACGGTCAGCAACAGTTCGAAACCAGGAACCGGCGGGGAATGCCCTTTGCCTCCCTGGCCGCCCGTTCTGTTTTCGCTCTCTGCCTGCTTTTCCACCTGGCCGGCCTCAACGGCATGGCCCACCACCTGGCCACCGCGGTTCACCATGACCACACCCCGGGTTCCGGGGGCGGGGTGGGGGCGACCCACCATGCGGGTCATGGCGATGATGAGCCCGCGCTTCTGGAGATCACGGGCGTGTGCCTGGTTCCCCAGGCTCCCGACCACTGCTGCCACCTGGCCCACCATGAGGGGCCTTCCATTCCTCCAACGCCGCCGGCCGATTCCAAGTTCAAGAAGGACCCGCGCAACCCGGCCCTGGCTGTTCCCCGGGCTGATGCTGTGCCCGCGCGCGCCGTTGGTTGCGCCGGCCTCGTGGTCGGGACCGCCTCCCTGCCGCGGGGTTTCGACCGCCTGGCCGCCGGTCGGTCGCCTCCCTCTCTCCTCCACGTCTGATCTGGATGCCCTTCGTTTGCGAGGGGTGATTCTCCCGTTTTCATCAGCACCTTGAATCGTCTGTGGAGGACATCATGTCATCGATTGCCCTGGCATTCCCGCGGGTTTGCCGTCTTGTTTTGATCCTTTCCCTCGTGCTCCTGCCGGCCATCCTGACCGGTTGCGGAACGCCTTCATCCAGCGCCGCAGCCGGCGGAGCCGGTGATGATCATGCCGGCCACGACCACGCGGACGAGACGTCCCTGGTCCGAACGGCGTGGAGCCCGGATCTGGAAGTCCACGCCGAGTACCCCCCTCTCATCGTGGGGCATCCCGCCACCCTGACCCTGTACCTGACGGACCTGCCCTCGGGCGCTCCCGTGGCCGGGGGACAGGTGCAGCTCAAGTGGCTGGACCAGGAGGGCCAAAGCTATGCCCGGGTGGTCCGCGAACCCCGCGAGCCGGGAGTGTACCTGCTGGAGGGGCCTCCTCCCCGGGCGGGGCAATGGTCGTTGCGGGTAACGGCTCCGGGGGGCGAGCATTCCGTTACCCTGGAGAATCTGCAGGTGGCCGCCAGTCACGAGCATGATCTGCATGAGAAGGATGGGCACACGGAAGGCGACGGGGCGGACCCCGAATTCGGATCCATCACCATGACCAAGGAACAGCAGTGGCGCTTGCGGGTGGGGGCGGTTCCCGCGGAACAGGGGCGTTTCACCCAGCCCCTGCGGGTGGCGGCCAAGGTGGAGGCCCCGCCGGCCCGGCGGGTGGTGGTGACCACGCCGGTGGCGGGTCGGGTCACGTCGCTGGCCGACGGCAGCCTGCCCCAGCTGGGGCAGCGGGTCCAGGCGGGTCAGCCCCTGGCTCGGGTGAGCGTTCCCTTGACGGGCAACGCCTCTGAGCTGCTGTCCGCCGAGTCCGATCTGATCAAGGCCCGCGAGGTCCTGCAGCTGGCCGAGAGTGAGATGGACAGGGCCACGGCCCTGCTGGCCGCGGGAGCCGCCCCGCAGCGGCGGGTGGAGGAAGCCCGCGCCGGGCTGGCCGCCGCCCGGGCGCGCCACCAGGCGGCGGGCCGGTTGGTCGATGGCAGCGGCCCGGCCCGGGTCATCAGCGCCCCCATCGACGGGGTGGTTGTGGCCCTGGAGGCAGCTCCTGGTTCCTTCGTGGAGGCGGGGCTGCCCGTGCTGACGGTGCTTGATCCCAGCCTGGTGTGGGTGCGGGGGCATATTCCCGAGAATGCCCTGGCCCGCTTGCCCGAGCGGCCGCGTGCGCGCCTGGGTATTCACGGCGACCTGGCCAGCTCGTGCGATATCGAGGGTGCCCGCCTGGTCTACCTGGCCCCGGAAATCGATCCGGCCAGCCGCACCGCCGCGGTGGTGTACGAGGTGGACAACCACGACGGGCATCTGCGCCCCGGCCAGTCCCTGGGTCTGGCCCTGGATTCGTCCGTCACCCGCGAGGGTGTCCTGGTGCCCGCCGCGGCCCTGGTGGACGAGCACGGTCGCACCGTGGTGTACGTCCAGACCGGCGGTGAGACCTTCGTCAAGCGCTACGTGCAGGTGGACGGACGGGACAATGTCCGCTGCCTGGTGACCGACGGCCTGTCTGCCGGTGATCGCGTGGTGACGGGTTCGCCCTGGGCCGTGAAACTGGCCGCCGTCGGCTCTCAGATGCCCGCTCACGGGCACGCGCACTGAGGGGGGCCGTCAAATGAATGCATTGATCCGAGGCGCTCTGCGCCTGCGTGCCCTGGTGCTGGCCGTGGCTCTGCTGGTCACCGGCCTGGGCGTTTATACCACCCTGCACATGCCCATCGACGTTTTTCCGGACCTGACGGCGCCCACCGTCACGGTCATGACCGAGGTGGCGGGCATGGCCCCGCCCGACGTGGAATCGCTGGTGACCTTTCCCCTGGAGACGGCGCTGAACGGGGCCTCGGGGGTGCGCCGGGTGCGCTCGGCCTCGGCGGTGGGTCTTTCGGTGGTGTGGGTCGAGTTCGACTGGGGTTTCGACCGTTACACCGCCCGCCAGGTGGTGAGCGAGCGGGTGGACATGGTCGGCGGCGATCTGCCGGCCCAGGCCGATCCTCCCGTCATGGCGCCGGCCTCGTCCATCATGGGCGAGATCCAGTTCCTGGGCCTGGTGGCCCCTGAGTCCGATCCCCTGGAGCTGCGCGCCGTGGCCGAGACCCAGGTGCGCCGCCGCCTGCTGGCCGTCCCCGGCGTCAGCCAGGTGAGCGTGCTGGGTGGGGGCGAGAAGCAGTACCAGGTGGTGCTGGATCCCGAGCGCCTGCGGCTGTCCAACCTGGGCGTTGATGATGTGGCCGCGGCCCTGGCCGGGGCCAACCGCAACGTGTCGGCGGGATTCAGTGTCGAGCAGCACACCGAGTACGTGGTGCAGGGTTTGGGCCGGGTGCGGCAACTGGAAGATCTGGAAGAGGTGGTGGTGGCCCACCGCCAGGGCGCCCCCGTGCGCGTGGCCGATCTGGGCGAGGTGCAGCTGGGCGAGGGCCCGGTGCGCGGCCTGGGTTCGGTGAACGGGCAGCGGGCGGTGATCCTGGGGGTGCAGAAGCAGCCCCAGGCCAACACCCTGGAGCTGCAGCAACGCCTGGACGCGGTTTACGCAGAGCTGGAGACCCAGCTGCCCGAAGGGATGACCCTGCGGCGGGACCTGTTCCGCCAGGCCGACTTCATCGCCACCGCGGTGCGCAACGTGGAGCACGCCCTGCGCGACGGCGCCCTGCTGGTGGTGCTGGTCATGGTGTTCTTCCTGGCCAACTGGCGGGCCTCGGTCATCACCCTGGCGGCCATTCCCCTCAGCATCCTGACGGCAGTGCTGGCCCTGAAGGCCTTCGGTGCCACCATCAACACCATGACCCTGGGTGGCATCGCCATCGCTGTGGGGGCCCTGGTGGACGATGCCGTCATCGACGTGGAGAACGTGGTGCGCCGCCTGCGCGAAAACGCGGGTCTGCCGTCCGAACAGCGCCGGCCCGTGGCGCGGGTGGTGTACGAGGCCACCCTGGAGATCCGCAACTCCATCACCTACGCCACCTTCATCATCATGCTGGTCTTCGTGCCCCTGTTCTTCCTGAGCGGTGTGGAGGGGCGGTTGCTGGTGCCCCTGGGCGCGGCCTACATGGTGGCTCTGGCCGCGTCGTTGCTGGTGGCGGTGACGGTGACGCCGGCTCTGGGCCTGTGGCTGCTGCCCGGCAGCCGGGCGGTTCGCAACAATCACGAGGCGCCCCTGGTGGGCTGGCTGCAGCGCGGCTATCGCCCGCTGCTGGACGCAGCCCTGGGCCGGCCCTGGGCCTTCGCGGCGCCGGCCCTGACCTTGCTGGTGGGATCGGTGGTCATGCTTGGCGGCATGGGCCGCTCCTTCCTGCCCGACTTCAACGAGGGTTCGCTCACCATCTCGGCGGTGACCCTGCCGGGCACTCCCATCACCGACACCGATCGGCTGGGCCTGGTCATCGAGCAGATCCTGCTGGAGCAGGCCGAGGTGGTGTCCACCGCGCGGCGCACGGGCCGGGCCGAGCTGGATCAGCACGCCATGAGCGTCGAGTCGGCCGAGATCGATGTCACCCTGCGTCCGGGCGACCGGCCGCGGGAACAGTTTTTGGCCGATCTGCGCCGGGCCCTGGAGGTGGTGCCCGGGGTGAGCGTCACCATCGGGCAGCCCATCAGCCACCGCATCGACCACATGCTTTCGGGTTCGCGGGCCAACGTGGCGGTGAAAATATTCGGCGAGGATCTGCTGGAGCTGCGCGACCTGGCCGAGCAGGCCCGCCGGGCCATGACCGGGGTGGCCGGGGTGGTGGACCTGGCGGCCGAGACCCAGACCGACATTCCCGTGCTGAGCGTGCGCTTCGACCGGCCGGCCCTGGCGCGCAACGGCCTGAGCGTTGACACGGCGGCCAACACCCTGGCCGCGGCCTTCACCGGTCTGCCCGTGTCCCGGGTGGTGGAGGAGCAGGTGGGCTATGACCTGGTGGTGCGCCTGGACCACGGCGACGGCTGGACCACCGAGACGGTGGGCGCCGTGCCGGTGGCCCTGCCCGGCGGCGGGCACGTGCCCCTGGGGGCGGTGTCGCGTATCGAACGGCAGGAGGGGCCCAACCTGGTCAGCCGCGAGGCGGCCCAGCGCAAGATCGTGGTGACATGCAACGTGGCCGGCCGGGCCATCACCTCGGTGGTGGATGATATCCGCCAGGCCGTGGAGCCCCTGGTGGCCGCCCGCCCCGGCTACCGGGTGGAGTACGGCGGACAGTTCGAGAGCGCCGCCAGCGCCGGCCGCCGCCTGGCCTGGCTGGGGCTGGCCGTGGTGGTGGGCATTGCCCTGCTGTTGCAGATGGCCTTCGGCAGCTGGCGCGACGCCCTGCTGGTCATGCTGAACCTGCCTCTGGCCCTCATGGGGGGCGTGGTGGGTGTGGCCTGGTCGGGGGGCGTGCTGTCCATCGCGGCCATCATCGGCTTCATCACGGTGTTCGGCATCGCCACCCGCAACGGCATCATGCTGGTTTCCCATATCAGGCACCTGCAACTGGAGGAGGGCGTCGCCGATCTGCGCGAGGCCGTGGCCCGGGGCGCCCGGGAGCGGCTGGCGCCCATCCTGATGACGGCCCTGGCCTCGGGGCTGGCCCTGGTGCCCCTGGCCCTGGCCGGCGAGCAGCCGGGCAGCGAGATCCAGACCCCCATGGCCCAGGTCATCCTGTGCGGGCTGCTGTCGTCCATGGTGCTGAACATGCTCATCACGCCGGGGCTGTACCTGAAGCTGGGCCGTCCCGCCCGGCGCCCCGCCGAAGCCGGAGGTCTGTCATGAAGGTGAGAATTTTGCTGACGTTTTTTCTGCCGGCGGTCCTGGCCGTTCTGGCTCAGACGGGCCAGGCTCAGGAGGGCCAGGCTCAGGAGGGCCAGGCGACGCCGGGCCTTGTCCTGAGCCTGGATGAGGCCATCCGTTTGGCACTGGACAGCCACCCCGAGCTGGCCGCCGCCCGGGCCCAGACCGAGGCCGCCGAGGCCCGGGCCCGCCAGGATGGGGCCTGGTCCAATCCCTCCCTCTTCTTCCGGCTGGAGGGGGCCCCGCGGGACGGCGATGCCTGGAACGGGGCCGAGCGCCTGGTGGGCCTGTCCCAGGAAATTTCCCTGTGGGGGGTGCGCGGGAAGGCGCGCCAGCTGGGCCAGGCCCGGGCCGGTGAGCAGCGGGCCGCCGCGGCCCTGACCCGGCAAGAGCTGGCGGCCCGGGTGCACACCGCCTATGCCGGGGTGATCTGGTCCCGCGGTCTGTCCAGCCTGCAACAGGAACGGGTCCAGCTGTCGGGCAAGCTGCTCGCCCTGGTCGAGCGACAGCTGGAGGCGGGGGATGCCTCGCAATCGGACGTGCAGAGGGCTCGCCTGGCCAGCGCCCGCGCCTGCGCCGACGCGGCGGCGGCGGCGGCCAACGTGCTGACGGCCGAGGCTCGGTTGGCCTCGCTCACGGGGCTGGACAGGGTGGCCGAGGTAATAATGGAAATGAGCGGCACCTCTGGGGCAGCGGAAGCGCCGGCCGCAGAGGCGCACCTGCTTTGGCTGGAGGCCGGCCCCCGGGCGGCCCAGGCGGCGGTTGATCTGGCCCGCTCGGCCCGCCTGCCCACCCTGGAAGTGGAGGCGGGGTTGCGCAACTCTGCCGACGCCGAGGCCTTCGATCTGGGCGTGAGCCTGGGCCTGCCCCTGTGGAACCGGGGGGGCGAGAACCTCAAGGCCGCCCGGGCCCAGGCGGCGGCGGCCCGGCACCAGGCCGCGGCCCGGCGCCGGCAGCGGGATCTGGAACTGGACGCGGCCGCCCGTCGGGAACAGGCGGCCGGGGTGGCGGTGACATCTTACGCGGATAAGGCGGTGCCCGCAGCGGAAGCCGCCCTGGACGCGGCCCGTGCCGCCTTCACCCTGGGCGACATCAGCCTGACCGAGGTGCTGAAGGTGAGCGAGGAGTGGATCGACGCGCGGCAAGGGTTGCTGGACTGGCGGCTGCGCCAGGCCGAGGCCCGGGCCGACCAGCGGCGCTGGCGGTGAGGGTCGAGAGCACCCTGTGGATTGAGGAAATGTGCGAGTTCCGGGTGATTTCCCCCGGGAATTCGCATGAAATGAAAAAAAGACGGGGTGCCCTATCCCTCCGGGGTTTTCCCTCATCTTTCATTTGCCGATTTTCGTGGCCGTTTCCCATTTTGGCTTTAAATTCTCCCTTAATCTAGACTATTAAAGTACTGTATGAGGCCGGGCTGAAATCCGACAACCCGAGGTGCAAGGAACCATGAAACACTCCGCTTCCGGCGGCAACTTCATCACCCGCTTCTTCCAGATGGAATCGGCCGGCGGCCTGCTGCTCATGGGCGCCGCCGTCCTGGCCGTCCTGGTGGCCAACACTCCCCTGAATCGCTATTACCAGCTGTTGCTGGACACACCCGTGGCGGTGCAGCTGGGCGCCCTCAAGGTGGCCAAGCCCCTGCTGCTGTGGATCAACGACGGCCTGATGGCGGTGTTCTTCTTCCTCATCGGCCTGGAGCTCAAGCGCGAGATGCTGGAGGGCGAGTTGGCCGACCGTCGCAACATCGTGCTGCCTGGCATCGGCGCCGTGGGCGGTATGGCCATTCCTGCCCTGGTGTACGTGTTCTTCAACCGGGGCGACGCCCTGGCCCTGCAGGGCTGGGCCATCCCCGCCGCCACCGATATCGCCTTCGCCCTGGGCATCCTGACCCTGCTGGGATCGCGGGTGCCCACCTCGGTGAAAATCTTCCTGACCTCCCTGGCCATCTTCGACGACATCGGGGCCATCGTCATCATCGCCCTGTTCTACACGGCCAAGCTGTCCTACGTGGCCCTGGCGGTGGTGGCGGTCTGTGTGGTGGTTCTCATCATCATGAGCCGCCTGAAGGTTGAGGCCACCAGCCTGTTCATTCTGGTGGGGGTCATCATGTGGACGGCCATGCTCAAGTCGGGGGTGCACGCCACCCTGGCCGGCGTGGTGTTGGCCCTGTTCATCCCCCTGCGCAGCCACCGTGACCCGGAGCACTCGCCGCTGAAGAGCATGGAGCACGACCTGCACTCGGTGGTGGCGTTCTTCATCCTGCCGGTGTTCGCCTTCGCCAACGCGGGGCTCAGCTTCGCCGGCATGAGCGGCGACCAGATGCTGCACGGGGTGAGCCTGGGCGTGGCCCTGGGGCTGTTCCTGGGCAAGCAGCTGGGGGTGTTCTTCTTCTGCGGCGCGGCCATCAAGCTGGGGCTGTCGCGGCTGCCGGCGGGCATGGACTGGAAGGCCCTGTACGGCACGGCCGCCATGACGGGAATCGGCTTCACCATGAGCCTGTTCATCGGTTCGCTGGCCTTCGAGGGGGCGGGACTGGACCGGCTGTTCGACGAGCGTGTCGGCATCATCGCCGGTTCGCTGGCCTCGGGTCTGCTGGGGTACGCGGTGCTGCGCTCGGTCTACAAGAACGGGGCGGCCACCTGAGGCCGCCCCGCTGGTCATGATGTGTAGTCGACATAGGGAAAAATACCCGGATCAACCCAGGCCCAGCATGGCCTGCAGCTGGTCCGCGTCCCCGGTGGGCTCGTGGCAGGCCGCGAAGTCGCACACATGGGCGGTGGTGGCGCCGCCCTCGGCCGCCTTCTTCCCGGCCAGGGCCGGGGCCAGCCCGGCCAGTTCCTCGCTGACGCCGGCCGCCGGCACCTGGCAGATCACCGCGTTGGCGGGCAACCGCCGCCGCAGGCTGCGGGCGGGCTCCGGGTCGTCGCCGGCCATGACCACCGCGTAGAAGGGGCTGATCAGCTGTCGCCCGGCCGTGCACCAGGCGGACATCTCCAGCCCCATGCGCTCCAGCAGGTCGCTGATGCTGTCCAGATCCCGGCGGGCCTGTTCGGGGAAGCGCCCCTCGCCCGTGATGGCTCCCAGCCGCACCAGATTGTCCAGCATGACGGCGTTGCCGCTGGGCTCGACGCTGTCGAAGTACTCGACGCGGCGGCCCAGGGGGGCGGCCACTTCATCGTCGGAAAGATAGAACCCGCCCTCGGCACGCTTGAACCGGGCCAGCACGTGCTCGGTCAGCTCCCGCGCCGCCTGCAGATAGCGGGGCGCGCCGTCCACCTGGAACAGCTCGATGAGGCCCTGGATCAGGAAGGCGTAGTCGTCCAGCACGCCCTCCCCCGCCAGGCGCCCCTCGCAACTGGTGCGCCACAGGCCGCCGTCGGCGCGCCGGTGTTGCAGCAGCAGGAAGTCGGCGGCGTCCCGGGCGGCGGTCAGGTAGGCGTGCTCGCCGGTGGCGGCGAAACCCTGGGCCAGGGCCACGATGGCCAGGCCGTTCCAGGCCGTGACCACCTTGCGGTCCAGGCCGGGGGCCACCCGCCGGTCGCGGGCCTCGCGCAGGGCGGGGCGGTGCTGCGGGAACAACCCGGCCAGGTTGCCGCGGATGCGGCCCAGCTCCTGGGCCAGCTGCTCCAGGTCGGCCCGCCGGGTGATGACGCTGCTGCCGGTGCTCTCGAAGTTGCCCCCCGGTTCCACCCCCAGGACGGCGGCCAGGGCCGGGCCGTCCTTGTCGCCCACCACCTGGCGGATCTCGGCGGGGTTCCAGACGTAATAACTGCCCTCGCGTCCGCCGCTGTCGGCGTCGAAGCTGGCGAACAGGCCACCCTGCTCGTGGGTCATCTCCCGCAGCAGGAAGTCCAGGGTGTCCCGCCCGGCGGCGGTGAACTGGGGCTCGTCAAGGGCCGCGCCGGCCTCCAGCATGAGGGACGCCAGCTGGGCGTTGTCGTACAGCATCTTCTCGAAGTGGGGCACGGTCCAGGCGGGGTCCACGGTGTAGCGGTGCCAGCCGCCCCCCACGTGGTCATACAACCCGCCCTGGGCCATGGCCCGCAGGCTGTGGACGATCATGCGGCGCAGATCGGTGCGGGGGCGGTGCCGGTACTCGCGCAGCAGGAAGCGCCACTTCACCGGGGTGGGGAATTTCTGGGCCTGCTGGAAACCGCCGTTCTCGCGGTCATAAAGCTCGCCGGCCCGTTCCACGGCGCCGTCCAGGACGGCGGCGTTCAGCCCCTCGCCCTCGCCCAGCAGGGCCTGCCCGCCCCGGGCGATGCCTTCGGCCAGCTGGTCGGCCTGCTTCTGCAGGTCGGCGCGGCGGGTGCGGAAGGCCCCTTCGATCTTGCCCAGCAGTTCCAGGAAGGGGCCGCGGGGGAAATAGGTGCCCCCGTAGAAGGGCTTCTGGTCGGGCATGAGGAACACCGACATGGGCCAGCCGCCCCGGCCGGTCAGCAGCTGGACGGCCTCCATGTAGGTGGCGTCCAGGTCGGGGCGCTCCTCGCGATCGATCTTGATGCACACGAAGTGCTCGTTCAGGTACCCGGCCACGTCGTCCTTCTCGAAGACCTCGGTCTCCATGACGTGGCACCAGTGGCAGCTGCTGTAGCCGCTGGACAGGAAGATGGGCCGGTTCAGCCCGGCGGCCAGATCCAGGGTTTCCTGGTTCCAGGGGTGCCAGTAGACGGGATTGTGGGCGTGTTGCTGCAGGTACAGCGAGGGCTCGTTCTTCAGGCCGTTGCCCTGCTGGCGGATGCTGTCCAGGGGCAATTCCATGGGATTCATGATGGTCACCTCGGGTCGGGAATGAGAGGTTTCAAAAAAACTATACCCAAATAGTACTGTTTTTGTTATGATCTGCCACATGATCATCTTCACGGACAGCGCCATGGCCGAGATCCGCCGCCGGTTCCAGCAGGAATCGTGGGCCCAGGCCGGCGTGCGCATCAGCCTGGAGGAGGGGGGCTGCGCCGGCACCTCCTACGTGCTGGACCTGGGGCGGGCCCCGGCCGCCGAGGATCGCCTTTTCTCCCGGGACGAGTTCACCGTGGCCGTGGCCAGCCAGGCCATGCCCCTGCTGAGGGGGCTGGAGGTGGACTTTGTCGACTCCCTGGTGGGGGGCGGGTTCCGCTTCCGCAATCCCAACGCCGGCCGCTCCTGCGGTTGCGGAGCCTCATTCAGTCCCCTGGGTTGATGATCCGGGCCAGGGCCCTGTCCTGGGCCCTCCCGGCCCTTCGAATGGCCGCCATCTCGCCGAAAACCCTGTTTCATTGGCTGTTGAAGATCTTCCCACCCATTAACTCGGTGAGATTTATGGATCTGGATTCAATTTTTTATTGTCATCAAACTGTAATGACTTTATTATCCGCGCTCAAATAGGATTGAAAGACTCCAGGAAAGAAACAGGCATCCGCGAGGTCTGATCATGGGCTTTGGCGGGCCTGCGTTCGTGGGCCACGCCCCGGCGAACGGGCACGCTTGGCGAATGAGCACTCCTGGAGAACCTGGCCCCGGGCCGTGCCGGTGTATTCGGGCTCATCACCGTATTCCCGAAAGAAGGGGGAGAGTCGCTTGGCTCCCGACAACCACCATAACCAGCAGGACCAGAACCCCGGATCCGACGATACCCTCACCACCAAGTTCGTTTTTCCCAAGTGGACCAACTACCTCCGGGAGCTCTCGGCGGTGCTGGCCCTGGGCGGCCTGGTCTACGCGGTGGTGCTGATCACGGGGGTCTTCTCGCCGGAGGAATCGGCCATCGGGTACGCTCCCGAGCAGCCCGTTCCCTACAGCCACGCCCTGCACGCGGGTGAACTGGGCATCGATTGCCGGTATTGCCACACCGGGGTCGAGACCACGGCCAAGGCCACCATCCCGCCCACGGCCACCTGCATGAATTGCCACGCCACCGTCAGGACCGAGAGCGAAAAGCTGGCCCTGGTGCGCCGCAGCCACGAGACGGGTGAGCCCATTCCCTGGGTGCGGGTGCACGATCTGCCCGATTTCGTCTACTTCAACCACGCCGGTCACATCCAGTCCGGGGTGGGCTGCGTCAGCTGCCACGGCCGCGTGGACCGCATGGAAGTGGTGGAGCAGGTGGAGAAACTGACCATGGGCTGGTGCCTGGAGTGCCATCGCGATCCCGATGCCAGGCTGCGCCCCAAGGAATTCGTCACCACCATGGACTGGCAGCCCGAGGGCCTGGCCGAGGACTTGGGGGCCAAGCTGCGCCAGACGCACGACATCAATCCGTCCACCGATTGCGCCACTTGCCACAGGTAATGAAAGAAACTTCTGGAAACTTCCGGCTCTAGCCGCCGGAACCGGGAAGGTTTAGCGAATGTCCGAAGCCATGAACCAGCGTCTCGACAAGCAGGACGGCCGCCAGTACTGGCGCTCCCTGAACGAACTGGCCGACACCGAGGATTTCCGTTCCCGCCTGGAGAACGAATTCCCCGAGGGGATCGAAGTTCCCGTGGACGGCATGAGCCGCCGGCGCTTCCTGCAGGTCATGTCGGCGTCCATCGCCCTGACCACCCTGGCCGGCTGCCGCTGGCCCCGGGAAGAGATCCTGCCCTTCGCCGAGCGTCCCGAGGGCATGACCCCCGGCACGCCCCTGAAGTTCGCCACCACCATGGAGCTGGGCCCGGTGGCCCTCCCGGTGCTGGCCACCAGCTACGACGGGCGGCCCATCAAGATCGACGGCAACCCGGACCTGTCCCTGAGCCGGGGCGCCACCAGCGCCTTCGCCCAGGCCAGCGTGCTGGACCTGTACGACCCCGACCGCAGCACCAGCGTGGTGCGGCGCCAGGGCGGCAGCAGCCGCAAGACCGACTGGGAAAGCTTCAACGCCTTCGCGCGCCAACACTTCGCCGGCAGCCTGAACGGCGTGGCCATCCTCACCGAGATCACCACCAGCCCCAGCCACTGGCGCCTGCTGGGCCAGGCCATGGCCCGCGGGGCGGCGGTGTATTTCTGGGAGCCGGTGTGCCGGGTGAACGAGATGCAGGGCACCGCCCTGGCCTTCGGCGGGCCGGCCTTCACCCATCTGGATCTGGGCCAGGCCAAGGTCATCGTCGATTTCGACGCCAACATGTTGCAGGACCATCCCACGGCCCTGCGCAACAACCGCCAGTTCGCCGAGGGGCGCCAGGCCGAGACCGGCCACATGAACCGCCTGTATTGCTACGAGAACAGCTTCACCACCACCGGCGGCATGGCCGACCACCGCTTCCCGACCGCCAGCAGCGAGATCGGCGCGGCGGCCTGGGCCCTGGCGGCCGAGCTGGTGCTGGGCGAGGGCCTGTCCCTGCCCCTGGACAGCGGCCTGGACCGGGCCACCCTGCAGAAGTGGCGCGGCCACGCGGCCGGCGGCCAGCACGTGGCGGCCCTGGCCCGGGATCTCATGGACAACCGCGGCCACGGCCTGCTGCTGGCGGGCATGCGCCAGCCCGCGCCGGTGCACCACCTGATCCACGTGCTGAACATGGCCCTGGGCAACACCGGCCACACCATCAGCTACCAGCCCATGCAGATGCCCGCCCTGGGCGATCTGAAGCAGCTGGTGGACGACCTGAACGGCGGCAAGGCCGGCACCCTGGTCATGCTGGGCGGCAACCCGGTGTACGACGCGCCGGTGGACCTGAAGTTCGGCGAGGCCATGAAGAAGGCCGCCACCCGCATCCACCTGGCCCACAACGAGAACGCCACCAGCCGCCAGTGCCAGTGGCACCTGCCGCGGGCCCATTACCTGGAAAGCTGGGGCGACGCCGTGGGCTGGGACAACACCCAGCTGTCGGTGCAGCCTCTCATCGAGCCCCTCTTCGGCGGCAAGACGGCCACCGAGATCATGAGCATCATCCTGGACCAGGAGCCCCGCAGCGGTTACCAGATCGTGCGCGAGACCTTCGCCGGCGGCCCGGTGCCGGCCGACGACCGGGCCTTCGAGAACGCGTGGCGGGATTACATTCACGACGGTTTCCGCAAGGGCACGGGCCGGGCCCACGGGCAGGTGCTGCCCCTGAGCGGCCAGACGGTGCAGCCTCCCCGCCAGGGTGCGGCCCTGGCGGCGGACAACCTGGAGGTGAGCTTCGCCGTGGACCAGTCGGTTTACGACGGCCGTTTCGCCAACAACGCCTGGCTGCAGGAAATGCCCGACTTCATGACCAAGCTGACCTGGGACAACGCGGCCCTGGTCAGCCCGGCGGCGGCCGCCGAGCTGCACGCCGGCCAGGGCGAGCTCATCAACCTGGAAGTGGGGGGCAACACCCTGACCCTGCCCGTGTACGTCATGCCCGGACAGGCGAAGTACTCGGTGACGGTGAACCTGGGCTACGGCCGTCCCCACGCCGGGCGCGTGGGCAAGGACGCCGGCTTCAACGCCAACCTGATCCGCACCTGGGAGGGCCGCGACGTGGCCCTGGGGGCCAGGGCCACGCCCACGGGCAAGACCTACAAGCTGGCCACCACCCAGGACCACCACGCCATCGACGCCGCGGGCGCCCAGGCCATCCAGGACCGGGTGCCGGGGCTCATCCGCGAGGGCACCCTGGACGACCTCAAGAGCCATCCCGAGTTCGTGGACCACATGGGGATCCACCACCCGCCCCTGGAAAGCCTCTGGAAGGAACACGAGTACGACGGCTACAAGTGGGGCATGGCCATCGACCTGAACGCCTGCAACGGCTGCAACGCCTGCGTGGTGGGCTGCCAGGCCGAGAACAACGTGGCCGTGGTGGGCAAGGACGAGGTGTCGCGGGGGCGCGAGATGGCCTGGATCCGCCTTGACCGCTACTTCCTGGGTGACATGGACGATCCCACCGTCAGCCAGCAGCCCGTGGGCTGCGTGCAGTGCGAGCTGGCCCCCTGCGAGCAGGTTTGCCCCGTGGCGGCCACCATGCACACCGACGAGGGCCTGAACGCCATGGTCTACAACCGCTGCGTGGGCACGCGCTACTGCAGCAACAACTGCCCCTACAAGGTGCGGCGCTTCAACTGGTTCAACAACTTCGAGGACCTGACCACCACCGAGCGTCTGGTGCTGAACCCGGACGTGACGGTGCGCGCGCGCGGCGTCATGGAGAAGTGCAGCTACTGCAACCAGCGCATCGAGGGGGCGCGGGTGAAGGCCCGTACCGAGGGGCGCAAGATCCAGGACGGGGACATCGTGCCCGCCTGCGCCGAGACCTGCCCCACCAACGCCATCACCTTCGGCGACCTGAACGATCCCCACAGCCGGGTCAGCAAGCTGCGCGAGAACAACCGCAGCTACGACCTGCTGGGGTACCTGAACGTCAAGCCGCGCACCTTCTACATGGCGCGCATCCGCAACCCGAACCCGGCCATCACGCCGCCCATGGCGCACGATGCGGGGCACGGGACCGGGCATGGCGGAGAGCAGGACATGCACGACAAGGGACAAGAGAACAATTCGGGCCATGGCAACGATCACGATGCCGGCCACGATGCTCACTCACACGGGTAACGGAGCCTGAAAGATGAAACAGTCGGTCCATGACCCTCTGAACAACACGAGCGATGATCCCACCAAGCCGGTGGAATTGATCCTCGGCGGGAACGACCTGACGACAGTGACCCAGAAGGTGTCGGACATCGTCCTGGAGTCCAAGACGCCCCTGGCGTGGTACGTGGCCTTCACGTTCTTCGCCGGCCTGACGGGCATCCTGTTCCTGATGATCGCCTACCTCTTCGTCAAGGGCGTGGGCGTGTGGGGACTGAACAACCCCGTGGGCTGGGGCTGGGCCATCGTGAACTTCGTGTTCTGGGTGGGTATCGGCCACGCCGGCACGCTGATCTCGGCCATCCTGTTCCTGCTGCGGCAGAAATGGCGGACCAGCATCAACCGCTTCGCCGAGGCCATGACCATCTTCGCCGTGATCTGCGCCGGCATCTTCCCCGGCATTCACGTGGGTCGCGTGTGGGTGGTCTACTGGCTGTTCCCCATTCCCAACTACCAGGCCATGTGGCCCAACTTCCGCAGCCCGCTGCTGTGGGACGTGTTCGCCGTGGGCACCTACGCCACGGTATCGCTGCTGTTCTGGTACACGGGCATGGTGCCCGATCTGGCCACCCTGCGGGACCGGGCCAGGGGCCGCATCCAGCAGATGGTTTACGGCGCCCTGTCCCTGGGCTGGCGCGGCAGCCACCGCCACTGGCACCGCTACGAGAAGGCCTACCTGCTGCTGGCCGGCCTGGCCACGCCCCTGGTGCTTTCGGTGCATTCGGTGGTGTCCTTCGACTTCGCCACCAGCCAGCTGCCCGGCTGGCACACCACCATCTTCCCGCCCTACTTCGTGGCCGGCGCCGTGTTCTCGGGCTTCGCCATGGTGGGCACCCTGCTCATTCCCGCGCGCCAGTGGTTCGGCCTGAAGGACATCATCACTCTCCATCACCTGGAGAACATGAACAAGATCATCCTGGCCACGGGCAGCATGGTGGGCTTCGCCTACGCCACGGAGTTCTTCATCGCCTGGTACGGCGGCAACCCCTACGAGAGCTTCGCCTTCGTGAACCGGGCCTTCGGCCCCTACGCCTGGGCCTACTGGATCATGGTCACCTGCAACGTCATCACGCCGCAGCTGTTCTGGTCCAAGAAGATCCGCACCAGCATTCCCATCATGTGGATCATGTACATCTTCGTGAACATCGGCATGTGGTTCGAGCGCTTCGTCATCACCGTGACCTCGCTGAGCCGTGACTTCCTGCCCAGCAGCTGGGCCTATTACCAGCCCACCCTGGTGGACATCCTGACCTTCGTGGGCAGCTTCGGCCTGTTCTTCACCCTGGTGCTGCTGTTCATCCGCTTCGCGCCCATGATCGCCATGGCCGAGGTCAAGACGGTCATGCCCATCGCCGATGCCCACAGCGGCCAGCGGCGCAGCGTGGGCGACTACCACGGCGATATTCCCAAGCACGTGCGCGACGGCGAGGAAGGAGGGAGCCACTGATGGCTGATGCGACCAAGACCGGGGCCCTTTACGGCCTGCTCACCGAGTTCAGCGAGGCTTCGCACCTCATGGAGTCGGTGGAGAAATGCCGGGACCACGGTTTCACCAAGTGGGACGTGCACACCCCCTTCCCCGTCCACGGCATGGACGACGCCATGGGTATCCGCGGCACGCGCCTGCCCTTCCTGGTGCTGGGCGGCGGCCTGACGGGCCTGGGCATCGCCACCTTGATGCAGTGGTGGATGAACGCCATCGACTACCCGTTCCTCATCTCGGGCAAGCCCCTGTTCGGGATCCCGGCCAACGTGCCCATCATGTTCGAGCTGACGGTGCTGCTCAGCGCTTTCGCCTGCTTCTTCGGCATGTGGGGCCTGAACGGCATGCCGCGGCTGTACCACCCGCTGTTCACCAACGAGCGTTTCCGGCGCGCCACCCAGGACCGCTACTTCATCGTGGTCGAGGCCGCCGATCCCAAGTTCCAGCTGGAAAAGACCCGTGAGTTCCTGGCCTCCCTGGGTGGGGCGGTCGTCGAAGAAGTCTACGAAAGTCCGGAGGACTGACCGATGCCGCGTCCGATCATCTACGTGCTTCTGTTCCTGGCGGCCCTGAGCCTGGTCCCCATGGGCCTGGTGTACAAGGCCCGCTCCACGCGGGGGCGGGACCAGACCCGCATCCAGGTGGTGTACGACATGGACGACCAGGTGCACGACAAGACCCAGACCCGCGAACCCTTCTTCGCCGACGGGCGGGCCATGCGCAAGCCCGTGGCCGGCACCGTGGCCCGGGGCCTGGCCTGGACCGACGAGGCCCGCTATCTGGGCATGGTTCCCGGCGACACCCTGTTCGTCACCGACTTTCCCGTGCCCGTCACCGCCGAGATGGTGGACCGGGGCCAGGAGCGCTTCAACATCTACTGCGCTCCGTGCCACGGCACCTCGGGCAACGGCAACGGCCTGGTGAACCAGCGGGCCACCAGCCTGGCCGAGGGCACCTGGACTCCGCCCACCGATCTGACCAGCCAGCAGGTGATCGATCGTCCGGTGGGGCACATCTACAACACCATCGCCAAGGGCATCCGGAACATGCCGTCCTACGGGTCGCAGATCATGCCGGATGACCGCTGGGCCATCGTGGCCTACGTGCGGGCGCTGCAGCTGACCCGCAACGCCGATTACGAGGACCTCTCCGCAGAGGCCCGGGCCGCCCTGCAGTAGGCAGCGGCGTCGCAGTTCTGAAACCGTCAACGGGCCGGCTCGCGGGCCGGACAGTATGGGGAGTTTGACTTGGCTCATCACCATGTACCAACCCTGGCCGATACCAAGACCACACTGGATGGTCTGGGATCCAAGGTGTTCATGATCGCCCTCGTGGTGGGGCTCATCGGCCTGGCCGCCACCGTGGGTCTGGGGGCCGCGCAAGGCGACGGGATGAAGCACTTCGGGTTCACCTACCTGGTGAACTACGCCTTCTTCCTGGCCATCAGCCTGGGCGCCCTGGTCTTCATTCCCATCCAGTACGTGACCAAGGCCAGCTGGAGCGTCGTCATCCGGCGCCTGGTGGAGGTCATGGCCGCGGTGCTGCCCCTCATGGCGGTGCTGGCCATTCCGGTCATCGCCCTGGCCGGGCAGATCTACGGCTGGGCCCAGCCCGAGGCCATGGGCAGCCACGCCCTGTCCCACAAGGCGGCCTACCTGAGCAAGACCTGGTTCATCATCCGCTGGGTCATCTACTTCGTTCTGTGGTCGGGCTACGCCATGTTCTTCTGGCGCACCTCGGTGAAGCAGGACGCCGACGGCGACCTGAAGCTGACCCGCCGCCTGGAGAACTTCAGCGGCTTCAGCATCATGGTGTGCGCCCTGACCATCGCCCTGGCGGCCATGGATCTGCTCATGAGCGTGGACTACATCTGGTTCAGCACCATGTTCGGCGTGTACTACTGGGCCGGCGGATTCGTCACCTTCTTCGCGGTGCTCACCCTGGTGACCATGTTCCTGCAGAACACGGGCCGCATGACCAAGATCGTCAGCCCCGAGCACTTTCACGACTACGGCAAGCTCATGTTCGCCTTCACCTTCTTCTGGGGCTACATCGCCTTCAGCCAGTTCATGCTGTACTGGTACGCGAACATTCCCGAGGAGACGGTGTGGTACCTGCGCCGCATCAACGGGGGCTGGGAAGTGGTGGCTTACGTGACCCTCTTCGCCACCCTGCTGGCGCCCTTCGCCGGGCTGATCTCGCGCTACGCCAAGCGCAGCCGCAAGATGCTGGCCTTCTGGGCCTGCTGGATCATCGTCGCCCAGTGGATCAACGTCTACTGGGTGGTCATGCCCGAGTTCAGCGAGACCTTCACCATCGGCATCATGGATCTGACCTGCTTCCTGGGCATCGGGGGGCTTTGGCTGGCGGGGGTGACGCGCCTGGCCATGGGGGCCTCGCTGGTACCCAAGGCCGATCCGCGTCTGGATGAATCGTTGCGTTTCGAGAACGCTTGATAATAGGTCCGGAAGATAGGTCCGGAAGATAGGTCGGGAAGATAGGTCGGGAAGATCGATTTGAACGGTGGGTTCATTAGTCTGATACACAGCAAGACTGGGAGTGTGAAATGGCCACGGCCAACACCGTAACCACGAGCAAGAAGACCGGCTTCGACACCTTCGGGGTGGTGATGCTCGGTCTGGCGGTCATCGTCTTCGTCTATGCCCTGTCCCTGTTCCTGCAGGGCGGCTTCCTCAAGTCGCAGGAGCTGGAGAAGGAAGTCAAGATCATGAAGCCGGTCGAC
This sequence comes from Candidatus Krumholzibacteriia bacterium, assembly GCA_963674845.2. Taxonomy (GTDB): domain Bacteria; phylum Krumholzibacteriota; class Krumholzibacteriia; order LZORAL124-64-63; family LZORAL124-64-63; genus LZORAL124-64-63. The sequence continues at coordinate 91,173 of CAXXKE010000003.1, read as the reverse complement.
ACCGCGGTCAAGGACGCCCAGGCCGAGCAGGACGCCATGCTGCTCGAGGGTTATCGCTGGATCGACAAGGACAAGGGCAAAGTTGGCATGCCCATCGAAGACGCCAAGGCTCTGCTCGTGCAGCAGGAAGCCCGAAAGGAATCTTCAAATTGAGCGGAGCAATGAACTTCCTGGCCGCGGGCACCCTGTCCGCCTGGTTCCCGCCCGAAGCCTCCGAGCACGCCGCCGGCGTGGACGGGGCCTTCTTCGGGCTGTACGTGGCCGCCGCGTTCGCCGTCATCCTCATGTTCGGCCTGACGGCCACCTTCGTCCTGCTGTTCCGCCGCAAGAGCGAGGCTGACAAGGGCGCCGTCACCGGGACCAACTCCATCTTCCTGGCCCTGTGGGTGCTGGCGGCCGTGGGGCTGGGGGCTTACGCCTTCAATCTGGGCTTCGCCGGCTTCCTGGACCAGTCGGTGGCGCCTTACCGCGCCTACAAGGTGGACGTCACGGCCCGCCAGTGGGACTTCGACTTCACCTATCCCAACGGTTTCGTGGCCGACACCCTGCACGTGGCCACCGGCACGCCGGTGCAGTTGAACCTGCACAGCGAGGACGTGGGCCACAGCCTGACCATCCCGGCCCTGCGCCTGAACCAGGGCATCCTGCCCGACCGCATCACCAGCGCGTGGTTCACCGCAGACAAGGCCGACACCTTCGCCCTGCGCAGCAACATCTACAGCGGCCAGGGTTATGCCGACATGCAGACGGTGATGATCAGCCACAGCCCCGCCGAGTTCGAGGAGTGGCTGATGACGGTGTCCGATATCTTCGCCGGGCGCACCTACGCCGAGGTGGGCGAGCTGCTGTACAACCGCCTGGGTTGCAAGGCCTGCCACACCCTGGACGGCACAAAGCTGGTCGGTCCGTCCTTCAAGGACGTGTACGGCAACACCTTCGAGACCCGCGAGGGCCAGACCATCACCGTGGACGCGGCCTACGTGAAGGAATCCATCCTGACGCCCAACGTCTCGGTCATCGCCGGGTACGAGCCCGTCATGACCCCGTACGAGGGCAAGGTCAGCGACAAGGAGATCGAGGCCATCACCGCCTGGCTGCGCACCCTGTCCCAGTTCACGCCGGCCGACGAGCTTGCCGTAGCCGATGAGGCGGGAGCCGACCAGGCCGCCGCCCCCGAGGCTGAAAATCCCGAGGCCGAGACTCCCGAGGCTACCCAAGAGGAGGGTAAGTAGATGAGCAACGGCGCCACCATTGCCGCCGCGCAGGGAAACCGGGCCGACGGCGGCTGGTTCTCCACCATGGATCCGCAGCGCATCGCCCTCATGTTCCTGGGCTGGATCGCCGGCATGTTCCTGCTGGGGGCCATCTTCGCCATTAACATGAAGCTGAAGGCGGGAACCGGCGACGCGGTGGACCCGACCTTCTACCACCAGACCATGACCTACCACGGTCTGATCATGGTGTTCATGTTCCTGGTGCCGGCCATTCCCATGGTGCTGGGCTACGGCCTGCTGCCCCGGCAGCTGGGCGCGGGCGACATGGCCCTGCCCTTCTTCACCCGCTGCAGCCTGCGCTTCTTCATGATCGGCTCGGTGCTGATGGCCGTGTCCCTGGCCTTCGGCGCCGTGGACGTGGGCTGGATGTTCCGCACCCCGTACAGCCTGACCTCCGGCGGGGCCTTCGCGGTTCTGGCCCTGGGGCTGTTCTTCATGGGACTGAGCTGGGCCGTCACGGGCATCAACTTCATCGTCACGGTGCACAACAAGCGGGCCGCCGGCATGGGCTTCTTCCAGATGCCCATCCTGAGCTGGTCCCTGTACCTGACGGGCTACATCCTGGCCTTCGCCGGGCTGGTCTTCGCCATCATCATCATGTACCTGGCGGCGGCCAAGGTCAGCGGCAAGGGGCTGTTCGCCCTGGGCAGCAACCCCCTGGACTGGCAGAACTACTTCTGGTTCGTCACCACCCCGGCCGCCTTCTTCGCCCTGCTGCCCGCCGCGGGTGTCATCACCGAGGTCATCGCCGGCATCAGCCGCAAGGCCGTGGCCGGTTACCGCATGGTGGTGGGATCGCTCATCGCCCTGCTGGCCCTGAGCTTCGTCACCTGGGGCGTGCATCTCATCGGCAGCGGCCAGAGCCAGAGCACCAGCTTCGTCTTCGCCTTCCTTTCCCTGCTGGCGGTGGTGCCCGTGGCCCTCATCAGCTACAGCTGGCTGAGCACCCTGTTCCGGGGCAGCATAGCCTGCGCGCCGCCCACCACCTTCGTGGTGGCCTTCATGCTGTGCGGCGGTGCCGGGGCCGTGATGGGACTGTTCCTGAGCGCCCTGTCCGTGGGCAGCTACCTCAACAACACCATGTTCGCCACGGCCCACGCGCACTACGTGCTGCTGGGCGGGGTGACCACCGCCTTCCTGGCGGGTCTGCACTACTGGTGGCCGCGCCTGACGGGCCGCCTGTACGATCCCTTGCAGGGCCGCATCGGCGGGGTGCTGTACATGGTGGGCATGAACCTGGCCTTCTTCCCCCAGTTCATCATGGGAGCCCGGGGCCTGGCCGCGGGCGTGCCCCAGAACGAGGGCTACGTGGGCGGGCTGCAGAGCGTGTCCGGCGTGGGCATGGTGCTGCTGCTGGTGGGTCTGGCCATCACGGCCTGGAACCTGGTGCGCAGCATGATGAACGGGCCGGTGGCCGGGGTCAATCCCTGGGGCGCCAGCACCCTGGAGTGGCAGGACGAGGTGCCCGCCGAGGCGGGAGATCCGTACAACTTCTAGGACCGGTTCCGAAGAGTGATCCTGACCGCCGCGTTCCCCCGGGAGCGCGGCGGTTTTATTGCCCACCGCTGGGCCGATTTCAGGGGCAAACACCGGCATGGAGTGGTAGATTGTGGGGGAACAAAATGCCGGCGGCAGGGTTGATCCTGCCGGAAAAACAGTGTGGATGCCAGGGCGCCGCAAGACCCGAGCCGGCGTCCTGTTTCGAAAGGATTTAGCCATGAACCAGAACTATTCGGACGCCTCCCTGCGCCAGGAAGCCTACTCGCCCGAGCAGGCCGCCACCCAGCGCGGCGTGTTCATCATGCGGGTATACGGCCATCTTCTGGGAGCCATCGCGGCCTTCACCCTGCTCGAGATCTACCTTTTCAAGAGCGGCCTGGCCTACACCATCACCAACGCCCTGCTGGGCGTGAACTGGTTGCTGGTCCTGGGCGGCTTCATGGTGGCTGGCTGGCTGGCCCGCGGCATGGCCTCCCGCGCCGGCGGCCTGGGTGCCCAGTACGCCGGGCTGGCCCTGTACGTGGTGGCCCAGGCCATCATCTTCACGCCCATGCTGGTCATCGCCAACTCCTATGCCGACGGGGTCATCAGCAGCGCCGCGGTGGTGACGCTGGCGGGCTTCGTGGGGTTGACGGCCATCGTCTTCTACACCCGCAAGGATTTCAGCTTCCTGGGCGCCATGCTCAAGTGGGCCGGCCTGCTGGCCCTGGGGGCCATTGCCGGGGCCGTGCTGCTGGGGTTCGAGCTGGGCACCTGGTTCTCGGTGGCCATGGTGGCCGTGGCCGGCGGGGCCATCCTGTACGACACCAGCAACATCCTGCGCTACTGGCCCAACGACCGCTACGTGGGCGCGGCCCTGGAACTGTTCGCCTCGGTGGCCCTCATGTTCTGGTACATCCTGCGGCTGTTCATGGGGTCGCGGCGCTGATTGATTCTCAATTCTGGGCCAACGGGCCGGCCGGGGTATTCACCGGCCGGTCTTTTTTTCAGGGGTCCCCGTCGAACCCAGGACTGGAATCAATCCCTGCGCAGGGGCTGCTTCTGTCCGTAGGTCAGGCTGCGCCACAGCCACTCGGCCGGTCCGAAGCGGTATCGCCCCAACCACCAGGGGCTCCACAGCAGCTGCAGCGTCCACACCGCCAGCACCAGGCCCAGCAGCGCCAGGCGGCTGACCTGTCCCCACAGCCCCAGCCCGTAGCCGTAGAACAGCAGGCAGCCCAGCACCGTCTGGCTCAGGTAGTTGGTGAAGGCCATGCGCCCGGCCGCGCCCAGGCGGTTCCGCAGCCCGGCCAGCCAGCCCCGGCGCACCACCAGCATGACCAGGGCGATGTGGCCCAGGGCCACCAGCACGCCGCTGCTCATGTGCAGCTGCATCTCCCCCTTCATCAGCAGGATCAGGTCGGAGAAATGGTGGTGATGGTTCATCATGCTCAGCCAGGTGGCGGGCAGGCCCACCCCGTAGCACAGGAGCAGCATGCGCAGGTAGAAGGCGTCCGAGCGGGAGGCGCTCAGCACACCGGCCCGGAACAGGATCATGCCCAGCATCATGTAGGCGGCGATGTTCCAGTTCACCAGCAGGGGGTACATGACCAGGTGCTGCTGGAGCAGTTCGGACCCGTTGCGCCGGAAGATGCTCCCGTAGCCGCCGCGCATGGTTTCGCTGACCTCGGCCAGGTCGTCGAGGGTGGGGGCGTAGGACCGGCTGGTGCCGTCCCAGATTTCGCGGAACTGCTCCTGCTTGGTCGTCAATTCCTGGCCCTCGGCCTCGGCCAGGCGGGCCTCCTCGCTGACTCCGCGCCCGTATTCCAGCCCCACACCCAGGCCGTACATGCCCGCCATGGGCACCAGGAAACAGACGGCCGCCGCCACCGCCAGGGTGCGGGTGCGCCAGCGCCGCACCAGGTACAGGGGCAGGCCCACCACGGCGTAGGGCACCAGGATGTCGCCGTTCCACAGCACGTAGCCGTGCACCAGGCCGATGGCCCACAGCCAGCCCTGGCGGGCGAACCAGCGCCTGCCCGAGTGACCGTGGCGCGCCTCGACCCGGCCGGTGAACAGCAGGATGCCCGCACCGAAGAGCATGCTGAAGATGGGCATGAACTTGTGCATGGCCACCATGAACACCAGGGCGTAGGCGAAGTCCGATCCGGGGTGATCGAAGCCCGGCAGGTTGGGGTTCATGAAGCCGGGGGCCGGCATGTCGAAGGTCAGGCTGTTCACCAGGAATATGCCCAGGACGGCCACGCCCCTCAGCACGTCGATGCTGCCGATGCGGTCGGCCAGGCTGACGGGGGTGTCGGGTGCCGGAGGACTCGTGTCCTCGGTGGGGGGCTCTGCCTGGCCGGGCACTTCGGCCTGTTCGGGGAGGGCTGGGTTCTCGAACTGGGGGGACGGGGCGTCGTCAGTGCTGCTCATGGTCACCTCGGGCCAGGGTATGGGGAATCAATCGTCGATGACATGCACCACCAGGAAGCGGTTGTAGGCCCAGGTCAGCCCCAGCACGAAGATCATGCTGCTGAGCCCCAGTCCCACCTTGTAGTAGATGGGCGCGCTCAGGGCCACCCGGATGACCACCGTGCCCAGGGCGAAGCCCGAGTTCCTGAACAGGACATGGAAACCGCCGCTGTAGCGCAGGGAAATGAACACCAGCAGGAAGTCGGCGAAGATCAGCACGGTGTAGAAGGTCTGGAAGAAGGGCGGCGCGTCCCCGGTCTGCACCCAGGTCCAGACCACGGCCAGCCCCACGGCGGCGTAGATGACGAGCATGGCCAGGGCCAGGATCTTCTTGGTGGCCACGAACTTGACCTGCTCGTCTTCGCTGGAGGTGATCTGCTGGTGCCTGAGCAGGCGATAATACACCCCCAGGGCCAGGAAGATGACCATGGCGCCCACCGCGTCGGCCATGATGTGCCGCATGGGGTCGCCCACCTTGGCCCAGTCGATGGGCTGCTCGAAGTAGGTGAATTCCTTGAACGACGAACGCAGCAGGATGAGGCTGAAGATCTCGAACTGCTTGCCCACCGAGGCGGCCACCGAATGGGCCATGCTGAACACCAGCTCGATGACCTCGTACACCAGCAGCAGGCTGAAGGCCAGGTTCACGGCGTAGAAGTGGTTGGTGGATTTGATGTAGGGGGAAACGGCGGACGGCAGCCAGCCCTGGCGCTTGGCCTCGATGAGAATCAGCTCCAGCAGGAAGACGAAGACCAGGCTGTTGGCCAGGCGGCGGGTGGTGGTGTGGCTTTCCCAGCGCGTTTCCAGCCAGTCGAAGATGCGGGCGGAGCGGAGAACCAAGCTTGGTGAGGAACTCATCCGTGTTTCCGCCTTTCATTTCCCATCCGAGACCCTTTCCCACTTCCCCGATTCTAGTGCCCTGAGGGCCGGGGAACAACCAAAACCCCGTCCTTGAGGGGGCGCGGAAAACAGGGCTTATGCGGCTTTCTTTAGAAAAGAATACAAGGAAGCTATGCAAGTTTACTCTGAATTTTTTCAACTGATCTGCCGAAGATGCAAAAGAATTCGCCCAATCCCCTTTGGCTCCAACAGTAATGTGAGCTGGTAAATGCCTCACCGCCGACATCTCGGCATTGATGAAGAACTGGCGCAGGCCAAGGCCCGCCTCATCATCAGCGCCATCGTGGCCGTGCTGGCCGCCCTCGCGGCGACCCAGCGCGACTACATTGAAGCCCGGACGATGCTTGTGGGGGGACAAGTCATCGCCTGGTATCTCGGGTTTTCCATGACCTGGTACCTGTTCGTCCGCAAGCGGCCGGCGCAGAATCACTGGCGCCGCAACATCGGCATGCTGGGCGACCTGGGTATCATGGCCGTGTTCATGGGTATCGGGGGGCGGCACACGGCCTTCTTCTACCCGCTCTTCCTGTGGATCATCATCGGCAACGGGATCCGCTTCGGGCGGCGCATGCTGGTGCGCGCCATCGGCGTGGGGGTGGTGTGCTACGGCGTGGTGGTCTACATCAGCGACTACTGGCACGCCAACCTGGAGGTCAGCCTGGGGCTGGGCTTCGGCGTGGTGGTGCTGCCGTTGTTCTTCCTGAGCGTGCTGGAGCGCCTCAAGGGCATGCACCTGCTGGAGGTGGAACTGGCCCGCAGCCGGGAGGCGGACAAGGCCAAGGACATGTTCCTGGCGGCCATGAGCCACGAGCTGCGCACGCCCATGAACGGCGTCCTGGGCATGGCCCAGGCCCTGAACACCACTCGCCTGGACGACGAGCAGAAGGAGCAGGTGGAGGTCATCACCCACTCGGTGGAGTCCCTGCTGCACATCATCAACGACATCCTGGACTACAGCAAGCTGTCCTCGGAGCGCCTGGAACTGGAAAGCATTCCCATGGATCTGCGCCACATCCTGGAAGACGTGGTGCAGCTCATGGAGAACGCCGCCCGGGACAAGGGCATCAGCCTGGAGATGAACTGGAAGGCCGGCGAGGAGACCTGGTACCTGGGCGACCCCACCCGCATCCGCCAGATGATCTTCAACCTGCTGGGCAACGCCATCAAGTTCACCGGCGAGGGCGGGGTGCAGCTGACGGTGGAGGCCGAGCCCTGGGGCACCCGCAACCGCATCACCATCCAGGTGGCCGACACGGGGGTGGGCATTTCCGAGGACCGCCTCGAGGCCATCTTCGACTACTTCGAGCAGGGTGATAATTCCACCACCCGCCAGTTCGGCGGCACGGGTCTGGGGCTGGCCATCACACGCCAGATCATCGGCCAGATGGATGGCGATATCACGGTGTCCTCCAAGGAGGGCCAGGGCTCGTTGTTCACCCTGGTCATGGACCTGACGGCCACCGAGCAGCCTGCGCCCCAGCCCGTGGAGGCGGCCGAGGATCTGCCCCATCTGGGATTGAAGGCCCTGGTGGTGGAGGACAATCCCATCAACCAGATGGTCACCACCAAGATCCTGCAGCGCATCGGCGTGCAGGCCACGGTGGCGGTGAACGGTCACGAGGCCCTGGAGATCCTGGAGCGCGAGGATTTCGACGTGGTGCTCATGGATGTGCGCATGCCCGTGATGAACGGTTACGAGGCCACCAAGGCCATCCGCCGGCTGAACGGGGAAAAGAGCAGCCTGCCGGTGCTGGCCCTGACGGGCGAGGCCACCAGGGCCGATGTGGAGAAATGCCTGGCCTCGGGCATGGACCGGCACCTGGCCAAGCCCATCAGCCTGGAAATGCTGCTGCCGGCCCTGAAGGAATTGCCGCAGATGGTCGAGCGCCGCAACACCCCTCAGCCCGCCTGACCCGGGCGAGGGTCAACAGCCCGTGGAAAAAAAAACCGGGCCCGGCGCACATGACGCGACCGGGCCCGGTTTCTTTCTGGCCTGTATTTCCTAGCCGCGCCCTTCCATGGCCCGGGACATCTCGGCCGGTGCCTCGTCCTCCGCCTGGGACTGCCGCTTGTTCTGGGCGGCGATGAGCCGCTCGATGAGCAGCAGGTCGCGGGGGGTCAGTCGCAGGGCGGCATCCACCCAGATCTTGGTGACCTCCATGAGCTCGTCATAGGTGATGGGGTTGACCACGTTCTTGATGCGGGACAGGGCGTGCCGGGCGTTGCCGCGCTGGCGCTGCTTGTCCATGTACTCGAGGACGGCCTTTTCGCCCTGGCCGGCGGGGGCGACGCGGTCCACGATCTTCAGGTTGGCCATGTCCTCGGTGGTCAGCATCTTGCCCGACATGATCAGGGTTTCGGCCACGTCGGGCCGGCTCTTGCGGATGAGGAAGCTGTAGGCACCCATGCCTGGCACCAGGTTGAACAGCACCTCGGGCAGGCCCCACTTGATGCCCTCCTCGGCGATGACGCAGTTGCTGGAAATGGCCGCCTCGAATCCCCCGCCCAGGGCGTCGCCCTGCACCAGGGTGATGGTGGTCAGGGGCAGGTCGAAGTTCACGGCGTTGGGGTGCAGCACGTCGATGCAGGCCTTGGCGTAGCGGAACAGTCCCTGCCGGTCGCCGTCGCGGATGAGCCGGGAGAACAGGTGCAGATCGCCGCCCATGTTGAAGGTGCCGGGCACCAGGCTGGCCAGAACCGTGAAGTTGATGGGATTGGGCTGGCCGCGCATCTCGGCCTGGCGCACCAGGCTCACCACCCGGTGCTGGAACTGGCGCAGCTCTTCCAGCAGTTCGGGATTGAAGCAGGGGCGGTCCCGGGGATCCAGGTAGTACCAGACCGCTCGCCGCATGGGGTCGTACTTGATCTGCAGCTGCCGGTAACGGCCGTGCCCGGGCTGAAAATCCTGCTCGGTGATGAGGGAACCCATGGCCTGGACCTCTTTCTGGACCATCAGGACTGGACCACTTCGAGGGGGCGAGCACTCCAGCAAACCATTTTAATGAATAACTATTCAGGTCAACATTAAATCAGCAATACTTTAAGAAAGTCGAGTAAGGATATAACGTGAAATTAGTTAAGTGACACCTGTTTGACTCTGGCTTTCAGAATTCATTGAGATTCAAGGGCTATGCCGGTGCCGGCCAGCCCGGAATGCCGGCCTGCCGCCCCGGCGGGAATGGGGCGGCAGGCCGGTTTGCTCTCCAGGCCGGGCAGGGTCAGAACTCGAACACCGCCGTGGCCCGCACCGTCCGGCCCGGGTCGTTCACCCGCAAGCCCGAGGCGAAGGGGCTGCGCAGGTAGCTCAGGTGCTGGGTGTACAGGACGTTGGTCACGTTCTCCAGGCCCAGACGCAGGGTGTAGGCCTCCTGCTTCATGTCCACGGCCAGATCCAGCCGGTTCCAGGCGCCGGTGCTGCTCTCGTCCAGGGCGGTGTCCACCCGGCCCTGACCGGCGGCATGCCGGTACAGGAAGCTGCCCGTGAAACGCTGGGCCACCACCGGGCTGGTGCCCATGACGTACACCGACAGGGGCTGGATCTCGGCCAGGGGCGACTGGTCGGCGCATTTCTGCCCCCAGTTCCAGCTGATGCCGGCGTCGAACCAGCGCCAGGTGCCGAACAGGTTGGCCCCGGCCAGCAGGGCGTCCACCCCGGTGTAGGTCTGGTACATGGCGCCCTGCACGGCGCGGCGCGCCAGGTAGGGATACTTCCAGATGCGTGTGCCGAACAGCTCCAGCTGGAACTGCCCCTTCTGCAGGGCGGCCCGCGCGGTGGCCCGCACGGGATCGCTCAGGCGGGGGTTGCCCACCCAGTCGGGCTTGGTGCCGGGCTTGTCGGTGGCGATGGTCATCTGCTCCACGCCGGGGGCGTCCGAGCTGATCTCGGCGCTCAGCCCCAGCAGCAGATCCTGGTCCAGATCCACCAGGTGGGTGGCCGTCACCCCCAGGGGAAGGGACCAGCTGTCCAGCTCGGCGTCGGGCTCCAGGATGCGGTACAGGTCGCCCGCCGCCTCGTCGCCCACCTTGGTGTGGGCCAGGCCGGCCCGCAGGAACAGCCAGGGGTTCCCGGCCGTGCCCAGCTGGTGCTGGAACGAGACCCCGTAGCGCCACACATCGGGCAGCATGTGGTTGAGCTTCTCGCCGGCGGGCATGGCCACCGGGGTGATGCGGTTGTCGGCGTCCCAGTGCCGGGCGTACACCTCGTAGTTGCGGCCCACCACTCCCAGCATGGTGTTGGTGGCGTCGGTGACCATGTCGGTGGTGGCGTAGCTGGCCCGCAGGGCGTTGTCCATCATGTGCTCTGTGTGGTTGACGTACACCCGGTGGCCGCGGTACGAGGCCGAGGCCTGGTAGTGGTCGTTGGTGCGCTCGTCCATGAGCAGGTAGGGGAACAGCACGTCGCTGCTGCCCTCGTAGGCCAGCACGGCGTGACCCTGGTCGTAGGCCGCCAGGCCGCGCACCTCGTAGATCTCCGAGGTGGCCGCGTCCGTGTAGCCGTACAGCTGGCCGAAGGTGCGGCCGTCGGCGTCGGTGTAGGGGGCCAGGCTGCGGTAGCGCCCGCCCAGGCGCATCCGGTTGCCCTCGATGGACAGGCTGGCGTCATACTCCTCGGCGCTGTCGAAGGCCCCGCCCAGGGCGCCGGCGATCCTGCGCTCGCGGCCGGGAAGGCGGCGGCGGAAGTCCACCTGGCCGCCCAGGCCCGATTGCAGGACGGCGCTGTTGCGCCACATGTCCACGGTCTGGATCTCGCGCAGGTCGATCTGGCCCACGCGGGTGTCCATGCGGTTGGGGCAGGCGGTGGCGAAGCGTTCGCCGTCCACGGTGACGTTGATGTCGCCCCGCTTGAGGCCGTCGCTGTACAGGTCGCTGACCGCCCCGGTGCCCCGGCGCACCAGCAGGAAGGGGCTCTTCAGCAGGACCCGGTTGATGTCGTCGCCGGCCTGGACGGGACGCAGGTACTGGCCCAGGCTTTCCCTCAGCCCGGTGACCACCATGGTGTCGGTGGTGGCGGTGGCGGAAGAGGCCGTGCCGGAAGTGGCGGCAGCGGCCATTCCGGCCGCCAGGATGAACACGAGCAGACCGCAGGCGGACAGCATGGCCCGATGCCGCGGCATCACGGAATGAAGCATATTGCAGACTCCTTGAGATTGCTGGTTTTGTCGATTGAGCGAAAAGAGCAATCAGGAGCCGATGGGGACCTTGTCCGGGGGTGTGCCCACGCCGGGGCAGGGTGCGGGGGTGGCCGCGGGGGCCAGGAGCAGGGGGTGGGGGCAGAGCCGGTCCGCCAGGACCGGGCCGGCCAGATGGTTCTCGCCGAAGCTGATGACGGCCAGGGTGCAGGTGCGCCCGCACAGGCAGGCGGTGGTGAGCACCGGTCTGGCGGATGTTTCGCCGCAGTGACAGCCGCCCTGGTCGCCTTCAGCGGAAGTGGCGCAGCAGGCCGACGCCGTGGGCAGGGTGATGCGCGCGGCGGCCTCCAGGTCTCCGGCCGCCACCGCCGCCCGCAGGGCCTTGGCCTCGGGCGAGCAGCAGGGCGCCCCGCACTGGCAATCGGGGTCGGTGCAGCCGCAGGGCGGGATCTGGATGCCTCCGGTCAGGCGGGCCAGGCTGTTCCACACGGGGATATTGGCAAAGCCCAGCACGCCGACCAGGTAGATGGTCAGGGCGAGGCCGGTGGCCAGGTTCCAGGTGTGGTGGCGGCGCTTCATCTCAGGGGCGGTTCCCGGGTCCGGGTCCAGGCCCGGTCCGGAAAGGGAAAGAGGTGGAAAATGGTTTTCGATTCCGGACCATAGCGCATTCCGGTCTCGGATGCACCAACAAAGAGAGAGGCGGCCGGTGGGCTATCCCCCGTGGCAATCGAGGATGAACTTGGCCGGGTCGGTGATGTACTCGTAACCGCTGTAGATGGTGTAAAGGCCATACAGGATGACCGCGGCCGCCGCCAGCTTGACGAACAGGTTGCGCAGCCGCGTGCGCTGGAAAACGGCCACGAAGAAGCCCAGGCTGAACAGGGCGGGAATGGTGCTGAGGCCGAACACCAGCATGACGAATCCGCCCCACAGGGGGCTGGCCGTGCTGGCGGCCGTGATGGCGAAGAAGTAGACGAACCCGCAGGGCAGGAAACCGTTCAGCATGCCCAGCAGGAACAGGCTGCTGATGTTGTTCTCCTCCAGAAGCACCCCGAAAGCCTTGCGGAACAGGCCGCCCACCACCTTGCTGTCGGACACGGGGTTGGCCAGGCTCTTGAGGAGGGGAACCCTCCCCTCCAGGGACAGGCCGGCCAGCACCATGGCCACTCCCGCCACCACCAGCAGGCTGCCGTTGGCCACGTTGCTGAAGGTGGTGACCCCGCCCAGATACCCGAACACGAAACCCAGCACGGTGTAGGTCAGGGTGCGGCCCAGGCTGTAGGCCAGGTGGGCGGCGGCCTGGCGGGGGCGGCTCCAGCCGGCGTCGATGCGGGTGGTGCTGTAGGCGATGACGATGCCGCCGCACATGCCTATGCAGTGCCCGAAGGAACCCAGGAAGGCGATGGTCACGATGCTCACAAGGTCAACGGTTTCCAAGCAGCTCGTTCCTGACGTAGGGGTTGGTCAAGTTCTCGCCCCGCAGCATGAGGCGGCACATCTCGTCGAAATCCACGAACCCGTCCTGCGCTTCCGGGTAGGCGGCGAAGCCGTACTCCATGGGCGTGTCGTCGTTGCGGGAGTACCAGGCCCGGCGCGCGTCCAGCCAGCCCGTCTGCCCCCGGCCGTGCACCCACAGCTTCAGCCGGTCGGGGTGGTGGTGCTTGTCCAGCCACAGGGCCAGGCAGCCCGGGTCGTCGAAGAACCAGGTCTTGCCGTCGGTGTCCACGGCCTGGGCCGAGTCCTGGGCCCGCTCCACCGGCATGCCGCACTGGGTGTCCTGGAAATGTCCCGGCACCACGGCCACCGGCTGCCCGGAGGTGTTGCCCTCCAGCACCGTGACGTTGCCCTGCTGGCGGGCGCGGGCCAGAACCAGCACCAGCATGATGCTCAGCAGCAGCAGAGCCGCCATCAGGGGGGCCATCTTGCGAATCACAAAAACACTCCGTTGCCCAGCCGGTAGGCCGCCACGTAGGCGCAGCACAGCAGGGTGAAGGCCAGCAGGAATATCACGTTCAAGCGGTAAGTGTAACGCGGCTCGCGGCCCAGCACCAGCCGCAGGGGATAGGCCGCCACCCCGAAGAACACCCCGGCGAAGAGCAGACCCCACACCAGGTAGCCCACCAGCCGGTACTCGGGCTGCAGCATGCAGAAGGGGCACTTGTGGGTGGGCAGCTGGTAGATGTAGGTGCCGAAGAAATCCACCACCGCGTGGTAGGCGCAGAAGAAGAAGCCCACGTTGGCCAGCAGGACCAACAGGGCGTAGCGGGCCACCGCCAGCACCAGCACAAGGGCCAGCATGAGGGCGAACAGTTCCAGCAGGTGGGTGGTGGTCAGGCCCAGGGGCAGGGTGTCCCCCGCCGGCCCCGACACCCCGTAGATGATGCTGCAGCACTGCACCGGCGTCAGGGTGGGAATGTGGGTCAGGAAGACCCAGTCCAGCGCCGATTCGCCGGCCACCAGCAGGAAAAGCCCCAGGAAGATCCTCATCTTGGCCGGCAGGTGGGGGTGGTCGGGAGCGCGCAGATCCTGCTCGTTGATGACGAGCCAAAGCCCGGCCACGAACAGCACGGCGATCTTCCAGACCAGCAGCACCGGCCCCGCCGCGTTGGCGTTCATGATGCCGGCGGCGCACATGGCCCCCGGCACGATGACGGCCAGCCGGTCCATGGCGAAGGCGAAGAAGGGCAGCAGCAGCAGCTTCACCGCCAGGGCGAACAGGATGACCAGGGTCACCAGGTAGGACCGCTTCTCCAGCCGGTACTGCCGGGCGGTGGTGGCCTGGAAATCCCAGTGTCGCAGGATGGGCACGGCGCCGGCCAGGGCCCCGCCCAGGGCCGCCAGCACCACCGCCTCCAGGAACAGGAACACCACCACGGGATGGGACAGCAGGATCATGAGCCGCGGGCCTCGTCCCCCACCAGGCGCCCGTCCTTCAGGTGCAGCACCCGGTCCACGGCGTGGTGGTTCACCACCAGGGGGTCGTGGGTGGCCACCACGGTGGTCACGCCCTCCTGCTTGAGCGAGGCCAGGGCCGACAGGAACTGCAGGCTGTTCTGCCGGTCCAGGTTGGCCGTGGGCTCGTCGCACAGCAGCACCCGGGGGCGGGTCACCAGGGCCCGGGCCATGGCGCAGCGCTGCTTCTCGCCGCCGGACAGGGTGTTCACCCGCTGGCCGGCCTTGTGGGCGATATTGGCGGTGTGCAGCACCCGATCCACCCGGCTGTCCACCTCGGCCTGGGCCAGCCCCCGGGGAATCAGGGGCAGGGCCACGTTGTGATGCACGCTCAGCTCGTCCAGCAGGTGCAGGGCCTGGGGCACCAGGCCCACGGTGCGGCTGCGGAAGGCCGAAGCGTGGCGGTCCGGCAGCTTGGCGATGGCCTTGTCGTCCACCAGCACCTCGCCGCGGGTGGGGCGGGACAGGGCGGCCAGGATGGCCAGCAGGGTGGTCTTGCCGCTGCCGCTGACCCCTTCCAGCACCACCAGGTCACCCGCGGCCACCTTCAGGTTGATGCCCTGCAGGGCGGTGAATTCGTTGCTCTGGCCGGCCTGAAAGACCTTGTCCAGGTTGCGGATGGTGATCATCGCAGCACCTCCGCCGGGTCAGTGACGGCCAGCCGCCACACGGGCACCAGCACCGCGCCCATGAAGGGCACCACGAACAGCAGAAACAGCAGCACCAGCAGCCCGGGGTCCAGGGTGTGGCCCAGGCTCACGGCCGGGTCCAGGTTGCCCTGGCCGAAGAACACCCCCGCCAGCAGGGGGGCGTCCAGCAGGAAAACGAAGACGTAGGCCAGCACCGTGCCCAGGCCGAAGGCCACCAGGGCCACCATCAGGCTCTCGGTCATCTTCAGGGTGATGACCTGGCGGATGCTCCAGCCCACGGTGCGCAGGATGCCGATCTCCCGACGCTCCTGGCCGGTGATCAGCCCGTAACGCTGGTACAGAAGCAGGGCGAAGGTGGCCAGGGCCAGCAGGGTGCCCAGCAGGAACAGACCGCCCCGGAAGTTGAACAGGTTGGTGTAGGCCTTGGCCAGTTCCTTCTTCTGGATCACGCGCAGGTCGTAGTGGCGTTCGATGATCTTGCCCATGACGGCGTCGCCCTCCAGTTCGTTGGGAACCAGGAGGGCCAGGTCGGTGGCCTCGTTCCCGGCCAGCCCCAGAACGCGCCGGGCCAGGTCCACTTCCATGAGCACCATGTTGCTGCCCAGCAGGTCGGCCTCGGCCGGGATGGCCTGGTACAGCTGCACCGCCACGCTGGCGGCGGAGGGGGTCTTGAACACGTACTGGTCTTCGTAGTGGTTGTCCCGCAGAAAGCGTTGCACGGCGGGGCCGGCCACCATCTGGTCGGCGGCCATGAACCGGCGCAGGTCCATTCCCTCCACCAGGCGGCCCAGATCGCGCGAGGCCTGCTGGTCGAACAGATCCACCCCCACCACGGTGAAGTACACGCCGCCCTGCTCGTGGAAGTAACGCCCGTGGACCCGGGGCAGCACCGCCGTGACCCCGGGAATGTCGCGGAAGTCGTCGGCCCAGGACACGGGCAGATCCACCACCTTGCCGGCCTTCATGCGTTGCACCACCAGGTCGGCCTGGCCGTCCAGGGTGGTCATGAGGTCCCGCTGCACGGCCCCGGTCAGGAACATGACGGCGGCCACCAGGGCCACCAGCAGGGTGCCGATGGCGAGCACGGCCAGGTGCTTGCCGCGGTGGCGCAGCAGCAACAGGAAGAAGAAGTTGATGCCGGCGCTACCGCGGAACATAGATCAGATCCAGCTGGTTGACCGGCGCCAGGCCGGGGTGAACCACGTCCGAGTAGTCGGCGTAGGCGCGGCGGTCCGTTTCCAGGTAGGTGGTGGCGAAGGACGGGCCCGGCAGGGTGCACACCCGGCTCAGCAGGTCCAGCTGGGGGGCGGGTCTCCCCCGCAGGCCGTCCACCACCATGGCCGCGAAGGCCGCCACCAGCAGGGCCAGGAAGGCCAGGCAGATCAGGCTGGTCCTGTTCACCGGTCCAGCCCGCGGATGAGCTTGACCGTGATCTCGTCGAAGCGCAGCACCCGCACGCCGGCGTGGTCCTCCTTGAAGGTGCGGGCGGATTCCTCGGTGGCGAAGGGGATCAGCTCGTTGCCCATGGGGCCGTACACGTTGCTGCCCTCCACGTACCAGGCCCCGCGGGCGTCCAGGGCGGCCAGGGTGTAGTAATCCGTCACCTGCAGCAGGGTCAGGGCCGCGGCGTCGGCGGGACCCCCGAACTGGTCGGGTTGCAGGTAGAACTTCATCATGTCCTTGACGCCGTCGAAGTAGTGGCGCCCCCCGTCGGCGGTGCCGATGACGGCCGCCCACTTGGGGTACTTGGACACGAACATGCCGCACACGGGGCACTTGGCCTTCTCGGGAACCTGGATCTGGGCGGCGGGGGCGGAGGGAGCGCCCTGCACCAGGTAGATGGCCAGGGCCTGCAGCTGGTCGTCCTTCAGGCGGCTCCAGGCGGGGTCGTTCTTCAGGTGGGTCTTGGCCTCGGCGATGGACGAGAACTCAGGCAGGTCCTCACCTCCGCCCATCTTCTCCAGGATGGCGCGGCCCTTCTCGGCCATCTTGGCCCGCTTGCCGGCGATGGCCTTGTTCTCCTTTTCCATCCCGGCGGCCGCCACCTGGGCCGCCTCGGCAAAGCTCATGATCTGTCCGCCGTGTTCGCCGGCGAAGGCCTCGGCCGCGGTCCTGTCGGCGAAGGCGTACTTGCTCTTCATGGTCATGGTGCCCTTGACGTCGCTGCCCACCACGTAGAAGGCCTGGCTCACGGGGATGAACTCCAGGCTGACCACGTCCACAACCAGGGCCTGGTCGGAGGTCGCTGCGGCGGCCTCCCCTGTCGTCTCCACCAGACAGTGCAGGCTGCAGAACTGCCGTGTGGCGCCGTCGGCGGCGGGCAGGGCGTGCCCGGTCTTGTAAAACTTGACCAGGTGCATGCCGCAATTGGGGCAGTACAGTCGGCCGGGTCCGTCCTGCAACAGGGTGGCCTGGTCGTCGGGCACGGTCTGGAACATCTGGGCCTGGGCGGGGAGGGCCAGCAGGGCCAGCAGCAGAATAAGTGCAAGCTTTTTCATGGGTTTTCTCCCGGGGGGCGGTGGGTCGTCAACGCTGCACAGGGTACTGCGCGCCCCCAAGTAAGTCAATGGAACGGGAAGTCAATGGACCGGGAAGTCATCGGATCGACCGGTCAAGAGACCGGGCCCCTGGAGGCCCGGTCCCGTGGATGCCCGGTCCCTTGGGTGTCCGGTCCCTTGGGTGTCCGGCTACTCGCTCTCGCCGCCGGCCTCGGCCGTCTTCTGTTCATCGAACTTTTCCATGGCGGCCACGAAATCCATCATCCCCGACAGGCCGAAGCGCAGGTCCACGCCCACGCTGGTCTCGCCCACGGAAAGCAGGTAGCTGACCGGAATGGAACTCAGCTCCAGGGCCGGCACCTTCTCGGGAACAATGTCGTGGGCGATCTCCAGGCCCAGGGTGATCACCTTGGCCAGGTCACCCTGGAACACGCCCTGGCACTGGTCGCCGGCTTCCCTGGCTAGGTCGTCCAGTCCCTTGTGGACCTTGCCCTTGCCCTTGCGGCTCTTGACCAGCATCTGCTCCATGGGCGCCAGATCCTGATCCAGGCACCAGAACACCAGGCCGTCGCGCTGGGCCATGCTGCAACGGGGCAGCAGCTGGGCCATGGTCTTCAGCATGGCGGCCATCTCCTGGGCGTCCATGGCCTCGGGTCCGTCCTCCTGGGCCATCATCTTGTTCAGGGCATCCTCGTTCAGGGCCACTTCCCAGGACTGCACCTCCACCCCGTCCAGGGTCCGGGGTTCCAGCAGGTTCAGGCTCAGCATCTCCTGGCTGGCGGTGATCTGCTCGATCATCTGCTTCTGCATGGCGAACAGGTCGGTGCCCCCCTGGACGCGCTGGATGGCGGTGGCGCGGTACTTGCGCTGGGCCGGGTCCAGGCTCACCGTCATGGCCGAGGGGGTCATGTACATGTCCAGGGCCTGGAAGTAGGTATCCACCATCTGCTGGGCGGCTTCCTCGTCCATGAGGCCGGTCTCGGCGTAGGTGTCGGCCAGGGTGCCGCCGTAGATCTGCTTGTAAAGCTCCATGAACTGGCCGGGATCCACCGAGTAGGCCATGGCCCAGTCAGCGTCCGGATCCAGGTAGCGGGTCAGGTCCAGGGCCTGTTGAAAGTCGGGCTGGGGCAGGGGGTCCAGGGTGGCGCCGGGCAGCATGTGCAGTTCCTCGACCAGGCGCATGGTCCCCTGGCTCAGGTCGGCGCCCAGGGTCAGCACATCCACCGACCCGAAGAAGGTGCGCAGCCCCTCGGCCAGGGCTTCGGCCTCGCTCTGGGTCATGGCCGGTTCGCCGGGCTCACCGGTTTCGGGGTCGGTCTGGGGCATGGTCATGCCCATCATGGCGAAGCCCAGCATGGGCTCGTAGTCGGACCACACCTTTTCCAGGTCCATGGCGGCGCAGATGGCGCCGGGTTGCAGGAAGTCGACCAGGGGAGTGGGGTCGCCGGCGCTGTCCTCGGGGAGGTTCTGGCTCATGACCAGGTAGCCCCGCTCCAGCTTGACCTGGGTGCTGGGCAGGCCTTCGGCCAGGGCTTTCAGGTCCTCCTGGTTGCCGCGCCAGGGCAGGATCCCGGTCCACTGCATCTCCACGCCCGCCATCATGTTGGGCAGGGTGACGGCGAAGGTCACGGGTTTCTTCCAGTCCAGGTGTTCATGGGTGGGCACGTCCATGCCCGCCAGCAACTCCCGGAAGGGGGGCATGTCATTGTCCTCCTCGACCCGGGCCATCATGGCGCGCATCTCGTCCCAGGCGCTTTCCAGGCCCTCCAGCGAGGGCACAACCACCAGGATGTCGGCCTGGGGCGGCAGCAGCTTCACCACCTCGTCGGGCAGCTTCGGAGCCTTCTCGGCCGCCAGGACCGGCAACGCCAGCAGCATGACGGCGGCCAGCAGGGCGGAGATGAGTTGAATGTGTCGCTTCATGGATAGGTCCCCCTTGTTCTAGTAATCGGCGGGTTCGTTCACCGAACCCTGCTCGTTGGTGGGTAGCTTGAATTGATCGGGCCGCTGCTGCAGAACCGCACGCAGCCAGGATTCGGGATAGCCCTTCTCCTGCACCCGCCCGTCGGCGTCCTTCACATAGCCGTCATTGTACCTGGTGATCAGATGTTCCCCCAGGGCTTTCCACTTGCGCACCACATCCTCGGCGTGTTGCACCGAGTAGTCCGTCAGGTAGGCGGTCATCAGCTCGGGATCGTCCTTGGCCAGGGCGGCGGCCGTCTTTTCCACGGCCGGCTGCAGGTCCAGCAGGTGGCCTTCCAGCTCGTTCTGCACCGCCTGGATGTCGGCGTTCATGTGGCTGTACTTGAGCCCCGCGAAGTTGCTCACGAAGTTGAACACCCACCAGGCCGAATCCCAGCTGAACCGGTCCATGCTGCCGGTGGCGAAGCTCTCCGGCACCCGGTCGATGCCGCAGTACAGGGGCACGTAACAGGTGAACCAGGAGTCGTCCACTCCGTACCAGGTCAGTCCGCCCACGGGATCGGGCAGCCAGCTGCGGGACTGGGTGACCATGCTGAACCCGGTCTGCTGGGTGGAGATGGGGCGTTCCCAGGTGTAGTTCTGGCCGTCCACCGTGAAGTTCATGGGGCGCCAGCGATAGGGATGGCCGTAGGGGCCGGCGTCCACGCCCCGGGTCATGTCGTAATCGGTGCCCTCGAAGTGGTCGCGCATGAGGCCGAACACGTCGGCGGTGGTCAGCTTGCGGTCGGGCTTGATCCACAGGGGATAGGGCGCCGCCTCGGGATCGCCCCGGTGATAGTCGGCGGGCCACTCCCGCGAGGGGGCGCAGCGCCGGAACAGGCTCCACACCCGGGCGGCGGTGTAGCGCATGCGGTCGGGCGCGTGGGGGAAGAAGGCCAGGCGCCAGTTGAAGGGGCCGTCGGCGGGGTCGTACCAGCCGTGGGAATGGGCGAACTCGGCGATGCCCTCGCTGTGCAAACAGTTCTTCTTGTCGTTCCAGGGAATCTCGCCCATGCGGCCCATGTTGGCGAAGGCGCTGACGCAATCGTCCGGCACCCGCTGGGCCACCCAGTGGGCCCCCTGGCCGCCGGGGCCGGGTCCCACCATCTCCACGATCCAGGCCTCGTCGGGGTCGCCGATGGCGAAGGATTCGCCGCTGCTGCGGTAGCCGTATTCGCCCACCAGCCGGCCCATGACCTCCACGGCCTCGCGGGCGGTGGAGGCCCGCTGCAGCGTCAGGCGCATGAGCTGCCAGTAGTGCAGCATGCCCTGGGGATTCACCAGCTCGTCCCGGCCCACGGTGGTGGTTTCGGCGATGACCACCTGGTGGTCGTTCATCAGGTTGATTACCTGGTAGGTGTGGGCGGGATAGGGAATCTGTCCCTGCACCGTGCCGTCCCAGTGCTTGATCTCCTGCATGGCGCCGGGCTCGTGGTCGGCGGCGGGGATGATGCCCAGGTGGGGGTGGAACTCTCCGTCGCAGGTGTAGGTCACCATGACGCTGCCGTCCACGGTGGCCTCCTTGCCGGCGATGAAGTTGGTGCAGGAGAGAGCCGAACCGGCTCCCAGGAACAGCAGGGCAAGGGCCAGGACGCCCGAGCGCGGGAATTTCATGGTGATATGGCCTTTCGGTGGGTCCGCGGGAATGAGATTTCCCGGGGATACTAGCACAGGGCTTTTGCCCCGCAAACAAGGGGTATGTTATGATGTGCGGAGATTACTCCCGTCCCGTTGAACCTTTGCGCCCGGGAACCACCGATCTCTTGTCCCAACACGGAAGTCCATGTACCGCGCCCGCCCGCCCTTGCTTTTCCTGCTGTGTCTCGTGCTGTTCGCCCAGCTGCCGGCGGCGGTGCCGGCCCTTGCCCAGCTGTATCCTTTCGTCAACTACACCCAGCGGGAAGGCCTGACCAACAACCAGATTCACTGCATGGTCCAGGATGAGGATGGTTTGCTGTGGTTCGCCACCCGGGGCGGGCTCGTCAGCTTCGACAGCCAGGAGTGGCGGGAGTACAACGTCGAGGACGGCCTGGTGGAGCGGGAATACAGCCACCTGGCCCGGGCTGCCGACGGCACCCTGTGGGCTCTGGGCAAGCGCAGCCCCTTCCGCGTCCAGTACCAGGTGGGGGACCAGTGGCATAGCCTGCCCACGCCCAAGTTCCCCTTCACCAACGCCGACGCCTGCCTGTTCCACGTCAGCGCCATCGATGCCGATTCCACCCAGGTGGTGGCCGCCAACGAGGACGGCTGGGTGGGCGTGTGGCGTCACGGGGCCTGGCACCGTCTGCACGACCCCGAACGCCTGGCGGGCATCAAGGCCAATCTGCCCCTGGGCTCGCGTCTGATCCTGGCGGGTGACGACCAGGTCTATCTTTTCGATCCCCTGACCCTGGAACTGCAGGAGAACCCCTTCCCCTTCCTGCCCGACCAGCGGGTCATCGCCCTGGCCCGGGACCCGGAATCGGGCCGCCTCTTCTTCGTGGGGCACAGCTGGGTGGGAGCCTGGGACGGCCGGGAATTCCAGTTGCTGGCCGATGGCCTGGAGATCGTCACGGACCAGGTGCTCTCGCGCACCAACGCCCTGGTGGACGGAGCCGGGGGACTGTTCTTCGGGGGCATCACCCGGGCCTACCACTACGACGCCATGCGGGGGCTGGAGGTGCTGGACCGGCGTTCGGGGCGGCTGTCGGGGGGCGCCACCTGGTTCTTTCGCGACCGGGAGGGCAATTACTGGATCACCGGTCTGCGCGGGGTGTCCAAGCTCACCAGCCTGCGCTTCGCCAGCTTCGATCGTTCCCAGGGTCTGTTTGCCGACGAGGTGTCCGCTGTTTTCAGGGACAGCCGCGGCCGCATGATCCTGGGCCACGACGGGGGGCTGACCATCATGCGGCCCCGCATCCTGAACGAGAGCCCGGAGGCCATCGATTTCGGCATGTCCGAGACCGAGGTCAGCCGGGTCATGGACCTGGCCGAGGACAGCGAGGGCAACATCTGGATCGCCACCGACAGCGAGGGACTGGCCAGGCTGGCGCCCGACCATTCCCTGCAATGGTATCGCGATCTGCCGGACCTGCCCCGGCGCGTCTTCTCGGTGGTGGTGGACCAGAACGACGTGCTGTGGGTGGGGCATGTCAACGGCCTGTCCCGCGGCGAGCGAGGCCTTTTCCGGCGCATCCCCCTGGTCAGCCGGGACGAGACCGTGCCCCAGTACGTGCGCCGGGTGATCCAGGCCGCGGACGGTTCCCTTTACCTGGCCACCGGCTGGGACGGGGTGCTACATCTGGATGGCTGGGAGGTCCAGCAATGGCAGTATCCGGGGAACCGCTCGGGGAACAGCACCTTCAGTGTCCTGGAACTGGCCGACGGCCGCATCTGGGCGGGGTCCAACCTGGGCTTGTTGCAGCTGGGTCCCGATCTCACCCTCGTGTCCACCGATTTTCCCGATCCGGTCATTCCCCGTCCGGTCTACGCCATGGGGCCCGGGCCCGACCGACGCCTGTGGTTCGGCACCGACCAGGGGTTGTACATCTGGGACGGGCAGGCCATACAGCGACTGGGGGTGGACGACGGTCTCATCGGGTCGGAGATCAACCGGGACGGTTTCGAGGTGGACGAGCTGGGGCAGTTCTGGGTGGCCACCGACCGCGGGGTCTCCGTCTATCGGCACGATCTGGATCTGCCCCGGCAGGCCGCGCCCCAGCTGGAGGTCCTGGGCTTCGATGTGGATGGCGTCTGGCATCCGGCGGACCGTCCCCTGCGGTTGAATTCGCCGCCGCGAACCCTGACGGTGAACTTCCGGGGCGTGTCCTTCACCGACGAGACAAGCCTGGCCTACCGCACCTGGATGGAAAACTACGAACCCGGCTGGAGCCAGCTTTCCAGCCGCCCCATCAATCAGGTCCGCTACACCAACTTGCCCGCGGGCCATTATCATTTTCACGTGCAGGCCGTCAACGGCGACGGTTCGGCCAGCCTGGAGGCCGTGTCGGGATTGATCAGCATCAAGCCGCCCCTGTATGGCCGCTGGTATGTGCTGTTGCTGGCCATTCTCATGGTGACGGTGCTGGGCTACACCCTCATCTCGGCCTGGGAAGGCCGGCGTTACGCCGCCCGGCTGGAAGGGGAGGTGCGCGAACGCACCCGCGAACTGGGGGCCGAATCCCAGCGCCTGGCCGCCACCCTGGGCAGCATCCTGGATGGGGTGCTGGCCCTGGACGGAGACCACCGGGTGGTGCTGTGCAACCCGGCGGCCGAATCCATCCTGAACCTGCCCACGGGCAAGTTGCTGGGGCGCCCCGTCACCGAGGTCCTGCCCATCGCAGGCGAGCTGAAAGCCGCCGGCACCGGCCCGCAGGAAGGCTGGAACACCAACTTGCGCCTGGGTGAGGCCGGGCCCGACGCCATTCACCTGGAGGTGACCTGGTCGCCCATCACGGGGGACGAGGGCCGCCGGGTGGGCAGCGTGGTGGCCTTCAGCGACATCAGCGACAGGCTGCGGGTGGAACGGGAGATCATCCGCTCCCAGAAGCTGGAAAGCCTGGGCCTGCTGGCCGGTGGCATCGCCCACGATTTCAACAATCTGCTGACCATCATGCTGGGCAACATCGACCTGGTGGAGAAATCGGACAATCTGGAGGATCTGGACCGGGAAAGCCTGGACCTGGCCCGTCAGGCCAGCAGCCGGGCTCGCACCCTGACCGAGCAGCTGCTGACCTTCGCCCGGGGCGGGGCTCCCCAGCGGCGCTTGCAGGACCTGGGGGCCGTCGTCCGGCAGTCGGCGGCCCTCAGCCTGAGCGGTGTGAACGTCGCCTGCGAGCTGGACCTGCCCGACGATCTGTGGACGGCCCAGGTGGACGTGGGGCAGATGGGCCAGGTCTTCAACAACCTGCTCATCAATGCGGGGCAGGCCATGCCCGAAGGCGGGCAGGTGCGAGTGACGGCCCGGAACCTGGCCCACGAGCCGCCCTTTCTGGAGCCGGGGCCCTGGATCCGCATCGATGTGCAGGACCAGGGCGTGGGCATCCCCGAGGCCAACCTGGGGCGCATCTTCGATCCCTACTTCACCACCAAGCCCGACGGCAGCGGCCTGGGCCTGGCCACCAGCTATTCCATCGTCAGCCGGCACGGCGGCAAGCTGGTGGTGGAGTCGGTGGAGGGACAGGGCACAACCTTCAGCGTTTTCCTGCCCCGGGGTGACGGCCAAGAGGTGGAGGCGGCCGCCAAGCCCGGGGTCACCGTTCCCCGCGGGGGAAAGGTCCTGGTCCTGGAGGACGAGGCGGGCATTCGCCGCCTGCTGAGCCGCTACCTCAAGGAGATGGGTTTGCGGGGAGTGTTCACCGAAACGGGCGAGGAGACGGTGGCTCTGTACCAGGCCGCCCTGGAGGCTGATGAGCCCTTCGACGTCGTGCTGACCGATCTGACCATCCCGGGGGGTATGGGCGGGCGCCAGACCGTGGCCCGCCTGCGCCAGCTGGATCCCCTGGTGCGGGCGGTGGTCATCAGCGGATATTCCCACGAAGAGGTGCTGGCCCGCTACCGGGAGTACGGCTTCCTGGCGGCCCTGGGCAAGCCCTTCACCAGCAAGGACCTGGCCCGGGTTCTGGGGTTGGTCCTGGGGAGCGACGGTTGACCGGGCGGGGGTTCGGTCATTATATATGGAGCCTGTTTTCTTGTTCGCCTCAAGATGATCAGGGATAGCATGAACGACACACCGCAGCAGAACATAGGAAAATCCCGACGGGAAAGGGAGTACGCGCGCCATCGCCAGGAGATCCTGGACACGGCCCAGTCCCTGTTCGCCTCTCACGGTTATTTCCAGACCACCATGCAGATGATCGCCGACCGGGTCGAGTTCTCGGTTGGCTACCTGTACAAGCATTTCTCGGGCAAGGAAGAGATCTACGAGGAGATGGTGGCCTACCACATGAAGCGCCTGGACGAGATGCGCCACGAGGCCGAGGCCCTGGGCCTGAGTCCCCTGGAAGAGATCCGCCACACCTTCCTGCTGGTGTGCAACCACTTCAACAAGCACCGCGATTTCATGCGCATCTTCCACGAGGGCATCACCGGCGCCTGCAACCAGCTGCTGGAGGGCAAGCAGCGCCACCACCAGGAAATCGCCGAGAAGCTGAAGCGGGCCCAGGACCTGGGCGAACTGAAGGCTTACGATGTGGATCTGCTGACCGCGGCCATCCAGGGGGCCACCAAGGAGCTTTTCGCGGAGATGGCGTCCCGTGAGGGGGACAATCCCTTCGACACCCTGCCCGACACCCTGTTCAAGCTGCTCATCGACCCACTGCGAAACTGAAAGCTTAACAACAAGTTAGAGAGAAAGCGGCCGGGTGGCCGTTTTTTTTGTGATTTGGTGGAAGAAAAATTCACTAAATGATCTTGCGTTCTTTGCGAAGAACTATTATTCATGAATTGGAATTCACAGAAAGAATATTCATTCTGCCCCACGGGAGGTGAATCCTTGAACGCGCCGGAGCAGCAACCCACCCGCCAGGAACGGGAATGGGAAATCCGCCATCAGGAGATCCTGACGGCCGCCACCGGTCTGTTCTCGGAGCACGGTTTCGCCGGCACCACCATGCAGATGATCGCCGACCAGGCCGAATTTTCCGTGGGCTATCTGTACAAGCATTTCCCCGGCAAGAGCGAGCTCATGGAGCAGATCGTCAACCGGGAACTGGAGCAGTACCACGCCCTGAGGGCCCGGGTGCGCGACGAGTTCCGGGGCCGGCCCCTGGCCATGATGCGCCAGATCCTGGTGGAGAGCAGCCGCTTCCTGAAGCGGCACGCGGCCCTGACGGCCTTCATCTTCCAGGAATCCAACCAGGTCCTGGAAAAGGTGAAGCGGCGCATGCACCTGTACCGGCAGGAGGACACCGATCTGGTCCAGGAAGCCATGGACAGGGGCGAACTGGCGCGGGGCGATGCCGCCTTGCTGGCGGCCACCCTGGACGGGGTGGTGTGGGGCCTGGTGCGGGTCATGAGCCAGACGCACCAGGAGGAGAGATTCGAAGATATTCCCCGGGTGGTGGAGGAGTTGCTCATTGCGCCTCTGCTGACCAACCCGGATGAAGGCAACCGAAAGGATCACGAGCAGTGATGACGAGTTTGCAAACAAGGAAAGGGAGAACCGGGAACCACCTGCGCTTGGTGGCAACCATTGTCGCCGTTTCCCTCATGACGGTCATTCCTCTTCCCCCGGCCGTCCTGGGAAGCACTGCGGCAGTCGCCAACGCCCCCGGTTCTCCCGAAAATATCGTGGCCCTGTCCCTGGAACAGGCCCGCCAGCTGGCCCTGGCCCGCAGCGAGCAGCTGGCCCAGCTGGGCCAGGCCATCGAAGCGGCCCGGGCCGACGTCCAGGCCGCGGGGGCCGACAAGTTGCCCAAACTGGAACTGAGCGGCGCCTACACCCACAACCTGAAGAAGCCGGCCTTCTTCCTGCCCGCCGACATGGCCGCCGCCTTCGGGGGCGCCTCGTCCGTGGAAATGGGGGGTGACTGGGATCTGCAGGCCGCGGCCAACCTGACGCTGAACCTGTGGACGGCGGGGCGCCTGAGCTCGGCGACGGGCATGGCCCGGGCCGGGCTGGAGGCCTCGCGCTGGCAGGAGGCCCTGGCGGTGGACGCCCTGGTCTACAACGTGGAAACGGCCTACGACGGGGTTCTGCTGGCGGCCGAGATGGTGGCCATCCAGGAAGGCGCCCGGGCCGTGGCCCTGGAGAACCTGCGGGTCACCCAGGAGGCCTACGACCAGGGGCAGGCCAGCAAGTACGATCTGTTGCGCTCTCGCGTGGAAGCGGCCAATCGGGAGGCTCCGCTGGTGAAAGCCCGCAACGATCTGCACCTGGCCCGTCTGGGTTTGCTGCGCCTGTGCGGTCTGGATCCGCAGACCCGCCTGGAGCTGACCGATCCCTTGAGCGAGGTGGCCCAGCCCCAAGAACTGGACAGTCTGCTGGCCCGCATGGCGGCCGACAGCCCCGAGCTGCAGGCCCTGCGGCACCAGCTGACGGCGGCGCGCCTGTCGGTGGACCTGGCCCGGGCGGGCCGGGGTCCCATGGTGCAACTGCAGGGGCAGTACGCCCTGCAGGGCCAGTGGGATGACGAGATCTTCCCCGATTCGGGCGAAACGGCCAAGAGCGCCTCGGCGGCCCTGGCTTTCTCCTGGCCCATCTTCGACGGCTTCGCGGCCAAGGCCCAGATCCAGGGCAGCCGGGCGAACCTGCGCCAGGCCGAGCTGGAGCTGGAGCGGGTCACTCGCGACCGCGAGCTGGGAGTGCGCCAGGCCCACACCAATCTGCTGAACGCCCTGGCGGCCATGGAGGGCCGCCGCGAGGCGGTCGACCTGGCCGAGGAAACGTATCGCCTGGCCCAGGTGCGCCTGGACAACGGGCTGGCCACGCCCCTGGAACGGCTGGACGCCGACCAGGCCCTGACCGAGGCCCGGGCCCAGCTGGCCTCGGCCCTGTATGACTGCAACGAAGCCGTGGCGGCCCTGAAGCTGGCCGTGGGCGGCTACCGGAATCCCGGCAATACCATCGCCGCAACGAGCGAGGAGACCCAACGATGACTGACGTTCGCAAGCACACCCTGCGCAACTGGAGCACCACCGTGCTGGTGGTGGCTGCGGTGGTCCTGGTCTTCACCTGGCGTTTCCAGGTCCTGAGCCAGGAGACCACTCCCGAAAGCATCCGCAGCGTCCAGGAGAAGGAAGGCATTCCCGTGGAGACGGTGCAGGTCCAGCGCAACGGCCTGAGCCAGTGGATCACCCTGGCCGGCACGGTGGAGGGCAAGGTCCAGTACCCCATCGTCTCCAACAACGCCCTGCCGGTGGTGGCCATCGAGGTCAAGGAGGGTGACCGGGTGGAGAAGGGCGACGTGATCCTGCGTCTGGCCTCGACCGCGCCCTCGCCCATGTACCACTCGGTGGAGCAGACCCGGGCCAACTACGAGAACGCCCTGCTGAACCTGCGCCGCCTGCGCAACCTGCTGGAGGCGGGGGCCGTGGCCCAGGCCGAGGTGGACGCGGCCGAGACCCAGGCCAAGGTTCTGGCCAGCGCCCTGCAGGACGCCGAGGGCAGCACCGCCCTGACGGCCAGCGAGGCGGGGGTGGTGTCCAGCATCCTGGTGCGCGAGGGTGACATGGTGCAGACGGGGCACGAGCTGGCCTGGATCACCGACACCTCCGAGGTGAAGGTGGTGTTCTCGGCGGGCAGCCACCAGGCCCTGCGCCTGAAGGAAGGCCAGACCGCCGTTTGGACCGCCCCCGACGGCAGCCGCCGCAACGGCGTGGTCAGCCAGCTGGATCTGATGGCCGACCCGGACACCCATCTGCTGGAGGGCGAGGCCCGCTTCGACAACAGCGACGGCCTGCTGGTGCCCGGCCTGCTGGTGAGCTTCCAGGTGCTGACGGCCGAGAGCCACGGCGCCCTGACCCTGCCCGGCGCCTGCGTGGTGCATCATCTGGACCAGGACGCGGTGTGGGTGGTGGACGGCACGGCCAAGCTGGTGACCGTGCAGTTGGGCCTGAAGACCGCCGACTCGGTGGAAATCGTGGATGGTCTGCAGGAGGGACAGGAAGTGGTGCGCCACGGCCAGGCCCTGCTGCGCATGGGCGCCATGGTCAAGATCGTGGACGCTGAGGATCAGATCCCCGCCGAGGAGGCGCGCCCGTGAGTTTCTTCAGAACCATGATCGAACGCCCGGTGATGACCACCATGCTGGTGGTGGTCATGGTGGTGATGGGAGCCTACTCCTACACCCACCTGGTGACCGAACTCATTCCCAGCATCAACTTTCCGGTCATCGTGGTCACCACCGTGTATCCCGGCGCCGCGCCGGGCGAAGTCGAGACCCAGGTGACCAAGAAGATCGAGGACGAGGTGGCCACCCTGGCCAGCATCGACGAGCTCACATCCACCTCCATGGAAAGCATGTCCCAGGTCATCGTGCAGTTCGAGCTGGAAACGGACCAGGACCAGGACGCCATCGACGTGAAGGACAAGGTGGACGCCATCGCCGGCGATCTGCCCGAGGACGCCGAGGATCCCATCATCACCAAGTTCGACCTGGCTTCGGACCCGGTGGTGGAACTGGCCGTGTCCGGCGACATGCCCCTGTCCGAGATCTACGCCCTGGTGGACAAGAAGGTGAAGGAGCCTCTCAGCCGCATCGCCGGTGTGGCCGAGGTGCAGATCATCGGCACCCAGGAACGCGAGATCCACGTGGCGGTGCACCCCGAGCGGTTGCGCGCCTACGGCCTGACCCTGAACGACCTGCTGGGCACCCTGGCGGCCAGCAACCTGAACGTGCCCGTGGGCCACATCACCCGCGGGGCCGGCGAGATCAACGTGCGCATGGTGGGCGAGGTGCGTGACCCGGCCGAGCTGGCCATGTTCCGCCTGAACCTGCCGGCCGGGGGGGACATCCCCCTGTCCGAGGTGGCCGAGATCCACGACACCACCGAAGAGGTGCGCGAGGCCTCGTTCTGGAACGGCCAGCCGGGCATCACCGTGGGCGTGATGAAGCGCAGCGACGGCAACACCGTGGAGGTGGCCCAGGGCGTGTTCGAGAACCTGGAAACCATCCGCGAGGAATTGCCTCCGGGCGTCACCATCGAGCTGGTGCGGGAGAGCGCCTCCTTCGTGAAGGCCTCGCGCGACGACGTGCTGACCAACATGGCCATCGGCATCGGCCTGACGGGCCTGCTGCTGTTCCTGTTCCTGCACGACTGGCGGCAGACCCTCATCGCGGCCGTGGCCATGCCCGTGTCGGTCATCGCCTCGTTCATGCTCATGGAGTCGGCGGGCTTCACCCTGAACGTCATGTCCCTCATGGCCCTGGGTATCAGCATCGGCACCCTGGTGACCAACAGCATCGTGGTGCTGGAGAACATCTCCCGTCTGGTGAGCGAGGGCGTGGAGCCCAGGGAGGCCGCCGCGCGCGGCACCGCCGAGGTGGGCGTGGCCGTGCTGGCCTCCACCCTGACCAACCTGGTGGTGTTCACCCCCATCGCCTTCATGAGCGGGCTCATCGGCCAGTTCTTCCAGCAGTTCGGCCTGACGGTGGTCTTCGCCACCCTGTTCAGCCTGGTGGTCAGCTTCACCATGGTGCCCATGCTGGCGGGCCGGCTGATCAAGCCGGGCTCGGGCCTGGGTCACGGCGCCAACCTCATCTCCCGGTCCATCCGGGCCTGGGACGCCTTCTACGACGGCCTGGCCGACAGCTACCGCACGGCGCTGGACTTCTGCCTGCGCCGGCGCTGGGTGCCCCTGGTGCTGACGGGGATCATCTTCTTCGGGGCCCTGCAGCTGTTCGGCGTGCTGGGCGGCGGGTTCATTCCCTTCGTGGACGGCGCCAAGCTGCAGGTCAGCCTGGAACTGCCGGCGGGCACCAGCCTGGAGCGCACCACCGAGGTGGCCAACCGCGTGGCGGCCGAGCTGCGGTTGGAGCCCGAGGTCACCGGCGTGCTGGTCAAGGCCGGCGGTGAGCAGCGCAGCATCGAGGAGGCCGACCTGTTCGTGGCCCTGGTGGACAAGAGCGAGCGGGCCATCGGTCTGAAGGAGTTCATGAACAGCATCCGTCCCAAGCTGGCCGAGATTCCCGACGCCAAGGTGAACGTGTACAGCGTGGGCGGCGGCGGCAACGTCGAGGCCGACCTGATCCTGGAGGTGCTGGGCACCGACCCCGAAGCCGTGACGGCCACGGGCAAGCAGGTGTACGAGATCGTGCGCCAGGTGGACGGCCTGGTGGAGGTGCACAGCAGCGACAAGGAAGGCAAGCCCGAGATCAAGGTGGTGCCGCGGCGCCAGGAACTGGCCGAGTACGGTCTGATGACCAGCTCCATCGGCGGCATCCTGCGCACGGCCTACGAAGGCAACGAGGCCGGCGTGTACCGCGAGGCCGGCGAGGAATACGATGTGGTGGTGAAGTTCGCCGAGGACGCACGAAAGGATCCGGCCTACCTGAACGACCTGCCCGTGGCCGCCGGCGGGGGCACCACGGTGCCTCTGTCCGAGCTGGTGAGCCTGGAGGAAGGCGTGGGCGATCCCACCATCCTGCACTCCGAGAAGCTGCGCCTGGTGGAGGTCACCGCCAACCTGAGCACCATCTCCCTGAGCGGGGCCGTGGCCTCCATCGACGAGCTGCTGGCCGACCTGGAGGTGCCCGAGGGCGTGGAGGTCAAGTACGGTGGCGACGTGGAACAGCAGGCCGAGAGCTTCGCCGCCATCTTCGAGGCGCTGGTCCTGGCCATCATCCTGATCTACATCGTCATGGCGGCCATCCTGGAGA
Organism: Candidatus Krumholzibacteriia bacterium; assembly: GCA_963674845.2. Taxonomy (GTDB): domain Bacteria; phylum Krumholzibacteriota; class Krumholzibacteriia; order LZORAL124-64-63; family LZORAL124-64-63; genus LZORAL124-64-63. The sequence continues at coordinate 59,555 of CAXXKE010000003.1, read as the reverse complement.
GCTTCGTGCATCCCCTGACGGTGATGGTCACCTTGCCCCTGTCCCTCATCGGCATGGCCGTGTCCCTGTTCCTGCTGGGCGGCGAGATCAACATCATGTCCCTCATGGCCCTGGTCATGATGGTGGGTATCGTGGTGAACAACGCCATCCTCATGCTGGACTACGTCGGGCAGCTGCGGGCCAAGGGCATGGGCATTCGCGAGGCTCTGCTGGAAGGGTGCCCGGTGAAGCTGCGCGCCATCATCATGTCCAACCTGGCCATCGCCGTGGGCATGATTCCCCAGCTGGTGCTGACGGGTTCGGGTAGCGAGTTCCGCGAGCCCATGGCCGTGGTGCAGATCGGGGGCGTGCTGATCTCGGCGGTGTTCACCCTGTTCGTCATTCCGGTGGTGTACACCCTGCTTGACCGCCTGACCCTGGCGGGCCGCAAGTCAGCCTGAGCCGGCGCCTGAGTCCAGGCGAATCCTGCCCATGAAAAGGCCCCGGATCGTGAGGATCCGGGGCCGTGTTTTTCCGTGGACCGGTAGCGAGGTCTTTAACGGAACAGGGCCTTGACCGAGGACAGGGACGTCTCCTCAGCGCCGACCTCCAGGGAGGTGGGCCACATCATGACGCCGAAGAAGCTGTGCTCGCTGGCGGTGTTGTCGGTGTACACCGTCAGGGTGATGGACTCGCCGGGATAGACCGGGGTCTCGGGGAAGAGGATCATGATCCGGGAGTAGCCCTCGGTGGTGGTGTCGATGACGAAGTTCCCGGGGTCGACGGTGACGCCGTTGATCATGGGGTAGATGTCGCCATCACCGGTGCCGAAGTACACGTCGGTGTACATGCCCGTGCCCATGGGATCGAAGATCTGGAAGGTGAAGGCGGCCCAGGGCTCGGTGCCGCTGTTGGTGGGCGTGGCGGTGACCAGGCCCTTGAAGGGGGCGGCGTCCTCGTGGGTCAGGGTGTAGGTCTCACCCAGCTGGGTGGAAAAGGAGAAGGGGGGCTCGTCGTGGGCCACGGCGAAAGAGGCGACGAGAAGGACGAGCAAGGACGAGATGAGTAGCATGGATCTCATGGGTGATGACTCCTGGTTGATGGTCGGTGGTGAGGGGCGAAATATCCCGAACCCCGGAGATCTTATCATCTATTGAATTGTGAAAACAACGGGGTTGGTGACGAAAATGAATTTTTAATTGCACAATAATAGGAAATATTTCATTTGAGGCACATTCGAGCCGATAACATGGATCCCTTTGCGCGGGATCATTCCTGCTAACCGGCCTTGCCTGGCCTCAGTTTTGCTAATGCAAATCGTTTGTCATCATTCGCTTTGGCGGAAATACCCAGGCGTCGACCCCTCGGGAGGGCGCCACCCATGGACAAGGGAGGATCCGATGTTCCGGTTGTTCGGCAAGTCGTTCGGCAAGAATAAAGGGACGGGGAAGACGCGCTTTCTGATGACCGGCCTGGCTGCATTCATGCTGGCCGGCCTGCTGCTGACTGGAGTCGGTTGCGGCGATGACGATGATTCCCCCACCGACCCCGGCGAGACCCGGACCCACGCCACCTTGAACTTCACCCTGGACGATGCCACCAGCGAGATCTACACCGCCGGCGACGGGCTGGCCTGGAAGGGCAACTTCAGCTACGACGCGGACAACGATCTGCTGGCCCTGGACCCCACGTCCAGCGGGCCCTTCGTCATGCTGGCCGATGACGGCCCGGTGTCCGGCGGCGGCCACGAGCCCGAGGGGGCCGTGGCGGGCGATCACCTGTGGGGCGCCTCGGTTCAGGTGGAGACCACCGACATGTCCTCGGTCTTCACCTACGGCGTCATCAGCGGTTCGGTGGACGGCAGCGACGGCGACTGGATCGACGGCAACACCATGCAGGCCGTGACCGTCACCTCCGGCGCGACAGGGACCATCACCGCCCCGGGCCTGGCGGTGGAGGAGGAGGTCATCCCCTCCGATCAGGCCATCATCACCTTCGCCATCGACGATTCGGCCAACCAGACCTACACCGCCGGCGACGGCCTGGCCTGGAAGGGCTCCTTCAGCTACGACGCGGCCAGCCGGGTGCTCACCGTCAACGGATCCTGGCCCGGGCCCTACCCGCTGCTGCATGACGACGGCCCCCTGAGCGGCGGCGGCCACGAGCCCGAGGGCGCCACCGCCGGCGACCACGTCTGGAGCGTGTCCGTGCTGGTGGACAACACCCAGCAGCGGCAGCTGGAGTACGGGGCCATCAGCGGCTCGGTGAACGGGTCGGACGGCCAGTGGATCTGGTCCGGTTCCAACGGGGTGCTGACCATTCCCCAGGGCACCCAGGGCCCCCTGGCCGCCCCGGGCCTGGTCATCGACGCCTTCGGCACCGTCGATCTGCTGCTGACGGTGGACCTGTCGGACAACGGGAGCAACCTGGCCGCCGAGTTCCAGGGCGCGGATTATTCCGCCAGCGCGAAGGTCAAGGGCTCGCCCTGGGGCTGGGCCGAACTGGACCTGGTGGATGACGGCACCGCCGGCGACGCGACCTCGGGTGACGGGATCTTCAGCTTCCTGCTCAGCCGGAACGTGGGCGCCCACACCGGCCTGCTGGAAAGCGGCCAGGTGGCCGAGTTCGTCTTCGTCCTGGGCGGGGTGGACTATCGCAGCTCCGGCGTGTGCGCCACCGCGGGCGTGGCCGGATATCTGGACCAGGGCAGCGGCCTGGTCGCCGTCACCATCGAGGTGCAGGCCGACGGCGACCGCAACACCATCGTGACGGTGCCCTAGCCGATTCTTCCGCCGATTTGAACCCGCCGGGGGCAACCTCGGCGGGTTTTCTTTTGCTGGTGAAATTCCCTAAGTTCCCCATGATGTGGGCGGGAAGCAGAAGACCCGCCAGCCGTCGGGCCGGGGGAGGGGACACGAAAGGGGGCGTTCATGGCCAGTGATACGAGTGCCAAAGATACGAGTGCCAAAGATACGAGGCCCAGTGATACCGGAGGGATGCGACACCGGATCCTGAGTGCCCTCCTCACCGGCCTATTGCTGGCTGCCGCCGGCTGCGCCGGAACCGGCCATCCAACCCCCTGCCCGGAGTCGGAGGGCATTCTCGTGCTGGTGCCCGACCTCTTGACCAACCACCACGACATCCTGAATTCCCATCTGCTGAGCGAAGGGTTCACTCCCGCCGGGGTGGCGGACCTGCTGGCTCCTCTGGACGGAGAACTGACCGTGGACAGCAAGGCCCCCGGGGTGCGCCTGCTGGATCTGCGCAATCCGAAGCACCGGGCTTTCGCCGCGGGTTTGCCCCGGGACGCCCGGGAATTCCTGGAGGGCCCCTGGAACGTCATTGCCGTGGAGCTGGAAGGCCGGCGCCTGCTGGTGGGGGCCAACCATGTCTACGTGGACGATCGGGGCCACTGGAACGCCACCATTTTCGAGCTTTGCTGGCGGCGGGATAAATTCCCGCAATAAAACCGTTTTTCTCCGTCACACCTCCTTTCCTTGCTCCGTACCCTCCTGTGACCACGCCTGCGGGCAATTTCCATCGCCGGCGCTCCGGCGGTTTTCATGAATAACAGGAGAGTGAAATGCGACGTTTTACCCTGCTCTTTGTGCTGGCCGCCCTGGCCGGCCTGCTGGCCCTGGCCGGATGTTCCGATTCCGACATGAACCCCCTCAATCCCGACAGCGACGGGAAGGCCCGGGGCGACGACTACCGGGCCCGGGCCCGCAGCGAGGCCGGGGCCGTGGTGGTGGCCAACCGCGGGTCGGGCAGCATCTCGGTCATCGACGGCCTGACCGGCCAGTTGCTGGGCACCCATATGCTGCCCATGGGCGAAGGGGACAGCATGCCCGAGCCCATGTACGTCAACGGCATCGCCGCCGGGCAGCGGGTGTTCGTGGGCGACCGGGCCAACGACCGGGTGGTGGTCTTCGACGCGCGCAACTACGAGGTGGTGGGTATGGTGCCCGCCGGGCGAGGCGTGTTCCACCAGTGGGTGGACAGGCAGGGCAAGCAGCTGTGGGTGAACAACGACATCGACAACACCATCACCGTCATCGATCCGTCCACCCTGATGGTGGTGGCCACCATCGCCCTGCCCGCCGACCTGGTGGCCATGGGGGGCAAGCCCCACGACGTGGTGACGGACCACTTCGGGCGCTACGCCTACGTGACCATGCTGGGCTTTGCGGGGGAGAACGACTACCTGCTGCAGTACGACGCCCGCAGCTTCACCGAGATGAACCGCCAGCCCGTGGGCAAGGATCCGCATCTGGCCCTGGGCAAGAACACCGCCCTGTACGTGCCCGCCCAGGGCAGCGACGAGGTCCGGGTCTTCGATCCCGAGACCCTGGTCCTGGAAACCGTCATCGAGGCCCCGGGAGCTCACGGCGCGGCCATCTCGCCCAACGGGCGCTGGTTCTACACCTCCAACCTGCCCGGGGGCGGGGCCGACGCCCTGCTGACCATCGAGACCGCCGGCAACATGCGGGTGGGCAAGGCGGTGGCCACCCCCTTCGCGGTGCCCCACAACCTGGCCCTGCGCCCCGACGGGCGGCGCCTCTTCGTCACCCACAGCGGCCCATCGGCCGACAGGGTGACCATCTACGACATCCATCAGAAGACCGGGCTGCCCATGTACGTGGGCGAGGCCACGGTGGGGATGAACCCCTTCGGTATCGGCTACGTGTACTAGCGGCCGGCTTCGGGCGCGAGCGCGGGTGCGGGTCCGATGCGGTAACAGGGAACGGGGCGGCGGCGGTCGCCTCGTTTTCTCTGGAGCGGGGTGGTGGCGGAAACACCCGATTTCGGCCCATTTGAACCATTTCCTGTGTTATGATTACTCCTTTCCAGTTGGCGGTCTCGCGTGAAAACGGGCGATGGGCCCGGCTCGCCGGGGTGGCCTTGGTCATCAGACGAGGGGATGGTGCGTCATGGCGCGCGGAGGGAACGGTTCCGGGGGCGCGGCCGCGCGGGTCGCGCTGGTTGTGGGGATAATCATTGCGCTGGCCGGGGGGATGGCCGGCCGGGCGCGGGCCTGCACCGATTACGACAACTATCAGCAGTGGCTGGCGACCCTCGAATATGACCAGGGGCCGCAGGATGTGGCCAGCGATGGCGATTTTGCGTTCATGGCAGTCGGGGGTGGCCTCCTTCAGGTGATGGATCTGTCTTCCTTGGGGGCGCCGGAACTGGTGGGCGAGACGACCCTGGGTTCGGGGGGCGTAGTCACCCTGGGCCTCGCGGGCGACCTGCTGGGTGCTGCGGTTTCTCTGGTCGGTGGCGAGTTCGGGGTGTATTTCTTCGACGTGAGTGACCCTTTGAACCCCACAGAGGTGAGCCAGGCCCTTCCCGGCGCCAGGTGTCGGGGCATCGTCATCGAGGACACCCTGGCCTATGTGACCCGCTGGGATTCCCCCCAGCTGGATATCCTGAGCGTGGCCGACCCTGCCAACCCCGTCGTGCTGAATTCCGTGCCCCTGGGCAACATCGCCTACAAGGGACTCATCAAGAACGGGAACTACATCTACCTGGCCTGTTTGCGAAATCTGGTCACCGTCAATGTGGCCAATCCCCTCACCGCCTCGGTGGTGGACACCGACCCCATGTGGTATGACGATAGTGCCATCGATCTGGCCTTCGAGGATGGTAATATTTACGTGGGAGTTCGGTTCGGGACATATCTTCGCCTGCACCGCTACCGGACCGGCTCCAATCCGGCCAACCCGTATGAAGATGGCTGTTTCTACACGGCTTTCCCCGGCAACCTGTACCCCCGGGTTGCTGTGGCTTCCGGCGTTTGTTACTTCGGGATCGCGGCCCAGGGTTACGGTATTCAGAAAATTGGTGTCTCTGGTAGCGGCATGCAGGACCTGGGCACCATGCCATTCCCTTTTGCCTCTGTTGGGAAACTCACGGTCTGTGGTTCGGAGCTCTTTGTTTGTCAAACGAGGGCAACCGGTGAGGGCCTGATCCAGATCGTCTCCGTCTCCTCCCCCGACCCGCTTGAGCCCATCTGCCAGGTGGCCACTCCGGGCGAGGCGCGCAGCGTGGTGGTCTCGCCGGCCAAGAACGGCCTGGCCTTCGTGGCCGCCGGTGACGCGGGCATGCACGTGGTGGACATCACCGACCCCCTGAACCCGGTCATCCTGCAGACCCTGGACACGCCGGGCTTCGCCGAGGCCATCGCCCTGGTGGGGGACACGGCTTACCTGGCCGACTCGGCGGCGGGGGTTCACTCCATCGACGTGAGCGACCCGGTGTCCGCCCCGCCCATCCTCCTGGACACGGTGGACACGCCGGGCCTGGCGGTTGAGCTGGTGGTCCAGGCCGGTCACGCCTTCGTGGCCGACACGGGGGCGGGCCTGCGGGTCATCGACATCGCCGATCGCACGGACATCTTCGAGGTGGGGGCCAACGACAGCCTGACCAGCGCCCTGGACGTGGAGGTGTCCGGCGACTACGCCTTCGTGTGCGACGGCGTGGCAGGGGTGCGCACCCTGAACGTGTCCGATCCCGACAACCCGTGGATCGTGGGTGGGGTGAAGGGCGGCAAGGTCACCGACGCCCGGCGTCTGGACCTGAGCTTCGGCAAGGCCTACGTGCTGGACGCCGCCGACGAGGTGGTGGCCCTGGACGTTGCCGACCCCCTGAGTCCGGTGACCCTGGGCAGCCTGCCCACCCTCGGGGCGGCCAGCGACGTGAAGGTGCAGGGCATCTTCGCCTACGTGGGTTCGGGGTCCGCCGTGCAGCTCATCGACATCCGGGACCCCGGCAACCTGGTGAGCGTGGGCAACGTGACCACGGCCACCCTGTCGCGGGGGGTGTTCGCGGACGAGAACTACGCCTACGTGGCCGGGGGCGACGCGCTGTACGTCTGCCCCTCCCAGTGCGGGTTCGACGAGCGTGTTTACGCGGCGTTCCAACCCAGCCCGCAGGCGGACTTCTACCCCATCACGGTGGACTTCAGCAACCTGTCGGAGGGGTACGGCCTGAGCTACTCGTGGGACTTCGGGGACAGCACGGGCACCAGCACCGAGAAGGATCCCACCCACAGCTATCCCCTGCCCGGGGACTATCCCGTGACCCTGACGGCCACCAACGGCACCAACACGGACAAGCGGACGGTGGTGGTGTCGGCCCTGTCGGCCAAGCCGGTGATCACGAAGGTGGCCGACGTGCCGGACGATCAGGGCGGGTTCGTGCACCTGACGTTCTATCACTGCGGCTACGACGACACCCAGCCCAGCCGCTCGGAGATGTACTCCATCGAGCACCTTTACGGGGACACGTGGGTGACCATCGCCACTGTGGGGGCCTATGGTTCCCACTACTACACGGCCCTGGTCAACACCGTGGGCAACGGTCCCGCCTCGGCCATGGTGTACCGGGTCATCGCCCACATGGACGAGGGCATCTGGGTGGGCGACCCCATGAGCGGTTACAGCGAGGACAACATCCCGCCGGAAGCCCCGGTGGGCGTGGTCTGGTTGTCGGACCGTGAACTGGACTGGGATCCGGTGGCGGCCAACGATCTGGACCACTACGAGATCCTGGGCTCGCCGACGCCCCTGCCCGCAGACGCGGAGCTGCTGGCGGCCACGGCCGAGAGCCACGCCATCCTGGCGGTCGACCACCACCCCTGGGTGTTCGTGGTGGCGGTGGACCGGAACGGCCTGCGCAGCGAGGCCTCGTTGCCCATGGCCGTGTCGGCGGTGCCGGAGGCGGTGACGGAGGTGCTGCTGGGGCGGGCCTATCCAAACCCGTTCAACCCGCAGACCACCATCGAGTACGCCCTGCCTTCGGCCCAGAACGCGCGGCTGGCGGTGTACGATCTGAGCGGGCGTCTGGTGCGCATCCTGGTGGATGGGCCGGAAGCCGCCGGCCGCCACGCGGTGGTGTGGCGCGGGCGCGACCAGCAGGGGGATGCGTTGGCCTCAGGGGTCTACTTCAGCCGTCTGGAGGCGGGGGGCAAGGTGCTGACGGGGCGCCTGTTGCTGCTGAAGTAGCGGCTGGAATGGCCGAATTGGTGTATCTTGCGACCTAGTTATCACGCACCCGGTCCGCTGGAGGACTTGCTTGACCGCCCGTTCGTCTGACAACCCCGCCACCGCCGTCACCGCCGCCATTCTGGCCGGCGGACCCGCTCCCGGGCGCGGCCGCGACAAGGCCGTCCTGCCTTGGGGCCGGTCCACCCTGTTGCAGCACGTCCACGACCTGGTGGCCCCCCTGGCCGCCGAGGTGTTGCTGGTCACTCGCCCCGAACAGGTGAAACCACGACAGGATACCGTGCCCGACTCTTGCAAGGTGGTGGGGGACTGGCTGCCCCATCGCGGCCCTCTGGTGGGCATTCACACCGCCCTGAGCGAGGCCGCCCACGACCGGGTGCTGGTGGTGAGCTGTGCCATGCCCTGGCTGAACGCCCGCCTGCTGCGAGATATGATTCACGAGGGCGAGGGCGACGTGGTCATTCCCCGCACCGAGCAGGGCTGGGAACCCCTGCACGCCGTCTATTCCCGCTCCTGCCTGCCGGCCATCACAGCGGCCCTGCGCCAGGGCCAGGCTCCCGTGGCCAGCTTCTTCCCCGAGGTCAAGGTGCAGGCCTGGACCCCCATGCGCTGGGGCGCCTACGACCCCGAGGGCCGCAGCTTCGGCCGGGTCAGCCGCCTGGGCGAGAGGCGGATCGATTCCGAATAGATAGATCCTCAGGCCGGCCCGATCTTCAGCTCCCCGATGCGCTCCTGCACCGCCGCCGGCACCAGGTCCCGCCAGCGCTCGTCGCCGCGGGCGATGAGGCTGCCGATGTTGTCCGGATCGAAGGGCACCAGCTTTTCCCGTGGCGGGTCCAGGGCCAGGATGCGCCGGTTGTAGACCAGGTGCTGGAACAGGTGCCTCTGCTCGGGGGCGATCTGGTGGTTGTCCACGGTGCGCACCTGATTGTCGGCCGTCAGGATGGGATAGGTCAGCAGCTTGGAATCGCTGGCGAAGATCTTGGCGATGGCGTGCAATATTCCCCCGGACAGTCCCTGGTAATATTCCTCGTCGAAGATGCTGTCCAGATCGGCCACCGACAGCACGAAGGCGATGCGCCGCAACTGGTGCTTCAGGAAATACTCGCCCAGGCGGAAGAAGCGCAGGTGCGAGGTGACCATGGCGTGGTAGCCCATCCCGGCGATCATGTCCACCCGCGCCCGCAGATCGGAAACCTCGTCCACATCCTCGTACAGGTAGCGCGCCACGTTCATCTCGCACAGCACCACGATGTCCTCGTCACCCACGCCCAGCTCGCGCTTCAGGGCCTCGCGGCCGTACTCGATCATGTTGGCGTGGACGTGGGTGAAGGGGCGGAAGGAGCCGCGCAGGATCAATGGAATCTTGCGGTACAGCAGGTCGCCGGGAATGGCGCAGCTGCCGTCCTTCTCGAACATCACCACCGGCCCCTCGCTGCCGGTGACCAGCTTCAGGGGCATGGCGCGGTTGGCGTCGGGGTCGAAGCAGGGCCCGTCGAAGTGGATGTAGTCGATATCGATGCGCCCCCAGCCCAGGTTGTCGTTCAGGTTGCTGACCAGCTCGTCCACGTTGTCCAGATACTTGAAGGTCGAGTGGATCAGGTTCACGCCCAGGGTGCCCAGGGCCGTCTGCTGGCCCAGGTTGGACGAGTCCAGCATGAGCACGTGCAGCACCACCTGGCTGGGCTCGGCGCCGGGTTCGTGCTGGAAGCGCAGTCCCAGCCAGCCGTGGCACTCGCTGTCCACGCCGAAGCGCTTGGCCGACACCGTGTCGGCGAAGGCGAAGTAGCAGGACTCGGGGTCGCGCTCCTCGCTGACCCGCTCCACCACCAGCTCGAACTCCCGCTCCAGCATGCGCTGCAGGCGGTGCCGGGTGACGTAGCGCCCCGTCTCGTCGGGGCCGTAGATGGCGTCGCTGAAGCGCATGTCGTAGGCCGAGCTGGTCTGGGCGATGGTGCCCGACGCGCCGCCGGCCTGGAAGAAGTTGCGGGCCACCTCCTGTCCGGCGCCGATCTCCACGATGCTGCCGTACTGCAACGGGTTCAGGTTGACTTCCAGGGCCTTCTGCAGGGTGGTGGCGGCGGGTTTGCGGGCGTGGACGAGGTCTTTCATGCAGGTCCCCAGGGAGAACCGGACCGGGATCCGGGTGGCTTGTGTGGAATGAAAACACCACGGCGCGCCGCCGGGCCGCGGTCACGCCGGAGTCCTCATGGTAGGATTAAAAGCCGCTCGCGACCACCGCGCGCCTACTGGTCCAGCGCCTCCACCACGCCCACCGTGGTCAGGTTCACCACCTCTTCCACCGACGACCCGTACTGCAGGATGTGGCAGGGCAGCCGCGTGCCCATGAGCAACGGCCCGATGGGAATGGCCTCGGCCATGTAGCTGAGGGCCTGCATGGCCAGATTGCCCGACTGCAGGTCGGGGAAGATGAGCACGTTGGCGTCTTCGGTCAGCCGCGCGAAGGGGAAGAAGTCCCGGCGCAGGGCCTGGTTGCGCGCCGTGGACAGCTGCATCTCGCCCTCGATCTCCAGCTCGGGGGCGCGCTCGCGGGCTATGCGCACCGCTTCCTGCACCCGCCGCGCGTGGCCGTGGCCGGCGCTGCCGAAGTTGCTGAACGAGAGCATGGCCACCCGGGGCACCAGGCCCAGGGCGCGGGCCCGGGTGGCGGCCAGCAGGGCGGTCTCGGCCAGGGTCTCGGCGCTGGGGTCGATGTTCACGGCGCAGTCGCCCAGCACCACCACGTCGTTGGGCATGAGCACCAGGTGGTGGCTGCTGACCCGCCGCACCTCGGGGGCGGGGCCGATGATCTCCAGCAGCGCCATGAGCGAGTCCTTGAAGTGGGTGGACAGGCCCGCGATCATCAGGTCGGCGTGCCCCGCGTGCACCATCATGGCGCCGCAGAAGTCGGGCTGGGTCATGCGTTCCTCGGCGGTGGCGTGGATGACGCCGTACCGCTGGCGCAGGCGGAAGTACTCGTCGCAGTACTCGGCGAAGTGGGAGTGGCGCACCGGGTCCACGATGTCGGCGCCGCCCAGGTCGAAGCCCAGCTCGTTCAGCCGCTGCTCGATGATCTCCGGGTTGCCCAGCAGGATGGGCCGGGCGATGTTCTCGTCCAGCACCTGGCGACAGGCGCGCAGGATGGTCTCGTCCGTTCCCTCGGTGAACACCACCCGCTTGTCGGTCTGGTGGGTGCGCATGATCAGCTCGCGCATCTTTTCGCGGCCCGTGCCCAGGCGCACCGTCAGGCGGCCCTCGTAGTCGTCCATGTTGCCCGTCAGCTCGGCCACGCCCTCGTCCATGGCCGCCCGGGCCACCGCCGCCGACTCCCGCAGCAGGATGCGCGGGTCCATGGGCTTGGGCAGCAGGTACTCGGGCCCGAAGCTGAAGCGCTTGCCGCCGTAGGCCCGCTCCACCTGCTCGGGCACCTCCTCGCGGGCCAGCTCGGCCAGGGCGCGGGCCGCCGCCAGCAGCATGCCCTCGGTGATGCTCACCGCCTGCACGTCCAGGGCCCCGCGGAAGATGTAGGGGAAGCTCAGCACGTCCAGCACCGCGTTGGGGAACTGGCCCAGGCCGGTGGCCACGATGGCGTCCTGTCGGCTGGCCCGGGCGGTCTCGTAGTCGATCTCCGGCTCGGGAGTGGCCAGGGCGAACACCACCGGGAAGCGGTTCATGGTGCGCACCATGTCGGGGGTCAGCACGCCGCCGGCCGAGGCCCCCATGAACACGTCGGCGTCCACCAGGCCTTCGGCCATGGTGCGCCGGTCGCTGTTGCGGGCGAACTCGCGCTGGTAGGGGTGCAGGTCTTCAAGGTCCTCGTGCACCAGGCCGTCGATGTTGTACATGAGGCAGTTCTCGGGGCGCACGCCCAGGCGGCGCAGCAGGCGGGCGCAGCCGATGCCCACGGTGCCGGCCCCGCAGATGACCACCTGCACCTCGTCCATGCGCTTGTCCACCAGTTCCAGGGCGTTGATCAGGGCGGCGGCCGCCACCACCGCGGTGCTGTACAGGTTCTCGTGGAAGACGGGGATCTCCAGCACCTCGCGCAGGCGGTCGTAGATCTGCAAACCCAGCGGCGCCTGGATGTCCTTCAGGTTCACCGCCCCGAAGGTGGGCTCCAGCTGCTGCACCGTGGCCACGAAGGCCTCCACGTCGGACTGGTTCAGCTCCAGGTCGAACACGTCGATGTCGGCCAGGCGCTTGAACATGATGGCCATGCCCTCCTGCACCGGCTTGGCGGCGTAGGGGCCCACGTTGCCCAGGCCGGGCACCGCCGAGCCGTCGGTGAACACGCCCACCAGGTTGCCCCGCGAGGTGTAGCGGAAAACCTCCTGGCGGTGGGCCGCGATCTCGGCCGCCGGGTAGGTGGCCCCGGGCAGGTACACCATGCGGAAATCCCGCGGCGTGAAGCAGGTCTTGGTGGGGCTGACGGCGATCTTGCCGGGCCGGCCCTGCCCGTGGAAATCCAGGGAATCCTTCTTGCGTATCACGCTTTTCCTCCAGGATGGGCCGCGGCCCCGACGGGGGCGGGCTTCTTCTTCCCCGCCGCCGGCAAGGGCGCCTGCTCACGGGTGATCTGCATCTGGGCCTGGATGGCCGAGATGGGGCGGGCCTGCAGCAGCCACAGGCGATCCTCTTCCAGGGCGAATTCCATGTCCAGGGGGTAGCCGAACACCGCCTCCAGGGCCAGGGCCTTGCGGGTCAGCTCGCACAGCTCGGTGTATTCCAGGGCGGGCCTCAACCGCTGGTGGTACAGGGTGTCTTCCAGGCGGGTGCCGTGGCCCGAGCGCCGGTCGAACACCACCTGCTGCAGCTTGTCGTTGGTCAGGTAGTTGATGTGCACCGGGTCGCGCCCCGGCTCCTGGTCCTTGACCACCGTCACCAGGTCGGCGGCCACCTGCCCGGAAACGATGCCCTCGCCCAGGCCCAGGCCCACGCTCAGCACCAGTTCACCGAAGTTCAGGGCCGCCACGTTCACCGTCTGCAGCACACCCGACACGCGGGACCGCACCATGCGCTGCACGATGAGTCCGCAGGCGGGCCGCTGGTGCAGTTCGTCGTTCTCCTGGCGGCAGAACAGGGCACGCTCGCTCCACAGCCCGGCCCAGGTGCGGCGCAGATGAGCCAGGATGGCGGTGGCGCCGCGCAGGAACAGGAAGGTGTCGTAAACGCCGGCCTTCATGCTGGACTCGGAATCCTCGTCGCAGGACGAGCTGCGCAGGGCGAAGTAGGTGTCGTCCTCCGTCGCGGAACCGGGCGCTTCCGCCATCAGCCCGTGGCAGGCCGCCGTCACCTCTTCCTGCAGGGGGCGGGGCAGGGGCACCCGCTGCCACAGGCGGCGGATCAGGTCGGCCTTGGCGGCCAGGTCGGTGCGCTCCCCGTTCAGGATGTTGTCGATGGCGCCGGCCAGGGTGGAGGCAGGACCATCGCCGCAGGAGATGGCCGCGGCCAGCTCGGACCCCATGTCGGTCGATGCGGGGGCGGGGCCGTCCAGGATGGTCTGGAAGGCGTGATCGGTGACGGCGAACCAGGGCGGCACCACGGCGGGGCCCACCTGGCGGTCCATCTCGCCCAGGTTGGCGGCCTTCCAGCCCACCAGCGGGTGGCTTTCCAGGCCGCACTCGTCGGCCTTCAAGGTCAGGCGCCCGGCCAGGTCGCGGCAGCGTTTGGCGTCGGCGGTTTCCTGCCTGCGGTCGGCGCGGGCCAGGGCCGCGTCGTCGGGGTTTTGCAAGAGCTGGTCCAGCCGCCGCAGTCGCCGCAGCAGGTGGCGCCGCTGGCGGGTGGCCTCCCGGCCCTTGATGTCGGCCAGGCGCTCGGCCAGCTGGGCGCGCAGCTGGGTCAGGCGCTGGGTGGCCAGAACATCCCGTGGCGGGGTGACGCGGGCCGTATCTCCTTGCAGCACCCGCCGGGCCAGATCCAGGCGCTCGGCCTGGTGGCGGGCGGCCAGGCGCAGCCCCAGCACCTCGAACAGGTAGCGCGCCCGGGGCACCTCCTGCTCGTAGTCGGCCAGGGTCAGACGCGCCTGCTCTTCCAGACGTCCCAGCACCCGGTGCCCGCAGGCGCCCACGCTGGTCGACACCAGGGGGTTGGTCTGCAGCTGGGCCAGGATCTCGGCCCGCTCGGCGGTGCGCAGCCCGGCCAGGCCCCGGCCCAGGATCTCCTCCAGGGCGAAGCCGGCCACCTCGGCCGATTCGATGCCCGCCATGGCTTTCTTGATCTGGTGGCGCGCCCGCAAAAGCTGGGCCCGCAGGTCCAGGATGCGCCGGGGATCCCGGGCCGCGGCCAGGTCCGCTGCCGAGCGGCTGAGCATCCGGAAGCCCCGCCACAGGGCGATGGTGTGCTGGTCCTGACCCAGGATGCGCACCAGTCCGCGCTCGGCGTCCAGGATCAGCAGGTCGCCCTCCACCAGGCGATCGGTCAGCACGGCGTCCACCGTGCGGCGGCAGATGGGCAACCCGCACACCTGCCCGGTGTGGTTCCGGTACCGGGTGACGGGATAGGCCAGGGCGGGCAGGGCGGCATCCCCTTCCCAGCGGCCGTTGACCACCATGGCCGGCTTGCCGAACTGGATGGCCAGCAGTGCCGCATGGCTGAGCACGGCGCCCCCGGTGGAGACGATGCCCTCGGCCTTCTGCAGGAACTGGCAGTCGGTGGGTTGCACCTCCCGGGTCACCAGGATGGAGCCCCGCACGTCCTCGGGCCGCCGTCCCGCCGAGCCGAAAACGGCCCGTCCCACGGCCCGCCCCGGCGCGGCCGCTTGCCCCGGCAGGCGGTTGTGGTTGTCGCTCAGCCCTTCCACCACGCCCAGGTTGTCCAGGGCCGCCAGCCGGCGCAGGTGCTCCAGGGCGGCGGTGCGCTGCTCGGCGTCCTCGTGGCCCGAGGCGCCGGTGTAGTTGGCCGACCGCAGCAGGGCCCACAGCTCCTCGGACCGGCAGGTGTGGTTGGAGCGCCAGCGGCTTCGCGACGACGGTCGCGCCTTGAACAGCTGGTCCTGTTCGGCCCACCAGCCCAGGCGGATGACGTGATGCTCGTCCCGGGCGGCGAAGGCCGTCACCTGCCCCCCGCACAGGGGCAGGGTGAAGCGCTCCACCTGCAGACGCCCCACGAAGCCCGTGGTCTCGCCGGGCACGAAGCGCTCCAGATGGGACAGGGGCTCGGCCATGGCCAGGGCCTGGTGTCCTTCCTCGTCGGTGCCGGTGAGCAGTTCGGCCAGGACCCGGGTTTCGTGCCGGGGTTCGTGCAGCCGCGCCTCGGGCAATTCCAGACGGCCGTCCCGAACCACCAGCTGGCCGTGTTTCAGGCGTCGGCGCAGGGGGCGCAGCACCTTGTTTTCCAGGGCCAGCAGGGGCAGCTCCACACCCCGAACGGCGGGATCGGCCACGGCCAGGGGCAGCCCCAATTCCTCCAGCCGCCGGCCCAGGGCCGGCCACAGGTCGGCCGGCGGTGGGCTGCTGAAGGCGTCGGTGTAGGGATCTTCGCCGTCCCACACCTCTTCCTCGTTGCCGGTGGGGCCGGCCTGCCGACGCACCAGGATCTGCCGCTTGTTCTCGGTGAGGATGTGTCGCAACGGATACAGCCCCGAGCGCTTGAAGCGCCGGGCCCAGGCGGCCACCACGGCCGGCCGCCCGCCGGGGGGCAGCTGCAGCGAGCCGATGGTCCAGTCCACATCCATCAGGTAGGGCACGAAGCGCAGCAGGTTGCCCAGCTTGTCCGTCAGGTCGCCCAGGCTGTGGCAGCGCTCCTTGTCGTAGCGCACGAACAGGCGGGTGTTCTCGCGCCGCACGTCCAGTTCCATGTCCAGGTAGAAGCGCTGGATGGCGTCCAGTTCCACGTTGGGGTGCAGGTCCACCTCGTAGTTGGACACCCCGTAGTATTCCAGGTCGAACATGCCGCCGCGCTGGGGTGGCGAGAAGTCCACCCGCAGGAAGGCCGGGTGGTTGCGGAAGGTGACGTAGTAGTGAACCTCGTTGCCGAAGATGAAGCAGTCCAGCCCCGGCCACGAGGTGTTGCCGTGCAGCAGCTGCCAGGCCAGGCCTTCCACCGCCAGGCGCACGGGGTGGGGCAGCCAGGGGTCGGGATCCGGTTCCAGGGTGGCTTCCAGTTCGGCGAAGCGGATGGTGGGCCCCAGCCCCAGGATGCGCTCCCCCGAGAACAGCAGCAGGTCCACCGTCTGGTTGGGGTTCTGCCCCCGGTCCACGATGTCGAAACCCAGCTTCAGGCCCCGCTGGTGCAGAAAGCGCTTCAGACCGTGGACGGTGCGCACCTCGCCCAGGTTGGCCGGGTCCTCGAAGGCCATCATCAGTCGCGTCAGTTCGGGCGAAAGGATATCCGCGCCCTCTTCCGGGGCCAGGCGGTCCGTCACCTGCCGGCGCAGGTCCTGCCACAGCCGGGGCAGGATGCTGTACTCGTCCGACCCGGCGGCGAACAGGGCGTGGAAGGTCTCCACCACCGCGTCCATCATGTCCAGGATGCGCACAACCTTGGCCGCCGACAGGGGTTCCACCGCCAGCAACTCGTGCAGCAGCTCGGCGTGGACGATGTTCAGGCGCCGGAAATTTTCCACGGGGTCGGCGCCGCCATCGCCGCCGCGCCTGCCCTGAGCGGGAGCCGGCGAACCGCCCCGGGCCGTCACCAGGTGCACCGGCTTGCCCATCTGGGCCGGGGTCTCGGTGGCGAACAGGTGCGCTTCCTCGGGATGCACGAACAGGGGGGCGCAGCCGGGCCAGGTCAGGGGCACCAGGGTCTTCACACGCAGTCCCTGGTTCAACTTCTTCCAGCCCAGGGTGGCCAGGACGCTGCGCAGGAAGTTCTCGCCCTGCTGCTCGACGATGGTGCTGAACTGGTTGCCCAGGGCGGCCAGGGCGCGGCGGCCGGTGCCCAGGCCCACCAGGTCCTGGTGGGTGGCCCGGGTGTAGCTGATGAAGGGGCCCAGAACGGTCCACACCTCCTCGCCCAGCAAGGCGAGGCCCAGCTCGGGGGCGGGTTGCCGGCCCGTCTTGTCCAGCAGGCGGGCGGCCAGGCGGCGCAGGTGCGGATCGCGTTCGCTCAGCAACAGGTGGTGCAGGCCGTCCACTCCGTCGGGACCGTAGCTGCGGTTGACGGCGGCGGCCAGCCGGTCCAGGAACTCGGGGGGACGGGGGTGATCGTCCTCGTCCTGTTCCATGATGGGCAGGAAGCGGCGTAACAGGGGGCGGGTCAGGGTCAGCTTGCCCGCCGCCAGCAGATCCAGGCACAGGTCCAGGGCCCGGGCGGCCAGCTCGGCGTCCTCGACTTCCAGCAGGGGGGAAAGCAGGGACCAGGGGTGGGGATGACGCGGGACCAGGGCGGCCAGCAGGTCCAGCACCGGCGCCGCGTCGGCGGGGTCGCTGTCCTGAACCAGAGGGGGGATTTCCTGCAGGATTTTCCAGACCGCGGCCGGGGGCGAGGTGGGCACCGCCGCCAGGATGGACCCGCACAACCGGATCGCTTCTTCCTGGTCGGGAGACAGCAGTTCGTATTGCTCGGCGAGTTCGGCCACCAGCTCGGCGAGCCCCATCGAATCCGAAGAACCGGCCAGGGTAAACCTCTCGGTGCAGTGTTCAGGATCCCGTCACCATCGATTGTCAAAATATTAACACGGAAGGCCAGCCCAAGGCAGGGAAAAATGGAGAAGCTGCCGGGGGGCAAATTGGTCCGCCACAACAGGTCCGCCACCAGCGAGGTCCGTCCCTAGAGGTCCAGCACCTTGCCCAGGGCCTGGGAGAACTGATCGAAGTCGAAGGGTTTGGGCAAGGCCGCCCGGAAACCGAAGGCCGCGTGGTCGGCCAGCACCCTGTCGCTGCTGTAGCCGCTGATGACCAGGGCCGGAAAAGCGGGATCTTCCTCGTGCATGGCCGCCAGCAGATCCTTGCCTCCCGGACCTTCGGGCACCACCAGATCGAAGATGCCCGCCGCATGGGGCCGGCCGGCCCGGCGCGCCGCCCGCCACACCTGCAGGGCCTGCTCTCCGCCGCTGGTCATGATGGCGTCCAGGCCCAGCCGCGTCAGGTAGGCCTGGATCACGTGGCGCACCTCTTTCTCATCGTCCATGACCAGGATGCGCTGGCCGGGTTTGATGCTCTTCAGCCCATCGGGAATCTCCGCGACCTCCGGCCGGTCGCCCCGGGGCAGGAACATGCGGAACGACGCCCCCTGACCCTCGCGCGAGGCCACCTTCAGCACCCCGCCGTGGCGCTTGACGATGGAGTAGGCCGTGGCCAGCCCCAGCCCGCTGCCCGTTTCCTTGGTGGTGAAGTAGGGATCGAAGATCTTCAGCAGGTTTTCCTGGCTGATGCCATGGCCCTGGTCCCGCACCTCCAGCATCACGTACTGGCCGGGGGGCAGGAAGTCGGGAGGATCGGAGACGTTGGTCCCGAAAACAAAGACCTGTCCCCCGTCGGGCATGGCCTGGCAGGCGTTGATCAGCAGGTTGCTGATGACCTGGTTCATCTGGCTGCTGTCGGCATCCACCGGCCACAGGTCGGGGGCCATTTCCAGCCGGCAAATATGTTTCTGGCTGGTGAAGACCAGGGACACCGTCTGCTCGGCGATGGTGCCCAGGTGGATGGGCGCCCGATGCGGCGCGCCCCCCCGGGCGAAGGTCAGCAACTGCTCGGTCAGGGTGCGTGCCCGCACGGTGGCGCGCCGGGCCTTGACCAGGCGATGCGTCACCCGCGGGGGCAGCTCGCTCATGGGTTCCACCAGGTCGATGTTGCCCAGGATGATGGTCAGCAGGTTGTTGAAGTCGTGGGCCAGGCCGCCCGCCAGCAGGCCCAGGCTTTCCAGCTTCTGGGTGCGGGTCAATTCGGCCTCGTGCAGCCGCCGCGTGGTGATGTCCCGCAGCACCAGCACCTGGCCCGAGTCGGGACCCATCTCCGGCGCCAGGGGCGTGACCAGGGCCTCCAGCCAGATGGTTCCCCGCAGGGGGTTCAGGAAATCCGTCTCACCGGGCTGCCCCGGCACCAGCAGCGGACCGGGAGGGAACACCTGCTCCAGCGGCCGGTCCACGATCTGCTCCGGCTCCAGGCCCAGGATCTTGCTGGCCGCGGGATTGGACAGGATGATGTTCCCGCCGGCATCGATGGTCAGCACGCCGTCGGACACGCTGTCCAGGGTGGTCTGGAAGCGGTGCGAGCGGGTGCGGATGGCCTCCTTGCTCTCGTTCAGCTGCCGGGTGCGTTCCCGCACCTCGTCCCGCAGCTGTCGGGAATACCGGCGGTGGGAATACAGCACCACCAGCAGCCGCAAACCCAGCAGGCCCAGCACCACCGCCGGCAGCACGAACCACCAGCGCTGCCAGAAGGGCCGGGGAATGAGGATGGCGGCCGAGACCACCTCCTGCCCGATGAGGCTGTCGCCCCGCGCTGCCTGCAGATGCAGTCGGTACCGGCCCGCGGGCAGGTTGCTGTAACGGATGGTGCGCTGGTACAGGGGCAGGGCCGGTTGCCAGTCGTCCTCGAAGCCTTCCAGGCGGGCACGGATGCCCAGGTTCCGCCGCTCCACGAAGGTCACCAGACGAAAGTCGGCCACCAGCATCCGGGGCGGCCCGTCCAGTTCCAGGGGGCGGTCCAGGGGGTACGGCACGCCGTCCACTTCCAGCCCTCGCAATTGCACCAGCGGCGGCGCGGGTGGGGGCAAATCATACCGGCGGTCGTAGATGTTCAGTCCCCGGTTGGTTCCGATCCAGACGCGTCCCTGCGCGTCCTGTTTCAGGGCGTCCCGGTTGGTGTCGGTGCCCAGCAAACCCTCCCGGGCCGACATGCTGCGCAGCCGCTGACCGTCCCAGACCAGGGCGCCGTTCTCGGTGCCGAACCAGATTTCCCCGGCTCTGGTTTCCAGCATGCAGTAGATGGAGCTGGCCAGGCGGGGATAGGGCGCTTCGCTGCGCACCATCTGGCCGTC
Source organism: Candidatus Krumholzibacteriia bacterium (assembly GCA_963674845.2). Classification (GTDB taxonomy): domain Bacteria; phylum Krumholzibacteriota; class Krumholzibacteriia; order LZORAL124-64-63; family LZORAL124-64-63; genus LZORAL124-64-63. The sequence continues at coordinate 39,651 of CAXXKE010000003.1, read as the reverse complement.
CACCAGGCGGAAAAGACCCTGGGTGGTGCCCACCCACAGTTCCTCCGCCCCCTTTTCCAGGACAGCGTAGAAGCTGCTGTTCACCGGGTGCGGGCCATGCATATCCTGGACGACCCCATCCTGGATCTTGAAGATCCCGTACACCCCCGCCACCACCAGCAGCGCCCCGTCATCGGTGGTTTCCAGGCGCCGGACAAAGGGATTGTCACCCTCCTGGACCCGGGGCAGGCTGACCTGGGTGAAGGTGCTTCCGGTTCGCTTGAACAGACCCTTGGCGGTGCCCACCCACAGGTTCCCCTCGCCATGGGAAGCCACGCAGAAAACGCTGGGGTCGGCGCCCGGTTGCAATGACATCCATTCCAGCCGGCCGCCCGTGTCCAGGCGGGCCAGCCCCATGCGGTCGGCCGCTATCCAGATGTTTCCCTCCGCGTCCTCTTCCAGGTCCATGACCCGGCCCAGGATCTGGCTGTTCTCGCCCAGGTCCAGGGTGCGCAAGGGTGGACCCAGGAAGGTCAGGCCGCCGTCATGGCCCAGCACCACATCCCCCCGGCGGCGCATGAGAATGGCGCTCACCTCGTCCCGCAGCAGACCCTGCTGGCTGTCCAGGCGCGTGAAGCGGCGGCTGATGAGCTTGCTCACCCCGCGCTGTCCGCAGAACCACAGGTTGCCCTCGCGGTCGCGGAAAAGCTGGCGGGTGCCTTCGCCCACCAGTCCGCTGCGGCGGGTGATGGGTTGCAGTTCTCCCGTGGCGGGAGAGAAGTGGTACACCCGGGTGGGGTCGGCAAAGAACAGGCCACCGCCCACGTCGGGGGTGCATACCACGCCGTCCTGGGTGGTGGGCAGCAGAATGGGCAGATCCTCGGCCAGCATCCGGAAGCGGCCGTCCTGGTACCGGCCGATCCACGACGGCCCCACCAGCCACAGCTGATCCTGCAGTTCATCGTTCAGAAGACTCAGCAGGGGGCCCGGGGGCAACCCGGGCAGGGGCTGGGGCACCAGGCGGTCCTGCTCCAGGTCGGCGCGGTAAAGGCCCCGCTCGGTGGTGGCCAGCAACCGGTCTTCCACCCAGTCCAGGGTGGTGACCAGACCCCGCTGCGGGTCGGGAAGGAAGGTGTGCCAGCACTGGCCGTCCCACACCCACACATGGCCGCTGTTGGCGGCCAGGGCCACCTTGATGACCCCGTCGGCGGTGGTGTGCACGGTGAAGCTGTGGGTCGAATGGTCCTTGCGTTGCCAGTCGATGGTGGGCAGCATCTGCAGCTGGTTGTCCTGCCAGTAGCCCACCTGGATGGGGCTGCGCAGCCCGGCCATCCAGACCCGCCCTTGCCGGTCGTGGTCCAGGTGGGCGATCTGATGCTGGTACTGGTCGAGGTGGGCGATGCGGGTCTTCCATTCCAGACCGTCGAAGGTGACCACTCCCGAGCGCGTGGAAAACCACATGACGCCGTCGCTGTCCTGGGAGACGCCGAACACCGAGCTGCTCAGCAGGCCGTCCTTGTCGGTGAGAATTTCGAAGGGATAGATCTGGGCGAGGGCCCGGCTAGCCGCGCCCATGATGAGGAGTGCCAGAAGAAGTAAAATCTTACGCAGCAACAAAATGCCTCCAGGAAAAGCATAACATGCTTTGGAGAGGGAGGCAATCTTGAAGTGTAAAGAAAGCCTTATTTCAAGTCAACCACGCCCGACTCCAGGAAGTGGGCGGCGGCGGCCAGCACCTCCGGGTCCCGCACCAGCCGGGTGTGGCCTTTGCCCCGCGTTTCCATGAGCTGGGCGCCGGGCCACAGGCGGGCGATGAGCCGGCCCTCGGCCAGGGGAGCGTCCCGATCCTCGTGGTCGTGGATGACGAGCAGGGGCGTGGTCATGGCCGGCGCCAGGGCCTGGCCCCGCAACTGGTCGAAGAGGAAATGGTAGCGTTTTTCCAGCAGGCGCAGGGTGCCGTGGCCCACGGCCGGGCTGAAGTGCAGGAAGCGCGCCACCTTGTCCACGTAGCGGGGCAGATCCTCGGGAGGGGCCAGGTACACCAGCCGCCGGGCCTGCAACCCCCGGGACAGGGCCACGCTCACGGCCGCCGTGCCCAGGGAGTGGGCCACCACCCCGTGCACCGGCGGCAGGGTGGCGGCCACCGCCTCCAGGGCGGGGGTGAAGTGCAGCAGGCCGGAATACTTGCCCCCGGCGTCGCCGTGGCCGGGCATGTCCCAGGTCACCACCCGGAAACCCTTCTGCACCAGGGGCGCCACGTGGGCGGCCATCTGGCTGCCCCGGCCCGACCAGCCGTGGACCAGCAGCACCACCGGCCCCTGGCCCCAGGACCAGACGGGCAGCACCTCGCCGCCGGGGGTGGTCACGGTGGAGCGGGTGGCTCCCTCCAGCCAGGGCATTTCCCGGGCCAGCACGGCGCGGCGGTTGGGAGTGATGAAGATCCTGGTCAACCAGCGCACGGCCAGGGGCGGGGTCACCCGGGACAACACGGGGGCAGTCCAGCGGATGGCGCGCAAGGCTGGAGTGGAAGGGGGCACGAGGGGCAATCCTTTGCTGACGGAGAAGAGAAGAACTTCAGCCAAAGAAAAGCTTCCAGCGCCCAAGGGCAAGGTCCGGTAGCGCCGGGTTGACGGGCCTTGGCGGCCAAGGGCCAGGGAGTGGGCTTTGAAAGGTAACCGTGGCTTGCGCCTGACAGCCGGACCCGCCACTCCTCCTGCTTGCGCCAGGGTGGCTTTCGGGTCGTTCAGGATCATGGCCTGAAGGCTCACGGCATCCGCAGTTGAAGCCCCCTCTTCATTCCTGCCTCTCTGCCTCCAGACTGGCGCGCACCCCCGACTCCACTTCGGGGTGCCGCAACACGACGCCCAGTTCCCGGCGCAGGCGCGCGCTGTCCACCCGCCTATTCTCCCGCAAAAAAGATAGCACGCCGGGAGACATGACTTCCTGGGCGCGCTCCCAGCTCAGGCGCGGCGGGGCCGGCAACCCGGCCAACCGGGCCACGGTCTCGTAGTAGGCGCTCATGGGCGAGGGGTTTCCGTCGGCCACGTTGTAGGCGCGCCCCGGCCGGCCCCGGGCCATGGTGGCCAGGCAGGCGCTCACCAGATCGTCCACGTGAATGCGGTTGCTGAAGGGGGCCTCGTCCGGTTGGATGACGGGCATGCCCGACCGCAGGGCGGCCAGGGGCAGGCGGCCGGGACCGTAGATGCCGGCCACCCGCAGGACCAGAACCTGGTGGCCGGTCTCGCGACTCCAGCGTTGCAGTTGCGCCTCGGCCTGGGCCCGGCGCCGGGCGCGGTCGGTGGAGGGGTTCAGGGCCGCGTCCTCGTCCACCCAGGCGCCGTTCCGGTCGCCGTAAACCCCCGTTGTCGAGGTGTAAACCAGCCGCACCGGGGCCGGCCAGGCCGCCACCGCGGCCAGGAAGCGGGCCAGGCGCGGGTCATTCACCCCCTGGGCCGGGGGCGGCGCCAGGTAGTGGATGGCACGGCAAGGGGAGGGCAGGTCCAGATCCAGATCGCCCGGATCCAGATCATCCGGATCCCCCCTGTCCAGATCAACCACCCGGGCCGGGATGCCCTGGTCCGCCAACCCCTCGGCGCTGGACTGTGAGGAAACCAGCCCCAGCACCTGTTGCCCGTCCGCAAGCAGGCGCCGGGCCAGCCGGGCGCCGGTGTATCCGCAACCCACGATGAGGTTCATGTCGGCTCCTTGTGGTTGGTTGTGCCCTGAAGATTGTTTCTGGCCCCAGGGGCGGTCTTTCCGGGCCCGCAGGCGTCCCGCCGGCGGGAAAATTCCGCACCAGCGCTCAACAGGCGTCACAACAGATCATGCGCGCCTTGCGGTGGATGAGCCAGAAACAATCTCCGGGGCACAACTATTTTAACAAGGTCATCTTGCCCAGCCGGGATTGCCCCTGAGCAGTCAAACGATAGAAATACACCCCCGAAGCCACATTCTTCCCCTGGTCATCGCGCCCATTCCAGGGCACCTCCCGGGAACCGGCTTCCAGGCGCTCGTCCAGCAGGCGGCGCACCAGATGCCCCTTGATGTCGTGGATACTCAGGTTGACAGGTCCGGCCTGGGGCAGCTCGAAGCTGATGACGGTGCCGGGGTTGAAAGGATTGGGCATGGCCCGCGCGTGCAGCGCCCGGCTGACGGGCACCGGCGAGGCGGGGCTCTGCCCGCTCAGGGCGAAGTAATCCAGGAGGCGGTCCAGGAATACACTGCGCGCGCTCAGACCCGGGGCGCCCAGGGGCTGGTCGGGCGCGGCCACCACTCCACCCAGATCGAAGGGCATGGTCACCAGGCGATTGCCCAGCTCGGTTTCCTCCTGGGCCAGCAGGGCGGCATACATGCCGCCACCCGGCTCGCCCGCGGGGTCCAGGGTGGCCAGGGCCAGCGAGGTGTTGAACTCGTAAATGGCGTCGGGCTTGTGCAGCACCGGGCAGTTGCCGTTGACCAGCCACGCCTCGGTCTCGCCCAGCACGCCGTTGCCGGCCACGGGGTTGATCTGCAACAGGCGATGGCCCCCGTTGAGGACGCTGATGTCCGGTTCCGCCACCGGCGCCTGCAGGCGTCCCATGAGGGTGAAGGGACTCACCCACTGGGCCGTGCTGCGCACATTGTCCCCGGAAATGAGCAGATTCCTGTTGCCGCTGTCCAGCCAGGCCACCACCTCTTCGTCCGCACGGTTCTTGCTGCCGTCCAGACTGTGGTCAAGAGACGGGCCCGAGCTGAACAGGATGGTCCGGTAACCGGCCAGGCTGGCCGCGGTGAAGGACGGGCCGGCGCCCACGCTGCTCCAGTAATCGGCAGCCGGTTCCACCAGCAGGTCGTAGTCCACGCCCCGCCGGAAACCCAGTTCGGCCAGGGAGCGCTCCCAGCGCGCCAGGCTGGGGCTGTCATGGGGCGTGTCGTTCATCAACAATATTTCAGGCTGGCACGACAGGCCCTCGTCCAGGCAGCTCAGGGTGGGCAGGGCCCGCACCTCGGCAAGGCCGGGATAGGGAGAATCCTGGCTGAAGTCGGCCACGCCCGTGGTGTCGGCGGGCCAGGAGGTGGCCCAGGTCTGGCCGTCCAGTTCCTCGGCGGCGGTGATGTAGTAGCGCAGGCGGTCGCCGGGAAAGAAGAAACCGGTGTCGGGCAGATCGGCCGAGAAGATGTTGCCGAAGGGCACGCCCTGGCTGTTATAGACCAGGGCCAGGGAGCGGGATCCGCGCAGGGTGCCGTCGGCCGCCGGCGTCTGCTGGCGCGCTTCGTCGAACAGCGGGTTGCACTGCAGGACGTAGTGCAGCGTCGGCAGGCCGGTCAGCTGGGCCCCGCCGTGCTGGGGGGTGATGGACACCAGCATGCTGTCGCCGGGGGCGGTGATCTCCACATCCGCGGCCAGGTCCTGGCCCGCGTCCAGGCGGCACCAGTTGCTGCCCGGGTCGGCGGTGTTCACGAATCCCTGCTCGGGGAAGGCGTCGCGCAGCAGCCAGACGGGCAGGATCTGGATGAGGGGGCCGCCCACCTCGAACACCTTGAAGGCCACGTTGTCGAAGTAGGGGGCCGGCGTGCCGTTGGAACCGTCGATGCCCCACTGGAAACCCAGTTCATCCAGGTCCAGGGCGATCTGCACCCAGCGGGCCTCGGGGACCAGGTAATGGCCCACCTGGAAGCTCCAGCGTTGGTAGCTGGGCTGGCCGTGCAGGAAGGTGAGATCACCTTTCCAGGGGGCGTATTCCAGGTCGGCCGGATCCTCGCTGGCCGTGCTGCGCACCTGCCAGTAGAAGAACATGCCGGGGCTGTCGCTGGAGAAAAGCTCATGGGCGTAGGCGTCGAACTCCAGCATGGCTCCGTCCAGGCCGTCCACCAGTTCCATGGCCGGCGAGCGGACCTGGTTGTGCAGCAACCAGACCTGGTCGGGGTCGTCGGCCATGAGGCCGCCGCGGTGGTTCACCACGTACCCGCCGGGCCCGTAGCAATACTCCTCGCACATGGTGCCGCCTGTGCCGGGCACCACCAGACCGTCATCCAGGAAAGAAACCTGCACCGAGGCGTTGCTGTGGCACGGATCCAGATCGCCCAGGTGGGTGCGCAGGGCGGCAAAATCGCCCACGCCCTGCATTTCGCGGGGCTGCCAGTTCACCGGGCTGCCGGGTTCGAAATCATCGAAGGTGACCAGTTCCCCGTCGAAGGTGACGGACAGATCGTCCAGCTGGCAGGCGCCGTGGCTGGCGGCCAGACAGTCGGTGTCGTCCCAGCCGCCATCCGTGTCCACGCGGAAGATAAGACGCACCCGGTCGCTCTCGTCGCCCACGTAGTCCTGGGGCTGGAAGGTGATGCTCAGGTCCAGGGCAACGTTGGCGGCCTGGCCGGTCCAGCTGCCCACCATCTCCACCGCGCCGCCGCGCTGGACGTACAGCTCCACGAAGTCATAGCCCAGATCCGGCAGGTCGTGATGCAGATACCCGGTCAGGCGCACCAGGGTGGCCACCTGGGCATGGGCCACCGGCGCTTCCCACACCACCTCGTCCATCATGTCGGAGACCACGCCGCCCACGGTGTCCGCCACCGAGCAGGCGGGAATGTTCTCCTCCACGCAAACCAGGGCCTGGTTGCCCGCGCCGTGGCCGTTCAGGCCCCGGGCCCAGTAGGTGGACACGTGCCAGCGGTTGTATTCGGGGCGCGTGAGGTCGTGGTGGGTCCAGCCGTGCCAGTCGGGCAGGCCCGCGGCGTCTTCGAAGCTGCCGTCAAGGCGATCCGGTCCCCCCAGCAGGTAGATGGTGTCCCCGGCGGCCTTGGCGGCGGGCTGGTTGTCCAACCTGGAGACCGGGGCCGAGCTCCGGAGAGCCCGGGCGGGCGAAGCGTCCCGGGAAAATTCGGGCCGGGCCCAGGCCGGGGCGGTGCCCAAGGCCAGAGCCAGCAGCATCGCAGCCGACATTACGAAAGCCAGGAGCGCGAAACGGATGGACGGTTGGTCGGTGCGGTGGTGATGGAAAGGCATGGTTCTCCCCCTTTGAAACCAGCTTGCGAAACCAGCGTGAGCGTGGCGGGTGAGCCGGACGGGCGGTCGGCTCGGCGATTGACATTGGGCGTATTTGATGGTCCTTTGATTATGAAATTCAAAAACCAGAGCAATTTCGTATGAATTAAGAGAAGAAAACGGCCCGTGGCAAGAGGGGGGAACCTGTTCCTGGCCTTGGGGTTCAAACAAAGATGGGCCGGTCCATGGGGGGGGCGGCTGACCCGAAGGGGGATTTCATGAAGCGAGGAAAACGCCTGGCGGCCGCTGCCGCCCTGACCATTCTGTCCATCTGGCTGGCCGGTTGCACGGTCACGCCCCGGCCCGTGTACCGGGCTCATCCGGTGAAGGGGTCAGGAATCTGGAACAACGGCACCGAGCTGGTCGAACTGCAGCAGGATGGCCTGGAGGTGGTGGCCACCTGCGAGGGCTTCCAGCACGGCCGGCTGGTTTTCCTGGTGGAGGTGGTCAATGATACCGATGCCGCGCTGACGGTGGACCCGGCCGCCTTTTTCCTGGAGAACCCGGGCACCGGCAGTTCGCCCTGGATGATCGCGGCCCTGGATCCGGAGGCGCAGTTGCTGGCCGCCGACCTGAGCCGCTCCCGGGCCGTGGCCCGGCGCCAGTCCCGGCAGAACACGGACATGCTGTTCTCCCTGGCCGAGGTGGTGGCCTCGGTGGCCGAGACGGGCCAGGAGGTCACGCCCGAGCAAAAGCGCCAGCGCCACGAGACCGACGAGGACATCGCCCGCTTACAGGAAGAGGAGCGCCTGGCCCACCAGGCCCGGATGGAAGCGGTGGGCCGGCAGCAGTACCTGTGGGGCAACGAGACCCTGCGCAAGACCACCCTGGCCCCCGGGCAGATGATCGGTGGCCGGGTGCGCTTCCCCATGGGGGGCGAGGCGTTGCCCTGGGATCTGGTCCTGCCCCTGGGCGAGGCCACCTTGCGGGTGCCCTACCAGGTGGAGATGCATCGGCCCTGATGGGTTGGTCCGGCCCCGGCCCCTCATCCGGGCCGGGGCTGGATTCCCGCCTCCCGCAAAAATCGGCTTTCGCGCCCCCGGGTGCACAGGATCTCCAGGCGCTGCTTGGCCCGGGTCAACGCCACGTAGAACAGCCGCCGCTCGGCCTCCAGCTCGGCCTCGTCCGCGGCGGCCGCGTGGGGGCACGACCCCTCGTCCACCCCGTACAGGATGACCCTGTCCCACTCGCGCCCCTTGGCGGCGTGGATGGTTCCCAGCACGATCCCTTCCAGATCCAGTCCCGCCTGCCCGCAGGCCGCGCGCACCTCGCCCAGCAGGGTGTCGGTGCGGGCCAGCACGGCGCTGCTGCCGGGAGGCGCGTCGCTCAGCAACCAGGCCACCAGCTGGGCTGCCCGGGCCCGGTCCCGGGTGGCCACGGCGTCGATGCGGCCGGGGTGGGCGGCGCCCGGGAGCAGGGGCTTGCGAAAGCGCACCCGGTTGTGCTGCACCAGCCGGCGCGAGGCGGTGGTGATGCGGCGCCCGCAGCGGTAGTTGTGGTGCAGGGCGTGGCGCTCCAGGCCGGGATAGACCTGGTCCAGCTCGATGATGCGCTGCACCGTGGCCCGCCGCCAGGCGTAGATGCACTGGTCCTCGTCGCCCACGCAGAACAGGCTGTCCTGGGGGGCGGCCAGCAGCCCCACCAGCAGGGCCTGGGCCGGCTCGATGTCCTGGTACTCGTCCACCAGCACCCGCCGGAAGCGGGCCTGCCAGCGCCGGCGCGCCTCAGCGTCCGTTTGCAAAAGGCGCACGGTGCGGGCGATGAGATCATCGAAGTCCAGCTGATCCCGCCGGGCCAGCTCGGCCTCGTAGGCCGTGTACAGGGGGTGGCCCGCCTGGGCCGGCGTCTGCAGACGGGCCAGCTTGAAGTCGCTGATGAGATTGCGGGCGTCGCCCACGCCGGGGGGCGGGTCGCAGTGCCGCTGGATGAGCTCCAGCAGGCAGTCGTCGTCCAGCTCGCCCAGGCTGCGGCGCAGCCGGCCCTCGTGCTGCAATATCTCGCGCCCCATGCCGTGAAAGCTGCGCACCACCACGCCGCCCAGACCGGCCGCCTCCAGGCGCTGGCCTATTTCCACCTTGGCGTCGCGGTTGAAGGACATGCACAGGATGTTTGCGGGCGGGGTGCCCCGCTCCTGCAACTCGCGCACCCGGCGGATGAGCACGGTGGTCTTGCCGCTGCCGGCCGGGGCGATGATCTGCACCACCCCGTCGCCCGCCTTGACGGCGGCCAGCTGTTGCGGATCCAGCCTCTCGTCGGGGGGATGGGTGTCCACACGCCGCCACAGGCGGCGCCACCATTGTCGCCGGCCGGCGACACCTTCAGGCACCTTGACCCGCGCCGGCTCGCGGCCCTCCTCCAGCAGAAACAACAGACGCTCCAGGGACCAGGCATGGCCCCAGCCGGGTTCGGGGTCCGAGGGCAGCGCCTTCAGTTCGTCCTCCCCGCACCCGGCCTGGAGGCGCAGATGGCATCCCCACCGGAAGGCCGGTTCCACCAGGTAGCCGTACACCAGGGGCAGGTCGCCCACCGGGTGGCAGCCCACTTCCAGCACCGCCACCCGGGGGTGCCGCCGCCACAGGTCCAGCAGCCTGGCCGCCGGGTTACCCAGGGATCCGCGCCGGGCGCCGGCCCCGCGGCTTTTGTGGATCATTCCCTTCAGCCGGGTGAAGGACACCACGTGAAAACCATCCCGGCGCAGCTCTCGCGGGCTGCTCTGCCGGGTGGTCCACTCCAGTTGCCGGGTGCGCCAGGTCATGGCGCCGGCCGGGCAAGGATCGGGCCGGGGCCGCCGCCGCCGGGCAGAAAGGCCATTGAGCGGGAAGGGCTTCCGCTATACCATGGGCCCGAGTTCATCCTCCAACCCCGGAGCATCCATGCGCCCACAGTTCCTTCCCGTCACCGCCCTGGCCGTCGTGCTGGTGGTCACCGCCCTGCTGGTGTGGGGCGAGCTGGCCGACAGCCGCGGCCGGGTGGACGAGGCCGTTCGCCTCATGGAAGCCCAGGGCAACGCCATCGCCGAGATCGTGGGCGAGAGCAGCCTGCACGGCCTGACGGTTTTTTCCCTGCTGGAGCGCGAGCAGCAGACCCACCTGGTGGACAACGCCAACTGGCTGGCCTGGGTGGACGGGCAGCGTGCCCTGTCCGAGAGCGACCTGGACAAGTTCGCCGCCGACCTGGGTCTGTGGCGCATCATGATCTACGACAGGGCGGGCGCCCTGGAGCGTTCCAGCCTGCCCGCCGGCGGCCAGCGGCGCCAGGGGGGGCAGCTGCCCGAGAGCTTCCTGACGCCCCTGGTCAAGGGCGGCGAGCGGTCGGGCATCCTGGGGGGCCAGAAGGCCAAGGTGGACGGCACGGCGCGCATGGTGGCCGGGGTGGCGCGGCCCCGGGGCGGCGCGGTGGTGGTCAGCAGCCGCTCGGCCCAGGTGGAGAAGGCCCGCACCGAGCTGTCGCCCGGGCATCTGATCCAGTCCCTGGGCCAGGCCCACGGCCTGGTGTACGTGGCTCTGCAGAACAGGACGGGCACCATCGCCTCGTCCACCACCCAGGTGGATTTCGCGTTGCCGGGAGAGGATCGCGACCTGCTGCCCCTGCAGGAGGGGCAACCCTTCGTGACGCGGCGCTTCGCCTCGGCCCTGGGGCCGGTGCTGGAGGTGGCCCGGGTGCTGCCTCTGCAGGAAGGCCAGGACCGCAACCGCGCCGTGCTGCTGCGGGTGGGCCTGGACGCCTCGTTGCTGGATGACCTGGAGCAGGATCTATCCCGCCGCACCTGGCTGCGCCTGCTGGTGACGGGGGCCAGCCTGGTGCTCATGGCGGTGGCCCTGCTGGCCTGGCAGCGGCAGCGGGTGCTGGGGCGCGAGGTGGAGAAGATCAGCCGCGCCCTGGCCCTGAAGGAAGAGGAGAACCGCCGGGCCGAGAAGCTGGCGGCCATGGGCAGCCTGGCCGCGGGGGTGGCCCACGAGATCCGCAATCCCCTGAACACCATCCACATGATCGCCCAGCGCCTGGGCCGGGCGGGACAGTTGGACGAGGGACTGCGCCACAAGGCGGACCAGATCAGGGACGAGAGCCGCCGCATCGAGGACATCGTGCGCCAGTTCCTGGACTTCGCCCGGCCGAGGGATCCGGTGTACACGCGCTTCGATCTGGCCCGGGTGGTGGCGGGGGCCGTGGCGGTGCACCGCTCGGCGCGGGATCACGAGCTGTTCACCATCGACTGTGAAACGCCCGAGAGCCTGCCCGCCCACCTGGACGCCGACATGGTGACGGGCATCGTGGACAACCTGGTGCGCAACGCCCTGGAGGCCCAGCCCGAGGGCGGCCGGGTGTCGGTGCGCCTGCAGGCCCAGGGCCGGCAGGCCCGCCTGGTGGTCAGCGACCAGGGGCCGGGGGTGGCGCCGGCGGACCGGGCGCGTATCTTCGATCTGTACTTCACGACCAAGCCCACGGGCACGGGCCTGGGGCTGGGGCTGGTGTCGCGCATGGTGGGCGCCCTGGGCGGGCACCTGGAACTGGCGGATGACGACAGCCCAGCCAAGGAAACGGGAAACGGCGGCGCCACCTTCGTGGTGACGCTGCCCCTGGACAGGAGCGAGGCATGAGAACCGGTTTGATCCTGGTGGTGGACGACGAGCAGGCCCAGCGCGAGAACCTGGCCGAGGTGCTGGCCGAGCAGGGCCACCAGGTGCTGCAGGCCGGCGACGTGGACGCCGCCCTGTCCCGAATCGAGGGGCAGCCGGTGGACCTGATCCTCACCGACCTGCGCATGCCCGGGGCCAGCGGCCTGGATCTGCTGCGGCGAGCCCGCGACCGGCGGCCGGACATCGACGTGGTCATCATGACGGCCTTCGGCTCCATCGACCAGGCGGTGGAGGCCATGCGCCACGGCGCCGGCGACTTCCTGACCAAGCCCATCGATCTGGACCACCTGGAAATGGTGGTGGAGCGCACCCTGCGCCTGCGCGGCCTGGAAAAGGAGAACCAGAACCTGCGCCGGCGCCTGGAAACGGCGGGGTCGGGGTTCCAGCTGGTGGGGGCGGCGGGCAGCCTGACCGCGGTGCTGTCCCGGGCCCAGCGCGCCGCCGGCACCGACGCCACCGTGCTGGTGCTGGGCGAGAGCGGCACGGGCAAGGAACTGCTGGCCCGCTCCATCCACGACCTGAGCCAGCGGGCCGACGGGCCCTTCGTGGCCGTGAACTGCGCCGCCCTGCCCGAGACCCTGCTGGAAAGCGAACTGTTCGGTCACGTGAAGGGCGCCTTCACCGGGGCCGACGCCAACCGCCCCGGCCGGGTGCAGGCCGCGGCGGGGGGCACCCTGTTCCTGGACGAGATCGGCGACGTGCCCCTGACGGTGCAGGTCAAGCTGCTGCGCTTCCTGCAGGACCGCAGCTTCCAGCCCGTGGGCAGCGACCGCACCCTGCAGGCCGACGTGCGGGTGGTGGCCGCCACCAACCGCGACCTGCAGCAGCGCATCAAGGACGAGGAGTTCCGCGAGGATCTGTACTTCCGCCTGAACGTGGTCAGCCTGGAACTGCCGCCCCTGCGCCGGCGGCGCGAGGATATTCCCGCCCTGGCGGCCCACTTCCTGGAGCGCTTCGCCCGCCGCTACCAGCGGCCGGTGACGGGGTTCAGCGCCGAGGCCATGGCCGCCCTCATGTCCCACGACTTCCGGGGCAACGTGCGCGAGCTGGAGAATCTGGTGGAGCAGGCGGTGGTCATGGCGCAGGGGGAGACCATCCTGCACGAGGACCTGCCCCAGGCCCTGCAAGGGGCCCAGGGCCAGCCGGCGGCCGGAACCGGCGGCGACGATGGGGTGCTGCTGCCCAGCCAGGTGGACGGGGACCTGCCCGGCATGCTGGCCAACCTGGAGAAGCGCATCATCATGGACACCCTGGAGCGTTGCGAGGGCAACCAGAGCGACGCCGCCCGCCGGCTGGGGCTGACCGAGAGCGGCCTGCGCTACAAGCTGAACAAGTGGAAAGAGGGCCCCGAGGCCGGCTGATGAGTCCCGCAGATTCCTGCGAATCCCGGGGTGAGAGCTTCGGCAATTCCTGCGAAATTGCCGCGCAAGGTCGGGTCCGGGCCCTTCGCGGAGGTATTGCAAGGCCTGTTATGGACAAGTCAGTAAACATCTTGCGGGAAAAACGAACGCGCCCCTGGCTGTGGTACGGCTCATGCAAGGCTGGGATGTCCTGCCATCTGCTTGTGGAGACCAGTGGCGGTGCGAACCACGAAAAGAGACGACGATGAGACACCAATCACAATTCCGGATGCTGCTGTCGGCCCTGCTGGTGCTGGCCGGCGCCGCCATGAGCCAGGGCGTGTTCGCCCAGGACGCGGCGCCCGAGGACAGCCCCGTGTGCCCCTTCGTGGACGAGGACGGGGACGGGTTCAACGACCTGGCGCCCGACCAGGACGGCGACGGCATTCCCAACGCACTGGATCCCGACTACGTGGCTCCGCAGGACGGAACCGGCTCGCAGAACGGCGGGGGCTTCAAGTTCATGTTCGGCTGGCTGGACCAGCTTTTCGGCCGCTTCGCCCTCGAGGACGAAAGCCAGAACGGCCACATGTTCGGCGTGCGTGACGGCTCGGGCACCGGGTTCGGCCCGGTCGAGGGCACGGGGTTCGGCCCCGGCGCCGGTGACGGGGGAAATGGCCAGGGTTCCGCCGGCGGTGACGCCGGCGGCCCCGGCGGCTTCGGGGGAAACGGTTCAGGTGGTAACGGCAGCGGCGGAACCGGCGGAAGCGGCAACGGCAACGGCTAGGGCCATCAGAATCGGGGGCCGGCGCCACAGGCCCTGAACGGAAGAAAACCAAGGAAACTGAACCGCAAGGATCGCGGATTCCCCAACCCCGGTCAGAAAGATCATCCTCTTGAAGAATCCCATGAAATCCGCCCTCTGTTCCCGGACCACCCTGCTGGCCATCGTCATGGCGGTGGCCCTGGCCATCATGTGGGTGGAAGTGGCGCGGGCCCAGGTCACGGGCAACCTGACGGTGGGCGGCGGGTATCTGGCCCACCCCATCGGCGTCCAGGAAGAGACGGATGCGACGTATCTGTACCAGGTGTTGAACCTGGCCACGGTGCTGGGCAGCCGGGCCAGCACCTTCAAGCTGGGGTACGAGGGGCAGGCCACCCAGTTCGGCAGCGACACCCAGCTGGGTTCGCAGCGGCACGGCCTGGGGGTGGAGTGGTTCCACGGCAGCAAGGACGGGCGTTTCCGCCTGAGCGCCGGAGCCCAGGCCGCCGTGCGGCGGCAGGACGATTACTACGCGGCCTATGATCACGACGACATGTTCGCCTATCTGGCCTTCAAGAAATTCACGGGCAGCCGGACCCTGATCAAGGGCTTTGCCGGCTATCGCGCCCGCACCTACGACGAGCTGCCCGAGGAGAGCAGCGCCGAACCCCACGCCCAGCTGGAAGTGATGCGCTTCAGCGACAACAACAGCAGCCTGGGTTTGCGGGTGCGCTACGGGCACAAGGAATACACGGACGACATCGCGCCGCAGGTCTGGGGGATCTCCAATTCACCCTCCACCTCCCAGCTTGCGGCGCGGCTTTCCTTCTCGCGCAGCCTGAGCCCGCGCACCGGCCTGCGCGCCTGGGCCGAGAATCGCTGGAAGCTGAGCGAGTTTCCCCACGTCATTGCCGACGACTTCTACGACAGCCCCATCCTGGACCGTTACGCCGCCGAGGGATTCGATCTGTTCACCGCCGTCAAGACGTTGTTGCCCAGCCAGTGGTGGCTGGAGGTGGGGGGCAACCTGGGCGAGCACGATTACGGCGAGATCCTCTTCGTCACCGCCGAGGGGGACGGCGTGTCGCGCAAGGACACGGTGGTGTCGGGCTATCTGTCTGTGCAACGCACCCTGCCGAAAAGCCTGGGGCAGCCGCGCCTGAACCTCATGGCCGGCTGGCGGGATCAGAGCTCGACCCACGACTGGTACACCTACTCGGGCAGCTTCGCCTCGGGGAATCTGTTCTGGAAGTTCTGAGCGCGGGAAGCCCCTGAATCCCGTGCCGCCCCGGCCCTGATGGCCGGGGCTTTTTTTTCCCGGGCACAACCCGCAGGTTTCTTCGAATGGGGCGGAGCAGGGCTCGGGGAAATCTGCGAACCAGGGGCCGGCAACCGTAACCACTTCCATTTGCTGCTATCGTAAAGCCTTGAAGTAAAACAATTTACGATTTAATCGCAAAGCAATCCCAACCCGGCACAGCAAATGCTTTAAAGGGGTGTCCGGCTTCCTGTTTGTGGAGACCAGGGAGCGGCACGAATCACGAAAAGAGACGATCATGAACCGCAACATCATCACCATCCTGCTTTCTCTCGCCTTCCTCCTGCTGGCTGCCGGCGCCATGGCTCAGGACGAGCCCGTGTGCACCCCCGGTGACGGCCTGGGCCAGGGCAACGGCGTTTGCCAGTTCATCGACGAAGACGGGGACGGTTTCAACGACCTGGCTCCCGACGCCGATGGCGACGGCATCCCCAACGGCCTGGACGATGACTACGTGCGTCCCCGGGACGCCGACGGCAAGAGCATGGATGACGCTTCCGGCTCCCTGTTCCAGTACAAGAACATGTTCGGCAAGCTGGCCGACGTGATGGGACACTTCGCCCTGAAGAGCGGCAGCGAGAACGGCCACATGTACGGCCCCGGCGACTGCACCGGCATCGGTGAAGGTCCTGCCGACGGCTCGGGCTTCGGTCCCGGTTCGGCTGACGGCGGCAACGGCCAGGGTTCGGCGGGCGAGATGCCCGGCGGCTCGGGCGGCGCCGGTGGCTTCGGTGGCAACGGCGGCAACGGTGGGTCCGGTAGCGGCCAGGGTTGCCAGTAAGATAGGAATCCGGTCCTGAAGGGACCGATCAGGGTGGGGGTTGCTCGCCTGGCCCCCACCCTCCCGGAAACGAAACGGTGACATGTCCCGCGCAGGGTAAGACGGGAAAGGGATACGCACCGTGAACGGATGAGACGGCGTCGCAAGCCAGGGGGATCCCGAACTCACCCTCCACCTCCCAGCTTGCGGCCCGTCTTGTATTCTGCGACAACTTTCAAAAGCAGAAAGAGCGGGGTAGGTCTTGGCGACCTGCCCCGCTTCTTCTATCATGCGCGGGAGCTATTTCCTCACCTTCAAACCGGGAGCCCGCCATGCCCACACCGCGCATTTTCCAGATCAATCTTTCCGGCGGCGGCGTGCCCAAGCTGGCCGTGCCCCGCGCCACCGTCACCGAGCAGGGCCTGGACGGCGACGTGCAGAAGGACCTGCGCTACCACGGCGGTCCCAAGCGCGCCCTGTGCCTGTTCAGCCTGGAGCGCATCCTGGCCCTGCAGGAGCAGGGGCACCCCATCTTTCCCGGGGCCGCGGGAGAGAACCTGACCATCAGCGGGGTGGACTGGGCCCAGGTGACGCCCGGCTGCCGCTTGCAGCTGGGGGGGCAGGTGGTGGCCGAGGTGCTGTCCTACACCGAGCCCTGCAGCACCATCCGGCAGTATTTCAAGGACGGGAAGATCCAGGCCATTCTGCAGGATCGGAACCCCGGCTGGTCGCGGGTTTATGCCCGGGTGCTGGAGCCGGGCGAAATCGGGGTGGGGGACGAGGTCAAATTTTTGTAGTCATGTCGGGTGTGGACGCGAACCCGCTGAACGACCCCAATCAGACATGAGGTGAATGAGATGTTCAAAGCCTACGCCGCCACCGAGGCCGGTGGCCCGCTGAAGCCCTTCGAATACGACGCCGGTCCCCTGGGCCGCCAGGACGTGGAAATCGACGTCCAGTACTGCGGCATCTGCCACAGCGACCTGAGCATGCTGAACAACGACTGGGGCTTTTCCCAGTATCCCTTCGTGCCCGGGCACGAGGTGGCCGGCACCGTGGCCGCCGTGGGCGAGGACGTGCACAACCTGAAGCCCGGCGACGTGGTGGGCCTGGGCTGGCACGCCGGCTACTGCGGCACCTGCCCCAGCTGCCTGTCCGGCGATCACAACCTGTGCGCCGGCGGCCAGGGCACCATCGTGGGGCGCCACGGCGGCTTCGCCGACAAGGTGCGCGCCCAGGCCACGGCGGTCATCAAGCTGCCCGAGGGGCTGGACGCCAGCCACGCCGGGCCCCTGTTCTGCGGCGGTATCACCGTGTTCAACCCCCTGGAGCAGTTCGACCTGAAGCCCACGGCCAGGGCCGGGGTCATCGGCATCGGCGGGCTGGGCCACATGGCGCTGCAGTTCCTGCGGGCCTGGGGCTGCGAGGTGACGGCCTTCACCAGCAGCGACAGCAAGCGTGACGAGGCGCTGAAGATGGGTGCCCACCGCACGGTGAACAGCCGCGACGCCCAGGCCCTGGCGGCCGAGGCGGGGCGCTTCGACCTGATCATGTCCACGGTGAACGTGACCCTGGACTGGAACGCCTACCTGGCGGCCCTGGCGCCCAAGGGGCGGCTGCACATGGTGGGAGCGGCCCTGGAGCCCATGGATGTGGGAGCGTTCGGGTTGATCGGCGGGCAGAAGAGCATCTCGGGCTCGCCCGTGGGCAGCCCGGCGGCCATCGCCCGCATGCTGGAGTTCTGCGTGCGGCACGACATCCAGCCGGTCATCGAGAAGTTCCCCATGGAGAAGGTGAACGAGGCGGTGGCGCATCTGGCCGAGGGCAAGGCGCGGTACCGGGTGGTGCTGACGCGGGATTAGCCGCCGATTATTGCCCCCAATCGAGGGCCTTGCGGGGTCAATGGCGCCTTTGACGTTGCATCGCAGGCCGGTTTTTGATAAAAGGAAGACACCAAAAATCGGCCTGCTCTTTTTCGTTCGGGAACCCCCATGCCCGTCAAAGCCTTGTCACGTGTAGCCCAGGCCCATCCGCGCCTGTACAGGGTCCTGCTGGCCGCCGCGTCGGCCTGGACCCTGTTGCTGCTGGTCATCATCGTCTGGGGCATCCATCTGCACCGGACCACCTTGCCCCCCGAACAACCCCTGCCCTGGACATTTTTCCGCAATCTCATCGGCGTGGTGACGCTGGTGTGGGCCATCGGCCTGGGGGGCATGGCCCTGGTGGGCCGCCTGGCCGGCCGCTATCTGGACGAGCGGTTCCGCTTCCAGCAACAGCTGCAGGAGGCCAACCGTGAGCTGCGGGCCGAGCGCGAGGTGTTCCTGGGTGGGGCGGTGGTGGTGTTCCGCTGGCGCGACGCCAAGGGCTGGCCGGTGGAGTACGTGTCGCCCAATGTTTCGAATCTGCTGGGTTACACGGCCGAGGATTTCCTGACGGGGCGGGTGCTGTACGGGGATATCGTCCATCCGGCGGATCTGCCCGTGATCGCCAACGACGACCCGGCCGAGAATGAGCCGGGGCCGGCCCGTCACCAGCAGAAGACGTATCGCCTGCTGACCAGGGACGGCGGCACGGTGTGGGTGGTGGAGAACACCACCATGCAGCGGGACGAGAGGGGCGAGATCACCCACTGGGTGGGCTACCTGGTGAACGTCACCTCGTTGAAGAAGGCCGAGCAGGCTCTGCGCAAGAGCGAGCAGCGCCTGGGCCTGGTGGTGGAGGGGGCCGAGCTGGGGCTGTGGGACTGGGACGTGCCCTCAGGCCACGTGACGCTGAACAAGCAGTGGGCGGCCATGCTGGGTTACGAGCTGGAGGAGATCGAGCCCACCCTGGAGGCCTGGTCCGAGCTGGTGCATCCGGACGATCAGCCCCGGGTGATGGGCGCCCTGCGGGAGCACCTGGAGGGGCGCACGCCGCATTTCATGGTGGAGCAGCGGTTGCGCACCAAGGACGGCGGCTGGAAGTGGGTTCTGGACCGGGGCCGGGTTGTGGAGCGGGATAGCGAGGGGCATCCGCTGCGGGCCACGGGGGTGCACCAGGATATCAACGAGCTGAAGAACCTGGAGCAGACCACGGTGCGCCACGAACGGCTGGCGGCGGTGGGGCAGCTGGCCGCGGGGGTGGCCCACGATTTCAACAACCTGCTGACGGGGGTGCTGGGGTTCAGCGAGCTGGTGCTGGAGAATCCCGGTCTGGACGAGGTGGCCAGGGGGCATGTGCGGCGCATCCGCGAGGCCAGCCTGCGCGGGGCCAACTTGGTGCGGCAGATCATGGACTTCAGCCAGAAGACGCTGCGCAAGCCCGAGCCCCTGGACCTGTGCGAATTCCTGAAGGGGAACCGGGAGTTCTTCCGCTCGCTGATGCCCGAGCATATCGAGCTGAAGATGGATTGTCCGAAGAAGAATGGGGCCGGCAAGGATTCAGCGGGCAGGGATTCCGAAGACAGGGATTCCGGAGGTAAAGGCCTGGTGGTGGAGACGGACGCCGCGCAGCTGCAGCAGGTGCTGACCAACCTGGCCACCAACGCCATGCTGGCCATGCCCGGCGGCGGGACGCTGAGCGTGACCTTGCAGAGGGCGGAAGTGGCGCCGGGTTTGAAGTGCTCGGCCTGCGACGAGGACATGGCCGGCACCTGGGCGCTGCTGGAGGTGGCGGACACGGGGGTGGGCATTCCCGAGCAGATCCAGGCCATGGTGTTCGAGCCCTTCTTCACCACCCGGGACGTGGGCGAGGGGTCGGGGCTGGGGCTGTCCCAGACCGTGGGCATCGTGGGGCAGAACCAGGGGCATCTGCGGCTGGAAAGCACCGAGGGCGTGGGGACCAGCGTGAAGATTTTTCTGCCGCTGTCGGCGTCCACGGCGGCGGCGCCGCGCCAGGCCGGGCCGCCCCGGCGGGGCGATGGGCAGACCATCTTGCTGGTGGAGGATCAGCAGGATGTGCGCGAGGCCACGGCCGGCCTGCTGAAGGGGCTGGGCTATGCGGTGACGGCGGTGGAGCGCAGCCGACGGGCGCTGGACCTGTTCCTGACGGCACCCGATGCCTTCGACCTGGTGCTGACGGACATGGTGATGCCCGAGATGAGCGGCCTGGTGATGCTGGGCGAGATGCGGCAGGCGCGGCCGGAGCTGAAGGCCATCATCATGACGGGCTACCCCGAAGTGGAGATCGACAAGCAGGTGAAGCTGCAGGGACGGGGGAGTGGTGGGGGTGGCGGCGGTGGAGGAAGTGGGGATGGCGGCAGTGATGGAGGAGGCAGCGGAGGGGGCAGTGGCGGTGCCAGCGGAGGGGGAGATGGGGATGGCGAGGATAGGGATCTGGTGTGGTTGGCGAAACCGGTCGGGGTGGAAGAGTTGAGCAAGGCGGTGGCGAAGGTTTTGGGGGAGGAGTAGGGGGAAGTAGGAGGGAGGAAGAAGAGGGGAAGTAAGTAGGGGGAGTGGTGGTGATCGACACTCAGTGCCAACGGGGGGTGAGTGGTAAGTAGTTTTTTTGTTGATGCCTCCGAGCATACCGGAGGCTGGTATGTGGACGCATCCGTGACGATCCCAGTGTGGGGTCGTAGCGGTCTGGAGGGCTTGGTGCGCAACTTGCCAGTTGGTGCCGGTTGGAAGTTGATATTTCCGTTTCAGATGATATGATCAAGGCCTCTTGGAGAGTGTATTTCTAACTGTGTAAACAGCCATGGTGTGTAAAATCTCCCCAAGGAGGAGCCCATGGCTAAGAAAAAACAACCTGACAAGGTCGACGCACTTCTGGATGCTCTGACTGAGAACGCCACCGCCGAGGAGATCCTCAAGGATGGCTCGCTGCTCAAGGAACTGCAGAAGCGGTTCATCGAGCGGGCGCTTGAGGCCGAGATGACCGAGCACCTGGGATACGAGAAGCACTCCCCTGACAGCATCGGGAGCGACAACAGCCGTAACGGCTACCACGATCCGAAGACGCTCCAGACCGCCAACGGTGAGATCGAGATCGTCGCCCCACGAGATCGTGACAGCTCCTTCGAGCCGCAGATCGTGCGCAAGCGGCAGGTCCGCCTCGAGGGCTTCGACGAGAAGGTGATCGCGTTCTACAGTCGCGGCATGACGACCCGGGAGATCCAGGAGCAGCTCGAAGAGGTTTATGGCACCGAGGTGTCGCCATCGCTGATCTCGCGGGTTACCGACGCTGTGCTGGACGAGGTCCGGGCCTGGCAGAGCCGGCCTCTCGAAGCGGTGTGGCCCATCGTCTATCTCGACGCGATCCACCTGAAGATCCGGACCGACGGTCGAGTGCAGAACCGGGCAGTGTACCTCGCACTGGGAGTCGGCCTGGACGGCCAGAAGGAGTTGCTTGGTATGTGGATCGGCGAGAGCGAGGGAGCACGCTTCTGGCTGGGCGTGTTGACCGAGCTGCAGGGCCGGGGGGTCCAGGACATCCTGATCGCCTCGGTGGACGGCCTGACGGGCTTCCCTGAGGCCATCGAGAGCGTGTTCCCGCGGACGGAGGTCCAGCTGTGCATTGTGCACATGGTTCGCAACTCGATGCGCTACGTTCCCTGGAAGAACCGCCGTGCCGTGCTGAAGGATCTGAAGGCGGTCTACCGGGCCTCCACGATAGAAGCAGCCGAGCAGGCCCTCGATGCGTTCGAGGCCACGTGGGGTGCCCAGTATCCGATGGCGGTCAAGACCTGGCGCAGCCGCTGGCAAAACGTGGTGCCGTTCTTCAGCTATCCGGAACCGATCCGCAGGGCCATCTACACGACCAACGCGGTGGAATCGCTGAACTCGCAGCTGCGGAAGATCACCCGCAAGCGTGGCGCGTTCCCGACTGACGACTCGGTTCGGAAGGTCCTGTACCTGGCCATCATCCGGGCTTCGAAGAAGTGGACCATGCCGATCCGAGACTGGCCCGCCGCCTTGAACTACTTCTCGATCACGTTCCCGGGCCGGGTGCCGGTCTGAAATGAGGAAGGCTGCATACACAGTTCAGTTGACACACCCGCCTCTTGCCCAAGCCATCCTACTGCCATCGGTCGTCGAGTTGTACCGTTCTGCTTGTAATGGGGGGAGTATCTCTTTTGCAGGACGTGACAGCCTACCCGGTATTCCTATATCGACTCACGTTTCAGGGTTTCAAATTTTGGAGGATTGGTATGAAACAGTTCGCTGCATCTCTCGCTTTCTGCCTTGCCCTTCATCTCTTAGCCATGTCTGCGCCACTCGCCTTCGCGGAAACCCGCCCCGATCAGCCGGACGGGCCACCTCACTACGATGAACTCGTGCAACTCGTGAGGCCCGATGAGACCAAAAGCGATCTATCCCGAGCCTACCCGGAAATCCTCATCGTCACCAGCGGGTCGGGCCCTCTGACGGGTATTAGCCCGATTGCCGAGAAAGACTACTTCGAGGGCCTGCTCCAAAGCCTGAATTATTCGGTGGACTGGCTGGACATCACGTCCGGTTCGCTCAATTACAGTCATCTCGATCCCTACGACCTGGTCATCTACGATGCCGGTGGTTACTGGTATCCCTTCTACCAGAACACAACGCCGTTGTTGCAGTACCATAACTCGGGCCGGCCATTGCTCTTGGTGGCTCCGGACGTGAACTACGATTGGGCCAATATCGGCAACTTCGGGCAGGAATGTTTGCATATTCCCGGCGCCCTGGGCATCCTGCCTGCAGCCTCATTCGATGTGATCGCCGATTCCGGCCACCCGATCATCGAATCGATTCCCACCAACCAGCAGATTCCCGTTGTCAACGGTTCGAGCTATCCCGACTGCTTCGATCCGGGCAGCGAATCATTCGGCGTTTTGACCCAGGGGTTCATTTCTGCGACAGAATTCGGCACAGGATCGGTTGCCGGTGCCCCCACCTCCTCCCCCTATGATCCGCAGGGAGAGCTGTTCGGCGTGGTCGCTTATCCGGGCAGCGCCTCCGACGGTCGCGTGGTCCTGTTCGGTTGGCCGGTGACGGCGATCCAGCAGGGCGATGTCCTGGACGAGCTCTGCCTCAGCTCCGTCCAGTGGCTTCTCGAAGCTCCGGAGCTGGGTTGCACCCTGGTGGTTGAGGATGCCGATGACGGCATCACGGTCTGGAAGGCGGCCGGGGACTTGGTGGATTTCGTGGTCCGTGTGGAGAACACGACGAACGAAACCCTGAGCGACATTGTCTGCCGAATGGATCTCCCCCAGGGCGTTCTGGGCGATCCCCTGCTCGTGTACACACGTATCAGCCAGAGCCAGGGTGACGGCACCGAAATCGGCTACAGCGCTATCGGTGACGGTGATTTCGAAGCCGTCATGCCAGACCTGAGTGCCGGCGAGACCCTGCAGGTGGGCTGGCGCTTCCGCATGCCCCAGCCGGCGCCCTCGGTTTGCTATGACTTGGCGGCGGAAATTATGGTCGGAGGCCAGCTCGCCGGCCAGGATGACGCCATGGTGTCGGTGGCCGATCAGGTGCAGGGCATCATGATCACCAACCGCCGTTTGCTCTACGACCGTTTCGGGACAAATGCCGCTTCCCGCGCCCAGGTGGACGCTTTGCTGGCCCGCCTGTACGAGATATCCGACGCCAACCAGGCTGGGGAGATATCCAACGTGATCTATTACCTGGATCGCGAAAACGACACCATCAGGGACTGGGACCATTTTGGGGTCGACTATGGTCAGCCTGCCGATTTGAACGAGGTGGCCGAAGAGATCCAGGGGATCATCCAGTCCATCTGCAACGATCGCTTGGCGGATGAGCCGGACTTCCTGACGATCATCGGTGGTGATGAGGTCATTCCGCTGTTCCGGGCGTCGGATGATGATTTCGTGAGTGCGCTGGATGAATGGGCGGTGGGCCCGGAAGAGGATAGCCCTACCTTCAGCGACGACCCACTTCTGGCTGCCTTTGATAACAATTACTTCGTTTGCGATGCCTTCTATGGGGATCTGTCTGGAAATGACTGGCATAATGGAGATTATGAACTTGCAATTGGGAGGATCGTCGGTGCCTCGGCTAGTGACATGCAAAGATTGGTAGATCGCGGCACAGCCGGGCTTTCCGCAGCAGAAAGCAATGCCGTGGTGGCCAGTCGGTCAGAATTTGACACGGATAGCTGGGTGGAAGGACTTGTTGCCGTGGGTTTTGATGTAAAAAATGACACGGAAAGCCCCTCGACGATTGAAAATGACAACTGGTCGTCTGGCACCTTTGTAAATCTGCTGAATCAAGGATTCAGTGTTGTCGGGACATATGGCCATGCTGCGAGAACCACTTTTGCATCAGACGGAATCGATAGTCGGGTTTGGAACAGTGATATTCCCGACATGGGGACCTCGGGCGGCCTGTTCATAGATGGTGGTTGTCGTGCAGGGGTCCCGACCAATAACGGAACGACATGGACCCCTGCTTATCTGGATAACCACGCCTGGACTTTTTCTCACCAGGGCGCGGCCGGGTTTGTTGGTTCAGGTGGTACAACGATCATGATCATTTCCAATAATGTCATGGTCGTTGACGAACGTTTTATGGGGTTGCTGTTCAGGGATCATTTGTTGCCTGTGGGAGGAGATGAGTCTCGACCTGTCGGCCTAGCGCTGCGCAACAATTCCAGGAGTTTCATATGGTTCGGGCCGAGGGATCGAAAGGCGGCCGTCCAGCATATCCTCTACGGTCTTCCCTGGGTGAGCATCCCCTACCCCGACAACTCACAGTTCATGCTCGCCAGTTGTGGTGGGCCTTCACCCGGGCTGGTTGAGCCAACCAAAAAGCTGGCCGACAACACCTATGCGGTGACGGTCGTTTTTGCCCCCGAGGGATACAACATCGTCCAGGAGCAAGGTTACGAGCTCTTGGAAGTCGTCGGTGCCAGCCAGTTCGGACAGGGGTTGAAGCCGGTGTTACCCTATTTCGAGCACACGATCACCCTGCCACTTGATGCCGAAATTGCCGGGATTTTTCTGTCGTCGGAGAATCCAGTGCCTCTTGGACCCTTGGATATTCCCTCACCTGCGGGGTGTTCATACCCGCCCTGCGGCGATGCTTATGGTAGTAGCTTCGACGTTTCGGGGGTGTTCCCCGTTGACCGCCTGACCACCGACCTGACGATCGAGGACGAGTACTCTCTCCTGAAACTCCACCTGATGGCAGCCACCCACAACGTGGACACCAAGGAAACCATCCTCTACGACGCGACCACGGTGCGCATCGAGTTCCAGTCCGACGCGCCGCTGATCATCCAGGATTTCGAGCTGGATGGTTACTGGGAGGGCGACACTCCCCACCTGAAGGGGGAAGTCGACATCCAAAACCTGAGCCCCAACTCGATTGTCGATCTGACAGCCCGCTTCGAGGTTTTCGACGATCTTGGCAACGTGCTTGGTGTGGTCGAGGATGAGGGCCTGATCGTCGGGCCTGGCCTTCCCACCAACGTGGTTCTGGATTTCGCGGCCTCCGCTGAGCAGCAACGTTATCGCTGCCGGGTGGTATTGCTTGATCCGGCGGCCAATATTCTGGGCGAGGTCAGCGACTATGTCTGGCTCAGTCCGGGTGAGCTCCTCGATTTCGATTGCGAGTCCGAGGTGTTGCAGGGCGAGGACATCACCTTCCAGACCCAGTTCCGCAACAACGGCGCGACGGCCATCGACGCCCTGGCGCTGGTCAGGATCTACACCGAAACGGGTACCCAGCTGGCCGTGCTGCCCGGCGAGGTCACTCCGGTCGCCGGTGCCAGCGTCGTGCCCTTGACCGTCCAGTGGAACACCGCCGGCAAGCCGCTGGGCAACTACACCGCCCAGGTGCTGGTGCAGGCTGAAGGCCTGGAATACGGTCCCCGTCAAAAGGCCTTCGCCATCACCGCAGGCCAGGAACTGCGGGTCGAGGCGGCGGGAATCGAAGTCGTTGCGGGGGATGGTTCCTCCAACATGGCCGTGCGCGTGCACAACGACGGGACCCTGCCTGTGACCGCCGCCAAGCTGCGCCTCGAATTCGCTTTCGAGGGGGGCTCGGTGCAGCCGATCGGCGAGGACCTGATCTTCGACGTGGCCGCAGCCGACAGTATGACCCTGACCACGGTCTGGGATCATGCCGGACTTCTGGGCCACGTAACGGTTCACGCCACGGTCGATCCCGAGAACGAGATTGCCGAGGTGAACGAGGACGACAACCATGCCGCTGTCTCGGTGCAGCTGACCGGTGAACTGGAATGCGCCTGGAATGAAGCCATCGGTCTGCCGGGGAATACGGCCCGCTCCTTCGGCGGTTCGTGGGGCGATTTCGACGGTGACGGCGATCCCGATTTCTTCGTCGCCAATGACGGTGCCAACCAGCTCTACGAGAACCTGAACGGAACCCTGGTCCTTGACTCCCGCTGCCCCGAGGGCGAGGACGTCTCGCGCGGCGTGGCCTGGGCCGACGTGGACAACGATGGCGACCTGGACTTGTACATCGTCAACTGGGGGCAGGCCAACCGCCTGTACCGCAACGACAATGGCCAGTTCGTGGACATTACCGCCGGTCCCGAGGGTGACGACGGTGACGGTTACAACGCGGCCTTTGCCGATATTGATGGCGACGGCGATCTGGATCTGTACCTGACCAAGACCGCGGGTACCAGCCACCTCATGCGCAACGATGGTGGCCAGTTCGTGATCGTTCCGGGGGATACCGAAATCGATGGGGTGACCCGAGGGTGTGCGTTCGCCGATTTTGATAACGACGGTGACCAGGACCTCTATGTCAGTCGCGAAGGGGCCAACAAGCTCCTCGTCAACGACGGGGCGGGCAACTTCAGTGACCAGACCCCCTTGCTCCTGGCCAACATGGGTTCAGGCAAGGGTGTGGCCTGGGGAGATTACGATAACGATGGTTGGCTCGACCTGTTCCTGGTAAACCAGTGGGGCAACAACCACCTGTACCACAACGAGCAGGGCCAGGGCTTCACCGAGACCGAATCAGCAGCCCTGAGTCTCACGGAAACGGGCCGGTCCGCTGTCTGGTGCGATTTCGATAATGACGGCTGGTTGGATCTCTTCGTCACCAATGTTCAGGGCGCCAACCGCCTGGTGCGCAACGTTGCCGGAGAATTCAGCGAGGAGCTTTGCGGTAGCCTGGCCGAGTTTGCCGAAATCCCCGGTTGGGGCTGCAGCCCGGCGGACGTGGATGGGGATGGTGACCAGGATCTGATCGTTGCGAACATCAACGAAGACGAACCCTGCCTGCTCTTCCTGAACGACCTATATTCCGGCCTCACTTCGCAGTGGCTCGCGGTCGAGCTGGTGGGAGTTCTGTCGAATTCTCACGGGGTGGGAGCTCGAATTGAAGTCGATGCGGGTGCCGAGCGCTATTGCCGTGAGGTCAGCTCCGGCAGCAGCTATCTCAGCCAGAGCCCGCACACTGTGGGCTTCGGCCTGGGCACCTGGACCAGGGTCGACGTCACTGTGAAGTGGCCATCGGGACTGGTGCAGGGCATCAAGAACGTTAACGTCGGCAGGCGCCTGGTCGTGACCGAGGGGAGCGCTGCTTCGGCGGTGCCGACGGAAGAGATCCCCAGGGTTTTCTCGGTTGGAAACTATCCCAACCCCTTCAACCCCATGACCACGATCGCCTTCGGCTTGCCCGAAGCGGCCGAAGTCACCCTGGAAATTTACGACCTGCGCGGCGGAAGTGTCCGCAGCGTGTGCAGTGGACAGCGTATGTCAGCCGGCCACCACGCCGTGGTCTGGAACGGACAGGATGACAGCGGCCAGACCGTGTCCTCAGGGGTGTATTTCTATCGCTTGCAGGCGGGAAGGAACCAGGCGGTGCGGCGCATGACCCTGATCAAGTGATCGGAATCGGCCGGTACAATCCCTGGTGAACGAACGCGGGCCCCGGAATTTGCTCCGGGGCCCGCCCTGTATCCAACTGCTCAATTGCCTCGTCCGGTCCCGGCGCACCTGTTTCAGCAACAAGGCTTTCCTGGCGGTCGTCCCTCCACTGGTCGTCATGATGCAGAAGTGCGTGCCTGAGGCCAGAGGCTGCCTGTTCTATTCGGCGCCGTTGGTGACGAGGTGATTTCGGAGTACTTTTTCAACGCCCCCGTTCCCCCCCCTCAATTCAAATTCAACCCAAATGCCCGCGTCCCCAGCTTTTCCTTGTACCTGGACTCATGCTCCACAACCTCCGTCATGGTCAGGGCCTTGGGCAGGGTCCGCAGAATGGTGAACCGAAAATTCTCCCTGACGCACCGGCCTTCTGCCAGCACCCGCTTCAGCTCCGCATTGCCCCCGTGCCCGGTCCTGGCGTAGTTCATCCACCGCCCCAGGATCCCGTCCTTTCCGTAGGCCGAACCGATGTACTGCAGGCCCGTCTTTTCCTCCACGATGAGGTAGATTCCCGCCACCGCGGCCAGGGCCTGGTGCCAGTCCTTGTTGGATGAAGGATTCTCGCAGATGGTCTTGAGCTCGGTGAAGGGGAGCACGAAATCCAGGTATCCGGGGAAAGGCTGGCGGCGCCCCTCCGGCATTATCTCCACCACCGGCTTATCCGTCAGCCACTGGTGCCAGGAAATGGCGTTGCCACCCCAGTCGATGACTAGGCGGTCCTTGAAGTCCTCGAACCCGGGCACCTCTTCCAGGTCGTAGATCAGATCCGCCGGGCCCACCAGATCCCGGCAGGGCAGGTCGGCGAGGTCCGCAGGCTGCACCGCCCGGTGCCCGCCCACCCGGAACACGCCCAGCAAGCACGCCTGCGTTCCATCCAACCCCATGAACGACACCACGTATTCGCAGTTGAAGATGGGCGAGCCCTGGATGCGCTGGTAGGTCTCCAGGTGACCGGTGCGCCGCAGCGCCTCCACATCCACGCGCTTGTCCTTGTGGCGGACCAGCTTGATGGACCGGGAGCGCGAGCAATCCAGGCCCTTGAGTTCCAGAAGTTCCTTGAGGGACAGCATGTGACAAACCCGATCTTTTGGGGAATAATGGCCTTGTGGGAGTTTTCGGATATTTCAGAATGTTTTTGAGCCACAACTGGGGGAGAGACCCATGAAGTCCAGGCTGAGGGAAGACCATCCGCTCTTTGCCGCCCTGGAAGCCCAGGACCCCGCCTGGTGGCGGAACCTCAAGGCGGACAAGGAAACCTACTGCGACATCCGCAAGGACAATTACATCAACATCTACTACAACGGCGGGTCCATTCTGCGGCTGTCCCACAAAGGGGGATTCCAGGCCACCATCCACCCCGAGTATGTGCCTCTCCAGGGCGAGGGTAAGTACCTCTCCGTGGATCTGAACGGCTCGCAGGCCCGCATCGACAACCCGGGGATCATCGACCTGCAGGATTTTGCGCCCGCGGCCCTGAAGCGCATCAAGAAGCGCATCCGCAGCCACTTTCCCCGTCAGTCCGAGAAGGCCATTCAGGGGCGCTACGTCACCGACCAGCTGAATTCGGCGCGCCGCAACGGATTCTTCATCGACACCGAGTACGAGTACAAGGTCAGCGCGAAGAACAAGCAGGGGCAAACCCGCCGCATCGATCTGGTGTGGGTGGACAGGGACTCGCGGCAGATCGTCCTGGTGGAATTGAAGACCCGCAACGACCCGCGGATCCAGCCCCAGAACGTTGACCGGCCCGGGGGCATCGTGTCCCAGCTCACCGAGTACGGCCGGTTCCTCGCCGAAAGCAAGAACCGCGAGGCGTGGAAGGCCCACTACGAGAAGGTCTACCAGATCAAGAAACGCCTGGGCCTGTTGAAGGGGTTCACCCGCCACCCCAGCCTGAAGGACTACACCGTGGCCCCCCAAACGGTGCTGCTGGTGGGAGACGCCACCGAGGAATGGATTCGCTCCCAGGCGGGAGATCTGTATGATCGGATCGCCCCCCATGTCCTGGGAATGATCTGCCAGGGGATCGGGACCAACAGCTTCCGCCTGCCCAGACGGGGGGACAAGCACACCTTCGGGTTCTGATTTCTGGCACAGGGGGCAGCTTTCCGTGAACGGGCTGGCTGCTCCCTGTGCTAGAATCCCCCCCAAAACCACTGGCCAACTTGGCACTGGCCATCTCGCCCTTGGCCATCCCGGACCTGGAGGGACAGGTCCCGCAACATCGCTCAAAACGGGGGATACCATGCACAGCACCACTCGTTCTTCGCGCCCGTCAGGCCATATAAACCGCTCCGGCCATCCCCGGCGCCCCGCCCTCTTCCCGTCCTTGCCTCTATCCCTCTCCTTGTCCCTCTCCCTGACCCTCTCCCTGACCCTATCCCTCTTCCTCCCCCTCCTCCTGTCCTCCTGCGGCGGCGACTCCTCCTCACCCGTCACCCCGCCGCCGCCCACCGCCCTCAGCCAGATCACCCTGGGCCCCGACGGCGGCCTCTGGCAGCACGACGACTTCCAGCTCCTGGTCCCCGCCGGCCAGCTGCCCGCCGGCACCACCCTCAGCCTCTTCGCCGAGGACCAGGACTCCACCCAGCCCGACGCCCAGGTGGCGGCGGTCTACCGCATCGAGGGCCTGCCCCTGGGCCTGGACCGGGACATTCCCCTGCGCCTGCGCCACCAAGCCGCCGGCGGCGACTCCCTGTACGCCATGGTGGGCCAGACCGGCTACGTGCCCAGCCTGGGCCGCCAGGAATTGACCTGGCGAATGGTGGCCTGCGCCGACTCGGCGGGCTGGGCCCTGTGCGACCTGCCCCTGTCCGGCCCTTCTATTGCCGGCCCTTCTCCCGCCGGCCGAAAGAACGCATCCACCCGCGCCGCCGCCACCGCCACCACAAGCGCCGCCCTCGCTTCCGCCGGCCCGGACAAGGACGACGCGCCCCCCCTGCGCATCACCGTGGTCAACGGCGTGGGCAGCGCTCTCAGTTCCCAGGGCCGCTTCTCCATCACCTTCCGGCCCAGCCAGATGAGCGACCTGGAGATCCAGCTCCTGGCCCAGGAACTGGAGAACACCCTGGACCTGTACCAGTTCATGGGTTACGAGCAGGCCGGGTTCACGGCCTGGCCCATCCAGGTCAACGTGCAGCCTCTGGCCTACGGCGGCTTCTGGTGCCCCGACCCGCGCAGCCTGGGGGGCAGCCTGACCCTGAACCCCAACGCGGCGGGCGACGTTATCGAGCTGCCCCGCATCGTGGGCCACGAGCTCTTCCACTTCTGCCAGTACTTCTACGACCCGCGCTCCGTCCTGGAGCGCGGCGCCTCCGGTCCCGTTCACCGCTGGCTGGACGAGGCCACCGCCGTCCACATGGAGAACTACTTCTCGTCCCAGGAGGGCTACCCTTCGGCGGCCCGCCTGGGCCACGAGCTGGAGCTGCTCAACGGCCTGCTCAGCCCGCGCGAGGGCCTGACCTGGGGCGAGCACGGCTACGGCGTGTCCTCGCTCATCCGCTACCTGTTCCTCCACGAGCCCTCCGCCGACAACTTCATCCAGTCCACCTACGAGGCCGTTGCCGCCGGCACCCACGCCGCCGCCGCCCTGCAGGCCGCCACCACCATCGACATTGCCGGGCAATGGCCGCGCATCCTGGAAGATCTGCTGCGCGGCCACATCTACAGCGACGTGACCTGGCCCGTCATCCAGACCCAGCCGCGGCCCACCCTACTGACCGTGGCCACCGCTGCCGACACCACGGGCACCCTGACCCGCACCATGCCCGACCTGAGCGGCCGGCTGGCCACCCTGAACCTGGACAATGCCGACTGGAGTTCCCTGCACCGCCTGGTGCTGTGGACCGAGCAGGCCGATTGCGGTGTTTCCGTGCTGGGCGTCAAGGCCGACGGCTTGCGCGAGCTGGTTGACCATGGCACCGGCAGCCTCACCCTGTGGGATCCGGCCATGCTGCAGAACCTGTACGACCAGCTGCTGGTGCTGGTGTCCAACCCTCGCTTCCAGGGGCCCGACTACGACGGCGAGCGCTCCGTCACCCTGCAGGCCCGGGTGCGCACCGCCGCGCCGGTGTACACTTACCCGCGCCTGTCCTTCCACCTGCAGTGCGACGCCTTCTGGAACGACGACTCCAGCACCATCAACCAGGAGATCAACATCTGGAACGTGGACGGCGACTTCACCGACGGCCACTTCACCGCCGCCTGGGACAGCACCATCGATGACGGCGCGGTGCGCTTCACCGGCATGCTGGACGTCCGGGTGGATGCCGGGTTCAGCCAGGTGGACAGCTGGTCGGCCCGCATGGAGATCTGGCACTTCGACGACACCGGCGTGCGCTACCAGGCCTCGGGCGGGGCGGTGCCCGCCACCAACCATTCCCTGCTCAGCTTCTCGGCCTGGCTGGAGGGCACCGAGACCTGCGGCGCCCTGGACTCGGTGGACCTGCTGGAAGTGAACAACGTCGGCTCGCGCAGCCTGGTATCCCACGATTGCCGCAGCACCAGCTACGTGAAGTTCTTCTTCGAGAATCCGATCTTGCCCGCAAATTCCGGGGACGAGGCGCCATGACCCTCATTGACACCCACTGCCACCTGAACATGCCGCCTCTGGGAGACGACCCGGCGGCGGTGCTGGCCCGCGCCGCGGCCCGGGGGGTGGGGCGGGTCATCGTCCCGGCCTACGACCACGCCTCGTGGGCCCCTATTGTTGCCCTGCCAACATTGCTGGATAAGGCCCCCAATTCCCCCGCAACCCCCGCCAACTCGCCTTCGCCCGACGTGTTGGTAGGCAAACAAAACGGCCGATTTCCAAGCTCCAACCTCCCGGCCGACCCCAGCGCCCAGGTCATTCGCCATTCTCCCGCCATCCGCCCTGCTCCCGTCATCCACTTCGCCCTGGGCATCCACCCCTGGGTGGCCGCCCAGGTTCCCCCGGGGGAAGGCCTGGCCCTGGCCGCCCGCCTGGCCGAGCAAGCGGCCAAGGACGCGGCCGCCAAGGACGCGGCCACCAAGGACGCGGCCGATATAGACGCGGCGGGCCACACCGCCCCCACCGCCGCCCCCCGCCGCCTGGTGGCCATCGGCGAGATCGGCCTGGACACCAAGATCGACCTCACCGCCCCCGGCGCCTCCCTGGCCGACCAGCAGCGCCTCCTGGCCGTCCAGCTGGCCGCCGCCGTCGACCTGGACCTGCCCGTCATCCTGCATTGCCGCGGCGCCTTCGAAGAACTGCTCACCGCCGTCCAGGCCCACGGCGGCCGCCTGCGCGGCGTGCTGCACGCCTTCAGCCGCAGCGCCGAGGTGGCCCGCCGCTTCCTGGACGCCGGCCTGCACATCGGTCTGGGCGGCGCCATCACCCGCCCCAACGCCCGCAAGGTGCGCCGGGCCGCCGCCACCCTGCCCCTCGAGCGCATCGTCCTGGAGACCGACGCCCCCTCCATCGGCCTGGACGGGGTGCTGCCCGCCGACACCGAACCCGCCCACGTGGCCGACGTGGCCGCCGCCCTGGCCGCCCTGCGTGGCCTGCCCGTGGCCGAGGTGGCCGCCGCCACCACCGGCAACGCCGAGGCCCTCTTCCGTTTATCCGAATAAAACCGCCCCCATCCGGGTATCCACCCCACACAAGTTGTTCTATTCTGTGGGCATACCGTGTACAGTCCTGACGATGCGCTATCAACGGTCGTCAGACCATCCACCCCTCACGAAGGAGTGATTACGCATGAACGATCCCCGCAATGTGGGAGGCGATCAGGGACCGCAGATTCCCGAGATCAAGCTGCCCCAGCTGAACTTCAATGTGCTCCGGTACATGTTCGGCGGCGTGCTGGTCCTGGTTCTCGTCCTGACCAGCTTCTACACCATCGACCCCGAGGAAACGGGTCTGGTCCTGCGCTTCGGCCAGTACGTGCGCAGCACCGAACCGGGCCTGCACTTCAAGATTCCCCTGGGCGTCGAGTCGGTCCTGAAGGTGCCCATCCAGCGCCAGCTCAAGGCCGAGTTCGGCTACCGCACCGTGCGGGCCGGCATCCAGAGCCAGTACTCCACCAAGCCCTACCGCGAGGAAGCGGCCATGCTCACCGGCGACCTGAACGCCGCCGTGGTGGAGTGGGTGGTGCAGTACCGCATCGTCGACCCCTACAAGTACCTGTTCCAGGTGCGCAACGTGGACAAGACCTTCCGCGACATGAGCGAGGCCGTCATGCGCAAGGTCGTCGGTGACCGCACCGTGCACGAGGTCATCACCGAGGGCCGCGCCGAGGTGGCCCTGGAAGTGGAAGTCGAACTGCAGGAGCTGTGCGAGAAGTACAACACCGGCATCAAGGTGGAGCAGGTTGTGCTGCAGGACGTGAACCCGCCCGACCCGGTCAAGCCTTCCTTCAACTCGGTCAACGAGGCTCAGCAGACCAAGGAGACGCTCATCAACCAGGCCCAGTCCGAGTACAACAAGGCCATTCCCCGGGCCCGCGGTACGGCCCTGCAGGCCATCCAGGAGGCCGAGGGTTACGCCCTGGACCGCGTCAACCGCGCCCAGGGTGATTCGGCCCTGTTCACCTCCCTGTACGAGGCTTACGCCACCGCTCCCGAGATCACCCGCACCCGCATGTACCTCGAGACCATGAACGAGGTGTTGCCCAAGGTGCAAAGCAAGATCATCGTGGACGAGGACGTGAAGGGCTTGTTGCCCCTGCTCAACCTGAATGCCATGCAGCAGCAGGGAGGTAAGTAGCATGAACAAGTTCTTACCTGTCATCATCCTGGGCCTCATCGTGCTCCTGGCTGTGGGCAACAGCCTGTACGTGGTCAAGGAGCCCCACCAGGTCATCATCACCCAGTTCGGTAAACCGGTGGGCGACCCCGTGGTGACCCCGGGCCTGAAGTTCAAGCTGCCCTTCATCCAGCATGTGCATCGCTTCGAGAAGCGCTTCCTCGAGTGGGACGGCGACGCCAACGAGCTGCCCACCCGTGACAAGCGCTTCATCTGGGTGGACAACTATGCCCGCTGGCGCATCACCGACCCCTTGCTGTTCTTCCAGCGCCTGAAGAACGAGCAGGGCGCCCAGACGCGCCTGGACGACATCCTGGACGGCGAAACCCGCAACGCCATCGCCAAGTACGACCTGGTGGAGGTGGTGCGGAACACCAACCGCGAGGCCGTCATGACCGAGGGCTTGCCGGAAGACGAGGTGCTGCTGGTTGATATTCAGCGCGGGCGGGACGACATCCGCCGCGAGATCCTGGCCAACAGCCAGGAGCGCACCAAGGATCTGGGCATCGAGATCCTGGACATGGAGTTCAAGCGCATCAACTACACCGCCGAGGTGCAGCGCAAGGTGAACGAGCGCATGATCGCCGAGCGCAAGCGCATCGCCGACCGCTACACCAGTGAGGGACAGGGCGAGTCCAACCGCATCCGCGGTGAGATGGACCGGGAGCTGAAGCGCATCCAGTCCGAGGCCTACCGGACGGCCCAGGAGATCAAGGGTAACGCCGACGCCAAGGCCACCAAGGTTTACGCCGAGGCCTACAACCGCACCGCCGGCACCCGCAGCTTCTACGAGTTTCTCAAGACCATGGAGTCGTACAAGACCAGCCTGGACCAGGGCAGCAGCCTTGTGCTGAGCACGGACGGCGACTTCTACAAGTACCTGAAGAACAGCACCGGCAACTGATCCGTATCGGTTGCCGGCGCCACGCGAGCGGCCGCCCCCTCAGCGCGAGGGGGCGGCTTTTTTGTTGGTATGCTGTGCTTTGTGGCGGTTCCCGATGATTTCTTGTCCTTCCTTGCACTTCCTTGTTGCATCGCAATCGACCATCTGATACAGTCATTTCGTTAACCTCTTCGAACGGCACGCACCCCCGGAGGTGAAGGCAAGGCTTCTTGATACTTCTCGTGATTCGCACCTGAACCTGCCCGCAGGTTCGCCAGACTGCACGACACCGGTATCGAGACAAGGCCCTGCTTTCGTTCATCTTCAGGTTGCCGGTGTGTGGGATTGTTCGAGGAGGGATTTTTTTGACCAGGAACATCGCACGTATCTTGGCCGTCATGCTGTTCATCGTCCTGGGCTTCGTGCTGGTTTCCTTGCCCACCGAATCGGCGCCCGAACGCATGGCTCCTGATGGCATGGCTCCCGGCCAGATGGAACCCGCCCAGCAGGTGGAGACGGTCCGTTGACCTTGCCCGCCTTTCTTGTGGACGCCGAGCTCGCCCCTCGCCCCATCCTACCCGAGGGGGTGATGCCGCCACCCGTTGCTACCCCTTGAGAATCGTCACCATGACATGGGGCGCGGTTCGCCCGGTCACCCGGCTGGCGTGACCGACCGCCGCCCGATTCCCGAGGAGGTCTATCATGACTTTTCACCGTATTCTTCTGCTTATCTGCTTCGGATTCCTCTTGATCGCCCAACCCCTCGTCGCCCCGGTCCAGGCCGCTCCCGTGGTGGGGGTGGACAACCTGCGCGCCACGCCCAATCCCTTCAATCCCACCACCAGCATCCTGTTCGAGGTGGAGGGCCCGGCGGACTGCAAGGTGCCGGTGAAGGTGGAGGTCTTCGACGTGCGGGGACGGCAGGTGGGCATGGTGCTGGACAAATCCCTGGAGCCGGGGCCGCGCGCCGTCACCTGGCAACCCATCGACCTGAACTGTGGCGTGTACTTCGCCCGGGTCACGGCGGCCGATTGCGCGCTCCAGCTCACGCTGACCTTGCTCAAATAGCCGGCGGGGGATTCACCTGGCCAAGGATGGGGCCGCCCTTCCTGGCGCCGCAAGAAAAAGGCCACCTCTGTCGGGTGGCCTTTTTGCGCTGAACTCATCCTCTTGGGCCGAACCCGTCAGGGCTGCATCCCGTTCTGCCTCAACCAGTCATAAGCCATCTGGAAGATGTCCGTGCTCGTCCGCAGTCCCAGCTTCTTCTTGATGTGGGAGCGGTGCACTTCCACCGTGCGCGGGCTGATGTTCATGATCTCGGCGATCTCGGCGATTTCCTTGCCCTGTCCGGTCAGCTGGAACAGCTCCAGCTCGCGGTTGCTCAGGGCCTCGACGGGCGAACTGCCGGGCATGGCGCGGCCGGGGCCGAACTGTTCCACGGCGTTCTGGGTCATTTCCTCGCTCAGGTAGGTCTTGCCGCCCAGCACGCAGCGGATGGCATCGCGAATCTTCTCGATACCCTCCTGCTTCATGATGTAGCCCTTGGCGCCGGCCTTCAGGCAGCGGATGGCGTAGGTGTACTCATCGTGCATGGAAACGGCCAGGGTGATGATGTCCGGATACTGCTGGGAAATATCCTTCAGCAGGTTAAGCCCGTTGCTGTTCTTCAGGCTGATGTCCACCAGCACGATATCCGGTTTCAGGGCGGCGATGGCGTCCAGGGCAGAGTAGTGATCCTCCGCCTCGCCACAGACTTCCAGGTCGGGCTCGATCTGGATGATGGCCTTGATTCCCGAGCGGACCAGTGGATGGTCGTCGACGATTAATAGCCGGGTTGTTTGAACCGGAGAATCCACGATTGTCACCTTTAACTTCCCCCAGGTTTTGCAGGACTCCATTCCTGGCATCAATAAGGCTGTCTCCATTCCCCGTAACCCAGTATAACGCGAACACCGGTCACAATATCAACAAAAAAGAACTAATCCCTTTCATTGCAATTGTCTAAATGCAACCCCTAGATCAATGTAAGGGTTTTCAGGGAGTTCTCCATGGCCCGGGTCAGGTCCTGGACCAGCCTTTCTTTTTGCTCCGGAATCTTACGGAAATCCATTTCCTCCGCAAAGGCCAAATTGCCCATGAAATCCCTGTGCGATCGTCCATCACGGTATTCCGGCTCCCGGGGGGGGTGGGGCAGGTACCGATGCACGAGATCCAGGTCAGGGTTTACCAGCAGGGTGGTGCTGTAGTAAAGCAATCCTCTTGTTCGGAAAACGCACGAACCCCCGATTTTGCGGGGAGTTCCCTCCTGATCGATGACCAGGTCGGAAACGCCCTCCTGGCGCACTCCGGGCACACCAACCGCGGCCAGATGCCCCGCCAGCCAGGTGCTGATGGCCGCGAAGGCGCTGGTGATGCCGCCGATGCCCGGCAGGGGCAGCGCCAGGCTGATGATGACGTTGCCCGGGTCCAGCACCACGGCGCACCCGCCGCCGGGGCGCTTGTACAGGGGCACCCGGTCGGCCGCGATGGCGGCCCGGTCCAGCTCCAGATGCTGCTTGCCGCCCCGGCCGATGACCACGGCCACATCTTCCCAGGCATAAACGCGAACCCGGGGCTGGCCGTCGCCCCGGGTCGCTTCCATCATCGCGTCGTCGAAATCGTAGGGTCTGGTGGCCAGGTCTTCCAACTCATGCGCCTTTCGGGTCAGCGCACCTTGCGCGGGGGATTGACGTGCACCGCTTCGCCCGCCGCCACCTCGGCCGCCTCCATGATGGCCTCGCTCAGGGTGGGGTGGGGGTGGATGGTGACCATCAGGTCCTCCAGGGTGGCGCCCATCTCGATGGCCAGGGTGCCCTCGGCGATGAGCTCGCTGGCCATGGGGCCCACGATGCCCACTCCCAGGATGGTGTCGGTGTCCGCATCGGCGATGACCTTCACCAGCCCGTCGGTGCGGCCCAGGGTGCGGGCCCGGCCCAGGGCGCTCAGGGGGAACTTGCCCACCTTGACGGCCAGACCTTGCTCCTCGGCCTCGCGCTCGGTCAGGCCGCTCCAGGCGATTTCGGGATCGGTGAACACCACGGCGGGAATGGCGCGGTTGTCCATGGCCGCGTCGCCGTCCACGATGGACTCGGCCGCCACCTTGCCCTCGCGGCTGGCCTTGTGGGCCAGCATGGGGCCCTGGGCGGCGTCGCCGATGGCGTAGATGGTGGGCTCGGCGGTGCGGCACATCTCGTCCTTGACGATGTGGCCGCGCTCGTCAACCTGCACCTTGGTGTTCTCCAGGCCGATATCGTCGGTGTTGGGCCGGCGCCCGATGGCCACCAGCACCCGGTCGTAGTGCTTGGTGGAGACGGCGCCCTCGTGCTCGATCTCCACGTCGAAGCCGCCGCCGTCGGCCTCGGCGATGTTCTTGACCTTGCTTTCCACCATGATCTCGCCGAGGCGCTCGCTCACCTGCTTGACCATGATGTCCACCAGGTCCTGGTCGGCGCCCATGAGCAGGCGGGGTGAGAACTCCACCACCGACACCTGGCTGCCCAGGCCCTGGTACACCAGGCCCATCTCCAGGCCGATGTAGCCGCCGCCCACCACCAGCAGGCTGCCGGGCACCTCGGGCAGTTTCAGGGCGTCGGCGCTGGACCAGACCGAGGGGACGATGCCCTCGGGCAGGCGATTCAGGCTGCTGCCCGTGGCGATGACGGCCTGCTCGAAATCGACGCCGCTGACCTCGCCGCCCTCCAGGCTCAGGCTGGTGGGGCCGGTGAAGCGCGCGTGTCCCGAAAGCACGGTCACGCCGCGGCGCTTCAGCAGGTTCTTGATGCCGTCGCTCAGGCCCTGCACCACGCCGTCGGTGAACTTGCGCAGGCCCGCCGGATCCACTTCCATCCCGCTGAACTTCAGGCCGAACTGTTCGGCGGCCAGGGCGGCCTCCTTCACCTCGACGGCGTTGATCATGGCCTTGCTGGGGATGCAGCCCTCCAGCAGGCAGGTGCCGCCGGGGCGGTCGCGCTTCTCGATGAGCATGACGTCCTTGCCCAGGTCGGCCAGGCGGATGGCCGCCACGTAACCGCCGGGCCCGCTGCCGATGACCACCACCTGGGTCTCTTCACGCAAACTTCCCATCACCATGACAGGTTCTCCTTCTCCAGGTTTCTCAGGTTTCCAGCAGCAAAAGGTTCGGATCGCTCAGCTGGCGCACAAGCTCGGCCACGAAGCGGGCGGCGTCGGCGCCGTCGGCGATGCGGTGATCGAAGGCCAGGGTCAGCGGCAGCATCTTGCGGATGACGATCTCGCCGTCGCGCACCACCGCCTTGTCCTGCACCTTGCCCATGGCCAGGATGGCCACCTC